>NZ_JACWMX010000002.1 GCF_014773245.1 Mucilaginibacter glaciei | reverse complement strand
TACCGTTTAAAATAAAGGGTGCCGACTAATTTTAAATCACCAGAAATATTTGATTTAACCTGCTAATCGCTTTAAATCTTTGATAAATTGGTTCGAGATTATTCCCCTACGGGCTACATTAAACCCTCCAGTAACATTGGAGGGTTTTTTTTTGCCTGATTTTCGGGCAGTTATTATAAATAGTTTTGATGCCGCCAAATATTCTTCGATTTGTCTAAACTTAAAAAGTGCTTTAATGCTTCCCCAATGCCTTTTTTGGAGTCTGATTACCCACGAACTTAATCAAAAAACTATATCTTCTATTTGATTTTTATGACTATGAATAGTTGGCGCACAATCGGTTAAAACCGAATTTCATTTAATTTGATTAATTGCTGTAAATAAATGTCATTTAAGGTTTTTTGTTTATATTGGTGCTACTTTCGCCTAAATTATCAAAACCTTATACATGATTAAACTTTTACTCAGTTTTTTTTCTTTAATAGTAATTAACACCTTCGTACAGGCGCAGGCTCCAAATATTAGCTACTCAACGCCGCAACCCTTCACCTATGGTATCGGAATACCACTATTGTCGCCGACTAATACTGGTGGTACTGTTCCGGGGAATGAATATGGTATTTCTACGTTAGTTGCAGGCGGCCGGTATGGTAATGACAATGGCGCGGGGGCTTCTGCCAGTTTCAATAATCCCTTCGGCATCGCAGTAGACAAATATGGGAACATATTTGTTGCCGACCAGGGCAATAATGTTATTCGGAAAATAACTCCAGGGGGTGTAGTATCTACATTTGCCGGTAGTGGTATTAATGGGTATACAGATGGCGAAGGGGTTAATGCAAGTTTTAGCGGGCCAATGGGGCTTGCTTTTGATGCGGAAGGGAACCTTTTTGTTGCAGACCGATATAATAACAGTATCAGGAAAATTACGCCCAACGGCATGGTAAGTAAATTTGCCGGTGGGGGTGATAATGGCAGAAAAGATGGCTTTGGCACCAACGCGTCTTTCGCATACCCCTGCGGTATTGCAATAGATGCCTCAGGAAATATTTTTGTTGCTGATCAGGTAAACAGTTTGATTCGCAAAATAACTCCAGCGGGTTTGGTTTCTACCTTTGCAGGTGTGGGTGACTGGGGGCGAAAAGATGGTACAGCAGAAACGGCCAGCTTTTATTATCCAACCGGTCTTACATTTGACCCCAGCGGTAATCTATATGTTGCTGATAACCTCAATAGCCTTGTTCGGAAAATTACGCCAGATGGAATAGTTAGTACGTATGCAGGTTCTTCAACAACTAATTACCTGGGTACTTCAACATCTGGCTATGCAGACGGATTGACTACCGACGCCTTATTTAACCAAACAACGGGCGTAGCATCCGATCCTGTAGGCAATATTTACGTAGCGGATCAACTTAACAATTATATAAGAAAAATTACACCTAATGGTATGGTTTCCACTATGCCATCGGGATCTACTCCCCAGTTATCGAGACCAAGTGCATTAGTGTTTTCAAAAGGAAAGTTATTCATATCAAACCCCGGTAACAACAGTATACTTTCACTCAACCTACAGGGTTATATTATAGATAAGCCACTTCCGGATGGTTTAATATTTACTGCCTCATCCGGTGCTATCGATGGTACGCCTAACGCATTGTTATCCCCTACAGATTATAGAGTTACGGCCATTAACGAAGCGGGTTTTTCCACTACTACAGTAAACTTAAGTGTAGTTGTTACCGTTTTACCACCCGTAATTTCTTCGTTTTCTCCTGCAGCATCAATTGCCGGTAATACAATTAGTGTAATCGGAACAAATTTTCTTGGTGCAACATCAGTAAATATAGGCGGGAAAGCTGCGCCAAACTTTACAGTTTTGTCTGATACACAAATCGCGATACAGATCCCTAATGGAGCGATAGATGGTGGTATAAGTGTTTCCAACCCATATGGTACGGCCACTTTAAGTGGCTTTAGTATTGTTAAACCACCTGGCATTAGTTATAGCAGCCCTAAAGTTTTCACTGCAGGTGAGGCCGCAACGCCTCTTAACGTTGTTCATAATGGCGGGGAGGTACCTGTAACACTTTATGGCAAAACAATAATCTTTGCCGGAAACGGTGTTGGTGGATATAAAAACGGTTTAGGTACGGCAGCATCCTTTGCCAACCCACACGCAATTATTAGCGATGGCTTTGGGAATTTTTATGTGTCGGATTATATAAACAACGTTATCAGAAAAATTACAGCAGACGGAATGGTAACAACGTATGCTGGTATACCCGATTACTATAGCGCCGAAATAGTTAATGGACCCGCAACCACGGCTAAATTTAGTAGCCCCCTGGGGCTTGCCATGGATGCAGCAAAAAATTTATATGTAGCTGATAACAGTAACTATGCTATAAGAAAGATTGATTTTACCGGGAAGGTAACAACTTTTGCAAAGCTTAATTTTGCTCCATATGATATTGCTGTTGATAACATCGGTAACGTTTTTGTATCAGATAGATATAAAAATGTTATAAGAAAGATATCCCCCGGAGGGATTACTAAAGTTTTTGCAGGGAGTGGTACACGGGGTAACACAGACGGCACCGGGACGGACGCTACCTTTAATGAACCTTCTGGCATTACTATTGACAACGCTGGGAATTTATATGTTGCAGAGCCAATTAACAGGCTTGTAAGAAAAATAACGTCGGCGGGTGTTGTAACTACACTGGCACAATTTACTGCAGAAGAAGCCCCAAACCTTAGTTTAATTACATCAGATAAAACAGGGAATGTAATCGCAGCAAACCAAAGTTACCCTACGGCTTGGATAATCACCCCTAATGGAGTAAAAAGCAAACTACTCTTTGAAAATTTGTTAGCGATTGCGATAACTGCTGACAACTATGGCGATTTATATATATCGGATTTAACAAGTAACAGTATTTATAAAAAATCTTTAACAGGTTATGCGATAACGCCTGAATTACCCAAAGGCTTAAACTTTGATAATAAAGGTACAATAAGTGGTACGCCTGAGGTTTTAAGTGCACAAACCGATTACAGTATCACGGCTACAAATATTGCAGGCAGTAGTACCACTGTGTTAAATTTAGGTACTCAATTACCGGCATTACCACCTACTATTGACGCTAATACGGCAACAGAAACGGCGTTTGGAAAAAAAATCGTTATTAAAGGAACAAATTTTTTGGGTGTTACTTCGGTTAAAATAGGTAATACAGCGCTAAGCTTCAGCATACTTTCGCCAACCACTATTGCCGCTCTTTCGTCGGCATCCACCGCCGGCGATTTAACCGTTACCAATCCATTTGGTACGGCCACGTTAAAAGGATTGGTTATAGTACAGCCCCCCTCAATTAGTTATGCAACCCCGCAAACGTTTATTGTTGGCGAACAAATTACTGACCTGGTTCCGGTAAATAACGGAAGCGCTATACCGAAAACACCTTTTGGGCTAACTACTACATTAGCAGGTAATAAAAATGTTTCTGGAAGTACTGATGGTGTTAATAACGCGGCATCATTTGCAGCTTTAAGAAACGGAACAATTGATGTTTTGGGCAATATATACGTTTCAGACAATAGTTCTATCCGCAAGATTACGTCGGCAGGGGTTGTTACCACCTTTGCCGGGAGTTCGAATATCGGTTCGCGGGACGGGCCGGCTGCAACTGCAACCTTTAATTATCTGATTGGATTAGCTACAGACCTTGCCGGCAATATATTTGTTGCAGATTATTATAATAACAAGATCCGTAAAATCACGCCCGATGGTGTTGTTAGCACCTATGCAAATCTTGGTAACGGGCAAAATTCTCCCGTTATCTATCCAACCGGCGTGGCCGTCGATTCGCACGGCGTTGTTTTCTTCAGCAGCCAAAATATAATTAAAAAAATCTCTGCAGAGGGAGTAGTAACTACATTTGCAGGCGGCACTTATGGCTCGGCAGATGGTACCGGCACCAGCGCAAGTTTTAACTATACCGCCGGGATGGCATTTGATGCGGTCGACAATTTATACGTTGCTGATCAAAATAATAACAAGATCAGAAAAATTACCCCAGATGGTGTGGTTACAACTTTTGCAGGGTCTGGTACGGCAGACAAGTTTGACGGGCTTGGTGTAAGCGCAGCTTTTCGATCGCCTGCCAGTGTTAGTGTTGATGGTTTTGGAAATGTATTCGTAGCTGATCAGGGCAATAACCTTATAAGAATGATCTCGCCCGGGGGTAATGTTAAAACGCTTGCAGGTGGCTATGACAGATCTGCAGATGGCGTTGGTAATTACGCAGGGTTTAACGGGCCAAGTGGTATCGTTGCTGATAACTCGGGCAATGTAATTGTTATGGACAGCGATAATAGGCTAATCCGTAAAGTATCTGCAACCGGTTATTGGACGTCATTAAATGTTGGATTGGCTTTTGATAGTGGAACAGGTGTTATAAGCGGGACAGCCTATGACCTTCATGACAGGCAAGATTACGTTGTAAAGGGCTACAACGCATTTGGTAGTAGCGAAACACAAATATCTGTCGAGGTCAAAATCCCCACGTCACCACCAATAGTAAGCTCTATTAACCCAACAACGGCTGGTGCTAACCAGGTTATAAACATCAGCGGGAAATATTTTACAGCCGCTTCTGCCGTAGAAATTGGTGGTTTGCCAGCTAAAGAGTTTAAGGTGACTTCGCCAACAACCATATCAGCAATAGTTAGCGCCGGCGCAACCGGTAGCGAAGTCAAGATTACCAATAATTATGGCATAGGTTTATTTTCTGGGTTTTCGTTTATTCCGCCACCAGCACTTGCATACAACGGTGCTAAAACCTATATAACCGGGATAGCAATTACCCCGTTAACTTTAACAAAAAATGGGGGCGATATACCGAATAACCTATTTGCGCAAACTACAACGCTGGCGAGTAATGTTGCCGGTACAAATAATTATGGTAGCCCGGGTGGTGTTGTGAAAGATGCTGCAGGAAATGTTTTTTTGGCTGACAGCTATAACAACCTGATAAAGAAAATAAATGCATCGGGCGTGGTTACAACCTTCGCAGGCAACGGTGTGTATGCAACTACTGACGGCACCGGTACAGCCGCCAGCTTTAGCGGTCCGCTTGCTCTTACAATTGATAATAATGATAATATTTATGTAGCAGAAGGCAATAGCTACATTAGAAAAATAACGCCTGCCGGCGTAGTGACGGTCTATGCTTACATTGGTGTTAATTTTAACATAAAAGGTATAGCTGTCGATGCGTCCGGCAATATTTACATTGCAGATTCAGAAAATTATAGAATATTAAAGTTAACGCCGCAGAAAAACGTATTCACAATAGCTGGCGACGGAGTTTTTGGACATACAGATGGCCCATCATATAAAGCCCGGTTTGCGCAAATGTCAGGCATTGCTGTTGATGGATTAGGCAATATCTATGTAACGGAAGCTTCAAACCGCATCAGGAAAATGGGGTTAGATAGCGTTGTTACAACGTTTGCCGGCACAGGTGATTTAGGGAAAGCGAACGGAGCGGGAAACACGGCAACCTTTAATAATCCAACGGGAATTACCGTTGATGCAAATGGAAATGTATATGTAGCTGATTATGGGAACAGGCTTATTCGCAAAATAACCCCGTTAGGTGTCGTAAGTACCTTAGCCGGTACAGGTTTAGGTGCAATAACAGATGCTATTGGTACTGCGGCAAGTTTTAAAACACCGTATGGTATTGTTGCAGACAAAGAGGGGAGCCTGCTTGTATCAGAAGAGAATAGCGGCATTATAAGAAAAATTGCCATCACTGGCTACAGTTTAAATAAAGCGTTGCCCGATGGGTTGACTTTACAGCCTAATGGCACAATTTCTGGTACGCCTCTTAGTTTATCACCAGCTACTGAATATGTTGTTACAGGGTATAGTTATAACGGTACAAGCACAGCTACAGTTAACATAAGCGTAAACCTGTCCGAACTTGGCCCAGTAATAACCTCATTTGCGCCCACTACAGCAAAATCAGGAACAACAGTTATAATTACCGGTACAAACTTTATAGGTACATCATCAGTTAAAATTGGCAGTCTTGCTACAGATAACTTTAGGGTTTTATCACCTACAGCTATCGCGGTTGTGGTTGGTTCAGATAATCTTTCCGGCGATATTAGCGTTACCACACCGTACGGAACCTCAAAGACAACTGGTTTATCAATCACTCAAAAGCCACTATTTAGTTACCCTGATGATCTTACTTTTAATAATGGTTCCGCAATAACACCTGTTGTGCCTGTAACCACCGGCAGTGCTATCCCGGCATATAATTACCAGGAAGTAAGTACGTTGGCGGCAACTCAAGTTTCTGATTCATACTACAGTGCGTTAAGCGGGCTAACAAAAGATGTTAATGGCAATATTTACGTTGTAAATTCTAATAGTCATAAAATCATAAAGATAAATGAGTTATTAGTTTCTAGCTTACTTGCTGGAAATGGCAGCTATGGATCGGCAGACGGTCAGGGTAGTTCGGCTTCTTTTAATAGCCCGTCAGATATTGCTACCGATATTCAAGGCAATATGTATGTTGTTGATGCCGGTAATAATGTGATCAGAAAAATTACACCTGGCGGCTTGGTAAGCACCTTTGCCGGCAATGGTGTTGCAGCAACATTAGACGGTGTGGGGCTGGCGTCGGCATTTAATCACCCCAAAAGTATCACGATTGACTTTGCAGGCAACATTTATGTGTCGGAGACAATTAATATTATCAGAAAAATAACACCGGGCGGGGTGGTTACAACCCTTGCGGGCCAACCTTTTGTTTATGGCAATGATAACGGCCCGGGTAGTTTTGCAAGCTTTACAGTTTTAAATGGCCTGACTACTGACCACGCAGGAAATATATTTGTTGCAGATGGTAATATGATAAGAAAGATAACGCCGGCTGGCGTAGTTTCAACTTATGCGGGTACGGTAGCACAGGGTCATGCTGATGGCAACGCTCTTACAGCAAGTTTTACAAGCCCAAGCCATTTAGCTATTGATGCCGATGATAATATTTATATAACCGAAGCATTTAAGATCCGGAAAGTTACTAAAGAAGGAATGGTATCTACAGTAGCCGGCTCTGCCGATTTAGGCTCAGTAAACGGGGTGGGCACCAAGGCTTCATTTGGCTTTGCCGGGGGTATAACTTTAGACAAAGAAGGCAATCTGCTGGTAACTGATGGTTCGGCTATCCGGAAAATTGTTGTTACAGGCTATTCAATTAATAAACCATTGCCTGATGGCCTGAATTTTAATAGCGCTACCGGTACAATATCCGGTTTGCCACTTAAAACAATATCATCAACGCCATTGGTTTATAATGTAACAGGGCGAAATGAAACAGGATCATACACCACACAACTAAGTTTTAAAATAAATGCTCCACAAGCACCTGTTATAAGTTACAGCAGTTCCCAAACTTTTACAGCTGGTACAAAAATAACGCCGTTGGTACCGGCAAGTACAGGTGGCGGTATCCCTGCATTGGGTTATGGCCAAACAACAACTTTTGCCGGAAATGGAAGTTATGCTCTCAAAGACGGCCTGGGAACAGCCGCATCTTTTGCTTCTCCGGCAGGGCTTACTATTGATAAAGAAGGTAGCTTGGTAGTAACCCAACAGGGCGACCCTGCTATCCGGAAGGTAAAACCTGATGGGACGGTTACGACAATTGCCGGAACTGGTGATTTCAATTACCAGGACGGCCCCGCTGCATCTGCTACCTTTAATGAGCCTATTTCGTCAGTTATCGATTCGAAGGGAAACATTTTCATAGCAGAAGCCGGAAGTGACTTGATCAGAAAAATAACTAACGGGGTAGTTTCTACGTTTGCAGGGGGAACAAATACACCAGGATTTACTAACGGCACGGGTACAGCTGCAAGATTTAATGCTCCGTTTGGAATTACTGTAGATGCCGCAGATAATTTATATGTTACAGACAGAGAAAATCACGTAATACGCAAGATAACATCGGATGGTGTAGTAAGCACATTTGCAGGTACAGGGCAACCCGGTTTTGTAAATGGGACCGGCACCGCTGCCAGTTTTAACCACCCCGATTTACTGATGACCGGAAAGGACGGGAATATTTATGTTGCAGATACCCGTAACCATGCTATCAGAAAAATTACACTTAGCGGCGTTGTCACTACTGTTACGGGTACAGGGGTAGCCGGGTTTGAAAATGGGACAAAGGCAGTAGCAACTTTCCATTCCCCAACCGATATCACACAGGATGCAGCGGGTAATTTTTACGTAGTTGATTTCGACAATAGCGCTATCAGAAAAATTGATATAAATGGCATAGTAACTACGCTGGCCGGTAACGGCAAAGCACTAACCGTTGACGGGGCTGGTATTTCAGCAGGCCTTAATACCCCTATAGCTATTGCTTATTCAGAAGCCGAATCTGTTTTGTATGTATCTGAGCGTACAACGAATAAGATACGAAAGATAGAACTTTATGGATACAGTATTGATAAGGCATTACCGGAAGGTTTGTACTTTGATGCCAAAACAGGCATTATTTCCGGTATACCAACAAAGTCGTCAGCCGAAACTACTTATACGGTCACCGCTAATAATGCCGGCGGCTTTTCATCATCGTCATTTAAAATTAAGATAGATGGGGTTGCACCTCCTCAGATATCTTATGCTGCCGATACGCGTTTTGTTGTAAATGCCTTGGCATCGCCTTTAATACTTGCTAACAATGGTGGTGCAGTACCAAAAGTCGGATATGGCAATAGTACTTTATTTGCAGGAGCAGCAGGCTTACCCGGTTCACTTGATGGTGATAAAAATGACAGTCAAACTTCAACAAGATTTAATGGCCCTCAAGGCATGGTATTTGACAAGGCAGGCAACCTGTATGTTGCAGACCAGTTAAATAATAAGATCCGCAAGATCTCTCCGGAAGGTATAGTAAGCACCTTTGCAGGCAGTGGTGTAGCAGGGCCAACTAACGGCAAAAGCACCGAGGCAAATTTTAATTCGCCAACCTCAATTGCAATTGACGGCACCGGGTACCTTTATGTTGCCGACAGGAACAACAGCGCCATCAGGGTAATCTCGCCTAAGGGCGAGGTGACTACCTATAATGGTATTTACATGGCACCTAACACACCAAATAACGCAAGGCCGTATCTTGGCCTACCATATGGTTTGGCTCTTGACGAAACTGTTAACCATTGCCTATATATTTCTGACCAGGCCAGTAATGTGATCAGAAAAATTGATATTAATGGCATTATATCAATTTTTGCCGGCAATGGGAATAACGGAAATGCAGATGGAGTTGCTGCAAATGCAAGTTTTAGTAACCCAACGGGTTTGGCAATAGATGCGGCGGGTAATTTATATGTAGCAGAAAGCTCAAATAACAAGATCAGAAAGATAACGCCGGGCGGTATTGTAAGTACTTACGCTGGTACAGGTGTTATTGGTGCAAAAAACGGCTCATCGGCCGAAGCTACTTTTAATCAGCCCTCCGGATTAACGGTAGATGGCTTAGGTAACTTATATGTAGCAGACCAAGGTAATAACCTTGTACGAAAAATCACTCCGGATGGTAAAGTAACTACTTTATTAGAAAGCTCTTTTATTGAAGAATCAAATAGCACATCCGTAATTACCCGGATTAAGCAACCGGCAGGTTTAACCATAGATGCTACAGGAATGTTATATGTGGCTGAATACGGCACTCATATTATCCGGACTGTAAATACACAAGGGTACAGCATTGATAAGCCTTTACCGCAGGGATTGGTATTTGACAATACAACCGGCGCGATAACAGGGGTACCCACCTCTGTAAGCGCCGGTACTGACTATGTTGTAACAGCTTATAACTATGTAGGAAGCAATAGTGCCAAGCTAAAAATTTCGGTAGACGATGGCTCAGCTCCAAGCATTAGCTATAACAGTCCCCAAAAACTCTATTTGAATAGCGCAATGAATCCACTTTTACCGGTAAATAGTGGTGGTGCAATCCCCGACGCTACTTACAAATCTGTATCTACATTAGCTGGTAATGGATTGTCTGGTGCGTCCGACGGTATTGGCGCGATGGCAACTTTTGACTCACCTATAGGTATAGTAAGCGACAAAAAAGGAAATGTTTACGTGGCGGATTCTAATAATGGCCGTATTCGAAAAGTAACAATTGATGGTACCGTAACTACATTAGCAGGTAGCGTTTTAGGATTTGCTGATGGTACCGCATTAAGTGCCAAATTTACGCCTTCAGGAATTGCGTTAGATGCAGCAGGTAATTTATATGTTGCAGATAAAGGTAACAACAGGATAAGAAAGATCACTCCTGCGGGATTAGTAACAACATTAGTTGGTAATGGTAACCCCTCATCACTGGATGGCTTTGGTATAACGGCTGGTTTACGATACCCGTCATCGGTTACTATAGATGCCGCAGGTAATTTGTTTGTAGTTGAGGCCGAGACCCTTAAAATAAGAAAAGTAACACCAGATGGCCGGGTAACAACGATAGTAAACTCCGGATTGCAAAATAGTAGTTACACATCTGGCAGTGTTTTCGAAACAATAGGGATCGTAACAGACAAGAGCGGGAATATTTACGTTACAAACCAGCGCGAAATAAAAAAGATTACTGCAGCCGGTATTATTTCAACATTTGCGGGCAGTAGCACATTAGGGCATGGCGATGGCTTGGGTACGGCGGCAACTTTTTATGCTCCATCTGGATTGGCGATCGATGCGGACGATAATATTTTTGTTAGCGACGTAAATTCTATCAGGATGATAACTCCCGACGGAAATGTAAAAACTATTGCCGGGAGCATGGATCTGGGCAAAAAAGATGGCTTAGCCACCGAAGCAAATTTTGCAAACCCATTCGGTTTATGTGTTGACAATGATGGCAATCTTATCATATCAGATACAAATAATGAGCTTATAAGAAAGATATTTAAAACAGGATACACTATCGCCCCCCAGTTACCTGATGGACTGCTAATGGATATTGCCACCGGAGCTATAACCGGCACACCAACAAAGCTCACCGCCGCTGCGGATTATACAGTTACAGGTACAAACGCGACCGGTAAAAGTATTACTAAAGTAAACATTGGAGTGTTTGAGGCTATAGCACCGATCTTAACCCTTAGTACTGTCCCAAAATTAACTTACGGTACTGCCGATGTTGAATTAGCCGCAACAAGCACGAATAAAAATATGCCGGTAACTTACAAAAGCGACAACACCAACATAGCAACAATTGTGAATGGAAAACTGCATGTTTTAGCAGCGGGATCGTTTAATTTAACCGTATCGCAAACTGCCGAGGGGAGTGGTTCACCTGCTTCAGATGTTAAACAGCAAATTGTGATATTGCCAAGAGCTATAACTATCACAGCAACCCCTAAAACTGCAGTATATGGAGATGCGGACCCAATATTGACATACACTATTAGTAATGGAAGCTTGGTCAATGCTGATGTTATAACAGGAGCCCTTGCGCGGGTTGTAGGAAATGCTGTTGGCAGTTATGCTATTAACCAGGAAACGTTAGCCGTCAACCCAAATTATCAGATAACTTACCTGCCGGCTAACCTGACTATTACACCACGTGCTGTTACTGTAACGGCCATTGCTAAAACAAAAACTTATGGTGATTCCGAGCCGGCATTAACTTATACCCTTTCATCTGGTACTTTGAAAGGAAATGACGCATTTACAGGCAACCTTTCAAGGGATGCGGGCGAAAGTGCGGGCAGCTACCCCATTAACAAAGGGTCGTTAGCTATTAACCCAAATTATCAGGTAACCTACGTACCGGCTAACCTGACTATTACTACACGGGCGGTTACCGTAACGGCAGATGCAAAAACGAAGGTTTACGGCGATGCCGATCCTAAGTTAAGTTATACGCTGTCGTCAGGTAATTTGATTGGTGCAGATGTGTTTACAGGTGCATTAACCCGAGCCACGGGCGAAAGTGCAGGCAGCTACAGCATTGCCAAGGGGACGTTAGCCGTCAATGCCAATTATCAGATAGATTATATATTGGCTAACCTGACCATAACACCAAGGGCAATTAGTGTAACGGCCGTTGCAAAAACAAAGGTTTACGGCGACACTGAGCCGGTATTGAGTTATAAAATTACAGAGGGTGCTTTAGTGGCCCCTGATAATTTCACAGGTAGTGTAACCAGGGCTCCGGGCGAAAACGTGGCTGCCTATGTTATTGAAAAAGGTACATTAAGCATAAATAGTAATTACATTTTAAATTATATAGCAGATAAGTTTACTATCACAACCCAAAAGCTTATTGTTACAGCCAATGATCAAACCCGTATCTATGGAGCTGCTAATAAACCATTGGCACTCGCTTACAGCGGCTTTGTAAACGGCGAAGATTCAAACAGTCTGACAACGTCGCCAACCCTTAGTACTGTGGCTACCGCAAAATCTGCAGCAGGCGTTTACGATATAATAGTAAATGGTGCCGTGGCAAAAAATTACACATTTGTTTATATCAACGGAAAGCTTAAAGTTGACAAAGCCGCGTTAACTATTACTGCTAATGATGCATACAGGGTATATGGACGAGAAAATCCGGTATTTACAACAGTCTACGCTGGTTTTGTAAATGGGGATAATATCGCCGCGCTATCCGTACCCGCCACCGTAACCACTACAGCAAACACGGTTACTAATGCAGGTGTTTACGAGTTAATACCGGCCGGCGCGGTTTCAGAGAACTATAACTTTGGCTATGTTAAAGGTAAACTTACTATTACTGTACCAGTAACCAATATAAAGATAGCCGCTGTAAGTGCAACCTGCAAAAGTCAAAGTGATGGATCCATAAACATTACAGCTGCGCAAAATATGAGTTATACAGCCACATTAGCTGGCAAAGCATATCCTTTTACAGATAAATTAACGATTGGAGGTTTGGCAGCGGGTTCCTATACTGCTTGCGTCACTGCCGCCGGCCTGCCGGATTATACTCAATGTTTTACTGTGGTAATAAGTGAGCCTGCAGACTTGTCTGTTTACTCCGTTGTAAATAAGCAGGTAAATACGTTAAGTTTAAAATTAGGCGGAAGCGAAACTTATACTATAATTTTGAACGGGAAAACCTACCAAACTAAAAATAGTTCTATTACCCTTCCGTTAAATGGCCGGATCAATAGGCTAATTGTTACCGGCGATAAGTTATGCCAGGGTTTGATTGAGCGGGACATCACGGGGGCCGATAATATGGTCCCTTATCCTAATCCGTTCCAGGATGTTGTATATGTTAATTTGGGTGAAACTGTTCAGTCGGCTTGTGTAGTAAAAATCGTAAATATGACGGATGGAAAAGTAAAGCTGCTGCAAAAATTTACTAATCAAAGTGGCATTATTCAGTTAGATGTAAGCAAACTTAACCTTGGTGTTTATGCTTTGCAGCTTACATTGGATAACAATAAAGAAGTGGTTTATAAGATCATTAAAAAATGAGAAAAATATTATACGTTTTAGTTTTTATAACTACACTGTTATCAGCGTGTACCGGGGGTGGAGAACCTACCCCCACGCCAAACCCTCTTCCAGAAAAGGCGGTGCTTTCCTTCCCGGAGCAGAACTCCTTGTGTACACAAGGTAAAGTATTATCGGCCACGCAAAGTTCATTGATTTTTAAATGGAATAGCGCTGCCAATACGGATAGTTATGAATTTAACTTAAAAAATCTGCTTACAGGAGTAATAGCTACAAGCACTGTAACCGCAAGCCAATTAGAAGTTAATTTGTTAGTAACTACTCCATACTCCTGGTGGGTTGTTTCTAAATCAACAAAGTCAACTATTGGTACGCAGAGCGATACGTGGAAATTTTACAATTCAGGACCCGGCATATTGTCGTACGCACCCTATCCTGCCGAAATCACTTATCCATCTATGATGCAAAATGTAGAAGCTGCCGACGGGTCAGTAACATTAAACTGGCTTGCCAGTGATGTTGACAACGACATAATAAGCTACGATGTTTATTTGGGCACTTTCGTAACACCTGGCTTATATAAAAGCGCTATAACCACTACAAATTTAACCGGCGTAGCGGTTTTGTCTGGCAATGTTTATTACTGGAAGGTTATAACTAAGGATAGTAAAGGTAACACTTCAGATTCTGGCCTGTTTCAATTTAAAGTGAATTGATACGCCGATTCAATTTGCAACGTTTTAATCTAAATCTGTTTGGATCAAGAACTGCCTCATTAATGATTTGTATTTGCTCACAAGCTTTTTTAATTGAGCGTGATTAATTTCAAAAAAAAGGCCTTTGGTATTTCTACAAAGTCCCCAAAAAGGTAGACATTGTTTGGGGGCACCAACGATATGGAGGACCTCCAAAATATCCTCATCATCGTCAATCACGAGTATTCTTTTAGATGTAGGGTTTTTTATAACACCGTGTCAAAGTCCGTTCCATTTTTGTTTTTAAGCAGCTGGTTTTGCCTATGAAATAGACTCTGATAACTACTGATGAATGATAGTGGCCTGAAAGCCGTGATGCTTGCCGATTCACCAAACCTTTCAATAAAATGACGTAGCCGAGGTCGCCGTTGAATCTGAAGGCAACTGGAAGACGGCTCGTTACCATCTTTTAAATATTAACAATATGAAAACCAACTTTCAAACTTCACTGCACATTAAAACGCCGTCTGGATTTGAAATTTACGGCAACTTTGATCTTGGGTCTGACCGTGAGCGAGCGATGGCTATTGTAGAACAGTTTAAACTTGTCAAGTTGCCTATTTACGTATCTTTTGAAGATTTACCTAACAATTTAATACCGTCCATTCGTTATCAAGATACGCTGCTTGATAAATAAGCTACCTGTCAATAAAATACAGTATTTTTACACGACGATGTATTGTATGATCTGATCAGAATGAGTGATATAGCCGAAAGTAAGTTTCCTGCAGATAATAGCTCTAACCAACCCTTTCTTGCTTTAAATATAGCAGATGTTGCCCTCGAATCAGCTCAAGTTGGCATTTGGATTATCGATAGGGTAACCAAAGATTTTTTACCTTCAAGCCGAACCAAAGAATTGTTTGGTTTCCTACCTGATGAAGATATGTCGTTTGCCGATAGTATTTCTCAAGTTGCAGATAAACATAAAGAAACGGTTATAAAAGCTTTTGAAAACGCTTTTAAAGGCAACCACAATTTATACTTAGAATTTCCTGTAATAGACCGTACTCAACATAAAAACAGGTGGTTAAGTGTAACCGGAGGGTTCAGTAATCAGGATGCCATTAGTAACTATTTTTCGGGAATTGTGATGGACATTACCGAACAAAAGCAAAATGATCTTCGGAGAAGTAAATTCATAGGTATGGTTAGCCATGAACTAAAAACTCCTCTTACGGCGTTAAAGGCCTATGTCCAGATGCTAAACAATTGGGCTAAAAAGCAGAAAGATAGTTTCACTATTGGGGCATTGTCAAAAGTAGATAAGCAGGTTCGGAAAATGCTTAATATGATCAATAGCCTGCTTAATTTATCGGGAGCAGAGGCCGGAAAAATACATTTAAATAAAACAGAATTCATTTTAGATCAACTGATTAACGAAGTGGTCGAAGAAACGTTGTTTATCACGTCTTCGCATAATATCGTGGTAGTTCCCTGTGATATGATTACAATCAACGCTGACCGTGATAAAATAGAACAAGTGCTTGTAAACCTGTTAAGTAATGCCGCTAAGTATTCAGATAAAGCCTCTCCAATCGAAATTGGATGCGCATTAAAGGGGGAAGCCGTGGAGATAAGCATCACAGATGATGGTCTTGGTATAGCACCCGAAGACATTGCAAAGTTATTCCTCCCTCACTACCGGGTAGAAAGCAAAGAGACAGAGAAAATAGCGGGTTTCGGAATAGGACTTTATTTATGCTCTGAGATCGTCCAAAAGCATGGCGGTAAAATCTGGGTTGAAAGTGAACTTGGAAAAGGCAGTACGTTTAAGTTTACAGTACCACTTAATTGAACTATACTGCTAATGAGTTAATTAACGATTAGATAAATGATGTACGATTATGTATGTTACAAGTAATCAGAGCTACCGGTGCCTAATGCATTAAATGTTTTTCGACAATGTCGAGTAATGCATCTATATCATAAGGCTTTTCCAGGAAGCCATCTGCACCTGAAGCGTAAGCTATTTCCTTAACGTCTTTACTGGCCGAAATGACAATAACCGGCAGATGTGTGATATTAGGGTTTTTTCTTACTTCTTTTATCACTTGGTCGCCTGACAGGTTTGGCATCCACAGATCAATCAGCAGCATGTCCGGCATTTCTTTTTCGATCAAGTTTTCTACCATAAGGCTATCAGTGACTGCTAAAACATGATGACCTGAATCTTCTAAAATTAGTTTGGTAATGTCCAGGATTTCCTGCTCATCGTCGCAGATTAATATTTTCGCCATATTATGAACGATTAACAGGAATAGTAAAACTAAATACAGAGCCTTTGCCTTCTGCGCTTTCAACCCATAAAGTACCTTTGTGTTCTTTTATGATCTCGTTACATACGTATAATCCGATCCCCACTCCCGGAAACTTCTCCGCGATTTGGTCGGCACGGTAAAATCTCTCAAAAATACGCTTATGATCCCTTTCGTGAATACCAACGCCGGTATCAGTTATGGAGACTTTTAAATAACCTGGCAATATGCTAATGTGCACTTTCACAGAGTTACCATCTGGTGAATACTTTATGGCATTGCCTAATAAATTCAACAAAACCTGTTCTAACCTGCCGTAGTCTGCAGTTATTTCTATTTGTGACGAACCACCAGTAACTATAATATTATGGGTTTGTGTCGTCGCCAGGATACCCTCGACAGCCTCATTTATTAAATGTGTAAAATTGAAGGTGGTAAAACTAAAGCCAACTTTTCCTGACTGTATCTTAGAAACATCAAGTAAGTCATAGATCAGCTTTTCCAGCCTTAAAATTGACTTGGAAGCGGTTGCGAAGCCTTCCGAATATTGGGTGTCATTATTTCGCTGCGCTTTCCTTTGTAATAGTTGCAGGTTGCCTTTAATACTTGTTAAAGGCGTTTTCATCTCGTGACTGGCAATACTGATGAAATCTTCTTTTCGCTGTTCTATTTCCCTTCGCTCTGTAATATCTTCGATAGCCAGTAATATCCTGTTCTGGTACTTTCCCTTTAAAGTAACTTGCCTTGCATTTAAGACTAATAGTTTCCTGCCAATTTTTGGAAATTCACTTTCAATTTCAAATCCTTCAAAAGGGTTGTTATGTGGTAAGACATTGATCAGAAGGTTTTTCAGTTCCGGTAGGTTCCATCTTCCGTCATTATGCTCGAACAGAACTTTACCTTTAATGTCATCTTGGGCTATCTTGAAGAAACGGCAGAAATGATCATTTACACTTAGTACCTGCATGTGCTCATTCAATACAACAAGGCTTTCCCTGATTGTTTCAATAATGCTTGATAAATAAGCTTCGCTGTACTGAAGATCCTGAGTGCGTTCTAATACGCGCTCTTCGAGATAGGATTTCTCTGCAGCAAGGGCTTTTTCAGCTTCTTTCCGCCGGGTGATGTCGTTTTGTATGCCGATGAAATTGGTAATGTTACCGTCCTGATCTTTGACAGGCGATATCATCAGTTCATTCCAAATCAACCGCCCGTCTTTTTTGTAATTTCTGATCTCTACCTGGCAATGTTCACCTTTTGCAATCGCTTCCCGCAGCAAATTCCGGGCTTCCTGGTCCCGGTCGCCGTCCTGTAAAAAGCGGCAATTATGCCCAATTATTTCTTTGTTAGTATAACCCGTAAGGTATTCAAATGCTTTGTTACAGTATATGATGGGTTCGTCAGGCTGGCTATTATCTGTAATTACTACCCCGTTACTGGATGCACTTACGGCTGCCGCGAATAACCTTATATCAGTTTGATCTACGTGCGGTAATTGTCTTAAAAAATCATCCATAAATGAATATTGTACAGAAAGAGCATTGGTTCTATTTCGGTAACAGTTTTTAAGGGTAATAGTTTGATGAATCGTCTTTCGCAAGCAATATCTTATTGAGAATGGAACAGGGTTTTTAACCGATTTTTAAAGTCTTTTATTATGGAAAACTCTTCTCAAATTTCACTGCAGATTCAAACGTGTAAGGATTTGACACTTAGGGCAGATTTGATCTCCTCTTTGACAATGAGCAGACCACGTAGAGCGTAAAACAGTTTAAAGGCAGAGATGATATAGCAGAAAACTCCATTCTCTATATGGATTTTACTGAAGTGAAAACGGCATCACTCTTCCGGTAAAGATACTGCATTGTACATCGGATTAACTATCACAACACATCCGCATCATTACCCGCGACATCTTTAAAAATTTGAGGCTCTTAAAAAATGACATTGTTACTGATTTTTTTTCTGTTTAGCAGCTTTAGTATGTTATTTAAATGCGGAATTTGCATTTTAAATAACATACAAGCATTTACGGGTATATCGCTTTATACAATTAAAAAAGACGAAACAATCTCAATAATTTTTTCAGGCTTTTCCTCATTCATATAGTGGCCGCTATCCAATAATCCTACTACCTCGCAATTTTTTGCTACGTAAGGCAAACCCATTTTCATATAGTTATAACTAACGTCGCTGCCAATACCTAAAACAGGCATCGTCAATGGTTGATACGTTTTGCCATCTTCGATGTCTTGAGTAAAAGTTTGATACCAGGCGTTTGATGCGCGGATGTTTTCAGGATTGTTATAAACTGATGCATAGATTTCCCGGTCAAAGGCAGGCATTTTTGTCTCGTCAATCATCACATATGCGAACAGCCAGTCCAATAAATGCTGAAACCTTCCTTCCAGTAATTTCTCGGGCAATTCTTTAACTTGATTAAAGCCCATCCACCATACATATTGCGCGTTTCCAGTCATTTTTTTATTAAATGTACCTAAAGGGGGGACTAAAGGCATTTGTAACATCCCTTCGCTTGGATGAGCGCCGTCCATTATCACCATTTTACCAATACATTCAGGATAATTGAAAGCCATGCTCATGGCTACCATGCCGCCTATATCATGTCCAAGCAAATGTATTTTCTCCAAGCCAAGCTGCTGAGTAAGTTCGTAAATGTCTTTCGCCATCGTTTTTTTGTCATAACCGGATTTCGGTTTGCCTGAAGTACCCATGCCGCGGATGTCTATTACGATAACCCGGTATTGCTGGGCAAGTGCCGGTGCGATGTTATGAAACGAATACCAGGTTTGCGGCCATCCTGGTAGGCAAATTAGCGGTTTGCCGGTACCACCTTCCACATAGTGCAACACCACATTGTTAACCGTTAGGTATTTATTCTCAAATCCCGGCCATTTTTTGATCAGTTCTTCGTCAGAATATTGTTCCGTCATTTTTTGTTCTTCGCTATTCATAATTTATCTATTAAATATTTACATCTACGGGCGACCAGCTCAAACCTGTATACCGGTCATTGTCTAACTCAGCATGATGAGCTAAAAACATACTATAGAGGTATTGCGCCTGCTGCCATTTTGGATAAAGTTCATTTTCTCCTTCAGGATAAGCCGCACGTTGCGTTTTAATGTAAGCTGAAAAGCCCGCCATTGATCCCATATCGCTCAACTGAAATTTTGCCCCTTTATAATGTTCACTTAAATCAACCAGATCATTGGGACTTACCCTAAAGCTGGCTATCCTTAAATATCTCGGTGCAAAGTGGTCTAGCGCTGTCATTGCCGTAAAGGCTGCTGTATCATCCATGGTAGTGAAATCAATTTTCCAGTCTGCCTTATCGTCGTAATAAGCGATAGTTTTTTCCTTTACATTAAACAGCGGTGTGTTATACCGCAGGACATCTGCAAAAGCGCCGTTGAATATTGAGGTTGCCTGAATGGAACTTTTATCAAGTATTTCCTGAAACTCTTTGCGCAGATCGAAATTTCGATTTTCACCCATTGGGATGCCTTTAAAATCTGTAGAAAAATCCGATGGTATAAAACGGGGTACACCAGCAGCGACCGCTGCATTTAGGATTTTGGTTTGCATATCCACAATCACATCGTGCAACCCTGCAAGGGCAGAAACGATACAAGAAACACCTTGACAGGCACCGATCAATTCCTTTTCATTGTGAGAGTCAACTATAAAAACGTCAATACCCATTTTTTCGAGGGTAAGTATTTTTTCCTGTTTACTTTCTTTACGAACGACTGCCCTAACCCGCACATTTTGTTTGGTTAACGCCCGGCATATTTTTTCACCTAGATGACCTGTAGCTCCTACTACTAATATTAACTTTTCCATTTGCATTTGTTTTGACTTATGCAAAGCTAACTACGGAGAAAAGTTCAAAAACTACCATTTGGTAGTTAATGAAGGTTACTTGATGTTTTTTCGGATGCGACTTAGGGCGTTGGGGGTAATGCCAAGATAGGAAGCGATCTGTTTGACCGGAACTCTTTTGATTAGTTCAGATTTCTTCATGAATTCCAAATAGCGCTCTTCTGCTGACAATGTTTGGAAACTGATGATCTGATCGATCATTCTGACAGCCATTGCCTCCCATGTAATTCGGCCAAACTCCTGCCAGGCAGGAAACTGCTTATACAGCTTTTCCATTTCGGGCATATCGATGTAGATCAACTCAGTATCTTCTATAGCTTCAATGTTAAACCTCGTCGGTTTTTGTGGGTTAAGGCTGGAAATCTCTGTAAAAAACTCGTCATGGAAAACCACCCAGGCTGTAAGCTGCTCGTCAAATTCGCCAAAAAAGAAACGGAGCGCACCAGAGTTGATGTAGAAATATTGATAAGCAATCTGACCTCTTTTTAAGATGAGTTGATTTTTTTTTACTTGTTTTGTTTTAAAACTTGCAAGAATGGTTTCAAGGTCTGAGTCTCTAATAGCAATTTTTGATCTTATGAAGTTAGAAAGATTTTTCATCAATTGGATGGCTAAATTTATGATCGCTGAATTAATACAAAAATGTCTTATTGTAAGTTAATCAATACAGTTTCATTATGATTTATTTAGAGGCTTTAAACAGTAAAATAGCTATCTTTTCAATCCGGAAATACACGTTACTTTATGAACGTTTAATTTTTCTAAAGCCCGTTCAAAGGCATCTCATTGTTTTAAATATAGTTTTTTATTTTTTAGCAGCCGATTAAGTCTCGTTTCAAAAAGTGAGCAAAATATCTTTATGACTATTAAAATCTCAGTTAGTTGAGTTTGAAAGCTTACAAAATTCCACATCGGAACATTAAATACGATCAAATAGGCCTAGTAAAACAGCAGCGAAGAGATGCAGCAAAGCAAATGGATAACCCGGATGGGCGGACATGGGCTAATGCAGCAGGGATAGCGGAGCCTTAGTAATATGATACAGCAGGTCAGCCCGGCCACTTCAACAACCGAAAAAAGATATTCCTGCTTTCCACAGCAGGAATACTTAATTCAAATTCCCTGACTATCGTAATATTTAAAATCATTGCATTAATGGCTGAATAATCTTCCTTTTGCTCCAGGCTTAAGCCGCCATTAAAGCCAGAGCATTAAACAGAACCTAGTATCAGTTTAGGGATAGTCGCTGTATCGATCCTTCTAAAAATACTTGGAATTTTCGCATATAGGGTAGGGGTTGTCGGGCGTAAAGGTTCAACGCTGGTAGTTGTTTTTAACGGGTTGCGTTTGTTGATTTATCTGAACGGGCGGAAGTAAATAGTAACGTATATTTACAGCCTAATGTTCAAACCGATAACGATCAATAATTTCCTACTGCTTAAAGACTCTGTTGCTTTAGTAGACGTACGGACACCTGCGGAATACGCACATGGCCATGTACCGGGCTCGTTTAATCTCCCTTTGTTCAGTAACGAAGAAAGGATTAAGGTTGGTACAACCTATAAGCAGGTTGGCCGGGAGGAAGCGATTTTGTTAGGGTTTGACCTTGCCGGCCCTAAATGGTCGGGCTTTATTAAGGATGCTTTGATCATCGCACCAAAAAAAAAAATTGGTGTTCATTGCTGGCGTGGGGGGATGCGCAGCGGGGCGATGGCATGGGCACTCGACCTTTACGGCTTTGAGGTTTATGTCATACAGGGTGGCTATAAAAAATACCGAGGCTGGGTGCATCAACAGTTTGATCGGCCTTACAATATTCAGATGCTTGGCGGAATGACCGGTTCTGGCAAAACGCGTATCTTACAGCAACTTCAAGTAATGGGTGAACAGGTCATTGATTTGGAATACCTGGCCCAGCACCAGGGTTCATCTTACGGCAGTATGAATAAAATGGTGCAGCCTACTCAGGAACAGTTTGAAAACAACCTCGCTGAACAGTTAAAAAATACACATCCGCAGAAAAAGGTATGGGTGGAAGATGAAAGCCTGACCATCGGCAAACGTTCCATACCTAACCCCTTTTGGCAACAGATGCGCGATGCCGCCATGATTGACATTAAGGTGGATTTGCAGCAAAGGGTTAACGCGCTCGCCGATGAATACGGTTCTTTAGATAAGGATTTCCTAATTGAATCTACGGAACGTATCCGCAAACGTCTCGGGCCGGAACAAACCAAATACGCGATAGAGGCCATCATGGAAGGCCGCATGAGGGATTTTGTAAAGATCGTATTGGTCTATTATGATAAAACCTACCGTACTGGTTTGAGTAAAAGGGATGTTTCCAAAGTGCTTTCGCTTGAACTTGATGATACAGATATAGCCACTCAGGCCAATAATATATTAAATTTTACAATCAACGCGGCAGCTAACTAATGGTTACGACATCAATAAAACTCACGCAATATTCTCACGGTGCAGGTTGTGGCTGTAAGATCAGCCCTGCCATTTTAGATAAGATACTGCATAGTCCCATTGTGACAACACCTGATGCGAGGCTTTTAGTCGGCAATGATAAACGAGATGACGCGGCTGTTTTAGACCTCGGTAACGGTACCGGGCTGATCTCTACTACGGATTTTTTTATGCCGATTGTTGATGATGCTTATGATTTTGGCCGTATCGCATCGGCCAATGCCATCAGCGATGTTTATGCGATGGGCGGGAAACCGGTTTTAGCCATTGCTATTTTAGGATGGCCGATTGATAAACTTCCACCTGAAGTAGCTCAAAAAGTTTTGCAAGGTTCTCGTGCCACTTGCGCGGAGGCCGGTATCACATTAGCAGGTGGCCATAGCATTGATTGCCCTGAGCCGGTCTTTGGCCTGGCGGTAAGTGGCATAGTTGATCTCCCAAACCTAAAACAAAATTCGACCGCAACTGCAGGGTGCCGTTTATACCTGACCAAAGCTTTGGGTGTAGGGATCTTATCTACCGCGCAAAAACGTGGCGTATTATTGGCCGAAGATGCCGCTATCGCTTTAAAGAGTATGACCACCCTGAACCAATTAGGGGAAGTTTTTGGAAAGATGGACTATGTGAAAGCCATGACCGATGTAACCGGATTTGGTTTACTGGGGCACTTATCTGAAATGTGTGAAGGCAGCGGCTTATCTGCAGTAATCGAGTTCGCTAAAGTGCCTGTTATACCCTCTCTGAAATACTATCTCGATCAAAATTGCTTTCCGGGTGGTACCCAGCGTAACTGGAATAGCTACGGACATAAGATTGGGCCGGTTACCGAGGAACAAAAATATATTTTAGCTGACCCGCAAACCAGCGGTGGTTTATTGGTAGCCGTGGCCGAAGAAAGCATACTTGAATTTGAAACGCAATTGGATAAATTGGGACATGACGCCCTTTCTATCGGCTTCTTAAAAAATGCAGGCGAAGGCCCTTTAGTTAGTGTATTTTAGTCTTCCTTTTGACTATCTTACCATAGATAAATTTCATATTACCTTATGAAGGTACTTTTAATTCTTTTTTATATGAAAAGCAAAATACGGTTAATCATTTGCAGCCTGCTGATTGCAGCGTTATGGTCTTGCAAAGTAGTGGCGCAAACATCCCCAGTTGCTGTGCCATCTGTACTGAATAATTATCCCTGGACGGATACTGAATTGATGGAACCTGCGGATTTGGCAGCCAGTCTAAAGGAAGCGCCGGCCAAATGGCCGGCCATATTAAATATTGGGGCGGTAGAAGATGTCAAAGGGGCAAAACATATTGGCGCGGTAGGTAAAGAGGAAAATATGAAAGCGCTAAAAAGCGCGGTCGCTGCGCTGAAAAAAAACACGGTGATCATTATTTATTGCGGTTGCTGCCCGTTTGCTAAATGCCCTAACATACGGCCCGCTTTCATGGAGTTGAAGAAGATGGGTTTTACCCACGTTAAATTGTTAAACCTTCCGGTAAACCTGCAAACCAATTGGGTAGCTAAAGGTTATCCTTTGGCAGGAAGCTGATCAGCAGTTGAGGAGGCTGGATCGCCAGCTTATCTTAATCAAACACTCTGTAAATCAATAAGGCTAGTATCTTTCTTTAACGCTTCAAAAGATTTTTTCAGGTTTTAAAGATGATAAGATGAACATTCAGTTTTTATCAAAATAGATAAACGCGGTAACAAATTTATGCAGTTTTTTCTTATTCAATAGGTGTATCACTTAGCGCTGACGGCAGTGACAAAGTATTGAGATAGTGATTCCAATTAGACCTTTCGAATTAATAAAACTTTAAAAACTTCTTCCAAATTAATTCTTATTTCCTTTTCATAAAGCCATAAGAAATTTTATTACGTAATTTATGTATGCTTTTGAAACGCTCCATCAGATCAGCTTGTACTTTGTTTTTTGTGTTGATAATGGCATTAGCCGATGCCCAGCATAAAACAATCAATGCTCCTGACTATATCAAATTATCGGAAAACTTTCTGTATGCCGCTAAAACAAGCGATAGTACGGCGTCCTTTATTGATACATTAAAGAATGCAGATCAAAACTTTTTAGCGGAACAGTTGAATACCGATCATAAAAAACTGGCATTTTGGTTAAACCTGTATAACGGTTTTACACAGGTGATATTAAAGAAAGATCCGGATCAGTACAAAACGCGCGGTTCCTTTTTTTCCAGTAAACAAATCCACGTTGCGGGGCAGGTATTAAGCCTTGACCTGATTGAGCACGGTATCTTACGGCATAGTAAGGTGAAATGGGCCGAGGGTTACTTAGGTAAGCTTTTTCCTTCGGCCTTCGAAAAGAAATTCCGTGTTGAAAAATTGGATTACCGTATTCATTTTGCCTTGAACTGCGGGGCAAAAAGCTGCCCGCCAATCGCTTTTTATGAGCCCGAACAATTGGATCAGCAGTTAAATGTGGCAGTTAAAACCTATCTAAAGGGTGAAGTAACTTTCGATAAAGTGCAAAATATAGTGGAAGTGCCGGCCTTGATGGGCTGGTTCCGCCATGATTTCGGAGGAAAAAACGGCATGTTGGAAATTCTAATAAAAAACAAGATCATCCCCGAAGGGACTAAACCAACTATCCATTTTAAAAATTACGACTGGAGTTTATATTTGAATAATTATAAATCTGAAAACAATGGCTGATCATTATTATAATGCCGAAGACCTCGGTAAGTTTGGCAACATCGGTGAATACCAAAAAGAAATGGCCGATAAGTTCTTTTCCTATTATGGCGAAGTATTTAAGGATGGCGCATTAACAGCGAAGGAGAAATCATTGATCGCTTTGGCTGTGGCACATGCAGTACAATGTCCTTATTGTATAGATGCTTACAGCAGCGACGCCTATGAAAAAGGCTTTAGCGAAGCACAGATGATGGAAGCGGTGCACGTAGCCTCTGCCATTAAAGGCGGCGCGGTATTGGTACATGGTGTACAGATGATGAACAAGGTGAAAGAAATTAGCATGTAATGATCAAATCCCTAAAAGTTCTGCAAAATCCTTTAGCTAACAGTTCCTATCAACTGGATATATTAGAGCATAACCCTACCCACAAACATGCATCGTTCAAAGAGAAAGTTGCGGGCATAGGTATGCTTCCACTATTGGCTGTTGGTGTAGAAATTTTTCAGGTAAACATGGGTAAAATGTGTAACCAGGTTTGCAAACATTGCCATGTAGATGCCGGGCCTGATCGTAAGGAGGTCATGACGCGGGATACCATGCAGCTTTGCCTGAACGTGTTAGCT
Organism: Mucilaginibacter glaciei; assembly: GCF_014773245.1. Classification (GTDB taxonomy): domain Bacteria; phylum Bacteroidota; class Bacteroidia; order Sphingobacteriales; family Sphingobacteriaceae; genus Mucilaginibacter; species Mucilaginibacter glaciei. The sequence goes on along the minus strand of NZ_JACWMX010000002.1, from coordinate 634,666 downwards.
AACTCTCCAATTAAAATAGTTGACCTGACGGGCGGCGCCCCTGAACTGAATCCTGACTTTAGGTGGTTTGTGGAACAGATCAAAGCTTTAGGGAAGCACATCATCGTGCGTTGTAACCTGACGATTATCTTAGCTAATAAGCGTTTCCATGATCTGCCGGAATTTTTTAAACTGCACCGGATAGAAGTAGTTTCCTCTTTACCAAGTTTCACGCAGGACAGGACGGATAAGCAACGCGGTGACGGCGTTTTTGAAGATTCCATTAAAGCACTCCAAATGCTGAATGCGGTTGGGTACGGGATAGCGGACACCGGGCTAACTCTAAACCTGGTTTATAATCCGGCAGGTGCCTTTTTACCGCCATCGCAGGATGCACTGGAAAAAGAGTATAGGTTTGAATTGATGAAAAAATATAACATCAGTTTCAATAAGCTTTTTGCAATTACCAATATGCCCATCAGCCGGTATCTTGATTATCTGTTGACGACCGGCAATTACGATAAGTATATGGAAAAACTGATCGGCGCATTTAACCCGGCCGCAGTTAAAAATGTGATGTGTCGCAATACGATCTCTGTAGGATGGGATGGTTACCTGTACGATTGTGATTTTAACCAAATGCTTGACTTGAAAGTTACCCCTGCAACTTCACAGCATTTAGCAGATTTTGATTTGAGTGCATTGCAAAACCGCGAGATCATTTTAAAACAACATTGCTACGGTTGTACAGCGGGCGCCGGATCCAGTTGCGGCGGTGCAGTTGCAGACTAAATATTGACCGAATGAAAAAATACCTGGCAGAGTTCATAGGTACCTATATTATGGTTTTTTGCGGCACAGGTGCGGTCGTTATAGATGAACAGGTACATACCGTTACCCATTTAGGTGTAGCGGTTACCTTCGGTTTGGTGGTGATGAGCATGATCTATGCATTAGGTAGTGTTTCAGGTGCGCATATGAACCCTGCCGTAAGTATCGCGTTTACCCTGGCCAAACGCTTTCCGGCAAAATGTCTCATCCCCTATATTATTAGTCAGCTTACAGGTGCAGCATTCGCCAGTTTAACCTTAAAATATCTTTTTCCTCAAAACACAGACTTGGGCTGGACAGTACCTTCGGGCTCAAATGCGCAGTCATTTATTTTGGAACTCATACTCACCTTTATTTTAATGCTGGTAATCATCAACGTAGCCACGGGTAGTAAAGAGCAGGGTATGTTTGCCGGGCTTGCCATAGGAGGTGTAGTTTTATTCGAGGCGCTTTTTGCAGGCCCTATTTGTGGGGCTTCTATGAACCCGGCGCGGTCTTTTGGCCCTGCGCTAATCACTGGCAATTTAAATGCCTTATGGATTTATATATTAGCGCCTGTTGCTGGAGCCGCACTCGCTGTACTATGCTGGAGCTATTTTTTCAAACAACCGCCCGAACTTAAAATAACAGCATGATTACCGATTTTAACAAGGAAATGAGGACAGCACTCATTATTTTTGTACGGCACCCTGAGTTAGGGAAAGTTAAAACCCGCCTGGCAAAAGTTATCGGTGATAACAAGGCTTTGTACGTTTACAATTTATTATTAGACCATACACGGCAAATCACTATTCCTTTAAACTGCCGGAAATTTATTTATTATACCGATCAGGTCATAGAACACGATATCTGGACTTTACCCGGCTATACCAAAAGGCAGCAATTTGGCGAGGACCTGGGCGCAAGGATGTCAAATGCATTCAAAGAATTATTTGACCAGGGTTTTGAACGGGTGATGATCATCGGCAGCGATTGTTATCAATTACAAACGGATATACTTGAAAAGGCTATAGCTGCTTTGACCGGGAATGACATAGTTATAGGACCCACATTTGACGGTGGGTATTATCTGTTAGGCGCAAATCGCTATGTGCCTGAGTTATTTACGGATAAAGCATGGAGTACCGATCAGGTAACAAACCAAACGATAGCAACCGTGAATCGGCTGGAATTAACGTACAACTTACTCCTAAAATTACACGATGTAGATGAAGCGGCGGATTTGAACTTAAACGGAATCCAAATTTAGCGGTAATTAAGCATCGCCTTATATTTCAAAGCCATGCTTTCCTGGCTTGCCCCTTTCAGATACATCCTAACAATGGTGTAGTTAGCCTTTTGAACAGTAAACCAGCCATTGGTATCGTATTTCCTGGCAGATATAAGTACAGGTTTATTGATGATCTTATATTTTCCTAGCTTCCTTGCCCGTGTGCAAAATTCAAACTCCTCCATGATCCTCATCGTCCCGTCAAAACCGCCGGTTTGTTGAAATAGATTTTTGGTAATGAAGAGTGTCTGATCGCCACCCATACCACTGAAGGTATCCAACCTGCTTAACACAGCGTTAAGTTTAAGCAACCAACTATTACTATCATAAGTAGAAAGATACCGGCCCATATCATACCCGGTTTCAACAGCATCTACAATATCCGTTATATAGGTTTGAGGAGGTAAAGTATCAGCATGAACAAAATAAAGCAAGTCCCCCTTAGCCAGTGAAGCGCCAAAATTCATTTGTGCTGCACGGCCTTTTTGAGGGCTAATAACGCCCTTTGCGCCGAAATTATTTGCCGCTAACAAAGTATGATCACTGCTGCCGCCATCTACAACTATGATCTCTGCTAAACTACCTTTACCAAAGCGCATTAGGTAATCCACCAGTTTGCCGATATGTTCAGCTTCATTAAAAACAGGAATGATAATGCTTATCTTCATCGTTTAATTCACGCATCTAATTGGTTAAAATGTACGTATATCAATCAGTGCCCGTTAAAGTTAATTAAAGTCATGACAAATAAAATCATATATACCATCGCTTTTTGCTTGTTGTTATCATTCAATTTACAAGCACAGCAAGTTAAACTCATTACAGTTTCACAAATGGAAAGCCGAATTAAACAAGGTAAAGACACTACTTACGTCATTAACTTTTGGGCCACCTGGTGCAAACCCTGTGTAAAGGAATTGCCTGAATTTGAAAGGTTCAAAATGGCAGTGAAAGGTAAACCTGTTAAAGTGATCCTGATCAGTACCGATCTGAAATCCAAGTTGGAAAGCGGTGTGCAGCCTTTCGTAAAATCTCATCGGTTAACCGGCGAAGTTTATTTACTGAACGAAGCGCCAAATTCCTATAATGAAAAGATAAGTGCCGATTGGTCAGGTGCACTGCCCGGAACACTCATCATGAAAAATGGTAAAAAGAAGTTTCACGAGGCGGCTTATACTTACGATGAATTAGTGGCGGCTGTTAAACAGGTTGATTAAGCCAATTTAGCGTTTTACTTACCCCTTCTCTTAAAGGAAGGATGGTATAACCTATCTCCTCTTCAGCCTTTTTGGAGCTGACGATCCAGTGTTTATTGTACTTCCTCACAAAAGGCGGGGTTATCGTGGGTTGTTTTCCAAATAAACGCGCCATCAATAACTGTATCCGGGATAGGAGCAGCATAACAGGCAGTGAGACATTATACATTTTTCTTTTTACACCGGTAAGTTCATCCACCAAGGTAAAAAACTCGTTGTAGGTGGCATTCACACCACCCAATAAATAACGTTCACCTGGTTTAGCTTTTTCCATAGCGGCTATCAACCCGTTTATCGTGTCGTCAATATAAACGTAGTTACCTATACTTTTTCCGTTACAGGGTTTGATCTTCCAATGCCCACTTATGTACATTTTCATCAAACGGGTAAATCCATTACTTTCAGTAAGTAACCCCGGTCCATAAACGCGGCTGGGGTTGACGATGATCCCACGGATACCTTTAGGAATATAAGCTTTTAGCAATTTTTCAGCCTCCACTTTGCTTTGCTCGTAAAGCGTTTCCAGTTTGGGGTTAGGGTTGGTCAATTCGCACACGGGTTTACCATCTACTGAATCTCCCACAACCCCCGCAGTAGATGTGAATAGGACGTTTGTAATACCCAATTGCAAACAGGCATCTAAAACGTTTTGAAGGCCTTTTACATTGATGATATGAAAGCTTTGGGGATCCCGATGCCACACCGAGGCCAATGCAGCCAGGTGGTAAACTTGCTCACAACCAGCCATAGAATTTAGCAGGGAATCGGGATCTAAAATATCTCCGGTAAATAAGAGGATATTGTGATGATCCAATAACGATTTACCTTTTTGTTGATTACGGACAAGCGCATGTATAGTATGCCCGTCACCCGCCAGCTGTAAGGCCAGTTTTTGCCCGATGTAACCGGTAACGCCCGTGATAAATATCTTCATCGGATGGATTAATTAGCAGCAGCCACCGCCGTCATAAAACCACGTGGAGTTTGATATAAAAATATCATCACGATTCAATGCTGCTAAGTTCCCGGCTGTTTTATCACAAACAGCTAAAGGCTGGTTAGGCATCAAAACATGGCCTTTTTTATCGTCAAAATATTCCTTTTCACCATAATAAATGGCGGCTTTACCTGTAAACACACAAGGCCCGTCAGCAGGCATAGGGTCTTTAATGGCACAAACTTCCACACTCTCAATATAAAGCAGTTCATCTGTAGGATATTGTCCGGGAGCCAAAATGCGGTATGGCCTTTTAGCCCTTATTTCTATTGTGCCAAAGCCTATGTCAGTTATACTTTTTATATAATCACTTAACGTCAATGAGCCCGTAAGGCATAAAGCACGTAACCTGTCGTCGTTACGTAATTCTTCGTTCATAGGCTGGTCGCAAACCGGATCAGACATCACTAATCTGCCACCTGGTTTTAATACCCGGTATATTTCGGTTAATGCTTGTTTGAGGTCACTCTCCTTAAAAATATTAAACAGGCAATTTTGCCCGGCTACGTCTATAGAATTATCCGCTACAGGTAACGCCAAAGCAGAACCCTTACGCAGATCAATAAATTCCTTTTTGAACCACGGATTTAACTTTTCCGCTTCCAATAGATTATCGGAACAGCTTTGCAGCATTTCGTCCACAATATCGACGCCTATAACACCCTGATTATGTCGGTTAAAATAGGAAAATTGCAAAAGCTCCATACCACCGCCTACACCAACATAAAGTATTGTTGGATCATTAGCGAGATCGTTGGCACTTACGATGGAGCCGCATCCATAATTCATTTCCTGCATGATATTAGGTATCTCCAAGCCAGGAAAGGCGTTCATAGGAGTTGTGGTACAGCAGAGGCCAACATCAGGTTTTAATGCGGCATTGCGATATACGTTGACCGTTTCATCAAGATAACTATCCATGGTTCGTTTAATTATAAAAGATATACGTTGTTTATTAGAGGGCGGCTTTTTAAATTATAAAATACAGTCCTATTTTTAAGCTAATAAAACCCTTTAATAGTATTTCATCGTAAATTTAAGAATTGAAGATATACCTTAAAAATGGATTTATGAAGTTTAAAATAATTCCATGAACCATTTGATTTTATGAGACAAAACATTTATTCTGCATGAATAGTACGTTCCAGGGTTTGGCGGTCGGGCTTTTGTTTTTACTCACTTATGTTGCGGAACATCTTTTCCCGCAACGCAAAGAGTTATTGAAAACCAATCATGATTTAAAAAACATCATGGTGGGCGTGGTTAATCTGGTGTTTTCCTTTGTAACCGGATATTATTTACAAAAACTGATGCAATACGCTTTGGTGAAGCATATTGGATTGATTCATTTTGCCAAAATCCCTAACTTGCTATCCGTAGTCCTACAAATCCTTTGTATTGATCTTTTCGTTTATTGGTGGCATCGAACCAATCACAAGTTACCCCTATTCTGGAGATTCCATAAATTCCATCACGAGGATGAAAGCATGAATACAACCACGGCAGTCCGATTTCATACCGTAGAGCTTTTTTTCGCCGTTATCGCTAAAGCAGTGTTTCTGACCTTTATGGGTATTACTGTTTCCGGGCTGATCGCCTACGGTATTTTGTTTTTTCCAGTAGTGTTGCTGGTTCACTCCAATATCAGGATAAATCAAAAAGCTGATTTTTTGTTAAGGAAAATAATCATCAGTCCGTTGATGCACCGGATACATCATTCAAAAGTTGTAGTTGAAACTAACTCTAATTATGGATCGGTCTTCCCATTTTGGGATCGTATTTTTAAAAGTTATCGAAAAAAACCAATTGGCATGATCAAGTTTGGGCTATAGTACCAACTTAGAATCATAAGATATCAGCTAAATTTGAACCATCAGAAATATTAAATTTAACCCACTAATCTCTTCAAATCTTTAAGAAAATGATTCGATATTATTCCCCTACGGGCTACCAATATTATCATATTACCCTTGTAAGTTATTTACTTACAAGGGTTTTGTTTTTACTCTCAGTGCTACTGTCAACTACAAACCTTATAAATCAGCATTTTTTGAAGTTTTTTGAGCTTAAAAGAATTTCTTAACTAACAATGTAATATACTCTTGGTTATCGTTAGTTTAAATATCCTCCTGAATTGCGGAGCAGCCAATTTACGAAATAGGCCGATCCCATTCAATAGCATTAAATCTATAATCGGGATCCAAAGTCTATGTAGCATTATTTCTAAATTACCATCATTAAAGTAGGGCTTAATAAGAGTTAATAGCTGAGTAAGAAGAAAATAGAATAGGGATAATAGCGGCATCCGTCGGCAGAAGATACAGCGGATCAGCCCAGCCCCTTCAGTATCACAGGAACAATTAAGAAGGTTTACTGTATATTCTCAAATTAAAAGCGCATGGAATTAAAGGCCATTCATTGCTCCGTCTTATGAACATAAAAACGTTTTAGGGATCTAATCAGGGGAATGGAGCGTTATCTCGGGATCAACATGCTAAAGGATAAAAATGATTTTGTGCGGCTTACTTAGTTTGTAATTAGTCCGTCACTTCAAAATTAAGCCTTTCCTGTAAAGGTTTTGATAGATTTAAGACAAATTGTCCCCAGTAATGGTCTTTTGCCCATGTTTCTCTTTCAGGTTAACAATTAAAGTTTTTGCTTTAATAACAGTAAACAACGTAAGCAGTGATAAAAAAATCAAAACAGCAATAAAAAACCAGGTACGATAGTCATTAGGTAAAATAGGTACATGTGTGCCCGGCAGGTCAATATACACCACTTGCCTTACAAAACCCGATTCACCCTTATACGGGTCATTATCTTCTGGAGCCATCGTTATGGGTAATTTCGCTATAGCATTATTACTTTCGCTCCTGATATAACTGATTATGTTTTTAATATCCTGATCACCCAGACTTGGATGGTCGGGCATTACCGTTTGGTTAAACTGGTTAAATAGCCTTAACGCCGAGGTATCCCCGCTTTTGATCACCGATTGTGAAGAATGAATAAATTTGATGAGCCAGGCTTCGCTATGCCGGTGAGACACATTGCGCAGGGCAGGGCCAACGATACGTGTTTGAACCGCATGACAGGAGGTGCAATTTTTCTGAAATAGCGCTTTTCCCTGTAAAGTATCAGGCTCTGCGGCGCTGGCGTTACAGCCAATCGGAAGCAGGATAATTACACTTAATAGGATCGTTTTCATAACGGTGTATTTGATTTGTTTTTGGGCATCAACTTTAACCGGCTTATATCCTTTATCAGACGGTTGATTTCATCGTTGTCCGTACCGGTGTAATAACCCCGGATATGTTTTTCACGGTCAATGAGCACAATTTTATCGCTATGTATAAAATCATTGTCCCCGCCATCACCATCTGTTGCCGTGATGAATAAGCCATTGCGGGCAAACAGATAAAGACCTGATTTGCTTCCGGTAGCCAATTGCCATTGCTGCAGGTTAATATTTTTCTTTTTCGCATAGCTTTTGAGTTTCGCAGGACTATCGTGATACGGGTCTACGGTTAACGAAACCAAGCGCACCTGATCGTCATTTGGAAAAGCCTCTTGAACGAACCTCATACCCGCCATCATTTTAGGACAAATGGATGGGCAGGAAGTGAAAAAGTAATTGACTACCCAAACTTTTCCGCTAACGAAATCACTCTTTACCAGGTTGCTGTCTGCGTTCAGAAATGCAAAATCCGGAACCGTGAAGTGTTTCGAATCAGGATCTTCTATGGATGTACCTTTTTTATAATAGGGTAACGCTTCAACGTTATTCTCGTACCATCGCATTAGGGTGAATGCCAGTAGTGGCACTGTAACTATCACCAAAAAGAACAAAACAATTGCTTTCCCTTTGATCGGTTTCATTGCCATTTATTTAATATCCGATTGAACATAGCTACCTTATTTCTGTAAGTTTTGGGGACTGTCCGGCTGGAATTTATTAGGCACCGCTTTTGAATACTTAAAGATACTTATGAGCGCCGGCACATAGGTGGTCATTACTAAAACGATCATTAAAATAAGCCATGGTTTCATGGTCAGTAATAGCGGTATGTCCTTTTCTTCATGCAACTCTTCCGATTCGGGCAAAATAAGCTGTGGTTCATTTACGCGTTTTCCCATCGCAGTGGCAAAGAATACGATAAAATAAAGTATAGCGGCAATACCCATTATGATACCTCCAACCAGCGTTGTGGTTGTTGTCGGCACGAAATGATGATTAAACAACGGGCTGTCCGGATTAGTGTAGGATAAACCAAGGTTTGTTCTCCGGGGCTCGCCCATCAAGCCTCCGGACATTAAACCATGAGATAAAAATGCGATACCCACCATCCAAACGTAGGGTACCATCACGGCGAAAGTTTTAAACTTGAGCGCCTTGCCTGATACCGTACTGTACATGTAAAGGCTCATGCCGAGGATCACCAGGATAACTGGTCCGGCGACGGTCATGTGGAAGTGTCCGGGTACCCAGTCGGTATTATGAACCAGTTGATTCAAAGTGTAAGAAGCATTAACAATACCTGATAACCCGCCAAAAATGAACAGGATCAAACCACAGATGAAATACCCGAAAAGATATCTATCAACCTCAAAATACGGTAATTTCCACATCCAGCTGAAAACACCTTTTGCACCTCTTTTCCTTGCGGCATATTCTAAAGACGCCGCCACGGTAAAAGCGGTCATAAAACTCGGGATCGATACCGCATAAGTTAAAAGGCTCGCCCACAATTTAGTACCGGGTGTAAATACCGGTTCGCTGAATTGATGGTGTACACCTACCGGCATCGATAGTATCAGGAATAATAAAAAAGCGAGCCGCCCTGCATTACCCGAGTAAAGTTTACCCCCTGCTACTTTAGGCAAGATCGTATAGTAAGCGACATAAGCCGGTAACAGCCAAAAGTAAACCAGCGGGTGCCCAAACATCCAGAACAGCATGCGGGTCAACGGAACATTGATACTGTCTGTCCAACCTAACGACCAGGGAGTTAATATTACCAGCGTTTCATAGGCTACAGGAAGTGTGGCGACAAGCCAAATTGAAAAATTAACAAAAGTGCCCAAAATGGCCAGGGGCATTCTCTTTCCGGGGTTTTCTTTTTTCCAGCTGTACCATATTTTGATCCATCCGAAAAAAGCTATCCAACTGCCGACGATCAGTAAAGCGGTACCAACATAAAAAAATGGAGAAGCTTTTAAAGGGGCGTAAAAAGTATATAGTGCCTGCGCCTTACCCGTCAGCATAGCCACTAGGTCCATCAGCGTACCAACCACCATTAGCAGCATAGAGATCTGATAAGTTAATTTAGGCGGTTCTCTCTTTAAATAATAGGAAACGGTTACATGTCCAAAAACCACGGCAAAAAATGTAGTGAGCACAATAGCATTTATCACGCCATGCATCGTTAGACCCTGGTAATAATTAATGCCGGCTACCGATGATTGGTGAATAATGCCTGCACGATAAATGGTTTGCATAACACCGTTATAACAGCCCAGTATAAAGAGCGTCATGGGCATTAGTAAGCCGGTAAGTATTACCGTCCGGTATGGTTTGCTAATGTTCATTTAATAATATTTTTTAGGAGTGATGGTGATTTTGCCCATCATGTACTGATGGCCGCTTCCGCAGTATTCATGACAAAGGATTCTATACACACCGGCTGTTTCAAAAGTGACAGTGGTTTTTGTTGTCGCACCGGGTACAGCCATGAGGTTAACGCCTTTTTTTACGATGTTAAAACCGTGCACAACATCATCCGAAGTGAGATAAAGGTCGATGGTGCTCCCTTCCGGAAATGTGAGGTCTTCAGGCGTAAAAGCCCACATTTTGGCTACCCCGTAAACTTCATACGTCGACCTGTCAAGTTTTTTTACATGCGGCACTTTAAAAGTGCCGGAATAAGTCACGCAGGCAGGCACATCAATGTTCCGGCTGAAATCATTATAAAGAATAGCAAAGAAAAAAGCAGATAGTAAAAGTCCTGCAAGCACAATTACCCTGATCTCATATTTATTCATATCGATAGCTTAAGAGTGCCTTTCTAATTGAAGGTTGTAAAGACTGAACCAGATCAGCGCGGTAAGTGCTAACAGTAAGGTAATAAAAACGATGGTGCCTATAGGCGCAAAATGTTCTTCTTCCGTTTTAGGGGGCCTTTCGACCGTGTTATCTGTTTTCATGTAAATATGAGTTAGCGCGTACTTGCTTGGCAAATCGGTGCCAGTCAAATCTATTCAATACGAGAAAGATAGCCGGTGACACACGTCATTAATAAATGTGATCTTCGTCATAGGCTGAATAGATGTCGGCCAAAAAAATCACTTAACTACCGGAGTACAAAAGGGGGTGAAAAACTGATATTCAATAAGTTGTGTTTGTTACACCATACCCGTTAAAAGTTACATAATCCACACTTTGACAAATGAGTTTTTGGTAGTGTGATCCAGCATAATGATTAATTATTGATGCCTATGTTTAAAAGGCTTCACTTGACATGCGGAAACATTGTGTTTGCTGCGCACACAAAGAGGAAAAACGAATAAAGTGATAGAAATAGAATCAGAACCTTCCTATGAAGCGATTTTACAATACCTTTCTTTATATTGAACAATACTTAGTTGATAAGGTTATCACATGTAGAGATATGGGTAGTTCCAAGCCTTCCTGAGAAATCATCTGTAAACCCACGTGAGCCTCCATTCCAACAAAGCGCTTTAATAATGAGTAGTTTTAGTGTTACCGTACGTTTTGGCTAAATAACGCCGTACTTACTATTTCAAGGGTTAAGGTCCCGTTGTCGACGTATTTACACCCATTGTGTTTGTTCTTGTTAAAATTATTTATATCTCCAGATTATGGCTTGATTTTTTTGATCAGATTAATAGCCCGGCTCCACTTGCTATGCACCTCTATTGGTTTGGGATAATCGGATAATTCGTATTCCCACGGAATCAAAACCTCGACATTATTATTAGACGAAAGCTCGGGAACCCATTGGCGTATAAAATCTTGTGCTTTGTATTTGTTGGATTGATGAACTGGATTTGTGTACCATATTTCGAAGGCCTGCATATGCCAGTTCATCCAATTTGAACTTACATCATAGTCTATCAATTTTGATTCGAAATAGGAGGCACCCCAGGTCCAGTCCAATTTAAGATCATGAACGAAATAGCTTGCACAGTTTACCCTTCCTCTGTTGCTCATAAATCCGGTTTGGTTTAATTGGCGCATATGTGCATCTATAAAAGGAACGCCGGTAGTTCCTAAGCACCATCGCTCAAACTTTACAGGATCATTCTCCCAAACAATTTTTTTGCTTTTATAACCCGCCGTATTAAAAATCTGGTTTCCAAAACGCATTCCTTTAAAAGTAAAATAGTCCCTCCATACCAATTCAAAAATTAGCCACCAGGTACTTTGATTCTTTTTAACGTTCTTTTCGTAAGCTTTGACCGTTTTATAAATCTCCCTTGGAGAAATACAACCCAATGCCAGGTATGGAGAGAATTTTGAACTGTAGTCCAGTCCGTCAGAGCGGTTTCTGCTCCACCTGTATCCTGTTAAAAGTTCGGATTTGAAGGTATAATATTCAAGCCTCTCTAAAGCCGCAGTTTCGCCGCCCAGTAAAAACGGAGTTGCGCGCTTATATTCTTCTTCATCAAATCCATATTCGGTGTAGGAGGGAAAGACATTGCTTTTAATTTTTTTTACCTGATTGATGCTTGCAGGTACTGCAAAAGTTTCACGTGGATCTGCTTCCTGTGCCGCAGGTATGCGGTAGGCTTTGCTTGTAAGTGGAATTTTGTCAATTTTAAATGGGATGTCGTCTTTGTGATAAAGTGTCTTGCCCCAAAAAAGGTGGAAACTGGTTTCAGGCAATGCAGCCATTACTTTCTCAGCCAGATCCAATTCGTAGCTGGCATACTGCTCTTCCGCATAAATGTCCGTGATGCCATATTTACTAACAAGTTCAGGTAATGTAACGAGCGCGGACTCTTCACTGATAACCAGATGACCACTTAACAATTCTAAACTACGTTGCAAGTCGATTACAGATTGCTCCAAAAACTTGAATCTGTTTATGTCCATCTTTCGAAAGCCAAGGTCCAGCATGTCAAAGTCTGTCCTTTCTAGGCAATAGCAACACACCAGTTCACTGCATTCCTCAAGCGCCCTCGTCAAGGTCTCGTTATCATGGAGCCTCAGATCATTTTTGAACCAGACTAAGCCGCGTTTAATCATAATAGTTTATAGCTTAATTATAAAATCATGTTCACTAACCAAAGGTATTAACCATGACAGCTTATAAGATAAACCGGCCGTTATTAAACATGTGTTAACTTTATACTTAACAAATGGTTTGTGAATAAGTTGGATGTCGTATTCTTGCTGTTTTGTGTTAAACACTATTCGCAAAGAGTTCGATATCTATCCCCTAGCCGATACGAAACGATCTACGAATGTTGAGCGGTTTTTTTATAATTACTTTTTAAAGAATTACGGCCATATGCGGTGCGCAAACCAATTAAGCTAAATATCAAAATGAATTCTAACGTTGGTTTTTATTTTAATAAAGCCAAAAAGTGGCAGCAAGAGATTGAGAAGTTAAGAGTGATTATGCTTGATTGTGACCTTACCGAAGAATTGAAATGGGGTGTACCTTGTTACACTTACCAGAAAAGCAACGTTGTTTTAATCCACGTGTTTAAAGAATACTGTGCCTTGCTATTTTTTAAAGGAGCCTTACTAAATGATGCCAATCGGCTATTGGTTCAGCAGACTGAAAATGTGCAAGCGGCAAGGCAACTGCGATTTACCAGTGTTGATGAGATAATAGAATTGGAGCCTACCATTAAAGCTTACGTATTTGAGGCTGTTGAAATAGAGAAAGCCGGGTTAAAGGTTGAGTTCAAAACGGCTGCCGAGTTTAAAGTTGCCGGAGAGTTTCAAAGTAAATTAGATGAAATGCCTGCTCTGAAAGCAGCTTTTGAGGCGCTTACACCTGGGCGGCAAAAGGGGTACCATCTTTATTTCATAGCCGCCAAGCAGGCCAAAACCCGCCAGGCGAGGGTCGAAAAGTTTATCCCTAAAATTCTTGAAGGAAAAGGGTTAGATGATTAGTTATAAAAACAAGTAAACAAACAGCTTGCAGGCCGTTTGTTTACTGTGCGTTTATTTAAAATTTAATGCCCATGTTCCAGAACATGAAAGCCCATTTATCGGCTTGCTCATTAATTACCTGAGCGGTAGATTTACCCGCACCGTGACCTGCTTTGGTCTCGATGCGGATCAATATTGGTGCTGCACCTTTTTGCATTTCCTGTAGGCGGGATCCAAATTTGAAGGAGTGTGCAGGCACTACGCGGTCGTCATGATCGGCAGTGGTAACCATTGTTGCCGGATAGTCTGCCGGTTTGATAGCATGGTATGGCGAATACTTGTACAGGTATTCAAACATTTCCTTTGAATCTTCGGCTGTACCATAATCATAAGCCCAGCCTGCGCCCGCTGTGAATTTATTGTAGCGTAGCATATCCATAACGCCAACTGCGGGGAAGGCTACTTTACAAAGATCGGGGCGTTGGGTAATTGTTGCGCCTATTAATAAGCCGCCGTTAGACCCACCTGACACCGCCAGGTAGTCTTTTGACGTGTATTTATTATCGATCAAATATTGGGCGGCAGCTATGAAATCGTCAAAAACATTTTGCTTTTTCATTTTGGTTCCTGCCAGGTGCCATTTTTCGCCGTATTCGCCACCTCCTCGTAAGTTTGGAACTGCGTAAATGCCGCCATGCTCCAGCAGGATAATGTTTGATGTGCTAAAACCCGGTGTCAGGTTTACGTTGAAACCACCATAAGCATATAAAAGCGTCGGGTTTTTACCGTTGAGTACCGTGCCTTTTTTGTAAGTGATGATCATCGGTACTTTCGTGCCATCTTTCGACGTATAGAACACCTGTTTCGATTCGTAAAGCTCGGGATTGAATTTTACCCCCGATTTTTTATAAACGGTTGATTTGCCTGTTGCAATATCATATTTAAAAATTGTGTTGGGGTATATGTATGAGGTAAAGCTGTAGTAGGTTTCTTTTTCATGTTGTTTAGCACCAAAACCACTTGCCGATCCAACCGATGGCAAAGCGATGTCGTGCTCAAATTTGCCATTCATATCATATTGTTTTACAAGCGATGTGGCGTCCTTTAGATATTCGGCAAATAATTTACCGCCCCCGGTTGAAATACTCAACACGTTTTTAGTCTCCGGTACAAGGTCTTTCCAGTTGGCCTGTTTGGGATTAGCGGCATCTACTGTAACTAAACGATAGTTTGGTGCGTTAAGGTTGGTAAAAATGTAAAGTTTACTACCAACATTATTAATAATGTTATGGTCGTTATTAAAGTTATCTACAATGTTAACTATAGGGCTGTTAGGCACGGTCATATCTTTAATGTATAATTCGTTACCGGTAGTTGATGTTGATGCGCTGATGATCAGATAGTGCTCATCCTCCGTTAGGCCCGCGCCAATATACCTGCGGGGCGTTGCTTCGCCACCAAATATCATTTTATCTTCGGTTTGCGGGGTGCTTAATTTGTGGTAATATAGCTTGTGATACTGTGTTAAACCGGCTAACTGGCTGCCTTCTTTCGGCTTATCGTAACTGCTATAATAAAAGCCATCATTTTTGTACCAGGCAACCCCACTAAATTTTACGTTCATTAAGGTGTCGCCAACAATGCTTTTATCGGCTGTTTTTAAAACGATAACCTTACGCCAGTCAGAACCGCCTTCAGAGATCTGGTAGGCTGCCAGGCTACCGTCTTTAGAAAAGGCGATCCCGGCTAAAGAGGTAGTGCCATCTTTGGAGAATTTTGTGGGGTCGAGAAAAACCTCGGGCATGCCTTCGCCAATTTGGCGGTATAAAACTGATTGGCTTTGCAAACCATCATTCTTGTAAAAATAAGTGTACTTACCCTCTTTAAAAGGTGCGCTGTATTTTTCGTAATTCCATAGTACTTCCAACCGTTTGCGGATATCCTCGCGGAAGGGGATCTGCCCTAAATAGTTTTGGGTAACATTGTTTTCGGCCGTCACCCAAGCTTTAGTATCATCAGACCGGTCATCTTCCAGCCATCTGTACGGATCGGGTACTGCGGTTCCAAAATAAGTATCTGTTACATCGCCTTTTTTAGTTTGCGGGTATGGTAGCGTCTTTATATTCATTTGTGCTTGTGTATGGCTGCTTATCGCCATAGCGATAGCTATTGGAAGTATGAGTTTTTTCATGAAAAGTACGATAAGAGTTTATGCTAAGATAAGCGGAAAAATATTGAAATGAAATTTAGGACAGATCGTTTCGAAACTCTTTTTCTAAACATGGCCTTAACAGCTTAATAACAAGGGTTTATGAGCAATAATCAATGTTTATTTAAACAAATAATTGTGTGATTGTTAAGTAATCACCAAAAAAATAGGGTGTTTGCCGATCAAATTATAACAATTCTATCCGAACGTTATTAATATGGTAATATGGCCTGATATTTTGGTTAACAGTTGAGGAGTACTTTCGTGCTAACGTTAAACCACACCCATATGTTAAAAAAATTACAAAATTTTGTCGCAATTGCGCTCCTCCTGACGCTTTGCTTTACCCGAACGGCAACCTTTGCACAAACCTCCCAGGCCGGCATTACTGGTACCGTAACCGACGAAAAAAAGGAAACAATCCCCGGTGCCACCGTACAAGTGCGTAACGAATCGACAGGCTTTACCACTAATACCGTAACCAACCCTAAAGGTGAATATGTATTTAAACAGTTACCTTTAGGTGGCCCTTACACCGTTACCATATCATTTGTAGGCTTCGGTACGCAAAAGCGTAGTGGTTATACATTAAACTTAAGTGATATATTAAAATTGGATGTTACAATGCAGTCTGCGACCAACGATTTGAAGGTTGTAGAGATTAACGCATCCAGCATGCAAAATAATATTCCCAATCTTGGCGCATCTACCTCAGTTAGCTCCCGCAACATTAGCAAACTGCCGGTTAACGGACGTAATTTTACGTCGCTTATCGATCTTTCTCCATTAAGCAGAGGAAGCAGTATTTCAGGCCAGTTAGGTACGTCTACCAACTATACCATTGATGGTATGACTGCTAAGAACGCAACATTTGGTGGTACAGCCGGTACAGGCGCTCCATACTCGATATCGATAGAGGCCGTGCGCGAGTTTAAGGTAGTAACCAACCAGTATGATGTTACTTACGGCCGCAGCGGTGGTGGTACTATCAATACTGCTACCAAATCGGGTACCAATACATTATCGGGTAGTGCATTTACGTTCGTAAGAGCAGATGAGTTGTCATCACCCTACGATACCCGCGGTAATAAACGTAACGTACCGTTCTCTACTTATCAATACGGTTTCTCCTTAGGCGGCCCGATAATTAAAGATAAACTGCATTTCTTTGTAGCTTATGACAATCAGCGCGATGCAAGGCCATTGCAAATTGCAGATATACAGGGCCCCGCAGATGAGACCCGTTACAACATCACCCAGGCTAACCTCAATGCCTTTCTGGATATTGGCCGTGCCAAATACGGCTTAGCCAGCACCCCGCAAACAGGTTCGTTCGACAAAAAGGAAAAAACAACAGCTTTATACGCCCGTTTAGATTTCCAGCTGAATAAAAACAACCTGTTAACGGTTAGTAATAACTACATCTACGATCTGAACAATCAAAACATTGGCGACAATACGGCTATTACCCTATATGAAACTTACGGTACAAGCCGTAATAAAAGTAACAGTACATTGGCTACATTGCGGTCGACCCTTTCGCCACGTTTAACCAACGAGTTGAAGGTGCAGCAATTGTCAGCATCGGTAGAGAGTATCCAGGGCAGCCAGCTACCTGCCGGTAACGCCACTATCCCGCGCGCTATAGTCGATAGGATCCAGTCGACTGTTGATGGTAAAAGCGTTTTTACCTCTATCCAGTTAGGCGGCCAGCGTTACGCCCCAGAATATTTCTTCAGTGATGTATCGCAGGTTACCAATAATCTGTACTACAATACCGATAAGATCAACTTCACCTTCGGTACCGACCTTATGTATACACACATGAACTCGCGTTACGGTAGTGAAGTTAACGGTCGTTTCTTTTACACCGGTATAGATGCCTTTAACAACCTGGCGCCTTACCGTTACGCCCGCGAAATTCCGTTGGTTGCAGATCCAAGCGTTAAACAAAACTTTATCAACACCGGCCTTTACGCGCAAATGCAAACCAAGCTGGCGCCTGGTTTAGATATGATGGCCGGCGTACGTGCTGATTATACTAATTATCTTGATAAGCCCACTTTTAACCAGACGGTATATAATGACCTGGGCTTACGTACAGATCATTCCTTAAATACCTTCCAGATCCAGCCACGCGTGCAGTTTACTTGGGATATCGGCGAACGCCAGAAAGATATTATCCGTTTAGGTGGTGGTATTTTTGGTTCGGACATTCTGAACTATACCATGATCAACAACATGATCTTTGATGGTACCAAGCTGGCTGCGGTAGATATTACCCGTTCGGCAACCGGCCCTAATTTGGTGCCAACTCCAAATTTCCCGGGTTACCGTGCCAACCCGTCAACTTCGCCGGGTGCCGAATTATTTAATGTTCCGGGTGTATCAAGGTTATCAACCATCAACTTGAACCGCGAAAATGTGCGCATCCCGGTAGTCTATAAAGCTAACTTCTCTTACAATCGTTTTATTACCGAGCGTTTAAGGTTAGGCGTAAGTGCCTACATGAGTTTAGCGCGCAACAACTACATGTACACCGATGCTAATATGGTCGATCAGCCTTATTTCCGTTTGGCGAACGAAGATAACCGCGGTGTGTATGTACCGGCAAGCAGTATCCCTACAGCTAATGGCGCGGCAGACTGGACAAAGGGCCGCAAAACGCTAAACGTTGGCCGTGTGCTTGCTTTGAACAGCGACGGCAAGGTTAACCAATACGCGTTTGTATTTGACGGAACATACAGATATTTTAAAGATGGCGAAATCTCTTTTAGTTATACTTATAACGATACCAAAGATAATACCTCTTACAACGGCAACGTAGCCAACACAGCTACGCTTTCATTACCTGTAAGAGATAATCCGCGCGATTTGAGCCAGGTAACTGCTTCAGATAATCAGTTCAGGAATAAAGTAGTAGTTTATGGTACACTGCCAACTTTCTACGGCTTTAGCTTAGGCTTCAGATACTCCGGTATCGGCGGCTCGCGCTATTCGCTAATTGTTGCAGGTAACGTTAACGGCGACTTTGTAGCATCAAATGACCTGGCTTATATATTTAATCCGGCAGACCCTACAGTGCCAGCTGCTATCCGTACAGGTATCCAGGCAATTTTAGATAACCCTAACGCCAGCCAAAGCCTTAAAGACTATGTGCGCAAAAGCATTGGCAAAGTTGCCGAGCGTAACGGCGGTGTTAACGGCTTTTACGGCCAGGTTGATATCCGTTTAGCTAAGCGAATCAGAACTTTCACCAAGAAACAATATATAGAATTCTCGGGCGATCTGTTCAACGTGGTTAACTTACTAAACAAAAACAAAGGCCTTACCAAAAACTTGGGTGCACAAAGCATTTACTCTATAGCCAGTTTTAACGCAGCCACATCTACTTACAATTATAACGTTAATCCTAATACGGGTGTAGTGGTACCGGGCGGTAACCCTTACCAGTTTCAATTAGGTTTACGTTACGGATTTTAATTTATTACTAAAAGAGATATGATCAGATCAATCATAACGATCATGCTGTGCCTTGCCCTTGACGGGGTTAAGGCACAGTCTGTTCAGGCCCCTGCGCCAAAAAATATCCATTCTCCGCAGGTAGCAACGGATGGTACGGTAACTTTCAGGTTCCTGGCACCAACCGCCCAAAAGGTAATGCTGATAATGGACGATGGCAAGCCCCGCCCAATGGTAAAAGACACAGGCGGGGTTTGGAATTTCAGTGCGAATTTTGCCCCTGATATTTACCGCTACACATTTTCAGTAGACGGCAACGTACTGCCCGATCCAAACAACCCCGATATTAAACCACTGTTTAAACGCGCGCTCGGCCAAAGCCTGGTGCAGGTACATGGCCCCGCTAATTTAAGCTGGGAGTTGAAAGATGTGCCGCATGGCGTATTAAGTCAGCATTTTTTTAAGTCGAAAATTGTGGGTGATGACCGGGATATGAGGGTATATACGCCACCGGGTTATGACCCTAAACGGAAAGAGCCTTATCCGGTATTTTACCTTTTCCATGGGTTGACGGATGAGACCAGCGCCTGGACTACTGCCGGCCGTGAGAATATCATTATGGATAACCTGATAGCCGAAGGCAAAGCCAAACCAATGATCATTATCAACACTTTAGGATACGGTGCGCCCGAAATGTTTGAACCCGGTACAGGCCAACGCACCCCCGCAGCTTATAAAAAGAATGAGGAGCTGTTTATGGCCGAAGTGTTTGAGGAGGCTATCCCGATGGTAGAAAAATTGTATAACGTGGGCAAAACAAAAGAATATCGCGCGGTTTGTGGTTTATCAATGGGTGGCGGCCAGTCGTTAGATGCGGGCTTAAATCATCCGGATGTGTTTGACTATGTAGGCTCGTTTAGCCCGGCGGTAATTTTGCTCGATCCGGATTATACCAAAGCCTTCCCCAAACTGGATGAAAGTTTAAACACGAAGCTGAAATTGGTTTGGATAGCTATAGGTAAAGATGATTACCTTACACCATCGGTACGTAAATATATCGACTGGCTGCACACCAAAAACATTAAATTTGAATATAAGGAAACTGAAGGCGTACATAGTTACCAGGTGTGGCGCAGGTATTTAACCGAATTTGCCCCTTTACTTTTTAAAAACAAATAACAATTAAAATGAGAAAGATCTTTTTGATAGCCTTGTGCTGTTTGGCCCTTACGGCATCGGCACAACAGAAAATTGATGTACAGGGCCATAGGGGTGGCCGGGCCTTAATGCCCGAGAATTCTATCCCGGCTATGATCCACGCGATTGACCTGGGCGTGAAGACACTGGAATTGGATTGTGTGATCTCTAAAGATGGCAAGGTAGTGGTATCGCACGATACCTACATGTCGGCAGATTTTATGCGTAAACCCGATGGTAGCGATATCACCAAGGCCGAAGAAAAGGCATTACTGCTTTACATTATGCCTTATGATAGCATTCGCAGATATGATGGCGGTACCAAACCGCACCCGCAATTCCCTGAGCAGAAGAAACTGAAAACTTATAAGCCGCTGCTATCTGAAATGATTGACAGCGTAGAGCGCTACATCAAACTAAAGCGTTTGAAACCGGTGTTCTACAACCTGGAGATCAAGAGTGCCCCGACAAGGGATGGTGTGGAACACCCCGACCCGCAGCAGTTTGTAAAACTGGTGATGGATGTGCTGAACGAGAAGAAAATAACCAAACGTGTTACCATTCAATCCTTTGATATACGGCCGTTACAGGTTTTACATAAAGATTACCCAAAACAGGTATTGTCTTACCTGATCGCTAATAAGGAGAGCTTTGAAAGCAATATGACGAAACTGGGGTTTACACCCCAGGTGATCAGCCCGTATTACACATTGATCGATCAGAACTTTGTAGACCAGGCGCACAATGCAAAGGTGCAGGTACTGCCCTGGACGGTTAACGACGAAGCATCAATGAAGAAGATGGAAGAGTTAAAAGTTGATGGGATGATCTCCGATTATCCGGATAAATTGGTGACTTTATTTGGCAACTATCAGAAGAAGTAAATCTTTGTTTATAATGTTATTGGCTAACTTTACGTCAATAAATTTACCCGTTATATCAACATCCTGATATGAATAATTTAAAAGAACTTTTTTTAGCGGCAACAGTGTTATGCCTAATATTTTCTCAAAAATATAGTTTTGCACAAGCACCCGGAAAAACCAAAACACCAGGGCAAATATTGTTGCCCAACGGCTGGACGTTAAGCCCAGCGGGTAATTCCATCCCACTTGGCGATCTGCCGCTAAATATGCAGTTGAGTGCTTCGGGTAAACTGTTGGCGGTAACCAATAACGGCCAAAGCACGCAGTCTGTACAATTAATAGACCCTAAGAACGAGCGGTTGTTAGATGAAAAAGAGTTGAAAAAATCGTGGTACGGTTTAGTATTTAGCCCTAACGAAAAAGACCTTTATGTATCGGGCGGTAACGATAATATTATCCTTGACTTTCATGTTCGCGACGGTAAACTCGGCACACCCGACACTATTAGGTTAGGTAAAGGATGGCCTGCCAATAAAATTTGCCCAACAGGTATGGCTATTAGTAAAGATAACGCTGTTTTGTATGCCGTTACCAAAGAGGATAGCAGCCTGTATGTAATAGATCCTGCGCAGCGCAGCATAAGCAAAAGAATACAGTTGCCGGGCATTGCCTACAGTTGCATCCTAACGCCCGATCAAAGCAAGCTATACATATCCATGTTTGGCGGCGATAGGGTGGTGGTGTATAACACGGTTTCGCAAAACATCACCGGGGAGATTTTAACGGGTAGCCACCCTAACGAACTATTGTTAAATAAAAAGGGTAGCATCCTTTTTGTAGCTAACGCCAACGACAATACGGTATCTGTTATCAATACATTAAGTGGAAAGGTGATCGAAACCATCGGCACAACGCTTTACCCAACAAAACTAACCGGATCAACCACCAATGGGCTGGCACTTAGCGCCAACGAAAAAACGCTTTATATAGCTAATGCCGACAATAATTGCCTGGCCGTATTTGATGTTTCAAAGCCGGGCAGCAGTTTAAGTCAGGGGTTTATCCCGGTAGGTTGGTACCCAACCAATGTAAAGGTTTTGGGGAGTAAGATTTTAGTGACCAACGGCAAAGGCAATACATCAATGGCCAACCCTAAAGGGCCGCAGCCAATCTCTAAGTTAGATAACAGCGGTGTACATACGGGCAGTTCTGCTAACGACAGGCTGCAATACATCGCGGGTTTGTTCAAGGGCTCTTTATCTTTTATAAACACGCCAACCCCAGAGCAATTAAAAGTTTATACTAAACAGGTTTACGCCAATACGCCGTTTACCAGTAAAAGGACAACAACAGCCGATGGCGAGGCCGGCAACCCTATCCCGCGTAAACAGGGCGAAAAATCGCCGATTAAGTATGTCTTTTACATCATCAAAGAGAACCGTACATATGACCAGGTGTTGGGCGATATGCCGCAGGGAAATGGCGATACATCATTAACCCTTTTTGGGCAAAAGGTAACGCCTAATCACCATGCTTTGGCAACAGATTTTGTATTACTTGATAACTTTTATGTAGATGCCGAAGTGAGTGCCGACGGGCATAACTGGAGTATGGCCGCCTACGCTACAGATGTGGTTGAAAAAACCTGGCCCACCAGCTATGGTAACCGCGGTGGTACAACCAATTATGAGGGCGGCAGGCCGGTAACCTATCCGCGCGACGGTTTTATATGGGATTATTGCAAACGGGCCGGGGTTACGTATCGGAGTTACGGGGAGTTTGGAGAGTACAGTAAGGCTAACATTAAATCGCTGCAGGGTCATATGGGGCCACATTCGCCGGGCTTTAACATGGATATTACTGATCAGGTAAGAGCTGATGCCTGGCAGGCCGATTTTGATTCGCTTTTAACAAAAAATGCAGTGCCACAATTTAATACGCTTCGGATCTCAAACGATCATACCAGCGGTCAGCGAAAGGGTAAGGTTGCACCAATGGCCGCTGTTGCAGATAACGACCTGGCAGTAGGCCGCATTATTGAACACCTGTCGCACAGCCCGATATGGAAGGAATCCGTCGTGTTCATTTTAGAAGATGACGCGCAAAACGGTCCCGACCATGTTGATGCGCACCGCTCCCCGGCGTTTGTGGTGGGCCCTTATGTGAAACGTAATGCGGTTATCCATAATATGTATTCCACATCTGGCTTTTTACGCACAATGGAGTTGATATTGGGGTTGCCGCCTATGAGCCAGTATGATGCTGCCGCAATGCCACTTTACGAATGCTTTACCAGCAAGCCTGATGTTACACCTTATAAATTAATACCTGCTAACATTGATATTAAACAGGTTAACGTAGCCGTAAACGAAAGCAGTAAACGGTCAGAAACATTTAATTTTGCTAAAGAGGATGCCGCTCCTGATCTGGAATTGAACCAGATCGTTTGGAAATCTGTAAAAGGCGAACACTCCGTGATGCCTGCACCCAAGCGCAGCGCATTTGTGATACTCGAGAAAAAGAAGAAAGACGACGATGATTAATTTTGGATAGTTTTAGCTATTATTGAAAAAATCTAAAAATAATATGTTTAGTTTAAAAGATAGGGTAACCATTGTAACCGGTGGCGGCAGCGGCATAGGCAGGGCTGTAGCTATATTGTTTGCCAAACAGGGGGCCCTAGTTTGCATCCTGGATATGGATGAGAAAGGCGGTAATGCTGTTGTTGCCGAAATTGAAGAAATGGGTAACCAGGCCGCTTTTTTTAAATGCAATGTAGCCAACCAGGCAATTGTTAAAATGGCCGTACGCGATGTACAGGATAGGTTTGGTAAAATTGATATCCTGATTAATAATGCCGGTATTGCCCATATTGGTAAAGCAGATAACACCAGCGAAGAAGACTTTGACAGGGTGATGGCTGTGAACGTAAAAGGTGTTTATAATTGCCTGCATGCCGTATTGCCAATCATGAAAGAGGCAGGCGGCGTCATTTGCAACCTGGCTTCAATTGCCTCTTCTGTTGGATTGTCAGACCGGTTTGCTTATTCAACTTCTAAGGGCGCCATTGTAGGTATGACCCTATCTGTAGCAAAAGATTATTTGACCGATGGCATAAGGTGTAACTGTATATCGCCGGCAAGGGTGCATACGCCTTTTGTAGATGGTTTCCTGGCAAAGAATTACCCGGGTAAAGAGCAGGAGATGTTCGAAAAGCTATCTAAAACACAACCTATTGGTCGTATGGGTAACCCTGAAGAAATTGCGGCTTTAATGCTGTATTTATGCTCGGATGAGGCGTCGTTTATCACTGGGAACGATTACCCGATAGATGGCGGCTTTATAACGCTGAATACCTAAAAAGCAAAAGCCAGGCTGAAAAACCTGGCTTTTGCTTTTTACGGAAAATAATTATCTATAGGTATTGGAAGAGTAAACCACATACTCGTCGCTTACCTCTTTAAGGGTAAACGCCTTATACCCAGGGAAGCACTTTAAAAATACTGATGCTCTCACCCCAATATATTTAGAGGGCAGCAAAATATACAGAGGCCCGGAATGGCCCTTATGTACATATTCATCAAAGTTGATGCTGATGTCCCCGTTTAAGGGTTGCAGCGTGATAAAACGGTTATGCATGATTTCCAAACCGAGATCGGGGCTGGTGAATACAAACAACGCATTTGAATGGGTTTGATCTAACCGTGTGATATAATCCAAAGCTTCTTTATCTATAAATTGCTGGGCTATGCCCGATGGCCCGTGAGGGTTCTCATGATGAAGCCGCTGGTAACCTTCGATATAAAAGCTTACACTGAAAAAGGCGATCAATAAGGCAACAGCGCCAAGTGTTATTTGATAAACCCTACCTGCGTGCCAAAAAAGGTGAACCAAACCCGGTGTTACGAGTAATCCTATCAGCCTAAAGTGCCTGGCTTCATAAGAGATAGCCATTTGCCTCAAATAAGCAACTCCAAAAAACACTACAGATACTGCATAAACTACAAGCAGCATCAACCGGTAATTTTGGTATGGAACTTTTGTTAAAATGTATCGTACCAGTATAACGCTTAAAATGGCCAATAGCAGCACGATGATAACCGCCCATTGGTGACTGAACAACACAGCATCGTTGTGATATATCAGCCCGTTAAAAAGGTCATCTGCCGAAAAACCCGAAAGTAATGGTGACGCCAGCGGAAAGCTGAATGTTTCCCATGCTAATTTTAAGCCACCTGATTCTGACGAGGGATTACTACCTTTTGATAAATAGAAGAGGTAAATACACGCAACCGATATAACCGCAGGTACACCCGGCCATAAACCTTTCAGCACCCAGCTCTTAACCGTTCTTTGTCCTTCGGACATGCGGATCCACATAAAAAGCAATCCGGCGGCATACATCCATATAAATGATGATTTGCATATGAAACCTAACCAGCCTGCCAATAAAACAAATATCGCCAGCTTAAGGCCCGGTTTGTCAAACGCCATACAGCCATATAAAAACCATCCAAAAAATGCGAATAGCAACACTTCGCCACCATTGTAAAAAATGTACGGGCTAAAAAACGCTTGTTGACAAATAATAAACAGTAAGCTTAAAGCACTGATCATGGGTGTAAAGCCTGCCTTTTTAAAGAAGGCGTATAACCCCAACAGCCCTGTTACGGTACACAAGGTGGTAACAACCGCCATAGCTTTCCCGGTATTTAAACCGAATACTATCTTAAAAAGATAGGGTAATAAATATTGCCCCGGCGACCACCAGGTTAAAAAATCGGCGGTGTTTTTACTGATATCAGCAGCATCTGGTTTCACCAGCATGTTAAAGCCGCCGCCAAACTCCATCGAGCGCATTACCTGGAACCCCCAGCTTGGGTCAGGAAACAGGGCAGCCGGCGTTATATATACGGCCACACCCAAAGCAATTGCTATCAATGATATAGCGGCAAGAAAAACTTTATGCAAATGTGTTAGTTTGGAGATCATAAATGATTAAAGTATTTCGCGGTCGCGGACTTTTACCGCGGGGTTACCCTGGTAAATGCTGTATGGCAACAGATTTTTGGTAGCAACCGAGCCTGCCGACAATACTGAATGCGTGGCTGCAATTACCCCCGCTGTAACGATGGCACCACAGCCTATCCAAACGCCATCTTCAATAATAATTGGCCCGGTAATCAAATCGAAAGTAACTTTTTTATAGTTGTGGTTGCCGGTTTGTAAAATTGCCGCCTGGGATATGCACACGTTGCTGCCTATAGTTACCGGCACCAGGTTATCTATCCACACAGCGTCGCCCAACCAGCTATTGTTGCCCACTTTTAACAGCCACGGGTATTTGATATTTACCCGGTGCCTGATAACTACCTTTCGCCCGATCGATGAGCCAAAGCTGCGTAAAATAGCAACCTTGATGCCACTAATCGGAAATAGGCTGTTTTTAAAAATCAGGGCGTTTATATAAAACCATAAGGCACGTTTAAGCTTACTGCCACCGGGGTTGTAAGGATAATTATTGTAAATACCCAGGTCAGTTTTTTGCATTCGCTTCCAATTTACTTTGATGTTGCGTGTAAAAATAAATGCTTACACCAACTAATAAGTAGGTAATGAGATTATAAATAGTGTGGTGATCTGATATGTACACCGTGGTATGCTTCCAATAAAGGGCCAGCAAGATATAGCGGGCGAGGTTGAGTACCTGTATGCTTATTAAACCTACACCGTAAAAATAGAGTTTGGGATTTAATTGGCCCGGATAGGCAATCACAAAGGCTGTAAAAAAGCTCATTACCCCAAAACCGAGGCAATCATACCCAACATTAATAATGTTATGACCAACCACCAGCATTTGCGTAATACTGGTTTTAGTTTGGTAGCCAAGCACGTTCAGGATGGCCGCACTGCTTTCAATCAGTATATACCTTAACCAGGCAATAAAGTTAAGATGCGTATCTAAAAAATGACTGTAGAATTTACCACCGGGTGCTGTTAAACTAAGGTAGAAGATGTAAAACCCATAAAATAAGCCAAACAGAAAAAGAAACGTAATTACAAAACGTATTGGCGATAACGGAGCGTTACTTTTGCCCATCCTCATTTTGTTTCCTGAGTTCATCAATTTTAATATCAACTACTAACCTAAACCAAAAGCCTTGCATAAAATGGAAAATGATACCGGTGCGGCCATCTAATATGCCGAGCCTGAAAATTATACGGTAGAGAAAGTATAGCGTCGGCCGCATATACCGCGGCAGGCGCCACCATAATTGTTTTAACCACGCCGTACGTTCATCGGGCGAACCCCAAAAGCGGGGCTTTACGGTTTGCTGCCTCAGATTTAAGATCCGTTCGGTTTCTTCAACTGCCAGCAGGTCGCTGTATCGGTTGTGCTTATCAATCCAAAAACTAATCTTATTTTCCTTTAAATTCTCTTCAATCAGGTGGCCTTCTTTCCATTTAATGGTGTTGCCGGGCACTACCATGCGGTGGTCCATATTCTCATTGATGTCAGAAAACCCAATGCCGTACCGAAACATTTTAAGCAGGTAAAAAGGATAGTACCCACCAAACCTGATCCACTTCCCTTTAAAGTAGTTTTTGCGGTTAAAATAAATGCCGTTGATATTTTCATACTGCTCGTGATCGGTAAAGTCTAATAACATTTGGTGCAGTTGTGGCGTGATTATCTGGTCGGCATCCAGGCATATCACCCACGGTGTAGTTATATTAAAAGTATTAAGTGCGTGATGCCATTGTTTGGGGTGGTTTATGAATGAGTTGTAACCAGTTATGGCCCCTTCTGATGCTGCGATGTTTAAGGTGTTATCTGTACTGCCCGAATCTAAAATAAATAGTGGGGCATTCAAACCCTTCATAGATTGCAAAAGCCGGGGCAGGTGCATTTCTTCGTTATAGGTAAGTATAATAAAGGAGTAGTGAGGGTTCAATTTAAACGGGCTTTGATTACCATCGACATCCATAGATAGGGAAGGCGCCCGCAGCCTTTAAAGGCTACAACCTTAAAGCCTGCCAGCGTTAAAACTTTGGTTAGCGTTGTAGCCGACCACATTTTAATATGCCCACCTAACCACAACGGGCTCATGTGCTCATCCCATTTGTTAAATAAGCTAAGTAGAAGGTTTTTTAAGTAGCCATGATAGGGTGTAGAAATGATGATCTCTCCTACATTGTTCAGGGCATTTTTACAAAAACTGATGAACTCCTCGGGATCATAGAGATGTTCAATCACCTCGGTAGATATTATGGTATCAAACTTAACCGCGCGTAATTCGTAGGGCAAGTTATCTATGCTTAAATCCTGTAAAAAAAATCTATCAGGATTAAGCCGGCGGGCAATTTCGATTCCTTTTTCAGATGCATCAGTGCCGTAAATGTTGTATCCCAACGATATTAAGTGATTAACCAAAAAGCCATTGCCACAGCCCAGATCTAAAATACAGGTGTTTTTATTTTTATCAAGCAAGCCTATAATTGCATCAAGCGTGTATTTGAAATTATGGGTCATTTGGCTGCTATGGTACCCGTAATCCTGATAATCACTCATTACTGATAATTTTTTGGTAAAGATTAAGGTATTGCTGCAGTAGGTTTTCGCCGGTAAAGTCCTTGCGTACTAATTCGGGTGCCACTTGGGCTATCCTGTCAAGATCTTTAAGGTGGTTGCCCCAAATATCGGCGATAGCTTCGCTTATAGCTTTTGGTGTACGCTCGCAAACCCAACCTAAATTAGTGCTTTGAATGTAATTTGCCAAGCCTACATTTTTGCTAACTAATACTGCGGTACCAACACTCAGGCTTTCTATCACTACATTACCAAAGTTTTCATCGTGCGACGGCAGGATCATCAGATCGTGCTCTTGCAACAGCATGAATTTATTATCACCGTAAAAACCTACCCACGTTATTTTGTCAGCAAGGTTATTGACAGTGGCCAACGATTTTAATTGATTGATATATGCGCTTTTTCCGTCGCCACCTATAGTTAAATGGTAGGGGATAGAAAGGGTTTTAAGCGCGGTTAGCAAAATGTCCAATCCCTTTTTTTCATCTATTCTTGAAAAGAAAAGCAATTTAAATGTTGATGACCTGCTTTTTGCCGGATAGGCGTTTTTACCTTGCAACTGAACAAAGTTGGGAATGGTGGCAATGCTTTTAAAAGTGCCGAGCTTTTTTACCGCGGTGTTCTCGTTAAAAGATGTCGCGTGGATGTTAGTGCGCTTTAGTAAACTTTTACCAATTAACCGATGAATGAGCGCTTTAACAGAAGTATTTTTTTTGCCGAAAGAGTAATTGCTCAGCATTCCCCTGGGTGATAAGACAACCGGTACTTTTTTTTGCAACGATATGAAGCAGGCCAGTAACGAAACCAAGTTCCACCAAGCGTGTATGTGAATAGCGTCAAACTCAGTGGCCCTTTTACGAAGTGCGTTTAATAATGAGGGCGAAAAATGAGTGTGATCTTTTGTGATCCGCTTAAAGTAGGTGACCTTTACCCCGTCAACAATTATCTGTAGGTTTGGTGTTACTGGTAACTCCTCCCTGCCGTTTGCAGTGGTTGTAAACACCTCTACCTGATTGCCGTTTAACTGTAGGTGTTCGCATAAGGAAGCTACCGACATAGTAGGTCCCCCGTATATAAAGGCAGGTTTATAAGCGGCAGTTACGTGCAGTATCTTCAAACTTTTTTAAGAATTACGATGTTAAGAGCTGTTCTAATTTGTCTATATAAGCATTTTCATTAAATTGCTTTAAACAATTACTTTGTAACGCTCTTCGCTTTTCAATAGTGAGGGGCTCTGATAACAACTTTTTAATACATGCTGCTAATTCATCGCTATCGTCGGCGTTTACAGCGGTGCCCAGCTCGCCGTTCAGTATGGCGTCTAAGCTACCGTCGGCATCGCCGCAAATTACGGGTAAACCGCAAGCTAAAGCTTCGATAAATACTATCCCAAACCCTTCTTTTTTACTCGGTAAAACAAACGCATCTGCAAGCAAAAAATGGTCAGCCAGTTCCCCTTCGTCTATAAAACCGGTTAAAGTCACATGATCTGCCAGGTTGAGTTCAGCTATCATCTTTTTTACCCTGATGCCTTCTTTGGTGTCATATTTCCCTGATAGAATGTACCGGATGTTTGGAAAATCGACTTTTAGCTTAGATAATGCAAGGAGTACGGTATCATGCCCTTTATATTGCTCTGTCGAAGCGAGCCTCGTTAATGTAAATAGAATAGGTTGGTCATTTTTTATAGAATATCTATCCTGTAAATAAACAGGTTTTAAAAATTCTTCTGGTAAGGCAATAAATGGATCAACGGCGTTATTGAGCACGTGGCATTTTGTTAACGGAACTTTATGCCAATTGTACATTTGTTGTTTGGTAAAACTGCTTACACAAACAATTTTATCGGCATAGCTCAGTATCAATTTTTTATACAGGCCAAGCGGCCGCCAAACTTCAATGCCATGTGCAAATAAAAGTATCTGGCACTTAGGGTTAAACCAACGGGTAAGCACCCCGATAACAGCAAGGTTAATGTGGGTTAATATTAAAATATCGGGTTTGTTTTTAAAAAAAACGGTTTTTAAAATAAACCTTATCACATGCTCATTATAGCCTTCAAATTTTTCTGAAGGCAGATACTGCGTCATTAGGTCGGCTTTGTCATCATAAAGTGAGGATAACTTAAAAGCCCAGCCCCTTTTTTTGCTTAATGTATCAAGGGCATGTGCAAGCGTGCGTACCATCTTTTGTATACCGCCGGTAGTATTAAATATTTGTAGCGACAACAAACTGATGTTTTTAGACATATTTTTGTATTTGGTACAACGCAAATGCCCTTGACCAGTGCACCTTACCTGCTTTAAACTTGTTTATCAGCTTTTGTGCAGCTGTACCTTTATATTGTGAACTGTCTCCTATACTATTATTGCCCCGCATCCAATCCTCTAACGGAAAGCTAAACCCCATTTTGGGCCTGTTCCATATAGTTTCCGGTAATAAAGAGTTAAAAGTGTCGATTAATATCTTTTTTGGCCGGGTGGAGTCAAACCTTATTTCGGGGGATATTTGTGCGGTAAAACTTTGGAAATCTTCATCTAAAAAAGGTACCCTCACTTCCAGACCATGGCTCATGCTCATTACATCGGTATCTCGTAAAAGCTGGTTTTGCATGTACAAATTTGTTTCGAACCAGGCTGCTTGTAATTTGTCATATGGCCCGAGTTGAGGGAAATTGTTCTCGCCAAAAAGCACATTATTCACCTCTTGCTCAGTCGTGTCTAACAGGTTTGCGATATCTACAGGCGTGTTCAGGCCCCTTATAAATAAATAATCCGCAGCGGGATGGGCGTATTTTAAGTACGTTAACCGCTTGTAAATAGTGGTGTTTAAAAAGCCAGCACTATCAAAAACGAAAGCCGGTAGTGCCCTTAAATATCGTAGGTAGCTAATTCTATTAAAAGAGGGGTAGCCCCCAAACAGCTCGTCGGCACCAATGCCGGATAGCACTGCTTTTAAGCCGGCGTCATGTGCGTATTTGCTAATAAACCAGCTATTTATACCATCGGTGGTAGGCATATCCATAGCAGACATTATTTGCGGAAAGCATTCTTCAAAATCGTGCTTTTTAACCAAATGGCTGTAGTTATCGCTTTCGGTTTTGTTTAATATAGCTAATTGATAAGATCTTTCGTCGTATTTTTTCTCATCGAAAAAGATAGATATGGTTTTTAAACGTTGTTGGGTTTGCGCATTAGCCAGCAAAGTTAGCAGGCTGGAATCAACACCTCCGCTTAAAAAAACGCCGATGGGCGCATCGGCAATAAGCTGCCTTTTTACTGCATTTTGCAAGTGGAAATGCAAGCCGTCATGCGCTTCGGTAATACTGGTAATTGTGTGTTTAGGCGTTTGTTGAATATAGCTTTTAATGAAGTAGCCCCCATCTTTATCCCAGCACATATAGCTACCTTTAGGCAGGCTAAATGTATCTTTTAATGTTGTATAAGGTTCGGGTATGTTGCCAAACGCCAGTAACCAAATGGGCCATCGCTTGTTTTTTGCAGTAGTCAAACCGGCTGCTTCGAAAGCTTTAATCTCTGATGCAAAGGCTAATTGCCCATCTCGTATAAAATAATATAAAGGTTTAATGCCATTGCTGTCACGCACCAGGTAAACAGCGTGATGAGCGCTATCGTACAATGCAAAGGCAAACATTCCGCGCAGCTTTTCGAAACAAGCTGTACCCCAATGTAAATAACCTTGAATAATAACTTCGGTATCGGTTTCAGAGTGAAATTTTGCACCAAGTGCAGTTAGTTCAGTCCTAAGCTCACGATAATTATATATTTCCCCGTTAAATGTTATCCAGGTTTTTTGGGCGACATCTGCCATGGGCTGGTGGCCATTTTTGCTTAAATCTATTATTGACAGTCTGCGATGTCCTAAAGCCATCCGGTCATTAACAAACTCTTGAACGCCTTCGTCGTCGGGCCCGCCGTGTTGCAGGGCATTGCACATGGCTTTTACCTGGCTTTTTATTTGATCGATATTTAGCTGGTTAGATACCAGTCCTGCTATCCTGCACATTGTCGTTTTTATACAGCTTCGCCTGCTAAGTCACAGTCGTAAAATGTAACCCCTTGATTGTTTGGTTTTAGTGCGAGTTCATATCCAGGCAATAACTAAAACCTGTTTATTAGTGATGCTGCAATACTTACTATGATTGAGCACCCTAAGTTGTCCAATCTTACTAATAATTGGGTTTTTGATTTGTAGGTTATCAATTCGCCGGTGAGGCTTTTTAACGGGCCTGCCTTTATTTCTATTTTTTCGCCGGGCTGCATATTTTCTTCGGTTACCTCAAGTTCTAATGAGCTGGCCATTAATAGCTTCAAGTCTTCTATTTGTTTGGACGGCATAGCAGTAACCCGCCCCGAAAAATAGATGAACCGCGCTATGCCCTTTGTCATTAATACCTGTGTTTTGGCATTTTCTTCTATTTTAACAAATATGTAAGATTTTATAAGCGGCTCTTCTACCCATTTCTTCCTGTCGCTCCATTGTTTTAGTGTACGTTGTAAAGGTAAATAAACCTCTATGCCTTTATCAATCAACGCCTCGTAAGCCTTTTTTTCTGCGCGGGAGTGGGTATAAACCGGATACCATTTAGTTTTATCTGTATCTGTATTTAATGCCATATCTGAAAGAAATCGTTATTTGAACCAACGTTTAAAATTCCACCACTTTTCCTTCTCCTCATCTGTATAATACCCTGAAGCCTCATAACCGCTGTAATCAGAATAATAGTAATAACTACTGCCATAATTGCTTCCTGTAAACTTAGTGGTATAATATCTGGAGTGTAAAATATCTTCGGCATAGGCATTTAATACGATAACGGTATTGTCAAGATTGTATTCATGAGCAATCCTTTGCGGTATGGTGGCTGCATTGAACTTTGATTTGCCGGAGCGGATCACAAAAATATTAATATCACTTAACCGAATAACGGGGATAGCGTCAGATACTAAGCCAATTGGAGCGGTATCTAACATAACGATATCGTACCTGGTGCACAATTCGTCAATCAAATCCTTCATTCTCTGGGTATGCAGTAATTCTGACGGATTGGGTGGCACCGGCCCCGACACAATAAAGTCAAAGTTAGTTTGGCTGGAGTTTAGTATCACATCGTCAAGCTCATTCTGATGTGACAAATAATTACTTAGCCCAATGTCATTAGGTACTTTAAAAGTACGGTGGAGTTTGGAACGCCTTAGATCGGCCGCTATAAGAATTACTTTTTTATCAATAAGTGATAAGGTACTGGCCAGGTTGTATGATACAAAAGACTTTCCTTCGCCTGCAACCTCAGACGTTACACAAATGATTTTCCGTTTTTTATCAGAGGCTAAAAAATTGAGGTTGGTTCTTACAGATCTAACTGATTCTGCAAAGATTGATTTGGGCTTACTAATTGCAAGGGCCTGTGCATTATCCTCGTCAATTAAGTTGGGGAATTTTCTTATCACACCTAATATTGGTACGGTAGTTAAACTTTCAATCGTTTCTTTATCATAGATATATGGGTTAAGTATACGTATCAATATAATTAACCCTAATCCGGTAACGAGCCCGAAAATAATTGCAGATCGTTGAATGTCGCGTTCATTTGGTGCTACGGGCCAATAGTTTGGCGATGCTTGTTCAATAATTGTTGCTCCAGGCAAAATGCCCGAGCGGCTGATTTGCGCCTCTAATTTTTTTTCTGATAAAAACGAATAAACTTTTTCATTGATATCAAAATCGCGTTTCAAGCTGATCAAGTCACGTTCGGCTCCTGGCAAAACTGAAATCTCCTGGTTTAGCAGTGCTAATTGTGAATTGATATAACTAATGCTTCGGCTTAAACTATTGCTATTGCCATTCAGTGCTATTAACGCGTTATTTTTTATTTGCAGTATAGCGCGGTTTATTTCTTGAATTTGTGTTGAATTACCCGTATAAGTTTTAGATAGCTCGGCCCTTTGGCTTAATAAAATATCCAGCTTTTCAACAGCGGCAGTTAAAGCCTGGTCTAAGGTCCCGCCGCCAATATTTAAGTTTAAGTTTACATTGTTTTTGTCTTTGTTTATTTGTTGTTTAAGATCTTCAATTGCTACCAATTGCAATTTTAGCAGTGACTGCTGCGATTCCAGATCTTTAGCTTTAGTCAAAACGCCGTCGGCTTTGCTACTCACTTCCATCAACTTGTTTTTTTGCTTAAACTGTTCTATAGATTTTTCGGCCCCTTTAACTTCAGTCGACAAGAATTTCAGCTGCCCGTCAATGAAATTTATCATTTGTGATGCTGATTGTGTTTTACGACTGCGATCATAAATCAGATATTCTTTCATTATAGCATTCAATGCATCGGCAGCAAATTGTGGGTTGGCATCAGTTAGCTGTAACGATAAAATATTTGAGTATTTGACAGTTTCGGCGGTTCGCAAGTTTGATTGCACGCGCCCCACAAGGTCTTCGGGAACATTGAACCTGAAAAGAAATACAGAGTTCTTATTTAGGTAACCAGGTTTTTTGATAACAAACGCCGTAGGGCCAATAGTTACAGGGTTGTTATAAATATAGTTTTTAGAAACCTCATTCCCGGCAATTTTGTACGTTAGGTTAAACGTTGATTTATTAACGGGTTTAAAAGTGATCAGATCGCGATAAAAGTTAACACTGTCAAATGTTAGTTTTTCTATCTCAAGTGGCCGCAAAGGGTAAAGTTCACTGGTTCTAACCCTTCCCTCAACATAAAAGCTAATTTGATAATCCAAGTCCCTCACTGCATTTAATATAACGGTACGGCTTTGAATTACTGATGTTTCACTTTGAATTTTTGATGTTCCTCTTTCACTGCCGGCGGTTATGATATTAGACAGATCGGCTATTTCTGATTTCTTTTCCTCCAATTTCATTATGCCCGAAGTAGCAAATGTTTTGGGAGTGTACCATAAATATAAGTTAGATGCAAGTATGAAAACAGCAAGCGAACCAACTATCCAATACCATCGGCTTATCAGTATCCGGGCTATTTTAAAATAATCTATCTCCTGAATAGGTAATTTCTTCTGGTTGTTATCTAATTCTTCCATTATAGCCTCGATAACGTTAATAGCACTAATGCGGTATTCACCAGCAGTAGCACAGGCTGAACCAACGTGGTAATGTTTTGCAAATTGTCGCTACGGATACCCCGTTTATTCTGAGAAACATAAATTACGTCGCCGTTTTGCAGGATTGCACGCGGATCTGATATCGAACTTAACTTACTCAAATCTATTTCGGTCACGGTTTTGTTAGCATCGCCCCTAATGATCTTTATACTTTTTTCGTTAGCAGATTGGGTGAGTCCACCGGCCTCTCCCAATAATTCAACAAGCGTAGTATTATCTTTAACCAGAGGATAATTGCCTTGCGATTTAACCTCGCCAAATAAGGTCACCTTCAAATTAATTACCTTTATCTCAAAAACAGGATTGACCAATACGTTCTTTTTATACTGATCTTCAATTAGTTTTGTTGCTTCAACCCTGGTAAGCCCCTCAACCCTTACGTGGCCAATTTCGGGCAAGGCAACGGTGCCGTCTTCTTCAACCTGAAAAATTTGCCCCTGCGCAGCGCTGCCGCCTGATATGTTACTATTAGGCGCCGGAGATTGATCAACAAGAGACTTTATGCTTTGCAGGTTGCGTATTTGTAATTGGTCCAGCGGATGAATACGATAGGGGCTGCCTGATATGGTTTGGGAGGTGTGGGCTGCCGTGCTATCGGGCTTTGTACCGCTAGCCTGAAAAAGTAGCTGGCTTTGCTTATAGGAGCATGAACTTGTTATGGCCAAAATGCTTATAATGCAAAGGGAATATAAAACACGCATATCTAAGGTTGCTGTTAAAGTATGCTGTAGATTATGCAGCAAAACCAAAATTACATATTTTGCCGCTAAAAAAATGTATTTTTCCACCGTGAGCGATTTAAAAATATCTGTGATTACCGTTTGTTACAATGCTAAAGCATCTATTGCGGCTTGTATACAATCTGTTATTGGGCAGGCTCATGCCAATATCGAGTACATTATAATAGATGGGGCATCCACCGACGGTACCCTGGAGGCCATAAAACCTTTTGAGCAGCATATTCACACCTTAAGGTCGGAGCCAGACTCCGGTATATATGATGCGATAAACAAAGGTATTGCTCTTGCTACCGGCGATATTATAGGTATTTTAAATGCCGACGACGTATTTGCATCGGCAGATATTCTAAAGAATATCGCTGAGGCTTTTGAGATTAACAGTAGAGTGGCTGTCTATGGCGACCTTGACTACGTAAATTTGAATGGCCAGGTAGTTCGCCGTTGGCGATCGGGCATTTACCGGCAGGGTATGTTTAATTGGGGCTGGATGCCGCCGCACCCTACATTTTATTGCAGGCGGGAGTTATACCAGCAGTTAGGTAACTACAGTTTGTTGTATGGTACCGCTGCAGATTATGAATTGATGTTAAGATACATCCATTTGCAGAAAGTGCCCGTATATTACCTGCAAAAAGTGATGATAAAAATGGCGATAGGTGGGGTAAGTAACAGTACTTACAAAAATCGCCTAAGCGCTTTACTATTTGACTTGGAGGCGATGAATAATAATAAGATATTTATTCCGCTATTGGCTATATTGTTTAAGCCGTTGCGCAAGATAAAACAGTTTCTATAGTATCGTGGGAATTGTTATATTTGCTTAAACAGCACCTATAACTGCCCCTACAATTATAATGATGCAGGATTATTTAAATACATATTATTTTATATACTATATATTTATAGTAATGTTTTCAGTTCTGATCACATTGCTTTCTATTCCGTCAATTTTACACGTTGCGCGTACCCGTCACCTTTACGATGATGTTGGCCATTTTCGTAAACAGCATGATCATGGTATTCCCCGTTTAGGCGGTGTGGCTATTTTTGTAAGTTTTACAATCACAATGCTATTGTTTAGCATGATTGATAAGACGCTGCCCATTAGTTACCTGTTAACGGCAACTATTATTTTGTTTATAATGGGTATGAAAGATGATCTTTCGGGAGTGCACTCCAGCACTAAATTTTTCATTCAATTTATTGTTGCCACCATTTTAGTTACACTGGGCAACATTCGTTTTACAAGTATGTATGGCGTATTAGGCGTATATGAATTAACTTATATCGCTAGTGCTATTCTGTCTATATTGTTTATAATGTTAATTATTAACGCGTTTAATTTAATCGATGGCATAGACGGGCTTGCGGGCACAACTTGTATTGTGGTGAACGGTACATTTACTGCGCTTTTTATTTACATGAAGCACTACGAGCTTGCAGCTATATCATTAAGTCTTATAGGTGCGGTATTGGGCTTTTTAAGGTACAACTTAACCCCCGCCAAGATATTTATGGGCGATGCCGGTTCTCTGCTTATTGGGCTTATATCGGCAATTATGGCCGTAAAATTTATTGAACTGAATAAGTTCAGCACGGTTCACGAGCCTGACATATACTCGGCACCTGCGTTAGCATTTGCTATACTTATAGGCCCAATCTTTGACACTTTAAGAGTATTCACGCTCCGTATTCTTAAAGGCGTTTCGCCTTTTACTGCAGATCGTAACCACGTACATCACCGTATGCTTAAACTGGGCTACACACACATGCAGGCTACAATTATTTTGGCTGTAGTTAATATGATATCCATAGGAGTTGCTCTGTCATTAGCGCATTTAGGTAACTTAAACGTCATCATTATCATCGTTGCATGTTCGCTCTTATTCAACTGGGCTGTTACCGTAGCCATCCGTACAAAAGAGCGCTCACAATTCGCTTTGCGTAATTTGTTCGTTTGATCTGCCTTTCGCCAATATACGATCAGAGTAATATTTATAAAGAAACCAACGCTGTATCCGCGCCTATTTTGTCATTTAATAAATCCTGTTCCTCTACCGTGAAATTACGGGTGAGTGATTCATAAATTATCCTTAACCAAATTAAAAAGCAAGGTAACGACTTTAATTTATAAGGCACCACGTAATCCATCCGCACAGAACGTGGGAAAAGATCTGACGGTGAAAAGCTGGTGAGAATAATAGCAAATACCAATAAAAAGATCTCGAATTTAGTAACAGGCCTGTTCAAATTCATAAACCAGATGGCTACCCCGGCAAATGCAATGATGTAGGTGGACGACTCGGCCGAACTGCTGAAGATAACCGCAAAGATCAATACCGACGACAGGATCAATAGCTGGTAGGATAATATTTTGTACGATTTAATGCGTAAATACGATAACCCGAAAAGCAAAAGAGCGGGGGCAATCACCTGGATGTTTTTTAAAGATTCGTAGCGTAAAACCTTTCTTATAAAACCCGATACACTAATCTCTTGTAAAAAGGACCCCTGATTTTCGTTGTTTTTGGCTACAAGGTCGTGGTACCAATCCCGGTAGGTTTGTATAATAAATGAAGGTGAGGATATGGCCATGGGCAGTAAAAACATTACTATCGACCAGAATATTAAACCTGTTATCAGCTTTAATTTATTATCAGAAAAAAAGAAGAATGCCAGGCCGACCACTCCGTAAAGTTTAATGAATGTGCCTAATACAATAAAAAGCGCTGCCCAAAAATCCTTCTTGCGGTTAATAAAGTTAAAGCTGAGAATAATGAGCCCGGCCATCATACCGTTGCTTTGCACGTTAGTTGATGTAGTCATCAGTTCATGAGCGCATATCAGAAGGATAATGGTCTTGCCGCCATCCCTAATCGGTAGCAGGCGTATAGCGGTAAACAGCACTGCTACATTAAATAGCACCCACATGATCACCCCTATGCTTGGCGGTAAAACGGCAAATGGCGCGATAATTATTGAAAATGCGGGGCCGTAATGGTTAAGATCGTTGTATACTTCGGGATAATAGTTGTAAAGGTTTTGCTGATGAATGGTGTGGATGAAGTTATACCTGAAAATAGTAAAATTGTTAAACGTTTGATGGGTAGCAACGCCTTTGACTACCACGAAAAGGCTTAGGCCAAAAAATAAAAAATATATAAAACGTTTTTTTTGTATAATACTGTATAAATGTTGCATCAATTAGGAGGAGTATTGTAACGGTAAAGTTACATTAATCTGTCGGGTTGGCAAATGCCTTCCTCATCTCTCTGTTAAAAATAATTGTACCATTGGTAACAAATCTATCTCATACTTGCAGTGAAAGATAATTTGCGGCACATTTGAAGCTTTATAACTAATAGTAAATGAAAAAAATAATCGTAATATTTTGCCTTTTTATCGCAGTTGGGGCAAGAGCGCAGGAGCGCGATTGGAAAACGGTAGGTAAATATATCTCAAGAGATTCGATTACTAAAAACGGCTATACTTTAATATTTGTAAACCTCGATACTACATTTGCTGCACAGGGTGCTTCCGTTAAAAAACGAATGGTTGACGCCTTTTTTAAAGTTTACCCCGAAGAGGCAATGGCATTTAATAAGAAGACACTTAAAAAAGTTGTTTTTATTATCGACCCGGAATATAAGGGTGTTGCTGCTACTGCAGATGGTACGGTGCGTTACAGCCCAAAATGGATGCTGAAACAGCCGCTTGATTTAGATGTAGTGACCCACGAAGTGATGCATATTGTGCAGGATTATGGCGATGGTGCCGGCCCGGGCTGGTTAACAGAAGGTATTGCCGATTACGTACGCTATGCATATGGTATTGATAATGCCACCGCCAAATGGAGCCTGCCTGCCTTAAAACCTACCCATCATTATGACAACGCTTACCGCATTACAGCCCGCTTTTTAGCCTGGATAGAAAAGGACATAAAAAAGGGAACCGTGCAAAAACTGGATAGCCGGTTACGCGCCCATACTTATACCTCCGATAGCTGGAAAAAACTTACCGGTAAAACTGTGGATGAGTTGTGGGAAGCATATGTAGCGGCCGAACCAAAGCAAGGTTGAAATTTTTATTTGAAATAGGCAATGCCGCATTAATTTATTTAATGCGGCATTTTTGTTTAAAGCAAATACGTGTTTGCACGTATATCTGAAATTTATACTTAACGCTTCTATATTGCGACTATTGCAAGATTTAATTGGGCAAACTGCACATTGTAACAAATTAGCATTGGTAAATTAAAAATTTGCCAATTAACCATACTTTGCTGTATATTACGTTTTATTTCATTTTTATTACACTAAAGCAATTTGTATGAAGAAAACTCTACTCTTATTTCTTCTTCTGGTTAATTGTTGTGCCATGCAGCTGATGGCACAAACTAAAACAATTACCGGAACAGTGATCTCCAGCGACGACAACCTGGCTCTTCCGGGTGTTACCGTAAAAGTAAAAGGAGGCACAGCAGCTGTAAGTACCGATGTTAAGGGTAAGTATTCCATTAACGCAACAGCTGGGCAAACGCTGGTATTTTCATTTATCGGTACCATTACCCAGGAGCGGTTGGTAGGTGCCGATGATGTTATTAACGTAACCCTGCAGTCTGACGTACGCAACCTGAAAGAGGCAGTGGTGACGGGATTCGGTGTTAAACAAAGCCGTCGCGACCTAACTTCATCCGTACAAACGGTAAAGGGATCAGATATCCAGGCTACCCGTCGCGAAAACTTTGTGACAGCCCTGCAGGGGCGTGTTGCAGGTGCAAATGTAACCAGCACCAGCGGTTTACCGGGTGCATCGGCATCTATCGTACTGCGTGGAATCACCTCAATTGGCGGCAGTAACCAGCCACTGTTTGTTATTGATGGTATCCGCGTACAAAATGAGCCATTAAGCCAAAGTGCCCTTGCATCAAATGGCGACAACCGTCGGTCGGACTTTACCAACCGTATAGCGGATTTAAACCCGGATGATATCGAAAGCCTGTCGGTACTAAAAGGTGCAGA
Organism: Mucilaginibacter glaciei; assembly: GCF_014773245.1. Classification (GTDB taxonomy): domain Bacteria; phylum Bacteroidota; class Bacteroidia; order Sphingobacteriales; family Sphingobacteriaceae; genus Mucilaginibacter; species Mucilaginibacter glaciei. The sequence goes on along the minus strand of NZ_JACWMX010000002.1, from coordinate 592,960 downwards.
TGCGGCAGCCGTTTACGGGTCCGACGCTGCGGGCGGTGCCATTGTTATCACTACAAAAAAAGGTAAAAGCGGCTCGGGTGCGTTGAGTTACGATAATGCATTCAGTTATTCTAATGCCTACCGTTTCCCGCAAATTCAAAACGTATATGGTACAGGGACCAACGGTTTTAGTAATCCACTGGTACGTACGGCGTTTGGCCCCGCTTATGCGGCGGGTACCCAAACCTATAAAAACCTTCAGAATGTTTTTCAGCAGGGTTTTAGCCAGCAGCACAACCTGGCATTAGAGGGTGGTAACGAAACCGCAACCTACCGGGTCTCAACCCAGTACCGCCACACCAGCGGGATTTTACCGGTGGCTTACAATGATAAGTTCTCTTTAAGGTTATCTGGATCAGCAAAGCTTGCACCAAAGCTAACCAGCAGTGCCAGCTTTAACTATTTCAGTATCGATAACCGTAAATTGAATAAAGGTAACTCGGGTACCTACATCTCGGCACTAACCTGGCCAACAAATGATGACGTAAGAAATTACCTCAACCCGGATGGCAGCCGGAGGACTATCATCCCGGCAACAACGTCACTGGCAGATGCCAGCATTGATTTTGATAACCCTATTTGGAGCGCAGTAAATAACGTGAGCAGGGATAAAACCAACCGTGGCGCGGGTAACGTTGACCTATCTTACGACCCTGCCGAGTGGATCAATTTGAGGGGATTGTTTGGTATCGATTTTTATGATACCAATGGTAACAACTTTTTAAGTCAATACAGTTCATCTTATCAAAATTCGCCTGTAAATGGTTTTGCCGGTACCAGCGGTGTTGGTGCAAACGGTATTATCGATAACTATACCGATGTTAACCTGATCACCAACGGATCGTTGTTTGCGACCATTAAAAAGCAATTTGGCGATTTCAGGACAACACTTGCTGTAGGTGCCGAGATCTTCGAGAACCGCGACCAGGTAAATGGATATTACGGTCAGAATTTTTTGCAGCCTAATTTTAACAGTATTAATAATACTACGCCAACCTCACAGCGTGCAACCAGCAACCTGTTTGTAACCCGCCGTATTGGCCAGATAGTCCGTTTAGGGGTGGTTTGGAAAGAGCTATTTACCTTGAACGCTACCGGCAGGTATGATTACTCATCGCGCCTTGGCGGTACAAACGATTATGCTTATTTCTACCCATCGGTTGGCGGTGGTTTTAATTTTACCGAGTTGCCAGGCTTAAAGGATGGTAAAGTATTAACATTTGGTAAGATACGCTTCTCATACGCAGGGGTAGGTAAAGACCCTTACGCGCCATACAAGATCAACACCAGTTTGTTGCAACAAACTACCACAGGTGGTGGTTTTGCGGTTGATGTTACCGGTGCCAACCCTAACTTAAAACCTGAGAAGGATTACCAGATAGAATTAGGTACCGAGTTGCAATTTTTTAACGGCCGTATTGGTGCCGAGATCAACTTGTACAAATACCGCGCAACAGATCAGATCTTTGACCCTCGCTTAAGTTACGGCTCGGGATACATCCTGGCGCTGGTTAACGGAGGCGAGATCCAGAACAAAGGTATCGAGATCCAGTTGACAGGTTCGCCGGTTAAGAACAGCAATTTTAGCTGGAACACTACGGTAAACTTTACGCTTAACCGCAGCAAAGTAATTAACCTGGGCAGCCTGCCGGAGTATTATAACTCCGATACGTTTTTATACGCTAACGCGCGGGCCAGTATTTTCCCGGGCAGCAGTGTAAGTAGCATCGCATCTTTCTCATACGCGCGTAACAATGCCGGGCAGATACTGGTAGACCCAACATCCGGTTTGCCTATATCAAACTCAACGTTTGTAACAGTGGGCGATAGGCAACCAAAATTCACCATTGGCTTTATCAACAGCTTTAACTACAAAGGGCTTAACCTTTCATTTCTGTTAGATATCCGTAAAGGTGGTGATGTGTTTAACGGTAATGAGTTGTTTCTTACCCGGTACGGCTTAAGCGCACGTACCGTTAACCGCGAAAAACCGGTTGTAGTACCGGGTGTATTGAGGGATGGTAACGAAAATTCGGCAACGCCTACGGTAAATACCATACAGGTAACGCCATTTTATCAAAACACCTATTACACCAACACTATCGAGTCGGATTTTGTGGAGCATAATATTAACTGGATCCGTTTAAGGGACGTTACTTTAAGCTACAACTTGCCTGCATCATTATTGAAGAAGCAAAATGTGTTTAAGGCGGCCAGCGTATTTGCTACCGGTACAGATCTGTTCCTGATCACCAATTATACCGGTGCCGATCCGGATGTTAATGCTAATAATGCATCAACAAGGGGCTCGGGCTCGGGTGGTTTTGATTATGGTACTGTACCAACGCCGCGCACAATTTCTTTTGGTTTGAGAGTGAAATTATAAGGATATAAGAAATGAAAAAACTGATATACACCATAGCTGCATTGCTCACTATAGGCATTGCCAGCAGTTGTAAAAAATATATAGATATCAATACCAACCCCAACGTACCAACTTCGGCAGATGCCAGTACCTTATTGCCGCCTATACAGGCCGGTATGGCCCGTGGCGTTTGGTTTGATAGTCGTTACGTTGGCCAGTACTCGCAAACATGGGGTGCTGCAACAGCTAATAACGTTTGGGACCAGGAAGGCTATGCACCGGGTAGCGATGCTGCCGGCGAAATGTGGCGTACTGTTTATTTTAGCATTGGCCAGAATGCTGTGCTGATGCTGAATGATGCTTTAGCAACTAAAAAATACGACTATGCAGGTGTTACCTGGGCTATCCGCGCATGGGGATGGCAAAATGGCGGCGACCTGTACGATTATATGATCGTTAAACAAGCCTATGAAGTTGGCCGCCTGAGCTTTGACTACGATGACCCATCGTACGTTTACGACGAAGTGGTACGCAATTGCCAAACGGCGTTGAACTATCTTAACCTGGCTATCAAAACCGACGGTATTGCAGGGGTTTCTCCTACCCTGGCTAAAGGCGATTACATGTATTATGGAGACCGCTCCAAATGGATCAAATTCATTTATGGGATATTGGCGCAAAATGCTTTACATCGCAGCAATAAATCAACATTTAATGCTGATAATGTAAAAAAATATGTTGACAGCTCTTTTACAAGCAATGCAGATAATGCCAGCGTTGAAGCGGCAGGCACACAATCCGGCGATGCTAACTTCTGGGGGCCAACACGCGCCAACCTGCCTTCGTACCGCCAGTCGGATTTTATTGTGCGTTTGCTTGACGGAAGAATTTTTACTAATTCGTTAACCCCGAGTAACACGATTGACCCGCGTTTACCCTTGTTACTTGCTGTAAGTAAGGATGGCGTTTACCGGGGTGTTATACCGCCACTGGGCGACCCTAATTCAGCTGATGCCAATACGCTAATACCTCCAATGGCAGGTGCGCCAACGAATAATATTAATGCAATACCGTTAAAATACATTTTTAATGATAATTCGCGCGGTGTACTCATGACGTATTCAGAATTGCAGTTTATGAAGGCTGAAGCCATGTTTAAAAAGGGAGATAAGGCTGGTGCATTGACAGCCTATCAAAATGGAGTTAAACAAAGCTTAGAATTTGTAAGTAACCCGCCTATTGGTAAGGCTTTATCGGGTACCACTAAGTATATTTCCGACGCGGCCAGAGACGCCTACATGGCAGGCCCGTGTGTAAAACAAACAGCAGCAGCTTTGCAGTTGAGCGATATTATGCAGCAAAAATTCATTTCGTTATATGTTTGGGGTGCTTTTGAGGCCTGGGCCGATGAACGCCGTTACCAGTATGATCAGAACGTTTTCCAGGGCTTTACTAAACCAGCCAACTACTATCCGGATAACTCGGGCAAGCCGGTTTACATCATTAGGCCGCGCTATAATTCAGAGTACATATGGAACGTGCCTGCTTTAAAATTAATTGGTGCCCTTAACCCCGATTATCATACCAAACAACCTTGGTTTATTTTACCATAAGTTTAAAAACAGAAAGATGAAAAAGACAATATACATCGCTTTCGGCCTGCTTTTAGCTACTGTGGCGGGCTGTAAAAAGAATTCCATAAACCAGATAAGTGATATGGTATCCGGCGCGCAAATTAAATTTATACATGTTGCACCCGGTGTACCCGCTTTAAACGGCTTTGCAAATAATACCAAATTATCGCTAACGCAATCGGTATCAGTTACCGACAACGGAATTCCCATTTCTATCGCTACAGGTTATACCTATCTGGGGGTGTTCCCGGCAAGTAATTACTCGTCGGTAGCATCGGGCAGCACGGCTATCCGGGTAGACGCTGCAACTCCGATACCTGCCTTAAAAAGTGCGCAAATAGTAGCCCCGGCCGCTTCTTTGGGCTCTGTTACGCAGGCAACGGTTGATGGTGGCGCATATTCGGTATTTACTATCGGTTTGCCGGGCAGCACAACCGCCCCGTTAACTAACAAAGTGGTTGAGGATAAATTTCCTGCCGCGGCGAAGGGTAAAGCTTATATACGTTTTGCCAATATGGTTCCCAATGGTGGGGCTTACGATTTGGTTGGTACTTACACGCCAACAGGCGGTACGGCTGTTACAGCAACAATATCTACCGGTACGACCTATACCAACCTGACAGATTTTATTGCTGTGGATGTAAACGCGATAAGCACCACGGGTTACATCTTCCAAATGAAATTGGGTGGTACCGCTACTAATTTCGGTACGGCGTTAGGAACATCGACCACGCCTACACAGTTAACCCCTGGCAGGTACTACACGGTTATAGGCCGCGGCCTTGCAGCCGATTATCCTGTACCGGGTACCAGTATCATACTGCGGTCTACGGCGCGGCCAACCGTGCCTGCATCAACACTGCCCGAGATTTATTTTAACGCGGCAGGGCTAACCTTGTACACCAACAAATAAGCTTTACTGTTAATTATTCAAAAATCCCCGTGAACCATGTTCACGGGGATTTTTTTATTGCCTAAATTAGCCTTGTGAATAAGCCGCAGCAAGCCTTAGCTAACCTTTTAGCATTTTATACGTTATAAAGTCCATCATTTAATGAATAAGATATGAATTGCTTTGTAGTTATTTTTGGTGAGCGAATCAAAAAATTTTGGGATGAAAAACTTGGTCCCGACGATACCCGGTGGTTGTTGGATGATATTTTGTTATACGCCAATGCTAACGTTGCTACCTTCAAAGAAGAAATTGCCGAGATCCAGTATGATAAAAAACTACAGCCACTACCACTTATTTTTGAAGCGCTGGCAGCAGACACAGATAATTGGGGACACTTTTTTGTAAGCATGTTGGATGCAATACTTGACAGGGCCAAAAAATCTGACAAACCCCAGGAAATAGCCGACCACCTTATTGAGTTTGCTTTTATCGAGAACCAACCCAAACCTTTTGTGCAGCAGATTGCGGCACGGCTATACAAGGAATTGTATTCAGACAACGTGGTTACTAAGTGCGCGGCTATTTCAATGTTGCCAAACTATCTGCATAATCCTATTGTTAAAGATAAAAATTTAATCATCAGGGAATTGCAAACCAAGCTTATTAACCCCCATTGGCGCGTAAGGTATACCGCGTATATGATGTTAAAAAGGCTTAAACTGCTGCCTAATGGTTTTAAGCTACCAGTAGTAGATGCTGCCTTACGTATTTATTACGGCCGGCCGTATACCATGTAAGTGACATATTATTCGCTTTTTTGGGGAGCGACATTTTTGCAACCTATAGCTATCTTACGCCGTATAGCATATACAGAGATTGACATCTAATAAAAATTGGTAACATATAACCTGGACCGTTTTTTTGACCTGACACCCGACTTGTTTTGTATAGCCGGATATGATGGCTATTTCAAAAAGATAAACCCGGCCGTTTCAGAGTTGTTAGGTTACACCAATCAGGAATTGTTTGCTAAACCGATAAGCGAATTTATTTATTTTGAGGATAGGGATATAACAGCAAAACACCGCGATGATTTAAAAAAGGACATCCCTTTACTTAATTACGAAAATCGCTACGTCAAAAAGAACGGCGATATTGTATGGCTGTCATGGACATCTATGCCGGTAGAAGCTGAGCAAACAGTTTACGCTATAGCCAAAAACATTACCTACAAGAAAAAGATAGAGGACGACCGGAACAGATTAATTGAAAATCTTACCCGTATCAATAATGATCAAAAGCAGTTAAGTTACGTCACCTCGCATGATCTGCGGTCGCCGGTTAATAATTTGCTGTCGGTATTTAAAATGATGAACACCTCTAAAATTCAGGATACCGAAACCCTTGAGTTTATAGACGTATTACGAGCTGCTACTGAGAGTTTGAAAGACACACTCAATACTTATGTTGATGCTTTTAGCGCCAACGGTAGCTTGGAGGTTACGGTTGGTGAATTAACATTAGAGGCCTGCCTTAAAGTTGTACTGCATTCTTTAAATGCGCTGATCAAAGAATCTAACGCTACCATTAATTTTGAGTTTACGGCATTTAGCACCATTAATTTTAATAAAGCTTACCTGGAGAGTATCTTCTTAAATTTAATTACCAACTCCATTAAATATGCGCGGCTCAATGTTGCGCCGGTTATCAGTATCCAGACCAAAATAGTCAAAGGCATTCGCCAATTGGTATTTACAGATAACGGTGTAGGTTTTGATATGAAGAAAGTGAAAGGAAAGTTATTCGGCTTTAATCAAAAGTTTAACGATAGCCCGGATAGTAAGGGTATCGGTTTATATTTGGTTTACAATCATGTTACGAGCCTTGGGGGGCATATCGCATTGTACAGCATCCCAAACGAAGGGGCTACATTTACCATTTCGTTTAAAAACTGATAACAGGGGTATTCTCTTTATCCTAATTTAACCTTAAATCATCTTACCATTTAGCATATTTCTGTTTATAAGGCCTTTGAATGGCTTAACAGGCAACAGTTGGATGTATGCAATCACCTAATATTTTATCTGCTAACAATTAATTGACACACGGTTTATATTACATTTGCAATCCTTAAGTTTAAAAAACCATTTTTATTAATGTACGATATTTGTTGCGTTGGGCATATCACCTTAGATAAAGTAGTTACCTCCGGTTCGGTTAAGCACATGGCGGGTGGCACGGCATTTTACTTTAGTAATGCCATTAGCAATATGCCGGTAAAATATAAGCTGGTAACTGCCCTTGCGCAAAGCGAAATGCCCGAGGTGGCTAAACTGCAGCAGGCCGGTATTGATGTAAAGGCTTTGCCGAGTACACACTCGGTTTATTTTGAAAACATTTATGCCGAAAACCAGGATCATCGTACACAGCGCGTGTTACAAAAGGCAGATGCTTTTACCGTTGATGATTTAGCTGATGTAGAAGCCACGATATATCACTTGGGTGCCTTACTGGCCGACGACATGTCTACCGAATTGATCAAAGTACTTTTTAACAAGGGGAATGTTTCTGTAGACGCCCAGGGCTATCTGCGTGAAGTTGTGGATAATGATGTGCATGCCATTGACTGGGCCGATAAAAGGGAAGCACTAAAATACATCGATATTTTAAAGGTTAACGAGCACGAACTGGAAGTAATAACGGGTTACACCGATATACATGATGGTGCAAAAATATTAGCTGAATGGGGCGTGAAAGAAGTTGTGGCAACTATGGGTAGCCTGGGCTCGGTAATTTATGCCGATGATATTTTTTATGATATCCCCGCCTACAAGCCCAAAACAATTGTTGATGCTACCGGTTGCGGCGATACCTATATGGCGGGCTACCTTTATAAGCGGGCTACGGGGTTCGGTATCCAGGCATCGGGCGAGTTTGCCGCTGCGATGGCGGGCTTAAAAATAGAAACCTCTGGCCCGTTCACCGGTACCGAAGAGGAAGTACAATTGATGTTAAAAAGGTAATACCTATTCTTAATAACGAAGGTGTGATTTTTACTTGTTGGGAGCTTAAACAGCCTACAGCGGCCAGCAATGGGCTTTAGTTATCGAGATAATAACTACGTTTACAAGCTACTTCAAAGCTAAAAGTAACCCGGTATTACCGGGTTACTAAGCCATTATGTTAAAGGAGGGGAATTTAATTTTAAGTCGTGCAAGAACACCTTATTGTAGTAGTTTTGGCATCGAGTTGAATACACTAAGCAGACACTGAGCAATTTAATTTGTGTCGCTATCCATTTCGGATTAACTATTGTTATCAGCGTTGTTGGAATCTTCAAAAACGGATCCATACACATATGTTTTTTTATAGCAAAAGCTGCATTCATACCGTTTTATAGGTAACCAAAACAACGTAGCCTTTACTAACAGCGGCCGCTTGGCTCGGTTTCTTAGAAGTCCTTTATTGCAATGAGGGCATTTTTTTAGCTGTTTTTTGGGTTCCATAGTGGGGTATGTAACTATCGATTCTTTATTTTTTATTGCGCTTACCATTGATATGGTTTGGATTTAGGTACATTCATAATACCTTGTACATTTATTTTTTGAGTTACAAAAGCCGGCCTAAGTTTAAATGAATCAGAAACATTCCCTTCATTTAATTTACCGTTACGAAGTATCCCTTGGTTAACGAGTATAATAGCCTGTATTAGGGCATTGCAACAGTTGATGATTTTGGTAAGGCGGGCTTTCATAAAATTTTCGTTACAAATAGAATTAACCAAATATCAATGATAATTGAAATGTGACGAAAAAATAAGGGGTGACAAAAACGAGACAAATAAGGCTAAGTGATCTTTAGCGAAACTACTTTAAATAGCAGTTAAAACTTCGTCAATATCGGTATCCTGCTGCAAATCCATTTTTTTGCGCAGGCGCTGTTTAGCTTTTTTTACGCCATCTGTTGTAATGCCCAGCATACCGGCAATTTCCCGATTGTTAAGGCGTAATTTTAATAGCGCTAACAGCCTTACGTCTGTATTAGTAAGGTGTTCAAATTTATTGCGGAGGTTGTAAAGAAAGGTAGGATGGGCCTTGGTGAATAATTTTTTAAATTCTTGCCAATTTTCATCCGTCATGATATGGGCTTGCAGCATTTTTTCTAAAATAGAAGCTCCATCGGCATCGTCAGATTTTAGTTGCAGGCGGTCTACCTCCGTTTTAAATTCTTCTATCAGGATATTCTTTTGCATCAGGTTTTCGGTGAAACCATGGAGCGCCAGTTTCGCATTTCTGAGTTCATCGTCCAATCGCAATTTTTCTATCGCTAATAGTTCCTGGTCTCTGTTTGCCTTTAAGCGCTGCCGGTTGTATAGCAGCATACTAATAATGATTAGCAACGACAGAACGATAATGATCGTGTTCTGTTTGTAATTTTCAATTTCAGAATCGGTTTTTATTTTGTTTAATTCGGCGCGGTTCTTATCCATTTCCCAACTCAAACGCACGCGTTCAATAGCGGTCATATTATCGCGTTTGGCTACACTATCCCGAGCGTGCTCAAATTTGATTCGGTACACATTAGATTCGGCTGGGTTGCCGGTTCTTTCATTAAGTATCGACCGTAGTTCATAATAATCAACTCTTTGTATTAGAACGTTTTCGGGCGCTTTTGATAAAAGAATATTTGCAGTGTCTAAGCGGATAGCTGCCTGTTTGTAGTCGTGCGAGTCTATATCGATGCGGATCAGTCTAAGCAGTGCAATGGCCGAATTTTGGAACAACTCATACTTTTGCGAATTTTGATAGTCGGCCTTTATCAGGGGCAAAGCCTTAGCATAGTTATGTTGTAAAAAATAAACCGACCCAATGTTACCCTCGGCTATTGTTACCCAAACGCTGTCTTTACGTTCTTTTGCAATACGGAATGCCTGGTTAAAATATTGCATGGCAACAGAATAATGCCCGGCGTTACGATAGGTTAAGCCAATGGTATTAATAATATTGATACGGTTCCGCGCCAATGGGTCTTGATATAAAAGTGCGTTTTTAAGGTTATAACGGGCGTTATCAAAGTCGCCAAGCGAATAATAAAAATCGGCAGTTTCGGAAAACAAGCCGCCTATATTGGGTATATTGTTAAAACCGACTTTCCTGAACTCATCCTGCGACAATAGAAAATATCTGCACGCCTGTGTGTTTTGCTTGTAAACAAAATAGTAAATGGCCTTGCGATGCATATAGATGCCTATCTCTGCCTTTAATTTCTGATCCTTTGCATACTGGATAGCATCGTCAAATAGCTTGGTACTTAATTGATTATAACCTTTGTTTACGGAGTAATAATCGGAGCGCATGTCAAATACGGCGCACTGTAACTGCTTATCGTCAAGTGTGTTGGCGATAACCGACAGATCGTTAAGGCTTTGCATGGCATCCTCCTCTGTCATTTCGCGGCACGATTTTTTGTAGATGATCCGCGAAGGTTCAACCCGGTCACCTTTGGACAATGCTTTTATCTGCTCAAAAAGCGTTGGCTTATACACTTGTTTTATTACCGTTTTTGCCGTTGACGATACGACAAAAAAACAGAAAATGCTTAATAATATAGTATGCAAAAAATTGACCCTTAAGTGATTAGCAAAAGACACTGATGGAGCTTAATTAATAGTTATAAAAAAGGGGGCGGTAAATAAAATTTACCGACTAAATATACAAGATTTGTGTCGAAATGAGAAAAACGGGTGTTGTTCTATAGTCAAATATAGCAATGTGGAATACTCTTTGGGGGCGGTTATGCCTCTACCGGTGTTGGTGGCGGTTGAATTTCGCTCAACGATAAAGGGATAAGTTTCTTGGTTTTTAGGTAAGTAATGGTCACGATCATCAAGGTCATGCTCCCGCCGAAGATCACGGCTGGTACGGTGCCCAACAACCGGGCTGCTGTACCAGACTCAAAAGCACCTATTTCATTAGATGATCCAATGAACATAGAGTTTACAGCTGATACCCGTCCTCGCATATGATCTGGCGTCAGGAGTTGCATAATTGTCCCACGGATAATGACACTTATGCTGTCAAACGCCCCTTCGGTAAACAAGAAAAATAGAGACAGGTAAAAGCTTTTTGATAACCCGAAGCAGATAATAGACAACCCAAACCCCGTTACGGCAATCAGCAAGTTTCGCCAGGGTTTACCCATGGGCGAAAAACGGGCCATAGCCAACATGGTTAAAACTGCCCCCAATGAACTGGTGGCGCGCATAATACCCAACCCCTCGGCACCTACCTTAAGTATCTCGTTAGCAAACACCGGCAGTAATGCAACTGCCCCACCAAAGAATACCGAAAAGAGATCCAGGCTCATGGCACCTATCATCATTTTGTTATGAAATACGAAATGGATCCCCTCTGAAAGGCTTTTCCAGATGCTTTCTTTTGGGATGTAAACCGGGGGATAAGACCGAAGCAGGTAAATCAATAAAAGCGATACCGCCAGGAAAAAAAGGATCACTGCAAAAGTTACTGTAATACCAAAGAAACCGTAAATAAGGCCACCGGCTGCAGGGCCAATGATAGATGCTATCTGCCAGCTCGAACTACTCCAGGTACTGGCGTTAGGGTATATTTCTTTAGGGACGCTTTGGGTATAGATCACAAAGGTAGCGGGGCCGTAAAAAGCACGGGCTACCCCGTTAGCAAATATCATTACATAAATAATGGGTACTACCCAGCTTACATGGATGTAGTTGCCTGCGTTTTTCATAGTAACTAAAAACATCACAAACGAGGATATAAAAACGCCGATAAATATCAGCATTAGCATTTTACGCTTTTCAGATTTATCGGCTATGTAGCCGCCATAAAGGGCGATACCCACCGCAGGTATAGCTTCGCAAAGGCCTACCAAACCCAGCGCGAATGCACTTTTGGTAAGGTGGTAAATATAAAAGCCGATGATAACTGCCTGCATTTGATAGGCAAACGTAAAGCAAAAACGCATCCCCACGTAAGAGCGAAAGTCCTTGTATTTAAGAGCGGCGAATGAATCTATCCTGGTAGGTGTACTGTCTGTTTCAGGCACTTTTTATTGTTAATACATTTTTTGGCTAATAGTAACCCGTTACACTTAAAATAACGAGATCTCTAAAAATCTCTAATTTTCTCTATATTTCTACGAAAAACAACTAAATATCCGTAAAATATACTGATTATAACCCGTGTTGATCTATCAGATAAATTAACGCCGAAATAGCCCCGGCACCCAACTCCAGCTCTCGTTTGTTTACATTTTCAAAAACGTCATTCGGCGTATGGTGTATATCAAAGTAACGTTGCGAATCCGGACGGAAACCGATCAGCATTACTGATGGCACGGTCTCTTTCAACGGTCCAATATCGGTACCACCGCCACCGGCAACTAACCGGTCAGCTTCGTAGGGCTCAAACAGTTTTTTCCAGTTTTTATTAATGTCTTTTTGCATTGCCGGAGTTGCGTTGGCAAAGCTAAACCCTCGCGGGGTAAAGCCACCCTCATCGGTTTCTATGGCGGCGATGTGTTCCTCTTTATTGGCGGCGGCCAGTTCGGCGTATTTAATGCCGCCTTTATGGCCATTTTCTTCGTTCATGAAAAACACAGCCCTGACTGAGTTTTTTGGCCGATAGCCGGTAGCTTTAAAAATCCTGAGCACTTCTACAGATTGCATTACACCTGTTCCGTCGTCATGCGCGCCCTCGGCCAAGTCCCATGAATCGAGGTGGCCACCTACGGTAATGAATTTGTTTGGGTTTTTTGAACCCGTAATTTCACCCACAACGTTGTATGACTTGGCATCGGGCAGGTGCTGGCAATTTTGTTTAAAATAGAATTTGATCAGAGGCAGTTTGCGCATTTTAAGCATGGTGCTTAATTTATTGGCAGCTATAGTTGATATCGCGGCAGCCGGGATGTTTATTCCTTTCGGGTCGTAACCTGTTGCCCCGGTGTGCGGATAATCGTCAAGGGCTTCTGTCAGCGAGCGCACTATAACACCCGCCGCACCATATTTAGCGGCGGTGGCGGGGCCTGCAAAACGCTGATCGCCGGCGCCTCCATAGGCAGCACCCGTTTCAATAAAGCGCGGGTCGAAAGCGCGGTTAAAAAACACGATCTTGCCTTTTATCGCGGCCTCGCCCAAAGTCTCTAATTCTTTTAAACTTTGTACTTCTATCACGTTAGCGGTTATCCCAGCTTTTGGCGTCGCTACCGACATGCCCAGTGCAGCTATAGCAACCGGGATGCGTTTATTTCCATCTATAATATAACCTTGCTCTTTTGCGCCACGTACCCAGTGCGGTACCATCACTTCCTGCAGGTAAACTTTATCAAAACCGTAACCATCCATTAGTTTTTTGCTCCAATCAACAGATTTTTGGGCACCAGCCGATCCGCTTAAACGCGAACCAACGTTTTTACATAGGTAACGTAAGTTTTCGTAGCACTGGCCGTTAACCAGGGCTTCATCAAAAAACTTACGGATCATAAGCGAATCCTGGGCTTGTGAAGCGAAAGCAGTAATTAATAAAATACCGAGCAGTAATAATCTTTTCATATCGTGTGATTTGTTTGAGGCTATGTGAGGTAGCGTGTTGCGAAACCAGTAAGCGTTTAAGATAGGTAAGCCCGCAATGGGTTTTTTATCAAAGAGCGATGAACAAATATAATGTTTGAAGCCGAAAGATTGCGGTTTCAGGAGATTTTATCCCAGCTTAAACCTGCATTTTTTGTCTGGAAGGCCAGGTGAAGTATCTGATGTTCCGGCAGGGCGAGCTGTGGGTCTTTTTCAAAAATTTCAATTACCAGGTTGCGGGCTTGTTGTAGTATCTCCTGGTCAGTTGTAAGATCAGCCACTTTAAGATCAAGCACGCCACTTTGCTGTGTACCTTCAATATTGCCGGGGCCGCGTAGTTGCATATCAATCTCGGCAATTTCGAAACCGTTGTTAGTTTTAACCATGGTTTTTAAACGCGTGCGCCCGTCCTGGCTTAGCTTTTCGCTGCTCATTAAAATACAGAAAGATTGCTCTGCACCGCGGCCTACACGTCCACGTAACTGGTGCAGTTGCGATAACCCAAAGCGTTCAGCATTTTCAATAATCATTACCGATGCATTCGGCACATTAACGCCCACCTCAATCACGGTGGTTGCGACCATGATCTGGGTTTCGCCTTTAATGAAACGCTGCATTTCGAAATCCTTTTCGGCAGCTTTTAATTTACCGTGAACAATGCTAATACGGTAATTGGGCAGGGGAAACTCGCGCGACATGATCTCTGTTCCATCCTCCAGGTTCTTCAAATCAAGCTTTTCGCTCTCTTTGATCAGGGGATATACTACATAAACCTGCCTGCCTTTGGCTATTTCCTGTTTCATAAAACCAAACATGCGCAGGCGGTGTGCTTCGTAATAATGCAGGGTTTCTATCGGTTTGCGGCCGGCGGGTAACTGGTCAATTACCGATACGTCCAGATCGCCATAAAGGGTCATGGCCAGTGTGCGCGGTATGGGCGTGGCTGTCATAACCAAAATATGCGGCGGCACCACATTTTTGCGCCAAAGTTTGGCGCGTTGTTCTACACCAAAACGGTGTTGCTCGTCTATAACTACCAGGCCTAAGTTTTTGTATTGAACTTTATCTTCAATAAGCGCGTGGGTGCCTATTAAAATATTAAGGCTTCCGTCTTCCAGTTTTTCGTGGATCACTTTGCGGGCTTTGTTGGGCACAGACCCGGTAAGTAGCGCAACTTCAATAAAACTATCGCCAACCAAACCTTTTATAGTTTGATAATGTTGGTTGGCCAGGATTTCGGTAGGGGCCATGATACAAGTTTGGAAGCCGTTATCAATAGCTATTAACATGCTCATTAAAGCCACAACCGTTTTACCGCTGCCTACATCGCCCTGTAATAGGCGGTTCATTTGTACGCCGCGTTGTGTATCTAAACGGATTTCTTTTAACACACGCTTTTGCGCATCGGTCAATTCAAAAGGCAGTTTATGAGCGTAAAACTCGTTAAAGTAATGGCCCACCAGGTTAAAGATATTCCCCTTGAATTTATGGTTGCGATTTTGCTTACTCTTGAGCAATTTAAGCTGCAAAAAAAATAACTCTTCAAACTTTAAGCGGTATTGCGCCTCTTTGAGCTGATTAGCATCGTTGGGGAAATGAATATTGCGGTAGCTTTCTGCACGGGGGGCCAGCTTAAAACGGTTAAGGATGTAAGCGGGCAGGTTTTCATGAATATCCCTGGCATGCTGTTTTAACAAGCCAGATATCAGTTTAGATATCCCCTTACTATCTAAAGTAAATTGCTCTAATTTTTTGGTGCTGCTGTAGGCAGGCTGCAGGCTAAGGTTACCGTTCTGTTTAATGGCGTTTGGCAAATAGGCATCCATTTCGGGGTGGGCCATCTGGACTTTATTATTAAAAAAGCCGGGCTTGCCAAAAATTACGTACACCTTACCCGGTACAAGAATTTTCTCCACAAATTTTATCCCTTGAAACCATACCAGTTCAATAAACCCGGTATCATCTTTAGCCTGCGCTACCAAACGTCTGGTATGTTTTTCGCCTATGAGTTCTTTACTCATTAAGCGAACCAGCACTTGCACGTAGGGCATGTCCGGCTCTATATCACGGATCTTGTAAAACCGTGTACGATCTATGTGTTTGTAAGGGAAGTGTTTTAAAAGGTCTTCAAAGTGATAAATCCCCAGTTCTTTCTTCAGCACCTCGGCACGTGCAAGGCCTACACCTTTTAAGTACTCAATGGGTGTTTGAAACTGCTGGTTATTCAATTGGAGAGATACTATCAGGCTTTTAACGCAATAACAGAGATCTCGACATTTACATTTTTAGGCAGGGCAGATACCTGCACGGTTTCGCGCGCCGGGAAGTTGGCGGTAAAATAGGAACCGTAAACTTCGTTAACCTGTGCAAATGTTTGCATATCTGTTAAAAAGATGGTCGTTTTGATAATGTCGTCAAAATTTACACCAGCTTCAACTAAAATCGCCTTTAGGTTTTCCATAACCTGTATAGCTTCGTCAGTAATACCGGTTGTAACAACGTCGCCGGTTTCCGGGTTCATAGGGATTTGGCCGGATACAAAGAGTAAGCCACCAGCTGCTACTGCCTGGCTGTATGGGCCGATAGGTGCAGGGGAATTATTAGTGTTGATAATAGTTTTCATTTGCACAAGAAGAGTTTTGTTAAGGCAGATTATTTTTTTAGAACGAACCAGTAGATCAGCTTATAAATAATGCCTGCCAAAAACATGGTTATGGCAATAGCATTGATGATATGCATGACTTTAAGATTGAAGCTAGTAGGCCGGTTAGGGTCTTTTTTCCTGAAAAAATACATAATGCAAATTTAATAAAAAAAAGAAAGCCCCGGGTTATCCGGGGCTTTCAACAATATTAATTAGATAATATTATTTCTTTTTGAAAGATACGCGACGGTTAAGTACGCGACCTTCTTCAGTTGAGTTGTCAGCAATTGGATTAGTTTCACCGTAACCTTTTACTTTCAATTTGCTTGCAGCAACACCTGAGTTAACTAAGTAAGTTTTTACAGAGTTAGCGCGGTCACGTGATAATGACATGTTGTGAGCAGCAGTACCTTCAGATGAAGCGTAACCATCGATCTCAACAGTGCTACCAGATGAACGTAAGTCAGCTGAAGTTGCATCTAACACTGGGTAAGAAGAAGTTCTTAATACAGAGCTATCAAATTCAAACTGGATGTTTGAGTAAGCAGCGGCACCAGCCATAGTTACAGTTGAATCAGCTTTAGGGAATACGATAACGCAACCAGAACCGTCAACAACGCTACCAGCAGGAGTGTTAGGGCATTTGTCAAATTGATCAGAAACACCGTCACCATCAGAATCTTTCTTAAGATCAGTAACTGCGTTTTCAACGTTAGTTACACGGCCTTTTAAAGCTTCAACTTCTTGACGTAAAGCTGCATCGTATAATTCGTCATACATCATAGCAACCGGGTTAACCCAATCCAGGTTCGGTTTTGATTTTGAACCTAAAGTGAACTCTAAACCAGCGTAACCGTAAGAGTATTTGTCTTTAGTTGGATATTGGAAGTTAAAACCATCTAAGTTGTCACCATCAATAAAGTTCATGGTGTAACCTAAGTTTAATGCAGTTACATCAGATAATTTGAATTTAACACCAGCACCAACCGGGATAACCAATTCTTTAATGTAATGGTTGCTACCATCAGCATTTTTGAATTTGTTTAAAGTACCACCTGGGGTAGTAGCAATTGATGGGTTGTAAACAGCTAAACCAGCACCAGCGGTTAAGAAGAAGTTAACAGAGTTTTCGCGACGTAAGAAATCGATAGTAGCAACGTTAACAACACCACCTAAAGTAGCTTGCCATAAGTTAGTTTCGTAAGCAGCAACACCGCCACGTACACCACCAACAGCAGGAGCTTTGCTCATGTCGCCTTTTAAGTTAGCACCACGCACGTCTAATTGAAGACCGAATGAGTGAGCTAATTGAGACCTTAAAGAAACACCGTATCCGTAAGATACTTTGTAATTAGTAAAGTCGTTAGAACCGCCTAAAGCAACAACAGGCGATGTAACGCCACCATTGATACCGATGCTAAAGGTTTTGTACTGACCTCTGCCGCCAAATACCTTGGCAGTAGTAGCTTCAGAAGACATTTTCATTGTTGTGTCTGTAGTGGTAGTTGTTGTGGTAGTTTGAGCACTAACCATTCCTGCTACCATTAAAGAAGCAAATGATAATGCTGCTGATTTCTTTAATGTAGAATAATTCATAGTTTTAAGATTAAACGATTTAATTGTGATTTTTTACAAAATTAGTAATTATGTTTGAAACGAATACCAAACTCCGTTCCAATTTTTATAATATCTACTACAAATAATCAAATTAAATTGTTTTCATAAAAATAAATATTCTGTAATTATGAAATATCTACCTGTAAATGACGCATTATTTACATTTAATAGAAAAAATTTCGTTTCGCGATTAAAACCGAACTCTATAGCTATTTTTCATTCAAATGATGAATATCCCCGTAATGGCGATCAAAACTTCATTTTTAAGCAAAACCCTGACTTTTTTTACCTATCCGGTATCGACCAGGAGCAGAGTGTACTGGTTTTATACCCCGATTGTCCTAATCACCAATACAGAGAAGTACTCTTTTTAAGACAGACAAGCGAATTGATCGCTGTTTGGGAGGGTCATAAGTATACTAAAGACGAAGCACGGGCTGCATCGGGCATCCAAAGCATTTTCTGGTTAACAGAATACGATACAATTTTGCATACTATTATTAATTATGCAGACAATGTATACATTAATACCAATGAAAATGACCGTTATAGTCATACAGTACCCTATCGCGACATGCGCGAATATGAAAAACTGCGTCAAAGGTACCCGCTGCATAATTATCATCGATCGGCTTTAGTATTACGCGACCTGCGTGTTGTAAAATCAGACATCGAGATTGAACTGACCAGAAAAGCATGCGAAATTACCCGCGATGGCTTTATCCGTGTATTGAAATTTGTAAAGCCGGGTGTAGCCGAGTATGAAATTGAGGCCGAAGTAATTCATGAATTTATAAAGCAACGGGCAACCGGCCACGCTTACAACCCCATCATCGCATCTGGCAAGAACGCTAATGTATTACATTATGTAGAGAACAACCAGGTTTGTAACGATGGCGATGTGATACTTTTTGACTGGGCAGCCGAGTATGCGAACTACAATGCCGACATGAGCCGGTCTATTCCCGTTAACGGCCGTTACACAAATCGTCAGCGTGACGTGTACAATGCGGTGCTGCGCGTAATGAAAGCTTCTATACAAATGATAGTTGCCGGCACAGTGTGGAACGATTACCATGATGAGGTTGGTAAGATCATGACAGGCGAACTCATTGGCCTTGGCTTACTGGACAAACACGACGTGGCAAAACAGGATCCTAAAGCACCTTTATATAAAAAGTACTTCATGCACGGCACATCGCACCATTTGGGTTTAGATGTGCATGATTTTGCCAGCCGCTACAAACCGTTCGAGGTAGGTAATATTCTCACCTGCGAGCCCGGCATCTATATCCCTGAAGAGGGTTTAGGCATAAGGTTAGAGAATAACATCCTGATCACCAAAGATGGTAATGTAGACCTGATGTCAGATATTCCTATCGAAGCAGAGCACATCGAGGAGATAATGAATAGTTAGGGAATTCGGATTTCGAATGTTCAATTTCGAATTTATGAGGACGGTAATTCCGAAATCGAACGTTCGAAATCCGAAATAAATCTATACAGGTTAAACCCTTCAACTTTTAAAGCTTTGGCAAGATCTTGCTGAAGCTTTTTTTTGTTTACGCCCACCATCATTTTTTGCTGGATGATATTGTAGGCTTTTTGAGTAAGGAGTAATTCTTTGCGGCTGTTTTTTAATCCTGAATGCGACAGTATAAAGTTGGTCAGCTCATCTATTCCTTCGTTTTTAGAGGCTACGGTTTTAAATATGGGTAATTGCTCCTCTTTTTGGAGGATGATCTTTTTTAAATTATTGATAAAAAGATCTGCGCCATCGCGGTCGGCTTTGTTAATGATAAAGGCATCGGCAATTTCCATCAAGCCGGATTTAATGTTCTGTATCTCGTCGCCTGCTTCGGGCACCAGCATCACAAAAGTTATATCGGCCAGTCCGGCAATCTCAACCTCACTCTGGCCTACGCCTACGGTTTCGATAATTACATAATCGAAACCGGATGCCCGCAGTACATCGGCCATTTCGATTGTTTTGGCCGAAAGCCCACCTAATGAACCACGGGTAGCTATCGACCGGATAAAAACATCAGGATGGTTAAAGTGCGATGCCATCCTGATCCTATCGCCTAGCAACGACCCGAAATTAAACGGCGATGTAGGGTCGATAGCTAATATGGCTACCTTCTTATGTTGCTGTAAAAGATTATTGATAATGGCGTTCACCAGCGTACTCTTACCCGCACCCGGCGGGCCGGTTATACCTATAATAGGGACGTCGTTATTAAAAATAAGGCTTTTTAAAAGGGTGTCGGCACCTTTCAGGTTATTCTCCACAACAGTTAGTGCGCGTGCAACCTTCCTGAAATTAATTTCGCTGCCCGCCATTGTCTGTTTGTGTAAATTGCCGCCCTGCCATTGTATTACAAATGAATAAATTTATAATAACATAAGGTAATATAATCTTTATTATTGCAGTTTTAGCTCAAATGCCCGTAACCCCAAAGCCACAGCATATATTAATAAGCCGTACCGATGCCATTGGCGATGTAGTGCTTACCCTGCCCGTGGCTGCATATCTGAAAGAGCTGCTATCCGGTTGCAAGGTGTCATTCCTGGGGCGCAATTATACAGGGCCTGTTATTAACACGTGTACTGCTGTCGATGAATTTATTAGTTACGACAATATAAAGGCCATGCCCCGCCAAGATCAGTTAGCTTATATTAAATCAAAACAGTTTGATACTATTATCCATGTGTTCCCTAACAAACATATTGCCGGGTTGGCAAAAAAGGCGGGCATCCCTTTACGAGTGGGTACTACTAACCGGCTTTACCACTGGTTAACCTGTAACGAAACGGTTAAACTAAGCCGTAAAAATTCTGATCTGCATGAGGCACAATTGAACCTGGCCTTATTGAGGCCTTTCGGATATAAAGGCGGCGCTTCATTAAATGACCTTATACAGCATTATAAATTTAGCGATACTAACCATTTGCCTGAGAGATTTAAAGAATATTTGCCGGCGGATAGGTTTAACCTCATCATCCATCCAAAATCGCACGGCAGTGGGATGGAGTGGGGGCTTAATAATTTTGCTAAATTAATAGATCTTTTACCTGCCGATAAATTCAACGTCATCATAAGCGGGTCAAATAAAGAAAGAGAGTTGCTTTTCCCCTGGATAGCCACCCTGCCCGGGCACGTTATTGACCTGACAGGCCAAATGTCGTTAACCGAATTCATCTCCTTTATTTTTAATGCCGGCGGATTAATTGCTTCAGGTACCGGTCCGCTGCACATTGCAGCTGCCTCGGGCATCCATACATTGGGATTATTCCCGTCATTAAAGCCGATCCACGCGGGCAGGTGGGCGCCTTTGGGCGAGCAGGCGGAATTTTTAGAAAGCGGAACGGAAACAATAGATACAATTACAGTAGATAATGTGTTTAACACCATTGATACCTGGATATGAGTAAACCACGCGTTTTAGTGACATTTGACGCAATGCGTTACCCTAATACCGGGTTGTTCTCCTTCGGTAAAAGCTTTGGCAGGGCCTTGCTGCGCAACAATAATTGCCAGTTTGAGCTTGACTATTTTTTTTACTCCCCAGATACTATAGAATTTGACACTGAAGATGTTCATAAAACTTATCTACAAAAGCATAATAAGTTTTTCTTCTTCAATAAAAACAACGTAGCGCTTTTTCACTTTACAGATCAGATGTCGCGCTTGAAGCCTAAAAAGGTGTTTGGCCGAAAAAAGATCCTCACGATACACGATATTAATCAGGTACATGAGGTCACCAACCCGGATCAGCTGAGAATTTACCTGGATAAATTGGGAGAACGGATAGATAGCTGCGACCGCATAGTAACCATATCCCAATTCGCGGCTGCAGATGTGCTCAACTATTTCCCGAAAGTGGCTGATAAGCTAAGCGTTATATATAATGGTGCCGACAAGCCGCATTTGCCTAACGGCCACTTGCCTTCGTATATACCTGAAAGGGAATTTTTGTTTACCATAGGTATTGTGTCGGCAAAAAAGAATTTTCATGTTTTACCCGCATTATTGGCTGATAATGATTTGGAGCTTTTGATTGCCGGCATTAAAACACCTTACGAAAACCAGGTAATGGCCGAGGCTGCAAAATACGGCTGTACCGATAGGGTGAAGGTAATAGGGACTATAAGTGACGATGACCGTGCATGGTATTATCAAAATTGCCAAGCTTTTGTATTCCCTTCTATTGCAGAGGGTTTTGGTTTACCGGTAATAGAGGCTATGCACTTTGGTAAACCGGTCTTCTCATCTACGCGAACATCGTTGCCTGAAGTAGCAGGTAATGCAGCCTATTATTTTAAAACCTTTGATGGTGCCGATATGCAACGTGTTTTTAAAGAAGGGATGCAGCATTTTAATGCAAACAATGGTGCAGAAAGATCTGTTGCGCACGCCGCTAAATATAATTGGGATGATACCGCCCGGTTATATATGCAGCTTTACAGGGATGTTCTTCAAAAATAAAGTACAGGCGGGCTCGTTTAATATGCTTGCTTAGGCTTTACATGTAATTGGCTAATTACTATTAGCTTTGCACCTTAATAATTTAAATGAAGACTTATTTTAGGCTGTTATCTTTTGCTAAACCGATAGAAAAATTTGCCATCCCCTATATTTTATGCACTATTTTATACGTGGTGTTCAGCACCAGTGTGATTGTACTGATAGGCCCCTTATTGCAAACCTTGTTTGCTACCCATACCATTGATCAGGCCCTTATTGTTTTAAAAAAGCCTGATGCTGTTTTAGATGCTACAGGCTGGTTTAAATATTACCTGCAATACTTTCTTAAATATTATGACCAGTGGACAGCCTTAAAATTCGTGTGCGCGGTTATCGTTGTATCTGTCGTTATTGGCAACTTTTTTCGTTACCTGTCGCAGCGTATTATGGAAAACCTGCGCGTGCATACCTTACTTAAATTACGCAAGGCCGTGTTTGATAACGTGATGAATTTGCACCTGGGCTATTTTAATAATGAGCGTAAGGGCGATATCCTCACTAAAGTAGCTTCAGATGTACAGGTGGTACAATACTCAGTAACAAGTACGCTGCAAGTTGTATTTAAAGAACCGTTTCAACTTATTGCGTTTTTAGTGGCCCTATTTGTTTTTTCGGTAAAACTTACATTAATCTCCCTGTTGGTTATCCCAATATCAGGCTTTATTATTTCACGGATAGTTAAACGTTTAAAGTCGCAGGCCATAGCCGGGCAGGAGTCATACAGTAACATGATCAGCTACTTAGACGAGGCATTGTCCGGCATCCGTATCGTTAAGGCATTTAACGCAACCGAGTTTACAAAGGATCGTTTTAATGAAGAAAATGTCCGGTATTCAAACATATCTCGCGGAATAGCGCGCCGGCAGCAACTGGCATCGCCTGTTTCCGAAAGTTTATCAATCAGCATGGTGGCGGTTATTTTGTTGTATGGCGGGTATATGATCTTTAATAAAACTTCTACCCTATCCCCGGGCGACTTTGTGGCATATATAGCCTTATTTTCGCAACTGATGCGCCCTGCCAAAGCTATTACCGATTCGTTCAGTAACATCCATTCCGGTATTGCCGCAGGCGAGCGGGTGCTTTCGTTAATCGATGAAAAACCCATGGTAACTGATGCTCAAAATGCTATCGTACTAACTGGCTTTAATCACGCAATAACGTTAGATAATGTCACCTTTTCTTACGGAGATAAGGCCATTCTTTCAAATATAAATATTACGGTGCCCAAAGGTAAAACTGTAGCGTTAGTTGGTCCCTCTGGCGGCGGTAAGTCAACGTTAATGGATCTGATCCCTCGTTTTATGGACCCTCAAGCGGGCTCTATATCAGTAGACGGGCAGGATATCCGAAATGTGACCGCTTATTCACTGCGCAGTTTAATGGGTGTTGTTAACCAGGAATCAGTGTTATTTAATGATACCATTTATAACAACATTGCGTTTGGGAAAAAAAATGTCAAGCCGGAAGATGTTGAATCTGCGGCACGCATAGCCAATGCCCATAACTTTATTTTAGAAACAGATAAAGGTTACCAAACCAACGTAGGCGACCGCGGTACAAAACTTTCGGGCGGTCAAAGACAACGGATCTGTATTGCCAGGGCGGTTCTTGACAACCCGCCGATTATGCTGCTGGATGAGGCAACATCCGCATTAGATACCGAGTCTGAAAAATTGGTACAGAACGCGCTAAATAACCTGATGAAGAACCGCACATCCCTAATTATTGCCCATAGATTAAGCACTATACAAAGTGCTGATATAATTATTGTGCTGGAAAATGGCAAAGTGGCCGAACAAGGTTCGCACCAACAATTATTGGCTAATAACGGGCTATACCGTAAGCTGATTGATATGCAAACATTTAACGATTAAGGATGACGGTTATGGATAAAAAGCAAGTGGTTGTGATTATCCCTTTTTATAAAGGAAACTTGTCTGCATCTGAATTAGTAGCGTTGCAACAATGCGTTAATATGTTAAGTGATTTCCCGCTCATAGCGATCAAACCTCAAGAGTTAACATTGCCCAGAGAAGTCAGTCAGTTAGGGATAACTAAATCGGTTTCGTTTGACGATCACTTCTTTGCGAGTATCAGCGGTTATAATGCGCTCATGTTGTCAGATGTGTTTTATAAGACCTTTCTTGACTATGAGTTCATGCTGATTCATCAATTGGATGCCTTTATATTTAAAAACGAATTAAGTTATTGGTGCAATAAGGGGTTTGATTATATAGGAGCTCCCTGGCTCCGGGAGTTTCCATACATCGACTTTATTAAAGGAATCAAATCACAGATCCTGCAAAAAACGCATATACGTACAAACAAGCTAAAGGATGGCTTGCCTTCGCCTTTGCAATTTGAGAACCGGGTAGGCAATGGCGGGCTGTCACTGCGGCGTACAAAGAAATTTTACGATATAGCTTTAAATATGCAGCCGCGAATGCATGACTACCTCAATCGTACAGAACACCAATATAATGAAGATGCTTTTTGGAGTATTGAAGTGAATCGCAAAAACAAAGTTTTGAAAATCCCTTCGCTTAAAACAGGCCTTAAGTTTTCTATGGAGCTTTTTCCCGAACGAGCGTTTCAACTGAACCACAACGAGCTCCCTTTTGGCTGTCATGCCTGGGATAAGTATCCCGACTTTTGGCGGCCGGTGTTTAATGATTACGGTTATAATATTTAGTACAGTCCAGGCGATTTTTGCTTGCTATACTTTTTGAAAATGTAATAGTTCATTTTAAAAAATAGGGCAGGGTTTAGCTTGAAAAATCGGTTGTTTTTCCAAAGTACGTTATAAACCGTACTCATTGGAAACTTATAAGAAATCATTTTATCAATGAAATTTTTAAAAGTCACTTTTTCCTCGCGCAATACAACATCATGTGTTAGCTTTTTTTCGATTGAATAAGGCAGGATATGGTTCCACTTCGAGAAAAGCTTTAAATTTTCTACCATCCATGTGCGGTCAAAATGGCCTTCCGAGAAATGTTTGATCAGTATCTCGTAAGTTACAGCTACCTTGTATTTGCAACCTATACTTAGGGATATATCAATATCGTAGCAATGAAATCCTTTAAATGTATTTTCATCAAACTTAATTTCGGCTGCTATTTTTTTAGTAGTGCAAAGCCAAACGCCATCAACACAAGCTACGGTTTTAAGTTTATCATTACCGGGGTTTCTATTTAAATGGAAGTCTTTTTTTTGATCGTGTTTAAAGACTTGGATAATATTGCCGTAAACCGTGTTTTCTGTAAAGCCGCCCCATTTGGATGGGGTTAAGGGCCTGTAGCTGCTGCCTGCCACGCCAACCAGGCCCAGCGAAGGGTCTTTGAATAAGTTCAACAGTACGCTGCCCCAATTGTTGGTTTTAATAATAATATCCTCATGAACAAAACACAACACCTCATATTGTGCCTTTTCAGATGCTTCATTGTAAACCTGGCAAATACCTTTCTTACTTCCGCGGTTATCAATGGCAATTAGCTCGTAAGGTACACCGATAGTTGTGTTGATATTATAGGTAACTGCTTTTAACAGGGCCGGGTTTATCGAACATATAATTACCGAAATCATAATTAAATAAATAAGCAGATGTGAAAATTGTAACTATATATGTCAATAACGACAAATATAGGAATATATTACTCCATATTGCTCTATACGTAAAAAGCTGTAGCAACGCTACAGCTTTTTAGTAATTATCTAAATGTATATGCTTAAACTAACTTATAGGAATTTAAATCCGATACCCAACTGGAATACCTGGTTCCTGAAATCGGGCAGGTTGGAATTAAAATCGCCGTTGTTATGGCTCAGGTCAATTGCATAACGCGCCCTAAGTTCAACGTTACGGTTCAAGTCAATCCCGACACCAACTACCCCGGCAACATAACTTCTGTCGCCCTGGTTATTGTAATGATCTGCATAAACGGTGTTAAAACCATTATCAAACGTATTACGGGTTGATGTTAAGAACGTTAACTGCGGCCCGACAACAAAGTTAAAACCACGCGTTACCCTAAATTTAGCCAGTAAAGGAATATCAATGTAGTTTGTTTTTTGTTTAAAGGTACCATCCACAGTTTCGGCTTTGTAACCTTTTTGAGAAAACAAAACTTCGGGTGCAAATGATAATGGGTAAATTAGCGGGATCTCGAATGTTAAACCTACGTGCGCGCCGGTTATACCGCTTGTGCTAAAACGCGAGTCGTAAGCATCAACGGTGTTTGAAAAGTTGAAACCACCTGCTATACCAACTTTTGGTTGATAAAAATCATCGTACCCGCGGCGAATAGGTTGTTGTTGCACCGGTTGGCGCCTCATTACCCTGCGCGGGCCGCGTCGCGGTCCGTCATATACGCGCTGTGCGCTTACCGAGCCTGCTACCGTGAGCAGCGCTATAGCAAAAAAGAGAATTTTCTTCATTGTGTTTAAATTTTATAAAGCCATAGAGTACTTTTTTTGCCAAAGGTTTATTCTGGCCGGCATATTTTAAATACGCCGGTACAAAAACAATATTGCCTTAATATAGATTTAAGGTACATTTGAACCATTATGCAGCCTAAAAAGATCTTAACGTGTATCACTATAGTTACGCTCAGTTTTATAGCCCAAAGCACGTTTGCACAAAAAATAAGTCTTATAAAAGCATTGAATGAGCCCAACCACTGGGTAGATTCTGTTTTTAAGAAACTGAACCGCAGACAGCGTATAGCGCAGCTGTTTTTTATAAGGGCGCATACTAACCGCGGGCAAGCCTATGAAGATTCTGTTGGTAAAGTAATTAAAGATGAGCACGTAGGCGGCGTAGTGTTTTTTCAGGGCGGGCCGGTACGGCAGGCCAATCTTACTAACACCTATCAGAAATTATCACGCGTGCCGTTACTGGTGGCGCAGGATGGTGAGTGGGGATTGGGAATGCGCCTGGATTCAACCGTTTCGTACCCTTATCAAATGACCCTGGGTGCGATCCAGGATAATAACCTGATCTACAAAATGGGCCAGATGGTAGCCTATGATTTTAAGCGCTTAGGGGTTAATATCAACTTCGGGCCGGTGTTTGACGTGAATAATAACCCAAATAACCCGGTGATCAATTACCGTTCGTTTGGCGATAATAAATATAACGTAGCTAAAAAAGGGATCGCTTACTATACCGGAATGGAAAGCGGCGGACTAATTACCATTGCCAAGCACTTCCCCGGTCACGGCGATACCAACGTAGATTCGCACTTTGATCTACCGTTGTTGGCGTTTACCCGCGAGCGGCTTGATTCATTAGAGCAGTATCCTTTCCGCGAAGCAATTAGTGCGGGTATAGGCGGAGTAATGATAGCCCACATGAGTATCCCGGCGTTGGATACAACCAAAAATTTGCCGTCTACCTTGTCAAGGCCAATTGTTACCGGGATCTTGAAGGATTCTTTACGCTTTAAAGGGATTGTTGCTTCTGACGCAATGGAAATGAAGGGGGTTACTAAATACTTCCCTAACGGCGAAGCCGACCTGCGCGCATTTTTGGCAGGCAACGACCTGATAGAGCTATCTGAAAACTCAAAGAATGCCGAGAAACTAATCCGCAAGGCCGTGCGCCAGGGTAAGATCTCGAAAGAAGAATTTGAAGCGAAGGTTAAAAAGATGCTCGCCGCCAAATATTGGGCGGGTTTGAATAATTTTCAACCGATAGCAACAACAAATTTAACCGCCGATTTAAACCGCCCTGCCGCTGCCGAACTGGTACAGCAATTAAGCGATGCCGCGGTAACTATGATAAAAGGCGATAGCCGTGTATTGAGGCAAAACCCGCTTAAACGCACTGCTATTATCAGTATTGGTGTAGAAGGGCAAACTACTTTTCAGCGCGAGCTTTTTAAATGGTACCCTAACAGCCAGTTATTCCAGGTAAGTAAAAATGCCGCAGCTGCCGATCTCAACAATTTGCTTTCAACACTGAAGCAATACGATCAGGTGTTTATAGGAATTCATGATAGCCGATTGCGCCCTGCGAGTAAGCTGGATTACAGCAGCGATGTTAAAATGCTGATTGCCGACTTAGCGGCTAAACCGAATGCCGTGGTAAGCGTATTTGCCAACCCGTATGCCATTGCCGGTTTGCCCGGTATAGAAAAAAGCAGTGCGCTGTTAGCATGCTATCAAAAAGATGATAGTATGCAACGTGCTGCCGTGAAAGTGATAACCGGTCAGCAAAAACCTATTGGTAAATTGCCGGTTAGCATTAATACCTTCTTTACCACCGGGATGAGTGTAAGCTTGTAATTACTGCTTCAGCGCAGTTTTAAAAGTACTATCGCTCTCATTCAACACGTGGTAATAGGCATTATTGCCCCATTTAAAACGGGCTGCGTTTGCTTTAAGTAGTGTTTTGATCACATTGCGTGATGTATGCATTTCCTGCAAATTCATTTGTGCAACCGTGCGCGATGCATATAATATAAAATCGCCAAAGGTTTCATCACTGATGTTGTATTGTGTTAGGAATTCGTAATCGGTATTGAATTTTTTTAGTTGTGGCTGCAATTTATCTATCACATAGGCGGTAAATAATTGCGCGCCACTTAAGTCGCTTACCAACTGCGTGTTTTGAGTGGTGTCAGCCGGTACAAAAACATCGGGCATGATCCCGCCAAAGCTCAATACCTTGCGCCCTGTGGATGTATGAAATACCGAGCCTTTTAAAAAGGTGCTGTCGCTCAGGCTGTTTTTTTCGTTCAATAGTTCACCCTTACGTACGCGATCGGCCAGTTCATTACGGTAACTGGCAACGCCGTTTTTGTATGATTTCTGTATCGACCTGCCTGATGGGGTGTAATACCTTGCAACGGTTAAGTTAACCGCGGTGCCATCTCCAAACGGGAATTGCTGTTGCACTAAGCCCTTGCCAAACGAGCGACGGCCTACAATGGTAGCTCTGTCCAGATCTTGCAAGGCCCCGGCCAGTATTTCACTTGCCGATGCCGAGTACTCGTCCATAATTACAACCAGCCTACCTTTTTCATATAAGCCAGAATCGGTAGCGAAATAATCGGTACGGGGCTCATGTACACCCAACGTGTAAACAATCAGTTTGCCTTTGGGTAAAAACTCATCGGCCAGGGCAGTAGCGGTATTGAGATAGCCGCCGCCGTTTCCGCGCAAGTCAAGCACCAGTTTTTCCATTCCATCAACCTTCAACCGTTTTAGGGCATCTTGAAAATCAACATCAGTTTTGGTGGCAAATTTGGAGATCTTAACATAACCAATATTTTTACCCGCAATGTATGCTGCATCCACACTGCTAAGTTCAATCCGGCCACGTTTAAGCACATAATCTTTCACCGGGCCGTTGTTTTTTGATACACCCAAAATAATACGGGTATCTTTATCGCCCCTGAATAATTTAGCGACTCGTGCAATAGTAAGCTTAGTGCCCGAGAATGATTTGCCATCTACTTTTATCACCCGGTCACCGGTTTGCAGGCCAGCCTTAGCGGCGGGCCCGTCAGCGTTAACTTGCGTCACCACCAGCGTGTCGCGTAAAAGCTGGTACTCTAATCCTATCCCGTTAAAACCGCCGCCCAAACGTTCGTTTATAGAACGGGCCTGTTGCGCAGGTAAATAAACCGAGTGCGGATCGAGGTTTTGCAGCATATCGTTTACGGTAACGCCTTCAATGCTATCGGTATTAACTGAATCTACATATTTGTTGGTTACCAGGTAAAGTACCTTCGATAATTTATCGCTGCTGCCCGATAAATTGATGAGCGGGTGAGAGGAGAACTCGTTATTGCTTATTAACAACCCAATGGTTACCCCTATAAGTATTAAAATTAAAGTCCTGAAAATTATACCCGCCGTTTTTTTCATTGAGATGTGCCGTGCAAATTTAAACAATAGCGAGTATTACCTATAATTTATATCGCGTTCGTTGCTTTGATGTTTTTTATTCAATTTTGTTAAAAATTATTTGAATTAAATGGACAGAACCACCGAAAAAGATTCGAAATATACCGGCCTCGAGAATATGCCATTGAGTGAGTTGCTCCGAAATATTAATAATGAAGATAAAACCGTAGCAGGTGTGGTGGAGAAGGCCTTTGAGCAGATTGAAGACCTGGCTACCATTGTTACCGAAAAGATGCGGATTGGGGGCCGCTTATTTTATATAGGTGCAGGCACCAGCGGCAGGCTGGGTGTGGTTGATGCATCAGAATGCCCGCCAACCTTTGGTGTGCCGTTTGACAGGGTGGTGGGGATTATTGCAGGGGGTGACGGTGCTATCCGCAAAGCAGTTGAATTTGCCGAAGACGATACCCAACAAGCTTGGAAAGACCTGACGGCCTTTAATATTAATGAAACGGATGTAGTGGTGGGCATAGCAGCATCGGGTACAACGCCTTATGTGATAGGCGGCCTGCAAATGGCTAACGAACATAATATTGCCACCGGTTGTATTGTATGTAACAGTGGCAGCCCCGTTGCCGCCGAGGCGCAATACCCGGTAGAGGTTGTAACCGGCCCCGAATTTATTACCGGCAGCACGCGCATGAAGGCAGGCACGGCCCAAAAGCTTGTCTTAAATATGTTGAGCACAAGCGTTATGATACAATTGGGCCTTATAAAGGGTAATAAAATGGTGGATATGCAGTTAAGCAATGATAAGCTGATAGACCGCGGCACCCGTATGGTGATGGCCGAAACAAAGGTGGATTATAAAACTGCTGCCAAACTCTTAAAAGAGTATGGCAGTGTAAGGAACGCGGTAGAAGCTCATTCAAAAAGATAAGATTCAGTTTTGAATTTTATCTTTTGATTTTTGAATTTGAAACAATGCACGAGATAGAACCATATTATAGGTGGCGCGACGATTATATAGCCGCAGAGGACGAATATTCGCCTTTTTATGCCACGCTGTATAACGAGTTTGAGTACGATAAACAGATCTATAATTACCTGTTGCACCCACAGTGGGATTCATTCGGGTCGCAGACGCTGTACTTGAAAATCCTTTTTGTTGACTACGACAGGGGTTACAGCATCATTGAGTTCATTGGCGAATGGAATGATGCCATTAACAATGATATTATGCTGATGAAGCGCGAATTGTTTGAGCTAATGATAGATCAGGGTGTTAACAAATTCATCCTGATAGGCGAAAATGTTCTCAACTTCCACTTCTCTGATGATAGTTATTACGAAGAGTGGTTCCAGGAAGTGGAAGATGGCTGGATTGCGGGTATCAATTTCCAGGACCATGTGATCCGTGAATTTAAGAAAAGCAATATTGATTATTACATCAACTTCGGCGGGCAGCTGGATGAGTTGAACTGGCGCGCCTTAAAACCCGTGCAGGTTTTTAAAAAGGTGGAAGAGCAATTACAGAAGCGGCTGAACTAATTTGTACCGCATCGCAACAAAATCAACATTGCATTGTAACTTTTTCAGCTGTTATAACTTTTAGCACACTGATAACGTTTTTACTATATTCGTACTAAATAATTCTGAACTAAAAAATGGAAACTAAAACTACTACCGGCTACGTTTACGAAAACGTTAGCCATATTGAAAATGCCGATGCATCACGCAAATTTATAGCAAATGTTTT
This sequence comes from Mucilaginibacter glaciei, assembly GCF_014773245.1. Taxonomy (GTDB): domain Bacteria; phylum Bacteroidota; class Bacteroidia; order Sphingobacteriales; family Sphingobacteriaceae; genus Mucilaginibacter; species Mucilaginibacter glaciei. Next base: position 561,014 of record NZ_JACWMX010000002.1, on the reverse strand, counting down.
TTTGTGGATGTTTGTGGCACTTTGCCTGTCGGCGTTTTGCGCCTACATCTTTGCTTTTAACCGCGAGCTGTCGTCTGTACTGCGCGACCCCGAAACAGGCCGTAACAATATTTACGGAACAATCGTCATGTTCTCGCCGCTCATTATAGCGTTCGCGTTTAATAAAATTTATAACAGCGTTGGCTTTGTAGGCCTGGTGTTGGTATTCCTGCTGTTTGCAGCATTAATGGGCACCAGCTTAAGCTTTATCTTTTACGCTTATTCGCTTACTACCGTTTACACGGTGTTTATTACCACCGCAGTGGTATTTGGTGTAATGGCAGTTGGGGGCTATATTACCCATCAGGACCTTACCAAATTTGGGTCATTGTTGATCATGCTTTTAATCGGTATCATTATAGCCAGTTTTGTAAATATTTTGCTGTTACACAGCAGCGGCCTCGATCTGATTATCAGCTATGCTGGTGCAGCTATCTTTATCGGTTTAACCGCATACGATGTGCAGAAGTTGAAACGTATTGGCGCAGGTCTCGAGTATGGCGATGCATCAGGTAAAAAAATGGCAATTATGGGCGCATTAACCCTGTATCTTGATTTTGTGAACTTGTTTTTATTCTTGCTGCGTATTTTTGGCGGTAACAGGAGATAATAAAAAAACACCTTTTATTAAAGCTGCCTTGAACAAGGCGGCTTTTTTTGTTTTACCGGCTTTTGTAAGGATGTATCAAGCCCTTGCACTTTACAAACTAATTAATCATCTTTGTAACGCTTATAGAGAAAGACGGAGGGATTAGACCCTGCGATGTCTTAGCAACCTGTTACTTAACAAGGTGCTACATTCTACTTCGGTTGGTTAACGATCGCGGACAGATAAGTTAAAGTCAAAACTATACCCGACTTTTCAACGTAAGCTTTTTTTGTTGTGTGTTGCCAGGTTCCTGTGATCTGCCATTTACAATTTTGTAACCTGTAGCTGATCATTACCCGCCACACGCCACCGAAAATCGGCAACATATAAAATGGATATTAAACAAGAATTAGAGAAGCGGATACTGGTAATTGATGGTGCTATGGGTACCATGATACAGCGTTACGAGCTGACTGAGGAGGATTTCCGCGGTGAACGTTTTCGTGACCATGCATCTGACCTTAAAGGCAATAACGACCTGCTGAATATTACCCGCCCGGATGTGATTAAAGCCATCCACGCCGAGTATCTGGACGCAGGCGCGGATATTATAGAAACCAACACCTTTAGCACCCAGGTTATTTCGCTGGCTGATTATCACCTCGAAGAACTGGCTTACGAGCTAAGTTATGAAGGGGCGCGTTTGGCCAAAGAGGTAGCTACAGCATATACCCAACAGAACCCTGATAAGCCACGTTTTGTGGCAGGTGCAGTGGGCCCCACTAACCGTACCGCATCACTATCTCCGGATGTTAACGACCCGGGTTACCGCGCCGTTACTTTCGATGACCTTGCCGAAGCTTATTATACACAGGTAAGGGGTTTGGTTGATGGTGGATCGGACGTGTTACTGATCGAGACTATTTTTGATACTCTTAATGCCAAAGCGGCCTTGTTTGCTGTAAACCGTTATGCTAATGAAACGGGCATCCACCTGCCGATCATGATCTCGGGCACTATTACCGATGCTTCGGGCCGAACACTTTCCGGGCAAACGGTTGAGGCCTTCTGGAACTCTATCCGCCATGCTAACTTGCTTTCGGTAGGACTAAACTGTGCATTGGGTGCAAAAGAGATGCGGCCCCATTTAGAGGAATTATCTGAGAAAGCCGACGTTTATATATCTGCTTATCCAAACGCAGGGCTGCCTAACGAGTTTGGTGCTTATGACGAAACACCGCATGAAACTGCCCACCAGGTTGATGATTTTATCAAGGCAGGGCTGGTAAATATTGTAGGTGGTTGTTGTGGCACCACGCCGGATCATATTAAATGTATTGCCGATAAGGCAGCTAAACATAAACCGCGTAAAAAGCCGGTAATTGAACCCTATTTACGCCTGAGCGGATTAGAAGCCGTCACCCTGACACCCGAAACTAACTTCGCCAACATTGGCGAACGTACCAATATCACCGGGTCTCCCAAGTTTTCTAAACTCATCCTTGCCGAAGATTACGAAGCTGCCCTTGCCGTTGCCTTGCAGCAGGTTGAAGGTGGTGCGCAAATCATCGATATTAACATGGACGAAGGGATGATCGACTCGGAAGCGGTGATGGTAAAATTCCTGAACCTGGTAGCCAGCGAGCCCGATATTGCCAAGCTCCCCATCATGATCGATTCCAGTAAGTGGACGGTTATAGAGGCCGGACTAAAGTGTTTGCAGGGTAAAGGTATTGTAAACTCCATCTCGCTTAAAGAGGGTGAGGAAAAGTTTATCGAATACGCTCAAAAGATCTTAAGCTATGGTGCTGCCGCGGTAGTAATGGCCTTTGATGAGACCGGCCAGGCCGACTCGCTGGAACGCCGTAAAGAGATCTGCGAACGCAGCTACCGCATCCTGGTTGATAAGGTGGGCTTCCCGCCGCAGGATATTATTTTTGACCCCAACATCCTGACCGTTGCAACCGGTTTGGAAGAACACAATAACTACGCAGTAGATTTTATTGAAGCTACCCGCTGGATAAAGCAAAACCTGCCCTACGCTAAAGTAAGTGGTGGTGTGAGTAATATTTCCTTCTCTTTCAGGGGGAATAACACCGTGCGCGAAGCCATGCACTCGGCATTTTTATACCATGCTATTGGCGCCGGTTTAGATATGGGCATTGTAAACGCCGGGATGCTGGAAGTTTACGAAGAGATCCCCAAGAACCTGTTGGAACTGGTAGAGGACGTGCTGCTGAACCGCCGCGACGACGCTACCGAGCGATTGGTTGAATTTGCCGATACGATAAAAAGTAAAGGTAAAGAGATTGTACGGGATGAGGAATGGCGCAAGAACCCGGTAGAACAGCGTTTATCACATGCGCTGGTAAAGGGTATCATTGAGTACTTGGATGATGACGTAGAAGAGGCCCGCCAGAAATTTGCAAAGCCCTTAGAAGTGATTGAAGGCCCGCTGATGGATGGCATGAACGTAGTGGGAGACTTATTTGGTGCGGGTAAGATGTTCCTGCCGCAGGTGGTGAAATCGGCCCGTGTGATGAAAAAAGCAGTAGCTTATCTATTGCCGTTCATCGAACTGGAAAAACAACGTGTTATTGATGCCGGTGAAGATAGCAGCGGCAGCCGTGCCAATGCCGGTAAAATATTGATGGCCACCGTTAAGGGCGATGTACATGACATTGGCAAGAACATAGTAGGGGTAGTATTAGCATGTAACAACTTCGAGGTGATTGATCTTGGGGTGATGGTGCCTGCCCAACGGATTATTGAAGAAGCGAAAAAGCACGACGTAGATATCATCGGCTTAAGCGGATTGATCACCCCATCGTTAGATGAGATGGTGCATTTTGCCAAAGAAATGGAACGCCAGGAATTTACTATCCCGTTAATTATTGGCGGGGCCACAACATCACGTATTCATGCCGCGGTAAAGGTGGCGCCCAATTACTCGGGTGCTGCTATCCACGTGTTGGATGCATCGCGCAGTGTAACGGTTTGCAGCAGCCTGATGAACCGGGATGGCAGGGACGCCTATATCCAGGGAATAAAAGATGAATATGCTAAAGCGCGCGAGGCACACGCCAATAAAAAAAGCGATAAGAGTTTTGTAAGCATTGAAGAAGCACGCGGCCAAAAATGCGTGATAGATCTGGCTAAAGTGCCGGCTAAACCACACCTTACAGGCACTAAGGTATTTGTAGCTTACCCGTTAGAAGAGCTAGTTCCCTATATCGACTGGACGCCATTTTTCCATACCTGGGAACTGCGCGGCAGTTATCCCAAGATCTTTAATGACAAGTACGTTGGGGGGGAAGCTAAGAAGCTTTATGACGATGCACAGGTATTGTTAAAACGAATTGTAGATAATAAATTGCTTCGCGCAAATGGCGTGATAGGCTTTTGGCCGGCAAATGCCGTAGGTGACGATATTGAGGTTTACACCGACGATACCCGCCAGCACTTGCTTACCCGTATCCATACCTTGAGGCAGCAGTCGGAGAAGGTAAAAGGCGAACCTTATTATGCTTTATCGGATTTTATAGCGCCTAAAGAAAGTGGCGTGGCCGATTATTGGGGTGGGTTTGCCGTAACAACCGGTATTGGTTGCGATGAGTTGGTTGCAGAATTTGAAGCCGACCATGACGATTATAACAGTATTATGGCCAAAGCCCTTGCCGACCGATTGGCAGAAGCTTTTGCCGAAAAAATGCATGAACTGGTACGTAAAGAATACTGGGGCTACTCGACAGGTGAGGAGCTAAGTACGGATGAAATGATCAAAGAGGAATACCAGGGCATCCGCCCTGCACCGGGTTACCCCGCCTGCCCCGATCATACGGAAAAAACCACCTTGTTCGAGATTTTGAAGGCAGAAGATAACGCGCACATGGACCTCACAGAAAGCCTGGCCATGATGCCGGCTGCATCGGTAAGCGGGTTTTACTTCGCCCATCCGGACGCCCGTTATTTCGGCCTGAACAAGATCAGCAAAGATCAGATTGAAGATTATGCCGAAAGAAAAAACATGTCAATCGAAACAGTGGAACGCTGGCTTGGACCTAACTTGAATTATTAAAAGCAGTGCGGGGAGCGGGTGAATGGTGCGAAATTCCGGATATAATTAAAAAACATGACATTCGCTGATTTAGAGGCTTGGAAGGAAGCAAGGTTGTTAGTTAAAATGGTGTACAATTGCCTTGCACTATTTCCTAAAGAAGAAATTTACGGATTGCAGTCACAAATTAAGCGGAGCGTAATCTCAATACCATCTAATATAGCTGAAGGTTGCGGTCGTAGTCAGCCGAAAGATACCATGAGGTTTTTCTTTATCGCCCGCGGATCTGCTTATGAATTGGAAACACAGCTTTACTTATCTTTCGATTTGGAATTTATCGATGAAACTACGCTAAAGTTGTTATTGGATAAACTTACAAGAATTAGAATATTATTGGCAGGACTAATTAAATATCAAACATCACAAATTATAAACTAAACCGCTCCGCGCACCAAAATCCACGCACTAATAACCAATGAAGATCACCGAACATATTGCCAACGCTAACGGCAAAACCTTATTCTCCTTTGAACTTATCCCGCCTTTAAAGGGGCAGAGCATCCAGGGAATATATGATGCCATAGACCCGCTGATGGAGTTCAAACCGCCGTTTATCGATGTGACATCACTACGGGAAGACTACATATACAAAGAGCACGATAATGGTTTGTTAGAGAAGCTGAGTTACCGCAAACGCCCGGGAACCATCGCTATTTGTGCGGCTATCATGAACAAGTATCATGTAGACACAGTTCCGCATTTGCTATGTGGTGGTTTTACGAAGGATGAGACGGAGAATGGTTTGTTTGATCTGCAGTTTTTAGGGATCGAGAATGTGCTTGTCCTGCGTGGCGATGCCCGCAGGGGCGATGCTTCTTTTGTGCCTAACCCTAACGGGCATAATTATGCAACCGATCTGTTGCAGCAAGTAGTTAATATGAACAATGGCATTTACCTGCATGACCATAGCGAAGAAAACTTGAAAACCAATTTCTGTGCCGGTGTAGCCGGTTACCCTGAAAAGCATTTTGAAGCCCCTAACATGAAAACCGACTTTAAGTACTTAAAGCAAAAGGTTGATATGGGTGCAGGTTTTATTGTAACACAAATGTTTTTTGATAACCGGAAGTATTTTGACTTTGTAAACAATTGCCGCGCTAATGGTATCAATGTGCCGATCATCCCGGGATTAAAACCGCTGGCTAATTCTAAACAGTTGGTGGGCTTATCTAAAACTTTTCATATCGATATGCCCGAAGATCTCTGCGACGCTGTACATGGCTGTAAATCAGAAAAAGAGGTGAAAGATGTTGGTATAGAATGGACGATCAACCAGTGTAAAGAACTGATCAAGTTCGGCGTGCCGGTTTTACACTTCTACACCATGAGCAACGCCGGGCCTACAAAACGCATAGCTGAGGCGATATTTTAAGCGAGTGGAAATGTTTTTAATAGTACCTTAACCCTCAATATGCTGTCATCTCTTTTTAAATTGTTTGGTCTAAAGCACAATGTGATGAATAACCGCGTTGTTTCCTGGTTAATAAAAAACGAGCAGTTTAACGCGCACTTGGTTAACTATCAAAAAAGCAATGAGCTGCAAAAACAGTTTGTGCAGTACCTGCCCGATAGGTACACAGCCAACTATTCGCTCTATAATAAGCAAACCGGGTTTTTTGAGTATAACGATATAAAGAAATGGACGGCTGGTTTCTACGAAAACAACGTGGGCGATCTCTCGCGTTTCCTGGCGCTGAATCTGTGCATAGATCAATTGCTGGAAGAGTGCATTGTAGGCGATATAGCTGAGTTTGGCGTTTTTAAAGGAAACTCGGCCTTTTTACTGGCACGGTTTGCGCAGAGGATAAATACCAATTGTTACCTGTTTGATACTTTTGAAGGTTTCGACGAGCGGGATTTTAAAGAAAATAAAGAAACCCGTTTTGAGCAGGATTTTTCGGGCACCTCGTTAAGCAGCGTAAAAGAATTCGTTGGCGAAGAAAACGTGGTTTATGTAAAGGGCTTCTTCCCCGATTCGCTGGCGCAGATAAAAGAAGTGGAAGGGCTTGCTCTTGTTCATATTGATTGCGACCTTGGCGCCCCGTTTAAAGCCGCGCTGGATTATTTTTACCCGCGGCTACAAAAAGGCGGATTTTTAATTATGCACGATTATACCAGCCTTTTTTGGCCCGGCGCTAAAAAGGCTATCGACGAATATTTTAAAGATAAGCCTGAATTTTTGATCCCTATACCGGATAAGTCTGGCACCTGCATTATCAGGAAGGTTTAAACAGATAACTATACAGAAGTTCACTATATGCAAGAAGCCGCTTCTGTTGAGGAACGGCTTCTTGCATTATTTATTCCAGCGATAGGGGCAACTATATCCCCGCTCTTTCGCCTTTTAATTTGCTGGCGGCAACTAAAACTTTCCATATCGATATGCCCGAAGATCTGTGCGACGCTGTACATGCCTGCAAATCAGAAAAAGAAGAAAAAGATATTGGTATAGAATGGACAATAAATCAATGTAAAGAATTGATGAAGTTTGGCGTACCGGTGCTGCACTTTTATACCATGAGCAACGCCGGGCCCACCAAGAGGATTGCTGAAGCGATATTTTAACGCCCTATCTTTTAAAAGATCTTTTCTATATGCACTAACTTACCGTCAAAATTTATTCCCTCTATTATCAGTTTCATTTTTTTGGTAACGTCGTTGTTATAGAACTTAACGGTTTGCTCCGGGTGGTTTTTATTTAAAATGATATTTGGGTCCCAAAATAAAGTGGTACGCAAGTCGGGTTTTGAAAGCACCACACCGGTAGCGTAATCAGGCGAGAAGAATTCCTTAACAGGCGTATAGCCTGGCATGGTAAACATCTTATTGCTCTTTCCATCAAACATAAAACCCTTACCGCGTTTGGTATAAACTGATATTACTCCTCCCGGTGCGCCAAATGTACCACCCATCGACGGGTCGTAGATCTTTAAATAATCAAAATCAAACATGGCAATCTCCCTGATGTCTGAAACTTTTACCTGGAACCCATTCAGAAAAAAGTAAACCGGATCGTTACGCCATATGGCCGATGGTGATTGTGATAATGGGTCGCGGATGATCAAGCCCGGAACCTTGCCTTGCAGATATTGAAAAAACGAGGAGTAATTTAGAAACCTCGGATCGTCGCCAACCTTTATGTTGGTGGATATGCCATCTTTAAAAACACCGCTGGTATAGGTTTTCTCCAACTTTTTCTCGTCGGTAACCTTTGTAGATTTAATCTGTACTTCCTTTAACTCCCGTGTGTTCTTTAATTGGAACAGATAGTCCTGCAGGCGTGCCGGCAGAGTAGCGGGTGCGGTTATTTTTGAAACAGTATCGGGCGTGAGTTGTAAAAAGGGGTACGGGTAGGTTTTTACCAAACCATCCCTGAAGTTGATTTTCAAGTTATTAACGTTAAGCGATTTATTATCAAACTTGAAATATAGTTTTGCATCCCCGTAATATATTAGACCATCCCTAAAAAAATAACCCTCTTTGTTAATCAGCATAGGCAGCACCACCGTATTGGTATCGGTGAGCTGTAACACAGCCGAAGCATATACATCGGTTTTAAAAGATGGCCATTTACCGATATTTCCTTTTATACTTAAAAAAGCGTATGACGGGATCGTATCAGATTTGGCCGGGCCATTTTCCCAGTTAAATTTTCGCCAGCCGTGTGTCAGCATCACGAGGTCTAAATTGCCTGTGGCTATCTCTGTATTATTAGTGAAATAGTAATAGGGGTTGACAATCTTACCACGCAGATCGCCTGTTAAAAGTAAATGTGAAATAATATTATCCTTATCGGCGGAATGAGGATCAATCTCTGCATCAGTAATAGATAATGAAAGGTTAGATCGTATGGTATCGGTAATCGCAAGCCTGATTTCGTTCAAACCGCGTTTGTTTTTATTTAACGTGGCGAATGAATGGGCTACATCAAACGTATAATCGTGGTTATTTATGAAAGAGATACGCTCTGCTACCGGCTGCGTGTTTTTATTAAATACTGTAAAATATAAAATCCCTGTTGGAAGATCCTTTACGGGGATGGTACCACTAGCCATCGTTGTGGTTGATAGGTTTAGCTCTGCCTGGTAAAAAATAGTACCATTAGCGTGTACAACAAGCGTTAACACCTTGTCCGGCTCTTCAGTAGTGCCTGACCGAAATACATAAAACTTTTTACCTGTGCTGATATTGGCGATATGTATGCTAACACCTATTGGCTCGGCAAGTGGTAAAGGAGTTGTGTGCTCCTGCCCGGTCGCATCCTTCCAAACAGCCTTGTAGATTTGTTTAGGCTGGGGCGAGAGTGTGAAAAAGCCCATCCCATCGTGGGTGGTGGCAAATTCGGTAACAATTTTGTCGTCACTTTTAATTACGCCGTTTACATTAAAAGGTAAACCATCCGCATTGGTGGCCTTAAAAGCTACAAGGGCTGGCACATTATCAATCCAATTACCACCTTCGGGTAAAAAGCTGATAGTTTGGCCACTCTGAGTTTGTCCCGCCCGCTGTTTTAAATTAATAACCGGCAGCATTTTATTATAAATAAAGCTACTGTCAGATTTTAGCATGGCTTCGGTATAAGCGCGGCAATAAATTGTGTTTGCGGAGGTATCGGCCGGAAGTATGATATTGCCGGATGCGGTAGATTCAAATATTGGTGCAGTCAGGCGTTTTAGAAGTTTGCCTTGCTCATTTACTAACTCTAAATAAAAGTTTTTTCCTGCGTGCGATCTTTGCGAACCTGAAAAAAGATAAGCTTTGAACCAAACAGTATCGCCGGTTACATAGCTATTTTTATCATAGTGGATATAAATTTTTTCCTGCGGGTTTTGCTGTAAGAAGGTGGAAACCTTAGCGGCTACGGTTTGTGAAAGGCAAACTTTCGTGCATAGCAAATTTGCGATAAAGCAAATTAGGATTACAGGTAAACGGTTCATACAGGTTTAGGATTGGTGCGTTAAAATAAGAAATTTTTGATAATCCTGATGCTGTTTTACAAAAAAAGCCGACCTCATGAGGTCGGCTTTGCTGTTATTGCCTTTGGCAATTATTTATATCCGCTCGCCTTTTAATTTGCTGGCGGCAAGTAAAGCTTTATAGGCATTTACCACGCCACCCGTTTTAGATAGGGTAGTAAAATCAACTTTGGTTTGGGTGCCAGGTTTTAAAACCATAGTACCGGTTAGTGGCGTAGCCGATTCCAGTATGACTTGTTTTAACTGTTTAGCACTTAAAGTAGGGTAATACTCTAATACCAGCGCCGCTATGCCTGCAGTGATAGGTGAAGCAAAGCTGGTGCCATCAGCTGTATTAAATTCAGCGTCCATATCTATCGAAGTTACCTTTACACCGGGTGCAAAAACATCCACATTCTTTTTACCGTAGTTGCTGAAAGATCCCGCCAGGTTTTGGTCCTGCTTGTCTGCAGATGCACCTACGCTGATCACATTATCCGCATCCACGCCAGATCCATCCTCAAAAATATCGTTCGGGAATTCCGGCTTGGCATCTACATCCTGGTTGTCATTGCCAGAGGCCTGCACCAATAAAACATCTTTTGCAGCTGCATATTTAAAGGCCTCGTCTACCCATGCTTTATGCGGGGACAGCTTTTTGCCAAAACTCATATTGATCACTTTTGCGCCATTATCAACTGCGTAGTGGATGGCGTTGGCAATATCTTTATCATATTCATCGCCATTGGGTACTGCTTTAATACCCATCATGCGTACATTATCGGCTATGCCATCAATGCCATATTTATTGCCACGTGCCGCACCAATTAAACCTGTAGTGCCTGTTCCGTGAGATGCATCGGCAAATTTAAGGATGTTATTACCGTAAGGCTTGCCGTCGTTAACGTTAGGGTCATCTCCAACAATGCGTTTACGGGCGTCAAGGTCGGGGTTAACGTCGTTATTTAATTTTGCTAAATACTCGCTTAATTCTTTAATGATCTTAGCGTTATCATCGCTGCCACCCTGTTGCTGAAAAACAGATTGCCACACATATTTGCTGCGGTTAATAGTATCGTTGGTGGTTTTTATCTTATCCAGATCGGCCAGTTTAAATGAATCCTCTCCCTTAAGGTTTAATGCGCGTTTGATATACCCGCTGGTTACCATCATCGCATTCATGGCAGGCTGCAATTGCTGAATTTCGGCACTTGATTTGGTTACCGTAGCATCATGCGTTTCTTTCACCATCAGCCAGTAATCAAACTCCTTTTTATTACCGCCGATTGGTGCGGTAGCGGTAGCATATTTTTCTTTTAAGCGATTAAACTCCCGCACCTCTTCGGTAGTTTCGGTAAAATCACATTTGCCACCGGGGCCGCCTAAAAAGTCCCAGCCGTGTATATCATCAACATAGCCGTTTTTGTCATCATCTATGCCGTTACCGGGAATTTCTTTTGGGTTTGTCCAAAGCACCGGTTTTAGATCAGCCTGAGCGGTATCGATACCGCTATCAATAGTTGCTACGATAACTGTTTTGCTTTTTTTGCCCTTTACAAAAAGGTAGGCGTCATTTAAACTCACACCAAAATAACCATCTTTTTTAAGATCCATGGTGTGCCAGTTTTTAGGAAGATCGGTAGGTTTTGGCCCGCTTTGCGCAGCTGCGTTATAATTGATAAGCACCGCGCCGGTGAGAACGGCTGCGGTTATAAATTTGCAAATTTTGTACATGTGTTATAAAATGGATTGTCTAAAATAATTACAAGTCGAATTTGATGCCTTGTGCTAAAGGCAACGTTTTTGAATAGTTTATAGTATTGGTTTGGCGCCTCATGTAAACTTTCCAGGCGTCAGAACCGCTTTCACGGCCACCGCCGGTTTCCTTTTCGCCGCCGAATGCCCCGCCGATCTCTGCGCCGGATGTGCCTATGTTCACGTTGGCAATACCGCAATCAGAACCCCATGCAGCTAAAAATGTTTCTGCCTCGCGCAGGTTTTGGGTCATGATAGCGGACGACAAGCCCTGCGGGACACCATTTTGCAAATCGATAGCCTCTTCCAGCGTGCTGTATTTGATCAGGTAAAGTATCGGCGCAAAGGTTTCGTGCTGTACGATCTGGTAGTGGTTTTCTACTTCGGCAATGCAAGGTTTTACATAACAGCCGGATGCGTAGGCTTCACCCGTTAACTTGCCGCCTTGCACGGCAAAGCTGCCGCCTTCTGTTTTGATCTTTTCGATAGAATCCAGGTAAGCATTCACCGCATCGGTATCTATCAACGGGCCCATATGGTTGTTTTCATCCAACGGGTCGCCTATTTTAATTTGCCCGTAGGCGCTAATCAGTTTTTGTTTAAAGGCATCATAAACACTTTCGTGGATGATGAGCCGGCGGGTGCTGGTACAACGTTGCCCGGCTGTGCCTACCGCGCCGAACACCGCGCCAATGAGCGACATATCCAGGTCGGCATTTTCTGTAATGATAATTGAATTATTGCCACCTAATTCTAACAGGCTTTTTCCTAAACGCGCGCCAACTGCCGCGCTTACTGCCTTACCCATGCGGGTAGACCCCGTAGCAGATATCAACGGTACACAGGTATCGTTAGCCATTAATTCGCCAATTTGGCGGTTGCCAATAATCAGGCAGCTAACGCCCTCTTCAATATTGTTCTTTTTTAATACCTCTTGGGCTATATGCTGGCAGGCAATGGCGGTTAGCGGTGTTTTTTCTGATGGTTTCCAAATACAAACGTCGCCACAAACCCAAGCCAGCATGGCGTTCCAACTCCAAACCGCCACCGGGAAGTTAAAGGCAGATATCACTCCTACAATACCCAGCGGATGATATTGCTCATACATGCGATGCTCGGAGCGTTCGCTGTGCATGGTCAGCCCGTATAACTGGCGGCTTAACCCTACTGCAAAATCGCAGATGTCTATCATTTCCTGTACTTCGCCGTAACCTTCCTGCAGGCTTTTACCCATCTCGTAAGATACCAGGGTACCCAATTGAGTTTTATTCGCGCGTAGCGATTCTCCTATCTGTCGTACAATTTCGCCGCGCTTAGGGGCCGGGATGGTACGCCATGTTTTAAAGGCCTTTTGTGCGGTTTTTACAACAGCATCGTAATCGCTGGCTGATGCAAACTTTACACCTGCTATCTTTTTACCGTCCACCGGTGATATAATATCTTTTACGATGGTATCAGCACTACTACCCCAATTGCTGCCTGTGCTAAAGGCTTCGTTTGTGTCGTTAATATGTAAATGATCGAGAATATCTTTTATTGCTATGCTCATAATGGTTACTTTTGTCAAAGGTAAAAATCTTTAGGGCAATTAAAATCCAACTCACCCGCTGCCGGCTAAATCGCTTTTCATTTATTATCAGCCATTTGTATATACAGTTGTTGATAATGTTTGTATGTTGAAAACTTAATTGCTTTATAGATGCTTACTTATTGTAATTTGAACTCATAGATTAAACTTAATAGACAGTGGTCTGTCAAGGTATCATATGGTGTTCTGCAAATAAACTTGAATGGAAGAAGAATTTGAATTTGGTTTTACCGAAGATCCAAAGTTTTCGGTAGAACGGTACGAAGAGATGATACGTAATCATGATCAGTACTTTTTTGATGCACAGGCGTTTGAGAACATCATCGACTATTACATCGAAAAGAACGATCCCGCCAAGGCACTGCAAGTATCAGAATATGCCCGTAACCAGCACCCTTTTGCTGCCGTATTTTTAATAAAACAAGCCCAGCTGTTAGTAGTGACCAACCGCGCAAGCGAAGCTTTTGCCGCGCTGGACAAAGCCGCAATGTTAGAGGCCAGCGACGCGGATATCTACATCATCAGGGGGAACCTTTATGAGAGTATGGAGCGCAATACGGAAGCTTTAGAGAATTACGAAAAAGCATTGGGCCTTGCCGAAGAAACGGACGAGATTTTATTACATATTGCCTACGTTTACCAAAACATGGGCGACTATGATACAGCCATTACCTATCTGAAACTTTGCCTAAAACAAAACATGGAAAACCAGGATGCGCTTTATGAGCTGGCATTTTGCTATGACGTTTTGGACAATCAGCAGGAGAGTGTGCTATTTTATCAGGCATATATTGATAACGAACCTTACAGTTATGCCGCTTGGTATAATTTAGGTAATGCGTTTACTAAATTAAGCTTGTTCGAGAAAGCTATCGATGCTTACGATTATGCTATCCTGATAAAAGACAGCTTTGCATCTGCGTACTTTAATAAAGGTAACGCCCTGGTTAATTTAGAGAAATATGCCGAGGCGATAGAGGTTTACCGCGAAACCTTTGAATATGAACAGCCCAATGCCGATACCTATTGTGCTATTGGCGAGTGTTACGAAAAGCTGGAGCAGATGGATGAGGCGCGCTCCTTTTACAAAAAATCGGTTAAGATGGATCCTAAACTGGCAGATGCGTGGTTTGGGATTGGTGTAACCCTTGATTTTGAAGAACGCTATTTTGAAGCCCTGCACTTTTACAAAAAAGCACTCGACCTGGATATTGCCAATGCCGACTATTGGTTTGCCATTGCCGATGCGGAGTACAAATTAGGCCACATGCCCGAGTCTGAGAAAGCCTATGAGAAAGTGGTTGAACTAAACCCTTTGGATGTGGATGCCTGGTTAGATTACTCGTCGATATTGTACGAAGATAAGCGGCTGGTTGAAGCGATAAGCATCATGTCTGACGCGATCAAGAACAACCCCGATGCAGCAGAACTGTACTACCGTCTGGTAGCTTACCTCATTGCAAAGGGCGAATTCAACGAAGCAATAACCTACCTGGAGAAAGCGCTCGCTACAGACCCGGAGAAACATTTTATTCTGTTTGATTACCTGCCGCAGCTGCAGGATAATAAGGTGATCGTTGATATTATTAATAAGTATACGAAGTAGTTTCCGATGTGCAGATATGCAGATTTAAGATGTGCAGATGGGAGGATCATCTGCACATCTTTTTTTTAAAACGAGGCGGTTAATAATTATCCCGAACTAAACATCTGTATCTCGGCACATTTGGCTCTTGCATATCTGCACATCAAAGCCGACCTTTGCGCCGATAATACTTTTAGTTATAAGCTATAACCATCTACCATGAACTATCATATCAACGACCTGCCGGACCGTACAGCCAAGCCACGTAATAGTGGTTTAACTATGGTGATGGACAAAGGCCTCAGCCTGCGCCAGGCAGAGGATTTTATTGAAATGGGTGAGGGTTATACCGATGTAATTAAATTAGGTTGGGCTACCTCCTATGTTAGTCCGAACTTAGATGCCAAACTAAAACTTTACAAAGATGCAGGTTTGCCGGTGTATTTTGGTGGTACGTTGTTCGAGGCGATGATCGTTCGCGGGCAGTTTGATGACTATTGCCGCCTGTTAGATAAATACCAGATGGAATACGCCGAAGTATCTGATGGTTCCATCGATTTGGAACATGACGAAAAATGCGAATATATCCGCAAGTTAAGCAAGCAAATTACTGTCATATCAGAAGTAGGCTCTAAAGATGTGCAGAAGATCTTTGCTCCTTATAAATGGATCAACCTGATGAGGGCCGAATTAGAGGCCGGTTCATGGAAGGTAATTGCCGAAGCACGTGAAAGCGGTAACGTGGGTATCTACCGCGATTCGGGTGAGGTGCGCCAGGGTTTGGTTGACGAGATCCTGACCCAGATCCCGGAGGAGAAGATCATTTGGGAAGCACCACAAAAGGCTCAGCAGGTTTGGTTTATCAAGCTGATCGGTGCAAATGTAAGCCTGGGTAATATTGCGCCTGTTGACATTATCCCGCTCGAAACCCTTCGTTTAGGAATCCGCAGCGATACGTTCGAGCATTTTTTGAAGAAGTAGTGATCTATAAATATTGCAGCCTTGCTTAAGCTAAAATGCAAAAGTCATAGCTTTTTATGTCAACCCATGTTTTTTACAAATAATTGATTGTCAATTGTTTAATAGATTAATCTTTTGAAATATGTAAACCTTTGTAAACCCATTTTTCAAAACAACCCACCACCTTATGCGTTAATCTTTAAAAGGAGATAACACGATGAGCATTCCCGACAATAAATTCCCTACCCCAGAGCCTACCGGCGACCCGAAAATAGATAATGCCGGGCAGGATGTAATAACCAATAGCGAAGAGTCTGACAAAGTGGTAAACACCGATGGCGCAGCAGGTTCTGTTGCCGATATGGATTGCATACAGGAGACCTTAAGCGGCTCTGAACTATCATCTTCAGCAACAGCAGATAGTGCCGAGCCTGCAGAGCAGGAAGCTGCAAATGGCGACACCGCTACCGATGCCGACGTTGCAGGCGGCAACCCCGTGATTTAAAATAAGGACACCATATTAAAAGATCTTGTAACAAACAGGCCGCCGAGTAAGCGGCCTGTTTGTTTTATTTTTTATGTGCAAATAACCAGGGGAATAGCTGCGGCTCGGCAAAGGCATCATCCCAACTGTTATGGTCATCGTTAGGGTACACCGTGAATTTGGGGTCGGCTCCGGCAGCCTTAAGCGCTGCAACCATCACCTCCGAATGGGTGAAGGGTACTACACTGTCTTTAGCCCCGTGAAAGAACCACAGCGGGGTCTTCTTTGCATAAATATGGGCGTTATTAGTGTTATCGCCGCCACAAATGCTAAAGGCTGCGGCAAAGGTGTTGGGTTTTCGTCTTAGCATCTCTAAGGTACCCATGCCACCCATGGATAGCCCGCCAATGTAAACTTGCTTTCTATCTACATAGGGCTTATCTAAAAACTGGTTAACCAAGCCCATCAACGCACTCATGGCGCGGGTGGGTTCGCCGCCTTCCAAAAAATTAAACCTGCGTTTACCGCCGGCGGTGTCAATTTTAACATTGCTCCAATAACTGTCTTTAGGGCACTGCGGCAGTATGATGATAGCCGGGTAATTTTGGCGAATGGTGTCATTCAGGAAAAGTTTGGTGCCGTACTTTAATTGCGCTTCGTTATCGTTACCGCGTTCGCCTGCGCCGTGCAGCACAAACAGGATGGGGTATTTCTTTTTTGGGTCGAGATGCTTTGGGAACAGGATGCGATAGGGTAATGTATCTTTTTTGCTGATAAAGCTGCCCTTATCAAAAGTGCCGGATGTTTGTGCCTGGGTAAAAAAAGGGAATGCCAGGCAGATTATACCCAGCATTCCTATTATTAATATTTTTTTAAGCTTCATAATTGGTTATCAAGGTTGATGATTATTGATAACGCAATTTATGCTTTTTTATGACCCGCGGTTAATTTTTGCTTAACGCCGGACTTTGAAAATCTAACTTTTTTAACCCCCGCTGAATTTCGGGGCAACTCATAAACAAGTTCCATAATAAGCCCGAGCGGTAGTTCTCTATCATCACTATTTCCGGCCCCTGGTCAATGGCCAGGTATGATTTACCATACCAGTTCTTAGATTCGCTAAAGGCATCGGTAAAGCCGTATTCACCCCAGATCTTATCGCCCAAGTCGTAATAAAAATGGCGCAGGGCCTTCATAGAATACTCCGGCGTGTAAGGGAAGGCAGAGATAGCCGCAGTAGGGGTTATCACTCCCAGGTCGTTAGTTGGCGAGTGGGCGTTGTAACCTTCGTAATTATCGCTGGCGGTTAATCCCCAGCAATTTTCGCCGTATCCTTTAAATTTCTTCGGGTTGTCTATACAGTAAGCCCTATTAATAAGCGTGTGATTTTGGTTTTGCTCCCAGTAATCGGCATACTTATCTTTCAGACCTTTGGGGTTTAGCCCCATGAACGAGTATTGCGAAAAGAACAATGGCCCGCCAAAGTCGAAGCCTAATGGCAGTTTATAACCATAAAAGGTTTTGCCATTTTTAAAGAAGTCGCTTTGCGCCCATCCCCGGTCGTAAATATCGGCACTCACCGGTGACCGGTCAGATGATTCGGCTAGAATATAGGTAATCAAACACTCGTTAAACCCGCGGATAGGAAAATTCATGGCCCATCCATAATTAGGGCTCCAGTGCCAGTACAGGTTGTCGCGGCCCTCGCGGGTAAACCAGGCCCAATCCATTTCGCCCCACATCCATCCAATCATATCGCGGATACGGCGTTCTTTTGGGTCGTCGGCCTTAAAGTATTGGCGTGCGCATAAAAGCCCCTGGAAAAGGTAAGCGGTCTCTACAATATCGGCGCCGTCATCGCGGCGGCCAAAGCGGATGGTTTTACCGGTTTCTCCATTCATCCAGTGCGGGAATGCCCCATGGTATGCATCTGCACGGTAAAGGAACTCTACAATTTTAAGCATGCGGTTAACAGCCTTGTCATGGGGTATGAACTTGCGGTGGTCGGCGGCTATCAGCGCCATTACCCCAAAGCCCGTACCACCCGTGGTAACCACCTCATCACCGTAATCGAATGAGGTGTTGCTCCGTTCTCGGGCCATGCCGCTTACCGGGTGCCCAAAATCCCAAAAATAACGAAACGTTTGGCGTTGCACCACATCTAACAGGGCACTGTCGGTTAGGCCTTTGATAATGCCAACAGGCTTAATTCCGTCAGGGCCGACAGCCGTTTTACCGGTCTTTTTTTGGGCGATGCCGTATAAGCCGGTTAATAAAAGGAAAAGTGTCAGGAAGGTCTTTTTCATCATAAGTAAAGTATATAAGGGATATGAGCTAAATAAAAAGGGTTGCCCGCCCAATGGACGGACAACCCTAACTCAATCAATCAAATATTTATTTTTAGTACCCCGGGTTTTGCTTTAAACGGCCACCACTTAAATCAATCTGTGTTTGCGGGATAGGGAACAATGCGTTTTTTGAACTCCAAGTTTTGCCATGGGCGGTAAATGCTGCTGCAGCACGGCCCGGTTGTACCGCGTCCTGGCGAACAATGTCAAAGAAACGGTCATGCTCCTCCGCCATTTCTACACGGCGTTCATGCCATACTGCAGTAAGTGAAGGGGCAACTGACGCCAGTTTAGCACGGGTACGTACCAAATTAAGAGAAGTTGATGCCGCACCCACGTTACCGATTTGAATAGCAGCTTCGGCATTGATCAACAATACATCGGCGTAGCGCAAAATGCGTACCTGTTTAGGTAAGCGGTCTGTATTGCCACCACAATTGTCTTCGGCACTACGGCTATGGTAGGCTTTGTAACTGTAACGGTCGTTCTCTACCGAGTCGCGGCCTGGAATACGGAAACCATCAAATAAACGGGTGCCGTTTGGCTGGATAGTGATGATAGTACCTGCTTTACGCACGTCGTTAGCTTCATACTCGTTTACCAAACTTAGCGACGGGTTGTTAAAACCAAAGCCCAGATCTGACCAGCCAAATTTACCGCCGGCACGCGGGCCTTGTGATACCGTGTAGAGGTTGATACCCGCGCTGCAAGATTTGTTGATACCCGCCTGGATCTCGAATATCGACTCATTATTATTGTTGCCACCATCGCCGTTAACCGCCTTCTGGCGCCATATAAGCGAATAATCTTGCACTAATGAATATTTACCGCTGGTGATCACTGCATTAGATAAATCATAAGCTTTTTGGTAGTTTTTCATGTATAAATACACCTTTGCCTCCAACGCCTGTGCAGCTGTTTTGGTAGCACGGCCTACATCTGTTGCACCTTTATCCGGCAGGTTACCTACTGCAAAGTCAAGGTCGGTGATGATGAATTTATAAATATCATCGGCGGTTGCCCGGGTTTGATATTTATCGTCATTGGCTTCGGCTGGTAAAGGCACTTTATCCAACAAAGGCACACCACCGTAAAGGCGAACCAAATTAAAATAGAAATAAGCCCGCAAGAACCTTGCTTCACCAATTAAGGCGTTTTTGGTTGCTGCATCAAACTGTGCCGCATTTAGCTTATCTAAAGCCTGGTTAGCGCGTGCGATACCCTGGTAGTGGCCTGTCCAAACGTTGTTTACAATGCCATTTGTGGCAGATGTGGTCAGGTTATCCACCTGTAATGCATCACCATAATCCGTAGGCGAACTTCCTTTATCCGCATCGTCAGAAGCGATATCAGACAGTACCACAAATTGTAAGCTCGTTATATCCGGGTCAAAACCGCCTATGTAAAATACGTTATAGATCCCGGTTACCAGATTTTTAGCCTGAGTAGGGTCGTTAGCTATCTGGTCTTGCGTTATCTGCCCCTGGGGTGCTACTTCCAGGTAGTTTTTGCAGGCACTAAATGTGCTTGCCACAACTGCTGCGCATATAAAAAGCAGTTTTGAATGTTTTTGATATATCTTTTTCATAATACAATAGCGTTAAAATTGAACATTTACACCAAATGCAAAAGTGCGGGTTACCGGGTAGTTTGTCGCATCAATACCAGCCGATAATATGTCGGTATTAAACAACTCTGGCGATGAACCGCTGTAACGTTTTGCTGTAAATAAATTTTGCGAGGTTAAAAACATCCTGAACTTAGAGATACCCGCACGTTTTGAAATAGCGTTTGGTATAGTGTAACCAACTGTTAAGTTATTTAACCTTAAAAAAGCACCCGATTCAATAAAGTAGGTGGACGGTGGCGTGCTTTGCGTAATTAAATCGGGATCTGTTGACGATGGTTTTGCTGTGGTAAAACGTGCATCGGCATAGCCGGCCTCAATGTTGTCGTTAGCGCTACCCCTTGAATTCTTTTTACCGTTATAGATTTTGTTACCCCAGTTGCCATAAAAATCGGCACTGATGTCAAACGCATAATAATTAACACCTAAATTAAAACCACCAAAGTATTTTGGCTGATATGAACCTGCGAAGATCCTGTCGTTAGCGTCAATTTTACCATCTTTGTTTACATCCTCATATTTCAGCCCGCCCACATGGTTGGCCTCTAAACTGTTAGGAACCGCTGCTGCAACTTCTGCCGCGTTTTGGAATATGCCTGTTGAGTGCAATACGTAGTAGCTTGCAATTGGCTGGCCATTTTCTGTACGGGTAATGGTTTGGCCGTTTGCACCGCCACCATTTAACGCCTGCCCGCCGTTTAAGCCGGTAACCGTATTTTTATTGTAGCTGATATTAGCACCTATGTTGTAAGAAAAGTTAGGGCTGATGTTATCTCTCCATCTTAAAGCAAACTCCACACCTTTATTTTGATACGATGCGGCGTTGGTAATAAAGCGGTTGTCCGGATCACCCAGGATACCTGGCAAGGTTACATAAGTTAAGGCATTGCTTACCTTTTTATCGTAGTAGTCAAACTCACCGGTTAAGCGGTTGTTTAAAAAGCCGAAATCTAACCCTAAGTCTAATTGTTTAGTTGTTTCCCATCTCAGGTTGGTATTTTTGATATCCTGGATGATAGTACCGTTTGCCAGGGTGCCATTATTAAAATAGTAAGGCTGGTAAGGTAAACCGGTTACGATGAATAATGATGGGTCGATGTTATCATTACCCAATTCACCATAGCTGCCACGTAGTTTTAAATTATCAAATATGCCGCCCTTTACAAAGCTTTCTTCTGAAATTACCCAGCCTGCGCCAACTGTATAAAAAGTTGCATATTTTTCAGCAAATTTCGAGCTGCCGTCGCGGCGGATAGATCCGGTTAAAAGGTACTTGCCTGCATAATCATAGTTTACACGGCCAATGTATGATTGACGAGTAAATAACGACCCGTTGTTGCTGTTAGTAGCGTTCAGGTCGGGGTTGCCCAAATCCAGAAACCATTGATCCTGATTGGCAGGTACATCTATACGCGAGCCATTAATATAATTTGAACGGGCTTTTTCTGTAACCACACCTCCTAATACGGTGAAGTGGTGTTTATCGAAAGTCCTGTCAAACGTTACCGTGTTATCCCACTGGTATTGGTAAGAATTATCATTCTGCACAAACAATGAACTGTTAGTTTGGCGCTGGTTACCACCACCAACGGTGAAGGTGTTACCATCTGCATCAAACTGGTAACCATAGTTTTTTTGATTATTAAAACGCGCATCCAGGTTAAAGGCCGAGTGGAAGGTTAGCCATTTAACAGGATTATAGTCAACCGCCACATTGCCCTGCACCCGATTGTTTAATATAAAGTTATTGGTTTTATCTAACTGCAAAAGTGGGTTGCCTACGTTACTCCAGGCAGAAGTGTTACCATACTTGCCATTTAAAATAGACGGGATTATTGGTGCTGCGCGATAAACGTTACCATAAACAGCACCGATATCAACCGCACGTTCTGCGCCGCGGGTTAAGGATATCTGATCGCTGAATTTTAGCTTATCAGAAATCTTTACGTCATTATTGGCGCGTAACGAGAAACGTTGAAAGTTATTGGTTTTGATAACACCATCCTCATTGTAATAGTTACCGCTGATAAAGTAAGTGCTTTTATCGCCACCACCCGATACCGAAATATTATGATTGGTGTAAAAACCCTTACGGGAAACCGCATCTGCCCAGTTAGTTGTACCAGGGATAGTTAACGGCGATTTATCATCACTTGTTATTTTACCGGGGCTGGCTACGTTTAGATAGTCGACATACTGCTGCCTGTTAGCCAATTTGATCTGGCTGGCAATTTCGCGGAACCCTACGTTAGCATCATAGCTTACAACAGCCGGGCCGCTTTTACCTTTTTTGGTGGTAATAATAACCACACCATTTGCACCACGCACACCATAAATAGCGGCCGATGCATCTTTCAATACATCCAGGCTTACGATATCATTATTGTTGATGTTACGGATATCGTCGGTTAAAACCCCGTCGACCACGTAAAGCGGGTTGGCACCTGCCAAAACAGAACCTGTACCACGGATACGTAAAATAGGCGCCGAATTGGGCTGACCTGATGATAGTACCTGTACACCTGCTACCTTACCCTGTAAGGCCTGAGTAGGAGTTTGAACTGGTTGTTTGCTTAGCTGGTCGCCGTTTACGCTGGCTACCGCACCGGTAACATCACGCTTGCGCTGCGTGCCGTAACCTACAACAACAACCGTTTTAAGCTCGTTAGATTCGCCCTTTAGTAAGACGTTTAAAGTAGTTTGCCCGTTTACCGGCAGGGATTGGGCAGTGTACCCAATATAGCTGAATGTTAAGGTTGCGTTTGTAGGTACGGAAATTGAGTACGCGCCGTTTACATCAGTTTGAACACCGTTTGCAGTTCCTTTAATACCTACGCTAACACCTATAAGGCTTTCGCCGGTAGCAGCATCTGTAACTTTACCTTTCAAGGCAACGTTTTGCGCTATCGCATTGGTAGTAAAAAAGAATAGCAATAGCATCAACCCTGAGATAGTAGAATTTCTCTTCATAGTGGTTAAATGTTAATTACTTGGATTAATTGGTTTTGTAGGGTCGAAATTGAGTAGATAATACATTTTTTACAAATAATGCTACTCTACATTAATACATCAAACGCTCAACACTTTCTCAACAGCTTTTGTTTTAAATTTTAATTTATTGATTATTAGGCAATTGCTATTCAATAGTTTATCATTTACATACTACACTGCAATGTAAGAATCAGTCAAAGCTGAATAAGCGTTTGTGTGGTAATGATGTAGTATTATACCTCAATAAGAAACTCAACGAGGTTTTTGTCATGCGGAAGATCAAGCTTTTTGCGCAAGCGGTAGCGCCTTATCTCCACACCTCGTAGAGAAATATTAAGCAATGAGGCCATTTCCTTACTGCTCATATTCATACGCAGGTAGGCGCAAAGCTTCAGATCATTGGGCACAAGATCGGGGTGGCTGTGTTTAAGTTTCTTAAAAAAGTTCTCATGCGCTTCATTAAAGCTGCGTTCAAAAATATTCCAGTCGCGTTCATCACTCATTCCATCGTCAATAACATGATGGATTTTTTTTAGCTGATCTTCTGATATTTTTTTGCCTGCGCTATCCTTTAAATTGTTGATCTCGTCGCTCAACTTTTGCAGCAATTCGTTCTTATAAACGATATTCATAGCCGAGTTGGCAAGCTCGCGGCTCTTGCTCGCAAGGTCGGCCTGTAACTGTTCGTTTTTAATGGTAACGATGTGTTGTTGGCTCGTTATTGCCTCTTGCTTCAGAAAATCTTCTTTCTCGCGCTGTAATTTTTCGTGGATCTCTTTTTGGTGCCGGTTTAGTTTTAAACGGTAATAATAGCGAATTACGTAATATGCCAATACTATCAATAGTACGTAAAAGACGATAGCCGCTTTACCTGCATACCAGGGAGGTAATATCCTGAAGGAAAAAGTGGTTATTGCCGACACCATATCGTCATTAATCTTAGCGCGCACTTTGAATTGGTAGTTGCCCTGGTCGAGGTTGGTAAATTCCTTTTGGGCCTGCGCAGACCAATCTGACCAATGCCTGGAGTAACCTTCTAAATAATACTGGAATTTTATTTTAGCCTGTTTATAATACGGCAGGGTGTACGATATGCGTATATTGTTTTGATTGTAAGCTATTTGCAAAAATTGCGGTAAGTTACCGTTATCGGCTATCACATGTATTTTGTCTGTCACGTTTTCTATCTTGCGAATAAGCACCTGCGGTGTTTTCCCATTGTTTTGATGTGCCGCATCTTCGTCGTTCAGGATAACGAAGCCATCATCTACACTGATCAGGTAAAGCGAGTTGTTAATTAGGTTGATGTTCTCATAATGCTGCACCATCTGGCCGTTAAGGATGCTAAAGCGGTTTGAGTCGATTGATAGTTTGCCGGGTATTGAAAGATCAGCGAGTGAAACACGGCCATCGCTTATAAACCAATATTTTTTACCCACCGCCGGGATAAGCTTACCCGATGCGGCAAATGTGCCTAACTTGCTGTTAAGCTGTTTGTATTTTTCAAACCGGTCGGTAATATCGTCATAGATATAAAACCCGGCATTTGAAGAGAAAACTACACGGTTATCCAGGTTAAAAACGTTTACATTGTAGCTACCCGGCAGGCCTTGCCTACTATCGTAATATTTTACAGTTATTGCGCGTTGCCTGTCGGCACTTAAGGTAAGTTTGTAAATTCCTTTGTAGGCGTGGCTTACCCAAATTTGCCCCTTATTATCTTGTTCTACATATCTGGATGGTTCGCCGAAGCCCGCTATCTTATGGTCAAAGACCCAATTGCCCGCTGCGTCTTTTTTGTAAATGACCAAGCCAGTATAAGTACCCTGTATTAATTGGTGGTCGTTCAATTTCTTTATAGTCCAGCCCCCGTTTACGGCTGATATTTTGTTAATTGTACTTCCGTTTACCTGGTAGGTTCCGTCGTTATGGCCGCATAGCAAGTGGCCATCCTGCAGGGAAAGGTCCCAAACCTGCCCTTGCGAGCCGGGAATTAGCTTAAAATCAAAGGAGCTGAATGGCTTGCTGGCAGTCTGATTTATCCAATCGCTATAAAACAGTCCCTGGTTGGTGCCGATATAGATCTTGTTATTAAAAATTATACTGGAATATACCGTGCCAAACCTGCCCGATTTATCGAAGTAGAAATATAGGGGTGAATTAACTTCGATACGGTCGATGCCATTATCCAGGCCGGCCCAAAGGTTTTGTTCGGCATCTGTGTAAAGACTCAACACCGTATTGTTTTGCAAACCACTTGATTTATTGATGTGTTGCACTACGTTTCCGGCGGTATCAATAATTATTACCCAGTTAAGGATGGTACCATAGGCCATATATTTACCAGGTATCGCCGCTCCGTTATTAAGCTGGAAGGTTTTTAGGAAATCCGTTGCCTGGTTTAGCCAGGGCTTTATGCTGCGGCCATTGTAAACAAATAGTCCGTTTTTTGCTGTACCTATCAAATATTTATTCTTTTGAAAAGGCAGGATAGATAGTACGCCGCTGTTGCCCAAAATTTCGCTGCCCGGGATAGCGGCTAATTTATTGTTACGTAGCTCGAATAAGCCCGTATTTACCTGTTCGATAAAATAACGACTGCCACATTTAAGTAAGAACAAATAAGGTTTGGGCGCTTTGATGATAGTTATTTTGCCATTGGCGTAAATAAATATGGAGCCGAACGATTGGAAGATGACACGGCCGTTATCAACGTAAATTTTCCAAATCTCCTCATTCAGCAAAAATTTATCGGCAATGAGGTTGGTGAGGGAATGGTATTTTAAAAACCCCTGCGCATTGTTTTCCCAGTAGCCTAATTCGCCAAAGCCGCCCGCATATATCTTGCCCTTGCCATCTGCCGCTACTGATCTTACGATGAGCTTATTGGGCATCTGGTGCAGTTGCCAGTACTTACCGTCAAACGCGAGTAAACCCTCGGCATTGCCAAAATACATAATGCCATGCTCATCACGCGTTACAGCCCAGTTTTGATTACCCGATTGATATTGCGCCTTGGTGTAATTTTGTACATACGGCACGCCAATGCTCTTAATATCGGCAGCCTTTGCAGATATTAAAACCATTAATAAACAAGAAAAAAGAAGTACGAGTTTACGCATTTGGTTTAATTATACGAAAATACGGTTTGCAAGCTAATAAAAGCAAAAAGCTTATCTCTGCAGATAAGCCTTGGTATTTATTCAGCCGCTAACTGGAGCTTTTCGCCTTTTTTTGCGGTATTTACAGGTTGTGGTGCCTTTACATAATAGCCGGTACCATCATAGGCGCGCTTGCGCGGATGGGCCTGACAGACGTCGCTGCAGCAGCCTTCCAATTGCGCGCCACAATCATCGCACTGGGTAAAATGCTCATTGCATTCCGGGTTGGCACAATTGATCATTTTTGGTGTGGTTTTACCACAGTTACGGCAAGTTGAGATTATTACGGGATTAACGCTGTTTACATCAACTGATAATCGGTTATCAAAAACATAGCATTTGCCTTCAAAATCTTCGCCGCCCGCTTCTTTGCCATATTTAATGATACCACCGTGAAGTTGGTAAACATCGCTAAAACCTTCGTGTAGTAAAAGTGCTGAAGCCTTTTCGCATTTGATTCCGCCGGTGCAGTAGGTCAGGATCTTTTTGTCTTTATATTGGGCCAGCTCGTTGATCATTGCCGGGAAATCACGAAAATTCTCAATATCGAGGGTAACCGCGTTTTTAAATTTCCCTAATGAATGCTCATAGTTAGAGCGTACATCCAGTATTACTACATCATCCCGGTCTTTCATGGCCAAAAAATCTTTTGGCTCCAGGTGTTTGCCGGTTTTCAATTGCGGGTTAATCATGTTTGGATCGCGCAGGCCGGAATGTACTATCTCTGATTTATAGCGGCAGTGCATTTTAACAAATGATGGCTCGGCTACCTCATCTATCTTAAAATCTATACCTGCAAAACGCTCGTCGGAATGCAGGGTGTTCATATAGGTTTCGCAAGATTCGGCACTGCCAGATACGGTGCCGTTCAAACCCTCATCGGCCACAATGATGCGCCCGGTTAACCCTAACGATTTACAAAATTTTAAATGATCGGCAGCAAATTGCTCACCATCGGCTATTGTTGCGTAACAATAGTAAAGGAGTGTATTGTATTTTGTCATAACATCCATTGATACTGCTGCAAACAGTGTTAAATGAAGTGCAAAGATAATAATTAGTCCGAAAGTTGAAAAGACAGAAAGTCCGGAAGATGCATTTGACAAATCCTTCCAGACTCTCTGTCTCTATATTAGCCTTAGCGTATCCCGTAAAAGATCCGGAAACCTTGCAGATATTTTTTGTTGCCCGCATAGGATATACCATAATCTACCCTGAATATTAAACGTTGAAAACCTACGTAAAACTCCCGGTAATTAGGGTTGCCCTTAGTTGTAAGGTAGTTTGCCCCAATAATTTCTTCCAATTTAAGCTTACGTAAAAGGGCCACCTTACCCAGTAACGACCCGGCGAAATTATGCTGATAATGCGCTTCAAAGAACTCACCGCTGGTACTGTAAGTATAAAACGGAAGGAAGTGAAACGACCCAATGTAAGTAGGATCAAATGTAGTACCCTGGTTACCTAAATAATGGTAAAAGTCCATGAAGTAAAGCTTCTTATTGTTAAAGAAATCGCCGGTGGTCAATTTAAACGACGAAAAACCGGAGAAGCCCACCCTGATGTTAGATTGAGAGACATCTAACGATGCAAAATCGTAATCTACGTCAGATCCGAACGCTTTATCAATACCTTTACGGTAGTTTACCGTTAACGTGGGATATTTTGACGGCAGATTGAATTTGCCATTGCTGCGGGTGATATACTGCTGATCGAAAGTTAAAATGACGGATGTATTCAATGCCAATGCCTGGTGCTGCGGAAAAAGGAACGATCTGTCGCCCGGTGGGGTGCCATCTGGTGCCAAAGGGTTGTTAGATGTAAAGGCCTTATCTTTCACGTCTATCAATCTGCCCAATGCATTGTTATATAGTTGTGTACGGCTGGAGTAGCTTAAGCTACCGCTCCACAAAACGCCGTTGGCCAGTTCGCGTTGGTAGCCAAAACCTCCAAATTGCGACCGGTAATATTTTACATAGTTATTTTCATACAATATGGTACTCAGGGTATTAAAATATAATGACCGTGTGCCCACATTATTCAGATCGAGCACATCGCTACCAAAATTCACCCAAAACTTAGCATTATGGAAAGGGTCGTTCTTGTACTCGGTTAAAATATTGGCGCTAAACAACTTGTTAGAAAAACCATAACGTAGCGCCGGAGTAATACTTAATGAGTGTAAATCATCTATCGTTTTACTGTAGCGCACTTTTGCATTTATCCCGAAACCTTCAACTGTGTTATAATAAAAAGTTTGAAGGAACGGGAAAACATACAACGAGTCGCGATTGCTTCGGTTGCTTGCACTATATCCAAATATTAAATAGCTTAGGTAATTGATATTATTTTTAGTGTGCTGTAAGGTATCAAGGTAGGCGCTGGTTAAATGATTGGTTGCAATACTGTCCTTTTTGAAATAGTCGCGGGCCTCCTGGCGCGTTAGAGGTACCGGGCGGTTTAAGTCCCAATAGTTTTTTGTACGTAAGCTGGTGGCAGTATCAACCTTCAGCACTTCGCCGGTAAAATAGCCTTTAGGGAAATCGGGGTTTATTTTATAGTTGTTATAGATGCTGGAATAGAAGCCTCCAAATTTAAACCCTAACACAGTCCCTTTAAAGTTGAAGTGAACGGACCCCGGCATCCAAACGCTATCGGTAATAGGCAGGTACTGTTGCCTAACTTCCAGCGTATCAACTAAGTTTAAACTATTAGTTTGTTTGGTCAGCAATAGGTCGACCCCATAAATGCGCCAATCGCCTTCAACAATGTAAAGGAAACCGGTAAAGTACTGGCCGTAACTATGTTTAGGTATTACCTCTATTTTATCAATGGTGCGGCCGTTTTGCACTGAACTGCCTATTAGTTTATACTTATAAAAATTAAAGGCATCTGAAGCCAGCGGCGATACGAAACTGCGGGTACTTAAGCCATTAATAGTAAATACGTTTTTGTAAAAGTTTACCTGCAAATCTGAAGCTTTATTATAGCTAAAGGCTGTGTTGATACCGGTAATCCTGGAGGCTATAGTTACCTCCTTGATCTTATTATCAGACCCGCCATAATTAAAATTGGATAAAGCTTCTGACTGGTAAAGGATTCCACGGCCCATAGAATCCAGATCGAGCGCCTTTGTAACTGCCCTGCCAGCCAGTGCCTTCGGCGAACTGAGCAGTTTTTGCACGCCTTTGGTGTATACGGCGCAAGAGTAACCGTTTACTTCATGCAGGTGTTGTTGACGTAAGGCGACAACACGGCGGATAATGGTGTCGCCAGGGTCGCGGTTACGCTTCCACTCTTCAGATACCTGGCTAAAGCGAAACACCTCATCAGCCATTTGTATATCGTGCACCTCGTCATGGTCGGTAATTGTAATATTTTCGGCTTGTTCTTTATAACCGGCGTAGCGGTAAATAACTGTGTATTTGCCCGGGCTTAATTTAAACTGGTACTTACCATTTTCGTTGGCGGTAGTACCATAGGTTGAGTTGCGGATATATACAGACGCGAAACCAACAGGCATATTTTTTTGGCCGGTAATTATGCCGGATAGCAGATATTGCTGTGCAGACGCGCTAATGGCGAACAGCGCGAAGCAGATAAAAAGTAGGGATCTCTTCATACGGGGATTTTTACATGTAATACTTTTTATATCAAAATGTTTGTTTACGACCCTAATTTATTTAAAATGTTGCTGTAAGCTGTTCATTTGCGCTGTAATGTTTAATTTTGGGGCTTTAAATCTATTTATATGTATAAAACATTGCAACCTGTTTTACAGCAGGAACTTGCCGATATTGAAAACGCAGGGTTATATAAAAATGAAAGAATTATAACATCGGCGCAAGGTGCAGATATTACCGTGCAGGGCGGTAAGGAAGTAATTAACTTTTGCGCCAACAATTACCTGGGCCTATCCGGCAACAAAAAAGTAATTGAGGCTGCCAAAGCTGCCATGGATACGCATGGTTACGGCCTGTCGTCGGTAAGGTTCATTTGCGGTACGCAGGATATACATAAAGAACTTGAACAAAAAATAGCCGATTTTTTAGGAACGGAAGATACCATACTATACGCAGCGGCATTTGATGCTAACGGGGGCGTTTTTGAACCATTGTTTAATGATCAGGATGCAATCATATCTGATGAGTTGAACCATGCATCCATTATTGATGGTGTACGTTTATGTAAGGCCCAGCGCAAGCGGTATAAGCATGATGACATGGCCGACCTGGAAGAGCAATTAAAGGCCACGCAGGATTTGCGCCACCGCATCATTGTGACAGACGGAGCCTTTTCTATGGATGGCACGATTGCCCAGTTAGATAAAATTTGTGCCCTTGCTGAACAGTACAATGCTTTGGTAATGATAGACGAGAGCCATTGCAGTGGTTTTATGGGCAAAACCGGCCGCGGTACGCATGAGCATCATAATGTGATGGGTAAAATCGATATTATTACAGGTACTTTAGGTAAAGCCCTGGGTGGTGCATCGGGTGGTTTCACATCCGGCCGTAAGGAAATTATTGATATGTTACGCCAGCGTTCAAGGCCATACTTGTTCAGTAATACTTTGGCCCCGGCAATTACCGGTGCATCAATTGCGGTATTGGATATGCTCAGCGAAACCACAGATCTTCGCGATAAGTTGGAAACCAACACACAATTCTTCCGCGAAAAGATGACCGCCGCTGGTTTTGATATCAAGCCCGGCGTGCACCCAATAGTTCCGGTGATGTTGTATGAGGCAAAATTAGCGCAGGAATTTGCCGCTAAAATGCTTAACGAAGGCATTTACGTAATAGGCTTTTATTACCCGGTGGTGCCGCAGGGCAAAGCAAGGATCCGTGTACAGATCTCGGCCGCGCACGATAGGGAACATTTGGACAAAGCGATCGCTGCCTTTACCAAAGTAGGTAAGGAATTGGCTGTGATTAACTAAATGCACCTTTTATTTATTGTTGAATTTTTTGAAATATAGTAGTCGATGCAATCGAAAATAGATCAGTATACTGCCGAGATTAAAGCTTTCACAGCCGCCAAGGCTGATGAGTTAGAGGCATTCCGGATAAAATTTTTGGGAACCAAAGGTTTAATTAAAGACCTGTTTGAGGAATTTAAAACTGTTGGCCCCGAGGAGAAACGCACCTTTGGTAAAGTGCTAAATCAGTTTAAGCAATTTGCCGAAGCACGTTACGAGGAGATCAAGGAAAGCCTTACATCCGAAATTGTAGATCCGAAATCTGAAATCGACCTGACTTTGCCCGGCGATGGTTTTGAGGTAGGCTCGCGCCATCCCTTATCGTTAGTACGTAATGAGATCATCGATATTTTTAAACGCTTGGGCTTCGTTGTGGCCGAAGGGCCGGAGATTGAAGACGACTGGCATAACTTCTCGGCGCTCAACTTCCCGGAGGAGCACCCGGCCCGCGACATGCAGGACACTTTCTTTATCCGTAAAGGCGATCAGGAAAAGGGTGACATTGCTTTGCGTACGCATACCTCATCTGTACAGGTTAGGATGATGGAGCAGGGTAAGCCACCGTTCCGCGCAATTATGCCGGGCCGGGTATATCGTAACGAGGCTATATCTGCCCGTGCCCATTGTTTTTTCCATCAGGTAGAGGGTTTATATGTTGACGAAAATGTGTCATTCTCTGACCTGAAGCAAACCCTGTATCACTTTGTACAAGAGCTTTACGGCGAGGGTACACAGGTGCGTTTCCGCCCTTCGTACTTTCCGTTTACCGAGCCATCTGCCGAGATGGATATTTCTTGTACCATTTGTAAAGGTGCGGGCTGTAATATGTGTAAATACAGCGGCTGGGTAGAGATATTGGGTTGCGGTATGGTTGACCCTAACGTGTTGGAGAATTGCGGCATCGACAGCAAGAAATTTACCGGCTTCGCGTTTGGTATGGGTATGGAGCGTATCGCTAACTTAAAGTATGTGATCCGCGATCTGCGCTTATTCTCAGAGAATGATACTAAATTCCTTAAACAGTTCCAGAGCGAAATTATATGAGGTATGTGCTGATACTGGCTATAGTAAGCGTGCTGTTTTTCTCTTGCGGGAAAACCGGCGATGTGGTGCCTAACGTGGCCGTAAATCTGCGCATACCTATAACAGACCCGCGCATAGCTACTTTAAATGCACAGGGTGGTGCAGTGTTAATATCTGGTGCAGGTGTAGCAGGTATTATTTTATATCGTGGGGCTTACGGTTATGTTGCTTATGACCGCTGTAGCAGTTATCAACCCGAGAAACTGTGCGCCGTTACTTTAGACGATACCGGTTTTACCGTTACCGACCCTTGCAGCGGTTCAAAATTTTCGTTAACAGATGGCGGGCCGGTTAAAGCCCCGGCAACGCGTTCACTTAAAGCGTATACGGTGAATGCTACACAATTTGAGATAATTGTGTATAATTGATAAATGGAAGCCGATAAAATTAAAGATAGTATTAAACGGGCAGCACAGGAGCTTTTCCGTAAGTTCGGATACCATAAAACAAGTGTAAACGAAATTGCCAAGCGTGCCAAAATAGCCAAAGCTACAATTTACAAGTATTTTGAGAGTAAAGAGGCCGTTTTGCATGTGCTGCTGATGGACTATATCAAGCTAAGTGTAAATGACCTGGTGACGACCAATACGCCCGAGCTTGACGAGGAGACGCATCTGAGCAACCTGATCATGAAAACCTGTCGCTTATCTTACACCATCTGTAACGAATTTATTGGCTGGGATTTCATCCGCGAGAGTACCAATTCGCAGGAGTTTTTAAAGAACCTCTCTAACGAGTTGGAAGAACTGCTGATGCAATCATTTACCCAGTTACCTAATATACGCAAGCATGATACCTACCAGCAACGCCTTCGGTTTTTGATCAAGTGCAGCAAAAGCATTGTATTCAGCTTTGCATTTACATCCGTAAGCGATTCCGATGTGCGCAAGAATTTTGTATCTTTTCAAAAGGATATATTGCCTTACCTGGTGAAAGCAGCAGTTACTATTTAAGTTATTTTTCATTTTTATTTGGATAACCCAATTGTACTTTGTTACTTTGAATAACAAAGTACTTTTAAGTGGAAGAAAACGAAGTTCAGGACCAGCTGCAATCCATCCGGAGTATGATGGAGCGGTCATCAAAATTTATATCACTCAGTGGGCTATCGGGTGTGCTGGCTGGGGTGTATGCCCTTGTTGGAGTTGCACTTGCTTACTTTATACTTAATTATACGGCAAGGGCTGAGCTTTTAGGTGATTTTCCAAACAGCCCGGTGCCTGCTCTTTTATTTATTGCCTTAGCGGTATTAGTCCTATCATTGATTACAGGATTAATATTAACCTTACGCAAAGCCAAACAAAAAGGACAAAACCCATGGGGGCGAAGCAGTAGGCAACTTTTATATAATCTTGCTGTGCCACTGGTAACAGGCGGTCTACTATCACTTATATTGATCTCGAGAGGCTACTTTGGTATTGTGGCCCCGGCAACACTTATATTCTATGGCCTTGCATTGGTAAGCGCCAGCAACGTCACTTATAAAGACGTACAATATTTAGGAATTATAGAAATTGCATTAGGTTTGTTTGCCGCTTTACTGCCGGGTTATGGCTTGGTATTTTGGGCAATTGGTTTTGGCGTGCTGCACATTGTTTACGGCAGCATCATGTACTTTAAATACGACAAGTGAATATCCCTTTTGAAAAACTTGATAAGGCCTTTGAAAACCGCCTGCGATTGCAAATTATGAGTGTGCTGGTGGTTAACGACAGGTATGACTTTAATTCGCTGAAGGAACTACTGGATACTACCGACGGTAACCTGGCATCGCACCTCAAAGCTTTGGAAAAAGAAGAGTATATGCTGGTGCATAAATCGTTTTTGGGCCGCAAGCCTAACACCACTTACCAGGCTACTGACAAAGGCCGGCAAGCCTTTAAAACGCATTTAGATGCGCTGGAACAGATTATCAAAAATCAGAAATTAACTAAATAAATTTTTTTACCTATATACTTTGTAATTCAAAGTACTTTTAAATAAATTAATCATGATAGAACAAGTGCAAAAAACCGAAAAATGGTATCAAAACTCCATCTTATTTAAATTAGGCGTTATTACGCTGCTTATCCTTTTGCTGCTTATCCCGCAATCGTGGATCCAGGACCTGATCGTAGAACGGCAGGCCAATCAAACAGATAACATCAATATTGTTTCTAACAAATGGTCGGGTAGCCAGTTGGTGCAGGGTCCGATTTTGATGTTGCCTTACAAGCGGCAGGTGTCAAACGCCGGTTCGAAAGCACCGGTGCAAACGGTAATAGAATACTTGTATGTACTACCGCAAAATTTAAATATTGAGGCCGGATTAAATACGGAATTATATAAAAAAGGACTGGTAGATGTTACTGTATATAATACTAAGGTACTATTGAAAGGAAACTTTAGTCAGCCCGATTTGCAGAAGGCTAATCTTTTAACCGGTCAGGTAATGTATGATAAGGCCCGCTTAATATTTGGTATAACCGATTTAAAAGGCCTCAAAAATAACCCAGCCATAAATGTGCAAGGGCAGATTTACAACGCTGAACCACTAACAGAGCAAAGCCGTGTTTTTGAAAACGCTATGCAGATAAGTTTTGTATTGCCGCAAACAGGCAATATTAACTTTAATTACGTGCTGGATATTAAAGGGAGCAACGATCTTAACTTTTTGCATATCGGTAAAACTACTGATGTAGAACTTGCGGGTAACTGGAAAAGCCCGGAGTTCAACGGCCGCGATCTACCCGATAATCGCGTGGTAAACGAAAAGGGCTTCAAAGCTAAATGGCACCTTTTGTATTATAACCGGCCATTTCCGCAGCAATGGGCCAACAACGATACCACGCTAAGTGGAAAAAAGGCACATTTAAGTGCGCAGTTTGGCGTTAGGCTGCAGGTACCCGTAGGTGAGTACCGTAAGATTACCCGGACAGCTAAATACGCTACACTTATTATATTATTAACATTTGTGTCTCTTTTCCTTACCGAGCTTATCCGAAAGCAGCGCATCCATTTGTTTAACTACACGCTGATAGGAGCTGCTATGATTGTATATTATACATTGCTGCTTTCATTTGCAGAAAAGATTGGGTACAACTATGCTTACCTAATCTCATCTATCAGTACAATAGGTTTAATAAGCTTATTCACGGCATCGCTACTTAAAAACGTTAAGGCTGCGGTGTTATTCTCCATCATCTTAACAGTATTCTACACCTTTATATTTGTGATTATCCAATTAGAAGATTACGCGCTGATGGTTGGCAGTATCGCCTTGTTTGTAATTGTAGCTGCGCTGATGTATTTCTCCAGAAAGATCAATTGGGATAACCACTAAGTACTTTTTGATAGGCAGGCATTTGTGCATGCCTATTTTTTATCCATTATTTAAATCTATCTAACTGAATAAACATGACCAACTTTTTTAATATCATATCCTACAGTTTTAAGGTGTGGATAACCAGTGTACTCGTTGCACCGGCGTTATATATTTTTGTTTGTTCATTTCAACACAGGCGGTAATCATCAAACTTTAATGAATTTCTTTCACAACAAACAGAGATTTATGTAGTTCTTGTGTTGATAGGGGCCATTTTGTCTTTTTGTACATGGCTACTTTTCACAGGGGCAATGAAACTCATTACGTTAGTTGGCGCCCAGCTACCTCCAACTAAATTAATGGTATTATTCGCAGGCATGTTACTAAGCGTAGGAACATTTGCTGTTTTTCTACCATTCTCTTTTATAGTTCATAACGATTTTTTTGCGCTCATGCTCGCTAACTGTATTTGTATAGCATCTGGCGCTTGGTTTTA
Organism: Mucilaginibacter glaciei; assembly: GCF_014773245.1. Taxonomy (GTDB): domain Bacteria; phylum Bacteroidota; class Bacteroidia; order Sphingobacteriales; family Sphingobacteriaceae; genus Mucilaginibacter; species Mucilaginibacter glaciei. The sequence continues at coordinate 524,951 of NZ_JACWMX010000002.1, read as the reverse complement.
TAAGCTTCATATTACGCGAGCACCAACTAATTGTTAAAAAATTAATTCACAATACCGTTTTGGTTTTCGGTATAAAATTACTATGTTAGCATAATAAAAAAATCTACCGCCATGAGTCAGGAATTGATCGATTTTTCGGAACTTATTGATGAGCAATTTGAAATGACCGACATTATTATCGAAGTTTACTTTGATAAATTGTTAAGCATCTTTTTATAATTGGCCATCATATTGCTTTAGTAACGGCTTCTGTTTCCTCACTGTGGGCTCCGACGGGTGGACGATTATGCTATTGCTTCATTTTTTCCCCCTGTTCTAAATCTCATTTCTCCACTTCCCAGTTCTTGCTTCTTTCTGTAACTTTGCGATTCATGAGCAGATCTCCTAAAAAACCAAAGTTCTTTGAGAACGTAACCGTAATTGATATAGCCGAAGAAGGCAAGGGCGTTGGCAAAGCCGACGATTTTGTGATCTTTATTGAAAAGGCCGTTCCCGGCGATGTTGCGGATATTGAAGTTTATAAAAGCAAAAAAAGCTTTGGCGAAGGTAAGATAACTAAACTCATCCAGCCGTCACAATACCGCACACAGGCTTTTTGTGAGCATTTTGGTGTTTGCGGTGGCTGTAAATGGCAGCACATGACCTACCCGGCGCAGCTGAAGTTTAAACAAAAGGCAGTGCACGATGCCTTAATGCGTATTGCCAAAATAGATGTGGAGCACATGGATGCCATTGTGCCATCGCCTGCCGATAGGTACTATCGTAATAAACTGGAGTACACTTTTTCTAATAAGCGCTGGCTGTATGATGGCGAAAGCCGCGACGATGAGCGTTTGGATATGGATGCGCTGGGTTTTCATATCCCCGGCCGTTTTGATAAGATCCTGAACATTAACCACTGCTATCTGCAGGCCGAACCATCCAATGATCTGCGAAACGGCATCAACCAATACGCTAAAGAGCAGGGCATCACCTATTACGATGTAAGGCAACATACCGGCGCGCTGCGCAATCTGATCATCCGTACCTCATCGACAGGAGAGATTATGGTGATAGTTGTCTTTGCCCATGCCGATCAGGAACAGGTAGATGATTTGATGGGTTATATTGATGTTCATTTCCCGCAGATCACCTCATTACTTTATATCCTCAATACAAAACTGAACGACACGATTTTTGACCAGGAAGTGATTGCCTGGAAAGGTCCCGAATACATCCATGAGGAAATGCCCGCGGCCAATGGTAAGGTGGTGCGTTTTAGGGTTGGGCCAAAATCGTTTTACCAAACCAATTCTATCCAGGCATTGCGCCTGTATGAAATAACCCGCGATTTTGCTGGATTTAAAGGCGACGAACTGGTTTACGATTTATATACAGGGGCAGGCACCATTGCCAACTTTATTGCAGGCCATGTACGCGAAGTAATAGGGGTAGAGTACGTACCATCGGCTATTGAAGATGCTAAGGTTAACTCGCAGATCAATAACATTACCAACACGAAGTTTTATGCAGGTGATATGAAAGATGTGCTGGTGGCAGATTTTGTTGCCCAGCATGGTAAGCCAGATGTGATCATTACCGACCCGCCCCGGGCAGGGATGCATGCTGATGTGGTTGCCCGCCTCATGGAAATAGAGGCCGAGAAGATTGTTTATGTAAGCTGTAACGCCGCCACCCAGGCCCGCGATTTATTGGTGCTAAAGGATAAATATGACACTGTTAAAATCCAACCGGTTGATATGTTCCCGCATACACAACACGTAGAAAATGTAGTGCTACTGACGCTCAGGCGATAACGTAAATAATTGTATTGGTTATTTGTGAATTCTTTTAGGTAATTTAGCTCTTATTAAAGCAGCCTACCTCTGCACATGATATTGCTACCATGAAAGGATCTATCCCTTTTTTGAATTTCTCGTTAAGAAAGGTTTTAGCCCAGGAGCCCGACTCATTAAAACGTGCGCGGATAAAGATCGTATTTACTACGCTGGCACTGCTCATCCTTAAAATAGTCATACTCGTACCGCTTGTATTTCATGATCTTAAAGACCACCAGTTATATCGCCTGCTTTTTGTATTTATATTATACATAGGGCTAACCAAGTATTTGCTTTATAAACCATCGCGGCTCACACTTATCTCTCATGCCATCATTTTAACCGGGGTCCTAGGCGTATGGTCTACGTTATTTGTGTTTGGGCAGCGGCTAAACCTGCTCACTATACAGTTTGTTTTTATGGTAATATTTGTTGGATATTACCTTATAGACAGGGGCTTCGCAGTTATTTATAGTTCGCTGTCCATAGTAGCAGTAATGCTTTATTTAGTGATGCGCAACAGGGTGGAGTGGCACCTCGATATTAGTTCGCAGGAGCTGCCGTCGCCTGGTTTCGAGGCCATTGTATTGATGAACTTCGCTACTATGGTGCTTATTCATTATCTTTTTTACCAGGCATTTAAAGAAAACGTTGAAGAGAAGGAAGCACTTAATAAGCAACTCGAGGCAATCGTTGCTGAAACAAGGGCCCTGGCCGATTCGCGCTCGGTGTTCCTTTCAACCATGTCGCATGAGTTGCGCACACCGTTAAATGCGGTAATAGGAATGACCAATTTGGTTAAAGACACCGCCTCGGAAGAACAGCTGGAGAATTTAGACATACTGGAATTTTCGGCGGTGAGTTTGTTAACCCTGGTCAACGATATTTTAGATTATAACAAGAGCGAGAATGATAAGATAGAACTGGAACTTATCCCTGTAAACTTAGCAGCCCTGCTTCATAAGGTTTGTTACGGTTTGCAGCAAAGAGCGGCCGAAAAGGGTTTCGGCTTGGTATTGTCTATCGACGAGCAATTAAAAGAGCAGTGGGTAATAACCGACCCTACCCGTTTAACGCAGATAATTTATAACCTGGCCGGTAATGCCATTAAGTTTACCGAGTATGGGCAGGTTACCGTTAATGCCGCCATAACTAATATCCATTCCGATCAATTATCGGTTGAATTCACAATTACTGATACCGGTATCGGGATCCCGGCAGACAGGCAGCAGGCGATATTTGACCCCTTTGTGCAGGCATCTGCCGATACCACGCGCCATTATGGCGGAACTGGCCTGGGGCTGGCGATTGTAAAGCGCCTGCTTGGTTTATTTAATACTACCGTGCAGCTAAAGAGCGAAGCGGGCAAGGGATCCGCATTTTCATTTAGTGTTGATTTTGAGTTGTATAAGGGCGATGCTAAACCCGTTCCTGCTCATCCTGCACTTGAAATTAGTTTAAAAGGTCTGCAAATATTGATAGCTGAAGACAACCCCATTAACGCCTTACTGTTGGTGAAGCTGTTAAGTAAATGGCATGTAAATACCGATGTGGCTAAGAATGGGCAAGAAGCAGTTGATAAATTTGCAAATGGCGTATTTGACGCTATACTGATGGACTTGCATATGCCAATTATGGACGGCTACCAGGCTACAGAAGTGATACGGGAGTTTACTGACCGGGAAAAGGCTGGTGTGCCTATAATTGCATTGACAGCGTCGGTGTCGCATAATATTTATGATAAGATAAAAGACGCCGGTATGAATGATTACCTGTCAAAACCTTTTCAATCAGCAGCTTTATATCAAAAACTGGAGGTGTTAAATACCGCAAAGATTGGTAAGATAACTTCCGAAGGCATCCAGTTAGATACCACGAGTGATTCGATGCCGGCTTAATTAATCCTTGATTGCAGCACAAATCTCTTGTATGGTTTCGCTTAACGGCCTGAATTCAAAACCGATATCCTTTTTAATTTCGCTATTATCAAAATTACGGGTAACAGAAGCTGCCCGGGCACTGGTTTTATCTAAAGCCGGATCTTTGCCCGTTAGCGCAGCCATCACCGCTGCCCCTCGCCAGGCCAGCTCCATCATCCAGGGTTTAGCCAGGGTAGCCGGTTCCTTTACGCCTAAACACCTCGCAATTTCTCCAAATATTTGCTGATAGCTTCGGTTTTCTGCATTGATTATATAGCGCTTAGCCGTAATGCTGCTTTCCATCAGGCCGATCATACATTTGGCCACATCCTGCACATCAACAAAGCCTATACTGCCCGGCGTGTAGAATTTGAGGCCCTTGCGTACCGTTTCAAAAATCTGGCCGCTGCCCGCTGTTCCGGCACTTACACCTATAATAATGGTGGGATTTACAATAACAGCATCCAGGCCTTCAGCAATGCCGCGCCATACCTCCATCTCACTTTCCAGTTTTGATATCGCGTAACCGTCGTGCTCATTAGTAGGGTCAAGATGATGTTTTTCGCTGATCAGTTCGCCGGGTTTTGCCTCGCCAACTGCCGCAACAGAACTGGTATGCACCATGCGGATCTTCCGGTTAACACATAAATCAACGAAATTCGCTGTCCCCATCACATTAGTACGGATCATCGGCTCTTTATCGGCCTGTTTTAAAGACACAAACGCCGCGCAATTGTAAACCTGCGTAACGCCATCCAGTGCTTGTTCCAACGCGAAGGCATCCATCAGGTCGGCGATTACCCATTCAATCTGGGCAGCATAAGGCAAAAGTAAAGGCGGAATGGTTGAGGTAATGCGCTTGCTGCAACGGATAGTATTGCCCCGTAGCACCAATTCTTTGGCTAATTCGGCCCCTAAAAAACCCGTTGCACCGGTTACTAAGATCATATGTGCAAATATGCGGAATATTTAGATGCGCAGAAGTGCGGATGTGCAGATAAGGAGACTGAAAAATGAAAAGTAACACAGTTTGCATATCCGTGCATTAAAACAAAATCTGCACATTTGCACATCTGCATATTTGCACATCAAAAAAACATGTCTTTAGCCGATTTTTTTACGCCCATAGATCTGAAGAAGATCACCCCTAAAAATGGATTTTTCACGAGTCAGTTGGGGGATAAGATTGATCATCACTCGGTTGCCTTCCCAGACTTGGAGCAGAAAATAGATATCGCGATTATTGGGGTGCTGGATGATCGTAACGCTGTCCAAAACCCCGGCTGTGCATTAGCGCCCGACTACGTGCGCGAGAAACTTTACCAATTAAATGAAGGGGCTTACGGCACAAAAATAGTCGACTTAGGTAATATAACCCGTGGCGAAACCGTAGTAGATACTTACTACGCGCTAAAAACGGTAGTGAACGAATTGGTGAAGAAGGACATTGTGCCGGTGATAATCGGCGGCGGCCAGGATTTGACCTACGCGCAATACCTGGGGTACGAAGAACTGGAACAAAAGATAGACCTGCTGGTAGTCGACTCGCAATTTGATCTGGAGGACGATGGTTTTGCCGAATCGATAGAAACGAATTCTACAGCCTATCTGAATAAGATTTTTCTGCATGAGCCTAATTATCTATTCAACTACAGCAATCTGGGCTACCAAACTTATTTTGCCAGCCAGGACAGTTTACGGGTGATGGAAAAGCTATACTTTGATGTGCATCGCCTGGGCGAACTGACGCAGAATATGTCGGTTGCAGAGCCTATCATTCGCAATGCCAACATGGTGAGTTTTGATATGGGGGCCATCCGCTCGTCAGACGCGGCGGGCAATGCTAACGCCACCCCCAACGGATTTTACGGTGAAGAAGCCTGCCAGATTTGTCGCTATGCCGGTTTTAGCGACAAATTAACTTCGATAGGCTTTTATGAATTTAACCCTGCTTATGATAATAACGGCCAAACAGCCATGCTGTTATCACAAATGATCTGGTATTTTATTGATGGCTTTTACAACCGCAAGCGCGATTTTCCGCTTAATCCAAAATCACAATACCTTATTTATAAAACCAGTTTGAAGCATGACGACCACGAAGTGGTGTTTGTAAAGAGCAAAAAAAGCGACCGCTGGTGGATGCAGGTACCTTACCCAACGGGCGGTTCTAAAAACGAGCGTTTCCATTTAGTGCCTTGCAGGCATGAAGATTATAAGACCGCAGCTTCCGGCGAAATGCCCGACCTTTGGTGGCGTACTTATCAAAAATTAAACTAAGTAGTAATTCATTAGCGCTTTGTGCGTTAATCACCTTTACATATTTCATAAATGAAGAAGATTTTTTTCTGCCTTATCGCCCTGTTGCCGGCATTGGCATTTGGCCAGGCAGCCCAGCCTTTTACCGTTAAGGCTAAAATTGGCAAACTTAACGCACCTGCAAAAGCTTATTTAGTGTACCGCTTAGGTGCCAATAACGTAACCGATTCGGCAGCAATTAAAGATGGCGAGTTTATCATGACCGGGCTGGCCATGAACCCGGTTAGCGCATCGTTATTTATAGATTATAAAGGTGTTGGTTTCCCGGCTTATATAGCTAAGAATTTCCCTGATGGAGGGCCGTCTAAGACAGCGGACCTTTTAAATTTTTATATTGAGAAAGGAACGATCAATATTACATCGCCGGATTCTGCAGCAAAGGCAGAGGTAAATGGTACGCCATCTAACGAAGACAATAAAAAATTAAAAGCGGGCCTAAAGACGATCATGGATAAGGCGCAAAGGCTAATGGCCGAAGCGCAATCGGCCAAGCCCGAGCAACAGCAGTCGGCAGCGTATCAAAATAGCATGCAGGCCAAGTTCAAAGTGATCCAGGCCGAACAAAAGGCTTTCCTTAAAACCTTCATCACGCAAAACCCAAACAGTTATTTGAGCTTACTGGCCTTAACCAGTGTGAGTGGGCCAGCCCCGGATGTGGCTGAGGTTGAACCGTTGTATGAGTCATTATCGGCCAGTCTGAAAGATACCGAACAGGCACGGCAGATAAAAGGTGCCATTGACGGCTTAAAGCTAACTGCAATTGGTGCTTTAGCCCCTGATTTTACGCAGAATGATGTAAATGGCCTGCCTGTGAAATTATCATCGTTTAAAGGCAAATACGTGCTGCTTGATTTTTGGGCGTCGTGGTGCGGCCCATGTCGACAGGAAAACCCGAACGTAGTACGTACTTATAACAAATACAAAAATAAAAACTTTACCATCCTCGGGGTATCATTAGACAGGGAGAGCGGCCGCTCGGCATGGTTGGCGGCTATTAAAAACGACGGCCTGACCTGGACCCAGGTGTCTGATTTGAAGTATTGGAATAACCTGGCTGCTACAGTGTATGGCGTTCAATCCATCCCGCAGAATTTTTTAATTGACCCTACCGGTAAAATTATTGCTAAGGGCCTGCGCGGAGATGATTTGGATAACAAGTTGGCCGAGCTGTTGGGTAAGTACACCAACTAAGCGAAGCCGCTTTGTCATATTTTAGATAGATATAGGTTTTTTACTCTTACATCTTTGATTTGAGGCGTAAATCCCTCATATTAGGGTTTTAATATATCACCCTTACATGAAAAAAATAGTATTAACGGCATTGGCAAGCTTACCGGCTTTGCTTTTTGCACAAACCGGAAAATTTACCGTTGAAGGTAAAGTAGCAAACCTTAACGCCCCGGCCAAAGTATATTTGCAATATCGTAAAGACGGTAAAACGCTTGTAGATTCTGCTGTATTAAACGGTGGCAAGTTCACTTTCACCGGCGATGCTGCTGCTATGCCTTTAAGTGGCTACCTTTTGGTGAACGCTAATGGTACCGGCATGAATAACAGTAAAGATTATCATCCTATATACCTGGAGCAGGGCACTATCAATGTTGCTACTGCCGATGTTATCAAGAATGCTAAAATAACAGGTACTAAAACTAACAAAGAGAACGAGGAATTTAATGCTTCGATGAAGCCGGTTAACGACGCTTATGCAGCGTTGGAGGCTAAACAAAAAGCCGCTACAGAAGCACAGCAAAAAGACCCCGCCTTTATTAAACAAGGTAAACTGGATGAGAAGGCTATTGATTTGCAGGAAAAGGAAGCGAACAGGAAATTCATTGCCGCCAATCCCGATTCATACATTAGCCTTAATGCATTGCAATCATATGCTTACAGTGCCGACTATGTGGAGATCGCGCCATTATTTGAAGGGTTATCTGCCAATATCAAAGCATCGACAGGTGGTAAAGCATTTGCCGAGATATTGCCGAAATTGAAAGCTGTAGCTATGGGTGCCATGGCGCCTGAATTTGCCGAGGCCGATACTGCCGGTAAAATGGTAAGCCTGTCTTCCTTCCGTGGTAAATATGTGCTGATAGATTTTTGGGCATCATGGTGCGGCCCTTGCCGTGCAGAAAATCCTAACGTAGTGATGGCATTTAATAAATATAAAGGGAAGAACTTCACCATCCTCGGTGTATCGTTAGATAGGCCTAATGCTAAAGAATCCTGGTTAAAAGCGATCAAAAAAGACGGTTTAGCCTGGACACAGGTTTCTGATCTACAATTCTGGAAAAGTAGAACAGCCGATACGTATGGCGTGCGCGCTATCCCGCAAAACTTTTTGCTTGATCCAAATGGCAAGATCATTGGAAAAAACCTGCGAGGTGAAGACCTGAACGAAAAATTAGCCGAAATATTTAGTAAGATCTAACTGTTCATTAGCCCGCTTGTTCATTAGGACATAAAAAACGCCATCCGGATTCCGGTTGGCGTTTTTTTATGGAAGTGATTAGTTGACTACCTTACCAATAAAAGTGAACTAATGAACCAATGAATTACAATAAATCGAACCCGATATCTTTCCTGAAATAAACGCCATCGTAATAAATACGGGCTGCATCGGCAGTGGCTTGCTGCAGCGCATCAAACATATTGTTTTGCAAACTGGTAATGGCCAAAACACGTCCGCCGGTTGCTTTTACCGTTTCGCCATCAAGAGTTGTACCTGCCTGGAAAACGTATGAGTCGCGTACATTTTCAATGCCGCTTATTTCTTTATCCTTCAAATATTCGCCGGGGTAGCCGCCTGCTACGCAGACCACGGTAGCCGCTGTGCGCTCTGATATGCATAGTTCCTTTTCGTCAAGGTTGCCTTCGGCTACACCTAAAAGCAAATCCACAAAATCCGATTCTATTCTCGGCATCACGCTTTCCGTTTCTGGGTCGCCCATGCGGCAGTTATATTCTATAGTATAGGGGTCGCCGTAGCAATTCATCAGGCCTATGAAAATAAACCCTTTGTAAGGAATGCCTTCCTGTTTCAAGCCTTCTACAGTAGGGATGATGATCTTTTCCTCAACCTTTTTCATAAATTCATCATCGGCAAACGGTACGGGCGATACCGAGCCCATTCCGCCGGTATTTAAACCGGTATCACCTTCGCCAATGCGTTTGTAATCCTTGGCCTCCGGTAAGATCTTATAGTGGGTACCGTCTGTCATTACAAAAACAGACAACTCTATTCCCTGTAAAAATTGCTCAACTACCACCATAGAGCTGGCATCGCCAAACTTCGCCTCGGTAAGCATTTCTGATAATTCCAGTTTGGCCTCTTCTAAGGTGAGGCATATTAATACACCTTTCCCTGCTGCAAGTCCGTCGGCTTTTAATACTACGGGCAGGCCTGCTGTAGCCAGGTAGTCAAAACCCTCCTGTAAGGTATCGCGTGTAAAAGTCTTTGATGCAGCGGTCGGGATGTTGTGGCGCTGCATAAATTGCTTACTAAAATCCTTGCTGCCTTCTAATTGTGCGGCCTCCTTTTGTGGGCCAATAACCGGGATGCTTTTCAGTTGTTCATCCGCCAGGAAAAAATCGTGGATGCCTTTTACTAAGGGTTCTTCGGGGCCAACCAATACCATCTTAATGTCGTTGGTTAAGGCAAAAGCTTTGATGCCTTCAAAGTCGGTTACTTTTAAGTCAAAGTTGGTGCCGTATTGGCCTGTACCGGCATTACCGGGGGCAATAAAAAGCTGGTTACACTTCACGCTTTGCGATATTTTCCAGGCGAAGGCGCTTTCCCTTCCGCCCGAACCAAGGATCAGGATGTTCATGGTGCGAATATAATGTTTGATGTGCAGATGTGCGAATATGCAGATGTGCAGATTAGAAAGGATAATTATTTATGTAGCAGCCAGATTAACGAATTAAACATCATTTGCACATCTGCACACCCGCATATTTGCACATTAATCCTATCTTTGCCTGCCAATATGACTTTAAAATTGCAGTGGCGCAATTGTTGAGTTCAGAGGGTTATATAAATATATTATGTTAGACTTTTTTAGTAAGCTTTTCGGAAGCAAATCAGAACGTGACGTTAAGGGCATTTTGCCATTAGTTGAAAATATAAAGGCTGCATTTGCCAAACTCGACCAGCTTAGTAATGATGAGTTGCGGGCTAAAACCATTAGTTTTAAGGAAACCATTGCTACCGGCCTGGAGGGTATCGATAGCGAGATACAAGCGATTAAAGACCGCACCGAGAACGAGTTGGATATGGATGTTGCCGAAAAGGTTGATCTGTACACCCAGTTAGATAAATTGGAGAAAGACCGTAATAAGGAGCTTGAAGAGATTTTAAAGAACATACTGCCCGAAGCCTTTGCCGTGGTTAAAGAAACCGCGCGCCGCTTTGCAGGTAACAAAACTATCGAAGTTACCGCTACACCGTTTGACCGTGAACTTGCCGCCAAAAAAGGCAATGTGGTTATCAAAGGCGACCAGGCAGTTCACCATACGACCTGGTTAGCAGCCGGTAACGAGGTTACCTGGAATATGGTGCATTATGATGTACAGCTAATTGGTGGTGCCGTATTACACCAGGGTAAAATATCTGAAATGGCAACGGGCGAGGGTAAAACATTGGTGGCTACGCTGCCTGCCTACCTTAATGCACTTGCAGGCCAGGGTGTACACATAGTAACCGTGAATGATTATCTGGCACGCCGCGATAGCGAGTGGATGGGCCCGTTGTATGAATTTCATGGCCTTTCTGTTGATTGTATTGACAGGCACGAGCCAAATTCTGAAGAACGTCGTGCTGCTTACTTAGCCGATATTACTTTTGGTACCAATAATGAGTTTGGTTTTGATTACCTGCGTGACAATATGACACGCAGCCCAGAAGAATTGGTGCAGCGCAAGTTACATTATGCGATGGTGGATGAGGTCGATTCGGTTTTGATCGATGACGCCCGTACGCCTTTAATTATATCAGGCCCGATACCGCGTGGCGACGAGCATGAGTTTTATGAGTTAAAACCACGCATTGAGCGCTTGGTTAACGCGCAAAAAACTTTTGCAAATTCGGCGTTAAACGAAGCGAAAAAGGCGATTAATGATGGCAAATCGGGAATTGACGAGGGCGGTTTAGCCCTTTTACGTGCCCACCGTGCCTTACCTAAAAACAAAGCACTGATTAAATTTTTGAGTGAAGGATCAAACCGTACCATACTGCAAAAAACAGAGAATTATTATATGCAGGATCAGGGCAAAGAGATGCCTAAGGTAGATTCTGAATTGTTCTTTATTATTGACGAAAAAAATAACCAGGTTGAACTATCTGAAAAAGGTATCGAGCTGATCACCTCATCCGGTGAGGATCCAGGTTTCTTTTTAATGCCAGATGTTGGTACGGAAATCTCTGAAATTGAAAAATCAACGCTATCCGCAGAAGATAAAATTGCCCGGAAAGATGAGTTAATGCGCGATTTCTCAATCAAGTCTGAGCGGATCCACTCGGTTAACCAATTGCTAAAGGCCTATACCTTGTTTGAAAAAGATACAGAGTATATTCTCGACGACGGAAAAGTGAAGATAGTTGATGAGCAAACCGGCCGTGTGTTAGATGGCCGCCGTTACTCTGATGGGTTACACCAGGCTATCGAGGCTAAAGAAAATGTAAAGGTAGAGGATGCTACGCAAACTTTTGCCACCATTACCCTGCAAAACTATTTCAGGATGTATCACAAGCTTTGTGGGATGACCGGTACAGCCGTCACCGAAGCAGGTGAGTTCTGGGAGATCTATAAACTGGATGTGGTAGAGATACCAACCAATACGAACATCAGCCGCGACGACAGGCAGGATTTGGTTTACCGTACTGTTCGCGAAAAATATAATGCCGTTGCAGAGGAGATCGTAAAACTAACACAGGCCGGCCGCCCGGTACTTGTGGGTACTACCTCGGTAGAGATATCGGAATTATTGAGCCGTATGCTAAAACTGCGCGGCATCAAACACAATGTACTGAATGCTAAAATGCACCAAAAGGAGGCAGACATTGTTGCCGAAGCAGGGCAGGCAGGCACCGTAACCATTGCCACCAACATGGCAGGCCGTGGTACGGATATAAAATTAGGAGCGGGGGTACAAGCATCGGGTGGTTTGGCCATTGTTGGTACCGAGCGCCACGAATCGCGCCGCGTAGACAGGCAGTTGCGTGGCCGTGCAGGCCGCCAGGGCGACCCGGGGTCATCACAGTTCTTTGTATCGTTAGAGGATAACCTGATGCGTTTATTCGGATCTGAGCGTATCAGTAACCTGATGGTACGTATGGGAATCGAAGAGGGTGAGGTTATTCAGCACTCTATGATCTCCAAATCTATCGAGCGTGCGCAGAAGAAGGTAGAAGAAAATAACTTCGGTATTCGTAAACGTTTGCTGGAGTATGATGATGTGATGAACTCACAGCGTACCGTTATCTACGCGAAACGTAAGAATGCCTTGTTTGGCGAGCGTTTGGATGTTGATTTGAGTAACACCATTTTTGATGTTATTGAAGATGTGGTTACCGAATACAAGGAAGCCAACAATTATGAAGGCTTAAGACTGGAGATGATCCGTTTATTCTCTGTAGACATCAGTACAGATGAGGCTGCCTTTGGCTCTACTAACATGAACGGTTTGGTTGACAAAACCTTTGCCGAAGTGATGGAGTTTTATAAACGCAAAGCCGAAGCAATTGCAGAGCAGGCTTACCCGGTATTAAAAGATGTATATGATACCCGCGGCCAGTATGTCGAGAACATTGTTGTTCCGTTTACTGATGGCGTGCATGGTATGCAGGTAGCCGTTCCGTTGAAAAAGGCGGTTGATAATCATGGTTTAGAGGTATTTAAATCTTTTGAGAAAAACGTAACCCTTTCCCTGATAGATGATGCCTGGAAAGAGCACCTGCGCGAGATGGACGAATTAAAGCAATCAGTACAGAATGCCGTTTATGAACAAAAAGACCCTTTATTGGTTTATAAGTTCGAGGCCTTTGAATTGTTCCGCTCGATGCTGGCTAACGTAAATAAAGAGTTGGTAAGCTTCCTTTTCCGAGGTGGTATCGCTGTACAACAGGAACCGGAAGAGGTGCGCGAGGCCAAACCGCAGCCTAAGCTGGATCTGAAGAACATGCGTACTTCAAAACCTGAATTGGTAAGCGAAGGTAATGGCATGCCGATGGAAGATACCCGTGAAATGCAAAAACCAACACCCGTAAAGGTGGAACAAAAAATAGGCAGGAACGACCCATGCCCTTGCGGTAGTGGTAAAAAATACAAAAGCTGCCACGGGCAGGGACAGAATTAAGGTACATCATCCAACCCTCCAGTTAAGGAGAGGGGTAAGAATAAAACCCACGCGTCATTGCGAGGTACGAAGCAATCTCAAAATTATGCATAGCCGATACGCCATGCGGGAGATTGCTTCGTATCTCGCAATGGCGTTTACTACAAAATTGAATACACAAATGAAAAAAGCAATATTTGATCAAAAAGCTAAACCGGCCCTGTTCAGATATTGCTTTTTTTGTCTTTTACTGTTTTCATCGACAATAACCTTTGGCCAAACCCGGGGCAACGTACAGGTAATACGCGAACCTTTGTTTGACACGCTGTTATCTAAACGTGCTATGCTTAATACCGGCCGCAACAGCAGCGGTTTGTATACGTCATCATACGGCTATAGAGTGCAAATTTATAGCGGCAGTAAGCGTACCGCCGCTTTTAATGCGCAGGCCAGGTTTAACAGCGAGTTCCCGGAGATGCGTACCTACATCATTTATCACGAGCCTAACTTTAAGGTACGTGCGGGCGATTTTCGCACCCGCATCGAGGCCGAGCGGATGAAGAACCAGCTTAACGGAACTTTTTCGGCCATGTTCATCATCTCAGAAAAAATAAATCCACCAAAAACGGTTATCAGTAATGATTAAAGAAAAGATCCAGCAGCTATCGGCAGATATTTTTAATGATGTTGTAGCAAACCGCAGGCACTTACATGCCAACCCCGAGCTTTCTTTTCATGAGGTAAACACCTCGGTTTTTGTGGCGCAAAAACTTACCGAACTGGGCATCGAATACCATAAAATGGCCGACACGGGTTTGGTGGCTCTGATAAAGGGCGATAAAACGTCTGACAAGGTAGTAGCGCTACGCGCAGATATGGACGCCTTGCCGATACTGGAAGCTAATGACGTACCTTACAAAAGCCAAAACGCGGGTGTAATGCATGCTTGCGGACACGATGCGCATACTTCTTCACTCTTGGGTACCGCTAAGATCTTAACCGAGCTAAAAAGTGAATTTGGCGGGACAATCAAACTGATCTTTCAACCGGCGGAAGAAAAACTGCCCGGTGGTGCCAGCCTGATGATAAAAGAGGGAGTCTTAGAAAACCCTAAACCTAATGCCGTATTGGGCCAGCATGTGATGCCATTGATAGAGGCGGGTAAGGTAGGTTTCCGCGCGGGTAAGTATATGGCGTCGACAGATGAATTATATGTTACCATAAAGGGTAAAGGCGGGCATGGTGCACAACCGCAGCAAAATGTGGACCCGGTGATTATCATGGCGCATATCTTAACTGCCTTACAACAGGTAGTAAGCCGCTTTGCCGACCCTAAGAGCCCATCGGTACTTTCATTCGGTAAAGTAATTGCCAATGGTGCTACTAATGTGATCCCAAATGAGGTTTACCTGGAAGGCACCTTCCGTACGATGGACGAGAAATGGCGCAACGAGGCCCATATCAAGATGAAAAAAATGGCCGAAGGCATTGCTGAAAGTATGGGCGGCAGCTGCGATTTTAATATTATGCATGGTTATCCTTTCCTGATCAATGAGGAGGTGTTGACCAATGCAACCCGCAGCCATGCGGAAGATTACCTGGGTAAAGAGAATGTACTCGACCTTGATATATGGATGGCGGCTGAAGATTTTGCTTACTACTCGCAAGTAGCTGATAGCTGTTTTTATCGCCTGGGTACCCGTAACGAGGCAAGGGGCATTACCTCATCGGTACATACGCCAACCTTTGATGTAGAAGAGGACGCCTTTAAAATAAGTACAGGACTGATGGCCTACCTGGCCATTAAACAGCTGGGGAATTAACGAATTAGGTGCCAGTGCGAAGACCGAAGCAATCGCAAACTCTAAAGGGCCGATCTGCAATGCGTGCGATTGTCACGCTGCGCTCGCAATGACACGATGTTATTATAACAAATGAAAAAAATACTTCTTGCTTTCGGTTTTCTCCTTTTCGCTTTCAGCTTAAAAGCCCAGCAGATTCAGCGCTATAACCCGGATACGATCCGTACGATAACGATAGACACGCCAGTGGCCAACATCAGGTCACACAAGTTAAACGCGCAGGATTTTATTGACGCCGTGGTGGCCGACACCAGCT
The DNA here is from genome assembly GCF_014773245.1 of Mucilaginibacter glaciei. Classification (GTDB taxonomy): domain Bacteria; phylum Bacteroidota; class Bacteroidia; order Sphingobacteriales; family Sphingobacteriaceae; genus Mucilaginibacter; species Mucilaginibacter glaciei. The sequence goes on along the minus strand of NZ_JACWMX010000002.1, from coordinate 509,446 downwards.
TTTATAAAGCGTTTCAGAACATGAAGCGGTATACATTCACTGCCGAAAATCGCATTTTTACTTACGATAAAAAGAATAAGGTAAATGGTAAGGTTTATCGTAAACTCATCCACAGTAACGAAAAGGGTGCACATAAAATAACCTATGTGGCTAAACAAGATACAGGTACCGTTTATAAAAAGAACGGTAAATATCAGCTATATACAGTTGAGATGTTCGACTATATTTTCATGAATGCCTACAATTCTGATTTTGTGAAGGGCGATGCCCTGCCGGGCGATTCGAAGGGTAAGAATGAGAGTTATAAAGCCAAGCTCAAACAACTGATTTTTACCCCCGGCCGTAAAATAAGCGGCATCCCATTTCTAAGCAGCAAAACAGAGATCTTTGGCCCGGATATGCGGCAGTTTTACCGGTATGAGTTTGCCCGCGGTACGTATGTGGATAGCATCCCCGTATATCGTTTTAAGGTGATCAAAAAGCCAAGTACTGCTGACGGGGATGTGATGATTAAGGAACTGACCACTATTTTCGACGCGCGCACTTTTCAGATTCTGGGCCGCTATGTGGATATGAAGTACAGCAATATGCTGTTTGACTTTGATGTGCAGATGAATATCGAGCTCAATAATTTTAACGGCGAACTATTACCCATCAAGATCACCTACCAGGGCAACTGGGACATTCCCTTCCATAAAGAAGAACGGGCCAGTTTCCTGATCGTGCATAAGGACTACAAAAAGGAGTGAACAACGCGACAAATCGTGTAAACCCACCTTTTTCACAAAAAATTGATTATCAATATTTTAACTGATTTTTTATTGAAAATGTGTAAACCTTTGTAAACCCATTTTCAATTTTTAAAGATTGGTGGATTAGAAAAATGCGACAGCGTTTTGCTCCGCCACTTCTTTTATTACTGAATTGCGTTTTTCCAATAATCGGGTCATGTAATTTGTCAAGAATAGCCAATTAGCAGCTCTACCTAAAAACCCAAGCGGCGATTCAAAAACAAATACATCACTCATTATTGTGCGTCTACCATCCGATCGAAAATGATGCTCATGTCTAAAGCTTTTAAACGCACCCGCTACCATCTCGTCCGCAAAAAATCGGGGTTTATCAAAGTCAGTGATTTTGGAAGTAAGATTTTGCCATATGCCGAAATGCTTGGCCCGCCATGTTACGGTTTCACCCAGTTCAATTAAACCGCTTGTCCGACCGGCAATAGCCCGTTCGCCGGTATGTTTAGTTGACGCTATGTGCACATCAATGCTTCTGGCAATATCAAAGCACAGTTCAACAGAAGCATTGATGTAAGTTGTCAATATTATCGACGGCATCTCAAGTAGCTTTAAAAGACGCTTCTTGACTTGCTTAAAGTTTAAATCAGCGTAATCAAGAAATCATTTAAATCAGCGGTCTAAAATTCCGCGTTCTTCGGGAACCTCGGGAAAGGGATCACATCCCTGATGTTGCCCATACCGGTTACAAACAATACTAAACGCTCAAAGCCCAAACCAAAACCTGCATGCGGGCACGCGCCAAAGCGGCGGGTATCCAGGTACCACCAAAGTTCATCTTTAGGGATGCCTATCTCGTCCATACGCGTTTCCAGCTTATCTAAACGCTCTTCACGCTGCGAACCGCCAATGATCTCGCCAATACCCGGGAAAAGGATATCCATTGCGGCAACGGTTTTACCGTCGTCGTTTTGGCGCATGTAAAAAGATTTGATCTCTTTAGGGTAATCCGTTAAAATAACGGGTTTCTTAAAGTGTTTCTCTACCAGGTAACGCTCATGCTCCGATTGCAGGTCGGTACCCCAACCCTCGACAGGGTAGACAAACTTTTTCTTTTTGTTCGGTGTCGAATTTCTCAATATCTCTATCGCCTCTGTGTAGGTAAGGCGTTCAAATTCATTATCTAAACAAAACTGCAGTTTCTCTAACAGGCTCAGTTCAGCACGTTCGTTCTGTGGCTTCTGTTTTTCTTCTTCCTGCAAACGCTGGTTTAAAAATTCAAGGTCTTCTTTGTTTTTGTCCAGCGCATAGTTGATCACATATTTCAATAACTCCTCGGCCAGGTTAGCGTTGTCGTTCAGATCGTAAAAAGCCATTTCGGGCTCAATCATCCAAAACTCGGCTAAGTGGCGGGTAGTGTTAGAGTTTTCTGCACGGAAGGTTGGGCCGAACGTGTAAATATCGCTCAAAGCCATAGCGCCCAGTTCGCCCTCTAACTGGCCGGAAACAGTCAGGTTGGTTGATCGGCCAAAGAAATCCTGCTTATAATCTACCTCGCCTGTATCGGTGCGGGGGATCTTCTCAAAATCAAAGTTGGTCACGTGGAATGCTTCGCCAGCGCCTTCTGCATCAGATTGGGTGATGATTGGGGTGTGCAGGTAAACAAAGCCTTTCTCCTGGAAAAACTGGTGCACCGCGAACGACAGCGTATTACGCACACGGAATATGGCGCCGAATGTATTAGTACGGAAACGCAGGTGGGCGTTTTCGCGTAAAAACTCTAATGATTGTTTTTTTGGCTGCAACGGGAACTCATCGGGGTTGCAATCGCCCAATACTTCTATCTGGGTTGCAATAACCTCAACACTCTGGCCCTGGCCTAGTGACGGGGCTAAAGTACCGGTAATACTTACCGCGGCTCCAAAGGTAATCCGCTTAAGCAGGGCAGGGTCGGTGTTTTCAAAATCGACAACGATTTGTAGGTTGCTGTTTGTTGAGCCATCGTTTAAAGCAATAAAACGATTTTGGCGAAATGCACGCACCCATCCTTTTACTAAAATATCGCCGCTGGTGCGGCCGCTTTCTAATAATGCCTTAATTTTAATTCGCTGGCTCATATCAATAACATTTGAGCGGCAAAAATACAATTATTTGCCAAAACCTTTGAGCCGTAATAGATACTTTGATAAGTGGCTGTTAGTTCTTCAGATAAGTAGTAAACCTGCCCTTTAAAAAGCGGATAGTTTCCGGGGCACCAACATACCGGTTGGGCTCTTTTTTTAGCGCGACATAGTAAGTCCCGGTTATGGTCCCTTTGGCATTATTGTAGTCGGTAATTTCCAATGTGCTAACCGTGGAGTTATCTACGTTGTAGAAACTGGTTATAACATCCTGCCCTACAGTGGTAAAAAATAAAGCTTGGTTACCGGTTAAATTATATAAGCCTTTGCCGTTGAACTTTATCTGCATGATCAATCGTTCTTCGGTTTGAGCACCAACAATAGCAACAGAATCCCCTTTGAATTTAGAGGCGCTGACAGCGGCATCCCATTTTGCGCCATTTTTTTCGGCAGTTGTAAAGGGTTGATAAGGTGGTATACAGCAATTGGCATCATTTTTTTTACACGAAAAGCTAATTGCTGCGAACATTATTACAGCGGCTATTAGTAATTTTTTCATCAGATCCGGGTGTTTCTTAGCAATACGTGCAAAGCTTGATGAACGCTACTCATCGCATAAAATAATTAGCATAAGGCAGGTGAGCTACCGGCCTTATGCTTTAAAGAATTAACGTGGCAGTGCAATAACAAATTGTCCTTTGGTAAATTTAACGCTATCAGGGTAAACGCTTGACGTTACCGGGAAGGTGCGTTTCATATTGAGCGTGAATTTGCCCCCTATAATGCGGTTGGTTGAGTCGTATGCAGTGACTTCTACCGAACTGCCGGCAGCAACGCCTAAATTATAACGGCTAACAGTATCGCTGCCTATTACCTGGTAATATTTTGATTGGTTGCCCGATAATTGGTAAATGCCTTTGCCGTTAAACTTAAACCGCATGCGCACACCGGCCTGGTTGCTTACGCCAAAAATAGATATCGTGTCGGTGCCCACCTTAGCCGAGCCGGGCGCAGCTATAACGTTTGTTCCGTTTCTTTCCGCAACAAAATAGGGATCGTAGTAAACATCACAGCAATTATTGTTTTCTTTTAAACAGGCCGTAAGCAGCAAGGGTGCCGCTGCCAAAATAAGTAAGGTTAGTTTTTTCATAATAGTACTTTTTATACTTTACGAAAGGATTTTAACTAACGATACAACGATATCTAAAAAATATCGTAAAGATTAATCAGGACAGCGCTATTCCAACTTGGCTGATTGATCCTAAGCGGATAAAATGTAAGTTTGCCCTATGCCGTTAAACCCAAAGCTTAGCCTCGTGATCGGGATCCTTTGTATCTCGTTTTCGCCCATTTTTGTTAAGCTTGCGGGTACTTCACCCTTAGGGGCTGCATTTTACCGTGTGTTTGTGGCATGGATTTGCCTGCTGCCGTTTTGTATCATCAAAAATAAGTTGAGGATCAATCGGAGTCAACTGATTGTTGCTGTTATAGCCGGGATAGTGTTTGGCGTAGATATAGCGGTTTGGAACATGTCGTTACTCAAGATCAGCGCAACAGTATCAACCCTGATAGCGAACCTTGCACCGGTTTGGGTGGGGCTGATGAGTTATCTGATCCTTAAAAAGAAAAGCGGTAAATTATTCTGGATAGGTACCGGCGTAGCCCTGGCCGGGATGATGGTGCTGGTGGGGTATCAAAATATTTTGCATTTGCAGTTTAATGCCGGGATCTTGCTGGCGGTACTGGCAAGCTTTTTTTACGCCAGCTATATCATGATCACCAAGAACGCCATGGCCGGGATAGATGTATTTACCTTTATGTTTTACAGTATGCTAAGTGCTTCGGTTTTTATGCTGCTGGTAAGCCTTGCGTCCGGTAATGACATTATCCACTTTTCGATGCGGGTTTGGTGGTGTTTTACAGGCATGGGGTTGCTTTGCCAGTTAACGGGCTGGTTAACCATCAACCATTCTTTACGATACCTGGAAAGCACCAAAGTATCTATCGCGTTATTAAGCCAAACGGTATTTGCCGGGATACTGGCAGCGTTGCTGCTAACCGAGCGGCTGGAAGCTAATGAGATCATCGGCAGCGTAATCGTGCTTGCAGGAATAGCGGTCACGTTTTTGAAAAATCGCTCGGGAAGACCAATAAGAAGCATGAAGGTAAGATTAAACGAACCAAAGCCTTAAGTTAATTCGTAGCTCAGTATAACCACCCCATTACCAAATACCTTTACTTGCGCAGGTTTTAATCCTACACGTTTTTGTAACCCTTTAAATAATAGCCGCCCATTGTTCAATACCACAGGGTAAACCCATAACCGGTACTCATCTACTAAGTTACGCTGTATAAGGGCCATTACCAATTTACCGCTGCCGTAAACTAAAATGTCTTTACCGGGCAATTGCTTTAGCGCTTTAACCTCATGTGCCAATGTATTTACTGCCAGCCGGGAGTTGTGCCATCCGTTTAGCTGTATAAGCGATTTAGAGAACACCACCTTGTGATGACTGTTCATCATTTCGGCATAATCGATATCTGCCCGCGCGCCAAAATAAGCTGGTTTGCCATGCCAATAGGCCGCCATTCCCTGGTAAGTTATCCGTCCCAGTAACAAGGTGTCGGCGCTGCCTAACTGCTCGGCGGCATGGTGACTCATTTCGTCGTCCCAATACGGCATATGCCAGTCCATCTCGCCATGAGGTCCCGCCATCATGCCATTGAGGGTTACATTTATTGATACGATCAACCTGCGCATATCGTTTGTTTACCCGTTTGCCGGTGTGTAGCATAAAACGGTGATACCACAATCAAACGGCGAGGCCCTAACCAGTTTTAAGTTTAGTTTGCTATCCAGATCTGCAAAAATAGGTTTGCCCTTACCAATGATTACCGGGTTCACAAAAATATGATACTCATCTATCAGGTTATTTTTAATCATAGCCGATGCCAAACACGCGCCGCCATAAACTACAATGTCGCCACCGGGTTGGTCTTTAAGCTTCATAACCTCTTCAACAATGTTAGCAGCAAGCGTGGTATTTTCCCAGGGGCTATCTGTAAGCGTTTTGGTAAATACAACCTTAGGGTCGTTTACCATTTTGTGGGTAAAGGCATCGGCATCTGCTTCCTTTGAGCGTTCCTTCCAAACGGGGATAAAGCCTTCGGCCAGCACACGGCCTAATATAATAGTATCAACGGGCGCTGTTATTTCCTGCACGTAGGCCTTCAGTTTATCGTCCCAGTTCCAGGTCATCCAATCCATTTCGTTATTTGGGCCTGCTACAAAACCATCAAGGCTTACCTGCATTTGTAATTTTACTTTTCTCATCGGGCGTTATTTTTTATTGCTGATACAAATGTAAAATAGCCGCGCAACTCTTTAATGGTGCAAAAAGGATTAATAAGGGGTTGTTTACGACTTTATACTTGCCTAAATTTACTTAGCTAATTAACCCTCACCATATGAAGCATGTATCTATCCTGATCACCAACGATGCGGTTCTGGCCAGTATTGCCGATCCGCGTATTATGTTTACCGGCGTAAATGAATTTTTAGAAGCCGCAGGTAAGCCACCGCTTTTTAAAGTGCAATTGGTTGGATTGACTAAAGATATAAAGCTGCATGCCGGGCTATTCTCGGTACACACTGATGAGGTGATTGGTAATGTACCCCAAACAGATCTGATCATTGTGCCTGCGATGGGGGGTGAAATGACATCGGCAATTGAAAAGAACAAGGAATTTATCCCGTGGATTACCACACAGCATCACCAGGGTGCCGAAGTAGCGAGCCTTTGCGTGGGGGCATTCCTGTTAGCTGCCACCGGCTTACTAAATGGTAAGGAATGCTCCACCCACTGGCGCTTTGCCGAACAATTTCGAGATATGTTCCCCGAAGTTACACTGGTAGATGACCGGATAGTTACCGAGCAGCAGGGGTTATACAGCAGCGGCGGCGCAACATCTTACTGGAATTTGCTACTGTATCTGGTAGAGAAGTACGCCGGCAGGGATATGTCTATCATGGCAGCAAAAGTTTTCGCGCTGGAGATTGACAGGAAGAGCCAGTCGCCGTTTATTATGTTTAACGGGCAAAAAACCCATGAGGACGAACCGATCAAAAAAGCCCAGGAGTTTATAGAGGCCAATATTGCCGGGCGCATATCGGTTGAAGACCTGGCCTTTAAATATGCTATTGGCAAACGGCATTTTGAACGCCGCTTTAAAAAGGCCACTAATAATACCCCGGTAGAGTACATTCAGCGCGTGAAGATAGAGGCCGCTAAAAAGCAATTGGAAACCGGTCGAAGAAATGTTAATGAAGTGATGTATAATGTTGGCTACACCGATACCAAAGCCTTCCGCACGGTGTTTAAAAAGATTACCGGGCTATCACCGGTAGAGTATCGGAATAAGTATAACAAGGCTGCATAGATGTTTATAACGCTTAACTAAATTAAGCACTCGTCAAATACGAGCGCAAGTTGGCGTTGAATGATACAAGGTAAAATCCCTAAATCCTACAAATCCGCTTCATCACGGTTATTATTTCTTTACAAACTTTACCTGGTACATTTTTGGCCATTTTTTGCCGGTTACAAAAATGCGGCTGGTGGCTTTATCGTAAGCAATACCGTTAAGCACGTTGTTGTCGTTGTCAAAGCCTGCAGGGCGGGTATTTAGCGGGTAAATGTTAGCCATGTTGATGCGTTGCAACACCGAACCTGTCTTGGGGTTAATTACCACAATATCATCGGTTTCATAAACGTTTGCATAAATTAAACCGTTAATGTATTCCATTTCGTTCAGCTTGTTTATTGGCCCTTTATCATCATAAACATCAATAAAGCCTGTAGCATTAAACTTGTCTTTATCCAGGAACCAGATGCGGTTGGTGCTGTCATCCATATAAAGTTTAGTGCCGTCAAAGCAAAGGCCCCAGCCTTCAACACCTACGTTATTATTAAATTTGTTGATGATCTCGAAAGTTTTCTTGTCGTACACATAGCCAATCTTTTCTGTCCAGGTAAGCTGTACGATCTTGTCGCCTACAACGGACAGGCCTTCCGAAAAGATCTTTGGGTCGCCATCCCTTATTTTAAGCACCTTGCCGGTGTTCAGGTCAGCCTTCCGCAGGCTCGATCTGCCTTCTGGTGAAGCGGACACTCCACCGTCGCTTTCATATATTACCCCGTCGGCATATTGTAAGCCCTCGGTATAACTCGCCGTATCGTGCGGGAAGGTTTTTTCTACTGTATAGCTCAGTTCCTCAGGTGCTTTGGCAGAAAGCAATACTACGTTTGTTGTTACATCTGTACTTTTGCCACCCTGGTAAACCTTTGCGGTGATCACCCTTGCGCCTAAACCCAGGCTATCGGTTTTGATCTTTACCACTGATGAATCTTTTGCCGAACCTACGCGGGTAGAATCCAAGAGGTAAACTACCGAATCGGGTTTAATGTCGCCTGGCAGATTTACTTTGGCAGCGATCACATCTCCCGATTTATAGGAAGTCCCGGCATCCGGACTGATGGTGATATCGCCTGCAGTTTTATCGTTATTGGTACAGCCGTATGCTAAAGCGGCAATCAGGGCAAAAAAAGCTATGCGTTTATTCATGGTTTATAAGGCTGAAGGCCAAAAGGCATCTTCAATGTGTTTGAGTTTATAGTTACTATTACGGTCAAAAAGTACGGATATTATATCAAAGCGCACATCGCCCTGGTGGTTCATTACATAAATATATTCGTCGGCTGCCTGCACCAGTAGTTTTTGTTTGCGGGCATCAACAAAATCCTCGGGCTCACCAAAGCCGTTGCCGGTTCGGGCCTTTACTTCGGTAAAGATAATAACGCCTGCTTTGTAAGCGATCAGGTCGATTTCCGCCTTACCGAAAACCCAGTTCTCGTCCATGATCTCGTACCCGTTAGCTTCCAGGTGCGCTTTGGCTAATGCTTCGCCTTGCCGGCCCAGGTCGTTATGGGTTGCCATTATTTTAAAATAACCGAGCCTAAGTAATCAGAAATGGTTTTCTCTACCTTTTTCATGTGCATGTATTGGTTCAGCAGTATTTCCTGGTCGGCCTCGGCAGGGGTGGTTTGCAGTTCCTTTCGCAGGTTTTCCAATATCTTGCCTACCTTTTGCTTTTTAAGATGGAATATCGCTCCCAGGATAGTCGCCTTCATGTTGGCCTGCTCATCGGGCACCATTATCTTGTGCATCTCGTACCAGTTTTCGCTCAGGAAGTATTTGGTCGCCAGTAAAGTCACTACCAGGTCGACGATATTTTTATCTTTATAATGAATAAAGTGCTGCTCCTCGGGTAGCACGCCGTTCTCCACCTCGGCGCGATAGATTTCTATGAATTGCCTGCACGTTTCATCGGCAAATTCCACGTCACTCAATTCGGCAATCATAAAAGGGCCGATATAGGTATTGGCGATGCCATCCCAATCTATCATTTTGTTGCCATAAAGCAACAGCAGCCGAACGATCTCCTTCTCTTGTGACGACTCATCTTTGGTTACCGGTTGCGTTACCTGCGGTTCATCAAAAAATAACAGGTCTTCCGGCGATGGCTCTGCTGCCGATGGCCTGCGGCTATTTTGACTGCTTTGGTAATCTTTTTTGGCTTTCGCCTGGCGCATCTTGTTCAGCTCGGTAAGCAGGGCGCGTTCATCTATCTGTAAAATGTAGCTGCACTCTTTGATAAACACCGATGCCTTGATCGAGTCAGGGATCTTGGCAATACTTTCTACGATCTCCCTGATCACCTCCGACCGGCGGATAGGGTCTTTACCGGCTTCCTTTAACAGGATATCGGTTTTGAAAAGGATAAAATCTTTTTTGCTATCGTCTACATGTTTTTTGAAAGCCGCGGTGCCGAATTTCTGCACGTATGAATCAGGGTCGTGCCCATCCGGGAACAGTACCACTTTTACGTTGAGGCCTTCTTCCAGGATCAGGTCGAGCCCGCGGAGCGATGCCTTAATGCCCGCCGCATCGCCATCATAAAGGATGGTAATATTTTTTGTGAGCCGGCCTATCAGCCTCACCTGTTCGGACGTTAAAGAGGTACCCGACGATGCGACCACGTTTTCTATCCCCGCCTGGTGAACAGAGAGCACATCGGCATAACCCTCTACCAGGTAGCAGTTATCCTGCTCGCGAATGGCTTTCTTGGCAAAGTATAAGCCGTATAGTACGTTTGATTTATGGTAGATCTCCGACTCGGGCGAGTTGACATATTTGGGTACAGCTTTATCCGTTTTGAGCGTACGGCCGCCAAAGGCTATCACCCTGCCCGTAAAACTATGGATAGGGAACATGACCCGGCCGCGGTAGCGGTCATAAAGCGAGCCGTTATCGCGCTTAACAGATAAGCCGCTGGTTACTAAAAATTCTTCCTGGTAGCCTTGTTTTAAAGCCTCGCCGGTAAAGGCTTCCCATTGATCGGGCGAGTATCCCAACTCGAATTTTTTAATGGTATCAGCATTAAAGCCACGCTCTTTAAAATAACTCAGGCCGATGTTCTGCCCTTCGTCTGTAGTCAGCATGGTTTCATGGAAGTATTTGGCAGCATAGCTGCTTACAATCATCAAACTTTCCCGGCGTTGGTCTTCCTCTTTATGTTCAGACGATTCAACCGTTTCCTCTACCTCGATGCTGTATTTTTTAGCCAGCCATTTTAAGGCTTCGGGGTAGGTGAATTTTTCCAGTTCCATCAAAAAAGTGATGGCACTGCCGCCCTTGCCGGTCGAGAAATCTTTAAAGATCCCTTTAGCGGGCGATACCGTGAACGATGGGGTGCGCTCATTAGCAAAGGGGGATAAACCGATATAGTTAGCCCCCCTTTTTTTTAGCTGTACAAACTCGCCAATCACCTCCACAATATCTGTGGCTTCCATTATACGGTCGATGGTGGGCTTGGTGATCATGAGCTAAAATAAGTGCGGGTACAAAAGTAATCGTTATCGGCTAATCTTATTTAAATATATAAAATTATCGCGATGGTTGATATGGGCAGATGTAAAACCCATAACAGAAGAGGCGCGGCTACGCCTTTAATAGACTAAAATAAATGGGAATATATATCCGTTACGCGCCGGTTAACCAACGGGTAACGGATAATATAGCTTTACCGCCAGGCTTTATATTGATTGATCAACCCGTTGGTTGATGAATCGTGCGAGGTTACTTCTACGTCGTCTTTCAGCTCGGGGAGGATCTTGCCGGCCAGTTGTTTGCCCAGTTCAACACCCCATTGGTCAAAGCTGTAAATATTCCAGATAATGCCTTGTACAAATATCTTGTGTTCATACATGGCTATTAAACTGCCTAAAGAGTATGGGGTGATCTTTTTAATTAGGATAGAGTTAGTTGGGCGGTTACCTTCAAATACCTTAAATGGTACTATCTGGCCAATCTTTTCTTCAGATTTACCTGCTTTTTTCAGCTCGGCAATAACTTCCTCTTCGGTTTTGCCATTCATTAAAGCTTCCGTTTGGGCAAAAAAGTTAGAGAGCAGCATATTATGGTGCTCGCCCAGGGGGTTATGCGATTGTGCCGGTGCTATAAAATCGCAAGGGATCAATTTAGTACCCTGGTGTATCAATTGGTAAAATGCGTGCTGCCCATTGGTGCCGGGTTCGCCCCAGATAACCGGGCCGGTTTGGTAATCAACATGTTTGCCGTTACGGTCAACATGTTTACCGTTGCTTTCCATATCTCCCTGTTGGAAGTAGGCTGCAAAACGGTGCATATACTGGTCGTAAGGCAATATCGCCTGTGTTTCAGCCTCAAAAAAGTTATTATGCCAAATGCCAACCAATGCCAAAGCAACCGGGAGGTTTTCTTCTAATTCAGCCGTTTTAAAGTGGTTGTCCATAGCGTGGGCACCGCTCAATAGTTCCTCAAAATTATCAAAGCCAACACTCAGCGCTATAGAAAGGCCGATGGCGCTCCATAACGAGTAACGGCCGCCAACCCAATCCCAAAACTCAAACATGTTTTTAGTATCGATGCCGAACTTTTCGACCCCTTCGCTATTGGTAGACAAAGCCGCGAAATGTTTAGCCACGTCCTCATCTTTGCCACCTTTCTCGATAAACCAGTCGCGTGCACTATGGGCATTACCCATTGTTTCTTGCGTGGTAAAGGTTTTAGATGCGATCAGGAACAGTGTTGTTTCTGCATCAAGGTCTTTCAAGGTTTCGGCTATATGGGTACCATCCACATTAGATACAAAGTGCATGGTCAGGTGGTTCTTGTAAGCCTTTAATGCTTCGGTCACCATTACCGGGCCCAGGTCAGATCCGCCGATGCCGATATTAACCACATCGGTGATTGGTTTGCCGGTGTAACCCTTCCAACTGCCAGAGATAATGGCTTCGCTAAACTCTTTCATGTGCTGCAACACCGCGTTCACATCTGGCATCACATCTTTGCCGTCAACTAAAATTGGTGTGTTTGCACGGTTACGCAAAGCGATGTGCAGCACGGGCCTATCTTCTGTTACGTTTATGCGGTCGCCGCTAAACATCGCTTCAATTGCCTTATTTACACCACACTCGCACGCTAATTGTATCAAAAGTGCTATGGTCTCTTCATCTATGCGGTTTTTAGAATAATCCAGCAGGATATCTTCAAAATGTAAAGAGAATTTTTCAAAACGCTGACTGTCAGCCGCAAAAAGATCCTTCAGGTTTTTGGTCAGGATATCGAGGTAATGATCGGTTAAATATTTGTACGACTGGGTGCTGGTGAAATCGATATTTGGCAACATAGTTGATGGGTTTAATGTAAAAGTAGCAAGTTAATTTTTAGCGATAAATTAAATGTGAAATAATGACGACATAGTGTTGTTTTAACACCGCAGGATAGTGTTTGTTTTACACCAATCAGATTGTCATTTTACTAACAGATTTACTTTTATTTTTTTAATATTTAAACCAATAATCGATATATTTGTCGTGTTGGTAAATAACGCCAATTATATTATCAATTTCATAATCTACTTTTAACACATAAAATTATGTTTGAGAAACTTTTTTTGCTTGTAAAAAATAACGCCGGAGAGGCCGTAATGAATAACCCTGCAATTGCCGAAAAACATCGTGAAGCCGTACTGAACGATGCCTCAAGCTCGATAATTGAAGTGTTAAAAGGCCAGGTTGAAGGTGGTAAACTGCGCGACCTGGTAAAGTACTTCCAATTCACCGGTATTTTTGAAAACCCGCTCATCACCAGCGCGGTTAATAAATTCGCCAATAAGCTGAATAACTTTTATGGTATAGATTCGAAAGACGCCATGGAAGTATCTAAAAAACTGATCCCGCCTGTAATGCAGGAAATGATTAAACAATCAAAAGGCGAGCAAAATAAAGAATTTGCCTTAAGCGCCATTATATCGAAACTTAACGGCAACATCGGCGACATCAGCTTGTTATTGAATCAACTGAAAATAGCTTAGTTAAGTTAATAGAGTTACAAAAGTTTAAAAGGTTGTAAGGGTGTATTCCTTGCAACCTTCTTTGTTACTACAACTTTATGAGCATCCCCACGCTGCTACCATTAAAGGTTACCGGGTTTTTTGCAAGGAAATTCCGAAGTTTATTGCCATTGCTTTTGTGCGTGCCGTACATAATGCTATCAAACAAAAGTAAAAACGCACCCTGCATAATTACCGACGAGCCATAGCCTTTAAGCTTATCATCATCTTTTATATTGCCACGATGATTCACGTAAACACCTGTTGCAACATAAGCCACATCCAATACGCCGTTGATCAGGAAGATCCGCTCTATTTTCTTTTGGGCTGTTAAACTTTCGGCCGCCGATAATTTGTCGCCTTTAGTTTTTTGCGCGCCGGTATAGCCCAAAATAGCTGCGCCAACATTAACCGCACCCCATATCGTATTCATCTGGTAAAAGTATTTGGTTGAGCCATTGGTAGTTGCCCAGCCCGTTGCCCCAACGGCTACGTTAGCTATGCCCCAGCTTCCCAGTACCTTCATGCCGCTGGTAGTTGTGGTGTAACGTTTTTGATTGTAGTACTGCAAGCTATCTTGCGCGAAGGCCGTGCAGCAGCAAAATAGAAGTAGGAGGGTAAGTGCTTTTTTCATTAGTTATGTTTTTTTACAAGTTATTTAAAGATACGCATGAGGGCGTAATAAAGTTGTAGCCCTACTCAACTTTAACGTTATTTCAATTTTATATATTTGCCACATGACTAAAGAGAACATCCAGGATTTAAGGGACAGAGTAACGTCCCTGAGGAGGCATCTTTGACATCGATACGAAACTCGATGCGATGCAAAAGGAGCAGGAGATAACCATAGGCCCTAATTTTTGGGACCATCCTAAAGAAGCCGAGAAAGTATTAGCTTCTATCAAAACAAAAAAAGTATGGACCGATGCCTTCCAAAAGGTTGTATCGGTAGTGGAGGATACAGGCGTACTGATGGAATTTTTCCAGGCAGGCGATGCTACCGAAGCGGAAATGAACGACCACTACAAGCAGGCAATAACTGTTGTGGAGGAGTTGGAGTTTAAGAATATGCTGAGTGCGGAAGAAGACCAGTTTAACGCCGTATTACAAATAACAGCGGGAGCAGGTGGTACGGAAAGTTGCGACTGGGCCGGTATGCTGATGCGCATGTACATTATGTGGGCCGAAAAAAACGGGCACAAGGTATCTGAGCAGGATTACCAGGAAGGCGATGTTGCCGGGGTAAAAACTGTTACCCTGCAAATAGAGGGCGAGTTTGCCTACGGTTACCTCAAGGGCGAAAACGGGGTACACCGTTTGGTGCGGATTTCGCCGTTCGATTCCAATGCCAAACGCCATACCTCGTTTGCTTCGGTATATGTTTACCCGCTGGTAGATGATACGATTGATATTGAGGTGAAGGATGCCGATATTGAATTTGAGACCTTCCGTGCCGGTGGTGCCGGTGGCCAGAATGTCAACAAGGTAGAAACCGCTGTGCGTTTATATCACAAACCATCGGGCATTATCATCAAAAACCAGGAGTCGCGCTCGCAATTACAGAATAAGGAGAATGCGATCCGGTTACTAAAGTCGCAATTGTATGAAGCAGAAATGCGCAAGCGCGCCGAAGCCTCAAGTGCGGTGGAAGGTAATAAAAAGAAGATAGAGTGGGGTTCGCAGATCCGTAACTATGTGCTGCACCCCTATAAGCTGGTAAAAGATTTGCGTACAGATCATGAAACCTCGAACGCTGCCGCTGTTTTAGATGGCGACCTGGACGAGTTCCTGAAATCTTACCTGATGGAATTTGGCGGGCCGAAGAGTTAGGGTAAAACTTGTGTTGTATTTATTGCATTATCTCTCATAAAACAGATCGGTTTCTATCGAGATATTTAACAATAATTATAGATTTTAAAACGATGCTGCAAACCACGGCATCGTTTTTTTATTAGGGAAATTGTACCTTGCTCAACCAATTGCAACCTTTTATGAAATTTATTTTATATACCCTTATCTTGATACTTGCTACTTCACTAACTTTTGCTCAGGAGAAACCCTTGCTGTTATATCCTGGTGGTGTGCCTAATTCAAAACCTACGCCTGCTACGTATAAAGAGCAAACCAACAGCACATTTTGGATCACCAAAGTTACCATACCAACGCTCACGCCTTATTTACCCGCCAAAGAGAATGCTAACGGGGCAGCTGTAGTTATTTGCCCGGGCGGCGGTTACAGTGGTTTAGCATCCGAACATGAGGGGTTTACCGTTGCCAAAGCATTTAATAAAATAGGGGTGGCAGCATTTGTTTTAAAATACCGCTTGCCCAGTGATAGTATTATGATTGATAAAACGATCGGCCCGCTACAGGATGCACAGCGCGCCATACAAATGGTGCGGCAGGATGCCGCGAAATGGGGCATCAACCCAAACAAAATAGGCATTATGGGCTTTTCGGCAGGTGGGCACTTAGCCAGTACCGAGGGTACGCATTTTGATAAAGTACTGATCGATAATAAAGCAAATATCAGCGTTCGGCCCGATTTTATAGTGCTGCTGTACCCGGTAGTAACCATGGGCGAAAAAACGCACCAGGGATCTAAAGAAGCACTCTTAGGCAAAAATCCATCACAGCAAATGATCGACTTGTATTCTAACGAGAAGCAAGTAACCGCCAACACCCCGCCAACCTTTATCGTACATGCCGAAGATGACACGGTAGTACCTGTAGAGAATAGCCTGCAACTCTATCAATCGTTATTAAATGCAAAAGTAAAAACCGAGATGCACCTTTTTCCGGAAGGGGGGCACGGTTTCGGTATGAAGAACGCTACCACCAAAGCACTTTGGTTTGATTGGATGGCAGCCTGGATGGATGCTAATGGTTGGTTAATGAAATAGAGGCTGTTTTCGATCCCCTTAGTTAGTCCCTAAAATCAACAACAGTTCGTTCAGTTCATCAACCTTTTCTGACGACCCCAGGTGTTCATAAGCGCTTATCAGGTTGCGTAAAACACGTTTAATGATATCTGCATTGGCGCAGGGTTCGTAAAACTGCTTATCGTACTTTAAGTTCAATTGCTTCAAAAACATATCCACATCCCGACGGCCAAAAATGAGGCCTTTGTTAAAAGCATTGATGTAAAACAGGATGCCACCTTCAAGCTCGGTTTCGCGGCTCTCGTCAAGGTAAGCTAAAATAAAATGTTGCGGCAGGTTTACCCCATACACCGGGATATCCAGCTTTTGGCAAATAATAGAATAAATAATGGCCAGCGAGATTTGGTTGCCGCGTTTAGTGTCCAGTACCTGGCTTAGGTAACTGTTCTGCGGGTCGCGGTGGTTGGTGGTATTGCCGGTAAAACCATGTATGGCATAAAACACGTGGTTCATCAGCTTAATCTGTTCAACCGGGCTGGCCTCGTTCATCATCTGCAGCCACAGGTCGCGTTTAATGGCTTCAATCTGGTTAATTACCTTTTGCTCGTCCAGATCCGGGTATTGGTAGCGGTTTATGATCAGGATGCCTTGCAGCAAGTCGAACGCACCACTTTGGTACCACAGCTGCAAATCGTTTTTTACGGTATCAAACTGGATCTCGTGCACCAGGTTGGGAATGCGTTCCTGAAGTACACTGTCAAAGGCCTGTTCATAGGCCGATTCCAAATATTGTATGGCCTCTGTGCCGTAAGAAAGCAACTTTTTATGCACATGCTCGTATACCTCTGTGTCTGTATCGTCTAAAAGGCGGATGAGGGAGTGTACTTCTGAGGGATTTATCATATCACTACAGCTAAAATACTAAAGGTTTATATATTTTTGCGTTCAATGTCTAAATTAACGTTCACTAAGGATTTTCTGTTTCATAGGTTCACGTCAAAAAACCGTCATGGTTTACATTCACCATTTATTTACCGTTTGGTAGACGAAGTTATATACGATAATAAACATTCGGATATTTACGATAAGGTAGAAGCGCAACGCGACCACTTGCTGATTGACGACCGCTTTATCTCCGTTACCGACCTCGGGGCAGGATCGCATGTAAACAACAACAGGCAGAAAAAAATAAGCGACATTACCATTAACGCGCTTAAGCCGCCCAAACTGGCTAAGCTGCTTTACCGGCTGGCTAAGTTCGCCAATCCTAAAAGTATCGTAGAACTGGGTACCTGCCTGGGCATCACCACTGTATACCTGCAGCATGCCGCACCAAACGCCAAAGTTTACACTTTAGAAGGTTGCCCGCAAATTGCCGGTGTTGCTACAGATGTTTTCAAAAGATCGGGGCTAACCAATATAGACTTAGTAGTGGGTAATTTTGATGATACCCTTGGCGGCGTTTTAGACAAGCACCAAAAGCTGGACTTTGTTTACATTGACGGTAACCATCAGCGCGACGCCACCCTTAAATACTTTGAATGGTGCCTGCCTAAGGTACATGAAGATACCATGCTGATCTTCGATGATATTTACTGGAGCGATGGCATGAAGGAGGCCTGGGAACAGATCAAATCCCACCCGCAGGTAATTGCCACTGTCGACTTGTTTTGGATAGGGTTGGTTTTCTTTAAACCCGGCCAGGCTAAGGAAGATTTTAAGATCAAATTTTAGGATAGATGTGCAGAATTCGGATGTGCAAATATGCAGATGAAATGGCCTGTTTTGTTCACGTGAACACTTATGAACACCGTGAACAAGCATGAACATCTGATATTCAGCTTATTGAATATTAGGGTACTGACATGGTAGTGTCAGCGGATATTAGTAAAAAAATATTTAAAACCCGTATCTGCACATCTGAAATCTGCACACCCGCACCGTTACAATCCCTAAAAATCTCTAAAAAGCCCTTATGCTGGCGACTGTTAGAGCTAAACTTAGTTTCTCTTTTTAGGACCAATTAAGATAATCCCGATAAGTAAAGTTGGAAGCCAAAATAGAAAAGAATATCTCAATACTTCATTAACTATGGGATTTAACGCAGGGCCACTGTAGGAATAAAAAATTCCAACAATAATAACCATTATAACGCTCAGGGTAGTTAGGATCAAACCAGCAAGAGTAATTTTATTCATCGGGGATTATGTAAATTATAAATAGGAAAGGCCGTATGTAATTAAATAATTGCCTTTTTGACGCAATTTTTTTAGTTAAAAATTTCATCCTTCTTAAAAACTACATTTATAAATCCTCAAAAGTTTATATTTATGGCTATCTCCAGTAACGGTACTATTAACAATTAGTTATCGCTTATACTAAAAAGCTTCTCCCAACCCGATATACACGCCGCTTTGCCTGCTTTCGCCGGGGCGTTTTTCGCCAACGCCGTAGTCTACACGGATGCTGAGGCCTTTTTCGGTATCGAAGAAGTAACGGAGGCCACCGCCATAGTTGGGTTTAAACTCGCTGAGATCAAACTTTTTGTTGAACACCTGCCCGGCGCCTAAAAAGCCTACGATGCCTATGCGGTCGGCCAGGCGGTAGCGAAGTTCGGTTTGCCCGGCCAGCAGGTTGCGGTCGCGGAAACGGCCGTTGTAGTAGCCCCGCATCATTTCATCACTCCCCAGTGCAGGCAGCAAATAAAACGGCGACTGGCTACCGGTCAGGCTTTGTTCCTGTATATCAACGGCCAGTACAAAGCGTTTGCTCACCCTAAAGTACTGGGCATATTCGGCATTGAACAGGCCGCCACTATAACCATTGTTACTGTTTACGCCCTTCATCAGGTTAAGGTAACTCGTAAAATGGATGCCTTTGGTGGTGTAAGTATTGTTGTTGCGGCTGTCAAAAACCAGGCTGGGGCCAATGTATAAAAAGGTACCGCCGTGGCGGCCTTCAATGGTTGGGTCGGTCGCGAAAATGCCGGTGGTGTTCTGGTCGTCAAAGCGATAATCGTATCCACCGCCAACCAATCCTACATAAATGTTGTTACCCAGTTTCTTTTCGGCGGTGGCGGTGACGCGTACGCGTTTCTGGCCCAGCCGGTCGGCATCGGCCTTGCGGGTATTGTTGCCTACGCCGTAAAAATCAAACGGAAAATTAATGTATCCAACGCTGCCCGTGTAGTGGTATTTGTTTTGCGGCGCCCAGTAGCTGCTACTTAAGTTAATGCGGCTCTGGCCCTTGGTGGTGATGGTCCCATAAGCAAATATGTTTGATACCCGGGTGTTACGGCTAACGGTATCGGTGTAAAACGAGTACAGGGCCGATCCGCCAATTTCAAGCCCCGTTTCGGGCGCGGTGCTCAATACCGGCAGCAAAACAAAGCTGGCTTTTTTGGTGCTATCCTTACTAAAATACATATCGTATAAAAACTTCGGCAGTATTTTACGCTGTGCAAAGGTGGGCAGGGACAAGGCAGATATAAGGGCGAAGAGGCAAAGTTTTTTCATAAGACTATGGATCGTCAAAGGTATATTTTAAGTATTTGTTTACCGAATTTGGATTTTAAAATTCGGATGTGCGCAAAATCCCTACTTTTGCACCTCAATACAACAACACTATGAGCACAGAAAGAGGCCCTATATCTCAGTTCATTGAGAAAAATTACCTGCACTTTAACGCGGCAGCGCTACTGGATGCGGCAAAAGGTTATGAGACCCACCTTACAGAAGGCGGCAAAATGATGGTTACCCTTGCAGGTGCCATGAGCACTGCCGAACTGGGCATTTCGCTGGCCGAGATGATTCGCCAGGATAAGATAGATATCATATCATGTACCGGCGCCAATCTGGAAGAGGATATCATGAACCTGGTAGCGCACTCGCACTACAAACGCGTACCCAATTACCGCGACCTGAGCCCGCAAGAGGAGTGGGACCTGTTAGAGAACCACTATAACCGCGTTACCGATACCTGCATCCCCGAAGAGGAGGCCTTTCGCCGCCTGCAAAAGCATATCCACAAGATCTGGAAGGATGCCGAGGATAGCGGCGAGCGTTATTTCCCGCACGAGTACATGTACAAGATCTTACTAAGCGGCGAGCTGGAGCAATACTATGAGATAGACCCTAAAAACTCATGGATGTTAGCGGCTGCCGAAAAGAACCTGCCTATCGTAGTTCCGGGATGGGAAGATTCAACCATGGGTAACATCTTTGCATCATACGTGATCAAGGGCGAGCTAAAAGCATCGACCATGAAGAGCGGTATCGAGTATATGACCTGGCTGGCCGATTGGTACCCTAAAAATTCGGGTGGTAAGGGCGTGGGCTTTTTCCAGATAGGCGGCGGTATTGCCGGCGATTTCCCCATATGTGTGGTACCGATGCTTTATCAGGATATGGAAATGACCGAAATCCCTTTCTGGAGCTATTTCTGCCAGATCTCCGACTCTACCACTTCATACGGTTCGTACTCGGGTGCCGTGCCAAATGAAAAGATCACTTGGGGTAAACTGGATATCCACACGCCCAAATTCATTGTAGAGAGTGATGCTACCATTGTGGTGCCATTGATATTTGCCTGGATATTAAAACAATAATTCAATTTTAAAAGTATCTTATTATTAATTGATTTTAAGATACCGGATAGATTCTTAAAAAAAGCCCTTTATAGCTAAATAAAGGGCTTTTCGCAATAATTTAGAACGATTATAAATTAGATATTGCTGTCATTAAATTGTCAGTGATACTGTAATAAATTATACTTTTGTAGCTGTAAAAGTGGCAAAATCGTAACTCTACAGGTCAGTTTCACACACATATAATATAATTATTTAGCATAAATACCTTTTATGAGAAATATCTCATTAATTTTTAAACAGTTAACAAGATCGATTTTACTGGTGGCCGGTTTGGCTGTTTGTGGCTTAAATGCCCACGCGCAGGCAGATGCAGCTAAAGGTGAAGCGATATTCAAGGCTAAGTGTACAGCATGTCACAAAATAGATGTGCGGATGACAGGCCCCGCTTTAGGCCCGCAACTTGAACAGGAAACCGATGATGCCTATCTGACCAAATGGATCCAGAACAATCAGGCCCTGATCGCTGCGAAAAACCCTAAGGCGATCAAAATCTTTAACGAGTACAACCAGTCAAACATGACTGTGTTTAGCGAGTTGAGCGATGCTGATGTAGGTAACATTATTACGTACGTACGCGCCGACTACAAAAAAACACAGGCTGCGAAGGCTGCTGCCCCTGCGGGTGGAGCTGCCGGTGCTGCTGCAGAAAGTGGCCCACCAAGCAACATGGTAATCTTCGGTTTGATCGGTGTGATCGTAATCGCCTTCATCGTTATACTGGTTTTAAACAAAGTAATTGCAACGCTTGAGCGTTTATTACTGCGCAGCAAGGGTTTGCTGATCGAAGAAGAAGAAGTAACCGAAGGCGAAGAAAAGACGCCGGTTGATCGTTTAGCGGGTGTTAAAAAAGCGCTCAAAAACAAAAAACTGGTATTTTTTATCATCGTATGTGGTACGGTAGCCATGGGTAGCTGGAGCTGGGTTACCATGTGGAACACCAACGTGCACCAAGGTTACCAACCGGTACAGCCTATCAAATATTCGCATAAGCTGCACGCAGGTGTAATGAAAATGGAGTGCCAGTACTGCCACGCCGGTGCGTACAAATCAAAGATCGCTTCTATCCCTTCGTTAAATGTTTGTATGAATTGCCACAGATCGGTTAAAACCGAATCTCCGGAGATTCATAAAATTTACGATGCTTTGGGTTACGACCCGGCTACAGCCAAATATGATAGTACTAAGGCTAAGCCTATCCAATGGGTACGTATTCACAACCTGCCCGATCTGGCTTACTTTAACCACTCACAGCACGTAAAGGTGGGTAACATTAAATGCCAGACATGCCACGGCCAGGTACAAACCATGCAAGAGGTTTACCAGTACTCGCCACTGACAATGAAATGGTGTATACAGTGCCACAAACGTACCGAGGTTAACTTTAAAGGTAACGCTTACTACGACAATATGATACAGGTACACGAACGCCTTAAGAAAGGTGAGAAAGTTACCGCAGCATTATTAGGTGGTATTGAGTGTGCCAAGTGCCACTATTAATAGAATATTAGACAAAGTACATTACAGTTTATAGAACTTAAATGGATAGCAATAAAAAATACTGGAAAGGTTTAGAAGAGCTGAACAAAACGCCAGAATTTGTTGAGAAGAATAAACACGAATTTGCGGAGCCGATCCCTATTGAAGAGATTTTAAGCGGAGGTGGGTTGTCGTCAAAAACCCCTCGTCGTGATTTCTTGAAGGCATTGGGCTTTGGTGTGGGTGCAGTTACTTTAGCAGCTTGCCAAAAGGTACCGGTACACAAATCAATCCCTTACCTGATCAAGCCCGAAGAGGTAACAATTGGTGTAGCCAATTATTACTCGTCAACTTTTGAAGGTAGCGCCATATTGGTTAAAACCCGCGACGGCCGCCCTATTAAGGTAGAAGGTAACCCGAACGATCTTTTATCTAAAGGTGGTTTAAGTGCTTCAGCCCAGGCATCAGTGTTGGACCTGTATGACAACAGCCGTGTTAAAGACCCTAAGCAAAATGGATCTGATACGGGATGGGAGCAAATAGATCAATTTGTGAAAAGCCAGCTGGCATCAGTTGCTGCGGCAGGTAAAAAAATCCGCATCATCACATCAACCGTACACAGCCCGTCTACACAGGCCGTTATTGCTGATTTTATTACGAAATATCCTACTGCGAAACATACTAATTATGACGCAGTATCTTATACAGGTATCATACAGGCTAACCAAAACAGCTTTGGTAAAGCGGTATTGCCTCATTACAATTTTGACAAAGCCGACATTATTGTAAGCTTTGGTGCCGATTTCCTGGGTACGTGGATCTCTGGCGAGGAGTTTACCCGCCAGTACGTTTCTAACCGTAACAACAAATCGTTAGAGGCTAAGAAAATGTCGCGCCACATTCAGTTTGAAAGTGGAATGAGCCTGACAGGTACCAACGCCGATGTGCGTATGCCGATCAAACCATCTGAAGAAGGTGTGGCATTGGTTAACTTATACAACGCTATATCGGGCACAACCTTACCGGGTTCAAAAAAATTGGCTAATGCTAATACCGATAAGGCGATTGTTTTAGTAGCTAAGGAATTAGTTGCTGCCAAAGGCAAAGCTTTAGTGGTAGCAGGCTCAAATGATGTAGCCACACAGATATTGGTTAATGCTATCAACTCTTTGTTAGGTAGCTACGGTACTACTATCGATCTGGATAACCCGTCACGCCAATACGCCGGTAATGACGCTGAGCTGGTTGAGTTCATCAACGAGGCTAAACGCGGCGAGGTAGGTGCAGTATTCTTTATAGATGCTAACCCTGCTTATGACTACTACATGGCGAATGATGTTAAGGAAGCCCTTAAAAAAGTGAGCCTTAAAGTTACGTTTGCTGATCACGTGGATGAAACCGCTGCCTTGTGTAATATCGTAGCCCCTAACCATCATTATTTAGAATCATGGGGTGATGACAGTGCCATTGAAGGTTACTACACGGTGATGCAACCTACTATTAACCCGGTTTACAATACGCGCCAGGCCGAAACCAGTCTATTGATCTGGTCAGATAACGCGGTTAAAGATTATTATACTTACGTTAGAAATAACTGGAACACCAATTTATTAGCTAAAGGCGGTTTAACCGGCCAGGCTGGTTGGGAAACCTTGTTGCAAACAGGTTTTGTAAAAGTTGCCGACGTTGCAGCAGGTACTTATACCTTTAATAAAGATCTTAACGCTGTTGCGCAAACCGTACTGAACAACAGTGCTAAATTAGCTGATGGTGGCAAGGTAGAGCTTCAGATGTACCAATCGGTAGCGATGCGCGATGGTAAACGGGCAAACAACCCCTGGTTGCAGGAATTACCTGATCCGGTATCTAAAGTTACCTGGGATAACTTTGCAGCTATGGCCCCGGCCGACATCAAAAAGATGGGCTTAGACGAGTTTGAAGTAGTTATAGTTGAGGCGAACGGGCATAAATTATCGTTACCTGTATTATCACAACCAGGCCAGGCGCCGGGTACAGTTTCTGTGGCAGTGGGTTACGGCCGTACAGCAGCAGGCCTTGTTGGTAATAATGTTGGTAAAAATGCTTACCCTTTCCACAGTTTCCGCAACGGTACGTTCCAAACTACCGCTTCGGCAACAGTTAAAGCAACAGGCGATATTTTCCCGTTATCACAAACACAAACACACCACTCTTATGAAGGCCGTACGGTTATCCGCGAGGCGTCATTCAAGGAATATGTAAAAAACCCGTCGGTAAACAGCGGTAAAGAAGGCGAACACCAGACATTCAGTTTATGGGATGAATATGAACGCCCTGCCTACAACTGGAAAATGGCTATCGACCTGAATGCCTGTACAGGTTGCGGCGCTTGCGTTGTAGCATGTAGTGCAGAAAACAATATTCCTGTTGTTGGTAAGGAAGAGGTTGGCCGCCGCCGCGAAATGCACTGGATCCGTATTGACCGTTACTACAGCTTTAACCAAAATGGCGAAGCTAAGGTTGACGGCAGATCTGGCAAGGTAACGCAGGAAAAGGAAATTGATAAACTGGAGAACTTCGATAACGTATCTGTAGTACACCAGCCAATGCTTTGCCAGCACTGTGACCACGCACCTTGTGAAACAGTTTGCCCGGTATTAGCTACCGTACACTCGTCAGAAGGTTTAAACCAGATGGCTTATAACCGTTGTGTAGGAACTCGTTACTGTGCAAATAACTGCCCGTATAAAGTGCGCCGTTTCAACTGGTTTAACTACTGGAACGATTCACGCTTTGATAACTACCTGAACAACGAGCACACCCAATTAGTACTAAACCCTGACGTTACCACACGTTTCCGTGGTGTGATGGAAAAATGCTCGATGTGTGTTCAACGTATCCAGGCAGGTAAATTGAAGGCTAAAATTGAAAAACGCCCGCTTGCAGATGGCGAATTTAAGGTTGCGTGCCAGCAAACATGCTCTGCAAACGCTATCGTTTTTGGTAACGCCAACGATCCTAACTCTGAAATTTCAAAAGCTTTAAAGAGCGAAAGAACATATTACGTATTAGAAGAACTAAACGTACAGCCGGGTATTGGTTACCAGGTTAAGGTTAGGAATACATCATCTGAATTACAGGCTTAATTATTACAAAGAGATTTAAATATATATGGCATCTCACAGTGAATCAATAATCAGGGAACCGTTAATAACCGGCAAGGACATTACCTATGCCAAAATTACTAACGATGTGTTAAACCCTGTAGAAAACATGCCTAACAAAGCATGGTGGATCGGTTTTACCGTTGCCTCCCTGGGGTCTTTGTTATGGGTTGTATCTATCAGCTATACCTTTTGGTTCGGCTTGGGTGCATGGGGCTTAAATAAAACAGTAGGCTGGGCCTGGGATATCACCGGTTTCGTATGGTGGGTAGGTATCGGCCACGCCGGTACGCTTATCTCGGCGGTGTTACTGATCTTCCGTCAAAACTGGCGTAACTCCATTAACCGGTCGGCCGAGGCGATGACCATCTTCGCGGTAATTTGTGCCGCTACATACATCGTAGCGCACATGGGCCGCCCTTGGTTAGCTTATTTTACGTTACCGCTTCCAAACCAATATGCTTTATGGGTTAACTGGAACTCGGCATTGATGATGGACGTGTTTGCGATCTCTACCTATTTCTCGGTATCACTGGTATTCTGGTACACAGGTTTATTGCCTGATATTGCCTCTATCCGTGACCGTGCTACAGGTTTGCGTCGCCGTATTTATTCGGTATTATCTTTCGGATGGACCGGCTCGGTAAAAACCTGGCAGCGTTTCGAAACCGTATCATTGATATTAGCGGGTATATCTACACCACTGGTACTTTCGGTACACACCATTGTATCTTTTGACTTTGCTACATCGTTAGAGCCGGGATGGCATACTACCATCTTCCCTCCATACTTCGTTGCGGGTGCTATCTTCTCGGGTTTTGCCATGGTGCAAACACTGTTGCTGGTAACACGTAAAGTTTTGGGGTTAGAGAACTACATTACCATGTTCCACATTGAATCAATGAACAAGATCATCTTGTTAACAGGTTCTATTGTGGGTGTGGCTTACATAACCGAGTTCTTTATCGCTTGGTACTCTGGCGTTGAGTATGAGCAGTACGCTTTCATCAACAGGGCAACCGGCCCCTACTGGTGGGCTTACTGGAGTATGATGAGCTGTAACGTGATCTCTCCGCAGTTATTCTGGTCAAAGTATTTACGTACCAATATCAAGTTCTCGTGGTTCCTGTCGATCATTGTAAACATCGGTATGTGGTTTGAGCGTTTCGTAATTATCGTAACCTCTTTACACCGCGATTATATCCCTTCGAGCTGGGCCATGTTCTACCCAACCTGGGTTGATGTAAGTGTGTTCATCGGGTCGATTGGTTTGTTCTTCACCATGTTCCTGTTATTCATCAGGGTATTACCTGCAGTGGCTATGGCCGAGGTGAAACTGTTGCTGAAAACTTCAAGTGAGCAGGCTAAGAAGAAACTAATAGACAGCGGTACACTGAAGGAAGCTGAAGTGGAGTATTACAAAGAATCATTAGTTAAGTACGACAGCGTTGACATGGCTGATTACGAAAAATAGAAATGAGCAAGACAAAATTTATATTAGGCCTCTTTGACGATCCGGATGATATGATGCACGGGATCGAAAAACTACAGAAAAATAGCATCCCTATTTATGATGTATATAGCCCGATGCCTATTCACGGTATCGAGGATAAACTGGGCGTTAAAGAATCGAGATTGGGTTACGCTGCATTTTGCTTTGGCTGCTTGGGCGCCTGTGTAATTTTCAGTATCGTTTATTACACCCTTGTACATGATTGGCCGATGAACATTGGTGGTAAACCAAATTTCGCTATGCCCAACTTTGTACCGTTTACATTTGAGTGGACCATCCTGTTTACCGCGTTTGGTATGACATTTACCTTTTTTGCTGCAACGCACCTTTTTCCGGGCCGTGCCCCGCGTGTAATGGACCTGCGTGCAACAGATGATCGTTTTGTTATAGCCGTTGATGCTAAAGGAAACATCCCTCATGATGATATCACCAATTTGTTAAAAGAAGCAGGAGCTGTAGAAGTAAAGCATAACGACAGAAAATATGTTAGCTATGAATAAATTTAGAATATTGGGCACAACGGCAATCGCTATCGCTGCATCGGTTATTATAACCTCATGCAAAGATAAACGCAGCACCGGTTGGGAATACGCTCCCAATATGTACGAACATATCGCATACGAACCGGACCAGGCTAATGCCAACTTTAAAGATGGCAAAACCGCTCAGGTGCCACCGGCGGGTACTATACCTGTAGGCTTTAAACGTTTTGATTACCCTAACAATAAAGACGGGTACGAGAAAGCAAGTTTAGAAGTGAAGAACCTGCTGGCCAACAACCAAAAGAACTTTGCCGAGGGTAAAGCTTTATTTGTAACCTTTTGCTCGCCGTGCCATGGTATGACGGGCCAGGGTGATGGTTTAGTGGTGCAGCACGGCTATCCGCCGCCGCCATCTTATTCAAAGGGCCAGTCGTCTCGTGGTGGTGCGATGAAAGATCTTACAGACGGGAAAATTTACCATACTATAACTTATGGTGTTAACGCCATGGGCTCATACGCATCTCAGGTTGCGCCTGACGAGCGTTGGAAAATAGTTATGTATGTACACCATTTACAGAATTTATAAGATTATTTTTAATGAAGACTCATAATAATTTTGAAGAAAGATTTGAATTTGCAGGAACAGCCAAAACGCTTAGTTTGGTTGCCATTGTAATAGGTGTTGTTGCTATCGCTTTAGGATTTGTTTTCGGCGGCGAGCACGTACAGCGTACCTATAGCAACTTGCTGCTGATGTCATACTACTTTGTATGTGTTTGTATTGCGGGTGTATTTTTCTGCGCTTACCAATACGTGGCGCAGGCGGCATGGTCTGCCTCGTTTATCCGCATACCACAGGCCTTTGCAAAGGTTTTGCCTTATGCAAGTATTATATTATTGCTTGTTGTTACTGCAGGTTTATTGCAAACACACGAAGTGCTTGAAGAGAATGGAAAGAAGGAAATGGTGCCTTATCTTTACGCGCACTGGGCTGCGCATGGCATCACTACACCGGGTAGCGAAAACTACGATGCAACCATTGCAGGTAAATCAGCTTTCCTAAACATCCCTTTCTTTTACAGCTTTTTAGTGATTGTATTAGGCGCTTATAGCTACTTTGGCCGTGCGCTGGCAAACGCTTCTGAGAATGAAGATGAAATTGGCGGCATGAGCAACTACAACAAGAGCTTTAAGTTATCAGCTATATTTTTAACCATATTCGGGTTCACCTTCCCCATCTTCGCGTTCGGTACCATCATGTCTTTAGAGGCACACTGGTTCTCAACTATGTTTGGTTGGTACAACTTGGCGGCTATGCACGTAAGTGGTTTGGCTATTATCGCATTGACACTGATCCTACTGATGAAAAAGGGTTATTTCTCATGGGTTACAGAAAATCACCTGCATGATTTGGGTAAGCTCATCTTTGGCTTCTCTATCTTCTGGACATATGTTTGGTTTTCACAGTTCTTCTTAACCTGGTATGCCAACATGCCCGAGGAGTCGGTGTATTTCTACAAACGCTGGGAGCCTGAATATAAATGGTTGTTTTGGTTTAACATCGTTATCAACTTTGTTGCTCCATTGTTACTGTTAATGTCTCGCGATGCTAAACGATTGATCAACCGCATGATGTGGGTTTGTATCATATTGATAGCCGGCCACTGGTTAGATTATTACCTGATGATTATGCCGGGTACAGTTGAAAGCCACAGAGGTTTCGCTGTAGAAGAGATAGGCATATTTTTAGGCTTCGCCGGATTATTCACCTTTCTGATGTTAACGCAGCTTAGCAAGGTGAGTTCGCTGGTGCCAAAAAAACATCCGTTCCTGGACGAGAGCCTGCATCATCACATATAATAATTGTTAAATTTGCAACGGAATACAGCATTCAAATAACCAATAAAATGGGATTCAAATTTCTAATAAGTTCTAAAAAAATGCTTTCGGCTTTAGCGGTGTTTATGCTTTTGGGCACAAGCATGGCAATTGCGCAGGCAACTGCAGATGGCGGCGCAGCCGCGACCGATGCTGTTAAAGATAATGGCATGGCCACCGCCGGATATTATACGTTATTGTTTTTGATCGTATGTTTTGTGGTGGGAATAGTAGGTAAAATACTTAGGGTGTTTGACCTTACCCAACAAATACAGGGCAAAAAAGCAATCAACTGGAACAACGTAATGGGCGTGGTATGTATCATATTCCTGGTAGCCGGTATGTACGGCGCCTATTGGGAATATACCGTACAGGGCAGCATGATATTGCCGGCAGCGGCTTCATTGCACGGTGTTAAAATTGATACCATGTTCTGGACAACTACCGTGTTAACCACAATCGTATTTGTTATTACACAGGTGTTACTGTTCACGTTCTTATTCAAGTACCGCTACTCTGCCAAACGTCGCGGGCACTTTCTTCCTCATAATAATACTATAGAGAAAGTTTGGACCATCGCACCGGCTATCGTTTTGACTATACTGGTGATCTTTGGTTTCTTTACCTGGCAGGAAATAACTACATCTGTCGATGCTAAAGGCGAGCCTGCTTCTATCAATATTGATGTAACCGGCCACCAATTTGCTTGGGAGCTGCGTTATGAAGGTAAAGACGGTAAGTTAGGTAACACCAACTATAAACTGGTTAGTGGTATCAACAAATTGGGTATCAATTATAAAGACCCAAAGAGCTTTGATGATTTGCAGGCAGATACTATGGTTATACCAGTACGTAAATCAATCCGGTTGAATATCCACGCGCAGGACGTTATACATAGTGTTTATATGCCACACTTCCGTGTGCAGTTGAACGCTGTGCCGGGCTTGCCTACCTACTTTAAATTTACGCCTACAATAACCACCTCAGAGATGAGGACTAAACTGGATAACCCTACATTTGAGTACTTGCTTTATTGCAATAAAATTTGTGGCGGAGCCCACTATAACATGAAAAAGGTTGTGCGTGTGGTTTCGGAAGCCGAATATCAAGCGTGGTTAGCACAACAAAAACCTTACCTGACAGATAAATTAAAACAGGATCTGAAGTTTGCTGATCAAAAATCGGCAGTATCACAAAACAACAGGTTAGCGTTAAACAATTAATTCAAAAAGATTAGCGATTATGTCAACATTAGCAGTTCACGATCACGCGGTAGCACATCACGAGGGAGATCACGGACATCATAAAGCAACTTTCTTAAATACGTATGTATTTAGTATGGATCACAAGATGATCGCCAAGCAATTCCTGATAACAGGTATTAGCATGGCTGTTATCGCCATGATGTTATCTATCCTTTTCAGGATCCAGTTAGCTTATCCCGAAACATCATTCCCTTTAATGGAAACCTTATTGGGCCGTTTTGCGCCGGGTGGCCGTTTAGATTCTAACTTTTACCTTTCCCTTGTAACTATACACGGTACCATCATGGTATTCTTTGTATTGACGGCCGGTTTAAGCGGTACTTTCGCCAACTTATTAATCCCTTTGCAGATAGGTGCGCGTGATATGGCTTCGCCATTTATGAACATGCTATCTTACTGGTTCTTTTTAACGGCGAGTATCATCATGTTATCATCGTTTATGGTCGAGAAAGGCCCTGCAAGCGGTGGTTGGACAATCTACCCTCCGTTATCTGCATTACCTAAAGCGATGCCGGGTTCAGGAATGGGCATGACACTGTGGCTCATTAGTATGGTATTCTTTATCGCATCATCATTGATGGGGGGCATCAACTATGTGAGTACCGTATTAAATATGCGTACTAAAGGTATGGACCTTTGGAAAATGCCATTAACTATTTGGGCTTTGTTCCTTACAGCTGTATTAGGTGTATTGGCCTTCCCGGTATTGGTTGCAGGTGTGGTACTTTTAGTATTTGACCGTAGCTTTGGTACCAGTTTCTATTTATCAGACATTGTATTGAACGGAAGCCAGGTGCAGCCGTTTGAAGGTGGTAGCCCGATACTGTTCCAGCACTTATTCTGGTTCCTGGGCCACCCCGAGGTTTATATCGTAATAATGCCTGCGATGGGTATCTCGTCAGAGGTAATGTCGGTAAACTCGCGTAAACCTATCTTTGGTTACCACGCAATGGTTTACTCTTTGATCGGTATTACCGTATTATCGTTCATCGTATGGGGTCACCACATGTTTGTGACGGGTATGAATCCGTTTTTGGGTGGTGTGTTCATGATCACTACTTTGATCATCGCGGTACCATCGGCAGTAAAAACATTCAACTGGTTAGCTACCTTATGGCGCGGTAATATCCGTTTTACAGCGGCTATGTTGTTTGCTATCGGGATGGTATCCTTCTTTATCTCCGGTGGTTTAACAGGTATCTTCCTGGGTAACGCCGCTTTGGATATCAACTTACACGATACTTATTTTGTTGTTGCCCACTTCCACCTAGTGATGGGTTCGGCAGCTATATTTGGTATGTTGGCCGGTGTGTACCACTGGTTCCCTAAAATGTTTGGCCGTATGATGGATGAGCGTTTAGGTTTCCTGCACTTCTGGTTAACATTCATTGGTGCGTACCTGGTATTCTTCCCGATGCACTTTATGGGCTTAGATGGTGTGCCACGTCGCTACTACGCATTCACCGAGTTTGAATCGATGAAACAATGGTTATCGGTAAACGTATTTATCACATGGGCGGCAATCATGTCGGCTTTGGCACAGGTAGCTTTCTTGTTTAACTTTATTCACTCTATATTCTGGGGTAAAAAAGCAACACAAAACCCTTGGCAGGCAAACACCTTAGAGTGGACAACGCCTGTTGAACACCTACATGGTAACTGGCCTGGCGAGATCCCAACCGTTTACCGTTGGTCATATGACTACAGTAAGCCTGGTGCCGAAGAGGATTTTATACCGCAAACAGTTCCGTTTTCTCAAACGATGAGTTCAAACTTACCGCATGACTTTGAAGATAACCCAATTGGTTTAGAGGAGCACGCAAAATGGACAAGTACTCAAAAGCGTAACGAAGAAGTAAAATAATATTTTATATCGATCTGATCTTTTAGGGTACCTGGGCCGGATAAATATCCAAGGCAGGTACCCTAATTTTTTAGAAATAATTAGATGAGCATAAACGCATCCGGGAGCACGTTTCTAAAATTAAACCTCATAACCATCATCCTGCTATTTGTTTTGATACTGGCAGGGGGTGTGGTGCGCAGCACCGGATCAGGTATGGGCTGCCCCGACTGGCCTAAGTGTTTTGGCAGATATATCCCACCTACAAGTGCCGCCGAACTACCTGCTGACTACAAAAATAGCTATACCGAGAAGCGCTTGGCAAAAAACCAGAAGTTTTCTAAAATGCTGGATGCATTTGGGTATGACAAGCTGGCCACCCGCTTGCGTAACGACAGATCTATTTTAGTCCCCGAAGAATTTAACAGTGCCCGCACCTGGACGGAGTACATCAACCGTTTAATCGGCGCTATATCGGGTATATTCCTGCTGCTGGTGGCGATATACTCGTTCAAATACAGCAAAACAAACCTGAGTATTGTAATACTCAGTGTATTTAACCTTTTATTGGTAGGTTTTCAAGGATGGTTAGGCTCTATTGTGGTATCAACCAATTTAGTAGCCTGGATAGTTACGGTACATATGTTACTGGCGTTGGCCATATTGGCCATAAGTATAGCCACCTATCACATGGCCCGTACGACAGGGCGGTATAAAATACAGGTTAAGCCGGTGATAGCAGTTGTCACACTAATCGTTTTAGCCTTAAGCATACTGCAAATAACATTCGGTACCGAGGTGAGGGAAAAGATAGATGCCATATCGAGCCATTTGGAAGGAAGCTACCGCGATAGCTGGGTAAGCCGCGCCGGTGCTATATTTCATCAACACCGGGATATGGCGCTGGTTGTGTTAGCCTTAAACGTTGTATTGTATGCCTTGATCCGTAAAGGGTTTAGCAGGCATTCGTTACAGCAGCAAATCATGAGCTTTAGCTTTCTGATGATCATGCTGCAGATTGTGACTGGTATATTGCTTTCATATTGGGCGTTGCCGCCGTACGCGCAGGCCATTCATATTGTACTGGCCAGCCTTGTATTTGGTGCCCAGTTCTATTTATTGTTGAATTTGTTCACCACGGTTAATGTGCAGGAGGCCCGCAAATGAAATGGAGTGATTTTTCAAAGCTGATAAAATTGCGTTTAACCTTTTTGGTTACCTTCTCGGCATCTATATCTTTTATTATAGCGGTAAAGGCAAACGGCGGTAACACATGGGGCTCATTATATAGTACCGTTATGTGGATCAACTGGATTAAACTGGTTGTCGGTGGCTTTTTGGTAACAGCGGCGGCAAACTGCTTTAACGAAGTTATTGAGGTTGACCTGGACAGGTTGATGAAACGCACCATGGACAGGCCAATGCCCGCAGGCCGAATGACAACCGGGCAAGGCTTGGTGTTGGGTTTAGGGATGGGTATAGCAGGCACTTACCTGTTAGGCAGCTTAAACTTGCTTACCGGCCTGTTATCTGTACTATCGATACTGCTGTACGCGTTTATATATACGCCGTTAAAACGCCGGTCGCCAATTGCGGTGTTTGTAGGGGCTATCCCCGGTGCATTCCCGGCGTTGATAGGTTATGTAGCAGGGCAACCCCATGGACGTATCGACGAGATAGCGCTGATATTATTCGCCATACAATTCGTTTGGCAGTTTGTGCATTTCTGGGCAATTGCCTGGGTGCTTGATGATGATTACAAGCTGGCAGGCTTCCGCTTGCTGCCAACAGGCAAAAGGGATAAGACCAGTGCAGTAATTACTGTTCTGTTTGCTATTGTATTAGTACCGGTAAGCTTACTGCCAACTTTTTATGGTTACGGTGGTTACTATGTTGGCGGCGTATCATTAGCAATGAGCCTGCTGTTTTTATACCAGGCATTTAACCTGTTGCGTACGCTCGAAATTAAAGAGGCTCGCACGCTTATGTTTGGCTCCTTTTATTACCTGCCCATAGTGCAGTTGATGTTTTTATTTGATTTTGTAGAAAAAGTAAAATGATGGCGCAAGCACAACAAGACGATAAATTAAACCTGGCACCCAAAAAATTCAACATGTGGATCTTTATATTCACTTCGTTTATGTTTTTTGCGGCGCTAACCAGCGGCTTTATAGTATATAGCGGTGGCACGGGCCATGGCATAAATGCTAAAATGCCCAGTGCTTTTATGTATAGCACAGCGGCAATCCTATTAAGCAGTGTAACGATGTACCTGGCGTCTGCCGCAGCAAAGGGGCTGCAGTTTGCCAAACAGCGTATGTACCTTTGGTTGACTATTGCGTTGGCGGTGGTTTTCTTTGCCATACAGGTTTACGCCTGGTATGTATTGGTAACGCAAATGGGTATCTATTTTAGTAACCCAAATGCATCACAATCTTTTATATATGTATTCACCGGAATGCATTTAGTACACATTTTAGCCGGTATTGCTTTACTGGGCAACACGCTTTGGCGCAGTTACCGTAACACACCACAGGTTAAAAATTTGTTCAACATGCAGTTGTCCTCTATTTTTTGGCATTTTGTCGATATTATATGGATTTATCTGTATGTTTTTTTACTTTTGAACCAATATTAACAAACACATGAGTACACAGGTATCACAAATTGATGAAGTAAAATCGACGCCTTGGTCTGGAGGCAAATCTCCGTTTAATGTCGAGTACGGTAAAATGATGATGTGGTTTTTCCTTTTATCGGATGCCTTTACATTTTCGTCATTATTGATAGCCTACGGGTCGTTGCGTTTTAGCTCAAGCAGCTGGCCATCGGCTGATAAAGTTTTCCAGTCTGTACCGGGATTAGTAGATAGCGGCCAGCCACTTGTATTTGTGGGTATCATGACGTTTATTTTGATCTTGAGTTCGGTAACGATGGTGTTAGCTGTTGAAGCCGGCCATCGAATGGCACGTAAAGAAGTTATCACCTGGATGATACTGACCGTTATAGGCGGGTTTATGTTTTTAGGCTGCCAGGCGTTAGAGTGGTCGCACTTACACCACGAAGGTTTTTGGTGGGGGCACATCCCAACCGCAGAAGAATTAAAAACGGTATTTACGCTTAAAAATGGCGAGCTTCCGGTAGGTGCAGAAACATACGCGCAGCAATTTGCTAACTTATTCTTTACCATTACAGGTTTTCACGGATTCCACGTATTTAGCGGTGTTATCATTAATATCATTATTACCATCAACGTATTGCTGGGCACCTACGAAAAACGCGGAAGTTACCTGATGATTGAAAAAGTAGGCCTTTACTGGCACTTTGTTGATCTGGTATGGGTATTCGTATTTACTTTCTTTTATTTAGTTTAAAAATTTAAAGCTTATATATGTCATCAGAACCAACAGAAGTTCACCATGAAGAGCATGGTGAAGGAATGACCAAAAAAAGAATTGGTAAAATAGCTTTGATTCTTTCAGCTATTACAGCTGTAGAATTTTTTATAGCACTTATAATGGTGCCTAAAGGTATAATACCATTGCATGTTGCAAACCCCATTTATATAGTGTTAACACTGTTAAAAGCATTTTATATAGTTGCATTTTTTATGCACTTAAAATTCGAAAAAACAGGTTTAGCATTGGCCATCATCGTCCCAATATTGTTTATCATTGGTTTGATACTGGTACTTACAAATGAGAGCCACTACTGGGTAGACTTGCGCTTATAATGCCGAAAACAAGCATCCCGAAAAAAATAATAGTCCTGGTAATGATTTTAGCATTACCGGGATTTTTATATTATTTACTAACCGCAAAGGGTAAAAACAGGTATAAACCATTACCTTTTTACGGGCCTAAAGTGGTAGCTAAAACGGGGCATAAATTTCACGGCACTTATATCCCGGACACAATTTACCATAAGCTGGACGATTTTAAACTGACCGACCAAAACGGTAACACCGTATCATTTAAAAGCTACGATAAAAAGATCTTTGTGGCCAGTTTCTTTTATACGCACTGCCCGTCTGTTTGTGGTACGGTAAACAAGAATTTGAGTGCTTTGGCTGATGTGTACCGGAAGAATAAGATGGTGAATTTTTTGTCGTTCACGGTAGATCCTGATCGCGATACTGCGCCCGTTTTGAAAGCATACGCAAAAAGTTTAGATGCCAATAGTAAATGGCTATTCGCAACGGGTGATACAACCGTTATCTACAACCTGGCCCGCAAAGGCTTTTTGGTTGATGCCTTAAATGCAGGTAATGATAATTTTATTTTCAGCGATAAACTGATATTGATAGACGCAGAAAAGCGCATCCGCGGATATTACTCAGGTACATCAATGACAGATCTAACCCGCCTGAACGATGAGATAAAGGTGCTAATAGCCGAAGAACTGCGGAAAGTTGATAAAGCGCTTTACTAGCGTATAGAGTTGAGAAATAAGAGTCAAGAGGCAAGAGACCTTTTGATTGATAATAGTTATCGAGTCTTGATTCTTATGTCTTGACTCTCAAATCTTAAGAAGAATGACCGATAAATTTATATTCAGATTTGTAGCCGCCGTAACCGTTTTTGTAATTGTTGTGGTAATTGTGCTTAACCGCCACCTTATCCCCGGGCCTGCTACGCCCCCGGCGTTTACACCCTATCTGCCATTGCTTAACGCTGTGTTGAACGGCACTTGTAGCGTATTATTGCTGGTGTCGTTATACAACATTAAAAAAGGGAATATCACAGCGCATAAACGCATCAATATCCTTACGTTTTGTTTATCGTCCATTTTTCTGGTATCGTATATCCTTTTCCATTACCTGATGCGTAAGGATACGGTTTATGGCGATGTGAATGGCGATGGTCTGTTATCGACCGCTGAACGCGCGGATGCTGGTGGTTTACGTGCGCTTTACCTGGCTATCTTGATTCCGCATATTATCCTTGCCGCAGGTGTTTTGCCGCTCATTTTGTTAAGTTTTTACCGTGGTTTACAAATGCAGGTGGCAAAACATAAGAAACTGGTAAGATGGGCGTTTCCTATATGGTTATTTGTTACAGTATCCGGAGTTGTTGTATATTTGATGATCTCTCCTTACTATCATTTTTAGATCTATTCCCGACATGAAAAATTTAAAGTTTTTATACCTTTTTTTGGTTTTCGGTTTAATGTTATGCGCAGCGGCCCCTGCAAAAGCGCAGTGTGCCATGTGTAGTGCAACGGTAGAGACCAACGCTAAAAGCGGTGCAGGCACTACCAATGGGTTAAACAGCGGTATTATGTATCTTTTGGCTGCGCCTTATTTAGCAGTGGCTGTTGTCGGTTACATCTGGTATAAAAAATACCGCCGTAAAAACGTTAGCCTCGAAATGCGTAACGAGAAGCTGAACTTAAACTAAGCATCCATCCCGCTTTTATTCTTCTTTATTTTTTTATCTTTTCATTTAATTGATGATACAATCGCACACGCTTGATTTTTTAAAAGAGCTGGTTGAAAACAACAACCGCGACTGGTTCCAGGCCAATAAGGAAAAGTACGATCAGGCGCGCGAAAATATGATCGCATTCACTGCGGACATCATAGGTAAACTCCACAAGATCGACCCAACGGTAAGTGCCGACCTCGACGCAAAAAAATGTGTGATGCGCATTTACCGCGATATCCGGTTCAGCAAAAATAAGATCCCTTACAAAAACAACTTTGGTGTTAGTTTGCCTACCAATGGAAGCAAACTGGGTGGGGTAGAGTACTACCTGCATATCCAGCCGGGCAAATCATTCATTGCCGGTGGTTACTGGATGCCAGAAGCTGCGCACCTCAAAGCTATCCGCCAGGAAATTGATTATAATGCGAATGACCTGAAAAAGATCATAGACGCGCCACACTTTGTAAAACTGTTCGGCGAGTTCCGTAAACAGGATCAGCTCAAAACGGTTCCGCGCGATTACAGTGCAGAGAACGAAAATATCGATCTGTTGAAATTAAAAAGCTTTATAGTTTCGCATCCGCTAAAAGATAAAGAGTTGATGAGCGTTAGTGCGGCGGATCATATTGTTGAAGTATGTAGCCACCTTTATCCGCTTACAGTATTTCTGTGCAACGCTTTAGTATAAAACCCAACCTGCTATCATGAAAATCAAATACTACCTTTTCGCTATCATTCTCATAACAGCGCTGCATTCCTGCGTGGTTATGTCACCCAAAAAATACAAGGCATTAATTGCCGGTCGCGATTCGCTTGCCACCCGCTCGGCTAATTTAGAAACAGAGGCATCACAATTACGTAACGATACCGCCAAGCTTCACCAGGAAATTGCGCGCTTAAAAGGCAACTACGGGTCGCTCAACGAAAAATATAATGCCCTGAA
Organism: Mucilaginibacter glaciei; assembly: GCF_014773245.1. Taxonomy (GTDB): domain Bacteria; phylum Bacteroidota; class Bacteroidia; order Sphingobacteriales; family Sphingobacteriaceae; genus Mucilaginibacter; species Mucilaginibacter glaciei. Next base: position 470,589 of record NZ_JACWMX010000002.1, on the reverse strand, counting down.
TACCGATCTGGACAAAAGTTCAAAAAAGGCAAACCAGTTAGCCGGCGATCTGCAACAGCGCGAAGCCCGTTTAAAAGAAGTAGAGGATATTTTGAAGAAACGCGACGCAGCTACCAACGCCCTGCGCGATAAGTTGTCTAAAGCACTCTTAGGCTTCCAGCAAAGCGGCCTTTCGGTTGACATTAAGAATGGAAAGGTATATGTTTCATTGACAGATAAGTTGCTATTCCCATCCGGCAGTATTGTTATTGACGATAAGGGTAAACAAGCCCTGAAGCAATTAGCAGTGGTATTGAATAAGGAGCAGGATATTAACATTGCCGTAGAAGGCCATACCGACGATAAAAAGATCAAGAACCTGGGCCAGATCAAGGATAATTGGGATTTGAGCGTGCTGCGCGCAACATCGGTATCGAGATATTTAACCGAAACCGAGAATGTTGACCCGCATAGGTTGACGGCTACGGGTAAGGGCGAGTTCCAACCGGTAGACCCTGCACAAACCCCTGAGGCCCTGGCCAAAAACCGCCGCATCGAGATTGTGTTGAGCCCCAAATTGGATGAGCTGTATAATTTGATCAGTAAGTAATTGCGCTTGGATTTACCATAGCGTACGCTGAGACTTGCAGCTCCCACATCCACAGAGTAATCTGAGACTAACTAATGTAATAAGCGTCTAAAGCTCCGTGTCCCTTTGTGTTTTTTCTTTATGTTCTCTATAGTATAATAAACTCCAAAGACAGATTCTAAGCCAAATAAATGTAAAACCGACATTTAAATATTTTTATACGGCTTTACAGTTAAAAAAACTTAGTAATTTCACATCTGTTTCTCAAATCCCCCTATATTAGTAACGTCCAATTAACACAAAACTCATCGGCCATGCCGCAAAATACCAAACATACCTATATCCAGATCCACCCGGCAGATAATGCTTTAGTTGCTTTAACCAACCTGTCTGCAGGCACCGTCATCAATTTTAACGGTGAAGAGTTTACATTGGTAACCCCCGTTGCCATGAAACATAAATTTACCGTTGGCCCGTTAAACATAGGCGACGAGATATTTATGTATGGCGTGTTAGTAGGTAAGGCTTGTGAATATATACCTAAAGGGGCAGCCATTACTACCGAGAATATCAAACATGCTGCCGATGGCTTTAAATTAGGCAGCCGCAAAACAGACTGGACAGTGCCCGAAATGGCATCGGCCTACAAGGACAGGACCTTTTTAGGTTACCACCGGGCAGACGGATCGGTAGGTACGGCTAACTATTGGCTGGTAATACCGTTGGTTTTTTGCGAGAACCGCAACATCAATGTTTTAAAAGATGCCTTATCGGCCAAGTTAGGCTTTGCCAAACCACGCGGTTACGAAAGCGAAGTGGATAGCCTGATAGAAATGTACCAGTCGGGCAAAACCGCGGCTGATATTTTGAACGCAGATCTGCAAACATCGCCCGAAGGGCAAGGCTCCAAAAAACTGTTCGAAAATATTGATGGTGTTAAATTCCTGACGCATGATATGGGTTGCGGCGGTATCAAAACCGATTCTGACGCACTTTGCGGCCTGCTGGCGGGTTATATTACCCACCCCAATGTTGCAGGTGCGACAGTGTTAAGCCTGGGCTGCCAGCATGCGCAGGCCGGGATTTTACAGGACGAGATCTTGAAGCGCGACCCTAACTTTAGCAAACCCCTGGTAATGCTGGAGCAGCAAAAAATGGGCACCGAAACTAAACTACTGCACGAAGCGCTTAAACAAACCTTTACCGGTTTAATAGAAGTGAACAAACAGGAAAGGAAACCTGCACCTATATCCAAACTCTGCATCGGGTTGGAGTGCGGCGGATCTGACGGTTTCTCGGGTATTTCCGCAAACCCTACGCTGGGATATATATCTGATATTTTGGTAAGTCTGGGTGGCAGCGTGATCCTGGCCGAGTTCCCTGAACTTTGCGGGGTAGAGCAAGAAATGAGTGACCGCTGCGCAACAGAAACGCAGGCCTTGAAATTTATGGACCTGATGCGTACCTACAACGCCAGGGCAGAAGCGGATGGATCAGGCTTTTACGCCAACCCTTCGCCCGGTAACATCAGGGATGGGTTGATCACGGATGCCATCAAATCTGCAGGGGCGGCAAAAAAAGGTGGTACATCGCCTGTAACAGCTGTTTTAGATTATCCGGAGAAAGTAACCCAACCCGGCTTAAATTTACTTTGCACGCCCGGTAGCGATGTGGAAAGTACGACGGCCGAGGTAGGCTCAGGTGCCAATATCGTTTTGTTTACTACCGGGCTGGGCACACCTACCGGTAACCCGATAACACCTGTAATTAAAGTGGCCACCAATACGGCGGTATTTAACAGGATGCCGGATATTTTGGATATCAATTGCGGTACCATCATAGAGGGCGAAGAAACCATTGCACAATCGGCAGCGCGGATGCTGGATTATGTGATTGATGTAGCAAGCGGCGTTAAACAACCCAAAGCTGTAATTTTAGGACAAGACGATTTTATCCCCTGGAAACGTGGGGTATCACTATAAAACATACTATGAAATTAATACGATACGGCGCAGCCGGTAAAGAAAAAACCGGGGTTATTATTAATGATATCAAATACGATACATCGGCGTTTGGCGAAGATTACAATGAGCAGTTTTTTGAGAACGATGGATTATCACGCTTAAAACAATTCCTTGCTGACAACGAGGGCAAGCTGAAGCAGGTTGCCGATGGCGAACGCTTGGGTAGCCCGGTGGCACGGCCATCAAAAATAGTTTGCATCGGCTTGAATTATAAAGACCACGCTGAGGAAACAGGCGCAGCATTACCGCCCGAGCCGATCATCTTCATGAAATCGACCACGGCACTGGTCGGCCCTAATGATGCGATCACGATCCCTAAGGATTCTGTAAAAACCGACTGGGAAGTGGAACTTGCCGTAGTAATTGGCAAAAAGGCCAGCTATGTAGAAGAGGCTGATGCGTTGGACTATGTAGCGGGTTATTGCCTGCATAACGATGTATCTGAACGCGAGTTCCAGATAGAGCGGGGTGGTACCTGGGATAAAGGCAAAGGCTGCGATACGTTTGCACCGGTAGGCCCGTTCCTGGCTACGCCCGATGAAATTGCCGATGTGCATAACCTGCGCCTTTGGTTAACGGTTAACGGGCAAAAAATGCAGGACGGCAGCACTTCCAACCTGATATTTAATATCCCTTATTTAATTGCCTATACCAGCCGGTTTATGACCTTATTACCGGGCGATATTATTTCGACAGGGACACCTGCGGGTGTAGGCCTGGGCTTTAAACCACCGGTATATTTAAAACCGGGCGATGTGGTTGAACTGGGCATAGATGGTTTGGGCACATCCCGCCAGGAACTGGAAGCCTATGTTAAAAATTGATAGTCACCAGCATTTTTGGTTGTATCACCCGGTAAAGGATGCCTGGATCACGGATGATTTAAAAGCTATCCAGCAAGATTTTTTGCCGGCCGACCTTTCGCCGATACTCGAGCAACATGGCATCGGCGGTTGCATAGCCGTGCAGGCCGATCAATCGGAAAAGGAAACGGAATTTTTAGTTGAATTAGCCAGGCAACACTCTTTTATAAAGGGGGTAGTGGGTTGGGTTGATTTGCAGTCAGAGGATATTGAAGAGCAGCTCGCGCGATACAATCGGCAACCGATCATCAAAGGGTTCCGCCATATTTTGCAGGGCGAGCCTGATGACAGGTTTATGCTGGGTGATCAATTTCAGCGTGGCATTTCGCTACTGCATAAATATAATTTCACTTACGATATCCTGATTAAACCGCAGCACTTGCCCTATGCAACAGAGTTGGCAGGGACGTTTCCCCAACAACGTTTTGTGGTAGACCATATGGCCAAACCATTGATCAAAGATCAGATATTGGACAATTGGGAGCAGGGCATCAAAGACTTAGCTGTACATCCCAACGTTTACTGTAAAGTATCGGGACTGGTTACCGAGGCAGATTGGCACAGGCATCAACCGGAAGATTTCAAACCATACCTGAATGTAGTGTTTGAGGCATTTGGTATCGAGAGGTTAATGTTCGGGTCAGATTGGCCGGTGTGTAATGTAGCGGGCGGCTATGATGCCGCCATAAATACGATAAGGGGTTATATAGGTCAGTTTGACAAAGCCGGGCAGGAAAAGTTTTGGGCAGGAAACGCTACAGCTTTTTACCGGCTGTAAGCGCAGTGGGGGCAAATGGCCACTCCTTATTCACTTTTGCCTTAATGAAATAGACGATAGTCCCCAAAACAATAGCACTCAAACCGCCTATAACCATATGGAACCCGGTAGAGATCAAGATGCCAAACCACATGATAATGGCCAGGTAAACAGGTAGCGGGAACAACGGCATTTTATAAGGGAATACCGTTTCTGTTCGCGCCTTTCTCAATAGCAGCAAACCCACTGCCTGCGATATAAACTGGATCAGGATGCGCATAGCCAGTATTGCGCTGATCACATCGCTTAGTTTAAACAGTAAACTAAATACAAAGGCAACCGCCCCTAAAAAAAGCAGGGAAATATGGGGGAAATTACCGGTTGGATGTAATCGGGCGAAGATCTTAAAAAAGGCACCATCTACAGCGGCGGCGTAGGGGATGCGGCTATAACCCAAAGTAGCCGAGAACACCGATGAGAAGGCAACTAATAATACCAAGCAGGTAATCACTTTTGCAGCGGTATCACCGGCCAGTTGTTGCATAAATTCGCTGATCACAAACTTACTGTCTTTAGCAACATGCCAGGGTATCACACTTACCACACTCACATTCATCAGCATATATAAGATAGCAATCCCGGCAATAGACAGGAACATACTGCGCGGGATATTACGCGATGGGTTGATGATCTCGCCGCCCAGGTGGCAAACGTTATAATATCCTAAATAGCTGTAAACGCTCTTCACACTGGCAAAACCAATGGCAGCAATAAAGGCATAATTAACAGTTAGCCCGTCGTTAATATGTTTAATAGGCGACAGGAAATTACCATGCGCTATCCCCCCGGCTATGATCCATAGCATGGTGAACAAAACGCCTACCCACATCACGATACTGATCTTGCCTATCGATTCTATTTTACGGTAAAGCAACAATACGATGCAGACCACTACCCCGCCGCTCATGATGCGGCTTTCCATAGGGGATAAGGGCAATAAATAGGAAAAGTAATAAGCAAAACCAATCGCAGCCGATGCAATAACCAGCGGCGCCTGGATCATGGTTTGCCACACAAACAAAAAGCTCATTAGCCGTCCCAGCCCGGTTTTGCCGTAGGTTTCTTTCAGGAAGTTATAAGAGCCGCCCGCCATCGGGAAGGCCGCACCTAACTCGCTCCAAACCATGGCATCGATAAATGACAGCAGTGCCCCGGCCAGCCAGGCGTATAGAAAGTAGGGGCCGTTCATCATCCCGATCACCATAGGGAGGGTTATGAATGGGCCAATGCCCACCATATCTGTCATGTTAATGGCGGTGGCATGTGCAAGGCCTAATCGACGTACAAGAGAAGTTTCGGCCATGTAAAAGTTTACCTATAGTTGGTGTGTTGTTGGATACAAAAATAACTTTAATGGGCTGTTAGCAAAGCTTGTCAGGTCAGCGGTTTGTAACAGTTTACAGAGGCGCGTTCCGTTTTTTCAAGTAAGCGTTCTGCTGGTGTTCCGTTTTTTAATTTTGTGTTCCGCAGTGTTCCGTTTAAAGCGGAACGCTATGATCGGGCTACAATTTTATAGTTTTTATACTCACCTATGCGCCAGCCGGTCCAGTCCTCAATTTTTTGAAGGGCCTTGCGCCTGAAATCCATACTTTTTTGCAACGGTTTCGTCCCGAAATCAATATTCCAGTTGGTGGCGTCTATCCGTTTTTGCATCACCGCAGGGTGTGTACCGGTAAATTTCACCAGCCGGTCGGCATTGCCATAGTCAAACTCGTAGGTTTCGGGAATGTGCTGCGCCACCCAAGCCTCGTCATGATAATACGAATTGAAATTCCTGATCTTATTGTTGAGGCTTTTAAGCGGTTTTGCCCAGCCGTAATGATAGATGTAAGCATCTATCAGCTTTACGTTAATCTTGCGGTCATCAAGCCGGAAACCCTGCGCATCCCGATAGGCTCGGATGCCTTTGATATTCTTTAAAAGCCTTATTTCGCGCCTGTACCACCGGCGCGAATCACCGTAATAATCATACGAGCCGTAAAAGTGCAGGTATTTAAACAACAGCCCCTCTATTTCTGAATTGGTAAGCGTAAGCTCCATTTCTTTACGGATGGTATCGTGGTACTTTTCGTGCACCAATTCATCGCCCTGGATGTAAAAACACCAATCGGCATCCGGCGATATGGCGGCGAAAGCCTTATCTGTTTCTACCGCGAACACCTTGCCACCTTCGCGTAACGACTCATCCCACACAGAATCAATGATCCTTATTTTGGGTGATGCGATAGCGGTGATCAACTCCCGTGTGCCGTCGTCAGAATTCCCTGCCATCACCACAAATTCATCGCAAAGCGGCAGGATAGAGGTAATGGCCTGCACCACCGGATAATCGTTTTTTACTGCATTCCTGATAAAGGTAAAGCCCGCCACTTTCATGCCCGCAAGATAATAAGAAATGTACTTAAAATAAGGCAATGGATCAGGCGCTACTGCCGCAAATAATCCCTATTTTGCTTTACCAATTCAAATTTATGAGATTGATAAGCCTTTTGGTGGCAGCTTTAGCCGTTTGTATTTTGTTTGATTCCTGTAAGCAAAGGGAAGCTAAAATCGAGTCCGGTTACAAAGGCTGGACAACTTATGCAGGCTCAAAGGACGGGGCGCGATACTCCACCAGCGAGGTGATTACTTTAGCAAATGTGGCTAACCTAAAACAGGCCTGGGTATATAGTTCTAACGATAAAGATACCGCCGGGCGCACCCAAAACCAGTGCAACCCAATTATGATTGATGGGATGCTGTATGGGTCTACCCCTAAACTGAAGTTGTTTTCATTAAATGCGGCCACCGGCAAACAGAACTGGCTGTTCGACCCTGCATCAGTAGATACCGTTGGGCGCAACCAGCCTATGGCTTATTACAAAGTGAACAGGGGCGTGGTTTACTGGCAGGATGCAGATGGCAACAATCGGCGCGTTTTTTATAACGTAGGCAGCAAAGTTTATTGCATAGATGTAGTAAACGGTAAGCCTGTAAGCAATTTTGGCGATGGCGGCTACCTGGATATGACCGAAAATGTGGGCCGCGAGATCCACTCCTTCGTTGCATCAACCACGCCGGGGATCATTTACAAGGACGTGCTGATAATGGGTGTGCGCGTTGCCGAAAGCGAGGACGCCGCACCGGCACCTATCCGCGCGTATGATGCGCTTACCGGGAAGTTGCTATGGAGTTTTAATACGATACCGCATCCCGGCGAAAAGGGTTATGAGACCTGGGAAAATAAAGACGCCTGGAAACACCTGGGCGGTGCGAATAACTGGGCGGGGATGTCATTAGATGAGCGGCGAGGTATTGTTTACATTCCTACCGGATCAATTGGCGGTGATTTTTATGGCGGCAACCGCAAGGGGCAAAACCTGTACGCTAACTCGCTGATCGCGTTGAATGCCGCGACGGGGAAGTACATCTGGCATTTTCAGTTTGTGCATCACGACCTTTGGGACCGCGACTTGCCCGCCAATCCTAACCTGGTAACCATTGTTCATAATGGCAAAATGGTAGATATAGTAGCGCAGATAACCAAACACGGCTATATTTTTATGTTCGACAGGGTAACGGGCGTGCCGATATTCCCTATCAATGAAAAGGGTGTGCCCACCAACGGACTGCCTGGTGAGCAGCCCTGGCCGACACAGCCTATACCTTCCCTGCCCAAACCCTTTGCCCGGCAAAAGTTCGCACCTGAAGATGTTACCGACCTATCACCCGAAACGAATAAAGATATGATGGAAAAATATCTCCGGGTAAAAAACAGGGTCATGTTCGCTCCGCCGAGTAAAGAAGGCGGGTGGATCTTCCCCGGCTTTGACGGTGGCGGCGAATGGGGCGGTGCAGCGGTAGATCAGCAAACTAAAATTATGTACATCAACAGCAGCGAACTGCCCTGGGCCCAGGTAATGATCGATGTACCTAAAACCAACAGTAACGACCATAGCCTGGCTGGCGCGGGCAGTGCGATTTACAACCAACGCTGTATTGCCTGCCACGGTGCCGACCTGAAAGGCAACGGCTTTACTATCCCGTCGCTGGTTAAATTGGAGAAAAAATATAACGAATTGCAAGTCAAAAGCATCATCGACAACGGGCGTAATATGATGCCATCGTTTAAGGCGCTGCCTGATGGTGAGAAAAAAGCACTGCTTACTTTCCTGCTTAAAATCCCCGAAAAGGAAGCGGTTGGCCCAACAGTACGGGTAGGTGCACAACCGGCAGAGAAACCGGATCAGGCAGGTTTGCTGCAAGCCCCTTATACCATGGCCGGTTACAACCGTTTTGTTGATAAAGATGGATACCCCGGCATTAAACCGCCCTGGGGGACGCTTAACGCCGTTGATCTGACATCGGGCAAGTTATTATGGAAGGTTCCCTTAGGCGAATTTGCAGCGCTGACTAAAAAAGGTATCCCCATTACAGGTACAGAAAATTATGGCGGCCCGCTGGTAACTAAGGGTGGGTTAGTGTTTATTGCTGCCACTAAGGACGAAAAGATCCGCGCATTTGATAAAAAAACAGGAAAAGTAGTTTGGGAAGCCAAGCTCCCTGCGGCCGGCTATGCCACACCTGCCTGCTACGAAATTGACGGCAGGCAATATATTGTTATAGCCTGCGGAGGTGGTAAAATAGGCAGCCCGTCAGGCGATAGTTATGTGGCGTTCTCGTTTTAAATAGGGTTTTTATAAGATGTAGATCTGATCTTACGATCAGGCCGCTTGGCTGTCACTTTGGTAGATTGTAACCGTGTTAGAAATTAAACAGCCTGCCAATCGGCCGCATTGCCTGCAAGTAGCTCACTGAACTTACTGCCCGCCGTAGTATCAAGATAGGGGTAAACCACCTTGCTTAAGTAAAGCCCTTGCGGGTAGGCGGGTTTGATGACCTGTGTTTTCTTAGGATGGACTAAGTGCGATTCAAACTCCTCAACGCTTAATTTGCCGGTGGCTATGTCAATAAGTTTACCGGTAATAATGCGCACCATTTTACCCAAAAAGCGATTGGCCGAAATATGGAACCTGATCCTGCCAGTTATTGCATCGGTGTAAATATTGGCTGCGGTAACGTTACATATCGTATGGGTATTACGATCGGGCATGGTGCAAAAAGCGTGATAGTCGTTGTACTTTAAAAGCAGCTGAGCGGCTCGTTGCATGGCGTTAAGATCCCAATTCTTGACTGGATACATCGCACTGAAACCACTTAAAAAAGGGTCCTTATCAGTATGAATAAAATAATCATAACTACGGGCAGTGGCATCAAACCGCGCGTGGGCGCCTGCGGCTACCGGTATAATGTCAAATACCGCAATGTCATCGGGCAGTACATTATTGAGGCGAAAAAGCAAGTCGAAATCCCAACTTTGCTCTATATCCGCCTGGAAGAAAAACTGGCTGGCATGTACCTGTGCATCCGTACGGCCACAGCCCACAATGTATACGGGACTTTTAAAGATTTTGCTTAGGGCACTCTCTAACACCTGCTGCACACTTAAACCATCCGGATGTTTTTGCCATCCGCTGTAGTTAGTGCCCAGGTAACCGATATGGAAAAAGTAACGCAATTAGGTTTGATTAATTTGAAGCAGCCTAAATACTTATTCGGCCTCCTGGTCTTCGTTTGTATTTGGAGCTTGTTTCATGTTAGCTTTAAGCATTACCCGTCCTTTTTTTGTGAGCGTACACGCCGGCGAGCGGTCTTTTTCGGCACCTTTAGCAACATCTATGAGGTTGTAGCCACGTAAGCTTTGCAAATCATCTTTGCTCATATTTATTGCCATACCTTTTTCGGCAATTACTTTAAGGGCGGCCACTACTTCGTCATGTTTCATCCGTCAAACTTTTATAAACGCGAAAATACCAAATAATTAGCAAAGCCTTGTTGCGTGTAGGCTTACTACTTAATCAAATATAAACATCGTGGCCAATATTAATGCGTACTCTTCAAAGCCCAGTAAACCAATACGGGTTGAAACAGCAGTCGCACAAATCTTTTCTTATCGGTATTTAAGCCAAAGGCACTTCGGCGCTGGGTATATTGGGATATATTACCGGGGAATATGGCTGCGAAAAATGTAGCGGCTACTTTCCCTATGGTTTTTTCATGCTTTTTTGGGGTGAGTACCAAAGTGGTGCCTAAGGCTATTTCGGCAAAGCCCGAGTACAATACGGTATCATCTTTCTTGAGCGGAACCCAATCCGGTACCTGTGCCTTAAAGTCTTTTCTGGCGAATGTTAAATGGCTTACGCCTGCAAATATCAAATTGGCCCCTAACAGGATGCGTGCTGCCTTTTTTATCTGTTCCTCTTTCATAAACGATACCTTGCAATTACTATTCCAATACCGGGGGGATGGCCGGTTGCCAAACAAAAAAGCCGCTCTTGTCCAGAGCGGCTTCTTACCAATATTATTAAGTTTTTATTTAGCAAAAACCTCTGCCAAAAACAGATTCATATATTCCCATGAGCGGCGTGCAGCTTTTTCATTGTATGCAGCACCTTTAGAATTGTCGTTACCGGCTTCAACCTGGGTAAAGGCGTGTACAGCGTTTGCAAAGTATACCATTTGCCAATCGGCTTTGCCTTCGCGCATTTCCTGCTGAAATTTTTTGATCTCTGCTTCCGACTCATAAGGGTCATCAGCGCCATGCAGTACCAGCACCTTTGTAGTGATGGGTATATTGGGGCGGGTTTCGGCCTTGCCCAAACCGCCATGGAAAGATACAACTCCTTTTACCGGCATGCCCGCGCGGGCAGCTTCAATGGCACCTGTGCCGCCAAAGCAATAACCAATAACGGCAATGCGTGCAGGATCTGCCCCTTGTTTAATCAATTCGGCAATTGCTGCCTTGATCCTTGATTGGTAAACCTCAAAATTTGTTTTATAATAGCCTGCCTTCTCGCCGGCTTCTTTCATGTCTTTAGGTGTCATTCCGGTTCCGTACACATCAGCTGCCAGGGCGTGGTAGCCAAGTGCTGCAAGTTTTGTGGCCGACGTTTTCTCGTGGGCCGTTAAACCCATCCATTGGTGAAGCACCACTACGCCGGGTGCCTTAGCCGCACCGCTCGTTTTTGCCTTTACAAAATAACCGGTAAGCTTAGTGGCCCCGTCGGTATAGTTTACGTTGGTTCCTTGCGCTAAAGCGATACCGGGCATGATCATTACGATCATGATTATCATTAATAGATTTTGTTTCATAGTTCGTTATTATGGGTTTGTTTTTTGTTACTGCAAAGTAGCAATGCTTTAATGTAAAAATACGACAAATGTTTGCTTTGATTATTTATTCCTTAATGATGATAAATAAATAATTTTCCTTTTTTTGGTGCTGTTTATATTTGTGCAACTTTTTTATTACAAACGCTAAACAAAATGCATTTTATTTTATTAAATAGGCGATGAAAAAGAAACACCTACCCGGAACGCTTACGCCGTGGCAAAGACTCGTGCGTATTTTACATAACGAACGTATCACTATCAATTACATCTTTATTTATGCTGTTCTCATCGGGCTCATCGGCCTGTCGTTACCCCTTGGTATAACAGCAGTTTTCAATTTGCTGTCTAACGGGGCTATGTATAGTTCAACCTATATCCTTATTGCAGTTATCCTGATCGGGATCATTGTAGGCGGCGTACTACTTATTGGCCAGCTCACTTTGGTAGAGGTGCTGGAGCAAAAAATATTTATCAAAGCATCTATAGAGTTTGCCTACAGGCTGCCACGGATAAAAAAGGAAGAGCTGGATGGAGAGAACCCGCCGGAGCTGGTTAACCGTTTTTTTGATGTGTTAACTATACAAAAAGGCCTAACCAAATTATTGGTTGATATATCGGCAGCCGGTGTCCAGATTTTTTTCAGTGCTATCCTGCTGTCCTTTTACCATCCCGTTTTTATAGGGTTCGGGCTTTTTACCATTTTAAGTATCGTAGCTGTTATTGCCATTTATTACAAACGTGGTGTTGATACCAGCATTGAAGAATCTGAATATAAATACCAGGTGGTTGCCTATCTGGAAAGTGTGGCCGCCAACCTGGATGAGTATCGCGGGCAGCCGGATAAACTCAACAGTGTTACACACCAAACAGATAAGATAACAGCCAAGTACATTGAAGCACGCAACGATCACTTTAGCATTTTGAAAAAGCTTTTCGCCAGTGCTATAGTACTCCGTACCATTTTGATGGGGGCGCTGTTATTATTAGGATCTTACTTTGTGGTTAACCGTCAAATGACATTCGGCCAGTTTGTTGCAGCCGAGGTAATCATTGTACAGATCAGCTACGCGGTAGAAAAATTAATGACCAATCTGAATACGGTATTTGATATGGTAACCGGCAGCGAAAAGCTTGCAGTGGTAACCGATTTGGAAATGGAGGAAGGAGAGTTAAGCCATGGTTAGTGAATCGAGTAAGTTTTTAGAGCGAAAGGTGGAAGAAGCCTCACCGTTATCCAGGGCGAAATTAATGCTGGAGAAAGGGCCAAAGCTTTTAGGTCGGATAATGATATTATTATTGATACTGTTTATCATTATATTGATGCTGCCCTGGCGGCAAACAATAGCAGGCCGTGGTACCGTAACCGCCTTACGGCCCGAAGACAGGGCCCAAACCGTGCAAAACCAGATTGGCGGCCGGATAGAAAAATGGGCCGTGCGCGAAGGGCAAGAGGTAAAAAAAGGAGATACGATATTGGTGCTATCAGAAACCAATCAGTCTTATTTCAATCCCGAACTGACCGACAGGCTGGATGAGCAACTGAATGCTAAACGAGGAAGTGAAGTAGCTGCAGAACAAAAAATTTTAGCGACGGATGCGCAGATAATTGCGCTGACCAACGGCCTTAGGATACAGCTTTCTGCCGCAGAGAATAAAGTAAAGCAGGCCCGCAACTATTTGCAAATAGACAGTGCCGACCTGGTAGCTGTCCGCAACTTTTACGAAACAAGCAAATCGCGCCTGGTGCGGTATGAATCAGGTTACAAAAATGGCTTGTTCTCATTAACAGACATAGAAACCCGCAGGCTGAAGTTGCAGGAAGACCGCGCTAAAGTAGTAGCACAGGAAAATAAGCTGAACAACGCCCGGCAGGAGCTTTTAAATTCAAGAATAGAGCTGGACAATATCCGGGCAAAATATCAGCAATCGTTAGCTTCGGCACAAGGCAGCCGTAGTTCTGCTGTATCTGATAAAGCGAAGGTGCGTGAGGAAATAGCCAAGTTGCGGAATGAGATGTCCAACGTAGACATCCGCCGCGGGTTATATGTTGTACGCGCGCCTCAAACCGGTTACGTTGTAAAAACATTAAAGGCAGGTATTGGAGAGAATATCAAAGAAGGCGAATCTGTTGCAACCCTTCAGCCTAAGTCACCGTTGGTAGCTGCCGAGATCTATGTAGATGCTATGGATGTGCCTTTGATATTGGATAGCAGCAACGTAAGGCTCCAGTTTGAGGGTTGGCCGTCTGTCCAGTTCTCCGGTTGGCCGTCGGTAGCGGTAGGTACGTTCGCTGGTAAGGTATCGGTAATTGACAGGGTGAGCACCGGCGATAAGTACAGGTTGCTCATACGCCAGGACCACCCGCTGCCCGAAAATGACGAGCCCTGGCCTAATCAGTTAAGGCAGGGGTCGGGCGTGTATGGTCGGGTTATTTTACGCTCGGTACCGGTTTGGTATGAAATATGGCGTAAGTTAAACGGTTTCCCGCCAAGCCTGGAGAAAGAGCCTGCTACAGCCGCCACAAATAAAAAGTAATTAAAATCAAACGTTTTTTAGATAATGTACACTAAAACTTACCGGCAATATCTTACCTGTTGTTTGATAATGGTAATGTTGTTGTGCTTTGTAGTTAGAGCTACAGCCCAGCAGATCAGGCAGACCGATGCCGACACAAAAAGGATATTTACGCTGAAAGACCTGGAAGAAAGGGTGCTGATGTACCATCCGATAGTGAAGCAGGCTGAGTTGCTTAGCCAGGAAGCAAGGGCTAAGGTTATGCAATCATTGGGTGGTTTTGATCCGGCGATAAAGGCATCTTTCGGCAGGAAAACTTTTGGCGGTACGGATTATTATAATCATTGGGATAGCGAACTTAAGGTTCCACTCTGGCTGGCGGGTGCTGATTTGAAAGTAGGCTATGACCGCAATGTGGGTATTTACAATAACCCCGAAACCCGTACAGCCTTGTCTGGATTATCGGGTATTGGCTTAAACATCCCGCTTGGGCAGGGGTTGATAATAGATGCACGCCGGAATACGTTGCGCCAGGCAAAAATAATGGTGAATTATGCCGAAGCTCAAAAAATAGCGCAGATAAATAAAATTTGGTTTACAGCGGTAAAGGATTATTGGAACTGGTACTACGCTTACCGGCAGTATGTCCTGATAAGAGATGGTGTAGACCTTGCTCAAACGCGTTTTGTTGCCTTGCGTAACCAGGTATTGATTGGCGATAAACCCCCAATCGATTCGGTAGAGGCTGCAATTACGATGCAGGACAGGCAAGTACAGTTACAATCTGCCGGTGTGGAATTGCAGAACGCGCGGCTGGTGATGTCAAACCACTTATGGAGTAAGGACGGAGAGCCACAGGAACTGCCCGAAACTGCCATGCCACAGGCTGATAATAAAGTTATGTTAACTGTAAACAGGGGGGCGTTAGATACCCTTGCCGGCTACGCAGCTGACAGGCACCCAGATTTACTTAAGCTGCGAAGCGAGGGTAGCCGATTAAACCTTGAACGTGCGTACCGTGCTGAATTGTTGAAACCAAAGTTAAATATCAACGGATCGTTCCTTTCCAACCGGCGCGATTTTGGGTCATATGTGCCAGACACCTATGATTTTAGGCCGGGCAATTACAAAGTGGGTATTGATTTTTCCTTTCCGCTTTTTTTGAGGGCCGAGCGTGGTAAGTTAAGAGAAGTTAAAATTCAACAATTGGAATTAGAATACGATGTAAAGCAAACCGGGCGTGAAATACAAACGGGTATCAGCTCATCTTACAACGAATTGAAGGCTTATGAAGCGAAAGTGTTATTGCAGACTAAAAGCGTTATCAACCAACAGGTATTAGTGAAGGGCGAATTGCAAAAATTCGAACTGGGCGAAAGTACTTTATTTTTGATCAATAGCAGGGAAACAAAACTGATAGACATGCAGATCAAAAAGGCCGAAATGATAGCGGGGATGCAAAAGTCGTTAGCTGATCTTTACTACAAGGCTGGTACGCGGGTTACGGCTGTTAATTAGTGAGTGAAAATACATAAGAAAAGCCGATTGTTAGGGGTGTCTGGTTGTAAAATTGCTCCCGTCTTGAAAATTCGAAATATCAGGTACATAACTTCAAACAAGCAGTTATCCGTTATCATATCATAAACGGCCAAAAGATTGGCGAGTGGATAGCTTGTTTAACATCGCTTTGCTCGCAGTACAAGCTTAACCCAATACAAAAAAACAATAGTGCGAGTGAATGCCCGTTTGGCGGCGACTGTATGCATAGCCCCAAAATTTAGTTTTCCTGCCTACTTTATATTGGTATCATTATAGGTTAATAGCCGCAAAGGAAATGTAATTTTACTCCAAGTTAGTGTTACTTCAAAAAATGCTTGTTGTTCATGAATACCCAGGAAATTATATCCATAACCATTGTATTAGCAGCGTTATTTGCATACATCAACCACCGCATTATTAAATGGCCGCCCACCATTGGCATCATGGCATTATCGCTTATCTGCTCTGTGATTTTGGTGGCTCTTGGTAATTCAAAGTCTTTGTTATCTGAAAAAGCCATCGAGTTAGCCAATTCGGTAGATTTTCAGGATGTGTTGATGAATTTTATGCTTAGTTTTTTGCTTTTTGCCGGGGCTATCCATATAGATGCAGGGAAATTGAAGGCCGAACGCTGGCCAGTTTTGCTCTTGGCTACTATTGGTATATTGGTTTCTACATGCCTGGTTGGGGGCATGACTTGGCTCTTATTTAAGTTTTTTGGCGTGCCCATACCATTTATTTATTGCCTGTTGTTCGGCTCGCTAATTTCTCCGACAGACCCAATTGCCGTTATGGGTATCCTAAAACAAGCAAATATCCCGGAATCTTTGGAGGTTAAGATTGCCGGAGAGTCGTTATTTAACGATGGTATAGCGGTAGTAATATTTATCAGCATAGCGCAGATAGCACGTTCGCCCGATGGGGCCTTTTCTATCGCAGCAATAGGTACGCTTTTTTTCCAGGAAGCTATTGGTGGCCTCGCATTTGGTGCAGCTCTTGGCTATGTAGGCTTTTTAGCCTTACGATCAATAAACGATTATAAGGTGGAGGTATTGATAACACTGGCTATAGTAATGGGGGGTTATACACTCGCGTCGCACCTGCATGTTTCCGGGCCATTAGCAATGGTTGTTGCGGGTATTATTACAGGGAATAAAGCAAGAGAAGGAGGCATGTCTGCCGAAACGCGTGATTACCTGGGTAAGTTTTGGCACTTGGTTGATGAGATACTTAATGCTGTGCTGTTTCTTTTCATAGGGCTGGAAATGCTCATCATCAAGATCAACACAACAGTAATGATTATAGGAGTGATCTCTATACTCATCGTAATACTGGCACGATGGATCTCTGTTATATTGCCGGTTTTACTATTGCGTTATAAGATCAAGTTTGAGAACAATGCCATAGCAATATTAACCTGGGGTGGTTTGCGGGGAGGTATTTCAGTCGCGCTGGCCCTCTCTTTAAGTACGGATATGCACCGTGACGAGCTTGTACTGATCACCTACATCATCGTTGTATTTTCGATACTCGTGCAGGGGTTAACTATTGGGAAACTTGTAAAAAAACTCCAGGGTAAAAACGCAGTAGTAAACCACAAATCATTGAGTAATTTGTTTGAAATAGATATGCCCTCATAAATTAAGATGAAAAAACTAATTGTATTCGATCTGGATGGAACACTTGCAGAAAGCAAAGCAGCAATTGATAAAGAAATGGGCCTGTTGTTTCATGATCTGTTGCGGGTTGCACACGTTGCCATCATCTCTGGCGGTGCCTGGCCGCAGTTCGAAAAACAGGTCATAGCTCACCTGCCCAAGGGCAGCGACTTATCTAAACTATCTATTTTACCAACCTGCGGTACCAAATTCTACACCTATAAGAACGGTGAGTGGCAAAAGCTTTATGCTGAAAACTTCACCGATGAACAAAAGCAAAAAATAGAAGATTCGTTAAAAACAGCCGTCGAAAAATCTGGTTTTAAGGCAGAAAAAATATGGGGCACGCAGATAGAAGACCGGGATAGCCAGATCACATTTTCTGCTCTTGGCCAAAAGGCCCCGCTTAAGCCCAAAAAGGCCTGGGATCCGGATTTTAAAAAGCGGAAAAAGATAAAGACATTATTAGAGAAAATGATCCCGGAGTTTGCGATTAACCTGGGTGGTGCTACCTCTATTGACATCACCAAACCGGGTATCGATAAAGCATACGGGATGCATAAACTGGAAGAAGTGCTGAAGATCAAAATAGAGCAAATGCTTTTTATAGGCGATGCGCTTTTTGAAGGTGGTAATGATTATCCGGCCAAAACAACAGGTGCAGATTGTATCCAGGTGCGCGACCCTGAGGACACCAAACTTATTATTGAGACGATTATTACCTGCCAGAAATAAGATTAGACCATTGCAATTAAAAAGGCCGGGAACCATGTTATAAAAGATTAGACGGGTAATATGTTTTAGATTGGTTTTTTAGAGTGAGGGTTGACACTGCGGATATAATGCAGCGTAAATAAAAAAAGCCATCAGTGGATGACTGATGACTTTCTTTTAAGTAGCGGGGAGCAGGATCGAACTGCCGACCTTAGGGTTATGAATCCTACGCTCTAACCATCTGAGCTACCCCGCCGGATATATTATTGATGGCACCTTAAAAAGGTTTGCAAATATAGCAGAAATTCGTTTTCTTTAGAAAAAATGTTAACATTTACACCCTAATGGCTTTTGAACGTCAAAACCTATATGTCCGAAAAGAAGAAATTTACTATTGAGTACGAAATAAAATCCTCACCCAGAATACTTTATACATTCCTTAACGAAGCTAATGGATTGGCGCAATGGTTTGCTGATGATGTGAATGTAAAGGACCAGATATACACTTTTACGTGGGATGGCGAAAAGCAGAATGCCAAATTGGTAGCCATAAAGGAGAATAAACTGGTACGTTTTAAGTGGATTGACGACGAGCCCCAGTGCTATTTTGAGATGGAAATTGTGCAGGACGAGCTGACTAACGATGTAGCCCTGAGCATTACCGATTTCGCGACGGAGGATACCATTGCCGAGCGCCGGCTGATATGGGATAACCAGGTAGATTACCTGATAAGCACCCTGGGCGCCTAAATATTAATTTCTGTATTTTTGTATCAGCTAATTGCTTAAACGGCTTACAATTATTTGCCTGCTGAACCGTTTGGTCCCTGTATACAAATTTCCCTGATGAAAAAAATACATCTTTTACTGCTCAAGTCATTTATAAGGCCTTTTATAGTCACCTTATTGATTGTGATGTTTGTGCTGCTGATGCTATTTCTTTTCAAATATATCGATGACCTGATAGGCAAAGGGTTTGAGTGGTACATTATTTTAGAATTGATGTTGTACAACTCGGCAACTAATCTGGCCATGGCCTTGCCATTATCTGTGTTGTTATCCTCAATCATGACCTATGGCAGCCTGGGCGAAAATTACGAGCTGGTGGCCATCAAATCGGCTGGGATCTCGCTGCGCCGGGCTATGTACCCTATGATGGTTGTAGTTTTTGTGATCAGCGTGGCCGCCTTTGTGTTTTCTGATTACATGCTGCCGGTAGCCAACCTCAAATATTATTCACTGCTTTACGATGCCCGCAAGCAAAAATCGGCCGATCTAATCCCCGAGAATATTTTCAGCAGCCGTTTCCCGGGTACCACTATCCGTGTAAAGCGTAAAGACCCGGACGGGCAAACCCTGCATGATATAATGATCTATCAGCGCGGCGCTATCGATATCAATCACATTGTAACCTTCGCTAAATCGGGTATGATGTATCGTACTAAAGACGATTTGTTTTTAATACTGAAATTAAAGGATGGCGTGCGTTACGAAGAAACCCCCGGCGATGTAAATTACGAGCAGCGCCGCCGGCTTACCCGTTTCCGCTTCAAGGAAACCGAGCAGCGGTTTGATTTGTCGGCATTTAAGATGACCCGTACGAATGAAAGCGAGTTCAGGCAGGCATCCATGATGATGAACCTGAAGCAATTGCAGCATTACATAGATTCGGCAAACAAAAATGTAGATAGTAACGCCAGTGTTAATTACAGGCTTATTGTACCCAGCATTAAGTATTTTACCATCCCCAAAATATCTAAAACTGTTAAAAAGCTTATTCCGGCAGATAGCGTGTTGCTGCATAGTGTAAACGAAAAGATAAATGCTTACAACAATGCCGCGAGTGAAGTAAGGCAGGTGCAGGATGCCTTAAAGCTCCGCATAGATAATTATAAAGAAACCACCAAAAGTGTGCGCAGGTATGTTATGGAGTACCAACGGAAATTTACACTTTCAGCAGGTTGTATCGTTTTATTTTTGATAGGGGCACCGCTCGGGGCAATTATCCGTAAAGGCGGTTTGGGCCTGCCGGTGGTGGTTTCTGTGATCTTCTTTTTGATCTATTATATCATCGGCACTATAGGCGAAAAATCGGCTAAAGAGGGCGACTTGTCGCCTATTATTGGCGCGTGGATAGGCATTGTGGTTTTATTCCCAATCGGCCTGTTTCTTTCTTATAAAGCTGCAACAGACTCCGCCTTATTTGATATGGAACTGTATAAACGATTCTTTAAACGCCTTAAGCTGCCTAAGCGTAATCCCACGGTGTAGTTTTACAAATTGCCGACCTTTATCAATTAATTATGCTTTACTTTTGCGCTATATTGGCAAATAGCTACATAACAGCAGTAATTGCCGGTGTCATAAATTTTTAAAGCAATGCTTAACACCATCCCGGAAGCAATTGAAGCTATAAAAGCAGGTAAAACCATTATTGTTGTTGACGATGAAGATCGTGAGAATGAGGGTGACTTTTTAACCGCTGCACGTAACGCCACGCCAGAAACCATCAATTTTATGGTTCGCCATGGCCGTGGTTTGGTTTGCACACCAATTACAAAAAGGCGCGCGCAAGAATTAGATCTGGAGCTGATGGTAAGCAAGAATACCACCTCGCATGAGACAAATTTTACGGTATCTATAGATCTGCTGGGAAACGGCTGTACTACCGGTATATCTGCAACAGACCGCTCTAAAACTACCCTTGCCTTAATTGACCCGGCTACTAAGCCAGAAGATTTGGGCCGCCCTGGCCATATATTCCCGTTAATTGGTAAAGATGGGGGCGTATTAAGACGGTCGGGCCACACCGAGGCTGCTATAGACCTATCGGTGTTAGCCGGTTTTGAACCTGCCGGGGTTATCTGCGAAATAATGAAGGAGGATGGCGATATGGCCCGCCTGCCTGAATTGTTGGTTATGGCCAAAGAATTTGACCTGAAAATCATATCTATTAAAGACCTTATCGCGTATCGTTTAGATACCGAATCGTTGGTTAAAAAGGAAGTATCAGTTAAAATGCCTACCGAGTGGGGCGATTTTGATATGATAGCATATACGCAGTTAGATACCGGCGAAAACCATTTAGCCCTTGTAAAAGGGGAGTGGGCACCCGGCGAGCCTGTTTTGGTGCGCGTACACAGCTCATGTGTAACCGGCGATATCTTTGGATCTTGCCGTTGCGATTGCGGGCCACAGTTGCACAAAGCAATGGAGATCATCAGTAAAGAAGGTAAAGGCGTTATTGTTTATATGAACCAGGAAGGCCGCGGTATTGGCCTGGTAAACAAGTTAAAGGCCTATCATCTGCAAGAAAACGGCCTGGATACTGTTGAAGCCAACGTTAAATTGGGTTTCCAGATAGACCAGCGTGATTATGGTATTGGCGCGCAAATTCTGCGCAGCCTGGGCATTTCAAAAATGCGCTTGTTAACTAATAACCCTAAAAAACGCGCCGGGCTTATCGGCTATGGTTTAGAGGTTGTCGAGAACATGCCGATAGAGATCGCATCTAACCCACATAACGAGGCTTACCTGCGTACTAAAAGGGATAAGATGGATCACGCTATTATGCGCGAGCATTAATTAAGTTAGTTAATTTTCCAGCTTTTCGTCTTCGGTATCATCGCCGCCTCCGCGTGTGCTGCCCCCCGATACTACTGGTGTATTTGTTGCCGGTGGGTTAGGCAATGGTTTTACAGGTGCTTTAGTGCGCCTGCCTTGCCTGAATATGTTGCGGATAAATTCGCTGAACGTATCAAAATCGCGCTGATACACCAAACCAATTCCATTTACATATTGTACACCCAGGTTATCGTTTATGGTATTAAGGGTGGTACTGTTTAACGCCCTATAAGAATATCTTGCGCGCAGGTTGCCATCCTTACGGATCAGGTATTGCACTTCTACATCCTTGGTAAGCGTCCTAAAATCTGTGGTAAGCAAGCTTTGGCTATTGTTGAAAATATCACTGGTGCCTGTGTTGGAATACACATTGCCGTTGAATAGTAATCTATCACCAAAAAAACGCAGGCCCAGACTGGCATCGTTAAAAGACCTGATGTTAATGTCGAAATTTTTAAGATTTGACTGCGAAATAAAGTTGTTAAGCTTATTAAAAGCAAATTCGCTTACTGCATCGCGCGCGGTTCCAAGTACCTGGTTAGTTAAATTGCTGCCCGTACCCGATGCAAAACTGCGCCGTACAATGATGCTTAAGGCTTGTTGGCTCCGGTTATTATTGTCAGACAAGTAAGTGGTAAGGTCATCTTTAATGGCAGGCTCCACCGGGAAATTAAAATTGAAATCAATGTTAGGTTGTAACAGCGATTTAGTGATCAGCAATTCGGCCTGTACCAATACTTGTTTGGGCCCAAACGGTGATTGCAGGCCCGCAGCAGTGTACAACGGCGCAATATTGGTGCGCACTTCATATAATGCCTTTAGGTTAATCTCTGCATTAGACGGGTTACCCGTCCAGCGGATGGTGCCGCCCTGGCTTACCGTAAAGTTTTTGCTTATAAAGTCTTTCGCAGTAAATTCAAACTTGCCCGATGTGATGGTAAAATCGCCGAACATTTCAAAATCGCCCAGGCTGTTAATATTTAGTTTTAGGTTCCTGGCCTGGCCACTGCCTTCCAATATACCGTAGTCGGTAGCTATTCGTACTACAGTTTTCTCATCAACTGTAAGGTCAAAATTAAGGGTAATGCCATTAAATGATTTTACTTTATCCACCACCTTCATCGTGGTATCATTATGGTTTACAAAACGTATAAAGTCGTAATCAACAGCGGTGATGGAGGTATTTAACGGGATATTAAAAATGGTCCCTTCCTGGGTACTCGCCTTAATATCTATCTTCATATTGTCTATAGGCCCGGTAAAGCTAAATTTACCTGTGCCATAAGCAACTCCGTAGTATATATGGTTATCTTTAAATGTGGTATTAAGCGCAAGTAGGTTATCAGCATCGAGTGAAATATTAAGCGTTGGGTTGGCCAGGTTATTCAAGTCTACCGTTCCGTTTGCCTCGCCCTTACCGCCCTTATAGTCCTTTAACACCATCTTATCAATTTTTATTACGCTGTTAGCCACGTTCAGCTTGTCGTTAACGGTATAAGCTGTTTTAAGGTAGTTAACCGTAAGGCCGGTGTTATTTAAAGAAAGATCGCCATTTAAGGCGGGGCTTGATGGGTTGCCGGTGAGTTTGAGATTGGCCGATAGCGTACCCTTTACGTTTGATACCAGGTTTTTGATAAATGGTTCAAATATAATGGCCTCGGT
This sequence comes from Mucilaginibacter glaciei, assembly GCF_014773245.1. Lineage (GTDB taxonomy): Bacteria > Bacteroidota > Bacteroidia > Sphingobacteriales > Sphingobacteriaceae > Mucilaginibacter > Mucilaginibacter glaciei. Next base: position 447,394 of record NZ_JACWMX010000002.1, on the reverse strand, counting down.
TTTATCCATCTTTACATCAAAGTCAAGGTTGTCACTTGTGCCCTTTTTGCCAATGGCGTATATGCCGGCAATATTCATGGTTTCTAAACCACGGTTGGTTATATTCAGGTTTACTTTTGCTGCTTCGCGTGCGTTATCAAGTGTCGATTTTATCTTAACATCACCTACCAGGGTTTTATTCATCATTAATGAATCGATCCCTAAGTTGGCGTCAACCCCCGGCGATTTGATGATCGAGGTGAGTTTTACCTCGCCATTTAACGCACCGTTTAATAACACGCCAGATGATTTGGTGAGCTGGTTTAAGGTAGCCATGCTGAATTTTTCGAAATTAATCTTCAGCTCGTCAGTTGGGTTATCAGATATAAAGCCGTTGATGCGTACTTTCTGTTTCCCGTTAGAAAGTTCGAAACCCGAAACCTGCGTTTTACCATCCAACAAACGGATGCGTACCTGATCTTGAATTTTCCACTTTTCGCGTTCCAGCACAACATCAGAGGGTAACAGTTTAAGTTTCGCCGTTGTATCGCGCCCAAATTCAACCAGGCCGTAAAGGTCTAACTGGTTTGCCGCGTCTTTATCAGATAATTTGATGTTAAAGTTGAGGCTGTCTTTTTTCAGGAAATTAGTTACGTTGATGTTTTTGATAAACAAGCTATCTGTAAGATCAACTTTGCTCAAGGATACGTTCAGTCCCAGGAAATCGTCATTAGTGCTTTCATCAATAATAAAATCATGAAACACTATCTTTCCCAGTTTAATGGTTTTAATATATCCGTTTAGCGTAGCCGTTTTATCTGTTGAGTTAAACTTGCCCACAAACGTACCCTGCTCCGGTATTTTCAGGTCGGGCATAAAAATGGCCGTCAGGGGGTCGAGGTTTTTGAGGGTAAGTGTAAAATCGAAGTTCTGCGGCTTAGGTTTTACGATATCCGTTTTTAACGAGGGGATATACTGTTTTGCTATAGTTTTATAATACGATGGTAACGTGCCCAGGTCAAAAGTACCTTTAATGCTTCCATCAGCCACGTCAGATTTTAAGGCGATGATCCTTTCGGCACCTTTACCACTTGCCATAACAGATAGGGTATCTACTACATAATCGTTTCGCGGGTCAATTATGCGGATCCCTGTAAGCAGGATGTTGCCGTCCAGGTTCTCCAGGCTATTACCCGAAAACCTGGTGCGGATATTAGTATTAAAGGTAATAGTGTCTTTTATAAGCTTTAACTTATTTAACCTTGCGGCATTAACTGTACCCGTAAAATCATAAACAGGTAAGGTAGGGTTCAGATTTACGCTGCCTGCAAAGTTCAGTTTAAGGTTTTTATCGTTCACATTAATTTTGCCCGTAACAACTTTGTTCACAAAGCTTCCGCTGGTTACCAAATTGGTATAGTTATATCCTTTAAAACCGATGTAGGCAATTTTTGCGTCGCCCTTTGCATTTAAGGTTTTTAGGTCATCACCGCGCCCGGTAACATTAGCGCTTAAGGTAGTGCGGCCAATGGTTTTATCACCTAGCAAAGTGCCCAGGTCAAAATTTGATGTTTGGACTTTGCCGCTGTAGCTAGGCACGCCTGCTTTGTTAATTTTTAAATTAATATCCGGGTCAAACCTGCCCAGATTAGTTTTAAATGTACCAAAAGCTACAAAATCGTTTTGCAGGCCGGTAAACCTTCCGTTAAAATTGATGTTGCCAAACTTGGCCACAATTGCCGGCACATGCTGATTGGCTTTGCCTGTAAAATGACTATATAAGTAATCAAGGTCTTTTTTATTCGTGGCTATCTGGTCGAACTTTAACTGCAGGAACGTATTCTCCCAATCGGGCAGGCCGGTTAAATGGAAATCACCCTTTATAAAGGTAGCTTGGGCAGCAGTTACGGTAAGATTTGTAGCCCGCAGGTTGTTTACCAATCCGCGAATACGGCCATCAACACCAAGCTCGAAGTTGATTTTACCCAATGATGGAGTGAAATAGGCTATATCCTTTGAGGATAAATGCGACTGCATAAAATCGCCATCCATCATTACCTTGTTTTCGACATCGCTAAAATCGCTGAATGATTTGAACTTCATCCGGAAGTAATTGCGAAGGCTGGAGTTCGGCGTAAGGATATTAAGGTTTTGCAGCAATACCTGGTTGGTATCAATGGTAGCATTTGCATTAAAGTTGCGCACAAAAAAACCGCTTTTCTCGTGCAGCGTAAGGCCGCCGATCCGTGCCTTAAACAAGTGATTTTTTAAATCCATGTTCCGCACTATGGTGCTGAAATGGTTTACATCTATGTCATCGAAATTAACCCCGCTTACTGCCTCATTACGAAGGCTATTTTTATATTTAAAATGAAAATTATTGACCGCTATTTTTTGGAACGTAAGTGTCCATGGCTGGCTTTTCTTTTTAGTGGTATCACCAGAGTTGAAGTAATTGAGAACAAAATCAAGATTGGTAGTGCTATCCTTTAATTTTTTAAGATAAAATGATCCGTTATCCAATTGGATGGATTCGAAATTGATCGTCTTTTTTTTGATGCTGTTGAATACAGAAAAGCCACTCAGCTCTACCGCGAGTTTGGGAGTGCTTAATAGCGTGTCCTGCTGCTTATCTAAAATATAAAGCCCCTCTAATACAACCGATGAAAACGGAACCACTTTAAGCCGCTTAACATCAACTTTGGTGTTAAGCTCTTTGGACAGATATGCCGTTGCTTTTTTTGCCGCCCAGGTTTGCACGGGCTCATACTGTATAAGCACTAAAACCACGCTCACCAGCAACAAAATTATCAGTACGACACCTAACGCTATTTTGAGTAGTTTTTTAATAACTTTGTAGTTAATTAAGAATTCAAAGGTAAAAATTCAAAAACGCACTAAGTGTTTTACTTTCTGAATTTATTTATAAATTTCACTCAAAAGCAAAGTCTTTTTTTTTTGACTTTAAACTTTTGACTTTTGACTTGAATAGTGCCTGTAATATTAGCTATCGAATCCTCATGTGATGAAACATCAGCCTCAGTTTGCGTTGATGGTGAAATATTGAGCAATGTTATTGCCAATCAAACCATTCACGAAGCATACGGCGGTGTTGTGCCCGAGCTTGCCTCAAGGGTTCATCAGCAAAACATTGTTCCGGCTGTACAACAAGCATTATTGAACGCAAAAGTAAGCAAAAATGATATTGATGCGGTAGCTTTTACACGCGGACCGGGACTTTTGGGCTCTTTATTGGTTGGCGTATCCTTTGCTAAGGCATTTGCGCTGGCCCGCAACCTGCCGCTAATAGATATAAACCATATGCAGGCGCATATTCTGGCGCATTTTATCGGCCCAAAAAAGCCGACGTTTCCGTTTATATGTCTTACCGTATCGGGCGGGCATACGCAAATTGTGTTGGTTAAAGATTATTTTGAGATGGAGGTGATAGGCCAAACGCTTGATGACGCTGCCGGCGAGGCGATGGACAAAACCAGCAAGATATTAGGCTTGCCTTACCCCGGCGGCCCGCTGATTGATAAAAACGCCCGCAACGGTAACCCCAACGCCTATAAGTTCCCCGAGCCGCAGATACCGGGTTTTGACTTTAGCTTTAGTGGTGTTAAAACTGCTATACTTTATTTTATAAGGGATAATGTTAGGGCTAACCCAAACTTTATAGCCGAAAATATAGCTGATATTTGCGCGTCGGTAGAGCATAGGATCGCTACTATATTGCTAAATAAATTAATGCGTGCGGCCGATGAGTATGGAATTAAGGATATTGCTTTGGCAGGAGGGGTATCAGCCAATACAGGGTTGCGAGAGGGATTGACCAAACTGGGTGCCGAAAAAGGTTGGAATGTTTTTATCCCTAAATTTGAATATTGTACGGATAACGCGGCTATGATTGCCATTGCCGGATACTATAAATTTTTAAAAGGCGAATTTGCCGGGCAGGAAATTACACCGTTGGCAAGGATGCCGATGTAATAATTATAATAAGCGAGTTAGTGATTAACTGCCCGATTTGTTTAAATCAACTATTCAATAAATCAATAGATGAATATCCCTTCACTTATATTTTGGACTGTCTTTGTATTGCCGCTGGTTGTGTTTTTGGTTTGGGTGATGCGCCAGGATAAACGTAAAGGCGTTACCGGCCTTATTGTTTTGGCTATAATGGTGGTAGGCTGTATTGCCTATATGTACTGGAAAACCGGCGGTAAATAAAAAAGCCATAGTTCGAAAATTGGTTTTGTTAAATATTTACACCGAGAATTGAGGATAATAACTCTTTGAATTTACTATATTCAGAGTTGTTTATTTCAGATATTTTATCTAAATGAAAGAAGTGACTGGTAGTAGGTGATTCTGATTTTAATAGCGAATAATCAATCTCGACACTAATGATTGTCATAAATTCGAAGTAGCCTCGTTGACGAGCCTTTTGATGGCTTTTTTCGGCCTCTCCTATCCTGTTATGAATATTAGAATAGTCTTTACCTCCTTTGATTTCAATTGAAATTAGCCCTCTGAAACCACTTGTTAATTTTTCTATTATTTCTATATCTGGATCAGCAGAGAATTTAATTTCAACAATTCTACCAGAGTTGTTTTTTATTTCAATACTGGCTGGTGTTGATGACAGTATATATTGTTTAACAAGATCCTTAATAAGGTTAAATGTTTTTTGGGTGGCAATCTGTCCATATTCATTATTCATTGATCCTCTTAGTTGCGGACCAACTGTTAACAGTTGAAGTTCTGCCAACGTAAAACGATTAAAATCTCCCAATTGAGATATTAAAGATTCGGCTGTGCTAATTAAGCTTATACAAAATCCTTCCAAATTAACTGATGCTATTCTTGAGATTTTCCCTTTCTCTTCCATCGACCTGAACGCACCGAACGGCCCTTTTGTGTAAAATTCTTTTTGAGAAAATCCTAATAACAATCGATAGTAACCGACAAGAAACGGATTGTTATACAATAAATGCGGGGTAGGAAAAATAATTTCTCCCCGTAAGGATAACGAAGCTAATTGTCGTAGTGAATTTTCATTAACGTACTTGTTAAGGTCAAAATCAATATCAGAAATTTTTATTGTTTTAACCGTCTTACTAAGTGCTTCATGAAAATACAGTTCCTTTATTGCTTTCAATCTATAGTGAAAGCCAGCCTGCAAATCTGCAGATAACACTGGGTACAAAACATTACTTGGCATCAATTCTTTTGTTTGCAATGTCAATATAATCTTGTTTAAGTTCTATTCCATGAAAATTTCGGTTTAATTTATTGCAAACTACACCAACAGTGCCCGCCCCAAAAAAGGGATCGATTACAAAATCGTTTTCTCTTGCAGAAGCTTTAATTATTGGTTTGATCAATTCTTCAGGAAAAGTAGCAAAATGGGCTTCTGGCAAAGGTTCCGTATTTACTTGCCAAACAGTTCTTTTATTTCGTGTTTTGCCTATCTCAGCCGCGGGCTCTTTTATACTTTCATAGTCGTAATAATAATCTTCTGACTTAGAGAATAAAAAAATGTATTCGTGGGACTGTGTAGGTCGATCTTTAACAGATTCCGGCTGGCAATTGGGTTTATACCAAATGATATCTGAACGTAAATACCAACCGTCAGCTTGCAAAGCAAATGCTAACTTCCAAGGAATGCCAATTAAATCTTTTGGCTTTAACCCAATTGGTGTCCGTGGCCTATAAGACATTTCACGAGCAGGGTTTTTTTTATCTTCAGATCGCCAAGATCTATTGCCACTCGTATAAGAATCGCCGACATTTAGCCATAGGGTGCCATCTGACTTTAATTTTGTTTTAAGAGTACCAAAAATTTTGACTAAGTTTTCTATATATTCAGTTAGGTTTTCCTCTGCTCCAATTTGCTCATTGTAGCCATAATCTCTCTTTCCCCAATAAGGAGGACTTGTGATGCACGATGAGTAAAAATTATTTGGTAGGTCTTTAACAACATCTCTCGTATCACCATGTAATATTTGGGATTTTAACCAACCTTTTGATTCTATTTTGTTGGAAATTATTAATTCTTCCGTGTCAAGCATCTATTTAATATTAACTAAGCAAATTTAAGTATGATTAAAGTATATCGCTAATGTTTAAAGCGATTGTACAAAAAAAGCCTTCTTAGAAGAAGGCTTTCAATATTTAATAACAGCAATCTATGCTTCGGCTAAAGCCTCACCGGTAACGGTTGCTTTGATCTTAGCTTCCAGTTCCTCCATTAATTCAGGGTTATCCAATATCAATTGTTTAACAGCATCGCGGCCTTGGCCCAGGCGGGTTTCGCCATAGCTGAACCATGAACCTGCCTTTTTGATGATGTTGTATTCTACACCCAGGTCAATGATCTCGCCTGCCTTAGAGATACCTTCGCCAAACATAATATCAAACTCGGCTATCCGGAACGGAGGTGCAACCTTGTTTTTCACTATCTTCACCTTAACACGGTTACCTGATACTTCGTCGGTATCTTTGATCTGTGAAATACGGCGTACATCTAAACGTACCGACGCATAGAATTTTAAAGCGTTACCACCGGTTGTAGTTTCCGGGTTACCGAACATCACACCAATTTTATCGCGCAACTGGTTAATGAAAATACAGCAGCAACCAGTTTTGCTGATAGTACCGGTTAGCTTACGTAATGCCTGCGACATTAAACGGGCGTGTAAACCCATTTTAGAATCGCCCATTTCGCCTTCTATCTCGGCCTTTGGCACCAACGCCGCAACAGAGTCAATAACTAATATATCAATAGCGCCTGAACGGATCAGGTTATCGGCAATTTCTAAAGCCTGCTCACCATTGTCTGGCTGAGAGATCAAAAGGTTCTCCACATCTACCCCTAATTTCTTGGCGTAAAAACGGTCAAACGCGTGCTCTGCATCGATAAAGGCAGCAATACCACCTTTCTTTTGTGACTCGGCAATGGCATGTATAGCCAGGGTAGTTTTACCAGAAGATTCCGGGCCGTAGATCTCAATCACCCTGCCTTTAGGCAAACCGCCAACACCTAACGCAATATCAAGGCCTAACGAACCTGTTGATATCACCTCAGTAGGCTCGATATTGGAATCGCCCAATTTCATAATAGTACCTTTTCCGTATGATTTTTCCAGCTTGTCAAGGGTAAGCTGCAATGCCTTTAATTTGTCTGTATTGCTCATCTGAAATTTTTGTGAAACAAATATAAGTAAGAGTTTTTATAAATACTAATATTTTTAGTATTTTATTTTAATAATTTAATGCGCATTGAAATTACCGAACAGGTAGTTATCAATCAAATATCTTTATCAACACTTCGTTTGGCCAATTCTTTACTAATGGCGTTTAGCGTTTTTTTCTTTTTGGCGTCTTTGGCCTTTTTAAGCTTAAGTGCCTCCGCTTTTTGCAGGGCGGTTTCTGTATTGTGCTGCGCGTAATATTTGCAAAACCAGGTAAGCGGGCAAATCTCGCATTTGGGGCTACGCGCCACGCAAATGTAGCGGCCATGCAGTATAAGCCAATGGTGCGCAATAGCTAAGGTATCCTCCGGCAAATTTTCCACCAATTGTCGTTCGCTTTGTAGCGGGTTGGTCGCCCTTGTTAAGCCGATGCGGTTGGATACCCGGAACACATGTGTATCTACCGCGATAGCCGGCGCGTCAAAAACAACAGATGCAATTACATTGGCGGTTTTACGGCCTACACCGGGTAGCTGCTGCAGTTCATTCAGATCTGACGGAACTTCGCTATTAAATTTTTCCATCAGCATCTTGCCCATGCCTGCAAGGTGTTTGGCTTTATTATTAGGATAGCTCACACTGCGGATGTAGGTGAAGATCTCGTCAGCATCAGAAGCCGCCAACGAGGGTGCATCCGGGAAGCGTTCAAAAAGGGCTGGGGTTATCTGGTTAATGCGCTTATCTGTACACTGCGCAGATAATATTACCGCCACCAATAATTGATAGGGGCTTTTGTAATGCAACTCGGTAACCGCATCGGGCTGGTTTTTTGAAAAGTAATCTACAAAATGGCGGTAACGGTCGGCTTTAAGCATCTTTTAGTTCATTGGTTCACTGGTTCATTTGATTATTGGTTTCGTCCTGTTTCAAGCAATAAGCAAATCAACGCGTAAAAGTATAAAATACCGGCAATGAACTAATGAGCAAATGAACTAATAAACCTTATAAAAATAGAAAGGCTCATAAATCAAACTGCCGGCTGTTGCCAAACTGTATGATCCATGAGCCAGTGCTGGGGTCAGCGTAATACTACTGAATGCTCCTGGAATAATCGAGGATGTGGTGGATGGTCTGCAGTTTTGGATTTTTCTTTAATAGATCCAAATCAGCGCGGATGGAATGATAAAAAATCACATCATCAGCTTCCAGATTTTCCTGTACCTCAGATTCTTTCACTTGAACTGTGTTAGTAACCGCATTTAAAGTTTTTGTAAAGGTTTCACCCATAAGCTACGTTTATTAATTTATAGTAAATAACGGAACTTTTTTGCGAATATTTTATGAAAATGAAAATTTAATGAAATTTTTTTCACGCCTCTTAACCTGCTGATTATGTTACCTTATTTATCCCGGATTTGTGCTTGTTTAACAGAAACCGGATTGATGACGGTAACAAAAATTTTCGTTAACTGAAATCAGTTTTCGACAGTAAAGGGCTATTCTAAACAAAAAAGCCATTGAGTAGTCAACGGCTTGTATTTAACAATAGTATGCAATGGCTATTTAATTTTTCAGGCTCAACTCTTTACCCTGCATCATTTTGCGCAGGTTGTTTAAGGCGTAGCGCATGCGGCCGAGGGCGGTGTTAATGCTTACGTCGGTAACATCGGCAATTTCTTTAAAGCTCATATCGCCAAAGTGGCGCATAATCAAAACCTCTTTTTGTTCTGACGGCAGCAACTGGATCAGGGCCTTTAAATCCTTATGGGTTTGCTCGCGCACCAATTTATCCTCAGCACTTTCATCATAATTACCCAACACTTCAAAAATATCAAAGTCGTCGCCATTGTTAACCATTGGTGCGCGTTTCTCGCGGCGGAAATGGTCAATCACCAGGTTATGGCCAATGCGGGTTACCCAAGGTAAAAACTTACCTTCCTCATTGTATTTACCTGCTTTAAGCGTATTAATAACTTTAATAAACGTATCCTGAAAAATATCCTCGGCCAAAGCTTCGTCTTTAACAAGCAGGTAAATAGAAGTATAAATTTTTGATTGGTATCGTCGTATTAACTCGACAAGCCCGGCCTCATCGCCGGCAATATAAAGATGGATTAGATCCTGATCACTTTTCAATTGAAAATCCATAGAAAACTACTAATAAACTAAATTAAATATTTTGTCGTTATTAAAAGTAGAGTTCTATCTATAGTGTTTCCTTTAGGGGGGTGAAAAATGTTACCCTCAAATATAATAATCTAAAAAATAAAAACAAATATTTTTTAACTGGGTATGCTGTATAGTTTGCAAAATAAAATTCCGTGTCAGGGTAGTGCAAACATTTTACTAATCACTTATAAACCAAGCTTAATAAATTAAACCTATTTGGATAACGCTAAATATTTTAGGATTTTTGCAATCCAAACGCCGTGTATAATTATAGCACAATAGTCCATAGCCATTTCAGTCGTTAGACTTAGGTTAATACCCTTGGTTTAAACCTAAATTAAATAAATTGGTTCTTACTATAGTTTATGGACTATCAGCTATGGGCAACAACAATATCCAATGATCAAAGAAGCAGAAAAAGATCCGCAGAAAAATATAATCATAAAGGGCGCAAGGGTACACAACCTTAAAAATCTGGATGTGGCCATTCCCAAAAACAAACTGGTCGTTATTACGGGTATGTCGGGGTCTGGTAAATCGTCCCTGGCTTTTGATACCCTGTATGCCGAAGGGCAGCGCAGATATGTAGAGAGCTTGTCATCCTACGCGCGTCAGTTTTTAGGTCGCATGAACAAGCCCGATGTAGATTATATCAAAGGTATTGCGCCCGCTATCGCTATCGAGCAAAAGGTAATTACAAGTAATCCGCGGTCAACCGTGGGTACTTCTACCGAGATCTATGACTATCTGAAGTTGCTGTTCTCACGGATAGGTAAAACTATCTCGCCAATAAGTGGTGGTCTAGTAAAAAAAGATTCGGTGACCGATGTGATCAATTTTATTACGGCTATGCCGGATGACAGCCAGGTAACTATACTATGCCCCCTACACCCGCATAACAATCGCAGCCTGAAAGAGGAGTTGGCGGTATTGCTGCAAAAGGGTTTTGTAAGGGTAGAGTATAATGGCAAACTATCGCGAATTGAAGAAATGCTGGAGGATGAAAGTATCAACACTAATTTGCTGACAGCCGACGAAGCTGCCGTAACCAAGCCAAAATCTAAAAGCAAAAAATCTAAAGCAGCAAGCGAAGACGAGGCCGAGAACGATGAAACTGCCCGCAATACATCGCTTACTACGCATAACCTGCCGGTACGAATTGTTATAGACCGGATAACAAAAAATGAAGAGGAGGAAACAATAAGCCGGTTAGGCGATAGTATCCAGACCGCATTTTTTGAAGGTAAAGGCGATTGCTACGTACGCTACCGTGAGCCGGAAGCTGCCGAAGAAAATGAGCGCTTTTTTTGCGATCGTTTTGAACTGGACGATATGCGCTTTGAGGAGCCGTCGCCCAACTTTTTTAGCTTTAACAACCCTTATGGTGCCTGCAAAAAATGCGAAGGTTATGGTAAGGTAATAGGTATTGATGAAGATTTGGTGATACCGGATAAAAGCAAAACCGTTTACGAAGGTGCCATTGCCCCATGGCGCGGAGAAAAAATGCGCGAATGGAATGATGTGCTGGTTAAAAGTTCTTTGAAGTTCGATTTTCCTATCCATCGCCAGTATAATCAACTGACCGAGGCGCAGCAGCGTTTGTTGTGGACAGGTAACCAATACTTCCGTGGTCTGAATGCTTTTTTCAAAGAAATGGAGGAGCAAACTTACAAGATCCAGTATCGGGTGTTGTTGTCGCGCTATCGTGGTAAAACCACCTGCCCGGAATGTAAGGGCAGCCGTTTACGTAAAGATGCTTCGTATGTAAAAATCGAGGGTATGTCTATCCAGGATGTGGTATTGATGCCTTTAGATAAAGCTTTTGACTTTTTCAGCAGTTTAAAACTTAACGAAATCGACCTTAAGGTGGGTAAGCGTTTATTGCTTGAAATTACCAACCGTTTAAATTTCTTAAATGACGTTGGCTTAAGTTACTTAACGCTTAACCGTTTATCAAATACCCTTTCTGGCGGCGAGTCGCAACGGATCAACCTGGCTACTTCTTTAGGTAGTAGTCTGGTAGGTTCCATATATGTTTTAGATGAGCCCAGCATTGGCCTTCACCCACGCGATACGCAGCGGTTAATTACGGTTTTACGTTCGTTACGTGATGTTGGTAATACCGTTTTGGTGGTTGAGCATGAGGAGGAGATCATGAAAGCGGCCGATTATATTATTGACATTGGCCCGGAAGCAGGTACGCATGGTGGTAATTTGATCTTTACCGGTACGTATGACCAAATCATTGTTGACGATGAAAGCCTTACAGGTAAATACCTGAGCGGCCGCGAAGAAATTGCGATCCCTAAAACACGCCGTAAATGGAGCGATTTTATTGAGATAAAAGGCGGCCGCGAAAATAACCTGCAAAATGTTGATGCTAAGTTCCCGTTAGGGGTGCTAACTGTGGTTACGGGTGTATCAGGCTCCGGTAAAACCAGTTTGGTAAAACGCATCCTGGCGCCTGCATTGCAAAAAACATTAGGCAATTATAACGGCGACCAAACCGGTGCTTATGATAGTATTGAAGGTGATTACGCAAAAATAGAGCAGGTAGAGATGGTTGACCAAAACCCAATTGGCCGGTCGTCACGCTCTAACCCTGTTACTTATGTAAAGGCTTGGGACGAGATCCGGAACCTTTACTCGGCATTGCCATCGGCAAAAGCCGCGGGTTTAAAACCATCGCAATTCTCCTTCAATGTGGAGGGTGGCCGATGTGATGTTTGCCAGGGTGAGGGTGAGGTGAAGATAGAAATGCAATTTATGGCTGATATCTTTTTAACCTGCGAAGCTTGTAACGGTAAACGCTTCAAACAACATATACTGGATATTACCTATAATGAAAAGAATGTTTCTGAAGTTTTAGAAATGACCATTGACGAGGGCCTGGAGTTTTTTGCCAAAGAAACCAAGATCATCAATAAAATTAAACCACTCGTTGATGTTGGTTTGGGTTATGTACAGCTGGGGCAATCGTCAAACACCTTGTCTGGTGGTGAGGCACAGCGGATTAAGCTGGCGTCTTTCCTGGTGAAAGGCAACAACACGCACAAAACGCTGTTCATTTTTGATGAACCGACCACCGGGTTACATTTTGCAGATATCAAAAAGTTGCTCAAATCTTTCGATGCTTTATTGGAGCACGGTAATACCATAATTGTAATAGAACACAATATGGATGTGATTAAATGTGCCGATTGGGTAATTGACATTGGCCCCGAAGGCGGCGATCGTGGAGGCAAAGTAGTTTTTGAAGGCCTGCCCGAAGACCTGATTAAAGTTAAAGACAGCTACACGGGGAAATATTTGGCGGATAGGTTTGTTTAAGAGATTAGTGATTGGAGATTGGATAGCGATGGGTTTAATACCAATCGCTATTTTTGCATTACAACGATTGTCATTTCGAACGAGCGATAGCGAGGAGAAATCTTCTGCGTAAGACATGTGTAAGCTTTGTTAAAGAAGAAGATTTCTCCTCGTACCTCGTTCGAATGACAAGAAGGAAACCTCACAAAAAAAAGCCTCCCCATTTGGGAAGGCTTTAACTTTTTATTTTCGACTTTTAACTTAGTTAGCCATTTGCCTGCGGATGATGTTTAATGCGCCGCCTGCTTTAAACCACTCAATTTGCTGAGCGTTATAAGTATGGTTAACCTGGAATGATTCTGTAGTACTATCAATGTGGTGTAACACTACGGTTAACTGCTGGCCAGGGGCAAAAGTAGTTAAGCCGGTAATGTCGATGATATCATCCTCCTGTATTTTATCATAGTCGTTGCTATAAGCAAAGGTGATACCCAACATACCTTGTTTCTTCAGGTTGGTTTCATGGATACGGGCAAATGATTTTACCAGTATGGCACGTACACCTAAGTGGCGTGGCTCCATTGCCGCATGCTCACGTGATGAACCTTCACCGTAGTTTTCGTCGCCCACCACGATAGATCCAATGCCATTGGCTTTGTAATCACGCTGTGTTGCCGGAACCGGGCCATATTCGCCGGTCAGTTCGTTTTTAACGCTGTCTGCAGTATTGTTAAAGTAGTTGATAGCGCCGATCAGCATATTGTTAGATATGTTGTCCAGGTGGCCGCGGAACTTTAACCACGGGCCTGCCATGGAGATATGATCGGTAGTACATTTACCTTTGGCTTTTATTAAAAGCTTCAGGCCGGTAATGTCGGTACCTTCCCATGCGGTAAATGGCTCTAACAATTGTAAACGTGCCGAGGTTGGGCTAACCAAAACCTGTACCTGGCTGCCATCTTCGGCAGGTGCCTGGTAACCGGCATCTTCAACTGCGTAACCTCTTATCGGCATTTCAATACCTTCCGGCTCATCAAATTTAACCTGTTCACCGGCTTTGTTGGTTAACGTATCTGTTAACGGGTTAAAGGTTAGGTCGCCCGCTATTACAAACGCCGTAACGATCTCAGGAGAAGCAACAAATGCATGCGTGTTAGGGTTACCGTCCTGGCGTTTTGCAAAATTACGGTTGAATGAAGTAATGATAGAGTTTTTGCGGGTAGGATCATCTGTATGACGCGCCCACTGACCGATACAAGGGCCGCAAGCGTTAGCCATTACCACGCCACCCATGTTTTCAAAGGTGCCTAAGTAACCATCTCGCTCTACCGTGTAACGTACCAGTTCCGAGCCCGGAGTGATGGTAAATTCAGCCTTTGTTTCTAAGTTTTTATCGATGGCCTGTTTGGCAATAGATGCAGAACGGGTAATATCCTCGTAAGATGAATTGGTACATGAACCAATCAAACCAACTTCTAAAGTGGTAGGCCAGTTGTTTTCGCGTAAAGCAGCAGCGAATTTAGAGATAGGCCATGCTAAATCCGGAGTGAATGGGCCGTTAACATGTGGCTCTAATTCAGATAGGTTGATCTCGATCACCTGGTCAAAATAAGCAGCCGGGTTAGCGTAAACCTCGTCATCGCCGGTTAAGTGTTCAGCAACCGCATCGGCCATATCAGCAACTTCGGTACGGCTTGTGCCCCTTAAATAAGCAGCTATCTTCTCGTCGTAACCAAATATGGAAGTGGTTGCGCCGATCTCGGCACCCATATTACAAATGGTACCTTTACCTGTTGCAGAAAGCGAACGTGCCCCTTCGCCAAAATATTCAACAATAGCGCCGGTACCACCTTTTACAGTAAGTATACCCGCTACTTTTAAGATAACGTCTTTAGCTGATGTCCAGCCCGATAATTTACCGGTTAATTTAACACCTATCAGTTTAGGGAATTTTAGTTCCCATGGCAAGCCTGCCATTACATCACACGCATCGGCACCACCAACACCAATAGCAACCATACCCAAACCACCTGCGTTAGGTGTGTGCGAGTCGGTTCCTATCATCATACCACCGGGGAATGCGTAGTTCTCTAAAACAACCTGGTGAATGATACCTGCACCGGCTTTCCAAAAACCGATACCGTATTTATCAGATACCGATGAAAGGAAATCATAAACCTCGCGGTTAATATCAACAGCAGTACTTAAATCGCTTACAGCACCAACTTTAGCCTGGATCAGGTGATCGCAATGTACGGTAGATGGTACAGCAACCTGCGGGCGGCCTGCCTGCATAAACTGCAATAACGCCATTTGGGCAGTTGCATCCTGCATGGCAACACGGTCTGGTGCAAAGTCAACGTAGTCTGCACCACGTTCAAAAGCACGTTTAGCATCGCCTTCGGTAAGGTGAGCGTATAATATTTTTTCAGTCAGGGTTAAATGTTTACCGGTCGCTGTACGGGCAGCATCCACACGGGTGCTGTAGCGATCATAAACCTTTTTGATCATGTCTAAATCAAAAGCCATATTGTTTGATTTTTTGGTTGTAGTAAAGAAATTGATACCCTTTAACAGGGTAGCCGCGAATTTACAAATTATAAACTTTATTCACAGTCAGCGTTTTGTACAATTGCTATTTGGATAGGTTCTAAATAAATTCAAACGGCGTCTCCTTAATCCGCGAAGGGGTTAAGGAGTTTGATCCCCGGTATCTTGCCAAAATCCGAAACGTTGCGTGTGATCAGTGTTTTGCCATAAACTAAGGCGGTAGCGGCAATTATAGCATCAGGCAATTTCAGTTTGAATTGTTTTCTGATCTCAATGGTTTTTTGTTTGACATCATTATCAAGTGGATATATGTAGCTACTCCACAAAAAAGTTTTGATGGTTATGATATCCTCTTCATTTGAAGATCGCCAACTTAAAAGTTCAATTTCTGTTATGACGGAAATGACAGCAGCATTTGTTTTTACTAACTCATCGATTTTTTGTTCAGCTAAAGCTGAAAACTGATGTTGCAAAAAGTATATCACCGTGTTGGTATCCCAAAGATATACTGATTTCATTCTTCCCGAAATTCAGCTAATTGCCGCTCTATCTCTTCTACGGATTGCTTTGTCATTTTACCTTTTAGGCTTTGTAATGATAAAACTCTTTCAGCGTCAGTTAGTAAATCCTCGCTATGCAATTTTATCAAATTTACAGCCTCTAAATCTCTTAAAAGATTTAAGGCCTTATCATGAAGTAAATCTACTGTTATCGTTATCATTCTGATTTTTATAATATCTAAAGTTACGATAAAACCTCAAAATAGTTATGCTACTTTACACTCACTTTTATGATCTTATCATTACTACCATTGCTGGTAATGATGTAAACATCGCCGATTGGCGAAATAGCCAAATCGCGCATGCGGCCGTAGGTATTTTTATAAAAGGTATTAATAACCTCCACTTTATCACCGGCGGTATTCAGCTTAAGCTGCAGCAATTCCTGGTCTTTCAATACAGCCAATAACAGCGAATTTTTCCATTGAGGGATTGAGTTATGGCTGTAAAAATCAATGCCAGAGGGGGCAATAGTAGGCGTCCATGCAAAAATAGGTTCGGCCACATTGTTGGCTGCGCAAAATGTTTGTTCGGTAGTAGTATTGCAAAATCCTTCTACGTTCGGCCAGCCAAAGTTGCGGTCTTTTTGAATGATGTTTACTTCGTCATCGGTTGTATTACCATGTTCCGAGCTGTAAAGCCTGTCGCCAACAAATACGAGGCCTTGCGGGTTGCGGTGCCCGTAACTCCAAAGCGTGCTGCCCGCTACCGGGTTATCGGCAGGGATGCTGCCATCTAAATTGATACGTTGAATTTTACCTGCCGAATTGGTTTTGTCCTGCGCTCGAGATGATACAGAAGCATCGCCGCTGGTAACAAACAGCTTCTTATCGGGCGATATGGCTAAACGGGTACCGTTGTGCGTAGTTGAAGCGGGGATGTTATCTAGTAACACCACAGGGTTTACAAGCGTAGTGCCATTGTATGTGAATTTGACGATCTTTTTAGTGTACACACCTGCCTTATTATAATTGTAAGCTACAAAAACTTCGGGAATGGTGCTAAAATCGGGGTGGAGCACCATCCCTAAAAGGCCACCCTCGCCTTGCGATACCACATCGCTGAGGGTGAATACCGGAGTTGCTACCCCTGTTGCAGGATCAACGCGACTGATCTTGCCACCGCGTTCGGTTATCCAGAGTTTATTGTCAGGCCCCCACAGTATTTCCCAGGGGAAGCTGAGATTTTGGGTTAATACGGCATCTGTTAAAGTAGCATCGGGTTGTGTACCGCTGCCTGTATCGTCCGAATTTTTTTTACAGGTGATAAATAATGCCACACAAAATATAGCGGCGAAAATTGTCCATTTTTTCATAAGCTAAGTATTGAGTAAGTGGGGGTTATATTTGTAACAATAAAGACCGCAAATTGTTGCAGGGGCGAAGTATCAACCGTTGTTAACCTATTTTCTTCTCCAGGTAAGGCAAAGCAGCATTAGGCAGCCCGATAGCTATTGCGCTTAAAAGTACACCTTTATAATCTACCCCGTAGGTAAACAGGCCAATAGCCACGAAGCAAGCAGGAATAACCGCAAAACAAACCACTGCTTTAATAATGAGCAACCCTTGTTTATTGCGAAGCAGCCATTTAAATACAGCCAAATAAATGAAGTGGATAAAAAAACTGCAAAATGTAGTGATCAGAAATACCGCGCCAAGATTGGTTAGACTTTGATGACTGGTTATGATTGGATAAAAAATGTAGACAAGCGCAGTACTAACAATGGAAATTAATAGTCGGGTAATGAGGTATCTGAAGATAGGGTGCATAATTGGATTTATAATTAACATAAACTTTTAAACTCGTACCCCCTCTTGCTCCAATGCTCCAACGCTTTAGGCAAGGCATATTGCATCCTGTCAAAAGCTTTCAGGCTATCGTGAAACAATACGATATCACCGGCACCTGTATTATTGATCACATTACTCAAACACTTTTCGGGGCTTAGGTTAATGTCGAAGTCGGCACTTAGTATGTTCCACATGATGATTTGCAGGTCGGGCCGGGCGTTTTTTAGGAGTTTCACTTGTTCCCTCTTGATCCGACCAAAAGGCGGGCGAAAGAGCGAAGTATCTAATAATTTGTCGGCCTCCAAAAAGTTTTCAAGGTATCTAATGCTATCGGTATCCCATCCTTTAAGGTGGTTGAAGGTATGGTTACCTATGGTGTGCCCGTCGGCTTTTACCTGCTCAAAAATGTCGGGATGCTTGTATACGTTATCGCCAATACAAAAGAAGGTGGCCTTGGCATTAAACCTTTTTAAAATATTTAACACAAAAGGTGTAACAATGGGTATAGGGCCGTCGTCAAAAGTCAAATAAATACAGCGGGTAGCCGGCCTTATGTCCCATATTAAATTAGGGTACAGCTTTTTAAGCAACCAGGGCGTTTTTACCAGATACATGTAAATTAGGAGTTAGAATGTTTCATTATCAACAAACAAATAAAGCTTTCAGAGTAATTAGCTTTTACTTAGAATTGTACACCAACTTATCATGAAACTAAAATTACCATTATCAAAAGTAACCATTGCCTGCTTTATATTATTTGCGATAGCTAATTTAAATGCAAAAGCGCAGGAACTAATTACCCTGCAAAAAGCTATCGACTATACGCTTGAGCGCAATCTGACTATTAAGCAGTCGCAGTTTAACGAGGCGATAACCGAAGAAACCCTAAAGCAATCTAAATACAACCTGTTACCTAACTTAACCGCCGGGCCGCAGGCCTCCTTAAATTTTGGCCGTAATATCGATCCATCCACCAACCAGTTTACCAACCAGCGTATTTTTGCATTAAGCGGTACGGCCAGTTCGCAGGTAACTCTTTTTCAGGGTGGGCAGCTCCGTAACCAAATCATCGCTAACCGCTTGCAGCTTGATGCCGACCGCGGTAGCACAGCTAAGGTTAAAAACGATTTGGTACTTAACGTCGTAACCACCTATTTAAGCGTACTAACCAACCAGGACCTGGTAGCTGCATCATTACAGCAAATTGACATTGCCAAGATCACTTTAGACAGGGCACAAAAAAACTTCGATGTGGGCAATCAAACCCTTGCCGATCTGTCTCAGGCTAAGGCACAGGGATCAACCGCCGATTTGAACTATACAACCGCACAAAACCAGTTAGAATTATCTATACTTACGCTCAAACAACTTATGGAGATGGCGCCTTCCGCCAATATAACGGTCGAGAAGCCCGACATTAGCCAGCTGCGCGATATCAGTACTATATTTGACGCAGAAGCAGTATTAAAAACAGCCCTGGCGGTTAACCCGGATATCAGCCTTGCCGAAGCACGTCAAAAAGTAGCCAAACAAAATATCAGCATCGCTAAAGGGAACTATTACCCAAGTGTTGTATTATTTGGGCAGGTGGGTACCAATTACTCTGATGCCCGCAGGCAGTTTGGTTTCCCTGTTGCAACCGGTAGGGTAGATACGGTAGGATTTGTACAAAACTCTGGTAACGCAGTGGTTGTACCTAATTTTACCACACCTGTATTACATTACCCTTTAGGCAGGCAACTAAGCGACAACTTTAACCAATCGGTAGGTATCACTTTACAGATCCCGATATTTAACCGGTTTTCTGCCCGTACATCTGTACGTAAGGCAAGAATAAATTATGAGAATGCGGTAGTGACAGAACAATTGGCCCGTAACAACCTGGGTAAAATAATTTACCAGGCTGTTTGGGATGTACGTGCTGCCGAGAAAAAGTATGTATCTACACAGCAAACATACCAGGCTAATAAAGATGCCTTTAACGTGATACAACAACGCTACAACGTAGGTTTGGTTAACTCGCTCGATTATAATACGTCGCTAACTAACCTGAACACCTCGCAGTTTAACCTAATCCAGGCACGCTACGAAGTGGTGTTCCGCAGTAAAATTATTGATTACTACTTAGGCAACCCTATTAAACTTTAATACACTAAATAAAATCCTGAAAATATTATGGGAAAGACTACTAAATATATTTTGATTGGCCTTGGCGCTTTGATCGTATTACTAATCATACTCAAAGTAGCAGGGGTAATTGGTAAGCCTAAAGTTACGCAGGTAGCTATTGAAAAGGCCGATAGCCGCGACATTAATGAAACCGTATCTGCCAGCGGCAAGATCAAACCACACGTTGAGGTAAAGATTAGCCCCGAAGTATCTGGCGAGGTGGTTGAATTGCCTATCAAAGAGGGTGATGTGGTGAAAAAAGGGCAGCTGCTTTGCCGTATCCGCCCGGATATCCTGAAATCAGGATACGATCGTGCAGTAGCGTCATACAACACGCAAAAAGCAAGCGTAGGTAATTCATCGCAAATGCTTAAGCAATCTGAGGCTACCTTCGCCAACCAGGCTTCTATCTACAAAAGGAGTAAAGAGCTTTACGATAAAAAAGTATTAACCACTGCCGAGTTTGAGCAGACAAAAGCAAATTACGAAGGCGCAAAGGCATCGTTAGAAGCATCAAAGCAAAACGTTGTAGGTTCTACCTACGGCCTGGCCCAATCGCAGGCTTCTGTTAAAGAAGCGCAGGATAATCTGGCTAAAACAACCATTTACGCACCGGTTGATGGTGTAGTATCAAAATTGTCAATTGAGCAGGGCGAACGTGTTTTGGGTACCCAGCAATTTGCGGGCACCGAGATCATGACCATATCCGACCTTACAAAAATGGATGTAAATGTTGACGTGAATGAGAACGACATTAACCGCATTGCAGTAGGCAACCCTGCTAAAATTGAGATAGATGCATTTTTAGGTAAGAAATTTGAGGGTGAAGTAATTGAAATAGGTAGTTCAGCTAATGTGGTAGGTACTAATGCCGACCAGGTAACCAACTTCACCGTTAAAGTGCGCATCACCGCGCAATCCTACATCGATTTGTTGAAAAAGAACGCTGCCAACCATTCACCGTTCCGCCCTGGATTAACTGCTACCGTTGATATCCAAACCAACCATGTAAAGGCATTATCGGTGCCAATACAGTCAGTTACTACCCGCGAGGAAAAGAAAAACACCGTTGATAAGCCAAAAGCTGATGATGACGCCAAGAAAAAAGTTTCAGACTCTGCACCGGCTAAAGAGTACGTATTTGTTTATTCGGCAGGTAAGGTAAAACAGGTTGCGGTAACTACCGGTATACAGGATGATACTTATATACAAATACTAAGCGGCCTTAAAGGGGGTGAAGAAGTTGTAGCTGCACCGTTTGCAGCAATCTCTAAAACCCTGAACGACGGCATGGTGGTGGAGAAGGTTGATAAATCGAAACTGTTCACCGGCGACGCGAAGAAGGATTAATTTATATAAAAAGAATAAGGATTGAAGGACGAAGCTCTTTCGTCCTTTTTCTTTTTATCCCTTTTCCTGATGCCTTTTAGCTTATAAATTCATTTATTTGCTGTGCCGTTAAAACCAATTAGGCGGCTGTATACTTACATGAGTAATGCTTAAGCAAATAAACAAAATAACCGTTGTTGGCGGTGGCAGTTGGGCTACAGCTAACGTTAAAATGCTGACCGACAATACAACCGAAAAAGAGATTTTTTGGTGGATGCGGAATGCAGAAGCGGTTGACCATATCCAAAATTTTGGGCACAACCCTAATTATTTAAGCTCGGTAGAGATAAAGGTGCCTGCCGCAAATATATCATCAGACCTGAAAGCGCTCGTTCAGAAATCAGACTGCATATTGCTTAACGTGCCTGCTGCGTTCTTAAAACAAGCGCTAAAGGACATTACCGCCGATGACCTGAAGGGCAAAAAGATCGTATCGGCCATCAAGGGTATAGTGCCTGACGAGAATCTGATCATTGGAGAGTTTCTGAATCAGCATTACCAGGTTTCGTTCGAAGATTTCCTGGTAATAAGCGGGCCATGCCATGCAGAGGAGGTAGCGTTAGAAAAGCTATCCTACCTAACCATAGCATCACAAGATGCCGCACTTGCTGCCGAGTTTGCCGGTATGCTGAATACCCGTTACATTAAAACTATCGTGTCTGACGATATTTATGGCACCGAGTACGGTGCCGTGCTGAAAAATGTTTACGCAATTGCCAGCGGCATTTGCCACGGCATTGGATATGGCGATAACTTTCAGTCGGTATTGATATCAAATGCTATCCGTGAGCTGGATAGGTTTGTAGCATCGGTACACCCCATTGACAGGGATATTATGGAATCTGCCTACCTGGGCGATCTGCTGGTTACTGCTTACTCGCAATTTAGCCGTAACCGTACATTTGGTAATATGATAGGGAAGGGTTACACGGTAACATCGGCTCAGTTAGAGATGAATATGGTTGCCGAGGGTTATTATGCAGTAAATTGCCTACACCAAGTAAATAAGCAGTATAAAGTTGAAATGCCCATTTGCGAAGCTGTATACGCTATTTTGTATAAAAAAACCGCACCCGCTACAGAAATGCGCAAACTGGCAGAGAAATTGAGTTAGATTATACAACAACTTAATTTAAATACTCCTATGAAACGTTTATTCAAATCAGCATTATTTGCTGCCAGTTTATTTGCCGCATCATCCACATTTGCTCAAACCCATAAGGACTCTACCTTAGGTGGGAAAATTAGCAATGGCGCCAAAAAAGGTTGGAAGGCTACCAAGAAAACAGCCGTAAAGGTTGGTAACGGAACTGCCGAGGTAGCTTCAAAAGGTGCCGCTGCGGTTGCAGACAAAAAGTTTGATGGTAAGGTTGCGCCTAATGGTGAAACCGTTTACATCGACAAAAATTCGGCTTACTACTATGTGAATGGTAAAGGCAAACATGTTTATGTGAAAAAGGCCACATTGGTCAACAAACCTATGTAATACTACACTTAAAAGCACCTGTACCTAACAGGTGCTTTTTTTATATACCTGCCACAATGAAAAACCTGACCATTATTAATTTATCTGCCTGTCTCTTTGTATTGGCTGCCGCCGCCTGTACAAGCAATAGCGGTAAGCAAACTAACCCTAAATTACCGGGCACCTGGAAATCAAAGGACGGCGTAACTGTATTAAAGATAACCGATAAGCAATTTACTTTAGAAGATGGTGCTGCACCCGTGGCCGAAGACTATTTTATAAAGGGCGATACCATCTTTACATCATTTGAAGGTAATCAGCCATATACCAAATTTGTAATTCAAAAGTTGGATGATCACAGTATGAAGCTGATGTTCCCCGATTCGGTAGCAATAGAATTTGTAAAATGAGTAAAAACAAAAACCTCCCGTATGATTAACAAACGAGAGGCTTTGTAAACAAAACTAAACTAAACTTATGCTTCGGTTAACTACTCCGAAGCTTCTTATGAAAACTAACTAACTAAAATTAGAATCTTCTGCGGCGTTCCGGGCGCTCTTCGCGGGGTTTGCCAGAAAAATCACGGAAACCACCACCACCGCTACCGGCGCTTTTGTTCCTGTCCCTGTTAAAACCACCTTCGCGTCTTTCGCCACCACCACTATTTCTGTCACGGTTGTAACCGCCACCGCTACCGCCTTCGCGCCTCTGGTAACCACCACCACCTTCACGTCTTTCGCTACCGCCACTGCGTGGGCTGCTGGTACCTTCGCCAGATATTTCGATCCTCACTTCGCGGCCTTTAAACTCAACGCCTTTAAAGTTGTTCACTACCTGGTCAACATCGCCGTTGCTTACTTCAAAGAATGAGTAAACACCTTTAACATCAATTTTACCAACGGTGCGGCCGCTTATTTTAGAGTTGTTGCAAATATAACCCAGTAAATCACCCCGGTTAAATTCGTCAACACTACCTAAATTGATAAACAGACGTGTATATTCTGATTTGCCACCGGCATCACGCATTCCGCGTTCGCCTCTTTCGCCATCGCGCATCCTGTCATCTGCAGGTGCATTCAGGTCGGGTGCATTTTGATAATAATCTAAAAAGCGGTTAAACTCTAACGATGCAAAACGTTTAATGATCTGCTCTTTGTCAAGATCTTTAAATTCATCCATGATACGCGGGATGTATTGTTCGATCTGTTCTTCGTTAACCGTTACGTTATGTACTTTGTGTAACAGTGAAAAAAGTTGTTTCTCACAAACATCAAACCCTGTAGGGATTTCAGCCTTGATGAACTTTTTACCAATGGTACGTTCTATCTGGCGAATTTTACCTAACTCTTTGCTGTTGATGATAGCGATAGATACCCCTGTTTTACCCGCACGGGCTGTACGGCCGCTACGGTGGGTGTAATTTTCTATTTCATCGGGTAAGCTGTAGTTAATAACGTGTGTTACATCATTAACATCAATACCACGTGCGGCAACATCAGTAGCAATTAATAATTGCAGGCTGCGCTCGCGGTAGCGTTTCATTACCTTATCGCGTTGTTGCTGTGAAAGGTCACCATGTAAAGAATCGGCATTGTAACCGTCTTTCATCAGTGATTCGGCAATTTCCTGCGTTTCAATTTTGGTACGGCAAAATACGATACCGAAGATAGACGGGTTGTTATCGACAATACGTTTAAATGCGGCGTATTTGTCACGGGCCCTAACAACGTAGTATTCGTGATCGATGTTAACGTTACCGGTATTTTTTTCACCCATGGTTAACTCAAAAGGGTTATCCATGTATTTTTTAGCGATCCTTCTTACTTCAGAAGGCATAGTGGCCGAAAATAGCCAGGTTTTTTTCTCGTCAGGAGTGGTTGATAAAATACTGTCAATGTCTTCCTGGAAGCCCATATTGAGCATCTCATCAGCCTCGTCCAATACTACAAACTTAACCTTTGAAAAGTCAATCGCTTTGCGGTTAATAATGTCCAGCATACGGCCGGGTGTAGCAACAACAATTTGCACACCACGCTTTATCTGGCGTAATTGGTCCTGAATACTTGCACCACCATAAACGGCAACAACGTGTACGTTGTTCATGTTTTTGGCGTAGTTTTTAATGTCGTTCGTGATCTGTAAACAAAGTTCACGTGTTGGGCATAAAACAAGCGCTTGTGGATGATTTTCTTCGAAATCAAGCAGTTCTAATAGCGGCAGTCCAAAGGCAGCTGTTTTACCGGTCCCTGTTTGGGCTAATCCGACAAAATCGTTGCTGCCTGTTAACAATACCGGAATTGACTGTTCCTGGATTGGTGTTGGATTTTCAAATCCTAACTCAGAGATGGCATTAACAATATCATGACGGATTCCCAGATTAATAAATGGGTTCATGAATTAAAATAACGTATTTGGCTACATCGCCAAATCGGCTGCAAAGGTAGCATTAATATCGGCAATAGCAAATGCCATTTTTCAAATTTATGATAATGGCAAATTTATGACTGTTTAAAACTGTAAAGGTCTTAAAATCAGCGCTTTTTTTAAATGGTTTTTTAGTTTGTTTATTGAATTGATAAAATCATATACGCACCGTAAATTCATTTTAACGTTAATTAACAATTAGGTTACCTGTAAACTTGCTATCTTTAAGGCACTTACAATCACTCACATGAAACACCTTAAAATTGTCTTGACTGCTTTTTTAATTTTAGCTGCCATTGGCCAAACATTCGCCCAGAAATCGCCAATGGACACCACCATGTATGGCCGTAATAAAGCAGTTGGTAAATATGTAAACCTACGAGGCTTTAATATGTACTACGAGGTTTACGGTAAAGGAGAGCCGATGCTGATCATCCACGGTAATGGCGGCTCCATCAATAACTTTGTTTACCAAATCCCCTACTTTGCCAAAAATTACCAGGTGATACTGGCCGATAGCCGCGCGCAGGGAAAATCTATCGATGGGAAAGACAGTATTAGTTATGAAATGATGAGCGATGACCTGAACGCTTTGATGGATCATCTGAAAATAAAAGACGCCAATGTAATAGGATGGAGTGACGGCGGGATAGAAGGGCTGCTGCTGGCCATTAACCATCCGGATAAGGTAAAGAAACTTGCAGTTACCGGTGCCAACCTTTGGCCGGACAGCACCGCCGTAGACCCATTTGTGTATAAAATGGTAATGAACCAAAACAGGATCGCTGCCGATACCATGAAAAAGATAAAGGCGCCTACTGCCGAGCAAAAGAACCAGGTAAAATTATTGCACCTGCTATCATTCGAGCCAAATATTAAATTGGAGGTATTAAAGAAAATAACTTGCCCTACGCTGGTTATTGGCGGCGACCATGATGTGATCCGCACGGAACATACGATGAAGATTGCTGAAGCGATCAATAAGTCATACTTGTGGATCTTGCCAAACTCGGGCCACTCTACCCCTGTTATTTATCATGATCTTTTTAACCAGGTGGTTAGCGATTTCTTTAAGAATCCTTACAGGAAGATTGATAAGTACGGCCGGTTTAATTAACGCAACCTATCTGCCGATTTCACTAATTTCTCGTCTCGTTGGATTGCCTTTACCGCAAAGATGATGAGTACGATGCTCAAGGACGTTAAAAACAGCCCTATCCCCATATTTTTGTACTCCAGAGTGATTTCGCCAACTACTTTTTTAACGGTTTGCGCCATCCAAAAGCTGTAGCCGAAAAGCACTAAGATCGCGCTGTAACAAAGCGCTATTTGCTGCTTGCGGTTTTTATATAAAAAGATAATGATAAGCGGCATCACGGCAACTACAACAGTTACAATCGCCAGTGCCATAAAATCCTGAAGTTGTTTATCCAAGCCGTTCACGTTTTCGTATACACCGGTTATGGATACGTTTACCAGTTTGCCATCTACATAAATATTATGTGCCAGCGGGAATGCAAATAGGCCGAAAAGTACTAATGACGCAAATAAAAGGTATATGGATTGTATTCTTTGTAGCATGGCAGTTTTAAGGATTTTTTCTTGCAAATGTAACAGTTATTCAATTATACAATTGTAAAGCGGTAACATTTTTAACCTTTATAACTTAAAACAAAACTTAACTTTGCGCCGTGGCAATTAATAAGCGGTATTTTATTGAACTAAGTTATGATGGCACTAACTATCATGGCTGGCAAGTGCAGCAAAATGCCGTGAGCGTTCAGGAGATACTAAACAAAGCACTATCAACCCTTTTACGGCAGCCTATTGAAACCACGGGTTGCGGGCGTACTGATACGGGCGTACACGCAAAAGAATATTTTGCGCATTTAGATGTAGAGCCCATAGGTGACCGACCCTATGAGATTGACAAACGTAGTTTTAATTCCTTGCTTCCTTACGATATCGCCATCAAGAATATCATCCCCGTTGATCCCGGTGCGCATGCCCGCTTCGATGCAACGTTGCGATCGTATGAGTACCATATCCATTTTGATAAAAATCCATTCTTAAATAATTATTCCTGGTTAACGCGCGATGTGCCAGACTTGGATCTGATGAACAAGGCGGCGGCTATAGTCATGGAATACACAGATTTTAGCTGTTTTAGCAAATCAAATACGCAGGTTAAAACCAATAATTGTAAAATTGCAAAAGCGTTTTGGCAACAAACCGAAAACGGCATTGTGTTCAAAATATCGGCCGACAGGTTTTTACGTAATATGGTTAGAGCTATTGTAGGTACGTTGATAATGGTAGGAAAGGGCGAAATACACCCCGAAAGTATACGTACAATTATAGCAAGTAAAAACCGCAGTAATGCCGGTATGAGTGTGCCGGCCTGCGGTTTATATTTAACAGAGGTTAAGTATCCGTATTTATAAAGATGTCGAATTTCGGATTTTCGATTTCGGATTTAAAACAGGTAAAATAGATAAAAGTAATTTCGAAATTGGACATTCGAAATTCGAAATAAAGAAGAATGGCAGAAGTTACAGGTAAAGCGGTCGATTGGAAATTGCTGGGTAGGGTAATGCACTACGTTAAGCCTTATAACGGCACCTTCGTTTTGGCAGGCTTTCTTACTGTTTTCCTGGCAGTTATTGCCCTGGCGCAGCCGATATTGATTCAACTCACGCTTGATAAATATATACTGGCTAACGATTATCACGGGCTGGTATTGATGATCGAATTGATGATCGGGCAACTAATCATTCAAACTATAGCGCAATATTATCAAACGTTTTTAACCAACTCTTTAGGGCAATCTGTTATAAAAGATCTGCGGATTGATATTTTTAACCACATTACCAGTCTGCGCTTAAAATATTTTGACCGCACGCCCATCGGGATGCTGATCACCCGCACGGTGTCGGATCTGGAAACCATTGCCGATATTTTCTCGGAAGGGCTAATTTCTATCATGGGTGATATGCTGCTGGTGATAGCCGTTATCGGTTACATGCTATGGCAGGACTGGAAACTGGCTTTGATCACTTTGATCCCGATGCCCTTCCTGTTTGCATCTACTTATGTTTTTAAGGAAGCCATCAAATCATCCTTTCAGGAAGTACGTACGCAAGTTGCACAGTTAAATACTTTTTTGGCAGAGCATATCAGCGGCATCAGCATTATCCAATACTTTGCCCGCGAAGATCAGGAAATGCGCAAGTTCCGGTCGGTAAATGAAAAGTACAGGGATGCTAATATCCGGTCTAACTGGTATTATTCTATCTTTTTCCCGGTGGTCGAGATCCTATTTGCCATCTGTATGGCCCTGTTGGTTTGGTACGGCTGTAAAAGGATCTTGAGCGACCAGCAAATGCACAGTATTTCGGCATCGCCGGGTGGCGTTACACCCGGGGTAATTACCGGTTTTATCGTATTGTTAAACATGCTTTTCCGCCCGATACGGCAACTGGCCGATAAATTTAATACCCTGCAAATGGGAATGGTGGGTGCCGACAGGATCTTTAAAGTTTTAGATACCAACGAAGTGGCCGTTGACGAAGGGGGCTTAACCCCGCCGGCGTTAAAAGGCGACATTGAATTTAATAAGGTTTGGTTTGCTTATAACGAAGAAAACTGGGTGCTGAAGGATATTAATTTCCACATTAAACCCGGCGAAACCCTGGCTTTGGTTGGCGCAACGGGTGCGGGTAAATCATCAACGATAAATATTCTGAACCGTTTTTATGATATTGGTAAAGGTGAGGTCAAGGTTGATGGTGTGGACATCCGCGAGTACAAAACAAGCTACCTTCGCTCCAAAATAGCAACGGTAATACAGGATGTGTTTTTATTTACCGATACCATTGCAAATAACATTAGCCTGAACAACCCGGATATTACCCGTGCAGAAATAATTAAAGCAGCCAAAGATGTTGGCGCGCATGATTTTATTGAACGTTTACCCGGTGGGTACGATTACAACGTAATGGAGCGCGGGGCTACGCTTTCGGCAGGGCAGGCGCAGTTGATATCGTTTATAAGGGCGCTGGTTTATAATCCCGCAATTCTGGTTTTAGATGAGGCAACATCATCGGTAGATACCGAAACTGAGCTATTGATCCAGCAGGCCATCAATAAACTCATGCAAGGCCGCACTGCAATTGTGATAGCGCACCGTTTATCAACCATACAAAACGCAGACAAAATCATCGTACTTGACCACGGTGAGATCAAAGAAAGCGGCACCCATCAGGAATTACTCCGGATAGAGAATGGCTATTACCGTAAATTATACGATCTGCAATTCAATTCCGCCGGGATAGCCAAGCCATAGGAGTAATTACTTAGACTCTAATCGGCGGTCGTCATCGTCAGATGCATCCGGCTGGTTTTCTTTAGGCGGATTTTTTACCGGGTTCACAGGCTGTTCGTCTTGCTCGTATTTTTTGGCAATATTTTCCTGCTCGGGTTCATCAGCGTGGTATTGGTTGTCCTCGCGTTTGGTAATGCTTTTATGTCCGTTATCTGCAGGCCTTTCGGTGGGTGTGTCAGATGGTGATGGTTTATCGTGGTCGTTTGCTGGAGTTATCATGTTTTGATAACAGGCAGCATGCAGATTAGTTTACACGATTAATTGATTTAAAGTCTACCACGAGCAAAATTCTATCAATCAATTAATTTCTGGATTGTGTCAATTCCTCAATAGCGTCAGACAGTTAATTATTGTTAATTATCCGCTGTAAACTTTTACCTTTAGGGCGCGTTTGTTAAATTCGCAAATTGTTAGTTAAGATATAGGGTTTCAAATCTCTAATCTCACACCACATATTTATTACGAATGGAAGAATTTGAAGCAAGCGAATCGTCAAAAAAGGTGAAAACGATATATATATCAACCGTTTTTGGTATAGCTATGGTTTTGTTAATGATAGGCCTGTTAGGTTTGATATTGGTACATGCCAATAACCTCTCACGTTATGTGAAAGAGAATATCGTGCTGAATATATTTATGGACGACGCTGCCCATGAAACTGATGTACTACAGTTACAAAAGCAACTGGATGCCAATATAATGGTGAAGCAAACCCAGTATGTAAGTAAAGAGTTAGCCGCCCGCAACCTGCAAAAGGACCTGGGTGAAGATTTTGTAAAGTTCCTTGGGTATAACCCACTTTCGCAATCATTAGATGTTTATTTAAAGGCCGATTACGCCAATAATGCGGGCATTGATAAATTTAAAGCCGACCTGCTAAAAAACCCACTGGTTAAAGAGGTTAAATATCAGCAATCACTGGTAGATCAGATGAACGCTAACCTTACCTCAATCAGCCTGATCATAGTTGCCTTTGCGGGGATCTTCGTGATCCTGTCTGTGGCGTTGATCAATAATACCATTAGGCTGGCTATTTATTCACAGCGTTTTCTGATCAAATCAATGCAATTGGTAGGGGCAACCAAAGGTTTTATCCGCAAACCGTTCTTGCTATATGGTATATGGCATGGATTGCTTGGCGGATTAATTGCAATTGTGATCCTTATCGGTACATTGTATTTGGCTAATAATCAAATTCCCGATTTGGTGATTTTACAAACGCGCACAGAATTTGCAATTGTTTTTTCAGGGGTTATAATCCTTGGCATATTTATATCAGCTTTTAGCACCTTTTTGGCGGTAAACAAGTTTTTACGTTTAAAAATATACGATTTATACAGATAGTCAGAGATTTTTATAACAATAACTATTCCTATAACTATCGGGACACAAATTCGGCAATTCAAAAATTAAAAGAAATGGCACAACAACCTGCTAAACCAGTAACTACAACAAAAACAACCCCAGTATCTACGCCGGTACAATTTATATTTGGTAAAGAAAATTACCGCTTGCTAATTGCCAGTATCGCTATTGTAGCGTTTGGCTTTGTATTAATGAGCGGCACAACAGATATTTATAGTACCACAAAAATTGTTATTGCACCCATTGTAGTGCTGGCAGGTTTTGGCTTAGGATTTTACGCTATCTTAAAAAAGCCATCAGCTAACTAATGAATATCATTCACGTTATCATTCTGGCCATCATTGAGGGTATAACAGAATTTTTGCCGGTATCATCAACCGGGCACATGATCATCGCATCATCCATAATGGGTATAGCGAGTGACGATTTTGTAAAACTATTTACCATTGCTATCCAGCTGGGAGCTATCCTATCGGTAGTGGTTTTATATTTTAAACGCTTTTTCCAAACGCTCGATTTTTATTTTAAGCTGGTAGTTGCCTTTATCCCTGCAGCTATATTCGGGTTGCTGTTCAGTAAAAAGATAGATGCTTTATTAGAGAGTGCCTTAACGGTAGGTATTACACTTTTTGTGGGTGGTATCATTTTATTATTTGTTGATAAATGGTTTAACCAGCCGGAGGTTAAGGAAGAAAAGGAAATCACTTATTTAACTGCATTAAAGATCGGTTTCTTTCAATGTTTGGCCATGATCCCGGGTACATCACGCTCGGCTGCTACAATTGTTGGTGGCATGAGCCAAAAACTTAGCCGTAAGGCAGCTGCCGAATTCTCCTTCTTTTTAGCGGTACCTACTATGTTTGCTGCAACTGCCAAAAAACTGTATGACTTTTACAAAGAAGGCCACGTTTTTACCGGCGAAGAAATTAAGCTTTTAGCTATCGGTAACGTTATTGCGTTTGTGGTTGCACTGTTGGCCATCAAAACCTTTATCACCTTTTTAGAGAAGCGCGGTTTTCAATTATTTGGCTGGTACCGAATTTTAGTGGGTGGTGTGATTATTATTTTAATCCTGTCAGGTCATAATCTGCAGGTAATCTAATATCGGGATTCAACTGATTTTAAGGATCGATAGATTTTATCTGAAAGCCACCTGTTAAATCCAAATATCCTACAAATCCCCTTAATCACGGTTCATGTTCAACTCCATTCAAGATTTTGCCGACGGCCAGCTTTTACTGGTTAATAAACCTTACGAGTGGACTAGCTTTGATGTGGTGGGCAAAATTCGCAATTCATTTAAGCCGCTAAAATTAAAGGTAGGCCACGCAGGCACGCTCGATCCATTGGCTACCGGGCTGCTCATCATCTGCACCGGTAAAATGACCAAGCAGATAGACACCTTCCAGGCCGAGGATAAAGAGTATACCGGTACAATGGTGTTAGGTGCCACAACACCAACCTACGACCTGGAGAGCGAGCCGGAAGCTCAATTTAGCACAGATAATATTTCTGACGAGCAGATCAGGGCAACGACCACACAATTTACAGGCGACATTCAGCAATACCCGCCCGCGCACTCTGCCATTAAAATAGATGGGGAGCGCCTGTACGAAAAGGCCCGCCGCGGCGAAGAAGTAGAGCTGCGCCTTCGCAACGTAACCATATCTGAGTTTGAAATTACCCGCATAACGCTACCCGAGGTAGATTTCCGGGTGGTGTGCAGCAAGGGAACTTATATCCGCTCTTTAGTGAACGATTTTGGTAAGGCCTTAAATAATGGCGCATACATGTCGGCTTTAAGACGTACCCGCAGCGGCAATTACCGGATTGAAGATGCGCATGAAGTTTTAGAACTTGTTGACACCATCCGTGCGCTTAAAGCAAAGGCGCTTGAAAACCCCGTCTTGTAAATTTTACACATCAATTAGCAAAACCATTCTGCATTCTGCGTTGTCCTTATACCTTTGTGTAATCTAAAGATGAAGATCTATAACAATATCGACGATTTTAAGGCTGTTGCAAATGCGGTGGTTACCATCGGTACTTTCGATGGTGTGCACATTGGCCACCGCAAGATTATCGCGCGGCTAAAGGAACTGGCAGCGGCATCAGGCGGCGAAACGGTTATCCTTACTTTTTTCCCGCACCCGCGGATGATATTGCACCCCGAAGATGAGGAGATCAAACTGATCACTACCATGGCCGAAAAGGCCCGGCTATTGGAGCAAATGGGGGTCGACCATCTGATCATCACGCCTTTTTCCCGTGATTTTTCCAACCAATCTGCCGAAGAATACATTCGCGATATCTTAGTTAACCAGATAGGCACCAAAAAAATAGTGATAGGATATGATCACCGTTTCGGTAAAGACCGACAGGGTGGCTTGGAGGATCTGCTGGCATTAGCGCCCGAATACGGTTACAAGGTGGTAGAGATAGCCGAGCAGGATATTAACGATGTAGCCATCAGCTCTACCCGCATCCGCAAGGCGTTGCTGGAGGGTGATATCGACATTGCTAACGAATGCCTGGGTTATCCGTTCTTTATTACAGGTAAAGTTATCCGCGGCGATCAAATAGGCCGTACGTTGGGTTACCCTACAGCTAACTTAGTGGTAGAAGAGCGTTATAAACTGATCCCGTCTGATGGGATCTTTGCTGTAAAGGTATTGGTTGAAGGCAAAGAGTATAAAGGGATGGCTTACATCGGTCACCGCCCTACTATTAACGGCATGACCCGTAATATAGAGGTTAACATTTTTGATTTTAATGCCGATATCTACAACAAAGAACTCCGCATGGAATTCCTGCACTATGTACGCGGGGATATTAAATTTGCTTCTTTGGACGAATTGGTTGTACAGTTAGGAAAAGATAAAGAAGATGTACAGGCCCTTTTAATAATGGACCGCCCGCAGTTTAACACTTAAGTGTTATTATAATTCCCTCACCACAGGAGTGCAAGTAGGGGTTAACTACCTGTACAATCGATACGCAGATCAATTTTTTCTAATCCGCATTTCCAAACTTTCATATAATTCAATAGATTTGAGTAAACCGCTATCAATTAACCAATGGCTAAATTAAACCTCGACAGGCAGGAAAGTGATTTTTTGAATAGCACCATTGCTCATTGGGAAAAGAACAATCTAATTGATGCCGGGCAGGCAAATAAATTACGCACTTCTTATGAGGTAAAAGGTTTCGACTGGATGCGCTTAGCCAAATATTCTTTTTGGGTGGCGTTGATATGCGGCGTAGTGGCCGTAGGCTCATTAATAGTTGACGATGCCGTTATTAAACTGCTGCAAAATCTTTACTATACACCTGATATTGTGATCAGCATTTTGTGCGGTGCAACAGCTGCCGGTATGTTTTATATAGGCCGTGTGCGCGAAAAGCGTTTCGCCGAACAGGTGTTCAGTAACGAAGCGATCATTTTTACCGGGGTGCTATTTACAGCTTGTTGCATTGCATACCTGGGCAAAACCTTCGATAACGGCTCTGGGCATTATTCCCTTTTATTCCTGGTGTCGGTATTTGTATATGGCTTTTTGGCTTGGCGCATGGGCTCCAGGATGATCTGGCTGTTTGCGCTGGTATCGTTAGGTAGCTGGTTTGGTACCGAAACAGGTTATCAAACCAAATGGGCTTTGTATTTCCTGGGTATGAACTATCCTTTGCGCTTTATATTGTTTGGATTAGTGCTGGTTGCGGCTTGCCACCTGTTAAAGAACAAAAAATGGTTCGCTAACTTTTGGGAATTGACCTACGTGGTAGGAATGCTGTACCTGTTTATGTCGCTTTGGCTATTCAGTATTTTTGGCAACTACGGTAGTTTAGATACCTGGTGGCAGATCAAACAGATCAGTATTTTTTACTGGGGAATTATCTCGGCGATAGTAGCAGGTGGTTTCTTGCTCTACGGATTGAAAAATAAAGATGTTGTTGCCAGGGAGTTCGGCATTACCTTCCTTATTATATTCCTGTACACCAAATACTTTGAATTTTTTTGGGACCATACCAACAAAACGGTGTTTTTCGCTATTCTGGCGGCCTCATTCTGGCTCATTGGCCGCAAAGCCGAAAAGATCTGGAACATTAATACAAAAGCACCCACACTAAAAGAAGGCGACGCATAGCTAAATTAAACGTCATTATTTTATCGAGTTAAACCCCTGACTTTTCATTCGGTTCACCGTCGGCAGTGTTGCCGCCACGGCCTTGTGCATCAAATGCCCTAAACTTAACTAAACCACCGTTTGCGCTAACGGGCTCCTTGTAAATTTTGCTGGTAGCAGTTGGTTCTGTGCCATCTGTGGTATACCGGATGATCATCCCCGGGAATTGAATATTGCTGATATATTTACCATCCTGCAAAATCACCCCTGGCTTAGGGATCCGGAAACTGTAGCCACCGTTGTAATAAGCTAATCTCGGCAACTCACGTTTGCCTAAAATATTCAGAAATTTACTCCAGTCCTGGTTGTATAACTGGCGGGCTTTGGCGGTATCACGCTCGGTGGTCCAAGAGGGATCTTTAGCCCATGCACGCTCGGCAAGGCCTATCAGCTTCGGGAAGATCATGTAATCCATCCGCTCGGGCGTTTTTACAGTTTCGCCCCATAACGCGCCTTGTAAACCAACAATGTTATCTTTACCGTAATCCGTTAAACGTTGTTTGCCGATGAATAGGCTCCGGTTTATCGGGCGGCCGTTCTTATCAACATCTGCATTTTTAAAGTAATCATAAGGGATAAAGGAAAAGAACTTGTCTATCCCTAAATAGGCGCCCCAG
This sequence comes from Mucilaginibacter glaciei, assembly GCF_014773245.1. Lineage (GTDB taxonomy): Bacteria > Bacteroidota > Bacteroidia > Sphingobacteriales > Sphingobacteriaceae > Mucilaginibacter > Mucilaginibacter glaciei. Next base: position 411,841 of record NZ_JACWMX010000002.1, on the reverse strand, counting down.
TAATAACCCGGTTCATCGAAAGATTTGTAATTGGCCATATCGAAATACAGGTTGGTAACGCAGGTAAGTACAACCTTGTAGCCACCATTTGCCAGTTTATAGGCCAAGTCTTCCTGCCCGTCGCCCAGCACGTTATTCCAAACATCAACCTGTAGGTTATCGTTTAAAAATTGCGGGTTAACCACGTAAGCCGGGTGCCCATCCAATGTAGTTTTGCGCAGGGCCATTTCTTCCCAGCCGGCCAGTTTAATGTTACGCTTTTTCAGGATGTCGTTTACGCGCCCGTAGAAATAATACCAGAGATCATTGGTCGATTTAATTTCTGGGTGCGATAATTTGAGGGTGGCAAAAGCAGGCGATTTTTCCCAAACGTGGGCAGGTACCTCGTCGCCGCCAAAATGGATGGCAGGCAATGGCGCGCCTGCTTCTTTGTACATGGTAGCCAACTCGTTCACTACCGTTTCCACATAAGTATAGGTTGATGGCAGGGAAACATCTATTACATTATCATTCCAGTACTGCACCGAACGGTATTCGGATTGGTCATTCAGATCGCGCAGTAGATAGCGGCTTGCACCTATCTTGTCGCCAACGGCTAACAGCCGGTTATAACGGGCATCCATCGCTTTAATGGAGGCGCGAGCATGGCCGGGGGTCTCTATCTCTGGCAATACGGTTATATGGCGCTCAGTGGCGTATTTTAAGATCTCTATGTAATCAGCCTTAGTATAAAAGCCTGTACCGGCAGCATTTGAAAACTCGGGGCCCGAGCCGTGGGATGCTGGCAGAAAGGCCTTACTATCCAGCGTGTGCGCACGTTTTGATCCTATTGCTGTAAGTTCCGGTAATGACTGGATCTCCAGCCGCCAGCCCTCGTCGTCGGTTAGGTGCAAGTGGAGGGTGTTCAGTTTATAAACCGCCATCAGGTTTATGAGCTTTAAAACCTGTTGTTTGCTTTGAAAGTTACGGGCTACATCCAGCATCACGGCGCGATAGGGGAAGCGTGGTTCGTCGGTAACATCCAAACAAGGCACGGCAATGCTGGCTTGAGGCTTCTCCCAATAATCGCCCGAGATAGCCGTTTTGAACGATTGGATGCCGTAAAACAACCCTGCCGGAGTTGACGCGCTGATGGTCATTGCTTCGGGTGTAATAAACAGCCGGTAGGCTTCGGGGCCTAAACCGCCTATTTTTTTAAAGATGATTTTTTTACCCGAAGCAGTGCTGGTAATCTTGCTGCCTAACAACTTTTCGATGCCGGTAATAAAGTAAGCCTTCTCTTTCTCAAATGATGGATCACTTATAATGTTAAGGGTATTGCTGATAGTAAAATTTCCGCTGTTCTCGGTATAATTTAATGGTGTGGGGATGATCTTTTGTAGTTGCTTTGCCGGGATATCCAGAATGGTTTTGTTTTGATTGTATAAAATTGCAGGGGTGATCAATCCATCATATTTAGGGCTGAATGGTTTTACCACAAAATCTGCAGGCAGGTAACCTTTGGTGGGCTCGGCGTCCCAAACCAAATAAGGGCCTTCAATGGCATCGGTAAAATTCACCACCGGCGATTCGCAAACGTATTCGATCCGGGCACTTTCGCCGGGTTTAATGGTGATAAATTTATTGGTAGGCGTAATACTGTATAAGTCGCCGTTGATAGGCTTGATGGTAGCAGTGCCGCTTGGGGCGTTAGGCAAAAAATTGCGTGATGAGTTAAAGTAGATCTTCCATCCCGCAGCCGGGAAAGCCGATTGATTGTTATTAGTGATGGTAATGGCCGTTAATGCCATTTGCTTATTTTGATAGTTATTATCAACAACCTCCCAGGTAATGGAAAGCTTCGCTGCATCAAAAACAGGTTTGGCAGCCACCACAACTGTTTGTGATAACATAATGAATGCAAACAGCGGTTTCAGGTAACGGCCCATAGCTATATTCAGGTTTGTGAGACGTAAATATAGGTAATTTTATATTTTAATATCTAAGCACTACTTTTTAAAATATTTTTTAAAGTGCAAATTTCACCCAACCTTCGCCCTCGTATCCAAATATAAATTGTTTGGGATGGATAATCTCGGCCAGGATCTCTACTGAGTCTACTATCCGTGGGCCGGGGCGGTTAAAATATTGGTTGCCGTCTGCAATATAGATTTGGTTGTTCTTTACCGCTTTCAGATCGTTAAAATCCTCTTGCTGCAGCAGGATGAAGATCTCGCGCATGGTGCGTTCAATAGAAAACCCGCATGGCATTAGCAGGATCACGTCGGGGTCCTGCGCCTTAATATCTGCCCAATCCACGTACGGAGAATGTTTACCGGCTTGTGCCAATATGGGTACGCCGCCTGCAATGGTTATCAGCTCGGGCACCCAGTTACCACTTATCATCATCGGTTCCAACCATTCAATACAGGCAACGGTGGGTTTTGTCTCTATAAACTTCAGCTTATGGCGGATGATGTCTACCCGCTCGGTCAAATCCTCTATCAACCTTTCACCTTCTTCCGTAACATCCAAAGTATCTGCCACGGTTTGGATATCGGTAAAAATATCTTGTAAACTATTAGGTTGCAATGAAATGATCTGAGCGGGCTTGTCTAAATAATGATCCAGAGCCTGCTCCACCTCGGGTAACGACACGGCGCACACTTCACACTGTGCCTGGGTAATTACCACATCTGGTGATAGTTGTTTGATCACTTCGCGCTTTACGGTGTAAACCGACAAAGCATCCGACAGGATCTCTTTAACCTTCACATCAATTTCCATGCTGCTCATGCCATCCGGAAAATTAGCTTCAGAACAAACGGGCAGGCTTTTCACACCTTCCGGATAATCGCACTCATGCGAGCGGCCTACCAGTTGATCTTGCAGGCCAAGCGCACAAACAATTTCGGTAGCGGCCGGGAGTAAGGATATGATTTTATTAGCAGACATAAATTCAGATGTGCAGATTTTTTGATGTGCAAATATGCGAATTAATGGAAATCTATTTTGCAAAGGCAGAGTGCCGCAAGCCTTATTAGCGTAAAAATGTGTCTTATTTATTTGCCCGGTAAAATATTATCTTTGGGCAAAATGATATTCCTAACCTTTTTCATCGGGATTATAGCCAACTTTATCGGCTACATACCACCCGGCAACATCAATTTAACGCTGGTTCAGATCACCATAAACCGGGGGATGAAGCAGGCCCTGCAGTTTATCATCGCGTTCAGCTGCGTTGAGTTTTTTTTTACCTACTTAGTAATGCAGGGTGCCAAGTGGCTTTCTGAAGAGGTTAAGCTGGACACTATTATCGACTGGGTAATGGTAGTGCTTTTCGGTACATTGGGCACTATCACCTGGATCAATCGTAATAAGCCACAACAAACCACTTATTCGCAGCATGCCAGTATTAAATATGGCATCTTACTGGGCTTCTTAAACCCTATGCAAATACCTTTCTGGATGGTGACGGGCACTTACCTCATCACGCACCAATGGATAGAAGACGGACGGTTGGCCCTGGTCATATTCAGTATCGGCTCGGCAGCAGGGGCATTTATCGCTCTGTTTTTGTATGCAAAGTTTGCCCAGTATTTACAGGATAAATTCGCCCTAAGTGCCAGGGTAATTAACATCAGTATTGCTTTACTGTTCTTCGCATTTGCGGCCTATCATATTTTCAAGCAGATCTACCTGGTGTTCTTTAAGCACCATTAGAAAATCATATCAGGTTCTTAATAATAAAACGACTAACCGGAAATTCCGGTAAGGTGTTTTGTCATGATAAGGTATAGGTAGGTGTAGGGAATTAAAGGGTAAACGTAAGCTTAGCCAGCATAAAGCGGCCGGGTATAGTGTACGAGCTTTGGGTAAATGTATTTGCAGATAGATACAACGCGCTGTAGGTTGTGGTATTGAACAGGTTTTGCGCGCTTAATTCAACATCGGCTTTTACCTTCTTTAATTTGTAGCGCACACTGGCATCAGCAAACATATATTTCAAATCGTTTGACTGTTGCTGATGGGTGTAATAATGATCGCCGGATAGGCTGAAGTAAAGGTTATCGGTCGCAATATAACTAACCGAACCCTGCTGGATCAGCCTTTCAAACTTACTCGATGTAGCCACTGCCGACGATTTGCTCACCGTTTGATCATACCCTGCGCGGTAGCTAAAATTCACCTTGCTGCTCACCTTGGTTTCGGCACCGATGTTGGCGGCTTTTGAAACCGTATTGTATGGCAAAACAATGTTGTTTTGGATCTGGTTCAACTTAGTGGTTTGTATAGAAAGGCCGCCACTAAATGTGGTGCGTATAGCGAATGCATATTTGCTGATGGTTGCAGTGCCCGACCAGGTATCGATGTTATTATCGTACGGTAGCACTATCCTTTGCTGGATATTATTGGTAATAATGCTCGACGCGATGTTATTAGCATTTTGATGGGTGTAAGCAGCGTTCACCCCGAAAAAGAACAGCGTGATAGCCTTTCGAAAGTTAAAGCCCAGATTGGCCGTTTGTGTTTTGCGTTCGGTAAGGTCGGCGTTGTTGGCGTACAGGCTGCGGTAGTTTTTAAGGATGAAGCCGTTGTACACATCCTGGATGCTACCGATATCGTTACGGAAATTATAACCCAGCGCGAAAAAGTTCTCGATACCGCTTTGGTACTTGATGCTTACCCGCGGGTTAAAGTATAGCCTGTCCAAGCTTTTGTTGAGGTTGTAGTTGCCATCGCTGTAACTGATGTTCATATAGCTTAAAGGCAGGCTGATACTCAGCTTCCAGATATTGCCGGGGATATCATAGCCTGCTTCGGCATAGACCTTTCTTTTAGACCAATCCAGGTTATTAACCGCGCTGTCTGATACCAGGTTGGTTGAATTATTTAATTGGGTTAAACTTAAATTTGACCGCAGCGTTTGCGATTGTAAACTGAAACCCGCCTTGTAACTTTGGGTGATATTGCTACCGGGGATCTTATAGCCCAGATAATTATTTGTAAACCAGGTAGGTACATCTACCGTTTGGGTAAGTTGCTTATAAGCAACATTATTGTTAAAGATATCAGGATTTAATCCGGGGTCGATAGTGCGGACCTCCGGTTCGATAGACCTGTTCACATAACTATAAAGCTCAATTATGTTGTTAGATTTAAAGGTGTTCATATAATTAAACTCATTAGAGAGATCCATGATATTGTCTTTAAACACCTGGTTAACCGGTGTACCGTTAGCTACCAACGCCGAGTAGCCCGTATTTTTGGTATAGTCGGCAATAAAATTATCCGTCAGGTAGTATTTATCCTTGTTGATGTTTAACCCCAACTGGGTGTGCAGATAATCGGGGCGACGGCGGTTGTTTTGTGCCTCTGCGTAGCGAATAGTATCATTTGGCAAATAAAACTCGCTGAACTTGGTATAAATCTGCTTTTGCGTATCGTGCAGGTACGAGAGGTTTGCCCGCAGTTGCACATCCTTTTTTACATTCACTAAATTATTTAGGTTAATGATGCCTGCCTGGTTAAAAAGATAACGGTTACGCGGCAAGTCAGGGTCGCCGGCTGTACCTAACGATAATACGGTGCCGGGTTTGTCGTAATCTAACCGGGCTAAATAACTGCTGTAATTGTGCGAGATAATATCGCCCGCCAGGTCATAATTAGTGTTATTTACCTTCAGATAATTGATGGCTTTGTACTTATCCTTAAAGGCCATAGCGTTTATATCGGCATAGTATTTATCCGGTAAGCCTGCACCTAAAGTTTCTTGCCCTACCAATTGTAATTTGGCATCTTTTTTCATAGTTAGGTTCAGGGCTACATCCTCGCTCACCACCTTATCCTTCAGCATTTTTATAGGCTGATGGTTCTCCATTACCTGTACCTTATCAACCACACCATTGGGGATAGAACTGGTAGCAATGTTGTACTTATCATCCAATAAATTATCTCCGCCGATGTACAGGTTAGAGATCCCTTTCCCGTTGTAACTAATCTTACCATCTTTATCTACAGTTATACCGGGCAGCTTTTTGATCACATCGCCTATCACCCTATCCTGCGGATTGCTAAAATCTGATACCTTATAATCCAACGTATCGCCATGGGCACGTAAACGGGGCTTGTTATCTTTAACCACTACCGTTTGAAGCTGGCTCACCGCGTGCGACATTTTAAAGTTATACGGCATAGTAAAGCTGCCAACCGGCTTAATGGCCTTTTTAAAACCTACGCAGCTTACCTCGACCTGCAGGTTATTTTTATCCGCATCTGTGGGGATGCTTAGCGTAAACGCACCTTTATCATTAGTGGTGGTATAGCCAATGATGAGGCTGCCACCGCCTTTAAGGTTTACACCGGCGTACGAGATGCCTTTGCCCAAACTATCCGTTACGGTGCCCCTTATGCTTTGCGAAAAGGCAAAGCCGTAGCACAGCATACAAAAAATGAATGCTCCGATAGGTTTATTTAGCCTGCTCATTTCTTTTCAGGTAGCTCTAAGGGATTGTTATTTACAGGGCCACTGGTGCCACTGTTCACGTTCACTACCATACGGTCGCCACTAAAAGCTGAACTACCGGTAATTGCACCGCCCCCCGGCCTCATATTTGCGCCGCCACCCATTGCTGCCATGAACGCCTGTGGATCTTTTTTCATAGCAGCCTGCAAATTAGCAAACTCTTTGTCGGTTGTTTTTACCGCATTGGTAGGTATGGCTATCAGGTTCGGGTCAATATCATCATCCATGCTACCAAAACGCACAACGGTTGTACCCGGCCCTTGCGGCGGGGCCGCTGCTACGACGGGTTTATCAGTTGCCACCACTTGCTCTATACCATCAAACTTAAACTCCACTTCTTTATTGGTATCGTAGGCTTCCACTATCAACCCCGGCAATCCGTTCAGTTTCCACGGGCCTGCGCGGAAAGGCAGATCGGGGCAAAACCAGGCGGTATAGTCGCGGCCTTTAAAATGGCCTGTGGCTTTCTGGCAATGCAGGGTGCCGAAACTGGCGGTATCTGTGCTTATCTTCCAGTTGATAACCGGTATTGGCTCAACGATCAGGTACGGGGTAATGAGCGTTTCCTTACGCATCAGCTTACCCTCTGCCGCAAACTGGTAAAACTCTGCACGGGTGGTTGGTTTGTTGCTTGTTACCTTGATATTCATGGGGCCGCCGTTTCCCTTCTGTTCGGCCATTTGCGTTTCTATTTGCTTGCGCATCAGCGCGTCCTGTAACTTTTTATCGTAACTTTTATAAACGCTTGCGGTTTGGCCTAGAAAGAGGACCATGTTTTCGGTATATGGTTTGTCTTTAGCGGTAGTATCGCGGATGTGGGTAAATTTATAATGTACTACAGCTTTTGCCATCTCGGGCTTTTGGGCTGTAGCAGCCAATGTTGATAAGCAAAGGCAAACGGATAAAATAAATAGGTTTTTCATTCTTGTGATCTATTAAAAATTAAGGTTTCTTTTTAACTATATCACAAATATAACTAATTGATTAGTTTTTATACGATTAATTCGTAGTTTTTAACAATTTTAACAAATACGCTATGGAAAGGATTAGAGCCTGTCTTTTATCACGAGCGTTTCTGCTATCATATCATGCAGGCACTGCTGTTTTTTGGTAAAAAAGCACATGAGGTAGCCTATACAAAGTGTAATTGTTGAAAGAATCTTGGCAAAGTTACGGGCGAAGGCTTTGGGTACATCTATCCGTTGGCCATAAATATCTGTTACTCGAACGTTGACGAGTTGTTTGCCGTAGGTAGCTTGTTTATCAGAGCTTTCCATAGTGATATGATAAACCATTTTGGCTACGGGGATCAGCGCAACCATGCCAACGGCAACTACGGTGCGGGTCGTCGGGTCAGTGATCAGGATCACGGCACCTATCGCTACAAAAACAAAACCGAAGGAAACGATAAGCCAATCGACCACCGATGCGATAGCCCGCTGGTCAAAGCTGCCAAAATACTGTAGGGGTAACGCCCGTTTGGCAAAACCGAAAAGCTCACGCAGTTCGGGGATTTCGTGTGCTTCTTTATAATCGTCCATCGCGGCAGTCTTTACAAAATCGCCTGATCTGAGTTTACGGCTGCGCAATTCTTCTATGCTAAAAGGGCCGGCGGGTTTACCGTCGACCACTAAGATGTACTGATCTTTTTTGGAAGTTGAATTATTAAAGCCGGAGGGTTGCATCGTCATCAAATTTATAAGATTAATACTACAAACCTCCGGCTTTTTAAAAGCTATTAGTAACGGGTCACCTTAAAGTCGGATACGCCGCCTTTCATGTGAATATACATTTTGTTTGGGGCGGTATTAAAATTAGCAGTTTGGTAAGTACCGTCGCCATTTTTAGTAAAGCCGTCATAATTAGTAGATGATAAGCCCGAATTTGATTCGATCCTGACAGCCGCATCCGTTGGCACCGCAATATGTACCTCAGACACACCTGTAGATACATCAACATTGGTGGTTGCCAATGGCTGGCCCATTTTGATATCAAACGATGCCGCGCCGCCACTGATCTTTAATTTGCGCACTTTGAATTTGCTCAGGTCGAAATCTAATTTAGTAGCGCCTGCCTCTACATTCATGTCCCATTCGGGGCGGGTATTGAGTTTGATGTCTGCCGAGTTGGTGTTATCGCTATCCCAGTTAAAGTTATTACCATTTTGCTTGCGCATGTGCAGGCCCAATACGGGTACGTTGCCTTCCGTGCTATGCTCAAATTGAAACTTATTATTAAACTCTTTAGTCACTGCACTAAATAACTGGCTGGTGCTGTCTTTCAAAGTATAAACCGTGCCGCCACCGCTTATGTTTAATATAGCTGATGTTGCTGTCGCTACGTATGGCTGGTTGTAGGTACTGCTGCCTTCTACTTTGATGATCCCTTTTTTAGCGTTGCTGCTATCTTCGTTATCGTCATCATTATCGCCGTCGGTATCGTGGTCGCTAAAGTTCCAGTTACCGTTGTGGTTGTTCCAGAAGTAGCGCTGGTTGTTTGGCACTAAAACTAACAAGGCAAAACCTCCAATAACCACTGTTATTTTAAGCACGGTTGCCCAAGCCGACCGGTTTTGGGCAAGTACCAGGTTTACACCGCCCATGATCAAAAATATAGGCCACAGGCGAAAGATATTACCCCAATGGAAATTGATAACGTTATAGTTATGCAGCAGGAATAAAGCGCCGATGCCTACTAATATAAGTCCCGGCATTATTTTTTCACTTTTCATTTTCGTGGTTTTTAATGTGATGAATATGTGATGCTGTTTGCACCAATTATAAGCTTGTAGGTTGATTATCGTCGTCTTTTTTTGCCTCTTCGGTGGCTTCTGACGCTGCATCAGTTTTGCTAAAATCTGCGGTTTTTGAGTTCCAATCATGTTTTTCCCAGTCGTGTTTCTTTTGCCCGGTAAAAATTAACACAGCACCAACTGCAACCAATACAACCGGCCAGGTTTTATCAAAATCGAAATCGGGGAACCAGTTAAACTCGTCCATTAAAAATATGGCACCCAATACAATCAGTACCACACCAAACATTAAACTAACATTTGATTTTTTAGCCGGTGTGGGCATAAACGGATGGGCTGCATTTGGGGGCGGCACGCTATAATCAACCTTGCCATTATTGTAGGTTTGGTTAAAATTAGGGTTAAAGTTGGTATAGTCTACCCCCGGGTTGAACGGCTGGTTCGGGCCGTTTAAGTTAAACGGACGTTTTGGCAATACTATCCATAAAATGATGTAAGGCACTAAGGTAATACCTTTTGCAATGCCACCGGCCACAAATATTAACCTGACTATGGATACATCCATATTGAAATAATCTGCCAGGCCTGCACAAACACCACCAATTACCTTGCGGTGTTCATCACGATAAAGTTTCTTTTCCATTTTATTTAGTTTTTAAGTGTTTGGGTTACTATAACTGGCCCGGTGCAGGTTTTATGATCATTTCATCAACGTTAGCTCCGGCGCTCATATTTAATATCGTTATGATGGCCGATGCTATATCTTCAGGGTTTACCATTTTGGTTTCATCAACCTGCTGGCCTTTCCATGAATCTGTTAATGTTGACCCCGGAATTATCGCTGTTACTTTAACACCGTGTTCCTGCATTTCGAGCCGCATTACCTTATTAAGACCTAAAAGTGCATATTTAGTTACACTATACACACCTGCTTCGGCTATGGGGTTTATAGCCGCCACAGAGCATATATTGAATATATGCCCTTTACCGACAGAAACCATGCTTTTACCGAAGAAACGGTACAGTTCATAGGCGGGCATCAGGTTAGTATCCACCTGTTTTTGGAAGGAATCATCGCTGTCGTTAAGTATAGTAGAGTATCTGTACATACCCACGTTATTCACAATAATCTCGACGAAACCCAGCTTTTTCTCGGTGAATTCGGCAAAATATTTTAGTTCTTCGCGCTTACTGCAGTCGGCCACGATGGCTGCCACAACTATTTGGGGATTGATTTCTTTCAGTTCGGCCTCAAAAGCCGATAATTCCTCACGGTTGCGCGAACAAATTGCCACGTTTATTCCTTGTTTAGCAAATGCGATGGTAATGGCACGGCCGATGCCTTTAGTTGCTCCGGTTATTAAGGCGTTTTTCATAGTTAGGTTATTTAATTGCAACAAGCCAAAACGATTAAGTGATTTTTACGTATTTAGTCTGGGTTGCTTTTCAACTGTTAAATATCTATTTAATTAATTCAATCATACCAGGCTGCAAAGCTTAAAATTAAAAAATGTATTTTTAACCGAATTTTATTATCACAATGTTTCAAAGTTTAGGAAGATATATACTGTTACTGCAATTAAGTTTCAGGAAGCCCGAAAAATTCAGTGTTTACTGGCGCGAGGTAATGGTAGAGATGGTGTCTGTGGGCATCGGTTCGTTAGGTATCATCAGCATCATATCACTGTTTATAGGTGCGGCAACAACTATACAGGTAGCTTTCCAGTTATCAAGCCCTTTGGTGCCCCGCAGTATTGCAGGTAGCATCTCCCGCGACTCCAACATCCTGGAGTTTAGTCCAACAATTTCATCGTTAGTATTGGCAGGCCGCGTTGGTTCCAGCTTTGCATCGCAAATTGGCACCATGCGGGTAACAGAGCAAATAGATGCCCTGGAAATAATGGGTGTTAATGCACCGGGATATTTGATATCGCCAAAAATTATTGCCGGTATTACTATGGTACCTATGCTGGTTATTATTTCTATTATGTTAGGCATCACAGGCGGTTACATTGCCTGCTTTGTAACCGGCGCTATATCTCCCGCAGATTATATCATGGGTGTTAATGATGGCTTTGACGGCTTAACCATCCGTGTTGCCTTAGTAAAGGCTACAGTGTTTGGATTCCTTATTGCTTCCATATGTTCTTACCAGGGTTTTTATACATCTGGTGGCGCGCTTGAAGTTGGCCAGAGTGCCACAAAAGGCGTAGTGTTTAGCTGTGTTTGGATCTTATTTGCTGACTTGATGATCACCAGTTTAATGCTATGATCGATATTAAAGACATTTATAAAACCTTTGGCGATAATGATGTGTTGAAGGGTATTAGCGCCACTTTCCAAACGGGTAAAAACAACCTGATCATAGGCGGTTCGGGTTCAGGTAAAACTACTTTGCTTAAGTGTATAGTAGGTTTGCACGACCCTACAAAAGGCGAAGTTTTTTTTGAGCAGGATAACTTTACCCAAATGGATTTTACCCAGCGGGTGCCCATCCGTACACAGATAGGGATGCTGTTCCAAAACTCGGCTCTTTTTGACTCGATGACAGTGGAGGAGAACATTATGTTCCCGCTTAACCTGTTTACCGATCAAACCAAGGCAGAAAAACTCGACCGCGCCAACTTTTGCCTGGAAAGGGTTAACCTGAAGGATAAAAATAAATTGTACCCTTCTGAATTATCTGGTGGTATGAAAAAGCGTGTAGGGATTGCCCGCGCCATATCTATGCAGCCCAAATATTTGTTTGTGGATGAACCTAACTCCGGGCTTGATCCAAAAACGTCTATCCTTATAGATGAACTGATAGCCGAGCTTACGGTAGAGTACAACATGACCACGGTTATCGTAACGCACGATATGAACTCTGTAATGGGGATTGGCGACCACATCATCTTTTTGCATCAGGGTAAAAAGAACTGGGAGGGATCAAACAAAGAGATAGCCCACACCGATAACCAGGAACTGAACGACTTTGTATTTGCCAGCAAGTTTATGCAGGCTGCTAAGGAGAAGTTGTAGTTTCAGTCGTAAAGTCTGATGTCCGAAAGTCCGAAGATGCTATTATCTTTGCGGATTAAAAATCTTCCGGACTTACTGACTTGCGCGGACTTTCGGACTAATTAAAAAACAATGATCCAACTCCTTACCCCAACCCACTGGAAAGATTACGAGCTGATAGACTGCGGCGACTTTGAAAAACTGGAGCGGTTTGGCAATACGATACTCATCCGCCCCGAGCCGCAAGCGGTTTGGAGCAAGGCCCTGCCGCAATCCGAATGGCAAAAGCTGCATCACATTAAATTTAAAGGCCGCAGTGCTACCGCAGGCGATTGGGTGAAGAAAGACCCAAAAACACCCGACCGCTGGCACGTGGAGTACAAAAACAATGATGTAACCATCAAATTCCGGCTTGGCCTAACTTCTTTTAAGCACTTGGGCATCTTTCCTGAGCAAGCTGTAAACTGGGATTATATCTCTGACAATGTCAAGAAATTCAAAACGCCTGCACCTAAAGTATTAAACCTTTTTGCCTATACAGGCGGTGCATCGTTAATAGCGAAAGCTGCCGGAGCTGATACTACCCACGTTGATTCTATTAAACAGGTGGTTACCTGGGCTAACGAGAACCAAGAATTATCAGGTATCAAAGATATAAGGTGGATGGTAGAGGATGCCTTAAAGTTTGTAAAGCGCGAAGTAAAGCGTGGCAAAACCTATAACGGCATTATACTGGATCCGCCCGCTTACGGCAATGGCCCCAACGGCGAAAAGTGGAAGCTGGAAGATAACATCAATGAAATGATGACCGATGTAATGCAGCTGCTTGATCCGGACGAGCATTTCCTGATCCTGAATACCTATTCGCTTGGTTTCTCTTCTGTAATTATCGAGAATTTGATCAAACAGGCCTATCCAAAAGTGCAAAACCTGGAGATTGGCGAGCTTTATCTGCAAGCTACCGCAGGCCCAAAATTGCCGCTGGGTGTATTTGGTAAGTTTTATAAAAATAAGTCTTGATAACTTTACCGGATTTCTATCTTTACAACAATTACTTTCAGCGCATATCAATAAGCTGATAAATTATATCTGCATACCAATAAATACCATCACATCCTATGAAATTTAAAAGCGTAATTTTTTCTGCCCTGTTTGTACTTTGCACGGTAGTATTATTAACTAACTGTACGGAAAGCGGCAGCAAAACATCAGCAGGTAAAAAAGGCGACAGCACCGCGACAGCTAAAGCAGCCGAAGATGCACCCGATACGCTGAGCGTAGCCAAATCAAGCTACCCGCCAACTAATAAGGCGGAATATGATTCCCTATTAAAATTCAACGCCCATGGCGATACCAGCGGCCGCTGGCCGGTAAAAAACCAGCCTTATCCATTGGGTGGCGCTATTTTACCATACAAACGTATTGTAGCTTTTTATGGTAACTTATACTCTAAAAAAATGGGTATTTTGGGCGAATTGCCGCCTAACGAGATGCTGGCTAAATTAAAAGGCGAAGTTAAGGCCTGGCAAAAGGCCGATCCTAAAACGCCTGTACAACCTGCACTGCATTACATAGCCGTAGTGGCACAAGGTGATGGCGGTAAAGATGGTAAGTTCCGTTACCGGATGCCCTTTAAACAAATTGACAGTGTATTGGTATTAGCTAAAAAAGCCCACGCGTTAGTATTTTTAGATGTACAGGTAGCATTAAGCAACATACAGGCGGAATTGCCTTTGTTTGAAAAATATCTGTTAATGCCACAAGTTCATTTTGGTATGGATCCGGAGTTTTCTATGAAAGATGGCAGCAAACCGGGTAAAAAAATAGGTACTTATGATGCGGCAGACATTAACTACGTAACCGGCTATTTAGCAAACCTGGTTAAGAAAAACGGCCTGCCGCCAAAGATCCTGATAGTTCACCGTTTTACTAAAAAGATGGTAACAAACTATAAAGATATTAAACTGCGCCCCGAAGTGCAGGTGGTAATGGATATGGACGGCTGGGGCGAACCCGACCTGAAAACGGGAACGTACCGCTACTTTATTGACAGGGAACCGGTACAGTTTACAGGCTTTAAATTATTCTACAAAAATGATATTAAAAAAGCGCCGCACCACATGCTAACGCCCGACGAAGTGCTTTCACGCTACAAACCACAGCCTATCTACATTCAATACCAGTAGTTGAGTGGTGAGTAGTAAGTATTGAATATAATATCAAGCCTTAAGTTGTTTCAACTTGAGGCTTTTTATTGTCTTTGTTTTTCGTCTTAGCAACAATGCTTTTTTAATTTTGACTTTTAAATTTTGAATTAATGATCAAATTCGGCATCATCGGTTGCGGGCGTATTGCCCATCGTTTTATGCAGGGCTTACCTGAGGTGCCGGGTGCTGTGCTGGCGGCATCATGGTCGCGCAGGGCCGAAACGGTAGATGCATTTATAAGCCAGTATGGTGGCAAGGCCTGCACAAGTGTAGATGAATTGCTTGCCGGTGATATTGACGCCGTATATATAGCTACATTGCCCGATAGCCACATGGAATACTGCATCAAGGCGTTACAGGCTGGCAAACATGTGCTTTGTGAAAAACCTGCTGCATTAAATCTGCAGCAACTGGATGAGGTATTAAAGCTTTCAAAAGCTACCGGCCTTCTCTTTATGGAAGGCATGAAGCCGCCCTTTTATCCTTTATACACCCAACTTAAAGAATATTTAAAGCACGACCCTATAGGCGAAGTGGGTTATGTGCGTGCCGGCTCGTCTGTGGCGGATGTTAGTAAAGATCACCCCAACTTTAGTTATGAACTTGCAGGCGGCAGCCTGATGGGTATCGGTATTTACGAAGCCTTTTTGGCAATTGACTGGCTGGGCGAAACTAAAGAAGTACAGGCTATGGGCCATTTTGGGCCTACGGGGGTAGATACGTTCGCCATATTTCAAACCAAACATGCCGGTGGATACGCGCAGGTTTATACCGGGTTCGATCTGCATGGCAAGGGCGATGCATTGATAGCCGGAACCCTTGGCCATATCACCATTCACAAAAACTGGTGGAACCCCGCCCGCGCTACTATTGATTACCTGGACGGACGATCCGTTGAGATCAGTAAGCCTTTTATAGCAGGTGGGTTAAATTATGAAACCGCTCACTTTTGCGACCTGATCCGTACCGGTGCTACCGAAAGTCCAATTGTTACCCACGCTCTGTCGCGTGGGATGATAGCGATGATCGATGAAACCCGCCGCCAAATTGGATTAAAGTTTATCGGAGAGTGATTGAAAAATCAAAAACCATGTTTTTGCGGGGAGCGATAGCGGCAAAGCAATCTGAGCATATCCGATTGTCCTATGAGATTGCCACGCTATCGCTCGCATACACGGTTCATTGCAGTCGCTCGGCTCCAGCCGAGTGACGACTATTTTTCGGCCTCTGGCGGACGAAACATTGAGCTGCGGCCGGAGGCCTTATAATAAACCTCACTCGGCTGGAGCCGAGCGAGTGCGGTGGAGTGCCATTAAGCGCCGTGTGCAGTCACTCGGCTGGAGCCGAGCGACTGCACCTGATGACATATTTGGAAAATAGCTCTTTAAAAACAAAGGCCTCATTCTTTCGAACAAGGCCTTTGTGGTTAATTTATCCCTCTGAATAACCTGCTCCAGCGGATGTGTCCAAAAAATGATCCGTTATCATCCCAACTCATCCAGATAAACAGGGCCTTCCCTACAATATGGTCTTCGGGTACAAAACCCCAGTATCTCGAATCTGCCGAATCGTGGCGGTTATCGCCCATCATCCAGTAGTAGTTCATTTTAAAAGTATAGCTATCGGCCTTTGCGCCGTTTATATAAACTTCGCTGCCTTTGATATCTACCTTATTGCCTTCGTAAATCTCTATAGCGCGGCCGTAAACTGGCATCGTAAGGCTATCTAATTTTACTGTCCAGCCCTTTTTAGGAATAATTATCGGACCGTAGTTGTCAACATTCCAGTTAAAGCTGCCGTTGTTGGGGGTCAACCTATATTTAGGGTATCCTGCCGGGAACACGGAATTAAAAGGATCTGCAATGCCTTTGGGCCTGATATTTTGTGTAATTGATTTTACGTTCGAGTACCCCTTTATTTTAGCAGCTGCATCCTTAGTCATGGTAGGGAACGGGATGTTTTCATAATTAGATACGTTCAGCTCTGCCAGTATTTTAGGGTTCATTTCCATACCCGTGGTGGTAATGGTATAGTCGGTTTGTTCGCCCGGCGGGTTTGGTGCGGCTTTGCCATTCACATATACCTGTGCATCAATTAGGCTCAAAGTGTCACCTGGCGCACCCTGGCAGCGTTTGATATAGTTTTCGCGTTTATCAACCGGTCGGTAGTAGGGCGAATCGGCTTCCATTGGATAGTTAAATACCACCACATCGCCTTTTTTTACTTCGCTTAAACCCGGTAAACGGTAATAAGGCAGCTTAACGCCATCCCAGTAAGCCTTGGTACCTAACAAGGGCATGGTATGGTGTGCAAACGGAAATGCAATGGGCGTCATCGGCGTACGAGCGCCGTAGTTAACCTTGCTCACAAACAAAAAATCGCCTACCAACAGGGAACGTTCCATTGATGGTGTAGGGATGGTATAGGCTTCGATAAACAAAGTACGGATCAACGTAGCAGCAACTACAGCAAAGATAATAGCATCCGTCCACTCGCGTGCAGGGCTCTTTTTCTTTTTATTTTTATCGTCGTTTTTGTTTTTATTCCAAAATTTCCAGTTCATTATTGATGTATTGGGGGAAAGTATTATTTATTAAAATCGAACATATCCTCTACCGAGTAAAAGCCTTTTTTACCCTGTATCCATTCGGCAGCCAGTACCGCGCCTAAGGCAAAACCATTACGGTTATGGGCGGTATGTTTAAATTCAATGGTGTCAACCTCGCTATCATAAATTACGGTATGGGTCCCGGGTACGTTTTCAATCCGCAGGGATTCTATCAGCAGTTGGTCGACCGGGATATTGGCATCGTCTGCAGCGTCGTCGGTAGTCAGTACATTTACCCAGCCTGCTTTAGCTTCCAGGTTATCTATAATGCCTTCGGCAATAGTAATGGCAGTGCCGCTTGGCGAATCGAGCTTTTGAGTATGATGGATCTCTTCTACCTGCACATCATAGTAGGGGTAGTTATTCATCAGTTTGGCCAGCATTTTATTAACGTGGAAAAAGATATTCACGCCAACGCTAAAATTGGTGGCATACAGCAAAGCTCCTTTGTGGTATGCGCACTGTTCTTTCATCTGTGCCGTTTCGTGATGCCAGCCGGTAGTGCCTACCACAACAGGCAGGCCCGCTTTAAAGCAAGCCTCGATATTCCCTAAAACGGTTGATGGTGTGCTGAACTCGATGGCTACATCGGCCTTTTGCAAGTTCTCCTGCGTCAGATCGTGCAGGTTTTCTTGTGATGTGGTTAATACAATTTCGTGTTTACGGTCAAGGGCAATCTTTTCGATTATTTTGCCCATTTTACCGTAACCTAATAATGCAATTTTCATTATGTGATTATTGGTGCCTTTACTATTTAAGCGTAAAGGTAATTTTTAAACCGGGAATATAAGCATTTGCAGAGCCTGCCATTGCATAAACCGGCTGGTTGATAAAGCTGGGCCCAATTTTCATAGCCAGGTCCGTATCTACCGAAAAGGAACTGATAAATTTAGCCTCTACATATGCCTCTACCGCCTGGATACCCCAAACCGCGATGACCCCCAGAATACTGATCTGGAAATTACGCTGATAAGTACTTACCCCTTCCTGAAAGTATTGTAACGATTGCCCCGAATAAATTGTGTATTCGTCTTTGTATTTGATGTACGATGCGTATTCTGCATCGGTGGCAATAGGTGTACGCCCCAGGTTTTTTATGCGGTAAAAGGCTAAAAACTTTTTGTATCCCTGCTGGCTGGTTACGATGTTGTAGCCCAATGCCCCTAAGCCCCCATATATAGCGGGGATTTTCCACCAAGCCCCTTTTTTGTTATACAATTGGCCCCATCCGGGGATGATGAGCGAGCGTTTTACCGCCAGGCTGGGTATGTGCGTAGTATCGGGATTATAGATCTTTTCCTTCCTAATTTTTGGATAAAACTTTTCAGGCGCTGCCTCTGTCGCTTTTTTTGGCGCGTTGATAACGGTATCAACCTTGCCCCTAATAACCGTATCACGGCTTTGGGCAAAGGCACCAAAGCTGCAAAATATTAACCATACAGCACCTAAAAGTTTTTGCGACATTTTACCAATCCAGCATTTCCAATATACGGCCCAGATCATCTTCAGACAAGAACGGTATTTCTATGGTTCCATTGCCTTGTGTATTAATTTTAAGCTTAACCCGGGTGCTGAACTTCCCGGCCAGGTCGTCCTGGATCTTTTGCATCTGGTAGGGCAGGGCTTCGGGCTGCTTACCTTCTTTTTTTGCTGGGGCGTGTGTAATATCCCTTACCATCTCTTCCGTCTTCCGTACCGAAAGGCCATTTTTGATGATCTGCTGGTGGATAAAGATCTGCGCGGTCGAATCTTCAACCGCCAGCAAAGCCTTAGCATGGCCCATGGTGATCTCGCCATCGCGCAAGGAAGCCTGGATGGTTGGCGGCAATTTTAACAAGCGCAGATAATTGGTAACGGTCGATCTGTTCTTGCTTACCCTGTCGCCCAATTCTTCCTGCTTCAGGCTCAGTTCCTCTATCATGCGCTGAAAACTCAGGGCTACCTCGATCGCATTTAGGTCTTCGCGCTGTATGTTCTCTATCAGTGCCATCTCCAGCATCTGCTGATCGTTAGCAGTGCGGATGTAAGCGGGAATCTGGGTTAGGCCTGCCAGTTTGCTGGCACGTAACCTGCGCTCGCCAGATATTAGCTGGTAGCTGTTCGTGTTAACGCGCCTTACGGTAATCGGCTGGATCAGTCCCTGCAATTTAATGGAGGCTGATAGATCAGCAAGGGCCTGCTCGTCAAATTCGGTACGGGGCTGATAGGGGTTAACAACAATCTCACTGATCCTGATCTCGTTTACCGAGCCCAGCGAATTGGTTTCCGTTACACCGTTATTACGATTAGCGTTATTATTGCTGTATGCGTTCTTATTATGATTTACGGTATCAGAATCATTTAACAGGGCGCTTAACCCTTTACCGAGTGCGTTTCTCTTTTCTGTACTCATCGTATGTTAAGCTGTTACTGTGGTAGCCAGTTCCTCGTCCTTCACCAAGCCATTCTTCCTCACAATTTCGCGGGCAAGGTTCAAATAATTTACGGCTCCTTTACAGTTTGCATCGTGCATGATAACGGATATTCCAAAGCTTGGCGCCTCGCTTAAGCGGGTGTTGCGCTGTATAATGGTATCAAAAACCATATCTTCAAAATGGGTTTTCACCTCATCAACAACTTGGTTTGAAAGGCGCAGGCGCACATCATACATGGTTAATAAAATACCCTCTATCTCCAGCGTGGTATTTAAACGGCTTTGTACAATTTTAATGGTATTTAAAAGCTTGCCCAAGCCCTCTAACGCAAAATATTCGCACTGTACCGGGATGATCACCGAATCTGCAGCGGTTAAGGCGTTGATGGTAATTAAGCCTAATGACGGCGAGCAGTCAATAATGATAAAATCATACTCATCTCTGATGCTTTCCAGCACCGCTTTCATTTTATACTCGCGGTTAGGCAGGTTGATCATTTCTATCTCGGCACCTACCAGGTCTATGTGGGCCGGCAGCAGGTCAAGGTTTGGTGTTTCTGTTTTCTGGATCGCATCATGCGGATTAATGTCGTTAATGATACACTCGTAGATGCTGTTTTTGATGTTACGCGGATCGAACCCGATGCCCGATGTGGAGTTGGCCTGCGGGTCGGCATCAACCAGCAGGGTTTTATATTCAAGTACGGCTAAACTTGCAGCCAGGTTGATGGATGATGTAGTTTTCCCGACGCCACCTTTTTGATTGGCCAAAGCAATAATTTTACTCATTCTATCTCTTCAAAAAATTTATAATTGCAAATTACAACAACGAAAAACAAACACGGAAATTTCTATGTTTGCAATGTTTATTAATCCGCGAATGTTTATTAATCCGCGGCTAAAGATACGGTTTTTAACAATTCCAAATTCCACAGTAAACGCCAACTTACAAACATAATTGGAGGAAATTAGTGATTTAGTGAATGACTGAATTAGTGATTAAAACGCTACAGCTTCCTGTCAATAACTGATTCGCTAACTCAATAATTCGCTAATTAACATGGTAACCATCATCGCAGCAACCAACAGGCCGGGCAGTTCAACCTTAAAACTGGCGCAGTATTATAAGAAAATCCTGGCGCAAAAGGGGCTGGAAACCAATCTGCTATCGTTGATGGAATTGCCCGATAATTTTTTGAAAACCGACCTGTACGGTAAGCGCAGCCCGGAGTTCAAAAAAATCCAGCAGCAGATAACCGATACCGAAAAATTCCTGTTTGTGATACCCGAGTATAACGGCAGTTTCCCTGGCGTGTTGAAGGTTTTTGTTGACGCTTGCAATTTCCCGGAGAGTTTTTACGATAAAAAAGCGGCGCTGGTGGGCTTATCTTCCGGTAAATATGGTAACATCCGCGGGGTAGACCATTTTACCGGTGTGTGCCATTATCTGCACCTAAACGTAATGCCGCTCAAAATTCATATCTCGGCTATTCGCAAAGAAATGGACGAAAACGGCAATCTTACCGCCGAGGATACCCTGCGATACACCGACGAACAGATGGAAAAGTTTATCAAGTATTAAAACCCTACCGCACCAAAAATACCCATCCCGAGCGTATGGGGGAATTATTCTTCAGGTCGATAGTATAGTAATATGTGCCGACAGGTAAGGCCTTGCCCTGGTATTGGCCATTCCATGCTTTGGCGTAACCAATGCTACGGTAAACCTGGCTGCCGTTACGCGTAAAAATTGTCAATACGCTTTCCGGATAGGTAAAAAGCTGGTCAATATTCCACAGGTCATTCACGCCATCGCCGTTTGGGGTAAAACTATTGGGAATAGTTATTTTTTTATAAACCCGCACCAACACATTATCGAATACTACCCCGCAGTTACTCTGCGATTCGGCATTCAGGGTGTAAATGGTATTCTCGGTAGGGCTAACCACCGGTTTAAGGGATAATGGGTTGTCCATATTTTCGGTAGGTGTCCAGTAATATTTAATATCATCGCCTGCTACTGTTCCCTGTAACGTAACGCTTTCGCCTTCCTGTATAAAAACATCTTTACCGGCATTTGCTGCAGGTAGTTTCAAGACGGTTACCGTAACAGATTTACTTTCGTCAATGCATCCGCCATTGTCAACCCGTACATTATAGGTAGTTGTTAGCGAGGGGCTCGCCATGGGGTTAGCTATGTCGTCGTGGTCTAACCCGGCACTTGGTGTCCACTTGTAAGTAACGCCCCCACCGGCTTGTAATTGGGTACTGCTCCCCGCACAAATGGCCACATCGCTGCTAATGGTTGGGTTAACTTTTGGTAATACGCTTACCGTTGTAGATGCGGTAGAAACGCAGCCCTTAGTGGTAACCGTTACCCTGTATACGCCGTTAAATGAGTTGTTGGCCGAGTAACTTACTGCCGGCGATTGCTCGGCAGATGTAAACCCGTTGGGTCCTGTCCATTGATAAGTATCCCCGCCAGTGGCTGTGAGGCGAAGTTCCTGCGCCTCGCAAACTATCGTTTGAGGTTTAATAACCACAACTGGAAACGCATTTACATTAACGGTTAAGGGCTGGGAGTAAATGCGGCAGGTAATAGCTGCCGATGGCCCGTTCAATACACCTATCCTGTATTGGTTTTTACCGGCTACCGCATTGGTTAAGGTAACGTTTAAAGTTGTGGTAGTTTGCCCTGCAACGTCTTTCCAGCCCGAGCCGTCATTCTTATTAACCTGCCATTGGTAGTAAGGGTCATTATACCCCACTTGCGATGCTTTTAAAATATAGGTACCGCTTTCGCCTTCGCAAAGGTCGCGGTCGGTGGTGGAGGTAATATCACCAAAACCAGCTAATATGGTTGGGCCGTAAGGCCTGAAAGTAATGTCGTCCAATATCAGATCATTGCCGTCCCCTCCTCGTGCATTGTTACGCATCTTTACTACAATATCCGCCCCGTTAGATGGTGTGGTGAACGAAGTGCCGTATTCCTCAAAGGTGGTAAAGTCGCCCTGCGGTATATCGCCGGTATTATAGGTTTTAAGCACGGTGCCATCAACTGTTTCGATAGAAAATGTAATGTTGGGGCGGATATGGTTGCGGGTGTCAGGCCGGTCGCGGATCACATTCATGATCCAGGCTGAGAACTGGTAATTAGTATTTGGGCAAAGCAGGCTGCCGCTGGCTTTCTGCACATAAAATATTGATGGGTCAAACGATGAATTGATGATCATCATATAACCGTTCGCGTCGCCGGTATGGTCACGCGAAACCGTCTGCCAGGTTCCGCCAAAGCAGCTTCCCAATCCGCTGGCTATGGTGTAATATCCATCGGTGGGGCAGGTTTCTGTAGTATACCTTACGTTGGTAACCGTAACGGGCAGGGCAGGCCCCGTAGTACCATAGGTAGCGCCGTGGCCAAAGGTTTCATTAATCACCGGGTCGCCCAAACTACCGCCCGCCAGTTGAGCGCGTGCCTGTATTGCAAACACGGTAAAAAATAGCAGTAAGAGGGCTTTTATATGGAAGGTTTGCATTACTTAACTGCTGTGGCAGCAGTATAATCCAAAAATATACTTTTTATACCATAGTTAAACTAATAGGCCAAAGAGTGATGTTGATTTTGAAAACAATTAAACCATATAGCAAGTTTAACAGGTTCAAACATCTATCAACAAAACATGAAAAATAAATTACTATATATAGGCCTGGTGGCACTGGCTGCATCAGCCTGTACGCAAAAAAAGGCCGACCAAGATAAACGGGCCGAAGTAAGCACCCCCGTAAAGCAGGAGGTTAAACTGCCAGCCCCTTATGAAACAAAATCTGTTAGTAATTATTGTAAGGTGATTGGCTGGCCTGCCGGTAAAACGCCGGTTGCGCCTGCCGGTTTTACAGTGAGCCTTTTTGCCGACAGCCTTAAAAACCCCCGCAATATTTATATCGCCCCTAATGGCGATATCCTGGTATCTGAAGCTAACACAGAAGCCAAAGGGTTTAAAAAAATAGGTGCTAAGATAATTGGTGTGGCCGCTTCGCAAAACCTGGGCAAAAGCGCTAACAGGATCAGCATATTCCGCGATACGAACGGTGATGGCAAACCCGATATGCAGGGCGTTTTCCTGAGTAATTTAAACCAGCCTTACGGTATGCTGATAATGGGTGATGCCTTTTACGTAGCCAATACCGATGGCCTGTGGAAATACCCCTATAAAACCGGCGATACGAAGATAACCCAGCCCGGTAAAATGATCCTGTCGTTACCAGCAGGCGGTTATAATAATCATTGGACACGTAACCTGCATGCTAATGCTGCCGGTAATAAGATCTATATTTCGGTAGGATCTGGCACTAACGTGGCCGACCAGGGTATGGAGGTTGAGAAACGCCGTGCTGATATCCTGGAGATAAACCCTGATGGCAGCGGAGAGCGCATTTACGCCAGCGGCTTGCGCAATCCTGCCGGTATTGATGTGCAGCCCGGTACAGGTGTGGTATACTCCGTTGTTAACGAGCGCGATGAACTTGGCGACGAATTAGTGCCCGATTACATGACCAGCGTAAAGGAAGGCGGCTTTTACGGCTGGCCCTGGGCTTACTTTGGCCAGCATGAAGACCCACGCCTGAAAGTAAAACGCCCGGATATGGTTAAGAAAACCATTACACCCGATCTTTCTCTTGGCCCGCACACAGCATCATTAGGGATTGCATTTTACACCGGCGATAAGTTCCCGGCCAAATACAAAAACGGTACATTCATTGGCCAGCATGGGTCATGGAACCGTTCAAAATTGTCAGGATATAAGGTGGGCTTCGTTCCGTTCACTAATAACAAACCCGGCAACGCTATGGAAGATTTCCTGACGGGTTTTGTTGCCGATGCAGCTAAAAATGAGGTTTACGGTCGCCCGGTGGGGGTAACTGTTGCTAAAGATGGTGCATTGCTGGTAGCTGATGATGCCAGTAATCGTATCTGGCGGGTGAGTGCCAAATAACCTCATTGTAATATTTTAATAAGAATAGCCCTTTGCCGTGTAAAGGGCTATTTTTGTTTATTCAAAGCGCTCTATGACCAAACTTTTCCTTTTCCTTATATTTTTCTTCGTAATTGCCGGCCCTACTTTTGCCCAACGTTCATCTGTTAAGGCAAAGGCTGACACTACTCGCTTAAATGCGGTTACCGTTAAAGGCTATTTATCTAACCAGCCTGTATTGCGTGTGCCCGCATCGGTAAGTGTGCTGGGTGCATCGCAGTTAAAAGTACAGCCCGATAATTCTTTTGTATCGGCATTAAACACTGTACCGGGTGTACGGGCCGAGGAGCGGTCGCCGGGCAGTTACCGCTTATCTATCAGGGGAAGTTTGCTGCGTTCGCCGTTTGGGGTAAGGGACGTCAAGGTTTATTTTGATGAGATCCCGCTCACCGACGCAGGCGGTAACACCTACCTTAACGCTATCGACATTGGCAATATCCGGCATATCGAAATTTTGAAAGGGCCGGATGGCAGCTTGTTCGGCGCCAACTCGGGCGGCGTAGTTTTACTGAACCAGGTTAGTGGTAAAGCAGATAGCACTTACCTCAATGCCGGCGTCAATGGCGGTTCATATGGACTATTACATGAAAAAGCTTCGGTACAGATAGGGAATAGTAAAAACAGGTTCAACTTCAATCAATCGTACCAAAAGTATGATGGTTACAGGCAAAATAGCAGCACACACCGTAACTATTTCCAGGCAAGTGATGCTTTACAGTATGGTAAGGGTAACGAGTTAAGGGCCGTAGCCCTATACTCTGATCTGTTTTATCAAACCCCCGGTGGCTTGAACCTGGCGCAAGTTACGGCTAATCCACAGTCGGCCAGATTGCCTACGGCTACATTGCCTGGAGCAATTCAGCAAAAGATAGCCATCAGCACTAAAATGTTTTTGGGTGGGCTGATCAATGAGGTACACATTACCGACCGCATCCGCAATGTGGCTACGGTTTTTGGCAGCCATGTGGATTTTGCAAACCCATTCATCACTAATTATGAGCAGCGCGTAGAGAATACCTACGGTTTCCGTACTTACTTTGAATTGGCGGCCATCCCGAAAGAAAACTTTGACTGGAAGCTGAATATTGGTGCCGAATTGCAACAGACTAACTCGCTAATCAGCAATTATGATAATAATGCGGGTGCTAAAGGCAAGGTGCAAAAGATAGATAAAATCAATACCAACCAGCATTTCATTTTTACCCGTTATGCGGCCGACATTTTTAAACGCCTGCATGCCGAAGCCGCAGTGAGCTTAAATTACTATCAATACAAATTCAGAAATGTTGCCCCGCTGAATGAGGGCAACTTCAAAGATCGCGACTATACGCCGCAACTGATGCCCCGGCTGGCGCTATCTTACCAGATAACTAATGATTTTATCTGGCGGGCATCGGTAAGCAGGGGGTACTCTACCCCCACCATTGCAGAGGTACGGCCGACAAACAATATCATCAATACCAGCCTGCAGGCACAAAACGGGTGGAACTATGAAACAGGTTTCCGCCTGCGTAATCAAGATGAAACCCTGCTGCTGGATGCATCGGTATTTTATTACCGGTTGAATAATTCGATCGTTCGCCGCTTAAACCCCGATGAGACGGAGTTTTATGTGAACGCCGGCGGGACTAATCAGCCCGGTTTTGAAATAGCTTTTACCGATTGGCTCATCCGCCAAAACAGCAGCAATTTTATAAGGGGCTTGCAGTTTAACACCGGGTTTACCCTTAGCCGTTTTAAATTCAGGGATTACCAGGTAGCGGGTGCCAATTATTCAAACAATGCACTTACGGGCGTACCCAAAGAAGTTTTGGTATCGTCTGTTCAGGTTAACTTCCCTAAAAACTTGTCGCTTTTTGTGCAGCACAATTATACATCATCGATACCCCTTAATGATGGCAATACCGTTTATGCCAACAAATACCACTTGTTACAGGCCAAAGCTTCGTGGCAGCACAGCTTTACCCGCAAAGCACGGTTAGAGTTATACGCAGGTGCAGATAATCTGCTCAATCAAAAGTATAGCCTGGGTAACGATTTAAATGCGGTAGGCAACCGGTATTACAACCCCGCGCCCCCGCGCAATTACTTTGTGGGGATGAATGTGGGGTTATAATACCGGGACTAGTTACTTATACCGCGTCTGACAGTGATGTAAACGTAAACTCCTTGATCCGCATAGGGGGGATCAGGGCGCTTTGGCCGCTTTCGCCGCTCACGGTACGTTCGGTTTTGCCAAGGGCATCCAGGTTGTTCAGCATAATTACCGGGCTCTCGTTAAAGCGCAGGTTCTTGATAGGGAATTTGATCTGGCCGTTCTCAATGTAAAATGTACCGTCGCGTGTCAAACCTGTAAAAAGCAAAGTTTGCGGATCAACCGGGCGGATGTACCATAAACGGGTAACCAGTATGCCTTTCTCCGTACCTTTGATCAGCTCTTCTAAAGTTTGCGTACCGCCTTCCATAATAATATTGGCGCCGCCGGGTACAGGTTTAACCCCTTTCTTTTGCGCCCAGTAGCGCGAATAGCTTAAATTCTTTACCACGCCTTTTTCTATCCAGGTGCGTTTTTCCTGTGGCTGGCCGTCACCGCCCCAGGTGCTGGCGGGCAAGTCGGGGTTTGATGGGTCGGTGTAGATATTTACGCGCTCATCAACCAGTTTATCGCCTAATTTGGTTTTACCGCCAGGCTTGCTTAAAAAGCTACGGCCTTCGTCGGCACTGCGGGCGTCCAGGCTTCCGTAAAGCTGCTCTAACAAAACAATGCCTGCTGCAGGTTCTAATATCACGGTGTACTTACCTGGTTCAATGGCTCTCGCGCTGCCGCTCCCTGTTGCCTTTTGGGCCGCTATTTTGGTGAAGGCCAGGGTATCCATTTTGGCAACATCGTTATAATCCTTTGTAGCGTAGCCCGATCCCTGGCTATCTGCCGTGCGCAGAGTGATAGAGAAGTTAATATCTGTAGAGGTATTGTAAGCAAACAACCCGTGCGAATTCATCATCGCGCTAAAATTATCGCTGTTTTGCAAAAAACCTGCTGCCGTAAGTTTGTTCTGTTTTGCAACATCCAAACTTTGCGCAACCATGGTGGTACGCTGCGCCGGTGTAATGGCAGCGGTTGCCGGTACATAGGTTTTAGGGGCAGGCGCGTAAGTTTGCGGGCCTAAAAACGGCATATATTCCGGGTTGTCGGGTGCCAATTTGGCAAGTTCTTCAGAGCGTTTTACGGCACTGGCAATAGCTTCGTCGGTGTACTCATTCAGCGTTACGATGCCCAGCTTTTTGCCAAAGGCCGACGATATGGCCATGCTGCTTGAACTTAACGAACCGCTGGTTGATACCGAGTTACGCGCGTACCTGATATTGGCCGAGTTGCCGCCGTTAATGCTTACTTCGCACTCATCGGCTTTTGAATAACTAAGCGCCTTTTTCAGGATCGCCTTGCATTCGTCTTCAGTTAAAATAGCCATATCGTTATATTTTTCTTGCTGTGTTAATTACGTTAACCCCTTTGAACAGGGCAGTTGATGACCCATGTGATACCGCGCTCGACTGTGTGGGCTGGCCCTTGCCGTCAAAGAACGATCCGCCTAAACGGTAATCGCTTCTATCGCAAACGGCGGCGCAGCTGTTCCAAAATTCCTGCGTGTTGGCCTGGTAAGCCACATCGTTGAGCATGCCGACGATCTTTCCGTTTTTGATCTCATAATAAAGCTGCCCGCTAAATTGGAAGTTATACCGCTGCTGATCTATCGAGAAGGAGCTATCACCAATAATATAAATGCCTTTCTCTACTTTGCTGATCATCTGCTCTACACTCAGCGGTGTTTTACCCGGTTGTAAGGATATGTTAGGCATGCGCTGGAATTGTACATCCTGCCAGCTTTGCGAGTAGCAGCAACCCTGCGATTCCTTTAAGCCGATGATGTGGGCCTGATCACGGATGGTTTGGTAGTTAACCAATACACCGTCCTTAATAATATCCCACTGTTTAGTGCCTACACCTTCGTCATCGTAACCTACGGCACCTAATGAGCCCGGCTGTAGTTTATCTGCCACTATATTCACATTCTTGCTTCCGAAATTAAACTTGCCGGTTTTCCACTTATCCAAAGTCAGGAAACTGGTCCCGGCAAAGTTAGCTTCGTAACCCAACACACGGTCCAGTTCGGTAGGGTGCCCAACAGATTCGTGGATGGTGAGCCAAAGATGGCTTGGGTCGAGCACCAGGTCGTATTTGCCGGGCTCAACGGTTTTGGCTTTAAGTTTTTGTGCCGCCTGTAAGGCTGCCGCTGCCGCATCTTCATGCATGTCATAGCGGTCGCGGTAAAGGGTGGTCTGGCTTTTAATTTTATCGCTGTCGCGGGGAATTAAATATTCATAACCCATGCCGCGCGGGGCGCTTAACGATTGGCGGGTTTCAAACTTACCGCTCTTTTCGTCCACCTTGGTTACCCCAAATATGGGCCATACGCGGTGGATGTCCTGATCGATATAAGAACCATCTGTCGAGGCAAAATATTTTTGCTCATTCACAAAAAACAGTACCGAGTTCACGTAGTTAGCGCCATTTTTAAAGGCGGCATCATTAACAGATAAAAGCAGATCGGTTTTATCCTTCATCGGCACCTCGAAGGCGTTCTTTTCGATAGGTGTTTTCCAGCTTACTTCGCCATAGCCCTTTTGCGGCGCAAGCTGTACCGGTTCGCTCTGGATGCGGGAGTTTTCTTTAGCTATGGCAACCGCCGTTTCGGCAGCGCGGGCAATGCTATCGTTATCCAGCTTATCGGTAGCGGCAAAGCCCCAGCAGCCATTGGCAATAACGCGGATGCCCATCCCATACGATTCGGTATCTACAATGTTTTCGATATTACGGTCGCGGGTGACCACAAACTGGTTCAGGTAGCGGCCAAGGCGGGCATCGGTATAGGTGGCGCCTTTGGCACGTGCCGCGTTCAGGGCCACATCGGCCATCCGTTTTTTAATGGCCACATCAACATCCCGCATGCGGGTGCCGGGCATAACAGGGGTGCCCATAGCGGTCATCCTGCTGAGCATGGAGGCACTAATGCCCATGCCGGTAAGGTATAGGAAATCTTTTCTTTTCAAGGTGGGTACTATTATTTGCCTAATATAGCGATCTCGAATAATAAATAATAATACCTGTTAAAACTTTGATAAATATCTGCTACATTGCATTACTAAATATTTAGTTTGAAAACTATGGCAGCTGATATCGCGACCGGCTATTTTAAAAAAGTGTATTTTGTAGCAACGCTATGCCTGCTTTGCTTTTTTGATGTAACCTTTGGAAACGTACGGATATCCGGCGAGTTTATGGATAAAAAAGGCGTTGAAAAAGTTTGGGCGACCGTACCTGTCGGCAGTTTTAATAATTACATATATGATGTTTACTACCCGGTAACCAATAATAAATTTGCGTTCGATATACCTGTAACCACAATGGTAACCTTGCAGATCAAGACAGGCTTTGGCCGCATCTTTTTATTTGTAGCCCCCGGCGATGATATCAAGATCAAGATCTACAACACTACAGATAAATCTAAGGCCCTTGTGTTTGAGGGAAGCAACGCAGCCGGGCAATATGCATACAACGTTTATAACAGCCAGCCATTAGCCACCCGTATGATGCAATCGGCGTTGTTTGCCGCCCTTGAAGAGAAAGATAAGTACCGCGGGCTTAAAAAGTTTGGCAGTTTTATAGGCAGGCAAACCAGCACCTTTGATGTATTGTATAAAGAAGGAAAAATCAATATACAGTTTTTATCCCTTGTTAAAACTGATATCCGGGCAGAGCAGGGCAATTTTTTAATTGGGCAGCTTACTTATCTGCAAAGCAAAATTACCGACAGCTCAAAAAAATTGCGTTATCAGGAATATAAAAATGCGCTGATGGAATTTGCCGGACCCAATAAATTAGAAAACGCCCGTTGTGGTTTTGGTGTGGGGTACTTAGCCGATTATTATTTTGATAAAGCAGGACGTATAAAGTTACCTAATGACAAAGATTGGGGCTCATACGGCGCTTATAAACTGGCACCAAAACCGATACAAGAGTATTTATTCGGCAATATGTTGATGTTTGCCAAACTGATTGGTTTAAGCGAGTTTGATTACAAAAAAACCTTACCTATTTATAAAAAGGAATTTCCTAATAGCCCTTACTTAGCCTTTTTAGACACGGTTAAGGGAGTAAACAGCCTTGTAAATGCCGCGGATGTAAAAATTGATACACTCACTAAATTCAAAAACTTTAACCAGTTAAAGCGATATTTTAGTGGGAAGGCCATATATGTAGACCTTTGGGCAACCTGGTGTATGCCGTGCCGGGGCGAGTTTCCGTCTTATGCACAGCTTAGGCCCCTGCTGAAAAAGAAGAAGGTTACACCCGTATTTATTTCTGTTGATGCGCCAAAAGCAAGGCAGGTTTGGAAAGATATCGTCAGGAAATCAAAACTGGAAGGTTATAATATGATGGTTGATAAAGTATTGATGGCCGACCTGGTTAAACAGCTTTATAAGAACGGCTTAATAGAAATACCGAGATACATCCTGGTAGATAAATATGGTAAGGTAATAAGTTTAGATGCACCCCGGCCAAGCAACCCCGATTTGAAAAAGATGCTGGCTAAACTGTAAGGGAAATGAAGTTGCTAATGAACGATACAGTTTATAATTAAATGCATGCTCCCTTATTCACGCCTCCTTCTGTATCACATAGGTGCGGGCAATCTGGTCATGCCAGCCCTGGCGATGGTTGTCCCACAGAATATTTAGATAGCCAATGCAAAGCACCATTGCCGAAAGAAATTTAGAAAGGTTGCGCAATACCGCCCTGCCAATGTTTAAGCCCATGCCCTCTGCATCAACCACGGTGAGCCGGCATATTTTTTTGCCGATACTGCCGCGCCATTTTGAAGCTTCGAACAGGCTATGGTAAATGGTAGTGACAATAAAAGATATACCGTTCAATTTTAAACGTGCCATCAGGGCATCGTCAGTAATGTTATCGGCCAGTTCGTTTTTATAAATGGTAATAAACAGGTCGGGAATTACGATGGCAAGTAAGATCAATACCAGGATATTATCTATCAGGTAGGCCGCAAAACGCCACCAAAAGGTTGCCAGGTTATCCTCGGTAGGGAAGTTGTGCCCCCTGGCCTCAAAATAGTCGTAAAAATCGGGCATGTCTGATGCTGCCTCCCAGGTATTACCGTTAGCTGCCACTACGCGGGTATTGGCATCCAGCCCCATTTCAATCAGTTCGTCGTAAGTAAAGGGCCCGGTTTTTACACCGTCTCGCAGAATGTAGTAGCTATCCGTCATCAATCAGTAAAGTAGTTGCAAAGATAACCCGAAAAGGGCTTAAGAGTTCATGGCATAAACAATTATGTTTATCCCGAATTTGGTATTATCCTCGGCCATGAAACGTTTATTGCGGAAATCGTAGTCCCACTCGCAGCCATAATCTTTACTGCTGTACAAAACGGCAATGCGGCCATTCACCTCAATGGCCTTCAGGTAGTCATGCACCAGGTCGTCGCCCCAGCCGTTCAATTCAAAGGATGTAGTGGGCGGGCCTTTCTCAAACTTAAAGAACGAGCTATATAGTTTATGGTTATTTGGGATCTTTTTCAATGCTGTTGGCCCGAATAGTGCTGCCATTTGCGCCTCGAACGATTTGGCAAACAGCCCATCGATATCGTGGTTGCAATCATCAACAAAAACAAAGCCGCCGTTTTGCACATAATTTTTAAAGTTGGCCTTTTCCTTAGCATCAAACTGCACCAGTTTGTGGCCGCTCAGGTACAAAAAAGGCGCAGTAAAAATGTCGTCGCTGCTTAGGGGGATCACCTTTTCATGCGGTTCGATAGGGATGGTGGTGTACTCTATCAATGAGTTAAGCAGGTTGGATGGCATGCGTTGATCGGTATCCCAATCGCCGCTGTGGTAGCTTAACCTTGTAAATGTGAATTTTGTAGCGTATGCCATTATCTAATAATCCCTAAAATTAGTACAAATATTTTGCCCATATCATTTTAACAACTGCGCAATTTGTAAAGTTTTAGATACTTTGTTAAGTATTTGATAAAAAAATAACAGAATTAATTAAAAGCGTAATATCTTGTGAAGGTAAAGCCTCACATTACCCTTCCTCTCCATTGAAGAGAATTTAGGTGAGGCTGATATTTAAACGAATAAAAAATTGGAACTTACCGAAAGCAAAATTAAAGGGCTGTTGGCCAAACTGCCACAGCTAAAAACCGAGATACAGAAGGTAATTGTAGGGCAAGACCATATCCTGGACGAGTTGCTGGTAGCTTTCCTGGCCGGCGGTCATTGCCTTTTGGAGGGTGTACCGGGTCTGGCTAAAACACTGATCGTTAAAACCATGTCGCAGGCCCTGCACCTGGCTTTCCGCCGCATCCAGTTTACGCCAGATCTGATGCCGACCGATATTGTGGGTACCGAGATATTGGAAGAAGACCATGTAACCGGCAAACGTTTTTTCAAATTTAACAAAGGCCCGTTGTTTGCTAACATTATTTTGGCCGATGAGATTAACCGTACGCCGCCAAAAACACAGTCGGCTTTGTTGGAGGCCATGCAGGAGTTTGAGGTTACCTATGGCGGGCAAACCTACCCGCTTGATAAGCCATTTTTTATCCTGGCAACTCAAAACCCTATCGAGCAGGCAGGCACCTATCCACTGCCCGAGGCACAGTTAGACCGGTTTTTACTGCTAATAAAAATAGGTTATCCCACCGAGCAGGAGGAATTTGCCATACTGAACCGTACTACCGGCGCAAAAAAAGAAGAAGTGAAGGCCGTGATAACAGCCGAAGAGATTATACAGGCGCAAGCACTGGTAAGGCAGGTGAGTATTAACGAAGATTTGACACGCTATGTAAGCAGCATTATCCGCGCTACGCGGCCCGATACCACCACCGTTAACTACACTAAAGAATGGGTGCGTTGGGGTGCAGGCCCGCGGGCAGGGCAGGCGCTGATCCTGACGGCCAAAGCACGTGCCTTGCTAAAAGGCCGTTACTCGGTTTTGATGGAAGATATCCACGCGATGGCCCCGGCAGTTTTAAGGCACCGTATACTGATGAACTTTAAGGCAGAGGCCGAAGGCATTACATCTGACAGGGTGACTGAAGAGCTGCTGAAAGTGATTGAGAGAAGGGGGAACCTTGATTAAAGGATTTAAAGATTATCACGATTGTTTTTTAAGAAATCAAGAAATCATCTAATTAAGTAAATCATGGTTCAGACAAAAAATCCAAAATCAAAAAGTGTTAGACCCTAAAGTATTAATGACCATTAAGGATTTGCCGTTACTGGCGAAAACGGTTATCGATGGCTTTATGAATGGGTTTAACAAGAGCACGGTTAAAGGCCCCGGACTGGAATTTAGCCAGTACCGCAGCTACCAGCCGGGCGATGACCTGCGCTGGCTGGACTGGCGCATGTTCGCCCGGAGCGACCGGTATTACATCCGGGAATCGGAAGTGGAAACGAGTATTTCCGTCAGGTTTTTGGTGGATGCCAGCGCATCTATGAACCACGATGATAACGGCGTTAAGAAAATCGAATACGCCAAATTTTTGGGCGCATCATTAGCGTACCTTGCTAATCTGCAGGGCGACTCGGTAGCTTTAAATATCTTTAAAGACGGCGGGTTA
Organism: Mucilaginibacter glaciei; assembly: GCF_014773245.1. Lineage (GTDB taxonomy): Bacteria > Bacteroidota > Bacteroidia > Sphingobacteriales > Sphingobacteriaceae > Mucilaginibacter > Mucilaginibacter glaciei. Next base: position 377,613 of record NZ_JACWMX010000002.1, on the reverse strand, counting down.
TTTACGCTGCCCTCCAAGCCCGATCCGCAGCATTTACAACGCCTGCTGTATAACCTGGAAAAAGTTGACCCGAAAGGGACGTTTACCAAACCTGCGCATTATAAAGAACTATTTGCCGGGAATGGGCGCAAGGAGCTGCTGATATTTATAACGGATATGTATCAGGCAGATGGCGAGATCAGCAATCTGCTCAATACTTTATCAGCCTTGCGGCACGAGATCATTGTTTTTCACCTGATGGGGCAGAATGAACTGGATTTTGATTTTAAAGGTTTTACTACATTAGAAGACCTGGAAACCGGCGAGACGATCCAGGTAAATACCCAGCGCTCCAGGGATACTTATAACGATAAATTACAGGAACACTTGGCAGCCATTAAAAGCGACCTGCAAAGCAAACGCATCGCTTACAAAATGGTGAGCACCGCCCGCCCCCTGGATGAAGCCCTGCGCGAGTTTTTGGTACAACGTAAAAAAGGATTGGCATAATGAATACACGTACTACAAACTACTCGCTACACACCACACACCACTCACTGCGATAGATGCAATTCTTATCCCCCATATGGTTTTTCGCGCTGGCTGCCTTAAGCATCCCGGTGGTGATACACCTGTGGAACATCCGGCCGGGCAAAACCCTTAAAGTGGGCAGCATCGCGCTGATAACCGAAGCCTCTAAAACCAGCAGCCGCAGTTTTAAATTGCTGGATATACTGCTGCTCATCCTGCGCTGTTTGTTGCTGGCGGCACTCGGGTTATTTTTAGCGGCACCCGTTTGGAACCATATCAAACCCGCCGGAAAGATAAAGGGTTGGGTGTTGATCCCTCGCGAGAATTTCAAAGAGACGTATAAAACCTTTAAACCAAAGGTGGATTCGTTAAACAAGGCAGGATACGAGTTTCACTACTTTGACAGCGGTTTTGCGAAAGGGGAATTGGCAAAGATCTTGGCCGATACAACGCTGAAAGATACTTCATCCAACACAAATTACTGGAACTTAACCCGGCAGCTGAACAGTAAAGTATCATCTGGTTTGCCGATATTTATATTTACCCCTAATGGGATCCAGCACTTTACAGGCAGTAAACCAGCCAGCGGACTAAATCTGCATTGGCAAAGCTACACCGCTGCAGACTCAATGAGCAAATGGATCGCATCTGCTTCGTTTGCTGATAACGGTACAATGAAAGTAACTCAGGGTAACAGCAGCCCTACAGGCACTTTTTATACGGAGCAGTACATCCAAAATGATGGTAATGCAAATATTGAAGTAAACGTAACAAACGGGCAGCCGGTGGTTAGTTTAAAAGGAAGTAATGCGGCTATACCGGTGGATACCTCGACTTTACGCATAGCCATTTATACCGATAAATACGCCTTAGATGCCGGATATTTAAAAGCTGCCTTGCTGGCCGCAACTAATTTTACCGGGCGCAAGTCGCTGGTTGAACAGTACAGCAATCCGGGGCAGATCCCGGGCGGGCAAACCTGGTTGTTCTGGTTGTCGGATCAGCCGGTGGATAGGCGGCTGTCATCAAATGTCCGGAATGTTTTTAAATATGAGGGTGGCAAGATCGTATCAGTACATTCCTGGATAGATGCGGCAGAGGGGTTGATCAATCCTGGCAAGAAGATCGCACTTAACAAAATAGTATTATCTGAAAAAAGCGGTGAAAAGATCTGGAAAGACGGCTTTGGCGAGGCTGTTTTATCTGAAGTTAATCAGAGATATTTAAAGATTTTTAGATTTTATTCGCATTTTAATCCCGCCTGGGGGGATCTTGTTTGGAGTGACGAATTCCCCCAAATGATGCTAAAGCTGATCATTGGAAACGAATATGAGCTGCCTTCAAAGTATGATAAACGGGTACTTACCAATCAGCAGATCCAACCGGTCAAGGTGGATGGAATAACAAAGGAAATGACGCCCGCCAACCCCGCGGAGCAGGTAGACCTGTCTCACTATTTTTGGCTGCTTATCGTACTCTTATTTATTGCAGAACGCTTACTGTCACACAGAAATAAAACCTTGTCAATCAATGAGTAAACAGGGTGTAAATAGAATAGAAAGCCTGCGCAGGCGGTGGATAGCCTACCAGTTATCGGCAGATGTGGTGCTGGCATTGGGTATCGGGTTGCTTACCGGTGGTTTAGGCTTTTACCTGATGGCACTTCCGGTAATTTGGGGGCTGATTATATTTGCAGTAGCGCTTACGGTTTTAGTGTTCACACACAAGCCCTGGAATGTTCATAACAGCGATATTGCCGGTTATCTGAGCAAGGAATACCCTGATTTACAGGAAAGTACAGATTTATTACTGCAGCCTGCTGTTCATATGAACACGCTGCAACTACTGGCCCGCTCACAAGCCAAGGTGGCTTTGGATGGCCTGAAGGTTAGCCATGCATACTTTGCCAAACGCTTTAAATTTGCTGTTTTGCTGCTGCTAGGCGCGGTAGTTTTGGTATGGGTGGTAGGTAAAGTTATTCCGCATCACCATACAGGTGTTTTCTGGAGTGGCGACAAAGAGTCGGCCAAGGTAATTGGCCCGTCAGAAAAGGTATTGCCGCAGATAGATGGAGTGGAATTAATTGTTAATCCGCCTGCCTACACCGGCAAAGGCAAGCGCACTCAGGATAGGTTCAATCTAACGGCTGAAGAAGGGGCGGTAGTTCACTGGTCGATTAAAACCAACATCGTTATCAAAAAGGCCTACCTCATTTTCAATGATAAAGAGCGGATTGCCCTAAGGAATATGGGTGAAGGTACGGAATGGTCGGCGAGCCGGATGATCGATAAACCCGGATTTTACCAGGTGAGCATTGACGGTAAACTGTCTGACCTTTACCAGATGCAGGTAGTTAAAGATGGCCCCCCGGTTATCCACGTAAAAGTACCCAAGCAATACACCTACATTGATGCCGGCGAAGTGCAGCAGGTGAACATCAGCGCTGCATTAAACGATGATTATGGTATTGCTAATGCACTTATCATAGCCACGGTTGCCAAAGGCCGCGGAGAGGGGGTTAAATTTAAAGAGTATAAGTTGAACTTTAATACCACCTTTGGCGACCGCAAAGCGCAATATGATGTACAAAAACTCATCAGGCTGCCGGCCCTGAATATGGAGCCGGGCGATGAGTTATACTTTTACGTACAGGCGCAAGATACCCATCAGCAGCAAAGCCGAACGGATGTTTTCACCGTTGCCATACAGGATACGGCCGAGTTGTTAAGTATGGATGGCGTGCTCTCCGGCGCGAATTTAAAACCGGAGTTTTTTCGCAGCGAGCGACAGATTATTATCGACGCCGAAACATTGCTCAAAGAAAAAGACACCATCAGCGTTGAAAAATTTAACGCGCGCAGTAACGATCTGGGTGTAGATCAAAAACTATTGCGCCTGCGGTACGGCAAGTTCCTGGGCGAAGAGGATGAAACGGTAGAAGGCCCTAAAGGTGCGGATAACCTGGCGAGTCCGGAAGATTTTAGTAACGCTAGCAAGATCTTGAAAGAATATACCGACGACCACGATAAAGCTGACGATGCCCAGTTTTTTGAGCCGGCCGTTAAAGCACAGTTGAAAGCCACACTAACCGAAATGTGGAAAGCTGAATTACAATTGCGATTGTACAAGCCACAAGCCGCGCTGCCCTTTGCTTATAAAGCTTTAAGATTATTAAAGGATCTGCAGCAAAAGTCGCGCTCTTTTGTAGCTAAAACATCTTATAATTCACCGCCTTTAAAGCCTGAAAAGCGACTGAGCGGCGAACTGGACAAGATCATTCAACCCGCTAATAGGCAGGATATAAAAGCACCTGCAGATAATCAACTGGTGCTCAAAAACGCTGTTGGAGTATTAGAAATATTAAAGTTAAAACCGCTATTAGCCACAAATGATACCCGTACCCTGCAACTGGCTAACCAGCGTTTAAGCGAAATTGCGTCTATGCAGCCGGGTGCTTACCTCCCTGCTTTGGGTGCTATGCGCCGGATCTTATCGTTACAAAAAATAAGCCTGCAAGACGTTAACACTGTGGAACGGGCTATTCAAAAAACGTTGTCGGCGGTCAAAATCACGCCTAAGGCCGCTGAAAGCAGTACGGATATGGGCCTGTCAAAAAGCTATTATAAAAATCTTAAACAAGTTAACAATTAATGCAGGCCAACTGGATTTATATCGTCATGATCACCTGCATAATACTTGCGATTGGGCTTGTATTGCAGGAACTGCGGCGCGCCAATAAACACTGGCTGCTTTGGCGGGTGCTGGCTATAGTTGTTGCCTGTGTTGGTCTGGCTTGCATCGCCCTGCCACTAAGCTATCAAATCAGGGTTGCATTAAAAGATAAGCATAAAACGACATTGTTAACGGAAGGTTTTGATGTGGATAGCTTGGATAAAAATGCAAAACAAGTAACCTTTGACGAGGATATTAAAAAGGCATTTCCTCACGTACAGCTAATCACTCCCAAAGAGATAAATAAAACGGATCAACTGCATATTTACGGTTACGGTTTAACCGGATCCGATTTACAACAGTTGGCAGGGCGGTCAATCGTTTTTCATCAGGCTAATACCCCCGCAGGTACCACTAATCTCAGCTACACCAGCAGGTTAAAAACCGGCGATGTTTTAACGGTACAGGGCAGCTTCAATAATACGTCGAAACAAAAAGTAAAGCTGGTATTAAAAGCGTTAAACACCGGGTTAGATTCCGTTATTGTTGCTCCTAAGTCGGGCTCCACTTTTACGCTAACCACTTTACCTAAAACAAGCGGGCGGGTGGTTTATACTTTAACGTCAGATGGTGAAACCCAGGGTAGCTTACCTGTCGAAGTTAACCCGGTTAAAACTCTAAAGGTGCTTATGCTCTCGGCTTCGCCTGATTTTGAAAGCAAATTTTTAAAGAACTGGTTAAGCGGGAATGGTTATGCAGTAGCGTCGCGCGCTGCCATCAGCAAAGATAAGTTTACTACCGAATTTATTAATATCCCGCAGTTTCCGTTAGACAGGATATCGGCATCAACCTTAAATAAATTTGACGTATTAATAGGTGATTTATCTGTTTTAAGCAACTTAAGCGATGCGGAAAGTGCAGCCTTAAAGCAGGAGGTTACCGATAACGGACTTGGTGTAATTGTAAAAGCCGATAGTGCGGGGGGCAAATCTTCCTGGCTGCAAAGGGGCTTCCCGGTAGATAGGCCATCCGGCAAGGAACCTGCGCCAGCAACGCTGCTCATCAATGGCGCTAAGAGTTTAAACAAACTGGGTGCTGGTAATGCCTATATAAATTATCAGAACGGAACACAACCGCTGGTTACCGGTGCTCAAAACCATATTTTGGCGAACAGTGCATTATCCGGATCGGGCAAAATAGTTTTTACGACTTTAAATAATACTTTCAGTTGGATGCTGGCGGGGAATAAAGCTGACTATACCACGTTATGGTCGGCATTGATAACCAAAGCCGCCCGGAAAAGTAATGATTTGGCTGACGAGTCTTCAGCAGCAACACTCCCGGTGACAGGCCAACCTACTCAATTAACGGTGTTGGATAGTAAACGATTATCTGTTAACATCAATGGCGATAACATTGCGTCAATACAGCATTTAAACATTCCGTTTGAGTGGGATGTACTTTACCGCCCTACAGCTGTAGGCTGGCAATTTGTGCATCAAAATGGAAATACAAATTGGTTTTATGCTTATCCCCAAACGGATTGGCTGGCTATTCAGGCAGTAGCAAAGATATCGGCAACAAAGAATTATGAAATGTTGAACGAGAAAACCGATATTGTAACAAAACAGATACAGGAAACAGTGCGGATTAACGTCCCAAAAATTTATTTTTATATCCTGTTGCTTGCCGCCTGCACTTTCTTGTGGGCAGAGACCAAGATTTCATAAAAAGACACATTATCACGTGTCACCGCATATTAATTTTAACAATGCTTTCCCGGTCGGGGATCGCCCTAACAAATTGGAGGATAAACTTTGAGAAGAAGAGATTTTATTTTTTTAACCGGTATGGGCGCAGGCGCTTTGGTGCTGCCCGGTATGCCAGGTTTTGGAAAAACCATTGACCCGCAGGAGGCTTTAAATCCTGTTGACACGAAGTTCAAGAAAGAACTGTCTGACGTGGGATTGAATGCCGCGAAAGCTGCCGGTGCAAGTTACGCCGATGTGCGTATTGGCCGTTACCTTAACCAGTTTGTAATTACCCGCGAAAACCGCGTGTTGAACGTAGCCAATACCGAATCTTATGGTATCGGCGTACGAGTAATTGCCAATGGTTGCTGGGGCTTTGCTGCCACTAATGAGGTTACTAAAGATGGTATTGCCAAAGCCGCTAAACGAGCGGTAGCTGTTGCTAAGGCCAACGCCAAAATTGGCAGCCCGCCGGTACAACTGGCCCCGCAAAAAGGTTACGGTGAAGTAAGCTGGAAAACCCCTATCGAGAAGAATGCTTTTGAAGTGCCTATAAAAGAGAAAGTAGACTTACTTTTATCAGCAAATGCCGCAGCTATGGCAGGTGGTGCGAATTTTGTAAACTCTACATTGTTTGCCGTTAACGAGCAAAAATACTTTGCATCAACCGACGGTTCATATATCGATCAGGATGTGCACCGTTTGTTTCCCAATTTTACGGTTACCAAAATAGACCCTACGAAAGGCGCGTTCGAAACACGCCGGTCGTTAAGCTCGCCGGTGGGTATGGGTTATGAGTATCTGATCCCTTCAGCTTCAGAAACCGTACAGGGTGTTACCCCGCGCTATAAAAAACGTTATGATATTTTAGAGGATATTAAGTTTGCCACCAAGCAGGCGGGCGAAAAGCTCACCGCAAAATCTGTCGATCCGGGTAAGTACGATCTGGTGCTTGATCCAAGTCATCTTTGGTTAACTATCCATGAGTCGGTAGGCCACCCAACCGAGCTTGACCGTGTTTTAGGCTACGAGGCTAACTTTGCCGGTACCAGCTTCCTTACATTGGATAAATGGAAATCGGGCAACTTTAAGTTCGGTAGCGATAAAGTGAACGTTGTGGGCGATAAAACCCAGGTAGGTTCATTAGGTGCTGTAGGTTACGACGATGAAGGCGTGGGCACTAAAAAATGGGATATTATTAAAGATGGTGTGCTGGTGAATTACCAGGCCATCCGCGATCAGGCACACATCATCGGTTTAAAAGAATCGCAAGGGTGCTGCTACGCGCAAAACTGGCAGGATGTACAGTTCCAGCGTATGCCTAACGTATCCTTACAGCCGGGCAAAACTCCGCTAAGCGTTGACAATATGATTAAAAATGTAGAGAAAGGTATTTACATTATTGGCGACGGCTCATTCTCTATCGATCAGCAGCGTTACAACTTCCAGTTTGGCGGCCAGCTGTTTTACGAGATCAAAGACGGTAAAATTGCCGGGATGATGAATGATGTAGCTTACCAGGCTAACACGCAGGAGTTTTGGAACTCATGTAGCGCGGTTTGCGATGAAAACGATTACCGTTTAGGCGGATCGTTCAATGATGGTAAGGGCCAGCCAAGCCAGTCGAGCGCAGTATCTCACGGGTCGTCGACAGCGCTGTTCAAAGGAGTTAATGTAATCAACACAAAAAGAAAGATCGGATAATTTATGGCGATATATACAAAAGAACAAGCACAGGCTTTATTAAAGAAAGTGCTTAGCTATTCAAAAGCCGAAGAATGCGAAGTAAACCTAAACGGCAGCGAAGGCGGTAACGTGCGCTATGCGTTAAACAACGTCTCAACCGCAGGCGATATCAGCAACGTGGGCCTGGCGGTAACATCTGTTTACGGTAAAAAGGCGGGTACGGCTACTATTAATGAGTTTGACGATGCCGCTTTAGAGCGCGTAGTCCGCCGGTCGGAAGAGTTGGCGCAACTGGCACCGGCCAACCCCGAATATATGCCGATGTTAGGCCCCGGCGAGTTTAAGGAATCGATGACCTATAATGCCAATACTGCCGCCATGACGCCGGAGAGCCGTGCCGAAATGGTAGGTAAAAGTATTGCCATTACTAAAGATGCCAAGCTAAATGCAGCGGGTTTTCTTGAAAATTCAAGCGGTTTTAACGCCGTAATGAATTCTAAAGGCTTGTTTGCTTATAACAAAAGCAGCGATGTTACCTTTACCATTACCACCCGTAACGACGCGGGTACCGCATCGGGCTATGCAGCGCGTGGTTTTACAGATGTAAGCAAACTGGATACCGCTTCTGCCACAAGAGTAGCTGCCATGAAGGCAAACAGCTCGGTCGGCGCAAGGGCTATCGAGCCGGGTAAATACACCGTGATATTAGAACCGGTTGCGGCTACGTATATGCTGGAGAATATGTTTCGTTTTGATGCGCGCAGCGCGGAAGAAGGCCGGAGCTTTTTGAGCAAAAAAGGCGGCGGTACCCGCTTGGGCGAGCAGTTAGTTGATGCCAAAGTAAATATTTACTCAGATCCTTTTAATACCGACCTGCCCGGCTCGACCTGGGGTGGTGATGGTTTACCACGCGAAAAAACAATGTGGATAGAGAATGGCGTAGTAAAGAATTTGGCATACTCGAGGTATTGGGCCGATAAAAAAGGCGTAAAACCTGTACCTAACGGCAGCAACATCATCATGGATGGCGGTACCCAAACATTAGAGGAACTGATCAAAGGGACCGAAAAAGGGATCCTGGTATCGCGGTTATGGTATATCCGTATGGTAGACCCGCAATCGTTGCTGTTAACAGGCCTTACCCGAGATGGTACGTATTATATCGAGAATGGTAAGATCAAATTTCCTATCAAGAACTTCAGGTTTAACGAAAGCCCTGTAATTATGCTGAACAACCTGGAGGCCCTGGGCAAACAGGAACGCAGCATCAGCATAGAAAGCTACCGCAGTTACCTGATCCCGCCGATGAAAATTCGCGACTTTACGTTCAGCTCATTGTCTGACGCGGTGTAGGGGTAAATTAAAAGTAAAATTTTAAAGTCGCAGGATTACTCTTGCGACTTTTTTGTTAAACTTGGGCATGAAGAGACTTATTACATATCCGGATAATCAGGAGAAATTAGATGCTTTAAAAGTTTTTTTTAAAGCTTTCGGAATTTCTTTTGAAGAATTGAAAGACGAAGTAGAACTATCACCTTCAAAAGAAACCGAAGTTGAAAATTGATTAGTTTTTAAGATTATAAAAATAAGCGCTATTGCCAAAAGCAATAGCGCTTTCTATTTGTTTAAATAGCATGAGCACAACAAAAATTGGATGGATTGGCCTGGGTACAATGGGCATCCCGATGTCGCAGCAATTAATTAGCGCAGGTTACCCGGTAACGGTTTATAACCGCAGTAAGGATAAAGAAGCTACCTTGAAGAAGCAAGGTGCAGATACGGCAGCAACACCCGCAGCGTTGTTTCAACAAACGGATGTGATGATCATTATGGTGACTGACGATAATGCGATCAACGAAATATTCACAGGTAAAGAAGGACTGTTGAGTGCCGGAGTTAATGGGAAGATCATCATCAACATGAGTACCGTATCTCCGTCAATCAGTAAAGAAATGGCCGCTTTATGTAAAGAACAAGGGAACCGTTATTTAGATGCACCGGTATCGGGCAGCGTTAAGCAGGCCGAGACAGCGCAACTGGTTATTATGGCCGGTGGCGATGCTGCAATATTTGAACAGGTTAAGCCGGTATTGGATAAGATGAGCAAAATGGCAACGCATGTTGGTGATGTTGGCGCGGGCAATGTAGCTAAACTGGCCATCAACACTTTATTGAGTATCCATACGCAGGGATTAGCAGAAGCGGTGCTATTAGCCAAACAAAACGGAATTGAGGCTGCTACCTTGATGGAACTTCTGAACAATGGCGCACTGGCCAGCCCCTACATGAAAATTAAAGGCGACGCTATCCTGGCTGATAATTACAAGGCGGCTTTCTCACTTAAAAATATCGCTAAGGACCTGCGATTGTCTAAAGACATCGGTTTATCAACCCCAATTGGCGAAGCAGCTTTAAAAACATTCGGTGCTGCAGAGCACGAATTTGGTAATGACGATTTAATAGCGGTTAAAAAGTATTTGGATAAATAGGGCTATTTATCGCTCAATCTAACTAATTTATACAAAAGCCTGCCTCGAACCAGCAGGCCTGCTTTTGTATCTTTTTTCGACTCAAACAAATTGAGGTCGTTACCATCAATTTTGAAGATGTATGTCTTTTCATCTGAGCTAAAAATATTGAAGGTGATCTGATCCAGGTTGTTCAGGGTCTTATTATCAAAGCTGTTTTCGACCGTGTATTTCTTAAAATTAAAAAAGGCGGTAACTTCTCCGTTATTTTTAAATTTAACGGTAGAAAGTTTACCTAAGCTGTCTGTAAGGGTATAATTGCCAGCAAACAGATTTTTATTGATCAGATAAGCTATACCCTCTTGCAGGTTGGTGCCGCTTGATTGTTGCAGGGCTTTTACATAAGGCGTTATAACCCATTTGTTTTGATAGTATTGGTAAAGCAATAAGGAGGTATCCCGGTTTTTGGTTGAGTAACCCAATTCGTTTTCGCCAAAGGGCAAGCCGCTATTGCTCTTTCCGGGCTTGAATCTTAACACTACGCTGCCTGGGTTATGATTATCATAACTAACGCCAGCCACCAAACTATCGGCAGCTATTTGCGCTGTGTTAAAATGCATTGTGGTAATACCAATAACTTTATCTGATGCCAGTAAAGGCGACCTGGTGCTGATGATCTTGTCGATATAATCCTGCTTTACCCACACTCCTTGAAATATGGGTTTGAGTTCATTGATTTTGTGTTGGGTGGTATCGGTAGAAGATGTCTGATTTGCGAGGGGTTTACCAGATTTGTTTTTGCAGGCGGAAATTAAGGAAATGACAACAACCAAATACAAAGCATTCCTCAGCATAAAACCGTTATAAGAGTTTACCAGTTGCTAACATAAACAAATTCCAACCTTCAAACATCTTTCGTATTTTTGTAACTTATTAAATTCAACTGCATGAATGCTGATGCCATTAAGTTGCTGCCCGGCCAATACTGTAATTCTTTAACAGAATATTCGCGCTTTGTTACCCGCGAGGTGAATATTGGCGATATTCCCATGGGCGGCAGTAACCCCATCCGCATTCAAAGCATGACCACTACCGATACCATGGACACCATTGGCACGGTAGAGCAAACCATCCGCATGGTTGACGCAGGCTGCGAGTATGTACGCATCACTGCGCCCAGCATCAAAGAAGCAAACAACCTGGCCGAAATTAAAAAGCAACTGCGTCATCGCGGTTATAATGTGCCCCTGGTTGCCGATATCCACTTTACCCCTAATGCTGCCGAAGTAGCCGCACGTATTGTAGAGAAGGTACGTGTAAACCCCGGCAACTACGCCGATAAAAAGAAGTTTGATACTTTAGACTATACCGACCTGGAGTATCGTGGCGAACTGGAACGTATCTTCCAGAAGTTTACGCCGCTGGTGAATATCTGTAAAGAATATGGTACTGCTATGCGCATTGGTACCAACCATGGTTCACTGAGCGACCGTATTATGAGCCGTTATGGCGATACCCCGCAGGGAATGGTAGAGAGCGCTATGGAATTTATCCGCATGTGCGAAACTTTGGGCTATTACAGCTTGGTAGTATCTATGAAGAGCAGTAACCCACAGGTAATGGTACAAGCCTACCGCCTGTTGGTACAAACCATGGTTGCCGAAGGCATGAACTACCCGCTGCATTTGGGTGTTACCGAAGCCGGTGACGGCGAGGACGGTCGGATCAAATCTGCCGTGGGTATTGGTACACTACTGGAAGACGGCCTGGGCGATACCGTCCGCGTATCCCTGACAGAAGAGCCCGAAGCCGAAGCACCGGTAGCCATCGCGCTGGTAAAAAGATATACTACGAGGAGCAAGGTAGCTGTAGCGACGAGTGAAGTGGATGGAACGAAGAGCGAAGGAAGAAATTCCCCGCACCGCGCACCCCAATCGTCGCCTATAAATTTTCATTCCCAAGACCAACATTCCCCTTTCGAATATAAAAAACGTGAAACTTACGAGGCTAACGCTTTTATAGGCGGGCACATGGTGCCAAGGGTGGTAGTCGATCTTTCGCGGGCTAACCTAAAGGACCCTGCCGTGATGGGCGATGCCGGCTACCTTTATTCCCCACTTTTGGATAAGTATAATATGGCCGAGCAATCGGTAGATTTTGTTTACCTGGGCGATAGCCTGCCCTCTTTTGATCTGCCCGGTAACTTAAAGCAATTATATAACTATGCTACCTGGTTAAAGCTAACCCATAAAACCCTTTGCCACCCGGTATTTGGTTTGCAGGAATATATCGATGCGGAAAACAAGACATCGGCCCTGAATCTGGTACGCATTAAGCATGCCGACCTGGATACTGATGCTTTTGGATCCATCCCATTGGACAATACATTGGTTTTTGTGTTGGAGACCGATGAATTGCATGGCATGGCAGATCAGCGCGCCTTTTTCCTGAAATTACAGAATATGGAGCTGGAGGTACCGGTTATCATTAAACGTAATTACACTTTCGATACAGAAGACTTAGAACTGAAAACCCAGGACTTACAACTATTTGCCGGTACAGATCTTGGTGCTTTATTAGTTGATGGATTCGGCGACGGCATCTGGATAGATGCGCCGCAAGTTGCTACCAATATTATTACCTCAACCGCTTTTGGCATATTGCAGGCTACCCGCTCCCGTATTTCAAAAACAGAATACATATCCTGCCCAAGCTGCGGGCGCACGCTGTTCGATCTGATGGTAACCACCCAAATGATTCGCAGCCGTACAAGTCATTTGAAAGGGTTAAAGATCGGTATCATGGGCTGCATCGTGAACGGTCCCGGCGAAATGGCCGATGCAGATTATGGTTATGTTGGTTCAGGCACTGATAAGGTAACCCTTTACCGTGGACAACAGGCAGTTAAGAAAAACATCAGTTCTGCCAATGCTTTAGATGAACTGATCGGTATTATTAAAGGCGACGGTAACTGGATAGAACCAGCGGAGTAAATTCTACTTTCTTAATTGCACCTATACATCTTAAATATCTGCATCAACTCATCAATAAACTCCTGCCAACCTGTCACCACAGTGTAACCCACACTGACGGTATGTAATGTTCCTGCCATGTATCTGCTAATTTTTCTGCCAAACGCATATTGGCACAGGCATTGATAAATAGGCATGGTAAGCAAATATTAATAATAAAAATCAATCATAATATGTCTAAAATAATTGGAATTGACTTAGGAACAACCAACTCCTGCGTAGCTGTAATGGAAGGTAACGAGCCTGTAGTTATTGCTAACAGCGAGGGAAAACGTACTACGCCATCTGTTGTAGCTTTTGTTAACGACGGTGAACGTAAAGTAGGTGATCCTGCAAAACGCCAGTCGATCACTAACCCTACAAAAACTATTTATTCTATCAAACGCTTCATGGGTAACCAGTTTAACGAGGTTACTAAAGAGGCGGAGCGTGTGCCTTACAACGTAGTTAAAGGTGATAATAACACCCCGCGCGTTGAAATTGGCGACCGTAAATATACGCCGCAAGAAATTTCTGCAATGATCCTTCAAAAAATGAAGAAAACTGCTGAAGATTTCTTAGGCCATGAAGTTACCGAAGCGGTTATTACCGTACCGGCATATTTTAATGATGCGCAACGCCAGGCAACTAAAGAAGCCGGTGAAATTGCAGGTTTAAAAGTTCGCCGTATCATTAACGAGCCTACTGCTGCTGCCCTTGCATATGGTTTGGACAAAGCACACAAGGATATGAAAATTGCCGTGTTTGACTGTGGTGGTGGTACGCATGACGTCTCAGTACTGGAGTTAGGTGATGGCGTGTTTGAAGTTAAAGCTACTGATGGTGATACTCACTTAGGTGGCGACGACTTTGACCAGGTGATCATTGACTGGATGGCAGACGAATTTAAAAGCGACGAAGGTATTGACCTGCGTAAAGACCCAATGGCTTTACAACGCTTAAAAGAATCTGCAGAGAAGGCTAAGATCGAATTGTCAAGCTCAACCCAAACAGAGATCAACCTGCCGTACGTAACCGCTGTTGACGGTATGCCTAAGCACTTGGTTAAAACTTTAACCCGTGCAAAATTTGAGCAGTTAGCTGACAGCCTGATTAAACGTACTATCGAGCCTTGCCGTACCGCGTTGAAGAATGCAGGTTACAGCACTTCAGATATCGACGAAGTTATTTTAGTAGGTGGTTCTACCCGTATCCCTGCTATACAGGATGCCGTTCAAAAATTCTTCGGTAAGGCACCGTCAAAAGGTGTTAACCCTGACGAGGTTGTAGCTATTGGTGCCGCTATCCAGGGTGGTGTATTAACCGGCGAAGTTAAGGATGTATTATTGTTAGATGTTACCCCATTATCAATGGGTATCGAAACAATGGGTGGTGTGATGACCCGTTTGATCGAATCAAACACAACTATCCCTACCAAAAAATCTGAAACTTTCTCAACCGCGTCTGATAGCCAGCCGTCTGTAGAGATCCACATATTACAGGGCGAGCGCCCAATGGCGCAGGGTAACCGTACCTTAGGCCGTTTCCACTTAGACGGTATACCACCGGCTCCGCGTGGCGTGCCGCAGGTAGAAGTTACCTTTGATATTGATGCTAACGGTATCTTGCATGTATCTGCAAAAGATAAAGCAACCGGTAAAGAGCAAAAGATCCGTATTGAAGCTTCATCTGGCTTAACTGATGCCGAAATCAAGAAAATGAAGGATGAAGCTGAAGCTAACGCTGATGCCGATCAAAAAGCAAAAGAAGAAGTTGAAAAACTCAACGGTGCTGATGCCCTGATCTTCTCGACCGAAAAACAGTTGAAAGAATACGGTGACAAGATCCCCGCCGATAAAAAAGGCGCTATCGAGTCTGGTTTAGAGAAACTGAAAATTGCTTATGCATCTAAAGACCTTGCAGCTATTGAACCAGCACAAGAGGAGTTAAATACAGCATGGACAGCAGCGTCAGAAGATATGTATAAAGCATCTGCAGAAGGTGGCCAACCAAGCCCTGATGCAGGACAGGCTGGCGGCGCACCGGAAGGAAATGCCGATAACGTAACTGATGTTGACTTCGAAGAAGTAAAATAACAATCTCTAAAAGGATTAAATATAAAGCCGGTGCATTTATGCACCGGCTCTTTTTGTGCCTTGCCGTCATGCCGAATTTATTTTGGCATCCTACATGCAGGGCAAATAAGCAAATCTGAATCATCCATTGAGATCCCGAAATAAATTCGGGATGACGGGTTTAAAACAAAAGAGGCGATGCTGAACCAGCATCGCCTCTTTTGTTTTATTATGTGTTTCCTTTAGCTGATCAAATTATTCACTTTCTCAACCAGCTCGGTTAGATCGAAAGGTTTGTTAATAATGGCATCGCATCCATAAGCTAAAATATCAGCATCGCGATTAATATAAGCCGAAAATATAATAACGGGAGTATTGCTGTATTTAGGATGGGTTTTTATTTTACGGCAAAGTTCGCCGCCATTGGTGCCCGCCACTCTGAAATCTAAAATAACCAGGTCGGGGTTAAATTCTTCAACCAAGGGCATCACCTCAATGCTTTCACCGGTACTCTTAACCTCAAAGTTTTCATAAGTGAGGGTTTCGTGCACAATGTCCAATATATCCTGGTTGTCATCCAGTACTAAAATACGCTTTACCATAAAAGATATTAAATAAACTACAAAATGCCTTGAAAGGTATTAAAGTGTGTAAATAAATTTACGCTGAACTCAACAATGATATTAGGTAGGGCTTATACTCCGTTTAGGGAGTACTGTGACGTTCAAAAGTACCATAAATATATTATATTATAAATTAAATGTTTGCTTGTAATTATTTGTATAATTACTCCTACAAAACTGTTGATGCAAAACCCTAATGCTGCACCCGGCTTAAATGAACAGAGCTTTCATAATTTGATGGCGCAGGCTCCTGTTGCCATTAGTGTGCTTAGGGGGAGTGATATGGTGATCGAATCGGCTAACAAAATGATGTTAGAGGTTTGGGGCAAGCCTGCCGCCGTTATAGGGAAACCGCTCATACAAGGCCTGCCCGAATTGAAAGGCCAGCCATTTTTTGACCTGCTACAGAATGTATATACAACGGGGAATCCCTATTATGGTTACGAGTCAAAGATCCTACTGATCCGCAATGGAATAGGTGAGCGGTGCTACTTTAACTTTGTATACCAGGCAATTGTAGAGGCTAATGGCGCTATCAGTGGCATAATGGTAATTGCCACCGAAGTTACAGGCCAGGTGATTGCACGCAGGCAAATGGAAGATGCTGAAGAGCGCCTGCGTTTAGCTGCCGATGCTACGGGATTGGGCACGTGGGACCTTGACCTGCAAAACGGTGGTATTATCCATGCACCAAGATTAGCAGAGATATTTGGCCGTAATAGTAAAATAAAGCTAAGGCATACTGAACTGCGGGATATTGTCCATCCGGCAGATTTGCATATTGTTACAAAGGCCTTCGACAAGGCATTGGCCACCAGCGTTTATTTTTATGAGGCCCGCGTAATTTGGCCCGATGGCACCGTGCATTGGATACGAACGAATGGAAAGGTATATTTCGATGATAGTAAAACGCCCCTGCGTATGCTGGGAACGGTTACCGACATTACCGAACAAAGGCGGATACTGGATAGCCTTAAGAAAAGCGAGGAAAGCTTTAGGCTGGCTACCGACGCTGCCGAACTGGGTACGTTTGATATGGACCTCCAAACCATGCATTCGGTATGGAACGCAAGGCATAGAGCGCTGTTTGGTGTGTTTGACAGCGCGATGACCGATTATAACCAAATCTTTGCAAAGTCCGTACACCCCGATGATCATAAGATAATTGATAAGGCCTTTAACAGAGCTTGCAACAAAAAGTTGAGTAACGGCGACTATGATGCTTATTACCGTACCATCGGTATAGAGGATAAAAAGTTAAGGTGGATACGGGCTAAAGGTAAAATACTTTTTAACGATCAGAATGAACCTGTTCGGCTGATTGGTGCTATAGTGGATATAACCGAAACCAAGCAAAATGAGTTACGGAAGAATGATTTTGTTGCGATGGCCAGCCATGAGCTAAAAACGCCGCTAACCTCACTTAAAGCGTATATACAATTGCTGCTGGTGAATGCTAAACGCAGTGGCGATAGCTTTGTGGTGAACGCGTTAGAAAAATCTGAAAGCCAGGTTAATAAAATGACCAACCTTATTTACGGTTTCCTGGATCTGGCTAAGCTTGAATCGGCCAAGTTAACGCTGAAAGCAGAAGTATTTGACCTTGCAGCCTTGGTGGAGGAGGTTGTGAGCGACGCCCGGCCGATATCTCAGGGGCATTGTATTTTATTTGATAACACAGCTGCACTTTCAATTACTGCCGACCGTGAAAAAATAGGGCAAGTGATAAGCAATTTTATAAATAACGCGGTTAAATATTCACCAAAAAATACGGACGTTATAGTTACCCTTATTTCTGATAAAAATATAGTTAAAGTTGAAGTGACAGATAATGGTATTGGCATCAAAGAGTCAGACCAACAGAATATTTTTCAGCGCTTTTACCGGGTCGAGGATGAGAGCACCAAAGGCTTCTCGGGTTTTGGGATAGGGTTGTATCTTTCGGCAGAGATAATAGCCCTGCATCAGGGTAAAATAGGGGTGGTAAGCAAAGGTGGCGGCGGGTCAACTTTTTACTTTACACTGCCTGTGAGATAAAATGGGTAGCACAGACCGCTTGAAATAGCAAGAAAAAAAAGCCGCGGTTAAACAACCACGGCTCTTTGTATATTATTATTTAGTACGGATATGCTCTGCCAGGATGCGCTCTTTTCCAGTTTGCACGGCGTTGTAAGTAAGCAGCACGTTTTCTTTTTTCTTCGCGTTTGCGAGCCTCGTTGCCTATCACATAACCGCCACCGGCACCAATAGCACCGCCAATTAAGGCACCACCAACATTTTTGCCAATTAAGCCACCAACTACGGCGCCACCGGCACCGCCAATAATAGCACCTTTACCTTGTTTACTAATTCCTTTACTTTCCTGGGCGTGGGCGTCAATGTTAACTGTAGTAGTCAACGCCATTAATAGGCCGCCAAATATGATTAACTTTTTCATTTGTGATGTATCTAAATATAAACTCGCTACAACAAATAGCAAGCCGTAAATTATATACCATCATAGAGTGCTAAAAAGGCCTATGGTTTAACGGGTTACTTTAAAAATGTAGTAACAGCTGTAGCAAACTGTATACTATTCTCTGCATTGTTATGGTCGCCGGGTACGGTTTGCATGATGGAACGCGGAATCATTTTTTGCAAAACAGATACATCGCCATTGGTCGTATCTTCCGTTCCGTCAATTAATAACACGGGAATTTTAACTTTAGCCAATTCTTTAGGGCTGGTGCTGGGCTGATATTTTTGCTGATAGGCCAGGGCCAGTTTATCAAAAGGGTTTTTATTGATCCAAACCATCATGTCGTCCACGTCGTGCATGGTAGTATCACCCATGAGCGCTTTATACGCGTGGATGCGCCTCGGCCATTCGGGGTTGGTATAATCGGCACCCATGCCGCCTATTACCGCTTTTTTAACGCGTTTATCCAATACCATTAACCTTGATGTAATGATCGACCCGCGCGAGTACCCAGCAGCGTAATAGTGTTTAATTCCCAGGCTGCTAACCAAGCTCATGATGTCTTTGGCTTCAGCGTCATTGGCGTAGGCGTTGTCCGTATGTGGTTTATCAGATTTGCCGTTGCCACGCTGATCCATTATAATTACTTTATAACCTTGTTTAAGCAATTCGTCATAAAGCTTACCCCGTTTCCAACCCTGGCTGGTACCCGTAAAACCATGGATTAAAACAACCGGGTAACCGTCGCCTTTTACTTCATAATAGATCCTGGTATTATCGAATGAGGTGAAGTATGCCCCCTCTTCTTTTGTTTGGGCAGAAACAGGTGAAATACCAAAAATCACCAGGCATAAAAGCGTAAAGATTACCAGTTTTTTCATAAAAAAAATTTATATAAACACGTTCAGCAACAACACACCACCCAACCCTACAAAAGCAACAATGGTTTCCATCAGGCTCCATGACAGAATGGTGTCTTTTATGGTCAGGTTAAAATATTCTTTATAGAGCCAAAAGCCCGAGTCGTTTACGTGCGAGAAGGCTAAACTGCCTGCACCTATAGATAATACCATCAGGTTTGGGTTGATGCCTGGATCTTTGATAACCATTGCCGATACGATACCCGCTGCCGTTAAACCGGCTACCGTTGCCGAGCCCAGACTTATCCTGATAATTGCCGCTATCAGCCAGCCCAGAAACAAAGGCTGCAAGTTGAAGGATTGCAGGCCTGAAGCGATCTCATTGCTGATGCCGCTATCCGTCAGCACCTGTTTAAACGCGCCCGAGCCACCTATGATGAGTAGGATAAGGGAAATATCTTTAATAGCATCGCCATAAATAATACTTAAATGGCCCATGCTTTTATGCTGTTTAACACCCAGGGTATAAGTACCGATAATCAGCGCGATAAGCATTACGATAGATGGATCACCAATAAAGGCGATTACTTTATGAAGGTCATCCTTCGCATTGCCGATGAACGGAAATGCCGCGGTAATACCCAATAAAAGCACTGGTAGCAAAGCTGTAAAAAAGCTGTTGAAAGCACCCGGTAGCTTATCAGCAGGTAACTCTTCGGCACGGAAGGTAGCAAGCGGTGCCGATGGGATCTTTTTAAGGAATTGTGCAAACACCGGCCCGGCTATTATAACTGCCGGTATCGCTATGATCAATCCATACAGAAGCGTTAACCCCATATTGGCATGAAATATCACCACCAGTGCCGATGGTGACGGGTGAGGAGGTAAAAAACCGTGGGTAACAGATAGTGCCGAAAGCATGGGTAGCCCGATGTAGACCGCAGGAAGTTTGTATTTATAGGTAACCGAGAATATTAAAGGCACCATCAGCACAAAGCCTATCCCGTAAAATAGTGGGATACCAATAATAAATGCGGCTGCCACCAATGCCAGTTGGATATATTTTATCCCAAAGGCGTTTACCAACACATCGGCAATTTTTTGCGCGGCACCGCTGCTGGCAACCAGCTTGCCCAACATGGCACCAAGGCAAATGATAACGGCCAGTGAACCCAGCGTATCGCCAAGGCCCTTTTGTATCGACCCACTTATTTTACCTAATGGAATCCCGAGGCATAAACCCGCAGCGATAGATACGATCAGGAATGCCAGGAAGGGGTTAACTTTGGCCCAGCTTACCAATAGTATAAGCAGTATGATGCAAAAAATGATAACCAGCATGAGATTTAAAATTCGGCGGTTTATAAATAGGTGCGCCTAATGTAATAACATAATTTTACAATACCTTTTCTTTTAAGATAATCTAAAGCGCGTTCTTTGCAGCAAATCTTATGACAAAGCAGCGTTACTTTTTCCTCATCCTAATACTGGGCTCGCTTACCGCGTTGGCTCCTTTTTCTATCGATATGTATTTGCCCGGTTTCCCAGCAATTGCCAGATCCCTGCATACCACTACCGAGAAAGTGGCCCTATCCTTATCAACATTCTTTATTGGTATTTCTGCAGGGCAATTATTATACGGACCCCTGCTTGATAAATTTGGCCGTAAAAAGCCGCTGTATTTTGGTTTAACCGTTTATATCATCGCCTCTGTAGGCTGCTATTTTTCGGCTAATATCGAGCAATTGATCGGCCTGCGTTTTATACAGGCGGTAGGCAGCTGCGCGGCAAGTGTAGCTGCTATGGCCATGGTGCGCGATATGTTCCCGCTAAAAGATAACGCCAAGGTATTTGCCCTGCTCATATTGGTGTTAGGCGCATCGCCCATGATAGCACCAACCGCAGGCGGCTATATTACTGATGCATTTGGCTGGCATGCCATTTTTATCGTACTCACTATTATGGGTATCCTGATATTTTTTGCCGTAGCATTTGGATTAAACGATCAGTATAAACCCGACGCAGGTATATCCCTTAAACCGGGGCCAATTATTACCAGTTTTGCGGCGGTAATAAAAAACCCGCAGTTTTACACTTATGCCGTTTGCGGGGGCATTGGTTTTTCGTGCTTGTTTGTTTATGTATCAGCATCGCCGCTGGTATTTATGGAGGTTTTTAAAGTAAGTTCAAAAGCCTACGGGTGGATCTTCGCCGGGCTTTCTGTGGGGTTTATCGGTGCCAGCCAAGTTAACAGCCTGTTGGTTAAGCACTTTAAAAGCGAGAGGATCGTAATGGTAGCGGTACCGGCGATGGTTATTATTTCGGCCCTGTTTTTAATGGGTGCGTGGCAAAACGTTTTGGGCCTGGCGGGTAGCCTGGTTATGATATTTGGCGTGCTGAGTTGCGTGGGCATCTTATCGCCCAACACATCGGCATTGGCCCTGGCGCCTTTTGAAAAGAATGCGGGTACCGCTTCAGCTTTATTGGGTGCCTTTCAAATGTGTATCGGGTCGGCTGTGTCTGTCGGCGTGAGTTTATTCCCCGGGCAAAGTGCTGTGCCTATGGCGGCTATCATGCTGGTTTCCGCAGGGCTGTCGCTGGTTGTGCTGTTTTTAGGCAAAGGTAACATCAAACAAAAAACAACTTCAAAACAGGGTCAAATGGTGGCACATTAATTTACGATAACGGCCGTTTTTAAAGTTTAAACACGCGAATCGCAATAATCAAAAACTCACAACCAACGGGAATAGTGCAGTTCTTTGGCATTTACATTGTAAATATCCTTGCAAATACAAAGCTATACAACTGATAATCTTATTAGTGTGGGCGCTTTAGCCTTGTTTGCAAATGATATCTGGAGTTAAGAAAATCCCCATTTTACGTTACGGCCTTATCGTATCACTTGTTGTGGTATTATTCGGTAGTGCTTTTTACCTTTACCTGCACTACAACAAAGCAGAAAAGGTGCGCAGTAATTTTCAGAAAATGATCAGCGCAAGGGAAAATTCTTCCCTTATCGATAGCTGTATAGTTGAATTATATAGCGCGGATAACAGCAGCAGGATGTATGCCCTTACTGCCGACAAAAAATATTTCAATAAATTTTCAACGCAATTAAATAATATCCACAGCATTATTGGTACCATTAACGCGAATAACAGGGCAGTAGCGAGCGGTACCAAAGATGACACCGAACTGGGAAACCTGGTAAGCGAAAAGACCTTGAAAACAGATGTTTATCTTAAACTGATGTATTTAACAGACAGTTTAATGCGATCGGCCAATAAACTTAACGGTGTTTTAAGGGATGCGAACAACAACTTCGTAAAACAACCTGTTGTAAAGCGGATCAAAACACAGGTGCATATCGATACTATTAATGCGGTAGTAAAAAACATCCAGCCTGTACCACCTCGGAAGAAATTTTTCGGTCGGTTATTTTCGGCTTTCAACAAAAAGAAAGACGAGCAACAGGCCGCCATTAAAAACCCCATATTGGTACAGCGCACTACCGATACTACCATTACTACCATGCGCGCTACACCGAAGGTGGCCCAGATCTATAATAATTACTACAGCAAAATTTACGATGCGAATAACAAGCTTCGTAAGAACGAGCGCGAAATGCTGGAGATAAACAATCGTTTGATAGACCAGATCATCGGCAGCTTAAAAAAGTACAAGGTAGCCGAGCAGCAATATATAGCCAACAGTAAACAGGAGATAAACAGTAACCTGGCTACAGTGATGTATGAGTTCAGGAAGCTATCTGGACTGATGTTTTTATTGCTTAGCGTAGTGGTAGGGGTGATATTTTATAACATCTGGAAGATCTTTCGTAATGAAAAAGAGATGGTGGTTTATACGGAAATGACAGAGAATTACGCGCTATCAAAAAGCCGCTTTATGGCGAGTATGAGCCATGAGATCCGTACGCCGCTTAACTCGATTATCGGTTTCTCTGAACAACTTACGCAAAGCAACCTCACCGAAACACAGGCCGAGCAAACCAACGCCATCCGCAGCTCATCAAAAATGTTATTGGAGGTAGTTAACGAGATACTGGATTTCTCGAAATACGAAACCGGGAAAATGACCTTTGAGCAAGAACCGTTTAGACCTTACGATGCTATCGATGAGATAGCGAACAGTATGCAGGTACAAGCTGGTAAAAAGAACATCGAACTGATAACCGATCTTAAATTGGATAAGGACCTTTGTTTTAAGGGTGATTACTTCCGGCTGAAACAGGTGATCATGAACCTTACCGGTAATGCCATAAAATTTACTAACGTGGGCAGCGTAACCATCAATGCATTTGTAACCGATATGGCCGATGGAAAGGGCGTTTTAAACGTGCAGGTAAAAGATACCGGGCTGGGGATTGATAAAGAGCATCTGCCGCTCATCTTCGATGAGTTTTCGCAGGTAGCATCGGCACAAAAGGCCGCTAATTATGGTGGTACGGGACTGGGACTCACTATTTGTAAAAAGATAGTTGAGCTGCAGGGCGGTACCATAAAGGTAACCAGTAAAATTGGAAAGGGATCGGTATTTAGCTTTAAACTACCGATGGAGTTAGGTGCAATGGCAGCGTGTAAACCGAAGGTTGTGGCAGAAGTAGACCCGTATGCCGAAGTAGCCGGCAAACACATTCTGATAGCAGAGGATAATAAACTTAATGTATTGCTGGTAAGTACCATATTAAAAAAATGGAAGATTACCTTCGATATTGCCTACAACGGCCGGGAAGCCTTGCAGCTATTTGAAGATAATAAATACGACATTATACTTACCGATATTGAAATGCCCGAAATGGGGGGCATTGAATTTACTCAAATGATAAGGGCCATTGATAACGAAAGAAACGCTACAATTCCAATATTGGCGTTAACAGCTAATGTATTGAAGGAAGACAGGGACAGGTACCTGGCTGTGGGCATGACAGGCGTTGTGCTTAAACCATTCAGCGAAAAAAACCTCATTGACGGGATTGCTACAGCCCTTGCCGGAAAAATAAATACCGGCACACCCGTAAACATCTCGTAAAACATTTAATTTTAAATGGATTTGCAGTTATAAATAAACTAACTACATTTATAATTGTATATTTTACATTTATTATTATGAGAAGATATCTAACCTTATTGCTGTTGGGTTGTAGTTTATGCGCTTTAGCGCAAAGTGACGCCAGTTTAACACTTACTGCAACAGACAGAACGATTAGCAAACACATATACGGGCAATTTGCAGAACACCTTGGCCGTGGCATTTATGATGGCTTTTGGGTAGATAAGAATTTGCCGGTAGCCAAGCAAGACCGTATAAGGTTGGATATTGTAGCGGCATTGAGGCAGATAAAGATCCCTAATCTGCGCTGGCCGGGCGGCTGTTTTGCCGATGAGTACCACTGGCGCGATGGTATAGGCCCGAGGGCGCAAAGGCCGCGAATGGTTAACACCAACTGGGGCGGCGTGACCGAAGACAACAGTTTTGGTACGCATGAGTTTTTAGAGCTGAGTAAGCTGTTAGGTTGCGAGCCGTATATAGCAGGCAATGTGGGCAGCGGAACGGTAGAGGAAATGTCTAAATGGGTGGAGTACCTTAACTCTAACAGTAGCAGTACCGTTGTGCAAATGCGTAAACAAAATGGCCATCCCGAACCCTACAAGGTTACTTACTGGGGTGTTGGTAACGAGAGCTGGGGCTGCGGTGGTAATATGACCCCGGAGTTTTATGCAGACCAATTCAAACGATATGCCTCGTTCGCTAAGGATTATCCCGGCACACCTTTAAAGAAAATAGCCAGCGGCCCTAATGCTGATGATTATAACTGGACAGAGGTTTGTATGAAGAATATCCCAACCTCAATGATGTGGGGGCTATCTATGCATTATTACACTTTACCTACGGGCAACTGGGGTAAAAAGGGATCGGCAACTGCCTTTACCGAGCAGGAATATTTTAACACCATGGTAAACTGCCTGAAGATGGAAGAGCTGGTGAGTAAGCATTCGGCAATTATGGATAAATACGATCCGAAGAAAAAAGTGGCCCTGGTGGTTGATGAATGGGGGGTATGGACAGATCCGGAACCGGGTACCAACCCCGGCTTCTTGTTCCAGCAAAATAGCCTGCGCGACGCGCTGATAGCCGCAACCACCCTCAATATATTTAATAACCACAGCGACCGGGTAAAGATGGCTGCCCTTGCCCAAACCGTAAATGTATTGCAGGCATTGATCTTAACCGATAAAGAAAAAATGCTGTTGACACCTACTTATCATATTTTTGATATGTACAAAGTGCATCAGGATGCCAAATACCTGGATATTAAGTTGAAATCGCCTGATTACGAGGTGGGTGGCAAAAGCATACCTGCTGTAAATGTTTCTGCATCGCAGGATGCCGCAGGT
The DNA here is from genome assembly GCF_014773245.1 of Mucilaginibacter glaciei. Lineage (GTDB taxonomy): Bacteria > Bacteroidota > Bacteroidia > Sphingobacteriales > Sphingobacteriaceae > Mucilaginibacter > Mucilaginibacter glaciei. Next base: position 352,083 of record NZ_JACWMX010000002.1, on the reverse strand, counting down.
AAGGTGCACATCTCTTTAGTTAACCTTAACCTAACCAAGGCTGTAACCATCAGTACCGTATTAAAGGATATCAAATGGATCGCGGTAAAAGGCCAGGTGTTAACGTCCGCTAATATTACCGACGTAAACACTTTTCAGCAACCTAACAAATTGCAGTTACGTGCTTTTACGAATGCTAAAAAAGAAGGCGATAAATTGGTAGCCACCATCCCGGCAAAATCGGTAGTTACGCTGGAGTTAAATTAAAACTTTCGAGGCGGCTTGGTTGATTTAGCTATCCGTTCTTCCGCCTTTTTTACCTCGTCCTTTTCGCTCAAGGGCATTTCGGTATTCAGATAATTATCGCGCCCGGTGTAAGATTTTGCATCGGGCGTGCTTTGTTTTGAAGATTTTTTTGGGGAGGCTGTCATAATAATCAGTCTATGATTATACAACTTTTGGGCAAACAAATAGTTTACGCTGATTTAATTATTCGAAAATTTTTAATGGGGTAGAGCGGCTTATTTTTTTAATTGCCTAAGCTCGGTTTTCAGATCGTTTATCTGTAGTTGGGCTTGTCTGTTTTCCAGATAAAAATAAATAGCAAATCCTAAAAATATCTTGCCTAACACAAACACTGCGGCAAAAACCCATTTCCACACTTTGTTTATCTTCATCGTATTCGATTCAGATTCTACTTCTATATAGTGGGGGCCGTTGTTTTGATTGCCGGTAGTAAAGTTATGGTCATCTTTATCTGTCTGGTACTGCTCCGGGTTATCAACCGGGCGAACGATCAGCTCGTCGATAGTTTCAGAGATCTTGCCCCAGGTACGCACGGGAGGTATAACGGCCATTTGCTGCGCAATATGCTCCATATCTACTTCCAGTTGCTGCAGTGCGAAGTTAACCTCGGGGTAAGTTGCCTTCATGTATAGCAATTCCTTAACCTCCTGGTCGGACGCGGAACCCATTACATAGGCTTCTAAAGCGCCGCTATCTATGTATTGTTGCTGTATCATTATTTATTACTCCTGATTACGGTGAATGCTTCTCTTAACAATTGCTTGATCGTAGCTTCGGGTTTATTTAACTCGGCAGCCATTTTGGTAATGGTTTTCCCGTGATAGTGCATCCCGCAAAAAACCACTTGCTGCTCCGGTGCCATCAAATTTACAAATTTATTGTCGTTTACAATTGGTGTAACATCTGCGCATTCATCAACAGTCGCTACAAAGCTGGCCAGTTTTTTACGCGCCATTGACTGTAAATAAATAAAGGTGTTTTTGCCGGGTGCGGTAATATCACGTATATCTGCAGCTTGTAGTTGGCTAAAAATGTCAATCAGATATTGTTCTGCTTCCGCGCTGCTTTTTACCACTTCAGAGATATAGCCAAGCAACATGCCACCAAACCTGTTAAAAAGATCTTGTTTGGTTGAAAGGTTTGCCTGCAATGAAGTGTCAGCATTTACTAACTGTGGTTTCAAGGGTCAGTTTTTTGTTAAATCAGTTATTCAAAAGTACTTATAAAAATTTATTTTAACACAAATGGTTGTGAAATAATAAATCACCTAAGTTAATTAATTTTCCTTGTCGCTTAGTTAAAGTTCTCGGGTGATATTTAACCCTGAAATGAAATGTTAATTTTGGTTAAATACCGGGGCTGGTTTGACGCTTAAAGGTATCTTTTTTTAAATTTAAACCATGCTTAGGTGGATAATATTTTTAGGGATTTTTTTATGTGTCGATAGTGTTTTTGGTCAGAGCAAATTAAAAGGCCGTGTCTTTGAAAATAAAACAAGAATAGGGTTGGCCGATGTATGGGTAACCAACCTAAACACTAAGCAGTTTATTGTTACCGATAATAACGGTCGCTTTAATATTCCCGCAAAAGCCGGTGACATACTTTCATTTAAAGGCTTTGCCTACAAAAATGACACCTCGTTGGTAATCAATATGGCTGAGAAGGAAGTTTTTTTAGAGCCTAAGATGAACGAACTGGCGCAGGTAAATATTATAGCCACCACCGCGCCTAAAATGAATACCTATTATGACCCATTATATCATGGGCAGTCTGTTATTGTACAACGCGACAAGAAAACAGGTTGGCCGATAGGCGGCATCATTATCAGAATGTGGTACTGGAAAAAAGACGAGCACAAAAAGGCCCGGTTAGAGCAGCAGGAACATACCTATGAAATGATGGACCGCATAACGGCCGTTTTTACTCCGCAAATAATAGGTAAATACATACCTTTAAAAGATGAAGAGTTGGCTGATTTTATTGAAATGTATACGCCCAACGTTAAAGTATTTTCGGCCAAAAGCTTCCAATTGGTGACTTACCTTAACGATTGTTATAAACTATACCAGAGCCTCCCGCCGGATAAACGGCAGCCGGAGCGGCTGATCATCAATTAAGCTTTCAAAATGGAGATGCCCGTACCCAACGCAACGGCGTCTTCTACCGCCCCGCTAAAGGGCTCTTTTAAAAATGGTAGCTTATCAGCATACTTGCGGGCATAAAAAGAAGCGTAAGTGGCGGCTAAAGCAGAAACCCCGCCTAATATCATCCCCTCAAATACGCTTTTGCGGTTAGCCTTGAAAATGGTAGCACCAACAAAAGCGCCGGATGCTACCCGAGCTAATAGTTGCGGTAGTATGATCCGGTCGGGCCCGTTAGGGATCTTGTCGCCGGCTATTTCTGCAACCGATAGTAATTTGGTTACTATGGCGGTAACTGGTAGCTGGATAAAACGCAGTGATGAACGCGACAAGGCAGGGTCAGGGTGATTGCTTAAGTAATGACTGGCCACGGCAGGTGCCATAGTCGCCCTCATGCCCGCCACCGCGCCTAAACCTATCGTCTGTAAAAATATACTGCTGTTTTTCATAATAGTATCTGTTATAATGTGAATATAACAGGCAGTCAGGATGATGGTTTTGATTAATTGGATGAGCGTAATAATTATTCACCCTTCAATATTTATTGAAAGCTTGTAATAGCTGATCACTTACTATAAGTGTTTAGGGTGTTCCGCCTGGTGTTCCGGTAAGTGTTCCGTTTTTTAGGATTTTGTTCCGCTGCGTTCCGTTTTTAGCGGAACGCAATTTGTCTTTCACAACAAAAAAAGCGATGAGCCTTAACCCGTCGCTTTTCATATCGTTCAAAACGAAATTATTTTACATCTTGCCTTTTAAACTATCCTGCCTGGCTTTTTCCCTTTTCTTAAAAAAGCCTTTTAGTAAAAAGTTATGTTGTACGGCTTCCAGGTCATCATTGAGCTTAACAGAACTTTGCTGTAAAGTGTTAATGGTGTTTTGCACCTTAACGGCACTTTTAGGATCGTTTAATAAAACACCCAGCACATTGTCTGTACTGTTCAATTTGTTGCTTGCCTTGTTCAGGTTGTCAGTAAGTATCGTAGCGTTGTTTGCCGCCTCTTTCAATTTAGTAACTGATTCCTGGATACGGGCATAGGCCACGGTATCTGTCAATAGCTTATCGGCAAGGCCACCTTTGGTATTCATTTTACCGGTAAACTGATTTAACTGCGCTGCCATAAGCGATGCCGTTTGCGTAGTTGCCTGCAGGTTACGCATGGCCGACTTTAATTGCATAGCCATATTACTATCGGCCAGTAAAGCACCTACAGTACCCTTACCTGCCAGTATTTGTTTACTCAGCGTCTTAAAATCTGTGGTGATGGCCAGCAGGTTTTGATTGTTTTGTTGCAAAGTTTTCAGTACATCATCTGTCGACATTACTTTTTCGGCACGCAAAACGTCACCATCCTGTACAATGGGAGCGCTGGGGCTGCCACCATCAATCACGATGATCTTATTACCAATTAAACCGTCGCTGCTAATGCGTACGCCAGCGTTGCTGTGAATATATTGCTGCGAGGCCGCTTCTATGCTCATTACCACATCCACCTGAGAGTTGCCGGTAAAGTGGATGCTTTTAATAACGCCCACCTTTACGCCAGAGAACCAAACGTTGTTCCCTTTTTTCAGGCCCGCCACATCGCTGAAAACGGAACTGATGTGTATACTTTTAACAAAGCTTTTGTTTTGCCCGCCCAGTGTAAGTACGCCTATCACGAACACTACTACGCCAAGCAGCACAAATATGCCTACTGTTATTGATTTTTTATTGTCTGATGCATCCATTATATAGGGTACTAATATTATTCTGTAAAGTTGTAATCGTAAAAAGGTTTCACCCGCTTGTCATCGGTATCAAAAACCTCGTTAAAGGTGCCCACCCGTTGAAATTGCCCGTCAAGCAACATAGCTATCCGATCGCCTGTTTGTTTGGCGCAGGTTAAATCGTGGGTGATGATGATGGATGATGTTTTGTAATTAGCCTGCACCTCATTGATCAGGTCATTGATCTCAATACAGGTTATCGGGTCAAGGCCTGCGGTAGGCTCATCATACATCATTATCTCCGGGTTCAGTATCAGCGTACGGGCAATACCTATCCGTTTACGCTGCCCACCCGATAGTTCGGAAGGCATTTGGTTAATAGTTTGCGAAAGGCCAACGGCATCTAACACACTCTCCACATTCTTATCTATCTCGGCCCGTGTAATCCCTTTGCGGTTACGCACGAGAGGAAATTCCAGGTTTTTACGTACCGTCATACTGTCATACAAGGCACTGTTCTGGAATGAAAAACCTATGCGGATACGAAGTTCCTGTAATTCTTTTTCGGAAATGGCAGTGACATCGTTGCCTAAAACTTCAATGCTGCCCTGATCTGGCATTAACAGGCCCGATATCAGTTTGATCAGCACGGATTTACCCGTGCCCGAGCGGCCAAGCACTACCAGGTTCTCTCCCTGGTAAAGATCAAGGTCAATCCCCCGCAGTACGTCATAATCGCCGAAGGATTTCTCCAAACCGCGAATCTTGACCACCGTATTGTTAATGTCTATTTGCGCCTTTTGCTTATCCATAATATATTATCGGAACCAACCGGCTATTTGTACAATTAAAACCTCTTCAATAAACACCAAAAACATGGCCGTAACCACTGCGCCGTTGGCTGCCTTACCAACGCCTTCGGTACCTTTGGTTGAGTTATAACCCTGGTAGCAGCCCACGATACCTATAGTAAAGCCAAATACAACCGCTTTTGATAAAGATGCCCAAAAATCTACAAAGGTTAAGGGTTCAAAAGCCTGCTCCATAAAGGTGGTAAAGCTGGTTCCTTCATTTTGGCTTACGTTTAAATAACCCCCTAACAAGGCGATGAGCGCGGTGTAGGTTGCCAATAAAGGTATAGCGATGGTAGTAGCGATAACCCGCGTACAAACTAAAAATTTAAATGGTTTGGTGCCCGATACTTCCATGGCGTCTATCTGCTCGGTAACCCGCATCGACCCTAATTCGGCCCCGATGCTTGATCCCACCTTACCTGCGGCAATAAGGGCGGTAACCAATGGTGCAAGTGCTTTCATGATAGCAATTGATACCAGCGACGGGAGCCAGGATTCGGCCCCGAAATTGGTTAACGACGGGCGACTTTGCTTGGTGAATATAACCCCCACAATAAAGCCAGTTAATGATATAAGGGTGAACGAGCGTACGCCCACTTCATAGCACTGTTTTACCACTTCTTTAAACTCGTAAGGCGGTAAAAAAACTTCCTTGAAAAAGCGGAGTACAAAAGAGTAAACCCTGTCCAGCATGATAAAAAATTCGGAGACATTGTCCTTTATTTTTTGATAACGGGAGGGGATTGTTGATCGGATGCTTTTTATAGTAGCCATTAATAGGGGCAAAGGTATAAATAACTAGAAATTACTTTTAAGTATCACTACAATTTGTAGCACAAGTTGTTTGTAATAACGCAATTATTACAAACGGCAGACGGTTTGACCTATTTGGATATATAGTCAGTTTTGCGCCGACTGCAAAGGTGATATAAAATTATGGTGTGTGCAATATTGCACGCTTGCCGAGTACAATAAACTATAAGTGTCAGATATGGGTAGTAGCGTAAAACAATTAGACACACAAGTTATTTAAATTGTTGAAGGGAAACCTGCAATATGATATCTTTAAACCGCCCAATGAACATGATTTTACGCCAATCAATAGCCCTTTTTTTTATGATGAGCAGCATTGTTGCAAAAGCGCAATTGTTTGATCCCTGCGACAAGCAAGCCACGCCCGAAAGCCGCCAGCTATACTATAGTATGCAGCGCCTTACAGATGCAGGAGTAATGTTTGGCCATCATGACGATACCGCCTACGGCATTGGCTGGTGCTTTGAACCCGGTATGAGTGATGTAAAAACCATAACCGGCAGCTACCCCGCTGTGTATGGGTGGGACCTGGCAAAAATTGAGCATGATAGTACCCGCGATATTAATAACATCCCATTTGCTTTACAAAGAAAGCTGGTACGCCAGGCGTATGACCGCGGCGGCGTAAATACTTTTTGCTGGCATATGGATAACCCCGCCAACGGCAAAACCGCCTGGGATACTACCCAGCGCACCGTGATGACCCTTTTGCCGGGTGGGAATAATTATAGCCGCTACGTTGAATATTTGGACAAGGCTGCAAAGTATATAGGGAGCATGAAAGGGCCCGGAGGTGAAGCCATCCCGATTTTATTTCGCCCTTTTCATGAGCTGACAGGTAGCTGGTTTTGGTGGTGTGCAAACACGAGCACGCCAGAGGAATTTAAAGAATTATGGAGATTTACCATCGATTACCTGCGGAATAAAAAGAACCTGCACAACCTGCTGATCGTGTTTTCTGTGGCCGATTTTAACAGCGAGGCGGATTTTATGGCCCGCTATCCCGGTAACGAATACACTGATTATATCGGCTTTGATAATTATTGTTATAACGTCAAGGATTATCGGTTCAATTTAGAGAACCGGCTAAAAATACTTGACGCTGTTGCCATTAAGAATCATAAACTGGCCTGCCTGCCCGAGACCGGTTATGAAAAAATACCGCAGGCAGACTGGTGGACGAATGTTTTATTACCCCTCATCAGTAAACATAAATTATCGTACGTAATGGCCTGGCGGAATGCACATATGGGGCATTTTTATACACCATATATAGGGCAGGCAAGCGAGGCCGACTTCCGCAAATTTTCGCGCAGCCCTAACATGATGTTTCAGAACCGGGTTACACCTTTGGGTCTTTATGGCAAGTATGTGTTCTCGACCGGCCCGCATTACCAGGAGTTTTGACAGCAGCTTTTGAAACTTAATCCATAGTCGCCTGTTCTATTCCTTTACCAAATTGAACTTATATGAACGCATATCAGCAAAAATGGGTGAATGTTTTAACCGCAGCTAATATAAAGGATTGGCAAATAGCTCCCCGCGGTAACGATATAGCCATAGAAATGCCCAACGTAACCGATCTGAAACTGATTAGGGATAACCTGCCGCAAACTTTAGCTGCTATTTCTTTAGATATTAACCTGCCGCATGAACGGGTGAAGTTCCTATTTCATAACGGCTACGAAAAATTTGAATATATATTGAACCCGGATGCTGCTGATTTAAACGAGGAAGGTAAAGGCCGTTAGATCTTAGCCTTGGTAGCAAACACGGTAACGCAGATGCCCATTGCGGCTATCAACGTAAATGATGCCCGTAGTGATGCCAGGCCCGCTATGAACCCTATAATAGGGGGGCCTACTAAAAAGCCCATAAAACCAATGGTTGATACAGCCGCTAATGCCACACCCGCCGACATGGTTTTTGATTTGCCGGCGGCACTGTAAACTAACGGCACTACCGACGATACCCCGAAGCCAACCAATAAAAAGCCGGCCATAGCGGTGTAGATGTAAGGGAACACCACTGCTAAGATCAGGCCGGTGGCCGTTAACATGCCACTTAATTGTAAAGTCCGTTTTAACCCGAAGCGGTGGGCAAACCAGTCGGCAATAAACCTGCCGCCGGCCATGGTAAGCATAAAGGCTGTATAGCCGGCACCCATCCAGGCGCCTTGCGCAAATACCACTTTCTTAAAATAGATCACGCTCCAGTCAAACATGGCACCCTCGCATATCATCGAGCAAAAGGCAATGATCCCTAATTTAATGAGGGAATTATCGGGCAGTACAAACACCGGGCCGCTGCTGGTAACCTTATCATTTTTTAGATAACCTGATGTTACCGCTACCGCGATAATGATGAGCGCAAATATGATTGAAAAGTGGTGAAGGGGAATGATTTGCTTACCGATCATAAACGTGCCTATCCCTGCCCCGGCAAACCCGGCCAAACTCCATAATCCGTGAAAGGATGCGAGGATTGGTTTCTGATAAAGTTCTTCTGCGGCTACTGCCTGTGTATTTACAGATATGTTTACTGCGTTGCTCGAAAACCCGAAAAAAGCGAGGCAGATAATGAGTTGAAAGGTATTTTGGGCTAGCCCGAGCGTTACCAGGCAGCAGGCATATACAATGAGCGCAGCGATCAATAATTTCCGGCTGCCAATTTTGGTGATGATCCAACCCGAGAATGGTAATGACGCCATTAAGCCAACCGGGGTGGCAAATAGTACACCACCCAAAGCGGCATCGCTTAAACCAAGGTCCTGCTGTATGGTAGCAATACGCGATGCCCAGCTGGCAAAGCACAGGCCGGTCATAAAAAACATCACACCAACGGCAATCCGTAAGGTGCGTTTAGTAAAGTTGTAAGTGGGTAATGTTGCTTCCAAATGGTTGTGCTTAGTGTTATTTTTACACTAAGTTTTACAAAGATAGGGTATTAATTACAAATTTGATAATTGCTGGCGGTTTGCAGCAGGTTTAACATATTGTAATTACCAGTTAAACAGCGTTAGCCGGACAAATCGGCGCGTACATACGCTATATAAATAGCGTGATTTTCATGTAAACCCACTTAATATGTAAATAATTGATTATCAAAATATTAATAAGTATTTCGCTGAAATATGTAAACTTTTGTAAACCTTTTTTGTAGAAAATTAGCAGTCGCCGTCAGGCCCGCAAACGGGGCCTTCAACTATTTCCAGCTGTGGGCGAAACTCACTGTAAGCCTTCTCCAGAGTTTCGGTAAAAACGGGCACTGCCTGCGCGCCGGATACGGCGTACTTCCCACTCATCACAAAGAAAGGAACACCACGGATGCCCAGGTATGAAGCCTCGGCAATGTCATGCTTCACCTCGTCGGCAAAGGCATTGGTAGCCAGGGTTTGTTTGATCTCGCCCGCATCCAAACCGAGTTCTGCACCTAATTGAGCAAGGGTATCAACATCGTCCATATTCTTGCCATCAGTAAAATACGCCTTAAATAATTGCTCTTCTGCCTCAACACCTAAACCGTGCTTTTTGGCAAAATGGGTAAAGCGGTGTGCGTTAAAACTGTTGGCAACAACGGCCCTATCCATATTGTAATGTAAGCCAACTTCGGCTGCCATTTCAGTTACATGGTTGTTCATTTGCTTTGCATATTCCAATGTCCAGCCTTTGGCATCGGCTAAATATTGGTTAATGTTAACTGATGGATCGGTTACCATATCCGGGTTAAGCTGAAAGCTTTTCCATTCTATCTCCACCTCATCCTTATGGGCAAACTGCTGTAAAGCGTCTTCGAACCTGCGCTTGCCTATGTAACAGAAAGGGCACATCACATCAGACCATATCTCAACTTTCATAAGCTTTAAATTTTTATAAAAGTAAGTCTATTGCCTTGTTTGAGCGTAAGCCTAAAGTCAAAAAAAACGATAACATAAAGCGCAATAAATTGAGCCAAGCAAACCACTTTTAATATTGGTAATGTTTTATAAATTAGTGAAAATTATAATCCAGCCTTAGCAATTAGGCGTACTTACATATTCATGATCAATAATACCAGGCCCTATATATTTTGGATCGGCATCCTATTGCTGTTAATGCCGGGTTTGATACATGCTTACCTGCTAATGCCTTTCCCCGGCAGCCAGGATATCAACGCCATTACCCTTTGCTATTACCTGGAGAAGATCATCCTGCCTTTACGCATACTGGGTGCAGCGCTGATGCTTTGGTATTTTGTGGCCTACTTCCGAAGAAACACACTAACAGCCAGGATTGTCAAATTGGTGGTTATGCTCATCTGCCTGGGTAGTTATTATTATACCGACTATACTTACAAGGCCGAGATCATGTTCAAAGAAACCCAAAAGGTAAACTTTGCCAACGCGATTAAAAGCCGGGTGCCGCATAGCTACCTGGTGATAGGGGTGGTCCACAACGGGGTAGCTAAGGCCTATCCGATCATCTATTTAGGCTATCATCATAAAATGCAGGACAATATTGGCAATAAAGCCATTATGGTAACTTATTGCACCATGTGCCGTACAGGCCGGGTTTATGATCCTGTCATCAACGGGGTAAAGCAAAGCTTCAGATTGGTGGGCGCGAGGCATTACAATGCTATAATTGAGGATGTAGGCACCAAAACATGGTGGTATCAAAGCACGGGCTATGCAGCTGTGGGGCCCATGAAGGGAGCTCACCTGGCAGAGATCCCTTATGAACAACTAACCCTTGGCGGCTGGCTGGAAAAATACCCCGGGTCGCTCATATTACAGCCAGACAACTTGTTTACGAACGATTACCTAGACCTGAATAACTACGATCGCCTGCAGGCGATTGACAGGGATAGTATCGAAAACAAAGATACGCTATACAAAAAAAGCTGGATGATCGGCGTAATAATAAGCGGCCAGCCAAAAGCTTACGACTGGCGCGCTATGGTTAAGAAGCGGGTCCTGAATGATAAGATAAACAACACCAACCTTATTGTCGGTATGCAAAAGGACAGCATGAATTATCACGTTTACAATGCTACCCTAAACGGCAGGCAAATGCACTTTAGCCTTACACCTGCCGATATGCTGACCGATGCCGAAACCTCATCGATTTGGGACTGGAGCGGCAACTGCGTTGCCGGCAGCCAAAAAGGCCAAAAGCTGGGCAAGATCCAGGCCTATCAGGAATATTGGCGCTCCTGGAAGCAGTTCCACCCTAATACGCTGTTCTGGAAAGATTAATTATTTCCCGGTCATGTCCCGTTCTACCAGGTCCATGCCGCATTTAGAGCAGGTGCCGGGCTTATCGCTTGTTATTTCGGGGTGCATTGTGCAATAGTATTTCCCCTTGGGTTTAGCGGTTTCTTTAGTAGCAGTTTTGCTGCTGTTGTTGCAGGCACTTACCCCAAAGGTAAGTGCTGCAAATGCGAAGAGGATTATTGATCTTTTCATCTGATTATTTGTTTTTAATAAAGGCTGCAAATCCAAATAGTGATACCACCAGCACACCCAGGGCGGCCAGCATACTTATAATATCACGAATGTTTTTACCCGCCCAGCTCATACCGAAGTATTTGTGCAAAAATATAAAGGAAAAGCCTTCTGCAAGGTCAATACCAGCAACTTTTGTGGCCAGTTTGGATGAGGTAGTTTCGATATACCAATTTTCACCATCCGGGTAAACCACTTTTTGCACAGGCAGGCGTTTATTGATAAAGCCATACTCGTTATCAAACTGGCGGATCTGCGTAACAGGCGGCTCATTTATCAATTTTGGTTCTTCGGATCTATTTTGCTGTGATCGGTAAAAATAACTTAAATAATAGGCAAATTCTTTGTCCCCGTCTTTTAATTCCCGGCCGGTTGCCGCGTCAAAATATAAAATGTCTTTTTTAACGGTACTTACCTGGAAATATGTTTTTTCGAAACACTTTACCAATGAAATCTTTGAGATAGCGCTATCTGGAACAGGCAGGTTTAAATTGCCTGCAATTAAATCTTTCCTGTCAATGAGTTGCTCGTAATTCTTTTCATCAGGGTCGATATTATGCAGCTTTACCAGCAGGTGAAATGCCCCGCTAATGATAAAGGTAAATAACACAAACGAAACGATAAGCCCGAGTTGCCGGTGAAAGCGGTGAACAAAGCGTTTATCGTCCTTGCCCGCTACCATTCGATTTTGCTGTGCCGTTTTGAATTTCTTCCAAAAGAAACCATAAACAATCAACCCGCTTAGCAATGAAGGCAACATACAACCAACAACGATCAGCAGCGCCACGATGCGGAATTGCTCGCCGCCAATGGCTGCCAAGAACGCCCAGGTATGAAACTGCTCAAATAACCACAGCATAGCCTTACGGGTGTTGTTATTAAAGGTACCTATGCGGCTGTGGCTGGTTTCGATATAAACGTCCATTCCGTCCGGGCGGTTAAAGGCTACCTTCCAAACGGGCAGCAAGTGGTTGATCGGCTGGTATTGCGCATCGAACGTTTTTTGCAGGGTGATGCATTTGATAGACGAAATGGAATCCTGTGTAAAATACCGCGCCAGGTAGGTAGCGTAAAGCTGGTCGCCATTGGTTAGCAGGCTGGCATCTTTAGCCGAATAATACCTGGCGACGCTGTCCTTCCCTAATACCTGGTAGTAAGTTTGCCTGTTAAAGTTAACGATATTGAAATTTCTAAACTCGGTAATGGCATTCTTATCCAGCACTTGCTGTAAGGATAGCGCGGGTTTCATTTTGCTTTGCGTGAGGGGTTTGAAAACCTCCATTGCGATAGTGGGCCTGAACCAATTAGACATGAACGGGTGCGAAAGCCCGCTCAGCGTCCAGAAGATGACAGGGATAAGTGCTGTTAAGCCCAATATCCTATGCCATTTATAAAAGTTTTGTTTTGCTGTTGCCATTTTAGTTTTTTGAAAAAGAGTAACTAATACCCAATGTGTAAATACGCGGCGGGGCGGCGTTGTAGGTATCGCCGTACTGGTTGCTGGTAACCGTGGTGGCGTAAAGCTTATTGGTTAAGTTGATCACGTTAAACCATACGCCCAGCCCTTTAGCCGCGCTGCTTTTTACATCATACCCTAAACGCAGGTTGTAAATATCATAACCCGCATAAGTTTTTGTATTTGCGGGATTGGTGAAATATTTATTGATGTGCTGCCACTCACCCGCTATGCGGAAACCATTTAGATAGGATGGTTTGTAGGTCAGCTCCGAATTCGCTATCCAGGCCGGGGCGTTGTTCATGCGGTTGCCGTTGTAAACGGTTACTGTACTTGCCCCTGTTGCAGAATTGGTGCCCACTTCGCTGTAATCTACATAGGTGTGCCGGGCGTTGGTGCCGCTAAACCTAAAACTTAAGTCATGGATAGGCGCGTAAGCAACGGAGTACTCAATTCCCTTGTGGCGGGTAGCCCCCGCGTTTTGGTTTTGGGTAGTATTGTCGGGCAGTAACTGGTTAATGATCTCGTTTCGGCCTTCCAAATCATACAGGGTAACCTCTACATACATCTTTTTATCAAGTGCCGTAAACCAGCCACCCGCTTCATAATTATTAAAGGTAGCCTGCTTTAGTGGCGTTAACTGGCGGGCGCTGTACAAGTCGCCGGTTTCCGGTGGTTGGAAACCTACGCTGTAATTGGCGTAAAAACCTTTGTTATTACCAAAGTTATAAGTAAGCCCCAGTTTGGGCGCTACGATGTTAAAATCGTTAGTTTCCTGCTGTTTATATTTTGTGCTACCGGCAGCTATGCCATTCGTAAAGTTGTAGCGGATCCTGTCATAACGTAAACCCATCACAATCCGTAGTGGTTCAACCGGGTTAATTTCATATTGGGTGTAAGCTGCGGTGTTAAATAGCTTGATCTTATAATTATCTATATATCTGCCTGTGCTGGTATAACCTGTATAGAAGTTATTCGCTACATCTTTTTGGATGTTGAGGTATTTGGCGTAGTAAGAACTTGGGCTGTTATCCGCATAAACCCCAACGATCAATCGAGAATGCAGGAAATCCAGATCCTGACGGTGTTGGGCCAGCAAACCTAAACTATGAAAGCTCTGATCGTTCTGCTGCCCGTTCGAACTCAAGTAATTACCTGCGGCGTCCCTAACATCAGATATAAAATAGCTGGGTAGCTGCTCGGTTGAGTTCTTACGATAAAACAGTGTCAAAAAAGTATTGCTTTGCGCGTTCCAGGCATGCTCCAACTTGGTATTAGCGCGAAACGCATTCACCTTACGGTAAGTAAAGCGCTGATTAGCCCCGTAACTGCGGCTGTAAAAGCGGGCACTATCTAAACTTCCCGGCGTTTGGGTGTTTAAGTAATTATAAGCAACCGATGTGGTTAAACGGGTGGCGTTATCAAAATCATAAGTGGTTTTAAAATTACCGGAGCGTTTATCAAAATCGCTGTAATCCTGCCAGCTGTGTTTTTGGTGGGTAATGTAACCACCTGCATATAAGCCGAATTTACCGGTGCTGAAACCACCGTCTGCATCAATGCGCCGGTAATGGTAGTTGTCGCCCTGTACAGATACATTGCCTGCATATCCGGCAGGCGGGCCCTGGGTAATAAAGTTGATGGCCCCGCCGATGGCGTTACTGCCGTAAAGCGATGATGCCGGGCCTTTGATCACTTCTATATCCCTAACCCCGCTCATGTTGATCTCGTAAAGGGAATTGTGATTAAAGATCCCCGTCGGGCGGATGGGAAGGCCATCTTCCATATATAAATATAAGGCATTGTAAGTGATGGGCTGGCGGATGGCCATGGTATGCTGCTCGTTCCCCAGATCAACCATATAAACACCGGTTGTTTTGTTTAGCAGCTGGTAAAGTGCTGTGGCTTTGGTGTCATGGATCTGGGTGGCGTTGATCTTGCTGATGGCAATGGGTGCATCCTGCCGGGCCTGGCGCTCCCTGCTGGCCGAGATCACTACCTGCTGCAAATCGACGGTTGAGGGTTCAAGTGCGACTTCGATATGCGAAACTCCTGATAATATAAAGATTTTATCAGCATAACCGATCATTTTAAAGCGCAGGGATTTGATACCGGCGGGCTGTATGCTGAATTTACCTTTGCTGTTCGTAGTGGAAAGGTTAATATTATCGTCGGCATTGCCAACCATCGCACCGGCAATAGCCTCATGTGTGCGGGCGTCTGTTACAGTGCCTGTGATAGTAGTTTGACCGTAAACTGCTACCGAAAGGATAGAAAATAGTGTATATAGAATTATAAATGGTCTCATAGATCATATTAAGTTTACCCGCGGCCGTGTGGGCCGCAAGCATAGATAGAAACAGCCCGTTGCAAAATAGCAAGGCAAATACGGCGGCTTTAGGCCATCGTTTTTAAGCTGTCATAAATAATTAAAGAAAGGGGAAATTGATCTAAGCGAGCCGGGGCGGCTGGAATACAGTACGGGGCTGCTGGGGCAGTTTGATGCGGTAATTAGGCACTGCCGTTACCGATAATAAGACAGAGTGAAACTTGATTACAACCGGGCGGCTGTAAAATGCTTCCTGAAAAAGGTTTTTCTGCGCCTGCCTGCTTTCGCTGTTTTGTTTGTCTTCGGCTTGCTTTATCTTTTTCATAAAATAGCACTTGCCGTTACAATGCATCCAGGGCTTATCGCGGTTTTCGCAAAGCTTGGTAGCAATATAATTTTTATTCAATTCAAAACCTGCGTAAACAAATAAGCGCGAAAAGTTCGCCGATAAAAGCGAAACGATTAATAAATATGCGATTATACGTTGCATGCGCCGCAAAGGTAAGGCATGGCGGTTTAGCTAACAACCCTAAAACAAAAAACCCCGCCATTAAGGCAGGGTTTAAAATATCAGCGTATATTAATTTGCTTTCTTTAATAATTTGCTATGCAGTTTATCATCGCCAACTGTAACATCCATCGCAATAGAGTCGGCATATATTTTACCGCTGTGCGGGATGTCCATACCTTGCACGTTTACGCTAAATGTAATTACATCGCCCGCAATTTTACCGCTTTCTATAGCAACCTCGCCTTGCGGTGATGTAGCCATCCCCGTAACTTTATCACCGTCTTGTTTAAAAGTGTAGCTCAACGGGATGGTGTTACCGTCGGTCATTTTAAGGTTGCCGGTCCAGGTGCCTGCAATATTTAAAAATGCAGCTGCCATGCATATCGCCACGCAACATACTAAAAACGCTGTAGTAAGGAGTTTTCTTTTCATATCAGATTTTTTTTAATTGATTTAAAAGTAAGACTTTTATTAAAACAAATGATCAACATTACGTTAAATTAATAGCAAGTTGATTAGCCCTATTTTTTATCAGTTATAAAAAATATGTCAATGTGACGGTTATTAATGCTTTTTGATTAGATTTACGCTTGGTTATGAAAAAAATCTCACTTTTATTACTGGCTGTTTGCACCGTATCATACGCTTCAGCACAAAAACAGGATTACCCGATCCAACCGGTAGCGTTTACCAATGTGAAATTGACCGACCATTTCTGGACATCGCGCATCGAAACCAACCGCAAGGTTACCATTCCCGCATCATTTGCACGTTGTGAAAGTACGGGGCGGGTGAAAAACTTTCAGATGGCGGCAGAGCGAAAGGGCAAATTCTGCACCACATACCCCTTTGACGATACCGATATTTATAAAACCATAGAAGGGGCATCTTATTCACTGGCACTGCATCCCGATAAAAAGCTGGATCATTATGTTGATTCGATGATCACGATTGTAGGAAAGGCACAGGAGGGCGATGGTTACCTTTACACCGCGCGAACCATAGATCCATTGCATGTTGGCGACTGGCTGGGTACAGAGCGTTGGGTAAAAGAACAGGAAAACAGCCATGAGCTATATTGTGCCGGGCATATGTACGAGGGTGCGGTCGCGCATTATATGGCAACGGGGAAGAGGAATTTTTTAGATATAGCTATCCGCAATGCCGATTTGCTGGTGCGGGTATTTGGCCCGGGTAAAAGGCATGTAGCACCCGGCCATGAAATTGTTGAAATGGGTTTGGTAAGGTTATACCGTGTTACCGGGAAAACTGAATACCTTAATCTGGCTAAGTTTTTTATAGACGAACGCGGTCACAAAGAATATAATAAGAAAAGCAAAAACGTTTTTGAAAACGGCGTTTACTGGCAGGACGATAAACCGGTGATAAACCAGGACGAGGCCGAAGGCCATGCCGTAAGGGCAATGTACCTATACTCGGGCATGGCGGATGTTGCTGCACTAACCGGCGATAAGCAATACCTGGCTGCCATTGATAAGATCTGGGATAATATGGTAGGCAAAAAAATGTATGTGCAAGGCAGCATTGGTGCCGTTGGCGATGGTGAACGCTTTGGTGCAAACTACGAACTACCCAATGCCACCGCTTACAATGAAACCTGCGCGGCCATAGGCAACGTTTTTTGGAACCAGCGGATGTTTTTATTGCACGGCGATAGTAAGTATATCGATGTTTTAGAGAAAACTTTATACAATGGGTTGATATCTGGTGTAGGACTTGACGGTAAATCGTTTTTTTATACCAATGCCATGCAGATACGGGATGGCTTTAATCACCCTGATATTGAGCGCGAACGTGCGGGGTGGTTCACTTGCTCGTGCTGCCCAACTAACGTAGCCCGCTTAATGCCATCTATCCCCGGTTACATTTACGCGCAAAATGGTAAGGATGTATTTATTAACCTGTTTATTAGCGGCACCGGCGATATGAAAGTTGATAATAAGGATCTAAAAATAACCCAGCAAAATAATTACCCATGGGATGGCGGTTTGGCTTTTACAATCAACCCTGCATCAGCTGTAGATATGAACTTAAAGATCAGAATACCGGGCTGGGCGCAAAACCAGGCTGTGCCGTCTGATTTGTACATTTATCAGCAAAACATGTCACAAAAGGTCATTGTTAAACTGAATGGCAAAGCTATTGATTATAAGATGGAACATGGATACGCCGTGATCAGCAAAAAGTGGAAAAAGGGGGACAAGGTAGAGATTAACCTGCCGATGGATGTGCAACGCGTAATTGCCAATACCAACCTGCCCGATGATGCCGGAAAAGTTGCCCTGCAGCGCGGCCCAGTTATGTACTGCGCCGAATGGAAAGATAATGATGGTAAAGCTTCAAATATTATTGTACCGCAAAATGCTGTATTTACTACTAACTATCAGCCGGAATTATTAAACGGTGTAATGGTTTTAAAAGCAGATGTAAAAGCTGTGGCTGTTACCGCGGATGGCCAGAATGTATCAACACAAAATAAAACACTTACTGCTATCCCTTATTACGGATGGGCAAATCGGGGTAAAGGCGAAATGACGGTGTGGTTCCCGCAGCAGGTAAAGTACGTTGAATTGTTAGCGAATTAATAAACTTTACGGCCGGGTGCAGGATAATAATAAATTGGGGAGTACACGCCCTCGCTGGTGGTATAATAGCCCCTGCCATCCGGCGTGAAACCAATGGCTTCGCCCTGCTTTTCTTGCTTGTAAGTGGGCTCTAAGGGTGCGCGCTGTAAAGTTTCCCAAATGTGCTCGCCGGGTTTACGCTCCCAGTAATATATTTTTTCATAGCTTTTTAAAAGTATTTCGTCGCCTTTTTTAGAAATGTCGCCCGCAGTTATCCATTTAAAGGGCTTTATACCCTTAAAAAATAAGCGGCCATGAAAACTTAGGGTAACGGTATCTTTTGCCTTAAAATTCAGCGGGGTTGTATACACTTCAACAGAGTCGTATCGTTTAGTCACTATATAAAGCAGCTTTTCAACCGGGTCAACCATCATCGCTTCGGCATCACGGGCTCCAAAAGGGTATTTCAAATACAGCGAAGCTTGAGTGGCATGCGCTATACTGTCTTTATCCCAACTATTCTGTTCCTCAACACGGTTAATAGTTACATAATTGCGGTTCGCCGCATTATCTCCTATATCGCCAAGGTAAACGTAGCTTTTACCTTTTACAGGCCCTGGCCCAACGGCAATGTCTTCGCAGTCGTACACACCATTAGTCGTCGCATCGGCTTTATAATAAATAGTTGATCTTAACTTGCCATCGGCAGTAATAGCGAAAAAACGACTCGTATCGCCGCTATCGTTATGCACGTAGTAAACATCTTGGTTAACACCTGATGCTGATATGCCCGAGATCTCGTCCATCGCTTTATCCTGCAGGCGGCCTTCGGGTAATTGTTTGTTGTCGATAAGGCGATGCTTGGCGTAGGCACCACAAAATATCAGTACAACAAGGGGTATGAAAATATTTAACTTTTTGCGGGTTCTCATATCTGTAAGCTAATAATAACAGCCTTGTACTTGTTATAGTATAATGCGCAGTTATTAATTGCTGATTGCTAACAAAAGTACCACAATTGTGCCAAATTGTATTGTGGCCCAAAACACAACAGCCCCAAAGCTTTGTAAACCTTGGAGCTGTTGTATATAATTTATACTGCTTATGCCGATACCGGCGTTTTTTCAACTGCAGGTGCGAAACTCATTTCAGCATCGGGTTTCGATACATCGGTCAAAGTAACCTTACCGCGCTCGCGGCGCAGTATTCGGTTAAATAAAGAAATTTCCCTGTCAAATAAAAATTGGAAGAACAACTTGGTCCATGATGTATGATAATACAATGTTTCGTAATATTCTGGCGCTGTTTTTTTGATCTCGGGCAATTTATTCCACGGGATGGAAGGGAAATCGTGATGCTCATTATGGAAACCCACATTAAACGCCACCGCGTTAAAGTTACCGTAGTAGCTGTATGTTTCCTGCTCCACACTGTGGGTTAGGTAATGCTCCTGTATCCAACGGGCACCAAGTGGGTGCAAACCAACCGAGAATGAGAAGCTTAACAGTAAAAATGCAATAGCACCCCAACCCATAAAATACCATATAGCAACAGTAAACACAACCTGTATCATAAAGTTGGTCACGATCCAACCATCAAACGGATGGATCTCTCTTAAACGGGATAAACGGAATAATTGGAAAACCGGGAAGAACAACAACCAAAGCGCTTTACCGAAAAACGAATTGCTGATCAGTTTTGCTTCCCAACGGTTTGGCAAGTCGGCATCCAGCTCATGCACACCCTGAAAAGAGTGGTGCTTGATGTGGTATTTTTCGAAAGAAATAGCGCTTGGCAATATTTGCGGCAAATTGGCAAACATAGAAGCAAAGCGGTTAGCATTACGGTTTTTAAATAATAATTGGTGCGTGCACTCATGGATCATTACAAACAATGCATGATCTGCAAAGGCGCCTAACAAGTAAGCAGCGCCTGCAATTACCCACCATGCCTGGTCTTTAACTAAAAAGGCCATACCCACCTGGAAAACAACCAAGCCTATAATAGCCCAGATAGTTTTTGGATTTTTGCCTATCAGCTGGCGCAATTGCGGGAACTGTTTTAAAATCTTTTTTGTGCGGATGCGGTGCGGTTCTGACTCCGAAGAGTAAACAAAATCAGTTTTCTTAGTCATATAGTTTGTTAAACGGTACTTCAGGTAATAACGTCTAAGATAAATACTTTTATTAGATTTTTTGATGAAATTTTTGAAATTGGTAATTTTTATTTCTTTTCGGTTAATAAATTTCTGGCTGATTTAATACTTCAGAATTAACACAGATTTGGTTTTTAAAATAGATTTAAATAATTGATATAATATGTGGTGGATCTATGCTTTACTCTCGGCGGTGTTTGCCGCCTTGACCGCAATTTTTGCAAAAATAGGAATCAAAGGTGTCGATACCGACCTGGCAACCGGCATACGCACGGTGGTCATATTGATGCTTGCCTGGATCATCGTTTTCTATAAAGGGAGCAATCATTCTATTGGCAGCTTGACAAAACAAAACTGGACATTTCTTATCCTCTCCGGCTGCGCCACAGGCCTATCGTGGATCTTTTATTTTAAGGCTCTACAATTAGGTAAGGTATCGCAGGTGGCGCCAGTTGATAAATTGAGCGTTGCGATAGCCATCGTGTTATCGGTAGTATTTCTTGGTGAGCCGCTTACATTAAAGTCGGCATCGGGCGCGGCGTTGATTATCGCGGGGACTTTAGTGCTTATATTTTAATGGTAAATTAAGATATTGTTAATATTGTAACAATTCCGTGTTGCGAGCTAAAAATCAGATTTAATCCAAAGTTTCTTGAGATTTTTGCAATTCAGATAAAATTGTAATTAATCTATGCGTTTTTTTTTAACCCTCTTTTTGCTTCTCTTTATATCGTCACAAATAAATGTTTATGCCCAGGCAGGTAGTGGTAAAGGTAAAATTACTGGTAAAGTTACCGATGCCAATACTAAATTGCCGGTGGATTATGCCACCGTATCGCTTTTTAAGCAAGGCAGTGCAAGCCCTTTTAACGGTATTAGTACCGATGCTAAGGGGAACTTCGCCGTGGATAATTTGCCTGCAGGCGACTATAAACTAACGGTTGATTTTTTAGGATATACCCGCACCACGCTTGACCATGTAATTGTGGGGGCAGGGGGTGCCGTTTCACTGGGTGAGCTTTTATTAAAGCCGGTGCAAAACCAGCTGAGTACCGTTGTGGTAACAGCCAAAGCGCCAATTATCGAAAATAAGATCGATAAAATGGTGTACAATGCGGCTAATGATTTAACCGCGCAGGGTGGTGTAGCATTGGATGTATTGAAAAAGGTGCCGCAGGTATCAGTAGATATTGATGGTAACGTGGAGTTGCAGGGCAACGCCAACATCCGTTTTCTGATCAACGGTAAGCCATCCAGCATATTTGGGGCAAGCCTGGCCGATGCGCTGCAATCTATTCCGGCCAGCCAGATTAAGAGTATTGAAGTAGTAACCAGCCCCGGCGCTAAATACGATGCCGCAGGTACGGGAGGTATCATCAACATTATATTAAAAGATAGTAAAGTATCGGGTATTAACGGTAGCATAAACGGTGCCCTGGGGACTCGTTTAGAAAACGGATCGGTTAACTTGAGCGCCCGTAAAGGAAATTTTGGCGCAAACGCGTTTTTTAGTGGTAACGCACAGCTAAAAACTACCGGCAGGAATTCAAATAGCCGGTCATCTTACGACGCAACCACAGGCGACTCGACCCGGTTATTACAAAGCGGCGAAAATACCAGCCAGCGTAGCAGCTACCAAACAGGCTTAAGTTTAAACTGGAGTATCACCCCTAAAGATGAACTGACGGGTACCTTTGGTTTTAACCATTTTGGTAACCATAATTATGGATTAACCAGTCAGCAGGAAACGCAGACATCGGCTGCTGGGGCTCAGCTTTCGCAGTTGTTAAGCAACAGGATCTCCGATAGCCGCTTCAGTGCCAACTCGCAGGATTTTAGCTTGGGTTACAAAAAAACCTTCGCTAAAGAAGGGCAGGAATTGGATATATTGTATAACACCAGTTATAGCAAAAACACAGTTAACTATTCGCAAAGGCAAGATTACCTGACCGGCAGCTACCCGGCAACAGGGTCGATAGGTAGTAACCCCGGTAACGACAGGCAAACCAATATATCTGTAGATTACAGCCACCCGTTCAGCAAAAACTTTACCTTAGAAGGTGGTGCAAAAGCGGTGTTAGAAGATCTGAAGAATACCGTTAATACAGATAGTTTGTTAAACAATGGCAGCTATGTAAACAATGCCGATCAAACGTATGGTTTCAACTACAAGCGTAATATTTATGCAGTTTATCTATCTGCATCGGCATCGTTATTTAAAAACTGGTTAGATGTGAAGGCAGGCGTACGTAATGAGTATACGAACACTACGGCCAACTTCCCTGGTGTAAATATCCCCGGCTATAATACTATGGCACCATCGGCAACCTTGTCTCACAAATTGTCGGGTTCGCAAAGCATCAAACTGAGCTATAATTACCGTATAGAACGCCCGGATTATGGCGAGGTAAACCCATTCTATAACATCAGCGATCCGCATAATATCAGTACAGGTAACCCTAACCTGAAACCAGAGGTAAGTCACGGTTTAGAATTGGGCTACAATAAATCTTTTGACGGCGGTGCAAATATCTATACCGGTGCGTTCTATCGCCACAACATTGATGATATCCAGTCGTTCACTACTCAATACGAGATACTGAACATTAACGGCCGCGACTATACCAACGTGTTGCTTACACAACGCGCCAACATAGGCACGCAAACAACAGTTGGGGCCAATATTTTCGGATCGGTACCCGTTACAGAAAAGTTGAACCTGCGCACCAATATGTTTTTAGCCAGCCGTACCAATACCAATCCGGGTTTTGCCTCGGTAACGGGTGTAGGGTATCGTGTTAACCTAAATGCCACTTACCAGTTTGGTAATAACCTTGCTGCAGAAGGTTTTGTTAATTACAATTCGTCGCAAAAAAACCTGCAGGGCACCAGGCCGCATTTCTTGTTTTACAACTTTGCGGTACGTAAACAGTTCCTGAACAAAAAGGCAAGCTTTGGCTTGGTTGCGGCAAATCCGTTTAATAAATATGTTAACCAGCAGCAAACTACATTTGGCAACGGGTTTAACCAGGTTAGCCTGCGCCAGGTGCCTGTACAAAGTTTTGGCATAACCTTTAGTTACAAGTTTGGTAAGCTTGAATTTGAGAAAGACAAAAAAGATAAAGACAAAGGCGACGACACTAACGGCTCTTCGCCGGATGCTGGCGGCAGATAATTTGTTTTTTAGTTTGTTTAAAAACAAATTAAGCACAACTCACATTGTATTGTTATAAAGCACTATCAATTATGAATACTGCTGCCAAACATTACAAATTCATAAACAGTAAAACTGGTTATGTAATATTTTACCATTCATTAAAGGCGGATTTATCTCCCGAAGAGCTAAAGGCCGAACTTGAAAAAGTACGCGCACATGTTGCTATACAAAACAGTATTTATCAGGAAACCGTTTATTGGGAACAGATAACGGATGATGTATAGCATAATGCTACTTTTTTAGAAAAGCAAAGGGCAATAAGAACACGTAATCATCTAGTGATCAGATAAACCCGGTCGAGTGTTTTTGACCGGGTTTCTTTATTGATAAAGGCGGGTAAAATATTTTCCTGCGGATAGTTACTAAATGCTTTTACTACTGTAAAACTCACGCCAGTTTTTACAAGGTAATCAACAGAAAGCTGGCTTAAAAAGAAAAGCGATTTTTTGCCTGCGGGATAGTTTTTAAAAAGATCTAACCTTACAAAGTTAACCTGGCGGCTGCAATAAAACTGGAACACGTTGTTGGCAGGGTTTACCGAGTATAATTGCTGGTTGTTGTTTTGAGCAAGGTTGGCAAATTTTGCTGCGGTTATTTGCCCGTTGTATGAGGCCAATATTTTAAAGAACGTAGTATTAATATAAAAATTAGCAAACAGTACCGCGCAGCAACTCAGCAGGAATACCCGCTGTTTTACAGCAGGCACTTTGATAATGATAGCGATAGCCAAGCTGCCGAACAAAAAGCAATCGACAATAAACCATAAAGAATTATCCGGTTTCAAATAAAGGTGGACACCTATAGCAATAATGGGTAATAATATGACACCGATCCATTGAACAATGCCCCAATAAATATTTGCTGCCTTTAATAATTGCTTATAAAAATATGGCGCCGTGATAATAGCGAAAAGTGGGAAGATGGCATTAGTGTAAAATGGTAATTGAAAACGTGATAAAGAGAACAAAAGCAGTAAAAGCAATCCGCCGCTTAAAGTGTAGTATTCATTGAGTCTTACTTTCTGTCTAATATTTTTAACGCTTTTGTACAAAGCATAATAAAAGAAAAGACACCACGGTGCAAACGCCCATAGCAGCGTGTGCACAAAGAAAAACACATCGCCCGATTTTTGCTGACGGATGGGACCGCTGTTGATGAAGCGGCCAAACTGGCTGTCCCACAAAAACCATTTTATACCCGATACACCATTACGGCCAAACACGGTCTTCTCGGGGTGCAAGTCAAACTGAATATATAGAGCATAAAGCTCGGGCAGGCAAAACAAAAAAGTAAGCAGGAAAAGTGCCCACCATTTAACCTTAAACAAGTTCATAAACTCGCCTTGTAAAATCAACTGTCCAAGCAGCGAACCGTAAATGACTACTATAACAAATATGCCTTTTGTCATGATGGCGCAGGCAGTAAGCAGGGCTGCAAGCAGCAGGTCGGTTAGGCTATATCTGTCATACAACTTTGCTATATGATAAATACTACCAATTACCAGGCCCATCAGGTAAGGCTCGGCCCTAACATCAACGTTAGATATCAACACATGCTGCGCGGTCATTACAATCAATACGGCTGTAAAAGCAATTTCTTTTGTGTAATACCTGCGGGTAAACAGATAAGTGTAAAGCAGGCTGAGTAAAAAGAAAAGTAATGCCGGTAACCGGTACGCCCAAACGCTAACGCCGAATATTTTGAAACTCACAAAAGCCGCCCAAAACGGGAAGTGCGGTTTATCCAACCAGTCGACATTGTAGCTATACAATTGCCATAGGTCTTTTTTGTAAACCATTGCTTTGGCAATAGATGCATACAGCCCGGGGTCGTCAGAAAAAAAATCATTATTAATACCAATAAAATTTACCACTAAAGCCAGCACAAAAAGTATCAGGTAAAAGGGCTTGTTATTATTGTTCATTAATGATGGTTTGATGCAAATATAAATTAATACGGCTAAAACAATTCCCAAAGAAACCTGCTACGGGCAATGGCAAGTTTGATAACAATTGTTTATTGTTTTGGGTCGTGGCTAACGTATGTGATTTTGTCATATAGTACACTCATTAGCTGTGGGTTGTGTGAATTTGATGTTGCTTACATTGTTTTGGAGTGATATTATTGCGGCTTAATATCTGGTATAAAAGTTATTTATATCATATTTGTGATAATTTAATTATCTACAACCAGTTATATTAATAAAACACTCAATTTATCTTTTTTATGAAAAAAGCATTTCAATTTAAAGCCGCGACATTATTAGTGTTCGCCCTGATCTTTTCAACAACGGTATTTGCACAAAAAAAACCAATGGAAAGTCCGCGCGACAGCGTTAGTGCGACGGTTGCAGGTTCAAAAATCAGTATCAACTACGGTAGTCCTTCGGTAAAAGGCCGCAAGGTATTTGGCGAATTAGAAAAATATGGTAGTGTATGGCGTACAGGTGCAAACGAAGCAACCGTATTTACTACCAGCAAAGACATTAAGGTTGAAGGTAAATTATTACCTGCAGGTACCTACGGTTTCTTCGCTATCCCTACAGCGACTACTTGGACAATCATTTTTAACAAGGAGCCTAAACAATGGGGTGCATTTAAGTATGACGAGAGCAAAGATGCTTTACGTGTAACAGTTAAGCCTGTTGCAACCACCATGAACGAGCGTTTGGTTTACAAGATCAACAAAAAAGGTTTTAGCCTAAATTGGGATAAACTATCTGTACCTGTATCAATTAAATAATTTAAAACGTAAAGTAATTTACAAGCCTCCCGATTTTTTCGGGGGGCTTTTTTATGCCACAAAGCTCAGTAGAAGTTCAACTTTATAAACGTTATATTTACCGTGTAACATGCAGCACCTACATCGTAAAAGGCCGCTTTTAAACCGCGGGTTAACTATTATAATATTATTTATAGTGATTTACCTGCTTACGCTGTTTGCCGGCTATCCAAACGCCGTAGAGCGTTATTATTCTGAAGGCCTTTACCCGGTAGTTTGCTACTTGTTGCACCCGGTACTCAACCTGTTGCCCTTTAGTTTTGGCGATGTGCTGTACACGGCAATTGTGCTCTACCTGCTTTATGCCATCTTCACGGCATTCAGGCTACTTTTTAAGAAACGATTTGTGCAATTAGGTAAATTGTTATTAGGTATTTTTATAGGTGTACAGGCAGGTATTGTGCTGTTTTATTTGCTTTGGGGGATGAATTATTTCAGGCCGTCGGCAGCCGAACGGTTAAACCTTAGGGATAGCACCTTTACCACTGCCGATTTGCAGGCCGTTACCACTATATTGATAGACAGCGCCAACCATTGCCGCGCCCGCCTTGCACCGGCAGATTTGCTGCAGAGTAACGATACTATTTACCAAAAAGCACGAAAAGCAGTTAACGTGTTGGCTAACACTTCTGTCGGTTTTAAAACCTACAGCCCCGGTATCAAGCCATCAATACTCACGCCGTTTATGAATTACCTGGGTACATCGGGCTATTACAACCCCTTTACTACAGAAGCGCAAATGAATTACCAGATGCCGGTATTTAACCGCCCCTTTGTTGCCTGCCATGAAATGTCGCACCAGATGGGGTACGGGCCCGAGGATGAGGCTAATTTCGTAGGGTTTCTTGCCGCAACCGCTTCTGAAGATAAATTGTTGCGCTACTCTGGTTATTATTTAGCGGTGGAGGAATTTATGCACACCTTAAGGCGCGTTGATACCGTTGCACACAAGCAGTTAAAACTACGTATCTCGCCCGGTGTTAAAAATGATTTTAAGGCCGAGCGGATGTATTGGCTATCCTACCAAAATAAGATCAATACGATTAGCAGTATATTTTATGACAATTTTTTAAAGGCAAATAACCAGCCTGAAGGTTTAGAGACCTATAACCGTATGGTATCGTTAGTGATGGCGATATATAAGAAAAATGGTTTAGTAAGATAAAACATCAAGCAGTTGCCAAAACCCAGGTAAATAAAAAGCGTTCCGTATCTCACCCCGGAACGCTCTTACAATATCATCTCTCAAATGATATTGATCAACTAAATCTCAGATAACATATTTCTTTACCCAAGCTCTTTTATAGTATAAGCTCTTTCAGCTCGCTATAGTATTTTTAATTAGCTTGTGGCACATAAAGCTCATTGCAAAAAATGGCCCAAACTTCATAAATACATTTAATGTTGTGTCAAAGTTACACATTGGATGGTTGGTGTCGCAATTTGTTACAAATAGTAAC
This sequence comes from Mucilaginibacter glaciei, assembly GCF_014773245.1. Classification (GTDB taxonomy): domain Bacteria; phylum Bacteroidota; class Bacteroidia; order Sphingobacteriales; family Sphingobacteriaceae; genus Mucilaginibacter; species Mucilaginibacter glaciei. The sequence continues at coordinate 324,304 of NZ_JACWMX010000002.1, read as the reverse complement.
ATTAAAATGACTGATAATACGTCAATAGTGTTAAAATAGCGTTTTCGTCAAAACGAGATTCGCTTTATATTTTACTGAAATTCCATTTTAATAACAGCAAATCCGTTGATAACGACGGAATTATTGTTGATTTTTATTATTAATAATCAAATAGTTATACTTTATAAATGTTAAATTGACATTTTTGTATGAAAAACAAGCCAAATCAATTATCGCTATTGAGCTATATGCTATACAGCATGCTTAGTGTATGTTTAAAGGTGTAGTAAATGATGGCTGTTATCAGTGCTGCAAAAAAATATATATTAAACAGCTTATTTATTAAATTGGTAACATCACAAACTGATGTGATTTTTCAAAATATTTAAAATGATATCACGTGTTCCAGGCATCAGGTATATTCTAAACGCCCTGCTCATTTTTGTCCCGACGCTGCTATCTGCACAAAAATTTAGCGCGGCAGAAGTGCAACGCTTTAAGCAGCAGGCAGCAGCGGTTACCATTATCAGGGACGATTACGGCGTGCCGCATATTTACGGTAAAATGGATGCCAGCGTAGTTTTTGGGTTGATGTACACCCAGTGCGAAGATAATTTTAAAGGCATCGAACGGAATTATCTTTACCAGTTGGGCCGGCAAAGTGAAGCTGACGGGGAAAGTAAATTATTTGACGATGTACAACTACAATTAATAGCCGACAGCGCAGGTGCCATAGCCGATTACAACAAAAGCCCGCTATATTTTAAAAAGTTAATGGATGCCTTTGCCGATGGCTTAAATTATTATCTGTATAAACACCCCGAAGTAAAACCGCTTGTTTTTACACGCTTTAAACCCTGGTATGCGCTAATGTTTACCGACGGCAGCGTTGCCGCAACCGAAACCGGCGATATTGCAACCAGAGAAACCGCTGCGTTTTACAATGGCGAAACCGAAAAGCTGGGTTCGGTATATCAACCACGCAATATTAAAATGTATAACGAGCGGGAGAATGGCTCCAATGGGTTTGCCATCGCTCCGGAGAAATCAGCATCCGGGCACGCCATGCTTTATATTAACCCCCATGTTCCTTTCTATTTCCGCAGTGAAGTTGGGTTGAAGAGCGACGAAGGTCTTCAGGCTTACGGCGCGGTTACCTGGGGGCAATTTTTTATTTACCAGGGCTTTAATTCGCATTGCGGCTGGATGCACACCAGCAGCTATGCTGATGTTGGCGATGTGTATCTGGAGAAGATGACTAAAAAGGATGGGAAATGGTTTTATGAATACGATGGTAAGTTGAAACCGGTAGTTACCCGGCCCTTAAAACTTAATATTAAACAAGGCGATCAAACATTAACCCGCAATATTACCGGATATTATACACACCACGGGCCGGTTTTAGCCGCGCGCGACGGAAAATGGCTGGCTTTAAAACATAATAACCGCTCTTATAATGCCTTGCTCGAATCGTGGCTCATAACCAAGGCTAATACCTTTGATCAGTATAAGAAGGCGATGGGCCTGCTCTCCAACACCAGCAACAATACTGTATATGCCGACGGTCAGGGGAATATCGCTTTCTGGTACGGTAACTTTATGCCCAGGCGCGACCCGAACATTAACTGGGCTTTACCCGTAGATGGTTCCACACCGGTAACTGAGTGGAAAGGCGTACACCCGCTTAACGAGATCGTACATATTTACAACCCCGCCACCGGCTGGATCCAGAATTGTAATTCAACACCCTACACCGCATCGGGCACAGCCAGCCCGCCAATAGGTAAATACCCGCTTTATATGGCACCTGATAATGAAAATTACCGCGGATTACTGGCTGCCCGGTTATTGAAAAATGCGGGTAAGCTTTCTTTAGATGGCTTGATAGCAAAAGGGTATGACCATTACCTCAGCCTTTTTGATGACGTGCTGCCGCCATTGTTTGCCGCATATAAAAATGCCCCCGATAGTTTAAGGGCTCAATTGGCTGAGCCGATAAAAATGCTGCAGCTATGGGGTAAAAGATCGACAGCAAATTCGATAGCTACCACCCTTGCTGTAGAGTATGCAACGGCAATAATGCGGGTATTGCCTGCCCCAAAAGCGGGCGAAAATACTTACCAGGTTAAGCGCGTGCGCCAGCTATTACAAACTATGCCGGGTAATAAGATGCTGGAATTACTTTCGGAATCAGTAAAAAGCCTGCAAACACGCTATGGAACCTGGAAAATGCCTTGGGGCGACATCAACCGCTACCAACGCCCGGCCGATGGCATAACGTTTGATGATGATAAACCGAGTTTGCCGGTGGGTACAACGTCATCAAACTTTGGGCAGTTGCCATCGTTTGTGAGCCGCACCATGAACACGCAAAAGCGTTACGGTTTCTCTGGTAATAGTTTTTTAGCTGCCATTGAGTTTGGGCCTAAGGTTAAGGCTAAATCTATTGTAACGGGTGGGTCGTCATTTAATCCGGGCTCCAGGCACTTTACAGATCAGGCGCAGGGATATCTGGACGGCAAGTTTAAAGAGGTGCTTTTTTATAAAGAAGATGTGCTTAAACATGCTGAAAAGACGTATCACCCCGGGCAATAGTAAAAACTCAAAAAGAATTATATTTGCACCAATAAAATAAATGAAAAGACTTGTACTCGTATTATTACTGTTTTGTTTTGCTGCAAGTACTTACGCGCAAAGCATTTCGTTTTTTGATCTCACCAACTTAACCAACCTGAGCGATGGCCAAGCTCATACTTACTTAACGTTAGGCAAGGTTTTTAAACACCAATATCAGGAGGTTGTCAACGGTAAAAAGATAGAGCATTTCCGTTCTATCAATCCCAAAGAAAAAGAGCAAACCGTTACTATTGGTGTAAATACTGTTTTGCAAAACCAAACTGTGTTGCGCTCCATCACTTATACAACGCTTGATCCGCAGCATGTGGTGAACATGATTAGTCAGGCCAAGCGTTCAAAAATGACACTCAAATTCCAAGGGGTTAATCAGGACAATAATATCTTTATATTTGATAATGAATTTTACCGCATAGAGATGTTTATCAGCACGTCTGACAATAGAGGCATGGTTAAGATCAACCAAAAAGAATTTGTAGGGTATTGATCTGACTGTAAATATTAAACGCCCCGAAGCTTTAGCCAGGGGCGTTGAGTATAGTATAATCACGCACCTGTCAACTCATCATAAGCTGCGCCGAGGATGCGTTCAATGCCGCCGCCATTCCATTCAGTAACGCCGGGAATAGATTTTGTAGCCAAGATATCCGCCTTGCTTTTACCGGCTTTTATACCGCTATCAACATAGGCAACCAGTTTTTCCATAAAATCTTTCATCAGTTTAAGGTCCTCGGTGTTACCGGTTACCTTTACCGGGTCGAATGCATGGCCGTAAACAAAGATAGTATTCTTGTCAAACTGTTTCAGCGCAGCTTCTAAAGCCAGCGGCCAGTGTTTACATGATGCACCCGCGCTGCGGTCAATATAGGGGTAAAGCCGGTTAAATACCTGGTCGCCGCAATGTACAATATTGGCATGCTCAAAGTGGATAAAGCTATCGCCGTTGGTATGGCCTGCGCCAAAATAATGCGCGGTAATGCGCTCGTCGCCAACTTTAATTTTCCATTTATCGGTAAAGGTGGTATCCGGGTAAAGTTGCTTATCTTCAGATTTTTGCTTTGCTGCGGCTGCCTTTTGGTTGGTGAGCGAATTAGCGTGCGCCGCTACATTTTTTACCAACCCCTTAAAGGCAATGTTACCGCTGGTATGATCACCGTGGTGGTGGGTATTGATAAGCCATTGAAAAGGTTGGCTGCTTTGTTTTTGTAATTCGGCTATAAGGTGTGGGGCGGTATTTGGGAACTCGGCATCAACCACAACTATGCCTTCTTTATTAACCATATAGGCAATAGTGCCACCCTGTTCTGTAAAGATGCCAACATTATTACGTAAGGGCGTTATTTTGTATGCAGGGTCTGCCAGCATGGCGGCAAAGCTACGTTTACCAAAAAGGGCCAATGATCCGGCAGATAATGCCGTAGTTGTTAAAAATTTTCTGCGTTCCATTAAATTGAGGGCTGATTTTATGATGAATAATAATTTATAATTAGCAGAGTTATTTGACAAACCCTTACAAGCAACATCGAGTCTTTAATAATTTATATTTCCCCTAATCAATATTGATGAAATACCTGCGATACAAACTCCAGTACATTGGGTAACGAGCCGCGCCAATAGGTCCAGTTGTGTGCGCCGTCGCGTACGCGGTACTCATGAGGGATCTCTTTTTTGCGCATCAGGTTATGCACTAGGCCGTTCCCTTCATACAAAAAATCATCATCGCCTACATCCATCAACCAACGCACCGCTTTCTTTTGTGCATCGGGCATGGCGTTCATTAGAGGCAGTACACTGTATTTGTTATAAAAGTTAATTACGGTGCTATCGGGCAGGTTGGGATTATTTTTATTGATGGCAACTTTGGCATCATCTAACGTCAAATAACCTGTAGCTGCACTTAGCGGGCAGGCCGAAGAAAACATTTCAGGATGGTGCAGCGCATATACAAAACTGCCGCCGCCGCCCATACTCAGGCCGGCAATGGCACGGAAACGCTTTTCGCTTTTTATGCGGTACTTCTTTTCTACAAAGGGCACCAGTTCGTTAAAAAAGAAGTCCTCGTAATTCCAATCACCCTTAATATCGTTAAAATAACCCCGCCTACCGGTGTTGGCATCGGGCATAATGATGATCATCGGTGTGGCGATACCATCTTTGATCGCTTTATCAGTAATGCTCAACACTTCGCCAAATTGCACCCAGCCGGTTTGGTCGTCGCCTGCGCCGTGCAGCAGGTATAATACCGGATAGCTGCGGCCGCTTGTTTCATAATCGGGCGGCAGGTAAACGGCGTACTTGCGTTCGCTTTTTAAAACCTTACTGTTGAGCGTCAGGTTATCATACACCTTGCCGGTTTGGGCAAGCAGCGCAAACGGGCATAGCAGCAGTAATGCGGATAAATATTTTTTCATAAACGGTATAATTTGGTTTGAGGCAACTGGGGTTTGTTGCACCGTTAAATTTAGTGAAAATATATGGATGTTTTGAAATCTGATTACCTTTACCGGCGCACATGAATACCCCTGTACCCAACACCAAAATCAAATGGCTTTACTATTTTATAGGGGTGGCCGTATTGGTTAATTTTACGGGTTTGTTTACACCCATAATGGGGGTTGATGGTACGCTTTACGCCAGTATAGCCAAAACAATGGTGCAGCGTAACGACTATATACAACTGTTTGCTTACGATACCGATTGGCTGGATAAGCCGCATTTTCCATTCTGGGTTACGGCTTTTTCTTTCAAACTATTTGGCTTTACAACTTGGGCGTACAAACTGCCGGGTATTTTGTTTATGATGATGGGGGCAGGGTACACCTGTCTTTTTGCCAAAAAGCTTTATAATAAAGAGGTAGGCTTATGGGCTGTACTGATATTACTGACGGCGCAGCACATTATCCTGTCTAACAACGATGTGCGGGCCGAGCCTTATTTAACCGGGCTGATCATCGCCGCGGTGTATCATTTTTACGTGGCTTACACCCGTAACAGCTTTTTACAGTTGGTATGCGCCTGCCTGTTTACCGCCTGCGCCATCATGACTAAGGGGATGTTCGCGCTCATCCCTATAGGTGGCGCCATTGCCGGGCACCTGGCTATCACCAGGCAGTGGAAACAGTTGTTTAGCCTGCGCTGGCTGCTTGCCGGTGTGCTGATACTGATATTTATCCTGCCCGAGATCTACTGCCTTTACCGCCAGTTTGATGCCCACCCGCAGAAGGTGGTATTCGAGAGGACAAATGTTTCGGGTATCAAATTCTTTTTTTGGGACAGCCAGTTTGGGCGTTTCTTCAATACCGGCCCCATCAAAGGCCACGGCGACCCATCCTTTTTTGTACATACTACGCTTTGGGCCTTCTTGCCCTGGTCGCTGGTGCTGTTTGCGGCCGTCTATCACTTTATTAAAACAGGGATTAAAAATGTGCAGGGCCGCGAGTGGTTTTGCATCAGCGGAGCACTGCTAACCTTTTTATTGTTCTCGGCATCTAAATTTCAACTGCCTCATTATTTAAATATCGTATTCCCGTTTTTTGCAATCATTACCGCGCAATACCTGTACGGACTGCAGTCGGCCAAAACGTTAACTATTCTACGGGTGATGCAAATTGTAGTGATAACGCTAATGCTGGTGATAATTGGGCTGCTGCATTACTATTTCCGCCCCGATGAATTTAGCTGGCAAATTGGGCTGACTTTGCTGATATGGCTAGGCATCCTTTTGCTGCTGCCTCGAAGGTTTGCAGATCTGGATTTCAGGCAAACGGGGTTCCGTACTATTATTATATCTGTAGTAGTTAACCTGTACCTTAACCTGGCCTTTTATCCATCGTTGATCAAATATCAGGCAGGGAGCCAGGCGGCAATGTGGGTTAATATACATAATCCCGGCAGGTTACCGGTTTATCAGAATTTTGCCATCGGCTCGCACCCGATGGATTTTTATATCGACCCATCGGTTACTAATATTTACCCCGATGGTAGAACAACCCTTCCAACTACACCATTCATTTTTTATGGTGATAGGGCCTCCGCTGCCAACCTTGCTGCAAAAGGCAGGCAGGTACAAATACTGTCCAATTTCGCGCACTATCCTATCACCAGGTTAAAGGGAGCATTCCTGAACAGGGCAACCCGCGCATCTACACTGGATACCATGCAGGTAGTTTTGGTGAAATAAACGCTATACCACCCCACCCATCAACGGGTCCGAATAACTTGTCGCGCCGGTTTCCACACGGCCTGCATATCTTTTTTCAAAGTTTGGATAACCGTTTACCCGTATGCTGAAATCATACCAGCCGTGGTTCTTCAGCAAATCTAACTTGATAGTTTGCGGGGCAAAACTTTCACCTTGAATAGTCATCTGACGCTTGCCGCTTTTGTAAGCGTTGTCGATCACCTCAACCTTTAAGGGCTGATTATTCATTGGGATATTAAAGGTGACATCGATGTTACCGGTTGCCTTTGTAGCAGCAGTTTGATAAGTGACAAATACATTAAGGAGCGGATCTTCGGCGTTGCCTTTAAATTCGCGGTAAAAGCCATTAGGCCCGTAAGTACGCAGGTGATAATTGCCACTATCAAACTCATTTAAAGGCCAGGAATCTTCCAAACTATCACCGGCGGTAAGGGCGTAATTCCAGCTGCGGGCGGCTTCCATTTGTTGCGGGTCGGCCACATGAGCATATTTTCCAGGCGCATAAACCGTAAGCGGCGACCCGGCCGATTGTTTGCCAAATAGCGCATCGCCCACTTTAAAGTTGATCCCGAACGACTTTTTATCGGCACTTAACTGGCCATCGGCATAAAGCTCGTATGGTAAGGCATTAGCCGGCTTTATACCGGGCTCCTGTTTAGCCATGTAGGGCGATGAGGCAGGTGCTTTTTTGATCAGCACAATATCATCCGCTGTTAGTTTCTTATAATCGGTGGGTAGTTTTTTAAACTGTGCTTTGTGGATGCCCTCGGCAGATGTATCGCGGTCAAGAAAAGTGAGCGGCGTTAGCTTCTCACCATTATACGGGCGAAATACCGAAGTTAAATCGCCGCAAACGGTGCGCCGCCAGTCGCTGATATTGGTTTCTTTGATGGCCTTTCCCGTTTTATGGGTAATAAACTTCTCCAAAAATTGCAGGCTGGATGTATGATCGAAAACCTCAGAATTTACATATCCGCCTCGGCTCCAGGGCGAGGCAATAACCATAGGCACCCTGAAACCTAAACCAATGGCACTCTCCCGGTCATAATTATTAGGGAAACCCTTGCGGTCCTTTTCTTGGGCAAGCGTAACAAATTCGGCACGTGTATCAATACCGTCAGATACCTTGCCGGTACCTTGTTTATGGGAATGGGGCGCAACAAATGGCGGCACGTGGTCAAAGTACCCGTCGTTTTCGTCATAGGTGAGTATGAATATCGTTTTCTTCCATACTTCGGGGTTTTTGGTGAGGATATCCAACACTTCAGACAGGTACCAGGCGCCATACCAGGGAGCGCCGGGGTGGTCAGAAAAATTCTCCGGCGCGGTAATCCATGATACGGTGGGTAGTTTGCCTTTTTTTACATCATCCCTAAACTGGTGAAGTACATCACCTTTAGGTATCTGCATCTCCCGTTCAGTACCGTTATCATTATATTTAAATGTAGTAAGCTCGTGGTAATGCGGGTCGTTATTATTTGTCGCAAAAGCCTTTCGGTGCAGGCTTTTTTCTTTATCACTAAGCTTATCAAAGGCACCTGGTTCTAAGATCGCGTTGTTTTTATGTATCTCATCCAGTTCGTAATTGAGCTGCTTCAATTCTTTTTTTAATTTTTTGCCTGCTGCGTCTTCGGCGGGCAGGGCATCTATTTTAGCTTGTAGGTCGATGATCTGTTGAGGCAGTGTGGCCAGTCGTTTTTTAACATGGGCAATATGTTGGGGGTGAAGCCTTACATTAAATTGTTTAAAAAACTCCAGGTTGTTATCGGTAAAGTTAGATAGCCAGGAATCTTGCTCGCCCTCAAAGCCAACGCCTACCGAGATCTCGTTCTGATAGCATTTCCATGATACGCCGTGTTCTTCCAGCCTTTCGGGGAAGGTGGGCCAATCCAGCGTTCCAAAATCGGCATCCTCATTCCAAACGTTGGCCCTTGAATTTTCGTCCTGCTCTTTCCTGATGGTACCGCTCCATAAGTAGTGACGGTTAGGCGTGGTACCAGTTAATGAAGAGCAAAAGTGCTGGTCGCAAACGGTAAAGGCGTCTGCCAGGGCATAGTTAAACGGCAAATCCTCCCGCTTATGGTAACCCAGCGTAAGCGGCATCTCCTTATAAGCCTTGTTGCCCGATTGTTTTTCTACCAGCCATTTATCAAACTTACCATCGTTCCGGGCGTTTACCTGGTTGCTCCAGCTATGCGGCAGCGAACTCATCCAGGTGGCCTTAGTATTATTGATATCGAGGTGAAAAGGCGCATAAGTATCGCCATTGGCGTTGCTTTGCAGCCAAACCGGATTGTTGTTGGGCAGATCAATTGCGCGCGGATCATTAAAGCCGCGCACGCCCTTTAACGAGCCAAAGCAATGGTCGAACGAGCGGTTTTCCTGCATCAGTATCACTACATGTTCGGCATCCATCCATGTACTGCCGGGTGCCGGGTTTATGGTCATAGCTTTAGTGATAGAGGCCGGTAAAATACTGCTTAAGCCAGCCGCGCCGGTTAACAGCGCCGCTTTTTTCAGGAAATCTCTGCGTGAGTTTAACATTTGGTAAAAATATCTATTGGCCGTTAACTTTAAATTGCAACCGTGTAAATGTTCTGTTAATATTTAAAGCTGCAGGGTGTACAAGAGCAGGTCGACAGCTGCCACAGGCGGGCCAATTGTACCACTTGCTGTAAACCCCAACCTTGTTAGCAAACGCTGCGACCGCGGATTAATTTCGACCGTAGTGGCATAAAGTTGTTTAAGTCTGTAGGTGTCGCGCACATACTTTATGGCGGCGAGGCAGCTTTCATAAGCAAAACCCTTGCCCTCAAAGCCAGGTAAAAAGGCAAAGCCCAGATCGGGGCCGGCCAAATAATCTCGCTTAAAGAGACCACACATGCCAATGGGGTCGCCGGTGCTTTTTAAAGATACCATCCAGCCGCCGTAACCATTTGTTTGATAGCTCACCAGCGGGCCTGTGTTGATATAATTAAGGGCATCGGCTAAGGTATTAATAGAGCGATCACCGATAAATTTCTTCCAGCCTGCGCTGTTGAGCAATTCAAAAATAAAAGCACCATCGCTCACATCAAAACAATGCATGGCCAGGTTTTCTGATTCAAATAATGGCTCGGTCATGATGCAAGTAAGCGAAATTCCTTTAGAAATTAAAGCCACCGGGCTATTGTTTTTACCCCGAACTTTTCTTTATTTGTAAAACCAATTTGTCCTGATAATCCTATAAACAAGTTAATATCCTATTATGATCAGATACTGTTTAACGCTCGACCTTAAAGATGATGCCGCGTTGATTGCTGAATACGAAGCGCATCACCAGGCTGTCTGGCCGGAAATTTTAGCCAGCATCACCGGGTCGGGGATCATCGGCATGACCATTTACCGGCATGATGTGCGCCTGTTCATGATCATGGAAACGATGGACGATTTTAGCTTTGAGATCAAAGCCGAAAAGGATGCCGCCAACCCGAAAGTGCAGGAGTGGGAAGAATTGATGTGGAAGTATCAGCAATCTGTTAAGGGAGCCCTGGCCGGCGAGAAATGGATATTGATGACCAAGATATTTGAATTATAAACCTATCGATATGAAAAACAGATTATTCACCATTTGCCTGGGATTGCTGTTGGCCACCGGCGTCAACAATGTGCGGGCCCAAGTTAGCTACACACCAACTGTTGGCAATATGGCTACCCGGCGCAATTTTCAGGATATGAAATTCGGGCTATTTATTCATTGGGGCATTTACGGTATTTTGGGCGATGGCGAATGGGTAATGCACGAAAAGAAGATCCCTTATGACAGCTATAAACGCCTGGCCACATTTTTTAACCCGCAGGAGTTCAATGCTAAAGAATGGGTAGCTTTTGCTAAAAAGGCCGGGATGAAGTACATTACCATAACTTCGCGCCATCACGATGGCTTTAGTATGTTCGGTACTAAAATGTCGCCTTATAACATTGTGGATGCTACCCCATACCATAAAGATCCCTTGATGGAATTGGCCAAAGAATGCGAGAAGGAAGGCATTGAACTGCATTTTTACTACTCGCTACTGGATTGGGGCCGCGCCGACTATGCCTTTGGCAGCCCGATTGTTGACGGCAAGCCCGTTAACGGCGACTGGGACAGCTACATTAAATTTATGAAAGACCAGCTTACAGAACTGATCACTAAGTACCCGGGGGTTAAGGGCATCTGGTTTGACGGCGACTGGGAGCGCAAAGAGGTAAACTGGCACTACAACGAGATCTACGGGTTGATCCATAAATTGAACCCATCAATCATGGTGGGTAATAACCACCACCTGGCACCTAAGGACGGCGAAGATTTTCAGATGTTTGAGAAAGATTTGCCGGGTAACAATACCACCGGCTTTAGCGCTGACTCTAAGATTGGCACATTGCCTTTAGAGACCTGCGAAACGATCAATAACAGCTGGGGTTTCAATATTAACGACAGACATTTTAAAACTTCTAAACAGATCATTCACTACCTGGTGAATGCGGCAGGGCGTAACGCCAATTTCCTGCTCAACATCGGGCCGATGCCTAACGGTAAAATCCAGTCGGAGTTTACAGATACGCTGGCCATTGTAGGTGCCTGGGTTAAAAAGAATGGCGAGGCCATTTACGGTACCCGCGGCAGTACGGTACCTCCGCAGGATTGGGGTGTGATGACTGTTAAGGGCAATAACCAATATGTGCATATTACTACTGTACCACAGGTTCCCTATATTTTTATCCCTCAGCTTAAACAGACGGTTACTAAAGCTATCGTGCTGGGCACCGGTGCATCCGTTAAATTTAAACAGCAGCCAGAAGGTGTGTTTATTTACACCGCAGGCCTGCCTATTGATGCCAATGATACTATCGTGAAGCTAACGGCAAATTAGGAAATAAAAGCTTTGACAATTTTATAAAAGTTGTTAAAGCTGATGCTCACCTTACACGGCTTCTACTTCTATTACTTCAAACTGCTCATTGGCACTTGGGCCGTAGCTGCTGGGGATGAGTATATCCAGCAGGTGCAGGTACACGCCAAGTTGCGCCCTGTGATGGATGATCTGCGATAGTGCCATACGGATCGTCTCGCCTTTTGTATTTTTGCTGTATATCTGATCGCCACTACGCAAGATCCAGCTTTCAATTAATTTATGTTCATTATTGGCTACCAGCTGCGTGCGACCATCAATTAATGATCTTTCGAAAAGGGCCATCAGCTCTTCCGTGTTATTAATGATGGTAGGGGCCCATGCGTTGTTCTCAAAATCCAGTTCGTCGGTATTGAGCGCCATAGTGATCCAGGTAGGCAATTCGGCAATGTGCGTTGCCAGTCTGCGGATATCCATACTCTTTGCATATGGTGCCCAGTCGTATTTATCGTCAGGAACCATAGCTAACATTTTGCAGGTGGTTTCTGCTTCCTCGTTCAGTTGTTTCAGGTAGAATTCAATTAGTGATACCATGATGTTGTTGTTTTGGTTTGTAAGTCAAAGAAACAACCGGATAATGACAGCCCTATGTCAGTCAGCAGGAATATTTAAAAATCTTTAATTCTCTTAATATTTCTAATTAAAACCGTCAAAATCTTATTATTTTGATAAGCTTCTGTTTCCTTATCAAACGACCAGCAAAAATCAGCGGATAGACGCTACATAGAAAAGGCCGCGCAATTTGCATGCACGGCCTTTGTAGAGGTATTAATTTTAACTGATATAAAGAACGAACAAATATCTATGGCTTAGGATTTTTTACAGGGGAACTTGTTGCAGACGCCGGGTTGTAAGCCAACTCATTATCCGGAACATCCCAGTAATCTAAAAAGTTATAGTTTATGGTGGCGTTGGTGCTCACCACATTACTATTGCTAATAACCACTGCTTTTGTACGCCCGCCACCTGCGGTAACATCGTTGATAACACCCCAGCGGCGTGCATCGTAAAACGATAAACCTCTAAAGGCTAAACCAATGCGGCGTTCTTTACGCAACTCTTCTTTCACCACAGTAGCATCGGTGGTGGTGCCGGTTACGGCAGTAAGGCCTGCACCCTCGGTAGTACGTACCTTATCAATACTTGCCAGTGCCAGCGGTAAATTATTCAGATAGATGTTAGCTTCGGCCTTCATTAGTTCGTTCTCTTCAAAACTTCCTGCTAAAAATAGTTCATAACCACCGGTTGTGCGGTTGGTAAACTGGATAACCCCTGCAGGGAAAGCATTTGCAGTAACACCTGCATCAACTAATGTATAACGGGTGTTGAACGAGTTGCCCCTATCTGCATTACCTAACCAGGTAACGGTTTGTTTAACGTTAGCCAGGCGTTTATCGCCGGCTTTAAAATCCTGCACAAAGCGTTCGCTTAGTTTGTAGGTATTACCACCTGCAGCAGTAGCCGTAGTTTTTGCCGCTACAGACCCGCTTAAGGCATCTAACAGGTCATTGGTAGCGTTTGATCGCAGGGTGAAAACCTTATCGCCCTGTTGTATACCGGCTGTAGCTAAAGTTAAAATGCTGGTCCACTGGGCTTGCGTCATGGTAGCAACGGGGGTGTTTACCAAAAGGTTGCGCGCTTTAAGGGTGTTGATATTGCGTTTCCAGGCATCGATAGTTAATACGCCGCCATTACCAACCTGTGTGAAATCAGGGATCAATTTTGTTAAAAGCGCAGTGTATTCGCCAGCGTTGGTTACCGATGATAATGCAGCGGCAGCTTTATCTAAATTGGCGTTCGACTCGGCAATGATAGCTTCTTTAGTTACATAATTGCCATTGGTAGCACCTGTAGTATTGTTAATTAAACCAGCGTAGTAAATAGAACCTATGCGGGCATAGGCAAAACCTTTCCACCAATAAGCCCACGCAGTAAGGGTTGCTTTTTTCGAAGCAACATCACCGGATAGGGTCGCTTTAGGTATCAAATCTAATATGTTATTGCAAACATTGTTTAGTTGATACATATATGCCCACTCGTAATAAGTAGTGTTTTGGCCCTGGTTTGAATTTTGATTGATGGCCCGCAGCAAATCGTGCTGTTTAGCTGGCGAACTTGGGTTATTCACCTTGTTGCCGTTATCTAAAATTACGTAGTCAGGGCAACCAATCTGGTTGATGTATCCATTCGCGGCTTCTGCTCCAATTACATCACCCATCATTTCGTGAAAGCCAACCGCGCCCGAGTAAAACAGGCCGTAAATACCATCACCGTATTTTAGCGTGCGGAAACCATCTTCGTAAACGCCGCCCTGTGCAAATGATACAATGCCCGATTCGCTGGTAGCATTATCTACCGTGGGCGAGTTGGGGTTTTTTACATCAAGCTCTTTTTTGCATGATGCTATTGCTGCGGTAAAGAAGGCAGCCGTTATATATATTTTTAATCTATTCATGATTTTATTGTTATAAATTATAAACCAATGTTTAAGCCAACCTGATAGGTCCTGGTGTTAGGGATCGTATTATGGTCAACCCCTCTGTCGAAAGATGAATTACCCGTACCAGAGCTAACCTCCGGATCGTAACCCGTGTATTTGGTTATAGTTACCAGGTTGCGGCCGCTTAGTACTAACTGCAGTTTTTTAACAGATTTACTGTGGAATACCGAATGCAGATTAAGCGCAAACGATACGTTTCTTAAACGGGCAAAAGATGCATCCTCGTAAAAGTAGTTTTTAGTACCGTTACGCGATACCTGGGCATAAACACCGCGGTAAAAGGCCGTATAAGCGCCGGTTTCGCCGTTGATAGTGATCGGCTTATCGTAATCACCGCTAATACCATCGCGGTACATCCACTCTTTGGTTTGATTATAAACGTGGCTGCCGTAAACCCAATCAACCTGGAAAGAAAGGTTAAATATGTTGCTATAAGAGAAGTTGTTTATAAACGACATGTTGAACTTAGGGTTAGGATCGCCAAAGCTGTATTGTGATGATGTGACAAACGGTTGTTTGGTTGTATTATTTACTACCCAGCCGTTACTGGCAACAGAATATTGTGCCTGTTGCGCGGTTGGTATAAATGGTGTGCCATCCGGGGCGGTTTCGGTAACCGAGTGCAGCATTTTGTAACCGTAAAGCTGGCCGATTTTTTCGCCCGCCTTTAAGATGTAATTAGAGCTACCCGCGGCTGAGGTGATAACAACCGGCTGTCCGATAACCGACGAGATGATAGAGGTAGAGTGACCAAAGTTGGCTGTAAAGTTCCAGTTAAACTTTGGGCTTTTATAACCCGAAAAGTTGATGGAAGCCTGTATACCGTTTGATGCTAACCCAAATGAGTTTTGCAGAATGGTACCTAAGCCGGTTGATGGGGCCGCATCAACACCGTAAATGGCGTTTTCTGTTTTGCGATTCCAGTAACTGGCAGATATGGTGAAATCTTTAAACCAGTTGCCATTTTTCATACCGTTAATGGCGATATCCATACCAATTTCCTTTTCCTTCGATACTTCAACACCCAGATCGGGGTTTGGCTGGTTAGGCGACAAGAAGAATGCGCTTGACCCGCCCACGTTTTTGGTGTTAAGTGTTACGTAACGCTGAAAGGCGCCTGGCTGGATACCCGCCTCGCCATAAGCAGCGCGGAATTTAACTTCTGGTATGATCTCGCCAATCCCCTTGTCTTTCCAGAAACTGAATGACGATAACCTGAAGTATGCATCGGCCCTTGGGAAGGTGAACGGCTTTGACCCCCTGCCGAATGCAGATGAGTAATCGCTTCTGAAACCACCCGAGATACCTCCGTATTCGCCATAATCAAATTTTTGGTTAACCAGGTAACCATAGGTTATAAAGGGTTCCACATAATCATAAACTGTTTTAAATACCAAATAATTGGTTGAGTTAAAGGGTGTATATGACGGTGCATCTGCGCCGTAGGTGATAAAGTCTTTATAAACGTTTTTGCGATAATCGTAAGTTAATTGTGTCGACGTTTTTAAAGGGATATTTAAATGGAAATCATTTAAAAAATCGGTACGGAAATAGGCTGTACCTACAAAGTTCTGGAAGGTTGTCGTTCCATAATCATTTGTAGTTTCGCCGGTTTGGCCAATGGTTGCTGCCGAGTAGTAGTTAGTTAAATAACTATCGGTAAAGCCGGCGTTAGCGTTATTATCCTGGGGTTTAACAGTGTAAATGTTATGGTTGGTGTTGTAGTTAAGGCCGTACTTGGCATCCAGTTCAACAAACCTTGGGAAAGCGTAGTTTAAATTGAAGTTTTGAAGCAGGTCTATCTTAGCGGTACGGCTGTTGGTGTACTGGGTGTTGTAATTTGGGTTGTAACCATTTACACCAACGGCATCACCAAAATAGGCACCGTAGTTACCTTGCGGGTCTACATAATTATAATTGGCAAAAGGGCGCGAGTTATTTAACGAGTATAAAATGCCGCGGCCGGTTTGATCGAGCAGGTTGTTCTGCGTGTAGATCAACTGCGTATTGGTACGGAATTTTAAACCTTTGAATAACTGGATGCCGATGTTAGCCGACAAATTAGAACGTTTATAATCGCCATTGTTTTTAAAAACAGTATTTTGATAACTGTTAGATGCCGATATATTGTAGTCTATCTTTTCGGTACCGCCGTAAATATTAAGGGAGTTGTTTAGGGTTGCCGCCTTACTAAAAAACTCTTTGTAATGATCGTAATAAGTTAAGTTAGTGTACGGCTTGTTATTTAGGTTGGTTGGGTCGAGGCTGTTCCATGTAACATTCTCCGGGTAATAGCTCAATGCCGGGTCGAATTTTAAAGGAGTGCCCGTTGCCGAACCCAGCACATTTCCCTGTGCATCGGTAACCAAACTTAAAAACCGGGCTTTGTGCACATCGCCTTTGTTGATCAGCTCATTTGAAGCCGCGCTTGATGATATATCGATGTGCATGGAACCGGCCTTGCCTTTTTTGGTGAATAACTGGATAACACCATTTGCACCCTGGGCACCATATATGGTACCACCGGCTGCACCCTGTACAATCTCTACACGGTCAATGTTGCTCAGGTCGATAGAGTTCAGGTCGGTAGCGGCTAACTGCACCCCATCAATCAATATCAATGGTTTTGTACCGCCCTGTATGCTATTGATACCGCGCAGCACAATGTTAACCTGCTGGCCCGGGTTACCGTTAACGCTGGAAATTTGCGCGCCGGGAATTTTACCTACCAGGGCCTGATCAATAGAGGCTGTTGGTGCAGCAGGTAACTGCGACGCAGATACAGATTCGACCGAGATGCCCAGCTTGGTTTTACTTGTTGCCACACCAGAACCGGTAACAACAACTTCGCTCAGTAATTTTGAGTTGGTTATAATCATTACAGCCAGGTTTTCGCCGGGGGTAAAGGGCACCTCCTTGGTCACATAGCCAATAAATGAGAATACCAAGGTGCCGGGGCCTGACACGGGCAACGTGAATTTACCTGCAACTGAGGTTTGGGCGCCTATTCTTGAACCTTTCACCACAACGCTTACCCCTGGTACGGGTAAGCCGTCTTCTTTAGCGGTAACAATACCGGTTACGGTTTGTGCCTGGGCATAAGTATATTGGCAGCATAAGGCCAATAATATCCCAAGTAAATTTTTGAGGAAACTTTTTTTCATAAATCATTAGTTTTAGTTAGGGTATTAAACAGATGCAATATATATTGTAACATTTACATTACAAATCGCCTGTCAAGTTTTACACTATTATCAAAAACTAAGACTTTATGGTATTAAATATTTCTATTAATTCATTAATTATTCTTTTTTAATAAGAATATCATATAAAATTTAACATTTATTTAACATAATATTTATCAAAATGAATTTTTAGGAATGTTTAAATGTCGTTAAAAGTCATTTTTACTAAAAAGTCAATGATATGATGCAACTAAAAGTATTATTATTCGTCTTGCGATCTTTTTATTTGATTAAAGTATTTATTATTTAGTATTATTTTGAATATAAATTGAAAAAAATGAGATTTTGTTAAAAATGGTGATTTTAGACATGGTTAGTTATATTTAACAGAATAATGCGCTTAAGGCGCAGCAGGATATTGCATAATAAAAAAAATAAAAATATTTTAAATGCTATGCATGCATAGTAAATTAGTCAGGCGTGGCCTAAAGCATCTTTATATACCAAATACCGTTTGGTTATAGTTTAAACGGGCATTCTACGGTAAACGATTGCAATTTTTAATCGTTAATTTTGCTGCAACCAATTATAAATTTACTTTTAAAATGGATCATTTATTAACAGATAGCCCCGCAGGTTATGATTTTTCTTTAACAGAAAATCAGCAAATGATAGGCCGCATGGCCAAAGACTTTGCCGAAAAGCACATCCGACCAAACGTGATGAAGTGGGACGAGGAGCAGTACTTCCCGATAGACTTGTTTAAGCAATTAGGCGAAACCGGTATGATGGGTGTAATGGTGCCCGAAGAGTACGGCGGGTCGGGCTTTGGCTATGCGGAATATGTAACTGTTATCGTAGAGATAGCAAAAGTGTGTGGATCGATAGGCTTATCGGTAGCGGCACATAATTCTTTATGTACCGGTCATATTTTGGCTTTTGCAAATAGTGAGCAAAAACAAAGTTGGTTACCTAAACTGGCTACTGCCGAATGGATTGGTGCCTGGGGGTTAACCGAAGCCAATACCGGCAGCGATGCCATGGGGATGAATACCACGGCCGTTTTAGATGGCGACCACTATATTGTTAACGGATCAAAAAACTGGATCACCCATGGTAAAAGTGGTGATGTTGCCGTAGTAATGGTACGCACCGGCGAGAAGGGTGACTCCAAAGGGATCTCTGCCATTGTGATAGAGCGTGGTACACCCGGCTTCACGGCTGGTAAAAAGGAGAACAAACTGGGCATGCGGGCTTCAGAAACTACAGAGTTGATATTTGATAATTGCCGTGTGCCGAAAGAAAATCTATTAGGCGCCGAAGGCGAGGGTTTTAAACAAGCTATGAAGGTATTAGACGGCGGCCGCATTTCAATCGCGGCATTATCTTTAGGTATTGCCAAAGGGGCTTTTGAAGCGGCGGTTGCTTACTCAAAAGAGCGCCACCAGTTTGGCCAGCCCATCAGCAGTTTTCAGGGGATCTCTTTTAAACTGGCCGATATGGCAACCGAGATAGAGGCCGCCGAGTTGCTGATCATGCAGGCCGCAGATCTGAAAAATCGACACCTGCCGGTAACCAAGCAATCTGCTATGGCTAAATATTTTGCATCGGAAGTGGCCGTGCGGTGTGCCAACGAGGCCCTACAGATATTTGGCGGGTATGGTTATACGAAAGATTTCCCTGTAGAAAAATTTTATCGTGATGCCAAATTATGCACTATTGGCGAGGGTACGTCAGAGATCCAGAAGATCGTAATCGCGAGGGAAGTACTCAGATAAACCACGATGCTTACCATCAAGGTAATTGCCGTATAGATTATTAAGAGCACTTATCATAATGCAGTTTTATCGCATTGGCTAAGTGCTTTTTATTTAAAACTGACTTTCAACTATTGCGTAACCTTCACCGGGATAGGTGCCACGTAGTAAAACGCCCCGCGGTCTACGCTTTAATACTCACATCCATCGTCTCGTTCATTTTATTGATGTTCACGTTAATGCTCCCATCCGGGTTTAAGGGCAGGGTAACGTATTTTTTAGTATCGGCCATGGCAGGGGTGATGCTGCTTTTTACCAGGTTAAGGGTTAGCGCTACTGCGATGATGGTTAGGATCACTTTGGTGTAAAAATCTGTTTTCATGAGTTATTGGTTTGTAGGTTGAAGATAGCAATAACCGGCAATTAAAAATCAGCGGAAATAATAAAGCCCTTCAGGGTTGCTGAAGGGCTTTGGAGCGAAAGACGAGATTCGAACTCGCGACCCCGACCTTGGCAAGGTCGTGCTCTACCAACTGAGCTACTTTCGCGTTGGGGTGGCAAAAGTATAATTTTTGCCCGAATGATGGAAATTATTTTGAAAAAGTACCCGTTTCGGTGTTCACGTTCACCGCATGAACACCGTGAACATATATGAATACTTGATAATCAGTTATTTGCATATTTGATAATGCTAAATTACTGACACACCTTTGCCACCAATAATTAAAATTAAGTTTTAACGGTTTTTTGTGAAATGCAAATCAAAACCGCTTGTCATCTCGAACTAGCGATAGCGAGGAGAGATCATCTTCGATATGCTTAGTTCGTCACCTTGTTTAATCTAAGAGGATTTCTCCTCGTACCTCGTTTCGAAATGACAGCATCAATAAAATTCCCGGCGCCTAAACCCGATTGCAGCGGATACCGGCGTTGTGGCTAAGGCCCGTGCAGTATTAGCGGAAAGCGGGGCTGGCTGGAGATAGGAGCGATGCACTTGTTTTAAAATGATTCCGTAAACGTTGATTATTGCTTAGTAATTGGGTTATCAAATAATTGTACTGATTATACTATCGATAATCTGTTTCTCTATTCCCATGTCACCTGCTCGGCAGTTGTAAGAAATAAAAAATACGCTTTCTTCATTTTTTAACAACCAATATCTCCAATATATGTTATTTTTATTAATAGTTTCAAAAAACGCGCATTCAGCGTTATTGCTGATAACGGCATCTTTATGTTCTTCTTCTAATAGACTTATGCCCTTGTTGGTGTTGTCACCAACAAGCCGCCTGCAAATCAATCTCCAGCATGGTGTTTAAGGAAGCCAAACTCATCAATTCCCATTTCATAAAACCTGGCAGATGAATATTTATAATCTTTCGGAAACTTGTTGGTGACAACACAAACAACGGCGCAAGCAATGAAAATCAAAGTCGCTTGTCATTTCGAACGAGCGATAGCGAGGAGAGATCTTCTACGTAATGCTATGTTCGCCAACTTTTATATCTAAGAGGATTTCTCGTCGTACCTCGTTCAAAATGACAGCGGGGCTTGTAGGCTCCCTCCACCTAATCAATCCATTACAAAAAAGATTTTTATACAAGCCCTTGAAAATCAAAAAATAGTAGCTACCTTTGCAGTCCTTAAAATAAGGATAAAACAGTTAATACAAAAAAGGAAAAATGCCTACTATTCAGCAATTAGTTAGAAAAGGTAGAGTAGCTATGGTCGACAAGAGTAAGTCGCCAGCGTTGGACAGCTGTCCACAGCGAAGAGGCGTGTGCACCCGTGTGTACACCACTACCCCTAAAAAACCAAACTCAGCAATGCGTAAAGTTGCACGTGTGCGCCTTACAAATGGTAAAGAAGTTAACGCCTACATCCCTGGTGAAGGCCACAACTTACAGGAACACTCTATTGTACTGATCCGTGGTGGTCGTGTTAAAGATTTACCTGGTGTACGTTATCACATCATCCGTGGTGCGTTAGATACATCTGGTGTTGCGGGCCGTAACCAACGCCGCTCTAAATACGGAACTAAACGCCCTAAACCAGGACAGGCAGCTGCCCCGGCAAAAGGTGCACCAAAGAAAAAGAAATAATTAACGGAGGATAGTAATAATGAGAAAATCAAAACCAAAAAAAAGAATCCTTCTTCCTGATCCAAAATTTAACGAAGTTTTGGTAACCAGGTTTGTTAATAACATGATGTTTGACGGTAAAAAATCTACCGCATATACTATATTTTACAACGCAATTGACATTGTTGAAAAGAAAACCAGCGAAAACGGTTTAGATAGCTGGAAAAAAGCTTTAAACAATGTAATGCCGGCTGTTGAAGTAAAGAGCCGCCGTGTTGGTGGTGCTAACTTCCAGGTACCTACAGAGGTTCGCCCTGAACGTAAGGTGGCCCTGGGTATGAAATGGCTGATCAGCTATGCCCGTCGTCGTGGTGAAAAAACCATGATGGAGAAATTAGCCGGCGAGATCATATCTGCTGCTAAAGGTGAAGGTGCTGCTGTGAAGAAGAAAGAAGATACGCACAAAATGGCTGAGGCTAACAAGGCGTTCTCTCACTTCCGTTTCTAAACAAAAAGGATTACACCGATTTAATATTGAATTACACCGATTTTGTTATGATTGCATTATCGGTGTAATCATTTAACATCGGCTAAATCAAAAAACAAATAACATGTCAAGAGATCTTAGATATACAAGAAACATAGGTATTGCCGCTCACATTGATGCCGGTAAAACTACTACTACCGAGCGTATCCTTTATTACTCGGGCGTAAGTCACAAAATTGGCGAAGTGCACGAAGGTGCTGCAACAATGGACTGGATGGCGCAAGAGCAGGAGCGTGGTATTACCATTACATCTGCTGCTACAACAGTAGACTGGAACTACAGAGGACAAAAATACCATATCAACATTATTGATACGCCGGGCCACGTGGATTTTACCGTTGAGGTAAACCGCAGCTTACGTGTGTTAGATGGTTTAGTGTTTTTATTTAGTGCGGTTGATGGTGTTGAGCCACAATCTGAAACTAACTGGAGGCTTGCCAACAACTACAACGTTGCCCGTATAGGTTTTGTTAACAAAATGGACCGTAGCGGTGCCGACTTTTTAAATGTTGTAAAACAGGTAAAAAGCATGTTAGGCAGCAACGCTGTACCTTTACAGTTACCTATCGGTGCTGAAGAGAAATTTACAGGTGTGGTTGATTTAATTAACTGGAGAGGTATTGTTTGGAATGAGCATGATAAAGGTATGACCTTTACTGAAGTGCCTATCCCTGAGGATATGATCGAAGAAGCAACCGAGTGGAGAGAGAAATTGCTTGAATCGGTAGCTGATTACGATGAAACGTTAATGGAGAAATTCTTTGACGCGCCAGAGTCAATCACCGAACGCGAAATTTTAGATGCATTGCGTAAAGCAGTGTTAGATGCTAAGATCGTACCGATGGTATGTGGTTCATCTTTCAAAAACAAAGGTGTACAAACCATGCTTGATTATGTGATGGAGTTACTTCCTTCACCTATGGATGTTGAAGGTATCATCGGTCACCACCCTGATACTAACGAAGAGATCTTACGTAAACCATCAGAAAAAGAGCCATTTGCAGCATTAGCGTTTAAAATCGCAACGGATCCTTTCGTAGGCCGTTTGTGTTTTATCCGCGTATACTCTGGTAACTTAGAGGCTGGTTCATATGTACACAACATGCGTTCTGATAACAAAGAGCGTATCAGCCGTATCTTCCAGATGCACGCTAACAAGCAAAACCCTATCCCTAATGTAGGTGCAGGTGATATTGCTGCGGTAGTAGGCTTTAAAGATATCAAAACAGGTGATACACTTTGTGATGAGAAACACCCTATCATCCTGGAATCAATGAACTTCCCAGAGCCGGTTATCGGTTTAGCTATCGAGCCTAAAACTCAGGCAGACGTTGATAAATTAGGTATGGCTTTAGGTAAATTAGCTGAAGAGGATCCAACCTTCCACGTAAAATCTGACGAAGAAACCGGCCAAACTGTAATATCAGGTATGGGAGAGCTTCACCTGGATATCATCATGGACCGTCTTAAACGCGAGTTTAAGGTTGAGGTTAACCAGGGTGCGCCACAAGTAGCTTATAAAGAGTCTATCACAGGTACTATCCAACACCGCGAAACATACAAGAAACAAACCGGTGGCCGTGGTAAATTTGCCGATATCCAGGTGATATTATCACCTAACGACGAAGGTAAAGAAGGTTTACAATTTGTTAACGAAATTAGCGGTGGTTCTATCCCCCGTGAGTTTATCCCATCTGTTGAAAAAGGCTTTGCCGCTTCAATGGTGAATGGTGTGTTGGCAGGTTACCCTTTAACCAGCTTAAAAGTACGTTTGATTGATGGTTCATTCCACGCGGTCGATTCAGATGCTTTATCGTTCGAATTAGCTGCTAAGATGGCTTACCGCGAGGCATTGCCACGTTGTAAACCGGTATTGTTAGAGCCGATCATGAAGATTGAGATCTTAACCCCTGAAGAAAACATGGGTGATGTTATCGGTGATATGAACCGTCGTCGTGGCCAGCTTTTAGGTATGGATTCACGTGCAGGTGCACAGGTAATTAAAGCTACTGTACCACTTTCAGAAATGTTTGGTTATGTAACCCAGTTACGTACTATCACATCTGGCCGTGCTACTTCAACCATGGAGTTTGATCACTATGCTGAAGCACCACGTAATGTACAGGAAGAAGTAGTTGCTAAAGCAAAAGGCAAAAGAGCTGCTGCAAACGCATAATTAGAGATGAGTTGATTGGTGATTAGAGATTTTTACCAATCAGCTTTTATAAAATAAACAACCGACAGACCCTAATAAATAGCTCTTAGGATCGGTCATTAACAACAAACAAAATGAGCCAAAGAATCAGGATCAAATTAAAATCGTACGATTACAACTTGGTAGATAAATCTGCCGAGAAGATCGTAAAGACAGTAAAACCTACGGGTGCTGTAGTTAGCGGACCACTTCCGTTACCAACCGAAAAGAAAATTTTCACTGTTTTACGTTCACCACACGTTAACAAAAAAGCACGTGAGCAATTCCAGTTATGCTCTTACAAGCGTTTATTGGATATCTACAGCTCAAACTCTAAGACTGTAGATGCGCTGATGAAGCTTGAATTGCCAAGCGGTGTTGAAGTAGAGATCAAAGTGTAACTATACCGGAAGATCTATACAAAAAGCCATTCTTGAAAAAGAGTGGCTTTTTTGTTTGGAAGGGATTGAGCACAGTGAAGCTGGTTATGAAGCGGCGACTACACTTCGTTAACTGGGTTTAAGCAGTCGCTCGGCTCCTGCCGAGTGACCACTATCAGGCGGCATCTTGCCGCCGTGATGTGGCTGGAGGCCTTATAATATAAGTCACTCGGCTCTTGCCGAGTGACTTCAAAAAAGCAACATTTTTTAGTTTAATGCCTATCTTTAGAAACGTATTGAGCCGCCCCTAAAGAGAAACAAACATTGAACTTTTTAACAACTACCTACCAAAAGCTCCTTGCCGATATTAAAACACCATCACCAGCATTACTGGGCGGCCACTATCCGGCCTTGGATGGGTTGCGTGGCGTGGCAATACTTTTTGTATTGTTAGCGCATGTTGGTTTAAACAGATATTTATGGCATATGGGCTTTTATCTGCAGAGCGCAACAGGGGTGCACATCTTTTTCGTGATTAGCGGCTTTTTAATTACTACTTTGCTTTTAAAAGAGAAACTGGCCAGCGGCGGTGTTTCTTTAAGAAGATTTTATATGCGGCGCGCACTGCGGATATTACCGGTGGCCTACTTGTTTTTGGTGGTTTTAATTATACTTAATCAGGTGTATCAATTAAAGATAGCCCCGGCCGATTTTATTGCTTCCTTCCTTTTTTACAAAAACTTGCCCATGCCCAACGAGCCCTATACGGCGCACTTTTGGTCATTAGCGGTCGAGCAACAATTTTATCTCACCTTTCCGGCTGTACTGGCATTCAACACCAACCGGTATTTGGTTTTATCGATGAGTATTGTGGTAATAGTCCCTGCGGTATGCATACTTAGTTACCTGGGGCTATCTGCTTTAAATGATAACAGCTATGGCTTGCTGCTGTCTAAATTATGTATGTATGCATTTTGGAAAGGTCCTGTTATTATTTTAATAGGTTCGGTGATGGCATTGTTGGTATTCAAAGGGATTGTTAGCCCCGAAAAAATAAGGGGCGGTTTTTTTTTGAGTTTTATATTATTACTGTCGGCCATTGCCATTCAATATCCCCGTTTTTTGCTTTACAGCAAGTACACGTCCGAGTTCCTGTCGGCAATAATGATAGCGATGGTGATCACCTTTACCATTAACCGTAAGGATTTTTTATCATTAATCCTAAGCAGTAAGTTATTAAGGCGGATAGGGGTACTCTCTTACAGCATATACATTTGGCAGGAGCTTTTTATCGGCTTGGTTGCGTGGCAGCCCTGGCTGGTTACCTTTAGGGCCTTGCCTATATGGACGTTAATGATGGTGAAACTATTAGCGATTATTATTATAGCAATAGCCTCCTATAGGTTTGAGTCGTTATTTTTGAGGCTCAAAAGCAGGTATCGCTTCACTCGGGCCATTGAGTAAGTAAAACCCACTTGTTGCGGTGTTTTATTGCGGAACGGAGGTCTTACAATATAGGTGACTCGGTAATTAGCAATCCTAAACCAAAGATCCAAAATGCTCATGCCCGTCTAAAAAATCGAGCCATACGCCTTCCAGTTCATCAAACAAATGCGGCCTGATAGAAATGCCCGATGCTTGTGGTGCCCAGGTTTGCTCGGCCAGGTTACCGGTCTTTAAGATGTCGAAGGTGAGGATGCGCTCTCTGGCAGGGTTCAGCAAAACATCCAGCGCGATATCGATGCGGTGATAGATCCGCCCCTTGCGGGATGCCAGGTAAGGTTCAGATTTGACATATCCGGAAGCAAAGATGCCCCGTGGCTCCATCCCCAAGCGTATGATATAGGCCCTGTCGCCGGTTTGGATGGTTTTATGGCTGGCTACGCTCCAGTTATCCACCAGTTCGCCGGTAGTTTTCAATTTTTGGATATCGTTATCAATGTTGTCCCAGGCAAACTTGGTTGGGTTCCATCCAAACAGATAGGCTTTTGTCATACGTAATATACAACGTTAGTCTATTTTTGTTACTTCGGCAGTTGATGGCGCCTTTCCGAAACTTGAAGTGGTTGTCTGTGTGTAAGTATTCACCCCAGGGTATGAAATGTGTATGGTACTTTGCGCGTTTTTGGGCGTGTTTGGGAAGCGGGTGAAGTAATCTTCATTTGGCTTAAGCGTGTAGGTGCAGTCATCTACCCAGGTTACGGTGAAAGATACGGATGCTTTCGGATCGATATAATCCTCGCGCTGGTAATTACCCATTCGCCTGATAATAACGCTCGAGCCATTATAACTGCTTCTGAAAACGCCATTTTTAAACTTAAGGCAGCTTTGTGCATTAGCTGCAACACAACCTCCCACAATCAAAAGCGTAATAAACAAAAATTTCATCAAGCAGATCAATTAGCCGTTCCCCAATAGGTCATCCAGTTTATTGCGTTCGGTTTGCAATTCGCGGGCAAGTTTCTTTTCCTTTTCGTTGGCTTTTGCCTTGTAGGTTTTGTATTCTTCTTCCAGTTCCTCGTAAAGTTTAATGCGGTACTTAGCCTCACGGCTGTGGCTGCCCGAGCGGGCAATAACAATAGCTGCAATAACGCCAAACACTATTACCAAACCCCACATAATCAAGTTATAGGTTGATTTTTTGATGGGCATACCTAACAGGCTCACCTCATCAACTTTAGCTTGCGATTGGGCCAGCGTTTGGTCCTTAGTGCTAACAGAGGTTTTCAGCGTGTCTATCGTTTTGGTTTGAATAGCGAGCGTGGAATTAGCTTCTTTAAGCTGGCGGCGTGTTACGTTTAGCGTATCCGAGTAGTTTTTAAACAGCGCGGCAACCAATGGCTGTTGGTAGTTGTAAACTTTGGTAAGCAGGTAGGCATATTGGCCCCGCAGAGTTTTATCAACCGGCGCAGCAACAGGTGGGGTTACTTCATTTAATTTTGCCGGGGTAACTTGTGCGGTACCTGCAGGTGTTACGGCGCCCGGCGTTTGCGCTGCCGCACCTGCCGGTTTTTTATAATAATACTTTTTGGTGTAGGGGTTATAAACGGCCGCTTTACTGGTAGCAGCTGCAGTCTTTGCTTTTTTTGTAGTATCCTGTGCGTAACCGGGGTTCGTGTTAGCTAAAACGATCAGGGCTAAAACAAGGGCCGGTATTTTAAAAAGCTTCATCATAATAAAGAGGTGTACGGGGGTATAGAAATCTGCTATGAGTTCATTAATATTTAAACGTACCAATTTTATTTAAAGTTTATAAATAAATGTGGTTTTAAATGTGAAAGCGCAACGGTTTCTTTATATAGCAGGGCTTAGTGTATAATGTTAACCACATATAATAGTATGTAATTAACAAAAGCATATATCTTAGGCTTTTTATTTATGAGCATGCAAATAGGTTTTATAGGGTTAGGGGATATGGGGCGCTTATACGCCAAAACGTTTGCTAAAGCAGGTTATACCGTTTGCGGGTGCGACTTGCCCGCCAACCGCGAGCGCCTGGAGCAGGAGCTTGACCCCTTTGGTATTAAACTGATGGACGAAGGTAAAGATGTATCCCGCGTTAGCGACCTGATTATTTATTCAGTAGAGGCTGATAAACTGGAGATGGTAGTGGCCGAGTGTGGCGCATCAACCAAATACGGTGCTATTGTGGCAGGGCAAACTTCTGTTAAGCACCCCGAAATTGCCATTTTTGAAAAGTACCTGCCTGCCGATGCGCAAATCATTACTTTTCACGCTATGCACGGCCCGGGCTTTGAGCCGAAGGGGCAAAAGTTGATCTTGATCCCACACCGAAATGAGAAGGATGCTTACCAACGCATGTTTGATTTGTTTACCTCGATAGAGACGGATATTGTGGAGATTGCCGATTACCACGAACATGATAAGATCGTGGCCGATACCCAGGCTGTAACCCACGTGGGTTTCGAGAGTATGGGTACCGCCTGGAAGGCCGCCGGGTTTTTCCCCTGGGAAAATGCCTCTTACGCCGGTGGTATCGATAATGTTAAGATCCTGACCACGCTACGCATTTTTAGTTACAAGGCCCATGTGTATGCCGGGCTGGCCATATTAAACCCTTATGCCCGGCAGCATGTAAAGCAATATGCCAACTCCGAGTCGGCCTTATTTAAGCTGATGATCAAAGAAGAGGAGCAGGCCTTTAGGGAGCGCATCTACAAGGCCCGCGACTTTGTTTTTCATGAAAGCCGAAAGCCTATTATGTTTAACGATGCCATAATGCGCGAGTTTTCATTAGCAAAGAATGCCGGGCACCAAAAGCCAAACTCGCACTTGAGTATATTGAGCATGGTAGATGCCTGGTACCACCTGGCTGTAAACCCGTACGATAACCTGATCTGCCAGACACCACCGTTCCGGTTGCGTTTGGGGATTGCCGAATACCTGTTCAAGAACGAGGAATTGTTAGAAGAATCTATCCAGACAGCCCTTTACGATAAAACCATCCGCGGTGATGATCTGGAGTTCCACTCGGCAGTACGCGAATGGAGTGCCATCATCGGTTATGGCGATATGGAAGGCTATAAAAAGCACTTTAACGAAGTGCAGGCTTTTTTTCAGGGCAGGTTAGAAGAGGGCAACAAGCAAAGTGCCGAGCTGATTAGAAGGCTGATGATGGGGTAAGTAAGGATTGAAATTTAATTGTAAATGAAAGCCTATGTAAAAAACACAGGCTTTCATTAGTAATTCCTAAAAAATTAATGGCCTGCAATCAAAGCAAATTGCTTTTTAAACATTTCCGCATTTTTCGGTTTTATGTCGCAATCAAAGTTTCCTGAAGTAGTTTCAACTCTTAAAAACGTCAGGTCTGACGAAGTTAACTTGGCAATATCATTAGCAGTTAACGTATATAAACCATAAGCGCTTCCTGCCACAGCCAGGTCACTGCCCGAAATATGGTAATCATTAGCTGCGCAAGTAAGTGGAATCGTTGAATTATCTGCCAATTTAAAATAAGCTTTGCTTCCCGTAAGCATTGATGGGAAATTTGATTTATTTACTACCTGCAGGTTAATAATGAGATCCTTTGAACCTTTAGCTGCTCTTAAAAAACAAAGAGCAACTTCGCCCTGGCCGGTTAGATAATTGCCATGCATAAAGAGTTTTTCTCTCGAAGTAGTCCAGGTAGTGTCTCCGGTAAGTTTGTCAATAGTTGGCTTCTGCAGTTTTTGCGCCGACGCAATAAAAGGAAGGAATAAAACGATGATAAGTATTAATTTTTTCATGTAATTTAATTTGAAACTAAAGTAATAAAAAAAGGCTAAGGATTAATTACTAAATGATTACTACAGCTCTTGATACCTTCCTTAAATAGCGCTCGTTTAAACATTGTTCGTGACTGGCTTAGCTGTCTAAGTTGAAATTATTTCCTCTTTATTTTCAATAGGCGTAAATTAAGCAGCTTTTCTTATTGTTTTTTTGCTGAAACAATATCTGTTCACCTTGTTTTACCTGTAAAGTGTAACCGTCGTTATCGCTTACCTTAAAAAAGCGACATTTGTTATTAGGCGACGATGATAAAAAGAAGTCACTATCACTTGTAAAATACATTTTCTCGAACCTGCTTTCACCCTTTGTTGTCAATTGCAGGCCTCCGTTTTTTCTTCTTATTTTGATATTTAAGACTGGGCTATCACTTTTAAAATCTCCGGCGTAATTATTGGCAAGGCTATCAGAGAGCACTATGAGCTTTCTAATTTCAGGTTTATAAAAGTCTTTCCAATTGTAAGTTGAAGCTACGCTATTAACAATCTCATCTAAAATCAGGCTGTTATTTGAGTTCGTCAATATAACCACTCCTTTTCCGGTAGTAAAGCTTCCATAATAGATGCTCTGATAGCCAATGTTGTTCCACTATGAAAGAAATATTTTTCTCCGCCTACTTCTTTAACATTAACCCCAAGTGCGGCATTAGATACTGCTAAGACAGGTTTTAGCATTACTTCGGCCATCGCCTTGTTTAGTAAACTTTTTTTTCCGGCAAGCGAGCTTTGTACCGACAAGATAAATTGTGCATAGTCGGTAGGTGTTGTCCATAATCCATCTGGTGCCTGTTCCGGATAAACGTTATAACCGCCCGGTATCGGTTTTTTTTCATTGTTATATGCTATAGCGTGATCTTTATATCTCGCGGGGAGGGGTTGTTCAAAAGTGCTATTTTGCATTTTTAACGGTTTTAACACTTGTTGCATCAATAGCGCTGCATAATCAGCAGATATATTGTCATTCAGAATTTTTTTGGTTATTAGTGTACCACCGCCCGAGTAAAGCCACTTTGTATTGGGTGCAATAACCGGTTTTACAGCTTCACTATTTGCCGGTGCCATGCCATCTAACATCTGGTCGGTATTAGGAAGCGTACTATTGTGGGGGTATCCTATAAAACCGCTTGTGCCAAGACCTGCCGTATGGCTTAGTAAATTTGACAACGTTATATCTTTACCTTTTGAAAATCCGTTGTCAGGAAATTTCCAAGTTTTAAGATACTGGCGAATATCCATAGTTAAAGATAGCTTTCCATCCTGTACAAGTTTAATAATACAAATTGCGTTCACCGACTTGCTTATCGAAGCAGCTTGATACATGGTGTTTATAGTAGCGGGTATTTTTAATGAATCATTTGAATAACCATACGCTTTAGCCCATACTACTTTGCCGTTATCTATAACGGCGATAGATACAGATGGAATATTATGGTAACTCATACGCTCCAATATATTATATTTCTTAACCACACTATCGGCAAATACAAAACTTGCGGGCAATTGTAAACTGTTTTCAAATTGAGCCTGTTGAAAGTCTTTTTTTGACTGCGCCTGCAACCAATTCAAGGAGAGTATTTGTATCCCAATTAGTATAGAAAGTTTCTTTATCATGATCTGAATTTGTTCCTAAAGGTTCAGCATTAATAAAATTGATGGTCTGTAAAATATATCACAAAGTACATGCCTTGACATAAAATATTGATAGTAAGGTATTTGCTGAGATACAAGTGACTAAACTGTTCGAAAACAGACGGTGTTTGTTCAAAAATGAACGATAAATTGAGAAAGCTTCAATGAACCAATCAATTTGCGCCTATTTCAAACGAATTCGGTTATGGTCTTTGTGATTTTATCGCGGTGTGGAGAAAACGTTAGGCCTTGCGAAGCCTGTTTTAGCAACGAGCGCAATGTATTAATAACATCTAATCATTTTCCCTCAACCGTTCATCCGTGTAATGGATAGCCGTTTTGTTATGCGCTATAGGTTTGCCATATTCATCAAGGCTTACAAACACGATCTTGTCAACTGTTACAATAACGCGCTGTGTGATCTTATTACGTACCTGGCAGGTTAAGCTGATAGAGGTATGGCCGAAACCGGTGGCTTTGATGCCCAGCTCAATAATATCGCCTTGCTTGGCCGAGCTTACAAAGTTGATCTCGGACATATATTTGGTTACGCAGCCGTTGGTTCCTAACTGAATAATGGCGTAAATAGCAGCCTCCTCATCAATCCAGCTTAATATACGGCCGCCAAACAGGGTGCCATGTGCGTTGAGGTCTTCGGGTTTAACCCATTTGCGGGTATAAAAATTCATGGGGCAAATTAACAAAAAACTTGCTAATCAATTGCGTTAGGGATAGCAGCGGATACCGGCCTTGTGGCTAAGGCTTGTGTAGTATAAGTGGATAGCCCGGGCAAAGGCAACGCCCAAAAGAAACTCTTTCGTACGTAAAGGCGCCAAGCCGCCAGGGAGGTATTTGCGGCTTGCGCAATAATCTACTTAAAACTGTAATAATCGGGGTGATATTTTCTGTTGAACGATTTAGGCGACACCCATCAATCGCACTCTTAATCAACTAATTTAGGTTATTGAATATTTATTTAAAAATAACTTGTTAAGTATTTGACAATTAATACAAAATTCCTATCTTTGCCGTCCCTTAAGGGGGAAATAATATGCCTTGAACGAAGCCCTACTGCTTCGATGGGCACAAATAAAATAAAGAAAATGTCAGGAATAATTGGTAAAAAAGTAGGAATGACCAGCATTTTCGATGAGACAGGGAAAAACATTCCTTGTACAGTAATCGAAGCTGGCCCTTGCGTGGTAACTCAGATCCGCTCTGTTGATACAGACGGTTACGCTGCTGTTCAGTTAGCGTATGGCGAGAAGAAGGAAAAAAACACCTCTGGTCCGTTAAAAGGCCATTTCCAAAAAGCCGGTACTACCCCAAAACGTAAACTTGTTGAATTTAAAACATTCGAAGACGAAAAAGCTCTTGGTGACACGGTCACTGTCGAGATTTTTGCCGCAGGTGATTACGTAGATGTGGTTGGTACTTCAAAAGGTAAAGGATTTCAGGGTGTTGTAAAACGTCACGGTTTTGGTGGTGTGGGTATGCAAACTCACGGTCAGCACAATCGTTTACGTGCACCAGGTTCACTGGGTGCGTCTTCATGGCCTTCACGTGTATTTAAAGGTATGCGTATGGCAGGTCAAATGGGTAATGTTCGTGTTAAAGTACAAAATCTTCAGATTGTCAAAGTATTTACTGAGCAAAACTTAATTGTTGTTAAAGGTTCTATTCCCGGAGCTAAGGGTTCATTCGTAATAGTGGATAAATAAGATGGAAATCAACGTATTAAATCTATCAGGTAAAGAAACAGGTGCCAAGGTGCAGCTGCCTGAGTCCGTATTCGGTGTAGAGCCAAACGATCATGCTATTTACTTAGATGTAAAGCAGTTCTTAGCTAACCAGCGCCAGGGTACGCACAAATCAAAACAACGTAATGAAATTGCAGGTAGTACCCGCAAATTACATAAACAAAAAGGTACAGGCGGCGCCCGTGCAGGTAGCATCAAATCGCCATTGTTTAATGGTGGTGGCCGTGTATTTGGCCCGCAACCGCGCGACTATAGCTTTAAGCTGAACAAAAAGCTTAAATCATTAGCACGTGCATCTGCCTTATCATACAAAGCACAGGATAACAACATCCTGGTTCTTGAAGACTTCAACTTTGACGCCATCAAAACCAAGACTTATATCCAGATGGAAGCTGACCTGAATGTTACTAACGATAAAACGTTATTAGTATTAGCAGGTGTAGAAAACAACAATGTGTATTTATCAAGCCGTAACCTGAAAAAAACCAAGGTGATCTCTGTTGAGCAGCTTAACACTTATGATGTGTTAAACGCAGGCAAACTGATCCTTACTACAGGTGCTGTTAAAACTTTGGAGGAAGCATTAGCTAAGTAATTATGGAAATTTTAAAGAAACCCTTACTTACTGAAAAGGTAACTCAATTAACTGAGAAGCTTAACCGTTATGCTTTCAAAGTTGATCACAGAGCCAACAAAATTCAGATCAAAGGCGCTATTGAGGCTATGTACGGTGTTAACATCACAGCTGTTAATACTATGAAATACATGGGCAAGCTTAAAAGCCGCAACACAAAAGCAGGTGCAGTTACAGGCCGCGCCGCAGCTTATAAAAAGGCCATCGTTACGCTTAAGGATGGTGAAACAATAGATTTTTACAGCAATATATAATTAAGACATGGCAGTAAAGAGATTTAAACCGGTTACCCCGGGTACACGTTTCAGGATTGATGTAATCAATTCTGATATTACAACAAACGTTCCTGAAAAATCGTTGGTTGTATCAGCCAACACCAGATCAGGTGGTCGTAATCATAGCGGTAAAATGACAATGCGCTACTTAGGTGGTGGTCACAAACAGGCGTATAGGTTAATTGATTTTAAACGTAATAAATTTGACATCCCTGCAAAGGTTGCAACTATTGAGTATGATCCAAACAGATCTGCACGTATAGCCCTGTTACACTTTGTTGATGGTGAAAAACGATATATGATCGCTCCGGAAGGCTTAACCGTTGGTACAATGGTTGTGTCTGGCGAAGGTGCTGCACCAGAGGTTGGTAATACCATGCCTTTGAAAAACATCCCGTTAGGTTCTATCATTCACAACATTGAGTTAAACCCTGGCCAGGGTGGTGTTATTGCCCGCAGCGCCGGTACTTATGCTCAGCTATCTGCACGTGATGGTAAATATGCCATCATCAAATTGCCATCGGGCGAAACACGTATGATACTGTCAACTTGTTTGGCAACTATCGGTACCGTTTCAAACGGCGAGAAAGCGAACGCAGTGTTAGGTAAAGCTGGCCGTAACCGGTGGTTAGGCCGTCGCCCAAGGGTACGTGGTGTTGCCATGAACCCGGTAGATCACCCTATGGGTGGTGGTGAGGGTAGATCATCAGGTGGTCATCCACGTTCACGTAAAGGTTTGTTAGCTAAGGGCTTTAAAACTCGTGACAAGAAAAAAGGGTCAGATCGTTATATCATTGAAAGAAGGAAGAAATAATAATGGCACGTTCAATTAAAAAAGGACCTTACATAGATCATAACCTGGAAAGAAAAGTTCTGACCTTGAATGATGCAAGTAAAAAATCAGTTGTTAAAACATGGTCGCGCCGTAGCATGATCTCTCCTGATTTCGTTGGTCATACATTCGCAGTACACAACGGTAATAAATTTATCCCTGTGTACGTAACAGAAAACATGGTTGGTCACAAGTTGGGAGAATTTGCACCAACCCGCACATTCCGCGGTCACGCAGAAAAGAAAAAATAAGGCATGGAAGCAACAACTAAAATCAAAAAGTCTGTATTAATCAGGCAACAAAAAGAAGCAGCTAAACTCGTAGTGGGTGGCTCTTCAGTTGCTAAACTACAGAACTGTCCAACTTCACCCCGCAAAATGCGTTTGGTGGTTGACCTGATCCGCGGTGAAAACGTTGAGAAAGCGTTATACATCTTAAAGTTCACTAATAAAGAAGCGGCAATACGTGTAGAGAAACTTTTGTTATCAGCCATCAAAAACTGGGAAGCAAAAAATGAAGGCAAACGTGTTGAAGATAGCGCCCTGTTTGTTAAAGAAGTATCAGTTGGTGGCGGCCGTCAGTTAAAAAGACTGCGCCCTGCACCGCAAGGTAGAGGTTTCCGTATCCGCAAACGTTCTAACCATGTAACTTTGATTGTGGATAGTAAAAACGATAACAACTAATTTGAAATGGGACAAAAAGCACATCCAATAGGTAACAGGTTAGGGATCATCCGTGGTTGGGATTCTAATTGGTTCGGTGGAAATCACTATGCCGACAAATTAGTTGAAGACGAAAAGATCCGCAAGTATTTATCAGCACGTATCAACAAAGGTGGTGTATCTAAAGTAGTTATAGAACGTACTTTAAAACGCATCACTGTAACCATTCACACTGCCCGCCCGGGTATTGTAATTGGTAAAGGTGGCGCCGAGGTTGATAAGATCAAGGAAGAGTTAAAAAAATTAACAAAAAAAGATGTTCAGATCAACATCTTCGAGATAAAACGCCCTGAGCTTGATGCCCAGTTAGTTGCCGAAGGTATTGCTAAACAATTGGAAGCACGTATCTCTTTCCGTCGTGCCATGAAAACCACAATTGCTTCGACCATGAGAATGGGTGCTGAAGGAATTAAGGTGATGACATCAGGCCGTTTAGGTGGCGCTGAGATGGCACGTACCGAACAATATAAAGAAGGAAGAATTCCTTTGCACACTTTCCGTGCCGATATTGACTATGCTTTGGCCGAAGCCTTAACTACTTATGGTAAAATAGGTGTTAAAGTATGGATCTGTAAAGGTGAGGTTTACGGCAAGCGCGATCTATCTCCAAACATTGGTGGTACAAGCAGCGCAAGCGGTAAAGGTGGGCGCCCTGAAGGTGGCACAGCCGGTTTTGGCGGACGTGATAATGCACGTGGCGGCGAAAGAGGTGGCGAACGCAGAGGCGATCGCAAACCAGGTGCAGGTGGTGGCCGTCCAGGTGGACCAGGCGCGGGTAACCGTCCAGGTGGCCAGGGTGGTGGTAACCGCCCGGGTGGTCAAGGTGGTGGTAACCGTCCAGGCGGCCCCGGAAGAAGGTAATATTAATATAAGTAGAAAAGACATATCCGTGAGGATATAAAAGTTTAATAAAATGCTACAGCCAAAAAGAACGAAGTTCAGAAAGATGCAAAAAGGCAGAATGAAAGGGTTAGCCAGTCGTGGCACCGAGCTTTCATTCGGATCTTTCGGTATAAAATCACTCGAAGCAGCCTGGATTACCAGCCGCCAGATCGAGGCTGCACGTATTGCTGTAACACGTTTCATGAAACGTGAAGGCCAGGTGTGGATCAGGATATTTCCTGACAAGCCCGTAACCAAGAAACCAGCAGAGGTACGTATGGGTAAAGGTAAAGGTGCGCCTGAGTATTGGGTTGCAGTTGTACGCCCGGGCAGGATGATATTTGAAGCAGAAGGTGTGCCTTTAGAGGTGGCCAAAGAAGCTTTACGCCTGGCAGCACAGAAATTGCCGGTGCAAACCAGATTTGTAACACGTAGGGATTACGTAGAAGCATAAATTTAAAAGTTGTAAGAGTTAAAAGGGTTGTAAAAGTTGGATGTATTCCATCAAGATTAGTCAACCTTTACAACCTCTTCAACCATTATAACTAAGAAAAAAGAACATGAAGAACTCAGAAATTTTAGAGCTTTCAACCGAAGAATTGTCAGGAAGACTGAGCGAGGAAAAATCAACTCTAACCAAGCTGAAATTTGCACACGCAGTTTCAGCGATAGAGAACCCAACCCGCATTACAAAAGTGCGCAAGGATATCGCTCGTTTAAATACTGAATTAACAAAACGCAAGGCGGCGTCAGCTTCTGAACAGAATTAATTTTAAGCGTCGGAAAACAATGGAAAGAAATTTAAGAAAAACACGTACCGGCCTGGTAGTAAGCAATAAGATGGAAAAGTCTATTGTGGTTGCTGTAGAGCGGAAGGTGAAGCACCCCATCTATGGTAAATTCGTAAAGAAAACTACCAAATTTATGGCTCATGACGAAGCAAATACCTGTGGTATTGGCGATACCGTATTGATTATGGAAACCCGTCCGTTGAGCAAAAGCAAAAACTGGAGATTAGTTCAAATTTTAGAGAGGGCTAAATAACATGGTACAACAGGAATCAAGATTAAATGTAGCTGATAACAGCGGTGCTAAAGAAGTTTTAGTAATACGCGTATTAGGTGGTACCGGTAAAAGATATGCCTCTATAGGTGATAAGATCGTAGTTACCGTAAAAAGTGCTTTACCATCAGGTAACGTAAAAAAAGGTACTGTATCTAAAGCCGTAGTGGTTAGAACCAAGAAAGAGATCCGCAGGAAAGATGGTTCATATATCCGTTTTGACGATAACGCAGCCGTTTTGTTAAACAACCAGGATGAGCCTAGGGGCACACGTATATTTGGCCCTGTTGCCAGAGAATTACGTGAAAAACAATTTATGAAAATTGTATCATTAGCACCGGAGGTATTGTAATATGGAAAAGAAAAACGCAAAACCTGCTAAATTAAAGATCCGCAAGGGTGATTTAGTAAAGGTAATAGCCGGAGATTCAAAAGGATCACAAGGTAAGATAGTTGAAATTATCATTGATAAGAACAGGGCTGTTGTTGAAGGTGCCAATATGGTATCAAAACACACCAAGCCTAATGCAGCCAACCCTAACGGTGGTATTGTAAAGCAGGAAGCTGCGATACACATATCTAACCTGGCACTGGTTGAACCTTCAACAGGTAAAACAACCCGTGTTGGCCGTAAATTAAACGATGCCGGCAAATTAGTTAGAGTATCAAAAAAATCAGGGGAGGAAATTAAGTAATGACTTACATACCAAGATTAAAAACAAAATATAAGGACGAGATCCGCACCGCACTGAAAGATAAATTCCAGTACAAAAGCGTAATGCAGGTCCCTAAGTTACAGAAGATCGCTATCAACCAGGGTGTTGGCGGTGCTACTACCGATAAAAAACTTATCGAGAACACCATAACCGAGTTAACAACCATCACTGGCCAGCAAGCGGTATCTTCAAAATCTAAAAAGGATATCTCGAACTTTAAATTACGTAAAAACATGCCTATCGGCGTACGTGTAACTTTACGTGATAATACAATGTATGAGTTTTTAGACCGTTTAATAGCTGTTGCCCTTCCACGTATACGTGATTTTAAAGGCATCAACGATAAAGGTTTTGACGGCCGCGGAAACTATACGTTGGGTATTACAGAGCAAATCATTTTCCCTGAGATCAACATTGACAAGATCAACAAGATACAGGGTATGGATATTACTTTTGTAACCTCGGCAACTAATGATGTTGAAGCATTAGAGTTGTTAAAACAATTTGGATTACCTTTTAAAAATCAAACTCCAACTAACAATGGCTAAAGAAGGTGTAAAAGCACGTGAAGTAAAACGTGCTAAGTTAGTAGCAAAATATGCTGAAAAAAGAGCAGCGCTTAAAGCGGCTGGTGACTACATAGGTTTAGATAAATTACCTAAGGCGTCATCACCGGTAAAATTGCACAACCGTTGTAAATTAACGGGCCGCCCTCGTGGTTACATGCGTCAGTTTGGTATTTCACGCGTAACATTCCGTGAAATGGCACTTGATGGCAAGATACCGGGAGTGAAAAAAGCAAGCTGGTAAGCAGCAAATTTATTAGAGCTTAAGTAAATTCAAAACATACAACAATATGTTTTGAATTTTTTGTAATTTCGCGGCTCTAAATTTAAATGAATTAACCGATAGAAGGTCGCCCGGGATGTTACCGGAAGGAAACCACTATCATAAACAACAATAATGAATACAGATCCAATCGCAGATTATCTTACCAGAGTAAGGAATGCTATTAAAGCCAACCATAGGGTTGTTGAAATTCCTGCATCAAATCTGAAAAAGGAAATCACTAAAGTGCTTTTCGAAAAAGGTTACATCGCTAATTACAAGTTTGAGGATAACGGACCACAAGGCAGCATTAAAGTTGCATTGAAGTACCACCCGATAACTAAGATCCCTGCTATCCGCAGCATTTCGCGTATTAGTAAACCAGGTTTGAGGAAATACGCAGGTATGGATACCCTGCCACGCGTATTAAATGGTTTAGGCATCGCTATCCTGTCAACATCTAAAGGTGTTATGACGGATAAAGAGGCACGTTCACAAAATGTAGGTGGCGAAGTTTTATGCTTCGTTTATTAATAGGA
Source organism: Mucilaginibacter glaciei (assembly GCF_014773245.1). GTDB lineage: Bacteria > Bacteroidota > Bacteroidia > Sphingobacteriales > Sphingobacteriaceae > Mucilaginibacter > Mucilaginibacter glaciei. The sequence continues at coordinate 284,748 of NZ_JACWMX010000002.1, read as the reverse complement.
GGAAATTAAGCAATGTCAAGAATAGGAAAAGCACCTATAGCATTAACCGCCGGCGTAACTGTTACCGTATCTGCAGAAAATGTAGTTACTGTAAAAGGCCCGAAAGGTGAATTGCAACAGGCCGTTGATAGAGATATCATCATCGAGCAAGAAGACGGAAATTTATTGGTTAAACGCCCGTCTGACCAAAAACGTCATAAAGCGCTGCACGGTTTATACCGCTCGCTTTTAAATAACATGGTTGTTGGTGTAACAGAAGGTTACAAAATTCAACAGGAATTAGTTGGTGTGGGTTACCGCGCAACTAATACCGGTAATACATTAGATTTGGTGTTAGGTTACTCTCACCACTATGTATTCCAATTACCAGAAGAAATTAAAGTTACAACCACTGCTGAGAAGGGTAAAAACCCAACCATCATCCTGGAGTCGAACGATAAACAATTGATAGGACAAGTAGCTGCGAAGATTCGTTCGTTACGTACACCAGAGCCTTACAAGGGTAAAGGTATCAAGTTTGTAGGCGAAGTATTGAGAAGAAAAGCAGGTAAATCAGCATCTAAAAAATAATCGTCATGAAATTATCAAGAAGAGACAGGATTAAAAAAGGTATCAGAAAGCGCCTTTCAGGATCAACAGCACGCCCACGCTTATCTGTATTCAGAAGCAACAAAGGCATCTATGCTCAAATTATTGACGATGTTACCGGTAAAACCTTAGTATCAGCTTCATCGCTGTCAAAAGAGTTTACTGCTGATGGTTCAAAATCTGATCAATCAGTAGCAGTAGGTAAATTAGTAGCTGAAAAAGCTATTGCTGCAGGTATCAAAGACGTAGTTTTTGATAGGAATGGTTACCTGTACCATGGCCGTGTTAAATCACTGGCTGAAGGTGCACGTGAAGGCGGTTTAAACTTTTAATCGAAAACGGAAATGTCAACAATCAACATAAAAAGAGTAAAAACCAGCGAGATCGAATTAAAAGATCGCCTGGTAAGCATACAACGTGTAGCCAAAGTAACCAAGGGTGGCCGTACATTCAGCTTTTCTGCCATTGTGGTAGTAGGTGATGAGAACGGTGTTGTAGGATATGGTTTAGGTAAAGCGAAAGAAGTTACTGAAGCAATTGCAAAAGGTATTGATGATGCTAAAAAGAACTTAGTTAAAGTTCCGATTATCAACAACACTATCCCGCATGAGCAAATTGGTAAATTCTCTGGTGGTTTTGTATTCTTAAAACCTGCTGCAAACGGTACTGGTGTTATAGCCGGTGGTGCGATGCGTGCAGTTTTAGAGAGTGCCGGTATACATAACGTATTGGCAAAATCAAAAGGATCATCAAACCCACACAACGTAGTTAAGGCAACTGTATCTGCATTATCACAATTGCGTGATGCGGTTACCGTAGCCCAGCAACGCGGTATTAGTTTAGGTAAAGTATTTAACGGATAAGCAGTCATGTCGAAAATTAAAATAACACAGATTAAAAGCGTTATCGACAGAAGCGAGCGCCAGAAAAGAACTGTTGAGGCTTTAGGCCTTAAGAAAATAAACCACAGTGTGGAAGTTGAAGCCACTGCAGCTATTATAGGTATGGTTAGGAAAGTGAACCACCTCGTAGCAGTAGAAAACATTTAATATCATGAATTTAAGTAATTTAAAACCTGCAGAAGGTTCTACTAAAAATAGGAAAAGAATTGGCCGTGGTACAGGTTCTGGCCGTGGCGGTACATCAACCCGTGGCCATAAAGGTGCAGGTTCACGTTCAGGTACATCTACTAAGATTGGATTTGAAGGTGGCCAGATGCCATTACAACGCCGTGTGCCTAAGGTAGGTTTCAAGAACCCTAACCGTGTAGAGTATGTTGGTGTTAACCTTGACGTATTACAGGCATTGACTGAAAAATATACATTAACAACAGTTAACTTCGATACACTGAAAGAACATGGTTTAGTTTCTAAGAACGGTCTTGTTAAGATAATGGGCCGTGGCGAATTAACTGCCAAATTAGAAGTTACAGCACATGCATTTACTGCTACTGCACAAAAAGCTATTGAAGCAGCCGGCGGAACCATAGTTAAGCTATAAATTTTCGATGAAGAAATTTTTCACCACATTATCCAATATTTGGAAAATTGAAGATCTAAGATTGCGTATCACAAACACAATCTTATTTCTTTTGATATACCGGGTAGGTTCTTTTATTGTTTTACCAGGTGTTAATGCTGCGGCATTACACTCGGCTAAGGCTAAAGAGGGGCTGGTAGGTTTATTAAATATGTTTGCAGGAGGTTCGTTTTCACGTTCCTCTATTTTTGCATTGGGTGTTATGCCTTACATCTCTGCCTCTATTGTGCTGCAGTTATTGGGTATAGCAGTGCCATACTTTATTAAACTGCAAAAAGAGGGTGAAAGCGGCCGTAACAAGCTTAACCAATGGACAAGGTACCTTACTATCGTTATTACTGCTGCGCAAGCTGTAGGTTACCTGCGCTCGCAAATTACAGCTGATACGATGCTGTTGCCCAACCCATACTTTACCATATTAAACGTATTTGTATTGACCGCAGGTACCTTATTTGTAATGTGGTTAGGTGAAAAGATCACAGATAAGGGTATCGGTAACGGTATATCGTTAATTATCATGACGGGTATCATCGCCGAGTTGCCAAACGCGTTTGTATTGGAATTCCAATCACGTACAGGTGGCCCGGGTGGTTTAATAACTTTCATTGTTGAACTTGTAGCACTGCTTGGTGTGATCATGTTTACGATATTGATTGTGCAGGGTACCCGGAAAATTGCCGTGCAATACGCCAAGCGTATTGTAGGTAATAAACAATACGGTGGCGTGCGCCAGTATATCCCATTAAAGGTGAATGCTGCAGGTGTTATGCCGATCATTTTTGCGCAGGCATTAATGTTTATCCCCGCTACAGTTGCACAGTTTTTCCCTAACGCAGCATCAAACGGCATTTTAATGGCGTTGTCAAATTCAAACTCATGGGGTCACAACGCAGTGTTTGCGATATTGATCATCCTGTTCACTTATTTCTACACAGCTATTACGGTTAACCCTAACCAGATGGCTGATGATATGAAAAAGAACGGTGGTTTTATACCGGGTGTTAAGCCGGGTAATTCAACAGCTGATTATATCGATGCTGTGATATCAAAGATCACGTTACCTGGCTCTATATTCCTGGCTATCATCGCTATTTTACCGGCATTTGCCAGTATGGTAGGGGTTAGCAGTTTGTTTGCAAGGTTCTTTGGTGGTACATCATTGATCATCCTTGTAGGCGTAGTTTTAGATACTTTACAGCAGATAGAAAGCCATTTGTTAATGCGCCATTACGACGGATTGATGAAAACAGGCAGGATCAAAGGCCGTTCAAGTGTACCTACAGCTGCAGGAGCAACACCGCCGGTTATTTAATATTATACATGTCAAAGATCATCTATAAGTCTGTCGAAGAGATAGAACTCATAAGAGAAAGTTCTTTACTTGTTTCCAAAACACACGGGGAGATAGCTAAAGTTATAGGCCCCGGTGTTACTACACTCGAACTAAATAAACTTGCCGAAACCTTTATCAGAGATAATGGTGGGGTTCCGGCATTTTTAAATTATAACGGTTTCCCCTACTCGTTATGTATATCACTAAATGATCAGGTAGTACACGGTTTCCCAAGTAAAAATGTTTTGGTTGAGGGAGATCTGGTATCGGTTGATTGTGGTGTGATCCTGAACAAATACGTTGGCGACTCAGCCTTTACATTTGCCATTGGCGAGGTTAGTGAGGCTACTCAAAAGCTAATGCGTGTAACCCGCGAATGTTTAGACCTTGGTGTAGAGAAGGCTGTGGTTGGCATGCGTATAGGTGATATAGGCTTTGCCGTACAGGAGCATGCAGAGAAGAATGGCTTTGGTGTTGTTAAAGAGTTGGTTGGCCATGGTGTAGGTACCCGCCTGCATGAGAAGCCAGAAGTACCTAATTACGGTAAACGTGGTGCAGGTATCAAATTAGAGGAAGGGATGGTAATTGCCATTGAACCGATGATCAATGCAGGCCGCGCTGGTGTTAAGTTCTGGGACGATGGATGGACCGTATCTACGGTTGATAAAAAGGTGTCCGCCCATTACGAACATACGGTTGCTGTAAAAAAGGGAAAAGCAGATGTTTTATCGACGTTTTCATACATTGATAAAGTTTTAGAAGAAAAGAATAAAATATAAAATATTTTTATTAATTTTGCATCCCGGTTTTGGGGTGGATAATCAAGTAATAATCAGTAAAATATGGCAAAACAATCCTCGATTGAGCAAGATGGTACAATTCGCGAAGCGTTATCTAACGCCATGTTTAGAGTTGAACTTGAAAATGGCCACGAGATTATTGCACACATATCCGGAAAAATGCGGATGCACTATATCAAAATTTTACCTGGCGACAGGGTTAAATTAGAGATGAGCCCGTATGATTTAACAAAAGGAAGAATAACCTACAGATATAAATAAACACGAGATGAAAGTTAGAGCATCCATTAAAAAGCGCAGCGTTGATTGCAAGATCATCCGCCGTAACGGGAAACTTTATGTGATAAACAAAAAGAACCCTAAGTTTAAACAGCGTCAGGGATAATAAGAAATTTGTAATAGACCGCACAACGGTGGCCCGCCGTTCGGTATTACGTTAAAACACAAACAAAAAACATGGCAAGAATTTCAGGTATTGATTTACCAAAAAATAAAAGAGGTGTTATAGGTTTAACCTACATCTATGGAATCGGACGCTCAACTGCTGAGTTGATCTTGAAACAAGCTGACATTGATGAGAATATCAAGGTTCAGGATTGGAATGATGATCAGTTAACAGCTATCCGTACCATCATCAACGATCAGATCAAAGTTGAAGGTTCATTACGTTCAGAAGTTCAGTTGAACATTAAACGTTTAATGGATATCGGTTGCTACAGGGGCACCCGTCACCGTAAGGGCTTGCCTTTACGTGGTCAGCGCACTAAAAACAACTCACGTACCCGTAAAGGAAAACGTAAGACAGTTGCTAACAAAAAGAAAGCTACTAAATAGTAAGTGATTGGTGAGTAGTGGGTGGTGATTAGTTGCCGCGTCGTTATTTGCCAGGAATATAAAAATTATAAAGACGATTAATGGGTCCGGGTTATGACATCACTAACTCACTAATTCATTAGATCAATAATTAAAAGATAAAATGGCTAAAAGCAAAAAAGTTACCAAAAAGCGTATTGTAATTGTGGAGTCGGTTGGCGAAGCACACATCAACGCAACCTTTAACAACATCATCATCACCCTTACCAACAAAAGCGGTCAAGCAATTTCTTGGTCTTCTGCAGGTAAAATGGGTTTCAAAGGTTCTAAAAAGAACACCCCTTACGCTGCAGGTCAAGCTGCCGGCGATTGCGGTAAAACCGCGTATGACTTAGGTTTACGTAAAGTTGAAGTATTTGTTAAAGGCCCGGGTTCAGGCCGCGAGTCTGCTATCCGTACCCTGCAAACAACAGGTATCGAGGTAACTACTATAAAGGACATTACACCGCTTCCACACAATGGTTGCCGTCCGTCAAAACGCAGAAGAGTTTAATTAACACAAATTTTTAAAGCTAAGATTCGGCAGCTACAGGCTGCTTGATACTTTAAAACACACAACAATGGCAAGATATACAGGCCCTAAATCAAAAATTGCGCGTAGGTTCCGCGAGCCGATCTTCGGTCCGGATAAAGCGTTAGAAAGAAAAAACTACGGACCAGGTATGCACGGCCCTTCTAAAAGAAGAGGTAAGCAATCTGAGTACGCAGTACAGTTAATGGAAAAACAAAAAGTTAAATACACTTACGGTGTATTAGAACGTCAGTTCGAAAACTTATTCCATACTGCATCAGCTAAAGAAGGTATCACCGGTGAAAACCTGTTGAAATTCTTAGAAGCACGTTTAGATAACGCGGTTTACCGTTTAGGTATCGCCCCTACACGTTCTGGTGCACGCCAGTTAGTTGGCCACAAACACATTACCGTTAACGGTAGCGTCGTAAACATTGCATCATACCAGTTAAGAGCAGGTGATGTGATCGCAGTGCGCGAAAAATCAAAAACTCTTGAGGCTATCTCTAATTCAGTTGCCGGCCGCAAGATCAATAAATACAGCTGGTTAGAATGGGATGCTGCCGAATTAAAAGGTAAATTCTTAAACTATCCAAACCGTGATGAGATTCCAGAAAACATTAAGGAAAACCTTATTGTGGAGTTGTACTCAAAATAATAACGATACTTACCCGCGCAATGATTGGCATATTATGTCAATCATTTTCGTGGTTATATCTATTCAATCATCAAACAATAAACAAAAGATATAAATGGCAATTTTAGCATTTCAAAAACCAGACAAGGTTATCATGCAGAAATCGAACGATTTTGATGGCACGTTTGAGTTTCGTCCGTTAGAACCAGGATTCGGTATAACCATTGGTAATGCTCTTCGTCGTATCTTACTTTCTTCATTAGAAGGTTATGCTATTACATCTGTACGTATCTCAGGCGTAATGCATGAGTTTTCGACCATAAAAGGTGTGGTTGAAGACGTTACGGAGATAATCCTGAACCTGAAACAAGTACGTTTCAAAAAAACAGGCGAGTCTGGCGATAATGAGAAGGTATTTGTGATCGTTAACGGCCAGGACACTTTTAGTGCAGGTGACATTACCAAGTTTTCAAACAACTTTACGGTATTGAACCCTGACCTTGTTATTTGTAACATGGATTCATCAGTAACTTTAGAAGTAGAGCTTACTGTTGCCAAAGGCCGTGGTTACATCAGCAACGAGGAAAACAAAAACCCTGATGCTAACGTAGGTGTGATCGCTATCGATTCTATCTTTACGCCTATCAAGAATGTTAAATACACGCTTGAAAACTATCGTGTTGAGCAAAAAACGGATTACGAAAAATTGATCCTTGATATCTCTACAGATGGTTCTATCCACCCGGAAGATGCGCTAAAACAAGCTGCAAAAATTCTTATCCAGCACTTTATGCTGTTCTCTGACGAGAACATGATGCTTGAAGCACAGGCTAAAGAAGAAACTAAGGAAGTTGACGAGGAAATTTTACATATGCGTAAGATCCTTAAAACTGAGTTGGTTGATCTTGACCTGTCTGTTCGTGCATTAAATTGCTTAAAAGCTGCCGATATCCGTAGCCTTGCCGACCTGGTATCTTACGATGTTGCTGATATGTTAAAATTCAGGAACTTTGGTAAAAAATCATTAACTGAAATTCAGGATCTGGTTAAATCAAAAGGTTTATCTTTTGGTATGAACTTGTCTAAATTTAAGTTAGACGAAGAATAATCAGCAAGGTTGTACGGATCACTCAATAGGTTAAACGTACAACCTTACTAAAATACTAATAAATAAGCGAGGGCATAATTCCGCGGGCTTGATAATTTATTCGCCCAACGGTATGCACGTGCACAAATTAACAATCAAATGAGACACGGTAGAAAAGTAAACCATTTAGGCCGCACAGACAGCCATCGTAAAGCGATGATGTCTAACATGGCATCTTCGCTTATCTTACACAAGCGTATTACAACAACCTTAGCTAAAGCCAAAGCTTTACGTGGTTACGTTGAACCATTATTAACAAAATCAAAAAACGATACTACGCACTCACGCCGTACTGTATTTAGCTACTTGCAAGACAAAGACACGACGAACATCCTGTTCCGTGAAATTGCTGTGAAAATTGCTAACCGCCCGGGTGGTTACACACGTATTGTGAAGTTAGAAAACCGTTTAGGCGATAACGCTGAAATGGCTATCATTGAATTAGTAGATTACAACACTGTTTACGGTAAAGATGTAGCTGCTAAGACTGAGAAAAAATCAACCCGCCGTCGTGGTGGTGCAACTAAAGCAAAAACTGAGGGTGCTCCTGTAGCTGAAGAAGCTGTAGCTGCTGCCCCGGTTGCTGAAGCAACGCCAGAAGTTGAAACTCCTGCCACTGAGGCAACAACTGCCGAAGAAAAGGAAAACAATGCTGAAAAAGGCGAGTAATTATTTACTCCTTTAAAATACAGAGAGCCCTGGTGAATAACCGGGGCTTTTTTGCTTAATAACGGTGTCAGTTTGAGCTTGTCGACCGTGTCAGTCTGAGCTTGTCGAAGACTTAGTACGCTAATGGTTCGACAGGTTTACCTGACATTTTATTCCAAAATTTTAAACTCCGCAAACATATTAGCCGTTTCATTAAGCGTCTTTAACGGCACATAATCGCATACCTCTGCAAATTCACTCCACATTTGGTGCACCACAAGGTTGGAGTGCGCCTGCTGGATAGCCTCTGCCGATAGCCATTCAAAGATCTCTACAATCGTCCCGTCTTCGCTCTCTACAATCACGGGTTCTCGGTCGGTAACCAGTCCCAACTTCAACAACCGCGGTACATGAGTTTTCACCAAAAGTCTTAACGCGTCGGCTTTGTCTTCTTTAGGTTTGTAAGCAACTATTACTATTCGTCCCATAAATATCATTTTCAATGTAAATTACTAAAAAACAAAACCCCCGCCACCTTATCAGGTTAAGTTATTGTATCAAACAAAGTACATATGGCAAACATAGCAGACCAGATGGTTCAAATGCTGGTAAACGCAGGCATTAAAAGAATATACGCCGTTACAGGTGATAGCCTAAACGAGGTAAATGATGCCGTTAGGCGCGAAGGCTCTATCCAATGGGTGCATGTGCGGCATGAAGAGGCTGGTGCCTACGCCGCTGGTGCAGAGGCACAGGTAACTGGTCAGCTGGCTTGTTGTGCAGGCAGCAGCGGACCTGGCCATGTGCATCTGATCAATGGTTTGTATGATGCCCACCGTTCGGGCGCGCCGGTCATTGCCATTGCATCAACCATCCCCAGTTTTGAGTATGGTACTGAATATTTCCAGGAAACCAATACCATCAAGTTATTTGATGATTGCAGTTATTATAATCAGGTAGCTACCACTCCTAAACAATTCCCAAGGATGTTGCAGGCGGGGATCCAGGCAGCTATCCATCGTAAAGGTGTGGCTGTTGTTGGGGTACCCGGCGATCTGACAAGCGTAGATACCGCAGAGATTTTAACATCTACCGTTAATTACAACCCTATCCCTGTCATCAAACCAAATGATGAGGATCTGGCTAAGTTAGCAGGAATGCTTAATCAGCATAAAAAGATAACCTTGTTTTGCGGCATTGGCTGCGCTGATGCGCACGATGAGATTGTAGCACTTTCTAAATTACTCAATGCGCCCGTAGGTTACTCGTTCAGGGCCAAAATGGATATCCAGTACGATAACCCGAATGAAGTAGGCATGACGGGTCTTTTAGGGTTGCCTTCGGCGTACCACAGTATGCAGGAGAGCGATTTGCTGGTTTTGTTGGGTACCGATTTCCCGTATACACCGTTTATGCCCTCCAATTGTACAATTGTACAGGTAGATATTAAACCCGAGCGCATTGGCCGCCGGGCCAAAGTAGCTGTAGGGTTGTGCGGAACAGTTAAAGACACCCTTACTGCGTTAATGCCAATGGTGCAACAGCATGATGACTACAGCTTTCTGAAAGCGCAACTTGATTTTTATGCCGAGGTCAAAAAAAATATGCACACTTATGTGGCTGATACCGGGAAAAAAGAGAATATTCACCCCGAGTTTGTGGCCAGTTTAATTGATGAGTTAGCTACAGACGATGCCATTTTTACGGTTGATACGGGAATGTCATGTGTTTGGGGCGCTCGCTACATCAACGCCACGGGCAAAAGAAAAATGATAGGCTCATTTAACCACGGCTCTATGGCTAACGCTATGCCACAGGCTATCGGCGCGGCCCTGGCAATGCCGGGCAGGCAGGTGATTGCCTTATGTGGCGATGGTGGCCTGAGCATGTTGCTGGGCGACCTGGCCACGATCACACAATACAAATTACCTATCAAGATCATCGTTTTTAATAACCGGTCGTTAGGAATGGTTAAGCTGGAGATGGAGGTTGCCGGCCTGCCCGACTGGCAAACTGATATGCACAACCCCGATTTTGCAATGGTAGCCCAAGCAATGGGTATGAAAGGTATCACAGTAACCGACCCTGATGAAGCTAAGCAAGCCCTGCGCGAAGCTTTAATGTATAATGGGCCGGCATTAGTTAATATATTTACAGATCCTAACGCGTTAGCTATGCCGCCGAAGGTAGAGTTAGGGCAGGTTAAGGGCATGGCTTTATCCATGACTAAAATGATGCTTAACGGCCGGATGGATGAAGTGGTATATACAATCAAGGCAAATTATAAACACATAAAGGATCTGATCTAATTGATGACGAAGCGCAGGCAGCAAATAATCATACTTTTACTATCGGTAATCACAGTAGGGTTTGTGGTATTGACCATGCTGGTACATTTTTTCCCGCAATCTGCTTTAGATGTTAAGTTTTCAAAAGAGATCCAAGAACATCAAAACCCATTTTTTGATAGGGTTATGTACCTGATAAGTGCCCCGGGCTATTTTCCCGAGTCGCTTATAATGATCGTGCTGACAAGTTTAATTCTCTTTGTTTTTAAATTTAAAAAGGCGTCGGTTTATGCGCTGTTGACCATGCTTGCAGGCTTGGTAAGTACGGTAGTAAAAGCATTGGTGAACCGGCCGCGCCCGTCAGACACCCTGGTGCGTATTGTTTACAAAACCACGCAGCAAAGTTTCCCCAGCGGGCATGTGTTGTTCTATGTGGTATACTTTGGCTTTTTGGTTTTGCTAATGGTTCAGCTGGAACACATCAACAAAGCTATCCGTTTGATAGTAGGCGGGATAAGCCTGTTTATGATATTTACTATCCCTATATCGCGCATCTACCTGGGTGCCCATTGGTTTACCGATGTACTGGGCGGTTTTCTACTTGGTGTGCTTTGTTTAGCCCTGTTATCATGGTTTTATCTGCGAAAAAAAGCTGATAGCGAAGAGGCTCCCATTCCTGAAAGACAATAGTAGTGTAACTGGCAAATGAGGTTTAACATTGTAAGATAAGTTTCTCCGCCCGCCAATCTCATACGTAATGGTATCACAGTTATTTATAAAATGAGTACTCTCTCCACAAATTAAAACGATAGGTAACTGAATCGATTTCCTCTAACCTCTAACCTCTAACCTCTAACCTACTTAATATACTGTTGGATGATTTGCTGTAGCTGGCGGGCCTGTACAACGCCGCTTTGCCGCCATTTACTTTGCCCGTTCTGGAAAACGATTAGCGTGGGTACGCTTTGCACGTGATAGGCACTGGCCGCAGCGGGGTTTTTATCGATATCTATTTTAATGACCGTCACCTGATCGCCAAGGGCATCTTTAACCTGCTTTAAAATAGGCGGCATCATTTTACACGGGCCGCACCACTCGGCACTAAAATCAACTAATACAGGTTTGTCTGATGCGATGATGTCCTGAAAGTTTGCCATTATTTTTTCTCCTTTTAGTATTAACCAACGGATAGTAAATACGTTTTAGCAAAGTATACAGGAAGCGCGATTTTTACGAATCTATGAAGTGATTTCCCCTAATTATAGGGCGGGTATCAATCTTTATAAAATGTAACTCGTTTACATGCTAACCTTTACCATAACTTAACTTATCTTCGCAGGCAAAATTTTACAATTGTATTTATATGGCAAAGGCATCTGAAATTAAAGTAGGAAATATTTTACGTTATAACGGTGAATTGGTAACCGTTACAGAAGTGCTGCACCGCACCCCGGGTAAGGGCGGCGCTTTTTATTTAGACAAATTCAGGAACATTAAAACCGGCAAAATTGTAGAAGCTCGTTTAGCTACCGACGAGCAGGTGGAAATTTGCAGGGTAGAAACCAACGATTTTCAATACCTGTATGAAGAGGGCGACTATATGGTGATCATGGATAATACCACTTATGATCAGCATAACATCCCGAAGGCATTGTTTGGACCGGCCGTTAAATTCCTTAAAGAAGGTATGAATGTGATTGTGTCTTTCGAAAGCGAAGAACCCATCATGGCAACTGCACCCAACCATGTAGAATTAGAGATCACTTACACCGAGCCTGCTGTTAAAGGCGATACATCATCAGGCGCCTTAAAAATGGCCACTACAGAGAACGGTGTGGAGATCAGGGTACCCCTATTTGTGAACCAGGGTGATAGAATTAAAGTTGATACCCGCACCGGCGATTACGTAGAACGCGTTAAATAAGGCCACAAACAGTACAATATAAACAGGCCCTGTTCTTTGGAACGGGGCCTGTTGCATTATAAAGCCTAAGCAGGCTGTTAATGCAGCACCTTTCTTAATTCGGGCTTTAAAATATGGCTATCCTGCAGCCAGTCGGCAAGGCGCTGCGGCCAGTTGTTGATAGACACTAATTTGCGGTTTGTACCCATGTTAAAGGCATGATCGCCTCTGGCGTACAGGTGCATCTCGACAGGTACTTTTGCGTCGCGATATTTTTGCAACAGCTGGATGAGCGGAGGTGAGCAGCAAACATCATCATTGGCGGCTACTAAAAATGCAGGCGGCGCATCGGCAGGGATCACCTCGGGCATATACCCCGGCCCGGGATAAACCTGGATAATAAAGTTGGGTTTGGCGCTGGCCCGGTCTATCGGGTCGGCCGCGCTGGGGTTGCCTTTGGTATCTTTAAAAGCGATCATATCCACCACCTCGCCGCCCGCCGAAAAGCCCATCAGCCCGATGCGGTTGGTATCTATCCCAAACTCGGCCGCACGGCTGTGTACTAAACGCATGGCGCGGTAACCATCGGCCTTGGCATGCACATCAATTTTATAGGGCGATAGCGTATCGCGGCCCAGGCGATATTTCAAAACGAAAACCGTAATGCCCAAGCTATTTAAGAATTTTGCAGGTATCACACCCTCCGCATTATAAACCAGCAGGCGGTGCCCGCCGCCCGGGCAAACCACTATGGCCGCACCGGTAGCTTTGTCGGCCGGGGCCGGGTATACTGTTAACGACGGATTGTGGATGTTTTTTACCCAATAATCTTTAGCCTGCTCTGGCTCGTTACGGCGGCTTTCAAAACCAGGTGCGCCTTTTGCCCATAGGGGGATAACTGTTTGTGCATTTGCAGCGAACGAGTGAACCAGCAGTGATGTCAAAGCTATGCTGAAAAATTTGACGGTCTTCATGGGTACGAGATTAGTTTTACCCTCAACTCATAAAACGTTTCCACCACTCCGAGTTGTAAGTGGTTTTGACATCGGTAGGTTTGCCGGGCTCAGGTAAAAATAACTTAATATTCTTTTGTTTCGCAAACTCAACCAATCTTTCTACAGGCTCGTACCAGGCGTGCAGGGCCAGGTTAAATGTACCCCAGTGTATCGGCATCATGATATCGCCTTTCAGGGCGATATGCGCGTTGCTGGCGTTATCTGGGCCCATATGTATATCGGCCCAGTTGTGGCCGTAAGCGCCTATCTCCAGCATGGTCAGGTCAAACGGCCCGAACTGTTCGCCAATATCTGCAAAACCCGGAAACCAACCCGAATCGGCACCAAAGAATATATTATGCTTTGGCCCTTTAATTACAAATGAGGCCCACAAGGTTTGGTTGCGCCCGGCGATCCCCCTGCCCGAAAAATGCCGCGATGGAGTGGCCGTAATATTACAGTCGCCAATCATAATGCTATCCCCCCAGTCAACCTCATGGATATAATTTTCTTGAATGCCAAGGTCTTTTAAAATATCACAAACACCTAAGGGGGTAATAAAATGTATCTGTTTATCTTTAAAAAACTGTATTGTTCCGCTATCCAGGTGGTCATAATGGTCATGCGATACAATGACCACATCCAGCGGCGGCAAGTCTGATAATGCCAGTGGCGGTGCAAAGAACCGTTTAGGCCCCATTAACTGTGTAAATGAAACGCGATCGCTCCAAACAGGGTCTGTCAATATCCTGATACCATCTACCTCTATCAATAAACTCGAATGGCCTACCCAGGTGATGCGTAAACCGCTATATGGTGGGGTTTGATAAACAGATATATCGGTTTTAAAGGGACCCAGTTGCTTTTTTGGGGTGCTTTCGGCTTTATTATTCCAATAATCCTTCATAATGGGGATCATTTTATCAAAGCCTGCCTCGTCGGTCGGGATAGGGTTTTGGAATTTTTTACCTTTTTTGGTGGAACCCGCTAAATTCATAGTAAGTATAGAGTATGTGTGTTTATCTAATAACGATTCAGGATCGTTATTAGTTGATTAAAAACACTGTTATTTTTGCAGAAATGCAATTGAAGCGTCACAAAACTCTTTTAGCTGAGCTGGCAATGTGGTTTCTAAGTAAGGGTGGGTAGCGTTAAATACATGGTCGGCACCGTTAATTACAACAAGCCCGGCATTGGGTTGTGCCTTATGTAATTCTTTGGCATGGCTTAACGGCACGCTTTTATCCTCGTCGCCATGAACAATTAGCCAGGGTTGTGTTATTTGCGCCGCTTTGCCTGGTATATCCAACCGCTCGGCATTATTCTCCAAATCGTTAAGCAAACTTACCTTGTAAGGCATGTTTTGCCCGGTACGGGAGTTAGGCAGGTACATTACGCCCTGTAGTTTCCATTGCGCTTCAGCTTGTTTGGGCCACAGGTTATAAAAGCTGGAGATGGCCGCCTCGGTAACCAGTTTGGCAACGCGTTTATCCTCTGCTGTTTTAATAATGCTGATACCGCCGCCCATACTATGGCCTATTAAATAAACCTCCCTTACGGCCGGAATGTAGGAGCCACCGCAGGCGAAGTTGATTACCGCGTTCAAATCCTCCAGTTCCATACTAAAGGTGTTATCGCCAAAGGCGATCAGATCTGCAAACTCCGTAGGGTGATCGGTGGTGGTGCCGTTGTGCGAGAAGTTGAACTTTAAAAACCGGAACCCGTTCTGTGCAAAGTATTCGGCCACTAAATTGTGCGCCCCCCAGTCCTTAAACCCGCGGATGCCGTGTGCAAATATCACCAGCGGTGCCTTTGGATTAGCATGATCGAAGGTAATATCGGCCAGCATAGCACGGCCTTTGGCACCCGGGATAGTATAGTTGTTTTTGCGGATCATGGGAATTAAAAGATAACCTCTTTTTCTAAAATATCGCTGTTTTTAACAATAACCGTCTTTGCCCACAAGTCACCTAATCGTTGATGTTTAGGGGTGTTTGAGATGCATATAAAAGCGGGAATGCCGTACATGAAAATATCTAAGAAATCAACTAATCTACGCTTAAAGCACATTGAAAAAGATGGTTTGCCACCACTTAAGGTGTAAACTTTCAACTTACAGATATCATGTCCCGGAGTAGCCTGATTTACAAATTCCAAAAAAGGGAAGTATAAAATCCAAAATATTATTAATGGTAAAGCAGCTAAACCAGTAACTGTCGATTTTCCTGTTTCAGGGTTCTCATCAAATACAGATGTGTAAATACAAAAAACTATAAAATATATCGTGTAATCAATTAGGGTAGCAATTATTTTCTGTTTAATGTAAGGTTTAGGTTCAACGGTGTAAAATTTCATAATATCAATTATACACTAAATGTATGAATTGATATTATACTTTCTTGCCGTTAAAAGTTATTCCATACAAATCGGTACGCCTGTCTTTCAAATTCTGTACACTGCCATACTCATGTAAGGCATCGAGTGCAGAAAGATCTACGTCGGCAATAACGATCATCTCGCTGTTTGGCGTAGCCTCACTTTGAATGCCGTTTGTAGGGAAACCAAAATCTGACGGGGTAAACACAGCTGATTGCGCATAGGAAATCCCCATGTTATTTACGTTAGGCAGATTACCCACGCAGCCCGCAATGGCTACATAACATTCATTCTCCACCGCGCGTGCCTGGGCGCAAAACTTCACCCGGTTGTAACCGTTTTGGGTATCGGTAAGGAAGGGCACAAACAAAATCTGCATATCCTGGCTAGCCAGGATGCGCGACAATTCAGGGAACTCAACGTCGTAACAAATTAAAATTCCAATTTTGCCGGAGTCGGTATCAAAAGCGATCACCTCATCGCCACCCCGCATCCCCCATGAACTGATCTCGGCAGGGGTAGGGTGTATTTTTGTGGTCATTTCCATACTACCATTACGCCTGAAAAGATAGGACACGTTATACATCGAATCATCTTCGATCTTTGGCATACTGCCTGCAATAATATTAACGTTGTAGGATACCGCAAGTTTAGAAAAAGCCTCTACTATGGGTTGCGTATACTGTGCAAGTTCGCGCATAGCCTTCGCTGCATCCATGTGGTTATAATCGGCCATTAACGGGGTGTTGAACAACTCGGGGAACAGTAAAAAGTCAGACTGGTAGTCGCTCACCGCATCAACAAAATATTCGGCGTGTTTCATTAGCTCGCTAATGTTACTGTATGGCCGCATTTGCCATTGAACCAGCCCGATACGCACTTGCATTTTATTATTAATGACCGAGCTGATTTCTTCATAATAAACGTTATTCCACTCTATTAAAGTGGCGAAACCCTTTGAACGACTATCCTCGGGCAGGTAATTTTTAAGGATCTTACGAACGTGAAAATCATTCGATAGCTGGAACGATAGCGTAGGGTCATAGATCTCTTTATATTTTACCTTGTCTATGTATTGCTTAGGGGTAAGATCATTCTGGAATTTTTGGTAATTGGGGATGCGTCCGCCTGCAATGATACTTTTCAGGTTCAGTTTTTCGCACAGGGCTTTGCGGGCATCATATAAACGGCGGGCAAGGCGCAACCCCCTGTATTTTGGGTGGACGAAGATATCTATACCATACAGCACATCACCCTTATCATTATGGGTTTTAAAGCTGCTGTCGCCGGTAATTTGTTTGTAAGTATGGGTATCGCCGTATTTAACATAATCAACGATAATAGAAAGCGCGCAGCCCACCACTTCGTTGTTAACGGTAACGCATATTTGCCCTTCCGGAAAGAGTTTGATGAGTTTTTTTATAGATGCGGCATCCCAATAATCCTCGTCCATATCCATATAGGCCGATTTCATTGACTTTTTTAACTCCTGGTAGTCCTGAACCTCCAGGTTACGCATTTCAATACTTTGCAGATCCATTTTGCTGTAACGGCAAGGGGGCGGAATTGTTTGTTTTTGAGGGGATGTTAGTATGAAATTTTGAGTAATCCGTATAGAAGCCTAAACACACCACTTATTACTTACAACTATTTACGGTGCCACCATACCCAGGCAATTAGCAAGGGCTGGAAAACGATTAGCCGCAACCATGCAATCACGGGCGTAACAACCCATTTGCCGCCCAAAAGGAAGGGGGCATCAATCACCATTTGTACATGTACAGGAATAAAAGCGATGAGCATCAGTATTATTCCATAGGAGCCGATGTGACGTGTTTTAGGGCTAATTAATAGTATTGCAAACAGGATCTCGAAAACGCCTGCAAGAATATTCAGGATAACTGGGAACGGTAAATATTTTGGAATAATGTGATAGTAGGATACTGGATTATAAAAATGATTGGCGCCGGCAATTAAGTAGCCTGCAATTAAAATTATAAGACTTATCTTTTTGAATATTTTCATTTTTGACGCTTCAGATATTTTAAAAAACGAATTTATAGCGAAATGTGATGGGTTTTTTTAGCATTTCGGCTCAATTTATAAACATTCTAAATACTTCTGTTTGACATAGCGTTGACATTGCATCCTGCTTGGTATGTTACTTTTGTTGGGTCGAAAATAAAAACTGCTTTGAAGTATCTAAAGGTAATAGCTTTTACGCATAAACACATTGAGCTGAAGGAATTGGGGAAGTTGGTAATGTGCCAGGAAAATCTGACCGAAAAACTTCGTGATGCTAAAGCACGTTTTGGTATTTCAGAGATCTTTTACCTTTCTACCTGTAACCGTGTCGAGTTCGTAATGTCGACACCGCAAATTGTTGACAAAGAGTTTGCTCATGCTTTTCTGCAAGATCTTCAAATGGGTCTTTGCACGCATTCAGCCAGTGCCTTTATAGAGGCAGCTTCTATTTATGAAGGGCAGGAGGCAATGAATCATTTGTTACGCACCTCATGCTCTTTAGAAAGCTTAATTGTTGGCGAAAAAGAAATTTTAGCCCAGTTACGTAAAGCCTACGATAGTTGCAGAGAAGCAGGCCTGACCGGCGACTCGTTGCGAGTGGTGATGAACTGCATTGTGAAAACCGCTAAAGAGGTTTACACGCATACCAATATTTCAAAAAATCCTATTTCCGTGGTATCGTTGGCTTACCGCAAGTTGCGCGATTTGAAGCTTTGTACTAACGCACGCATCCTGATCATAGGCGCAGGTGAAACCAACAGAAATATTGCCAAGTATCTGCAAAAACATAAATTCTCTAATTTTTCGGTATTTAACCGTACGCTAGCCAATGCCCAAAAATTAGCGGCAGATTTAGGCGGTGAGGCTTTTGATTTAGCCGACCTGAAAACCTTTAATAAAGGGTTTGATGCTATTATCACCTGTACGTCTGCAATTGACCCAATTATTACAGCAGAAGTATATACTTCGTTATTACAAGGCGAGGAAGGCAAGAAAACCATTGTTGATCTGGCTATCCCTAATGATACCGCACCGGAGGTTTTAGAGCAACATGATGTAAACTTCATTGAGGTACATTCATTGAACGAGGTTGCTAAGAAAAACCTGCAGGAACGTTACCATGAACTGGTGCATGCCGAAGCGATTATCGAACAAAATATTGCCGAGTTTCTGGTGATGCTGAAACAACGTAAAATTGAGCTGGCGATGCGCCAGGTGCCTGAGAAGATCAAAGAGATCCGTAATAACGCCGTAAATACCGTATTTGCCGAAGAGGTGCAGGGGATGGATAAAGAATCGCGCGAGATCCTGGAAAAAGTGATGAACTACATGGAAAAGAAGTACATCAGCGTACCTATGATCATGGCCAAGGATATCCTGATCAATAATAATTAATACTTAAGTTTTCTTGCTCACGCTTATTAGTCATCGCTCCCGCGAGTTTAGCGCAGCGTAACTCGTGGGATACATGAAGTTAAGCTTTCAGCTTAACAAAAGCAATCCATCAATTAAACCTTTCTCACCTGCGTAATCGCGTGCACTACTGTAAAGATAATGCTCTGGTATATCTACCCATCCTGCTTTAACCGGATTATGGTGAATATAATCCAGCTTTTGCGTGATCACCTCATCGCTCCATAATTCAATTGGATGGTTGCCTTGCTGCCAAAATTGGTAAAATTCATTGTTAGGGTTTTTCTTCCCATCCCGTTCGAAAAACCAGATCAGCCAGTCTTTTCTGCTTTCCTGAGGGTTGTCGATAATTGCTTTAATGATTGCTTTTGAAGTGTGCCTTTTAATATCCCTTAAAATATCCTGCATCGGTTTGTTATTAGTGCCGATGATTAGGTGAATATGATTACTCATCATAACCCATGCATAAAGTTCAAGCCCCTTGTTTTTTATGCAATAGCTCAAGCTTGCCACAAGGATATTTTTGTATTCGCGCCGGGTAAATACGTCAATCCATCGGATGACAGAGAATGTTACAAAATGCGGTCGTTCCTGATTGCGGAATTTGTAGTTGCTGCTCACGATGTTAAATTAATAAATCATGGGTAAAGCTGAAAGCTTTACCCATGGCCAGTCACGAGTTACGCTGCGCTAAACTCGCGACAGCCCAGTGCAATGTATACAGTTAATCTATCCGCTAAACAACCATTAGTCAGCCTACTTTCATATCCTTAATTAATACTGTATTACTGTGCATAAAAAATTAAATTTGCAGAGTAAAATTGTACTCCTTTGGATAGAAAGATAATAATTGGAACGCGTGGCAGCGACTTAGCTTTATGGCAGGCCAACTTTGTAAAAGACAGCCTGGCCGCAATTAATATTACCGCCGAACTAAAGATCATCAAAACCCAGGGCGACCGCCTGCTTAACCTTAGCTTTGATAAGCTGGAAGGCAAAGGGTTTTTTACCAAAGAATTAGAAGAAGAATTGTTGGCAGGCACCATTGATGTTGCGGTACACTCGCACAAAGATTTGCCTACCGAAAACCCTCCGGGACTCATTATCGCAGCAGTTTCAGAACGGGAAGACCCGGCTGAACTGCTGTTGATGCTGAAAGGTGTTGTTGATGTGCACCAGAAACTGTCTGTTAAATTTGGAGGTTTGGTTGGTACATCATCTAATAGGCGCAAGGCACAATTGCTGGCCATACGCCCCGACCTGGAGATAGATGAATTGCGTGGCAATGTGCCAACCCGTATTGGTAAGCTGCGTGATGAAAAGTATGATGCCATTATGTTGGCAAAAGCCGGTGTTAGCCGTTTAGGGATCGACCTGAGCGAGTTTCACGTAGAGGAATTAACCCCTACAGAATTTATCCCGGCGCCTGCACAGGGTGCACTGGCTATCCAGATCCGCGAGAGCGATCATGCTTTATTCGAATCATTACAGGCCCTGAACCATCCGGATGTGGTGGAAGAACTGGCGATGGAGCGTGGCGTATTAAAAGCCTTTGGTGGCGGTTGCCATTTACCTTTGGGTGTTTATTGCCGCCGCGACGAGGGTAAATTTCAAGTGTTTACCTCGAAGGCAGAAAGCGCTGAAGATTTCCCGGACAGATTGTTTATTGAGTCGGATACATTAGATGGTGTTACCGAAAAAATCCTTGCCCGTTTTGCAAAGGACAGAAAGTTTGCAGGCAAGGTTTTTATTTCGCGCGATATATCGGCAACGAGTTATTTCCGCCGTGCGCTCGAGAAAAATAAGATCCAGATTGAGGCCCGTTCGCTGATC
Source organism: Mucilaginibacter glaciei (assembly GCF_014773245.1). GTDB lineage: Bacteria > Bacteroidota > Bacteroidia > Sphingobacteriales > Sphingobacteriaceae > Mucilaginibacter > Mucilaginibacter glaciei. Next base: position 263,839 of record NZ_JACWMX010000002.1, on the reverse strand, counting down.
CGTACAGTGCCGGTGATCACCAAATTTGATTCGTACATTTTGCGAAATATGGATTGGGTGTTCTTTACCAGTAAAAATGCGGTGGAGTATTTCTTTAAACTCGGCCCGCAATTTCCTAAAAAAGTAAAGTTTGGGGTAATGGGAGCAGGCAGTGAAGATATGCTGCGCCGCAACGGCCACTTTGCCGATTTTGTTGGCGAAAGTAATGATACAGCCAATGTAGCTGCCGATTTTGCCGCGTTGGCCAATGGTAGCCACATTTTATTCCCGGGTGCTGATAACCCCATGAGGAGCATTCAGCACGGCTTATCTGCCGATACAAAAATTATTGACCTGCCTGTTTACGAAACCGTGCTCGAAGAAGGCGTAGAGGCCAGTGGTGCCGAGATACTGGTATTTACCAGTCCGAGCAATGTGGAAGCTTATTTTGCAGATAACCTGCTGGAGCCACAGCAAAAGGTGATAGCGATAGGTAAATCGACAGGTAAAAAGTTTGATGAAATGGGTGTAAAGTATACCCTGCCTTTCTCGCCAGACGAAGTTGGTTTGGCCGAGGCGGTGTTTGGGATTTAAATAGTTCATTTGTTAACTGGTTCATTAGTTCATTGGTATCACTTTTAGAAGTTATGCCTGAGAACATCACTAATGAACCAATGAGCTGATGAACCAATGAGCTAATTATGTTACAACGACCAAGAAGAAACCGGAAAAGTGAAGTGATACGCCAAATGGTGCAGGAAACGCATGTGAGCGCTGCTAATTTGATCTTCCCGCTGTTTATTGTCGACGGCGTAAATCAAAAGACCGAGGTGTCATCTATGCCAGGTATTTTTCGCTATTCGATAGATAATTTACTGCGTGAGGTGGAGGAGTGCATGAACCTCGGTTTACACTCGTTTGACCTGTTCCCTAATATCGACGATTCTTTTAAAGATAAATATGCTACCGAAAGCCACCGTGAAGAAAGTTTATACCTGCGCGCTATCCGCGAGGTAAAGAAAAACTTCCCGGAGTCATGTGTGATCACTGATGTAGCGATGGATCCGTACAGTAGCGACGGGCACGATGGCATTGTGGAGAACGGCGAGATCTTGAATGATGAAACTTTAGAAGTTTTAGGCAAAATGGCATTGGCTCATGCGCGTAGCGGTGCAGATATAATTGCACCAAGCGATATGATGGACGGGCGTGTAGGGTACATCCGCAAGGTGCTCGATGATCATCAATTCACCAATGTATCCATCATGTCGTACTCGGCAAAATATGCCAGCGCATTTTATGGTCCGTTTAGGGATGCCCTGAATTCGGCCCCTAAGTTTGGTGATAAAAAAAGTTACCAGATGAACCCCGCCAACCAGCGCGAGGCTTTAATTGAAGCCAACCTGGATGAACTGGAAGGTGCCGATTTCCTGATGGTAAAACCGGCATTACCCTACTTGGATGTAATTAAATTAATAAAAGACAATACCGAATTGCCGGTTGCGGCCTATAACGTAAGTGGCGAATACGCGATGATAAAGGCAGCCATACAAAAAGGCTGGTTGAACGAGCAACGCGCCATTACCGAGGTGCTTACCAGCATCCGCAGGGCGGGGGCAACGGCTATTTTAACCTATCACGCAAAAGAGGTGTTGTTGAATAAGTGGTTATAGTCCATTAACAAGTATGTCATTGCGAGCGATAGTGTGGCAATCTCAGCATATCCGGGTGTCCTGTGAGATTGCTTTGTTCCTCGCAATGACATGAGGGCGATACATGTAGTTAATATATAAAATGAGTATACCAGATATCAGCAGAGAAAAATCTGCAGCATTATACGAACGGGCAAAAACCTATTTCCCGGGCGGGGTAAACTCCCCGGTAAGGGCATTTAAATCTGTTTATGGTACCCCGCTTTTTATCGAGAAAGGCGATGGCAGCCATATTTGGGACGCCGACGGTAATGAGTTTGTTGATTTTTGCTGCTCATGGGGCCCGCTAATTTTAGGCCATAATAATGCATCGGTACGCAATAAGGTGATGGAGGTGATGCAAAACGGTATGTCGTTCGGCGCGCCTACAGCGCTGGAGAATGAACTGGCAGAATTGATACTGAGCAACAATCGTTTTATCGAAAAGATAAGGTTTGTAAGCTCTGGTACCGAAGCGGTTATGTCGGCCATTAGGCTGGCACGTGGCTACACCAAGCGCGATAAGATCCTGAAATTTGAAGGCTGCTACCACGGCCATACCGATGCGCTGCTGGTAAAGGCAGGCTCGGGCCTGGTAACCTTTGGCGAAAGCTCGTCGGCCGGCGTGCCAAAGGCTTTTGCCGATGAAACGATTGTAGTATCACTAAATGATATGGAAGCCTTACGCGCGGCCTTTGATGAGTTTAAAGGGCAAATTGCTGCAGTTATTATCGAACCTATTCCCGCAAATAACGGGTTGTTGTTACAAAGCAAGGATTATTTACAATATCTGCGTGAAATATGTACGGAAAACGGCACCCTGCTGATATTCGATGAAGTGATCTCTGGCTTCCGCGTAGGGTTTGAAGGTGCCGCCGGTTATTATGGCATTCAGCCGGATATCCTTACTTATGGTAAGATCATCGGCGGTGGTTTACCTGTTGGTGCCTACGGAGCATCGGCAGAGGTGATGGATCATATTTCGCCGGTTGGGTCGGTTTACCAGGCAGGTACCTTATCAGGTAACCCGGTCGCTATGGCAGCAGGTATAGCCCAGCTAAGCGAATTGTTAAAACCCGGCTTTTATGAAGAATTGCAGGCAAAAACTGCCGGCTTTGTAAAGGCAATACAAGATTTTGTGGCCGAACGTGGTTACAACTTAAAGATATTTACCGTTGGTTCTATCTTTTGGTTTGCCTTTACCGATCAGGAAGCGATTAGTACGGCCGAACAAATTGACCCTTTGAGTATGCTTAAATTTAAAGAAATGCACCGCGAACTGATCAACAGGGGCGTTTATTTAGGTCCTTCAGGGTACGAGGTTGGCTTTATATCTGCTGCGCATACATTGGCTGATTTGGAAACAACAAAAACAGCTATATTTGATAGTCTGGATATTGTATTTAGCAACAGCACCAATTAAACGCTACAGCCATGAAGTTCATGAAAAAGTCGCTTGTTATATTCTATGCCATTATCATATACGCGGTTGCCGAATTGATGTGGTGGGGCTATATGCTGGTAAAATTAAATCCAAGCCGCACAGGTATGATCATGGGCGAAGGCTCGATGTTTGTGGTTGTGTTTTTGATAGGGGCTTATTTCCTGCATAAATCCATGAACAAGGAGCAAAAGTTACAGGAGCAGAAAAAAAACTTCCTGCTATCGGTAACACATGAATTAAAATCGCCGCTGGCATCTATCAAGATCTTATTGCAAACGATCCAAAAGCGCGACCTCACTAAAGCGCAGGTGCTAAACTTTATTGACAAATCCCTGTTAGATGTAGAGCGCCTGGACGATATGGTGGAGAATATGCTGCTGGCATCAAAAATTGAAAACCGCTCATACACTTTTCCTAAAGCTGAATTTAATCTTTCTGTATTGGTAGATAGCATTGTTAACCGCCTGCAAATAAGCAAGTGCGATTGCAACCAGCAGATCATCAATGCGGAGATAGAACCTAAAATAGAGATCATAGGTGATAAATTTGCGTTGACATCAGTTGTGACTAACCTGGTAGAGAATGCCGTAAAGTACTCTAACCCTTGTGAAACGGTAAACGTTAAGCTGTTTGAAAAAGAAGGTAAGATCCATTTCCAGGTGGCCGATCATGGCATCGGGATTGCCGATAATGAGAAAGGCCGGATCTTTGATAAGTTTTACCGGGTAGGCAGCGAAGATACCCGCAACACAAAAGGTACAGGCTTAGGCTTGTACATTGTTAAAGAGGTGCTTGATAAACATCAGGCCAGCATTAAAGTGAAAGACAACCGCCCCGCCGGTAGTGTTTTTGAAGTTGTTTTTGCATAAACCTAAATTAGATATGATGCCCAACAAAAAAAGAATTTTATTAGCTGAAGACGAAGATCATTTGTTAGAAGCCATCAAATTAAACCTGGAGCTGGAAGGTTATAAAGTTTCTACAGCTAATAATGGTAAAAAAGCCCTTCAGATATTTAAAGAAGAGCGTTTTAACCTGGTGATCTTAGATGTGATGATGCCGGAGATTGACGGCTTTGTAGTTGCCGAGACCATCCGCTTGGAAAACTCCGAGGTGCCTATCATGTTTCTTACCGCCAAGAATACAAACGAGGATAAGATCTCGGGCCTTAAAAAAGGTGCTGATGATTATCTGACCAAGCCGTTCAACCTGGAAGAATTAATTTTGCGTGTGAACAACCTTGTTAAACGCAGCCTGAAAGGTGATGATCTGAAAGAATTCAACAGCTATAAAATAGGGGAAAAAATCATCCACTTTAACTCGTTTGAGTTGGTTAATGAAGATGAGAGCATCACGCCGCTTACCAAAAAAGAAACCATGTTATTAAAGCTTTTAATTGAGCGCCGTAACGAGGCCGTATCGCGCGAGCAGATCCTGGAAACGGTATGGAACTATGACGTGTACCCATCTACCCGTACAATCGATAACTTTATCCTAACCTTCCGTAAGTATTTTGAGCCGGATCCTAAAAACCCGGTTTATTTTCACTCGATCCGCGGTGTAGGCTATAAATTTACCGATAACCAGCACTAATTAATGTTCACAAATAGGGCACGTATTTTAGTAATAGGGCTTTTTGTGATACTACTGGCCGTTATCCTCAAAATGGGGGTTTATGAATTGGCAGCGGTAGCAGTACTATTTATTGCGTTGCTGATATGGGGCTATTTCAAGCAGGGCACTATCGTTTTAGCTGCTAAAGCCTTTCATCAAAAGGATTATGCCAAAGCGGAAGACTTATTGAAGCAGGTTGCCCGAGCGGAATGGTTAAGCAAGAAGCGACGCGGGTTTTACGAATTTATATACGGCGGCGTTTGCCTGCAAAAGCAGGCTTATGAAGAAGCTGAGCAACATTATGAATTAGCCGCTCAATACCCGTTACGTACGGCCAATGACCACGTAGCCGCATTGGTACACGTAGCCAACATCAACGTGCGCAATGGTAATTATGATAAGGCACGTGCCTACCTGTCATTAGCCGAAAAACACAAGGAAAGCATCACGGCCAAAATGCGGGATGTGATTGACAAGGTAGAACAGGAATTAAGAAAACACAAATAAGATTAAGGACGAAAGAAGAAGGGCAAAAGATAGATTCATAGCTCTTTTATCTTCCGCTCCCTCTCCGTTATAAATATGAAAGACTCGTTATTTTTAAAAGCCGCATTTTCAAAGGAAACAGAACGCCCGCCGGTATGGATGATGCGCCAGGCAGGCCGATTTATGCCGCAGTATTGGGAGATCAAAAACAAGTACTCCTTTTTGGAAATGTGCAAAACGCCCGAGATTGCCGCAGATGTTACCATGCTGCCGGTTGATCTGTTAGATATTGACGCCGCCATTTTATTCTCGGACATTTTAGTTACGGGCGAAGCTATGGGTGGCGATCTGAGCTTTACCCAAGGTGTTGGCCCTAAGTTTGCCAATCCGGTACGTACCCAGGCAGATATTGACAACCTGCAAACCGACGTAGGCGACAGGCTGCAATATGTAGCTGGTGCGATAAAGGTTATCCAACAGCGTTTAAACGGCCGCATCCCGCTGATAGGTTTTGCAGGTGCACCGTTCACGGTAATGAGTTATCTGGTGGAGGGCGGCTCGTCTAAAGATTTTAAACTGACCAAACTGATGCTGCATAACCACCCGGAAATGGCGCACCAGTTATTATCGAAAATTGCCACCGTTACTGCCGATTACCTGAACCTGCAAATTGCGGCAGGCGTAAACGCTGTACAGATCTTTGATAGCTGGGCACAGGCCTTATCATGGGATGATTATACAGAATTTTCGCACCGTTACATTTTGGAGATCATCAGTAAATTAAACAGGAAGGATATCCCGGTGATATCGTTCTGTAAAGGCAGCTCGGTTTTCGCGCCGTTAATGGCGGAGGCAAAACCGGATATAATTTCTATCGACTGGAATGTTGATCTGCTGGATATTAAAAAGCGTTTACCTACAGGTATGGCTGTGCAGGGTAACCTCGATCCGCATATTTTATATGCCGATAAACCGGTGATCAAAGACCGCATCCACCGCTTGTTTGAACGCATGCGTGGCGAGCCGGGGTTCATTTTCAACCTGGGCCACGGTATTATGCCGGATATCCCTTTTGATAATGTGAAGTACGCCGTTGAGGTGATCAAGGAGTTTAGATATTAAATAAAAACCATTCATTTCGAGGAGCGTAGCGACGCGGCAATCCCATCGCCTTCAATAGCCGTGCGATGAGATTGCCACGCTATAGCTCAATGACATCATTATACGCCACATGTACCAATACGTATTAGCCATACATATCATATTTGTAGTCTGCTGGATGGCGGGGCTATTTTATGGGGTGCGCCTTTTTGTTTACCATACCGAAGCGCAGGAGAAACCAGAACCGGCTAAAAGTATTCTGTGCGAGCAGTTTGAGATACTGGAGCGCAGGCTTTGGTGGGCAATTGCTACGCCCAGTATGTACCTCGTAATTATTGCAGGTGCTACCATGTTACATCTTAACCCCTATTACTGGACACAACCCTGGCTGCATGTAAAGTTGCTGTTCGTTGTTGGGCTAATAGTTTACCATTTCATCTGCCAAAAGATGATGAAGCAAATGGCGAAAGGTATTTTCAAATGGACATCCATCCAACTCCGTTTATGGAACGAACTCGCTACTGTGATACTCTTCGCGGTTGTTTTTCTGGTGGTACTGAAAAGTGCCGTTAATTGGATCTTCGGCGTAGTGGGTATAATTGTTTTCAGTTTGATCCTCATGTCGGCTGTGAAGATCTATAAGCTTTTGAGGGGGAAGAAGTAGGTTTGATCAGGGTTTGATAACCCTTAAATTGTTGTGCATGGCTATGTGTGAGAAGTCCCTGTCCTCATGCAAAAGAGGTACATTGTTTTTTATTGCATAGGCCGCAATTAAACAATCGTTTGGTTTTCGTATCGTTACACCATTTTTTCTGAGCGATCTATATAATTGTGCAGCTTCTACCGCTAATTGGTATGGGTCATTATTGAGAATGAGCAATCCATCAAAATAACTTTTAATTGATTGATAATCGCTATCAATTAAAACACCCTGCAATACCTCTTGTAAGATCGTTGGACATGTAGCGATAATCATTTGCTCCATTTGATTTTCAAGATATCCGGTTGCCAACGTATCAAACTTTTTGAGGTAGTTTATCCAAACGGATGTGTCTATTAAAACAATATCCATTATTTAAAGGCTTCCTCGTCAAATTGAATCTTACCGCGTAGCGCAATTATTTTAGATTGATTTTGCAGGCTCAGTAATAACTCCAGCCCTTTCTCTACAGCTTCTTTTTTTGTTTTAATGTTAGAGTTTTTCAAAACTTTAGACATCAATTCATCATCGATTTCTATGTTAGTTCTCATGTGTATATTTTTTATAAATATACACATTTAAATTATCAGTTTTACTTCTGTAAATAAATCACCCCATCCTTCATTACAAACTTCACTTGTTTAACCGTTTTAATATCTTCAACAGGGTTGCCTTCAATGGCTACTATGTCGGCGAGATAACCGGGTTTGATATTCCCCAATTCTTTCAACCCGAACACCCGCGCGTTTACCGAAGTGGCAGATCGTAACACCTCTATGGGTTTCATTCCGTACTCTACCATTAAAAGCATTTCTTTAGCATTATCGCCGTGGGTAAACACGCCAACATCACCACCCATACAAATGGTAACTCCGGCTTTAAGTGCATCAGTAAAGATCTCGTGTTTGTGTTTCACTACTTCGGGATCGGCATCTATCCCTTTTCTCCAACCTTTATAAATGCTGATGGATTCTGTAGCCGCAAGGGTAGGGCAAAGGGCAATGTCTTTAGCCTTCATCTGCCTGAACAACTCGGGGGTACCACCATCACCATGTTCAATGGTGCGTACATTGGCTGCAATGGCGCGGCGCATGCCCTCTTCCGTTCCCGAATGCACCACAACCTGCCTGCCGCTGCTGCCCGCAACCTGTACCGCGGTTTTTAGTTCTTCTTCGGTAAAGGTGGGTGCCGGTGTATTATTGATGCCCCATCGGTAGTCGGCGTAAAGTTTTATCACATCGGCCCCGTGTCCAATCTGCAAACGGATCGCCCGGGTTAAGCCCTCTACACCGTCGGCCGCTTCGGCCCCGGTTGGTAGTGTAGATTCCGTCACATCAGTTTTTGGCCCGTAACTGCCGGTGGCAACAATAGCGCGGGTAGCGATCAGCATTCGTGGACCGGGTGTGATGCCTTTATTGATGGCCATTTTTAATCCGGCATCGTCATATCCTGCACCTTCGGTACCTAAATCACGTACGGTTGTAAACCCTGCCATTAACGTTGCTTTAGCATGTTGTACGGCGCGGGCGGTACGTTCGGCGCGGCTCTCGGTAAGCACCTGGTCATTCCAGCTGGTTTCATTGTAGGGATGAAGGAACAGGTGCGAATGCCCTTCTATCATTCCCGGCATTAGCGTGGCGCCTTTAAGTTCGATGATCTTTGCATCCGCAGGAAAATGAATCGATGCGGCATCGCCCACGGCCTCTATTTTTTTACCGTTGACCAACACCCACCAATTGCTGTGCATTTCCTGCCCGTCGAAAACCCTGTCGGGTTTAATTAAAGTGTACCCTGCAGATTGGCCGAAGGTAACTGCTTGCAAACCCAGCGAAAAAGCAAATAACAAAAATACTTTCATGGTAACTCATTTAATTTAGGGCGTTTAATCATTTGCCTTAACTCCGTTTGCCTTGATGATTAACCGGTAAAAAGGATAAGAGGCTATAAAAAGTGATATCACTATTATAAAACTCCGCAGGTCACTTATGGCAAAGCCGATAAACAGTATTACCGAAACCGCCATTGCAATGGTGGTGACATACGGATATCCCCATGCGCGATAGGGCCTGGGGAGTTCAGGCTCTTTTTTACGCAACCACATCAGCGAAGCAAAAGAAAAAGAAGTAACCACGGTGAGCATTACTGCCGCCAACCCGAACAATTGCTCGTAAGAGTTAAACACAATAAATATAACGGTTATGGCGTAGCAAATCAACATGCAATAGTAAGGCGTGCCGCCCTTGTTCACATAAGTGCCTTGTTTAATAAAAAATCCTTCGCGGCTTAACCCGAAAAGTATGCGGGACGGAATCATCATATAAGCGTTCAGGATGCTGATCACAGCTAACAACGAAACAATATTGATAAATACGGAACTCCAACTGCCAAATACTACAGCAGCGGCTGCAGAGGCCGCTAATGGCGATTTAGCTATGGTAGCAATTGGCAACACATACAGGATAGCGGCATTAAACAATACGTATAAAACGATAATGGTAATGGCACCAATAAAGTAGGAGCGGGGTATGTTTTTACCGGGGTTATCGTCTTCTTCTGCAAAAAAGGATACCGACATCCATCCATCATAAGTACCTAAAATTAATTGCATCGCCTTAAAAAAATCAATGACCAATGCACCGGTTAGCATGGGTGTTTTAGTGGCCGAAATTGATTCTATTTTAATAGGCTTTGCGAAAAAACAGGCCGTTATCAGTACCAGCAACAAAACAACTTTAAGTAGGCTGGTTACTTGCTGCGTGGCGCTACCGCCCTTTACGCCGGGTAAATTGATCAGCGTGAATATGGTTAAAAAGCTTAAGGCGACAGCCGTGCCGTGACCGGCTAACTGCGGAAAGAGCAACAGGGTGTATTCGCCCAGTACAACGCAAAAGAAAGCGGGGGCCAATATGTTTTGGATGAAATCAAACCAGCCCGAAACGAAGCCGGTGTATGTGCCAAAGGCCCTTTCAATATAATTGAATGCGCCGCCTGCTTTGGGTAGCATGGTGGTCAATTCCGCGTAGGAGCTGGCACATAATAAGATGTAAATACCCGTTAAAAACCAGCAAGATAGGATAAGCGTGCTATTGGGTAACAATGAGGCTATGCTACCCGGTGCCCGTAATATGCCCGCGCCAATGGTGCTGCCTATAACTATAGATATACCAAAGGCAACACCTAACACTTTTTTTAATTTGGGTGGGCTTTGTAAGCTGCTTTTAATCATTATAAAGTTTGGCGGTCAATATCTGCGATTAAGATAATATTATTTTGATAACCCTGGTAATATTTTGACTGGTGCGCTGGTTTATTACGGATTACACAACGGCAACTATGCTATAATTTATAAATATCGGGATAGGATAAACTTAAAGCTCTAAAATGGGTTTAGCCTAAGGTTAACAATAATCGGTTTTAAGTATGGCATCAGGTTTTTTTGCAGTTTTAGATGATATTGCCGTTTTAATGGATGACGTTGCGGTAGCTACGAAAGTAGCCGCAAAGAAGACCGCAGGCATACTGGGTGACGACCTGGCGGTGAATGCCGAGAAGGCTACGGGGTTTCTCTCCTCGCGTGAGTTGCCCGTACTTTGGGCTATAACCAAAGGCTCAGGGCTTAATAAGATCATCATAGTACCTATAGCTTTGCTTTTAAACGCATTTTTCCCGGCGGCGATAAAAATCATTTTAATTTTAGGGGGATTTTACCTGGCTTACGAGGGAGCCGAAAAAATAGTGGAGTATTTTTTCCATCGGCCAAAAGCTACCCAACCAGAAAAAACCGAAGTTAAAGAGAATAATGATACTGCCGAAAAGGCAAAGGTGAAATCGGCTATCACCACAGATTTTATACTCTCTATTGAAATAGTGATTATCGCATTGGGTGCCGTTGAAGGAAAAACCCCGGTCATTCAGGCCGTAACTGTTGCTGCTGTTGCAATTATTGCTACGATAGGTGTATACGGCATAGTTGCCCTGATCGTTCGGATGGACGATGCCGGCTACAAGTTGATCAAAAGTTCAAATAGCAAAGGTTTCTTTTTTTTACTTGGTTCGTTACTTGTTAAGGCCTTACCTGTCATCATTAAAATTTTAAGCATTGTTGGTACAATTGCCCTGCTCCTAGTATCTGGTGGTATCTTTGCACACAATATTGCCTATTTTCATGATCTGCTACCATCGTTACCTGTGATGGTAAAAGAATTTGGACTCGGTTTAGCTGCCGGTTTGGTAGTTGTCGCAATAATGGAAGGCGGTAAAAAGGTTGTTGCATTAGTCAAAGGAGATAAATAGAAAGTAACCGCTAACCATTAACCTTAGTGGGTACCCATGGCATCATTTAATGCGATAATAGCTGTTTTAAATTGTTCCCGTTCAATTAAAAACTGAATATTCACTTTTCGCAACGCAAAGCCTGCACTTTTAATATTGATGTTGGCTTCTGTGAGTGCAGCCGCGCTTTTGGCCAACAAACCCGGCTGATCCATATTTGAGCCTAACAAACAAACTAAAGCAACCTTTTCTACCGTGATCTTTTCGAACTCATCTTCCAGCTCATTAATGAGCTTTTTAACAAAATCCCGTTCCCAAATTACGATGGAGATGCTGTTAGCGCTGGTTGATTTAAAGGTGTAGCTAATGTGGTGTTTAAGAAATATTGCCATGATCTTATGGTCGCTGCCCACCTGCCCAACCATTAGCGGGTCGTATACGTCAATAATCAAAAGTTTATCTGTTCCGGTGATCATTTCAACCCGCTTGTTTTCGGATATGTAATCGCGCGTTATCAATGTGCCCTGATGTGCGGGGTCAAAAGTGTTTTTTATACGAAGATTGATATTGTTTATTTCGAGCGGTTTGGAAGCTTTTGGGTGTATGGCTTCCATGCCTACATCGGCAAGCTGGTCTGCAATGTCAAAACTGGTAAACCCGACAGGACAGCAATTTTCAATCCCCACCATGCCCGGATCGGCGGTAGAAAGGTGGTATTCTTTATGAATGATAACTTCTTTCGGCTTTAGTATTTCGGCGATCTTACTAAAGGTAACTTCAGAATACCCCCGGTCAAATTCGCGCATGATCCCTTCAGTACCCTTTGCATAGCCCGTGACGATACAAATTGTTCTTTTGAGGTCAATTCCCCTGAATGCCTGCTTGATCCGCTGATTGATTGTGTAAGCTTTGTGATCCGAAAAACCACTTAGGTCAATCAATTTTGCATTGAGCCCTTTGCCCTGAAGGATGTTCGTTAAAACAAATGCCGAGTGGCTCTCGCCTATCGACGCCAAAATCTCGCGTGCTGCCAGCAATATTCCATCCTTGCTCACGTATCCGGATGCCAGGATATTGGCGAGATTCTCGAGGTACTTTTGCGCCTGTTGCACATGGTTTTCTACAAATGAATCTGCCATAGCCAAATTCAGCCCGATGTCGGCGTACGTTTTATTGATTACCTTAAGGCGTACAATAAGGCTTTTTAACTGGGTGTGAAAATCGCGGTAACCTGCAATGCGGTGGTAAACGCCCGGTTGCCCGTTTTTTTTGTTTTCTAAAAGTAAGTCGGTTACTCCCGAAAACGCGGAGACCACAAAAACACGATTGTATAATTTATCACCGCTGCGCTGGTAAAAGATAATATTGTTGATGACGTCAGATAGTGCACTCATGGATGTGCCGCCAATTTTTTCTACGGTTAGCATAGTATATTCTTAATTAGGCGCCGGGGGCGATAATGGTTTTAATCCCTCCAGATGTTTGATCATTTCGGTGGCTTTCGCAGTACCTATAACAACTGTTTTGTTGTTAACTAAGGTAAGGGATAACCCTATATCTCCCGATGCTTTATAATAGGTAACCGAATTTGGGATATCGTACCGTACGCCAAAACCCGGCAGATCGTAATGCACCACTTCCATTTTTCTGATGGTAGAAATTTTGATACTGGTGTTAAAAAAAGGCCAGAAGCTGATATAGATCCGTTCGGAATAAATAATAGTAGTAAATTTAAAAATGATGGTTAAGACGTATGCGAGTACTACCACCAAAGATAAGATGAGTATGGTTACGTTTGGATTGAAATTTAAATAGTTACACACAGTTAAAAGCAAAGCTAAGAAAACGCTAAGCACTAAAAGTATAAAGCGGATCCTTGCGTTAATCTTTTGATATTCCCGGTAAGTGTTCCTCATTTTTATCTGTTGCTGTCTAATTCCTGACTGGTTACGCGATTACTATCGGAAACAATGCCAACCAATCATACCATTTGCTAAAACATTGTTTAACAATTATTTAAAATAATTTATTCGACTTAGCAGAAATGATTTGTTCTGAGATTTTTCAAAACGGAACGCTTTTTTGTCATTATGGAAGATTTGCAAAAGCGAGTTACGCAGGTTGGGAAAACAGACACAGTGTAAACAAACCTAATAGCGTGTCATGGTAATGAATACTGCAAATTTTAAATGGATGCGCCAACTAATTACCCACAATTATTGACGCAGAAGGCTGTAAAACAAGACAACCATTAGCTTGCTTGGTGCGAACACAGATGATCGATGACAAACAAAAAAACCCTTACCGGACATGGTAAGGGTTTTTTGCATTAAGCTCCTGAGCCTGGACTCGAACCAGGGACCCTCTGATTAACAGTCAGATGCTCTAACCAGCTGAGCTACTCAGGAGTGTTTTCCGGTTTGGAGTGGTGCAAAAGTATGATTTCTGATGTAATTTCACAATATTTGTAAAAAAAAAATTAAAAAAAATTTACATGAGTTTGTTAGTGATTGGTACTGTGGCGTTTGACGCAATCGAAACCCCTTTCGGGAAAACAGATAAAATTGTTGGCGGAGCCGCTACATACGCAAGTTTGGCCGCATCGTACTTTTATGACAAGGTTAATATCGTAGCGGTAGTAGGTGACGACTTCCCTGAAGAAGAAATTGCAGACCTGAATAAGCACAAAGTTAATACCGAAGGTTTGCAGGTTAAAGCAGGCGAGAAGTCTTTCTTCTGGAGCGGTAAGTACCATAATGATATGAATAGTCGCGATACTTTGGTTACAGACCTGAACGTATTGGCCGATTTTGACCCGATCATCCCGGAAAGCTACCAGGACTGCGACTTTTTGATGCTGGGTAATTTGAGCCCGCAAGTGCAGCAAACGGTTATTGAGCGCCTTAAAAACCGCCCTAAACTGATCGTGATGGATACCATGAACTTCTGGATGGATATTGCGATGGAGGAGTTACTGGCAACTATTAAACTGATAGATGTACTCACCATTAACGATGCGGAAGCACGCCAGCTATCAGGCGAGTACTCGCTGGTGAAAGCTGCACGTAAAATTTTGACGATGGGCCCTAAATACCTCATTATTAAAAAAGGCGAGCATGGCGCACTGTTGTTCCATGAAGATCATATATTCTCGGCACCGGCATTGCCACTGGCCGAGGTGTTTGACCCAACCGGTGCCGGTGATACATTCGCAGGTGGCTTTATCGGTTATATGGCTAAAGTTGGTACGGTTAACTTCAACAACATGAAGAATGCCATCATCTTCGGATCGGCGTTGGCATCGTTTTGCGTAGAGAAATTTGGTACGGAGAAAATCAGGGATCTTTCACAGGATGAGATCACTGCACGTGTACAGGAGTTTGTAAGCCTGTCGAAATTTGAGATCTAAGAGGCAATTATTGCTATAATTCCTATTTAATTTATAAAAGAACCCCGTTATCTAACAAATAACGGGGTTCTTTTATAAATCTCTGATTATCTCCAATTTTCACCAAAAATTGTTCACGTTCACCGCATGAACATCGTGAACATTCATGAACATTTGATAACGAGGCTATTATCGAAATTCATCATCCCGTTTACTGACATGATTGCGCCACCATAGTTTTATCGGGAAAGGTTATGGGTTCTTTGAAGACTTAATACTCCAGCCATTTTTTGATGCGGATGCCGATCAGGTCGCCTTCGGTATATTTCTCGCTTTCGTCATTTACCACGCGCAGTAATACGCCCTGGTTCTCCAGTATCAGGTCTTCGTAAAAGCCTTTGAAGAGTACCTGTTTAACCGTCCAGCTATTGGTTGCAAGTACCTTACTTATCCTGATCCATTCCGGGTAAACCACTATGTATTCTTTTGCTGTTTGCATCCCGCAAACTTTGGCTTCTTCGGTGTTCAGTATGTTGCAGTTACTTAATAGCTCGGCAGTGTATAAGTTAAGCGGATTTTTGTAAAGCGATTTAGGGTGGCCGCTTTCTACTATTCCGCCATCTTTGATCACGATCAGTTCATCGGCCATAGAGAGCACCTCCGCCGGGTCGTGCGATACCATGACCACGGTAAGGCCGGTTTCCTTTACTATCTGCCTGATATCGTGCTGCAGGCCTTCCCGGAACGACGTATCTACCTGGTTAAAGGGTTCATCCAGCAATAAAACTTCCGGCCGGGTGATGATGGCGCGGGCAATGGCAACCCGTTGTTTCTCGCCGCCGCTCAGGTCGGCAACGCGTTGTTTCACCAGCTGCATCATGTTGAGCTGGGTGAGCACCTGCTCGGTTTTTTCTTCTTTCAGCTTTACATTGGTGCTGGGCAGCATAGCAGCCACGTTATCCCAAACGTTGGCAAAAAGGTTCAGGTCGTCGGTGTGCTGGGTTACCATCTTCATGGAATCGTGGCCGGGGATCAGTTTTTCTTCGGGCCCCCAGATGCGTTCGCCCCTAAAGTTCACCACCCCCTCATCCGGCGACATCAGCCCGTACAGCAATTTCAACAAGGTACTTTTCCCGCTACCGCTCGATCCGATGATGGCGGTAATCTTGCTCTGCTCAATATCTAAACTGATATTTTTTACCCCCGATGCCGTTGCGCCGGGATAGGTTTTTGTAATTGAAATTGCCTGAAAAAAAGGTGCATCTGCCATTGGTAACAAAGATAACCTTGATTAAGCAGATTAACCGGATTTTAGACCGGGATTAATCAGATTTATCAGATTTTAAACCGTGATTAAGCAGATATATCAGATTTGGGGATTTTAAAACAATGTGGGATTCATAGCGTAATTAACTCACCCGGTCATTGCTTCGCTCGACCACCCTCTCTACACTACGTGTAAAAGAGGGCAAAGCAGTTTTTAACCCTCTTTGCGGAGCAGAGAGGGTCGACCAGCGTAGCGTCGTCGGGGTGAGTTGAAAGTCTGAACCATGATTTACATGATGAGCAGATTTACTTGTTTTGAGAACTATTCCAGTTAGGTCACGAGTACACCCCCGTCAAACCTGACACTGCATACTCACGCCGGTCATGCGGGTTAAGCTTTCAAAAAGTTCAACAAATCGCTTAAAGTTTTTTCTTTACTTAATTCCTCATTCGGTTCCAATAAAACATTTATAAGCTCCTTTTTTTCTTCGTAATTCCATAAAAGTACTCCCAACCAATTTAATCCCCAGAAGTCGATATTTCCTCCGAGTTTAGGCGAATTAAATTCGACCTGATTAAGTGAACCAAAATCACCCTTTTCAAAGTAGCTGTAAATTATTTCATACCCTAATAAAACAGGTGCTATTTCATCTCTAAACCATTCTATGTTTCTTTCCATAATTATGACTACTTAACCTTTAACACTTTGAATAAATTTTATTTCAGATAGAATTTCTCCGCTGCCGCAAGCGTCCTCGCTTGTGGCGATCTTGGATGCAGGACAGACAGATTTAAGCTACTGCTTAAAAGATTGTAAATTTTCTTTAATTGTGATGAGTACAATAACTAATTTGCATATGGGCCACAAGTGAGGACATTTGCGGCAGCAGGGTTAAGCCAGGCTCTCATAAGATGTAAGATGCTCTAACTTATATCATTTCATTTTTTAACGTCATAAATATTAGCAGTAATATTCCGGCTTTCTATATTTTCATATTTTATATATTCTTCATAAGAGTTTTGGCCTTTGTATTTGGTTTTGTAAACTACAAACACTGCTTTATTAACGCCTAACGGAATATTTAGCCTCTGACTATTTATTAAAAATGCACCTGGTTTGATTTCCAAGAACTGAGGAGCAATAAATTGATTATAGCTAACAGTTGAGGTTTCTTTTCTAACTGAATCCTCCTTTAATCCTGGAATCTTTCCACTTACTTTATAAGTTTTCCCATTTTGATTATAATAGTAGTACGGGCGTTTACTATACTTTTTTTTATATATAGATTCAAAATACAAAGTATCTGCAACACCGTAAAATTGTATCGAATAATTAATCGGTACATAAATTGATTTAAGTGATTGATTTTCAATTTGATAAGTTATATCGTTTATTCCCTGCCTAAAACAATATACTGATACTGTTTCACTGATTGTCTTATTTGTTAATGCCTTTGGCTTTTCTTTACATGAGCTAAAAAGGGTAATTATTAATAACAATATGTTCATACAGCTTCGCATTTTATATCGGTTGTTACTCCACATGATTAGGATCTTTTTGGCGTTGTTGATTTTGACCTGTTTTCAACTCTTTACGAACTTTATTCTCATTATCGACAGCATTTCCCCCGCTGCCGCAAGCGTCCTCGCTTGTGGCAATTATGCAAGGTCGTAGAGAGGACAAAAATCTATAGTGTGATTTGCGCATTATTTATCTTGCACGTGGGCCACAAGCCGGGGACGCTTGCGGCAGCGGTGGATATCTTAGTATCATAAATAGTGCTTAATTTACTATTCTGTCTGTAGTGAAGAGATTAATTATTGTCTATAGCGTTCTGTTGCTTGCAGTTTCTTTCTTAATACTAAAATCATCAAGTTTAGTATTACTAAAATTCCGATGGATAAGCCAAAATATAAATCCGTTTTAACAGGTATTCTATGTCCGCTACCATGGTAAATTAACCACAAAAACAATAACAACCCAAGAGCTATAACAAAAGAGTATTTGAATAAATCTAAATAATGTAATCATATAATAAATCAACTATGGTAACAGAGCGCCACTTGCGGCGGCGGTGAGTTGAGTTCTGAACCATGATTCACCTGATTAATAGATTTTCTTGATTTAAGGTAATCCTTAAATTCCTTAAATCAGGTAAATCATGGTTCAGACAAATGTCAAAGTTAATCAGGTCACGAGTACGCCTCCCTCACAGCCAACGCTGCATACTCGCGCCAGTCATGGGCAAGCTGTGCATGCTTACGGCAGTGGAGGAACTTTTATTTCTATAGCTTTATCAGTCCACATACCAGAAAAAGCTATTGAATCATTCACAAGGTTTACCTTTCTAAAGCCTGTGTCAATTGATACTAACCCATACGGCTTCCAATTCGCTTTAGTAATCCCTTTCGGAATAGGTCGGGAAACAATTAACGTGCGCTGTTTTATATCAATTAATGTGTCCTTAAAAGTTTTTCTTTCTTTTAATTTACCTTTAAAAAAATCCGAAAACTCAATCTTTATGATTTTTTTTGGATAGTTATAATATTTCCAAAAAATCGGATTACCACTTAATTTCGTTGCTGAGTCCGATAAAATGATATCGTCGTTTATCGTAATCAAAATTCTCTCTTGATATTGAAGTTCAGGGAATTGAACTGAAAAATTTCCACTATCCTTGCTTACAACGCCATAATCAATTTCCTTAGATGATTGCTTGCAAGCAAAGTATGTGCTGCACAACATTATTATCAAGAAAGAATACAGGTTTTTCATTTATGTCTTTTCAATTATCGCGGATGTTATCAGCGCAACCTAAACATCTCGTAAATAAAATCCGCTAAATCCAGGTTCTTACCAACCCACGCTCAACCCAAAGGTAAACTGGCGCAGGCCGTCCTGTGCGGGGCTGTTATCAAACATATTGTTGGCGTAGTATTTTGCAAACAGGCCGATGGCACCGTAACCTACCCTGGCTGCTGCGCCGTAACGGAACTTGGTAAAGTGGTAGTCGCCGCCCAGTTTAAGGTCGCCGTTTTGTTTGCTTTCCTGTTTTACGTTACTGCCTAACAGTACGCCCAGCTCAGGGCCTAAAACAAAATGAAACCTGCGGCCATCGGCATCATCATGTGTGCGGAAATCGAACGAGATAGGCACCCGCAGGTACGTTGCCGAAAGGCGATTCTTATCGTATTTTACATTATCGGGGACAAAGGTTACTACCGGCGCATCGCGCAGGATAGTACCACTTTGGCGCAGGCGGATGTTGGTCCAGTCGAACCCAGCGGCTGCGTAGACCCGGAACGAACTGCTGAACCGGTAGCCCAACTGCAATACATCAAAGCCGATGTAGCTGGTACGCCATGAGCGGTAGCTTAAAAACTGGTTGGCCGGTGTAAGCTTAAAGCTGCCGTTATCGTTTAGCGCGGTTAGGCCGATATCAAAGCGGGTAAAGGTAAGGCCGAATGAAAAGCCCGGCGCTTTGGAGGCGTGGTAGGCGGTGTCTTTTTCGGTTGTTTGTGTGCCGTCGTCGCCAAATTCGAAATGAAAACCTTTGTGTTTCTTTTTAGTGATGGTATCTGTTTTAACCGAATCGGTACTGCTGCTTTGTGCAAATGCCGATGAGGCCAGGAAGATGATGATGAGGGTATATATAATGCGTTTCATATTTTTAATGGTTGAATATAATCAGTTTTTAATTAGTCCTGTTTTTTAATTTTTACAAAGCCCAGGTTCACGGCGCTAATGGTCGACTCATCCTCGTCGGTACTGCTAAACTCTATAATTTTATCTTTACGTTTATCTACTTTGCTCACTACTACGTTGATCAGATCACCAAAGGTATTAATGCGATGTTTTTTGACGGGCATTGCCGCCAGCACTTTATTTGTTTTAGGATCCTGCGCTGCAGCTACCGGTTGCCGTGTTGTAAAAGCGGGCTCTCCGCTCACTTCTGCCCGGGCTGTTAAAGCTGTTTCTATACCGGGTACCACCGGAGTGGTTATCTCCGGGTTGCGTTGAACGTTTTGGGCCAGTTGCTCCGCAGGTTTTATTTCGGCTGCTTTTTGAACCATTGAGTCTTCTTCAATTATTGGCCGTGCAACTTGCTTCATTGTACGCGGTGTAACGGCCTTATACGCTACCCGATTTGTAATCATAGGGATTTGTTCAGTCCCCGGTGTAATATCTTTTGCCGGTGCTATAATTGCTTTAGCGGGCTTATTGTTTGGAGCTTTGGCTATTTGATCTTGCTTTTTGGTTTTTGTATTATCACGGGGGATAAAATACCACCCCAAAGCCACAACCAGTAAAATACTGGCAGCCATGCTTAAGTAGGGCAGCCATGTATTTCTGCGTTTAACGGTGTCCAGTTCGCGGGTTACATTGCCCCAAACTTTGGTGGATGGCTCCGTCTCAAAATCTTCAAATTCCGATCTGAACAGTTGATCAATTTCTTTATCCTGCATATTCATATCTTTTTTTTTCCATTTTTAATATCTGTTCTTTCAGTATCGCCCTGGCGCGTGACAGTTGCGATTTTGATGCCCCTTCGCTGATGCCCGTCATCTCTGCAATCTCTTTATGCGAGTAACCATCAATAGCGTATAAGTTAAATACCATACGGTAGCCCGGCGATAGTGTTTTGATGAGCAACAGCAGATCTTTTGCTTCCAGGCTGCTGGCTGCTACGGCGTTAACCGATGGCTCGTCGCCCGCGTTATCTATATCAACTACCTGCATCATTTTATGGTGGCGGCGATAATATTCGATGGAACTGTGCACCATAATGCGCCTTACCCAACCCTCAAATGATCCGTCGCCCCGGTAATCCCCCATCTTTTGAAACACGCGGATAAAACCGTTCTGCAGCATATCCTCGGCCTCCATGCGGTCGGTAGCGTAGCGCATGCAAACGCCCAGCATCTTGCCCGCCAATTGCTTATAAAGCAATTCCTGTGCTTTGCGCTGGCCGGCCTTACACCGTTCTACAAGTTCGTCGATACTGGGTTTAGGTTCCAAAAACATCATTTAATAGTAAGATGTAAAGGAGTACCGAATGGTTGCATGAGTATTAAAATAAATTTAATTGCCATTCAAACTTCTTATTTAAAACGATACCTCCAATATTTCTACAGAATATTAAGCTAAATAGCATCAAATTTTAAATTATGCCAGCCCCTCAAAAAATAAAAGCGATAGCCTTGTTCGCAGCAACACTACTGTCGGTAAGCGCATTTGCACAAAGCAAAACCGGTTTACACATCCTTAAAAAGCACCCTATTAAAAGTAACGGGGGCTGGGATTATGTAACTGTTGATGCCGAAGCGAAAAAGATCTACGTATCGCACGGTACGCAGGTTAATATTTTAAGCACCGCTACCGGCGATTCTATCGGGGTGATTCCGAATACGCCCGGTGTACACGGCATAGCCCTGGTTAAACCTTTAGGCAAAGGGTATACCAGCAACGGGCGCGATAACAGCTGCACCGTATTTGACCTGGCCACAAATGCCCTGATCACTAAGATAACGGTAGGCACCAACCCTGATGCGATATTTTATGACGATTTTTCTAAAAAGGTGTACGCCTTTAACGGCCGCAGCAGCGATGCATCGGTGATAGACCCGGCTACAGATAAGGTTGTGGCTACGATACCATTGGGCGGCAAGCCCGAAACCGGCGTAAGCGACGGTAAGGGCAAGGTTTTTGTAAACTCCGAAACCACGAATGAAGTGGTTGTAATAAATGCTAAGACTTACAAAGTAGAAGCCCGGTACAAAATTAATGACGGGGATGAGCCATCGGGCCTGGCGATTGACCGCGCCACTAACCGCTTGTTCATCGGTTGCGGCGGTAACGCAACTTTAGTGGTAATGGACGCTACCAACGGGAAGAATTTAGCGAAGTTTAAAATTGGTGATTGCGATGGTGCAGCGTTTGACCCGGCCCTTAAACTGGCCTACACATCAAACGGCGACGGTTCCGTATCGGTTATCAGAGAGGTTAACGCCAATAAATTTGAGTTTGTAGAGAATATCCCTACCGAAAAAAGTGCCCGTACTATTGGTATCGACCTGTTAACGCATCATTTGTTTTTGCCTGCGGGCCAGATGGAGGCAGTAGCGCCTACGGCTGAAAATGCCAAGCCCAGGCCAAAATTAGTACCGGGTACATTCCACATTATTGAGTTAGGGAAATAGTTTATCATTATAAGATCTGTCTGTTGAAAAAAGTAATTTATATCGTACTGTGTTTTGTTGTTTTTAGTGCAAGTGCCCAGCAAGCCCCTGTAGACACAGGGAAGAAAGTTAATATTGCCGATACCCTGAAAAAGGATCTGTTTACCGCGCCCGATACCGTAAAACATTTACGCAGTAAGGCCTGGGCGCTGGTGCCCCCCGTAGCTTTGATCGTTTACGGTTCAAGTAATTTTTATTTTAAGCCGGTAAGGCAGCTGGATAATAGCATTAACGGATCGATACAAAAAGGCTACCCGAATTTCAGGCACCACCCTGAGAATGTTTTTCAATATACCCCGGTGGCGTTGGTGTACGGCTTAAACCTGGTGGGTGTGCACGGCAAGAACACATTTATTGACCGTACCCTGATATTTGCCATGGCCGAGGGGATGATGAGCATTGCCACATTCGGTTTAAAAAAGGTTACGCACCGGTTACGTCCCGATGGATCTGATTATTACTCGTTCCCGTCCGGGCATACGGCTAACGCCTTTGTGGGTGCCGAGTTTATGGCGCAGGAACTGGGCGATAAATCAATAGCGTACAGCGCAATCGGTTACGGCTTTGCAACTACCACAGGGATCTTGCGCATGTTTAACCGCGACCATTGGTTTAGCGATGTAGTGGCGGGTGCCGGTATCGGGATCTTATCAACCAAAGCAGCCTATTTGATTTATCCCTACATCCGTAACCGCTTGTTTAAGGCCGGCCGCGAAAAAGAAAATAATAAGAATCTCCCTGCCGAGCTAAAGAAGGAGCCACAGCATAGTTCCATATTGCTGCCAACCTACAACCAGGGCTATGTAGGCTTGCAATATTCCATGCAGTTTTAAGATTAGTTATACTCTAATTATATAAAAAAATGCCGCAGTACGATTTGTACCAGCGGCATTTTTTTCAGGTCGCTATCCCGAAGCGATACCATGTTGTGTTTAAAACGGCGAGTTAGTTCTGCGCTATTTTGATGAATTTGCCCGTGCTGTCAAATAAAAGATCTTTGCCCTTTACCTCGGCTTCGTAGTTTATTTCGCCGCTTGCCCTGGTGATTTTTGCAGCTTCTTTAATGGCAGCACCTTTGTAGTTTTGTTTCACATAAGCCGTCACCAATGCGGGCAGGGCTGATGCTTTGATCCCCATTTCCGATTCCTTTTGCATCCCGTCGGCCATAAATACTGCCGACATTTCATCGCCGCTTTGTTTAAAGTCGGCTTCAAAATCGCCTTTTTCCTTTTCCCATTTAACCGTTTTTACATTGGGATATGCTTTGGCGAACGAACTTTTAACCGCGGCCGGTACTTTTGCCGGTGTCAATTTTTGAGCCAGGGAAACGGAGCCCGTGGCAGTGGCTAGCGCAATAGCCATCGTGATTTTAATGATCTTCATAATCCTTTTTTTTAAATACTAAGCTAAAGGCCAAAGCTGTACCCAGTCTGGAAACAATCTGTATAAATCCGGGATAATTTAAAAGATAACGGCAAACGTGTGCGTGCCGTTGTTTGAATTATAGGTGAGCGTAAATCCGTAATTATCGCAAATCTGTTTGCAAAGCGTTAAGCCAAGGCCAATTCCTTCGGATGCATCTGTTTTATGGAACCTTTTCAGCACCTGGTTAAAATCAAATGTGCCTTCTCCGGTATTGCTGATACTTAATTGATGCGACTGCAACTTTACGCTAAGTGTGCCATTTTGATTATTATGCCTGATAGCGTTGCTGATCAAATTATTGAGCAGTACCTCAACCAGTAACTTACTCGCCTTTAATTTTTTATCATCACAATGGGTAACCAATTGTAAATTTAATTGGTGTATCATTTCTTCATGCTGATAAAGGCATTGTTCTAAAATTTCCTTCAGGTCAACTTCACCATCGTCTTTGATCAGGCCATTCTCTATTTTAGCCAGCAGCAGCATAGATTTATTGAGGCGGGTAAGCCGTGCCACGGTGCCATAGATATCGTTAAGCAGTTTGCTTTGTTTGTCGGTAAATTCATCGGTTTGTACCAGTGTATCCAACTTGGAATTGATAACAGAAATGGGTGTCATCAATTCGTGCGATGCATTTTCTGTAAAGGCCTTCAGGTTTTGGTAGTCGCTACGCACGCGGTCGGCCATCGTGATCACTGCTTTATCCAGCTCATTGAACTCATCGATTGTTGATGGCGTGCTGTTTACCGATCCATGATCGGTAAGGCTAAATTGTTTTAGCTGCGATAAAACCCTGTAAAAGGGCTGCCAGATACTTTTGAGTATAACCCGGTTCAGCATCACTAAAACCAGCAGCAGCGCGGCTATCACGCCAATGGTGATCAGGAAGATAATCTTAATCAGGTCCTCGGTTTCTACCTTAGACTGCACCACCATGATGCGGTAATTTTGCCCTTTAACCTTCACTGAGCTAATCAGGGCACGGCCTGCCTCAATATCATTATCGTCGGTTTCTTTGTAAGTGGTATCTACAAACCTGCGTTGAACGGCTTGGTTATTTAGAGGGGAGAAAAATATTTGCTGGTGATTGGATTCATAAACATCGGGTAGTTTATTGTTCTGCTTCACAAAGCTAAACACCTCGTTCTCTTCCAGCACCAGGTCCTTGTCAATCTGGCCGGTTAAAATTTGGCTGATGGTATAATAGTAAATAATACCCGTAACCAGCATGATGATCACGGTTACCGCAATATTGATACGGTTGTATTTTTCGAGCAGTTTCATGCCTCTGTGAATTTATAACCCATGCCGTAAGCTGCCTGGATATAATCGTTACCGCCGGCCTCAACTATTTTTTTACGGATGTTTTTGATGTGCGAATAGATAAAGTCGAAATTATCGGCAATGTCAATACTATCGCCCCACAGGTGCTCGGCTATCGCGCTTTTCGATACCACCTTGCCCTTATTAGATATGAAGTAAAGCAGCAGCGCGTATTCTTTACGGGTGAATTTCACTACAGCATTATTCACCTTTACGGTTTTGGCAGCCAGGTCTATACTAATCTCATTAAATTTAAGCACGCTGCTGCCGTCGAAAGATCTGCGCCGAACAATTGCCGTAACCCGCGATTTTAACTCCGACAGGTGAAAGGGCTTGGTAAGGTAATCATCGGCACCCAGGTCTAAACCAATAAGGCGGTCATCCAATGAGTTTTTTGCCGAGATGATCAGCACCCCGTCGTTATGCTGATGTTCTTTCAGGTGGCGCACAATATCCAGCCCGTTGCCTTGGGGTAGGGTAAGGTCAAGAATGACACAATCGTAGCGGTACATACTTACCTTAGCCATTGCCGATGTGAAATTGCCGGCAGTTTCGCATACGCTATCGCCCCCGGTAAAATAAGCCTCGATGCTTTCACGCAGGCCGGCTTCGTCTTCTACTATCAATATCTTCACAAGTTAAAGTTAACAGATAAAATTGGAGAAAATCTGTCTGGGTGTCACTTAGCCCACGTGCGGGCAGGAATGATCCCTATATGAATTTTTTAGGGCCATGTCGCACTTTGCTATTTGGGCCGTATTAGTCGATACAAAGCCATCATTCGCCGATACACTCCTGTAAAAAAGATCGGTGTGGAGGTTATTTGCCATCTCTTAACTACATCCAACAGTATGAAAAAAACATCCACCCAAATCAAAGTATTATTAATTGTGCTTATTGCAGGGTTAAGTGCCTGCGTAAAAAGCACTGTTACACCACCAACACTGGTCGAGTTGGTTACTTCTGACGTTATCATCGACCCTACATCAACCATAGCCTACACCAGTGCATACCTGTCGGGCGGTACGGCCACCGTAACCGCATATGGCGTTTGCTGGAGCGCTACCAACCAAACCCCAACCATTGCCGATTCAAAAACATCAGAGACGTTAACCCTTTTATCTTTTAACAGCACATTGACGGGGCTTGCACTCAATACTACTTATTACATGCGTGCGTACGCTACTAACTCAGCAGGCACCGGGTATGGCAGCGTTATCAAGTTTACTACCGGGGCCGACTTGTCTAACGTTTACCGTAACGTAAGCACCTTAGCAGGTACCACCACCGCGGGTTTTGCTAACGGCACCGGCACATCAGCATCATTAAACAGCCCAATGGGTATGGTTACCGATGCAGCGGGCAATATCTACGTTTGCGATTCCTTCAACTCGGCCATACGCAAAATAACTCCTGCAGGTGTGGTAACAACCATTGCCGGCACGGGCAGCTTAGGTTATGTTGACGGACCGGGTACTACAGCGCAATTTTATTCGCCAAGCGGCCTTGCGCTTGATGCGGCGGGCAACCTTTACGTGGCCGACCGTGGTAATAACATGATCCGTAAAATAACCACGGCGGGCGTAGTTAGCACTTTTGCAGGCAGCGGCAACGCGGGCTATGCCGATGGCACGGGTTTGGCAGCCACTTTCAATACGCCCAGCGGTTTAGCCTTTGATGCGGCAGGCAACCTGTTTGTGGCCGATTTTGGTAATAACCTTATCCGTAAAATAACTGCTGCGGGTGTGGTAACTACTGTAGTGGGTACGCGTGCCGCAGGTTACGCTTTTGGTACCGGCACAGCTGCCATTTTAAATAAACCAAACAGCATTGCCTTTGATGCTAACGGCAATATGTACGTTACCGAGCAATATAATAATGCTATCCGTAAAATAACGCCCGACTATGTGGTGACCACTTACGCGGGCGGCCCTTCGTCAACTATTATTGGCAGCCCATCTGCGGTGGCCATTAATGCGGCCGGCAATATGTTCATTACCGATTTTGCGGGCAGGGTACTGCAGATAAGCGCGGGTAAAATATTAACGGTGTTGGCAGGTACATCGGGCAGTATTGGCTCAACGGATGGCCCGGGTGCCAATGCTAACTTTAGCAGCCCGTCGGGTATAGCCTTAGATGCAACAGGTAACATTTACGTGGGCGATTTTGCCAACAACCTCATCCGTAAGGTAGGGGCCAATTAAAATTTCTTTTTTCTGGTAAATAGTGTTTAGTGTGTGCGGGCGGCCGGAGGGTTGCCCGCTTTTTTGTTGAAAAGGGGTTTAGGGCGCTTAGCCAACATTAATAAGTAGTTACTGGGCAATCATCCTCAAATTATAGTAGAATGTTTAAATTCAATTATATTTGGGCAGTTGGCGTTAACCAAATTGGCGGCTAATTACACACCTTACCTTATATGATGTTAGTTGTAGCTGCAATAGCTGTTTTACTGCTTTGTTTTACAGTGCTGTCTTTAGTGCGGCATGATTACTGGACTTTCCGGGTGTTTGATTATCCGCGCATCCAAAAGTTCATTCTATCGGTTGTATGCCTGGTAGTTTTGCTCTGCTACGCGCAAACGTTAAATGGCTGGCTGTGGGCATTAACGGCTGCCATGGCGGTCAATGCCGGCTATTTGTTTTATCTGATAGTCCCCTTTACCGTTTTGGGCAAAAAACAAGTATTACGGGCCGGTACCAAACTGCCCGGCCAAACCATCAGCCTGATGGTAGCCAACGTATATGAGGATAATACCAATGCCTCAGGCTGTTTGAAAGAAATTTACCGGAACGATCCCGATGTGGTGCTGCTGCTGGAAACCAACAAGCGCTGGGAAACCCAAACCAATGAACTGGGCAATACTTACGCCCACTCCGTTAAAGTAGCCTTAGAAAATACTTACGGCATGCTGCTTTATTCAAAATTGCCGCTACAAAACTACCATGTTAAATATTTGGTTGAGAGCGACATTCCCTCAATTCACACAGAAATAGTTTTACCTAACGGGATGCCGGTACAATTATTCGCGGTACACCCTACACCGCCGGTCCCTAACGAAAACCCACGGTCGACCGAGCGTGATAAAGAATTGCTTTTAGTGGCCGATATGGCCAAAGCATCTGCCTTGCCCGTGATAGTAATTGGCGACCTGAATGATGTTGCCTGGAGCTACACCACCGAGCTTTTTTTAAAGATGAGCGGCTTGCTTGATCCGCGCCGGGGGCGGGGCTTTTTCAATTCATTCCATGCGCATTACCCGCTGATGCGTTTCCCGCTTGATCATGCCTTTATCTCAACAGATTTTAAACTGAGGGGTATAAGAAGGCTGCGTAACTTCAATTCAGACCATTTCCCAATTTTTGTCGATCTGCAATATGATGCCCGTGCACCGCATCAGCAATCATCGATGGAGGCCGATGCGGAAGATATTCAGGAAGCCGCCGAAAAGAAAGCAGCGATATAAGGCTAAACTTTGCGCAGATAGCATTGTTAGTTATGCATGGCGGGAGTAAACAGTAATAAATTCTTTTCGGGTACGAGCGGCCTGGTGTTGCCTGTAAAAAACAAAAGCCTTTACCCGCCGGCGTATCAGGACAAAAGCCGTCTTAACTATTACGGTTCGCTGTTTAACAGTATCGAGATCAACAGTTCGTTTTACAGATTACCGCAGGCAACAACCGTGAAAAAATGGGCCGATGAAGTGCCTTACGATTTCCGCTTTACTTATAAACTCTGGAAACAGGTCACCCATAATAAAAGCCTTCTTTTTAACCCTGACGACGTAAACCGTTTTGTGGCCGCAATCAGCGGGGCAGGCAATAAAGCGGGTAGCTTGCTCATCCAGTTTCCACCCTCCACTACCATTGATTGCATCCGGCAGTTGGAGGCTTTGCTTATCGCGATACAACATGCCGGCCCTGCCCAAACCTGGTCCGTTACTGTAGAATTTAGAAATAAAAGCTGGTACCACGAAGATGCGTATGCCCTGTTAGATACTTACAACGCCGGGATGGTGATACAGGATCTGCCCGCCTCTATTACCCCAATGACAGAACAGCCCACAGAGTTTGTTTACCTGCGCTTTCACGGCCCCGATGGCGGGTATCGCGGTACATACACCGACGATTTTTTGCATGAATATGCTTACTACATTAATGATTGGATGCAAGATGGCAAAACCGTTTATGCTTACTTTAATAATACCATGGGCCAGGCCGTACAAAATTTGTTAACCCTAAACGGCTTTGTCGGGGATTTGACAGCGCCTTAAGTTTCACGAATGTTTTAGAATGGATATTCTCTTTAGAGTTTATAAAGCTCAATTCACTTACTATTTAAAAAATAAAAAGTTGGTTGCCCGGGTAATTTGGGTAATTTGAGAAGCGCATCTTATTCCGATCAAACATCTGCTTATTATCCGTTTCTTAAATGACAAAAAAAAACACAAACGATTATAATGACAGCCAGGCAGCTGAACTCACGTTCCAGGTTTTGGAGAAAGAAAAACGGGCAGCCGAACTGCTAATTGCTAATAAGGAACTCGATTTTCAGAACAAAGAGAAGGAAAAGCGCGCGGCGGAGTTAATTATAGCCAATGCCGAGCTATCGTACCAAAGCGAAGAAAAGAGTAAGCGTGCCGCAGAGTTGGTAATTGCTAATAAAGAATTAGTGTTTCAGAACCAAGAGAAGGAAAAACGCGCGAATGAATTAAGCATAGCTTACGATAAGATAAAGGAAACAGAAGGTTTTTTAAAGGAATATATAGCCGGGCTGGAAAAGATGATGTTTATGACCCACCATAAAGTGCGCCAGCCGGTGGCTAATATTTTAGGCCTTGCGCATACGCTGGAGTTCTATTTAACCGCTCCCGCCACTTTAAAAGAGCTGGTAAGCCATATGCAAACTTCGGCGGCCGATCTGGATACCTTTACCAGGGAACTTACCGCCTTTATAGAAGAGTTGGAACGCAAGGCAAAAGAAAAAGAGTCGGAATAAACGTTTTTCTGCTTATAAAACTCCCGTTCTAAACACCAAGTCTTGCGGTAAAACTGCGGGGCTTGGTGTTTACTGACCAGGGCAAGTAAAGTATCAAAGCATCTGTTTAAGGGGATATAAAAATTATTTGGCGATGACAAATCCGTTAACGTCGTAATTAAACCATAGGAGTGTAAATGCGGTCATACCTACAAAAAATAACAAATACGATGAAAAAATTACTGTTAATGATAATGCTGGTTGCCGGTATCAATATGTTGGCTAATGCACAAACTAAAATGCACAAAACGCCCGAGCAAAAGGCACAGCATTTAACCAAAATGCTGAACAAAAAATTGGTTTTAACTGCCGACCAATCAGTAAAAGTAAAGGCGATTTTGTTTAAGCGCGCTACGCAGATGGACAGCCTTAAGGCTAACCAAAGCACTACCGACCGGAAAATGAACCGGATGACGCGCAAGCAGATCATGATGGATGCAGATAAGGAAGTGAATGGCGTTTTAACCGCTACCCAGCAAAAAACCTATGCCGAAGTAAAGGCAGCTATGAAAGAAAAGATGAAGGCCCGTAAAGGTGCCAAAACACCTGCAGCTGCCCCGGCAGTACAGGGATAATGAGTTTTGATGTTGAGTTTTTGATGAGTGAGTAGTTTTGAGTAGAGCGGGTGGCCTGATGAACCACCCGCTTTTTTTTGCGCCTATTGCATGGCTTCGTCAAACAAACTGTTTAACTGTCTATATCGCTCGCCGCGGCCATCGTTTTTAATATAATACGCCATCAGGAAAGCGGCATACTTTTTATCGTTATTTACCACGGGGTAGCTGCCAAACAAGCCCGGGCTGCTTACACTGCCGTTGCCCATTACCCACTCGCCAAACCCGTAACCCGAAGCGGCTGCCCCGGCAGGCGAGTGGGCTACTGTTACACCGGCAGTAATGCGGTTAACCTGCATCTGCCTAATGCTTTCTTCACTCAAAATGCGTTTGCCATTTGCTGTGCCCTTGTTTAATATCATCACCAAAAACTTCAGGTAATCATTAGCGGTGCTTACCGCGCCGCCTGCGGGTAAAACTACTTTGCCTGTATTAAAGTCGGTGCTTGCCATGTTAAGCGGGCCGGTTATCCTGTCAGCAAATAATTGTTGAAACGTTTTGCCGCTAATTTTTTCTATAACGGCGCCGGCAATTTGTAACCCGGTATTGCTGTAACGGAACACGGTGCCCGGTTTGCCCTCTATGGGCAGGGCGGCGATATCGGTAATGGCCTCGTCCATACTGTTGTTATCGCGCATATCCCGCAGGCTTTCCTTTAACTCGGGCGATTTTATCCCCGTTTGGTGCGACAGGCATTGCGCAATGGTGATGCCCCCTTTGCCACTTTTTGAAAGTACGGGTAAAAACTTGCCTACGGTATCGGTAAGTTTGAGCTTACCCTCGTCAACAAAGGTCATGACCAGGGCTGCGCTGAACCATTTGCTGCAGCTGGCCACCGGCTGGCGGGTATCGGCATCAAACCCGGCATTGCTTACCGGCTTACCCGTGCGGTTGGCAATGATGCGGTTAACCATTTTTTGTTTAACAGACAGGTTGTTTTGGCTGCCGGTATACACTGTTTTACCATTTTGGTAAACCACTAATACCACTCGGCCACCCATTTGCGGGGCGTTAGTTGCCAGCCATTCGTCAACCTTGTTAAACTTGTTTTGGGCCAGACAAATGGCGCAGGTAAAAGTGAGAAGTGTGATGACAAGGGTGGACAGTCTGATTAGCATATACTTGTAATTAAGGGGTTTAAGTAAATATACGCATTGCGTGCGCATATATTATCGCGAAGCATCTTAAATATGTCGCTTACATACGCGTGGGGCATTGAGAATTAGGATAGCTTGTAAGCTCTGTCAGCCGATTGAAATAATGTGGATTGTTCAAGCACCATTTTTTGTTGCCGATGTTATAAGTGTATCTTCATTATAACAATCACAAAACATGAAATACAGAAATTTAGGTAAAACAGATGTAAAGTTATCTGCAGTTGGGTTAGGCTGCATGGGCATGAGCCATGCCTACGGCGAACCTGACGACGTAGAATCTACAGCCACATTAAATAAGGCCATTGAACTGGGCATCAACTTTTGGGATACTGCCGATGTTTACGGCAACGGCCAAAACGAAAAATTGATAGCCGGAGTGTTGAAACCCAACAGGGATAAAGTTTTTATCGCTACTAAATTTGGTTTCAGGGCTGCTGCCGATGGTAAATTGAGCACGTTCGACGGATCGCCGGCGTACCTGAAAACAGCGGTAGAAGAAAGCCTGAAACGCCTGCAAACGGATGTGATAGACTTGTATTACGCTCACCGAATAGACCCCAACGTACCCGTAGAAGATATGGTTGGCGCCATGGCCGACCTGGTGAAGGAGGGAAAGGTAAAATACCTGGGCCTTTCAGAAGCATCGCCCAATAGCATCCGCAGGGCAAATGCGGTGCACCCCATAGCTGCACTGCAAAGCGAATATTCGTTGTTAACACGCGATGTGGAGGATGAAATACTGCCGCTTTGTAAAGAGCTGGGCATTTCTTTTATACCCTTTAGCCCGTTAGCACGTGGCTTGGTAACCAACACGCTAAATGTTGCCGACCTGAAGGACGGCGATTTCCGGAAAACCTTGCCGCGCTACCAGGAAGGGCATGCCGAAAACAACCAGTCGCTGGCACAGGGCTTTGCCGATATCGCTGAGGGGATAGGTTGCTCGCCTGCCCAATTAGCCATAGGCTGGGTATTGGCCCAGGGCGATAACGTGATCCCGATACCGGGGACTAAAAAACGCAAGTACTTACAGGAGAATGCCGGGAGTGTGGATGTAGACCTTTCTGCCGCGAATTTATCAGATATAGAAATGCTGTTAAAGAAATACCCCGACACCGGCGAGCGCTATAACGAAGGTAACTGGAAGTTTGTAGACAGGAATTAAGTGCCAGTAGCTGACAATTCTGTGATATTGTGCGTAGAAATACGCATTCGGCGAAACGCGTAGTTCTACGTATAGGAGCTACGCCTGTAAGCGTTTATATTTACAAAGCGAAAGCCGTTATGAATTTTGAAGTCAGTTTGCCCGGGGAAAGGGGGGTCTCGAACCGGACAAAGGGGGCCGACTTACGAGATTTTTTAATAGTTGAATTTTTTCTGAAGCAGGGCACTCTAATAGGGTGCCCTGTTTTGGTAAGGCCCTGCGCTACCTAAACCTTATCAACGCAAAAAGCCATCTGTAAAGGATGGCTTTTGTAGTTTTGGGAGATGAATAACTTTTAATCGTGCTGCGGATCGTGCGATTTGATGCGTTCTAAAAAGCCGTGTTCATTTATTGCATATTCAGATTCGCTGGTATCGGTATCGATTTTTAACTCTTGTATACGTTTGGCTTTACCCTTTAACAAAGGGAATATCAATGTGGCTAACAGGAAACCTATGGCTGTAATTTCGAAAAGTGTGTCTATCTCGTGGATGGTTTGTGCATTAAAAGGCATAATTGTGTTATTAATAATTTACAGTGTAGCCAAAACGATGCCATAAATGCCAAATTGCCTTTATTAGGCTATAAAGAATGTTTAAGCTTGGTTTGGTAATATTGTTGTTTATTTAACCGCTTCAAAATGAAAAGGTTTGCTTTCATTTTGAATTGATAGTAATAATTGGTTAGCTGATATACGTTAGCTATAAGGTGTTTGGTTTTAAATCTTTACCGGTTTAAGCACTACCGTTAATATTGCAAAACGTAGTATATTAGCTATAACTAACCGCCTTGTTATGAAAGTATTTAACCTGATCTTCTGCGCGCTGTTTGTGTTCTTCGCGGCGTTGCAATACAACGACCCTGATCCATACGTATGGATGCCCATTTATCTTTACAGTGCATTCTTGTGTTACCAGGCGTCGCAAAAACAGTTTTACCCCAAAGCTTATTTTTTAGGGCTGCTGATATACGGTGCGTATGCCATCTACCTTCTGTTTGATAAAACCGGAGTGATAGATTGGGCCCGCGACCATCACGCCGAAAGTATGGTACAAACCATGAAGGCAGAAAAGCCCTGGATAGAAGAATCTCGCGAGTTTTTTGGCCTGGTGATATTGATGGTGGTAATAAGCATCAATTGGGGTTATATGAAAAGGTTGAGAAAAACCAAGGGCCGGTAAAGCGGCTAACCTTGTGTTTATTCATTTATTTATTGCCAATCCCGCTTAACCAATTATTAAATATCTTAATCAATAGTATTATGGATTAATCATCCGTACATTCGGATAAGTTCTTTTATAATAAATCGGAATGGTATGGATGTTCAGGAAAAATTAACATTTGATGTTTTAAGCCTCCAGCCCAATTTGCTGATGGCCGCGCTAAATGCAGCCGCCAACAGTATTTTGATAACCGACGAATTGACACCCGGCGCACCCATCATTTATTGTAACAGGGCCTTTGAAGCGCTTACCGGTTACACCAGTGCCGATGTAATGGGCAGGAACTGCCGTTTTTTACAGGGAAAGAACACCACGCAGGATGCCCGGATAATTATACAGGAAACCATTGCCAACGGGAGCGACTGTCTGGTAGAATTAAAAAACTACCGCAAGGATGGATCGTGGTTTTGGAACGAACTTTACTTATCGCCCATCAGAAATATACACGGCATCGTTACCAATTATGTGGGCATCCAAAATGATATTACGGCACGTAAACAGCAGGTACTTACGCTAAAGACACAGCTTGACCAATCACGAAAGCTGCAAAACCTTAAGGATGAGTTCATCAGCGTAGCCAGTCACGAACTTAAAACACCTTTGACTACCTTGAAGGCATCGCTGCAATTACTGGCAAAACTAAAAAACGACCTTGCCTCCCGGATGCTGCCTTTGTTAATAGACCAGTCTGTTAAGAGTATGGAAAAGATATCGGTGGTCGTTAACGACCTGCTTACTTTTACAAGGGTGAACGAGGGGCAACTGCAGCTGAGCAAATCTCTTTTCAAGATTGCCGATATGGTAAACAGCCACTGTGATTATATTGCCGACGGGGGTAAATATGAAGTAATTATACAGGATGATACCGACCTGGAAATTCATGCGGACGAAGGCAGGTTAGGGCAGGTGATCGTAAACCTGGTTAATAATGCCATGAGGTACTCGCCCAAGTCGATGGTGATCAGGGTGTTGATTGAGCGGGAACGTGGGGGCGCTAAGGTCTCCGTATCTGACGATGGCCCCGGCATAGCCGCAGAACGCATTCCTCACTTATTTGAACGTTACTACCGCGCAAGTCATGCAGGTACCCATCACTCAGGGCTCGGGCTGGGTTTGTATATCTCGTCAGAGATAGTCAAGAGGCATGAAGGGCAAATTGGTGTTAATACCGAATTAGGGGTGGGCAGTACTTTTTGGTTTACCCTCCCGCAAGATTTTGCCGCTAACAGCAAGCTTTCTCAAAAGCTGACAGTAGCGGGTTAAACAAAATTGTTGATTTTGCTATCTTCGCCGCATAATCTACCCGTTTATGAAACATTTCTTAAAAAACAAGGCATTGTTATTTGTCGCTGCATCAGCAGTATTGGTAGCGGCCTGCAACTCGGCTACCAGGCCAAAATCTGCCGCCGATTCTGCCAAAACTGATACCACAGCAAAGCAGGCAATTACAGCAGCACCCGCGGATAGCGGTAAATTGGTGGGTGCCTGGCATGACGAAGCCATTAAATCTGACGATGGCAAGCAGATCGCCTATGAGGTGATCAGTAAAGGTAAAAAGTTCTACATCCAGGCCATTACATTTACGGGCACTAATCTAACACTGAATGATACGCCACCCATTACACCATCGGCAACGGAGATAAAAAGGGAGGGCGACCACTTTGTGAGTGTTGAACGCCCTGGTGAAAGCTACAAGGTTGATCAAAAAGGCAACTTGCTTTTATATGATAACGGGCAGCTGGTTGCTGTTTGTAAGAAAATACTTTAATCCAAATTCGGCATTAAATAGTTCTGAATTTCAACAAAAAACGCTGAATATCTCCGATAAAACAGAAGATGTTCAGCGTTTTTTACGTAAAAGAGGTTTTAACTTATTTATGATTGCTATTCCAGCCGATCTTCATTTTGCCACCTTCTTCATGCGCGCGGATATGCACTACGATTCCTTTGAACCGGCGTTTCTTTAACTCCGCATCATCGGTAATCTCCTTGTCTTTACTTGGGTCGCGCAAGGGGATATCCAGGGCTATATCGGTACCCTTTGTAAGCCCGTATACACCGGCCACATCCATATTGATAACGCTCGAACTAAACTCCAACGGGTTGATGATGATCTTATCACCCCTTACATCGAAATGGGCGTCAAGACTTGGGATGGCTATGTTCTTCAGATCGCGGAAGGGAAATGCGAATTTACCTACGCCGGTTATCGGTTTAAAATTCAACAATGCCGCGTTTTTTAAATTCAAATCCAAGCGGCCATTGATAGATTGCGGCGCCAGGCTTCCCGCATCGGTAATGCCGCCCGTAATGTTAGCTTTAGCAGATAGATACCCTTTCAAATTTTCGGCAGTAAAATCTGTCAGTCCGAAGTTGTCAAACGCATAAAAGAAATCGCGCACGTTTACGGAACTGATCACCGAGTTCACTGCAAAGTTATTGAGGCTTTTACCCTGCGTTAACTTCCCGTTCATCCTTACCGAACCGCCGGTAGTTTTCAAGCTGATATCTTTTAGGATGATTCCGTCATCGGTAGTTAGTAAATCGGCGCGGGTATCGGTAGCCAGGAATTTTTTGTAATGCAGGTTGTCAACCTCCATGTGCATTTCTG
Organism: Mucilaginibacter glaciei; assembly: GCF_014773245.1. Lineage (GTDB taxonomy): Bacteria > Bacteroidota > Bacteroidia > Sphingobacteriales > Sphingobacteriaceae > Mucilaginibacter > Mucilaginibacter glaciei. The sequence continues at coordinate 227,070 of NZ_JACWMX010000002.1, read as the reverse complement.
CCTTACCGCGTTGCAGTACGTTACTCAGCTGATCGATAATGTTACCGCTGTTGGTTGTACCGGTTTTTGTAGGCGTAGTATTGCGTGCGCTTAAAAAGCCTATAAACTCTGCGAGGTACAATTGCGGGCTTTTGATTTGCCAGCTAAGCAAGATCTTTTCGGGTGCATCATAATACAGGTTCAAAAAGTTATTTACCCTGCCATTCATTAATACTACGCTGCGGCCGCTTTGCAGGCGGATGTTGCTCAATATCAAATCATTTTTCACAAAATTAATGGCAAAGGATGTTTTTTTCAGCAGCAGCTTGCGCGGGAAGTAGTTGATATCCGCATCCCTGAAGTTGATGGCACCCTGTACAAGTGGTTTGTTTATTTTATAATCTACAATATCCGCCCGGTAGCGCAGGTTAATATCGGCCTCGCCATTGGTGAATTTGGCAACGTTATCCTGCAGTAGGTAATTCAAGTCGGCTGCCGGAAAGTTAGACCGGAAGTTACCCGTAGCAATAGGTTTAACCAGGTTAATGATACTACCGGTATCTATTTTAAACGGCAAATGGTTGTACGTACCGCTTAGGCCTATCAGTTTGATGACGGAGTTCTCATCGCCCAGGGGTTTGCTTTTAACATAGCTATTAGTAAAGATCCCTTCGAAATTGCAATTCTCAATAGTACTGCCGGGAATACTTAAGGTGTTGCCTTGAGTTTTCGCAGTAACATATAAAAGCGGATCGCTGCCGCCGCCAAAACTGCCGGAGATATTTGCAGTTACGGCAATTGGTTTAGACAGGTTAAAGCGTTTAAGTGCCAGGTTGATATTGGGCGCCAGTAGATTACCCGCATTGCGCCAAAGAAGTTTGTCGGCAGCCACATGGATAGAAAAATTGGTAGGGCTTTTAGCAGTTTCAAAAATGGCATTGATATCAAATGGGTCATCGCCAATATTTAGCGGGGTAGCTTGTACGTTGATCTTGCCGGTGCTTTCATTAAAGCCGGCTTTAAAATCGCCAACTAAGCGTTTGTTCTTGATAAAGCTGCCGCGCAGGCTATTAAAGGCCATGCTTTTGGCCATCACATCCAAGTGGAAATCAGACCGCCAGCCACTATCCGGGTAGCTCATGTGGCCCCGCAGATCGTTCACGCCAAAGCTGAAAAGCTTATGCGCTTTTTGATCGTTCAACGTAAAATCAACATTCTCTAACGTGAATTTTTTGAGCTGGGTAGATGAGTTGCTTTCTGATGGGTTATTCTTTACCTTTTTATTATCTTTTTTGAATACCGAGGTATTACTATAGCCGCTGGTATCGGTGTAAAGATCAACCGCCGCGTTCTTAATCTCGATATGATTAACATCAATAGTACCCCTAAACAGTGCCGCGGTATTGACAGATACGTTCAGTTCTTTAGCATTTAGCAGGGTATGCTTATGGCGTGCAAACTGCTTATCGCGTATTAAAACATCTGTTAATGAGAGTGATACATCGGGGAAACCTTTGAAAAAGGTGGGGTGCATATCGCCTATAACCAGCGTGCCATCTACACTTTTTGAAAGCTGGTCGTTAACCATTTTAAGCACTTTGGCTTTGTTGAAGGTGACATATAAGGACAAGCCTACCACTACCAGCACTACCAGTAACACTAAGCCCGCTAAAACCTTAAGCGATATTTTTAACCAATTAGGCATTTGAATGAATTTAGTGGATAATAGCTAAACGCGTGATTTTGTTTTACTTGTAATATACGGAATAAATGTGTGGGAGGAAACACGGGAGCGGGGAAACGGAGCGGATTTCTCTAAAGTTTTAACCTTTTAGAATTTTCAAACTCCTTCGCCAGTTTTTCAGCAGCTAACACATCGTCTAATCGCCTCGATTTTAAAACGAAGTAAATACCCAACGGGAAAAATATCAGGCACCAAAAAAAGCTGTCAAAGCCCCCGATCACGCGTTTTGATCCAATTTTAAAAAAGATAAGTGCTAGAATTAGGTTCATAATATAACGCCTTAAATTACAAAATTTATCCTGTAATACTACCCCTCCCACTTATTCCTTTAAACCCTATATTAGCGCTACCGAATTTATGAGCGCTTTTAAACCCGAATTACGCACCGTTAACGTTACCTGCTACGTTACCCCTTTACGCGAGGGCGGCTCGCTGCCCGCCATTGCCGAGGCCGACGACGGTTTCCTGTATGTTTTAAAGTTTCGCGGGGCAGGGCAGGGGCCAAAAGCTTTGATAGCCGAACTGATTGGCGGCGAGATAGCCCGTTTATTAGGCTTTCGGATGCCGGAGCTGGTGTTTGTGAACCTGGATGAGGCCTTTGGCCGTACTGAGCCGGATGAAGAGATCCAGGATCTGCTCAAATTTAGCGTGGGCTTGAACCTGGCACTGCACTACCTGCAGGGTGCTATCACTTTCGACCCGACGGTTACCTTGGTGGATAGCCGGCTGTCATCACAAATAGTGTGGCTGGATGCCCTGCTCACCAATGTTGACCGTACTGTGCGCAACACCAACATGTTGATGTGGCACAAAGAGTTATGGCTGATAGATCACGGCGCTGCCCTGTATTTTCATCACAGTATGGAAAACTGGGAGGAGCAGGCCAAACGCCCATTCGTACAGATCAAAGACCACGTGCTGCTCAAAAAAGCTGCTGATATGGAAGCGGTAGATAAAGATTTTAAAGCGATACTGACGCCCGATGTGATCAACGCGATAGTTGCCATTATCCCCGATGAATGGTTAACCGACCGCTCTTTTGAAACCGAGGACGACCAGCGGCAGGTGTACGCTCAATTTTTGAATATGCGCATAGCCAATTCTGACATTTTTGTAAATGAAGCCCAACATGCAAGATCGTCACTTATTTGAGTATGCCGTGATCCGCGTGATGCCCAGGGTAGAGCGCGAGGAGTTTATGAACGTTGGCGTGGTGCTGTATTGCAATAAGCAAAAGTACCTGAAGATGCTGTACCGGGTAGATACAGAACGTTTACTGGCATTGTTTAACGATATCGATATAGATGGGGTAGAGGCCAACCTGCATTCATACCAGCGCATCTGTGCGGGCGATAAAGACGGCGGGCCAATAGCCTTGCTTGATGCCGCATCGCGTTTTAGATGGTTAACTGCTACCCGCAGCACAGTGGTGCAATCATCAAAGGTACACCCCGGTTTTTGCCTGGATGGGGAAGATACGCTCACAAGGCTTTTTAATCAATTAGTACTTTAACCATACCCTAAAATAAACCTTACCAAAAATGAAACTTAAATTTTTAATCATCCCGCTGGCACTATTAGCCGCTTGCAAAGCACCCGTTAAAGAAGAAACCGTTAAAGAGGCCCCTTTGGCACCTATTCAGGGCACCTGGCAATTGGTTTCGGCGATTTCGGTTACCAAAGGCGACAGCGTGGTAACTTATCCGGTTAAGGGCGTAAAAGAGGAGATGATAAAAATGCTGAATGGTGATCATTTTGCATTTTTAAGACATAATGTGAAGGGCAGCTCCGGTAAGCGCAGCTATGATTCGGGCGGCGGTACCTACACACTTGAGGGGGATAATTACAAAGAAAATTTACAATACTACAGCAACAGCGCATGGGAAGGCCAGTCGTTCAATTTCAAAGTGACCTTTAAAGGCGATACGCTGGTGCAAAAGGGTATTGAAAAGATAGATAGCCTGAAGATCAATCACGAGATTATAGAAACCTACATCCGCATAAAGAAATAGTCATTTCGCAAAACCTTAAAAAATTTGATGACGCCTATTTTAACAAAAAAAGCCCTTACCCTTTGCCTCGCATTCTTATGCTTTGCCAATGTATTAATGGCCCAAAAGTTTAAGGTGATTGCCTTTTACACGGCAAAGGAAGACCAGGCGCACATCAGTTTTGTGCACGAGGCCAATAAGTGGTTTCCGCTCATGGCTAAGAAGTACAATTTTAGCTACGATAGCACCAACAATTGGAGCAACCTGAACGAGGCTTACCTGGCTAAATATAAAGTAGTATTATTTTTAGATACCCGACCGGAAGACACGACGCAGCGCAAAGCTTTTGAAGCTTATATGAAGGGCGGTGGCGGTTGGATGGGATTCCATTTCGCGGCCTTCGCGCTGGATAAATCGGCAGTGCCGGCTAACTGGGATTGGTACCACAACGAGTTTTTAGGTTCGGGCGAATATGGCAGTAATACCTGGCGACCTACGTCTGCAATCCTGAAAGTAGAGGACAGGACACACTCTGCAACCAAAAACCTGCCCGAAACTTTTAAAGCATCGCCCAACGAATGGTACCGCTGGCAAAACGACCTGCGCAAAAACCCGGATATCAGGATCCTGGCGTCAATAGACTCAAGCAGTTTCCCTTTAGGTACAGGCCCAAAGCAGAACGAGATCTGGCACAGTGGCTATTATCCGGTGGTGTGGACGAACAAGAAATACAAAATGGTTTACCTGAACATGGGCCATAACGATATCGATTACGAACACAAAACGAATCAAGACCTTTCGCATACTTTAGGCAACCCGGTTGAGGATAAGCTGATATTGGATGCGTTGCTGTGGATGGGGAATAAGTAACTCACCCAGGATTCGCTTCGCTGTCCGACCCTCTCTTCGCTAAAGCGAAAAGAGGGTGAGATAAAATGTACTTACCCTCTTTCCGCCGCAGGCGAAGAGAGTGCCGCGGGGTCAGTTGTTTTTGATGAGTAATTTTATAGCAACCTATATAACTAATAATATGAAAAGATGGATCGCCTACGGTTTAGTTTGGGCAGCGTTTATGTTTATCTGGAATAGTTTTATTTCGCCGCTGTTGTTCCCGCAATCCGCAAAACTTACCTGGTTTAATGCTGCAATAAGTTTGACTATCAGCCTGATAATTGGATTATTGATGAGTTATATTTTGCATCGTTATTTCCTTAAAAATAAAGAACAGGCAAAAGCTTAGCTAAAATCCTATTAAGCAAAAAGGCGCGTTGATCATCTCAAAGCGCCTTTTTTATGCTTAATTAAGTTTCTTTATTAAAAACTGGAATTGTTGCCAAAGCCAAATATGTTAAAGTTTAGGTCGGGCATAGGCCAGCGGTCGCTATAGCTTTCTGCCGATAAAATAACCGGGCTGTCTGTAGCTATTGATGAGCTCACGGCATGCGACATTGTATTATTGCCGTTTGCGCCGCTGTTAATATCCTGCGTTTGTTTAGCTGTTATGTTTTGCGTTTCCATGGTAGAATGTTTTGGTAGCGGTTTAACACAAATCTCGGTTATTCTGTTTGAAAATTTCATCAAAATTTCATTTTTATTTTCAATAATTTATCGTGTTGGGCGAACACTTCTGTATTCGTTGATCTCTGTATTTTCAACTCTGTGCGTTCTGTGGTTTGCAAATAAACTATCCATATATTTGAATTAACCAATTACCCGCCCGGCTATGAAAACTGCAACCCGTTTATTGCTGATGCTTCTGTATTGTTCCTTTACGATGTTTTCATCGGCGCAAACCAAACGCCTTACATATTGCAACCCGCTTAATTTGGATTACGGGTACACACCGTTCGAGAATTTTGCAGCATGGGGTAAGCACCGCGCCACTGCCGACCCAACCATGACCTTTTTTAAAGGCAATTACTACCTGTTCAGCACTAATCAATTCGGTTACTGGTGGAGCCCTGATATACTGAACTGGAACTTTGTATCCCGCAAATTTGTACGGCCCTACAACCAGGTAAAGGGCGACGAACTTTGCGCCCCGGCCACCTTGGTTTTGGGCGATACCCTGCTGGTGATCGGATCTACCTATAATAAAGATTTTACCCTTTGGATGAGCACCGACCCTACGCATGATACCTGGAAGGCCGCTAAAGACTATTTTAAGGTAGGGGCATGGGACCCCGGCATGTTTGCCGATGATGACGGCCGGGTGTACATTTATCATGGCAGCAGCAACACCTTGCCGCTTTACGGGCAGGAAATAGACCGCAAAACCTTTGAGCCCATTGGCCCTAAAAAGGAAATGATCAAACTGAACTGGCAGGAACACGGCTGGGAGCGTTTCGGAGAAAATAATGATAACGTATTCCTGACTGGTTTTATGGAAGGCAGCTGGATGAACAAACACAACGGCAAATACTACCTGCAATACGGCGCGCCTGGTACCGAGGGCAAAGGGTATGGTGATGGTGTTTATGTGGGCGATAAACCGCTTGGTCCCTTTAAATATCAAAGCCATAATCCCTTTAGTTACAAACCCGGCGGCTTTGCCAAAGGGGCGGGGCATGGTGCCACCTGGGCTGATAAATATGGCAATTACTGGCACGTCAGCACGATGGTTATCGATGTGAAAAATAACTTTGAACGCCGTATAGGTTTTTGGCCGGCGGGCTTTGACAGCGACGGCGTGCTGTATTCCAACACCGCTTACGGCGACTACCCACACTACTTGTCAGTTGGTAAGGAAGACCATCTGGAAAGTAATTTTACCGGCTGGATGCTGTTGAATTATAACAAACCTGTCGAGGTATCATCAACGCTTGGGGCGTATGTGCCTAACCTTGCCGTGGATGAGGATATTAAAACCTATTGGAGCGCCAAAAGCGCCAATAAAGGCGAATGGCTAAAAACCGATCTGGGCGAAGTAAGCACGGTGAAGGCTATCCAGCTTAACTATGCCGATCAGGATGCAACATTTATGGGGAAATCGATGGGTGTTTATCACCAGTATGTGATCACTTCCTCATTAGATGGCAAAACCTGGAAAACCCTGGTAGATAAAAGCAAAAATAAAAAAGATGTGCCGCATGATTATGTGGAATTGAAAACGCCTGCAAAGGCCCGTTACCTAAAGATCACCAATTTACACATGCCAACGGGTAAGTTTGCCTTGTCGGGTTTTAGGGTATTCGGTAAGGGTGGGGGTTTGGCACCTGATACCGTTCGCAACCTGATCGTACTGCGTGGCGATGCCGAACGCCGCAACTCCTGGCTGCGCTGGCGGCAAACCGATGGCGCGGTGGGTTATACCATTTATATGGGCGTAGCACCCGATAAGCTGTACAACAACATTATTGTGTACAACGTAAACGAGTACTACTTTAACGGCATGGAAAAAAGCCTGCCCTATTATTTCCAGATAGAAGCGTTTAATGAGAACGGGGTAAGTAAGCGGACGAAAGTGATGAAGGTGGAGTAGGTGGGTGTGATCCCTAAGCCGCGCGTCATTACTAGGTACGAAGCAATCTCCCAATATGCAAATCCGATAAGAAAAGTTCTGAGATTGCTTCGTACCGCGCAATGACTCGTTTTTTATTCTTGTTAAAAATAGCCACCCCTTTGGCTTAATAATTGCCCGTTTTTGCGAACCAAACTGATCAGCATGTTTAAAATAATATCTGCCCTTACTTTATTTATCAGTGTAAGCGTCCATGCCCAAACGCCCGACAGCCTCTTAAAACCATCGCCCATAAAAACGCTGACCACTCAACAATATAACGCGTTGATAAAAGGCGAAGACCAATATGGTATGGGCCTGGTTGCCGAATTGAATGGCCTTCCATCGCCAGACAGGGCCTTGAAATACAAAAAGGAACTGGACCTGAGCCCCACACAAGTGGCGACATTTACTAAGTTGGCCGTTGAATTAAAGCGTAAAAAGATAGAAATGGGCAACTTCATCGTCACTAACGAAACTAAATTAGAGACGATGTTCCGCACTAAAAAGTTAAATGAAAGCGACCTGATCTTTTATACCAACCGTTACGGCTTGTACCAGGGAGAACTGCGTAATGCCATTTTGCAGGCCAGTTTAAAAACATGGCAATTGCTTTCGCCACAGCAGGTTAACAAATTGCTGACATTCAAAAAATCATAATTGACAATATGCCGTTTGATTTATTTAATTTAGCGGCCAATAAAATGGTATGAAGATTACATTTGATTTTGAGAAACCGCTGGCAGAAATTCAGCAGCAGATAGAGAAAGTACAGCAGGTTGAAGAAAAAAACAAGCTGGACATGAGTGCTACTGTAGCCGAATTAACGGCTAAGCTGGAAACTGCCAAGAAAGAAATATACGGCAACCTTACCGGCTGGCAAAAAGTACAGATCTCCCGCCACCCAGAAAGGCCTTATACTTTGCAGTACCTGGAGCTGATGTGCGATGATTTTATAGAACTACACGGCGACCGTACCGTTGGCGATGATAAGGCCATTATTGGCGGCTTTGGTACCATGAACGGGCAAACCGCTATGTTTATCGGTCACCAAAAAGGGCGTAACACCAAAGAGCGCCAGTACCGCAACTTCGGTATGGCTAACCCTGAGGGTTACCGCAAAGCGCTAAGGCTTATGAAAATGGCCGAGAAGTTTAATAAGCCCGTTATCACCCTGATAGATACCCCCGGGGCATTCCCAGGTTTAGAAGCTGAAGAACGCGGACAAGGCGAGGCTATTGCACGTAACTTGTTAGAAATGTCGGTGTTGAGGGTGCCCGTTATTTGCGTTGTAATAGGCGAGGGTGCATCTGGTGGTGCCTTGGGTATTGGTATAGGCGATAAGGTAATGATGCTGGATAACTCCTGGTACTCGGTGATCTCTCCGGAAAACTGCTCTACCATCCTGTTCAAAACCTGGGAACATAAAGAGCGCGCCGCGGATATGCTAAAGCTTACCTCGACAGAAATGTTGAAGAATAAGCTGATAGACGGCGTAATTAAAGAGCCACTTGGCGGTGCCCATCAAGACCCGGTCGCTATGGCGACCATCCTGAAGAAACAATTATTAAAAGACCTGAAAACATTAGGCGAACGCAATATTGACGAGCTGGTAGCAGAACGGATCGAAAAATTCTGTAGCATGGGCTCGGTTGTAGAGGACTAAGCATTAACTGATATTAACAAGAAAAGCGGCTGATGGCCGCTTTTCTTGTTATCGAATATGTCATTGCGAACAAAGTGCGGTAATCTCTTAGTTTACAAGGCGGATATACATTGGCGAGGAGATTTCCACATCGCACCGCTCTTAGCAATGATACGTTTCTTTGGCAGTCGCTCGGCTCCCAGCCGAGTGACGATAATCTTACGGCCTCTGGCCGACGAGATGTTTAAACCGCGGCCGGAGGCCTTATAATAAACCTCACTCGGCAAGAGCCGAGCGACTGCGTGGGGGTAAGCGGATATGCTTTTAACTTATTTCTTTTCGGGTTTCTTTGGTTGCTCGAACGGTTTGCCGTTTAAAATAGCTTCAACAGCATCGCCTATTTCAAAGATGTTATTTTGATTATTGTTGCTCAGTAAAATGATAACCCGGCCCATGGGTTGCTCACCAATCAATAGCGCCTGGTAAAATACGCTGATACCATCATGCTTGTGTAGAACAACTTTATTGCCTTGCATGATCCCCCCGCCTAAGCCGGCCTGTTTGCCCGGCGCGTAAGGGGTCAACAGCTCCCGTGTCGAAGCCGGGTTAATTAATTTTAATTTCTCTATACACTGTTCCCATTTGTAAAAATCATCAAGGGTAACTGCTGTCCAACCGGTTATGGGGTAAATCAGGTCGCCGTGTTTGCCGGCATTGGTGTATGATTTTGCCATAAGCGGAGTCGATTCAATCGGGTCAACTACCGCGGTTTTCATTCCTGCGGGTTTCAGCATCTTTTCCGCAACAAATTGATTAAAAGGCAAACCGGATAACTTTTCGATGATGCGGCGCTGAATGAAAACGTTATTGTTGTTATAATGATAGTTAGTGCCCGGTGCAAAGTCCAGCTTTTTCAATTTCATCAGGTCGGCCATATCATCGGCATCACCCTTAACGGTTTTCCATTTTACATCGGGTATGCCGCTGGTATATTGCAAAAGGTTTTTAACGCTTACGCTATCCGCCCATTTTGGCCAGTCGGGGAAAAACTTCGAGAGGCGGTCATCCAGGTTAAGCTTGCCCTGCTCTTTCAGCATCATAATGCCCACTGCATTAAATTCCTTGGCGATAGAGCCAATATGAAACCGGTAGTCGAGGGTTAATTTTTTGGTTTTTAGTTCGTCTGTAAAGCCAAGCGCATTTTTGTAAACTTCCTTGCCATTATCTACTATCAATATATTTCCACTAAATAAGCCATCGCTATTAGCCTTACGGATCATTGAATCGAGCAATACTTTCTTAGTTTGGCTAAAAGCGGTAAGTGTGCATAGTGCCAATGTTGTAATAGTAAATATAGATCTGTAAAAGTTTTTCATACGCGGTTTTGACCATTGTTAATCACGATTGTTACTGTGTTGAATAAGAAAAGCGGCTGTTGGCCGCTTTTCTTATTCAACAATATGTCATTTGCTAACTTTGTGTGGCAATCTCAGAGAACAATCCGATATGCTGAGATTGCCACATCGCTGCGATCTTCGCAATGACATGTTTCTTTGGCAGTCGCTCGGCTCCCAGCCGAGTGACGATTATCTTACGGCCTCTGGCCGACGAGATGTTTAAAACCGCTTCCGGAGGCCTTATAATCAAACTCACTCGGCAAGAGCCGAGCGAGTGCGGGGCGATTGCCACATCGCCGTGCTATTGTAAAACATGCTAAATTTTTACTACTGATTAGCAGGCATTGCTAAGTTTCCAAATTTGGCCACGTAATCTTTCACCTGCGCATTCAATTTGGTTTCCAGCGCAGTCTGATTATAGTTCTTTAAGATCTGCGCCATGTTGTTGATCAGCGATATGCCAAATTGCACATCACGCGCGTTCACCTCGTCAGGGTTCTTTTGCATCAGCGTATAATTGTAATTGAGTTGATCGGTCAGGTAACCATCAATCTTATTAATCAGGCTGGTCCCGATAGCGGTTTCATTGGCGTGGAAAGCACTCTCAGACATGTAAAACTTAGTCAGTGCCAAATCCTGCGTCATGATCTGCTCAGGCATATTGGCGGCGTATTTCTGCAATACCTTTTTAGCCAGGTCGGGTTTACCTTCTTTGATCAGGTTATCGGCCAGGGTGGTAAATGTGGTGGTCATCACGCGGTAAAACAGCGTTAACGATTCATGATCTAAATTCTTAGCGGTTTTAAAGTTGCCATATTTAAACTTATTCATCACGTTCGCATACATCACATTGGTATTGCTGGTTTCTAAGAAACGGGCGTTACTATCCGGAGCAAAGGGCATCAGCCGCAACGCTAAACCTTCATTGTAAAAATATTTATCTAAGCCAAGCATATTTTCGTTACCGGCAGTCACCGTAAAGTATATCGGGCGTTTCCAGTTATTGTGGGCGATGATATCCATAATAGCCAGGTTGTCTTTGGTAACATATTTACCGGGGTAGGTAAAGTCCATTTGAGGTACAATACGCCCTTTTTCGCTTGCAGGCACGGCACCCGCTTTAACAACTTCATCGGCGTTAACAGTCAGCTTTAAATTTTTAGTGGGCAAATAATTCGCCGCATCAACGCCTTCATATAATTGAACTTTGGTTTGCGGATCGTCCGACGTCAGGAAGTCAAAAACCTCTTTCAGCTCTGTTGGCCCGGCTACTTTGGCATCATTAAAATAGATCACATCGCGTGTGCCGGTTTTAAACTTATCATTGCTCATGGTGATAGGCAACGGGTCCGAATCGTTCATTTTCTGCTTCATCTGGCGGATGTACCAGTCGGTACCCAGTAAACTCAGGTTCACGATCCGTATATCCGGGCGAACGCCTTCCACTTCCTGGATGTACCATAGCGGGTAAGTGTCGTTATCGGCAAAACAAAATAATATGGCATTCGGCGCGCAGGAATTAAGGTAGTTATACGCCATATCATGCGGCGTTAACTTGGTAGAACGGTCATGGTCGTTCCACTCCTGGTTGGCCATTAATACCGGTGCGGCTAATAAGCAAACCACGGTTGCTATGATGGCACCTGTTTTAGCGTTTAGCTTTTTGCTGATGAAATCGGCTATCGTTAACACCCCTAAACCTATCCAGATAGCAAAGGCGTAGAATGACCCGGCGTAAGCATAATCACGCTCGCGGGGCTGCAAAGGGTCCTGGTTTAAGTAAAGCACAATGGCTAAACCTGTAAAAAAGAATAAAACCAATACCACTCCGGCATCGCGCTGGTTGCGTTTTACATGGTAAACCAAACCAAGCAAACCAATGATTAGTGGCAGGAAGAACAGCCTATTGTACGCGTTGCTTTCGGTAACAGATTTTGGCAGGTCCTTTTTAAAATTTAAACCGCTTATCCATGCACCATCAATCCCTGCGCTGTTTTGCTGCCCGTCCATCTCATTGGTACGGCCAACAAAGTTCCACAGAAAGTAGCGGGTATACATTTGGTTAATTTGCCATGTGGTAAAAAAGCCCAGGTTGGTGGCCATGGTGGGTTGTTCATCGGGCCCCAGGTGCGACCACGCCCTGTAAAATTCAGGGTGACCGGCCTTATCGCCGCTAAACATCCGCGGGAACAAGGTGTTGCGGTCGTATATAGTGTTCAGCTTTTTACCGGCTGTTTCATATTTATTTGCACCGCGGCGGTAAATAACCGGGCCGTCGGTTTGGTCAATCGCTTTCGAATCGAAGTACTGGCCATACATTAAAGGCGTGTCGCCATATTGGTCGCGGTTAAGATAGCTGTTCAGGGCAAAGGCATCCTGCGGGTCGCTGTTATTTAAGTTGGTCCCCGCCTTAGCGCGGATAACGATCATAACAAAAGAACTGTACCCGAACAGGATGAACACCGCGCAGATCAATACCCGGTTGAGGGCCGCACGCCTTTCACGTACCTTTAAAATATATTCAAAGAATGCCAAAGCAGCAGCAGCACCCACAAAGCCGATGATGCCTGCGCTAATGGTTAGCAATACCACAAAACTGGCCACAGCCGTAGCTAACGCCGCTGTCGAGGGCTTTACGGTGTAATAGATCCCGGCGGCCAGTGCAAGCGCCACCAACAGGTAAAACGCGATAGCACCGCTGCCAAAACCCATTCCCAGGGTATTTACAAATAACAAGTCGGAGTAGGCAGCACCCTTAACGGTGAATTGAATTACACCCCAAAGGATAATAGCCACAGTTACTACGCCTAATATAAAGGCCCATATGGTGCCTTTGGTGCTCACATTTTTTGCCTTGCGGAAGTAGATCACTAACGCTATGGCAGGTATTACCAATAAGTTTAATAAGTGGATGCCGATAGAAAGCCCCATTACGTAAGCGATAAAAACGATCCATTTATCTGCACGCGCCTCATCTGCATGGGCCTCCCATTTTAATATCGCCCAAAACACAACCGCTGTACATAGTGACGACAAGGCGTAAACTTCGCTCTCTACCGCCGAGAACCAAAATGTATCAGAAAACGCATAGGCCAAAGCACCAACTAAACCCGAGCCGATGATCAGGATCAGGTTGGTTTGGGTAAGCTCTTCACCGGCTTTCACCAACAATTTTTTAGCCAGCGCCGTGATGGTCCAGAAAAGGAACAGGATAGTTGCACCACTCGCCAATGCCGACGACATATTGGTAAAATAAGCCACCTTGTTATTATTGCCGAACGACAGCAGGGAAAATACCTTGCCTATCATGGTGAACAGGGGGGCACCGGGTTGGTGGGCTACCTGCAGGCGGTAAATACAGGCAATAAATTCGCCGCAATCCCAAAAGCTGGTTGATGGCTCAAGGGTTAAAATGTAGGTTAACGAGGCAATTATAAATGTGGCCCAGCCAAAAATATTATTAGTTTTGTTGTAGTTCATCGGGTGTTATACGGTAATAGTCAGGTTTCAATCAGCCGAAAATAGCAAAACTATTATGATGTTGAAGCTAAACAAGGCAATACTTAACACTTTTTAACGTATAGCAACTTGAGGGTTAACTGTTTAAAATACTTTTTTAAAATTTGCTTTCGAGTATTGAAAAATCATCTTATATTTGCATTCCTTTTCGGGGAGCTTGCAAACCAAAAGAGATTGCCTGATAGTATAAAGGTAGTACGACGGTTTTTGGTACCGTTTGTCTAGGTTCGAATCCTGGTCGGGCAACATAGAATATTTCGGATTTCGAATTTTCAGTTTCGGATTTACATCTGATAGAAAAATTGAAATCCGATTGTTTTTATAGGGGGTTGGTTGATATTATGGGGATGGGAAGTAGAGAAGCAATTCGAAATTGAACATCCGAAATTCGAAATCCAAAGAAAGATGCCTTTACAGTTTAATACAGTTAAGCTATTTGCAGGTTCCGGTTCAAAGGAACTATCAACAAATATTGCTGCATCTTACGGCCAGGAGCTCGGCGATGTAGTTTTATCGCGTTTTAGCGACGGCGAATTTCAGCCCCATTTTAACGAGTCTATCCGCGGTTGTGATGTGTTTTTAATTCAAAGCACGCACCAACCTACCGATAACCTGATGGAACTGCTCATGATGATCGATGCCGCCCGCCGTGCATCAGCCCATTATATTATAGCAGTTATCCCTTACTTCGGTTTGGCCCGCCAGGACAGGAAAGATAAGCCGCGTGTTGCCATCGGCTCAAAACTGGTAGCAAATTTATTAGTGGCGGCAGGTATTAACCGTATCATGACGATGGACCTGCACGCTGCACAGATACAGGCATTTTTTGATGTACCGGTAGATCACCTGGATGCATCGATCATATTTGTGCCTTACATCAAAAGCCTTGGTTTAGGTAATATAACAATTGCATCGCCGGATATGGGCGGCTCATACAGGGCCCGCAGCTTTGCAAAGTTCTTTAGTGCCGAAGTGGTAATTTGCGATAAGCGCCGTAAGCGTGCAAATGAAATTGAAAGCATGACCATCATCGGGGATGTTACCGATCAGGACATTGTACTGATAGATGACATTTGCGATACTGCCGGTACGCTTGCAAAGGCCGCCGGTTTAATTATGGAGCGCGGTGCGCGCAGTGTACGTGCAGTTTGTACGCACCCTGTGTTATCGGGTAAGGCTTATGAAACTATCGAGAACTCGGCTCTAACCGAACTGATAGTGACAGATACCATCCCGTTAAAGCACACCAGCCCTAAAATAAGGGTGCTGTCAACTGCTAAACTGTTTGCACAGGCTATAAGCAATGTAAACGAACACGGCTCGATAAGCCAGTTGTTTAAGGTTGATTAAGAAAGTCAATAGTCTATGGTCAATAGTCCATAGCAGTAAGAGAGATTAAAAATATCCATACCATGTTGGTATGGCTTGTATATAAATAAATAATGAAATCAATTGCTATTAGCGGTTCTCCGAGAGAGAACGTAGGGAAAAGAGACGCTAAAGAACTGCGTTACCAGGGCTTAGTGCCTGCAGTACTTTACGGTGGGCCAACACAAACCCACTTTTCAGTGTCCGCAGCTGATATGAGGGCCGTAGTTTATACTCCGGTTGTTCATTTCATCGACATCGAAGTTGCTGGTGTTAAATCACAGGCTATCATTAAAGATATGCAGTTCCACCCATTAACGGAGCAGCTTATCCACGTTGACTTTTTGTTGTTAGATGAAAAGAAACCTATCACTATCGAAATTCCTGTAAAATTAACAGGTACTTCACCAGGTGTAAAAGTGGGTGGTAAATTAGTGCAGAAATTACGTAAACTGCGCGTTAAAGCTTTACCGAAAGATCATTTAGATAACATCGAAGTGAGCATCGGCGAGCTTGAAGTTGGTAAATCTGTAAAAGTTAGCGAGATTAACTTGCCAAACTTAACTATTACCAATGCACAGGAAGATACAATCGTATCTGTAACTACATCACGTGCGTTACGTCAGGCAGAACAAGAAGCCGGTAAAAAATAATTGGGAGTTACCACCGATTAAGGTGATCAACTGATTTAATTTAATAGCGATGGGTTTTATACCCATCGCTATTTTTTTTGTCCTTTTTGGGTATCTTTAAACCATGACCGAGTTAGAACAGTTAACCTCTATTTTTTTTAGCCACGATTATTTTACTGATTTCAAATTTAATGGTATGGTCACAAAACCCACTGCCGAAACTACAACAAGAATGGTTGAGCAGGGGCTATTGATAAAACCTGTAGCAAACGGAATAATCTTATTTAGTGAAAATTTAAAAGACGCCGTTAGAACGGAACTTGATTTTGAGCTGGTTTTAAACGATCCTGCTTTTTTTAACTATAGCTTAATAACTCGGTCGGCTTTGGATGGGAAGCTACTTCGCTTTTCCAACTATTCAACCCAAGAAAATAATTTGGCATTAACCGAAACGGTACGGAGGGCCCTAACGACTGATTTTTCTGTTAACGCTTTGCCTTCTGTAGCCGATAATAAACACCTGTTTGGCATGATCAACCTGAAGATAGTTCAGGGTATGCCCGCTAAATACAACATTACCTTCCACGCTAAAGCTACATTTTGGCACTACCATATCATCAGTAAAGATTTAAAGCCTTTTATGGAATGTAGCGTAATCAATACTGCTACAGGGGAAGTGTTTGACGGGCCGCATAGTGAGAAGTTAGCAAACGGAGAAGATGCACTGGTTTTTAAGTCGCCAAAACCAATTGTATTAAGTAACAGGAAATCATCGCATTATCAGTTGGTAACCGGATACGATAAAATAAATGGAAATCATAAAAAGGTATTAGCTACGCTGCCTATCGCCAATATAATTCAGACAGTTGCCGGTTCTCCCGATAATGTGTCTGAAATATTTATAAACTATTAACTTTATAGTGGTTTTTGCAATTAAAATTCGCTTGTAATTTGGCCTTAAGATTAGCTATTTTCGCAAAATGAAATACCTGGTAGTTGGTTTAGGAAACATAGGGCCCGAGTATGCCGATACCCGGCACAACATCGGCTTTATGGTGCTGGATGAACTGGTGAAACAGGAGAAGGAGAAGTTTTACAGCATGCGCCACGCGTATTATGCCGAAGTACCCTACAAAGGCCGGATGCTGCACCTCATCAAACCAACCACCTACATGAACTTAAGCGGCAGGGCCCTGAACCACTGGATGAAGGAACTGAAGATCCCCGTTGAGAACGTATTGGTTATTGTAGACGATATCGCCCTGCCATTAGGCACCCTGCGCCTTAAACCCAAAGGTAGCGCTGCCGGCCATAATGGTTTAAAACACATTGAAGCTACTTTAGGTAACAATGAATATGCGCGCCTTCGTTTTGGCGTGAGCGACAACTACCCCAAAGGCCGCCAGGTTGATTACGTGCTAAGCGGCTTTGACGATGATGAAAAGCCGGAACTGCCCGCATTAATAGACCGCTCTATCGAGATGATCAAAAGCTTTGCCACCGTCGGCACCGAGTTAACCATGACCAGGTTCAATAAGTAATTAATTTGTTACTAAGGATTTAGTTAAATAATTGTTAAAAAGTATTTTTTGGTGCAACGGTAATGTACATTTACGTGTCTAATCACCCAAAGCAACTGAATGAAAATATTTTTACTTACTGCACTTGCCTGTATTTTATCCGCGCTGTCTTTTGCGCAAACTACACCACCAACTATTACGGTTAAGGGTATCGTTATCGATTCGGCTATAAACAAACCGATGGGTTATGCTACCATTGCCATTACAGATGCAGTTACTAATGCGCCCGTGAAGAGCATGCTAACTAAGGATGACGGTGTTTTCGAGATAAGTAAATTGCCGGCAAAGGCCTATAAATTATCTGTATTGTTTGTAGGTTATCGCACCAAGGTGTTAAACATCAGCGGCAATAAGGCTATAGAAGATGTTGGTACGGTCAATTTATCCCCGTCAAGCAAGCAATTGAAGGAAGTATCGGTGGTGGCCGCCAGGCCGCTGATGAAACAAGAAGTTGACCGCATTAGCTATGATGTGCTGGCCGACCCGGAAAGCAAAAGCCTTTCCGCGCTGGATATGCTTAGAAAGGTACCATTGCTTTCTGTTGATGCTAACGACGCTATCAAACTGCGGGGCAGCGGTAATTATAAGATTTTGCTAAATGGTAAGGAATCGGCATTAATGGCACGTAACCCGGCAGACATATTAAAGGCTATGCCGGGCACCAACATTGTTAAAATAGAGGTGATTACTACGCCACCCGCAAAATACGATGCTGAAGGGTTAGCCGGTATCATTAATATCATTACTTCTAAAAATGCCGATCAAGGCTATAACGGATCTGTTAATGCTTACTATAACACCGTTTTCGGCTATCGTACTAATTTAAACCTTACCCTTAAGCAGGGGAAGTTTGGTATAAATGCCTTTGGTGGCGTAGGTAACCGCAGGGATGTTAATACGCCATTTACCAACTCTACCGAGTTTTTAAAACAGCCATCAACCATTATGCAAAGCGGCAGCAACTACAACGGAGGGAGTAACAACTACGTTAGTACCGAGTTAAGTTTTGAGGCCGACACCCTTAATTTATTAACCGGTACATTTAATTATTATAAAAGTAACAACACACAGGGTAGCAACCAGCTAACTATGCAGGTTGATAATGGCATCGCTACCAACTATAATACCACTAATATTGGCAGCGGCGGATATAATGGAGGAGATTTTGGCCTGAATTATCAACATGGTTTTAAACGCAATAAAAACCAATTGCTTACCGCATCATACAAATACAGTAATAACGGAAACAGCACTAATAATAACGTTAGTCCGGGTAACACAACCGATTACCGCCAATTTAACAAGGCAGGGTCAAAAGAGCATACAACCCAGTTAGACTATGTGCATCCGCTAAAAGCTATTACAATAGAAGCCGGCGGTAAAATGATCAACCGGGCTAACTTTAGCAATTTTCGGAACGATATATTGACCGCCAGCGGCGAATACGTAAACGATCCAACACAAACCAACGATTTTGATTACAAGCAGGATGTTTACAGTCTTTATAACTCATACCTGCTTAAGTTGGATAAATGGACTTTTAAAAGTGGTGCACGTTTTGAGCGAACGGATATTAAGGCCAACTTCTCATCAACAGCAACTAATCTGGATCAGGGCTTTAATAACTTGGTGCCGTCAGTATCTATTCAGCGCAGTTTAACCGGCAGCACCTTAACATTCGGGTTTACTCAACGCATTCAACGCCCGGGCATTTACCAGTTAAACCCGTTTGTTAACCGCAGTAACCCCTTATACATCACGGTTGGTAATCCCTCATTAGTGCCCGCTGTAAATAATAACTTTGAATTGAGCTATGGCCGGTTTACCAAAGGTTCGTTTAACCTGAGCAGCAGTTATTCATTCGCTAACAATACTATCCAAAACCTGGCCAGCGTGAATGGCAATGTAACTACAACTTCGTTTGCCAATGTAGGTAAAAACAAAAATCTGGCCCTTGATTTAAATATGACCATCCCATTCACTCCCAAATTAAACCTCAATGTAAACGCCGAAATTCAGCAGGTTTGGTTAAAAGGTGCTTTTAATGGTCAATTTTACAGCAACAGCGGCCAGCAGGGCCATGTGTTCACTAATGCCAGCTATAAGTTTGACGATGGCTTCAGGATAGGTGCAAACATAGGGTTTGATAGCCGCTACGTGTTATTGCAGGGTACAGACAATTATTATTTAGGTTACGGGGCTAACGTATCTAAGGAAATGTTCGGTAAAAAAGCATCGATATCTTTATATGCGAATGGTCCTTTTAGCAAGTACATAAAACTTGACTTTAGAACGATCACCGATGATTTCCGGACAACTACCTATAACTACCAGATCTTCCGCACTTTTGGCCTTAGCTTCAATTATAAATTCGGTAAACTGAATAGCACCATTAAGAAAAATCAGCGTGGGATAAATAACGACGACAGCAGCGGAGGAAGCAGAAATTAGTATTTTTGCCACATGAAAGTTTACGGTATCACTAACTGCAATACGGTTAAAAAGGCAATAGATTGGTTAAAGGCTCAACATGTAGCTTATGAGTTTCAGGATTTTAAAAAGTTGGGTGTAAGCGCAGATAAGTTGGAGGAGTGGGACGCTAAGGCGGGTTATGAAAAGTTCATGAACAAACAGGGCCTCACCTACAAACAGCTGGACCCTGCGGTTAAAGACGGCATCAAAACAAAGGATGATGCGCTGAAGTTGTTGCAACAGAAAACCAGCATGATCAAACGCCCCGTTATTGAAGATGGCGACTTCCTTTTCTTCGGTTTTGATGAAGCAGTTTATGCCGGTCATTTTAAAAAGTAAGTAAGCCAAAACAAACGGCTACTTTTCAAGGTAATATTCCTTTTATCCACAGGTAACAATACGTTTACCCGCGCTGTGCAATATTATTATTTGCAGTATACTTGCCTAATCAATTATTAAAACATGAAATTTAAACTGATAGCCGGTTGTACACTGGCTTTTACCAGCTTGTGCAGCATTAGCCAGGCACAACAGGCACCGGCAACAACCCCGCCGCCGGTATCTAAATATGATTATCACGATGCCTTTGCGCCGTTCTTCTACACCAAAAATGGGTCGGAGTTTAGGGCGGCCGATGGACAGCAAGGTCCTAAATACTGGCAAAACCGTGCCGATTATCAACTGGCCGCCAAGTTGGATGACCAAACTAACGAGGTTATCGGTACCGAGGTTTTAACCTATACCAACAACAGCCCGCAACGTTTAAGCTTTTTGTGGATGCAACTGGATCAGAATTTGTTTAAGGCAGATTCTCGCGGATCGGCAATTATCCCGCCAACGGGTAGCCGAAATGGTACAGGTGGCCGTGCAGCCCTGGCCGATGCAGGTTACAAAATAAAGTCGGTAAAAATGGTGGGTGCTAAAGGTGCTGCCGCTACCGACTTGAAGTACCTGATCAATGATACCCGCATGCAGATATTTTTAACACCTGCGCAAATTGTTGCGGCAAACGGCGGGCAAATAAAACTGAACATCGAGTATTCGTACATTGTACCCGAGTATGGATCGGACCGTACGGGTTACCAAACAACTAAAAACGGTAAGATCTATACCATTGCTCAATGGTACCCGCGTATGTATGTGTATGATGATGTAATGGGCTGGAACGCCTTACCCTACACCGGGCCAAGTGAATTTTACCTGGAGTACGGCGATTTTGACTTGAGCATCACCGCACCCGCCAACCATATTGTTGTAGCCAGCGGCGAGTTGCAAAACCCAACAGAGGTTTACACGCCCGAGCAGGTGAAACGCTGGGCCGAAGCAGCAAAAAGCGAAACAACGGTGATGATCCGCACGGCAGACGAGGTGACCAACGCGGCATCGCGCCCGGCGGGTAAAAAAGAACTGACCTGGAAATTCAAGATTAAAAACGCACGCGACGCATCATGGGCATCGTCGGCAGCGTTTATCGTTGATGCCGCTAAAATGGACCTGCCAAGTGGCAAAAAGTCAATCGCTATATCAGCCTACCCAACAGAAAGCAACGGCAACGATGCCTGGGGCCGCAGTACCGAATATGTAAAAAAATCTATTGAATATAATTCGCAAAAATGGTTCGAGTACCCTTACCCTGCGGCAACAGCAGTTGCCGGCTCAGTAGGCGGTATGGAATATCCGGGGATTGTTTTCTGTGGATCAAGAGCCAAAAAAAGCCAGCTCTGGGGTGTGAACGACCACGAGTTTGGCCACACCTGGTTCCCAATGATCGTGGGTTCTAACGAGCGTTTGTATGGCTGGATGGATGAGGGCTTTAACACTTTCATCAACACACTAAGCACAGCAGATTTTAATAAAGGCGAATATGCACCTAAAAGGCCAACAGATATGCAGTACACCGGCGGCCGTTTAACCAACCCCAACCTGGAGCCTGTAATGAGCAACCCCGAGAATTTGAAGGAAGCTAATAATGGTACACTGCTCTATTTTAAACCGGGTGCCGGTTTAACGTTATTGCGAGAGCAGATATTAGGCCCTGAACGTTTCGACTATGCGTTTAAAACCTACATAGCACGCTGGGCATTTAAACACCCAACGCCTGATGATTTTTTCCGCACGATGGAGAACGCCAGTGGCGAAAGCCTGCAATGGTTCTGGAGGGGGTGGTTTGTAAACAACTGGCGGCTGGATGTTGCCGTTGATGGGGTAAAATATATCAACGATGATCCGTCAAAAGGCTCATTGATCAGTATCACCAATATGGAAAAAATGGCTATGCCAACCATTTTGGAGGTCAAGTACATCAGCGGTAAAACAGAGCGTTTAAAACTACCTGTCGAGATCTGGGAGCGTAATAAAACCTTTGTAGTGAAACATGCATCAACAGAGGAGATTGAATCTGTAACTTATGACCCCGATAAGGTACTGCCCGACTTCAATCCGGATAACAACGTCTGGAAAAAGCAATAACAATTTAAAACCCGGTTTAAGCCGGGTTTTTTGTTGTTCTTTATACCGATTTACACAAACCATCAAGGTTTTTATAGGTTAATCAGTTATATACTTCACCAGCCATGTCAAAGATCCTACCAGTTATAGCCGTAATAATATTTGCCTCGACTTTTGCCCGGGCACAAAACACACTTAAGGGCACCGTTTATGAAGATAAAAGCAGCACCAAGCTTACCAACGTTTTTATAAAGAACGTGACCAACAAGCAAGTTACCATTACGGATAAAGATGGTAATTTTACCATCAAAGCGGCTACCGGGCATACCATCGTATTTAATTCACCGGGTTATCTGCCCGATACCTTGTACCTTATTGATTTACTGACAAGGCGGATCGACCTGGTATCGAAAACGATTAACCTGAGCCAGGTAAACGTTACAGCAACCCGAGCAGATTTTAACCCCCGGGTTGAATATGCCGAAGTTTATGAGAAAAGTAAAGTGTACGCATTCTCACCGTCAACATGGTTTAGTAAAGAAGGTAAGGATGCCCGCCGGTTAAAGCGCTATTTCCGTACGGAATCTGAGGAACGCCATGTCGATGCCGTGTTTAGTCCGGTATATGTAGGTAGTTTAGTGCCTTTGAAAGGGAAGGAACTGTTAAACTTTATATCACTCTACCGCCCAACCTACCAATTTTTGAAGTCTAATAATTCCGAGTCGGTAGTGGCCTACATTAATGATAGCTACAAAAAGTACCAGTCGTTACCTGCCGATAAACGCGCCTTACCCGCCCTTAAGACCGAATAATTAGCTTGCTGAAAACGCATAGATAATTATTAAATATTGTATTTCAGAATGTAAAAGTTTTATCTACCTTTGTCGTCCCTGAAAGGAGGTATTTGGGATATGATCATAATTAACGTAAAAGACGGAGAGTCATTAGATAAGGCATTAAAACGCTTTAAAAAGAAATTCGAGAAAACAGGAGTTTTAAGAGAGCTGCGCAGTCGCCAGGCTTTTGAGAAAAAATCTATTACTCGCAGGCACGAAATTAAACATGCCATTTACAAACAGAACATGAACATCGAGACTGTTTAATTTTTTCTTCACAGAAAGAATTTTACAGATTTTCTTGTCACTATAAAAAAACTATTTGTACATTCAATTTACTTGGGTGTATAAATAGTTTTTATGTTTTTAGATAAGTTCATACAGTACATTAAATTTGAGAAGCGGTACTCGCCGCATACTGTATCAGCTTACCAGTCGGACCTTGACCAGTTCCTGCTGTTTTTAAACCCACCCCACACCCAGCCATCTGTTACCGGCCCTGCCGATGTTACCCATCACGATATCCGTAACTGGATGGTGCAGCTGATGGATGACGGGGTATCCGCGCGTTCTGTTACCCGCAAAATCGCTACGTTACGCAAATACTTTAAGTTTTCATTACAGGAGGGGGATATTACCGCTAATCCAACATCGCGCATCAGCGCACCTAAAGTGCCTAAATATTTACCTGTGGTGGTTGATGGTGATAAGCTCACCGGCATGCTTGACGGCAAAATGGATGGCGAATTTGACAAGATTTTTGCCGATGATTTTGAAGGCACCCGCGATAAGCTGGTTATAGAGATGCTGTTTGGCACCGGCATGCGCCTGGCCGAGCTGGTAGGTGTAAAAGAAACAGATGTTGATTTTTATGAAAATACCGTAAAAGTTTTAGGTAAGCGCAACAAACAGAGGATTATACCCCTTAACAGCGAGCTGGTGCAACTGTTAAAGCGGTATATTGAGGTTAAGAAAAGTGAAAAAATTAATAACAATTCCTTAACCTTACTCGTTACAAATAAAGGAGCCGACGTATATCCGAAACTCATATATAATACTGTGCACAGATACCTGTCTAACATATCAACCCAGCAAAAACGCAGCCCTCATGTGCTAAGGCACACATTTGCAACCAGTTTATTAAACAAAGGCGCCGATTTAAACGCCATTAAAGAACTTTTGGGCCATGCTAATTTAAGCGCAACCCAAATTTATACCCATAATTCAGTTGAACGTTTAAAGTCTATTTACAAACAAGCCCATCCAAAGGGTTAAAACAGGAGGAAAAATGAAAATTACAGTGCAATCTATTCACTTTACAGCAGACGTTAAATTGCTGGACTTTATTCAAAAGAAGGTTGATAAGCTGGAAACGTTTTTTGATCAGATTATTAGCGGCGAGGTTTATTTAAAACTGGAGAACGTAGGCGACGAGGCCAATAAGGTAACGGAGATAAAGCTGTTGCTGCCCGGCAGCCAGATATTTGCGAAGGAGAAGTGTAAGAGCTTTGAAGAGGCTACAGACCTGGTTGTCGAGAGCCTTCGTAAACAAATAGAGAAGTATAAAACCAAAAAATCTATCGCTGCTGAAGCTGCTAAAAAAGCGGCCTTAGTATCGGAAGAAGAAGATTTTTAGGCACATACATATAACGCAAAACACGCACGAATCGGCGGGCTTTAAGCCTGCCGATTTTTTTTGTAAAAATATTTTGCACAGCCTTAATTTTTTGTAGATTTGCAATCCCTTTCAGAGAGGTCTTAATCGCCGCTCGTATATAAGGGGAATGGTTCTTTAAAATAAAAAATAATAGCGCAAAATTAATTTGCAGCCACTTTCCTGAGCTACTACTACGGTGTACGACGGGAATGGCAACAATTAAAAGCCTCCTTAGCTCAGCTGGTAGAGCGACTGACTTGTAATCAGTAGGTCATTGGTTCGATCCCGATAGGAGGCTCTGTTTATTTCGGAAGAGTGATATTTAGCTTCAACTTTGAATATCATTAGTCCGGAATTAACAATGGGGGGATACCAGAGCGGTCAAATGGGGCGGACTGTAAATCCGCTGCTTCGGCTACGAAGGTTCGAATCCTTCTCCCCCCACTTTTTAATTAGTGAGTTAGTGAATTAGTGAGTTTGAATGGTTTTTAAATCAGTCATTCGCTAAATCAGTAATTCACTACTTATTTTGCGGAAGTAGCTCAGTTGGTAGAGCGATAGCCTTCCAAGCTATAGGTCGCGAGTTCGAACCTCGTCTTCCGCTCGGTTGGTTCAATGGTTGCTTGGTTCATTAGTTCATTTGTGCTAAGCAAGTAATACCAATGAACTGATAAGGAGTGAACTAATGAACTAAAAACAAGCCGACGTAGCTCAGGGGTAGAGCACTTCCTTGGTAAGGAAGAGGTCATGGGTTCAAATCCCATTGTTGGCTCATTATATTGCGTAATAAGTATAATACATTTTAATAATAAATTAACCTACAAACAAATATAAATCATGGCAAAAGAAAAATTTGACCGCAGTAAACCGCACTTAAACATCGGTACAATCGGTCACGTTGACCACGGCAAAACAACCCTTACTGCAGCTATCACTAAAGTATTAGCTGATGCAGGTTTATCAGAAGCTCGTTCATTCGATTCAATTGACTCAGCTCCTGAAGAAAAAGAACGTGGTATAACTATCAACACTGCGCACGTTGAGTACTCAACTGCAAACCGTCACTACGCTCACGTTGACTGTCCAGGTCACGCGGATTACGTGAAAAACATGGTTACAGGTGCTGCTCAGATGGATGGTGCAATCATTGTTGTTGCTGCTACTGACGGTCCAATGCCACAAACTCGCGAGCACATCCTGCTTGCACGCCAGGTAGGTGTACCTTCATTGGTTGTATTCATGAACAAAGTGGATATGGTTGATGATCCAGAGTTATTAGAACTTGTTGAAATGGAAATTCGCGAATTATTATCATTCTACGATTTCCCTGGTGATGATATTCCTGTTATTCAGGGTTCAGCCTTGGGTGGCCTTAACGGCGAGCCTACATGGGTTGCAAAAATTATGGAATTAATGGATGCAGTTGATGCTTACATTCCAATTCCTCCTCGTTTGACTGAATTGCCTTTCTTGATGCCGGTTGAAGATGTATTCTCGATCACTGGTCGTGGTACTGTTGCAACAGGTCGTATAGAGCGTGGTGTTATCAACTCAGGTGAGCAAGTAGACATCCTTGGTATGGGTGCTGAAAACTTAAAATCTACAGTTACAGGTGTGGAAATGTTCCGCAAGATCCTTGACCGTGGTGAAGCTGGTGATAACGTAGGTTTATTGTTACGTGGTATTGAAAAAACTGATATCCGTCGTGGTATGGTTATTTGCAAACCAGGTTCAGTTAACCCACATACAGATTTCAAAGCTGAGGTTTACGTATTATCAAAAGCAGAAGGTGGCCGTCACACGCCGTTCTTCAACAAATACCGTCCTCAATTCTATTTCCGTACAACTGACGTAACTGGTGAAATTTCATTGGCCGAAGGTGTAGAAATGGTTATGCCAGGTGATAACGTTACAATCACTGTAAAGCTAATCAACGCTATTGCTATGGAAAAAGGCTTACGTTTCGCTATCCGTGAAGGTGGCAGAACAGTAGGTGCTGGTCAGGTAACTGAAATATTAGCATAATTAAATACCCTTAAATGGGTAGCAAAACGGTTAATTTTTGTGTAAAGTACCGGGGCAAATGTCTCGGTACTTTATTCACAATAGGTAAAAAGTATCAATTTCCGTTTTTTGGAGATTTAAATACACGGGAATAGTTCAATGGTAGAATAGAGGTCTCCAAAACCTTTGATCAGGGTTCGAATCCTTGTTCCCGTGCATAACAGTAATAATAAAATGGCAAGCGTAACTGAATATATAAAAGAATCATACATTGAGTTGACAGAGAAGGTAACCTGGCCAACCTGGCGCGAGCTGCAAAGCAGTGCCGTATTGGTGTTGGTAGCCGCAATTATTATTGCTCTGTTTATATTTGGTATGGATCAAATAATAGGTTACGTATTAAACAAGTTTTACACTTCATTAGCCTAATTAGATGAGCGATCAATTAAAATGGTATGTTGTGCGTGCCATAAGTGGTAAAGAAAAAAAGGTTAAGCAATACGTTGATGCAGAAGTGGCCCGTTTAGGCATTGCCCACCTTGTACCGCAGGTATTGATCCCTACCGAAAAATACTACCAAATGCGCGATGGTAAGAAAATTGCAAAAGAACGCAACTACTTCCCGGGCTATGTTTTAATGGAAGCCGCTTTAGATGGTGAGTTAGAGCACGTGATCAAGAACATTAATAGTGTGATTGGCTTTTTGGGTGATAAACAAGGTAACGCTATTCCGTTGCGCCAGGCAGAAGTTAACCGTATTTTAGGTAAGGTTGATGAGATGACCACACAGGGCGAAACTATGAATGTACCCTATTACGTTGGCGAAAATGTTAAGGTAATGGATGGCCCATTCAATGGCTTTAGCGGCGTTATTGAAGAGGTTAACGAAGAGAAAAAGAAACTAAAGGTAATGGTAAAGATATTTGGGCGCCGTACGCCGCTTGAATTGAATTACATGCAGGTAGAGAAAGAGTAGTTTGGCGAGTAGGCAGTGGTGAGTAGTGAGTTTTCATTGTCAGCCCCGGCCAAAAAACCAAAAAAAATATAATATGTGTTGAGATTTGGAGGAGAGGTAAAACTCACTATTGACAACTCACCACTCACGATCTTAAATGTTACTTAGCTTCCACTTACTAACATTGAGTTATAATTAAAACAAATCAAAATGGCAAAAGAAGTCGGTGCGATGGTAAAGCTACAAGTGAAGGGCGGCGCTGCAAACCCATCTCCACCAATTGGCCCGGCATTGGGTGCAAAGGGTGTGAACATTATGGAGTTTTGCAAGCAGTTCAACGCACGTACCCAGGACAAACCTGGTAAAGTGTTACCTGTAGTTATTACTGTTTATGTCGACAAGTCTTTCGATTTTATCATCAAAACCCCTCCGGTAGCTATACAGCTTTTAGAAGCAACAGGCTTAAAGGGTGGTTCTGCAGAGCCAAACCGTAAAAAAGTTGCCAGTGTAAACTGGGAGCAGGTTGAAGGCATTGCAAAAGATAAAATGACTGATTTGAATGCATTCACAGTAGAATCAGCCATGAAAATGGTGGCAGGTACTGCCCGCAGTATGGGAATAACCGTATCAGGTACGGCTCCCTGGAACTAATTAACCCCGAACATCAGGGTTAATATTAATTAATTTATACAAATCAGTTTAAGACAGTGGCTAGATTAACAAAAAATCAAAAAGCGGCACTATCCAAAATTGAGGCCAACAAATCATACACGTTAGAGGCAGCATCATCATTAGTGAAGGAATTAACCAACACTAAATTTGATTCATCTGTTGATATTGATGTACGTTTAGGAGTTGACCCACGTAAAGCCAATCAAATGGTACGTGGTATTGCTACCTTACCTCATGGAACCGGTAAAACTGTACGTGTATTAGTGCTTTGTACGCCTGATAAGGAACAAGAAGCTAAAGATGCAGGTGCGGATTTTGTAGGTTTGGATGACTATATTGCCAAGATTGAAGGCGGATGGACTGATGTTGATATTATCATAACTATGCCAAGTGTTATGGCTAAGGTAGGTCGTTTGGGTCGTATATTGGGCCCGCGTAACCTTATGCCTAACCCTAAATCAGGTACAGTAACCCCAGAAGTTGGGAAAGCTGTAACTGAGGTAAAAGGTGGTAAGATCGATTTCAAGGTTGACAAAACCGGTATCATTCACACTTCAATAGGAAAAGCATCTTTCACTGCTGAGAAAATTTATGAGAACGCATTAGAAGTATTGCAAACTATCTCTAAATTAAAACCATCGGCAGCAAAGGGCACATATTTTAAGAGTATACACATCTCTTCAACCATGTCGCCGGGTATTACAATTGAAACTAAATCAGTAGCGGGAATTTAATCATGAATAAAGAAGAAAAATACGACCTTGTTCTTGCCCTTACTGAGCAGATGAAAGAGTATGGTAATTTCTATATTACTGATACGTCTGATCTTACGGTTGCAAAAGTGAACAATATCCGTCGTCAATGCTTTGAAAATGAGATCACCATGCTGGTAGCAAAAAATAGCTTAATTGAAAAAGCTATGGAAGCTGCAGAAGGTGATTACACACCAATTTATGACGTTTTAAAAGGTTCATCAACTATCCTTTTCTCAAAATCAGCAACTGCCCCGGCAAAGCTGATCAAGAAATTGAGAAAAGCAGGCGACAAACCACTTTTAAAAGCAGCGTACATCGATTCGGCAATTTTCATTGGCGACGATCAGTTAGACACTTTGATCAAATTAAAATCAAAGGAACAATTGATTGGCGAGATAGTAGGCTTACTGCAATCACCAGCAAAGAACGTTATTTCTGCATTACAATCAGGCGGAAATATACTGGCAGGTGTTGTGAAAACATTACAAGAAAGAGGTTAACGAACACCTTTAAAGTTCGATTTAAACAAAAAAGCATTAAGTAAAAAATAAAATAAAATGGCGGATTTAAAAGCGTTTGCTGAACAGTTGGTAAACTTAACAGTAAAAGAAGTAAACGAATTAGCTCAGATCTTGAAAGACGAGTATGGCATTGAGCCTGCTGCTGCAGCTGTTGCTGCTGCACCAGCTGCTGGTGGTGGCGAAGACGCTCCTGCTGCTGCTGCTGAGCAAACTGCATTTGACGTGATCCTGAAAGAAGCAGGTGGTTCAAAATTAGCAGTTGTTAAATTAGTAAAAGACCTTACAGGTTTAGGCTTGAAAGAAGCTAAAGATTTAGTTGACGGTGCACCTAAAGAGGTTAAAACCGGCGTAACTAAAGAAGAAGCTCAATCTTTGAAAACTCAATTAGAGGAAGCCGGAGCAGTAGTTGAGGTTAAATAATTTAACCACCTACAAAATAGCATCAGACTCCGACCATTTTTGGTCGGGGTCTATTGCTGTTTATAACGGTTAGATTTAAAACGTGAGATAGGGGATATGAGGTCTCACGTTCATAATAAGCAGGGTTTTGAGTTAAGGCTCCAATCCGATATCTCATGTCTAACACAGGTTTAATAAAACTAAAATTATAATACCTTGGCAAACAACAATAACCAAAGAGTAAACTTTGCAACCAGCAGAAAGGTACTTGATTACCCCGATTTTCTGGATGTTCAGTTACAATCTTTCCAGGAATTTTTTCAATTGGAAACCACGTCAGACAACCGCTACAAAGAAGGGTTGTTTAAAGTATTTGCCGAAAACTTTCCGATCTCTGACTCAAGGAACATCTTTGTTTTAGAGTTTCTTGATTATTTTATTGATCCGCCACGTTACGATATACGCGAGTGTATTGAACGCGGGTTAACTTACAGCGTGCCGTTAAAGGCAAAGCTTCGCCTGTCATGTAACGATGCAGAGCACGAAGACTTTGAAACAATTGTACAGGATGTTTATTTGGGTACTATCCCTTATATGACACCTAAAGGTACATTTGTTATCAACGGTGCCGAACGCGTAATTGTATCACAGTTACACCGTTCGCCAGGTGTGTTCTTCGGCCAGAGCCGTCACACTAACGGTACAAAATTATACTCGGCCCGTGTTATCCCTTTCAAAGGATCATGGATTGAGTTCGCTACAGACGTTAATAACGTAATGTATGCTTACATTGACCGTAAAAAGAAATTCCCGGTTACTACGCTGCTTCGTGCAATTGGTTATGATTCTGATAAAGATATCTTAGAATTATTTGAATTGGCCGATGAAGTGAAGGTAAGCAAATCGGGCCTGAAGAAATTCATTGGCCGTAAGCTTGCTGCAAGGGTGCTTAAAAAATGGGTAGAAGATTTTGTGGATGAAGATACCGGTGAAGTGGTATCTATTGACCGTAACGAGATCATCCTTGAGCGCGAAACCGTATTGGAAGATGACCATATCGATATGATCATTGATGCAGGTGTGAAGACTATCATCCTGAATAAGGAAGATGCTTCAACCAGCGGTGATTATACTATTATATACAATACATTACAAAAAGATACATCGAACTCTGAGAAGGAAGCGGTGGAGCATATCTATCGCCAGTTACGTAACGCCGAACCACCTGATGAGGAAACCGCTCGTGGTATAATCGATCGTTTATTCTTCTCAGATAAAAGATATGATTTGGGCGATGTGGGCAGGTACCGCATCAACCGTAAACTGAAGCTGAATACTTCTGACGAAACAAAAGTATTAACCAAGCAGGATATCATTGCGATTGTTAAGTACCTGATCAAATTAATCAACTCAAAAGCTGAGGTGGATGATATTGATCACTTGTCTAACCGTCGTGTGCGTACCGTTGGTGAGCAGCTTTATGCGCAATTTGGTGTTGGTTTAGCACGTATGGCCCGTACCATTCGTGAGCGGATGAACATTCGTGATAACGAGGTGTTCACCCCAACCGACCTGATCAATGCACGTACACTATCATCTGTGATCAACTCGTTCTTCGGAACTAACCAGTTATCACAGTTCATGGACCAAACCAATCCACTGGCAGAGATCACGCACAAGCGTCGTCTGTCAGCCTTAGGCCCCGGCGGTCTGTCGCGTGAGCGTGCAGGTTTCGAGGTTCGTGACGTGCACTACACCCACTACGGTAGGTTATGTACCATCGAAACTCCCGAAGGACCGAACATTGGTTTGATCTCATCACTTTGTGTACACGCCAAGATCAACAACTTAGGCTTTATCGAAACACCGTACAAACGAGTGGTTGATGGTAAAGTACAGGTTGATGAGCCTGTTATCTACTTATCTGCAGAGGATGAGGATGGTAAAACCATTGGCCAGGCAAATGCTTATTACGATGATAAAGGTGTATTCGCTAACCCACGTGTTAAGGCACGTTTTGAAGGTGACTTCCCTATTATCGACCCGGATAAGCTGGATCTGATGGACATTGCTCCTAACCAGATCACATCTATCGCGGCATCATTAATTCCGTTTTTGGAGCATGATGATGCTAACCGTGCATTGATGGGATCTAACATGCAGCGCCAGGCTGTACCGTTGTTACGCCCCGAGGCGCCAATTGTAGGTACAGGTTTGGAAGGCCGCGTAGCAAAAGACTCTCGTACCCTGATCAACGCCGAAGGCGATGGTGTGGTAGAGTATGTTGATGCTAACGAGATCAAAATTAAATATGACCGTAACGAAATGGATCGTTTGATCTCTTTCGATGGCGATACACGCAGCTACTTGTTAACCAAGTTTAAAAAGACCAACCAAAGCACTACCATCAACCTGAAACCTATTGTTAAGAAAGGCCAAAGGGTTACTAAAGGTGAAGTACTTTGTGAAGGTTACGCTACCCAAAATGGCGAGCTTGCATTAGGCCGTAACCTTAAAGTGGCATTCATGCCTTGGCAAGGTTACAACTTTGAGGATGCGATTGTAATATCTGAGCGCGTTGTGTCTCAGGATATCTTTACATCATTGCACGTTGAAGAGTTTGAGCTGGAAGTACGTGATACTAAACGCGGCGAAGAGGAATTGACACCGGATATCCCTAATGTATCTGAAGAAGCTACCAAAGACCTTGACGAAGACGGTATCATCCGTGTTGGTGCAGAGGTTAAGGAAGGCGACATCCTGATAGGTAAGATCACTCCAAAAGGTGAATCAGACCCTTCACCGGAAGAAAAATTACTGCGCGCTATATTTGGTGATAAAGCAGGTGATGTTAAAGATGCATCTTTAAAAACCCCGCCGTCTATCGCAGGTGTTGTTATTGATACTAAATTATTCTCACGTGCTAAAAAAACTACTAAGGCCGAAGAAAAAGCACAGATAGAGAAACTTGATATTAAACACGATAAGGCAGTAAAAGATCTTAAAAATACTTTGATCGAAAAGTTATTTGAGATTGTTAACGGTAAGACATCACAAGGTGTTTACAACGTTTACAAAGAGCTTTATGTAGCTAAGGGTGTTAAATTCACGCAGAAGATCCTGACGGAGTTGAACTACGAAAACATCAACCCAACTAAATGGACTACTGACGACGAGAAGAACGATCAGATAAAAACTTTGCTTCATAACTACAACATTAAGGTTAATGAAGAACTGGGTGCTTATCGTCGCGACAAATTCGCTATTAGTGTGGGTGATGAGCTGCCATCAGGTATCGTACAAATGGCTAAAGTTTACATCGCTAAAAAGCGTAAACTTAAAGTAGGTGATAAAATGGCGGGCCGCCACGGTAACAAAGGTATTGTTGCACGTATTGTACGTGACGAGGATATGCCTTTCTTAGAAGACGGAACGCCGGTTGATATTGTGTTGAACCCACTGGGTGTACCTTCACGTATGAACTTGGGCCAGATCTATGAAACCGTGTTAGGTTGGGCAGGTAAAGAGCTGGGTGTTAAATTTGCTACCCCTATTTTTGATGGTGCAAGCCATACCGAAGTAGAGGAGTGGATCACTAAGGCAGGCTTACCGGAATCTGGCCGTACCTATTTATACAACGGCTTAACCGGCGATCGTTTTGACCAGCAAACCACTGTAGGTATTATCTACATGCTTAAACTGGGCCACATGGTTGATGATAAGATGCACGCCCGTTCAATCGGCCCGTACTCACTTATTACACAACAGCCATTGGGTGGTAAAGCACAGTTTGGTGGCCAGCGTTTTGGTGAGATGGAGGTTTGGGCATTAGAGGCATTTGGTGCTTCAAACATCCTGCAGGAAATATTAACCGTTAAATCGGATGATGTTATCGGCCGTGCCAAAACTTATGAAGCTATTGTTAAGGGTGAAAACCTGCCGACACCATCAGTTCCGGAATCATTCAACGTATTGGTTCATGAATTAAGAGGTTTAGGTTTGGATATCACGTTAGAATAATTAGTGATTTAGTGAGTGAGTGAATTAGTGATTTCAACATCCGTTCATTCGCTCACTAATCCAATTTGAGTAAAGCAGGTGATTAAATTCACCAATTCACTAAATCGCTAATTCAACAATTAAAAAAAAGGGAGACTATGTCTTACAAAAAGGATAATAAAATCAAGAGTAATTTCACCACCATTACCATCAGTTTAGCTTCTCCGGAATCTATCTTGGAGCGTTCGAGCGGTGAGGTTTTAAAACCTGAGACCATTAACTACCGTACCTACAAACCTGAGCGTGATGGTTTGTTTTGCGAGCGTATTTTTGGTCCGGTGAAAGATTACGAATGCCATTGCGGTAAATACAAACGTATCCGTTACAAGGGTATCGTGTGCGACCGTTGCGGTGTTGAGGTAACCGAGAAGAAAGTTCGCCGCGAGCGTATGGGCCACATCAATTTGGTGGTGCCTGTTGCGCATATCTGGTACTTCCGCTCGTTGCCAAATAAAATTGGTTACCTGTTGGGCTTGCCTACAAAAAGGCTTGACCTGATCATTTACTACGAACGTTATGTAGTAATACAACCGGGTATCAAAGAATCTGACGGGATCTCTAAAATGGATTTCCTGACAGAAGAAGAGTACCTGGATATATTGGATACTTTACCAAAAGAAAACCAATACCTTGACGACAAAGACCCACAGAAATTTGTGGCTAAAATGGGTGCCGAGGCATTAGAAGAGTTGTTAAAGCGCATCAACTTAGATGAGCTTTCATACAACTTACGCCACCAGGCAGCTAACGAAACTTCACAGCAACGTAAAAACGAAGCCTTAAAACGCTTACAGGTTGTTGAGGCTTTCCGTGGTGCGGCTACAAGGATCGAGAATAACCCGTCATGGATGATCGTTAAGATCGTACCGGTTATACCTCCTGAATTACGCCCGTTAGTACCATTGGAAGGTGGCCGTTTCGCTACTTCCGATTTGAACGATTTATACCGCCGTGTAATTATCCGTAACAACCGTTTAAAACGTTTGATCGAGATCAAAGCACCGGAAGTTATTTTACGTAACGAAAAACGGATGTTACAGGAAGCCGTAGATTCGTTATTTGACAACTCACGTAAAGTTAACGCGGTTAAAACTGAAGGTAACCGTGCTTTAAAATCACTTTCAGATATCCTGAAAGGTAAACAAGGCCGTTTCCGTCAAAACTTATTAGGTAAACGTGTAGATTATTCGGCACGTTCTGTAATTGTTGTAGGTCCAAACTTGAAGCTACACGAGTGCGGTTTACCTAAAGATATGGCTGCTGAGTTATTCAAACCATTTATCATCCGTAAGATGATTGAGCGTGGTGTGGTTAAAACAGTAAAATCTGCCAAGAAAATAGTTGACCGTAAAGACCCATTAGTGTGGGATATATTAGAGAATGTATTAAAAGGACACCCGGTATTATTAAACCGTGCACCTACGTTGCACAGATTGGGTATCCAATCCTTCCAGCCAAAATTGGTTGAAGGTAAAGCGATACAATTGCACCCTTTAACCTGTACCGCCTTCAACGCGGATTTTGACGGTGACCAGATGGCTGTGCACGTACCACTGGGTAACGCAGCAATTTTGGAAGCCCAGGTATTGATGCTTGCATCTCACAACATTCTTAACCCTGCTAACGGTACGCCAATTACAGTACCTTCACAAGACATGGTGCTTGGTTTGTACTACATAACCAAAGGCCGTAAAACTGATGAGGGGCGTATTGTAAAAGGCCAGGGCTTAACTTTCTACTCGTCTGAAGAGGTTATTATCGCTTATAACGAAAGAAAGATTGACCTGCACGCCTTTATCAAGGTTAAAGGAAAAATTAAAGATCGCGATGGTGTCATCGTATCAAAAATAATTGAAACTACTGTTGGCCGCGTGCTATTTAACGAGCACGTGCCAGAAGAAGTTGGTTACATTAACGAACTATTGACCAAAAAATCACTGCGTGATATTATTGGCGAGGTGGTTAAGATGACCGGTATGGCACGCGCTGCCCAGTTCCTTGATGATATTAAGGAGTTAGGTTTCCGTATGGCATTCCAGGGTGGTTTATCATTTAACCTGAAGGATATTAACATTCCCGAAGAAAAAGTGACACTGATTGCTCAGGCTTCAAAAGAAGTGGAGGATGTTATGGGTAACTATAACATGGGTTTCATTACCAACAACGAGCGTTACAACCAAATTATCGATATCTGGACACGTATCAACAACCGCTTAACCGCGAATGTGATGAACATCCTGAGCAACGATAACCAGGGCTTTAACTCGGTTTACATGATGCTTGACTCAGGTGCACGTGGTTCTAAAGAGCAGATCCGTCAGCTTGCAGGTATGCGTGGTTTGATGGCTAAGCCTCAAAAATCAGGTTCAGGTGGCGAGATCATTGAAAACCCTATCCTTTCAAACTTTAAAGAAGGTTTGTCGGTATTAGAGTACTTCATTTCTACCCACGGTGCGCGTAAAGGTTTGGCGGATACGGCGTTAAAAACAGCTGATGCTGGTTACCTAACCCGTCGTTTACATGACGTTGCACAGGATATGATTGTTGGTGAAGTTGATTGTGGTACTTTAAGAGGTATTTATACAACTGCATTAAAAGATAATGAGGATGTTGTGGAGCCGTTATACGACCGTATTTTGGGCCGTACAACTCTGCATGATGTTCACGATCCTATAACAAACGAATTATTACTTACCGCAGGTGAAGATATCACCGAAGAAATTGGTAAGAAAATAGAGAACTCACCTTTAGAAGGTATAGAGATCCGTTCGGTATTAACTTGCGAAAGCAAACGTGGTGTTTGTGCTTTATGCTACGGCCGTAACCTTGCAAGCGGTAAACGCGTGCAAATGGGCGAGGCTGTTGGCGTAATTGCTGCACAGTCTATCGGTGAGCCGGGTACACAGTTAACGTTACGTACCTTCCACGTGGGTGGTACGGCATCAAATATTGCGGCCGAGTCACAGATCAACGCTAAATTTGATGGTGTTATTGAATTTGAGAACGTACGTACGGTTGATTATAAAACTGATGAAGGTAATGTTGACGTGGTATTGGGTCGTTCAGGCGAGTTCCGTATCATTGAGGCAGGCACCAACAAAGTTATTGTAACCAACAACATCCCTTACGGTTCATACCTGTATGTTAAGGATGGTGCTACCATCTCTAAAGGCGACCGTATCTGTTCATGGGATCCGTACAATGCGGTTATCATATCTGAATTTGCCGGTGCAACCCAGTTTGAGGCGGTATTGGAAGGTATTACTTTTCGTGAAGAAAGCGATGAGCAAACAGGTCACCGTGAAAAGGTTATTATTGATACCAGGGATAAAACAAAAAACCCTGTTATTCAGATAATTGATAACAAAGGTAACGTGATCAAAGGTTACAACATCCCGGTAGGTGCCCACATTTCTGTTGAAGAAGGTGAGAAACTACAAACCGGGCAGGTTATTGCCAAGATCCCTCGTTCTACAGGTAAAACGCGCGATATTACAGGTGGTTTACCACGTGTAACCGAGTTATTCGAAGCACGTAATCCATCTAACCCGGCTGTAGTAACCGAAATTGATGGTGTGGTAACTTTAGGTGGTGTGAAACGTGGTAACCGCGAGATCACGATTGAAAGTAAAGACGGGCAGGTTAAAAAATACCTGGTGCCATTGTCTAAACACATCCTGGTACAGGATAACGACTTTGTTAAGGCAGGTATGCCATTGTCTGATGGTTCTATCTCTCCGGCAGATATCCTTGCTATTAAAGGCCCTGCTGCGGTACAAGAATATCTTGTTAACGGTATCCAGGAAGTTTACCGCTTACAGGGTGTAAAGATCAACGATAAGCACTTTGAGGTGATTGTTCACCAGATGATGCAAAAGGTTGCCATTGAAGATGCCGGCGATACCCGTTTCTTGGAAAGAGAAGCAGTAGATAGCTGGGACTTTATGACAGAGAATGACGAAATGTTTGATAAAAAGGTTGTTGTGGAGCCAGGTGATTCCGCTACATTAAAAGCCGGACAGATCATATCATTGCGCAAGCTTAGGGATGAAAACTCCGTGTTAAGACGTAAAGACTTAGCATTGGTTGAAGTAAGGGATGCGATTGCCGCAACCTCGAGCCCGATGTTACAAGGTATTACCAGGGCATCATTAGGTACAAAATCGTTTATCTCTGCAGCATCGTTCCAGGAAACTACCAAGGTACTGAACGAAGCAGCTATAGCGGGTAAGAAAGACTTAATGCTTGGCTTGAAAGAAAACGTTATTGTTGGTCACTTAATTCCTTCAGGAACAGGTTTACGCGAATACGATAATATCCGCGTAGGTTCTCAGGAAGAATTTGATCGCCTGATGGCCTCAAAAACTGAAGAAGTGGAAGCTTAATCAGATTTTTTTAGATACTTTTGCAAAGCCTTTTATGAAAATAGAAGGCTTTGCTATTTTAGTGCTATGGAAGAACAAAACGAAGCCCAGATAAATATTGAATTGTCTGAAGAAGTTGCCGAAGGCGTATATGCTAACCTTGCCATTATCACCCACTCCAGCTCAGAATTTGTACTGGATT
This sequence comes from Mucilaginibacter glaciei, assembly GCF_014773245.1. GTDB lineage: Bacteria > Bacteroidota > Bacteroidia > Sphingobacteriales > Sphingobacteriaceae > Mucilaginibacter > Mucilaginibacter glaciei. The sequence continues at coordinate 188,372 of NZ_JACWMX010000002.1, read as the reverse complement.
TTATCCGCGTGATGCCGGGTGTGCCCAAGGCCAAAGTGAAATCGAGGATCATCCTTACGCCCGAGCATGCCAAGCGCTTGCTATCTGCCCTGGCAGATAATATCGAGAAGTTTGAGGCTGCTAACGGCGGTGTAAAAATCCCAAATGACCCAACCGGTTTTCCGATGAATTTCGGCGGCACGATGGGCCAGGCGTAAACTGCAAAATATAAGCTGAATTATCTATTATTGAGTGATAATTAGCAAAAAATAAAGAAATTTAGATGAAAAAAATTATAGTTTTTGGTGCGTCGGGGCAGTTAGGGCAATGCTTTAAAAAAATAGCGGCAGATGATAACCTCGGTTACCTGATCTTCCCGGCAGAAGGCGAAGCAAATATTTTAGACGTAGCCGCGCTGGAACAGGTATTTGCCAAATACACCCCCACCCATGCTATTAATTGTGCCGCGTATACAGCTGTAGACAAAGCGGAGGATGATGTAGATGCTGCTACCAGTGTAAATAAAACAGGTGTAGAGAATATTGCCAGGCTGTGCAAAAAGCATGATACTGTACTGGTACAGGTATCTACCGATTTTGTGTTTAAAGGCGATAAAGCAAGCCCGTTAAATGAGGAGGACGCGACCGAACCGATAGGCGTTTATGGCCAAACCAAGCTCGACGGCGAATTGGTTATACCGGGCTTAACAGATAGTTACTTCATCTTACGTACGGCATGGTTATACTCGGAATTTGCTAACAATTTTGTTAAAACCATGCTCAAATTAGGTGCCGAACGCGATCTGTTAAAAATAATTGCCGACCAGATAGGCACACCAACTTATGCAATGGACTTGGCTAATGCTATTTTAACTGTAATCAACTCAGATAGCACGGCTTATGGTGTGTATCATTACAGTAATGAGGGAGTAGCATCGTGGTATGATTTTACCAAAGCTATCTTCGATTTATCGGGCACAAATACCAAAGTATTGCCTATAAGCACCAGCGAGTACCCTACACGCGCAGTAAGGCCGCCCTATTCGGTTATGGATAAGACTAAAATTAAGAAAACATTTAACATAGATATCCCTTATTGGAGGGATAGCCTGCAGGTTTGTATCGGCAGGTTAAAGCAATAATAACAACAAACAACATGAAAGGTATCATATTAGCAGGTGGCTCGGGCACGAGGCTTTACCCCATTACTAAGGCGATAAGTAAGCAATTAATGCCTATTTACGATAAGCCGATGATCTATTACCCCTTATCGGTTTTAATGCTTGCCGGTATCAGCGAGATATTGATCATCACTACCAAAGAAGATAACCCCGGCTTTGTGCGCCTTCTGGGCGATGGATCTGACCTGGGGTGTAAGTTTGAATATGCCATACAGGAAGTGCCAAACGGTCTTGCCCAGGCCTTTGTTATTGGCGAAAAATTTATTGGCGATGATAAGGTCGCACTGGTATTAGGCGATAACATTTTTTACGGTTCGGGCTTTAGCAGGCTGATCCAAAGCTTTAACGATATCGAAGGTGCTGCGATTTTTGCCTATCCTGTTGCCGACCCTGAACGCTACGGAGTGGTGGAGTTTGACGAAAGTTTTAAAGCCTTATCAATTGAAGAGAAGCCTACCAATCCAAAATCTAAATACGCTGTACCTGGTTTGTATTTTTATGATAATACAGTTGTCGAGATTGCTAAAAATATTCCAATGTCGCCGCGTGGTGAGTACGAGATAACTGATGTAAATAAGGTTTACCTGGAGCAGGGTAACCTAAGCGTAGGCGTAATGGATAGGGGCACCGCCTGGTTAGATACCGGAACGTTTGATTCGTTAAGTGATGCTACTGAATTTGTACGCGTGATAGAAAAACGCCAGTCGCGCAAGATTGGTTGTATTGAAGAGGTGGCCTACCTGATGGGCTTTATTGACGATGAACAACTGAAAGTGCTGGTAGAAAGATACCGTAAGAGCGGATATGGCTTGTACCTGCAATCATTATTAGACGAGTAGATTGTTTAATTGAGCGATAATATTTAATGCTGGTGGCTAATAGCCTCCAGCATTTTTTTTGACAGGTCGGCATCAGCTGCATCCAGCCAAATCATCGCCTTATCCTTCCGGAACCAGGTAAGCTGCCTTTTAGCAAACCGGCGGGTATTTTGTTTAATAGCTGCTATAGCCATAGGCAAGTCGGTCAGTCCGTCAAAATAATCGAATAGTTCGCTATAGCCAACGGTATTCAGTGCATTTACATGGCGGTAGGGCAGCAGGCTTTTTGCCTCTTCAATCAGTCCCTGCTCAATCATCAGATCTACACGGCGGTTGATACGGTCATATAATACAGCCCTATCCATATCCAAACCTAATTTGATGATATGAAAGGGGCGTTTATTAGCTGTAGCCGTAAGATAAGAGGAGAAAGGCTTATCGGTAGTTTCGTACACTTCCAAGGCCCGTATAATACGCTGTGGGTTGTTCAAATCAACCTCGTTATAATATATAGGGTCTACCGCTTTAAGCCGCTCCTGTAAAACGGTTATGCCTTTTTCGGTTAACTCGGTGTTTAGCTTGTTGCGGGTAATTTCATCCGCACTTGGCAGGTTATCAAACCCTTCCGTAATAGCCTTAATGAAAAGGCCCGATCCGCCGGCCAGTATCACCACATGATGCTCTTTGAAAAGATTGCCCAATAAATGCAGGCATTGTTTCTCAAAATCACCAACAGAAAATGGTTCGGTAATGGAATTGGAGTCGATAAAATAATGTGGGGCCGCAGCTAATTCGGCTGAGTTGGGTTTAGCTGTACCGATAGACATTTCCCGGTAAAACTGCCTGGAATCGGCCGATACCACAACCGTATTAAAATGATTAGCCAGTTGTATAGCCGCCGCCGTTTTGCCCGAAGCAGTTGGGCCGGCAATTACGATAAGGGTGGGTTGGGTAAATACGCTGTTCATAATTTTTAGTCCACGGCCCATAGTTTATGGGGGGCCATGGACTAAAATAGAAATATGCTTTTAAATATTAATAGTCGTCGTGGCGGCCGGGTTTGTCTTCGTCCTCAAACTCTGCGTCATCGCCAAAGCCAAACTCGTCCTCTTCCTCATCGTTACTTTCTACTTTCTTGTCATCACCTTCATCTACACCTGTATCGGTTACTTCAGAGAAATCTTCGGCATCCTCAGGGTTAAAAGCTAATTCATGTAAAAAGTCCAGGTCTTCTTCTCCAGGGTCATCCACTGCGGCGGCATCGGGATTAAATACGTTACCGAATTGCTTAGGGGCATCGCCAACCGAGCGTACAACCGCAGGGTAGGTTACACCCGGCGCGTCGTCCAGAATGATCTTCATCAATTCTACATGGAAATCAAATGGCCTGTCGAAGTTGAAGGTGTAATAGAATTTCTGGTGCGGATCGTCAATAAAACTGCTCAGTTTTATCTTTTCCATCAGCGGAATTTTACGGTCGATGCGTTTTTGGTTTGGAAGATAAGTGATCTCTTCTCCCTTCATCCACTGATCATTACTGATATAAAAAGAAGACGGGAATTCAGGGTTATACCCGGTAGATTGATGGATTGCTTTGTGCAGATCTTCAAATGTTTGATTAGATTTTACATCGATATCCCTCGATACTTCATCATAATCTTCAAATGTAACCCTGAACCTGTATAGTGCCATTATTGTGGTAGTTTTTTGTCAAAAATAGTAATGATAATTTAATTTGTGGTTGCAACAACTTTCAAGCCAATTTCTTGCCCTTTTGCAATTGTGAACGTAATTGCCGCTTCTCGGTCGTTGGGGATCTCGCCTTCCAGTATCGCTTCGCGGATCTTGTTCTTAATAATCCCTACTTCACGCCCCTCACTAATCCCAAAAAGCTGCATAATATCCAGCCCGGTAATTGGCGGCTGCCAGTTTCGGATACTGTCGCGTTCTTCCACATCTTTCAGCTTTTGCTGCACCAATTCAAAGTTTTGCCGGTACTTTTTAACCTTGTATTCGTTTTTAGTGGTGATATCTGCCTTGCATAATAGCATCAGCCCTTCAATATCATCACCCGCCTCAAACAGTAACCTACGCACTGCCGAATCTGTTACAATAGATTGCGATAGCACTATGGGCCTTAAATGCAGCTGTACTAATTTTTGTACCAGCTTCATCTTTTCGTTAAGCGGTAATTTAAGTTGCGCGAAGATCTTAGGCACCATGCGCGCGCCTTTATCTTCGTGCCCGTGAAACGTCCACCCGTGGCCGGGCTCAAAGCGTTTGGTAGGCGGTTTGGCTATATCATGCAAAATAGCGGCCCAGCGCAACCAAAGGTCGTCGGTTGCTTCACAGATGTTATCCAATACTTGCAGCGTGTGGTAAAAGTTGTCCTTATGCCCTTTGCCGTTGATGATCTCTACACCGTAAAGCGCCACCATTTGCGGAAAGATAAGATCCAGCATCCCGGTATCAAACAAATAATTAAAACCGATGGAAGGAGTGGGCGACAGGATGATCTTATTCAACTCGTCGGTAATACGCTCCTGCGATACAATTTTAATGCGGTGCAGGTTGCTTTTTATTGCCTCGATAGCTTCGTCATCTATCCGGAAGTTAAGCTGGCTTGCAAAGCGGATTGCCCGCATCATGCGCAAGGGGTCGTCAGAAAAGGTCTCTACCGGGTTTAGCGGCGTGCGGATCAGTTTATGCTCCAGGTCGCCGATGCCGTTGAACGGATCAATCAGCTCGCCGTATTGGGAAGGGTGGAGGGCAATGGCTAGTGCGTTGATGTTAAAGTCGCGGCGTTTTTGGTCGTCCTCAAGCGTACCGTTCTCTACAATTGGCTTGCGCGAGTCTGAACGGTAGCTTTCCTTGCGGGCCCCTACAAACTCCACCTCCACATCCTGGTAGCGCAGCATAGCGGTACCAAAGTTTTTAAATACCGATACCTTTACGTTAAGCTTTGCGGCTACCGCCTCGGCAAAATCAATACCGTTGCCTAAAACAACAATATCAATATCCTTTGAGGGCCGCTTTAAAAAAATATCGCGCACGTACCCGCCAATGGCATATACCTGCAAGTTCTTATCGGCAGCAAGTTTAGATATGACAGAAAATACCGGGTGTTGCAGGTGTTGTTTCATAGAGATAAAGCCGCACCGCAGCTTATGTGGAACAGGGCAAATTTAATGATATTAAAATTAACGGCGAATAAATTGGAAACTACCGCTTGGGTCGAGCCGCATAATGGTCGATGGGCGCTTAACCTCCATGCTGTGCTGGTCAATATCCACCACATAATCTACCCCATCGATGATTTCGGGGTCTATCTTACCAAAATACTCGGGCGATGGCTGGCCGCTGATATTGGCCGATGTAGACACCAGGGGCTTACGCAACCGCTGTATGAGCTGCTGGCAAAACGGGTTTGCGGTTACCCTTACGCCAACGCTTCCGTCTTCGGCTATCAGGGCCGGTGAAATGTTTTTGGCACCGGGCATGACCAGGGTAAGCGGGTGTTCGGCATATTCCATCAAGTCGTAAGCTATATCCGGCACTTCGTTGATATAGCTTTGCAGCTTGTTATCAACATCCAGCAAAATGATCATGCTTTTGCTTTCGGCCCGCTGTTTTAGGGCGTAGATTTTTTTTACGGCTTCGGTATTCGTGGCATCGCAGCCAATACCCCAAATGGTATCGGTAGGGTAAAGGATAATGCCGCCATCCTGAACCACTTTAAGGGCTTTGTTTACTTCGTCTTTAAGCATCTTTCAGGTGCAAACTTAATGCATTTATTATTTTTATTTCATCTAATAGCTCCATGCATTTGGGCACACCGTACAATTCGCAGGTATTGCGTACACATGGCTCGCATTCCAGCTGGCCGTAGCGGAGTACAGATAGTACTTTTTTGTTGTAAGGCGCGGTGTTGTTTTCATCACCCGCACCAAATAATACTACCGTAGGTACACCAATACTGTTTGCCAGGTGCGCCGGGCCCGAATCTGTACTAAGCACCACCTTGCAGCCGGCCATCAAATTTACAAGCCCCTGCAAGTCGGTTTTGCCTGCATAGTTGTGCAGCCTGTTTGGCTGGTCTACAACTTCAATCATTTCGTCAATAAAATCACGTTCGGCCGGTGCGCCGACGAAAACCAGCGTAACACCTTTAAAAGCCGCCAATAAATTAGTAATCAGTTTGCGCCCTTTATCCATGGGCATCCTGCGGGAGGTTGCCTCCGAATTAAAGTTGATGAGGATGGCATCCTGTTTAAAAATAAGGCATTGCCCGCTGTTCAGGTTCACCTGTTTATCGGTAACGGGTTGTCCGGTAAAGTTCTCTAACAGCGAAAGGTACTCCTCTACCCGGTGCAGTTTAAGCGGTTTTTTGTAGGACCGGGTCATCAGGAAAAAGCCGCCCTCTTTATTAAACCCTACCCGCTTTTTGGCCCTGGTTGACCACGCCAATACTGCCGATGATAGCGAATGCGGCAGGTTAAAAAATATATCGTATTGGTGTTTGCGCAGTGCCTTGCCAAAATGAAATACGCCGCTCAGGCCGCTGTTTTGTTTTTTGGAAAATGAGAATACGCGATTAACCCCGGGGATAAGCGCCGCGATGCTGGCCAGCTCCTGTTTGATAATGATATCAACAGTGGCATCCGGGTAAAACTGCTTAACAGCCCGCACAAATGCGGTACTCATTACCACATCGCCCAGCCAGTTAGGCAGCCTGATCAGGATTTTAAGATTGGAGATATTAGATTTGAGATTTGAGACAGGGGCCATGGTACCTTTATGAGTATAAAGGTGAGGCTATTCTCAAATCTAATATCTCACATCTCATATTTAAACTGCTACGTTATTTTCACGTAAAGCATCGTTTAAGGATGTTTTTTTATCTGTAGATTCTTTACGCTTGCCGATGATCAGGGCACAAGGCACCTGGTAATCGCCAGACGGGAATTTTTTAGTGTATGAACCCGGTATCACCACCGAGCGTGCCGGTACAAAGCTTTTATATTCAACCGGCTCAGGGCCTGTTACGTCGATAATTTTGGTTGATGCGGTTAATACCACGTTAGCGCCTAAAACGGCTTCGCTCTCTACATGCACACCTTCAACAACAATAGCGCGGGAACCCAGGAAACAGTTATCCTCGATAATTACCGGCGACCCTTGAATAGGCTCTAATACACCGCCAATACCCACACCGCCGCTCAGGTGAACATGCTTGCCAATTTGCGCGCATGAGCCTACTGTAGCCCAGGTATCAACCATGGTACCTTCATCTACATAAGCGCCAATGTTTACGTACGATGGCATCATGATAACGCCTTTAGCCAGGTAAGCACCGTAACGGGCAATACCATGCGGCACAACGCGTACACCGGTTTGCTTGTAGTCGGTTTTTAGTTTCATTTTATCGTGGAATACGAAGGGGCCGGTTTTGATCTCTTCCATAGCGCGGGTAGGGAAGTAAAGGATCACCGCTTTTTTGATCCACTCGTTAGTGTGCCAGCGGGTGCCGATCATTTCGGCAACACGTATTTCGCCTTTGTCCAGGCGTTCAATTACAGCCTCAATGGCGTTGATATAGTCGTTTTCACTCAAAAGGCTGCGGTTATCCCAGGCATCCTCAATCATTTTTTTAAGCTCGATCATCTATGTAATATAAAATTTTGTCAAATTAAAGGATTTTTAAGGAGATTTGTTTCAATTGAAGTATCAGATATTATAATACAACATGGCTGAAAAGGAAAAGTTAAGGATAGATAAGTATTTGTGGGCCATACGCATGTTTAAAACCCGCACGTTGGCGTCGGACGCCTGCAAGGCCGGGCGCGTTAAGTTAGAAAGCAATAACATCAAAGCATCGCATGAAGTTAAGATAGGGGAGCGTTACCAGATCTCGAAAGGGCCCGACCGTAAAGTGATCATGGTTGCCGGTTTATTAGAGAATAGGGTTGATGCTAAAAAAGCGGTAGATTACTACCAGGACATAACCCCGGTTGAGCAAACCACGGCCTTTAAATCAATGTTCCATGCACCGGTATTAAAACGCGACCGAGGCGCAGGCCGCCCCACCAAGCGCGACCGCCGCGAAACAGACGACCTGAAAGACAACTTTTTTGATAAAGCGCCGGAGAAGGAAGAGGAGTAACCGACTCACCCGGTCATTGCTCCGCTCGACCCCCCTCTCTCCGCAAGCCGAAAGAGGGGGGGTACAGTGACGTGTTCCGCCGGGTGTTCCGCTGCCTGTTCCGTTTTTCAAAAAAGTGTTCCGTTTTGTTCCATTTTAAGCGGAACACTATGCCGGTACAAAAGCTGTGTCTGGGGAGTCAACTCACCCGGTCATTGCTTCGCTTGACCACCCTTTCTCCGTAAGCAGAAAGATGGAATTGGATTTTTTTTAGCCGGCTGCCACGCGGCAGACACATACCACATCTAAAATTTATTGAGTAATATTGCAGCCAGTTTAGTACCCTTAAGCTGTTACAGCTTATATGAAAAGTATAGCCCAAAAAGTATTCGATATCGAGATTGCCTCGCTGCAGCACGTTGCCGGCATGATAGACGAGCAGTTTACCCAAACCGCCCGGGCTATAATGGAAAGCAAGGGCCGCCTGGTAGTGTGTGGAATGGGTAAATCGGGCCACATTGGCCGTAAGATCTCTGCTACTTTTACCAGCACCGGCACACCCAGCTTTTTCATGCACCCTTCCGAAGCCTTTCACGGCGACCTGGGGATGATAGCTGCCGATGACATCGTGATGCTGATATCCTACTCGGGCGAAACCGAAGAAGTTTTAAAGATCATCCCATTTTTGAAATGGAATAAAAATAAATTCATTGCCATTACCGGCAATACGCAATCAACCCTGGCTAAAAACGCCGATCATTGCCTTAACGTAAACGTAAAACAGGAGGCCTGCCCGCTGGAGTTGGCCCCTACATCATCAACTACAGCTACCTTAGTGATGGGCGATGCCTTAGCCGTCGCGCTGATGACGTTGCGGGATTTTAGTCCGGCTGATTTTGCACGCTTTCATCCCGGCGGCAGGCTGGGCCGCAAATTGTTAGTTAAGGTCAAAGACCTGATGCGTACCGATGCGCTGCCTTTTATCGAAGCAGATGCTACGTTTACCCAACTGGTGCTAAAAATGTCGGAAGGGAAACTGGGCATGGTGGTAGTAGGTTCGGCAGGTAAGGTAGAGGGTGTGATAACTGATGGCGACCTGCGTCGTGGCTTAGTGAAATATCCAAACATTCAATCCATGCCCATTACAGAGATCATGAACGCCACGCCGATTATGGTTGATGAAACCGAACTGGTTTACGATGCGGAAGAACTGATGATGGAGCGTAAGATCACTACCTTACTTATCCGCAATGCGGGCAACAGGGTAACAGGTATTTACCAGATCTTTAATCAGGTTTAAGTAAGGGCATGAAAACGATCATAGTTATACCCGCCCGCTTAAAGTCGACCCGTTTGCCGGGGAAAATGCTGCTTGACCTTGGCGGTAAGCCTGTCATCCAACGCGTTTACGAAGCATGTTTAAAGTCTACACTACACCAGGAGATCTGGATAGCGGCTGATAGTAATGAGGTATTTAACGTTTGCAAAACGTTCACCAACAATGTACTCATGACCCGCGAAGATCACCCCAGCGGTACGGACAGGATAGCCGAGGTTGCTGCAACTATTCCCTGCGATATGGTGATCAACGTGCAGGGCGATGAACCGTTTTTTGATGCGGATATAGTTGACCGATTAATAACTGCTTTGCAGCAAAGCGGTGCAGATATGGGCAGTGTTTATGCCCCGGTAGCGGACCTTGATGAGCTGCACAACCCCAACCTGGTAAAGGTAGTTACCGATATGAACGACTTTGCCCTATACTTTTCGCGTTACGCCATCCCGTTTTCAAGGGATACGATATTAGACGATGCCTCGGCTTATAAAAAGCACATGGGGGTATATGCTTATAAGGCAAGCTTTTTGCCGGAGTTTGTAAAGCTGCCGGTATCGTTTTTAGAGGCATCAGAAAAATTAGAACAACTAAGGGCCATTGAAAATGGCTATAAAATAAAAATGATAGCAGTGGCCGGTTTCGAAAAGGGGGTAGATACCCCGGAGGACCTGGAGCATGCGCGTAAAAAAATTGCAGACAATGGCATTGTATAAAGACATCACCGAAAAACCTTTTTTTATTGTTGGCCCATGCGTAATGGAAAACCAGGATCTTTTATACACCGTTGCCGGTAAGGTAGCTGAAATTAAAAGCAAGTATCCGGTTACCATGGTGTTCAAATCATCGTTTGATAAGGCCAACCGTACCAGCATCAGTGCCTACCGTGGGCCGGGTATTGAAAAGGGCTTGGAGATGCTGAACAAGGTGAAAGAGAAGTTTGGTTTGGAGGTAACAACCGATATCCATGAACCCTATCAGGCGGCTATTGCTGCAGAGGTGGTAGATATTTTGCAGATCCCGGCATTCCTTTGCCGCCAAACAGATCTGTTGGTTGCCGCGGCTAAAACAGGCAAAGTGGTAAATGTTAAAAAGGCACAGTTCCTATCAGGTCAGGATATGTTTTACCCGGCACAAAAGGTAAAGGAGGCCGGTAACGAGCAGATCATTTTAACGGAGCGTGGTAACTCTTTCGGTTATAACAATCTCGCGGTAGATTTCCGGAACATTTATGATATGAAGGAATTTGGCTACCCCGTGTGTATGGATTGTACCCACTCGGTACAGCGCCCCGGCGGTGCAGGCGGCAAAACCGGCGGCGACCGAAAATTCGTACCGAATATGGCCCATGCCGCAAAAGCATTTGGTGCCAGCGGTTATTTCATCGAAACCCACCCAGATCCCGACCATGCCCTAAGCGACGGCCCGAACATGTTGTTTTTGAATGATCTGGAAGAGCTGATAAAGTCGTTGATAAACTAAATAAATAGCATACCGTGAAAGCCGCAGTAATATCCAATCCGGGAGGGCCGGAGAATTTGGTGATCGAAGAAAGGGCGTTACCTGTTATTAAGGATGGCTGGGTATTGGTAAAAGTGATGGCGTTCGGCTTAAACCGGTCCGAGTTGATGACCCGTAAGGGTTACTCTCCCAACGTCAAATTTCCGCGGGTATTGGGTATCGAGTGCGTAGGTGTGGTAGATAACGACCCCAGCGGCCAGTATCAACCGGGGCAAAAGGTCGCAGCCTGCATGGGTGGTATGGGCCGTGATTTTGACGGCAGCTATGCAGAATATACGTTGTTGCCAAAAGAATTGCTTTATCCATTTAAAAGCCACCTTGCGTGGGATCAATTAGGGGCCTTGCCCGAGATGTTTGAAACAGTATATGGCTCATTGCATCTTGCGCTTAAAATAAAATCCGGAGACATACTACTCATTCGCGGCGGTACTTCTTCCATAGGTTTGCTTGCCGCTCAAATGGCAAAGCAAAGCGGAGTAAAGGTTGTCGCGACAACCCGTGATGACGGACGGAAAGCCATGCTTACCGATAACGGCGCACAAAATGTTATTATAGATAGCGGCGAAATTGCTTCAAAAGTAAGGGAGGTATATCCAACGGGAGTTGATAAGGTGTTAGAGTTGATTGGTACCGTTACGCTTAAGGATTCTTTAGCCAGTGCAGCACCGGGCGGCTCGGTTTGTATGACCGGGATGCTGGCAGAGAAATGGTCTGTTGCTGACTTTGCACCCATGGAATTTATACCAGCTACGGTAAGCCTGACCGTTTATGATTCCGGCCAGGTTAAAGCAGGCAAAGAGCATTTCCAATCGTTCATAAACGATGTTGAAAGCGGAGCAATTAAACTGAGTCTTGGTAAAGTATTTAATCTTGCCGATATTCAGGCGGCCCATCAATTAATGGATAGCAACCGGGCCGGCGGGAAGATAGTTGTTACTACTAATTCCTAATAATCCGTCTTCAATTCCGAATTTTCCCAAAGCTTAAAGGCAGACTGGGCTTCGTCGCGCATTAATTGCACAAAAGGCATTTTGCGCTTATCCATCGGCTTATCCAGTTCATCGTAAATAAAATGATCGTCGAAGCCTATTGCGGCGGCATCAGCCTTGGTATTGGCGTAGTAGATCTTATCTATCCTCGCCCAGTAAATGGCGCCCAGGCACATCGGGCAGGGTTCGCAACTGGTGTAAATTTCGCAACCTTCTAAGTTAAAACTCCCCAGTTCCTGGCAGGCCAGTCGTATGGCCGATACCTCGGCATGCGCAGTTGGATCGTTAGTGGGCACTACTTTGTTGGCGCTGCGGGCAAGCACCATTCCGTCTTTTACAATAACTGCACCAAAGGGGCCGCCCAATCCTTGTTTTACGTTATATTCAGACAGGTCGATAGCCATCTGCATAAAGTCTTCGTGTTTCATATATCAATATCTTGTTCAATAAGAAACCCCAACCAATGGCCGGGGTTTCAATAATCTTTATTTATTTAACAGGCATCTGCACATTCGCACATCTGCATATTTGCACATCTACTATTTCTTGTCTTTAGCGTAGGCGGCGTTCAATCCTTTGATCACATCAGCAGTGACATCCAGGCTCGCATCACCGTACATTACGGTCGGGTCGCCTTTTTTAAAGGTTAACACCATTTTATAACCTTTTTCTTTAGCTAAGGCTTTAGTAAAGTCAACCAATTTTTCGTAAAGTTTAGTTTGCTCTGCAACCTGCTCATTTTGAACCTGCGCACCGGCATTTTGCTGGTATTGTTGAAATTCCTGTCCCTTACGTTGCAGGCGTTGCTCGATAGGTGCACGTTGCTCGGCACTCATGGTAGCGGCATTTTTTTGGTATTCGGCAATTTCGCGCTGAATGGCTTGCTGGCGCGATTGTACATCGGCCTGTGCAGCTTTACCTTTAGCATCAAGGCGCTTGTCCATATCCTTGATGTAATCGTATTGAGATACAACCGAATCCTGGTTAAAGAAAACTACATCCTGTTTGCCAACCACTTCAGATGGGGCTGCAGCAGCAGTTTTAGTTTCTGGTTTATTTTGGTTGCAGGCAGCAACACTTGCAGCAATTGATAGTATTAAAACTGATTTTGCAACAATTGACGTCTTGATTTTCATTGTGTTTATCGTAAAAAAATTTTGACAAAGATAATCTTTCGGTACAAGTTTCCTAATTAAGATCACTAAATGTATGTATGCAGCCAATGGAGCGTGGTATGTGGATTTTTAGTTAAAGTGTTGATAAAAAAATAGGTGTAAACAATGGCGATAAATCGTTTTGCTATTGGCATATAGCAGATATGTAAAGCTAAAATCGTATTTTTGTGTACAGGACCCCAACCCGGGATTGTGTTATTGTTTAAATATAATATGAGCGAAGAAAATAAGGATAAATCAAATTATTCAGCGGATAATATTCAAGTTTTAGAAGGTTTAGAAGCCGTACGGAAAAGGCCTTCGATGTACATTGGCGATACAGGCGTTAAAGGCTTGCACCACTTGGTTTACGAGGTGGTTGATAACTCGATAGATGAGGCCCTTGCCGGTTATTGTGATACCATTAACGTGACCATCCATAAAGGCAACTCCATAACTGTTGTAGATAACGGCCGGGGTATCCCAACCGGTATCACTACAAAAGAAAAGGTATCGGCACTACAAATTGTAATGACGGTACTGCACGCAGGTGGTAAATTCGATAAGGATACTTACAAGGTATCGGGCGGTTTGCACGGTGTAGGTGTAAGTTGTGTTAACGCACTATCCATTCACATGAAAACGGTTGTTGAACGTGAGGGAAAGGTATTTACGCAGGAATACTCGCAGGGTAAACCATTGTTCGAGGTAAAGGAGATTGGTGTATCTGACCGTACCGGTACCACCCAAACTTTCCAGCCCGATTCAGAAATCTTTACCCTAACTACCGAATATAAGTTTGATACGCTGGCTGCCCGTTTACGCGAGCTGGCCTATTTAAATAAAGGGATCCGTTTAACACTAACCGACGAGCGCGAGCCCGAGGAAGATGGAAGCTTCCCGATGGAGGAATTTTATTCGACAGGCGGCTTAAGCGAGTTTGTCAAATTTTTAGATGGTACGCGTACCTCTATCATACCAGAGCCGATTTATTTGGACGGTATCAAACAAGGTATCCCGGTTGAGCTGGCTTTGCAGTACAACGATACCTATACCGAGAACGTACACTCTTACGTAAATAATATCAATACCATTGAAGGCGGTACGCACGTAGCCGGTTTCCGCAGGGGACTGACCCGTACGTTAAAAAGTTACGCGGATAAAGAAGGCTTGCTGAAGAACATGAAGGTAGAAATTACCGGCGATGACTTCCGCGAGGGTTTAACAGCCGTAATTTCTGTAAAAGTACAGGAGCCGCAGTTTGAAGGTCAAACTAAAGGTAAGTTAGGTAATAACGAGGTAATGGGTGCGGTAGATATGGCTGTAGGTGAGATTTTAGGTAATTACCTGGAAGAACACCCTAAAGAGGCCCGCATGATCGTAAACAAGGTTATCCTTGCCGCTACAGCCCGTGCCGCAGCGCGTAAAGCACGCGAAATGGTGCAGCGTAAAAGTGTGATGGGAGGCTCTGGCCTGCCGGGTAAATTATCCGATTGCGCTAACAGCGACCCCTCTTTATGTGAGCTTTACCTGGTAGAGGGCGACTCGGCGGGTGGTACTGCTAAACAGGGCCGTAACCGCGAATTTCAGGCTATTTTGCCCTTACGTGGTAAGATCCTGAATGTGGAGAAGGCCATGGAGCACAAGATTTACGAGAATGAGGAGATCAAGAACATGTTTACCGGTTTGGGCGTTAGCCGCGGTACACCTGATGATGATAAGGCATTGAATTTGGTCAAACTACGTTATCACAAAATTGTGATTATGACGGATGCGGACGTGGATGGATCGCACATTACTACACTGATCCTTACGTTCTTTTTCCGTTATATGAAAGAGCTGATTGAAAGCGGCTATGTTTACATTGCCTCGCCGCCACTTTACCAGGTTAAGAAAGGTAAAGAATTTGAATACTGCTGGAACGATGAGCAGCGCGATGTAGCTGTACAGCGTTTGAAAGGGCAGGGTAAAGAAGATAGCGTACATATACAACGTTACAAAGGTTTGGGTGAGATGAACGCCGAGCAATTATGGGATACCACCATGAACCCCGCCCACCGCACACTCAAAAAGGTAAGCATAGAAAACGCTGCCGAGTGCGACCATACCTTTAGTATGCTGATGGGTGATGAAGTGGCCCCCCGCCGCGAATTCATTGAGAAGAACGCCAAATACGCACGTATAGATACATAGGATAGATTTGCAGATTTGCGAATGTGCAGTTGATTTTAGAAATGATATTGAGCCCCGCTTTTTCGGGGCTTTTTTTATGCCTCATTTTTTGCCGCACTTCATTGCGCGGAGCGGTAGCGACAATGCAATCCTTAATAGAATTTTAGCCAACAGTATATTCGGAGATTGCCCTTGATTTCGATCTGTGATCAAATCAATATTAACTTTTAAATTTATATACATAGTTTTCTTATGTATATAAATTATTTTATATATTTGAATTATGAGTACCAACCCATTACTAAAAGGCAGCCTGCAAACTATCATTTTAAAGCTGTTGGAAGACAACGACGAGATGTATGGGTACGAGATAACCCAAAAGGTAAAGGAAGTATCTGACGGAGAGGTTATGCTTACCGAGGGCGCTTTGTATCCTGCCCTGCACAAACTGGAGGCCGATGGTTTCTTAGAAACCTTTACCCAGATAGTAGATAACCGGGTGCGTAAATATTATCGCCTTACCGAGCGGGGTGGCAAAGAAGTAACCAGTAAGTTGACCGAAGCCCGGGCATTTATAGATCAGCTGCAAACATTGTTGAACCTTAAACCGGCTGCCAAATGAAACCAACAGATGAGCAATTAAAGACTTTGCAGGATTATCTTCACGAAACGCTGGTGTACCGCGAAGCTTACGAAGAGATTTATGATCATATCCTGACAGCGCTGGAGGATCAGCCGGGCAATATCTCCTATCAGGACGCCATTAATAATATTATCCGCAATGATTTTGGCGACCCTAAGAACCTGTTAAAAGTAGAAAAGGGGATCAAGGAAGGGTTAGTGAACGATGCTATCCGCAAGTATTTTGCTTATCTGAAAAGCTATTTTACGTTCCCCGGTATATTTTATACCATAACAGGGGTAATGGCATCCTATTATTTTTTCTCCTATTCGGCGTTTAGTCCGGGTATTATCTTCTGGATCTTTGCTTTCCTGGTGATCGCACCATCAGTGATCTGGCTCATGCGATTATATAATACCGGCTATATTTTAGATACCACGCGCAAATCGGCAAGGGATAAATTGTTTGAAACGTTTACGGGTGTACCTATCAGAATAGGGCTTATACCCATGGCTTTTATCAACCTGACTGATTACAAAATATGGCAGGAAAACAACTACTATTTCATCACCTTATTTTTTGTGATAGGTGTGGTTTATAACCTTGCGCTTTACAGGTTGTATAAGGATGAATTTAATAATGCCCCGGCCATATGATATTAACAACAGAAGAAACGCAATGGGTAGCCGACCGGATGAAGATGTATGATATTAAATATCAGGAGATCTATTACGAGATTCTGGATCATATATTAACCGCGATAGAACTGAAGAGGGGTAATGGGGATAATCGGGAAATAGCTGTCGTTTTTCAGGATGTTGTAGATACTGATTTTGGTGGCTACATGGGTATCGAAACACTTGCGATTCAGCAGGAGCAGATCTATCGTAAGTTTGTCGGCGGCACTTCGTCAAAGATCCTTGGCAAGAATCTGTCCGACTGGCGGATCTGGGCATTTACACTCCTGGCATCTGCGCTGGCTTATAAATTACCCGATACGAAAACGATGCATGGGGTGTTTTTTGTGGTGATACTTCTACTTGCTTTCACGCCTCTCATCTATACTTTCACACTAATATCCAGCAATGTAAAGACCATAAAAGGAAAACAATCATTGCTAAAGGCACACCTAATGTCACAAACTTTCCTGCCCGGGATGCTGCTAAACGGTATCATATACATTCCGTCATTTTTTTCGGGTTTTGTTGATGGAGAAAATGGCTTTAAACTTATGCTGCGCTGGCCTATGCCGGCGCTAATGGTGGTGCTGATATTTTTTGCTGTACTGAATTTAAGCGTGATTAATTTATGCCGCCTAATACTTGATAAAAGGTCTATCAGCTGATCACTTCAGGATTAATACCTTTTTTCCAAAATCTATCACCGCATTATATTTCATCAGAACATCGCTGCCTAAAACGCCTAATACTTCGGGGTGGCCCATTTCTGAATAGGCGATATTGATAGTCGACAGGTCGAGCACGGCTACTTCTAATTCCGCGATGAGCAGGTTGCCTATCCAAATGTTTTCTAATAATGCAGTAGCCGATAACATGCTGTTGGTACCCAACCCTGTGGATAGCTGTTCGCTGGCAACAATGGCAGCCTGTTCGTTAGCCCTTAAAAGCAAGTCGCGGTCAAATGCTGTGCGCGATGCACCGGTATCGAGTACCAGCTTGAAAGTCTGGCCAAACAACACCACATCCAGTAGGGGGTGAAAGCCATCGCCATGCAGATCAATAATAGTTAGCGGAACGTTTATTTGAGATTTGGCCATGGGGGTTAAAATGTTGAGTGAATTATCAATTGAAATTAAATCGACCGATAATTCACCCAATCAAAAATTCGCTGATTAAAAAGGATATCCTATTGCAAGGTTAAAGATAGCATTCTTAAAACTTGGTGTTACCGAACGGCTGCCGCTACCGTTGATGTAAGGTGTTATCAGCGGGAAACCCAAATCGGTACGCAGTACCAATACCGTAGCATCAAACCTTAAACCAAAGCCGGCATCAACGCCCAGTTGTTTATAAAAATTCGGCCCGAAGGTACCGCCCGCCTGGTGCGGTTTGGCATTCCAAACGTTACCTGCATCTGCAAACAAGGCGCCGTAAACAATGCTGAATAGCTTAGCGCGATATTCCAGGTTAGCTTCCAATTTTATATCGCCCGATTGATCGGCTATAAAGCCATTGTTTAACGCAGTAGCATCTACACTGCCCGGACCGATAGAACGCGCCCTAAAGCCTCTTAAGCTATTTGGGCCGCCAATAAAGAATTGCTGGCTGTATGGTAATATGGTAGAGTTACCATAGGGTAAACCTACTCCTGCCAGCACACGCGCTGCAATTTTATTACCCGCGTTTATTTTGTGGAAAAACCTGAATTCACCCTCGGCTTTCACGTACTGGTTAAAGGTCGATCCTAAAAACTTTTTATCCTTCCCGGCCAAGGTATCAGCACCTGTAATAATACCGTAAAGGTTATTAGACAAGCTTACTTTTCCACGATAGTAAATGCTGTTGGTACGGTAATCTTCGGTAGTATTATCATAACTATAAGCATAACTTGGGCCCCAGGTAAACTGCGGGTCAATTACGTGCTTTAAAGCCGGGTTAGAAGTTTTTGCAATGCTATCCAGGTAAAGTTGCTGTACATTTCGCAATTTGGTAGATGAGATCTCCAGCAAATTCAATTCATGAAGCTTATGTATATCTGTTTTGAACTGGTAACCAAAAGATCCGCTAAAGGTATTTAACGCGTAAAGCTTTTGCCTGTCGGTAGCGGTATAACCCACTGATAGCACGGTGCGGGGGATATAAGCGTTGGATGACTTTACGTTAAACGGAGCGATGATCCTCGGCCATGACAGTGACGTTTGTGCACCGTATTGGAATACGTTAAACCCACCGTTTTGCCCGCCTGCCTGTACATCGGTACTTGCAAATAGGGTAAAGGTCAATAATTCGCCGCCTTTGAAGGCATTACGATTTTTCCAGCTTAGGTTAATTTGCGAGCCGGTATAATTGGCAGATGTAGTGCGGCCTAATAATTCCAGTTGTAACGATTTGCGTTTATATGGTGTTAGGAAGTAGTATACATCCAACTTAGGCGAATCGGGCGTTACATCTTCAAAACGGTTCTTCACATAACGGTACGGGCCCAGATTTATAAACCTGTTTAACGAGTTGTTGTGCGTTGTACGGCTGTAAGTATCGTTAGGATGCAACAATACGGTGTTCGCAAAAAGATATGGCCTGGCGGTGTTTCTTGGGTCAACAATGTTATACCAGCGGTACGCATTAGCCGAATCTAATTTTAGCGAAGTATCCCTCAACGAATAATTAGGGTACACGTAGATATTACGGATCGAGTAGATCTCCCTGGCGCGTTCCGGCGTGGCAGGTTTGATTTTTACATTTAAGTCTACCTGGTGATTAATGATCGTGCTATCGTATTGTACAATCAGCTGCTCAGGTGCAAAGTAAAAGAAACCCTTTTCTTTCAGGCGTGCATCTATCCGCAACCGTTCAGATTTGATCACGTCCAGGTTATACTTGTCGCCTTTCTTCAGCAAAGTTTCTTTCATGGTACCCCTAACCGCGGTATCTAAGCTATTATCTGTAGCTATAGGGAAAGTCACATTTCGAATAATATAAGGAGGGCCGGGCAATGCGGTAAAAACAGCCTTAGCGGTTTTTGCTTTACCAACCGTATCACCGCTAACCGTTGCCTGGAAATAACTCTCGTTCTGCAAACGATTTTGCATAATGGTGCTGTTCTTGGCCAGATCTACCTGACTGATCAGTACAGGTGGCTCACCATATTTACTAAAGAACTTTTGAATAAACCCTTTGCGTGCTTTGGTTTTAAAGTATAACCACAACTTAACCCGTAACCCCAATAATGATGAGTTTGGTTTTGGGCGTACAAGGGCCTTCATTTCTGCTTTAATGTTGTTGGCATCACTCTTTTTAATGGAGCTATCCTTTACTATTATTTCGGTGCCCGAGTATAATTTTTGCCCATCGGCAAGGTATTTGGTTGTACTGCACGCACTTAATAATACCGTTACGAAAAGCAGATATCTTAAATGTTTTATCATGATGTAGTTGTGGTCTGGGTCTTGGTTCTCATTTCTTTATCCTTCTGCTGCTGCGCTTTCTCCTGCTCGTCCTTCAGCTTTTGCTCTTCCTTATATTTCTTTTGTTGTTCCCGCTCTGCCTTGCTACGCTTGCGGAAGATCTCTTTGAAACGGTTATAATCTACCGTAAGGGTGAAGCCTAAGCCGGTTTCAACTACCTGGCCCTGTATTACGATGTACTCATCTTTGCGGTATGCTCTCAAAGCATATCGGCCATCTTTACTCAACTTATAACCAACCGAGATATTACCGGCAATGTTAGATGTTTTTTGACCTTGCTGTGCACCCTCTAAATTGAAATTATTGCCGACAGATACCGTTAGCCTGTCGTTCAGGAATCGTTTAGATAAGCCCACGTTAAGGTCGGTGCGGTTAGTGGCTGTACCCGATGAATAATCTTCGCCCGATGTAAGGCCGAAATTCAAGTCAACTCCTGATATTAGGTTACCCGCCAGACTGTTCAACTGATCGGATAATAAGCTGCTAACACTATTACGGATAGCCCCGCCAACACCTGCGCTGCCGCCCTGGCTTTGTAACGGGTTATCTCCAATAAAGTGGCTTAATACTAACACACCCAATACTTGTTTGTTAAGCTCGTTAGGGTCTTGCCTTACTTGCGCCAAACGGGTATTAACCGTGGTGGTAACGTCTGATGATACATTCAGGTTACCTTCGGGCAACGTAATATCGAAGCTGATGGTTGGTTTTAACAGTTCACCCTTTAAGTTAAGTTCTACATTGAAAGGTAACTTTTGCTTGTATTGGGTGCTGGTTGATGCATCCAGTTGATTCGATACTAAGTCGATAGGAGGTACGTTAGCAATGTATATCGCGGTCAGGTCGATATTCGCGCTGGTTGGGTCGCCGGTCCAGGTAATGGTACTTCCCTGTTTAAAGTTGAATTTACGGGTAACCGTAGCATAGGATAGGTTATACGATCCCTCGTTAACTATATATGTACCCGTCAGGCTGGTTTTGCCGCTTGGGTCTATACCACCGCTCAAGTGTGCTTCACCCTTCAGTTGCACCACATCGCCATTGCGCTCATCAACTACTATGGTGAAGTTGGCGTTCTTATCAATGTTAACGGTAGCGTTAACATCAAGCCCGGTTATTTCCGATTTCTTTAGCGAATCCAGTTGACGCGCCAGCAATATCGAATCCATTTTTGGTGCGCTCTGGTCGTAAAACTCTACCACCCCCTCGCGGTCTTCAACCCCGGGGTCGGTAGTTGGCAGCACAAAGGCCATATCAGTTTTGTCGTTAACGGTTAACGTCGCGTCTATTACTGGTTTCGCCATATCCCCACGGATCTTGACGCGGCTATCCAGGAACAATTTCCCGTAAAATAATTTGTTATCCGCTTTGGTAGAGTTGATCACCCTGAAGTTATCAGTACGGATATCCATCCCGAATTTAAAGTCGGTATAGGTTTTTGTATAGATAGACCCGCTGATAACGGCTTTGTTATTGGTCGAGTCGACTAGCGTGAAATCATTAAAACGGATGCCCTCATCGTTAAAGGTGATGCTCTCCTTGGGCATCGTAAAGTACGAGTTTAGCATCGATACGTTAAAGGCTACCTTATTAAAGTTAATATCGCCCCTCACGGCCGGTGCAGCGGTGGTGCCGGTTATTTTTAACGCACCGGTAATATTACCGCTTGCATTACGGATGCTGCCAAAGCTAAACCCTTCAATACTTTTCATATTCAGGCTCACTATGTTCAGGTTCAGATCGAAGCGGCTCTCCGGTAAGGTATAGTAAAGTCCGTTCAAATCTACCTGGTTGCCTTTACCTGTGATGCTCATTTGTGCAGCATATGCGTTGGCTGTTTGGTTATTTACTTTCAGGGCGATATTACCAACGGTGTCTCCCTTAAAGTTAAAGTCGCTCACCTTAAGTGCTGCGGTAAATACCGGTGATTTTTGGAAATTGCTTACCACGGCGTTGCCATCAATAACACCACCAATAAGCAGCGAATCCTGTTTGGCCATTTTAGTCAGCGTCTCTATCCTGAAGTTCCGGAAATCAACGTTTATGGGCGAATTGTATTCGCCCGAGTTACTGTTTACGCTCAGCACCTGGTTACTATTGGTTAGGCTGAAATTGCGCGCCAGAATCCCTTTTGCGCCAAACATAAATGCGTTATCCGGATTGACGGCCCAGGCAGTATAGTCAAGCAATAAGCCATCCTGCAAAAAGCTGAACTGGTATTCGCCCGGCATCGCGCTAAATTGCCCCGCAACGCGATAACGCTCTCTTTTAGTTTTATCGCGCACCTGTAAACTGATGCCCAATTTGTTGTTTTGCGCCGCACCCGTAACACTTGGATAAAGCAGATCGAGTGATGAACCCACCTTTATTTCGTCAGCTGTGAGACTATAAT
Organism: Mucilaginibacter glaciei; assembly: GCF_014773245.1. Lineage (GTDB taxonomy): Bacteria > Bacteroidota > Bacteroidia > Sphingobacteriales > Sphingobacteriaceae > Mucilaginibacter > Mucilaginibacter glaciei. The sequence continues at coordinate 165,926 of NZ_JACWMX010000002.1, read as the reverse complement.
TAAGTGCGTTGTTGCCGGTGTTGATAGCCAGCTTCATCTTATTAACCGTATTAGTACCATAAACAACCCGCGGCACAGATCCGTTTACAATCAATTCGCCGGTAGTACTGTTAAAGCGGCCATTAAATAAAACCGGGTCAAGTTGTTTTAAATCAGGTACAAACTTCTCAACCAGCGGTGTTTTAACCAAACGGGCATCAAATGTAAATTGCTGCGGCGAATACTTAACCTTTGCACGCGGCGTTTTGCTGCCCATGCTGGTATTATAATATTTATCGATCACATCTTGCATGGCAGGCGCTATTTCAGTCAGTTTATATTTACCACCCATGCGGGCGTAAAACATTGGTGTTTTTAATCGTAGTGTGCTGCTATCGGCATTGGCGGTCGAGATCAGGCTAACCGTATCCAAATTAATTCGTGTACCTGCATTGTTTATCAAAAGTTCTGTGGCCAGGATGTTGGCATTCAGATAATCCGGGTCGGCAGTTGGCACATCGGCCACTATCTTACCATGAAAGCGCAACGAATTTGTTGTGAAATGCAGTTTTTGCAGATCGATGCTATCAACCATTAAGGTAGCGTTTACTGACGGGTATTTTTTATTCATGTTAGCCTTCGCATCCAAACTAAAGTTGATGTTAGGGTCTATCATTCTTGCTTTGGCAACGTAACTGCCGTTGCGGGCCGTGCCATTCATCACCAGATTTTTGTAGTTGTAACCCTTTACATAGGCACTGGCTACTTTGCCGCTAAATTGCAGGCTGGCGGTTTTAGAATCAAGGCCGGCACCTTTGATGTTTGCCGTCATGGTAACCATACCCACCATTTTAGGTTGCTTGGTTAGGGCACCTACATTAAGGTTATTGGCTTTTATATCGGCCGAATATGTTTCGCTGCCTTTGCGTTTACCGCTTTTCATGGCGGCTATCAAATCAACCACGCCATAACTGCTTCGCAGGTTCATTTTAGTATTAAAGTTTTTCATGGTACCTTTAAAGGTACCCTTCAAATCCATGTTCGGCGGGATGCTCACTGTAGGCGGTATAGTACCCTTTGGCGCAAGCCGCGCGATATCATAACTGCTGGTACGGAAATCGTTTATGGTTAGGTCGAAATAGGCCTTTTCTACATCAGGAAGGCCGCGCATGGTAGCCGATGCCTTTACATAGGTATTGCCAAAACCGCTTAATTCGATATTCGGGATGCGCAGGTTATCAACCGTGCCGTTAACCCGGCCGTTTATTTTCAGTACCGTATTGGGCGATGATTTGAATGGCTCCATTGATGCCATAGTGGGTACCAATAAAAGGATATCTTTTAAGCCTAATTTGCTGCCATCTAAATTGGCGTTGATACTTAACTTACCCAGATCTTTAGTCAGCGACTCGATTGAGGGGTAGCCCACCTGCAGGTCTTTTTGAATAACGGAGCGCGGGGTTTCTAACAGCAGGTCTTTCAAATAGGCACTTTTAGCCCCGTAGAAGAACGAAGTATGAAACTTATTAATGGCTAACCCACTTTTTTCAGTAAAAGTAAAGGAGTTGATCTTACCCGAAAGGCTGTCCGGGTTATAGGCAATGTTCTCGGCATCGGCATTCAGGTTTTTGATATCCATGTGGCCAAAATCCAGCCCGCGGGGGATAGCCTTTTGCGCATCATTGTCAAACTTAATGTAGTTGTTAGTCAGCGTGATCTTGCCCAGGGCAGCTGTCCAGCCTTTAGCTGTTTGCCGGGCCGATACCAGGGTATCCAGCTTTTTAACGGCATTGACCGCTGCCTTTATAACGGTTTTTGGCTTGGCGAATCTTAAGCCCGCGGTGGTGTTGTCAAGTGTAATGTCTTTGATACCTACAAATTGGTTCTTAAGGTCTATCTTATCCATGTTAACCAAAAACTTGCCCAGGTTAACGCTGGCGTCCATCTCTGCGGCGCGGTAATCAACCTTAACTTTGTCTACGTTGAGCTCTCCCAGGGTAAGATCGATATTTAACGGTGTTACCGCGGTATCGACAGCCGCAGTTTGCGCTACAGATGAACCCGATGGCGTTTGAATGATCTTGGCATTCACTCCGCTCAGGTTAATTTTAGGGATAGTAAATTTCATCTTATCCAAGTCAAAATCCTTAATACGGGTATCAAAGTGGCCCAGCAAAAATTTAACATCATTGCCGGTGGTGGCATCCTTGTATTTAAGATTAATACGATCGAGTATGATCTTATCAACAGAAAACTTCATGGTTGAGGTGGTGTCCTCGGGCTTAACTTCTTTTTTTTGCTCGCCGGCAAATGCCTTAATAATATAGTCGAAGTTAAAAAGGCTATCCTTGCCACGGCTAACGTTAGCGGTAATACCTTCCAGGTTTATTTCGTTTATCTCCACCTTGTTTTTTAGCAGTTTCATTAACGTGATATCTACTTTTAACTTGTCGCCGGCTATCAGGGTGTCTTTTTGCTGATCCTCAAAATAAACATTCTCCAGTACCAACAATTTAGGGAGGCCTAAACTGATGTGGCCTATCTGAACCTTGGTGTGAATTTTATTTTGTAAAAAAGTTACAGCTTTATCCTTAGCGAAGTTTTGTACTGCGGGTACCTGTATCAAAATAACTACAAGCAATATCAAAAAAATGACACTTGCAATTATCCAAAGTATTGTCTTGAGGGCTATACGTCCAAATCGTTCCAAATTGGTAAAGGTTAGGGTTACTACTTATAGTTGTAAAAATTATATGCTAATACGCTGTCTATGCAGATTTTTAAACATCTGATTATAGCTATTGTTTGTAACAAATGGGGTGATTTGCTATTAAAGATAAGGACCGGCTGATATGTAAAACATTATTTACAGAAAAAGTGTGCCAGTCAAAAAGCAGATTGAGCAACCCTTAGCAAATGTGGAAAACATGACAATATCTATTCTCCACGGGTTTTTGTTTTTTGATAAATTTGTAATCCACCGGATACAGAGAGAAAGATACACATGCCCGAATTTTCGCACCTACACGTACACACCCAGTTTTCGTTACTTGACGGCGCCGCCGATATAACGAAATTATATAAAAAGGCCGCCGCCGATGGAATGAAGGCCCTTGCTATTACCGATCACGGTAATATGTTTGGCGCGTTTAAATTTGTGGCCGAGGCAGGCAAGCATGGCGTTAAACCCATCGTTGGCTGCGAGTTTTACGTGGTAGATGACCGGCATAAAAAACAGTTTACCAAAGAGAAAAAAGATAAGCGTTACCACCAGTTGATGCTGGCGAAAAATGCCGAGGGCTATCAAAACCTGATCAAGCTATGCTCTTTAGGATATATGGAAGGCCTTTACAGCAAATGGCCCCGTATTGATAAAGAACTGATTCTAAAATATCATAAAGGCATTATCGCCACCACTTGTTGCCTGGGGGCGTCAGTACCGCAGGCTATTTTACGCGACGGTGAGGCCGCTGCCGAAATTGAGTTTAAATGGTGGCTCGACCTTTTTGGTGAGGACTTTTACATCGAGATGCAGCGCCACGATATCCCTGACCAGGATACGGTGAATTTGGTGCTGATGAAATTCGCTAAAAAGTATAATGTAAAGGTGATCTGCTCAAACGATTCGCATTATGTGGATCAGCAGGACTCAAATGCGCACGATATTTTGCTTTGTGTAAACACCGGCGATTTACAAAGTACCCCCATAGCTACCGACGAGGAAGGCGGCAAGGGTTACCGTTTCGGCTTTACTAACGATCAGTTTTACTTTAAGACCCAGGCCGAGATGGGTAAGCTGTTCAGCGATATCCCGGAGTCATTAGATAATACGCAGGAAATTGTAGATAAGGTAGATGTGCTGAAATTAAAGCGCGATATCCTGCTTCCTAACTACGTCATCCCGCCTGAATTTAAGATCCATAGTGACATGACGCCCGATGCGGATACTCTTAACCAATGGGAGTATCTGAAGCATTTAACCTTTTTAGGCGCTAAAGAGCGTTACAAAGATATCAGCCCCGAGGCCGAGGAGCGGATTAACTTTGAACTGTTCACCATCCGTACTATGGGCTTTGCAGGGTATTTCCTGATTGTTGCCGATTTTATCAGGGCCGGTCGCGATATGGGGGTTTTTATAGGCCCGGGCCGTGGCTCTGCAGCAGGTTCGGTAGTGGCCTATTGTACCGGTATTACTAATATCGACCCGCTAAAGTATAACCTCCTGTTTGAGCGTTTCCTAAACCCGGACAGGAAGAGCATGCCCGACATCGATACGGATTTTGATGACGCCGGCCGCCAAAAGGTGATAGATTATGTGGTTGAAAAGTATGGTAAAAACCAGGTAGCACAGATTATTACCTACGGCTCTATGGCTGCCCGGACCAGTATCCAGGATGTGGGCCGCGTGTTGGATATGCCCCTGAGCGATGTGAACGCCCTGAAAAAACTGGTACCCGAGACATTGGGGATCAACCTGAAAACAGCTATCGAGCAAGTGCCGGAGTTACAGGCTATTTATAAATCGCCGGATTTGAAGGGTATAGTGCTGCGCGAAGCCGAGAAACTGGAAGGATCTGTCCGTAATACGGGTGTGCATGCTGCAGGTATCATCATCGCCCCTTATGATTTGACGGACATTGTACCCGTTGCCACGGCTAAAGACTCCGATCTGTTGGTTACCCAGTATGACGGGCGTGTAATTGAAGATGCAGGAGTAATTAAAATGGACTTTTTGGGCCTTAAAACCCTTACCATTATCAAGGATGCCCTACGGATGATCAAACAAAACCACGGTGTGGAAATCGACATAGATTACATCCCCCTGGATGATAAAGAAACTTATGAGCTTTATCAGCGTGGCGATACCAACGGTACATTCCAGTTTGAAAGTGACGGGATGCAAATGTATCTGCGCGACCTGAAACCCGATAAGTTTGAAGACTTAATTGCCATGAACGCCCTGTACAGGCCGGGCCCTATCGAGTATATTCCCAACTTTATCAAGCGTAAACACGGGCAGGAACCAATCGTTTTCGACCTGGCCGATATGGAGGAATACCTGGGTGAAACCTATGGTATTACCGTGTACCAGGAGCAAGTGATGCTTTTATCGCAAAAGCTGGCGGGCTTTAGTAAAGGAGATGCCGACGTTTTGCGTAAGGCAATGGGTAAAAAGCAACTGGATATCCTTAACAAAATGGAATCGCAGTTTATGGATGGCGCAATGGCAAAAGGCCACGCTAAAGATAAACTGACCAAGATCTGGACCGACTGGAAGGCTTTTGCACAGTATGCGTTCAATAAATCGCACTCTACCTGTTATGCTTTTGTGGCTTACCAAACGGCTTATTTAAAGGCGCATTACCCGGCCGAGTATATGTCGGCCGTATTGAATAATCAAAACAACATGGAGAAGATCACCTTCTTTATGGAAGAGTGCCGCCGAATGGGGGTTGAAGTGTTAGGGCCCGACATTAATGAAAGTGCCATGGCGTTTGCTGCCAACAAAAAGGGCGTTATCCGCTTTGGTATGGCGGGCGTAAAAGGGGTAGGCGAAAAGGCGGTTGAAAGCATTATAGAAGAACGTGACCTGAACGGCCCTTACAAAAGCGTATACGATTTTGCACAGCGGTCAAACACCCGGTCGGTAAATCGCAAATCATATGAGAATTTAGTTTACGGCGGCGCGTTTGATGAGTTTGGACTAAACCGTTCGCAATTCTTCGCCAAAACTGAGAATGGATTGCTTACGGGCGTAGAGCGTTTGATCAAATACGGTAACGATTATCAGAACACCAAAAACAGTTCACAATCATCGTTATTTGGCGGTTCGGTAGCGTCATACATTCCAGAGCCTGCTATGCCTGATTGTGAAGAATGGGCATTGATAGAGAAGCTTAAGTACGAAAAGGAAGTCATCGGCATATACCTCACCGGCCATCCGCTGGATAATTATAAGCTGGAGTTAGAGAAATACTGCAACACCACTATTGCCGAGTTGAAAGATGTGCAAAAGGCACGATCTGGTGAAGGCGGCGAAGAGGTAATGGCAAATCTGAATAATTTACGAAAAAGGGGCGAGATCTGTATTGGCGGGTTGGTTGCCAGTGTACAGCACAGGTTTACTAAAATGGGTAAGCCATTTGGCTCGTTCGTGTTGGAAGATTACAACGAATCTTACGAGTTTGCCTTTTTTGGCGATGACTATGTGAAATTCCGCAATATGATGGTAGAGGGGTATTTTCTGCATATAAAGGGATTAATAGAAGAAAAGTACCGACAAAAGGATAACTGGGATATGAGGGTTACGGTAATGAGCTTGCTATCTGAAATGCGGGATAAGCTCACCAAATCAATCACGGTTTGCCTTGATGTTAAGGCATTAAACAATCAGTTGTTAGACAGCCTGCAGCAGATCATCAGCACCAATAATGAAAAGTACCCGGCAAAAAGCTGTCAGCTTAAGTTTAAGGTGAAGGATGGCGAAGAATCAATGTATGTTGACCTGGCTTCTAAATCGGTAAAGGTAAGCCCGAGCGATGACCTGATGGCCGAGATCTATAGCTTGACTAATGCACAGGCGGTGTTGTTGTAGTAACGCATGCCCTTGATGCTATCAGATAAATTTTTTTAATTGCAGGCAATATAAAATTACATATTTCTCATACGATATTGTTTATCGCATTTTCCCTGAACAACACACCTTAGTGATACTTTCAATATTTCACACAAGTAGAAATCCTGCAAGAAAGAAAAAAAGCTGTTATAATATTTCTTCGCTCGCGTTGCCAATATCTAATACAAAACTCTTTGACTATTCAACATCTGTCATTCTTTTCCACAACTCTAATATAATTGTCACATTGTCATGTGGCTACTTGTGGCAAGCTATTTGAATAGTATATATTTGTACACTAAAATTTAAAAAATAAAATCATGGCTATAGAAATAACTGATGCAAACTTTGATGAACTTGTTTTAAAATCTGACAAACCTGTATTGGTTGATTTTTGGGCAGAATGGTGCGGTCCGTGTAGAATGGTTGGCCCTGTAGTTGAAGAAATTGCTAAAGAATATGATGGCAAAGCCGTTGTAGGTAAAGTAAATGTAGACAACAACCCGGGTATATCAATGAAGTTTGGCATCCGTAATATCCCTGCCTTATTGTTCTTCAAAAATGGCGAAATAGTTGACAAACAAATTGGTGCCGTTCCAAAATCAGTATTGGCAGAAAAATTAGCTAAACAATTAGCTTAAGCATTAATAATATATAACAAGAGCGGCCCGTGATATTTATCACGGGCCGCTCTTGTTATTAAGACTTTTAACTTTTCACCTAGATTACATCCGGCTAACATCACCGCTGCCAGCTTTTGAACTGGTAACATTTTTAACTGCACCGGTATAATGCACATCGCCGGACCCAACTACGGATGCCTCTAATTTATCGGTAGCGTTTACGCGCGCATCGCCAGAACCGGCTACTTTTACAATCGTATTTGCAGTTGCCAAGTTTTGCCCGGTAAAATCGCCCGAGCCTACTACGCTTACTGATGAGCTTTCTGCACGGCCGCTAATGGTAATATCGCCGGATCCTGAAAGGCTGCTTTCCAATGATCGTACATCAACTTTGCCGGTTAAATCACCCGAGCCTGCTAATTTTAATTTTAAAGACGGTGCATGCAGCCCTCCCTTAAAATATACATCGCCCGAGCCGGCAAGGCTTACCATGTTAACATCTTTAATAGATACATACACAACTATTTTTTTATTGCCGTTCCAGTTCCAGGTCATGCCGTTGTTCTTTTTGTTATATATCTTTAAAACGCCGCCCTCAACTTCTGTAACAATACGGTCTATTACATCATCGGGCGCTTCTACCTTAACAGATTCTGACGAGCCCTGAGTAATGTAAACATCAAACGAACCGGCAACGCTAACGGCGTTAAAGCCGGATAAGTGTCGGTCTTCTGAACCAAATGATTTGTTTGTATTTGCCTTCGCGAACGAAAGGGTGTTAACGGCAACCAGCGCGGCAGCCATTAGTAAGGTTTTTAGTGATTTCATGCGTTGTATAGTTAGTTTAACTATTAGATGCGCACTGTATCAGAAAAGTTGCACGGAATTGAAAATAAATTATTTCTGTTGTAAAGCTGTGTAAGCTACAGCGTAGCAATTAGGCATGCGATGAAATTTAATAGGTTGTCATTTCGAACGATAGAGAGAAATCCTCTTAGTTGGACGTGAAAACATTGCTTAACCAAGAAGATTTCTCCTCGCTATTGCTCATTCGAAATGACAAGGGTGGGGGACTAATCCACCAGCACCCCTATATAATAATTAAAGGTATCTACCTCAATGTTATCTTTTGTAGCGCCGTCAATAGCTAACGGGGCAAACCGTGTACGCGGGGTAATAAACTTATACTCTCCGCCTTTAACGCGCACTTTGACCGGCATAGCGAAACCTTCAGCATCGGCTATCCAACGGCACATTAGTTTGCCGCCAATGTTCATAAACTCCAGTGTTGGGATATTCTTATAGTGCAGGTACTGATCAAACATCGGACTCAGATTTTTACCGCTTTGTTTATTAATGTAATTTACTACCTGGTCATAAGTAACGGTCTGGTGATAGAACGTTTTATTTAACCCACGCAAGATTTCGCGCCATTTTTCATCATCGTTAATAATGGTGCGGATCATGTTAAGCATGTTGCCGCCCTTAGGGTACATATCGCCGCTTCCCTCTTTATTTACACCGTACGGCCCTACAATTGGCTCGTTATTTAAAATACCCAGGCGTGTGCCATGCACATATTCCTGCCCGGCCTGCTTGCCCCAGTTATCTTCAATAAACAATGATTCGCTGTAGTTGGTAAAACTTTCATGTATCCACATATCGCCCAAATCTTTACTCGTGATGTTGTTGCCAAACCACTCATGGCCGCTTTCATGCACCACAATAAAATCCCATTTTAAACCCCAGCCCGTGCCTGATAGATCGCGGCCCAGATAGCCGTTGCCGTAGTGGTTGCCATAGGCTGTACCGCTTTGGTGCTCCATACCCAGGTGATGTGTTTCGATCAGTTTATAACCATCTTCATAAAAAGGGTAAGGGCCAAACCAATGCTCAAAGGCTTTCAGCATCGGCTTTACGTTAGCCGCAAATTGTTTTTTGGCTTTGTCTACATTGTAGCTTAACGGCCAGTAGTCTAAAGTCAGTTTGCCTTTCTCGCCCATGTAGGTATCGCTAATGTGGGCGTAGTCGCCAATGTTGGCTTCGATGTTATAGTTATTGATGGGTTGTGATACAAACCAGTCGAAACGGGTGTAGCCGTTCGTCAGGTCGGTCACTTTACGCAGGCGGCCGTTAGATACGTCTTTTAACCCTTTAGGTACACTGATGCTAATGAGGGCGCTGTCGGCTTCATCAGCCTGCTGGTCTTTAGTAGGCCACCATACGCTGGCACCCATGCCCTGGCAGGCGGTAGATACCCATTTATGGCCTAACGAGTCAACATTATATTCAACCCCGCCATCCCAGGGCGCACGCTTGGCAATAGTGGGGTTGCCGGAGTAGTAAACGGTAAACTGATCTTTGCTGCCCTTGGCAATGGTTTGCGGGAAGCTTACAAACACCGCGTTAAATTCGCGGGTGTAGGGCAGTTCTTTCCCTTTGTAAACCACTTTCTCCAACTTTAAATTACTAAACAGATCGAACTGTAGCTTGGTGAAATCCGCATCCGCAGTAAATTTAAACATTACGTTACCGCTGATGAATTTCTGGTCTATATCAAACTTCACATCAAGGTGGTAGTAGTTGATATCATAACACGTACGCAACGGTGTGGTTAACGATCCGCGTAAGGTATCTGCACGGGTAAAGGTTTCTTTATGCGCGCCGAGTTGGGCGAAGGTAGCCAGAGGTAAAAAACCTACAATGGCAACGCTTAATAATTTGAAGAAAATTCTCATTTATAATTTCTAAAATCTCGCAAAGGCGCTAAGATTTAATAATAAAACTTTGCGACTTAGCGTCTTTGCGCGAAATAAACTTTCTATTTTAACACCTCCACATCAATAAAGCTATCAGCAAATACGGTGTGGGTTGCTTTAATGTAATCTGCTTCGTCTGCTTTGTACGGGTTCTCTACAAATTTTTGCGGGTTACGCGCAAATAGTGGGAACGCGGTACTTTGCACCTGCACCATTATGCGGTGGCCTTTTTTAAAGGTATGCAGCACATCCTGCAGACGGAAGTTAACATCGGTTTTTTGGTTAGCCACCATCGGCACCGCTTTTTCAAAACCATTACGGAAACGTGCCGGCATAATTTCGCTGCGTACCATTTGCTGGTAATTGCTCAGGATGATGTTCTTGTTAGGCACGTATGGGTTATTTTGCTCATCCGGCGGGTAAACATCTATCAGTTTCACAAAGAAATCGGCATCGGTACCTGTAGTAGCTACCTTTAGGTTAGCCATGATCTCGCCACCCAGGGTAACATCATCGGTCAACACATCCGTCTGGAAAACCAGCACATCTGTACGGCGACCGGCAAAACGCTGGTCTTCGCTCATATAATTATGCGGGGTAAAGCCCATCGTAGTGGTATTATCTTCGGTATAAGGGACAGGTTTCAGCGGATCGCTCACAAAGCTGGTTGAACCCGTGCCGGTTGGCTGTGTGTTAGCTAATTTACCATCGGCACTTAAGTACATTTTTAAATGCGTAGCCGCAGGCGAAGGCCATTTGTCAAACGTTGTCCATTCCTTTTTACCGGTATTGTACATGTAAGCATTAGGCAGGCCTGAATTTTTGTCGCCGTTACCTTTCAGGAAATGGTTAAAGAATTTTTGCTCTATTTTAGTTTGGTAGAAGGTGGCGATGCTATCGCCGAAGTAAACGTTGCTGTGCATGGTGTGCCCTGTCTCGCGCGACCAGCGGCCGTGGCCAAAAGGACCCATCACGATGGTATTGTAAGCGTTAGCATCTGATTTGCCTATAGTTTTGTAAAGCGCCAGCGGGCCGGTCAAATCCTCTGCATCATACCATCCACCCACAAACATCACCGCAGGTTTTACTTTGCCATAGTGTTTAGGCAAACCACGTTTTTGCCAAAACTCATCGTAATTGGGGTGGTTAATGGTTTCCTGCCAAAAAAAGTTGTCTTTATAATATTTGTCGGCATTTTTAAGCGGGCCCATATCTAACAAAAACTGGTAACCATCGCGGGTGCCGGTTTTGATGTTTTGTGCGCCGTACCAAGCCTTAGAGGTAGTATCGGTTTTTTGTACGCCGAATACCGGGTAAGTAAAGAAATAAGACTCTAACAATGCGCCGTTGTGATGGAAATCGTCAAAGAAAAAATCGGATATAGGTGCCTGCGGCGATGATGCCTTTAGAGCAGGGTGATTGGACAGGATGCCTGCCGCGGTATAAAAACCGGGATAGCTGATACCCCACTGGCCCACACGGCCATTATTGCCTACCGCGTTTTTAACCAGCCAGTCGATGGTATCATAAGTGTCCGATCCTTCGTCCACATCTTTCTTGCTTTTTTTATTATCAATAACCGGGGTCATGTTAGTCCAGGTGCCTTCGCTTTTGTATCGGCCGCGCACATCCTGGTAAACAAAAATGTAGCCTTCCTGCATCATGTATTTTGATGGGCCCAGGCTGCCAGGGTATTTTGTTTCGCCGTAAGGTGCAATGCTGTAGCAGGTACGCTGCATCATAATAGGGTACTTGTTTGTTTTTGAGGCATCCTTAGGGGTGTAGATGGAAGTGAACAGCTTTACACCATCGCGCATGGTGATGTAAACATCCTTTTTAGTAAAATGCTCGGTAACATAGTTGCTTTGCGCAAATGCTGCGGTGTAAGCGGTGGTTACTAATAAAATTAAGGCGAAGAATTTTTTCATTGATGTGGGGATTGATTGACGTGCCTAATTTAATAAGTATATTATAAATATACGAACGATGTTAAGAGTGTTACAAAACCCTCCCGTTCGGCGGGAAGATTGGTTGCGACTTGTTTACGTTTTAATTAAACAATTTGCAATCCGGGCGGTTAAATGCCTGAATAATCACCCGATCCACATCCAATGAAAAATAAGTTCTACTTGTTAGCTATCCTGGTTTTAATGTTATCGTGCAGTAAAAAGGATAGTCCGCAGCCGCCGGCTGCCGCCACCCCCGTATCCGGTATGCTCTACAACTCGACGTTTACCGCGCAAAGTGCCGTGATACGTACCGTTAATTTTAGCTATCAGAATTACAAGCCCGAAGATTTATTTCACATCTACCTGTCGGCGAATAAGGCTGACGGTTGCACCGCCGACATTAACAAGTTTCTCGTAAGGTTAAGCGTTCCAAAAAAAGTAGGCAAGTTTGTAGAGAACGACATCTATGTGTTGATAGACGACCCCAATTCTACCGACGGCGCCCTGTTCTCGTCTGATAGCGTTATTGAAATTACTTCTATCACCGCCGATAAAGTTACCGGTACGGTTGATGCCAAATTTCAAAACAATTACATCAAGGGCAGTTTTGAGGCGAGTATCTGTAAGTAATAACGCTGCGCTATTTGAGAAAAGAAAAGTGATATCCACCGGCTTGTAATAGCCTTGAAAATCCTACCATGACGCTGACTCATCTCCCGGGGATTGTTTCGCTCCTTGCAATGATGCGCGTTTAGTAGTTTTCATCTGCACACCATAAATCTGCGGATCCACACATCTGCAACTTCTGTCAATACCTGCACATTTAATTAAATACCTATTTATAAGCCTGTAAACATTCCTTAACTTTGCCACCCATAAAATACTACTACTATGCAATATGATGTTATCGTTATAGGTTCGGGTCCGGGTGGTTACGTAGCTGCTATACGCTGCGCTCAGTTGGGGATGAAAACCGCTATTATTGAAAAGTACAACACCCTGGGTGGCACCTGCCTTAACGTAGGCTGTATTCCTTCAAAGGCTTTATTAGATTCGAGCGAACACTACTATAACGCTTCACATACCTTTACCACGCATGGTATCAAATTAGATAACCTGGGCATCGATTTTGGCCAGATGATCAAACGCAAACAGGAAGTGGTTGATGCCAATACCAGCGGCATCACTTACCTGATGAAGAAGAACAAGATTGACGTGCACGTAGGTGTAGGGTCATTTAAAGATAAAAATACGATCATTGTTGCCACGACTGATGGTAAAACTACCGAACTGACCACTGAAAAGGTGATTATCGCAACGGGTTCAAAACCGGCAAGCCTGCCGTTCCTGAAGATAGACAAGAAACGCATCATCACATCAACCGAAGCTTTAAAACTGACCGAGATCCCTAAACACCTTATATTGATTGGTGGGGGGGTTATAGGTTTGGAGTTGGGTTCTGTTTATGCGCGTTTAGGTGCCAAGGTATCTGTAATTGAATTTATGGACGGCATTATCCCGACGATGGATAAAGGCCTGGGCCGCGAGCTTCAAAAGGTGTTAAAGAAAATAGGCATGGAGTTTTACCTGGGCCACAAGGTTACAGGCGCTACCGCCAAAGGTGAAGAGGTTACCGTAACGTTTGATAACCCTAAAGGCGAAAAACAGGAACTGAAAGGCGACTACTGTATGGTAGCCGTTGGCCGTGTGGCTTATACCGACGGTTTAGGTTTAGATAAAATTGGCATCACTGTGGAAGAACGTGGACGTAAGATCTCTGTTGACGAGCATTTGGAAACCAGCGTTAAGGGTGTTTATGCTATTGGCGATGTGGTAAAAGGTGCTATGCTGGCCCACAAGGCCGAGGATGAAGGTACCTTTGTTGCCGAGCGTATTGCCGGACAAAAACCGCACATCAATTATAACCTGATCCCGGGTGTTGTTTATACCTGGCCAGAAGTTGCTGCCGTAGGTTATACCGAAGAGCAATTGAAAGAAGCGGGTACAAAATATAAAACAGGCTCGTTCCCTTTCAAGGCAAGCGGCCGTGCTCGTGCAAGCGGTGATCTGGATGGTTTTGTGAAGGTTTTGGCTGATGCTACAACCGACGAAATTTTAGGTGTACACATGATAGGCCCGCGTGTTGCAGATATGATAGCCGAGGCTGTTATTGCGATGGAGTTCCGCGCCAGTGCCGAGGATGTAACCCGCGCCAGCCATGCACACCCAACCTATACCGAAGCCATGCGCGAAGCATGTTTAGCAGCGACAGAGAATAGGGCTATTCATATTTAAGAATTTCGGATCTTAAATCCCCCTCTTCGAGAGGGCGGGGGGTGAGCTAATTGATAGGACATAAAAAAGCAGAACAATTTAATAAAAGCAGAACAATTTAATTTGATTCTGCTTTTTACATTTACAGTATGCAGATAGTAATCAATATTGGAATAATTGTAGCGACCATCGCCGTCATGGAACTGGCCTCCTGGGCCATGCATAAATTCCTATTTCACGGACCGCTGTGGTTTATCCATAAAACGCACCATCAGCAGCGGCATGGCTGGTTCGAACTGAACGACTTGTTTAGTATTGGTTTTGCATCGTTAGCCTTATGGCTGATGTGGGCAGGGCATGAAAATTTAGATTATCGCTTTTGGATAGGTGCCGGCATTAGTACCTACGGCTGTATCTACTTTATTTTCCATGACTGGTTTATCCATAATCGTTTCAAAGCCTTTAAAAGCGATAATCGCTATTTAATGGCTATCCGCCGGGCGCATAAGATCCACCACAAAACCACAGAAAAGAACCCCTCGGAAGAGTTTGGGCTGTTGGTTGTGGGGAAGAAGTGGTTTAAGTAAGTTCTGTAGTTCAAATTCATCAGCGTGGATGCTGACAGTTATGGTTGTTCAAACGTGGACGCTTGAAACAGCGGGATTAACAAAGTGCTACGGTAAGAGTAAACGCTTGCGTAACTTTAAAAGTTGCCAAATCTCCAAAAATTCCGAAATTCGCATCATGCTGCAAATCCAGGAAAACGTATCGCTTAAAAACTTCAACACTTTTGGTATCGATGCCAATGCCCGGTATTTTGCAGAGATCAGCCATGCTGATGAGGTTACCGAACTTTTTGCCGACCCGAAGTGGCTGCAAATGCCCCGTCTGGTTTTAGGCGGTGGCAGTAATATGTTGATGGTGGCCGATTTTGATGGCCTGGTGATCCGCCTGAATATCCGCGGTATCGAACACCGCATCAGTCACGATGATGTTTTTGTAGAAGCGGGTGCCGGCGAGGTTTGGAACGACCTGGTGAATTTCTGCGTAGACCGCGGTTACGCCGGTATGGAAAACCTGAGTTTGATCCCCGGATCTGTTGGGGCGTCGCCTATTCAAAACATTGGGGCGTATGGAGTTGAGCTGAAAGATGTATTCGAGAGTTGCCAGGCGGTCGAGATCGCCACGGGCGACATCCGCACATTTACCAAAGAAGATTGCAAGTTCGGCTACCGCGAAAGTGTATTTAAAACCGAACTGGCCGGGCAGTATATTATCGTATCGGTAAAGTTCCGCTTATCCTTAAATCCTAACATTAACATTAAATACGGTGCGATAGAGCAGGAACTGACCAATCGCGGCATCACAGAACCTACTATAAAGGATGTATCGCAGGTGGTATCACATATCCGTGTTTCTAAACTGCCCGATCCATCTACTATTGGTAACGCGGGGAGTTTCTTTAAAAACCCGGTGATTACTGCAGAAGAATTTGCGCCTGTTATAGCACAGTTCCCGGATGTGGTTAATTATCCTGCCGGCGAGGGCTATGTAAAGTTAGCTGCCGGATGGCTAATAGAGCAGTGTGGCTGGAAGGGAAAAACTGTAGGAAATACCGGCACATGGAAGAACCAGGCATTGGTATTGGTTAACCACGGCGGGGCAACGGGTGCAGAAGTGTACAGTCTTTCGTCGCAAATCATAGACAGTGTGTACACTAAATTTGGCGTTAAATTACAACGCGAGGTGAATATTATTAGTTAATATTTTTACCTCAAAGAAAATTTCATTAAATATTCATCTCCAACAAGTTAAAGGAATTATTAAGGTTAAGTTACCTATAAGTACCTGTGCCTGGTAAATTATTTTTGTTTGTTTATAGCATATTGATTTACAGCGTTTTACAATAATTTGACAAATTGCCATGCTACACAAAGTGCACTAGGCACTGTTTAGGTCAGTTATAGTTATGGGTGTATACAAAATAAGTTGGTACTATGTTTGAATAATACTCAATACAAAACATTAACAGAATGACAAAGATTGAGTTTAACACCCTGGTATTACGTCAAGCAAGTTCACTAAGGTCTTATGCCTTGCACTTTACACATGACGCAGATGATGCAAACGACCTTGTTCAGGACACAATGTTGAAAGCCATTACTTATTATAATAAGTTTAAAGAGGGCACCAACTTAAAAGGATGGTTGTATACGATTATGAAGAACACCTTCATTAACAACTACCGCCGTTTTGTTAAAATGAGCACATTTGTTACAAAAAGCGACGAGATATCGTCCCCAAACTTGGTCTTCAGTTCAACTAAAAACCAAGGCGAGGCTAAATTTGTAATGGACGATATTAAACGTGCGTTAGATCGCTTACCGTCTGATTATTATGTACCTTTCACTATGTATTTTGAAGGCCATAAATATCATGAGATTGCAGATCATTTAACTATCCCTATCGGTACTGTTAAAACCCGCATTCATGTAGCGCGCAAATTACTTAAAAAAGGTTTGAAAGCTTATGATAATGGTGTTGCAAAACCGGTTTACGCCGAAATGTAAGAGATAATTAAACTCAAATACATATAGACAAAGCCCACCTTAGAAAACGTGGGCTTTGTCGTTTTAGCCGATTTTTATCAGACAACATATTTTTGTATCTGACAGGCTCATACAATCACAACAAAGTTAATTAGAAAGATATTTTTAGTTAAAAATTCAATTTAATCCATACGGTTAGGCTAGTTTGCCTATTACTACAAGCTTTTCAAAAACCGTTTCGGTATGTGGTGCATCGGCTAATTCGTCGGTTAGGTCTTGCCCGGCCCAGTGTTCGTAGTGTTTACCGTTGCGCCAAAGCCGGCTATCGGTAACGTCATAGATCAAGCCTTTATAAGCCACCCAGATCTGCGGTTTATCTTGTCCGTTTCGTAGCGCTAATTGTGACTTGGTATATACGGGCAACTCGATCATAATGTAGCAGTTCTTTTCGATTTAAAGTATTCAAAGAAAGCGATATTCATCAGTAGAAGCGCCATACTGTAAAAGTGATCCTCAAACGGTATGGTCCCTACACGGATACCCAGATTTTGGTCGTTGTTATATAATACCACCGGAATAGATGTGAGCAAGCCATTAACGATGTAAAAGGGGATAAGCGATACCACAAAAGCCATGAAAAACCGAGCTAACCAATTGGCTTTCAACACAAAAAGTAACGCTAATAACACTAATCCCAGAAGGCTAAAAGTGACCGCGGTGTATAGTTTATCAAAGTGCCCCATCAATATAAATGCACAAGCCAAGGCAATGATACCTGCTATGCTCCGGGCTACATCGTTCCCAATAGACCATTTTATGTAGTGATTTAGGCAGGCATAAATAAA
Source organism: Mucilaginibacter glaciei (assembly GCF_014773245.1). Classification (GTDB taxonomy): domain Bacteria; phylum Bacteroidota; class Bacteroidia; order Sphingobacteriales; family Sphingobacteriaceae; genus Mucilaginibacter; species Mucilaginibacter glaciei. Next base: position 148,332 of record NZ_JACWMX010000002.1, on the reverse strand, counting down.
GATGCAGGCAAAAGGCACCGTCAGGAAGAACAGGATCTCCTCAACCGGTAGTTCGAAGAATTTAATACCGGTGATATACTTATCGTTAAATGACCATACGCCGTGAACGGTGAATAAAACATCCCAAAACAAAAAAAGTAAACCCGTAACAGCCATGCCGGGCCAGATAAATTTCCAGCTTTTATGAAAAGCTACGCGCTTGTCAAACGATAATACCACCGGGAAGAAAATTGTTAATACGTTGATAAGCAAATAGGTGTACTTCACTATAAGGAGGCTAAATGTTTTTTAAGGTCGGTGATTTCCCCAAGCGTGCAGCGTTTAGATTCAATCAAAAAGCTGATAATGGTTTTTACCAGTAATTTATCTGCCTGGGCATAGTACTGATTATCCACCTGCCTGATGATCTCCTGACGATCGGTCACCAGGTTGTTATTATAACCCAAAAAGTTTGGTACGTTATGTTCGATTGAGAATCTCATAAATCGGATCTCTATATTGTGTGGATCACGTGTAACGGCTTTTGCAAATGTTTTTTCACAATCATTCAAATATTTAATTTTGAAGTACGGGTTCCAGGTATGCTTCGCTTTTAACGCTTCTAATGCGCCCATGTAACCAGTTAACAATGCCGACCGGTTCTTTATGCTTTCCAGGTTGATGTACAAAGAATCGGTGGTTTTTTTACTATCCAACGCGGCGATCAGTAGTTTACGTATAGCAGGCAGATTGGGCTCGGACAGATCAATGTGTTTAGAAAATATATGACCTTGTGCCAGTGGCATCCACAAAATCAGTAACATCGAAACGAGATAGTATCTTAATTGGATCGGCATAGGCAGTTACAGTTTAAATCACTTTAAGTTTTTGATGTAGCACAGCCTTAAAATACAAACTCAATTTGCGCGTGTCAGACACTCTTATACGTTGTTGCATAATGGTAATGGCTGTTGTACGCTTGATGTTCTTAAATAGCTGTAGGTAATAAGTATAAGCTACGTACACACCCAGGCGGCTGCCCGTTGGTAGCAGCTTAATCCCGACCAGGGCATCGTCAAAATCTTGTTTAATGTCCTTTTCTATAAAAGCCTTATCGGCTTCGGTAAATTTCTGAAAATCGACGTCGGGGAAATATGTGCGCCCACGGTCTTCATAATCCGACTTGATATCCCTTAAAAAGTTTATTTTCTGGAATGCCGAACCTAAGCTGCGTGCTTTGGGTACCAGTTGGTCATACAGCTCACAATTGTTCTCTACAAATACACGCAAGCACATCAAACCAACCACCTCTGCAGAGCCATAAATATAAGTTTTATAGCCTTCATCGTCGTATGCGGTTTTATCCAGATCCATTTTCATGGAATTCAGGAACGCTTCTATCAGTTGTTTTTCTATCCCGTATTGGTTTACTACCTGCTGAAACGATTGCAACACAGGGTTAGTACTAATGCCCCTTTCAATTGCCTTAAAGGTTTCTTCCCGAAACTCATCTATTAAAAGGCGCTGATCATGGTCATAAAAAGTGTCTACAATTTCATCAGCATAGCGTACAAAGCCATATATGGCATAAACCGGGTATCTGAAGCGCTTTTCAAAAGCGTTGATACCATTACTGAACGACGTACTATACTGCTTTGTGATCAGTTTACTGCATTCAAAACACGTTTTATCAAACAAATTCATTGGCGGGTCAGTTACGGTAAAAATACAAAAGAATGTGGTATTGTTTTTTACATTGGCCATAACATTTGCTTAATTTGGCTGCTGATGGATGCAAAGAAGCATGTTATAGTAATCGGATCGGGTTTTTCAGGTTTAGCTTCGGCATGTGTGCTGGCTAAGGAAGGGTACAAAGTTACCGTTTTAGAAAAAAACGACCAGGCAGGCGGCCGCGCCCGGGTTTGGGAGCTGGACGGTTTTAAGTTTGATATGGGCCCAAGCTGGTACTGGATGCCCGATGTATTTGAGAATTTCTTTGCATTATTCGGAAAAAAACCGGCTGATTTTTACGATTTAAAGCGGCTCGACCCCGGGTACCGCGTTTATTATGGCAAGGATGATGTGCTGGATGTCCCGGCCGATATGGGCGCGTTAGAGCAATTGTTTGATAGTATTGAACCCAATAGTAGCGTGGGGTTAAGAAAGTTTTTAGACCAGGCAGCTTACAAGTATAAGGTAGGGATGGGGGAGTATGTGTTCCGCCCTTCGCACAATATCACCGAGTTTATCGACTTTAACCTCGTCAAAAAAAGTTTGAGTATGCAGCTGCTTACCAGCATGAGCAGCCACGTGCGCAAATACTTTAAAGATCCTAAACTGATTAAACTGCTGGAGTTCCCGGTGTTGTTTTTAGGTGCTACGCCTAAAGATACTCCCGCTATGTACAGTATGATGAATTATGCCGACCTGTCATTAGGTACCTGGTACCCCATAGGCGGAATGAATGAAATTGTAAAGGCTATGGTAAGCATTGCCGAAAGTTATGGTGTAGAAATCAGGTTGAGTACGGAAGTCACTAAAATTGATGTGGCAAACAAGCTGGTAAGTTTAATAAAAACTACGCAGGGTGACTTTACTGCCGATTTTGTGATTGCCGGGGCAGATTATGAACATGTAGACCAGTCGCTTTTAAATAAACCGGACAGGAACTACACCGAAAAATACTGGGACAGCCGCACCATGTCGCCATCAAGTTTGTTGTTTTATATTGGTACTGATAAAAAGATCGAGGGCATCCAGCATCATAATTTATTTTTTGATGAGGATTTTGAGCTGCATGCCAAAGAAATCTACAAAGACCCCAAATGGCCCAGCAAACCGCTTTTTTATGTTTGCTGTACCTCTAAAACAGACCCGGGCGCTGCGCCCGAAGGAGGAGAAAATATCTTCTTCCTGATGCCAATAGCTCCCGGACTGGAAGATGACGAGGCCACCCGCGAAAAGTATTTTGATATGATGATCAATAGATTTGAACACATTACCGGGCAAAGTCTTAGAGCTCATATCGTACTGAAGCGCAGCTATGCGTTAAAGGACTTTAAGGACGATTATCATTCCTTTAAGGGCAATGCTTATGGTTTGGCAAATACGCTGGCTCAAACCGCATTCTTTAAACCCAGCATGCGGGCAAAACATGTTAAAAATATGCTGTATACAGGTCAGTTAACCGTTCCTGGGCCGGGTGTGCCGCCTGCTTTGATATCAGGGCAAATTGCTGCATTGGAGGCGATGAAAATTTTGGGAGCATAATATACAATCATGTCATGCTGATTTTATTTCAATCGCCCGGCTCTGGCCGAGTGACTGAAATAAAATAAAAACAGTGTCATTGCGAGCGATAGCGCGGCAATCTCATTGGACAAGCGAATATGCTAAGATTGCCACGTCGCTGCGCTTCTCGCAATGACATTTACTGATCACACTAAATATTCAAACAAAGTCTGGTCCCGGTTTAACTCAATTACTTCAAAGCGGTGTTCTTCCATTCGGTGTAAAAGGGCCGGGTAATCTTCGGCGTACTTCAATTCTATACCCACCAGTGCAGGGCCATTTTCTTTCGAGTTCTTTTTGATGAACTCGAAACGGGTAATGTCGTCACCCGGAGAAAGTACACTGTTTACAAATAATTTCAAAGCACCGGGGCGTTGCGGGAAACGGACAATAAAGTAGTGTTTCAGTCCCTCATAAAGTAGCGATTTTTCTTTGATCTCCTGCATCCGGTCAATATCATTATTGCCGCCGCTAATCACACAAACTACTTTCTTCCCCTTTATCTGATCTTTTAAGGCATCCAATGCAGTAACCGATAAGGCGCCTGCCGGTTCAACTACAATGGCATCCTCGTTGTATAATTTTAAAATAGTAGTGCAAACTTTACCTTCTGGTACGGTAAGCATATCGTCAAGGACTTCTTTACAAAGCAAAAAGGTTTTCTCGCCAACACGCTTTACAGCAGCACCGTCTACAAAGCGGTCTATGGTGCCTAAAGTAACGGGGCTGCCATCTTTTAAAGCAGTCATCATAGATGGTGCGCCATCCGGTTCAACGCCTATTAATATGATGCCTGGTTTATTTTGTTTAAGGTAAGTACCCGCACCTGCGGCCAAGCCGCCACCACCAACCGGCATAATTACTACCTCAACATCTAACAGGTCATCCAGTATCTCTACGCCAACAGTACCCTGGCCTTCAATAATTTGTTCGTTATCGAAAGGGGGTATAAAAGTCATGCCGTTGGCCTCAGTATAGATCAACGCCTCGCGAAGGCAATCGTCAAAAGTGTCGCCGGTTAAAACCAGCTCAACATTGCCGGCACCAAACATTTCTGTTTGCTTTACCTTTTGTTTCGGGGTGATTTCAGGCATAAAAATAACGCCCTTTGTACCCAGTTTTTTGCAGGAAAAGGCAACACCCTGCGCATGGTTACCCGCGCTGGCGCAAACCACACCACGGCTCATCTGTTCATCTGTCAAGCGGCTGATCATGTTGTAAGCTCCCCTTAACTTATAAGAGCGAACGATCTGCAGGTCCTCGCGTTTTAAATATATCTCGCATTCGTATTTTTCAGACAGGCCGCGGTTATACTCCAGCGGGGTGTGTTTTACTACATCCTTTAAGCGGGCATAGGCTGCTTCAAAATCCAAATGGTTATCCGTTACTGTATCCATTACTTAATTCTTTACCAACCTGTGCGACATTAATTTCTGCAAGTCGTCATCATTGATGTCCAGTTTGGCATCAGCCAGGGTTAAAAAGTTTTTGTAAGTCTCGTAAAGTTCGTCTTTATCCAGTTTATAACCGAGCCTTTCCAAATGGAATTTAAGCGCGTGGCGGCCACTACGTGCGGTCAAAACGATACTTGCACTCGGGAAGCCAACATCTTCCGGTCGAATGATCTCGTAATTCTCGCGGTTCTTCAAAAAGCCGTCCTGGTGAATTCCCGAGCTGTGTGCAAAGGCGTTGCTGCCCACAATAGCTTTATTTGGCTGTACCGGCATGCGCATCTGTGTGCTTACCATGCGGCTCATCTCAAAGAAATTTTTGCTGTTAACATTTGTATAGAGACCAAGCACCTGGTGCGTTTTTAACACCATTACTACCTCCTCGATAGAGGTATTTCCAGCGCGTTCGCCTATGCCGTTTATAGTGCCTTCAATTTGTCGGGCACCGTTTTGTAAACCGGCTATGGAGTTAGCGGTAGCTAAACCCAGGTCGTTGTGGCAATGTACTGATATAATGGCCTGGTCGATGTTTTTCACGTTATCCTTCAGGAATTTGATCTTGGCGCCGTATTGGTCAGGCAGGCAATATCCGTTGGTATCGGGTATGTTTACCACCGTTGCACCTGCAGCAATAACAGCTTCAACCATCTGCGCTAAATATTCTACATCGGCACGGCCGGCATCTTCTGCATAAAACTCGATATCCTCCACAGATTTTTTGGCGTATTTTACTGCTTCAACCGCACGCTCCAAGATCTCTTCACGGGTACTGTTGAATTTGTGCTTGATGTGCATGTCTGACGCGCCGATACCCGTATGGATTCGCGGGCGTTTAGCATATTTCAATGATTCTACCGCTACATCTATATCCATTTTGTTGGCGCGCGTAAGTGCGCATACTATAGGCGCTGTTACAGCCTTAGAGATCTCGACAACGCTCATGAAATCGCCCGGGCTCGATACCGGGAAACCTGCTTCTATCACGTCTACACCCAGTATTTCCAGTTCGCGGGCTATCTCGATCTTTTCGGGGGTGGTTAACTGGCAGCCCGGCACCTGCTCGCCATCGCGAAGTGTGGTGTCAAAAACGTAAACGCGGTTTGGGTCGTGTAACATAATCTTTTTATTTATTTGTTTTGCGTAATACGTTTTAGGTGATACGTATTTTGCTTTAATATTTATTAGTTGTGCGTAAAACGTACTACTTACAACTTGCTACTACTCTTTTACAGCTATAAATCTTAATCGTACATAGTCCGAATACCATAGCCCATTATCATTGTAGGCGGGCTCCAGCAGGTCGGTTATTTCATTTAATATTTGCGGTAATTCACTTTCCGGTACCTCTGAAAAAAAAGACGGCCCAAACATCGTCAGCCATTTGGCTACGCCTTGGCGGCCATCCTGCAATAGCGTTTTGCGGTCAAAGTGCGCCATATAAGTCACCCGGAAGCCTTGCGCTTCCAACTTTGTAGCATATTCACCCGGTGAAGGTAAATACCAGGGGTTATTCTCGTCTACCTTATCATAGCCATATTTTGCCAATACCTGTTTGGTGGCCGCTACCGTTTGTTGTACATTGCCTTTGCCTCCCATTTCGGCAACAAAGCGGCCGCCGGGTTTAAGTGCATCGTGTACGCATTTCATCATCGCATCGGCATCCTTTATCCAATGCAAGGTTGCGTTTGAAAATATGGCGTCGAAAGGATCATCAAAATGGAAATCCGTTCCGTCGGCAACAAAATAATCAACGTTATGAAAAGTGTCGCGGGCTTTTTTGATCATCTCTGCAGACGCATCTATCCCCGTAACTATGCCACCCTGTTTTTGGATCTCGCTGGTTAAATGGCCTGTACCGCAACCCAGATCAAGGATGTGCTCGCCTAATTTTACATCCAGCAATTCCAGCACATTCTCACCGTATTGAAATACGAAGGAATGTTTGTCGTCATATAATTCAGCGTTCCATTTCATCTGTTAGGGTTATTGTGTCATTAGTCATTAAGTCTTTTTTTGACTTTTGACTTTTTAATTTTAACTTAAAAATTCCAGTACCTTTTGCCCCATGGCCTTGGTGCCTAAAATCTTCGCCGGATCGGTTTTGGTATCAGCAATATCGCCGGTGCGGTAACCATCTTTTAAAGTTTTATCAATGGCCGATGTTATCTTTCTAGCCTCATCTGTCAACCCAAAGCTAATTTCCAACATTAAGGCAACCGAGAGAATAGACGCCAGCGGATTAGCCTTGTCCTGCCCGGCAATATCATGCGCCGAGCCATGGATAGGCTCAAAAAATCCGGTACCATCACCAATGGATGCCGACGCCAGCATCCCCATAGAGCCAGCAATTTGCGATGCCTCATCTGTCAGGATATCACCAAAGAGATTAGCGGTTAGCACTACATCAAACTTTTTAGGGTTTTTAACCAGTTGCATGGCGGCATTATCGATAAACATGTGTTCGGTATCTACATCCGGGTATTCTTTAGCCATATCCTGCACTACCTCGCGCCACAGGCGCGATGATTCGAGCACGTTGGCCTTGTCTACCGAGCATAACCTTTTACTACGTACGCGGGCCGCTTCAAATGCCTTCAGGGCGATCCGCTCAATCTCATAACGATGGTAGATCATCAGGTCAGAAGCGGTACGTCGGTCTTCGCTGCGTTTCTTCTCGCCGAAGTAAACATCGCCGGTGAGTTCACGGAAAAAGAGGATATCTGTACCTTTCAAGATTTCCGGCTTCAAGCTTGATGCATCCAACAATTCGTCAAAAAGCATGATAGGGCGCAGGTTAGCATATAATCCTAATTCTTTACGGATCTTTAACAATCCCTGCTCCGGGCGCACCCTTGCCGATGGGTCGTTATCATATTTAGCATGGCCAACCGCACCAAAAAGTATAGCGTCGCTATTTTTCGCTTTGTCTAATGTTTCTTCGGGCAAGGGCTCGCCGGTTGCTTCTATGGCTACGTGGCCCATCAGGCCTTTATCATACGTGAACTGATGACCAAATTGCTCGGCTATCTTTTCTAATACGGCCTTTCCCCAGGTGGTTACTTCTGGGCCGATGCCATCGCCGGGTATTACTAATATGTGTTTTTTAATTCCCATGTTATATTATTCGTTAGTGCCGCGCACTTCTTTCAGGTGCATTACCATGAGCTGCGCGTCGCTTTTTATCCATTCGTCATAATCGGATATGGCCTGTAGTCTGTCTTGGTCGCTGATATAGCCCTCGTCAACCATTTGTGTCATCTGCGCAACAGACGACCAGATGCCGACCTTACGTTCAAAGTTCGGTTCGCCTTTTTTATAAACCTCATTAGCCCCTAAAATCTCTACACTATTCAACCCGGCATCTTCAAAATATCCGGGCAGATCATCAGCTATGTGGTTATTCATGCCCGCATCACCGCGCCATCTTAAAAAGGTTGCGTAAAATTTGAGCATACTTGCCGGCGGTTGTGGCTGCCATTCCAATACCTCGTGGTTATAATCCAGGATCGACAAGGTCCCACCCGGCTTCAGCATCGATTTCAATTTTAATATCGCCTCCTGCGGATTGCTCAACCATTGCAACGTTCGTGCTGAAACAATTAGGTCAAACTTTTTCTTCGGTTCAAAACTGAACAGATCGGCATGGATTAGTTCAAGGTTAATTACATCAGCGTAGGTTTCCCTGCCACTTTCTATAAAGTATGCCGTATTATCGATTCCGGTAACATGACCTGCAGGGCCAACTCGGTTGGCAATATCTTTAGAGATTGCGCCGGTACCACAGCCCACATCCAACACCGCCCAGCCCTGTTGTAGCAGGGGAGCTAACGTTGCATAGTCGGCCGTAAGGCTGCGTTCGTCAAATAACTTTGCAGTGCCTTTACCTTCGCGTTTTATCTCTTTTTGTTGGTTCATCAGTTCATTTGTTCAATAGTTCATTGGGGATAGCTGAAATTAACTACTTACCAATTCTATTCAACACTCTTTATCTATTTTCAAATTCAACAACTAATTCCTTCTTGCTCAGAATGTAGTCTATATCGTCATAACCGTTGGTCATGCACGCCTTTTTATAAGGGTTAACCTCAAAGCTTTCTTGTTCACCGGACGCTACAATTTTAATGAACTGGTCTACGAGGTCAATCTCAATTACCGCATGCGGATCGGCGTATATGGCATCGAAGATCTTTTTCAGAAAGTCATCGCTCACCTGTACCGGTAGCAAACCGTTGTTAAGCGCATTGCCTTTAAAGATGTCGGCAAAAAAGCTGCTTACTACGGCATCAAAGCCATAATCGGCCAGGGCCCACGCTGCATGCTCGCGGCTACTGCCACAGCCAAAGTTTTTGCCTGCAACCAGTACTTTGCCGCTGTAAATAGGTTCGTTCAGTACAAAATCCTGTTTTGGATTTCCGTTGTTATCAAAACGCCAGTCGCGAAACAAGTTATTGCCAAAGCCTTCGCGGGTAGTGGCCTTTAAAAACCTTGCGGGGATGATCTGGTCTGTATCGATGTTTTCGATAGGCAGGGGTACTGCGCTGGTTTGGATGTGTTTAAATATTTTAGTACTCATTATACCAATTCCTCCTCTTTCAAAAATTCTCTTATATCCGTCACCTTACCCGTAATAGCACTTGCTGCGGCAGTTAACGGACTGGCCAGGAAAGTACGCGAGTTCGGCCCTTGCCGGCCTTCAAAGTTTCGGTTTGAGGTGGATACACAGTATTTTCCCGCCGGGATCTTATCCTCGTTCATGCCCAGGCACGCACTGCAGCCAGGTTCGCGTAAAGGGAAACCTGCCGCGTCGAATACCTTGTCCAATCCCTCACGGATGGCTTGTTCCTGCACCTGTTTAGAGCCGGGTACAATCCATACCGTAACATTATCTGCCTTGTGCTTGCCTTTTACAAACTCGGCCACCTGGCGCAGGTCTTCTATGCGGCTGTTGGTACAACTGCCGATGAAAACGTAATCGATAGGTTTGCCTAATAATTGTTCGTCGTCATGCAGGCCCATATAATCAAGGGCTTTTTTGTACGAGCCCTGTTCTTTCTGCTCAAAAGAAGCTGTTTCGGGTACGTGTTGTGTAACACCAATGCCCATCCCCGGATTGGTTCCGTAGGTGATCATTGGCTCAATATCTTCGGCTTTAAAGCTTAGTACACTGTCAAAATCTGCATCGTCGTCAGAGTACAGCGTTTGCCAGTAAGCTACTGCCTTATCCCAGTCTTCGCCTTTAGGTGCAAATTCGCGACCTTTTACATAATTGATGGTTGTTTCATCCGGAGCGATCAATCCGCAACGTGCACCCATTTCAATGCTCATATTACAGATGGTCATGCGGCCTTCCATACTTAAACTACGGATGGTATCGCCGGCATATTCCACTGCATAACCCGTACCGCCGGCAGCCGAGATCTGCGCGATGATATATAGAATGATATCTTTGGCTCCAACGCCATTTTGCAGTTTGCCGTTCACTTCAATCTTCATCCTTTTTGGGCGCGATTGCAATAAACACTGGGTTGCCATAACCTGCTCTACCTGCGAAGTACCGATACCAAATGCTATGGCACCAAAGGCGCCGTGTGTGGAGGTATGACTATCGCCGCAAACGTAAGTGCCGCCCGGGCGGGTAATGCCTAATTCAGGGCCTATAACGTGTACGATACCCTGGAAAGGGTGCCCCAAACCGTAAAGCTCGATACCAAACTCTGCACAGTTTTTGGTGAGCATATCAACCTGGTAACGGGAAAGTTCTTCTTTAATGGGGAGGTGCTGGTCCCAGGTTGGGACGTTATGATCGGCCGTGGCAACGGTTTGTTTTGGCCGGAAAACAGGTAAACCTCTGGTGCGTAAACCATCAAAAGCCTGCGGACTGGTTACCTCGTGTATAAAATGCGTATCGATGTATAAAATATCAGGAAAGCCCTCGTTGCTACTGACGACGTGTGCATCCCAGATCTTGTCGAATAATGTTTGTCCCATTTTAGTATTTCTATTTTAATTAGCGTCATTGCGACGTACGAAGCAATCTCCCAATTTGCAAAGCAGTGATGCATAGTTTTGAGATTGCTTCGTACCTCGCAATGACGCGAGGTGTTTGGCTTTCGCCTTTTACCTGTCGGCTTTCGCCTTTTATTATGCTTCTACAGCCTGGTTCTCGGGGCGTAAACTGCGTACAGTTTTGCCGGCCTGCCATAATTCGCTTTCCCGTAGTTCTGCTAATTCGGCATCCAGTTTTTCGCGGTAATCAGGCTTGCTGTTACTGTCGATAGATTTTTGTGATTCAACACCGGTAGCAACGCTTTTGTACAGATCTTCAAATACCGGTTTGGTAGCATCACGGAATTTCTTCCACCAGTCCAACGCACCGCGTTGTGCCGTGGTTGAGCAGTTGGCGTACATCCAATCCATACCGTTTTCTGCAACTAACGGCATCAATGATTGGGTTAATTCTTCAACTGTTTCGTTAAACGACTCAGATGGAGAGTGCCCATTGGCGCGCAATACATCGTACTGTGCTGCGAAAATGCCCTGAATACAACCCATTAGCGTACCACGCTCACCGGTTAAGTCGCTGTATACTTCTTTACGGAAATCTGTTTCGAACAGGTAACCGCTACCTACAGCGATACCTAATGCAATAACGCGCTCGAAGGCTTTGCCGGTAGCATCCTGAAATATCGCGTAACTTGAGTTTAAGCCGCGGCCCTGTAAGAACATACGGCGTAATGATGTACCCGAGCCTTTAGGTGCAACCAAAAATACATCCACATCAGCAGGAGGGATAATGCCTGTTTGCTCGTTGAAAGTGATCCCAAAACCGTGTGAGAAATATAATGCCTTACCCGGGGTTAAATGTTTTTTAACGGTTGGCCATAAAGCTATCTGTGCTGCATCGCTTAATAAATAGCAAATAACAGTTCCTTTTTCAAGGGCTTCTTCAATTTCAAAAAGGGTTTCGCCGGGCACAAAGCCATCGCTTATAGCTTTATCCCAAGTTTTGGTGCCTTTACGCTGGCCAACAATTACGTTAATGCCATTGTCTTTCTGATTAAGAGCCTGACCGGGTCCTTGAACACCATAGCCAATTACAGCAACAACCTCGTCTTTTAAAACGTCTTGTGCTTTTGATAAAGGGAACTCTTCGCGGGTTACTACATTTTCTTCACTACCGCCGAAATTTAGTTTTGCCATTGTTTTTGTTTTTTGATTTTGGGGATTTCATCGATTGAGATGATTTCACCGATTGATCTTTTATTGTGATTTAAAATAGTTCTGTTTTGTCAGAATCAGAATTTTCAGAATATTGTTAATTTTATAATCCTGTAAATTCTGATCTTACATCGTAAATACTTTTTGCCCTTTATTGAGGTACTCGTTTTCCACAACATCCTCGCCAGGCTCTAACCTTTCAAATTCGCGCAGCTTAGAGTTAAAGCCTTCGCTGTTTTTGATGATGGCCACGCGTGCGCTGCGAACAAATTCTATCAGGCCATATGGCTGCAGGATCTTGATCAACGCATCTGTTTCTTCGCGATGGCCGGTGGTTTCAAATACGGTATAATCTTTGCGGATAACTACCGCACGGGCGCCATTCTCGCGCAGTAAGCGCTCAACACTCACCTGCTCGGCAATTACATCTGTAGATACTTTGTACAGCGCCAGTTCCTGCCATATTACATCAGCGTTGGTATGATAGTATACTTTTAGTACCTCCACCTGTTTTTCTATTTGGCGGGTTAGTTTACGCACCACTTCTTCAGACTCGGTGATCACGATATTAAAACGGTGGATGCTCTCTATCTCTGAGGGAGAAGTATTAAGACTGTCGATATTGATTTTACGACGCGTAAATATGATGGCGATACGGTTTAATAAACCGATTTGGTTTTCTGTATAAACCGTTATGTTATATTCCTGCTTTTCGTTATCCTGGGTTTCCATGTTGTTATCTTTTAGGGACTTTATTTTAACCTGATCTCGCTTACACTGCAGCCTTGCGGTACCATCGGGAATACGTTGTTCTCTTTGGTTACCATTACTTCTAACAGGAACGAGCCTTTATGGTCTATCATTTCGTGTAGGGAGGTAGTTAGGTCTGCTCGTTGGTCTATCATTTTACCTGCAATGCCATAACCTTTGGCAACCATTACAAAATCAGGGCTCTGAATATCTACGAACGAGTAACGGCGCTCATTAAACAGCTCCTGCCACTGGCGCACCATGCCCAGGAACCGGTTGTTCAGGATGATGATCTTTACATCCACCTTGCTTTGCATAATGGTACCCAGTTCCTGTAAGGTCATCTGGAAACCGCCATCGCCGATAATGGCAACTACGGTACGGTCCTGCGCACCAAATTTGGCGCCGATGGCTGCCGGAAGGGCAAAACCCATTGTACCCAAACCGCCGCTGGTAACGTTGCTACGGGTTTTATTTAGTTTGGCGTAACGGCAGGCCACCATCTGGTGCTGGCCTACGTCGGTTACAATAACGGCTTCGCCTTTAGTAATGTCGTTTAATTGTTTGATCACCTCGCCCATGGTCATCTCGCCACTGGTTGGGTTCAGTTCATCGTGTATAACGGCTTCAATTTCTTTGCGGGTATAGTCATTAAATAAAGCTAACCACTCATCGTGCTGTTTGGCTTCAACAGCTGCGGTGAGCAGGGGCAGGGTTTCTTTACAATCTCCCCAAACAGGTACGGCCGATTTAACATTTTTATCTATCTCGGCCGGGTCGATATCCAAATGGATCACTTTTGCCTGTTTAGCGTATTTATCTAAGCGGCCGGTTACACGATCGTCAAAACGCATCCCAATAGCGATCAGTACATCACATTCGTTGGTTAAAACATTAGGCCCGTAGTTACCGTGCATACCCAGCATACCCACATTTTGCGGATGATCTGTAGGGATAGCGCCTGCACCCAGGATGGTCCATGCTGCCGGGATGCCGCTCTTTTCAACAAAGGTTTTAAACTCTTGCTCGGCACTGCCTAATATTACACCCTGCCCCCATATAATAAATGGTTTTTTTGCTTGATTGATCAGTTCCGCAGCCTGTTGGATATATTGCTGCCTTACGATAGGTTTTGGCCTGTAACTACGGATATGGTTGCATTTGATGTAACCGTCGTAGTCGAATTTCTGGATCTGGGCGTTCTTGGTGATGTCTATCAATACCGGGCCCGGCCTGCCGCTTTTAGCAATGTAAAATGCCTTGGCAATAACTTCGGGAATTTCGGTTGCATCCGTCACTTGGTAGTTCCATTTGGTAACAGGGGTGGTAATGTTGATTACGTCTGTTTCCTGAAAGGCGTCGGTACCTAAAAGATGGGCGAATACCTGCCCGGTGATACATACCAACGGTGTACTGTCAATTTGCGCATCGGCTAAGCCGGTAACTAAATTAGTAGCGCCGGGGCCGCTGGTTGCAAATACCACACCCACCTTGCCCGATGTGCGGGCATAACCCTGCCCGGCGTGGATGCCGCCCTGTTCGTGGCGTACCAGGATATGGTTCAGTTTTTCTTTATAGTCGTAAAGGGCGTCATAAATAGGCATAATGGCACCACCAGGGTAACCAAAAATAGTTTCCACACCTTCCACAATCAATGCTTCTAACAAAGCAACCGATCCTGAAACTTCAATGGTTGGTGTTTTCACGGCATCTGTTGTGATGGCACCTATCTCTTGTGTGATTGTTTGTGTTTCCATATTACACCTATTGCACTTATTTTATGATTAATGATCTCACAGATTTCTATAATTTCACCTATTTTCTCTTCTTATTTTTAATCCGACTAAAATTCATCCGTTACACAACCTTCGGCAGCGTTGGTAACTGTTTTGGCATACCGGTATAACAAGCCCTTTGTCACCTTTAATGCAGGCTGTTGCCATGCGGCTTTGCGTGCCGCCATTTCCTCATCGCTTATCATTACGTTGATCTGATTAGTGGTGGCATCGATGATGATCTTATCCTCATCTTTAATTAAACCAATTGCGCCGCCTTCAAAAGCTTCAGGAGTGATGTGGCCTACCACAAAACCATGTGTGCCGCCGCTAAAACGGCCATCAGTTATTAATGCTACCGAACTACCCAAACCTGCGCCAAATATAGCCGAGGTGGGTTTCAGCATCTCCGGCATGCCCGGCGCACCTTTAGGGCCTACATTGCGGATAACCACCACGTCGCCTTTTTGAACCCGGCCGCTCTGGATGCCTGCTATCAGCTCAAATTCGCCATCAAATACCCTTGCAGGTCCTTCAAAATGGGTGCCTTCCTTACCGCTTATTTTAGCTACGCTACCACCTGTGGCAATGTTGCCGTATAAGATTTGTAAGTGACCGGTAGCTTTTATGGCATGCTCAACTGGAAGGATGATCTTTTGGGTATCGAAATTTATTTCAGGCACGTCTGCCAGGTTCTCGGCAATGGTTTTGCCGGTAACGGTAAGGCAGCTACCATCCAGCCAACCCTGTGCTAAACAGTACTTCATTACTGCGGGTACACCGCCTACGTTATGCAGGTCTTCCATCATATATTTGCCGCTTGGTTTCATATCAGCCAGTACAGGGATGCGGTTGCTGACGGTCTGGAAATCATCCTGCGTTACTTTAACGCCCACGCTTTTAGCCATTGCTATCATGTGCAATACTGCGTTGGTGCTGCCGCCCAATACCATGATGATCACTATCGCATTTTCAAATGCGGCGCGGGTCATGATATCGCTTGGTTTAATGTCTTTCTCTAATAATGTCTTGATGGCCTTACCGGCGGCAAGGCATTCTGCTTTCTTCTCGTCGCTTAGTGCAGGGTTTGATGATGAGTAAGGCAAGCTCATCCCCAATGCCTCGATAGCCGCTGCCATGGTATTTGCCGTGTAAATACCACCACAGGCACCCGCGCTTGGGCAGGCATTTTTAATTACGCCCAAAAAATCCTCGGGCGTGATCTGTCCGGCTATCTTTTTACCCAAGGCTTCAAAGGCCGAAACAATGTTAAGATCTTCGCCTTTCCAGTGACCGGGTTTAATGGTGCCGCCATATACCATGATAGACGGACGGTTTAAACGGCCCATTGCCATGATAGAGCCCGGCATGTTTTTATCACAGCCCGGCAGGGTAATTAAGCCGTCGTAGTACTGTGCTCCGGTAACCGCTTCAATAGAATCGGCGATGATATCGCGGCTCACTAAGGAGTAGCGCATCCCTTCGGTACCGTTGCTCATACCGTCGCTTACGCCAATAGTATGAAATATCAGCCCCACCAGGTCTTCATCCCAGATGCCTTGTTTAACCAACTTGGCAAGATCATTCAGGTGCATGTTGCAGGTGTTACCATCATAACCCATACTGGCCACACCAACCTGCGCTTTACGCATATCGTCGTCGGTTAGACCGATCCCATATAGCATAGCTTGTGCGGCCGGCTGGGTAGGATCTTGGGTGAAGGTTTTGCTATATTTATTTAATTCTATAGCTGTAGTAGTATCTGCTGATGAACTCATTTTCTATATTTTACGTTTTGCCGTAATGCTAAAAATTACAATTACCAATTTAGTTGTATTGCGTTTATGTAAGGTAGATATAGCCCTAAGGAATAGCAAGGGCTAAAAATATTTTTTAAAATAAGAATATTGTTTTATTAATTTTAATTAATCGGAATTTAAATCTGTATTAAATGTAAATATTAGAATTTAATTTTTATCATCCTATACCAAAGTTTAAAACGGTATTTAGTATGTTTTTTATGCATGCATAGCAAGTTGTCAAAATTCGGCGTGAAATGGGGGGGGTGAAAGAAAAATGTGCATAAAAAAAGTCCGGCCAATACTGACCGGACTTTAATATAAAGCCATTCGTCAGTTAATCTAATAGAAGTTCAAAATATGAATCATCTAAGTTGTCTAGTTTGTCTGAATTAATAAATTCAATTTTAATATTGGTTGTAATTGACGAAATTTCTTTTGGTAGTTTTTTTAATTCGGTACACCGTTCGTCATTGTACTTATTTGTAGGAAGTGCTATTAGCAAAATTGACATAATATTATTTTTAATTTTATCAGAATAGACTTTAGCTCTCCAATCCATTTTAATTATCACTTCTTGAATAGTTTTTTTCGTCACACCATTTGGGTAGTATTTAAATTCGAAAATATAATCCTTTCTACTGAGGGTACCAGAATTTAATACCAAATCGTATTCAGCTAGAAAAGATCTATTGTTTAGTCTTATGTTAGTTAAGATTTTAAATCTATTTTGATAGACTGAGGTCAGTCTAGAACTGAAAAATTGTTCTATATGTGTGTAGTTTGATATGAATTCATTTTTTGTTGGCGTAGAGGTTGTTGTTGTTGTTGTGTTTTCGATATCTGAATTAATATTGGTCGCTTCATTAAATTCGCTTTCATTTTTATTAACAACGTCTGCTGGACTCATGCTTTTAACTTCTTTTTCAAGTTTTTCGGTTGTTAAGGTGTCTCGTTTGTCAATTTCTGCTTGTTTGTTGAACCATTTTTTAAGACCAAAAATAATACTTAGTACTCCGGCAAAAAACAAAATGGCGGAAGTCCAAGGAATTATTGAAGATAAACGGCCAATGAAGGCTTGCCTGTTTGCAACTACAAATTGGGCTTCAGGTGTTAAAAGTAAGATCTTATTTTTTTCAATCAATAAATCGAACGGCTCCTTTAAATAAAACCACGGCATTAATGTAGCTATACCAATTAATATGATTCCAGCGGAAACTAAAAATTTATATAAGTCGCTAAACTCAAACTTATCCATATCGTGACATAAAGCAAAGTCAATAAAGATGACGATTAAAATTTCAAAGAACAAAAAAAAGTCCGGCCAATACTGACCGGACTTTTCACTTATCAGTATAAAAGTTCTATTTATGAATAATACCTTCTGCTAAAACAGTAACCTTATTATTTAAAGCTTCTACAACGCCGCCCTGGATCATGAAAACCTCATCCTTGCCGGTACCTTTAATAGTAAGCTTACCGTCGTTTAAGGTAGAGATGATAGGGGCGTGATTGTTCAGGATCTCGAAAGAACCCAATGCACCGGGCAGGGTTACCGAGGTAGCCTCGCCTTCAAAAACTTTTTTATCAGGAGTAAGGATTTCTAATGTCATAGTCGTTAGAGATTTAAGAAGTCAGGAAACAAGATTTAAGATAAAATCCTGCCTCTTATTTCTTGCTGTCTCGTGTCTTATTAGTTATTAGCTTCTGTCAACAATTTTTTACCTTTTTCAATAGCATCTTCAATGCTGCCTACCAGGTTAAATGCTGCTTCGGGATATTCATCAACCTCGCCATCCATGATCATGTTGAAACCTTTGATGGTGTCCTTAATGTCAACCAATACACCTTTTAAACCGGTGAACTGCTCGGCAACGAAGAACGGCTGAGAAAGGAAACGCTGAACACGGCGTGCGCGGCTTACCACTAATTTATCTTCTTCAGATAACTCATCCATACCTAAGATGGCGATGATATCCTGTAATTCTTTGTAACGCTGTAAGGTTTCTTTAACACGTTGAGCGGTATTATAATGCTCATCGCCTAAGATAGCTGCGCTCATAATTCTTGAGGTCGAATCCAGTGGATCTACCGCAGGATAAATACCTAATTCGGCAATTTTACGTGATAATGAAGTGGTTGCATCCAAGTGGGCAAAGGTTGTTGCCGGTGCAGGGTCAGTTAAATCATCTGCGGGCACGTAAACAGCTTGTACAGATGTAATTGAACCACGTTTTGTTGACGTGATACGTTCCTGCATGCCGCCCATCTCAGTTGCCAGGGTTGGCTGGTAACCTACTGCTGAAGGCATACGACCCAACAGTGCCGATACTTCAGAACCTGCTTGTGTAAAGCGGAAGATGTTATCTATAAAGAACAAGATATCGCGGCCTTTACCTTCTCCGTCACCATCACGGAAGTATTCCGCAAGGGTTAAGCCAGAAAGGGCAACACGTGCACGTGCACCGGGAGGCTCGTTCATCTGTCCGAAAACGAATGTTGCTTTTGATTCTTTTAAAGCTTCAGGGTCGATCTTAGATAGATCCCATCCGCCTTCTTCCATGGAGTGCATAAATGCATCGCCGTATTTTATAATGCCCGATTCCAACATCTCGCGCAATAAGTCGTTACCTTCACGGGTACGCTCACCAACACCGGCGAATACGGATAACCCGTCATAAGCCTTGGCAATATTATTGATCAGTTCTTGTATTAATACTGTTTTGCCGACACCTGCACCGCCAAATAAGCCAATTTTACCACCTTTTACATAAGGCTCTAAAAGGTCAATAACCTTGATGCCCGTAAAAAGCACTTCTGACTCGGTAGATAGATCTTCAAAGCGCGGAGGAAGTGCGTGAATTGAATTGCCGTTTGATTTATCAAGGTTGGGAATACCATCGATACCATCGCCAACTACGTTGAATACACGGCCTTTAATAGCTTCACCAACTGGCATTTTAATAGACCCTTCGGTATCTAAAACCGCCATTCCGCGTAACAAACCATCGGTTGAATCCATCGCGATTGCTCGTACACGGTCTTCACCCAAGTGCTGCTGAACTTCTAAAATAATTTTTTGTCCATTATCTTTTGTGATCTCAAGCGCATCATAAATTTTAGGAAGATGTGCATCATCAGCAAAACTAACGTCAACTACCGGACCAATGATCCTTGATATTTTTCCAATGTTTGGCATATATAACCTGGTGTTTTAAAGAATTTATTATGAAACAGATACCTTGTAATACAGAACGGTACCATTTCAGAGGCGCAAAGTTAAGGTTTATTGCCAAATAATTAAATAGTTATATAAAGGAATTTTCAATCATTTTTTATTCCTGTTTTTTGTATGTTTGAAGCCCAATTATAAACAGAGTTTTCTTTAAACCAATTAAATTATCTTAATGAAAAAACTTTTACTACTCTTTATGTGGTTATCGCCTGCCGTTATTTACGCGCAAGGTTTCCAGGTTAACCTTAATGGCCAAAAACAAATAGGTATGGGCCATACCGGCATCGGTTTAGCACAAGATGGCGCTTCGGTATCGTTTAACCCGGGTGCGGTTGCCATGCTGCCCGAGAATTACATCCAAGGTGGTATCAGCCCCTTGTTTTTTAAGTCGGCTTTTAACGCGGCAGGCAGTAATGTGGTCAACTACAATAAAGATAAGGTAGCTACACCATTTAACGCTTATGCCGTTTGGGGGCCAAAAGCAGCTGCCTGGAAATTAGGCATAGGTGTTTATACGCCGTTTGGTGGCTTAACCGACTGGGGCAACACCTGGCAGGGTAAATACGTGCTGGAAAGCCTTGATTTAAAAGCGATATTTATTCAGCCTACCATCAGCGTAAAACTGGCCGACTACCTGAGCATTGGCGGCGGGTTTATTTACAACCGTGCAAGTGTTGATTTGCAACGTGGTATCCCATTGATAAGTGCTACCGGCGAAGTTGGCAAGGCACAGTTAACCGGCAACGGACATGGTTACGGCTGGAACGCGGGTATCTATGTGAAAACAGAGGTTGGGATGACGGTTGGTATCACCTACCGCTCGCAAGTGAACACCAATATTAAAGGTGGCGATGCGATATTTAGCGTGCCGGGATCATTGGCCGCCAGCTTCCCGCAGCCAAACACTTTTAGCGCGGGCATTCCGTTACCGGCCCAGGCTTCGATTGGGTTTGGTTTCTACCCGTCGTCAAAATTAACGCTGGCATTAGATGCTAACGTGGTAGGGTGGGATTCATACAAGGCCCTTGCTTTTGATTATGCAACCAATGCACCTTCATTACAGGATACTTATTCGCCCCGTAATTACAAAAACGCTTTCAGCGTAAGGGGTGGTGCACAATATAAGGTAACCGATAAATTCGCGCTTAGGGCGGGTGGTGGTTATACCAGCACGGCTGTGCCTGATGGTTATGTAACACCGGAGGCACCCGATGCCAATCGTTACTATGTAACAGGTGGTTTAGGTTACAAGTTTGGCAGTAGGCTGGATATCGACCTGTCCTTCGAGTACGAGCACTTGGGCTCGAGGTTCCAAACCAACGTAGAATCGAACCTGTCGGGCACATTCAAAACGAATGTCTACATCCCGGGAATTGGAATTGCTTATCACTGGTAAACCATATTAAACACATGAAAACGTTAAAACAATATTTATATATATCAGCAGCGCTGTTTGTATTTGCAGGCTGTAAACCCGAAATTAAGACCGCTAACAAGGCAACAAGTAATGCCGATTTTAGCCGTTATATTGCTGTAGGTAATTCGCTAACCGCAGGCTATGCCGATGGTGGTTTATACCTGGAAGGGCAGCAAAATTCTTACCCCAGCATTATTGCCAAACAAATGGCAGCTGTAGGCGGCGGTACTTTCACCCAGCCTTTATTTAATGCCGACCAGGCAAACGGATCTGGCTATTTACAGCTGACCGGCTTTACGGCTACCGGATCGCCCATTACAACTACTGTAACAGCCAACACCGCTGTCCGCGGGCAGGTTACCATACCGGGTTTTGGTAACGTTACGCTATATACCAAATACACAGGCGACATTAACAATTACGGTGTACCGGGTATTAAACTACAACAGATCACCTTTGCGCCCTACGGTAACCTGAACGGTTTTTTTGAACGGATGCTGCCGGGAAACGCCGGTACCAATAGCACAACTTACCTGGATTTTGTAACAGCCAAGCCGTTTACTTTTTTTACCGATTGGTTGGGTAATAACGATGCTTTGGGTTATGCCACCAGCGGTGGTGCAGGGGATGTATTGACAGACAAAGGTACGTTTGCAGCTTTGTATAATTTATCTATCGGCAAGTTAACCGCCAGCGGCCAAAAAGGTGCTGTGGCAACAATTCCGGATGTTACCGCAATCCCATACTTTAATACCGTAACGGTCGGCGCGGTGTTGGCGGCTGTAAAGGCGGCTAACCCGGCTGTAGCCAACTTATATATCAACGCACGCACAACTGCTGCCGATGGTACTGCAACCTATGCAGCGCGTGTTGCCACCGCTGCCGATCTGATCGTGCTGACATTCCCTACAAGCAAAATGGGTACACCGATTACTACGCCGGCAGGTACATTGCCTTATGGCTTAACGCCTTTAACGCCAATCGAAAATCAGTATGTGCTGGATGCAAACGAGATCACTTTAACCAAGGATTACGTGGTGAATTATAACAATACCATCAAATCGATTGCGGCAGCCAAAGGGTTGGCGGTATTTGATGCTTACACGTTCCTGAATGGGGTTAAGCAAAATGGATTGGTGGTTGATGGCGTTGGTGTGAGTTCTAACTACATCAGCGGTGGTTTGTTCTCTTTAGATGGCGTGCATTTAACCCCTCGCGGTTATGCTATTGTAGCCAATGAGTTTATCAGATCTATCAACAAAACCTACGGGTCATCAATCCCGTCGGTTAATGTTGCAGATTACAACGCCGTTAAATTCCCGGCGAAATAGTTAATTAAGTTTTAAGTAATGAGTTCCGGGTTTTAAGTAGCAATATTTAAAACCCGGAACTTTTTTGTTGTCAAGAAGTTCCTCACCGCTCACCGCTCACCACTCACTACTCAAAACTCAGCACGATCTTCCCCATGTGGTCGCTGCTTTCAATAAGGGCATGCGCTTTGGCAGTTTCATTTGCCGGGAATACTTTATAGATAACAGGTTTTATTTCGCCCGATGCCAGTAAAGGCCAGATGTGTTCCTCAAGGTTTTTGGCGATAGCACTTTTAAAGGCCACATCGCGCGACCGCAACATGGAGCCGGTAATATTGATCCGTTTGCGCATCACTACCGACAGGTCTATTTGAACGTCTTTTCCCTTCATGGTATTGATTAACACCAGCCGGCCATCATTTGCCAGGCATTGTAGGTTTGGCGCGGTATAGTCGCCGCCTATCATATCCAATATTATGTCGACTCCTTTATTATCGGTGAGCTTCAATACCTCTTCACTAAAATTTGCAGTTTTATAGTTGATGGCTTTCGCCGCACCTAATTGTTCGCAAAACTCACATTTCTCGTCAGACCCTGCGGTAACGTAAACTGTGCTGCCCAGGGCTGCAGCCATTTGAATCGCTGCCACGCCAATACCGCTGCTGCCACCATGAACCAATAAGCTTTCGCCGGGTTTCAGGTGGCCACGGTCGAACACATTACTCCAAACGGTAAACAAGGTTTCGGGCAGTGAGGCCGCCTGTGCAAAGGATAGGTTATCGGGTATAGGCAGGCACTGGCCTTGAGGCACGTTGCAGTATTCGGCATAGCCGCCGCCGATGACCAGGGCGCATACTTTATCACCAACCTTCCAGCGGGTAACTTGCTTGCCTACTTCTTTTACAATTCCTGCTATTTCTAACCCGGGGATGTCAGCCGGTGCTCCAGTTGGCGGCGGATAATTGCCCTTGCGCTGTGCTACATCAGGCCGGTTAACACCCGCGGCCATTACCTGGATCAATACCTCCGTATCAGCATAGGGTGGGGTGGGCCGCTCGGCAGGCTGTAAAACTTCCGGCGCGCCGGGCTGGGTAATGATAATGGCTTTCATAATAGCAGGAATAGCTTTCACGCCCAATATGTTTGAAATATTGATTTGACGGTAGAGAATTTGAAAGCGGGACAGGCTCTAATATAGATCTATTGATGTTCATGAACACTCGTGAACAATCGTGAACAAAAATTAACGCTTGATAATCAGTGTTTTAAATAATTGACTACTGGCAAAGTTTTTATGGCAGAGACATACCTTTAGAAATTCGACTTCAATCAAGAGAGTATTGCAAAAGAAAATTACGCTTCATAATAAAGGTCAATCAACAATTGTCCTGTCTGATCTTTCCATTTGATCCATCCTATTCTACCGGAATCTTGCGACTTTAATTGAATCCAATCGCCGGTCACTTTCAAAGGTGAGTAAAATGCATCTTTCTCATATTTAACACTTGTTGTTCCATTAGCCGAAACCTTTAAAGGATTCTTTTTCTGGTCAAAATCTACTGCGAAAACATTCAGTAGGTGTTTTCGCCAACTTTCCTGTTTAAATACTATATCAGTTTTCTTTATATACTTTATAATATGCTTTGATTCATGCACAATCACCGCATAGTATGCCGCCGTTTCACCAACACATCTAAAAACTAAAGTCCCATTATCCGCTTTGAGGGCATATGGTTGAATTTGTTTATCATTGAACTCATCATTGATTTTGAATGATTTCCAAGTACTATGATCAAGATTGTAAATCTTCAACGCACTGTAATTATAAGTATCACTAAGTACCACTAAACCTTTGTCATCAACTATTATTTTCGACGATTTCTCTGTTGATTGATCACCAAGTATTTTTTTTGACACGCTGAGACTTTTACCTGAAAATCCAATTATACAGGTAAGCGTTAAAACTAAAAATTTGATAGATGCAATATTCATCTTACATTACCCTAACCTTTAAAAAGCTCGGGTGCAATTTGGAACTGTACACCCGGTGGGTGGCTTTTTTAAAGTCGGTATCTTTGGCTTTCATGATATCTTGAAACTGCTGGGTATTCCTGTCTATCAGCGGGAACCAGGTGCTTTGGATCTGTACCATAACGCGGTGGCCCTTTTTAAAGGTGTGCAGCACATCCTGCAGTTCGAAGTTTACAGGGGTTACCTTGCCGGGCACAAATGGCTCGGGTTTGTCAAAGCCGTTGCGATATTTGCCGCGCATAGCTTCGCTGCGTACCATTTGTTCATAGCCCGCCATCTTAACCTCTTTGCCTGTGAATTTATTGGCGCTGGCCGTATCGGGGTAAACGTCCAATACTTTTACAATCCAATCGGCATCGGTACCTGTAGTGCTTACCTTTAGGTTGGCCCAAATGTTACCGGCTAATGTCACGTCGTTATCCAATACTTCGGTTTGA
Organism: Mucilaginibacter glaciei; assembly: GCF_014773245.1. Classification (GTDB taxonomy): domain Bacteria; phylum Bacteroidota; class Bacteroidia; order Sphingobacteriales; family Sphingobacteriaceae; genus Mucilaginibacter; species Mucilaginibacter glaciei. The sequence continues at coordinate 123,639 of NZ_JACWMX010000002.1, read as the reverse complement.
TAAGTTAACACATCGGGGCGTTTCTCGGCAAAGCGCTGGTCGGCGGTCATGTATTCGCGCTGCATATCGTTGGTGATGCCATCCCAGAAAGGTACCGGGTTCATCGGGTCAGATACAAATTCTTTGTAGTCGTCCTTGCCTGTTGCAGGCGCGGTGAACGATAGTTTACCGCCCGGCAAAAAGTAAAGGTTCTTTTCTTCGGCCTCTTTCGGCGGCCAGGTTTTGTAAGTTTTCCACTGGTTTTCGCCCGTCTCAAAGGTTGATACTTTCGGCATATCCAACGGAGTGCCCTTTAAATAATGACTAAAAAAGGCAAACTCTATCTTCTCCCTGTAAAACGGACCGGTCGGGCCGCCAAAGCTCACATCACCCAGGTGGTCGCCGGCACCACGTGCCCAGCCGCCATGCACCCATGGGCCCATAGCGAAGTACACAGGTGTCGTCGGGTTGTTTTTGGCTAACACTTTATAAGTATTGATAGCACCATATAAGTCCTCGGCATCATACCAGCCACCGGTAACCAGGGTTGCGGTTTTAATATCATGCAGGTGGGTCAACACATTACGGTCTTTCCAATGTTGGTCGTAATTGGGGTGATCCATCATTTCATTCCACAGGCGGATGGTATCTTTGTAGTATTTTACATTAGAGTTGCGCATGCTGCCCATATCCAAAAAGAATTTGTAGCCATCCTCGGTACCCATGTTAAAGCCTTTACCACGGCGTTGCGTAGGCTTATCGTCCTGGCGGTTGGTAAAGCTGGGATAGAAGCCGAAGTTGGCTACCAGCATAAACGCGCCGTCATGGAAGGCATCATCGCGGTACAGATCGGCAATGGGTGCCTGCGGCGATGCTGCAACTAACGCCGGGTGGCGGCTCAATAATGCGGTAGTGGTGTAGAAACCCGGATAGGAGATACCCCAAACGCCTACCTTGCCATTGTTATTGGCTACGTTCTTCAGCAGCCAGTCAATAGTATCATAAGTATCTGTCCCTTCATCTACATCCTTATTGGTTTTGTGGTTTTCCAGTTCGGGGGTCATTTCCTCATAGATGCCCTCGCTCATGTAGCGGCCGCGCACATCCTGGTAAACAAATATGTAACCGTCATGCAAAAACTGAGGCGAGGGGCCCAAGCTGCCCTTGTATTTATCTACACCATACGGTGCTACACTGTAGCAGGTACGGTCCATCATAAACGGGTATTTCTTTGACTGGTCTTTAGGTACGTACACCGAGGTAAACAGCTTTTTGCCGTCGCGCATGGGTATGTTATACTCAAACTTGGTGTAGTTGTCTTTTACGTAAGCGGCATCGGCACCACCGGGTTGTTGTGCTTGTGCTGCGATTGTCGAGAAGATGAAGCATAACGCGATAAGGAGAGATCTTTTCATGAATTGGAGATTGATGCTTTAAAAATAGCTAAAAATTGCAAACATCGACTAACGGAAGTTAACGATCCTGATACACAATGCCCTCACATTGAAACAAAATTTTCTTTTTATATCCTTTTCTGTTTACAAAGATTGTGTACTTCCCAATATCCTTTCTTATTGTATCTCCTATCTCAAATTGTTTAATATTGTGAGAAATCCATCCTCCTCCATTATAGTATTCGACATTGCCATGCGTTTTTGGATTGATACCAGACAGGTGCACATTTCGTCCATTGTGATATATATCTTTTAAGATGATATCAAACTCATCGTGCGTTTTAAAATCATTTGACCAAGCTTCACAGGAAAAATCAGGGGCACATGATCCGATCATGTAGCAAATTGTGATTAAAAAGACAAATCGGTTTTTCATATTCATCTGTATTTTTTAAATGAAAAAGTGTGTTAGCACAAGTAGCTTTAATTCCTAAGAGCAATCGATCCGAACAATTGAGGCATTTATTTTACATTTCTACGCCTCTGATTTATTACTAAAAATAACAAAAATTGGCTATACTACTTACTTTCAACATATGAAAGTACATTGTAGCTTAATGGGGTAACTGTAGGCTCAAAAGTTGATTACAGCTGGAATGCTAATTACGGTACTTATTCTGTACCTAATGTGTCCGGCCTGCCTAAAAGCAATTTGGGCCCTGCCGCTATCGATATCCAAAGTACCAGTGCATCAACCGCGGGCTCATTGGCTACGCAAACGGTCAATAATGCTTACGGCATCTACCTATACTATAACCTTCCGAATACTGATGTGCATACTTACCTTAGCAGTGTGTCTAATGCGTTATACGGCAGCCCAACCGTTTACAACACCGGTGCGACAACCACAGGCGTGAGCTTTTACCAAGACATTAATTATACGGGCACCGCTACCGCCAGTATCCCTAAAGGGAATTACACATTGGCACAACTTCAGGCGTATGGGTTTGTGGATAATTGGGCATCATCGGTAACGGTACCGTCGGGATGGACGGTTACGATGTATACTAATGATAACTTTACCGACACCTCTTGGGTATGCACTGCCAATACCGCTAATTTTACCACACTATCGCCAAATGCAAATGATGTGGTTACATCGGTTAAAATACAATAGCCGTTAAACAAGTAAGGCCAGCTTTAATCAAGCAGGCCTTACTATATGTTTGTATGAGATTACTCGTTGATAGCTTTAACGCCAGGTAACTCTTTACCTTCCATATACTCTAACAAAGCGCCGCCGCCGGTTGATACGTAGCTAACATCGTCAACCATGTCAAACTTGGCTACTGCAGCAGCAGAGTCGCCACCACCGATCAGCGAGAACGCGCCGTTATCGGTCGCTTTAGCTACGGCTTCGGCAATGGCTTTGGTACCTACCAGGAATTTCTCCATTTCGAACACACCCATCGGGCCGTTCCAAAGTATGGTTTTTGATTCTTCAACTACCTTGCTAAAGATCTTTACCGTTTCCGGGCCAATATCCAATCCCATCCAGTTGTCAGGGATCTCGCCAGTTTTGGCAATATCAGTATTCGCATTAGGTGCGAATTTATCGGCAATAACGTTATCAACGGGTAACAACAGGTTAACACCTTTTTCCTTTGCTTTTTTAACCAGGCTTAGTGCCAGTTCCAGTTTATCAGCTTCTACTAATGATATACCGATATTACCACCATCTGCCTTGGCAAATGTGTAGGCCATACCACCACCAATGATCAGGTTATCTACCTTATCCAAAAGCTTCTCGATCAGTTCGATCTTATCGGATACCTTCGAGCCACCCATAATAGCGGTGAATGGTTTTGCTGCACCGTTCAAGATCTTTTCAGCATTGTTTAATTCGGCTGCCATCAGGTAACCAAAGAATTTAGCCTCCGGGAAAAACTGTGCGATAACGGCTGTTGAGGCGTGTGCGCGGTGAGCTGTACCAAAGGCATCATTCACATATATATCGCCCAATTTAGATAGCTTCTCTGCAAAATCTTTATCGCCTTTTTCTTCTTCTTTGTAAAAGCGCAGGTTCTCTAATAATAAAACTTCGCCTTTGCCTAAGGCTTTTGATTTTTCAAGAGCTTGCTCGCCAATGCAATCGTCGGCAAATTCAACCTGCTGACCTAAAAGATCTGACAGGTGTTTAACTACGTGCTTTAAAGAATATTTATCTGTAGGTCCATCTTTTGGGCGGCCCAGGTGCGACATTAAGATAACGGCACCACCATCTTTTAATATTTTTTTGATGGTTGGCAATGCCGCGGTCATACGGTTATCGTCGGTAATGTTAAAGTCGTCGTCTAATGGAACGTTGAAATCCACGCGTACCAGCGCTCTTTTACCGTTAAAACTGATCTGATCTATTGTTTTCATATAGGATTGTATGGTTTATGAACGGGGCCAAATTCAACAAATTTATTCTAATAGGCAACGTTAAAATCATAAAGGTGTTTGTTTATAGCCGAAATTTCATCATAATTTCATTGGATCTTAACATACATTACGTAGTGCGAGCCAATGCCGGGTACCTCAAATTCGGGTGAAATGATCTCGAAACCCAGGCTCAGATAAAAAGCTGCGGCCTTTTTGCGGGCGTTGCACCAAATGTAATTTACCTTTTGCCCGCGCATGTAGGTAATAGCAAAATTCACCAGCAAATTACCGTAACCTTTGCCGCGGAATTGTTCGGTAGTGGCCATACCGCGTAACTGGTAGGCCTTGCCTTTAAAGTCGCCATGGGTTTGCGGATGGAAGGAGGCGATACAAGCCAGTTCGCCATTCGCAAAATACCCGAGGTGAAAGGACTGCGGGTTGTCGTCGTTTGGGAAACGGCATTCATCGTGTGTTAATCTGCCCTCTCGTAAAACCTCGTTACGGATAGGCAGCACATCGTCGGCAGTTATAAATTTGATCATGATCTTAAAAGGCTAATCTTCTCTACCAAATCGGCCAGGCGGCTGCTGTAACCCATCTCGTTATCGTACCAGCCTACCACCTTAACCAGCCCACCAACTATAGAAGTAAGTTGCCCATCAAAAATGCAGCTGTGCGGGTTGTCTAATATATCGGTAGATACTATTGGGTCTTCGGTGTATTCCAATACATTTTTCATCGGGCCATCGGCCGCGGCTTTAAAGGCTGCATTAATCTCCAGCACCGTCGGCATTTTTTTGAGGCTGCAGGTAAAGTCGGTCAATGATCCATTTAATACCGGCACACGTATGCCCGCGCCGCCCAAATGACCTTCTAAATGAGGGAATATGGCGGTTATAGCTTTTGCAGCTCCGGTGGTTGTAGGGATGATAGATGCCGACGCCGCGCGTGCCCTGCGCAAGTCTTTATGCGGCGCGTCGTGCAGGTTTTGGTCGCCGGTCATGGAGTGTACGGTGGTAATGTAGCCATCGGTAATACCCCAGTTTTGGTCCAGGATCTTTACCATAGCCGCTACGTTATTAGTGGTACATGATGCGTTAGAGATAATTGGGGAGGATAGGTCAACCTCGCCGTCATTTACGGCCAGTACAACTGTCGGGATATCCTTATCGCCCGGAGGGGCGGATATAATTACTTGCTTGGCACCGGCGGTTAAGTGTTTAGTTGCGCCTTCGCGGGTGATGAACTTACCGGTAGATTCTATGACCAGGTCAATTTCCAGCTCGGCCCAGGGCAGATTGGCCGGGTCTTTTTCCTGGTAAGTATTTATCTCGTTTCCGTTAATGATCAGTGCAGTACCGGTATGCCCAACCGTTCCTTTAAAGCCGCGGTGTACCGAATCATATTTAAACAGGTGGGCCATGGTGGCGGTGTCTGCCAGGTCATTAATAGCAACTACCTGTATATTGGATTTGGTAAGAATAGTCCTTAAAAAAATACGGCCGATACGGCCAAAACCGTTTATAGCGATCCTCATTATATTAAAATTAAGGGTGTGAAATTACAGAAAATTTAGGTGGGGAATGTTGGCATGGTGTAAACGAAAAGGTCTAGGCAGCGAACTGTCATGGTGAGCCTGTCGAACCATCTGCCCTCACCCGCCCTTAAATAAGCTACGGGGTGACAAATTGTTAAAATATTGCAAATGGGTTTACAAAAGTTTACACTTTTCGCAAAAAAGTCCTTTAAATCGCTTTCTATCAAATACTTATAAATAAGGTGGGTTTACACTTCTTTAAGTGTATCTGCAATATTCTTTCTCCCCAAATTGGTAGAAACTACCGGTTGATCTCTTTCCAGAGCAGGTCCTTCAGCTCTGTGATATTTTTTTGCGCTACAGATGAAATGAATACGTATGGAATCTCTGCAGGCACTTCCTTTTGCATTTCGGCCTGTAATTCCTCGTCCAGCATGTCAGATTTGGTAATGGCCAGCACACGTGGTTTGTGCATCAGCTCGGGGTTATATTCGTTCAGTTCCCTTAACAGGATGTCGTATTCCTCTTTGATGGTGCGGGCTGTATCGGCAGGGACCATAAATAACAATACCGAGTTACGTTCGATATGGCGCAGGAAACGGATCCCTAAACCTTTACCCTGAGATGCACCTTCGATAATACCCGGTATATCGGCCATCACGAATGATTTATTATCGCGGTAGCCAACGATGCCCAGATTAGGTACGAGGGTGGTAAAGGCATAATCGGCAATCTCCGGCTTGGCTGCCGATACTACCGATAGCAAAGTTGATTTACCCGCATTGGGGAAACCTACCAAACCTACATCTGCAAGGATCTTTAGCTCAAGGATATTCCAATCTTCCTGTCCGTCTTCGCCGGGTTGGGCAAAGCGAGGGGTTTGTTTGGTAGCGGTTTTAAAGTGCCAGTTACCTAAACCGCCACGGCCGCCATTAGTTAAAATTTTGGTCTCACCGTCGGTATTGATCTCAAATAAAACTTCGCCCGTTTCTGAATTTTTGCAGATGGTACCCAGTGGCACTTCCAAGATCTCGTCACGACCGGTTTTACCGCTGCGTAACGAACTGCCGCCCGAGTCGCCGTCGCCGGCTATGACGTGTTTACGGAATTTAAGGTGAAGCAGTGTCCATAACTGGGCGTTACCTTTTACAATAACGTGCCCGCCGCGGCCACCGTCGCCGCCATCAGGGCCGCCTTTTGAAGTTAATATATCTCTGTGCAAATGCGAAGAACCCGCGCCTCCGTGGCCGGAGCGGCAACAGATCTTTACATAATCAACAAAATTTGAGCCTTGAGACATAATTGAAAAATTTCGGATGTCGAATTTCGGATGTCGAATTTCAGCTAAATCCGAAATTGAAAGTTCGACATCCGAAATTCTTAGTAACCCGCTACTACAGAATTGATAGATCCGAAGATCTCGTCTATCGACCCAATTCCGTTGATGCTGGTATATTTGTTATGGTTTTGATAAAAACCGGCAACAGGCGCGGTTTTATCATTGTATTCTTTTATGCGTTTGCGAATCACTTCGGGGTTGGCATCATCCGGCCTTCCAGAGCTTTTACCGCGTAGCAATAAGCGTTGCTCTAATTCACTATCGGTAACCTCTAAAGCGATCATGCCCGAGATCTCTGATTGTTTGGAGGCCAATAACTCATCCAAGGCTTCGGCCTGGGCCACTGTGCGCGGGAAACCATCAAAAATGAAGCCCTTAGCATCTTTATTAGCGTCCAGCTTATTGCTTATCATGCCAATAACAACTGCATCGGGTACCAGTTTACCATCGTCCATCAACTTTTTTGCCTCTATACCCAATTGGGTGCCGTTAGCAATCTCGGTACGCAACAAGTCACCCGTTGAAAGATGAATTAATCCGTACTTTTCGATAAGATTTTGTGATTGGGTACCCTTCCCTGCTCCGGGGGGACCAAACAGTACCAAGTTAAGCATCCCTTTGTGATTAAAGTTAAAAGCCTCTCCGTTATTTACAGAAAGGCTTTAAGTAGTTGTGCACTTGTAGGGATTCGAACCCCAAACCTTCTCATCCGTAGTGAGATGCTCTATCCAATTGAGCTACAAATGCATTTCCCGATTGATAAGTTTCATATGCCGAAACCAGCATATTCCCCTTTTTTAGCGGACTGCAAAAATAGAATACTTTTCTATTCGCTGCAAACTTTTCTGAAATTACTTTACTTTTTCTGCTATCGCATCAAAATCTGGCAGGTCGCCGGCGTTCTCCAATACTTCGGCATATATAATGTTCTGCTCCTCATCTATAACAAATGCCGCACGCTGAGATACGCCGTGCATTCCCATAAAGTCGGCATATAAAGCACCGTAGGCAGATGAAACCTCTTTGTTAAAATCTGACAGTAAAGGGAACTGGTAAGCGTTTTCTTCCTTAAACTTAGCCAGCGTGAACGGCGAATCGACAGAGATGCCTAAGATCTGCGCGTTAAGGCCATCGTAGTAACCAAAGCTATCGCGCATAGTGCAAAGCTGTGTGGTGCAAACGCCGGTAAACGCCAGAGGGAAAAAGTGTAGTACTACCTTTTGCCCCTTAAAATCGGCTAACGAAACATCTTTAAGGTCTGTTGATTTTAGTGTGAATTGTGGTGCCTGCTGGCCTGCTTGTAACGACATGTTGTATATTTTTATGCAAAGAAAGTATTTTATTAATAATAAATTAGTGCGGGCCCTTTTCTAACCTAACTATGAATATAGCATGACACAAACAATAGGGCAAATATCCCTGCTCGTAAAAGATTATGACGAGGCTATAGCCTTTTATACCCAAAAGCTGGGCTTTGAATTAGTGGAAGATACTGTCATCAATAGTACTAAGCGCTGGGTGCGGATAGCCCCGCCGAACTCTGCCAGTTTTTCCTTGCTGCTTGCCCGGGCCGTAGGTACGGAACAATCAAACCACGTGGGCAACCAAACCGGGGGGCGGGTGTTCTTATTTTTATATACCGATAACTTTGACCGTGATTATAACTTATACCTGCAAAACGGTGTAAAATTTGTACGGACACCACAGGTTGAACCTTACGGTACAGTTGCTGTTTTTGAAGATCTATACGGTAACCTCTGGGATTTAATCGAAGCTAACGAACAGTAACTGTCCATTGAGCTTTCTCGCTATTGACGTCTACGACGTCGCGCAAATGTGCCTAAAGTCTGCTGCCACAGTAAAACACCCGGGGGGCTCGTCTCCGGCCGATAGGTAACTCTATCTAAACCCATGCAAATAATTCAATATTTAAAAGATTTAACTTCTCATTATCAATAGGAATGTTATTTTTACAAACCGTTAAAACCTTATCACCCAATATGAAGAGACTTATACTTACCCTTGTTGTACTTACTACGTTTATACTGAACGCCCGTAGCCAGTCAGAAAATTTCAGGGCCTTTAAGGTTGATTTTAGTTTAGGTTACGCATCACCGGCCAATTCGGGTAGCGGAGCGGGTTCCTCATCGGGGGGTGTTTCGTTTACCTTGCATCCGCATTACCGCTTGAGCGATCAGTTTGCTGTCGGTTTAAGAGTAGATGCCGCTTTACTTGGTTATAGTACTTATGATGCCGTATCTAATACCTTCTCAGCCTCACAAATTGCATCGTTAACCTCGTACGCTTTAACCGGCGAATACTATTTAATGGATGGTGGTTTCAGGCCGTTTATCGGTGCAGGTGCAGGTGTGTTTAGTCAATCTTCTATCCAGGTGTTAGATGCCAACGGCAGCACCATCGTTAACGGTACCTTATTAGAATCTAAGATAGGGGTATTTCCCGAAGTTGGTTTCGAAGTTGGGCACTTCCGTGTTTCGGGCGATTACAATTTTTTGCCTAATAAAGCCGGGTACCTGGGTGTTAAAATGGGTTTCTTCTTTGGCGGTGGCCGTAAAGACGGCGGCGGCTCAAGCCGTGGTCAAAGAAAGGGCCGTGGCGGTAAGTATCTGAATTGGGAGGGATAACAAACCCAGGTTAGCCACGTTAAAGTTTACTTACACCACGCTATGCAATCACCTATCAATATTAATATTACGGGCATCCAGCATATAGGTGTGCCTGTTACCCATATTGAAACATCGCAGGCGTTCTACAGCCGTTTGGGCTTTGCTAACGTAATGCAGGCGGGCTTTGGCGAAGCCGGCGCGCGCGGAACCTGCGTGATGATGCAGCGCGACTCGATGATCATCGAGCTGTACCAATTACCCGAGCAAGAACTGCAGGAGATCCGTACGCGAAAAAACGGGCATATAGATCACATCGCCTTTGATGTACCCGATATTGATGTAGCCTTTAAAACTATAAAAGCAGCGGGGTTAACTATCTTAGAGCCCGAACCTGTATTCCTGCAGTTTTGGAAAAACGGCTGCAAATACTTTAACATTACCGGCCCCGACGGCGAACGGCTGGAATTTAACCAGGTATTGTAAGTTTACGCACCGGTTTATTTGCAACTGTATCACTACTCCGCATCATTACGTAATAGTGAAAACGTATCACGATGCTTAAAAAACTATACCTCCTCCTTGTTTTATTGGTCGGCTTTGCTGCCTGCACTAAAAACAGTAATCAGGCTTGCACTACAGCCTGCACGGCTCAATACATTTATACCTATGCAGGCATTGTATTGAACGATAGCAAAAACCCAAATGCCAAATTCAATAATATAACAGTCCTCAACCTGCGTACCCAAAAAGCTGTGGTGTTGCCCCTATATCCTCCCAATGTTGATTTTGTTGCAGGTTTTGTATTGGTGGCGGCAAATGATAACAAAGGGGAATTCTCAACCGCGGGCGATGATATTCGCATTACGGCTACCAACTCGGTAACCGGCGAAACCAAAAGTGCAGTTATTAAGATCTCGGGCGGCTGTAATTGTAACATAGCTAAAATATCGGGACCCGATAAACTGGATTTTTAAGAAATTATCTGTGCAGTAAAAGGGCGACGCGCTTTTGCGCAGTGTTGAAATGGTTTGTACGCCAATTATTATTAATCATATATCACGTTGCTGCGATGATTACTATCCACGGAATGGCTGCGTAAGTGAAATCTAATTGGCTATTTGTTTGTTAAAGCGTAATATTGCTCTAATAAACCCCTTTACATGAATATTAAGCAAGGATTACTCATTGGCTGTATAGCTATAAGCACCATAGCTGTAAAAGCACAAACCAAATTATACCACGAGCAGTACCGTCCGCAGGTGCATTTTTCGCCGCAGGAAAAATGGACTAACGACCCTAACGGGATGGTGTACTACAAAGGTAACTATCACCTTTTTTTTCAATATTATCCAAAGGCAACAGTTTGGGGGCCGATGCACTGGGGACATGCGGTGAGTAAAGATATGATCCACTGGAAGCAGTTGCCTATTGCCCTGTACCCCGATAAATTAGGCTATATTTTTAGCGGCAGCGTAGTTGTGGACGAAAAGAACACATCAGGCCTGGGTACTAAAGACCACCCGGCTATGGTGGCTATTTTTACCCATCACGACCCGGTGGGCGAAAAGAACGGTACCGTAAATTATCAGAACGAAAGCCTGGCCTACAGCCTTGATGAAGGTAAAACCTGGACAAAATATAAAAGCAACCCGGTGCTTAAAAACCCCGGTATAAAGGATTTTCGCGACCCGAAAGTGTTTTGGTATGCGCCCGGTAAAAAATGGCTGATGAGCCTGGCCGTTAAAGATAGGATAGCCTTTTATTCGTCGCCCAACCTTAAAAACTGGAAAAAAGAAAGTGAATTTGGCCAAATGATTGGCGCCCACGGTGGTGTTTGGGAATGCCCTGATCTGATGCCTTTAAAACTGAACGGTAAAGATTACTGGGTGCTGCTGGTGAGTATCAACCCCGGCGGTACCAACGGTGGCTCGGCTACGCAATATTTTGTGGGGCAGTTTGACGGTAGTAAGTTTACACCCGTAAGCACAAAAACCAAATGGATAGATTTTGGCCCGGATGATTATGCAGGCGTAACCTGGGGCAATACCGGCAACCGCAAGGTATTTTTGGGCTGGATGGGTAACTGGCTGTACGCTAACCAGGTGCCGACCGTTAAGTGGCGCAATGCCATGACCATCCCGCGTGAGTTATCACTGGAAGAGTTGGGCAGCGATGTTTACCTGGCATCAAACCCGGTAAAAGAATTGAAGAACATAACCGCTAAAACCATAAAGCTAAACGCGAAGGATCTGGCCAATGGCAACAACATTTTCTCGGTCATCAAACAAAACCTGGGGCAGTACCGCCTAAAATTCAAAACAGACCAGCTCGCTAATTACTCAATAGTGTTGGGTAACGAAAGCGGCGAAAAACTGATCATCGGGTTTGATAAAAAGAACAACCATTACTACCTGAATCGAACCAATGCCGGCCGGAATGATTTTAGTAAGATCTTTACCGGGGTTGCCTACGCGCCGAGGATAGACATTACCCCGTCGTCAGACCTGGAACTGATCGTCGATCAATCATCCATAGAATTTTTTGCCGATGGTGGCTTAAGCAATTTGACCGGTGTGTTTTTCCCTAAAAAGCCTTACACCCGTTTAAGTATTTTAAGTAACGGTATGGAGTTAAAAGATGTGGAAATAACGCCGCTGAAATCTATCTGGTAAGAATTATTTACAAATATATGCTTCAAACGGTGGTGCTTACTCAAGCACCACCGTTTTGTTTTTATACACAAATACGCGGTCTTCAAATACCAGTTTAAGAGCTTTGGCCAATACGGCGGTCTCCACCTCTTTACCCGCCTTCACCATATCCTTAACTGTTAACGAGTGCCCGGCAGGGGTAATTTGCTGCGCGATGATGGGGCCTTCATCCAACTCATTAGTTACATAATGCGCAGTGGCGCCTATGAGTTTAACGCCGCGCTCATACGCCTGCCTGTAGGGGCTGGCGCCTGCAAATGCGGGTAAAAAGCTATGATGGATATTGATGATCCGCATAGGGTAGCGGCCCACAAAATTTGGGCTCAGGATGCGCATGAATTTTGCCAGCACCAGGTAGTCAAAATCATATCCGTCAATGATCTCTACAACGCTTTGCTCTGATGCTGCTGCATCGCCTGTAGTTTCAATTAAATGGAAAGGAATATCGAACCGCTCGCAAATATTTTGCAGCGTGGTATGGTTGCCAATAACGCATTGCACCTCGGCACCCAGCGTTTTAAAGTAATTGCGCACCAGTATATCGGCCAGGCAATGATACTCCTTGGTAACCAATACTACTATTTTCTTTAGCGGTCGTGGATTTATTTTGATGAGCGCACCCGTCGGTAGTATTTTTTCCAGGTCGGTGGCCAGGCTTTCGGTATCTGTATTCTTGTCAACTTCCAGCCGTATAAAAAACAGGTTTTCGGTATTATCTACATGTTCTTGCAGACTGATAATGTTGAAACCGCCCCTCGCCAGCGACCGTGAAATGGCGGCTACCAACCCCACCTGGTCGGTACATTGAATAAATATTATCATTTGAGTTTTAGATGCCTTGTTCGGCCTTCAAAGCTATAAATAACAGGGAGTTATCATGCAAAAAGCCACCCCAAAAAATGTTGAAAACTTTTGGTGGTAAAAAGTGGTAATAAGTGGTAAAAGTAATCTACTTTTACGTTACAAAAATTGTACAGCCACAAGAATGCCTTACTTAACCGGAGAATTTGAATGTAAACTGGATGCCAAGGGGCGGATGATGATCCCCACGGGCCTCAAAAAGCAGCTTCCTGAAGCTGATGATGAGGGCCTTGTGATCAATCGCGGCCTCGAAAAGTATCTTGTTATTTACACCAAAACCGAGTGGGACAAAAAGTTGGATGAACTAAGCAAACTTAACGAATATGACAGGAATGCTGTAAAGTTTGTGAGATATTTTACCGCCGGCGCGACAACTTTGATGCCCGATGCGGCCGGCAGGGTTAACTTGCCCAAAAATCTTACCGACTATGCCGGTATTACCGGAGAGGTGGTTTTGAATTGCATGTTGAACAAGGTGGAGCTTTGGGATAAGGCAGCCCACCAGCAAATGATCAACGACGAGCCGGAGAACTTTGCCGAACTGGCCGAGCAGGTAATGGCGAATAAGGGGAGGGCTAATAATGAGTAATTACCATACCCCGGTGATGCTGCAGGAATGTATAGAAGGTTTAGCCATTAAGCCTAACGGTACTTATGTGGATGTAACCTTTGGCGGTGGTGGCCACTCGCGCGAGATCATGAAGCACCTGGGGAAAGATGGCCGGTTATTAGCATTTGACCAGGATGTGGATGCACAGCGAAACGAGATTGCAGATGACAGGTTTACCTTCATAGACCAAAACTTCCGTTACATGAAGAATTTTACACGGCTGCATGATGCTATCCCGGTTGATGGGATCCTGGCAGATCTGGGTGTATCATCCTACCAGTTTGACCAGGCCGAGCGCGGGTTTTCTATCCGTTTTGATGCCGAGCTGGATATGCGCATGAACCAGCAGTCGGACTTGAGCGCTAAAGAGATAGTAAACAATTATAGCGAAGCAGATTTACACCGCATCTTCGGGATGTATGGCGAGATCCAAAATGCAAAGTCGTTAGCTAAAACCATCATAACCGCGCGGTTGAACGGCCCAATTATAACCGTTGCCGATTTAAAGAATGCGATCATTAACCTGATCCCCCGCGGTAAGGAGAACAAGTATCTGGCGCAGGTTTTCCAGGCGCTGCGTATCGAGGTAAACCAGGAGCTGGAGGCGTTAAAGGAATTTTTATTGCAAACAACCGATGTATTGGCCCCGGGCGGCAGGCTGGTAGTCATGTCGTACCATTCTTTAGAAGACAGGCTGGTAAAGAATTTTATTGCCAAGGGCAAGTTCAGCGGCGAGCTGGAGAAAGACCTGTACGGTAATGATAACCGCCCGTTTGATGCGGTTACCCGCGGCGCGGTAACGGCTACCGACGAAGAGATAATTAACAATAACAGGGCGCGCAGCGCTAAACTAAGAATAGCTGTAAAAAGATGACCAATCGTTTACGTACAGAAATTCAGGAAGAGGAAGCAGTTGCCGAAAAAAAACTGATCGTTGAGGAGAAACCTGTAAAGGAACTTCCCGATAACTTTTTTACGCAATTGTTTAATAAAGGTACCATCACTATAGATGATGCTACCCGTGCGCTGCCGTTTATATTTTTTGTTGCCTTGTTGGGCATGTTTTACATCGCCAACAGGCACATATCTGAAAACACCGTACGCGATATTGATAAAATAAGCAAAGAGGTAAAGGAACTTAGCTGGGAATATAAAAGCAGCAAGGCCGAATTAGCCTTTAAAAGCACACTTACCGAGGTGGCAAAGCGTGCAGATACATTGGGTATACACGCACCGGAAGTAGCGCCACAAAAAATTACAGTAAAGGAGGATGCACAGGAATGAGCATAAGAACTAACATATTGCTAAGGGTTTACCTGGCGTTTGGGTTGATCCTGCTTTTTGCGGCAGCGGTGGTATTCCAGTTGTGCCGTGTGCAATTTGCCCAGGGCGATAAGTGGAAGGCTATGGCTAAAACCATGTCTACCCGGTATAAAACCATCGAAGCGGCAAGGGGTAATATTTATTCGGTAGATGGCAGCCTGCTGGCAACATCTGTACCTGAGTATGAGTTGCACATGGACATGCTGGCTGCCGGTATTGCCGATGAAAAGGTTTTTGACGAGAAGATAGATTCGCTTTCAATGAAAATGGCGTCCGTATATAAAGACAAGTCGGCGAAGGAATATTCGAGGATGTTTAGGGATGCCCGTAAAGACAGTTCGCGGTATCAGCTTGTTAGGCGCAAGGTTACCTACCGCGAATTAAAAGAGATCCGCAAGTTCCCTATTTTTAGTTTGGGCAAGTACAAAGGCGGGCTAATCATCGTCCCTCAAAATAAACGTATCCACCCGTTCCGCTCATTGGCGGCGCGTACCATTGGCTATAAGAACGAAAATGTAAGCAATGCCGTAGGTTTAGAAGGTGCTTACTCTTCCTACATCAACGGCGAAAGCGGCAAACGTTTAGAGCAGCGGATAGCAGGTAACGTTTGGCAACCGGTGAACGACGATGACGAGATAGCGCCAAAAGAGGGTGCCGATATCATATCAACTATCGATATTAACTTTCAGGATATAGCACAAACTGCTTTAGAAAAACAATTGGTTAAGAGCAATGCGGACCACGGTACAGTTATTTTGATGGAAGTGGCAACCGGCGAGATCCGCGCGGTGGCTAACTACACTAGGATGCCCGATGGCAGTTTCCAGGAGAAATTCAATTATGCTATAGCGGGTAACCAGGATCCGGGGTCTACCTTTAAGGTGGCATCGTACATGGCCTTGCTTGATGATAAAAAGGTAGATACCAGCACAATGGTGAGTACCGAAAATTATAAGATCCCCGGTAACAGCCACATTATCAAAGATTCGCACGGTAGCATCGGTACCGTATCGGTTAAAAGGGCGTTCGAAGAATCATCTAACGCCGCGGTAGCTTCATTGGTTAATAAGCATTACACCAATAATCAGTCGCAATTTACAGATCATCTTTACGATTGGCACCTGAACCAGAAATTCATTCTTCAGATCCCCGGCGAAGCACAGCCGGTGGTGAAGAACCCGAAAAATACCAGCTGGAATAAATATATGACCCTGCCGCAAATGGCCTATGGTTACGAAATGCAGCTTACGCCTTTAAAAATGCTATCGTTTTATAACGCGATAGCTAACAACGGCAAATATGTGTCGCCGCTGTTTGTAAGGGAGATCCGTAGGTTGGGTAATACCATCGAGCAGTTCCATACGCACGTGATCAACGAGAAGATGTGCAGCGATGTTACGCTCAAGAAAATGCAAGAAATGCTGGAGGGTGTGGTAAGCGAGGGTACGGGTAAAACCAATGTAAAAAGTGCCATGTTCAAAATTGCGGGTAAAACAGGTACCGCACAGGTTGCCGACGGCCGCAATGGTTATAAAGGTAAAAAACAGTATCAGTCGTCATTTTGCGGTTACTTCCCGGCAGATCATCCTAAATATTCATTGATCGTGGTCATAAACGACCCTAAAAACGGTTACTACGCGGCATCAACCGCGGGCCCGGCCTTTAAAGAGATCTGCGAGAAGGTTTACGCCAGCGATATGAAGATTGAGCGTACGCCGATGACCCTGGTAGGTAATACCACATTGCCAAAATTTAAGCAAGGTAATTTAAAAGCCCTTAAAAAGGTGTACGACAAATTAGGCGTTAAGCCATTGTACGCATCAACCAATGCCGGTATTGATACCAGCAACGGTATAGCTGCCGAAGATAATAAGTATAAAACAGGCACCGTGCCTAATGTGACCGGGATGGGTTTAAGCGATGCCTTATTTGCTTTAGGCAATGCCGGTTATAAAGTAAAAGTAATGGGTAGCGGCTCGGTTGATAGGCAATCGGTAACGGGCGGAAGCCAGATACCAAAGGGTTCAAAAATAACAATAGAACTGCAATGAGATATTTGAGCGATATTATTGAGGGGGTAGCGTTTACCGAACTACAGGGCAGTGCCGATGTAGAGATCACTGCCATTGTGTTCGATTCGCGTAAAGTGGTGCCGGGCTGTATGTATGTAGCCATTAAAGGTACCGCTGTTGACGGGCACGACTATATAGACCAGGCTATAAAAGCAGGCGCGATCTGCATAATTTGTGAGGACTTGCCCGCCCATACCGCAGGCGAGGTTGATTTTTTAATGGTGGCCAGTTCGGCGAAGGCCCTGGGCACTATCGCTGCAAACTTTTACGAGAACCCATCATCCAACTTAAAACTGGTGGGGGTTACCGGTACAAACGGTAAAACTACTATCGCCACGCTGTTATATAAGCTATTCCGTGATATGGGGTATAAATGCGGCCTGCTCTCTACGGTGGAGAACCAGGTGAATGGCCGTATTGTAGCATCCACCCATACTACGCCTGATCCGGTTGCGCTGAACGAGCTACTGGCCGAAATGGTTAACGAGGGTTGCGATTACTGCTTTATGGAAGTAAGCTCCCACGCGGTTGCGCAGCATAGAATAGAAGGCCTGCGTTTTTCTGGTGGTATCTTCTCCAACTTAACGCACGACCATTTAGATTATCATAAAACATTTGATGCGTACCTGAAAGCCAAAAAAGCATTCTTTGACGGTTTGCCAAAAAGCGCCTTCGCCTTGACTAACGGCGACGATAAGAATGGTAACGTGATGCTGCAAAATACATCGGCACACAAAAAAACCTACGGACTAAAAAGTATGGCCGATTATAAGGCCCGCATTATAGAGAATCAGTTTGGCGGCTTGCTGCTGAATATAGATAACGAAGAAGTTTGGTTTAAACTGGTTGGGACATTTAATGCCTATAACCTTTTAGCCGTTTACGCGGCTGCTATGCTGCTGGAGCAGGACCGGTCGAAGGTACTGGTTAGTCTGAGCAAATTGACAGGTGCCGAGGGCAGGTTTGAATACATTATGTCGCCAAATAAGGTGATCGGTATTGTTGATTACGCCCATACGCCAGATGCTGTACAAAATGTGTTGAGCACCATTCACGATATCCGCAAAGGAAGTGAAAAGGTAATCACCGTAATAGGCTGCGGCGGCGACAGGGATAAAACCAAACGCCCGATAATGGCCAAAGTGGCAAGCGAGTGGAGCGATAAGCTGATCCTGACATCAGATAACCCGCGTACCGAAGACCCGGCCCAGATCATTAAAGATATGGAAGCAGGTGTAGACCCAGCCTTTAAACGCCATACCGTAAGTATTGCCGACAGGCGCGAGGCCATAAAAACGGCCTGCATGTTTGCACAGCCGGGAGATATTATCCTGTTAGCAGGCAAGGGCCACGAAAAGTACCAGGACATTAACGGCGTTAAAAACCATTTTGACGATATGGAAGAATTGTTGAACCAATTTAAAGAAATGCAGTAGGTGTGCGCCGCGCGTCATTGCGAGGAACGAAGCAATCCCCGATAAGCAAGGGCCGCTTTGCACGTGAGTTGATTGCCACACTACGTTCGCAATGACAAATAGAGAGAATAACCAATAAAGACAACCAAGCAAAAATGCTATACTATTTATTCACTTACCTATACAAAAACTACAGCATTCCGGGATTGGGGGTGTTTCAGTACATCACCTTCCGTATGGCTATGGCGGTAATCGTATCGTTGCTGGTTACTACGGTTTATGGCCGCAGACTGATTGATTATCTGCGTTTTAAACAAGTAGGTGAAACGGTGAGGAACTTAGGTTTAGAAGGCCAGATGCAAAAATCTGGCACACCTACAATGGGGGGTATCATCATTTTGTTAGGCATTCTGATCCCTACGTTGCTGTTTGCTAAGATCGATAACATTTACATCATCATGATGCTGGTAACTACCATCTGGCTGGGTGCTATCGGTTTCCTGGACGATTATATTAAGGTATTTAAAAAGAATAAGGAAGGCCTTGCCGGCAGGTTTAAAATAACCGGTCAGGTAGGTTTAGCGCTATTTATAGGGTGGACGATGTATTTCAATACCAGCATCACCATGCGCCAGGAAGTAAAGCTGCCGGTTAAGTATGATGTACCGGTTGACTTTCACATGCGCGGCGAAAAGCAGGTACTGACCCAGGATATCAAATCGACCAAAACCACGATGCCGTTTTACAAGAACAATGAGTTTGACTACGGCAAGGTGTTAAAGTTTTTGGGCCCAGGTTACGAGCATTACGCGCTGATGGTTTTCATGTTCTTCGTGATCATCATTATCACTTTTATATCTAACGGGGCTAATATTACCGATGGTATAGACGGACTGGCAACGGGCACATCGGCCATTATCGGCTTAACGCTGGCTATACTGGCCTATGTATCGGGTAACACCATGATTGCCGATTACCTGAACATTATGTACATCCCCAACTCGGGCGAGCTGGTAATATTTGCCGGTGCATTTGTTGGGGCTTGTGTAGGCTTTTTGTGGTATAACTCCTACCCGGCGCAGGTTTTTATGGGCGATACCGGCAGTCTGGCTATAGGGGGTATCATCGCGGTATTTGCCATTATTATCCGTAAGGAATTATTGATCCCGGTACTGTGCGGTGTTTTCGTGATCGAAAACATGTCGGTAATTATACAGGTAGGTTGGTTCAAGTTCACCAAAAAACGTTTTGGCGAGGGCCGTAGGGTTTTCCTGATGGCACCGCTGCACCACCATTACCAAAAGAAGGGTTTTCATGAGTCGAAGATCGTGACCAGGTTTTACATCATCTGTATTTTCCTGGCCATCATCACAGTGATAACGCTTAAGCTTCGTTAGTGATTAGAGAATAGAGATTAGTTAGAATGGATGAGAACAAAGACATATCGACCAATCCTGCTCCCTCTCTCTTGGAGAGGGCTGGGGTGAGGCTTGCCATACTTGGCGCCGGCGAAAGCGGTGTTGGGGCGGCATACCTGGCTTTGCAAAAGGGGTATGATGTTTTTGTATCAGATTTTGGGTCGATAGCCGATCATTATAAGCAACAGTTACAAAGCTGGAATGTGAAGTTTGAGGAGAACGGCCATACCGAAGCGGAAATATTGAGTGCTGCGGAAGTGGTGAAAAGCCCCGGCATCCCGGATAAGGCGCCAATAGTGAAAAAGCTGGTTGCAAATAACATCCCGGTGATATCCGAGATTGAGTTTGCAGGCCGGTATACCGATGCCAAAATGATCTGCATTACAGGATCTAACGGTAAAACGACTACGGCGAGCTTGACTTATCATATTTTAAAGAACGGTGGGTTAAATGTTGGCCTGGCCGGTAATATTGGTAAAAGCTTCGCTTACCAGGTGGCTACCGAAAAGTACGATTACTATGTGCTGGAGATCAGCAGTTTTATGTTGGATAGCATGTACAAGTTCCGGGCAGATATTGCGGTGTTGTTGAATATCACGCCCGATCACCTGGACAGGTACGATTACAAGCTGGAGAACTACGCGGCATCTAAATTTAAGATTACGCAGAACCAGACAGCTGCCGACCATTTCATTTACTGCGCAGACGATGCGGAGACTTTAAAAGTGATGGAAGGCAAAGAAATAGCAGCGCAGCAGCTGCCATTTTCTATTGAAAAAAAGATTGAAACGGGAGCATATCTCGATAAGGACAATATTGTCATCAACGCAACACAAGAACATTTTACAATGTCAATTAACGATCTGGCCCTGCAGGGAAAGCACAACATTTACAACTCAATGGCATCTGGTATAGTTGCCAAGGTTTTAGAGCTGCGCAACGAAACGATGAGAGAGAGCATGGGCAACTTCCGCAATATCGAGCACAGGCTGGAGTCGGTGGGTAAGATCTCGGGCATCAGCTTCATCAATGATTCTAAGGCTACCAACGTGAATTCTACCTGGTATGCGCTGGAGAGTATGACCACCGATGTAGTACTGATTTTAGGCGGTGTTGATAAGGGTAACGATTACGAGATGCTTAAACCATTAGTTAAACAAAAAGTTAAAGCTATAGTGTGTTTGGGTAAGGATAACAAACGCATCCACGAAGCCTTTGAGGATGATGTGGATGTGATCGTAAACACGGCATCAGCAGCAGAGGCAGCTACAGTAGCCTATCACCTGGCAGAAAAAGGCGACACGGTTTTATTGTCACCGGCATGTGCGAGTTTCGACCTGTTCAAGAACTACGAAGACCGCGGAAGGCAATTTAAGGAAGCGGTGAAGGAACTGTAGAAAGATGTGCAGATGTGCCAGATTAAAAAATGATAAAATCGATAATAACAGTATTAGGAAAAATAATTTCATCAACACATTAAAAAAATATCTGCACATCTGCACATTCGCATATCTGCACATACATTAAGCATATGAATCAGGTAATAGGAAACGTACTCAGTAATTTAAAGGGTGACCGCTGGATCTGGCTGATCGTCATCTTGCTGTCGGTACTGTCGTTGCTGGCAGTATACAGCTCTACGGGTACGCTGGCTTACAAGCACGATAAGTCTAACGAATCATATCTCGTGAAGCACATGGCCATGATATTGGGCGGTATCGCGCTGATGTACGTATCGCACAAATTAGACTACCGCTGGTATGCAGGGATCTCTAAGATATTGATGGCTATTACTATACCACTGTTATTGTACACGTTGTTATTTGGTAACCACGTGAATGATGCCAGCCGCTGGATAGCTATCCCCGGTACGGGTTTAACGTTCCAAACGTCCGATTTAGCTAAACTGGCGTTGATCACTTACTTGGCGCGTACATTATCGCGCAAGCAGGAAAATATTAAGGATGTAAAGCAATCGTTCATCCCGATCATGGGCTCGGTTTGTGTGGTTTTTATATTGATCGCACTGGCTAACCTTTCTACTGCGTTGATGCTGTTTGGGGTAAGTATTTTATTGCTCATCATCGGTCGTATCAGTATCAAGCAGATCGCGGTGGTTTGCCTGGCAGGAGCGGTGTTGTTATCGGGAGTTGTATTTTTGGGGCCGCGTCGTAAAACATATGTTTCTCGTATCCATACGTTTATGCATCCCGAGACCGTAGATAAGGATAAATCTTTCCAGTCAGATCACTCCAAGATCGCTATCGCCACAGGTGGGGTAATGGGTAAAGGACCGGGTAACAGTACCGAGCGCAATTATTTACCGCATCCTTATTCGGATTTTATTTATGCCACTATTGTGGAGGAATATGGGTTAATAGGCGGATTTGCATTGGTAGGGATCTATCTGTTCCTTTTATATCGATGCATAAAAATTGTCACGAAGGCTCCGAAAGCCTTTGGGGCGTTGTTGGCGGCGGGCTTAAGCTTTAGCTTAACCATCCAGGCATTTGCCAATATGGCTGTTGCAGTAGGGTTGGGGCCTGTAACGGGTGTGCCGTTGCCATTGGTAAGTATGGGTGGTACATCCATACTATTTACCAGTATTGCGTTTGGCATCATCCTATCCGTTAGCCGTGATATCGATGAGCCGAAGAAGGTAGTAGTAGGAGAAATTAGGGAAGTAGCATAGTTTATTTCGAATATCGGATTTTCGATTTCGAATTTAATTAAGGTTTAGATTTTAAGCTTTAGAATATATCAGGATGAGCAAAAGGATAATCATTAGCGGCGGCGGTACGGGTGGGCATATCTTCCCGGCTATTGCTATAGCCAATGCTTTAAAAAAGCTCGATCCTGCTACCGAAATCTTATTTGTAGGCGCAGCCGGCCGTATGGAGATGGAAAAAGTACCGGCGGCAGGTTATAAGATCATCGGGTTAGATATCCAGGGCATCCAGCGTAAATCGCTTTGGAAAAACGTGATGTTCCCTATCAAATTATTGAGGAGCGTGCGCAAGGCCATGCAGATCATTAAAGATTTTAAGCCCGATGCCGCGGTTGGTGTTGGCGGTTATGCTTCCGGTCCGCTGTTATATGCAGCCTCATTAAAGGGTATCCCGACGCTGATCCAGGAACAAAACTCTTATGCGGGCATTACCAATAAATGGTTAGGCGCAAAGGCCAAAAAGATATGTGTAGCGTTTGATGGAATGGAAAAGTTCTTCCCTTTCGACAGGATCATCAAAACCGGTAACCCTATTCGTAAGGAGTCGGTAAATATCGCGGGTAAACACATGCAGGCGCTGGCGCTGTTTAAGTTATCGTCTTTCAAAAAAACCATCCTGATAACGGGTGGCAGTTTAGGTGCGCGTACGTTAAATAACAGCATCCTGGCGGGGATCGATAAGCTGATCGCCGCAGATGTACAAGTGATCTGGCAAACGGGTAAGTTTTATTATAAATCAATTAGAGAGCAATTAGGCCCGGACAGGAATGAAGCCATTTGCGTGGTAGAGTTTTTGAACCGTATGGACCTGGCCTTTGCCGCGGCAGACGTAATCATATCACGTGCGGGAGCGGGCACCATTGCCGAATTATGTGTGGTGAAAAAGCCGGTGATACTGGTGCCATCGCCAAATGTGGCCGAGGATCACCAGACTAAAAACGCACTGGCCCTGGTAGAAACCAATGCGGCAATTTTTGTTGCCGACAGGGATGCCGAATCAAAATTAGTAGACCGGGCTTTGGAGCTATTAGAAGATAAAGATTTACAAAAAACATTAAGCAACAACATAGGCGCACTGGCTTTGCCCAATGCCGACGAAGTTATTGCGAAAGAGGTTATCCAAATAACAATCAACAATTAATCGGCTAATCCCCGCAGGTGTGGGGATAGCCTTTTTTGAAAACGAGAAAATGGAATTAAGCAACATACAACGGGTTTACCTGGTAGGGATCGGCGGCATAGGCATGAGCGGCCTGGCGCGCTATTTCCACCATTTGGGCTGCATTGTATGTGGCTACGATAAAACGCCAACCGCGCTGACCGATAAGTTACAGAATGAAGGCATCCGTATCGTATTTGAAGACAGGCACGATTGGATCCCGATGAGCTTTCATGAGGCATGCGATAGCACACTGATCATATATACACCGGCGGTACCAAAAAATTCGGATATTTTAAATTATTTCCAGAACAGAGGATTCGAATTACAGAAACGTTCGCAGGTATTAGGGTTGATCAGCAGGGGTATGTTCACCATTGCGGTAGCAGGCACCCACGGTAAAACAACTACCTCGGGCATGATCGCGCATATCCTGAAAGATTCCGGTAAAGACTGCTCGGCATTTTTAGGGGGTATATCCTCTAACTACCAGACCAACGTGCTGTACGGTAATAATAACATTGTAGTGGTAGAGGCCGATGAATATGACCGTTCGTTCTTAACCCTACACCCAGATGTGGCCATAATCACTTCGATGGACGCTGATCATTTGGACATCTACGGCGATCACGCCAAACTAACAGAGTCGTTCCAGTTGTTCGCTTCACAATTGAAACAGGGTGGTGTGCTCATTTATAAAAAAGGCTTGCCGTTAGGCGAAGGTTTAACTTATGCCATAGATAGCGAAGCTGGTGCTAGAGCGTCCAATATCCGGATAGAAGAGGGTAACTTTTACTTTGATTTTAGCAACGGCACCACATCCATCCCCGATATTAAAATGGGGATAGCCGGGGTGCATAATATTGAAAACGCCACCGCCGCGATAGAAGCCGCCCTGCATGTAGAGGTGTCGCCCGAGGCGATCCATGAGGCATTGGGATCCTTCAAAGGCATCAAACGCAGGTTTGAGTACATCATTCGTAATACTGAACATATTTATATTGACGATTACGCACATCACCCGGAGGAGTTAAGGGCTGCCATTACATCGGTAAAAAGGTTGTTTCCCGATAAAAAATTAACGGTGATGTTCCAGCCGCATTTGTTTACCCGCACCCGCGATTTTGTGGACGGTTTTGCCGAAGTACTGGATATGGCCGACGAACTGTTGCTACTGGATATTTACCCGGCCCGCGAGTTACCCATTGAAGGCGTGACCAGTGATATGATCCTAAGCAGGATGACACTGGAGAATAAACGCCTCGTAGGCAAACAGGAAGCGGTTAAAATTATACAGCATGAAATGCCCGAGCTGCTGCTCACCGTAGGCGCGGGCGATATAGATACTTTGGTTGAACCTTTAAAACATGTTTTAGATGTTTAAGAAACGCATTTGGAAACCGATACTAATTGGCCTGGGATGGACAACCTGCCTGGCCGGATTGGTGGTACTGATGAGTTTCATTGAAGTGAAAAAAGCGGAGATGACCTGCAAGGCAATCAAAGTGTTCATTCCCGGCAGCCAGTACTTTATAGACAGGCAGGAGATTGATAATATTTTAGAAATGAGCAGCCACACATTGGTAGGCCGCAAAATTGAGAGGATTAATATTCATGATCTGGAAAACAAACTGAAGGCAAATCCATTTATTGAGTTTGCAAAGGTGTATGCCGATATGGATGGGGTGATCCACGTAGAGGTGAGCCAGCGCCAGCCCATATTGCGGGTGATGAACCGCTTCGATCAGGATTTTTATGTAGACCAGCACGGGCTAAAGATGCCGCTCTCGCAAAACTTTACTGCAAGGGTATTGGCGGCTAATGGTTTTATCGATGAGCTTTTTGCCAACAAGGTAGATTCATTGCATACCGCTTTGGCAAGGGATATCTTTAAAACAGCCGACTTTATCCGCAAGGATTCGCTTTGGGATGCACAGATAGCACAGATCTACATTAATGAGCAGCACGAAATTGAATTGATACCACGCGTAGGTAACCAGCGGATCTTGTTAGGTAACGCCGACTCATTAAGCGCGAAGTTTAATAACCTGATGGTTTTTTACAAACAAGCCCTGCCAATGGTAGGGTGGGATGCTTATAAGCTGATCAATATCAAGTATGCAAACCAGGTGGTGGGAGTAAAAAACGAAACATTGCAAGACTCGTTAAAATCTGCGGCGGTACACAAAGCCCGCCTGGCCGATTCGGTGGTTCATGTTAGTGCCAGTCCTGTTAAGACGCAGGCAGATTCGACCGCAGGTAACGCAGTTAACGAGCCGAAGGAGAATGAACCTGTTGTAATGAAACCCGCCAAGCCGGTAACGGAAAATAAGCCAAAGGTGATTAAAGCCGCGGCACCAAAAAAAGATTACAAACCGGCAGCGGCTAAACCCGCTGCAAAAAAAACTGAGAAGAAGACATCTATTAAACAATAACAATATGGACAAAAGTTCAACACCAGAAAAGAGTTCGCCGATTGTAGTAGGGCTGGATATAGGCACCACTAAAATTTGCGCAATTGTTGGCCGCAGAAGCAAGAATGGCAAAATTGAGGTTTTGGGAATAGGTAAGGCCGAATCTGCGGGTGTTACCCGTGGCATGGTGTCGAACATCGACAAAACCGTGCAGGGCATTACCCTGGCAGTAGATGTGGCCGGTTCCCAATCAAACGTGGAGATAAGGATAGTAAATGTAGGTATAGCGGGGCAGCATATAAAAAGTTTACAGCACCGCGGTTTAATAACCCGTAAAGACCTGCAAAGCGAGATAGGCCGTAAGGATATAGATAAACTGGTGGAGGATATGTACAACTTGGTAATGCCCCCCGGCGAGGAGATCATCCATGTATTGCCGCAGGAATTTACGGTAGATAACGAGCCGGGTGTAAAAGACCCTATCGGTATGGCAGGTGTGCGTTTAGAAGCTAACTTCCACATTATATCGGGCCAGGTTACTGCTATCAAAAATATTGTAAAATGCGTTAACAAAGCCAACCTGGAGAGCCAGGAACTGATATTGGAGCCGCTGGCATCTTCAGAGTCGGTTTTAAGCGACGAAGAGAAAGAAGCCGGTGTAGTGCTGGTTGATATTGGTGGTGGTACAACCGATGTGGCCATCTTCCACGAAGGCATCATCCGCCATACTGCGGTTATCCCGTTTGGTGGTAACAGCGTTACGGAAGATATCCGCGAAGGCTGCTCTGTAATGCGCAACATAGCCGAGCAACTAAAGGTAAGGTTCGGATCGGCCCTGGCCGAAGAAAATAAAGAGAACGAGATTGTTTGCGTGCCCGGCCTGCGCGGCCGCGAACCAAAAGAGATCTCGGTAAAGAACCTGGCCTTTGTGATCCAGGCCCGTATGGAAGAAATTGTAGAGCATGTTTACTACGAGATCAAGTCATCCGGCTACGAAAAGAAATTGATCGCAGGTATCGTAGTAACGGGGGGTGGTGCGCAGTTAAAGCACCTTACCCAGTTGATTGAATACGTAACCGGGTTAGATTGCCGCGTGGGTTACCCTAACGAGCACCTGGCCAAGAACGAGGTATTGCCGAAAGGTACCTACGAAGAGCTGCAAAGCCCGACGTTTGCTACGGGTATAGGCCTGTTGATAAAGGGCATCCAGAAAATGGAATACAATAATATGGCGCAGGCACCGGCGGCTACCGTAGTTAAACAGGATAAAGCCAAATATACCGACGACCGCAAATTTGGCCTGTTGGGTAAAATATTAGAATCAGGCAAGAAATTTATAAAAGACGATATTAAGGACGAGGACTTTTTGAAATAGGAACCTCACCAAACCCTGCCCGGAAGGGAGGGCTTTTAAAACCCTCTTTGCGAAGCAGAGAGGGTCGGTCAGCGAAGCGAAGCCGGGGTGAGTTACTTTCGAGGGCAGGGTGTGGCCAACTTATTCACAACCAAAAACTTTTCCACATTATGCACATATGTGGAAAAAGTCTGTTGATAAAGTGGTAACATTACAATAAGAAAATCTATCTGAATATCAGGTTACATTTAGCTGAAAACAAGGAATATGCAGTTTGAGATGTTAAAGGAAAAATCGTCAATCATCAAAGTAATTGGTGTTGGCGGTGGTGGCGGGAACGCAGTAAACCACATGTACAGGCAAGGGATCACCGGTGTTGACTTTATTATTTGCAATACAGATGCCCAGGCTTTAGAGTTAAGCCCTATCCCTAACAAGGTACAGTTAGGGGCAAGTTTAACCGAAGGCATGGGTGCCGGCTCAATTCCGGAGGTGGGCAAAAACTCGGCTATAGAGAATATAGACGATATTAAACAAATGCTGGGCTCCAACACCAAAATGCTGTTCATTACGGCAGGTATGGGTGGGGGTACCGGTACAGGCGCAAGCCCTATCATTGCCAAAGCGGCCCGCGAGCTGGACATATTAACGGTAGGTATTATTACTACCCCATTCTCTTTTGAAGGCAAGCGCCGTAAGATGCAGGCCGACGCGGGGATGGAAGAATTGAAAAAATATGTCGATTCGTTCCTGGTGATCTCAAACGACAGGCTTCGCCAGATTTTCGGTAACTTAACCATGAGCTCTGCATTTGGCCAGGCCGATGATATCTTAACAACTGCCGCAAAGGGCATTGCCGAGATCATCACGTTGCCGGGTTATATCAACGTGGATTTTAAGGATGTGCGCACGGTGATGAAAGACAGCGGCGTATCGATCATGGGTAGTTCATCTGCCGAAGGCGAGAACCGTGCCTTAAAAGCCGTGGAAGGTGCTTTATCTTCTCCACTGTTAAAGGACAATGAAATTGAAGGTGCACGTTACATATTATTAAACATCAGTTCGGGTACCAAAGAGGTTACCATGGACGAAGTGAGCATCATTACCGATTATATACAGGAAGAAGCCGGTTTGGCTGCCGACCTGATCTGGGGTAACTGTGTAGATGAAAACTTAGGCGAAAAGCTTTCTGTTACCATCATAGCTACAGGTTTCCAGACAAAAGATGAGCGCGAGCAGGAGATCAGTAACAAAAAGATCATATCAATGCTGGTGCCCGAAAGCGCACCGCTTGTTAAGCCGGTTAATGAATTTATTACCCCGGTAAATAACGAAGAAACGGCTACTGCACCTTTCATGAAACTGAAAGACGAGCCAAAACAAACCGGTTTGTTTGACCTGTTTGCCAAAGCCGAAGAACAGGATGCAAAAGATAATGTTGTCAGGTATGACCTGAACGACGAAATGCCGATGCCGGAAGACAACGAGCCATCAGACTTTACCTTTAAGGTAACCGAAACGGTGATGAGCTTTGAGCCTGCAAAAGCCGAAGTAAAACAATCGGAGCCTGAACCTGAAATGGTTAACGCCGACGAGAATAAAACGGATGAGTCGATAGAAGAGCAACTGCGTAAATCGCGTGAGCGGATCATGCGCTTAAAGGACCTGAGCATGAAACTGCGTAACGGCAATATCCAGGAGATGGAAAACATCCCCGCTTATAAGCGTAAAGAAATTGCTTTACAGCAAACCCCGGCATCTGATGAAAGCCAGATTTCCAGGTTCTCTTTACTGCCGGATAGCGATGGTAAAACCGAGATCAGGAACAACAACTCGTTTCTGCATGATAATGTAGATTAATAAAAGATACAAGATATAAAGAACCAAGAGGCAAGGCAACTTGTTAGTTTTTAAAAAATCAGGCTGCTCCATCATAATGAGGCAGCCTTTTTTATTACTACTTTGCCTAAAGTCTTGATTCCTGGCTCCTTCCTCTTTACTCTCCCGTAAAGTTATAATCTATTCTAAAAAGTAATAACGTTGTAAGGCGGGCGTTTTAAGGGTATATTCGCAATAAATTAATATTACCGGTTTGGATTTATTTGATAAAATAACAAAAAACATGGGCGGCCCGATAGGGAAGCATCAAAAATGGTCGCACGGCTACTTCTCGTTCCCGCGTTTAGAGGGAGAGATCCATCCGCACATGATGTTTAACGGCAAAGAACACTTAGTTTGGAGCCTGAACAACTACTTGGGTCTGGCCAACCATCCCGAAGTGCGTAAAGCCGATGCGGAAGCCGCTGCCGATTATGGTATGGCCTACCCAATGGGTGCCCGTATGATGAGCGGCAATACCAAGCACCACGAAGAACTGGAGAACGGCTTAGGTGAATTTGTAGGAAAGGATGCCGCATTTTTATTGAATTATGGCTATCAGGGAATGGTATCTATCATAGATGCACTGGTTGACCGTAATGACGTTATCATATACGATGCCGAATCTCACGCTTGTATTGTAGATGGTGTGCGCCTGCACATGGGCAAACGCTTTGTGTATAAGCACAACGATATTGAAAGCTTTGAGAAGCAGCTGGAACGCGCTCAGCGCCTGATTGAGCAAACCGGCGGTGGCATTTTGGTGATTACCGAAGGGGTTTTCGGCATGTCGGGTGCGCAGGGTAAACTGAAAGAGATCATTGATCTGAAAGATAAATACACCTTTCGCTTACTGGTTGATGATGCACATGGCTTCGGTACAATGGGCCCGACAGGTGCAGGTACGCACGAAGCACAAAATTGTATTGATGGGGTAGATGTATACTTTGGTACCTTCGCCAAATCAATGGCAGGGATAGGTGCATTCGTAGCTGCCGATACCGAGATCATCAATTACCTGCGTTACAATATGCGCTCGCAAACATTTGCAAAGGCCTTGCCTATGCCAATGGTATTAGGTTTGAAGAAACGTTTTGAATTATTGAAGACCAACCCGGAGCTACGCGAAAAACTATGGGTTATTGCCCGCGCGCTGCAGAATGGTTTGGTTGAACATGGCTTCGATATCGGGATTACCAATACAATGGTAACCCCGGTTTTCCTGAAAGGTGAATTGTTAGAAGCTACCAGCCTTACCATGGATATGCGCGAGAACTACGGCATCTTCTGCTCAATAGTAGTTTATCCGGTTATCCCGAAGGGTTTAATTGAACTGCGGTTAATCCCAACAGCAATGCACACTTTAGAAGATGTAGAGCGTACCTTAGATGCCTTTAGCGAGGTAGCTGCCAAGTTGAAGGACGGCTATTATCAAGAGAATAAAATGGCCATTGCTTAACGTCGATTTCGACTAAATAAAAAACGCCTTGCGGAGATCCGTAAGGTTTTTTTTTGTTTGAATAGCATAATCTGCGCAATCTTTTAGAAAACGTTGTTAAACAGGCGCTTAAACATTTGTTAGACGTGATTTAACCCTGTCCGAATTTTTTATCTTTTAACGTAATAAATAAAATTTTAAGATGGAATTTTGCCGTTTTGGGAATATTTTATTTGGCCGGGCGATTGATGTAGAGCGTAAAAATGTGGAAAAAAACCTATTTGAAGCGTGTTTTTTTATATACTAAAAGTTTTTATTTATCAAAAAACGCTTTAGATTAGCTTTAATTATAACAATAAACCTCAAATTAATTAAAAGGAGTTTCACAATGGAAAAATTTACTAAAGTAAAAGAGCTGATCGCATCGTTAGAAGCTGATGCCGACAAATTTTATAGCAAAGGTAACAGCGCAGCTGGTACCCGTGTCCGTAAAGGTATGCAGGATCTTAAAAACTTAGCCCAGGCAATTCGCCTTGAGGTTCAAGAGTCGAAAAATAAAGCATAAGCATAACCCAAGAGTTATTTAAAATAGAAAATCCGGTTAGCGTTCAACTACCCGGATTTTTTATGTTCATTATTTTGTGTCATTGCGAGGAGTGAAACGACATGGCAATCTTACAGGACATGCGAATATGCTGAGATTGCCACGCTATCGCTCGCAATGACATGCTTTCTAAAGATCCACTACCCAATAACAGCTACCTGCTCCTTTATCTTCGCAACAGCACTGTCGCTTACCTGCACTAAAGGTAAACGCACGGGATCGCCGCAAATGCCAAGGTGCTTTAAGGCGGTCTTTACACCCGCCGGGCTGCCTTCGGCAAACATGAGGCGGGTAAACTCTATCAGGCTATAATGAGCAGGCTGTGCGGCTTTATAATCGCCGGCAAGGCATAGCCTGATCATATCTGAGAACTGCCTTGGCAAGGCATTACCAATTACCGAGATCACACCTACAGCACCCATGGCTATCATTTGTAAACTGATGGGGTCGTCGCCTGATATAACCAGGAAATCTTCGGGCTTATCACGCATTAACTGGTTCATCAGTTCAAAATTCCCTGATGCTTCTTTGATGCCGATAATGTTTTTGAAATCTTTTGCCAAACGCACCGTAGTTTCTGCACTGACCGACATGCCCGTACGGCTCGGTACGTTATATAAAATGATGGGCAGCGGCGATACCTGGGCCAATGCTTTATAATGCTGGTAAATACCCTCCTGGGTTGGTTTATTGTAGTGCGGACTTGCCGATAAAATAGCGTCGTAACCTGCAATATCAAAGGCCTTGATTTCGGCAGCGGTTTCGTAAGTATTGTTGCCACCGATGCCTGCCACTAAATGTACACGCTTATTCACAGCTTCGGCAGTAAATTCCCACACCTTCTTCTTCTCGTCCTTGCTCAATGTGGCGCTTTCGCCGGTTGTACCAAGTGATACCAGGTATTCTACCCCGCCATCAACCAGGAAATCTATCAGCGTTTCCAGTGCGCTGTAATCTACCTGTCCGTTTGCCTGAAAAGGAGTGACGATAGCTACTCCCGTCCCGTAAAATTTATTCATGTGTACTTTAATATTAAAAGGACGCTAAGATATGTAAATGTGCGGATATGTGAATGTGTCTGAACCGCTGATTTGCTGGTTTTGGGATTATGCTGATGATTTTGGAGTTAGATCTTGGAAACTACTTGAAACTAAATAATGCCATGTAATACACCTCCCTGAACGCCCATAGCATCTACCAGCTTTTCAGTGGCCGGGTCACGCTCCAAAACAGGGGCATGGTGAGGCTTTATGCGCGCGTCGATGATCAGCGGGCCGGTACAGCCCCAGTGCTTGTGCTCCGTAACACTATTAATGCCATAAATATCGTGCGATGGGTTGCTGCGAGTAAAGGTAACCCATACAAAATTATTAATGCTTTGCGCGGCAAAGTCAGCATCATCACATAATATCATCAATGGCAGTCCGCTCAGGTCGGTCTCGCCTAAATGTTCCTGTAATATCTCCAGCATCAGGGGCATATCGCTGGTGCGGATGTTTTTGGGCACCTCCACGGCTAACACGCCCGGCATCACCATTTTATGGTGAACAAAAGGGCGCGGCATGGTAAAGGATGCAGGCATTTCACTCCATAGCTCGCGTTTAATTTCTCCTGCTACGGTAATGGCAACTTTGCTGCCGGTATTGAGTCCGTCGCCGCTGTAATCTAAAGTATCAATTGTAGTACGGGTATGAAAGTGCAGATCGCGCGTCAGATCTATGCGCTGCAGAATGTGTTTTAAAAAGCCGCCGATATCATTCACGTTCAGGGCGGGGTTGTCTTCTTTGGCAGCAATAAAAAGGTATTTGGCTAAACTCAGCTGCCCTTTACCCAAAATATGGTTGGCAATGGTGATGATCTCTTGCGGGCGGCGCTCCTTTACGTACGGCGTGTAACGCTCGCTGCCAATGGCAAAAAGTAAAGGGTGTACACCTGCCGCATCAACAGCATTAACGGCATGCAGGCCCGGGATCTCTTTAGGGATGGCACTGCCGGTAATATCATGGATTAGCGCGCCGAAGCTGGTGTCTTCCTGCGGAGGGCGGCCAACCACGGTAAACGACCAGATAGCATCTTTACGATGATAAACGTTATGCACCTTCATGAGGGGGAAGGGGTGCTTCAGGCTGTAATAACCCAGGTGATCGCCAAATGGGCCCTCGGGTTTATTTTCCATTGGCATTACGGTACCGGTGATCACAAAATCGGCATCGGCAGAGATACAGAACCCTTCCTGGTCATAAAAGTAACGGAACCGGCGGTTGCCCAATGCACCGGCAAAGGTCATTTCAGATAATCCCTCTGGCAGGGGCATCACGGCTGCTACCGGGTGTGCCGGCGGGCCGCCGACAAATATGCTCACCTTTAGAGGCTGGCCTTTAGCGTTAGCTTTTGTTTGATGCACCCCAATACCACGGTGCAGTTGGTAATGCAGGCCTATCTCCTGATCGGGCACGTAATCATTACCGCCTAATTGGATACGGTACATGCCCAGGTTGGCGTTCATAATGCCTGGAAGGTCGACGTCTTCGGTATAAACCTGCGGCATAGTCACAAAGGGGCCGCCATCCATCGGCCAGTTTAATACCTGCGGTATTTCGCCAATGGTAGTGCGGCCAAAGTTTACAGGCGCGCTCTTACCCACCCGCATCGGCAGGGCCGATAGGGCCGTTAGGGCAGTATTGGCATATTTGAAAGGGTTTTTTATTGCTTTGATCGGGTCGTTTTTGATCTCGACCAGGGTTTTGATCTTATCCAGCGTATCCCTGAAAATAAACCGCGACCTATCCATTGTGCCGAATAAATTAGATACCGCCGGGAATTTGCTGCCTTTTACATTCTCGAATAAAATAGCAGGCCCCTCGTTTTCAAAAACACGCAGGTGTATGGCTGCCATTTGCAGGTGCGGATCAACCTGTTCTTTGATACGGATAAGATGATTGTTCTTTTCAAGATCGGCTATACAAGCCTGTAAACTTTTGTAACCCATTTGTATACAAAGATATTACACATTCATGAGTTTACATTTAAATTTAGGGGTATTACTTTAAGGTGACGAACAGAGCGGATATTAAGAAATTGCTTATCTTTACGTTATGGTTTGCAACAAGGCAATTTTTCAATCATCTGAATTTATCAACCTGTGCAAGTTGCATAAAGTGAAAGAACTATACGCATTTGGATCGGTTGCAAGAGGCACCGACAACGAGGCAAGCGACATTGACCTGATAGTAGAAATAGATGAGCTTAACCCAATATCTAAAGGTAAATTGCTTTTGAGCCTTTTCAATAAATTTGAAGCGTATTTTAATAAAAAAGTCGATCTGCTCACGGTCGATTCTGTACAAAACCCTGTCCTCGAAGAATACATCGGCACGTCAAAAGAAATTGTTTATGCCCGGGATTGACAGAAAAGTTAAGCTTTTCAATGGTATCATAAATAGTACTATTTTTAATTGAGCAATTTCTCGGTTCAATTAACTTGTTTGAAGAATATACAGTAGATACCAAGACTAAAAGTGCCATTGAAAGGCAATTAGGGATTATTGGCGAAGCCGTTAAGCGGATAAAAGATATTGACAATCAAGAGCTCATTCGTTTCCACAGCGATATTATTGGTTTTAGAAACATCCTGATCCATAATTACGACGGTATTGACGATTCGATTGTATGGGCAATCATTAAAGAAGACCTTACCGCACTTAAAGAAGAAGTTTCTAAAAAGCTGGAATTAGAATAGGGTATCACATCTCAAAAAACTTATCTTACTTTTACAGCCTAAATCAATATAGCCTCCCGCATGTCGGTACTTCTATTTACGTTGATCATTCTTATTGGTGCTTACTTTGCCGGCTTGTTGGGTTCGCTGACCGGGCTGGGCGGTGGTGTAGTGATCATCCCGTTACTTACCGTTGTGTTAGGGGTTGATATCCATTACGCTATAGGTGCATCGCTGGTATCGGTTATTGCTACTTCATCCGGCTCGGCTGCTGCATATGTAAAAGAAGGGATCACCAACATCAGGCTGGGTATGTTTTTGGAGATTGCTACCACTTTGGGAGCCTTTACCGGTGCTTTGCTATCGGTTTACATTCCTGCGCAATACATCGCCATTTTATTCGGCGTGATCCTGATCTTTTCAGCATTAATGTCGCTGAAAAAGAAAGCCGAAAAAATTATTACTGAACCCAGCTACCTTGCGGCTAAATTCAAACTGTACGGCAGCTACCCGGACGGTAACGGGCATGTGATACAATACGGCGTTACACGGGTAGGCGGCGGCTTTTTTATGATGCTTTTTGCCGGGGTTATCTCTGGCCTGCTGGGCATTGGCTCCGGCGCATTAAAGGTGATCGCGATGGATACCATCATGCGCATCCCCTTTAAGGTTTCAACTACTACCAGTAACTTTATGATAGGCGTTACGGCCGCTGCGAGTGCGGTAGTTTATCTGCAACGCGGTTACATCGACCCCGGTATTTCCATGCCGGTGGTAATAGGCGTACTATTAGGGGCCATGACTGGTTCTAAGATCCTGGTGCACACTAAATCGTCGGGCTGGCTGCGCTGGGTGTTTGCGGTGGTAGTAACCGTATTAGCTGCCCAGATGATCTACAAAGGCCTTACGGGGAACGTGTAGTTGAAGTGAAAATTCAGAAGTAAAAAATCAAAAAATCAAGCTTTTACTTTTGCTGACTGAAAAGTTGGAGGCAAAATGCATAATTGACTTTAAACTTTGTACTTTCAACTTTTAACTCCAAAGATGAAACGCCTTTTCAGCAACCTTACCTTCCAGGTTATTATCGCCATTATACTGGGTGTGGTGGTTGGTTTATACTTTAAAAGCTTTGCGCCAACAGCGCAGATGATCAGTAAGGTATTTATCAGCCTCATCACCATGCTCATCGCGCCTATCATTTTCTTCACCATTGTATTGGGTATTGCCGGCATGAGCGATATGAAAAAGGTAGGCCGGGTAGGCGGTAAGGCCTTGCTTTATTTCGAACTGGTTACCACCCTGGCACTGGTTATTGGCGTTACGGTTGCTAATTTGATAAAACCCGGTGCCAATTTTATCAATAACCATGTAAAGGTTGATGCCGCCAAACTGGCTACATATGAAAAGGCCGCATCAGAAATGAAATGGGGCGATTTTATTGCCCACATTGTGCCCAATAACGTATTCGATGCGTTTGCCAAAGGCGATATTTTACAGATCTTGTTCTTCGCGGTATTGTTTGGTTTCGGCTTAAGCCGGATGGGCGAAACAGGCCAGTCGATCATTACTACCTTTGACAAACTGTCTAAAGTGTTCTTCAACATCATGAAGATAGTGATGCGGGTGGCACCATTGGGCGCTTTCGGCGGGATGGCGTACACCATTAGTACTTACGGACTGGCCACTTTAAAACCGCTGGCCTTGCTAATGGGCTCGGTTTATCTGACCATGTTCCTGTTCATTTTTGTAGTGCTAAACTTGATCGCCTGGTTCTTTAAGTTCAGCCTGTGGCAATACTTAAAGCATATCAAGGAGGAGATCCTGATCGTATTGGGAACCTCTTCATCAGAATCGGCCCTGCCGGGGATGATGGAGAAACTGGAAAAATTTGGCTGCTCCAAATCGGTAGTAGGGCTGGTGATCCCTACGGGGTACTCCTTTAACCTGGATGGCACAACTATCTATTTGTCGATGTCGGTGATATTTTTGGCTCAGGTGTTCAAAGTAAATTTGTCTATCGAGCAGCAACTCACCATTATCGGCATCCTGATGATCACCTCCAAAGGTGCGGCAGGCGTAACCGGCAGTGGGTTTATTGTATTGACCTCAACCCTCGCCGCCATTAAAGTGATCCCGGTAGAGGGAGTGGCCATCCTGCTGGGCGTCGACCGTTTTATGAGCGAAGCCCGGGCTATTACCAATGTGATTGGTAACGGCGTGGCTACTATTGTGGTGGCAAAGAGTGAGGGTGAGTTTGTGGAGCAGAGCAGCTAACGAGGGGGTATGGGGGGGGGGAAATAGCGTTTATCGGACGATATACGCCGCGCGTGCACCAGCGTTGGGTCTAACCTATTAAAATCTTGCTTGGTATTTAATTATGAAGAACGATAAAATAAGGCTATTACTTATAATAATCCCTGGAGTAATTTTATTTGGTGGTTGCGAAGGAAAAATAGATAAGCAAAAAGCACCTTTTACTCATAAGGATTCAGTTATTGATAAAAAAAAATCAAAAACACTTGTCAATAATGACAATATAGTGCCTGATGGAAATACCCGTCCCTATAAAGAAGTAGATAGCTTAATGGAATTAATAAAACAAAATTATAAAGTTGTAGTTGTCCAAAAATTAGAAAAAATCTGCGTTAAAAGCGATGGCGACTTATCCGAATATCTTGATGATGTTGGAAATAAGTTGTTTAACGACCATTTAAATGAGTTTACTGATTATTTGATAGATAATCCAAATTCCTGCTTAAAAGGTAAATTGATAGAAGAAATAAGTTCTGAACTCTATGTTTACCCAAAAAGTGAGCGACCTGGCAAGCTTTTAGAGGAGGAGGAAAAAGTGCTTGCTTCAGCATCAAAACAAAAACTATCCTCTAAAAAAATGGCTTTTATAAAAGAGATATTCAAAAATGTAAATCCTGATTTATTAGATTAATAGAGACATATCTATTATTAGCAAAGCGTGGTAATCCCCGACTGGCGCGAGTATGCAGGGTAGGGCAAGAGCGGGAGGGTACTCGTGCCAACCTCTTGCACGGTAGCTAACTATGCTTTACTTTAATTAACATGAGTACCAAATATAAATTCAGAGATCAGGACAAACTTTACTTTGTAAGTTTTGCGGTTGTAAACTGGACTTTTGATTGTGTTTTTACAGCTTTAATAAATTCACCAAAAGCATTATGTCTTTCTAGGCTCAAAATGTAATTTACGCTATCCTTTTCATGTGATTTCAGATCTTCAAACGTTTCAAACATTTTTACTGATTTCGTTGCCATGTTTTTTATTTTACGAATTATAAATATACATCATTTTTTAAAAGTCATCAATATTCATCTTGGCCGGGCTAAAAAATGGGCCGTTCCTACTTCAAGAAACGTCACGAGTACGCCATTGCTTAGTCCAGCGCCACATTGGCGCAAGAGTAAGACAAAATAAAACTGCTGAGTTAGTCAAAAAATTACTTAGTAAAGCAGATGGTTGTCAGCTTCTTTGTATAGTCCGGGTTCAGGG
Organism: Mucilaginibacter glaciei; assembly: GCF_014773245.1. Lineage (GTDB taxonomy): Bacteria > Bacteroidota > Bacteroidia > Sphingobacteriales > Sphingobacteriaceae > Mucilaginibacter > Mucilaginibacter glaciei. The sequence goes on along the minus strand of NZ_JACWMX010000002.1, from coordinate 85,111 downwards.
GCTCATTAGTTTGTGCCAGGCGTTGCGAGCCTACGTTTGCAGGGCAGGCAATTCCTTTAGGGCCGTCGTAAACCAAGTCGGGTTTGGTGTTGATGAGCTCTTTAGGCACGTAGATCTGTACACGGGTGATAGAATAACCGCTGGGGAAAAAGCGGATATAATAGCCATCGGGGTGCAAAGACCAAATGCCCGATGGTACAGCCGGGTCGGGTTGCGGGGCAATTCCTGCTATGATGGCGTACTTTTCCATCTCTTCGTACGATGAATTGCCTGAAGCCGCCAACCGGCGAATATTATTCTCGGCCTCAAAAATATTTTGTATCGCCGCAGGCAACTGGTCTTTCGCCTTGATCATGATACTTTCCGGCAATACACCCAGCGCACCGCCTTCCAGTAGCAGCAATTCCTGCGGGGACAGCAGGGTGCTTGCAGTAAGCTTAATATCGGTACCCATATCCGCAAATTTAGTGCGCGCGATTATCGACCATAGCAAAACTTGTATATCATGCTGTTTTACATTCGGGTGTTTTTCGGAGTGCTTTAGTATCAGGATAACCACATCACTTTTTGGGCCAAGCACAGGGGCAAGCATATACCCATCGCCGCTGCTTGGGCCGCGTGTACCGGCATGCAGGCAATAGCTTTTACTGGTCATTTCAAAGAAGCCGGCGCATAATTTATAGCCTCCATCGGTCGCTTTAGGCAAAAGATATAAAGGTTGTGGCTGCTGCCCCTCCATAAAGGTTGTTGGTTTTGAGCCGGTTTTGTCAACATCTTTAAAACTGGTGGTAATAGCCTGCGGTTGTTTTAAAATTTTATTTAACCCGCCGCCAGATACCATTTCCGAGCCTTTATCTATCAGCTTTTTACCGAGGCCGCCAAATTGCGCCTGCACTGCCGATGTTGAAAAGAGAAGCGCAATTGCGCTAAAGATCAATGTATTGTGTTTTTTCATAAGTTTTAGTGTAGTAGATAGCGGCTAAATTAACCAAAATGATATTAAATTAAAGTTATGAGTAATGATTATCTCAGGATCTGGGGAACAAAACCCGGTTTAGTCTTTTAGCTCCTGCTACTGCAAGTTCCCCCGCTATCGCAAGTGTCCTCACTTGTGGCTCAAAAGAGAGTACTTGTACCTAATAACAACTCACCCCGACGACGCTACAATGGTCGACCCTCTGCTTCGCAAAGAGGGTGAGAAACAGCAAACCCTTCTTTACACAAAGTGTAGAGAGGGTGGTCGAGCGAAGCAAAGACCGGGTGAGTTGTCGCCGGCATGGTTTAAAACCCCACCCACTGCCTCCTCAAAAAGTAATTTTTCAAAAATCATTACCATAAATGTTTGCAGGGCGATTTTTTTTTTAGCTTTGCCATACAAAAACAAAAAGCCGATGAGCGTTCTCGTAAATAAAGATTCAAAAGTTATAGTACAGGGTTTTACCGGTAAAGAGGGTTCATACCATGCCGAGCAAATGATTGCCTACGGTACACAGTTAGTTGGTGGTGTTACACCGGGTAAGGGTGGCCAGAACCATTTAGACAGGCCTGTTTTTAACACTGTTAAAGATGCGGTTGACCAAACCGGTGCCGATGTATCTATCATTTTTGTGCCGCCTGCATTTGGCGCAGATGCGATTATGGAAGCTGCCGAGGCCGGTATTAAAGTTATTGTATGTATCACCGAAGGTATCCCTACAAAGGATATGATTGAGGTAAAAGAATATTTAACCGACAAAGATAGCCGACTGATTGGCCCTAACTGCCCGGGTATCATCACTGCCGACGAAAGCAAAATTGGCATTATGCCGGGCTTTATCTTCAAAAAAGGTAACGTTGGTGTTGTCTCAAAATCAGGTACGCTTACTTACGAGGCCGTTGACCAGGTGGTTAAAGCCGGTTTAGGTATCACAACCGCTATCGGTATTGGTGGCGACCCGATCATTGGTACACCGACTAAAGAAGCGGTTGAGTTATTGATGAATGACCCTGACACACACGGTATCATCATGATTGGTGAGATTGGTGGTGGTATGGAAGCAGAGGCTGCCCGTTGGATCAAAGAAAACGGTACTAAGCCTGTTGTAGGCTTTATAGCCGGCCAAACAGCGCCTCCGGGCCGCCGTATGGGCCACGCCGGTGCAATTGTTGGCGGTGCCGACGATACCGCTGCCGCTAAGATGAAGATCATGCGCGAGTGTGGTATCCGCGTGGTAGAATCTCCTGCCGAAATTGGCGCTGCCATGGCAGAGGAGTTAGCGAAATTGAACTAATTACCCCCTGCCCCCTGAAAGGGGAACAGGATTTTAAATATTGAGATCCCGGTCAGTTTGGCCGGGATTTTTTTGTTTAATAAAGGGCAGTCATGCCGAATTTATTTTGGCATCCCACAAGCAAGTTTGCCGATTGTCTTGAATGGTACTGAAACAAGTTCAGGATGACGTGATATATAATTCTGAAAATTCTTAAATTCGGTAAATTCTGATCCGGCATGAAAAAATACCTTTACCTCATCCTCCTATTATCCACCACCGCGTTCGCCCAATATAAACCGGCAACCTTTACTGACCCCGACAGGCTCAAAAAGATAGCCGCCACTTTCCCGGTGATTGATTCGGTATATAAAAAGTATGCGGAAGATAACCACTGGCCCGGCATGGCGTATGGGATTGTGGTTGATGGTAAGCTGGTGTACACCGGTAATTCGGGATACACAGACCTGGAACTGAAAACGCCTGTAACCTCAAAATCAGATTTCCGCATTGCCAGTATGACCAAAAGTTTTACCGCAATGGCCATCTTGAAACTAAGGGATGAAGGCAAACTCAAACTGGACGACCCTGCCTCGCTGTACATCCCTGAGATGAAGAATAATAAATATTTAACCAGGGATGCCGCGCCGGTAACTATCCGGCACCTGCTTACACATTCGGCAGGTTACCCCGAAGATAACCCCTGGGGCGACCGCCAACTGGCCGTAAGCGACGAGCAATTGTTGAATATTTACCGCAAAGGCGTGTCGTTTTCCAACAACCCCGGGCAGGGGTATGAGTATAGCAACCTCGGTTTTGCAACCCTGGGTTATATTATCAAAAAGGTATCGGGTAAAACCTATGAGGATTATATTACCGAGTACATTTTAAAGCCTTTGGGCATGACCCATACCTATTGGGAATATACTAAGGTGCCCAAAACGCAATTGGCGCTGGGTTACCGCTGGTTGGATGGCAAATGGGTAGAGCAGCCCTTACTTCACGACGGTGCCTACGGCGCAATGGGCGGCTTGATTACCACCATAGAGGATTTTTATCGATACACGGCCGTACACATGAACGCCTGGCCGATACGGGACGATGCAGAGAGCGGGCTTGTTAAACGCAGTTCCATCCGCGAGATGCAATACCCCTGGGATTTAAGTTATTTAACGCCCAATGCCCGCACCACCACAGGGAGGCTTTGCCCAACAGTAGCTGCCTATGCTTATGGCCTGCGCTGGGCGAAAGATTGCGATAACAAGGTTTACGTTGGCCATACCGGGGGCTTGCCCGGCTTCGGCAGCAACTGGAATATATTGCCCGATTACGGGGTGGGGGTAGTGTGTTTTGCTAACCTGACCTATGCCAATGCAGGCAGGGCCAACCTGATGGCCTTAGATACCCTGGTGGCCTTATCAGGCATCAAACCGCGGGAACTACCTGCATCTGCTATTTTAGAGCAACGCAAAAGCGACCTGGTGAAACTGCTGCCCAACTGGACAAACCCGCAAGCTACGGGCATCTTCGCCGATAACTTTTTTATGGATTATTTCCCCGATAAACTAAAAGCCGAAGCAACGGAATTATTCGCCAAAGCAGGGAAGATTGTTAGCGTGGGTGCAATGGTGCCGGAGAATAACCTGCGCGGTTATTTCATCATTAAGGGGGAGAAGGCAAATATTAAAGTATCGTTTACCCTAACGCCTGAGAACCCGGCACTGGTGCAGGAGTATCATATTGGGTTGGTGCAGTAAAATGTCATTGCGAGGAGCAATAGCCGCGCGGCAATCTCAGCATGCGCGCTTGTCCTGTGAGATTGCCGCACTTCGTTCGCAATGACATATTGTTCAACCATATCTTTATCTTACATCAACCAATTACACCACCATGAAAAAGCTTTGTTTACTTATCTTGCTATTTTTCAACGCGTTCACTTTTGTAAACCAGGCAAACCGGTAGAAGCGCCGGAGGTGATCCTCAAAAACTACGATAGCTTTTTCACTTACCTCCAGGCGCATTACAAACCTAACCAGGACTTGGTGGCATTTGATGTTAACGCCAAACCCATTAGTAAGGCCGTGTTTTTTCAAAAATTAATAACCAGCAAATATCTGCCTGTGCGTTTAACCAGCGACGACGGTAAGCTTTATTACAAATTATACCCCATGACTGCTAAACAATCAAAAGATATGGGTGGATATATAAGCGGTTTTGCCTACGCATGGGCAGGTAATTATAGTAAGGAAGGTAAGCGGTTCCCGGCATTTAACTTTGTAGACCTTAACGGAAATAAATATAATAATGCCAATACCAAAGGCAAGGTACTGGTGGTTAAATGCTGGTTTATTGGCTGCCAGCGTTGTGAAGAAGAAATGCCCGAGCTAAACGCCCTGAAAGCCCGTTACAAAAACCGCACGGATATCGTGTTCGTTAGCCTGGCACCCGATTCAAAAGCTAAGCTGCAAGCCTTTCTTAAACGCAAGCGGTTTGATTACCCAGTTATTGCAAACCAGGATGATTTTATGGTGAAAAAATTAGGGATAACTGCTTATCCAACCCACCTCATCGTAAATAAACAAGGCATGGTGGTAAATGTAGTGAATGACCCGGCTGAAATAGACTGGGCACTGCAACACAAGATCTGACCGCTGATTTAGGTTGATTTTTTTAATTTCGTTGATTCTTAAAATAACAAATTACCATCAGCGAAATCATATTATCATTAAAATCAACGGTTCAGACACCCTCCGTCAAAGCTGTGTAAACATGCGCTGGACAAACAAAATCTGCCCTTAAATTGTCGTATATTTATGTATCAAGTCCGAAAGATAGATCGGTAAAATCACAAAAATAAATACAATGGCATATAATCAATTAACTCCCGAAGAAGAATATATCATATTACATAAAGGTACCGAGCGCCCGTTTACCGGTGCATTGCTGGATAATAAGGCCGAAGGCGTTTACGTTTGCAAACGCTGCGATACGCCGCTCTATACATCCGAGTCGAAATTTGAGTCGCATTGCGGCTGGCCAAGTTTTGACGACGAAATTCCAGGCGCTGTAAAACGCGTACCCGATGCCGATGGCCGCCGGGTGGAAATTGTGTGTGCCAACTGCGGCGCGCATTTGGGCCATGTGTTTCAGGGAGAGTATCTGACACCGAAAAACACCCGGCATTGCGTCAACTCTGTATCCATGAAGTTTGTGGCGGTTGAGGACCTGAAAAAATAAAAAACGATGAAAATCCCGGAGAAAAAAAATCCGGGATTTTTGTTTTCCACATAATTTTCTGTTAACAAAAACAGGGGTTAAAATTAACATGCAGGCTGGTCTATAAACCGCGTTTCTGATGCGGTTTACCTAAAGGCTCCGGCCTGTTTTTGTCGGGGTTTTGTCACGAGTTGGCCATCGTAAAAAGTCCATAAAAAGCATCGTCTAAAAAACAGCAACGTTAAATTTAACAAGGTAATTTGCTGGATATAAGTGGATTGAAACGCATCCCACACCACCAAGTTTTCTGTTCATTATTTTCGATTGTTTATAACTTACAGGTGATGTTAAAAACTAAGACTAACATACTTTCGGCACTTGCCCTATCTTTGGATTATAAGTTCTTTTAACGCTATCTGATTTGCCGGCGATCTGGCCGGAAGTGAAACAAAAAATCCCATGTAAACAATGGGGGCTAATGTGCAAATAAATAGTTAAACAGCAATTAGCAGGCTGTAATTGCAGTGAGTAAAATGAGGTAAAAGTAATTTTTTGCCCATAAATAAAAAAACTCGCCTGGTATTGTTGTCGGCTATTGGTTCATACGCGCTGGGGGTTTTAAGACAGGTTGAACAGAGTTAAGAATTGAATAAATAAATACATAGAAGGAGCGAAATGCAAGAGGAAACGGAATTACTGCTTAGGGAAAACAAAGATCGCTTTGTGATCCTCCCCATCAAATATCCCACTATTTGGGAGATGTACAAAAAAGCCGAAGCCAGCTTTTGGACAGCAGAAGAGATTGACCTCTCTGACGATATGAAGCACTGGGAGAACCTGAACCCGGGCGAAAAACACTTTATATCGCACATCCTGGCATTTTTTGCCGCCAGCGATGGTATCGTGAACGAGAACCTGGCCGTGAATTTCATGAGCGAGGTGCAGTTACCGGAGGCACGCTGCTTTTACGGTTTCCAGATCATGATGGAGAATATCCATTCGGAAACCTACGCCTTACTGATAGATACCTATATTAAAGACCCGGCAGAAAAAGACCGCTTGTTCCACGCCATCGACACTGTGCCTTGTGTAGGTAAAAAGGCCGAGTGGGCGTTAAAATGGATCAACAACGGCACGTTTGCCGAGCGGCTGATCGCATTTGCGGCGGTAGAGGGGATCTTCTTCTCAGGTAGTTTCTGCTCTATATTTTGGTTAAAGAAACGTGGTTTAATGCCGGGCTTAACCTTTAGCAATGAGCTGATCTCTCGTGACGAGGGCTCGCACTGTGAGTTTGCCTGCCTGCTTTACCGCATGTTGGAAAACAAGCTATCGAAAGAAGCGGCTACCAAGATCATTACCGATGCGGTAGAGATTGAAAAAGAATTTGTAAGCGATGCCTTACCGGTAAGTTTGATTGGTATGAACGCCAAAATGATGGGCCAGTACATTGAGTTTGTTGCAGACAGATGGCTGGACGAATTAGGTTACGATAAAGTTTACGGTGCAACTAATCCGTTCGATTTTATGGAGATGATCAGCCTGCAGGGTAAAACCAACTTCTTTGAAAAACGGGTGGGCGATTACCAGAAAAGCGGCGTGATGAACAGCAGCGCAGAAAGCAAAGCGTTTTCACTGGACGAGGATTTTTAAGGAGCTGATAGCCATCAGCGAGTGAATAGAGATCAGTTGATTAGAGATTAGTAAAACAAATCAAGTCAGTGAAATCATTTCAATCAGAGTAAATAAGAAAATAAAATATATGACGGTTAGATCGGTGAAATCATTTCAATCATCTTAATCGGAGTAAGCAAATTATAATATTATATAACTACTAACCACTTACCATTCACACCTCAAATTATGTTTGTAGTAAAAAGAGACGGAAGAAAAGAAAGCGTAAAGTTCGATAAGATCACAGCGCGTATTGAAAAATTATGCTACGGGTTTAAACTGGTTGACCCGATTGATGTAGCAAAAAAAGTAATTGAGGGATTATTTGACGGGGTAACCACATCAGAACTGGATAACCTTGCCGCTGAGACAGCCGCATCGTTAACTATTAAACACCCCGATTATGCACTGCTGGCATCGCGTATAGCGGTAAGCAACCTGCATAAAAACACGGTAAAGTCGTTCTCTGAAACCATGCGTAACCTGTATGAGTACATCGACCCTAAAACGGGTAAAGATGCCTCATTACTGGCTGATGATGTTTACGAGGTGATCAAAAATAACGCGGAGCTTTTAGACAGCACCATTATTTATGACCGCGACTTCGGATTCGATTACTTTGGTTTTAAAACCTTAGAAAAATCGTACCTGTTAAAGCTGAATGGTAAAATAGCCGAGCGCCCGCAGCACTTGTTTATGCGGGTATCGGTAGGTATCCACAAACATGATGTGGAAAGCGCTATCAAAACATACAACCTGATGAGCGAGCGTTGGTTCACCCACGCTACACCAACCTTATTTAACGCCGGTACGCCAAAACCGCAAATGTCGTCATGCTTTTTGTTAACCATGAAGGATGACAGCATCGAGGGGATCTACGATACCTTGAAGCAAACCGCCAAGATCTCACAAAGCGCGGGTGGCATTGGTTTAAGCATCCACAATGTAAGGGCTACAGGCTCATACATCAGCGGTACAAACGGCACCAGCAATGGTATCATCCCGATGCTGAAGGTATTTAACGATACCGCCCGTTATGTAGACCAGGGTGGTGGCAAGCGTAAAGGCGCTTTCGCTATCTATTTGGAGCCTTGGCATGCAGATATCTTTGAATTCCTTGACCTGCGTAAAAACCACGGTAAGGAAGAGATGCGCGCCCGCGATTTGTTCTACGCCCTTTGGGTGAGCGACTTGTTTATGCAGCGTGTAGAAGCTAATGAGGAGTGGACACTGTTCTGCCCGCATGAAGCACCGGGTTTGGCCGATTGCTTTGGCGCCGAGTTTGAAGCGTTATATACAAAATACGAAAAAGAAGGCCGCGGCCGTAAAACCATAAAAGCGCAAGAACTTTGGTTTGCCGTGTTAGATGCCCAGGTAGAGACCGGTACCCCATACTTATTGTATAAAGATGCTGCCAACGCAAAATCAAACCAGCAAAACTTAGGTACCATCAAAAGCTCTAACTTGTGTACCGAAATTATGGAGTACACATCAGCAGATGAGATAGCGGTTTGTAACCTGGCTTCGTTAGCATTGCCACGCTTTGTTATCGACGGTAAGTTTGACCACGATAAACTGTACGAAGTTACCTACCAGGCTACGTTGAACCTGAACAAGATCATCGATCATAACTACTACCCGGTTAAAGAGGCCGAATACTCTAACCTGCGCCACCGCCCTATCGGTTTAGGTGTGCAAGGTTTGGCTGATGCCTTTATCCTGCTGCGTTACCCTTTTGAAAGCCCCGAAGCAATGGAGCTGAACAAAGAGATCTTCGAGACCATTTACTTTGCTGCCATGACGGCTTCTAAAGACCTGGCCATTAAAGATGGTGCTTACGAAACCTTTAAAGGTTCGCCACTGTCAAAAGGCAAGTTCCAGTTTGATCTGTGGGATGTAAAACCTACAAGCGGCCGTTGGAACTGGGAAGACCTGCGTTTAGACGTAATGAACCACGGTGTGCGCAACTCGCTGTTAGTAGCGCCGATGCCTACTGCATCTACCTCACAGATCTTGGGTAACAACGAGTGTTTTGAGCCTTACACCTCAAATATTTACACCCGCCGTGTATTGAGTGGCGAGTTCATCATTGTAAACAAATTCTTACTGCGCGACCTGGTAGGTCTTGGCTTATGGAACAACGGCATGAAGGATAAGATCATCACTGCAAACGGTTCTATCCAGGATATTGCCGAGATCCCTGCCGAGATCAAGGAACTATACAAAACCGTATGGGAAATTAAGATGCGTAACATTATAGATATGGCTGCCGATAGGGGAGCCTACATCTGCCAGTCGCAGTCGTTAAACCTGTTCATCAACGCGCCAAACGCTTCAAAACTAACTTCAATGCACTTCTACGCATGGAAGAAGGGCTTAAAAACCGGTATGTACTACCTGCGTACACAAGCAGCATCGCAAGCGGTTAAGTTTACGGTAGAGAACCAGGGCGGCAAAAACATGGACCCTGTTATACCGGAAGTGGTTAACCAGGTTGCCGACGAAATACCGGCCGGCCCGTCTTGCTCCATGGAAGAAGGCTGTGTTACCTGCAGTGCCTAATCACCATAATCTTACATAAGTTAAAGACCGTGCAGCGAAAGTTGTACGGTCTTTTTGTTTATATTGGGCTGGGGATTGAAGTGACGCCAAACGCGTAAGCCTAAGGTTGGTGTTATCACCAATCTTTATGCGCAGGGAGTAGTGCGGTAATAACACCGACCACAAGCTGAACACAAGATGATAGGTTTTAGCCATAGATGATAATATGATAAACGATGTTTTAAAACAATATAAGGTAGTGTTCACCACACCTTTAGACTATGCCTTGTACAATAAAATTGAAACAGTAAATGAATGGTTGTCTCAATTTATTGATGATCATTATACAAAATCGATGGCAAGTCGTTTAGCAACAAACGTAGCCGCAGTTTTACATGAAAATCCGCTCACTCCCTTAATATTTTTTACTCAGAGTATGCAATGTGCAACAATAACATCTTCGTCAACTAAGATTTACGAATTAATGGACGAATACTTAGATGACAATAATATCACGCCGGCATTTGTATTGCCCACCGCCGACTTTAAAATAATTGTTGAGAGTTGGAGTGATTACGTACAAAATTCTCCTAAAGGACTATAATTCAGTCTCACGCGACTATGCAGCGTAGGTTTTAGCGACTGAATACTCGTGACGAAGCCAACTCACCCGGTCATTGCTTCGCTCAAGCACTCTCTCCGCAAGCGGAAAGAGGGTACGACACTTTTTATTTTTTTACCCTCTTTACGAAGTATAGAGGGTTGACCAGCGTAGCGTCGTCGGGGTGAGTTCTTAATGCAAGGGGAGTGGTGTAGTAATAAAACCGACCACAGACTGAATTTCAAGTCATTTACCAGCATGTTAATTTCATTGCCGTCCCATTTATGGGACGGATGACAAAGCGATAATCTGGCTTTAGCCGCATTTGAAGATTTCGGCTGAAGCCATTTGTCGTTACTGTTAACCGTCGACTGAAGTCGACGGCAATGAATAAAAAAACCGCTAACTTGCGCGACTATGCAGCGTGAGGTTTAGCGACGGCGTACTCGTGACGGGTGTGATTAGGCTTTATACACATACGCGTTTCAAACTAAAACTTTAGATTTGAGGAAACCTCTATTGATGAAATATTTACTTATCCCTCTATTTTGTTTGATTAGCTTCATTACGAATGCGCAAAAACATTTTGATATTTCTTTAAAAAAGCAGATGGATAGCGTGATGTTTCTTGATCAAAAATATCGCGACACGTTAACCTGGCTAATGACACCCGACAAGGTAGCCGCTATAACAAAAAAATTGGGCATGAGCGCCAGCAATGCCATCAATCATTACAATAAACTGCAAAAAAATATAGATTCTGCTAATACCAATTTTGTCGAAGGCATATTTAAACAATATGGTTATCCCGGTAAAAGTTTGGTTGGTGATAGTACAAGCGAAGCGGCATGGCATATTATTCAGCACAGTAAAAGAATAGATGATTATATCCCAATAATAAAAAAGGCAGCCGAAGAACATGAACTAACGTTCAGGCTATATGCAATGATGCTTGACCGTTATTTGATGAATAAAAATCAGGAGCAGATATATGGTAGCCAAATGACCATGCGTACCTTGAAATCAACTAAGATTAATGAGTGGATAGTTTGGCCATTAAAAGATCCGAAACGTGTAAATGCTTTACGCAAGAAGGCAGGATTCAAAGATACTGTGGAAGAGAATGCAGCAAACCTTGATGTAAAATACCGGGTTATAAAACTGGATGATATTATTATGTAAGTCTTGTGGCCTTGTTGGTGTGGTTCCCAATCTGGCAAGAGTGTTAGTATAAGCAAAAGTGACGGCTACTCGTGACTAACAACAAAAAAGCCTATGCGTACCTAAAAGCGGACAAACTAAATAGCGTCCCATCCAGCACATAGGCGTTATGCTACAAAGATGTAAAATTTAACTGTGCCATTGTTGCGACTGAGGCGTAAGGTTGCTATTATAAAAAATCACTAAACAATAAAATTCAGTTTTGGTGACACAACCATGTCAGTATTTAAGTTTTACTAAATGATTAAATAATTGATTATCAAGTGTTCATGAATGTTCGCGGTGTTCACGAGGTGTGAACGTGAACAAAACGATGCGTTTTCCAATAAAATATAATGGTGCTTAGCGCTAACCTTTACAGAATAATGATGTTAATAAAATCGAACCCGGCATTTTTTGCGTAGGTTAGTATAAACAAACATTAAACTTAAAAATACCATGGGCGCACCGGAAATCATTTTGATCATATTAGCAATCTTATTATTATTTGGCGGTAAAAAAATACCTGAATTGATGCGAGGCCTTGGTAAAGGCATGAAAGATTTCAAAAATGCGCAAGACGGCACTTCGGAGCCGATCCCCGCACCAGAAAGAGCAAACAACAAATAAAATATCAAAGGCCCCATCAGGGGCCTTTTTGGTTTCCTCCCGCTGACTAATCAGCAAGCCGCAGTGAATAACCTTTTACGCTTTCGTGATAGATTTCCCGATCAACTTTCCGACTTTTGTTTGAACCATGGGCTATCATCTATCCACCATGGACTAACAAATGACCAAACACGAGATCATCAGTTGCGATCGCTGCGGAACCGGCATAGAATGTAAGGCAAATTCTTACACAAAATGCCAGTGCAGTGTAGTGCAATTGAACTTGAACGAAGTGCAGTACATCAGCGAGAATTACGAAGGCTGCATGTGTGCCAAATGTTTGTTAGAACTCCAGGCCGAGTACCAGCAAACTTTGGTGAGCTAATTAAAGATATGCAGAAATTTTCAGGGCAATTTTACTGTGAATTTGACCGGTTTTGTTCCGTAAAGATAGTAGACGACGGCCGTGTTGCTTATGCCTACTTTACGCAGGGCGATGATGCCGTAGGTGACGTATGGCTCTATAACCAAGCCGAAGCACCCAAGGTTAGCTTTTGGAATCCAGCGGACATCCCCTTCCTGAACCCGGTGGAATATTTAAATAAGGACGCAAAAATTGCACCTATCAACGCTGCCGATGAAGTACGCTGCGAGTGGCTTGAAACCAGCGACGGAATCATCGAAGTGGATATCCTGATCCGCGGGAAGTTTATCGCACAGCTAAGTCCGGGTGCTAAACCGGGCTTTTCGGTATTAGTAGTTAAAGATGGTCCGTTAGCGTTGATTTATTAAGTAAGAAACCTTACTCGCCAGCAACCTCGTCCTTCGCTTTAGCAACGCCGTCTTTCACATATACCTCGCCTTTGTAGGGCTCGATCACCGAGTGGAAACTAAAGCCCGCTACATGCAACAGGTAGTAGGTCATGATATCGCACCAGCAGATCTCATCATGAAACATTGGCACTTTGGGGAACTTGCCCTCTTGTTTACTTAGCTCTTTGTTGTAATTGTATTCGCCATCGTGCTTAGCTATCCATGCTTTGAACAGTTCCATCTCGGCAGGGTCCGAAAATACGATCTTGAAGAAGGTTTCCTCGGTCACCTCCTTCAGGTCGTCGTTCATGTAATGATGGTATTTATGGCGGTGGCGGATGATCTTTGCGGTTATCATATGGGGCTGATTTGTACTAACGTAACACCAAATGGGAATATGCGTTTTAAATATTTAGACAAATAAGGGCTGTCTTGCGTACTTCCCGGCTTTTTCAACTTTCGGACTAAATTTCTATCTTCGCATCTTTCTATATCACACTAAATTATGAAATTACTTGAAGGTAAAACCGCACTGATCACCGGTGCATCAAAAGGCATTGGCCGTAAAATAGCCGAGAAATTTGCCGAGCACGGCGCAAATGTGGCGTTTACTTATTTGTCGTCTGTTGAGAAGGGCGAAGCCCTGGAGCAGGAACTGCAAAGCTTCGGCACAAAGGTAAAGGGTTATCGCAGCGACGCCTCTAAATTTGATGAAGCCGAAAAATTGATCAGTGATATCGTAGCCGATTTTGGTACTTTGGATATCGTGGTGAATAATGCCGGTATCACTAAAGACGGCCTGCTGATGCGTATGACCGAAGAGCAGTGGGACGATGTGCTGAACGTTAACCTGAAATCTATCTTCAACGTAACCAAAGCGGCATCAAAGATTATGATGAAAAACCGTAAGGGAGTGTTTATTAATATGAGCTCGGTAGTGGGTGTGCAGGGTAATGCTGGCCAGGCTAACTATGCGGCTTCAAAATCAGGTATTATCGGGTTTTCTAAATCGATAGCAAAGGAATTAGGTTCACGTAACATCCGTACCAACGTGGTGGCACCGGGCTTTATCCGTACCGAAATGACCGAGGTTTTAGACCCTAAAGTGGTTGAAGGCTGGGCAGCAGCTATCCCCCTAAAACGTGCCGGCGAGCCGGAGGACGTGGCAAATGCCTGTGTGTTCCTGGCATCAGATATGGCAACCTATATCACGGGGCAGGTAATCCCTGTTGATGGCGGGATGTTGTAATAAGTTAAAAGTCAAAATTAAAAAGTAAAAAAATGCCCGTCATCCTGAACTTATTTCAGGATCTCTCCGGACAGGTAGCCAAGTTACAGGCAACCGACCAATAATAATATTAACAAAACAGGCAAGCATTCGCTTGCCTGTTTTGTTATAAATAAATGTCAACCAGCCCACTCATCGCCCAAACCATTCTTCAAACAGCGACCGAACGCGGCCCGGAGAAATCAACCTGCCCGTCAGAGATCGCCCGCGCACTATTCCCGGCCGATTGGCGCAAACACATGGACGAGGTACGGCAAGCAGCTATTGAGCTTCAAAAATCCGGTAAGGTGAGCATCACCCAAAAAGGCATGCCGGTTGATGTTGAATATATCAAAGGCCCCATCCGCATAAAAATTAAATAGGGCATTCCACAATAATTTCGCATTTTGCGGGTATGGATATTATGCGTAATTACTTACCACTAACTACTCACCACTTACAAAAATAATGTCTGTCACCTGGGGATCCGTTTCGGGGTGGTGGGTGCCGGCTTGCCTGGTATTAGGGTTGTTATACGCCTGGCTCATGTATAGCCAGCCAGTACAATTGGCTAAAGCCCCGCGCTATGCCTTGTTTGCTTTCCGGGCGATCGCCGTATCCATTTTGGCCGTTCTCTTAGTATCTCCGCTCATCCGTACCGTAACTTACCAGCCGCAAAAGCCGGTGATACTGATTGCACAGGATAATTCGGAATCGATAAAGCTGTTTCCAAACAAACAAGCCGCGTTAAAAGAAGATTGGGCCTCATCCCTGCAAAAGCAGTTAGGGGACAATTACGAAGTACATCAATATAATTTCGATGGCGAGTTGCATGACGGGACAGCAAAGAATTACAAAGACAAACAAACCAATATATCCAATGCCCTGCAGCAACTGAACGAGCGTTTTGTGAACCGGAATATTGGTGCCCTGGTCTTGGCTACCGATGGGCTTTATAACCTTGGTTCAGATCCGCAGTACGAGGCGCGTAATATCAAAACTACTATCTATACCGTAGCCCAGGGCGATACCGTACCGCGGCGCGACTTGCTGATTGGTAATATCAACTACAACAAAACCGCTTTCCTGGGGAATGATTTTGAGGTGGAGTTATTGGCAGAGGCTTATCAAAGCCAGGGCGAAACCATGCGCCTGTCCGTAACAGAAGATGGGCGACAGGTATTGGCGCAAAACATCAGCATAAATTCGGCAGCGTTTAAAAAGGTTATCCCGTTAAAGCTCAATGCTGATAAAAAAGGCATCCGCAAGTTTGCCTTTAACCTGGCACCTGTTGCGAATGAGCTATCGGTTCAAAACAATACGGAAACGGTTTATATAGAAGTGCTGGATGCCCGCCAAAAGGTGTTGCTGTTGTATGATAATGCCCACCCGGATATCAGCGTGATAAAAAATGCTATCCAAACCAACCGCAACTTTGAAGTAAAGGCCAGCCTGATTACGGACATAGGATCGTTAAAGATCTCTGATTATAGCATGTCCATACTGTATCAGCCCGGCACAGGGAGTTACAGTGCTTTAAAGCCTGTATTGGATAGCAAGATGCCGCTATGGTTTATCGGCGGCACCCAGGCCGATATGCAGGCGTTAAACGCCGGTCAAAATGTTGTAAAAGCACTGGTTGGCCGGCAGGAAATGCAGGAGGTATTTGCGCAGCCTTTAAGCAATTTTTCGGCATTTACCTTATCAGATTCTACGCAGAATAAGTTAAGCAAACTGCCGCCGCTATTGGTGCCGTTTGGCAGCTACTCGGCGGCAACATCTGCAAATGTTTTGTTGAAACAGCGCATAGGAAACGTAGCCACCACTTACCCTTTATTAGCTTTTGATGATGAGAGCGGCCGTAGGGTAGGTGTATTAGCGGGTGAAGGCGTTTGGCGCTGGCAACTGGCCGAATACCGCGAGTATGGCAACCACCACGCGGTTGAGGAATTATTTAGTCAGTCTGTACAATACCTTACCGCCAATGCCAACAGGCAACGGTTTAGGGTTTATCCGTCTAAAAATGTTTTCGACGAGGGCGAGAATATTTTGTTAAACGCCGAACTGTACAACGAAGCGCTGGAACTGATCAACACGCCGGATGTGAGCATTAATATCAAAAGCCAATCCGGTAAAAACTATAGCTTTTTATTTACCCGCAGCGGCCAGGGTTATCAGTTAAACGCGGGCTCACTGCCCGTGGGCGAGTATACTTACCAGGCGGTCGCTAAAAATGGAAAACAGGAATTTAGGGCTAACGGGCAGCTAACCGTTAAACAATTGAACCTGGAAACCCGCCAGAGTACAGCCAACCATAAACTGTTGCGAGCAATAGCAGAGCAATCGGGTGGCAAGATGCTGCAGCCGGCGCAGGTCGGCCAACTAGCAGATCTGATCCGCAAAAACGAAAATATCAAAACCGTTGTTTATGAGGATAAGCGTTACAGCGATATCATCGATTTAAAATGGATTTTCGTATTCATCGTATTTTTATTGAGCGCAGAATGGTTTTTGCGCAAGCGCGAAGGCGAGGTTTAAAGCGCAAATTGTTATTCTCACATAGTTGTAGTACAACCTAGCAATATTCATTGCCGTTGACTTTAGTCAACGGTGTTGTAAGATACGGTCCCGGCTTTAGCCAAAAAATACTGTGTTATTTAGGCTGAAGCCAAATTATTTTAGATTAGTCCGTTCCATAAATGGGAGGGCAATGATTTAACTATTTAAGCATATCATGAAAAAAATCATCATCCTGCTCCTCCTATCAGCAACCGCCACTTTAACCCGGGCCCAGCAGCTTAACATCGGCACTTACAACATCCGTTATTCCAACAAAGGCGACTCGACCGCTGGCAATGGCTGGGGTCAGCGTTACCCGCAGATAGCCAAAATCATTCAATTTCAAGATCTGGATATATTCGGCACGCAGGAGGGAAAGATCAACCAGTTACACGACCTTACTGATAGCTTGCCGGGTTATAAATGGTTTGGTGCCGGTCGCGATGACGGAAAGCAGGCCGGCGAGCATTCGGCTATATTTTATAAGGCAGATAAGTTTACTATCGTTAAGTCGGGCAACTTTTGGCTGTCGGCTATTACCGATAAACCAAACAAAGGCTGGGATGCCGCTTTACCGCGTATATGTACATGGATAGAGTTTAAAGAGAAGAAAACCGGTTTTACATTCTACTTCTATAACCTGCATATGGATGATATTGGTGTGGTAGCCCGTAGCGAAAGCTCAAAACTCATTCTGAAGAAAATTAAAGAAATGCGTACGAATGTTCCCGCAATCCTTACCGGCGATTTCAACGTCGACCAAACCTCAGATAGTTACGCCGTGATCAATAACTCAGGGGTTTTGAAAGATAGTTATGTGCTGTCACCTGTTAAGCTGGCACCAAGCGACACTTTCAGTGACTTCGACGCCAATACAGCCGGCAATAAACGCATCGACCATATTTTTGTAACTAAAGATTTTAAAGTGAAGCGTTATGGGATCTTGACGAACACTTATCATGGTCGCACACCATCAGACCATTACCCTGTTGTAGCGGTTATAACGCATTAATTACGGTTGAAAGACAGTAGCCTGAATTGTATTTAGCATGATCTGTACTATCGATTTTTAACTAAAAAAACTATCTTCGCTACCATGTCGCCCAACCAAGCAAAAGATCAGATTGCGGCCCTTACTGCCGAATTAAGACAGCATACTTATAACTATTATGTGCTGGCTATGCCCACTATTGCCGACTATGATTTTGATAAAAAGCTGGAGCAATTAGCCGCTTTGGAGAAGCAATACCCCGAGTTTGCAGACCCGGAATCGCCTACGCAGGTAGTTGGTGGCGATATCACCAAGGAGTTTGTAACGGTTAAGCACCGCTGGCCCATGCTATCGTTAGGTAACACCTATAACGAACAGGAGTTGGTTGAATTTGATGCACGGGTACGCAAAGCGATAGGCGATAATTTTGAGTACGTGTGCGAATTGAAGTTCGATGGGTTATCTATGAGCCTTACTTATGAGAACGGCAAACTGGCCCGCGCCGTAACCCGTGGCGATGGTACGAAAGGCGATGAGGTAACTACCAATGTGCGTACCATTCATAGCATCCCTAAAAAGCTGGCAATAGGCAACTATCCCGAATTGTTCGAGATTCGCGGTGAAGTTTTTATGCACCTGAAAGCCTTTGAACGTTTGAATAAGGAGCGCGTTGACAATGGCGAAGTGCCTTATGCCAACCCCCGTAATTTTGCATCGGGTACCATGAAACTGCAGGACTCTGCCGAGGTGGCCCGCCGCCCGCTGGATTGTTTCCTGTACGGGCTATACACTGAAAAAACTTTATTTAAAACCCACTGGGAAAGCCTGGAAGCCGTAAAAAAATGGGGTTTCCATGTAGATGATCATAGCCGTTTGTGCAGCGATATCGCAGGCGTATTGAATTTTATTAACCATTGGGATAAAGAGCGCTTCAACCTGAGCTATGATATTGATGGTATTGTTATCAAAGTAAATAATTATTCGCAGCAGCAAGAGTTGGGCTTTACAGCCAAGTCGCCAAGGTGGGCTATATCTTACAAATTCAAAGCAGAGCGGGTAGAGACGGAACTATTAGCCGTTACCTACCAGGTGGGCCGTACGGGTGCGGTTACCCCTGTTGCTAATTTGAAACCTGTGTTATTGGCGGGTACGACCGTAAAGCGTGCTACCCTGCACAATGCCGACGAGATAACTGAACGCCTTAAACTGCATGAGCATGATACCGTGTTTGTAGAAAAAGGCGGCGAAATTATCCCAAAGATCATCAGCGTTAACCTCGATAAGCGTTTGCCTGGTGCCAAACCCATCAAATACATTACCCATTGCCCGGCTTGTAATACAGAATTACTGCGTACCGAAGGTGAAGCCGCCTGGTATTGCCCTAATGATGAAGGCTGCCCGCCGCAGATTGTGGGTAAAATGCAGCATTACATTGGCCGTAAGGCAATGAATATTGACGGCTTGGGCGATGAAACTATCGAGACCCTATACCGCCAGGAATTTATTAAACACATTAGTGATATTTACCGGTTAAAAGACCGTGCAGACGAGTTAAAGAAACTGGGCCGATTTGGCGAGAAGTCTATCAATAATATGTTGGACGGGATAGAGAAATCTAAAGAGCAGCCGTTTGAAAAAGTACTGTTCGGGTTAGGTATCCGCTACGTTGGCGAAACAGTGGCTAAAAAGCTGGTGGCCCATTTCAAAACTATCGATAACTTGATGGCAGCAACTGCCGAAGAATTAACCGCAGCCGAAGAAATAGGCGGACGGATAGCTGAAAGCATAACGTCATATTTTGCAGATGAGAGCCACCGGGAAGAAATTGAGAAATTAAAAGAAAGCGGCCTGCAATTTGTAGAAGTAGAAACCGAAGTGACCCTTGCCAGCGAAAAATTGAGCGGGCAAAGCTTTATCATATCGGGTGTGTTTGAAAAATACTCGCGCGATGAGTTAAAGGACATTATAGAACAAAACGGCGGGAAGATCTTAAGCAGTATCTCGGCCAAGCTCAACTACCTGGTTGCGGGCGATAATATGGGCCCCGCCAAATTAGAAAAAGCGACTAAATTAAACGTCCCGATTATTAGCGACGAAGACCTGCTGGCAATGATCAGCTAAATAAAACGATTACATGACAACAATTAAATGGGGTATCATAGGCTGCGGTAACGTTACCGAGAAAAAGAGCGGCCAGGCCTATAACAAGATAGCAGACAGCACGCTGGTAGCGGTAATGCGCCGCGATGCCGAAAAGGCCGCCGATTATGCCCGGCGCCACAACGTGAGCAAATGGTACAGCGATGCCAGTGAGTTGATGGACGACGCGGATGTTAATTCGGTATCTATAGCCACCCCGCCTGCAAACCATTTAGATTATGCTTTGGCTGCTATCAAAAAAGGGCTGAATGTGTATGTAGAAAAGCCGGTAACCCGTAACGCCCGGGAGGCCGAAGCGATGGCTGCCGCGGTGAAAGATAGCAGCGCGAAACTGGTAGTAGCCCATTACAGGCGCGCTTTGCCCATGTTTTTGCATGTAAAAAATCTGCTCGATACTAACGCAATCGGTGATGTGCGTACCGTACAGATCCGGATGTGGCAAAACCGCGAACCTAAGTTAGTAGCCGATAGCGAAACCAACTGGCGGTTAAACCCTGCGCTTTCGGGCGGGGGGTATTTTCATGACCTGGCCCCCCATCAGCTCGATCTGATGCTCTATTACTTTGGCGAACCAGAACAATATAGTGGTTACAGTTTGAACCAAGGTCGCTTTAGTCCTGCGGATGACCACGTGTGCGGGCAAATCGTTTTCAAAAACAACGTAGTCGTTAACGGATCATGGTGCTTCAATGTAGCGCAAAGCGAAATGACAGACACCTGTGAAATTGTAGGTACGCAGGGAAAGATCACTTTCCCATTCTTCGGCACATGGGTTAGCTTAAAGACCGGGGAGGACGAAGATACCACGAATTTTACACATCCCGAGCACATTCAGCAACCCATGATCACCAAAATAGTAGCCTACTTTAAAGGCGAAGGGCCAAACCCCTGCACCATTGATGAGGCGGTGGTGCTGATGAAGGTAATGGACGCGTTTACGGGGAAGTGATAACATATCCAAACCGAAAAAACCGTGTCATTGCGAGCGATAGCGCGGCAATCTCAGCGGACAAGCGGATATGCTATGATTGCCACATCGCTACGCTTTTCGCAATGACACGGTTTTTTATGGTTCAACAGATAGTGTTTTTGGTCGTTTTACAACTAATCTGCCAAATTCTCCAACGCGTCTATATCTACCGAGTTGATGAGTTTTAAATGCGCAGTGATCTTTTCGGCGCTCCAGTTCCACCAGGCAATTTTGTTGAGGCGGGCTATCTGATCATCGTCATAACGTTTTCTAATGATCCGCGCCGGGTTACCACCTACGACAGCATAGTCGGGTACATCTTTGGTCACAACAGCCTTTGCGGCGATGATGGCACCGTTACCAATCTTTACGCCCGGCATAATGGTGGCGTCGTAACCTATCCAAACGTCATTGCCAATGAGCGTATCGCCCTTGTTAGGGAATTTGCCGGTCAGGTTTTCCGGGTCGATGATCTTTTCCCAGCCATTCTGAAATATGGCGAAGGGGAAGGTAGAAATCGGTGCGGTTTCATGATTGGCACCGTTCATGATAAATTTAACGTCACTTGCTATCGCGCAAAAATTACCGATGATTAATTTATCGCCAATAAAATCAAAATGGTATAAAACGTTCTTTTCAAAATTGGCGGCGTCGTTAAAGTCGGCGTAATAGGTGTAATCGCCCACGATAATATTGGGGTTGGTTACCTGGTTTTTTAAGAATACCAGGTTGCGGTGTGGCTCCATCGGGTAAAGCACATCAGGGTTTGGTCCGTTAAGCATAAAAAAAAATAATAGAATGAATAATAAGCGTGGATTAACACAAGGCCTGCATTCTTATGCAGATAAGAATTCAAAAAGCAAAATTGAGTAGCTGGCAGGCCGCTTATACTATCACCGGAGTAAATTTTAATGATCGGATAGGTGAAATTATAAAATTATTTTGAAACTATAAATTACCTTGCAGCTTTAGCGATAACCATGAAGCCAATATCTGAAGCCGACCTGATCATCAATGCCGATGGCAGTATTTACCATTTAAACCTGCTGCCCGGTGATATTGCCGATACCGTAATTACCGTTGGCGACCCCGACCGCGTGGGTGAGGTAAGCAAGTATTTTGATAGCATTGAACTAAAAAAAGGCAAGCGGGAGTTTATAACGCATACCGGTATTATTGGCGGTAAACGCATTACGGTACTATCTACCGGGATAGGTACCGATAACATCGATATTGTATTTAATGAGCTGGATGCGCTGGTCAATATCAATTTTGAAACCCGCATGGTTAATGCCGATCTAAAAAAGCTAAATCTAATCCGGATAGGCACATCGGGTGCCATACAAGCCGATTTGGAGGTGGATAGCCTGCTGGCATCATCCGCAGCATTTGGGCTTGATTCTTTGGCGGGGTTTTATCAACAGCGACATACCCAACCGGAAAAGGAGCTGCTGGCGGCCTTTGCCCATGAATTTAAAGATGAACTACTGGTAAACCCTTATTATGCCGCGGCTGATGAATGGTTGTTACAGAAATTAGCACCTGGTATCCAAACCGGAATTACGATAACAGCACCGGGGTTTTATTCGCCGCAAGGCAGGCAAGTGAGGGCAGTGGCTGCCATACCGGGGTTGATGGAGATCATCAGCAGCTTCAGATACGGTCATCAGCGGATAACCAACCTGGAAATGGAAACCGCCGGCATTTATTGCCTGGCAAAAATATTAGGTCACCGCGCAATATCCTTCAATGTAATATTGGCCAACCGGGCGGGCAATGTGTTTAGTAAACAGCCTGCCGTGGTGATGGATAAATACATCAAACACTTAATTGAGAAAATAAGCCATATTTTATAATCAGTAACTTTAGCTATCATATAAATAAAGCCATATTTGTGTGAGTTGAGTTAAACAACAAATTAAATTCCCCTTCCTATGCCGGTGAAAAAGCTGCTTGCCCCTTTTTATGAACGCCTCGCCTTGGTGCTGATCGCGTTTTGTGCATTAGGTTATTTAGTTTCGTTAGCTAAAGAGATCCTTGATCCGCTCATTTTTGGCTTTCTTTTCGCGGTATTACTATTGCCGATATCGGGCTTTTTAGAGCGTAAGCTGCGTTTACCGCGCAGTGCGTCATCGCTATTATCCATCTTATTGCTCATTGTTTTCGTTGGCGGGGTGTTGTACCTGGTAGGTGCACAGATCTCAAACCTGGCTAACGACTGGCCTATGTTAAAGAGCCAGGTGCAGCAATCTTTAGAAAGCCTGCAGCAGTGGATCCAGGGAGCGTTTCATATTACTGCCGATAAACAAATAGCCTATGTAGAAACTACGGGGCATAAAATAATGGCATCGGGTACGGCTGTTTTAGGTACAACCTTTGGCGCAATATCATCTATGGTATTGTTTTACGCGTTCATTCTCATCTTTACCTTTTTCATATTGTTTTACCGCCGGTTATTGCTACGGTTTATAGTATGGGTGTTTAAAGACGGCCGCTCTCACGTGGTGCTGGATGTTGTAGAGAACATTCAAAAGATTTTGCGGCAATACATTTTGGGCTTGATGATAGAGATGGTAATTGTGGCCGGGGTAGCTATCGCAGCGTTCTTTTTTATCGGTATAAAGTATGCGGCCCTGCTCGGGATAATTGTGGGCTTGTTTAACATCATCCCTTACCTGGGTATTTTTACCGCCTTACTTTTAAGCACTATCATCACATTTGCTACCGGCACTTTAACAGAAACCCTGTCTGTCGTGTTCAGTATTATTGCCATTCATGCGGTTGATGCTAACTTTTTACTGCCGGCGATTGTAGGGTCGAAAGTGCGGCTTAACGCTTTGATCACCTTTATTGGTATCATTGTGGGGGAGATGATATGGGGGCTATCGGGTATGTTTTTATCCATCCCGATATTGGCGATATTTAAGATTATTTTTGATAGGGTAGAAACCCTTAAGCCTTGGGGTTATCTTTTAGGTAGCGATGCTGAATACAAAGAGCCCACCACAGAGCAATCCGATGCTGAATCTGTCACTTAATAAGCTGGTAAATGCGGATATAAACGGTGGCGGTATATGCAATCAGCACTACCGTATTGATAACCAGCAACCAGTTAAGATCCTGATGTTTGTATTTTTTGATAGCACAGATAATCAATAGGGCAATAAAGCCCAATATCAGCAGGATAGGGAAGGCCAGCGTCCAGATGTTTTTAGGCATCAGGTATAAATGCGATAATTTATCACCATCGCCCTGTAAGAAAGGGATGAGCGCCATCAGCATTAATATAAAAAACACACGTACAACAACTTTGGCAGCTATCTGGCTAACTTTCATGGTCTGCAAATTAAAAGTTTTTCAACTTATTTCCGGTCACAAATAATTCCCTTTGTGCAAAAGGGTTTAGTATTTTTGGAGAACGAAACACTTTTGCCATGCGTTTACCCAGCCGGATCTTGCTTTACCTTATAATTTGCTTTTTGCCCGCTGTATCAATAGCGCAAACAAATGCTGCACCAGCATTCAGGGTGGTACCATTAGGCATATTAGGGGGGATAGACGAGAGTAACCTATCGGCCTACATGATAGCCCCGGCGGGTTCAGACAACTATATTTGTATGGATGCCGGTACATTGCATGCCGGTATCGAGAAGGCGGTTGCCACTAAAACCTTTAGCGTGACAGGTGAGCAAGTTTTAAAGCAGTATATCAAAGGGTATTTTATTTCGCACGCGCATTTAGATCACATCTCCGGCCTAATCATCAACTCGCCCGAGGACAGCACCAAAAACATCTACGGATTAAAAAGTACGCTGGAAACCATTAAAACGCATTATTTTACCTGGGAAAGCTGGGCCAATTTTGCCAATGAAGGAGAGGAGCCGAGGCTAAAAAAATACCATTATAAAGCATTAGAACCAGGCAGCGAAGCAGCCGTGGATAACACTACTATGCAGGTGCAGGCGTTCCCGTTAAGCCACTCCAATTTAACCAGTACCGCGTTTTTAGTACGCAGTAATGATAGCTATATTTTGTACCTGGGCGATACAGGGGCCGATGAAATTGAAAAGAGCTATAACCTGCAAAAACTTTGGGAGGCCGTGGCACCGTTGGTAAAGGCAAAAAAGTTAAAGGCGATCATGATAGAGGTATCATTCCCGAACGGGCAGCCCGATAAAACACTGTTTGGCCACCTAACCCCAAAATGGCTCATGGCAGAAATGGCTGTATTAAAAAACCTTGCAGGCTCTGTTAAAGGGTTAAATTTGGTGGTTACCCATTTAAAACCACCCGTACAAAACATTATCAAAATTAAGAATCAGCTGAAGGCTGATAACCCGCTTGGACTAAATTTGATTTACCCGCAGCAGGGCATAGCGATGGTATTTTAAGGGTTTACTTATCGCTCAACAGATCAATACAGTTTTTTGACATTACCGCCATACGTGCATTCAGTGTTTTTAAGCTTTGCTCATCTTTCATAAATTTATAGAAGCTTTTAATTAGAGCCAATGTCTCGGGGCTTGGGTCGCAGGCTTGTGCTTTTTCTAAATGGGGCAGGGTCTTTTTAACCTGGGCAACGTAAAGGTCATACAGCCGTTTATATTCGGCACCCTCGCTGGCGTTTAATTTTTTGGAAAGTTCTTCTACCTTTTTGCCATACATATAGGCCAATGCGCGCTGGCCTACGTAATAATTAGGTTCAGCAGCTACCACCTTTTCATATAGCGGCAGGGCCTTAACCGACTGCTTATCATTTTCGTATAAATTGCCCATTGAGTAATAGTAGCTGGTTCGGGCTTTGTCGGTTAACTTTGCAACATTCGGCATGATCTGTTCGCCCAGTTCCAATGCTTCGCCTGTGCGGCCTTCCAGGCGGGCCAGGTTAAAATCCAGGTAAGAATTATAGACCTCGTCGGCGGTTTGTGCTTTGGCATTAACTGAAGCTATAGCAACGGCAACTATAAAAAAGATCTTTTTAAACATGGCAGGTGTTATTGAAACGAATATCGAATTTTGTCGGTACATTTTAGCACCTAATTACAAATCGTTTCGTTTTTTGACCTTGTCTGCTTATATAGGTTTAATGCATTCAAATTCCCCGCATGTAGTGTGATGCAGTTGTGGGCAATCCGTGCTATACTGCATTTAAAAGTTCATTTGTGCTGCTTCCCAACCTATCATCGCAGCTTTGCGACTGCTCCCCCAATGGTATTGCCCAAATTCGCCGGTTGATTTGATGACCCGGTGGCAGGGGATCAGAAAAGCAACCGGGTTGGCCCCAATGGCGCTGCCTACAGCCCTGCATGCAGTAGGCAGTTGAATGGTATGCGCTATGGAGGCATAGGTATTTAGCCCGCCGGTTGGGATCTTTAACAAAGCCTCCCAAACCTTGAGCTGAAAATCAGTTCCCTTTAAATGGAGCTTGATCTTTGCTAATTGCGACCAATCCGACTTAAAGATATTCAGCGCATTTTGCTGCATTAAATCTACCATCTGGTGATAAGTTGCGTTAGGGAAAGCAGTATACAACTGTTTAAAGGCATCGTCCTTATCATCGGCGAAAGCCATGTAACAAATTCCTTTTTGGGTGGATGCTACGATGATATTACC
The DNA here is from genome assembly GCF_014773245.1 of Mucilaginibacter glaciei. GTDB lineage: Bacteria > Bacteroidota > Bacteroidia > Sphingobacteriales > Sphingobacteriaceae > Mucilaginibacter > Mucilaginibacter glaciei. The sequence continues at coordinate 58,651 of NZ_JACWMX010000002.1, read as the reverse complement.
GAAAGGCGTTTCGGCATAGCTAAAGTTGATGGATAAGGCTTTGCCGCCATTTTTATATTCGGCGGGTGTCATCCCCTCTATGTTCATGAACAGATCATGCAGGCGGCCCGTACCGGAAAGGCCTGTTTCAAAGGCTGCATCAAAAAGGGTAGCCTGCTGATCTTTCAGGATTCCTTTGGCATAATCTAAACTTAAATATTGCAGGAATTTTTTCGGGCTGATCCCTGCCCAATCGGTAAACATGCGTTGGAAATGAAAAGGGCTCAAGTTGACCTTTTCGGCAACTTCATCCAGGTTGGGCTGGCTTTTAAAGTTAAGCCTGAGGTAATCTATCGCTTCGGCAATGCGTTCATAATTAATGTTTTCCTGTGTGTTCATCGTTTTCATATTAACAACACAAATGTACCGCGGCAGCAAACCCCACAGAACCCGAAACTTGCTGAGTTATTATTTTTTGAAAGTCTTATTTAGAAGTTCTATTGAATTCAAATAACTAAGTTCACTTTTGGGAAGTTCTTCAACGTCGTTCCAATTACCAAGTAACTGTCGCCGACTGATAAGACAGGAATCTTTACCATTATAAACTAACATTCTGTTTTCTAATCGAATGTACCACGATCCGAAGGCTTGGTTGTTATAATCAGTTTCAAATGCTTCACCGTTATTCACTTCAAGCATACATAAATCGAACAAAAAAAGATTCCAGTTTTTTGATATTTGTTTTTCAATATCAAATGCAAAGTTTTTAACCTTTTCAAAGCTTTCATCAAACAAACCGGTTGTTTCGGCCTTACGTCCATCGCTATCAGTCATAACAAAATTGAAAACTCCATTGGATACCTCGTCTATTTTGAAAGCCCGACCTGGAAAAATATTTTCTGTTGTCATTTCAACTCATCCAATACCTTAAACATTTTAGCCCTGATGCCGCTGCCTGTGCCGTTGTAGTTATTTACAATGATAGAAAAGCACAGCTGTCTGCCGTCGTGGGTTTGATAACCCGTGTAGGCTTGCGCACTGTTGATGCTTCCGCTTTTCATGTGAATGTTATTATACACTGGCAGGCTGTCATAAAAATCCTTGAACCAGGTCTCGCCTGCGGCAGATTGTAATATGCGCGACATGGTCAACGTAGTAACCCTATTACCCGGGGCAAGGCCGCTGCCATCAAACACGTTTAGGGTATGCTTATCTATCCCTGCTTTTTTGGCCCAGAAGTTTTGCAGCGCGGTTACTCCGTTATTCGTTGTAACTTGCATAGTGCTTGGCGACGGGATCACCGCCAGCAACAGTTGCTCGGCATATAAATTAATGCTGATGTGGTTTTGCCAATATAATATCTCGGTCAGTAAAGGCGAATTTATGGTAAGCAATTGTGCGGTTGATTGCGGGATTGGCTGGTTCTTGTTTTTTAACGTGGTTGCCGACTCCGGCGTGCTGCTCACCGTGATGCCTAAACGTTGCAAGGTATCTGTCAACCTATAGGCAATATCAAAGGCAGGATCGGGGATGGCGGCGTCTATCTTCTTTTTGGTTTGATCAACCGCATATGTACCCCGCAGGTACATAATATTACTGTTGATGGTGGGCAAATAAGGGTAAGCCTGGTCGCCGGTGTGGGCTTCGCCATTTACCAGTTCGCTTTTAAAGGCCAGGTAGGGCATCTCGGGAGATGTGCCTGTAACACCTATCGGCGTATTTGCCTCACCGGTGCGCAGCCTGATGCTGAACTGGTTTTCGTGCCAGCAAAGGGGGGTAGTACCCGCGCCGTAATAAGTACCCAGGTCCTGGTAGATCCATCCATCTGGAATGGATTGTGTACCGAAGAACGAATCGTCGCCTATTACACGGCCATTTATTTTTTTGATGCCCGCCTTGCGGATGGCTGCCACAAACTGGTTTCGTATGTAGGCCTCTTTGGTTGTTTCCCAGCGCCAGCTACCCAGGGTAGGGTCGCCATAACCGCGGATGATGACATCACCGTTAAGCGTACCATCGGCAGTAATCGTTCCGCGGTAGCTAAAGGCCGTTTTAAAGCGATAGTCCTTCCCCAATACATTCAGGGCGGTGATGCTGGTGATGGCCTTCATGGTCGATCCCGGCGCCAAGCCCATGTTTGGGTTGGCGGTAAAAACCTGCTCGCCTGTTTTGGCATCCAGCACCGTTAACGATACCGATGCATACCGGCATTGCGTATCCTGCTGCAGCCTGTTAAATGCTGTTTGAATTTGTTGCTGTAGGGTTTGCGCATGGGCAAAACCCGGTATCAATAATAAACTAACTAACCAAGCCCGTTTCATCCTCATGCTTAACATTCCGTTGCGATATATAATAAATTGGGATGCCTGTAAGCACGATGCCCAGGCCAATTAAACTATAATCACGTTTATAAATAAGTAATAGTATACAAAACGCCACGCCCATTAAAATATAAATGGCCGGCAATACCGGGTAGCCTATCGCTTTGTAAGGCCTGTCTGCATTGGGGCGTTGGGCCCTTAAAATAAAGATGCCCACAATGGTAAGCACGTAAAAAACAACCACCACAAAAGAGATCATATCCAGCAGATCGCCGTAGCGGCCGCTTAAACAAAGCAAACAAGCTACCAGTGCCTGGATCCATAACCCGAATTGAGGCACCCCAAATTTGTTGAGCGTACCCGTGCGTTTAAAAAACACACCGTCTTTAGCCATAGTATAATAAACCCTTGCACCCGAAAGGATCAAGCCATTGTTACAGCCAAAGGTAGAGATCATGATCATTACAGCGATGATGTAGGTGCCTATGTTGCCGAAGATTACATGCGATGCAGCCACCGCTACCCGGTCTTTCTCGGCGTTGGCAATATCGTTTAAAGAGAGTACACCAGTATACACCACATTGGCCAGTACATATATTATAGTTACGATGATCGTTCCAAGCATCATACTCAATGCTACATCCCGTTTAGGGTTCTTCATTTCGCCGGCTACAAAGGTTACGCTGTTCCAGGCATCACTGCTAAAAATAGAACCCACCATTGCCGCAGCTATGGCCCCTAAAGCCGTACCCATAGTTAAGGTGGTTATCGATCCATCTTTGTTTAGGTTATGCAGGTCCCAGGCGTTTGTCCAGTTGGCAGTCCAGATATCACCTTTAAAGGCTAAAAAGCCAAAGGCGATCAACCCGAAAAGGCTGATAAGCTTGGTTAGGGTAAAGGTGGTTTGGATCAGCTTACCCCCTTTAACCCCACGCGTGTTCACGAAGGTTAGGATGATGATCAATACGATCGATACCAACTGTGCCGCACTGATCTTTAAAAACCCCGAATGAATAAGAACATTATCCTCGCTAACCGCCGGGATGAGATACGCAGCAAATTTAGAGAAGGCCACGCCTACGGCGGCGATAGTACCGGTTTGGATCACGGCAAAAAAGCTCCATCCGTATAAAAAGGCCGTAAGCTTGTTGTAAGACTCTTTAAGGTAAACGTACTGGCCTCCTGCCTTGGGGAACATGGCACTCAACTCGCCATAACTTAATGCTGCTGTTAATGTCATTACCCCGGTTAAAACCCATACGGCAATGAGCCAGCCGGCCGACCCCACATAACGGATAATATCCGCACTCACTATAAAGATCCCCGAGCCTATCATGGAGCCTGCCACCAGCATGGTGCCATCAAGCAAGCTCAGTTCATGTTTCATTTTTGTTTGCTGCGTATCGTTTGCCATCGACTATTAATAGTTTAAGTCCTTAAACTTATCAAAAACTTTATAATTGACATGGTATTGTAAATAAATTAATTACTATTTTGCGGAAACCAATTATGAAGCGCGCCCTGTGCCGCTCAAAACCAACAAATTATAAACTAACTAATTACTATGGATCTTTTGAACAATTACCTGATTTACCTCATCCCGGTATTTGGTCTTGTGGGTATCCTTGTCATGGCTGTAAAGTCGGCATGGGTTACCAAACAACCAACCGGAGATGAATCTATGAACCAGCTTGCGGGCTACATTGCAGATGGGGCAATGGCCTTTTTACGCGCCGAGTGGAAAATTCTGAGCTACTTTGTAGTGGTTGCCGGCTTATTACTGGCTTATTCGGGCACAACGGTGGCTACCTCCAGCCCGGTTATTGCCATATCGTTTCTGATAGGGGCATTTTTATCGGCCTTTGCCGGTTATTTGGGTATGCGCATCGCCACAAAATCAAACGTACGTACCACGCAGGCTGCTAAAACCAGTCTGGCGCAGGCACTTAAAGTATCGTTCACGGGCGGTACCGTAATGGGTTTGGGTGTTGCGGGTTTAGCCATCATCGGTTTAGGCTCGTTATTCATCGTTTTTTATACCATGTATGTGAAAAATGTGGCGGGGGCTAATGTTAACGGCGAGGATATGGCCAAGGCACTTGATGTGCTGGCAGGTTTTTCATTGGGTGCCGAGTCGATCGCTTTGTTTGCACGTGTGGGTGGCGGTATTTATACCAAAGCTGCCGACGTAGGTGCAGATCTGGTAGGTAAGGTAGAGGCAGGCATCCCCGAGGATGACGTGCGCAACCCCGCAACTATTGCCGATAACGTAGGCGATAACGTGGGCGATGTAGCCGGTATGGGTGCCGATCTTTTCGGATCATACGTAGCTACTATGCTGGCCACGATGGTGTTGGGCCGCGAAATTGTATCACATGACAATTTTGGTGGCATAGCACCGGTTTTATTGCCCATGGTTATTGCAGGTTTGGGCCTGATCTTCTCGATAGTTGGCGCATCACTGGTGAAAATTAAAAACGAAACTGACAGCGTTCAAAATGCGCTGAATATAGGCAACTGGGCCTCGATTTTATTAACAGCAGTAGCTACTTATTTTTTAGTGCAGTGGATGCTGCCAAATGACAGTTTCCACATGGTACGTGATGAAGATGCCAACGGTGCTATAAAAGCTGGTTCATTAGTATTCACCAAAAACGGTGTATTCGGTTCTATCGTAGTAGGATTAGTTGTAGGTACGCTAATGTCTATCATCACCGAGTATTATACCGCTATGGGTAAACGCCCGGTAATGAGCATCATCAGGCAATCGGCAACAGGGCATGCTACCAATATAATCGGTGGTTTGGCAGTGGGTATGGAATCGACCGTGTTACCTATCCTGGTATTGGCCGCAGGGATCTATGGTTCTTACTTTTTTGCAGGCTTGTACGGTGTGGCCATTGCTGCCGCAGGTATGATGGCCACTACGGCTATGCAGTTAGCTATTGATGCCTTTGGCCCGATAGCCGATAATGCCGGTGGTATCGCCGAAATGAGCCGACTGCCCGAAGAGGTGCGTGGCCGTACAGATAATTTAGATGCCGTGGGTAATACTACCGCCGCAACCGGTAAGGGTTTTGCCATCGCGTCGGCAGCGTTAACCTCACTGGCCCTATTTGCCGCCTTTGTGGGTGTTGCGGGTATCGAGCATATCGATATTTACAAAGCCAATGTTTTGGCGGGGCTGTTTGTAGGCGGGATGATCCCGTTCATCTTCTCGGCATTATGTATTTCGGCAGTGGGCCGTGCTGCAATGGCGATGGTGGAGGAAGTGCGCCGCCAGTTCCGTGAGATTCCGGGTATCATGGAATACAAAGCCCGCCCCGAGTATGAAAAATGTGTAGAGATCTCGACAAAAGCATCTATCCGTGAAATGATCGCACCCGGACTGATCGCATTGTTAACGCCAATCATTATCGGTTTCGCCTTCGGCCCCGAAGTATTGGGTGGTTTGCTGGCCGGTGTTACCGTATCGGGTGTGCTGATGGGCATCTTCCAAAGTAATGCCGGTGGCGCATGGGACAACGCTAAAAAATCTTTCGAAAAAGGTGTCGAGATCAACGGCGAGATCTATTACAAAAAATCTGAACCACATAAGGCATCCGTAACAGGCGATACCGTGGGCGATCCGTTCAAGGATACCTCTGGCCCGTCGATGAATATTTTGATCAAACTGATGTCGATCGTTTCGTTGGTTATCGCCCCGCATTTGAATCACGCGGATAATTCCAGTAAATTTATCCAGAAACAGGAGAAGGTGCAATCGATGAATGTGCACAGTATCCAGGTAGAGAAGAAAGCATAGTCAAAAACTTCTATATTTAAAAGCCGCCCCAAAAGGGCGGCTTTTTCTCCATATCATGATGTCAATTTCCAGTCAAATATATTTTCTTAAAGCTAAAAAATATTATAGAATAGTGTTCGGGCTATTTGTATGGACAATTCTGTTCGCACAAATATTTAAAAGAGTTGATATAAATATAATAGTTCAATCAGTATTGATTGTGTTACCCGTTTTGGCTATTTATGTGTTAGTACCTACGGGGTTGATTAACCTAATAAAAAGCTATTCTAAAAAAGAGCCGTCAAATAAATATCGGGCTTTCTACTTAATCGGGTATATTGTATTTCTACTCATTATTCTGACATTGATTTTTTCAGTAATGTTGGACATTGATAAATTTATTAAATGATTAGAACGCGTACGATACAAGCTATTGTCTACACCCTCTGCTTGTATGATCTTTACCTCTACCTACCGGACCTGCTCGACCTGGTCGAAATTAACGTCGACCTGCCCACTTCAGATTATCTGCTCTACTTTGATGCCGCGATGCTGCTATTCGGAGGGGGCATAATCGGCACTGTGTTATTAAAAATTGGCAGTAAAAAATTGGGCTGGCTAATGATCGTGTTGAACGTTATCCTCACGCCCTTATTCATTTGGAAAGCGCTACCATAACCAAGCAAAAGATAAGAATTGGCAGCGATTTTTATGTAAACTCACTATTTTCATAAATATTTCATTGTCAATTATTTAAGTCGAATTCTAATGAAAATATGTAAACCTTTGTAAACCCAAATGATTAAATTGCTAATGACGTTTACGAATTGTAAATTTGTTAAACACTAATTCACCAAGATTATGCTTACACTGCATCCGCAATTTATTAAAGACGATGAGGGCAACAATTCATTAGTGGTTTTGCCTATTAGTGAGTTTGAATCCATAATGGAAGAGTTGGACGATCTGGAAGATGTGCGGCTTTATGATGAAGCTAAAAAAGAAGACGACGGCGAACGGATTTCCATGGAGGAATATTTGAATCTCAGGAAATCAAAGGATGCCTAAATATACTGCGATCTTGTCTAAAACTGCACGCAAGGAATTAGATAAACTTTCTGATCATATAGCGAATCCGATCATAGATGCCATTACTTATCTTGAAATTAACCCGAGGCCACTCGGGTATCGTAAACTCGTTGATCGCGAAGGTTACAGGATACGGGTAGGGAACTACAGAATCACATACGATATAATCGACGACCAACTGATCATCAACATTATTACTCTCGGCCACCGAAAATATATTTATAGATAAACTGGGCTTAAAATAAACTCGCCCCAATTACATTTTCAACAATTATAATTCTGTTTATTAACAACCTTAGTGTTGTTACATTCTGCGCTTTATCTTTTCAATAAATTTAAGTACGTTTGGCTACTTGATTTAACTATTACTGATCTTACTAAAAAACTAAAATGAAGTTATTTATCAAAAAACCGATAGCTCAACTGATGGCGGCATCGGCGGAGGGGGAGAAAACCTTAAAACGAACGTTAGGTGTCGGTTCGCTTATCGCGCTAGGTATCGGGGCTATTATTGGTGCAGGTATTTTTGTACGTACAGCTGCAGCAGCAGGCGAACATGCAGGCCCGGCCGTAACTATTTCCTTTTTGATCGCCGCAGCAGGTTGTGCGCTTGCAGGCTTATGCTATGCTGAATTTGCAAGTATGATCCCTATTGCGGGTTCGGCCTATACTTATTCTTATGCCACAATGGGCGAATTTATCGCCTGGATCATAGGTTGGGATTTGGTGTTGGAATATGCATTGGGTGCAGCAACTGTATCTATTGGCTGGTCGCAGTATTTTAATGAGTTTTTACATACTTTCTTTAACGTGCACGTGCCCTATATGTGGTCGCACTCGCCGTTAGAGATATCGAATACAGCAACAGGCATGTATGCTGCCGAGTTTGGCCAGCACGGGTTTGTTAACCTGCCGGCTATATTTATACTACTCATGCTGACACTATTACTGATCCGCGGTACTGCCGAGTCTGCAGTAGTTAACAATGTTATTGTGGTAATCAAAGTAGCTATCGTGTTGATGATTATTGGCTTTGGCTGGCACTTCATTAACCCGGCTTTACATACTCCTTACATGATCCCTGCCGATGCAGGTAAGATTAAAGTAAGTGCAGGTACGGTTGATTATGCCGACACCTTCAACCATGGTTGGCTGGGTGTATTGCGTGGGGCGAGTGTTGTATTCTTCGCCTTTATTGGTTTCGACGCGGTATCTACAGCAGCTCAGGAAGCTAAAAACCCGCAGAGGGATATGCCGAAAGGTATCCTGGTATCGTTGGTGATTTGTACGGCTCTATACATCCTGTTCTCTCACGTATTAACAGGTCTGGTTTCTTACAAAGAATTCTTGATCCAGGGTAAAGAAGCGTCTGTAAGTTACGCCATCAAAGCAGCAATGCCGGGTTACGGCTGGTTAGCTTCGTTTGTAACGGTGTCTATCTTAGCAGGTTTCTCGTCAGTTATCCTGGTGATGCTAATGGGCCAAACCCGTGTGTTCTATACCATGAGTACAGACGGTTTGATCCCTAAGATCTTTTCAAAATTACACCCCAAACACCGCACGCCATACAAGTCGCAATGGTTGTTCTTTGGATTCGTATCGATCTTTGCAGGTTTTATCCCAGATAAATATGTAGGCGATATGGTGAGTATAGGTACCCTGTTCGCATTCGTACTGGTATGTTTAGGGATCTTTATCCTTCGCCGTACAGATCCCGATTTGGTTCGTCCGTTTAAAACGCCTGTTTATATGATCGTTTGCCCTTTAGGCGCGGTGATATGCTTGTGTATGATAGCGAGTGAAGGCTGGGAAAACTGGGCAAGGCTGATCGGCTGGTTGCTGATCGGTTTCGTTATCTATTTCGGATACAGCATTAAACGCTCACACGTTAGGCATGGTAAGGTAGAAGGTGCTAACGACCCTACCAACCCAAAATATGTTGAATAATTAAAATATTGATCTTCATGAAAAAGGTTCTGTGCAAACAGAACCTTTTTTGTTTTCAACGCTTTTGTAAGCGATGAAGCTGAACAGAACGCTGCGGATACTGGTGTTTATATCCATTATCAACTCTATGGGGTTTGGTATAATCATCCCATTGCTATATTCGTACGGTAAAAAGTTTGGCGTAACCCAGCAAACTATCGGTTTGCTTACCGCAGCCTTTTCTGTTGCGCAGTTTTTTGCCACACCGGTTTTAGGTTCGCTTTCGGACAGGTTTGGCCGCAAGCCGATACTTGCTATTAGCTTGGTAGGCACTTGCATCTCTTTCGTGATGTTTGGCTTTGCCAACAGTATTATCCTATTATTTGCCGCCCGGATCTTAGATGGAATTACAGGAGGGAATATTTCGGTAGCGCAGGCTATGGTATCTGATATTTCATCACCCAAAGAGCGGGCAAAGAATTTTGGGATACTGGGTTCGGCCTTTGGATTTGGTTTTGTGATTGGCCCGGCTGTTGGCGGCTTACTGAGCCAACTGGGCGAAAAGGTTCCGTTCTTTTTCGCGGCGGGCATTGCGCTGGTTGGCGTTTTACTGACCACCTTTGTGTTAGAGGAGACCAATAAGCATAAAACCGACAAAGGAAACAATAAGGCACATAGCTTCAACTTTAAGTCTTTAATAAGTGTGTTGAAAAGGCCGGTAATTGGTACGGCAATTTTTGTGGGCTTTTTGCTTACCATGGCGCAATTTACCATGCTCATTGGCTTTCAAACCTTCAGCGTTGACACGTTAAAGCTAAGTACAACACAGATCGGTTTATTCTACGCCGGTTTTGGTATTACAGGCATCCTGATGCAGCTGGCTGTGCCTTTGATCAAAAAGGTTATCACCTCTCAGGCATTAATCTTATTGCTATCAACCTTATGCTGCCTGGGGATGATGATATTGGCGGGCTTTGCTACCGGGTTAGTGTTATTTGCCGTATCGATTGCCATTTACGGGTTGTTTAACGGGCTGCGTAACCCCATGCTTAACGCTATTATAGCCGATAAGAATGAAGATGCCGAAAGGGGCGAGGTAATGGGCATCAATCAGTCGTACGCCTCTATAGGGCAAACGCTTGGGCCTATAACGGCCGGGTTAATTACAGCAATATCTGTGCATAGCATATTCTTTTTATCGTCTTTCTATATTTTAATCGCATTTTTGTTTAGTATTCGGTTAAAATCACAAGAAAGTAAATCCTAAACCTATGCATCCACTCATTTTTAAAGAGGTATTATCCGTTACGATGATCCTTTTTGCCATTATCGATATCTTGGGGGCTATCCCTGTAATCATCCAATTACGCCAGCGCGCGGGGCATATTGAATCTGAAAAGGCAAGTATAGCTGTGTTGGTTTTGATGATCGGTTTCCTGTTTGCAGGCGATGAGTTGCTAGCAGTGATTGGTTTGGATATATCCTCTTTTGCGATAGCAGGTTCTATCGTGATCTTTATTATCGCGCTGGAAATGATACTGGGCGTAAACTTTTTTAAAGAGGAAATGCCCCAGGCGGTATCAATCGTGCCACTTGCCTTCCCGCTGATAGCCGGTGCCGGTACCATGACTACGCTGCTTTCGTTAAAATCGCAATACCAAACGCAAAACATCCTGGTGGGAATTATACTTAATACCTCTTTTGTGTATCTGGTGCTTAAAAATGTGCAGTGGCTGGAAAAACTGTTCGGCAAAACAGGACTGCACATCTTGCGTAAGGCGTTTGGGGTGATACTACTGGCTATCGCGATAAAATTATTCAGGAGTAACTCGGGGCTGTAATCCCTCCGGCTTTACCAACCTTGCCACAAACATGGTATCCGCTTTGCGCTCGTAACCTTTTAGTACCTGGTTTTCTTCCAGTTGCAAGCCGAGTTCTTTCACCATAAAATCTACTGCATCCTCATTTTCGGCTTTGAAGGCAGAGCAGGTAATATATATCAAAGCGGCACCCGGTTTAAGGTGTTTGGCTACATTGGGGATTATGGCTTGTTGCAGGCGTTTAAAAAAGTCGGTGCGGTGCTGGCCAAACTGACTGATCATCTCGGGCGTGCGGCCCCAGGTGCCAGAGCCGCTGCAAGGCGCATCCAGGATGATACCATCAAATTCATAATTATATAAAAGCTGCTCGTTGTTCTCGGTCAGGTCGAGCAATTTCTTTTGATATTTCATCAAGCCAGCCTGTTGAAAGCGCTCGTCGAGATTGGAGAGAATGGATTCGCGGATATCTGATACAACCAGTTTTATGTCCGGCTGTAAACTGTGTAACAATAACGATTTACCGCCCGATGCCGCGCAGGCATCCCACCAGCTGTCCCACTTGTTGGGTTTAAAAAATTGTGCAGTTTGCTGTGACGAATAATCCTGTACTTCAAACCAATGTTGTTTAGGGAAGATTGCATCTAACCTTGTGCCGTTAGGCATACAAAAACAACCGTTACCTTCGTCTTTAAAAGTTACGTCGCCCTTATTTAACTCTGCCTTCACCTGTGCCTCAAAGCCCTTATTTACGCGGATATAAAGATCGGGCTGGATAAAGAATGATTTCAGGAAAGCATCCCGGTCGATATCTTTTGATAGCTGTGCTACCCATGGAAAAACGTCGTCTAACTTAAAATCGTGGTGCGCTGTTTTAACCAGGTTGATCTTATCATCAATATTAAAGCCGACACAAGCCGCCCATTCCGGTTTAAAATGCTGTAAAAATGAATTGGTTTGCGTGTTGCACAAAAACTCCGCAACCATCAGGCGGTCTTCGGCAGGCAATTCGGGCAATGCTCTGCCCAAACGGAAATAATTATAAACTAACCGCCCTGCAACACGCCTATCGGTAGATCCCATTTGTTTGTTTTGCCTGTAAAAGCCGGGTAGAAACTTGCCTAAAGGGGTATCAGCCGGATATTCATCCAATATGCGCTGAAACGTTTTAAGCTGATTGATAGCCTTCATTCTATCTTTTTAAGATCAAAGTTTTCGTAACGTAAAATATCAACATGGGTGTTTATCCAACCCAGCCCCGGTTTCTTAATAAAATGGAAGCTGTTGTGGATGCCGTTGTAATCGTCTTGCTCAAATTTGATATTGCTGTTATCTTCCTGTGCCAGCAACGTGCCAAAGTACATGCCCTGGTCAAAGCCTTTAATAGCAAAATCGGTAGGCTCGGCATGATAGGCGTGCCGATAACTACGCAAAAATACATTGGTTTGGCCTGACTTGTAATTCACCTTATCTGCCGATGTGATGTAAGTGTGTAAACGCTGCAATTGCGCTGCTTTTAAGAAACTGAACTTCTCCCATGATGGGTGCCCCACAACAGTTACAGGGAACTTTTTAGACAGCGTATCTAACGAATGCAGGATAACTAACAAGAACGCCTGCTTGGTTGATGGTATCACGAATATATTTTGCTCGGTAGCGGAGAGCTGCGGTAGCAACGGGGTAAGGTTACCACGGGTGATAACGGTTGTGGTAACCGGGGTCTTCCGTTTGCTTAAACTATCTACAGTGCGCTTGAACGGCGAGGTGTATAATTTTTCGTCGCTGAAACCGGAGGCTAAGATGAATATTTTTTTAGGCTTTAACTTGCTCACCGTATAGGTTGCCGCTCCCTTTGCATGATACTCCAGCGGAGGGGTCATGGTAACCAGGTTTTGATTTTTGAAAGTTAAAGGTGAGGCTGGCGATAAGGGCGATATGATAGGCTTGCGTGCTGCTGTTAAAACGGAGGTAAAGGCCTTAACGTCATCCGGAAAGATGGGGCCAACAATGAGGTCGCCACTACGGATCTGCGGATTATAGGCCAGGCTGTGTACCTGCGCGGCATAATCTTTACTATCAAAGATCTGTAGTTTATAATTAGCACCGCTGCCCGTAAGCGAATCGAGTGCCAGCTTAAAGCCCTGGTAGTACTCTACCGACATGTTGGCTTTTTTAAGGTCGGCTGCCGAATACTTATGGCCGGCAGCCGACTTTGCCAGATCTAATGGCAGTATCAACGATATTACAGATGTTTTTGCCACAGATATAGCCGGTTTTGCTACGGGCTTATCTATTGGTTTTTCAGAAGTAATAGGTCGCTGTTCGGGCTTTGTTTTTACGGACGGTTGTGGTACCGGACGCAGTTTAGGCGAACAGGCACCGATGATTAGCGCTATAAAAACAAATAACCACTTATTCCCACTCAATAGTGGCCGGTGGTTTCGAACTGATATCATATACTACCCGGTTAATTCCTTTAACGTTATTGATGATCTCGTTTGATATTTTTGCCAGCAGATCATAAGGCAGGTGGCACCAATCTGCCGTCATCCCATCTAATGACTCTACTGCGCGCAAGCAAATAACGTTCTCGTAAGTACGCTCATCGCCCATTACACCTACCGATTGCACCGGTAAATAAATAGCGCCTGCCTGCCAAACTTTATCATAAACACCACCGCTGCGTAAATTGTTGATGTAAATCGCATCGGCCTGTTGTAATATATCAACTTTTTCCGGGGTTATCTCTCCTAAAATTCTAATCGCCAGTCCCGGGCCGGGGAAAGGGTGGCGGCCCAATATATTAGGGTCGATACCTAAGGCAGCACCAACACGGCGTACTTCGTCTTTAAACAGAGTGTTTAAGGGTTCTACTACCTTTAATTTCATAAAATCGGGCAAACCGCCAACGTTATGGTGCGATTTGATAGTAGCTGAAGGCCCCTTAACAGAAACCGACTCTATAACATCAGGATAGATGGTGCCCTGGCCCAACCAGCTAACGCCCTGTACCTCGTGCGCGGCGTCATCAAATACTTCTATAAATACTCGCCCTATGGCTTTACGCTTTTTCTCCGGATCGCTGATGCCTGCAAGTGCATCATAGAAACGTTGTTTAGCGTTGATGCCCTTTATATTGAGGCCCATATGCTTGTAAGAGTCTAAAACGGATTCATACTCGTCCTTACGCAACAAGCCATTATCAACAAATATACAGTGCAGGTTGGCACCGATAGCCTGGTGCAGCAATACCGCCGCAACAGATGAATCAACACCGCCCGATAAGCCTAACACTACTTTGTCATCGCCTAATTTTGCCTTCAATTCGGAAATGGTAGTTTCGATAAATGAGTCGGGTGTCCAATCCTGGCTGCAACCACAAATATCTACCAAAAAGTTTTGCAGCAACTGCTTGCCGTCTATACTGTGGGTAACCTCCGGGTGGAACTGGATGCCATAGGTTTGCGTACCGGTGATTTGGTAGGCAGCTACCTTTACGCTATCTGTACTGGCAATAACCTCAAAATCGTCGGCTATCCGGGCAATCGTATCCCCGTGCGACATCCACACTTGTGAACCCGCACGGACATCCTTAAACAAAGCATTATCTTTTTTAACAAAATCGAGGTTGGCCCGGCCGTATTCGCGGGTGCTCGAAGCTAAAACCTCTCCACCATGAAAATGAGCTACATATTGCGCACCATAGCAAACGCCCAAAATAGGCATGCTTTTGTGGTGTTTAATAAACTCAAAATGCGGAGCATCGGCCTGGCGAACAGAATAAGGACTACCCGAAAGGATGATACCTTTTACGCTTTTATCAACTTCAGGAACTTTGTTAAAAGGGTGGATCTCACAGTAAATATTGAGCTCCCTGACACGGCGCGCGATGAGTTGGGTAAACTGCGAGCCAAAGTCAAGAATGAGGATTTTTTCTTGCATGGGCAAAGATAGGTTTTGCAAAGGCAAAAGTCAAAAGTAAAAAAGCAAAAATTTTATTCATATTTTAGCTCAATATATGTATTAATGGCAGTGCATATGTATCTTACCTAATACAAGACTATGGCTCAAGGAAATGATATTAGATGGTTACAAAGATTTTCCAACTACAAAAAAGCTTTACGGCAACTTGAGAAATTTATCGATAAAGTGGATTTAAATGAGCTGGAAGAGCAGGGATTAATTAAAGCCTTTGAATATACTTATGAGTTAGGATGGACCACTTTAAAGGACTACCTGCAATTTCAAGGAATTACAAATATGGTGGGTTCGCGGGACGTTATCAGGGAAGCCTTTAAAGCCGAACTAATAACAAATGGCGATGTGTGGATGCAGATGCTGCAAAGCCGAAATTTAACTTCACATTCTTATAATGAAGATACCGCTGAGGAAATTGTTAATGCAATTACCGAAACCTATTTTAATGAATTTAAAGAATTAGAGGCCAAATTAGAAATAACAAGATCCGGCGAACAAGATAAGTTGTTTTAAAATGATGTATGGTTTATCCGAACAGGCAGTTATAAATATAATTGAAGTACTTAAGCAGTATCCCGCTGTTAAACAGACATACCTGTATGGTTCAAGAGCTAAAGGCAACTTTAAGCCATCATCAGACATAGATTTGGTTTTGAAAGGTGAACAGCTCGACTTGCGCCAATTAACCAATATCATGGCCAGTTTAGATGATTTATTGCTTCCAAATAAGTTTGATGTAGCTATTTATCATCAAATTAACAATGAAGAATTGTTAGATCACATTGATAGGGTAGGAATTACTATTTATAATTCCTGACGTCCCTAAAAACTCAACCCAATCCTTATTGCCGAATTTACCTTGCTGCTCATATTGTTATATGATGTGCCGTACATTACCCTTAAACCCGCGGTTTGTAAGCCGAAACCTAACTCTACATAGTTTTTAAAGGTGGGTGTGGTAAGGTAATTCACATTCACAATTTCCTGCAATTTCAGTTTGCGGATAATCGGGATCTTATTGGTAATAAAGCCCGAAAAATTATGCTCTAGGTGTGCCTCCAGATACTTGTCGCCGGTGCTAAACGTGTAATAATCTAACAGCAGGAATTTACTATTGCCGGGTTTGTAAAATAATGCTTCATTACCCGAGAAGTGCCTGAAATCGGTATAGTTAATGTTTTTTGCATTAAAGAATTTACCCGCTGCTGCATAGAATGATGTTTTACCATAAAACCCTAAAGGGATATCATCTTTAGCAATATCAACAGCAATCATATTATAGTCGGCATCAGATCCAAACACATTTTTGATGGCTTTGGTAAACGCGAACCCAATGGTGGGGTAGACCGATGGGAGATATCGTTTACCTGTTGGATAAGTTTCATATTTATTGCTAAAGTCATAAGTGGTGCGTACGCTTAACTTAAATGCCTGGTTTTGTGGGAACAACGGCACATCTGCTCCGGGAATAAAGGGATTATTAGACGTATACTGCCGGTTATCGGGATGAAAAAAACTAAAGTTTGAAGTGTTGGATAACCATTTCCTGTCGCTCCATTCGGCATAACCACTGGCCAGCCAGCCGCCGCTGATGCGGTTTGAGGCACTAAAATTCACATATTGCTTTTGATAAAGCTTTTCAAAATTCTGCCTGGCAAATAAGCTATGCACCGTATTGGTAAAATCTGTTATCGGTTGGCGGTTATTCATATCCAGCACGTTTGAGCCGCCCGATAAGTTTAATCGGAATTGCCCTGCCGGGAAACTCACCCCGCCATTTATATTCAATAAATGATTTGAAAAACCATAGCGTGCTTTGGCGTAAACAGACAAATATTTGTTGTTAGCACTATCTATCTGTTTGACATATGAAGCACCGTAATCCAGCGCGAACCCTTCTACCGTGTTAAACAGGATAGATGACAACAACGGGTCGAAATTATAATATTCTTTATCATACCGGTTACGGTGATGGTAGCCACCCAAAATAAATTTTCCTGCGCTAAACTTGTTGTTTACTTTGTCTAACGAGTCGAGGTAAGGTTTGGATTCTCGCTTGGCGGCGAGTATAGCCTTTTTCTGGTAATCGGTCTTTTCTTCTTCGGTAAGCGGTATGGGCCGCTCATTTTGCCAATAGATAGAGTCTTTTTTATTAATGCCTTTGGTAATACGCAATACTTCTGCAAATTGCTTTTTATCCAGCTTGGGGTCTATCTCGTAATCTTTATAAAGGGAGATAAAATACCCGCCGAACTTGAAGCCGAATAACCCGCCCGTAAACTCAAATTTAATGGAAGCCGGCATCCATACCTTAGCATTCACCGGAAAAAATTCCTGGTTCACCTTTAAAGTATCTACAAAGTTGATGTTATTCTTTTTGGTTAGGTAAAGGCTGAGGCTCTGCAGTCGCCAGCTATCCTCCAGCACATAGATATAGCCGCTAAAACAAGGGTCGTGTTCGCGGCGCGGGGTAACCAGTATCTTATTGATGGTTTCGCCATTCTCTATCGTGATGCCCATCCATTTGTATCGGTAGTAAAACAAGGCGTTATCGGATATAGGCGAAATTACGGGCCGCGGACTTAATCCTTCCCAGTCCTGAAAGTTCTCATAAAAATTCACCCGGAGGTCTGATGCGCGGTTAAAGGTAAAGGCATTGTTCCGGCCGGATGTTTTGGATGATATCACCTCTTCATGAACCGAATTAGGGCGCATAAAACTGTATTTGGATTGCGACTCCGACAGGTAAATTATACCCCTGCGGTTAGAATCCAACCCATTTTCGCGGGCAATTTTTTGAACATCTACCCCTAAAAATTTCTTTGGAGCAGCCAGTAGTTTTTGTAACCCCTTAATATAAACCTCGCATGTATAGGCATTTACCTCATTTAAATAGCCCTTACGTTTTTTTATTGCCTTGCGGATAATGGCGTAAGCAGGGTCTTCGGCACCTGCGCGGATGGCAACTTCTTTAAGCTCGTATAATTCTGCCTTTAGTGCTATATTGATGATTTGGCTGGTACGCAGATCTGCCTTACGGCTCTCGGCTTTGTAACCCACCGCTTTATATTGCACATCGTACTGGCCCGGCTTTAAATTCAGGCTGTATTCACCTTCGCTGTTGGCAGATGTGCCCTTAGTTGTGTTCCTTATATAAACTGTTGCAAAGGGTACGCCCTTACCTCCGTCGTCGGTTATTTTGCCGCTAATGGTAACATCCTGGGCAAATAATTGCGAACTGAACAGCAACAAGAAAAGTGCAAGTAAGGCTGGTTTCATTAAGGGTGTGTAAAGTTTGTACTAAGATGTAAGTTATTCGCTAAAGTTGTTAGAGCTGTTTTGTTAATTATTGTTAAACAAAAAAGGCATATTATTTAAAATATGCCTTTAATGTACGTTAAAATGCGGTTTATTTTAGGATAGCTTCGATCTTTTCCAATTCATCAGCAGTAAAGTCTACCTTATCTAATGCTTTTAATGAGTCGGCCAATTGCTCGGGTTTACTTGCGCCGATCAATACTGATGTTACCCGGTCATCTTTGAGCAACCAGGCCAGTGCCATTTGTGCCAGTGTCTGGCCGCGCTGCTCTGCAAGGGCGTTTAGCTTTTTGATCTTACCGACAACCTCATCATTCACCTGGCTTTCCTGTAAAAATCCGGTTGATTTGGCCGCCCTCGAGTCTTGCGGGATGCCGTGTAAGTACTTGTTAGTCAGTAAGCCCTGCGCCAAAGGCGAGAATGGGATACAGCCTACGCCGTCTTTTTCCAGTACGTCTAACAGCCCGTTTTCCGCATCGCGGACGAACATCGAGTACTTGGGCTGATGGATCAAACAAGGGGTGCCCAAGCGTTTTAAAATGGCTATCGCCGCATCTGCTTGTTCGGCGTTATAGTTAGAGATCCCGGCATATAAAGCTTTACCCTGGCGAACGATCAGATCAAGGGCCATCATGGTTTCTTCTAACGGGGTATCAGGATCCGGGCGGTGATGATAAAAGATATCTACATAGTCTAAACCCATCCGTTTCAGGCTTTGATCCAAACTGGAAACCAGATATTTCTTGGATCCCCATTCGCCATACGGGCCTTCCCACATATGGTAACCTGCTTTAGTAGAGATAATTAGCTCATCGCGATAGCATGCAAAATCTTCTTTCAGGATCTTGCCAAAATTGGTCTCTGCCGATCCCGGAGGAGGGCCGTAGTTGTTAGCCAAGTCAAAATGGGTTATGCCGCTATCAAATGCCAGGTGCAGGATCTTCCGGAAGTTTTCCATTACATCCACATGGCCGAAGTTATGCCACAGACCTAATGAAATAGCCGGTAGTTTGATGCCGCTTTTGCCGCAACGGCGGTACTGCATTTTATCGTATCGGGCGGCTGAGGGTTGGTATGTCATTGGTTTTTGTTTGCTAATGTAATGTTTAAATAGATAAAATAACGGGACAAATTACCTCTAAAAATCTCTAATTTCTACCAATTTTCTATGGATGTTTTTATGCTGTATTTAAAATTACAGCAATTTAAGCTGCATAAAATAGCGCATCTAAACCACTTCGGCCACTACGAAAGTACTGCCGCCAACAAACACCAGATCGGCATCACCCGCATTATGTTGAGCCGACTTTAACGCTTCCGGCACTGACGTGAAAGCATCGCCGCTAAGCCCTATTACTTCGGCTTTCTGTTTTAAAATTTCAGCATCCAGTCCCCTTGGGATATCCGGCTTGCAAAAGTAATAGGTTGCGTCCTTTGGCAGCATTATAAGCACTTTGCTGATGTCTTTATCATTCACCATGCCGATCACAAAGTGCAGATGCTGGTAAGGTGTGCCTGCAATAGTCGTAAGCACTTCGGTCATACCTTCCGGATTATGGCCGGTATCGCAAATGGTGAGCGGGTTTTGGCTTAATGTTTCCCAGCGTCCGTGCAGGCCGGTAAGCGTTTTTACCTGTTTCAGGGCTTCGGCTATATGCTGATCGGTTATGGTAAAACCTTGTTGGCGTAATTCGTCAACCGCGCAAAGAACGGTTTTTAAATTCTTGAGTTGGTAAGTCCCGGTAAGGTCGAGTTGTAAGTGGAGAGCGGAGAGCGGGGCGTTTAGACTTGTTATATCAACATCTAATAGATTCAACGCGCCATCCTTTGCCTTTTTACTTTTAACTATTAACTTATTCTCCGATGCAAAAGTAATCGAGTCACTTTCCTTCCGTGCTTTTTCTACAAACACATTGGCAACTTCTGGCTGATACTCGCCGATGATGACTGGTGTATGGGGTTTAATGATGCCCGCTTTTTCGCCTGCTATCAGTTGCAGGGTGTCGCCCAGCATGTTCATATGGTCCCAACCGATATTGGTGATGATGGAGAGCAACGGGTTAATGATATTGGTCGAATCTAACCGGCCACCCAAGCCAACTTCTACAATGGCAATATCCACCTGCTCATTGGCAAAAACATCAAAGGCTAAAGCTACGGTCATTTCAAAAAAGGAAGGCTCTATGCGCTCAAAGTCGGCTCGATGCGCCGCCACAAAATCGATCACTGCTTGTTCACTGATCATCTGCCCGTTCACGCGGATGCGCTCCCTAAAGTCTTTTAAGTGTGGCGAAGTATAAAGCCCCGTTTTATAACCCGCCACCTGTAATATTGCCGCCAGCATGTGGGAGGTTGAACCTTTACCGTTGGTGCCACCTACATGTACGCTTATAAATTTATGCTGCGGGTTATCCAGTAGTTCGCAAAGTGCCAGGGTATTGGTCAGGTCTTTTTTAAAGGCGGATGCACCAATTCGGGTAAAGAGCGGTAACTGGGTGTAGAGGTAGTCGATGGTTTGTTGATAGTCCATAGTCCATAGTCGATAGTCCATAGTCCATAGCTATGGTTTTAGAAGCAAATCTATTAATAAAATTATTTGCTACGGTCTATTGTCCATGAACTGTGGGCAGAATTAATTCACCTTAAACACAAACACTACCGTGCCTATCTGTGTCTCGGGCGCGCTGTCAAGGGAGTTGAGCTTGGCATTTTTTACGGCCTGTTCGCATTTATCCAGCAGGTCATCGTCAGTTATGGTGGTGCCGCGGGCGCCTGCGCGGGCGTAAACCACATTGCCATTTTTATCTACCCGGATATCAACCACTACCTTGCCCGTGTGCCTGCCATCGTCGCCTATAGCGGGTTTGCTGGTAAAGTTACGGGATGGCATCCCGGTTAAGTTACCACCGTTGCCGCTGCCTGTACCATTGTAGTTGTTAGTTAGCGTAGTGCCTGAGGTTTTGCCCTGGTTGCCGGGTGTGCTGCCTGTGCCATCACCCTCGCCGGTACCGGTGTTGGTTTTGCCTTTATACAAAGCATTTTGGTTAACGGTTGGTTTGGTAACTGCTTTAGTAGTGGGCTGTGTGGCCACAGTTGGGCTTGGCGTTTTTATGTTTGCTGCCACTTCAGGGGCATCCTCGGTAGTTTGTGTTACTACGTTTTTATCGCTGGCTTCGTTTTGTACCTTTTCTTCTGTTGGCGGGGCAGGGGTAACCTTATCTGGTTTGGTTTTGTTGGCATTCTCGGCAACCGATGGTTCTTCGGTGCTCATGTAGTCGCTGCCCATCCCTTCATCAACCGTACCATAGTTCACTAAAATACCACCTGTGCCATCTTCCTGTTTAACAGGCGACTGGAACACGATAAAATAACAAAGCGCCATCACCACCGCAAGTATCACAGTGGTCGCAGCAAACGCTTTCGGGTAGTTATTTTGTTCGGTGTAGTTCATGTTAGTTTTAAGGGGTGAGTAATGAGTGGTGAGTTACTTGTAACTTAATACTCATCACTTACAACTATCCTTTCGGTTCTGTTGCCAGTACCAGTTTAATATTCAGTTTTTGTGCCACATCCATTACCTGTACCACATCTTGTATGGCTACGGTTTTATCTACATACAAAACAATGGTCAGCTCTGTCGCCAGTTTTTTATAATTAGCCAGGGTAGGCTGCAGATCGGCTACGGCAATTTCTTTTTTGTCGACGTAGTATTTCAGCTCTTTGGTTACCGATACGGTAATTGTTTTCTTAGAAACCGACTGCCCGCTCGACGATTTAGGCAACACCAATTTGATTACATTGGGGTTGGTAACGGTAGATGCGATCAAAAAGAACAAGAGCAGGAAAAACATGATGTCGTTCATGGCCGAGGTATGTACCTCGGCAGAATGCCCGCGGTTTTTTTTCCTTAAATTCATTTGCTTGGCTCTTCTAACAGATCAATAAATTCAATGGCGTCAGTCTCCAGTTTCAGGATCACCTTATCAACCATCATATTTAAAATATGGTAGCAAACATAAGCGATGATACCTACAAACAAACCTGCTGCCGATGTTACCATCTTCACATATAAGCCACCCGATATAACGCCCATGCTGATGTTATCCGTTTTGGAGATATCATAAAAGATCTTGATAACACCTGCAATAGTACCCAGGAAACCAAACATAGGGGCAATACCGGCTACAATACCGATGATGCCGATGTTTTTTTCCAGTTTGGATACTTCCAGCTTACCTACGTTTTCGATAGCGCCCTCAATATCCTTAATTGGCCTGCCAATGCGCAATAAGCCTTTTTGTAACATGCGGCCCAGGGGCGAGTTGCTGCTGCGACATAAGGCCATCGCAGCCTCTAAATTGCCGGTTAAAATACTGCTGCGAACCTGGGTCATCAGGTGCGACTCATTTATCGATGCCTTGCGGATAGTGAAGAACCGTTCAAAGAAGATCACTAAACCTAACACGGCTAAAATACCGATAGGTACCATTACCCATCCACCTTTCAGCAGCAAATCGCCAAAGCGTAATTCCTCTGCCGGAATTTGTTTCAATTGCTGTGTGGCCTGCGTGGCTGTATCTATCAATTTTGCGGCGGTATCTGCAACCTGCAATAATAACATCATAATTTATCCTTGTTATAAGTAGTACTGTGTTTAAACTGAATTTTGCGTGATTTTATTATTTAACGTTGTAGGGCTGCACATACAGCTCGGCAGGTTTAACCTTACCGGTGGCTAATATTTTCTTTTCGGCAGCCTTGGCTTCGGCGCTGGTAGCAAACGTGCCGAGTGTAACCTTTACCCGTCTGCCTGGTACATTCTCTAAAACCTTTGCGTCAAACCCCATTTTAAGATACCGGCCAACCGCTATTTTGGCTTGCGCTGCCGTACCGAATGAGCCGCCCAGTATTTCAAACCGCTGGCCTTTTATAGTATCTGTAACGGCAGGCGGGGTTACGCCATATAATACTTTTTTTGGTTTGGCCGTATCGCGCTGTGCTACAAAGGTTTCCTTTTTATTAAACCTAACGATCTCAATGCTATCGTCACCCATGTCCCGTTTGGCACTGTCTTTTACTACTGCCAATTTTTTTGGCGCTGCAACCGAATCGTTTTTAGCTATGGGTTTCTTCTCTTCCAGGTTAAATATCGATTTATCGTATTTGGTGTACAGGAAGTAAAACATCCCGGTTAACAATACGGCCAGTATTACAAAGGTGATGAGCGTTTTGCGTTTACGTTTAGCGGTCAGTTCAACCAGGTAGGCCTCATACTCGCGGTCGGTTTCAAACTGTGGTACGTCAGCCTCGGGCGGGTTCATCTGTTGCGATGGTACTTCTATCGGCTCATCAACTTCTTCGTGCTGTAAATTTCCGGGCCGTGCGCCTAATTTATACATTATTAGCGCCGGGAAGCCAAAAAAATCGGCATCGGTATTTACCTCATTGTTTGAACGGAATACCAGTTTAAAATCCTGCGTAAAAAACCAGCCCAGGTTAGCTATAGCAGCCTCGCCGGTTGATGCCAGGTACCTTACGTTAGCTACATATTTTTCTGTAAAGTATTTGGATGATGCCAGCGAGATGTTTTTATTATCGGCGATGTACTGTGCCAGTGTATCATCGTCAATAAATTGCGGGTCGAATTGTACGCTGTAACCCGGCGGATAAAACCGGCCTTCGCCCTGGTTGTAATAGCCATTTACACGGGTATGCGCAAAATAACCCAATCCGGGTACCATCACATCGCCATGTTGCCCAAGCAGCTCGCTTATAAAATAGCCTACATCCATTCGCTAAAAGTACGGATAATTATAAAACATCAAAAAACCTAAAACGAATACCCCACACCGCCATAAATATTAAACCCATAATTTGGGTAATAAACCCAGGTTTGGCTGGTAGCGTTCAGGATATTATTGGCCTGAACAAAGATCGAAAACTTCTTATTCAGCTTATAGCTTACACCGCCGCTTAAATCTGTAAACGATGCTACAGGCACCGGCAACGCGCCAGCTGCATTGGTAATCGGCCTGTCCTGCGTGTTACCGCGGAACAGAAGCGAGCCGTTAACATCAACCTTATCATTAATATGGATAGTGGTACCTGCTGTTAGTAAAAACTTGGGCAGGTTCCAGGGCTGTGCTTCGCTGGCTAATTTGTAGTCTTTATATTCCACACGGCCAAATAGTTCAAAATCTTCGGTCGCCTTAAAGTTAAGCTCGCCGTTAATGCCACTGATCGTTGCTTTACCATTATCATAGATCACCGCAAACTTGTTAAAATCTGTAGCGAAGTTGTTGACGATAAGCGGCAGGTTTTTCACCTCGTTACGGTATACGGTAGCTTTAAAACCTAAACCAGGTGCTATAGTCCCCTTTAAGCCAACAGCAATATCCAACTGGTCGACAGAGTTTCTCAAATTGATATTTTGGCCCAAGAAGGGGTTAGTTTGTGAAAATTCCTGGATAGAAGCGCGGTTTACGTCACCCTTAACTTCGGCAAATAAGCGTACATATTTTGGCACAATCTGGTATTCTGCCTTAGCCGCCGGGAAAACAAAGAAACGATCGCTCATGCCAAACTCCTTTGCAATATTAATACCCGCGTCTATCTTGTAATCATCTCCCTGTAATTTGATGTAGGGGTTAGCCCGGAGTATGTTATTGGTGTTGCTATACAATACATCCTTTTGATTAGTTACATCTAAAGATCCGCTTAAACCCGCGTAAAATTGCCGTACGGTTTGGTTTAAAAACCCGCTGATCACGATGTTATTTTCTTTAGCGCTAAAGGCATTGCTAAAAATATAACCCTTTACTTTGGCGGCATAGGTAAAGGCGTTTTCTTCGTCCTTGTAGTTTTTGGCAATTTCTGCTTCGGCACCAATAGTGTTAAAGGTTTGTTTTGCAGGGTCAAAGGCTGTAGCGGGTGGGTTATCTTTATCGAATCCATAAAAATACGTGCCGCGGCGTTTATAATTGATGCTGCCACTAATGGTGTTTTCGTCGTTAATACTTTTACCAAACATGCCTACTTCCTGCCTGCTGTCATTCTGCTTGTTGAAGTCGCTGCCGCTTTGTGCAAAGTGTTTTGCGTAGCCGCCAACCTGCAATGCCTGGTCTTTACCGGTGCCAAAATAAGCCTCGCCATAGGTGGTTTTTAAACTACCTAAACCAACTTTTACGTAATTATTAAGCAGCGCCGAGTCTTGCTCGAGCGGCCTCTTCATCGCATCTAAGGGCTTAATGTTGTTATCCTGCTCCAGTTTTTTATCTAAGGGGGTATATAACAAAGGTGCTTTAAACGGGGTCTTATCTTCCAGGTCGGGATTGCGGCGAATCTTCACCGCTTCGGCCAGTACCGGTTTATAGGAAGTGGTTACTACTATCTCTTCAGACAAGCTGCTGGGTGCTTCGGGCGCGTTGTTGGTGCCACCTTTTTTGGTCGTATCTGCCGGGGCAGCCTTGGTAGCGGCGTCGCCTAAATTTTTAGCAGTTGTTTTTTGTACAGGCGTTGTTGCCTTAGCAACTTTTTTACCAGGGGCAGGCTTGGTTGTTTTTTTGGTAACAACGGATTTTTGTGCTGTTTTAGCTGCGGGCTTTTTAGCCGCCGGCTTTGTTTGTGCAATAGCAGGAACAAAGTAAACTACCATTAACAAGGTAAGCAGCGTGAAGGTGTATTTCTGATTCATTTGCTTGTCTTCTTTCTATTGTTCTTTGTTATCCTGTTGGGTTGCTTTAGTGTCCGGTTTGGTTTCCGGTGTTTTTGGCGACGATATGGTGTTTAGCTTCTGTTTGGCTGTTTCCAGTATCTCGTCATCGCCTTTGTAATTATCTGCTATACTTTGCAGTGTAGCCTTTGCCTGGAAATCGTCTTTTAGCGCCACGTAGTTATCGGCCAGTAAGATGTAGGTTTTGGCCACCCAATAATCATAATTGGGCAACTCCTTCACCAGATCGAAACAGGTTTTTTGCGAAGCTTTATATTTGCGGCGTAAAAATTCTACATAAGCTACATTGTATTTAGCCTCGGC
The DNA here is from genome assembly GCF_014773245.1 of Mucilaginibacter glaciei. Classification (GTDB taxonomy): domain Bacteria; phylum Bacteroidota; class Bacteroidia; order Sphingobacteriales; family Sphingobacteriaceae; genus Mucilaginibacter; species Mucilaginibacter glaciei. The sequence continues at coordinate 32,404 of NZ_JACWMX010000002.1, read as the reverse complement.
AGCGATTACGGTTTTGGTGTTAGCAATGGTATAATCAAACTCATTTACCGCAGCGGTAGTGTCGCCCTTTAACAGGTAAGCTTTTCCTGCGTATAACCCCGTTTTGTACTTGTCTTCCTGTGCCGATTTTTCGTTTTCCCTAACCAGTTTCACATATTTAATCACATCATCGGGCTGGTTGATCATCGAGTAGCTGAGCAACAAATTATTGATGGCAAAGGTGTAATCGGCCTTGTACTCCGAGTTGGTTTCCAGCCTTTTCAAAAACACGATCGCATCGTTATATTTTTTCTGGCTAATATATAGTTTCGACATCGCTATCAACGATTTTTCGCTATAAGCGCTTGTCCAGTCGTTTAAAATCACATTATAATCAACCACGGCCTCGTCGTACTTGTTCAGGTTAACCAGGCTTTGTGCGCGGATAAACCTGGCCTGTTTTTCAAAGATCTGTTTACCCGGGAATTTATCGAAGTAGGCGTTTATGGCATTCACTGTTCCCTGCCAGTCGTTACGCAGGTAAAGGTTGTTTGCTGCCGCGAACATGATATTTTCCTGGTCGGCGGTTGAATAATTACCTATCGAAGTGGTGTTGGCGTAGTTGATGAACGTTTGTGCGTCGCCCTTATCGGTGTAGATCTTTTCGATCTGTTTTAAGGCTGTCTTCGCTTCATCGCTTGATGAGTAATCCTGCACCACGCGTTTAAAGGCCGCCACAGCTTCGTCGTCGTTGCCGCCTGCATTGTAGTCAATTAAACCGATAGTAGTTAATGCACGCGGGATATAGCTGCTGCGCGGATATTTTTCTATCATGGCCTGCAGCTCTGTTTTGGCGCGGGCACCGTCATTTTTCAGAAAGTAGGTATAAGCGATCTCGAAAGAGGCATCATCCGCGTAATCCGAATTAGGGAATTTAGCCAGTACATTGTTCAACGTACTGATCTTGGTGTCTAATGACCCCTGTAAGCCCTGGATAATACCACGCTGGAACAACGCATAATCTTGCCCCTGGCTTTGCTGCGCGATGATCCTGTCGTAATTTTCTAATGCCTTGCCATAGCTTTTCAGCACGAAGTAGCTATCGCCTAAGCGGCTTATCGCATCGTTCTCGGTGTTTTTATCCTTTGTGTTGCCATCTAAAAACTTCTCAAAGTATCGGGCTGCTGTTTTATATTCTTCGCCGCCAAATGCCGCGTAGGCTAAGGCATAGTTGGCGTAGTTGTAAACGTCGGTCTCTTTTGCCTCCGGCATTGCCAGGAATTCAGTAAAGGTATCTACAGATTCGCTGTACTTGCGTACTTCATACATCGACTCGGCCATCCAGTAATTGGTAAGCGCCTGGGTTTTGGTATCGACCGGATATTTCAATGAGCGTATGAAAATACCGATGGCATTCTCAAAGGCACGTTCGTTGTAAAATTGCAGCCCGCGGTAGTAGGTAACCTTTTGATAAGCCGCCTGCGCACTGGCCGATTTATTGGGGATGGGTTCCAATATCTCTACGGCTTCTTTGTAGTTGTGCGATGTAAGCAGTTCTTCACCCAGCAATGTTTTTACTTCATCTAAACGGCGCGAGCGGGGATAGTTTTTTAGATATAAGCGGGTAGCATCCAGGGCTTGTGTGTTAAAATCGAGCTCGTAAGATAATTTGGCATATTGGTACAAGCCATCTTCCTGCAATTGCTTGTCAAAATCCAGTCGTGAGGCTACAAGGAAGGCGTTACGCGCGCTTTGCTTGTTGTTCATTTTCAGGAAAACATCGCCCAGGGTATAGCTACCGCTTTGGCTGTAGTTATCGTTCTGGGCAACGAGTTTTTCCAATACCGAAGCCGCCTTGCCATAGTTGCCCACTTTATAGTAAGCATAGCCCATCTGGTAGCTATCCTGCGTGTTTTGGGTAGCGCCATGATCCTGCTCTTCAAAGCGGCTGTAATATTTTACTGCGTTGTCGAAATCGCTTTTTGCAAAATAAGATGCACCTATAATACGCAGCATCTCGGTTTCGTGCTCTTGTTTAGTGCTGTTGATAATTGGGATGGCGTAGCTGATCACATCATTATAGCGTTTATCTAAAAAGTAAACGGCGGTGATATAATACGGGTAGCTGTTTTCGTATTTCTTAGAATTTTTTAGCCGCTCAAAGTTTACCAACGCTAACTGATAGTCTTTATTCAGATACGAGATGTATGCAAAGTAATAAACGGCATCATCTGTAAACGGCGACTTTTTGTTTTTTACTTCGCTAAACAATAACTGAGCATTTTTATAGTCCTTAGTTATAAAATAGGCATAACCCTTGCGGAATTTGTATTCGGTGTTTTGTGAGCCACTCAAGTCCACGGCGTCAACCTTGTTAAACCAAACCAGGGCTTCTTCAAATTTGCCCTGTTTAAAGTATGATCTGCCTACCTGGAAGTAAGCCAGCTTGGTGAGCGGATTTTCGGGATGGGTTTTTATAAACCGTAAAAACATGCTCTCGGCATCGTCGTTACCCAGTTCTAATGCACAAAGGGCTTCGTAATATTGTGCGTTTTCTTTTAGCAGCGTTAACTCCGACTCGAATTTTGACTGTTGTGTGGTTTGCAACCTTGACGACTCTACCAGGCGGTATTGCTGAGCAGCCGCGGCAAACTTCCCTTTGTCAAGCAATTCGCCCGCGGTTTGATAGGTACGGTTGATATGGTAGGATGGGTTTTGCTGCGCAAGTGCCGGTAAAGCGAATAGCACAGGTGCAAAAATTGTTAGGTACTTCAATTTGATCATAGAGCGCGTACGGTTGATGTTGCTAAATTAGCTAAACGCAAAAATGCAATCCACAATAGTAATTAACAAATGTGGAGAACGCTTTTTTAACGGTTATTACAAACACGATGGTATATCTGTGGATAAATTAAGTTGAATCAATTCAATTCAACAGTCTCATTTTAGGAGGTTTTTATTTATTATGACACTGTAAATCAGGTTCATAAGTTAAAACATCGGAGCCCCTAACAAGATTATTTTTATTAATAAATCATATTGAATATAGTGAGTCGCACTATAATTGTTTGCTGATTGTCTGTTCAAGCGTTGTAACATTGGCCTTGAATAGCGGCTAACGCCCGATGATTTGGATGGAGTATTAAACGTATCTTATTTTGATGCGCTGCGGGAAACAGACGTATGCACAAGTTGTATGATGGCAAAACTGATCACGGTATTAACTACTATTAATAAAAGGCGTGGAATAATCAAATTGGTAAGGGATTACCAGAGGCGGGTATAGATTTAGCAGCTATTTAGGCTGCATCGGGCAGCTGGTTTTTAATCTTGCTTAGCAGGTTATTAATATCAAATGGCTTGGCAATAAAATCATTCGGTGCCCCCTCCTGATTAATGGTATTAGCAATATTGTGGCTTGCAGAAATCATAATGACAGGAATGTTATGTGTACTGTCCTGTTTTTTAACCGCTTTGCATAATTCGCGGCCATCAAGGTTACCCAGCATAATATCAAGTAATATCAAGTCCGGATGCTTTTCCAGAATTTTTTCCATTAAATTGTTGCCATCGGATAATGTAACTACCTCATAACCTGAATCTTCCAGTATGAATTGAAGTACTTCGAGTATGTCATTATCATCATCTACCGCTAATATCCGTCGCATTATTTTTTATTTTAATATAAATAGCATCATCTAATTTCTATACAGAAGCTTGTATTACTATACCATTATCAACGTTTGTCAATATCTGTACCAAATTTACACACTGCTGTTATTTAGATGGTTTAAATATTAAAACATCCTTATCGCAGTTATCGCAATGATATTTACGCAGCGGCATAAAGAAAAGAAACGTCTTTTGCGACCAGCTACGGTGAAGTTTACGGTTAAACAAGTTGCCGCAGTTTGGGCAATACATGGTCATGGGTTTGATTTTTCTTTCCAAAAGATGGGTTACGAGTTGGTTTAAAGGTCAATAATAACCATTTGAACCATCATATCTCCCCAAAACTTAGATACTCAAATAAATTTTGCTGTTTTAATTTAATATCGCAATAATGCCGAATTAACTATTATTTAACCCATACATATTGCCCGCGCTTGCATTTGTAGCATTTATACTTGCGGATTGGTAACCAAAAAAGGAAGTTTTTAACGAAAAAGCCGCGATGTACACGATCTTCTAACTCATTTTTGCATTTAGTGCAAGTGGCAATGAATGCCTGTGCGCTGTTTTTATTTAAATGGGGTAAGGTCATATGATACAAGTAAGGGCTATTGTATTGAGGATCAATTAATCTATAAAACAAATATATCATTTTAAACAAATGTCGTCAACGGTATTGTAATGATATTTTTACAAAAAAAGCGGATGAGAAAAAATCCCATCCGCTTTAAAATTTGTTTTGTATATCGTTAATATCCGAAGATCTGTTTCATATCAGGCTTTACCAATTCACCATATTTTTTCAGGTCGTCATCTGTAACGCGTTTATCAGATGCTACTACGCAATACGTAAAAGGCTTACCTTTTAATTCGGTACTGGCAAAAGCCTGTACATCGGCAAAACCCAATTTGCTAACCGCGCTAAAAGTGTTTTTACGTTCATCGTAATTTAACCCTTTCCGCTGGGCGGCCAGATAGGTAAACAGGATGCCATCCTGGGTGATGCGTTCGGTTTCTATCGATTTACGGATGTTATCTTTAGCGGCCAATACGCCCTTTTCAGACTCGGGCATGTTGTTTAACAGCTCATTCATCGCTTTAACGGCTTCGGGCATTTTATCGGCCTGGGTGCCTACGTACGCAACAAAAGTGTTATCGTCGTCCTTTTTCTGCGGTGCCACATAGAACGCGTAAGTTGAGTAGGCCAGTGCTTTAGATTCGCGTATGTTCTGGAACACTATCGAACTGATACCCGAGCCGAAGTAGTTGTTGTACAACTCGATAACAGGGGCTTTAGCCGGGCTGTACGCATCCTCATTACGGATCCACTGGATCTCGGCCTGTACCATATCGAAGTTGCCAAACAGCACCATGTTCTTATCCATTTTCTGGCGGGTAAAAACTTTCTTGTCAGGATAGGCAGCGAAGGTAGCGGGCGTTTTATGCAGGGTAGCTAAAGTAACACCGGTTTGTGCTGCGGTTTGCGGGCCGTAGTATAAAATAGTATGCTTGTAGTTAACCAGGTTGTGTAAAATAGCAACAAGGTCATCTGCTTTCAGGTTGTCTATTTCTTCGTCGGTTAAAACGTTGTTGAACGGGTTGTTTGCACCAAACTGTGCGTAGTTAACCAAGCCCTGCATAATAGCAGCCTTATTCAGTTTAAGGTTTTCTCTCGATCTTTTCAGGCGGGCCTTTAAGCCTTTTAATGCCTCGGCATCGGGCTTGCAATTAGCCAGCAGGTTTTCAAACAAGGTAACAGATGCACCAAAGTTTTCCTGCAAGCCGTTAATGCTCACGGTGGTGATTTCTGTACTGGCACTTACATTAAAGTTTGACGCGAGTTTGTAAAATGCTTTGCTGATTTCTTCAGAAGTCATTTTATCTGTCCCTAAAAATTGCAGGTACTGTGCGGCAACAGGCAATAGTTTATTGTTCCAGCTGCCCATATCGTAGCGGTAATAAAGGCGGAATATGCTGTTATCCTTATTTTGAACAGATAATACATCAACTTTACCTGCTGTAGCGCGCTGTATGTCTTTATTAAAATCTAGCCAAACCGGCTGGATAGCGTTTGAAGGCATTGCGTTGATGGCTTTTACGTAGGCCGATTGCTCGCCGGCGTTAACCTCGACAGGGGTTATGGTTGGTTTATCAACCTTTACAATGTTTTTGTCTGTACCTTGGTGTTTGTAAACGATGACAAAATTATTTTCCTTTAAATATTTGTTTGCAAAGGCTACTATCTGCGCCTTGGTCACTTTAGATAGCTCATTGATAGTGGCCACATCGGTTCTCCAGTCAACACCCGATGTAAAATCATCCATCAGGTTGCTGGCGCGCTGGTTGTAACTTTCGTCCTGCTCAATTTTGCTCTTTTTGTAGTTGTTAACGATCGATTGGATCAGGTCGTCAGAAAACTCGCCTTTGCGCAATTTCTCAATCTCGCCCAGCATCAATGCTTTTACATCATCTAGATTTTGGCCTTTAACAGGTGTGCCGCGTAGTAGTAATACGCTGTAATCTTTTAAGGTATAATTTGAAGCAAATGCGCTAAGCAGCTTTTGCTTCTTAGTAAGGTCCAGGTCAAAAAGGCCTGCTTTGCCATTGGTTAATAATGAACCCATCAGGCTCAGTAAACGCGCATCGCGCGTAGTCGCACCCGGGAAACGATAGGCAATAGTAAGGTTTTCGGGCGTAGGGCCGTAAACATCGCGCTGTATAGGGGCGGCAATAGGTACCTCGGGTGCAAAGGTGTACGCAGGTGTTGGCTTGGTTTGCATGTAACCAAAATTCTGGGCTACTTTTTTGATCATCACATCGGGGTTGAAATCGCCCGACAGGATCACGCCCATATTATTGGGCACGTAGTAAGAGTAGTAGTATTTGCGAATGGCCTTTAACGACGGATTTTTTAAATGCTCCACCGTACCGATGGTAGTTTGTTTACCATAATTATTGTTAGGGAACAATGCCTCGAACATCGCTTCCTGCACTTTATTAGGGTCGCTGTCCAGCCCGCGGTTCTTCTCTTCGTACACTGCTTCCAATTCTGTATGGAAGATGCGCAGGATAGGGTTGCGGAAACGCTCGGCCTGCATGGTCAGGAATTTATCTACAGACGATGCGGGGATATCTTCAGTATAAACAGTTTGCTCAAAAGAAGTAAAGGCATTGCTATTTTGACCGCCCATTGCAGCCATCATTTTATCATACTCATTAGCAATGGCAAATTTTGCAGCCTCGCCCGATGTTTTATCTATTTCCTTGTAGATCTCTTTACGTTTAGCCTCGTCTTTGGTAGAGTTATATTGCTCGTAAAGGTTATCTATTTTATCCAGTAAAGGTTTTTCTTTTGCCCAGTTCAGAGAGCCAAACTTGTCAGTACCCTTAAACATCATATGCTCCAGGTAATGGGCCAGGCCTGTGTGGTCTGCAGGGTCTGTCTTGCTGCCCGCCTTTACGGCTATATAAGCCTGGATGCGGGGCTGTTTATCCGTTGGGCTTAATATTACAGTGAGCCCGTTTTTTAAGGTATAAAAGCGGGAGTGGGTAGGGTCGCCGGTTACGTATTTGTAAGTGTAGCCGCCGCCGGTAGCTGTTTTCCAGGCATTGGTGGCTTGCGCCGACACTTGTGTGGCGTAACCACTTGCCAATAACAGCAGGAGTGATAGTTTAAGTTTCATATTATAGTTTATGGCTATAAATATATCACAAAAAGCAAACAGAATTAAGCGCAAAAGCAATAATTAACACATGGTGCAAAGGTGTTATCCATCGTTTAAAATATTGGGCTAAAGTCAACTACGATACAGAGGTTTCCATCATAAGGTCAATTTGCAGATCGGTGCGCTCACATCTGCACATTTACCACTATCTTTGCGCCACCAAATAATTATCTATGTTAAAAGGATTTTTTAATGTCCCCGAGCCTGTTAACGAGACCGTTTTAAACTACGGCCCGCGCAGTGTGGAGCGTGCAGCTTTAAAGGCCGCTTTGGCCGAAGGCCGCGCCAAACAAATTGATATACCGATGTATATTGGCAGTAAAGAGGTGCGTACAGGCACGCTTCGCGAGATCCGCCCGCCGCATGATCATCAGCATGTTTTAGCTACTTATCACTGGGGCGATAAAACCCATGTAACGGACGCTATCGACGCAGCCCTTGCCGCTAAAGCCGATTGGGAAAACCTGCCCTGGGAGCAACGTGCCGCAATATTCTTAAAAGCAGCCGAACTGATTGCCGGGCCTTACCGCGCCAAAATAAATGCCGCTACGATGCTGGGCCAGAGCAAAAATGCTTACCAGGCTGAAATTGATGCAGCCTGCGAGTTTATTGACTTTTTGCGCTTTAACGTGCAATATATGACAGAGATTTACCAGCAGCAGCCGCCTGTATCTGGTAAAGGCATCTGGAACCGGGTAGAACAACGCCCCTTAGAGGGTTTTGTCTTCGCGTTAACGCCTTTTAATTTTACCGCTATTGCCGGTAACCTGCCTGCAAGCGCCGCCATGATGGGTAACGTTGTGGTTTGGAAACCTGCCGATACACAGATCTATGCGGCTAACGTGATCATGCAGATCTTCAAAGAAGCCGGTGTGCCGGATGGCGTGATCAACCTGATCTATGCCGACGGGCCTGTAGTTGGCGATGTGGTATTTAACCATCCCGATTTTGCAGGCATTCACTTTACAGGATCTACCGGGGTGTTCCAAAATATTTGGGGTACTATTGCAGGTAATATCCATAAGTACAAAACCTACCCGCGTATTGTGGGCGAAACAGGCGGGAAAGACTTTGTGCTTGCCCACCCGAGCGCTAACCCGGATGTAGTAGCCGTTGCCCTTTTGCGCGGCGCATTTGAATACCAGGGGCAAAAATGTTCAGCGGCTTCACGTGCCTATATCCCGGCAAGCTTATGGCCTGCGGTTAAAGAGCATGTAACCCGCGAAATGGCCACCTTTAAAATGGGGCCTACCGAAGATTTTGAGAACTTTATTAACGCCGTTATCAGCGAGGTATCGTTTGATAAACTGGCGAAATATATTGATGAGGCTAACGCCGATGAAAGTGTTGAACTGATAGCGGGCGGTGGCCACGATAAAACTAAAGGCTGGTTTATAGAGCCAACCGTTTTAAAGGTAGAGGATCCTTACTATGTAACCATGTGTACAGAGTTGTTTGGACCGGTACTAACTGTTTATGTTTACGAGGATAAAGATTGGGACGAGATCCTGACAATTGTTGATAAAACATCTATCTACGCTTTAACGGGTGCCATTATTTCGCAAGACCGTTACGCCATTGCCGAGGCTACCTATCGCCTTCGTAATGCTGCGGGTAACTTTTATGTGAACGATAAGCCAACCGGTGCAGTTGTAGGGCAGCAACCATTTGGCGGCGCGCGCGGATCGGGTACTAATGACAAGGCCGGATCGATGATCAACCTGCTACGTTGGGTATCGCCCCGGACAATAAAGGAAACCTTTGATCCGCCTAAGGATTATCGTTATCCGTTTTTGACACCGGAGCACTAAATTATTTTTAATAAATCTATCCCAATAGCGGGGACTTTAAATAAAAAAACCTCCTTTATGCAAAGGAGGTTTTTTTATGGACGCTCTATCAGGGCTGTTAAAAAGAATTTCTATTTCCCTTCAAATCTGAATACCTCGTCCATTTCTTTGTTATTGCTGGCACTTACCTTCATATCTTTGATAATACCGGTAGATAAGCTGTACACCCAACCGTGTACATGCAATTCCTGGCCTGCCTGCCATGCGTTTTGTACAATAGTATTTTCGCACAAGTTGCTCACATTCTCTATTACATTCAACTCTACCAGGCGGTCTGCGCGTTCCTTCTCGTTTTCAATGGCATTCAGTTCATCTGCATGCCAGCGGTAAACATCTTTGATGTTTCTTAACCAGTTGTCAATTAAGCCGTATTGCTTGCTGGTCATGGCTGCTAAAACGCCACCACAACCGTAATGGCCGGTAACAATAACATGCTTAACCTTTAAAACATTTATGGCATAATCAAGTACACTCAGCATGCTCATATCGGTATGTATGACCATATTGGCAATGTTACGGTGTACAAATATTTCACCCGGGTTGGTTCGGGTTATCTGGTTGGCGGGTACACGGCTGTCTGAGCATCCTATCCATAAAATAGGCGGCTTTTGGCCGGCTGCCAGCGTTTTGAAATAATTAGGGTCAGCATCCAGCGTTTCCGCTACAAATTTTTTATTTCCTTCCAGCAAACCTTCATAAGTAATATTGCTGGTATCGTGTATCAATTCACTTTCTTTTGCGCTCATAGTTTTTAATTTTAATTAGTACTTTTTGATATGGTATTTTTTTTCGGATATATTAATTGAAATACGCGATGGTAAAACATAGGTAACAGATCATACAGCAAAATAGTAAGAAGTATAAACGGTACTACGTAAAACACCTTAAATTCATAAAGGTTAAAGAAGTAACCGCCCATTAACCCGCCAAAAATAAAAAATCCGAGGATAGTAAACCTTACAATTATCTTGTTTTTTACTTCCTGGCTATCTGCTGTTTTAGGGTGCATCCAATCGGCCAGTTCACTACCCAGGTCTGTAAACAAGCCTGTTAGGTGTGTTGATTTTACTAACCCGCCCGATACATTGGAGGCTACACTATTTTGTAAGCCCATTGCAAAAAGCAATGCGCCTATTACAATCTGCCGCTCTTGCTGTGTTTCGTGATAAAAGTTATTACCGTATATCGCTACGAATACAAGTACTATCATTTCTATAACAATGGGTATAGAATGCGCTTTGTAATTGCTGATATGGATAACAGATTTCATAATAAAATTAGATACGAACGCACCCAGCATGAACATGAACATCCATACACCAAAAATGATGATCGAATCATAATCGCGCTCCACTATATTTTTTGCAAAACTGGCCACGTGCCCTGTTACGTTAGATGTGAAAGCCAGGAAAGCCAATAAGCTGCACACATCAATTATACCTGCTACAAATGCTGTCGAGGAGGCCAGCATTAGGTTTTGTTTTAAAGTTCGTTTTTTACTTGTTTGTCTTAACATGAAATTTTTAAGTACCTGTATGTTTTACGTTTAACGTCAATTTTTAAAGCATGTTTCAGCTAAAATAGAAAAGACGTCCGTTTGCTTAATCTTGAGTATTTGATATGGCATATTCCCTTTTAAGGTTTGTAAACCAATTCTTTCATCGGCGGCACTTCGTACCGCTCTTTAATATTCTGCAGTTGTACAATAATGCCCTTTGTGTAAGCATTGTGCTTATAATTATTAATGATCTCTAACACGTCGGGGTCTATATAGCGGGAATTTGAACCATCTATGATCACATTGGTACCTTTAGGAAGGTTGGTTAAGGTAATTTGTATTGTTGCCTTATTTAAAAAGGAAACCTCCTCTGCAAGTTTGATCAGTATGGTATTCTTTTCGCCGTTTGGCCCTATTGTATAGAAGAATGGGTTGCGCAGGTTAGTGCGCAGTATGTAAAACACACCCACCATCATCCCAATACCTACGCCTATTAAAAGATCGGTAAATACTACGGCGATGATCGTGATGACAAAGGGGATAAACTGATCGAGCCCTTTATGCCACATGTGTTTAAATAACGACACCTTTGCCAATTTGTAACCCACTGTTAACAATATTGCCGCCAGGCAGGATAAGGGTATCATATTTAAAAACGACGGAATGGCCAGCAGGCATATCAGTAATAAAAATCCGTGGAAAATCGCGCTCATTTTGGTGCGCGCCCCGGAATTAACATTGGCTGATGACCGTACGATAACCGCCGTCATGGGTAAACCGCCCAGTAAACCGCTCACTAAATTGCCAGCCCCCTGAGCAACCAGTTCGCGGTTTGTAGGCGATATTCTTTTGATCGGGTCTATTTTATCTACAGCTTCAAGGCTTAATAAGGTTTCTAAACTGGCAACGACCGCTATGGTAAATGCCGTTATCCAAACTTGTTTATTGCCTATCGCATTAAAATTGGGGGATTTAAATAGCCCGAAAAACTCTGTTGTGCTATGCACTAATGGTATTTGTACAAATTGTTTATCTAAAAGAGCAAGGCCGGTATTTTTAAAGGCAAATGCTAAAGCAGTACCTATCAATACCACCATTAATGGCGCAGGTAAAGCAGCAACCTTTTTTATCCGCGGCCAGTATATCATCAGCGCAAGCGAGATCAAACTAATAATAACGGCGCCGTAATTAATTTTACGTAAGGCGCTGGATATACCCGAAAAGGTATTGTCTGCATTTGATTGTGCAAAGCCTTCATCACCTTCAAAATCTTTATCAAACCCAACCGCATGCGGGAATTGCTTCATGATCAAAATTATCCCGATAGCGGCAAGCATCCCTTCGATAACCGACGATGGGAAGTAGTTGGCAATAGTGCCCGCTTTAACCAGCCCCAATATCATTTGGAACACTCCTGCTAAAACAACTGCAAGCAAAAATACGTCGTACGATCCAAGCCCATTGATAGCATTTAAAACGATCACGGTAAGCCCTGCAGCAGGCCCTGCAACGCTTAATTGCGCACCGCTAAGCATACCTATAACTATACCGCCAATAATGCCCGAGAGAATCCCCGAAAACAAAGGCGCGCCAGATGCGAGGGCTATACCCAAACATAGCGGTAAAGCTACCAGGAATACAACCAGGCCTGCCGGCAGATCCTTTTTTAAATTTTTGGCAAGAAAGTATTTTTTCAGGTTAAGGTTATCCGAAGACAAGCCTCCTTGCTTAATTTGCATAATGCTGTGGTATAGAAAAAATGAAGTTTTAGATAAACAGGGGCATCAACATCTTCTCTTCAATATGGAGATGTAAACAGTAGCAGCTAATTCGAACTATACATTAAAAAACGTACGGACGGCTTTAGCCTGCCCGGATGTAAAACCAGGCGCGATAAAATTATGCGTTGGGAGGCGGGGTGGGTACTATCGGGTGATAGACCTGTGTGAAAAGCGAATTTTCTAAGTTGTGTAAAACGCTTTCTTCGGCAACGAATGAGGTATAGGCGATAAGGTGATTAATGTTCTCATCAAAAGATTTCTTTTCTTTAAATGAACCCTTATCCGGATCTTCCTTTTCGGTTTTTGATTCATGCTCTAATTGCATAATAACCGCTTTAACCGTTTTGTTATCGGTGCTTAAAAACATAGGCGCCATAGATATAACCATCTTAATAAGAAAGATGCTTATAAATAATACCGTCACAGAAATTTTGAAATTCCTTGTTTTCATGCATCGCAAATATAAAAATATTTGTTTGTGAAATGCAAGCGGAACATGCTTAAACGTAATCTTACATTTTAATTACTATTTTTAGCCCATTACCAATTGTAACCTCTTGTGAATAAAAAGTTAGAAAATCTTCAGCAAAAGCGCGATCAGGCATTGGCAGGTGGCGGCCAGGCACGGATAGAAAGTCAGCATAAAAAAGGAAAGCTTACAGCACGTGAGCGTTTGCATTTTTTGCTTGACGATGGTTCCTTTCAGGAAATTGGTATGCTGGTATCCCACCGCTCGACAGATTTTGGGATGGAAAAGGAAAAATATCCCGGCGACGGCGTAGTTACAGGCTATGGTAATGTGAATGGCCGGCTGGTTTACGTGTTCTCGCAGGATTTCACTGTTTTTGGCGGCTCGCTTTCAGAAACGCATGCCGAGAAAATCTGTAAAATAATGGATCTGGCCATGAAGAACGGCGCGCCGGTAGTTGGACTGAATGACTCGGGTGGTGCCCGCATCCAGGAGGGTGTGGTATCGTTAGGAGGCTATGCCGATATATTTTACCGCAATACCATGGCCAGCGGTGTAGTGCCTCAGCTATCGGCCATTATGGGCCCCTGCGCAGGCGGCGCGGTGTATTCGCCTGCGATTACCGATTTTATTTTAATGGTTGAGCATACCAGCTATATGTTTGTAACAGGCCCCAACGTGGTGAAGACGGTAACGCATGAGGTGGTCACATCTGAAGAATTAGGTGGTGCTAACACCCACGCTACCAAAAGCGGCGTAACCCATTTTGCCTGCGCTAATGAGATTTCGGCTATACAACATGTTAAAAAGCTATTGAGCTATATGCCGCAAAATTGTGAAGACCGCGCCCCTGCGCTGCCTTACGAGGTAAAGAACGAAGAACGCCCCGTACTAACGGATATTTTGCCCGAGAATGTTTCACAACCCTATGACATCCGCGAGGTAATTGAGCAAGTGATTGATGAAGGTTCGTTTTTAGAAGTACATAAAGATTTTGCAGAAAATATTGTAGTGGGCTTTGCCCGCCTGGCTGGCCGCAGCATTGGTATTGTGGCCAATCAGCCTGCGTTTTTAGCAGGGGTGCTGGATATCAACTCATCTACAAAAGCAGCCCGCTTCGTTCGTTTTTGCGATAGCTTTAACATTCCGTTGCTGGTATTTGAAGATGTGCCGGGCTTTTTACCGGGCACCGACCAGGAGTGGAACGCCATTATAACCAATGGTGCAAAGTTGCTATACGCTTTCTGCGAGGCTACCGTTCCGCGTATCACCGTGATTACCCGCAAAGCTTACGGTGGTGCTTATGATGTAATGAACTCTAAACACATTGGTGCGGATATGAATTACGCCTGGCCAAGTGCTGAAATTGCCGTTATGGGTGCCAAAGGTGCTGCCGAGATCATTTTTAAACGCGAGATTACAGCAGCCGAAGACCCGGAAGCCAAATGGCGCGAAAAGGAACAGCAATATGCCGAAATATTTGCCAACCCGTATCGCGCTGCCGAGCGTGGCTTTATCGATGAAGTAATCGCCCCGGCAGACACCCGCATCAAACTGATACATGCCTTTAAAATGCTGGAGAATAAAGTGGTGAATAATCCGAAGAAAAAGCACGGGAATATTCCGTTGTAAATAAATAAATCCAGTTCTCAGTCGAGCTGGGTCGGGCTAGCCGAGCGTTTAACCCCTCCACGCCACCCCACAACCTAACACACCCCTCCCCAAGGAGGGATTTAGAAATTGAGAGACACGAATCGACTTAATAAATGAGTTTACAGATCGAACAAATTCGCCCCGAACTTACCTGGCAACTACGCCGGGATATTTTATATCCTGAACAAACCAACCAGGAGATGGCAATGGACGAGGATAACCACGGCTACCACTTTGCGGCGTTTAAGGATAATTATATTGTGGCGGTCGTATCCGTGTTTCAAAATGGTACCGACTGGCAGTTTCGCAAGTTTGCCGTGAGCGACAAAGTGCAGGGCCAGGGCATCGGCAGGCAATTGTTGGATTATATTACCGGTTTTGTGGAACTGGAACAGGGTACGCATTTATGGTGTAATGCCAGGTTATCGGCAACCGGTTTCTATGCAAAATTTGGCTTTAAGGAGGCAGGCGAGATGTTCCGCAAGAATGGGGTGGACTACATTATCATGGAAAAGGATCTCCCTTCAAAATAAAAGATCAGTCCGCCTTGCGCCGACTGATCCTTCTAACTAACTTTTAACTTTAACTAACTGATCTTATTATTTTAAGACGCCGCAAAAGTGCGCTTTGCTTATTAAGCGTATATTAAGTAAACAATAATCTTAGCCTTGTAATTTATACTCCCGCAGGGTGTAATTCTTGCTGTTTCATATCGTGCGCTTTATTATATTTGCATTACGGCCTAAAGGCCTAATATGATAACAAATGGCTAAAAAGAAACCCGAAGCAGCACAAAAGCCTGCTATAGTGAACGAAACATCCCTCGCATTTTTCGAAAAATATATCAATAATCCGTCTCCTACCGGCTTTGAATGGAAAGGCCAGCAATTGTGGCTGGACTATTTAAAACCTTATATCGACGATTTTTATACAGATAATTACGGTACTGCGGTGGGTATTATTAACCCTACAGCCGAGTATAAGGTAGTGATCGAAGCCCATGCCGACGAGATTTCGTGGTTCGTAAACTACATTACCAACGATGGCTTGATCTACGTGATCCGCAATGGCGGGTCAGATCATCAGATAGCACCTTCTAAACGGGTAGACATCCATACCGATAACGGCATTGTAAAGGCAGTGTTCGGCTGGCCGGCTATCCACGCCCGCTTAGGCGGCGAAAAGGAAGAGGCCCCCACTTTGAAAAATATCTTTTTAGATTGCGGGTGCACCAGTAAAGAAGAGGTAGAGAAAATGGGCATCCATGTAGGTTGTGTGATCACTTATGAAGATGAGTTTATGGTGCTGAACAACCGCTATTATGTTGGCCGCGCCCTGGATAACCGCGCCGGTGGTTTTATGATTGCCGAGGTTGCCCGTTTATTAAAAGAGAACAACGTAAAATTGCCTTTCGGCTTATACATTGTAAATGCCGTGCAGGAAGAAATAGGTTTACGCGGTGCCGAGATGATCGCTCATCGTATAAAGCCAAACGTAGCCATCGTAACCGATGTTACGCATGATACGGGCACCCCGATGATCAATAAGATCACTCAGGGCGATCTGGCCTGTGGTAAGGGCCCTGTAATTTCATACGCCCCGGCGGTACAAAACAACCTGAACAAATTATTGATAGACGCTGCGAAAAAAGCGGGGATCCCGTTTCAGCGCCAGGCATCATCTCGTAGTACGGGTACAGATACCGATGCGTTTGCTTACTCTAACGACGGCGTACCATCAGCGTTGATCTCTTTACCATTACGTTATATGCACACCACGGTAGAGATGATTCATAAAGAGGATGTAGATAATGTTATCCGTCTGATATACGAATCTTTGTTGACCATCCAGAACGGTCAGGATTTTAGATACATTAAATAATATTAAAACTTTTAGGCATAATTTATATTTGTTTAAGATAACACACTAAGTAATACCCCATCTCACAAATGAAACCTACACTATTAATATTGGCCGCAGGTATGGCCAGCCGTTACGGAAGTATGAAACAGGTTGATGGCTTTGGCCCTAATGGCGAAACCATTATAGACTATTCTATATACGATGCTATAAAGGCCGGGTTTGGTAAAGTTAGCTTTATCATTCGCGAGGAATTTGCCGAAAACTTTAAGACCATATTTGAGCCCAAATTGAAAGGCCGCGTAGAAACTGATTATGTTTTCCAGAGCTTCGACCTGGAACCTTTCGGAATTACCGAAAGGGTAGAACGTGCTAAACCATGGGGTACTGCACATGCGGTTTTAGCGGCACGTAACCAGGTAAAAGAGCCTTTCTGCGTAATTAATGCTGATGATTTTTACGGTTACGACGCTTTCAAAAAAATGGCGGATTTTTTAACTACCGAAGTTGCCGACGATAAATATGCCATTATCGGTTACCAGATAGATAAAACCTTATCAGATTATGGTACCGTATCGCGCGGTGTTTGCGCGGTAAATGATAAAGGTAACATGACTGAGGTAAACGAGCGTACCGAGGTTTACTTTAAAGACGATGGCAGTGTGGTTTATAAAGATGCAACCGGTGAACATTCGTTACCTAATGATACCCGCGTATCTATGAATTTTTGGGGCTTTACACCTGCTGTATTTGATCAGAGCCTTGATCTGTTTAAAAAGTTTGTTGCTGCTAATAAAGAGAACCCAAAATCAGAATTCTTTATCCCTTTAGTAGCCGACGAGTTGATCAAAAGCGGTACGGCTTCATTCAAAGTTATCCCTACCGCGCAAAAATGGTTTGGTGTAACTTACAAGGAAGATAAGCCCATTGTGCAAAAATCAATATCAGAATTGGTGGAGAACGGTACATACCCAAACAACCTTTGGGAATAATACACGGTTCATTTTAATAAAATAAAGCTGCTATAAGCAGTTCCGGCCGGGAGAGTGATCTTCCGGCCTTTTTTTATATTTATGAAATAGTTGTTTCTACCCCTTCATAAATGGCGGCTAAACCCATTAGCAAAAGTGCTACTGCCGCAAGGCTAAACCAAAGATATTGTTTATTGCTTTTGGCCTCGTTGGTAGCTTGTTTCAGGATATATAAAAACGCACCGGCGCCACTCACAATAAGCAACAAGCCGATTAAAATGTCAGCAATTTCATTAACTCTCAAGTCTAAATTTGTTGGGGGCGACTAATAAATTTCAGACGTTAGCCAACTTACGTAACGTTCAATAGTAATAGATGGCTTAGAAAGTCTAAAATCACTCCCTCAGGTTGTCTTAATACTTGTAGTTGTGAATTAGCTGTTTACAGCAAATTATGGATGGCTGGCCATACTAACTCTGCTACAATTTTATACCCTGCCGCAGATGGGTGCACCATGTCGCGAAGGTTTAAGTGTTTTAGCCCGGCAACGCCCTTTAATAAAAACGGCACAAATGCCATTTGATTTGTTTGAGCCAGTTGGCGATATATCGCGCCAACTTCTACAGCAAGGTTACCACCCAAAAATATGGGGATCTCCATACCTAAAAGTACCAGTTTTGCATGTGGATTTTTCGTTTTTACCTGGTTGATAATGGCCTGCAAATTTTGCTGAATGATGGCTAGCTTAACGCCACGACGGATATCATTAATGCCCAGCTCCAATACAAAAATATCAACCGGTTTACGTAACCAATAGGTTAATCTCGAAAGACCTCCCGAGGTTGTATCCCCGCTTAAGCCTGCGTTTGTAACATGGTATTGCAGGTTTTGGGCCTTGAGCTTTTCACTTATCAACGCGGGGAATGATTCTGTTGCGGTATTGGCCAGCCCATAACCAGCCGTTAAACTATCGCCAAAAAATAAAATGTGTTGCATGGGTGGTTAACTATGCGCCGGTTTAATGTTTTGGATGTCTTTTAAATTTAAAATTCATCTGCCGCCCACATCCCTGGGTTTTCGCGGTAATGGGTAATGTGCTCGATGATCTCCTCCACCTCTCCGGATGTCAGGTCGTCATACCCGTCGGCAGTGTAGCTAAATAGTTTACCGGGTTCTTCAAAAGTAATATAACCGAGGTAATTTGGATCGAGCTTTTTTTCCAGTAAAAGCTCGCTCTCCTGGCGTTGCAGCGTGTGGGCATCGTCAAAATTGCTATCGGCGTAAATGTTATAGGTGTAAGTTAATACCGGGTGACCATCTACCTGCCCTTGTGTATTAGGGATAACTTTCACGGCTCTTTCGTTGCCAACGGTAAAGTGTATCGGTGTCATGTACTTGAAATTTATTTAAAGGAGACATTCAGCAGATAAAAAAGTTTCACGGGATAACTGTAAATTCAGTGCATGATAATGCAGATGCTAAAACTAACTGAAAAAGTATTTTCCGTATCGAACCCCATGATAAAAGAGTACGCCTTGTTGTAGCCGATGGGCAAATGGAGTTAGCCTGTCGTAAAGAGTACGTTTCTGTACTGAGGACTTTAATTTCGTCATCCAAAATACAATTGTTTAAGGGTAGTCTGCAACTGCAAAAGCAAGACGACAGAATAGCCGTTTTATTTAAAGGACAAGTGGTTGGTGAGGTGGAGATTAATGCTTTTAAAAATGCGTTGACCGGAGTATAGTAGCGACTAAACCACCCTTTTGCGATACCTGCTAAAATCAATTTTAGTTAAATATACGCCGCCTAATATGATAAACAGGCAGCCTATTTGTGCCGCAGTTATGGTTTCGCCGTAGTACCAACCCCAGGCAAATGCTACAAACGGGATGCCGTAGCTGGCGGTTGAGGTAAACAGCACACTTGTGCGTTGCACCAGCGCATAGAATAAAACCCAGGCTAATGCCGTACCCAATATGCCCAACGTGCAAACCGCCAGGCAAGCTTTAATGTACTGCGGCTGTGCTAATGGTAAGTTGAAAAAGCCGCTGTGCCATAAAATTACCAACGATGGCAAAGTAACAGCTATTAAAGAGAAAGCGGTGATTACCAGCGGGCTTACGCCATTTAAATGCCGCCTTACAACAACGATATTAATGCCGTAAAAAATAGTGGCCATTATAACCAGCCCGCCATAACTAATTTGCCCTGCACCTGAGTGTTGTTTGACCAGGTAAAGCAACACAATGCCTCCAAACCCGATGATGATACCTGCAATTTGCCCAAGCGGGATCTTATGACCAAAGAACAAAAATCCGAATATAATAGCAAAGATGGGGGTGAGGGAGTTTAGCGTACCGGCCAGGGCGCTATCTATTTTAGTTTCGGCAATGCAAAATAAAAATGCAGGCAGGAAACTGCCAAATATGCCCGAAAATATCATCCATCCAGAAAGCTTAAAAGGGATCTTGCTGCGGTTACTGATGAGTACGGGGAAAAGCACTATCCCGGCGGTAATGATGCGTATAGCAGCCACCTGGTAGGCGCTGAGCAAAGGCTTGTGTGCCGTATCATACAGGCCCAGTTTCATTAAAATAAATGAACTACCCCATATTAAACAGATGGAGATAAACATGATCCAGTTAATAAAGGCGGGAGGCAGTACTGAGGGGCTACCGGTTTGCTGCATGGTTGCAAGGTAGCTATTATAAACAAAAAGCCGCCCGAAAAATCGGGCGGCTTTTAAATATTTGACTATGCCGGTTTAGAATGCGTAACGCAAACCAAACTGCATTTGCCAGCGCGAAGCGAACAGATCAACAGAATATGGTACACCCGGATCAGCAAAGGTGTATTTAGGATATGTTGTTGATACTGCGCCAAAGGCAGGTGTCGTTTTTGGTGTTAAACCAACGCTTGATGTTGAGTTGAAAGTGTTAGCCGAGAAGTAGTATTGGCCCCATTTTTTGTTCAGCAGGTTGGTTAAGTTAATGATGTCGTAAGTGAAGGTAATTACTTGTTTACGTTTACCGTTACCAAACTTAAAGTCTTGCGAGAAACGGAAATCAAGGTTATTGTTCCATGGCGTGTAAGCCGCGTTACGCTCGGTAAACTGGCCGCGGCGTGTTTTCAGGTACTTGTTTCCATCAATGTATGAATCGAACGCTGCTGCCTGTTGTGCTGCCGTAGCACCGCCAACTACATCGCTGAAAAAGTTAACAGTTTCGCCTGTTTTAGGGATGTAGGCTAAACTAACTTGCTGGCCTGTACCATCTATAGCACTTGGTAAGAAACCGTAGGTGAACGGGTTACCTGTTTGCGCGCTCAGGAAGAAGGTAAAGTTAGCCGTGTAGTTTTTCTCTTTATCCCAGTTAACCATGTAATTGATGTTTGATACGATGCGGCTGCGGATATCAAAGTTTGAGTTAGCTAAACCCGGGTTATTCGGGTTAAGCGCCTGGTTAAGCTGCCAGTTACTTTCCATTGAGTTACGTATACCATTGGTAACATCTTTTGAGTGGCCGTAGGTATAGGCTACCGAAGCATTCAATCCAAAAGGGAAGTTTTTAGCAACCTGTGCGGTTAAGCTGTAACGGTAACCCTGGCTGGTGTTTGATAACAAGTAGGCGTTGGTATATGATGAGTTAACCGCCTGGTTAACAAATATAGGCTGCTGTTGCTGCGTATCGTAAGGGTAGTAGGTAACCTGGTCTTTAGTATTTACCTGCTGGAATTTCAGGTCATGAATTACCTTGGTGTAAATACCTTCTAAAGTGAATTTCCAACGGTTAGCGGTGGTTAAATCATAAGCCAGGTTTGAACGCCATACTTGCGGCATTTTAAAATTATTGTCAATTAAATCTACCTGGGTTGGGCCCGCAGCAGATGTATTAACCGCTGGTACTTGTTGTTGTACATAACCTAAACCACCATTGGCAGGGGCCTGTATAGGGTTAGTGCCCGGTGTGATAGGAGACGTCGCATTTGGCCTTTTATCGTAAGCACCATAAGTGTTACCATTGTTATAAAATGCATAACCAAACCATGCAAAAGGAACACGGCCCGTAAAGAAGCCGCTACCGCCACGTAATACCGAACTCTGATCGCCCAGCACGTCCCAATTAAATGATACACGCGGGTTAACTTCAATATTACCTAAGTAATTCTGAGCAATTGTGCGTGGCTTGGTATAAGTAAATGTATTGCCGTAAAAGGCATCGGCAGGGGCATTACTTGTTTTTGCACTCAGCTGTTGTTTGTTAGGTACATCAGCGTAGTCAAAACGGATACCAGCGGTTAATTTAAAGTTGTCGGTCAGCTGGATCTCGTCCTGGCCGTAAAGGCTTAAAAGGTTAACATTAAATCGGGCAGATGGGTTGGCAATTATATAATCGCGGGTGTTGTTTGTGTAGTTGTAGTTGGCACGGGTACGTGACGGGCTGTTAGCTAAAAAGTTAGCAACACTGCTATAAGCTATACGGCCGTTCCAGGCATTTACAAAGTTATAAGTGATATCATAAAACTCGTTGTGCGTACCGAAAGTGAAGGTATGCTTGCCTTTAGTTAAAGTTAAGTTGTCGGTAAACTCGATAGTTTTTTGGCGCATATCAAATATAGATGCCTCTCTGTCGGTACCTAAAAATATAGTGGTACCCGGTGTGCGGCCTGTGATCTCTATCTGTGGAAGAGCAGGGTTTGATGTAGGGTCGCGGTAATCATGTACGTTAGAATAACCAATTACCAAACTGTTGTTAACGTTATTGCTAAACCTGCTTTTTAATTCGGCTACGGTTGAACTTGAATTATTGTGCGATGTGTAATCGATGCTGCCAAAACGGAAGTTTTGCTGATCGCGCTCCAGGTTGGTAGCGGTAGACGTGATGGTGTTATTACGAATGGTCAACTGGTTTTTGTCATTGATATTCCAGTCCAAACGGTTAAAGAACTTGTTCGAGTTTGAGAAGATGGAGGTGTTGTCATAAGTACCGGCATCAAAACCATAGCTGGCCATTTTATTTTTAATGTCCATGGCATCCTGCAGGGTTAATACCTTTGCAGAACCTGCACTACCTGCTGCCGCAATAACCGGATCCTGCCTGCGGGCAATCTCTTCATTAGTAAAGAAGAACAATTTATTTTTGATCAATGGGAAACCTACGCGGATACCGGTTTGGTAATCATGAAAGGTTGACGGAAGTTTTGAACCGTCACCGCCAGATTGTGCCTGTGCATTGTTTGGGCCTACCAAAAACGCACCGCGGCCAAAGCCGTAAATAGAACCGGTTACATCATTAGTACCGCTGCGGGTAACTGCGTTGATACTACCGCCTAATACGTTACCTATTTTGATATCGTAAGGGGCAACTAATACTTGTATATCCTGTATGGCATCAAGTGATACCGGGCTGGTACGTGTACTGCTTCCTACCTGTCCCGAAGCATTGTTTTGACCACCTAATGATGGACTGAAGCCGATAGCATCATTATTGATGGCACCATCAAGCGTTACGTTGTTATAACGGTAGTTAGTACCCTGGAAAGAGTTGTTATTACTTTGCGGTGTTGCGCGGGTCAGATCCTGCAAACTACGGTTAATAGAAGGCATATTGCGGATCTGGCTTTGGCTGATGCGGGTACTTGCCCCGGTTTTGGTAGCACCGCCTACGGCTGTAACCCTTACCTCTTTAAGGGCGGTTGTAGCATCGGCTAAAACAAAATTAAAGGTAGCGCTGCCCAATTGGAGGGTTATATCGCTGCGTTCATCCTTGTTGTAACCAATAAAAGTAGCTGTTAAGGTGTAAGGGCCGCCCGGGTTAACGTTAGGGATGGTGTAGCGCCCATCAGCATTGGTTTGTGATCCGTAGCGGGTACCAGTACTGGTATTGACTACCGATACGGTTACGCCAGGCATAGTAATGCCTTTCTGGTCGGTGACCTTACCGCTTACTACAGCGGTGGTGATTTGGGCGTTTGCAGTTACTGCAAACAGCAATGTAATAATGATAAAGTAAAGCTTCTTCATATGGGGTTATTAAAACTCCACAAAGGTTCGCGTATAATGTTAAGATTATGTTAACAGTGAATTATGATTTGATAAACTGTGTAATACTTAATGTTAACTTAATGTTGACAATACGTGCAGATTAAGAGGCGTATGCCAGTTCCAGATCATCAATTTTAATGTAAAGTGCCTGCGATAAAAGTACCAATTTGGCTGCGTCAAGCTGTTTTTTACCATTTTCGATGCGGCTTAGTAATGCGCGGTCTATAGCCAGTTTTGAAGCAAGTGCCTCTTGCGACAGGTTAAGTTCCATTCTATGCTGCTTGATGAATGCACCAAAGTTTTTAGCCGCGGGGATTTCGCTTGCGGCAGTAAGTAAACCAGAGTTGTTCGCGGCAGCCGAATTATCAAAAAACATGCTAAAGTTGGCCGACATTTGGTCGAACATTTTTTGGTCGATGTAATAGGTAGCCTGTGCTTGTACCGTTTTTACTTTTACTATACCTAATGATCGTAACTCAAGCAAGTGTTTGTTAATAGTAGTGGCATTAAAGGTATTATTATAAAATGCCTGTTTGGTTAATGCATTACCGTTCTCGGCAATCATTCTTAAAATAAAGACACGGATAGGTAAAGCAATTGCCCGCGCAAACTGTGCTATTTGCGTATCTATTTCGCTGATATTAACATGAAAAAAACTCATAGGTAGGATAGTAGATGTACTTGTAATTAAAAACGGCTGCCCCAACACAATGAGGCAGCCGCTTTTGTATAGATTTTTATATGCAATACTATTTTACAGCACCCGGGGTGGTGTAAGGTAAGTTTTGCGGATCGTAACTTGCCCAGCCCGAAGTCCAGTCGGTAGTACCGAAAGCACCACGGTAAGCAACTTTATCAAAGTAAGCGTCAGTAACTTTAGCGTTGGTAAATACCGCACCGGTTAAAGCAACTGAAGAAGCTACCTGAGTAAAGTTAGGAATACCAGATCTAAGAACTCCGCTTGTTGTTCCTGCAAGGTCAGCAGAAAATTTATAAGGATCTGTATAGATACCACCGGCAAATACATCCGGTAAGAAAGTATTACTTGCTGTTATTAAAGCGGTAATTGTAGCTAAAGTAGTAGCGTTTGAAGCCTTGATCTGGTTGCTTTTGCTATTGCTTGCTGCAATGATGTTGTTAGTAAAAACAGATGAGCCAGAAGTTAAGTTAGTTGACGAATTAACTGTGCTACCTGCAGGCAAAGCATCGTCATAAAATACACCTTCAGTATAACCTGCAATTACTGAGTTAAGAATGCTAATAGATGAATTACGACGGATTTGCGCACCATGCTGGAAGTTAGCATTGATAGAAGGGCCGCCAGTAAGAAATTCGCGTGGGCCTAAGATGGTCATGTTAGAAAAAACAGCACTTGTAACAGGCGTAGCGTTTGTACCAGTAGCGTTGTTATCAGACTCGAAACCGTTTGACCCTGATACGTCGGCAGTAGCAGCTAAACGCTGAGCCAAACCAAACTGAATTTTACCAGAGAAACCGTTATCAGTATCAAAATCATCATCCCAGGTATCGATAGCTAATAAATGCTTGCAGTTAACAGAACCACCAAACCATTCAAAAGCATCATCGCCAGAGCGGTAAACTTCTACATAATCAATAGTAGTACCAGAACCAACGCTGCCAAAAGTTAAACCGTTGATCTCGTTATCAGGGCTTAATGCGATACCTGCATACTCGATACGTACATATTTCAATGTACCTGAGTTATCGGTTGCATTGCTACCACCGTGTTTACCTTTATCTGTAGCATCAGAGATACCTTCGATAGCAATAGCAGATCCAGCATTGTTAGGAGCAGAACCTAAAAGGATAACGCCACCCCAATCGCCTTGTGCACGAGCACCAACACTTTGGCTTGATGTAAATACGATAGGTTTATCTACAGTACCTGTAGCATCGATTTTTGAACCACGTGTAACGATCAAAGCACCTTTAGTTGCTTTATCGCCTTTAATGATAGTACCTGGCTGGATGGTTAATGTTGCATTACCTGTTACGAATATATTACCTTTTAAAAGGTATATTTTGTCGGCTGTCCAGGTAGTGTTTGTAGTAACATCGGCAGCTACGCTAACCGTAGTTTCGGTAGTAACGGGTGGCTGGGTCGTAGTCGGGTCAACCGTGTTTTTTGAGCAGCTGGTAGCTAAAAAGCTTAGGCCAATTGCAGCGACGAAGAGAATTTTTTTCATTTTAAATAGTGTTGATTGATTTTGCTTGTTTATTGTTTGGTTTTTTATTAAAGAGTATAGGTAAATGATAAGGTGTAGGTAGAGCCTTGTTTGAAACTGCTTTGCGTGTAATCGCCGCCGTCATATTTTTTGTTATTGTTCTGGTCGTAGTAGAAGGTAATACGCTGGTTTAAGATATCACCGGCGTTAAACTTCAGCTCGCCCTTGCTTTTAAATACTTTAACACCCAACTGGGCATCTATCACACTGCGTGGTACTTCATATACGTTGGCATATTGGCCGCCCGCTGCAATGCTTAACCTTTGGCCGACGCGGTTAAACAAGGCGTTGAATGTGAGGTTGTTTTTAAAGAAGTTGTGTTGTAAACCCGCATTGATTACGTATGGTGCCTGACCAATAAGCGGGCGATCGGCAAATTGCAAATTCAAGCCCGAGTTTGTAGGGTTGCGCGCTACTGATTTGGCAATAGCAATGTTTGCATAAGCGGTAGTGTTCTTTAAAAAGTCGGTAGGCCTTATAAAATCAAGTGATTTGCGCACTTCCAATTCGGCACCATAAACATTGGCTTTGTCGCTGTTAAAATAGCGTATCGTACGCGTTGAAGTAGCATCATCATTAAATGCTTCGATGGCGTTGGTGAATTTTTTATAGAAACCCGATACCGAAAAGATCTGGCCGGCAGATGGGAACAGCTCGAAACGTACATCGAAATTATCAATGTTAGTCCGTTTTAAATTTGGCGTACCTTGTTGAAAAGCCAGCAATTCATAATCATAATAAGATGATGTTGCCAATTCTCTGAACTCGGGCCTGGCCAGTGTGCGGGAGTACGATCCACGCAGGTTGATCTTATCTGTAAGGCTGTAAGTCAGGTTTGCCGATGGCAATACGTCTGTATAATTCTGATGTACTTTATCGCTTGCGTTTGTGAAAACTAACGGCGTTACGTTAACATTGAATTGCTCTACGCGGGCACCCCACACCAAACGTAATTTTTCGGTAAGCTTGTTATCCAACATTAAGTAACCAGAGTTGGTAAGTGAGTTGGCGGTGTATGAATCTGAAGGGATATTGCTGATCTCGGCAAGGTTATAAACCCCGGCGTCTATCAGGTCCCTTGAAAATAGGGTATTAAGCGGGCGCCTTGAAATGGTGTTAACCTGATCCGGATCGTTCAAGATCTTTTGGCTAAACAAGGGGCCAATAAAGCGTACGTCATAATTTCTGTCACGGTACAAACTTAAAAGGCCGGCCTTTAAGGTTGATTGGGTAAACAGTTTAACAGGGGTGCTATAGTTTACACCGCCCGAGTAAGAGTTTTCATTCAGCTTACCAAATAAAGTGGAGTTCTCTTTGGTAAGGGATGAGAGCACTGCCTGGTATGGGTTGGTTGTACCGGATGCGCGGGTGTAAAGTGCCTTGCGCTGATCTGGCTGATCATTCAATACATTGCCATAACTCAATAACCAGTTAATTTTAGCGCCTTTTTCGCCCAGGGGATGGTTACCTTCCAGGCTCGATTTTAATAGGGCTTTTTGCTGCAGGTCAAACGCATAATAATTTACGTCGAACCCGGAGTTGTTATGCCCTGTACGGCCAAGATATTGATCGTCAAAAATCCTGTTGTAAACATTCTTGAAAGTGATTTTATTTTTACCGAAAGTGTAACCCAGGTTTAATAAAGCACCTACGTTAGTACTAAATTTGTAGGCATCATCATTATAATCGTAACCATAAAAATCACGTTTAATATCACTGTAGATGCTTTGCTGGTTGCGATAAGTAAGCGCCAGGATAGCACCGAAACGGTTCCCTGTTTTTTCGCTTTCGCTAACTTTTCCTATTGATAACTGGTAGTTTTGAGTTGGCAGGGCTGTGTTTACATACCTGTTCCAGTCATTTGGCAATGAGCGCAGCAAGCTTAGGTTCTGCTGTTCGCTAAGTCCATTAGCCACCTGGGTTGACGATGCAAACCCATTTGCCAGTTGGCGTTTGCCGTTATCAAAACCCAGATAATCGGTAGCGTTACGCGGTCCGCTTATAAAGTCCTTACCGGTAGAGGCTGTATTGTATCCGCCGCTTAAACCAAAAGAAACAAAGTTCTGATCGGGAAGGTCTTTCGTAGCAATCTGGATCAAACCACCCGCAAAATCGCCGGGCTGGTCTGGTGACGCAGTTTTGGTAATAGTTAAATTTTCTACCAGGTTTGATGGTACAATATCAAATGAAAAGGCCTTGCGGTTATTTTCGGTACTTGGTAGCGAAGCTCCGTCAAGCATGGCACTGTTATAACGGTCACTTAACCCGCGAATCACCACAAATTTGTTGTCCTGTATGGTAGCACCGCTCACACGCTTTAAAACATCGGCAGTGTTTCTGTCAGGCGAACGTTTGATTACCTCAGAAGAAATACCGTCAGATATCGACGCGCTGTTTTTTTGAACCGCGTATAATGATGCCACGGATGCCTGCCTGTAGGTTGACCGTACAACAACTTCTTTTAAAGCGTTGGTAGTTGCTGCAGCCATAGATAGATCAAGATTGGTTACATCGCCGGCTTTTACAATAACATCAGATACCAATTTAGCCTGGTAGCCGATGTAGCGCACTTCGATAGTGTATTTGCCGGGAGCAATGCCGCCCAAAAGGTATTTACCTTCAACATCTGTAGCTACGCCTTTGGTAGTGCCCTGGATGCTAACCGTTGCGCCAATTAAAGTTTCGCTGGTTTTTGAGTCTATAACTTTACCACCAATTTTGCCGTTGGTTTGTGCAAAAACGGTTAAGTTTAACATCCCGAAAAGGATAGTTAAGAATACGGATAGTGTGTATTTGTTCGGCATAATTATTTTGATGCAAAAATATTTCAAGTGTGTTTGGCAAACGATTATTTGCAGTTATCAAAACATTATATATTTCTGGTAAATGTGTTACCAATGGTTCAATATCATAACCAAATTCGCCGTTCTTTTAGCGCGTTTAGCTTAGGCCGACAGGTTTTGGCGCAAAACTTCATGGGTTTCAATGTTAACAACAGCTGCATCTGTAATGCTTACATTGTTAAGCATGGTGCTTATTTTATTCAACACGCGCAGGCAGCTATACATTTCCTGCCAGGTAACTTCATCTGCTAAATGTTCTTCAAAGGAGTTGAATAATTTATTCAATAAAATAATAAGGTCGCGAGCCTTGTCGGTGAGCGAAATTAGTTTACCGCGCCTATCTTTAAAGTTTACATCTTTAGTTACGTAGCCCTTTTTTTGTAGTACAGCAATTACGGCAACCATGTTTGATTTTTCTATTTGCAGAGTTTCGCAAATATTTTTTTGCTCGATGCGGCCGCCCGCCTTGTTTATCACAAGTAACACCTGGTAATGATGATATACTTCTATATCCTTTAAAGCCCTGAACAAGTACTGATGGTATGATTTATTGGTCAGCATTATTTGCAGGGCCAGATCTTCTCCAAAATTCATAAGATACAATTGGATGCCATACAGGGTAGGGCATCGTGAATAATTGTGTTAATTATGGATTGGTTGGCTAAAGCGCCAACGCAGAGAAGATCATATAAGGAGCGACCGGTAGGAGAGGTATATTGGCTGTACCGCGATGGTACTTGTGCTGATATAAAATTTTAATGACGACTTTTTTGAGCTTAGCAATAACAAGTTTACCGCCAAAAAGGCTATTAGCAAATATATTAACGATGCCGATTTTAACTTAATAATTAAAGGGAGAGCAGATAAAGATCTTTTTTTGATCAGGTCCCAGCTTGCATCGTGTATGCAGTGGTCCAGGTTGGCCTGCTCAAAAATAACATGCCTTTTAATTACCTTTATGTGATGTGAAGAGCGATGTACTGCCGGGCCATAAAATGCCCTGAAAGTGGGCAACGCAACAATCACTGAAACGGCTAAAAAGAACAGGAAATTCATTAAAGCTTTGCGCATACAGTGTGTTAAATTCAAACTTGCAAAGCACAAAGTTATTTAAGTAATAGCCTGCAGCCAATGTAAATAAATTTAGTAATAGAATGTTAACATTAAGTTTACACACTAAGCATAACACTGTGTAAATGGAATTGATTTTTTCAGCAGGCTACCCTACATTTTGGTGTTCGATGCTGTTGTGCTGTATTTCTTGCAGTTGCAGTTCGTAAGCGCGCATCCGGGCATGCAGAATATCAACCTCGGTACGTAGCATTTGGATCTCGGTAATGAGTTTGGCTGATTCGGGTTTATGGATCTGTTTTTCGCCGGTGCCTAATATCAGCCACTCGGGCGAGTACTTTAACTGGAAACAAAGTTTGCGGATAAGGTAGTAGCTGATATCCTGCTTTTTGTTGATCACCTTGCTGATAAAACCCTGGTCGACCCCGATAGCATTGGCTAAGGCTAGCTGGCCGCCATGCTCCTTAACAATTACCTTTATCCGTTTTACAACTGCGTCGTCAGAATTATTCACGTGGCAATTATAGTAAATAGTTAATGGATCATAGTTTATAGTGCATAGTTATTTTAAAAAAATAAAATGGACAGTGATCTATCAATCAATAACTGCCTAAAACTCCTTAACAGCTTCGCTCAGATCGTATATCGGCACGTTTTGTATATTTGCTGCTATTATGCCTGCTGCTGCGGCAGAACGGTAGCCTGCAGCGCAGTGCACTACAATAGGTTTATCAGTAGGGATCTCGCTGATCCGCTCGCGCAATTCAGGTAGGGGAACAGTCAAAGCCCTGGCAAATATTTTACCGCTTTTTATCTCGGCCCAATTTCTTGCATCGATAATGGTGTAGGCTGCCGGGTTAGCTTTAAAATGTACCAGATCAATAACTGCCGATTTTTCGTTAGCATCATCGGGTACAAGTAAAGCTGCCCTGATGTTGCCTTCGTAACCAATTTTAGCTGTTTTTTTAATCACTATATCTAATGCTTCATCTGTTGCTGCAAGTAAATAAAACGACTCGTAAGGTGCCACAACAGAACCCAACCATGTTTCAAACTTCTCGGCATCCTGCAAATTAATGCTTCCCTTTACATGGCCGTTGCTGTATGCTGCTGATGGGCGGGTATCTATTACTAATAAATCCTTATCCAATGCTATGTTGGCATCTGCCTTCACCACTGCATTTACACTTACAGCAAAGTTTGGCGCGCCTATTTTATTCAGCTCCACATCGTAGCCAAAATATTTGGGCATAAAGGGCTGGTCGGCAGTGAGTGTTTTTACGAAAGATAACTCATCCATTAATTGCAAAGCATAATTCTCGCGCAGTTCCTTGCCTATGGTAGTTTGCAAATCGGGGTTCATGCTTTTACCGCATAATGAACCTGGGCCGTGGGCCGGGTAAACCGTAACGTCTTTTGGTAAAACCATCAGCTTGGTACGGGTGCTGTGGTACATATCGCGCGCCAGTTCTTCTTTTTTAGCTGTAATGTTACCGGCACTCTCGCGCAGATCGGGGCGGCCTACATCGCCTGCAAAAAGGGTGTCGCCCGTAAAGATGGCGCAGTCCTTGCCTTTCTCGTCCTCTAATAAGATACAAATAGAATCGGGCGAGTGGCCCGGCGTGTTGATCGCCTTTAACTTGATATCATTGATGGCAATTACATCGCCATCATCAAATGTTTCGTGCGGGTATGCCGCGCCTGCCAGTTTGCTCACATAAATAACGGCCCCTGTAGTTTGGTAGATCTCCAGGTGCGAGCTAATGAAATCGGCATGGGGGTGTGTTTCTATCACGCCGGTAATATCGGCGCCATGCAAGTCTGAAAAGGCATAGTAAGGCTGCGGGTCGCGGGAAGGATCGATAACGATCATCCTGCCGGTACGTATCACCGCGTAAGATGCATGCGCCAATCCCTTATCGTAAAATTGATGAACTATCATAACTGTATTGGGCGGCAAAGATAATGTTTAGGTTGGAAAGGGAATGTTGGAGGAGGGTAAAGATTAGTAGGGAATTACTGAAATGATATTTATGAAAATAATATTATCTTTAGCTTTACCAACGCTTAAGAAACATATGATCACAAGATTCCTATTTTTTTTTTTATTGATACCCTCAATAGTTTTTGGTCAAGATGAAAAAAAAATAATAAAAAAACTTGGTTCAAACCCGATTCAAATAATGGATTCGGCAAGGATCACAAGAGAAGACATCAGTCATCTCGACCCAAAAACAATAGCTTCTATAAAGGTTTTGTATGATAATGAAGCTATAAAGGCTTATGGAAATGACGCTGCCGACGGAGTTATAATATTTACTTCCAAAAACTTTGCAAGAGAACGCTACACTAAATTTTTTCGAACTGCATCGGTTCAATATGATAGCCTATACAATTTGACTAAAAGCGACAGTACATTCTTATATATCATTAATGATAAAATAAAAACTGAAAATTGGGAAGGCGACCTTTTATTAATAAGCAACGATTTGTTTATTTCAATGCAAATATTAACAGATGAAGAATTAAAAAATCGTTATAATATTACTGACAAACAATATGGCATATATATCAAGTCTAAACGTCCCGAAGATCTTAGTAAATCGAGTAAAAAGCGATTTTAGTATGAGTAGTCCTGAAATAGGTTGACTATTTTTGATTGCACAAACATTGATAAAAAAGCTCAAACATCCACCAAAGATGTTTGAGCTTTTTTGTTGTAGGACTTTAGTTTAATTTCTTT
>NZ_JACWMX010000022.1 GCF_014773245.1 Mucilaginibacter glaciei | reverse complement strand
ATAAGTTATCAATTAATCATTCAATATGTCTATGTGTTGTTTGATTATATCTTATTCTTGTCTTTTGTTTAACATGTTAGGCTAGATTTATCTTGTGTTTGCTTAGATCTAATGAAACCTAACTATTGATTATTGGTTATTAGTGTGTTATTAGTTGTATTGGATGATTGTTTATCTATGTTAGGCTTAAGAAAACTGGCTAACTTCCTATTCGGTAACTTGCTTGAACGTCTTAAGAAACATGAACCAATGCGTACTAAGGTTTTTATGGTTGTATTTAATGCATGAGCGAATTCTAGTGATCCCATGTTAGGAGCTTCTTAGCCGGCTCGACATAGGAGTGAAGTAGGAGCTTATAGAGTTGGGGAAGTACGTACGCCACCCCACGATTGGTATTAAGGAATACACCCGTCATCCACGCAATTAATACACACTAATCAACCGGTAAAAGATAGTTAGGGAGTAAGGAAATCTAAGTAAACACATTTCTCTCCATATAAGTTTCACAACCTTTTCATTTTTAGTTATTTTATTTTATTTGCATTTGTAGTTATTTGGGTTAGTTGACTAGCAACTAATTCCGCCCACTCTTTCAAACCCGAGATTTTACTTGCTTTCATAAAAATATAAAAACACAAAAAGAATCTTCCCTCACCCTTAGACCTATTAGAGTAGTTTTTCATACCTAACGAACACTATTCCCTGTGGAGAACGATCAATCCCCCGTACTTACCACTACACTATACTACATCGGTCAGGTACACTGCCTGGTGGGGTTGTAAGCCTCTTGAGATCCCTTGAGAGGTAAAACCTGTTGTAAGGTTGCAAAACCACGCATCAAGTTTTTGGCGCCGCTGCCGGGGAATAGTTATTGTTTAGGTTGAATTTTATTTTTATTAGGTCTACTCATTAGATTCCTTTCTAGTGAGATTTTTATTTTCTTTTTATTAGCTTTCTAGTAGTCTATCTTTTCTTTGTGTCTTTGTTCGTAAAAACCTTTCCATTGACTCTTC
>NZ_JACWMX010000021.1 GCF_014773245.1 Mucilaginibacter glaciei | reverse complement strand
TAACTTTACAATTAACTATTCTAATGACTCGAATTAAGATAATCGAAACACTTGGAGTACTTTTAAAATATTTAGCACATATGGGGGGTAATAATGTTGTTCTTCCCCATTACTCCATTACACTAGTACTTTACCCATGAGTCCCAATCGTTTCAAAACTGTATTTACAAGATATGACTCGACTTAGCAACCATGTAACCAATTAGACAATTAACAAAGGTTAAACAAATGTTGTAACAATAATGCACTAAAGATGAGTGCATACAAGGTAGGCTAAGGCGATTTGGGTGTACATTTGGGGGTGGATTGTAAACAAATTCTTTCTTTAAGTAAAATGCTTAAAGTTAGAAACGAAAAAGATAGGCTCTGAGGGGTGTACTAGGGGTATCGTGTACTAAAAATGAGTACAACGCAAAGGGTGTGGGAGAATTACTTGACCAATGTAGCCAATGTAATTATAACAAAAACACAGGTGTAAAACAATGGGTTAATCCTAATGCCTCTTATCATGTAGTAAATCTAACTACACGAATGTAGTCTCACTTGTGGCCTCGGAATGGTCCTAACGCAAGTTCTAGAATCTAAGTGCTACCGGTACACACATCATAGCATAAATGCTTTTCCTACCAATTCTAGGGGCGAACCTCACATATTTGGGGTGGAAAATTTTTGAGTGGTACGGTTTTTGTGCTAGTCATATAACTCCTATCCATGAGACGCTCATTAAGATCAAAGTTTCACTCCTAAATGTTGTAAAAAATTTTAAATTTGGCGCTAAAATTACCCTAACAAGTGTTTCTCTTAGTTTTATTACACATCTACTATTAAACAAACAAAAATCAAGTGCAATTGTATTCTCTAAGGTATCATCATTTACCCTCCCCTTACACTTAAGATGAACATTGTCCCCAATGTTCAAATAACAAGATGTAAAAGTAAATAAGGTAAAAGAATGAAATCAAATACTCCCCTGATTCGCTCGGTGGATAATGAGGTAACATGGTTAGATCTTCTTCCAAGAGAACGTAGAATCTCCAAGACTAAAGCATCGCCAAAAGCTTGATTCCACATACATTT
>NZ_JACWMX010000020.1 GCF_014773245.1 Mucilaginibacter glaciei | reverse complement strand
TGAGTAGTCCTGAAATAGGTTGACTATTTTTGATTGCACAAACATTGATAAAAAAGCTCAAACATCCACCAAAGATGTTTGAGCTTTTTTGTTGTAGGACTTTAGTTTAATTTCTTTTTGCTGATGCATCTGAGCGGGTGTGAGCATGTGGCAACTCAGATGCGGCCTGCTTTTGTTATAGATATCGATGCTTTGAGCCGTTTGATGTATTGCCTTGTTGATATTATTTAGTTTTTCTGATAAACCAAACTCGTCTTTAAGAATTCCGTTCACACGTTCAGCAATAGCATTCTCATAGGGGTCGCCGTTCTCGGTCATACTGATAGTAATATTGTTTTCTTTCAGGCAGTCTGTGTAAAGCTTGCTGCAATATTGTAACCCTCTGTCAGAATGGTGTATAAGCGCATTGTCGTTATATTTCCTGTTCGTTATTGCCATTTGCAAAGCTTTTAATGTAGATGCGGCTTCCATGTTCCCACATAGTTCATAGCCCATAATCTGCTTGGAATAGGCGTCTGTAATTAAATGCAGGTA
Source organism: Mucilaginibacter glaciei (assembly GCF_014773245.1). Lineage (GTDB taxonomy): Bacteria > Bacteroidota > Bacteroidia > Sphingobacteriales > Sphingobacteriaceae > Mucilaginibacter > Mucilaginibacter glaciei. The sequence goes on along the minus strand of NZ_JACWMX010000020.1, from coordinate 821 downwards.
ACCATGTCCGTCTTCATTCGTATCTATATAAGTTATATCAGCCACCCATACCTGTTCGGGCCGGACAAATTCTATATCCTTAATCAAGTTAGGATACTTGCGCATCCAATGCTTTGAATTAGTGGTAACTGTATAACGCTTTCTTTTGCCAACTAATAATCCTTCAATCCTTAACAATTGAAACAACTTGTCCCTGCCGATAAGAAGCTCACTTTTAAGCAGATGATACAGCTTTCGAGTTCCCAGCCGTGGCATCAGCCGACGCACGCTAAGCACTAAGGCTTTAGCCTGTTGTTGCTTGTTTACTACTGAATAATGTTGGGTTTGCGCTTTATAATAAGCTTGTTTGCTATAGCCAAACAACTCACAGAACATACTTACTTGTCTTGGGTACGTCCTGGCAAGCTCCCGGATTGTTTGGCTTCGCCTTTTTTTAAGATGCTGATCCTTTCTTCCCGTTCAGCGATCTCAATTAGCTTTTCATAAGCAACCAGCTTCAGTTGAGCATCTGCTAACTGTTTTTCCAGATCTTTAATACGTTGCTTTTGTGGGTCTTTCATCGGACGGCCCAATGCTCCTGCTTTTGGGTAGTGCAATTTACCATACCTGCGGCACCATTCCAATATCCGGGAGTTGCCTTTTATGCCATACTTAGCCTGGATCTGGTCTTTGTTCAAAAGCCCCCGCTCATACTCGGCTACCACAGAGCGTCTGAATGCCTCGCTGTACCTTAACTGCGAGGCTTCACCCTTTACTTTAATTACCTTATAACTCATTTTGTTGACTATTTATTAGTCAACTTTTTTCAGGACAAGACACTT
>NZ_JACWMX010000001.1 GCF_014773245.1 Mucilaginibacter glaciei | reverse complement strand
TTACCTCAACACATCCTGCCCCGTAAAGCGTTTACTTCTTACAAAGCGACTTTTTGACTCCGCTCTACAGGTTTTAAAACAACTGTCATCTCGAACGAGCGATAGCGAGGAGAGATCCTGTCGGTTAAGCAAAGTTCGCAAGCTTGACCAAGAGGATTTCTCACTCTCGTTCGAAAAGATAATTTGTTGGAACAATTACCTCAACACATCCTGCCCCGTAAAGCGTTTACTTCTTACAAAGCGACTTTTTGACTCCGCTCTACAGGTTTTAAAACAACTGTCATCTCGAACGAGCGATAGCGAGGAGAGATCCTCTCGGTTAAGCAAAGTTCGCAAGCTTGACCAAGAGGATTTCTCACTATCGTTCGAAATGACAATTTGTTGGGAAGTAAAGTCTCCGCCGGCTCACGCGTGCCGCGTGTGCTTTAGACGCCAAGTAAGTGCTGATTAACTTTTGACTATGAAACACGCTCACACATGCACCAGCAAGTGTAAACCCACCTTTTTTATAAATATTTGATTATTAATAATTTAATATGTTTATTTCGCGAATTATGTAAACCTTTGTAAACCGTATTTTAAAAAACTACCGCAACATCGCCAGCAACTCCTGCTTTGATAAAGCTTGTAAAAATGATGCATCGGTTTTGATGAGGTTGCTCACCAGTTCTTTTTTGCTATCCTGCATCAGCATGATCTTTTCTTCCACCGTATCGGGGCATATCAGGCGTACGGCTACCACATTTTTATACTGGCCAATGCGGTGCGAGCGGTCGATAGCCTGGTTCTCTACTGCCGGGTTCCACCAGGGGTCAACGATGTACACGTAGTCGGCCTCGGTGAGGTTTAGTCCTGTACCGCCCGCCTTAAGGCTGATGAGGAATACCCTTGCGGCAGCATTGTTTTGAAACTCGTTCACTATGGCTTCGCGGTTGCGGGTGCTGCCGGTAAGCATGGTGTAACCGATCTGTTTGGCGATCAGTTCTTTTTTGATCAGTTCCAGCATCGATACGAATTGCGAAAATACCAGGATCTTATGCTCCGGCGATTTGCTCTGGATCTGATCGATCAGCATGTCAATCTTGGCCGATTCGGTACCGGGCTGTTTTTCGCCGGGCAGTAACTCGGGCGAGTTGCAGATCTGCCTTAGTTTGGTCAAACCCTTCAGCACATTCATAGGCGACTTCTTCAGCTGGTCGTCTGTAGTAGCTGAGATATACTCGCGGAACTCCTTTTCATACGCGTTGTAAATGCCGCGCTGCTGTTCCTGCATATCGCAATACAGCACCATTTCGGTTTTGTCGGGCAGTTCGGCAGCTACCTGCTGCTTGGTACGGCGCAGGATAAAGGGTTTGATCTTCTGGTGCAATTCGGCAGCGCGTTTGTTGCTTTTAAACTTATCTATCGGCACCGAATAAATATCCCTGAAGTATTGGCGCGTGCCCAACAAACCGGGGCAGGCAAAAGAAAGCTGGCCGTACAGATCAAAGGTGTTGTTCTCGATAGGTGTGCCGGTGATCACGATCTTGTTGCGCGATTTTAGCAGCCGTACCGATTTGTACCTTTGCGAATCAGGGTTTTTAATATTCTGTGATTCGTCCAGGAAAATGTAATTGAACAAGTATTTCTTGATAAAATTAACATCGGCCAGCAGCGTACCGTACGAGGTTAGGATGAGCTCGTATTGATCGAACCCATCGGTGCTTTTGATCCGGTCGGCACCGTAAATGGTGTGGATGCGGATGGATGGCGCGAATTTTTGCACCTCCTGCTGCCAGTTAAATATCAGCGAGGTAGGCACTACCAACAAGTTGGTGTTGTGCTGCACCTTATCCCGTTGCGACAGGATGAACGCGATGATCTGCATGGTTTTACCCAGGCCCATATCATCGGCCAGGCAGCCGCCAAAGTTAAAATCATCCAGAAAGTTGAGCCAGTTTAAGCCCTGCTGCTGGTAGGGGCGCAAGGTAGCCTTCAACCCGGCAGGTATGGGTGCGTCTTTTATCGATTCAAAGGCGGCAAACTTATCGCGGTAGTTAGCAATTTCCTGCCGTACTTCTTCATCCAGCACCTCATCATCGTACAGCTCCCGGATAGTTTGGTAGTTGGTTTTTGGCGTGCGCAGCATATCATCCACCACCTCGCCCGAGTTAAAATAGCCGGTAAACTTCTTTATCCAGTCGGCAGGTAAAATACCCATAGTGCCATCGTCCAGCTGTACATACTTGCTTTTATTCCGTACTGATTTATAGATTTGCTTAAAAGATGCCTTAGTGCGTCCAAAGCGCACGTTGATATGTGAATTGAACCAGTTTATGCCGCTCAAAACCCTGATGGTGATCTTTACCTTATTGGGGTTAAGCTTGTTGCCTTCCAGTTCGTTAAAGCCTAATATGGTGATGCCGTTGCGCTGCCATTCTTCAAACACGTTCAGGAACCAGGCCTCGTCTAAAAAATGTTTTTTGTGCAGGTAAAAGTAGTGCAGGTCATCGTCAAGCTGTTCCAGAAAGTTGGGGTGCTGCTTCACCAGCATAGCTTTAAAGGCTTCCTCGGCATCGTCATCGCGGGTCACAAAAAACTCTTTGCCCTTATTGTCAACCGCGTAGATTTGCCTTTGCGTACGGATAGAGATCTCGGACTCGCCATACTGCATCACCGGAACAATCATGACATGGCTGCCAAAATCAGACAGGTAGATGATCTTCTCGGTTTCCAGTGTAAAGCCCTGTTGCTCCAATTGTACAGGAGTGGCGGGTTTGATGTGCTTGTAGTTAACGGAAATCTTGTCTTCCAGCTTATTTAGTAACCCCGCCTTAAACTCTTTGAATTTAGATTGGTGGATGAGCAGGTTATCGGGCCGCTTGCTTAAAATATCTATTAAGCCCAATGTTTGCAGGCTATCTGCCAGGTAAAGGGTATCTGTCCAAAACAGGAAGTAGCTGAAACGGACGGACAGGTCTTTTAAAGGTTGTTTAACATTGCCGATCTTGACGCTGCCGCCCACTTCGTAAAAATCGCCTTTGGTATTTACCGTAAGCGCAAAAGCCGATGGAAACGGCGCAACCTTTACAGGAACAATGGAGCTAGCAGTGATGTTTTCTGAAACCTCGCTGTTGTGGTAATAAAAACGATAGCCAAGTGGGTTTTTGACAATAGCACGCAGGGCGGTCAAATCAGCATCCGTCCGTTTGGAGTTAAGGTGGTTTTGAAATTTATTGATGCCGGTGTAAAACTTCAGCTGCTGGTGGTCGTCGGTTGCCCAGATCATGTCCAACGGGTTAACGGCTGTCAAAGGATTTTTGATCTTGCCGTCTTTAGCGGTTTGCGCGGTGTACAGGTCAATGAACAGGTATTTGTAGTATTTATGCTGGCGCAGCACCACGCAGGTGATCTGCCTGGCATCATTAGCAGTTTGCGCAGGCGTAAACAAAGGTGCGGGGGCTACCTGCTGGTTCATGTCAAACAAACTCTCTTTAGTAACAGGGATAAGCGATTCTAAAGCAGGGGTAATACTGAGTTTTTTGTCCTCATACCGGATGTTGAAAAAGGCATCGAGGTCGGCTTCGTTTTCTAAACCATAATCGGCGGCTACCTTTTTTAACTTTTGTCGGCGGGCAGTAGCGTTAAAGAATATGGCCAGCTCATCCCGTTTAATCAGGGCGGCCAACACAAAGGCCTCGTGTTCACAAAGCTTTTCTGCCGAGGCATTGCAAGTACAGGAGCAAAGCAGTTGCCCGGAATGCTGTACTATGGTAACGTCCGGAAAATTCATGTTGCCATACTCATGACCAAAAGTTCCCTGGTCAATCTCTAAAAACCGGGGGGTAATATGCTGGTAACTTGCTGCATCAAAATACACTCCGACGGCGGCATATCTGGCAATGGTAACCTCGGTAATGGTTTCAAAAGGGATGCCTTTTAAAACGAAAGTATGGTGGTGAGGATGGCCGTTTTCGATAGTCAAAACTAAGTGTACTAAATCGTCGCAAATTATCGAATATAATCTGTGAAAAGTTATAGGAATTAGAGATTTTTAGAAGTTTTAAATGAAAAAACTGTTCCTTTTTATCCATATTTGGTTATCGATAAGCCCGGCACAAAATCGTGCTTAACCAATAAAACCTTAAAAGATGACCTTTACTTTATCTAACTGTAAACCGGCCCTCACGGGTGTTGTAAGCCTGTTGCTGGCATCGTTTAATTTGAATGCGCAAACCATTATCCCGGTAGAGACCGCTAACAACGCAATGGTTTTACAGGTGGCCAAAAACAAGGATCTGGGTATTGTTTACTTCGGTAAAAAATTAAATAACCAACAGGAATACATTCAGATACAGTCGCAATATAAACAACCGGAAGATTATACCAATCAGCTTAATTCGGCGTACACTTCTTCGGGATCGCGCAATTTGGTAGAGCCGGCTATCTCGGTTACCCATGCGGATGGCAACAATTCCCTCGACCTGAAATATGTTAGTCATGATCTGAAAAAGATCAGCGACGATGTGTCTCTATTGACAGTTTTAATGAAAGATCCGGTTTACAATTTTGAGGTAACCCTTTATTATAAAGCCTATTATAAGAACGATGTGGTGGAGCAGTGGAGTGTTATCAGCAACCACGAAAAAGGGACGGTAACCCTGCAAAAGTTTGCATCGGCCAATTTGCATATCCAGGCAAAGAGTTTTTACCTTACCCAATATCACGGCGACTGGGCAAAAGAGATGCAGCCCGAAGAAAGCAAAATTACTCACGGTATTAAAACCCTTGATACTAAGTTAGGTACAAGGGCAAACCTTTTCCAACCGTCGGTTTTTATGGTGTCGTTAGATAAACCTGCAACGGAGGATGAAGGCAGTGTTTTATACGGAGGGCTGGAGTGGAGCGGCAACTTCCGCACCGACCTGGAGCTTGACCCGCAGGATAACCTGAGGATCATATCGGGAATTAATAATTATGCATCGCCATACGCCTTAAAACCGGGATTGGCTCTCACGACCCCTGCTTTCTGGTACACATTCAGTGATCATGGCAAGGGTGATGCCAGCCGTAAACTGCAAAGCTGGGCACGTAATTATAAGATATTGGACGGCAAGGGCTCGCGGTTAACGCTATTAAATAACTGGGAATCAACTTATTTTGATTTTAATGAGACTAAACTGGCCGAATTGCTGAAAGACACCAAAAAGTTAGGTGTAGACCTTTTCTTGCTGGATGATGGCTGGTTTGCCAATAAATACCCCCGAAACAGCGACCATACCGGCTTGGGCGATTGGGAGGAGAACAAACAGAAACTGCCAAATGGCATTGCATCATTAGTAAAGGAAGCACAAAATAATGAAGTTAAATTTGGTATCTGGGTTGAGCCAGAGATGGTTAGCCCTAAAAGTGAGCTTTATGAGAAACACCCGGATTGGGTAATTAAGCAGCCTAAGCGAGAAGAATATTACTATCGCAACCAACTGGTGCTGGATCTGGCTAACCCTAAGGTACAAGATTTTGTGTACAGCATTTTAGATAACCTTTTTACCAAGAACCCGTCATTAGCCTACATTAAATGGGATTGTAATGCGGTGATCTACAATGCTTACTCTGCACATTTGGGTAAAGATCAGTCGCATTTTTATGTGGAGTATGTGCAGGGATTGTATAAAGTATTGGAGCGTATCCGCGCTAAATATCCAACAGTACCTATGATGCTATGCTCGGGTGGCGGAGGTAGGGTAGATTATGCTGCCTTACAGTACTTTACAGAGTTTTGGCCAAGCGATAACACCGACCCGCTGGAACGGATCTTCATGCAGTGGGAATACTCTTACTTTTATCCGGCCATTACCAGTTCTAACCACGTGACCGATTGGGGCAGGCAGCCAATCAAATACCGTACAGACGTAGCGATGATGGGCAAGTTAGGCTTTGACATCGTAGTGAGCAAATTAAACTCCCGGGACCTGCAATTTTGCCAGGATGCTATCAAAACGTACAACAGCATCAAACCAATTATCTGGCAAGGCGACCAATACAGGTTAGCCAATCCGCGCGAAGGGAGCATAGCTTCTGTTCTTTATTTGGACGAGGCCAAATCATCAGGCGTTATGTTTAACTATCTGGTAAATAATCGTTACGATGAAAAAAGCAGACTGCCCATACTTTTAAAAGGGTTAGATGCGGGCAAGAAATATACAGTTAAAGAGATCAACCTTTACCCGGATGCAAAAAGCCGGATAGACGGAAGTAAAACCTTTACAGGCGATTTTTTGATGAAAATAGGCTTTAACCCTGACGTGAATTCTAACCGTACCAGCGTGGTGCTAAAAATTGACGAAATAAAGTAAGCGCACATGCAAGGGCAAATATAACGAACAAAACGGCGCGATTTGAGTACGGTTTTACTCATAGGTGTGATTAACATTGTATAAAATTTTCAGGAGGATGCAAGCGTGTTTCAATAGTTAAAACCGTTTGGAGTAGCGGTTTATCTTTCATCCGAATTTATTATCTAAACAGCTACAGCAGCTTACAATTTATAAAATGGCAATTAGAAAACATATATTGGATTGATAGTTGCAGTAATTGTAATCATGAAATTAAAATTACCGATTACCTTTTTATTTTTGGCCACCTTAAGTACGGCCTGTATTAAATCTTACTCACCAACAGTTGAATCTTATGACGTTGCCCGTAAGATATTTCGTGTTAAAGCCCAATACCAAAGCGAGCCGTATAACATAGTTATAACACAATTAAAGGCTAATTCTGCAAATTCTCCATACAGCGTAATCACCGGTGTTCAGAAAGCAAATTTCGACTACGATTTTACTCCGGCTGCCGGCGACACTATAAAAATAAAAGCAACTTCTAAAACCGGTTCTTTTGTTGTAAATGCCCGTTATTTAGATAAAGATTTGGGTTTCATAAATTTGAAGCAGGATAAAGCCAATAATAATTATTCGGCAGAGTTTGCGTATGTAGTACCGCAACCACAACCTTAAGTTAATTTGGAAGTATATAGCTCAGGCATATGCTTAACATTACATTAATTGACTGAAAATACCTTTTAGCATTCAAATAATTTTTGTTTCTTTGCGCTCCGATAAAATAGATGACTCGGTAGCTCAGCTGGTAGAGCAAATGACTCTTAATCATTGGGTCGAGGGTTCGAACCCCTCCCGGGTCACAAAAAAGCCTTTCAGTTATGCTGAAAGGCTTTTTTTTTGGCGAATTAGTGGTTATCTTATTGTGTAACGGGTCTATTTCCGCCGGCATATCCGAATAGCGATCTGTTTTTGATGATGGTAGCAACCTCTACGGGGACATATTCTTCCCAGCCGGTTGTGCCTTCTTTTATCAACTGTAAAACACGGTCTGTTTGAACATTTAAATTGGTTTCCTGATAATTAGTGATGTCTTCAATTTTATTGTTGGCTAACAGGTATTCGTAAAGATCAATTAAATGCGGTGGCAGGGTAAACTTTTCGCAATTATAAATTACGCCATCGCGCAGGGTAGGGTATATGAATAACTTCACTTTGCGGCTGAAAAGCGTAGCGAATGATTCTAAGATACCGCCTTCGAGATTTTTGTAATGTTCTTCAGTGAAAATATACTCCAGGTTGGGATAGCCCAACACAACGCCCATTTTTAGTTTGGTGATCTTTGACAGGTATGCTACCAGCTTATAATATTCGTGAAAATTGGAGATCATTACCATTTGCCCCAAAGAACTAAGGATATCCACCCGATCTAAAAAATCCTTTTCATCTATCTCGGCAGATTCATCGGCGTCCCGTTCTTTTAGCGATTGCAAGGTTAACTCTGTCAATACTACTACATTTTTTGTATCAATATCCGGCTCTTGCAAAAACTGTTTAACGCCATTGTTCAGCATATCCAAATGCACGTTAATAACCGGCCGGTAACGGCCGCGTATTACCACAATATGCTTTTTATACAGCACTTCTGATGGTTGCAGGTTCTTACCACTCGGCCCAAATACAGCGGCATCACTGAAGCCATACTTAACCAGGTATAGGCTCATCAGCCGGTTATCCACCTTGCTAAATTCCGGCCCGTCAAAGTGGATCATATCAATCTGGATCCGGTCTTTTGAAAGATCATCCATCAGCGATAGTAAAAATACATTAGGCTTGGCATGGTAATTAAAACACGCATAAATTAGATTAACACCCAATATACCCACTGCCTGCTGCTGCAAGTTGTTGTCATTGTCAAGCAGTTTAACGTGTAAGATCACGTTGTGCGATGGCCCATTGGGTGTTAATTGGAATCGGACGCCCATCCAGCCGTGTCCTTCATTGGTTTTATGATAGTTAAGGGTAGAAAACGTGCCCGAAAATGCAAAAAAGGTTGACGAAGCCCCCCTTTGTTCAGCAAGGCGCTCTATCAGTAACTCATATTCTTTATCCAGCATGGCTGCAAGCCGCTGCTCACTTACATAACGTTTAACCTGTTGGGTGCCGTAAATAGCATCGGAAAAGATCATGTCATAAGCAGACATGGTTTTGGCGATAGTGCCCGACGATGCACCTGCTTTGAAAAAATTAGCTGCGACATCCTGCCCGGCGCCAATCTCAGCAAACGAGCCATAAATGGCCGGATCGAGATTAATGGCCAATGCTTTTTGTTTTGTTCCGATATCTTTATTGTGGATGATATCCATTACCTGTGGGGTTTAGTTAAACAAGCTGTTTGTTTAAAATACGGTTAACAGCTATAGAAGTAGGTAAATAACGTAATTGTTTGGCGTATTGTATAGAAACTCGTCAGAAATAACGCTTAAATGATGTTATCTTAATAATGGTTTTACTTTTTGCCCCAGCAGCCTAATCGCGTTCATGATCTTTTCGTGAGGCAGGTTAGCGTTATCCATTTGAAAGGTCACCCTTGATATACCGCCTAATGCCTCGCTATGGCGTGCTATTTTATTGGCCACCTCTTCGGGGCTGCCTATTATGATTGCACCTTTTGGCCCTGCAACTGCATCAAATGCAGCTCGTGTAACAGGCGGCCAACCACGTTCGCGACCAATTTTAGTAAACGTTTCAGCATAACCCTTGTAAAACTCCTCAACAGCCTGCTCTGTAGTTTCGGCGACATAGCCTAACGAGTGCAGCCCTACCTTAAGCACTTCGGGCGCGTGACCGGCCCTTTTACCAGCTTCGCGATAAAGATCAACAAGGGGGCGGAAACGGTGTGTTTCGCCACCAATAATGGCCACCATTAAAGGCAGGCCTAAGACACCTGCACGTACAAACGACTCGGGCGTGCCACCAACGCCCAACCAAACCGGTAGCTTTTGCTGAATGGGGCGCGGGTAAATGCCCTGCCCTGTTAGCGAAGGCCTGAATTTGCCCGTCCAAGTTACCTTCTCGTTAGCGACAATTTTTAAAAGTAGGTCCAGCTTTTCTGAAAAAAGCTGGTCGTAATCCTGCAAATTAAAACCAAACAGCGGGAAAGATTCTGTAAACGAACCTCGGCCCACAACCATTTCGGCACGGCCGTTAGATATCAGATCTAAGGTAGCGGCATTTTGAAACACTCTTACCGGGTCGGCTGCACTCAATACGGTGACTGCGCTGGTTAAGCGGATGTTTTTGGTACGAGCGGCAGCTGCAGCCAAAATAACGGACGGAGCGGAGTCTAAAAATTCTTTGCGGTGGTGTTCGCCTATGCCAAAAATATCAAGGCCTACTTTGTCGGCTTGCTCAATACGCTCCAGTAGCTGTGCCATGGCCTCTGCATCTGTAATATTGGGGCCGGTACCTTTGTATGCTGCGGCAAAACTGTCAATTCCAATTTCCATAGGTGTGCTGTTTGGCTGCAAATTACGTTTTACAGCTAAAAGCACAGGCCATTAAAGAAGATTATGACACCGCAAAAACTTTAATGTGTATAAAATGGCTAATACTCGGCTAAAACATTAAAGGCAACGCCTGCAATACCCACTTTTTCCCAGTCAGCCTGGCTGGTTTGGCGCGAAATTACTGCCCCGCTACCCAGCAGGCTTAAATAGGCGGAAAACATTAACCCCCGGCCTTTGCTATTTTCAATCCATTCCAGCGCAGCAAAGAAGTTATCATCTACGTAAATACTGTAAGGTTCTAAATTAACCTGGATATCCTTTTGACCGGCTTGTGCTTCTACATAAATATTTTGATTTTGCAGTAACTGATCAGGCATGCCCTTTTTTAAGGAGTAGAAATTAAGACGCAATTTTACCGGATAGGACGGCGCCCGGCTGATATGTACATTAAATTTTTTTAGAAAAGTAGGCGACTTTTTGATTTTAATTACCGTGCCAATTTCATGGCCAAGGATATTGTCGGAAAAACCGGCGTTAGTATTGTCAGATTGCGATGTATTTCCCAGCACGCCTTCTTTCCATTTACGGTTGGTTACCTTAACCTCTTTCAGTTGGGTAACTGAAGGCTGCAATAAAATGATTTTTTTGTTACCGGCTATAAAATCTGCAATTTGATAAGTTTGAGCGAGATAACCTATCATGGATATCTTGATGATATCGGCCTCATGGCCAATAAGGCTAATCTTGTAACGGCCCGCACTATCGGTAACGGTTCCGATATTTTTGCCGGTAATACCAACGTTTACATAGGGCAGGGAATGCCCGGTGCCGGCATCTTTAACTATGCCTTCAAAACTTTGGGCATTGGCAAAAAAGCCGGTCAACAAAATTAATGCAACCAAGTAATAATGTTTCATATTACTAAGATGCACTAATTGTTTAAATAGTTACGCCGCAGCGTACATTTCTTCGCGTTGTTTCTGGACTACGTCGCTGTTAACGTATTCATCATACGTCATCAGCTTATCTATCACGCCACCGGGGGTGATTTCAATAATGCGATTAGCCACTGTCTCTACCAGTTCATGATCTCGTGAAGTGAAGATGATGTTTCCTCTAAAATCCTTCATGCCGTTGTTCAGCGCAGTTATCGATTCCAAGTCAAGGTGATTGGTTGGCTCGTCCAGCATCAGCAGGTTGGCCGATTGCAGCATCATCCGGCTAAACATGCAGCGCATCTTTTCTCCACCACTCAGTACATTGCTTTTCTTCAGGACCTCTTCGCCGCTGAATAACATACGGCCTAAAAAGCCGCGGATAAACTGGTCATCCTTATCGCCGGTTGAATATTCGCGCAACCAGTCTATCAGGTTATCATTTTTGCCTTTAAAGTATTCTGAGTTATCGATAGGGATATCGGCAGCGTTTACCGTAACACCCCATTTGAATGTGCCTTTATGATCGGTATCACGCCCGGTTAAAATATCATACAGTGCCGATGTTGCTAAACTGTTTTGAGAAAGCACCGCAACTTTATCGCCCTTATTCAGCATAAAGCTGATATTGCCGAATAATAATTCGCCGTTAAGGCTTTTGCTCAGCTTCTCCACCTGTAAAACCTGGTCGCCAATTTCGCGGCCCTGGTTATTAAATATAATTCCCGGGTATTTACGGTTTGATGGCTGTATCTCGTCCAGGTTGATCTTATCGAGCGCTTTCTTACGGCTGGTTGCTTGTTTTGATTTAGATGCGTTGGCACTAAACCTGCGGATAAATTCCTGAAGTTCCTTTACACGCTCTTCGGTCTTTTTATTCTGATCGCTGCGTTGTTTCAAAGCCAGCTGGCTCGATTCGTACCAGAAGGTATAATTACCGGTGTAGATGCTCATTTTAGCAAAGTCGATATCTACTACGTGGGTACAAACCGTATCTAAAAAGTGCCTGTCGTGCGATACCACCAACACAATAGCCTCGTATGACGCCAGGAAATCTTCCAGCCATGTAACGGTGTGGATGTCCAGATCATTCGTAGGCTCATCCAGTAAAAGGATATCCGGTTTGCCAAACAACGCCTGCGCCAAAAGCACGCGTACTTTTTGCGTATTGTCCAGATCTTTTACCAGGTTATAATGAAATTCTTCTTTAATGCCCAAGTTGCTCAATAGGGTAGCGGCATTGCTTTCGGCATTCCAGCCATCCATTTCGGCAAAAAGGTTTTCCAGTTCGCCGGCGCGTTCGCCATCTGCATCTGTAAAATCCTCCTTCATGTAAATGGCATCTTTTTCCTTCATTACGGCATACATCTCTTTGTAGCCCATCATCACGGTTTCTAAAACGGTGAAATCGTCAAAAGCATAATGGTTTTGGCTTAATACAGCCATACGCTCGCCGGGAGTAAAACTTACCGATCCACTGGTTGGGTCTATCTCGCCCGATAATATTTTTAGGAAGGTTGACTTGCCTGCGCCGTTAGCCCCAATAATGCCGTAGCAGTTGCCCTGGCCAAACTTGAGGTTAACATCTTCAAATAAAGTCCGTTTTCCGTAACGTAGGGATAAATTAGATACCGTAATCATGCTGCACTTAAATTTGTGCAAAAATACGGTAAATAGTTAATTTAACTAACTGTGGTAAGGATTTTTAAATAAAGGTGGGAAATTGATCAGGGATATTAATCTACACTTTGGTGATTGGTTGCAGTAAAATATTCCTCAAACGTTTAACTTGTATGCAACAAAATGCCGTATCAACCGTATAATATAAGTAATTATCGCACTGGAACAGAATTTGCCTAAGTTCTGTCAAATAACCAATTATTAAATTTTAACTACTAATTCCCGGAGTCATGATAATTTTTGTTGTTTTATGCCTTTTTGTTTTAAATGCAGTGATTATGGTTTACGATGTAAAGGTCAACAAAGACTATTGATCGGTACCTGATAGCTGTATTTTATTTAAAAAGCTCAGCTAAGTTTTGTGTTTCCTCGTGAGCCAGTTTCTGCAGCGGGCCCGATGCAAGCATTTTCATCAGCATGTTAAGATCGGCTGTGATGGTAAACTTAGCTTGGGATTTATCTTCTAATGGGGTTAATTCCCACTTTAATTCCATATCGAAGGGCGGCTTTTCGGCGGGAGTAATAATGATTTCGCGGCCTGTAATTCGATGGCTTATTTGTAACGTAAGCTTAGTTACATTTTCAATGTTAAAGCTGGCTATATCAGCGGTTGAAACCCAGTCAGTAATATTATCAGGCATTAATTGCCTGTGATTGTTCATGTCGGCTAAAAAAGCGTATACCTCGTTAACAGATTTATTTACGGTAACGATACTCTCAAAAACACTCATTTTATTTCCCCCAGGTTGATGGCTGATCTCGCCATTGTTTAAGCATCTCTACATCAGCAGTGGATATATATTGATGCGCCTCGGCGTATTTAATTAATGCGTTATAATTAGATAAAGTGAAATAGGGGCACTTTGCATTTTTAAAATTTTCTGCGGCCACATCAAATCCGTAACTAAAAATGGCAGCCAGGCCGGCAACAGTATATCCTGCGTCGCGCAAAGCTTCAACAGCTTGCAGGCTACTTTTACCGGTAGAGATCAAATCTTCAATAACTACTACCCGCTTTCCAGGGGAGATCTCCCCTTCAATTAAGTTACCTGTGCCATGTTCTTTAGGTTTTGCGCGTACATAAATAAAGGGCAGTCCCAATTCTTGTGCTACCAACGCACCCTGCGGGATACCCGCCGTAGCCACACCTGCGATGCAGCCTACAGAACCAAACATTTCTTGTATGGCCGAGGTTAATTGCTGGCGGATATAAGTACGGATAGTTGGGTGTGATAAGGTCACCCGGTTATCGCAGTAAATAGGCGATTTCCAGCCAGAAGCCCAGGTAAAAGGATTATTAGGTTGTAATTTAATTGCTTTAATTTGCAGCAGAAATTCAGCTACTTGCTGTTCCGTTTCACTATTGGTAACCATGGCTCAAAACTACAGAATTTATATTAACGAAAAAGTGATTTTGCTAACGGGCAAAGCACCGGCGCAAATTAAAGACTATCAAAAGATTGACAGTGAGTATTTTGATCTGAAAATAATATTTCCCTGGGTGGATAATCAGCCGGGGAAACTTTTTTATGTATTGAGCGATGATCCTAAAGCGTTTTTGAAACAGATCACCAAAACTGCTAAATTGGTTGAGGCCGCAGGCGGTTTGGTGAAGAACGAAGCCGGTAATTACCTTTTTATTTACCGTAACGATAAATGGGACTTGCCAAAAGGTAAGATTGAAGAGGGCGAAAAAACCAAAGTTGCCGCAGTGCGTGAGGTGGAAGAGGAGTGCGGCATAAAAGTGGCTCAATTAGGCGATAAGATCTGTAAAACTTACCATATGTACCACTGGAAAGGTAAAACCGTTTTAAAGAAAACCCATTGGTTTGCCATGACACACAAAGGTAAGACAAAACTGGTGCCGCAGGTTGAAGAGGGGATTACCGATGCCCGCTGGTTAGGTAAGGAGCAAATAGATCTTATTATGCAAAATACCTTCCCATCTATTGTAGATGTATTGGAAATTGCAGAACTGATTGAAAAACGCGAAGATTTGGCTGCGGGATAATAAATTTATATTTTAACGGGCTTACCTTCACGCTGAGATATTATAAAAACGGTAGCGCCTCCTTTGGGATAAATTGTGCGACATCTCCGTTATAACGGATGATCTCGCGCACGATGCTCGAGCTAATGGACGAATAGCCCGGCTTACTTACAATAAAGATGCTTTCAATTTCGGGCTCCAGGGCATGGTTCATCTGGGCGATGGCTTTTTCATACTCAAAATCAGACACGGTACGGATGCCACGGATCATGTAATCGGCCCCAATGCTTTTACAGAAATTAACGGTTAAGCCTTCGTAAGCTACCACGTGAATACGGTCATCGTGTGCAAAAACAGCCCGCAGCATATCTTCACGCTTGCCCACGGTTAACAAGCCTTGTTTGGTGCTGTTAACCCCAATACCGATATAAACCTTATCAAACAAGGCTACAGAACGTTTTACGATATCAACGTGTGCTTTGGTAACAGGATCGAATGAGCCGGGGAAAAGTGCTATTTTCATATGTGTTAGGCCATGTTGCTATCAAAAGTAAGTATAATAAGCACTAACCCAATAAATTATTTAACTGTGCGTATTGCAGCAGCATAATCGTTTTTGCGTCTTTTATATCGCCCGATTTTATCATCGCCACAGCATCTGTAAAAGGTAATTCCAATACTTCGATGTTTTCAGATTCGTGCGCCAAACCACCGCCTTCGCTTACCTTCATTTCCTGATCATATTCTGCCACAAAAAAGTAAAGGATTTCGGTAACTGAACCGGGCGACATATAAACCTCAAATACCTTTTGCACAGATGAGATCTTATACCCGGTTTCTTCTTCGGTTTCTTTGCGGATGCAATCTTCGGGATTATCTTTATCTAACAGGCCTGCGCAGGTTTCAATCAGGTAACCATCTGCATTGCCGTTTAAATAAGTAGGCATCCTAAACTGGCGGGTTAGTATTACTGTTTGCTTAATGCGGTTGTAAAGTAATACGGTAGCACCATTGCCCCGGTCATAAGCTTCGCGGTAGTGCTTTTCCCAACTGCCATCTTTTTGCTGCGCCTCGTAAGTCACCTTTCTTAACGTGTACCAGTTATCTGATAATACACTGGTTTCTACATTCCTTATTTTATCGTTCATTTAGGTAAAAGGTTAGGCTTTGAAAAATGAAAATGATGAATGCCCGTACTTGCGCTGTTCTACAAATGCAGGGTGATTACTTAAGTTTTGCATGGATTGATGCTCTATGATCAACATCCCATCTGGTTTAAGCAAGTTCTTATCGAAAACGATCTTGGCTATTTGGGGTATATTACTCAGGTCATAAGGCGGGTCGGCAAATATAAGGTCATACTGCTCGGTTTCCACATCCAGGTACTTAAAAACGTCAGCCTTAAATACTTCAATTTCGGTAAGCCCATGCTGGCGCGATGCATCCTTCAGGTAATGCACGCAATGGATGCTGCGATCAATTCCGGTAACCTTTTCGGCCCCGCGCGATGCAAACTCCATAGCTATGTTGCCCGTACCGCTAAAAAGATCGAGCACCGTAATACCTTCAAATTCAATTTGGTTAAGCAGGATATTGAAAAGGGCTTCCTTGGCCAGGTCGGTAGTAGGGCGTACAGGTAAATTTTTGGGCGGGTTAAGCCTCAAACCCCTTAATCTTCCTCCGATGATGCGCATAACGACAGGGCAGCGATAGTAAGGATTTGATGAGCTTTTACCTGTTGCGGCAAATCCAGAGGTTCTATCAGGCTTAATTTAACCTCTTTGAAGAAATCAGCTAAAAACGTAAAGCATCTGTCGCCGTATGAAATTTCACCACTAATGATGATGGTCACCTCCTGCGGGTCTAACTTTAAATCCTGGGCTACAAACGCACAGTAATACGCCAGTTCTTCGTGGTTTTTAAAATTAAAATGGTTATAAAAGCGCAAGCTCTGATTATGAAAGTTTACAAACTCAACCGTTTCATCAGCTACATTCACATACAGGTTCTTATCCAGCGGGAAGTTATTTGCGATTGCCTTTATCCAGCCCTTAGCTTTATAGTTGATTACCGGCGCGTCAAAATCATTCATGTTGGCTGTAAGCTCCTGGTCAACCTTGTAAATGATCACGTTATCTGAATTGACAGATTGGAAGTGTACCTTCTCGTTATCGTGCACGTCAAGCATCCGGGCAACATCAACCAAATGGTCTTTATCAAACAAACCTTTAGGCAGCAGTGTAAAACCTGTCGAGGCAAGGCCTACAATAACTTGCTTATAATTAGCGGTCAGGGTATCGCGCAAAATTTTAGGGTCTTTCAGCTCATCTAACGAATAATTTTCGGCCCATGCCAATAGCTGTTTGCCGGAGGCAATAGCATAGTTAAATGATTCAGCATTGATCTGTAATAACAAACTATAGCTGTGCGCTTGGTTAAGGCTTAAACTCTCGTGGGTAAAATGGTTTTTTTGCTCGCTCATGCAGTTTAACAAAAGTAATATTTTTTGAATTACTTAATTAACATACTTATCAGCATTTTTGTAAGTGCCATCATTTGATCATATTCGCCAATCATTCCCCCACGAGCCTACGCCCCAGCAAGAGGAGCTTTTTGGAAAACTGCACAAGTTTTTGCTGAGCGATGAAGGCGACGAATGTTTTATTTTGAAAGGCTATGCAGGTACCGGTAAAACCACCATTGTTGCTGCTTTGGTTAAGGCGCTGGCAAATTATAATTTCAAATCTGTTTTATTGGCGCCAACAGGCAGGGCTGCTAAGGTAATTACCAACTACTCGGGTAAAAAGGCTTTTACTATTCATAAGCGTATTTACCGTAAAAAATCGGCGTTGAATATGGACGAGGGTTTTGCCATGACCGATAATATGAGTGTCAACACGCTGTTTATTATCGACGAGGCGTCGATGGTATCTGATGAGGTTAGCAATTTTCACGGCAGCTTACTAAACGATCTTGTAAAATACGTTTATAATACGAAAAACTGTAAACTGATGCTGGTGGGCGATACCGCCCAGTTACCACCTGTAGGTGCCGATGACAGCCCCGCACTCGATCTGAAATTAATGAAGGACAGGTTTGGGCTGGATATCCATGCGTATGAATTAACGGATGTTTTGCGACAGCAAAAAGACTCGGGTATATTGTTCAACGTGACTAACGTTCGCGAGATCATCCGGCAGGGCGAAGAGGTGATGCCGCAGATAACTACCAAAGGTTACAAAGATGTTTACCGCATGAGTAGCGATCTGTTGGAGGAGGGCCTTAATTATGCCTACAGCAAATACGGGCATGATGATACCCTGATCATTTGCCGCAGTAACAAGAATGCCAATTTATATAACCGGCAAATTCGCGGGCGTATTTTGATGCGGGAGGAGGAATTAACCGGCGGCGACCAGCTGATGATCGTGCGTAACAATTATTTCTGGCTGCAGGATCAGGAGGAGGGCAGCACGGGTTTTATTGCCAATGGCGATATCTGCCGTATCCGCAAGGTGCGCCGTATTGAGGATATGTACGGCTTTAGGTTTGCCGATGTACAATTGGAGTTTATCGATTACGCCGAAGACCCGGTACTGGATTGCAAGATCCTGATAGACACCCTGTACTCCGAAGCACCCGCCTTAAAACCCGAAGACCAGAAACGCTTTTACCTGGAAGCCATGAAAGATTACGACCACATCCCTAACAAGCGCGCCAAGCATAACGAATTAAAACTGAACCCTTACTACAACGCCTTGCAGGTTAAATTTGCCTACGCCATTACCTGCCACAAAGCACAGGGCGGGCAATGGGGGGCCGTGTTTGTCGATCAGGGGTATCTGACCGAAGAAATGGTCAATACCGACTTTTTACGCTGGTTTTACACCGCCTGCACCCGCGCCACCAACGAACTTTACCTGGTGAATTTTAACGAGAAGTTTTTTAGATAGTGGTGCTTTCGGCTATTCTTCCAAGCACGAAAACGTGTTCACGTTCACCGCATGAACACCGTGAACATTTGCAATTACCTGATAATCAAATGTTCACGTGTTTTGAGTTTGTTGTTTTCTGACAGGATCTTGTCAGTAATGTCATTAATATGGAGATGTGGTCGATTTTCCGGCACCTCTAAAAATCTCTAAAATTCTTTACTCTGCCTTTGGTAATTCTACCGTAAATGTACTGCCTTTGCCTTCTTCGCTGCTTACTTTTATGGTACCCTCGTGGGCGACAACGATGTCCTTCACGATACTCAGGCCTATTCCGGTAGATTGCTCGCCTTTGAGGCCCGTACGGCCCGCGCCCGAGAAACGCTCGAATAACTTTGGGATCAGGTGCTGCGGGATTCCCAGTCCGTGATCTTTAATTTCTATCACAATCCTGTTTTTAACAATATTCAAATGAACCTCTATCTTATCCTCCTCTTTAGAGAATTTTAGGGCATTGCTGATCAGGTTATCGATCACCCGCGGGAATTTCTCGTGGTTGATCATCGCCGATACCGACTTTACATTGCTTATCAATACCACATGGCTCCGGCCGTTCAGCTGAATTTTCCAGGCATCTACCAAACCTTGTAAAAATTGGTTGAGTTCGGTCTTTTTAGTTTCCATGCCCGCACCCGAATTTTCGTTACGGGCAGCATCCAGCAGGTCGTCTATAATAGTACGGGCTTTCACGCACGATTCGCGCATCATATTCAGGTTCTCTTGCGTATCCTCGTCAATATCTTCCATTTCCATCATCATTGCCAATGATTCTACAGCGGCAATTGGGTTACGCAAATCGTGCGCTACGGTGCCTAAAACCTGGTTTTTGAACGTGTTCGCCTTTTCAATTTCTCCATTCTTCTGGCGGATCTCTACTATCTGCCCGTAATAACTGGCTTTGTAAGAGAAAAAGTAACGTGATGTTAAATAGAAACCGGATAACAATATCGCCGAGATAAGCTGATTGTGCGTCATTTCTGTCGGGCCAGATTGCGCGTGAAAAAGCAGCATGGTAAATATTAACTCGATACCTACCAGCAACACTACGGTTTCGTACCACTCAAATATAAAAAGGAAGCTTACTATACTCAAGGCGATTAAATATAATGTAAGTGCATTACTGGGGTCTGATGTGGATATAAAGCTGGAGTACATCCCGCCTACAATAAGGTACAATGCAAAAACGAATGTAAAAAGCGCCATCTCTGCCGTTGCCCGCCTGGTTTTGCGTAACTGCTGTACCAGCAAATGGCTGACTAAATAAAAGAATGGGGTAACGATGATGAAGATCCAGTTGACAAAATTAAACTCGGGGAAATTTTGTGCTTTAGTCAAACTCTCCGGGAAAACATAATAGCAGATCCTGATTACCAGGTTAAGCGTCAAAAAGATGAAGCTTGCTGTACGTACGCTTAACAGATTCTGATAATTGTAATAGTTGCGAAAGGCAACACTATACTTATCAGGCAATTTGGTAAAAAAGTGAGTTTCCAATCTTTAAACTTAAAAGGACGCAAAAATATTAAATATCTGCTAACAGTATCAAAAATAATATATATTCCTGAAAGTTGTGCAGGTTTACTAACGCTGAGTAGACAAAATGACGTGTAAAAAAATATTTAGGTGCCATTTATTCATAAAATTAGATGTGGCAATGGTTTTGAGCAGAATGGAGTACTATGAATTTTAACAACTTTACCATAAAAGCACAGGAAGCCGTGCAAAAGGCTACCGAAATTGCAACCGGTAATCAGCAACAAGCCATTGAAACAGCACACCTGCTAAAAGGCTTATTACTGGTTGATGAGAATGTTATCACTTATCTGCTGAAAAAATTAAATGTTAACCTGAACAGGTTAAACACACAGCTTGATGAACAGATTGCCTCGTTCCCGAAAGTTAGCGGGAGCAACGTTTACCTGTCATCAAATGTCAATTCAGCTTTGCAAAAGGCCACCGCATATCTTAAAGAGTTTAAAGACGAGTTTGTATCTGTCGAGCATATCCTGCTGGGCATCTTATCCGTAAGTGATAAAACATCGTCCGCATTAAAGGATTTCGGCGTAAACGAAAAGGACCTGAAAAAGGCCATTGTTAGTCTACGTGGCGATAACAAGGTAACCGACCAAAATGCTGAGGCTACTTATAACGCCCTTAACAAATATGCCCGTAACCTAAACGAGTATGCCGAAAGCGGTAAACTCGACCCGGTGATAGGTCGCGACGAGGAGATCCGCAGGGTGATTCAGATCTTGTCGCGCCGT
Source organism: Mucilaginibacter glaciei (assembly GCF_014773245.1). Taxonomy (GTDB): domain Bacteria; phylum Bacteroidota; class Bacteroidia; order Sphingobacteriales; family Sphingobacteriaceae; genus Mucilaginibacter; species Mucilaginibacter glaciei. The sequence goes on along the minus strand of NZ_JACWMX010000001.1, from coordinate 994,717 downwards.
ACCAAAAACAACCCGATACTGGTGGGTGAGCCCGGCGTTGGTAAAACCGCCATTGCCGAGGGGATTGCCTTCCGGATCATTAAGGGGGATGTGCCCGAAAGCCTGAAAACCAAAACCGTGTATTCGCTGGATATGGGCGCATTAATAGCTGGTGCCAAATACAAAGGCGAGTTTGAAGAACGCTTAAAGGCTGTTATCAAAGAGGTTATCCAGAGCGATGGCGAGATCATCTTGTTTATCGATGAGATCCACACCCTGGTGGGTGCCGGAGGTGGCGAAGGGGCAATGGATGCCGCAAACATCCTGAAACCGGCCCTTGCCCGTGGTGAATTAAGGGCCATTGGTGCTACTACCTTAAACGAGTATCAAAAATATGTAGAAAAGGATAAGGCCCTTGAGCGCCGTTTCCAAAAGGTGTTGGTAGATGAGCCGGATACTGCGGATGCGATCTCGATCCTGCGCGGGTTAAAGGAACGTTACGAGGCCCACCATAAGGTGCGCATTAAAGATGAGGCCATTATCGCATCTGTTGAAATGTCGCAACGCTATATTTCAGATAGGTTTTTGCCGGATAAGGCGATTGATTTGATGGACGAGGCCGCATCTAAACTCCGTTTAGAAATGGACTCGGTACCCGAAGCTGTAGATGTGCTGGAACGCAGCATCATGCAGATGGAGATAGAGCGCGAAGCCATTAAACGCGAAAAGAACGATGCGAAGGTAGACGAACTGAGCAAAGAGATAGCCAACCTGTCTGCCGAGCGTGATTCACTACGGGCTCGTTGGAAAGGCGAGAAGGACCTGGTTGATGGTATTAACCAGAAGGTGGAGCAGATAGAAAATTACAAGCTGGAAGCCGAACAGGCCGAACGTGCAGGCGATTATGGCAAAGTAGCGGAATTGCGCTATGGTACCATTGTAGAAACACAGGCCGAAGTTGATAAATTGAAGGCTGCATTATTAGAAAACCAGCAGGATAGCCGAATGCTGAAAGAGGAAGTTACTGCCGACGATATTGCAGGTGTAGTAAGCCGCTGGACAGGCATCCCGGTGAGTAAAATGATCCAGAGCGAACGCGAGAAATTGCTGAGCCTGGAAGACGAATTGCATAAACGCGTAGCAGGGCAGGAGGAAGCGATTGAGGCTATCAGCGATGCCATACGCCGCAGCCGCGCCGGTTTACAGGATAAGCGCAAGCCTATCGGTTCGTTCATATTTTTAGGTACTACGGGTGTTGGTAAAACAGAGCTGGCCAAAGCTTTGGCCGAATACCTGTTTAACGACGAGAATTCGCTGGTGCGGATAGATATGAGCGAGTACCAGGAACGCCATTCCGTTTCAAGACTGATAGGTGCGCCCCCGGGTTACGTGGGTTATGATGAAGGCGGGCAACTGACAGAAGCTGTGAGGCGCAAACCTTACAGCGTGGTATTGCTGGACGAGATTGAGAAGGCGCACCCGGATGTGTTCAATATTTTGTTGCAGGTTTTGGATGACGGGCACTTAACCGATAACAAGGGGCGTGTGGTGAACTTTAAAAACACCATCATTATCATGACATCAAACATCGGCTCCAACATTATCCAGGAAAACTTTCAGGGTTTGCAGGATAACAACCGCGAGGAAGTGATCGCTAAAACCAAAAACGACCTGTTCAATGTATTAAGGGCTACCATCCGCCCGGAGTTTTTAAACCGAATAGACGAGATCATCATGTTTACGCCATTGAGCCGCGACGAGATCACCGATATCGTGAAGCTGCAGTTTAAACAAGTGCAAAATACACTGGCCGAAATGGGCGTAACCATCGAAGCATCTGACGAGGCTTTGGATTGGCTGGCCCAGTTAGGTTACGACCCGCAGTTTGGCGCAAGGCCGTTGAAACGTGTGATACAAAAGAAAATTTTAAACGAGTTATCTAAACAAATTCTGGCCGGTAAGGTGGATAGGGACAGCAAGATAAAGCTGGATATGTTTGATAATAACTTTGTTTTTGTGAATTCGTGAGGGTGAGTTAAGCGTGGTGAGTATTGAGTGAGGAGAGAATGAACGCACAGCCGTTGCCCGCTCCTGGTAATTGACGACAGGTTGGGTTTCTCTGCGGGCTAATCTGTCACCCGGTCGTTGCTTCGCCGGGTACCCTCTTGCTTCAAACCGAGGAAGTATCAATATTTCTTACCCTCTTTGCGCAGCAGAGAGGGTCGACCAGCGTAGCGTAGTCGGGGTGAGTTGTCGCACGCAGATTACTCACCCCGCGGCACTTCGTGCGCGGCCCTCTCTTCGCCTGCGGCGGAAAGAGGGCGTAGCGTCTTAGGAGTTCGTGAGGGTGATTGAGTGGTGATTAGTCCGTGGAGTGCGCTTACCCCCTCCACGGGCTTTTTTTTCAAGTCTGCACATGTTATTAAAAGAGGAACTGCCTGATACGGAAGTTCCTCTTTTTCTTTTAAAGCAAACCTGAAATATTAAAACCTGAAGTTGTAACTGGTTTGTACGATGTAAAAGCTTAATAATTAGTTAACAACATGTGTATAACTCCCTGTAACTTTTTTGTGAGCTTTGAACGTATAATTAAAATATAAAACAAAACACATTCTCACATTTATGAATTATTTTACCAGATTTAAATTACCGGTATTAGCCTTCATGGCTGCCGGATTAATGGTTACAGGTTGCCAAAAATCGGAAACTCAGGCCATTGCTAATCCATCTGTAGCGTCATCGGCGGTAGCTACGCAAGCCGTATCATTAACCGAAGGGTTCGAGGTGGGCTCAACCAGCCCTAAAACGGCTTATGATGTATCGCCAACGGGTTCGTCAAGTGGCGACAACGTAACCCTTTCAGGCAAATCATGGAATTTGTACGATGCGCTGATCGGTAATTTGGCTGCTGATATCCGGGCGGGCTCCTGGTCGGCACGTGTACGTAATACGGGTAAGATCACTATGCTTTTTGATGTCAGCACCGGCATAAGCACCGTTACCTTAAAATCGGCCACTTACAGCGGCGATGCGGCAAGTACCTGGGGCTTATTTTACTCGGTAGATGGCGGCAGCAGCTGGACGCAATCCGGCGCGGCGGTTACTACAACCACCACACTAACTTTAAAAACCTTTACGATTACCCAAACAGGTAATGTGCGTATCGAAGTACGCAAATTATCTGGTGGCACCAACCGGATCAATATCGATGATATCACCATTAACGATAACGCCGGCGGTACAACGCCTCCGGGTGGTGGCACGGTTATCACCGGCAAAAAGTTTTTGTTTGATGCCAGCCACTTAGAAAACGCGGGCAGTGCCGATTGGCAGATTGATGCCGACGGTACAGAGAATGTACCCTCATATACAGGCGGCACTACCGTCGAAACTAAGGCACAGCGTTTCCCAACGCCATCATACACAGGTATTACTGCCTCAACAACCGAAGATTACTGGAAAGGTGCGATGTCGGCCTGGGCGGTTGAACTGGTTAAAAAAGGCGAGCTGGTAGAGAGTTTGCCAAGCGGAACGGCATTAACCTATGGCAACTCATCAAACGCGCAGGATCTGAGCAACTACGACGTTTTTGTGGTAGTTGAACCCAACCGCCTGTTTACCGCGGCCGAGAAAACTGCCATCATGAACTTTGTATCTAACGGTGGTGGCCTGGTGATGATTGCCGACCATACTGCGGCAACTACCGCGGGCACTGATGCCAATGGCTACAACCCGTCTGACCGCGATGGCGACGGATATGATTCGCCACGGGTATGGAATGACCTGATGACCAATAATGGTATCAACAATAACAACCCTTTCGGCTTTACCATTAACTATGTAGATATCAGCGAAGGCCCGTCTACCAACGTTTATACCGGCAGCAATGCCAATGCAGCCAAAGTGTTGAACGGCGCTGCGGGTACGGCATCTAAACTGGCATTTTATAACGGATCTGTGGCTACGCTTACACCGGGTACCAATGCCAATGTGCAGGGATTATTTTGGCGTAATAGCGTTACCAACGGCGGTACAGCGGGCGTAATGTCTTTGCTGTCTACCTACGGTTCGGGCCGCATCTTCTTTGTGGGCGATAGCTCACCGTCTGACGATGGCACGGGCGATACCAACGATAACCTGTTTAACGGCTGGTCGGGCGATTCACCGTCGGGCTTTACATCGCACCCTGCGCTGCATTTAAATGGTGCGCTGTGGGCAGCCAAGGCGCAATAATTAAATCCAGATCGATTTAGCTTATTTAAAAGCGGCAGGCTTAAAACCTGCCGCTTTTTTTTGGGAAAGTTTTTTCTTAGGACGATAACTAAAACAACATCTAAGGTTTGAGGTTTAACTTATATAAACTACATCACACCAAAAAATTAATGCCATGAAAAATTTTGAAACATTAGTTGACGCAACTAACGATTTAACCAAACGCGGATACGATGCCAACCTAAGCCTGGAAGGCGATACGGTAGATGATAAAGCGCAAGACATTCACATGGCTGCCGATGACTTCGAGATAGACGAATTTTACCGATTTGAGGGGCAAAGTAACCCGGATGATGCAGCAATAGTTTACGGCATAAGCTCTGCAAAATATAACCTGAAGGGGATATTGGTAAATGCTTACGGTACTTATGCAAATGACAGTTCATCGGCAATAGGGGCTAAATTGCACCACGGCCAGGTAAGTCAAAACCTGCACGGTAGCGACCGGCCGACTGAGTAAGCGAAGAGTTATCATTTAAAAATAAAAAGTCGGAATTTGAAAGGTAGCGAATAAAGCTATTTCAAATTCTGACTTTTTATTTTTGAAGTAATGCCAAAAGTTTTTTGCCTCGGCTCTTCTGCAATCCAAGCGTAACGGCTCTTAGCCATCTTGGTAAATTAAATGTTTAAATATAACGTCAGTTTATTGCCACGCTTAAGTTAAAAAAAGCCGGAGTCGGTTATATAAAGGTGATAACAATTATAACCTTTAAACAAAAATTATACATTTGCCTACCGTAAATTGATTGTAAACAAATGGTTAAATTCAATAGATTTAAATTAGACAATGGCCTGCGTGTTATTGTCCACGAAGATAGTACCACCCCGATGGCCGTGCTTAACATCTTATATGATGTTGGCGCACGTGACGAAGACCCCGAGCAAACCGGATTTGCCCATTTGTTTGAGCATTTAATGTTCGGCGGATCGGTTAACATTCCCAATTATGACGGCCCGCTGCAAAGGGTGGGCGGCGAAAATAACGCCTTCACCAGTAATGATATTACCAACTATTACATCACCCTGCCATCGGCCAATTTAGAAACCGCCTTTTGGTTAGAGAGCGACCGCATGCTCAGCCTTGCTTTCAGCGAAAAAAGCCTCGAGGTACAGCGTAATGTAGTTATAGAGGAATTTAAACAGCGCTACCTGAACCAGCCTTACGGCGACGTTTGGTTAAAGCTGAGGCCTATGGTTTATAAAAATCACCCATATAGATGGGCAACCATAGGTAAAACCATCAAACATATCGAGGATGCTAAGATTGAGGACGTGAAGGCCTTCTTCAAAAAACATTATAATCCGCAAAATGCCGTGATGGTAGTAGGGGGCGATGTAAAAACTGAGGATGTAAAGGCCCTTGCCGAAAAATGGTTTGGATCTATCCCAGCAGGTGAAAAGTATAACCGCAACCTGCCACTAGAGCAGCCGCAGAACGAAGAACGCCGCGAAACGGTACACGCCAAGGTTCCGCTAAACGATGTATATATCGCTTTCCAGATGGAGGGGCGTTTGTCGCCGGGTTATTATGCTATCGAGCTGATGTCTGATATCCTCTCGCGCGGTAACTCGTCGCGGCTATATAAAAGTCTTGTTAAGGATAAGCAACTGTTTAGCGAAGTACACGCCTACGTTACGGGCAGTATGGATACCGGGATGTTTGTGCTGGAGGGTAAACCTTTAGACGGTGTTACTATCGAACAGGCTGAAGCTGCACTATGGCAGGAATTGGAGAAGATGAAAGCCGAAGAAGTACCTGCCAACGAATTGACCAAGGTGAAGAACAAAACCGAATCGACCATGGTATTTGCCGAGATGTCGTTATTGGATAAAGCGATGAACCTGGCTTTTTATGAGTTGATGGGCGATGCCGACGATTTTAACCTGGAGACAGGAAAATTCCTGGCGGTTACCGCTGCACAGATCAGGGAACAGGCCAATAAATTGTTTAGGAAAGAAAATTCATCGACCCTGGTTTACCTGGCCGAGAAAGTTGAAGAACCAGCTGAGGTGATCAGCGAATAATGCATCGAAACATATAAAATGAGCATTTTAAACAGAGAAACACCACCGCAATTTAACGGTGTAGATAATATCAAACTGATCCATCCGCAGGCGTCACAACTGGCTAACGGGTGTAAGATCTTCACGTTCGATTCCGGCGATCAGGACTTGGTAAGGATTGAATTTATATTCAATAACCTTAAATTCGACACGAAGAAACCATTGCTTAACGTGGCTACAAACACCATGCTGACAGAGGGTACAAGTAAACTCAATGCTGCGCAGATAGCAGACACGGTAGACTTTTACGGTGCCTTTTTACAGGTGGATTACAGCTACGATCATTCGCAGGTAACACTTTACAGCTTAACTAAGCACTTAAGAACTACGTTAGCGGTAATTAAGGATATCCTGACAGACTCTATCTTTCCCGAAAAGGAACTGGAAACATTTGTGCGTAACCAGCAACAGAAGCTACAGGTAAGCATGCAGAAGAATGATTTTGTTGCGCGGCGTATTTTTAATAAAGCTCTATACGGCGAGACCATCTATGGTTTAGGTGCCGAGCCGGAAGATTTCAAATCGCTGACCAGGGCCGACCTGCTTACACATTTCCAGCAGATGTATCAGCCGGCCAACTGCACCGCTATCGTAGCCGGCAAGGCTGATCCGGAAATCCTAAATGCTGTAAATGAATTATTTGAAGGTAACTGGGGTGAGGTAACCGCTGTTGTTGATACCAAGCAGGTTGTTGCCGACCCATCTGCCGACCGTTTCTTCTACCAGGAAAAAGCGGGTGCTTTGCAATCGGCTATCCGGATAGGTACGCCCTTTGTTAACCGTATGCACCCCGATTTCCCGGCTTTGCAGGTGTTAAACACCGTTTTAGGCGGCTATTTCGGCTCCCGGTTAATGGCTAACATCCGCGAAGATAAAGGCTATACCTACGGTATCGGATCGGGCATCACTTCCTTTAAAAAGGCAGGTACGTTCTTCATTGCATCAGAGGTTGGGGCTGATGTATGCAAATCGGCCATAGAAGAAATTGAGAAAGAGGTGAACAGGCTTAAAACAGAACCGGTTAGCGAAGAAGAGCTATCGTTAGTGCGCAATTACATGCTGGGTTCGCTGTTAGGCAGCCTTGAAAATGTATTCTCGCATGCCGATAAGTTTAAGAATCTTTACTTTGCCGGCCTGGATTATGAGTATTACGACCGTTACACCGATACCGTCAAAAATATCAACGCCGACAGACTACAGGAGTTGGCCAATAAGTACTGGAACTTTGAAGATTTCTACAAAGTTGTGGTAGGGAAGTATTAGTGGATGTGCAGATTTCAGATATGCAGATGTGCGGATAGAGAGCACATTTGCCTATCTGAATTTATCAAACTATTGTCAAATCCAATTTTACATCCATAATCTTCCTATTTGCACATCCGCACATTTGCATATCTGCACATCGAAGCGTATCTTTGCCCGGCAAATAATAACTTCAAATACATTATTTGCTATGCAGTTAGACCCATCCAAATTTGTCGCCGAAGGATTAACTTACGACGATGTACTATTACTCCCGGCTTATTCAGAAGTATTACCGCGCGAGGTTAACACCAGCACTTTTTTAACAAAAAGTATCCGTTTAAACATCCCGATCATTTCGGCTGCGATGGATACCGTAACCGAAGCCGGTTTGGCAATTGCCATTGCCCAGGCAGGTGGTATAGGGATGCTGCATAAAAATATGACCATACAGGCGCAAGCCGACGAGGTACGTAAAGTAAAACGTTCAGAAAGCGGGATGATCCAGGAGCCGGTTACCCTACTGCAGGATGCGTTGTTGTCTGATGCGGTAAATATTATGCGCGAGTATAGCATCGGCGGTATCCCGATTATTGATGCGAATGGCAAACTAACAGGTATAATCACTAACCGCGACCTTCGTTTCCAAAAAGACCTTACCGTACCGGTTAGCGAGATCATGACCAAAACTAACCTGATCGTAGCGCCGCAGGGCACCAGCCTTACCGATGCTGCTGCCATACTCCAGGCAAATAAAATTGAAAAACTACCTGTTGTTGATGAGAACGGCAAACTGGTAGGCTTGATCACTTATAAAGACATTCAAAAAGTTAAAAACTTCCCTAATGCCTGTAAAGACCAGTACGGGCGTTTACGTGTAGGAGCCGCCGTTGGTGTTGCTTCTGATAATATAGACCGCGTTACGGCCCTTTACAATGCAGGTGTTGATGTGGTAACAGTTGATACCGCCCATGGGCACTCAAAAGGCGTTATTGATATGGTGAAGGCTGTTAAGGCCCTTTATCCCGATCTGCAGGTTATTGCGGGTAATATAGCCACTGCCGATGCCGCCATTGCCCTTGCTGATGCAGGTGCCGACGCGGTTAAGGTGGGTATCGGTCCGGGTTCTATCTGTACTACCCGTATCATAGCAGGTGTGGGCGTACCACAACTATATGCTGTTTACGAATGTGCCAAAGCGTTAGAAGGCCGCGGTATCCCGGTGATTGCCGATGGCGGTATCAAACAAACGGGTGATATTGTGAAAGCCATAGCCGCAGGTGCCAGCACCATTATGGCAGGTTCGCTGTTTGCCGGTGTCGAAGAGGCACCTGGCGAAACCATTATTTACGAAGGCCGTAAGTTTAAATCATACCGCGGTATGGGTTCAATCGAGGCAATGGCTAAAGGTTCAAAAGACCGCTACTTTCAGGATGAGACCGATGTGGTAACCAAATTGGTGCCCGAGGGCATTGTAGGCCGGGTACCATTTAAAGGTAACATGGCTGAGGTGGTTTACCAATACATAGGTGGGTTACGCGCAGGGATGCACTATTGCGGTGCAGCCACTATCGAAGATCTGCAAAAGGCTAAATTTGTACGCATCACCGCAGCCGGCATGCGCGAAAGCCATCCGCATGATATAACTATTACCAAAGAAGCTCCGAATTATACGAGGTAGTTTTTAAGTTGTGAGTTCTGAGTTGTAAGTCATAACTATACATTGAAAGTCCGAAAGGCGGGATGCGAGAATTTTTTCTCCGGCCCATCTTTCGGTCTTTTACTTTAAACTTAAGCTTTCTCACGTAAAACTTAAAACTTACCACGTAAAACTTACTCTCTACTGATACCCCATAGCCTGCAAGTTAAACAGCTCTGCATATTTGCCATTTTTGGCCAGCAACTCTTCGTGGCTACCTATTTCAGCCATTTCACCTTTTTCCAATACCAGGATCCTATCGGCCATGCGCACGGTCGAGAAGCGGTGCGATATCAATACCGCCGACCGCCCCCTGGTCAATTCCGTAAAGCGTTCAAAAACTTCAAATTCTGCCCTTGCATCCAATGCCGAGGTGGGTTCGTCCAGTATCAACAATTGAGCGTCGCGCATGTAGGCACGGGCGATAGCCACCTTTTGCCATTCGCCGCCCGATAATTCAACGCCTTCAAAAAAGCGTTTGCCCAGCATTTGTTCATAGCCACCCGGTAGTTTCTTCGCCAGGTCATCGGCAAGGCTTTGTTGTGCCGACTTTACTATTAATTCGTTGTTATCTTTCTGGTTGATGTTACCTGCGGCTATATTTTGCGAAAAAGTCATCTGGTATCTTAAATAATCCTGAAAAATGATACCGATGTTAAAACGCAGGTCGTTAAGGTCATACTCCTTCAGGTCGTACCCGTCCAGCAATATCCGCCCTTCAGTAGGGTCGTAAAGCCGCGCAAGCAATTTTACCAGCGTAGTTTTCCCCGCTCCGTTTTCGCCAACCAGCGCCAGTTTTTCGCCGGGATGGAGCGTGAAACTCAAATGCCGGTTTGCCCAACGCTCGGAATGGATATACCGGAAACCCACATCCTCGAAAGTAAAACCTGTTTTAACTGGGTTGGGAAAAAGCCTGGCATTTGCGGTGTGTCGGATCTTGGGCTCGATCTCGAAAAACTCAAAAAAGTCCCGCAGGTAAATAGCTCCCTGCGATACCGTCGTAAAGCGGGTAAGGATGCCTTCTAACAACCCGCGCAACTGCCTGAAAGAACCCGCCAGAAAGGTAAGTTGCCCCAGTGAGATATGGCCGCTGATGGTTTGGGCGATGATATAAACATATGCCCCGTAATAGCCCGCACTGCCTAACACAGCAAAAAATGCTCCCCATACAGAGCGTTTGATAACTATCTGCTTGTTATCGTTATAAAATTTATCCGACAGTGTTTTAAAACGCCCGATTATAAAACCCGACAGGTCGAAGATCTTAACTTCTTTGGCGGTTTCATCGCTGGCACCCAGGTAACGCAGGTAATCCAATTCGCGGCGTTGGGGAGTTTGGCTGCGCGTTAAGGCATAAGTGCGGTCGTTAAAATACGATTCGCCCAAAAAAGCAGGTAGAATTGCGACCAGTAATAACAAGATGAGCCAGGGATTAAAAGCCATTAATCCAACCGACAGAAAACCTATTGTTATAAAATCCTGCACTTGGCTCAACACCTGCGACAGCAGCACCGTGCGGCCGACGGTTTGCTGCCTGGCGCGTTCCATCTTATCATAAAAAACGGCATCCTCAAACTGGTCAAGGTCCAGCGTGGCGGCATGCTCCATTATTTTTACCGAAGTAAGGTTAGAGAATTTGTCGCCCAGCATACTGTCAATCAGTGCAACTGCCCGCCCAAAGGCATCAGTTAAAATTGCCAGCCCAAACTCAATCGCTACCAATTGCCATAAATAATCATGAGGCTTGGCTGTAGTTGTGTTATGCAATAGCACTACCTGGTCAATGATCAGCTTACCCACATATAAAATGAGCAGCGGCAATGCCGACCGCAAGAAACGCAACAGGATATTGGCCAGCGTAAGCAGGGGGCTGGTTTCCCAAACCAGTTTAAAAAAGGCGGGCAGGTTGCGCAAAGCCGCTAAACGTTCGTTTAACGTTAGGGTAGGGCTTGGTTTAAATGGAGGGCGTTCTTTCAAATTTTTTTATGATGATGTTGTACAATATTACACCATGTTAACGGGAGCTTTGTTATGGGCATAAATAATTGACATTCGATTTACTTAACCTGTTTTATAATATTAGTTTTGGCTAAGGCTCTAAACAGTTGAAGTATTATGATATTGATAGATTTTTTAAACCGGCTTAAATACGAATACGGTACGCTGGACAGGCTTACTGCCGATACCTACTACGGCCGCTTATCGAGCATATTTGTATTACTGGAACTGGACGGTGCCCGGCTGGATGCCGAGTACGGACTGGGTTTAGAAAAACTGCTGGACAGAATGGGCGATATCAATGAAGACGAACTGGAAAACGGTTTATCTGCAGATCAACTGAAGGCATTGATCCATAAGGTCAAGTTAGGCCTCGGGCTGATTATTAATACGATCGAGCAGGAGTAAATATCAAAGGCAAGCTTGTCGAACGGCATGTGCTGGGTTCATGGTTCGACAGGCTCATCATGACAAGTCAATTTTAAAAGACATATTATGAAATCTATATGTGTATTCTGTGGCGCTAATATCAGCAGCGACCCGGCGTTAAAAGAGGTGGTCGAGCAATTGGCTACCGTGATGGCGGCTAAAGAGATCACCCTGATATACGGCGGTGGTAAAGTTGGCGTAATGGGTGTATTGGCCGATGCCGTACTGGGTAAGGGCGGCAAGGCTATTGGCGTTATCCCGCAGTTTTTGATGGATAAAGAAGTTGGCCACACCGGCTTAACAGAATTGCATATTGTGGAGAATATGCACCAGCGCAAGCAGTTAATGAATGATCTGTGCGACGGAATTATTATGCTGCCCGGCGGTTTCGGCACGTTAGAGGAATTCTTTGAAGTGCTTACGTGGCTCCAGTTAGGGCTGCATACCCACCCGGTAGGTGTGCTGAACGTGAACGGCTTTTACGACCATCTGTTGATGCAGATGGATGTGATGGTGGAGCAACGCTTTCTGAAACAGGCTAACCGCGATCTGGTGCTTACCTCGGTTGATGCTATCGAACTGGTAAACCTGATGGAAAACATCGATATTAAACCCGATGAGGTTTGGTTTAGGGACAGGAATTTGACTTAATTTATCCCGCCTATGTTAATCAAAATTTACACCTGCGAAATTAACACTTCCAAAACGAGATGGAGGTTGTTTGCTTCATGGCGAAATAATTATGGTCTCCGCAATAAACACACGATGAACCATCCCAAAAAGTAAAGTGCCCGGTTGCATCACTCCAACCGCTTACTTCAAACCTAATGATTCCGGTTATGTTTTTGATCTTCGCCAAGTCAAACTCGCCGTTTTTCCTGGTTAGCGAAACAGTAGGGGCGTAGTACTTCTGTCTCAAAAAAGTATTGAATTCGGCCACCCGTATAGCGTAAAATAATTTATCGCCACCGGTAAAGGTTAACATACCCGGATAGCTTTTAGGGATATCAAACAACTTGCCCGCGTTGGCATAATTGAATGCCCTCCTCATTCTTATAACGCAGGTATTACTAAAAGTTGGCGAATGTGATTCTACTTCTCCTTTAATCAATTCCCTAACCTGGAACGAACTGTAATTACTCCCTGGATAGTTTGTTATCAAACTTTCGTAAGTAGGTAAAATCGTATTATTTTAATTTAAGGATGTAGTTTTTAAGCATCGAGTTGTAAGCAAACTCAACATTAGGTTCCGTGCGGCCCCAGCGTACGCCCTGGTCGTAAAGCTTTTTATCCTGTTTGTTGGTAGTCAGGAATATGATGAGATCTTTCTCTACAAATTCTTTATAGTCGCCCTCTTCTAAAAAAGCTTCGTATTTAATGGTCGAATTTTTTTCGGCCTGCCCTTTGTAAGCTTCCATCAATTGGGCCGTAACGATGAAGATCTCCTGCTGTTTTACTGCGCTGATGACTTTGACCTTTGCCACCAGGTCAGATTTGCCATACAGGCTTTTCACCAACGGCTCAGAAAACTTTACAGTATCAGATTTCGCGCTAACCGTATCATATAACAGATTGGCCGGTTTCTTTTCCGGGCTGGTACAGGCAGCTAAAAATAATAGCGAAGAAATGGCTGTCGGGCGTATCTGCATGAGCGTAATTTTAGATTTAACGCTACGGTTAATAAATTGTTTTTATTTAACTTTAAGTTATTGCTATGCATGCATAATAAATCAAATCATCCTTATCTAATTCTCAACTTATTTTCCTAAAATTACAGCACCTATTATATACGCGTATGGATTTGGAATTCAATAAGAATGAGGATGTTAATAAACAACTTGTTTACGAATTTAACACAAAGCTTAAAAAGATCTTTATGGGCGGTGGCGAAAAGGCCGCTGCCAAACAAAAGGAGAAAGGCAAAATGCTGGCCCGCGAACGCGTTGCCTATTTGCTTGACGAGGATAAACCCTGGCTGGAAGTTGGCGCGTTTACCGCCGATGGCATGTATGCCGAGCATGGCGGTTGCCCAAGCGGTGGCGTGGTTTGCGGTATAGGTTATGTAAGCGGCAGGCAGTGTGTGGTAGTAGCCAATGATGCAACGGTAAAGGCCGGTGCCTGGTTCCCGATCACTGCCAAAAAGAACCTTCGTGCGCAGGAAATCGCGATGGAAAACAGGCTGCCTATTATCTACCTGGTTGATTCGGCAGGGGTATATTTGCCTTTGCAGGACGAGATCTTCCCGGATAAAGAACACTTTGGTCGAATCTTTCGCAATAACGCTATGATGAGCAGCATGGGCATTATCCAGATCTCCGCCATTATGGGTTCGTGTGTGGCAGGTGGCGCTTATCTGCCTATCATGAGTGATGAAGCGATGATCGTGGAGGGTACAGGTTCGGTTTTTCTGGCCGGATCTTACCTGGTTAAATCGGCCATCGGCGAAGATGTAGATAACGAAACGCTGGGCGGCGCTACCACCCAGTGCGAGATCAGCGGCGTTACCGATTACAAGCACCCTAACGATAAAGCCTGCCTGGATTCTATCCGAAACATTATGAATAAGGTGGGCGATTACACCAAAGCAGGGTTCGACCGTATTAAACCATCGGCACCCAAACTGAACGAAAAAGATATTTACGGTATCCTGCCGGATACGCGAGATAAGGCTTATGATATGTACGAGATTATCAAACGATTAATTGATGATTCGGAATTTGAGGAATATAAAGCAGGTTATGGGCAGTCGATTATTTGCGGCCTGGGCCGTGTAGACGGTTGGGCGGTAGGCATCGTGGCCAACCAGCGCAAGGTGATCAAATCTAAAAAAGGCGAGATGCAGTTTGGCGGTGTGATCTATTCCGACAGTGCAGATAAGGCCACCCGTTTTATCATGAACTGCAACCAGAAGAAGATCCCGCTGGTGTTTCTGCAGGATGTTACCGGTTTTATGGTGGGCAGCAGGAGCGAGCACGGCGGCATTATTAAGGATGGTGCTAAAATGGTAAACGCCGTAGCTAATTCGGTTGTGCCTAAGTTTACCATCGTGATAGGCAACTCGTACGGTGCGGGTAACTATGCCATGTGCGGAAAGGCTTACGACCCCCGGTTGATCTATGCCTGGCCATCAGCTAAAATAGCGGTGATGGGCGGCGCGCAGGCGGCCAAAGTATTGGTGCAGATGCAGGCCGCCGGCTTAAAAGCAAAAGGCGAAGAGGTTGATGATGTAAAAGAAGCCGAACTGCTAAAACAAACCACTGACCGCTACAACGCCCAAACTACACCTTATTACGCAGCGGCAAGGCTATGGGTAGACGGTATCATAGACCCGCTGGAAACCCGAAAGGTAATCTCTATGGGGATAGAAGCCGCTAACCATGCGCCAATCGAAAAACAATTTAATGTAGGGATTATACAGACATAGATTAGGAATAAGGGATTCTGACTAGCTATAAGAGTTAAAATATCCATTCGCGTCATTGCGAGGTACGAAGCAATCTCCACGTAGCCAGAGCGGTCTGTAAAGCAAATAGGTTGCTTCGTACCTGGCAATGACGCACTTTTTTATTATCTTCAAAAAATGAAAAGGTTTCTTTTACCGCTATTTCTATTATCGGCGATACTCGCCTCCGCCCAGGGTGTTCAAAAGATCCATCAACAAGCTATCCTGATAGATACCCATAATGATGCCATCTCTAATGAACTGATCACCAAAGCCGACCTGGGTAAACTGCAAACCGAAGGTAATTTCGACCTGGTACGTGCTAAACAGGGTGGGTTAGATGCGCAGGTGTTTTCTATCTGGTGCAGCGGCGATTACGGGCACGGTACCGCCTACGCCTTTGCCAACCGCGAAATAGATTCGCTGGACGCGCTCATTAAACGCAACCCCGATAAAATGACTTTGGTGCGAACAGCCAAAGAACTGAAGAAAACCGTAAAACAAAAAAAACTGGCGGCCATGATAGGGGTAGAGGGCGGCCACATGATCGAAGATCGGCTGGATTACATCGACAGTCTGCATAAACGGGGCATGGCCTACCTAACCCTTACCTGGAATAACAGTACCCCCTGGGCGACATCTGCGCGTGACGAAACCCTGCACGGCGATACTTTGTCACATAAGGGACTGAATTCCTTTGGCAAACAGGTAGTTAAGCGGTTAAACGATCTGGGTGTGATGATAGACCTTTCTCACCCAGGCGAACAAACATTTTATGATGTGATGATAACAACTACTAAGCCCGTTATCGCTTCGCACAGTTGCGCTTATGCGCTGGCACCGCACCGCCGTAACTTAAAGGACGATCAGCTAAGGGCCATTGCCAAAAACGGGGGAGTGGTATTTGTGAACTTCTATAGCGGTTTTGTAGATACCGCTTATGAGGCCAAACATACCCGGTTTATGGCGAAGTATAAACCGCAGTTCGACTCGCTGCGGGTGATCTATAAGGATTACGATCTGGCAAGCATCCGCTTAAACGCCATCTACAAAACCGAAGCCGACCAGCTGCGCCCGCCATTAAGTATGCTTATAAAACATATCGATTACATGGTGAAACTGATGGGGGCAGACCATGTGGGCATTGGCTCGGACTTTGACGGTGCAGAGTCATATCCATTAGGTTTAGATAGTGTTACCGACTATTACAAAATCACCGATGAATTGTTAAAGCTTAATTATTCCAAGAAAGATGTAAATAAGATTTTGGGTGGGAATTTTATCAGGGTGTTGAAGGCAAACGCAGGCAAGTGATCAAATGATTACATTTGTATAATGGAACGCAAGGCGCAAATAAAGGATTGGTTAAAACAAATATTGGATATTTACTTATCCGGGGTAAAGTACCAGGCTTTTTTATTTGGTTCACAAGCGAATCTCGATATTTTAAAAAGGGCCGACATAGATTTGGGTATTTGGGCTGAAAAGCCGATCGATAACGCAGTTTTGGTGCAAATAACCAATTCCATCGAAGACTTGCCTATGCTTTTTAAAGTTGACCTTGTAGATTTTAGCCAGGTAA
Organism: Mucilaginibacter glaciei; assembly: GCF_014773245.1. GTDB lineage: Bacteria > Bacteroidota > Bacteroidia > Sphingobacteriales > Sphingobacteriaceae > Mucilaginibacter > Mucilaginibacter glaciei. The sequence goes on along the minus strand of NZ_JACWMX010000001.1, from coordinate 978,010 downwards.
ATGACGTTTTTAAAAACGTTGCTTTAAGTAATATGGAAGTTTTATGACAGATTATTTTGACGAAAAACTGGTAACGTTTAAACAGGCGTTAATCACCTTTAATGAAGCTTTACTTGAATCTCCAACTCAATTGGAGCGCGACGGGACTATTCAGCGATTTGAATACTGCTTTGATCTTTCCTGGAAAACGGCAAAGCGGTATTTAGAACGGAAAGGTTTGATCGACCTAAATAGTCCGCGGTCGGTTTTCGCGGCAGCATACGCCGAAAAAATTATTGATGACGAGCAATTATGGTCGACTATAATCCTCAAACGAAACGCATCCGTACACACCTATAATCAGCAACTGGCAGATGCTTTATATGCCGAACTCCCAATTTATTATGAGGCTATGCAAAAACTGCTTCAGCAATTTGAAGATCAAGCTTAATCTATGGCATTGCTTTGACGGAGCGGTATTGGCATAATCATCAGGAAATATTAAATTCGCATCATAATTCAAAAAGAATAGAATGTCACAAGATCTTGAACATGTTAAATGCCTTATCATAGGTTCGGGCCCGGCGGGTTACACTGCTGCAATTTACGCTTCACGTGCCGATTTGCACCCCGTAATGTACACCGGTATGCTGGCAGGCGGTCAGCTTACGCAAACTACTGATGTAGAGAACTTTCCGGGCTATCCCGATGGCGTAATGGGTCCCGAAATGATGGAAGATTTCCGTAAACAAGCCGAGCGTTTAGGTACCGATATCCGTTTTGGGTATGTTAGTTCTGTTGATTTTTCGGCTATGCCACACAAAGTAGTGGTTGATGAAAGCAAAACCATTCTTGCAGATACCGTGATCATATCTACAGGTGCATCTGCCAAATGGTTAGGCCTGGAGTCTGAGCAAAAATACAGTGGTTTTGGCGTATCAGCCTGTGCTGTTTGCGATGGCTTTTTCTTTAAGGGGCAGGACGTTGCGATTGTTGGCGCTGGCGATACCGCTGCCGAAGAAGCTACTTATCTGGCTAAATTAGCTCGTAAGGTTTATATGATCGTACGCCGTGATGAGTTCCGCGCCTCTAAGGCAATGGTTCATCGCGTTCTGAATACGCCGAATATCGAGTTGTTATATAATACTGAAACACAGGAAATTATGGGAGATGGCCAAAGTGTTAATGCCGTAAGGGTGTTAAACAACCAAACCCAGGCCGAACGTATTTTAGATGTTACCGGGTTCTTTGTGGCTATTGGTCATAAACCCAATACAGATATTTTTAAAGGCTGGATAAATATGGACGAGACTGGTTATATCATAACCCACCCAGGCACTACCGAAACCAATATAGAAGGGGTGTTTTGCTGCGGCGATGCACAGGATCACATCTACCGACAGGCCGTGACTGCTGCCGGTACCGGTTGTATGGCCGCCATAGATGCAGAACGTTACCTGGCTGCTAAAGAGCACGTTGTGACGGCATAATTGGGGATTAGTGGTTGGTAAGAAATTAGTTTATCAAGACTCACTCACCACATCTGATTTCTAACGCTATTTAAAATATTTTAAGAAGGCTGCTTTCTCGCAAGAAAGCAGCTTTTTTGTTTCTGTTTGTGTAATTTTTAAAACATAATGGTGCATTTTTTTCAAAATATACTAAATTCACCAACTCAATATAACCTGGTTGTTTTTCCGTTATGAATAAAAAGATCTTCGTCCTGCTTTTTAGCGCATTAACCCTTTCTGCAACAATTATTGTTAAGGCCCAGGATGCTGATCCTAATATGGGTATTATCCCCGCACCCGTTTCTGTAAAGAAAATGGCCGGTCAGTTTATTTTGAGCCAGGAAACTGTTATCCAAGCCGATACGCCGAATAATAAGTCGGTAGTGTTTCTCTCTCAGTTTTTAGCAAGTAACATGGCCTATAATAAACAAGTAGGCTTACGGAATGCAAGGGTAAGTACGACGTCAATTTATTTGACATCGGCAGGTACTGAAAATTTACCTCCGGAGGGTTACCGTTTAATCATCACCCCGCAGCAAATAACAGTAGCCGGTAAAGGCGCCGGTTTGTTTTACGGGGTACAAACGCTGATACAATTAATGCCTTTAGACCGTGCCGCAACCGCTAAATTGCCGTGTGGGGTAATTGAAGATTACCCGCGTTTTGGTTACCGTGGTTTAATGCTTGATGTTTGCCGTCACTTTTATTCTGTCGAGTTTGTTAAAAGGTATATAGACCTGATGGCTACTTATAAACTGAATAACTTTCACTGGCATTTAACTGACGATCAGGGCTGGCGCATCGAAATCAAAAAATATCCAAGGTTAACATCTGTTGGCAGCACACGTGCACAAAGCGTGATTGGTAATTACCGCGACCGCCAGCCTTTACAATATGATGGCGTGCCGGTTTCGGGCTACTACACGCAAGACCAGATCCGCGATGTGATCAAATACGCGGCAGATCGTTACATCAATATCGTACCAGAAATTGAAATGCCCGGTCATGCTTTAGCTGCGCTTACCGCATACCCGGAGTTAAGCTGTGATCCAACTTTAACATATGAAGTGGCCGGCCAATGGGGTGTGTTCAACAATATTTTTTGCCCGTCAGAAAAAACCTTCGGTTTTTTACAGGACGTGCTGACCGAGGTGATTGATCTATTCCCAAGTAAGTACATCCATATTGGCGGCGATGAAGCACCCAAAGAGGTGTGGAAAAAATCGAAGTTTTGCCAGGACCTGATCAAACGTTTAAAATTGAAGGATGAGCACGGGCTGCAAAGTTATTTTGTGCAGCGCATGGAGAAATTTGTGAACAGCAAAGGCCGCAGCATTATTGGCTGGGACGAGATATTGGAAGGCGGCTTAGCACCAAATGCTACGGTAATGAGCTGGAGAGGCGAAGAAGGTGGCATACAGGCTGCTAAAGAAAGTCACGATGTGATCATGACCCCAAGCAGCCAGGCCCTGTATTTTGACCATGCGCAGGGTAAAATTGACCAGGAGCCGGTAGGTATAGGGGGCAACGCGCCTATTCAAAAAACTTACGCTTACAATCCAACACCATCGGCATTAACGCCTGATCAGCAAAAATTTATCAAAGGCGTGCAAGCTAACCTTTGGACAGAATACATTACCACCGAAAACAAGGTGGAGTACATGATATTGCCCCGATTGCTGGCCTTATCTGAAGTTGCCTGGACACCAATCGCTAATAAAAATTATAAAGACTTTGCAGAAACCCGCATGCCAGAGCATTTAGCATGGCTCGATCAGGCAGGTTATAATTACCGCGTACCAGCTGCTATTGGTGCTACCGATACGGTGATGATCGGTTCAACTATGACCGTGAATTTAAAATCGCCTGTAAAGGGGGCAAAGATCTATTATACTATAGATGGCTATACCCCGCGCGAAACAGAATTGTTATACACCAAACCGATCACCTACGCTGTACCGCTTGATCAGTATCGCGATCTGAAAACTATTGTGGTAACACCATCTGGCAAACGCAGCGTGATCACCACTGCCAAGGTGTTCAACAGGTTGCCTTTGGCAGCGGTTAACTTTACAGGAACCGCTACTGGTTTAAAGTACCAGGTTTCAGCAGGCACTTATGTGAATTCTACCCAGATAAACCCTGCGGCGGTTATTGATACCGGTGTGGCAAAAAGCTTCAGTACCGCAACATCCGCATTCAAAAAAGCGTTTGGTAAATACGGCGTAGTGTTTAATGGTTTTTTACGGATTGACCAGGACGGTAATTACGGTTTTTCAACAGCATCATCAAACGGATCGGTGTTGCTGATTGATGACCAGCCTATAGTAGACAACGATGGCCGTAAAGGCCCTGTTGAAGCAAACGGCGTGTTACCATTATTGAAAGGTTACCACAAAATAACTATTAAGTACGTAGATGCTAATTCATCGGGCAGCGGGTTGCGTGTTTACATGACCATACCGGGTAAACCCAAAGGAGAAGTGTCGCCGGAGATGCTGTACAACTAATTTTAAAAAAATGGATCTGAAATATTGCATACTGATACCTGCAGTTTGTTTGATCTTGGCCAGCTGCGGCAACGACGATAAAAAGCCCGCCGTAAACCACGCCGTTGCGGATAAGCCTGCGGTAATGCCGCCATTCCGTTTTCACAAGGCCATAGAAGTATCGCCGGGGCAAACTTATGATGTAGTGAGCTGGGGCAGGGGTTCAACCGCCGCAGGAGCGTTTGCCATATTACATTCCGATTCATCCGCTATTAAATACACCACAACTACAGGCGATTTGGACGGCACCATTACTGATGTTTTCAATGCCGATATGGATACCGATGGTAATCCGGAGATCCTGATCCAATCTAAGGGAAAAGACACGGTAAATTATGCAAAGATCTACGCATTTGAGTTTGGCGATAACGGTGCCAACAAACTTGATTTCCCTAAACTAAGTAATTCGCAAAAAAAGGGTTATCGGGGCAATGATAATTTTTACATCAAAGAGGGAAAGCTAATCCGCGAGTTTCCCATTTACAGCAGCAACGATAGTACTGCCAAACCAACAGGTGCTAAACGCCAATTGGAGTATGGTTTGCGAAGTAACGATTTTACAGTTAAACAGTTAAGTAAAGATTCTACCGAGGTTAACGGTAATAAACCTGTTGTATCAGACCAGCCGAAACAAACTTCGTCTAAAAAAAGCACTTCAACAAAAAAGCGTACGCAGACAGAAACCAAAAAGAAAAAGCGCAGGCGCAGGGGATAATATTAAGCGATATTATCGTTTTAATGGTGCTCTGTTTCCACATTAATTAGCAAATTTGCTTAATGCATTTTTTATATCCGGCTTTCCTGTTTGCGCTGTTAACGCTGGTTATTCCAATAGTAGTGCACCTGTTTAATTTCAGGCGGTATAAAAAGGTGATGTTTAGCAATGTACAGTTCCTGAAAGAGGTACAGGAGCAGCAGGCATCCCGCCGTAATGTAAAGGAAAGGCTAATCCTTGCCTCCCGTTTATTAGCCTTGTTATTTTTGGTGCTGGCTTTCGCCCGTCCATTCATCCCCCGGCAAAATGAAGCTAATGTTGGCAAACAGCAGGCAATAAGTATTTTTATTGATAATTCTTACTCTATGCAAACCCTTAACCGCGAGGGGAGCCTGTTAGATGAAGCCAAACAAAAAGCCAGGCAGATAGCGGCTGCTTATTCCATAAACGACCGCTTCCAGTTACTAACCCAGGATTTTGAAGGCAAACATCAGCGTTTATTAAGCCGTGACGAGTTTAATGATGCAGTTGATGCCGTAAATATCAGTCCGCAAAGCAGGCAGCTAAGTCAGATCATCGCGCGGCAGCAAAGCCTTTTAAAGCTTCAACCCGGTGTAACAGGGAAAAGCTATATCATCTCCGATTTTCAAACCAACATAAAGGGCAATTCAAAGAATACTGATAGCGTTTTGGTTAGCCTGGTCAAGTTAACTGCTAATAGTTTGCCAAATGTAGCGGTTGATTCTGTTTGGCTGCTTAATGCAACCCATCGGCCGGGCGAGAGTGAAAAACTGGTAGTGCGGTTAAGAAACTATGCCGACAAGGCCGCCGAAAAGATCCCTTTAAAACTTTTAATAAACGGTGTGCAAAAAGCCATTGGTAGTTTTACAGTAAAAGCGCGGTCGGCTCAAACAGATACGCTGACATTTTCAGGTCTGCAAGCTGGCTGGCAGCGTGGAACGATCGAGTTGCAGGACAACCCCGTAATTTTTGACAATAGCTTTTACTTCAGCTTCAACATCAGTAAACAGTTGCCGGTACTGCTGATAGACGGCGGTACGCCTAATAAATATTTGAGCGCGGTGTTTGCTACCGATGCCTTTTTTACCACCAGGCGCGTGCAAGATGGCAGTGTTGATTACGCAGGGCTAAATAATTACCCGGTCATTGTATTGAGTGATATAAAATCCATTTCGGCAGGATTAGCACAACAATTAAAAACCTATGTGAGCAAAGGCGGTACTTTGATGGTTTTCCCGGCATCTGATGCTGAGCTGGCGACTTACCGCGGTTTATTGCAGCCGTTAGGAGCTGCTTATCCGGAAAAACTGATCACGGAAGCTACCAAGGTATCGGCAATCAATTTGCAAAGCCCCGTGTTTAAAAACACATTCGAGGCATTCCCGCAAAATCCCGATCTGCCCCTGGTCAAAAAATATTACACATTAGCTTCATCATCCCGCCAGGGTAATTACTTGATGCGTTTGCAAACAGGTCAATCCATTTGGGAAGGATATAACAGCGGCAAGGGCAAAGTTTACTTGTCGGCAGTACCTTTAGATGAATCGTTCAGCAACCTGCCTGTGCATGCGTTATTTGTTCCCATCATGTTTAGGGTAGCAATTTTAAGCGGCCACGATCAGCCTTTATTTTATACCTTGGGCAACAACCAGCCCGTAGAGACTGTGGCTGTGCAATCAACAGATAAGCAGTTGTTAAAGATGGTTAAGGGCCCGCAAGCCATTATCCCGGATGTGCAGCAGCAGGAAGGGAGCACAATGCTTTACTTGCCTGATCAGCTTCGGGAAACCGGCCTATATGAATTGAAAAAACAAGATAGCCTGGCCGCGGTGATCGCCTTTAACGATAACAGGAGCGAATCGGACTTAAGCTATTTAACAGACGCCCAACTCAGGGACCTGCCCGTTCAAAAGGCCAACGTTTTAAACGGCGATAAATTAAATACAACTAATATTGGCGGCACTGCAAATTCGGGGCTGCAATTATGGAAACTTTGTATAATTTTGGCGCTGTTATTCCTGGTTGCCGAAACACTGCTCATCAGGTTTTACAAAACCGATAAAAGCAAGCTTGCGCAGCCGGTTTAGCAATATAACCCACCTTAAACAGCGATAATGAATTTGCTTATCAAATCCGCCACTGTTATTGATCCCGCATCATCTTTTAATAACCAGCTTGTTGATATTTTAATTAACGATGGGGTCATTTCAAAAATTGGTAGCTCTATAACAGCAGATGCCGAAACTATTGATGCGACCGGCCTCTTTCTTGCCCCCGGATTTTTTGACCTGAACTGCAACATTGGCGAACTTGGTTTAGAAACCAAAGAAGACCTGCAAACTGGAACTGCCGCGGCTGCTGCAGGTGGATTTACAGGTTTAGCACTTGCCCCAAACACCCACCCACCGGTACACTCAAAAGCCGAGGTGGAATATCTTTTAAACCGGGCAAATAACAACCTGGTTGATATTTATCCTTTAGGTACTATATCACATAAGCGTGAAGGTAAGGACATGGCCGAAATGTACGATATGTATAAAAGCGGTGCGAAAGCCTTTACTGATGGTGACCGGCCTGTGCAGGATGCCGGATTAATGGAACGCGCTATGCTTTACGTACAGGGTTTTGGTGCTAAGGTTATCTCTTACCCCGAAGATACATCGATTGCCGGCAAAGCTAAAGTGCACGAAGGTGTGGTGAGCACCATGCTGGGCATGAAAGGCATCCCGTCATTAGCCGAAGAGCTGATGATAGCCCGGGACCTTTACCTGGCAGAAGATACCGGTTCCGAAATCCATTTCACGACTATATCTACCGAACGCTCTGTAGAGCTGATCCGCGAAGCTAAACGTAAGGGATTAAAAGTTACCTGCGATGTAGCAGCACATAATTTGGTTTTGACCGACGAAGCCCTGATGGGCTTTGACAGCCTCTATAAAGTAAAGCCACCCTTGCGTACCCAAAAGGATGCAGATGCGCTTATAGCAGGTTTAAAAGACGGTACTATTGATGCCATCGTATCGCAACACACCCCACATGAAATTGAATACAAAGATGTGGAATTTGAAGTGGCCGAATATGGAATTATCGGCCTGCAAACAGCGTTTTCGTTGGCAGTGCAAGCTGGGTTGCCGATTGAGCTCATAGTTGAAAAACTCTCTACAAACCCGCGAAAGATATTAGATATAAAAGCTGTTTCGGTTGCGGAAGGGCAGTTTGCCAACCTTGTTTTGTTAGATGCAACCGGGGGTTGGGAATACACGCGCGAGAAAAACCGTTCTAAAAGTTACAATTCCCCTTTTATCGGGCATAACTTAAAAGGTAAAGTTGTGTTAACCCTTAATAATAACAAAATTTCTAAATTTTAAATATCATACCATGATTGACCCAAAAGTATCGTCAGCGATTACCAATGCGCTGCAAGCTTTCTCTAAATACGGCGATTTTGATGCCAATGCGCTGAAAACTAAATTCGACGAAGTATTTTCATCAGACGAAGATTTTATGACAAAGGTTGAGCTTTTGGATGGCGTATTTGACGACAATCCAAAGATTGACGAGTTGCGCGAAGTATTCTTTGACCTGTTAATGATCAATTTTTTTAGCGCCGATGTTAAGAAACTTGAAGATGATTACCTGGAAACACCTGAATGGGAAGCCATTGAAGAAGAAACCATTGACCGCGGCACAGAGTTATTAAATGTTTTACTGTACCTGAATGAGTGCCAGGACGAAGACATAGAGCCTGAATTAGATGACTTTTTAAAAGAATTTTTATTGGTTGATGAGGATGAATTTCAGGACGAGTATCGTATTTACGAGCCGATTATTACTAACCAAATCCTGATGGAAAGCCCGGTAAGCGAGATTAAAAAAGTGGCAGGTACCTTAGATGAGGAATCGGAATTGTTGGATTTGTTTTACCCTATAATGTGCTTTTTTCAAAATACGGCGCCAGAAGATACCGATAAAGACGCCATTGCAGAAAATGCGGTAAATAAACCGTTTGATATGGCAGTTATTGAAATATTGGTTAGCTTTAACTAAACAAACCTTAACCATAAAAGTCATGACCGAAACCACAGATCAACAAATCAGAAAACAAGCACTAACCAAAGGCCTTCTTTTGGGAATAATAATGTCTGTTCTAAGTATATTTTCGTTTTACTACATCACCTCGATGGTTACGTCGCTGTTGTTAATAACCGTTGGCCCGTTCATTATTTCGGCGGTTCTTCCACTGGTAGTGGCTATTTTATTTTCTTTCGACCTGCGTAAGGCCATTGGCGGCTTTTGGAATTTTAAACAGGCGGTTACCGGTATATTTATCATGTTCTTTGCAGCGTACTTAATTCAATACCTGCTGGTTAGCCTTTTGTTCGCAAAGGTAATTGAGCCGCAAATGGTGGAGAAAACCAAAACTGCCATGACCACAGCTGTATCAGGAATGCTTGAAAAAAGTAACGCCAGCCAAAATGATATCGATGCCAAGATGGAAGACATTCAAAAACAGTTTGATGCACAAAAAGACCCTACTGTTGCTAAACAGTTTCAATCGTTTGCGATTAGTATATTGTTTGTATTTGTTGTCGCGCTGATATTTGCGGCTTTCTTCAAAAAAGAACGGCCGCTTTACCTCACAGCAGACGAACCAGACCCTACTGTATAATTTACCTCATTAACAAAACAGGCCGCTTATGCGGCCTGTTTTGTTAAGTGTTAATCCCATTTATCTAAGCCTAATAATTTTTTACCAAGTGGCGTTAATTCAGCTACTGGGTTTTTCTTTTCACGTTCCAAAGGGTCGCCGGGGAAGGCGTAACCTTGCATCGCCTCGCGGTTTTGCCAGCTATTGATGCGCCACTGCCTTAATGCTTCATTATCCTCCTGCGCAGGCATCATGCTTACATATTGTGCCATCCGTACCTTGTTGCCGCTATTATTGGGGCGGATACCATGCGGCAGCGAACTGTTAAATATTAAAAGATCGCCGGCTTCCATTTTTACTTTTACAATTTCAAAACCTGTAGTATCAGGCTTAAAATGATCACGATCATCCGGTTGGGTTAGTTTCCAGTTATCATAAGTCCTGAATAGTTCCGGGATGCATTGAAAGCCCCCCATGTTTTCGTCAGTTTGGTCGGCCAGGGCTAAAACGCCTTGCACATTTTGCGGTTTTGTTTCCGGGTCATAGTCCCAATGAATAAAGCCCTTATATTCAAAACCTGGCCGCTGCGGGAAGTTGAGGTTCGCCCGGTCGATATTTGCCCAAAGCTTTTCGGTACCCCAAATATCAGCAAAGGCCGCGTGTACTGTGGGGTATTGGCGGTTATCCCATAAGTATTGATGATTGTATATCTCAACCATACCGGTATTATTTAATTCGGCCATTTGCATTTGAGCGTTCGGCTTTTTATACCAGGTTTCTATATCATTCTGGTCTTTCCCTTCATACTCCCAAAGGTAGTCGGCCAGTTTTTTTACCTGTTCTTTAGGTACAGCATTTTTTATAATCACATAGCCATTTGTAATCCAGAAATCCCAATCGGCTTCACTTAAAACACGTAGGGGTTGGCCGTTGCTGCGGTCATTAAGCTTAATCGTGCTCGATGTAGCCACCGATGGGTTACCCGGTATTTCATTATGGGCCTCGTTTGCTTTCATAGCAGGCGCCATTGTTTGGTTAGCTGTGGTTTCAGGTTCCATTCTCATGTTTGTTTTTTTTGTTGAATCAAAAGTAGGTTGGTTTCTGGTACGCCATATTCTTTACAATGACCAATTTTTGCTCTGTATTGATTTTTTAATTAGGTTTAGGTAGTTAATAAGTGCATTAAAGGATGAACGAGATTCAATTAGAACGGATAGAATTTGAACCCGGCAAATCGTTCAAATTGTTCTCACCGCGGTTGCGAAATACTTTTTTATGGCATTACCACCCCGAATTTGAGTTGGTATATGTTGAAGCGGACGCTGGTATAAGGCATGTAGGTGCGCACATTTCAAGCTATACGCAAAGCGATCTGGTTTTTATAGGCGGTAATGTACCCCACTTAAATTTCGATTACCGTCTGCGTAGCGAATACCACCAAATAGTAGTACAGCTACGCGCCGATTTTTTAGGAGAGGCGATAAACTTATCGCCGGAGCTGGCTGCAATTAAGCAGTTATTTAAAAATGCAGGATTGGGTATCGCATTCACCGGTCATACAAAGGAAGCGATTGCCCAGCGGCTTAAAGGTTTAACAGATTTGAACCCGTTTAACAGGCTAATAGAATTGGTATCTATTCTTCAGATCCTGGCAACTTCGGCAGAGGCAGAGATTTTAAATAAGGACGAAACAAGTAAAGACCTCATACTAAAAGATAAAATAAGAATGGGCGCTGTATATGAGTATATAGACGCGAACTATTATAAATCCCCTGATGTAAACATAATTGCCGCAAAAGTTAACCTAACTACTGCGGCGTTTTGCCGGTATTTTAAGCGGCAATCCAACATGACCTTTACCGATTTTGTTAATCAATACCGGATAGAGCGCGCCAAGAATTTACTCATGCGAGGTAATAACGTAACCGAAACCTGCTACGCAATAGGTTTTGAGAGCATATCTTATTTCAACCGGCTTTTTAATAAAATAGTAGGGGAGAACCCGTCACGCTTTAAGCAACGCTGGTTAAATGATAAGCGTTGACGTTTAAATAGTTAACAACTATTAGCTATATTAGCATACCTAAACATCACTCATCAATGAATGCATTAAGCGCAACTGCGCGGCATGTAAGGTACAAACAGCTGGATAGCTTGCGCGGAATTGCGGCTTTGTGTGTATTTTTTTCACACTATTTATTGATTTTTGGCCTAAGCGACAAAATTATTCGCCCGATAATTGCAAGTCCCCTTGGAATATTGCTAAACGGACATGCAGCTGTAATGTTCTTTTTTGTACTAAGCGGCTTTGTATTGAGTTTGCCATTTGTTGAAGGGCATAGGCCGCTGCAGCTCACTGAATTTTATGTTAAACGGATATTCAGGATCTACCCGGCTTTTGTAGTAGCAATATTACTTGCCCTTGTGTTAAAAACTTATTTGTATGATGAACGGGGGATTGCTGCTTTCCCGGTGTGGGTAAAACATTTTTGGGTATGGCATTGGACAACCAGTAACTATTGGGAAATTGCTAAAACGCTGGCATTAATTGGGCCAAATTTTAATGCCGACCTTATAGACCCTGTGATATGGTCACTGGTGGTCGAAATGAAGATGTCGCTGATACTTCCCTTTTTTATCGTACTGGTTTCAAGAAATAACCTGGTGTTTAACTTACTCTTCTTTTTTATAATTCTGTTACTGGTTTATAATAAACAAGCCGGTTACCTGAGCGTATTTTATTTAGGGGTACTGTGTGCCAAATATAAAGATCAGTTAATTGCAAAGGTTCAATTGCTTAGCATGATATTGATAACAGGTTTAGTTGCATGTTCATTGATCTTATATAATATCAGCTATGAATTTTTTGTAACCTATGGTGATAAAGCACACCCTTTCCAATATTTTTGGCGTGATCACCTTACAGCCTTAGGTAGCTGCATTGTTGTTATTGTAGTGATATCGCGCAAAACTATCACCAAATTATTGCAAGGCCGTGTTTTTAAGTTTATCGGCGATATCTCTTATAGCTTTTACCTTGTTCACCTTACATTATTAATTACGATCTGCTCAATAATATCGCTGCGCGCTCCGCTTAGTTACGAGTATATCTTCCTATTAGCGCTGGTAGGATCGGTAGCGATAAGTTACGTTATTTACCGGTTTGTTGAAGTTCCCTTTCAAAAGCTTGCAATAAAACTGGTTGCCCGGTTCAAAATATTCAGTCAGCTAAATCTTAAATCGTAAATATATATTGGTAACTATAACTATCCTCAAAAAAATTAGCTGTATTTGCGCTAAAACATAATTAGCTTTTTCAAGTTAAAGCCTGCTAAAGTCTGTAACTAACATAGGTTATTAATCATTGCTTCCACCCAGTATCTATATAAAGTATATCTTTGTGTCCGTTCGATGCTATTTTAAAAATGCCTGAAATTATTTTACCTGAGCTTAAATTTAATTTAATTAACCAAGGCAATCTTAATATTGCGGTTATAGGTCTTGGTTACGTAGGCCTGCCACTCGCGGTAGAATTTGCTAAAAAATTCCCTGTTGTTGGGTTCGATAAGAAAAAAAACAGAGTAGATGAACTTGTTTCGGGGCATGACCGCACTTTGGAAATTGACGAAGTGGAACTCGGAACTGTAATCCGTAAAGCCGGCAGCAATAATGGTTTACTAATTACAGCAAATTCGGATGATATAGCAGCTTGTAATATCTACATTATATCTGTACCAACACCAACCGACAAAAATAATCGCCCGGATATGGCCATGCTTAAGAGTGCATGTGAGGCAGTAGGATCAGTTATTTCAAAAGGAAATATATTTATACTGGAATCTACCGTTTATCCGGGTGTGACCGAAGATGTTTGTGTGCCGATAATTGAATCAGTATCCGGGCTGAAATTTAATGAAGGTTTTTATGCGGGCTATTCACCTGAGCGGATCAATCCCGGCGATAAAATACACACCCTGACAAATATTTTAAAAGTAACCTCAGGCTCAACACCTGCAGCTGCCAATTTTATAGATCAGTTATATCGTACCATTATTACGGCTGGTACTCATCAAGCCCCAACCATAAAAGTTGCAGAAGCTTGCAAGGTGATTGAAAATTCACAGCGTGATATCAATATAGCTTTTGTTAATGAGCTATCTAAGATTTTTAACCTGATGGGGATAGACACGCAGGCTGTATTGCAGGCCGCCCGAACCAAATGGAACTTTTTAAATTTTAAACCTGGTTTGGTTGGTGGGCATTGTACAGGGGTAGACCCTTACTACCTGGCACAGAGGGCGCAGGAATTAGGTTATCATCCCGAAATTATTTTGGCAGGCCGCCGCCTTAATGATGGTATGGGAACTTACGTAGCAACCGAAGTAATTAGGCTAATGATAAAAAATGATATTGGCGTAAAGAATGCTAACATCTTAGTGCTCGGTTTCACCTTTAAAGAAAACTGCCCCGATGTTAGGAATACCCGCGTAATAGATATAGTTAAGGTTATGAACGATTTTGATACCATTTGTGACATATATGACCCCTGGGCCAACCCCGCAGAGGTTTATAGTGAATACGAAATAACTACCATCAACGATGACACTAATCTACAATCAAAATATGATGCGATTATTTTAGCTGTTGCACATGATGAGTTTTTAGACATGGATTTGAGTAATTTAAAAAAATCGCCTGCTTCAGTGATTTATGATATTAAGTCTATTTTAGACGAGCGGATAATTAACGGGCGCTTGTAAATTATTATTCAATCAACCTGCAGAATTATTTTAACTTTGTCGAAATTGAAGTTAGATTATATCTAACAGACAATATTGATCTGTAAACCAAAATATGAGATTACGTTATAAAGCCCTTTTTACCTGTAAATTTCGTTTATTATCGATTTTTTGTTGTTTTGTAATGCTTTCGGCTACGCCTGCATTTGCACAAACTATTCCTCAAAATTTAAGTAATTCAAAAGTTAATGAATTATCAGACGCGCAGATACGCCAAATAATGCAACAGGCGCAGGCAAACAACTTAACTGATGCCCAATTACTACAGACTTTACAGGATAGGGGCTTACCCGCCGATCAGGGCAAATTGTTGCAAAACCGTATTAATACGATAAAGGCTGCCAATGGTACAACAAAAGACCAGGGTGCAGCTGTGAATGATCAACAGTCATCAAACAGAGAATTAAATTATTTGCCAGATACGGTTAATAATTCTCCGGCTTCGCAAAAGATAATCAATTCATTTCAATCAAAAATATTTGGTGCGGATTTATTTAGCGGTACAAATTTAAAGTTCGAGCCTAATCTTAAAATTGCCACTCCGGTTAACTATATTGTAGGACCCGAAGATCAATTGAATATAAATGTTTATGGTAACTCATTAGTTAACTGGAAGTTAGATGTATCGCCGGAAGGTAATATCAATATTCCCGGAGTCGGTATCCTAAACGTTGCCGGTAAAACTATTGAACAAGCAACAGCATCTATAAAAAGCAAACTTGCAGCCAGTAATTATGCAGTAGGCCGTGGTACAACTGTGCAAGTAAGTTTAGGCAATATTAGGAGCATTAAAGTTATTTTAGTGGGCGAGGTAAAAAAACCTGGTACTTATACGTTGCCATCTTTGGCATCAGCATTCAACGCATTGTCATCTGCGGGCGGGCCTAATGATATAGGGTCATACAGGAAAATTGAGATTATTAGAAACAACAGGGTGGTAAGGACACTCGATATTTACGATTTTTTAGTTAAAGGAAGTCAAAAAGATAATATATCGTTACAGGATCAGGATGTAATACGGGTACCATCATATCGCTTACGTGTCGATTTAAAAGGAGAGGTAAAAACGCCTGCTTTGTTTGAAGTGTTGCCAGGAGAAACGTTAGCAGATGTTTTAAGGTTTGCGGGCGGGTTTTCAGATCAGGCATACACTGCGCGTATCAAAGTTACCCAGGTTAGCGATCAGCAACGCCGCATAACTGATGTTTTTGAAAATGATTATAAGAACTATATCCCCCTTCGCGGCGACAAATACGTTGTAGATAGGATCTTAGAAAGATTTACCAATCGTGTAATTATTGCGGGTGCAGTTTTTAGGCCGGGCGAATTTGAATTGCAAAACGGCCTGACTTTATCACAGTTGATAAAAAATGCGGGTGGTTTAAAAGAAGATGCTTTTACAGGCCGAGGAAGTATCATCAGGTTAAATACTGATAATTCTAAACAGCAAATATCATTTGATGTAAATCAGGTATTAAGCAGCCCATCTGCTGACTTACGTTTGCAAAGAGAAGATAGTGTTACAATCTCCTCTAAATTTGATCTGCGCAATGCATACAAAATTACCATAAAAGGTGAAGTTAGGCGTCCGGGCGATTTTACGTTTGCAGATAGTATGAAGGTTTCCGATCTTATCATAAAAGCGGGTGGCTTTACCGAAGGGGCGAGTGCTTTAAGAATAGAGGTGTCGCGTAGGGTTTTTGATAGCGACCCACGAGCAGTAAATAGTAAAGTTGCACAAGTTTACACTGTTAACGTAAATACCGATCTTAAAAATGAAAACACTAATTTTTCACTTCAACCATATGATATAGTTTCGGTATACAGTTTGCCAGGATACGAAACACAAAAAATAGTTAAGGTTGAAGGTGAAGTGATTTACCCGGGGTTTTATACGATACAAAAGAAAAACGAAAAGATATCTGACATTATAGCCCGGGCTGGAGGACTAACACAATCAGCAGATGTTGAAGGCGGAAGCCTAAAGCGTGAAAATGATGCTGTTTTGGGGGTTGATAAATCAAAAATTGACACAGCCTCTCTTAATAAAGAACGTAAGGAGAGAATGAAAAGACTGCAACGTACATACAACGATTCTTCACGTGTTGATACTGCACAGCTACGCAACAATTATGTTGGTATCGATTTAAAAAGTATTCTGAAAAAACCGGGTACCAACCAGGATTTAATTTTAGAAAACGGCGACGTATTGCGTGTACCCAAACAACAACAAGTTGTGCGGGTAAATGGCGAGGTTTTATATCCAAGTGCTGTTGTTTATGGTGATGGAAAGAGTTTTAATAGCTTTGTATATAATGCAGGTGGATACTCGCCTAGGGCACTAAAAAGCGGTGCTTATGTAGTATATCCAAATGGGACTGTAAAAGGCACGAGGAAGTTTCTGTTCTTTAATAGTCATCCTGCCATAAAACCCGGTAGCGAAATCTATGTGCCTAAAAAACCAGAGAGAAAAGGTAATACGACACAAGAAATACTGGCATTTACCACCGGTTTAGCTTCTTTGGGGGCAATTATACTGGGTATATTAAGTTTAAACAGATAACTATTAATTGGTAGACAAAATGCAAGTTGTTTCTAATACTGATGAGGTGTCATTAAAAGACATCATTTTAAAAATTATCAGATTCGTTAAATATCTATTAACCTGTTGGAAATTAATATTGCTGGCAGCGGTTTTGGGATGTTGTCTTGGGTTAGGATATTCATTTTTAAAAAAAACTGTGTATAAGGCCGAGTTAAGCTTTGCTTTAGAAGACGATAAAGCATCAGGTAATTTAGGTTCCGCTATAGGGTTGGCATCGCAATTTGGAATAGATTTAAATGGTGGTGTCGGAGGTGCATTTTCTGGTGATAATTTAATTGAGCTGATTAAATCGAGGTCGATGGTGGAGCGTACTTTATTATCTAAAGTGAACGTTAACGGTAATACACAAACCTTGGCAAACTTATATATCGATTTCAATAATTATCGTAAGAAATGGAGCAATGAGGCTAATTTAAGTAACATAACGTTTTCGCCAGATGGCGACCGGTCAAAATTTACTTTACAACAGGATAGTGTGTTAGGTGTTTTTTACAGGGACATAACCAAGTATAACCTTACTGTAACTAAAGTAGATAAAAAGTTGAGTATAATCACAGTAGATGTAAATTCGAAAAATGAATTTTTTTCGAAATATTTCACTGAAATTTTGGTTGCAACAGTTTCGGATTTTTTTGTAAAAACTAAAACAAAAAAATCAGTTCAGAATGTGGCTATTTTGCAACGTCAAACTGATTCTGTTAGAAAAGAACTCAACGCAGCCATTAATGGGGTTGCCTCATCTGTAGATGTAAATCCTAATGCTAACCCTTCTCTTCAAATATTAAGGGCGCCGTCACAAAGGCGGCAAGTAGACGTACAGGCCAATCAAGCAATATTGACTCAGTTAGTAGCCAACCTTGAAGTTTCAAAAGTTTCCTTAAGAAAGGAAACACCACTAATCCAAATAATAGATACGCCAATTTTACCGTTAGAAGAGGTTAAAACCGGAAAGTTGAAAGGTGCAATTATTGGAGGGTTTTTGGGAGTATTTATTTTAGTTGTAATTCTCATTTCAAAAAAGTTTTATCGCGCCACGATGAGTTAAAATTATTTTTTTAGTTGTCAATCGCTATTAATTTTGCCTTTTTTGCCGTTATTAAAATAATTTGTGAGCGAAATAAAAAAAAATTTCTTGTTTAATTTATTGCTTACGCTAAGCAATATTATTTTCCCAATAATTACGTTTCCATACGTATCCCGTATTTTAGGGCCAGCAGGTGTAGGTAAAATTCAATTTATTACAACATTTGTTCAATACTTTGTACTCATAGCAGCTTTAGGTATCCCTATCTATGGGATACGCGAAATTGCCAAACTAAAAGGCGATGAGGAAGGGATTAAAAAGACTTTTTCCGAACTTCTTTTTCTAAATCTACTTACTAGCTTTATTCTCTTTTTTGTTTACAGTATCATCATATTTACAGTTCCCTCGTTATATATTGACTTGAAATTTTATGCTGTTGCGGTAATAATTTTACTGTTGAGCTTTAGCAATGTCGATTGGCTATTTTCCGGTTTAGAGAAATTTAAGTTTATTGCCATACGGTCAATAATAGTTAAATTTGTATCATTATTATTATTGATATTTTTTGTAAAACAAAAAAGTGACGTCGTAATTTACCTTTGGACAATTGTAATAGCTTCTGTAAGCAATAATATACTTAACATTTATTCAGCGAGAAAAATGTTCAAGTTTAATTACGCTACTTTTAAAGGTATAAAAGATCATCTGAAACCGTTATTTTATATTTTTAGCACTGTTGCCGGCATTACTGTGTATGCTATGTTAGATACCATAATACTTGGTTTTTTAACTAATTATACGTATGTTGGATATTACACAGCTGCTTCGCGAATCAATAAACTTACTTTACCTGTTTTAACTTCTTTAGGCACTGTATTAGTACCCCAAATTTCAGAAGCTATAAAAAACGATAACCTTACCCAAGTAAAAAAATTAGCTGTTTATAGTTTTAACTTTGTTTTGCTATTGGGCATACCCATGACGGTAGGATTAATTGTTTTGGCGCCCGAATTAATTGTAATCTTCTCGGGAATTGAATTTAAGCCTGCTATACTTGCTATGCAAATATTTGCGCCAGTTGTACTGATTATTGCATTAAGTAATGTTTGGGCAATACAGATACTTACGCCAGCCGGTAAAGACAAGCAGGTAACTATTTCTGTAACTGTTGGTTTAATTGTAAGCCTTATCCTTAACTTTTCGCTTATTCCATATTTTGGATATTTAGGTGCGGCTGCAGCAAATGTATTGGCCGAATTGTGTGTAATGGTTTGTTTCGCATATTTTGCATCTAAAGTATTATTAGTCGGGCTTAATTATAAATTGATTATTCAAACTCTTTTTGTTTCTGTACTGTTCTTTCCAATAATTATTTTATTAAGAATGCTTTTTAGAAACAGTAATTTTCTGGTTTGTGGGGTTGGTGTGGTGACTTGTGGGGCATTATTTTTAGTTTGCCAACTATATATATTTAAAAACGAATTGCTTTTGAACCAAATAAATCAATATACTGCAAAATTGGGCTTAAGGAAAAACAATAGGGATGAAAGACCGCTGCTATAATCTATGAATATTGAAATGCTACACCCCAAGATAACGATAATAACAGTTGTTTATAATGGAGTTAACTCTATAGAAAAAACTATTGTTAATGTGTTAAATTTAAATTACCCAAATTTGGATTTTATTGTTGTTGACGGCAATTCAACTGACGGAACCGTGCAGATACTTAACCAATACCGTGAAAAATTGACCTGGTTGATTACTGAGCCAGATAAAGGCATTTATGATGCTATGAACAAGGGTTGGGAGTTAGCCGATAATGAATCGTATATTTTATTTTTAGGTGCAGGCGACGAGGTGGTAGAGTTGCCCGATATGAACTTATATAAAAATGCCGAAGTTATTTATGGAGATGTTGAATTAGGTCAAAGAGGAACTTTCAAATCAACTGTAGGCTGGAGGTCTTTTTTAGGTAATAGTGTACACCATCAGGCTATGCTTGTGAAAAAGTCTATCCATCCGACGCCACCCTTTTCACTTGAATTTAAAGTATATGCCGACTTTGACTTTAATCAGCGTTTAATAAAGTCGGGAGTCAAGTTTTTAAAGGATCCCGGTTTCCGTTCTTATGCAATGGAAGGCGGCGTGAGTGAAAAAATTGATACTAAAGAATCGTTAAGGGTTGTCAGGAAAAACTATGGCTCTTTAGTGGGCTATTTGGCTGCACTTTATTATCACTTACAAAAGGTTTAATGGATTTAAAAAAAATAATCGCGGTAATAGTTTTATATAAATCAAGCTTAGAAGAATCTGTTTGTTTTCAATCGTTGTTAAAATCGGTTGATAGTTTTAACTCCCAGTTGCTTTTGGTGGTATATAACAATTCTCCAGATTACTGGCAGTATGGTAATGACAGTTACAAAGGTGTAACGATAACTTATCTGGAAGATCATAAGAATTCTGGAGTAAGTAAAGCGTACAACACTGCGTTTGATTACGGTATTGGGCAAAACAAAGAATATATATTACTTTTAGATCAAGATACACAATTAGAAAAGTTATTTTTTAATGTGTTTTTTGATTATGAAAGCAAGTTTAACAAGGATGCTGGCTTATACTGCCCAATGATTTGTAACGATTTTGGGCTTCTTTCCCCAGCTAAGTTCTTTTTATATTCAAGCCAAAAATTAAGTTCTATAGAGCCGGGTGTACATTCACTTGAGCCGCTGGCGATAATTAACAGTGGATTAATAATTTCAACTAAGTTGTATCAACTCAATGGCGGCTACAACGAGAAAATAAAGCTCGACTTCAGTGACTTCGATTTTTTAAGACGCGTTCTAACTTTTACTAAGTTGGTAGTAGTTTTAGATGTTAAGTGTAAACATGAATTATCTGGAGAGAGTAAAATGCCATTGGCAAGCGCCTTAAACCGATTCGATTACTATTTGGAGGGTGCGCTTTATTATAAGAAAACCCTTTTAGATGCAATTGGGCTTAGTATGTGGATAATGCTACGCTCCGTTAAATTGGGCGTAAAATATAAAACAGCTAAATTCGCAACAAAAACGTTTGGGGTATTATTTAAAAATCGATAATGCAAGATATAGTCTTCTCATTTAATCTTGTAACCCTAACATTGTTATTTTGCGGTATATTTCCGCTGTACCTTTTTTTTTTACGAAAACAAATATATTATTGGTTTGATCCGTTGCTATTATTTGTATTCCTTAACAGTGTAGCAGTCTCACTTGTCGTCTACCTTTTTTTTTACATGCAAAACATTAAACTCGAATATTTTTTAAGTTTCGTGTTTTGCACTCTGGCTTTTATAGCAGGGATAGCTTTTGGGGGGCGTAAAGGAATACCGGTATGGGAGCCAGCAATAGATGTAAATTTCATTGTCAACTCAAGAAAATATATGCTTTTAGTAGATATTTTTTTAGCCTTGTGCCTTTTAATAATGGTTGCATCTAACGCTGTTATTTTTGTTAGTAAAGGTACCTTACCGATATTTGCGGAAAACCCGAGCGAAGCAAAAATTTTATTTTATAATGGTGGATGGGGTATTGTTAAACGAATTAATTTTTCATTGGTAAACTTTGTTTTGGCTATACCGCTAATTAATATTTTTCATCCCAATGTTACGGTAAGCGGTAAAAAGAAAATCTATTACGTTTTGTGTATTTTAATTTGCGTATTGGTTATTGCCAGCATGGGGTATAAAGGAAACTCATTAGCTATAATTAATATTTTGTTTGCTATAGTCTTAATTAACAGGACATCAGGAGCGTCTGTTTTATCAAAAGTAAAGGCTTCAATAAACCAGCTGTTAATCTTAAAATGGGCTAAGTATATTTTTGTTTTAGCAATAATTTTCATGGTTGCTATTATTGCACTCTCCGGGGTAGAAACCTCGTCGTCCGATTCTTTTGTCACCAGGTTGGTATCGGCAGGAGATGTGTATTATTTTTTTTATGTATTTGATATCGCATCAGACTTTCATCAAACTGCATTAAGTTACATTCCCCATTTTTTTAATCCATTGCTTGGGATGCTTAGATTAGCTGATTACGAATTTTCCATAGGCGTTTACACATTATATTATTCTATTGGTTTACCCATGGATTCTATAGCTGTTTTTGGGCCAAATACGCAATTCCCCATAGAGGGTTTAGTTTATTTTGGTAAATATGGGGCACCGGTTTATTCCTTCGTTGTAGGAATGGTTATTTCTGCTGTAAGAGTTGGCTTGCTTCGAAAAATAGGGCCTAATCCCAATATTGTAGCATTGGTGATTTACGTAGTTTTATCTTCGCTCATTGTCACTATGGCAACTGATGTGCCGTTATTTGTTCAAATATTTTTTGACCTTGTTACATATGGGTCAATCATCTTTGTGTTTTCTGCAATATTGTTACCTGTTTTAAGAATAAAAAATGAAAGTTAGTGTATGCATGGCCAGTTATAATGGCGCAAAATATATCAAGGAGCAAATCGACTCAATATTGTCACAAATAGGTGATGATGAAGAGTTTATAATATCAGATGATCATTCCACTGATACTACTATCGACATCATAAAGTCTATCAACGATAAACGAATAAAATTATTTGCTAATGAACAGCAAAGCGGCTATTCAAAGAATTTTGAGAATGCGATAATCAGGGCGACAGGAGATGTTATTTTTATTTCAGACCAGGATGATGTTTGGAAAGAAGGTAAAGTTAAAGAGATGTTATTTGCGCTCCAAAATGCTGATATGGTTATCTCTGATGCTGAAATTGTTGACGAGCATTTAACGTCAACTTATCATTCGCATTTTGACCTTAACGGTACCCGGTCTGGGTTTTGGAATAATTTTTTAAAAACGAGATACATCGGAGCGTGTATGGCTTTTAAGAAAGAAGTTCTTAAAAAAGCGTTGCCATTTCCAAATAATTCTAATCTTTGTGCTTATGATTACTGGTTAGCGATAGTCAGCGAATATTATTTCAAAGTCGTATTACTGAATAAGGCGATGATAAAATACAGGCGACACGGCTCTAACGCTTCATCTGGCGGTGTTAGCAGCAATAATTCGCTACTGAAAAAAGTTAAGATACGTATATACGCTATGCAAGAATTACTAAAAAGAAAAAACATATAAATGGGTTCCTTGTTTAAGCGATATGGTGTATTTCAATTATTGTCATTAGCACTGAATACTATTATCACAAAAATATTTTTTTCAAAAGCGCGATTGATACGTCTTCCTGTCGATGTAAGAGGTAAAAAGTTTATTTCGTTTAACAAAGGGTTTACTACCGGTAAAGGATGCAGGTTTGAAGCCTATCCGATTGACGGAAAATCAAAAGTTTTGCTATTTGGCACCAATATTCAGGTAAACGATCATGTGCATATAACAGCTATGAGCAGTGTGGTATTGGGCAATAATGTGCTTATTGCCAGTAATGTCTATATATCTGATTCAACACATGGTAGTTATGCCGGCGACGCCGCGGATAGCGATCCGCTATCTATACCTAAAGACCGGTTATACAGTGTCAATAGCGTTACCATTGGCGATAATGTATGGCTTGGCGAAAAAGTTTCAGTATTACCGGGCGTCACTATTGGTAGCGGCACAATTGTAGGAGCAAATGCTGTAGTTACCAAAAGCTTGCCTGCAAATGTTATTGCAGTTGGTATACCGGCAAAGCCTATAAAGAAATACAATTTTAAAACCCAGCGATGGGAAATTATATAACTATGAAGAAACGGATTTTAATAACCGGGGGGGCTGGGTTTATCGGAAGTAATTTAGCATTGAAATTACTTGCCAAAGGATATGAAATAACTGTTCTTGACAATTTGTCGCCTCAAATACACGGGGAAGATCCAGAAAACACTTCCGAGTTATTTAAAAGTATTTTAAACAAGGTGACCTTTATTAAAGGAACAGTTACTTCTAAAGCTGATTGGGAAGAGGCTATTAATGGGCAAGATATCATCGTACATTTCGCGGCAGAAACGGGTACCGGGCAGTCCATGTACGAAATACGTAAATACATCGATGTCAATATAAATGGAACGGCTATAATGCTTGATATTTTAGCCAACCAAACCCATCAGATAAAAAAAGTTGTTATAGCTTCATCAAGGTCTATTTATGGTGAAGGAAAGTATTTGTCTGAAGAATTAGGAATGGTTTATCCTAAACATCGTAAGTCTGAAGACATGGACGGCGGTAATTTTGAGGTAACCTATCCGGGTTGTACACAACCTTTACAGTTACAGGCAACAGATGAAGAGTCAAAGATTCATCCTTCGTCTGTTTATGGCATTACCAAACAAAATCAAGAACAAATGATCATGACGGTTTGCCCAACTTTAGGTATCGCGCCTGTAGCGTTTCGCTATCAAAATGTTTACGGGCCCGGTCAATCCCTTAAAAACCCTTACACGGGTATATTGTCTATATTTTCAACGCAAATAAAAAATGGTAACGACATCAATATTTTTGAAGATGGTGAAGAAACACGTGACTTTGTATTTATAGATGACGTTGTTGATGCTACAATTTTAGGTATTGAAGATGAAAGGGCTAACGGAGAGGTTTTTAATGTGGGCACAGGCGTAGCTACTAACGTTATAACAGTAGCTAATAGTTTAATTAATAATTACGGAGCAAATACACCAGTAAATATTTCTGGTAATTACAGGGTAGGCGATATAAGACATAATTTTGCTGACTTATCAAAAATCAAGCAAAAAATTGGTTTTGAACCCAAATTTACTTTTGAAGCAGGCATAAAATTATTTACAGCTTGGGTTAACGAACAAAAGGTTGAGAGCGACAATTATGAGCAATCTATAGAAGAAATGAAGAAAAGGGGTTTATATAAATAAATATGAACAGTTTATCAGGTAAATCAATTTTGTTTTTTTCTCCCCAATTTTTTAGTTATGAGAAGGAAATAAAATTGGCTATGGAAAAATTGGGCGCCGAGGTAACCTGGTTCGACGATAGGCCCTCAAATTCTTTTATATCAAAGGTTTTTATCCGTCTCAATAAAAATTCATTGAAACAGGCAATTGATAGCTATTATGCAACTATACTGCAATCTGTAAAAGACAAAAAGTTCGATTACGTTTTATTTATTTCGCCGGAGTCTGTTAATAAAAAAAGCCTCAAAGCATTCAAGCTAAATTTTACCGGGTCTAAATTCATATTGTATATGTGGGATTCGTTTAAAAATAAACAATCTTTTGACTTGGTTGAATATTTTGATAGTGTTTTAACTTTCGATTCTGAAGATGCAAGCGAGTATAAATTATCTCTACGACCGCTTTTTTATATCGATACGTACAAACAGGCTGAAGTTGAACCAACAAATGATCTGTTGTTCATCGGTACCGCGCATAGTGACAGATATAATTTCATCAAAAAGTTTATCGAACCCTTTTTTGAAGGAAAAAAAATTAAATTATACTTTTTTTTAAGCAGTAAGAAATTGTATTGGTTGAAAAAAGCTTTTGATAGCAATTTCAGGCGCATAAAGTACAGTGATGTAAGTTTCGAATCGTTGTCGCATCAGGATAATGCAAATTTCATGAATGCTTCGAAAATGATTTTAGATATAAATCATCCCGGCCAGGTTGGATTAACAATGCGGACGATTGAATGTATAGGTGCGCAAAAAAAGTTAATAACTACTAATAGTAACATAAGAGATTATGATTTTTTTGACCCGGCTAATATCCTTGTTATCGATAGAAAGGATCCACAAATAGATCGGAGTTTCTTAGACACACCCTTTAAACCACTGCCGCCCAATTTATTATTTAAATACAGCATTAACGGTTGGTTGGCCGATGTATTGAAATAGAAATTATTTCGCCTGTGTTGTTATATCATAGTTAATTCCAAGAATAGTTTAAAATACAATGAATTTTGTTATAGTTTTAATTACACTCATTTGCTTAACCTTGCTGGAATTGATCTATTTTAGGGTTGCTGAAAAATATAATATAATAGATAATCCTAATCATCGCAGTTCTCATACAAATGTTACTATTAGGGGAGGGGGGGTAATTTTTTGCTTATCTATGTTGTTGAGCCCTGTTTATTTGGGCTGGTATAATGCATATTTTATTATTGGCTTGGTAATAATTAGCCTTATTAGTTTTATTGACGACATTAAAACAATCAGCAGTAAAATTAGGATTGTTTTGCATTTGGTATCGGTATCAATACTATTTTACGGTTTAGGTATGTATAGTTTGCCTGTTTATTGGATAGCGATAGCTTTTTTTGTTGTTATTGGAATTATAAATGCCGTTAACTTCATGGATGGTATTAATGGCATTACGGGTAGCTACGGTTTAATCACCCTTGGTTCTTTATCTTATATCAATTCATTTGTGGTAAACTTTACCGACTCAAACTTATTGTTGGTAGCCATATGCAGTGTAGTGGTATTTTTATTCTTTAATTTTAGGCGCAACGCAAAATGTTTTGCCGGCGATGTTGGCAGCGTTAGTTTGGCATTTATAATCCTGTTTTTTTTATTGCAGTTAATCATCAAAACGCAAAACATCGGGTATATTTTATTATTACTGGTATATGGTTTAGACACTGCAACGACAATAGTATTTAGAATGATTAGAGGCGAAAAAATTTCTGAAGCACATCGTTCACATTTTTATCAGTTTATGGCTAATGAAAAGAAAATGAATCATCTGATTGTAGCTACTATTTATGCGATGGTTCAATTGGTCATAAATGCGTTTTTACTATTTCCCTATGTTAAGACCGATGTTATAAGCCTACTATTGCTAATCATTATAACGGTAGCATTTATTATCATTCGTTTTATTGTAGAAGGTAAAAATCGATTGCTAACAGCCACATAATGCCTGCTGGCATAATTTTTTTAATTAGATATAGTTATTACATTTGTTATTGTTCTTAAAAAAATAGATTTACCTTGTTTAATCAAATTAATATAGTCCCACGCTGGATAATTTTCACCCTCGATATATTTATCAGTTGTGTATCATTGGTCAGTGCATATTTTATTAAGTATAATTTTGATATCTCCTCATTAAACTACCTTGAGTTTAGTAGAAATATTTTAATCGTAATTGCTATAAATACAGTAGTTTTTTTTACCATAAAAACCTACTCGGGAATCATTAGGTATACCAGCGCACAAGATTCTTTCCGAATACTTTTTGCAGTTTTAGCATCTAACGGCACGTTTATAATTTTAAACTTAGCCACGGTATCTTTTGGTCATGTGCCATTAATATCAAACAGCCTACTCATTGTATCTGCCTTGGCTTGTTTTTTAATGATGGTTACATACCGGGTGGTAGTCAAATACTTTTTTTTACATGTAAAAAACCTAAAATTAGATAAAAGACGCGTTATTATCTACGGAGCAGGCGAGGCAGGTGTAGCTACGAAAAGAACTTTTGATCATGATTACAAGGTGAACAAATATATTGTCGCCTTTATAGATGATGACCAGCGTAAAGTTGGCAAAACAATAGATGGTATTAAAATTTTAGATGCAAAAACGCTTCCAGGCCTAATAGAGCAACATGAATTAGACGAAGTAATTTTCGCCTCATACACTATACCAATTGATCATAAAAATAAGGTGGTTGATATGTGTTTGGAAAATGATATTAAAGTTTTAAATATCCCACCACATGAAGTTTGGGAAAGCGGTAAACTACAGACAACTCAAATTCAAAAGATCAATATCGAAGACTTATTGAATCGTAAAGCAATTGAAATTGATATCACAAGTATCCAAAATGAATTAAATGGAAAACGGATATTAATAACAGGAGCGGCGGGTTCTATCGGCAGTGAAATTGTGAGGCAATTGCTAAAATTTGATGTCGGACTTATTATCATGTGTGATCAGTCTGAAACTGCGCTTCATCACTTATATCTTGAAGTTGAGGAAAGCCATACCGATCTTAACTTTCATGCTTACATAGGCGATGTGAAAGATGAGCGGAGAATGCAAAACTTATTTGATACTTATAAGCCCCATTACGTTTACCATGCCGCCGCTTACAAGCATGTGCCAATGATGGAAGATAATGCTTCCGAGTGTGTTAAAACAAATGTTTTAGGAACCAAAACTATCGCAGATCTTGCTGTTAAACATGGTGTACTTAAGTTTGTGATGATATCTACAGATAAGGCTGTAAACCCTACCAATGTAATGGGTGCATCAAAGCGTATAGCCGAAATTTATGTTCAGTCATTGAATAAGATAATTCATGTAAAGGATTTTAATCTCGGTAGTGGTTTAGCGAATTTAGTAAATACTCCTACGGGCACTAAGTTTATAACTACACGCTTTGGTAATGTACTTGGTTCTAACGGATCTGTGATCCCAAGGTTTAAACAGCAAATTGAAAAAGGCGGCCCCATTACAGTAACACACCCCGAAATTACCAGATATTTTATGACTATCCCCGAAGCCTGCAGGCTTGTGCTAGAAGCTGGTTGTATGGGTAACGGAGGCGAGATTTACATATTCGATATGGGCAAATCAGTAAAAATTATTGATTTAGCTAAACGAATGATTCGCCTGGCTGGGTTAGTACCTAACCATGATATAAAGATTGAATACTCGGGTTTAAGGCCTGGAGAAAAACTGTTCGAAGAATTGCTAAATGATAATGAGAATACTATGCCTACCCATCACGAAAAGATAATGATAGGTAAAGTACGGGAATATGGATTTGGCGAAATTGAAGGTCAGATAGCTGGCTTGATACAGCACGCCAAAAATAATGATGATCTACAAGTTGTTAGGGGAATGAAACAGATTGTTCATGAATTCAAAAGCAAGAATTCTGTTTTTGAAGAAATAGATATTGCACTAAATAGCCTATAAATGAAAATAAAATTACTTGCTTATGCGGTAGTTGTTTGTTTAATTTCCTGCACTAAAACGGTTCAAAACGAGGTGGAGGTATATGGTAATGATTTTGATACCGCCGATCTTACTCATATAACTAATGGACGTATTATAAAATTCAATAATACGGCGGTTTTAGGCAATTATAATAACGATGGGTTCGCTCTTACCATCAATGATCTGCCTAAACATGATTTGGTTACTATTTCATATGACCTTTATATACACGATAGCTGGGATGGAAATAAGTTAGCACCCGATGGGCCGGATATTTTTAGCATGTTGGTTGATGGCAATCCCTACATCAATGCTTCCTTTTCAAATTCGCCTTGTGGCGTTGGTGTGTTTTGCGAACCTCAATCTTACCCATTAGATTATCCCAACAATTATAGCAATCCTAAAGCCGGCGCATTCCGTACAGATTTACCCGGCCTATGTAATTTAGCTACCAATCCTAACGGTACTACTCTTTATAAAATTCAGAAAACTATAAGGCATTCAAAGAGCACATTAATATTGCAGTGTTTAGATAAATTAATTCAAACAAATACAGCCGACCCAAAATGTGATGAAAGCTGGTCGGTAGATAATATCCGGATTAAAGCAATTGCCTTATGAGAGTGTTAAAGTTTATTTTAGTTTGTTTATTTTTACAATTTGCAAAAACAACCTCATATGGCCAAACGCTGCCTGTAGGTGCTACCGCTGTTGAAGATTATTACCGCAACGGGCAGTTATTAGGGCTTACAGATACTAATGTTTCTTTTACAGTAAGGCCTATTTTCCCTGCCCTGCTAAAAGGCCGCCGAAATGCATATTATCCTGATACTACGGAGCTACGCTATAATTTGTTAAATGCTGATGGGCAATGGCAACAAAAAGGTAGTAAGCTTAAAATAAGTTTGTTACCGGTTAGTTTGCAAACGCAATTCAACTCACACCATCCATACGGTTGGAATGATGGAGCGATGATTCCGTCAAAGGGGCTTCAAACGCTTATAAGTGCAGGTATTTATTTAGACTATGGTATTTTGAGTGTTCAATTCAAACCTGAATTTGTAACAGCAGCAAATTCGGAGTTTGAAACTTTTAATAATGGACACTATGATGTTATTTTTGCCCGCTATTATGATATTTATAATAATATAGACCTGCCTGCCCGTTTCGGCACCAGCAGCTACAACAAGGTATATTGGGGGCAAAGCAGCATCCGTTTAAATTACAAAGCGCTGTCATTCGGGTTATCAACAGAAAGTTTATGGTGGGGGCCAGGCATCCGTAGTTCGTTGCTAATGAGTAATAATGCACCGGGTTTCGCCCACCTTACCTTTAATACCATCAAACCTTTAAAAACGCCCTTGGGATCATTTGAGGGGCAGTTAATTGCCGGCCGGTTAGAAAATTCGGGGTTTGCACCCTTAGTACCCGACCACAGCTATTTTGGGACAAATCTTTATATCCCTAAACCTAACGACTGGCGGTATCTGGCTGGTGTTGTATTAACCTGGCAGCCTAAATGGATACCCGGCCTGTTCTTGGGTTACGATCAAAGTTCTCAAACCTATGGGAAGGATTTAAACGGTATAAGGGATTATTTGCCTTTGTTTACAACAGTTAAACCTGTTACCGCACCTGATGGTGCTATAAATAAGCAAGATCAGCGAAGCGCCATGTTTGTAAGGTGGTTATGGACTAAAGAACAGGCAGAGGTTTATTTTGAGTATGGGCATAATAACTACACCAATGATGCTACCCAAGATGTTTTAACGCCCGATAAATCGCGCGCCTACATTTTTGGATTAAGAAAAATATTACCGTTTAACAGATCACGTAATGAAAACCTGCTGATTGGCCTTGAGGTGACCCAGTTGCAAGAAACATCGATAGATAATATTAAAGGTGGTTATGAATGGTATGTCAATAAAAATATCAGGCAGGGCTATACTAATCATGGCGAAGTATTAGGGGCTGGTATAGGGCCTGGTGGTAACTTGCAATCATTAAATGTGAGTTGGATAAAAGGACTTAAAAAACTAGGGATACAAATTGAACGCTATGCGCATAACAATGATTTTTACTATTATGCGTACTACGATAGCGGCGATTTCAGGCGACACTGGGTTGACCTTAGTTTTGCAGCTAACGGAGAGTGGAATTACAAAAATTTGATATTTAATGCCAAGCTAATGGGCGTTCAATCAATAAATTACCAATGGTATATCAATCAGGTTCAACCGGCAGATGCGCCTTATTTTGTAAATGGTATCAATGCATTTAATCTGCAGTTACAGTTAGGTGCAACATACAGGTTCTAAACACGCAATAGTATGAGAAAAATATTTTTTTTATTGGTGATTATTTGTGTGTTTGCGACATTATCTACCAAAATATGGGCACAATCCATACCTGTTGGTGGCCCTTTAGATGATTATTACAGAAGGCAGCAGCTACTTGGTAAGGTTGATTCTAACATTTCATTCACAATGCGCCCTCTTAATCAGTCAGCGTTGAAGGTTAAGGATATATTTAACCCGGATACCACATTAAGAAAAGATAGTTGGACCCGAACCGGGCCGTTAACATTCGGAAGTGGTAAGGGGCTAATTCAAATTCTGCCTTTAAGTTGGCAGCAGCAATTCAATTCCGATCATCCTTATGGTTGGAATGATGGGCCTATGATACCAGCTAAAGGATATCAGACTTTGATAAGCGGTGGTGTTTTTATAAAATACGGCCCTCTGAGCATCCAACTCCGGCCGGAGTTTGTCTATGCAGCAAATCCTAAATTCAACGGTTTTGCATCAGGCCATACGGGTGATGACCTGCGTTCATATTACTTTTACAACTCATTTATTGATCAGCCGGAGCGTTATGGCAACGGATCATACAGCAAGGCCTTTTTAGGACAAAGCAACGTTTTGCTAACGTTTAATCCTATTGCATTTGGGCTGTCAAATGAGAATATATGGTGGGGGCCAGGCGTTCGTAATGCGCTAATTTTAAGTAACAATGCCCCAGGGTTTAAACACGCAACGATACATACTACAAGGCCTATAAAAACATTTTTGGGATCTTTTGAAGGGCAAATCATAGCAGGGCGGTTAGATGCGTCAGGATACACCCCACTATTGGACGTTACGTCGCTGCCTGATGGCACCAATCTGAATATTCCAAAAAGAGACGACTGGCGTTATTACACAGGCTTTAATTTAAACTATCATTTAAGGTGGGTGCCGGGTTTAACTTTAGGGCTTACCCGTACCTTTAACGCATACAGCAACGATGTTAGCGGCTTTAGTGGGTATTTTCCGTTTTTTGTTCCTTATCAAAAACAAACTATAATTAATGGCGATCCATTCCCCCGTGATCAATATACTTCGCTGTACGCCAGGTGGTTATTTAAAAAGGCACAGGCAGAGGTTTACTTTGAGTATGGTCTTAATGATAATTCGTACAATTTAAGAGATTTTTTGGGTTCTCCGGATCATTCAAGAGCTTACATATTCGGTATCCAGAAAATGATACCATTTAACGGTAAGGCCGATCAAAATATCTTGGTTAGTGCCGAAGTAACCCAACTTTCACAAACGCCGGATAGGTTAGTAAGAGATGCCCTTGGTTGGTATATTCATAGCGGAGTAAATGATGGGCAAACAAACCTTGGGCAGATACTGGGCGCAGGAACCGGTTCAGGTGGCAATCTGCAGTCATTTGATTTAAGTTGGGTAAGCGGCTTAAAACGTTTAGGAATCAACTTTGAGCGTTATGAGCACAATGTTGACTTTTACCGGATCGCATTTCCTGACATAAATGGTAACAGCCGTAAATGGGTTGATGTTGCCTTGGCTTTACAAGGGGAGTGGAACTACAAAAATTTAATATTAAACACGAAATTACAAGGGATAAAATCTTACAATTATCAGTGGATCTTAAAGAATTACGATCCTTCTAAATACTACATCCCTAATAACGATGTGTTTAACTTTCACGGTGAATTGGGCGTAACCTATCGGTTTTAATTAACCGGTTTCCGGGTAATTAGTGTGTAAAAGCTGAAAATAATAGCTGAAATGACTAATCCTGCTAAAATTGCGATAGAGTACTTTAATCTATTCTTCTTCAACGGAAATTCCGGTTCATCAACAACTTGTACTGTTGGAGTCTCTTGTGCCAGCGAAGTTTTACTTGCTTCAAGATTCTTAACCGTTTCTGTAAATATAGTACTCAATACTATTTTATCGCGTTCTTTTACCTCAACATTCGCATTCACATTTGTGTAAGCAGGGTTAAGATCTAACAGGTTTTGATTTGTTGACGATAAAGAATACGTTTTTTTGTTAAGTATTTGCCCAATGCTATCAGCACGGTGCTGCAATCGTTCCACGTTATTTCTTAACCGCTTGGTTTTTGTAGTGATGAAAAAATCTGTTGATTGCTTTATCATTCGAACGCAAAATAACTGCGCAAGCTTTTCATCTTTCATCGTGGTATTAACCTCAAAAAAACCCAGTTTTTTATCGGTTTTCGCAATACCAAATTCGCCAGACAGTATTAGTGTTGTCATCTCATGTAAAAGACTATCCTGGAGCCTTGTATTGTGCCTGTCATCCGTTGGGAACCTTGTTATCTTACCGTCTGGACTATATTTTAACCATTTTTTGTTCAGCTTGTAAACGGCTGCATATTTATCTGCAAGTGTTTGCGTGCTATCATACGGAGTAAGCAACGTTTTTTTGATCAATTTTTGGCTTTTAATCAATTCCTGCACATTGTCGCCGGCCAGTACGCCACTTGCACCCCCAATACCATCTAAATTAAACCCAAATTGGCCTGCTAAAGCAGATAAGCCGCCTGCTGATCCAGAAGATTTTGCGTCGTCAACTACAAAGGTTAAACGGGCGGTATACGTAGGTGTCCATAACCAGGCAGTTAAAGCGCCCAATGAAGCGCCGGCTATAAGCACCGCCACTAAAGTCTTTTTAAATTGCAATATATATCCAACATCACTTAGCCTGTCATTAACGAGTTTTCTGAACGAAAATTCCGGCTCGTATGGGTATGGGGTATTATCCTGGTTCATGTGTTATTTGTATAGAATAGCAAATAAACTAACTAACGCAGTCAAGGCAGCTGCAAGTGGCGCAATGTCACCAAAGCCAACTTTAAATCGATTGTCAGGCGTTTTCTCCGGAACAATAATCTTACTGCCTGGTTTTACTGTGGGGTACACTCTAAAGAACAGAAAATGCCTAACCGGTCTGTTTAAACCGTCGGGGTACTTAATATATGCTCCTTTTAACCTCGCATTTTCCGTAGTACCTGCTGCGGCGTTAATATAGTATTTAAAGCGGCTTCCATTATAGGTTACGTACTGCGGGTTATTAACCGCACCCGATACCTCAACATAAGATATTACACGTGGTACGTATATGCTATCACCGGGTAAAAGTATCATGTTTGTTTTTACCTTTTGGCTTGTATTTGTTGTTGAAAGGTCAAGGTTAACCCTAACACCTTTACGATAAACCTGGGCATTTTGCAAAGATGCGTAAGGGGTTAGCCCCCCTGCGCGCTTTAGAAAATCTAAAGCGTTTTCGTCACGCTTTTGCACCGCATAGTCTCCCGGGAACAAAACTTCGCCTTTAACAGCAACATTCCCTAATGACCGATAGTTCACCAGCCTTGGCACATAAATGTAGTCCATAGGCTGCAGCTCAATGTCAGGTGCGCTTGCGAGGGTCTTATCCATATCAACAGTAAAGGTGTTTACCAGTTGATTGGCAACACTGTCACTTTCATTTTTGATGATCCTTGAAACTTCAACGTGATGATCGGCAGCCTCGTCATCAAAGCCTCCCGCCATTGCTATCAAGTCTGCCAGTTTCATGCCTTTACGGTAAGTTATTACCAAGGGGTTGCGCACGTATCCGCTGATGGTTATCTTTTGGTTGGGTGTAAACACATCCCGATCTAAAATAACAACAGAGTCCTCGCGCAGAAGCGGGATATCGTTTCGGCCGTTCATAATATCTGCCGGTTTAAAAGATATGGACTCGCGTTCCAGGTTAGGAAGCGTACGTTTTATATATCCACGTTCCATGTAAGCTTCTGGTTTAAGCCCTTGCGCCTTTTTTAATAATTCTGACAAGGTGAACCCTGCAGACAATTCATAGGTGCCCGGGCGAAAGACCGAACCTTCTAAAGTTATACGGTTGGTATAGCGGTTCGTAATAGCACCAATGGTTACCATATCGCCGTTGCGCGGTATGTAATTCTCAAACATATTTGCCGGCACATCTTTTACTTCGCGCTCCAGGGTGTTGATCTGGTCAATCTTGGCTATGCCTTTATAAGCAATATCCGTGTAGCCGCCGGCATATTTGATTAGGTCATCCAACTGCTCATTATCTTTAAGCTCATAAATAGCCGGTCGCTTAACTTCGCCTGTAATGGCTACCCGTTTTTTGTACACCGGGATCCTGATAACATCCTGATCCTCTAACCGCACATTACCGCTTAATAACCCCTGCTGTAAAAAGCTGTAAAAATCAACCGTTTTAAATACCTTATTATTACGTATCAATTCAATGTTTCTTAATGATCCGTTGGTGTTTGGCCCGCCCGAGTTATACAAAACATTAAATAAAGTTGATAAAGAAGATAAAGTGTAGGATCCGGGAGTTTTTACCTCGCCAACTACCGTGATTTTAATACTACGGGTATTACCCAGGTTAACAGTTAACTGCGTTTGGCCGGAACTTAAACCAGGATAGATTCTGGTCATTTTGTTTCTGATCAAGGTTGTTGCCTGGTCTATGGTGAAACCGTTTACATATATGATGCCTGCGTAAGGTACTTGCAGGTTTCCTTCGGGGCTTACCTTTGATCGTACACTGGTTTCGTTAAGCCCGGTAACTAATACAATAACTTCATCACCCGGGCCTAAAACATATCCCTTTGGGGTGGCAACAGAAAAATTAGGTTCGAATTTTATGGATGATTGATTGAAAAAATCTGCACCATAAATGGCGAGCGTTGCAGGAGCGGTGGTTGTCGCTTGGGTAGCTGCTTTGCTTTTAGGTTTGCCAACACTATCTATGATATCTCTTGAAAAATCTATTTTGGCCTTTTCGGCACCTGATGACGTTTTGGATGCAGTTTTTTTATTGAGCCCTAAAAGTGTGACCCGGTCTTTAAATGCCTGAACCTCGCCCGGCGACAATCCTTTTTGTAGCATCAGTTTATAAGCCTCCTCTTCGGGTATGCCAGAATCTTGCAAGCGTTTCCAAACCTGAGTTATTTGCTCGTCAGACAGCTGACTAACTTTAACGTTCTGGATATTGCTCATTGATATATTTTGAGCATACATCTTATTAAAAGGGGTAATGAAAGCTATAAACAGGAGTAGCAATAAATATTTAAAACGCATGTAGTAATTAATGTTAAACTAAGCTTACAAATATAAAATATTAAATGAGTGTAATGCTATTTTTGGTTTATCGGAACGGTCTGTCCATACTCATAACTTATGCTTAAGTTTTAAGTTTTACCAGCTTGCATTTAATTTATTTATTAACGGCAGCTTTATATGCGTCAAAGGTTTGCTCGGCCGCTTTAAGCCAGGTGTGCCAGGTTTTAATTTTTTGAGCGAGCGAATCGTCAAAATTAGCTTTTGCCGCTTTTTCTACAGCTGCCCTAATGCTTTCAGGGCTTTCTGGTGTACAATAAAAAGCGTAATCACCAAAATAATCCTTAGTATCGCCTTTATCAGTTATAACAATATTGCAGTGCATTAAGGCGGCTTCTAAAGTACTTAAGCCCGTAGTTTCAAACCAACTGGCCAGTACATGCACCTTTGCCATTTGATAATAGTTAACCATTTCATCATGCGGGATTCTATTCAGGAACTTAACGTTTGGCCCGGCGACCGCTTTGCATTTGTTGAAATAGGGTAACTGCGTAGGGGACGGTGCACCAATAAGTACCAATTTATAATCGGTTCCGTTAAGGGCCTTTATCAGGTTGAGCTGATTTTTACGTTTTTCTATTCTTCCTACACAAATTATTAACCTTTTATCTTTTACAATTTGCGGGTCATAGAGAAATTTATCGGGGTTGATGCCGTTTGTTATCACCACACCTTTTACATTAGTGTAGCTGTTTACAACACGGTTCATTTCTGATTGCGAATTGGGCAAAATAGCCGCGGCCTTGTTTAAAACTTCAACAACGCTTTTGTGCTGGCCATTCCAAAGATATCTTAACGGGATTGTTTCTTTAAACCTTAACCAACGCGATACGATCCTTAAGTAATCTTTGGCATCTTCAGACAGCCAAGAGAATAACGTATTTGCTACTGAAGGGTGATATTTGTCATAGTCACCGTAAGGGCAATGAATAGTTGAGATAACAAAGGGCATTTTAGCCAAGTCGCTATGGTACAGTATGGCAGCAGGTCGAGTAATATGAAAAAAATTAAGTAGATCGTATTTTTTATAAGGTATTGGTTTGTTTGATAAAAAAATATCTACCTCAACATCTAAATTTCTTAATTGCCTTGCCGTTTGATCAATTTGTACGGTGTCACCACCAGCTATTGTGTATAGGTTTGGCCTGACAATAAAAGCTACTTTCATCTTTATATAATTATCACTATCAAATCCGGATAGAAAGGTGGCAAAGTTAACGTTTAATTTTTTAGGCGGGATAAGTCATTGATTATAGATGCGGATCGCGCATAGAAACTTAAATATCAAAAGAAAAAAAAATTCTAATGGGAATCTTGTATACCATCAATTGCTTTTCAATCAAGAAATAATCCATTCATTTCAGCCGTCAAATTATCCACCACTTTATTAATTTATCAAGCTTAAACAAAACGAGTTGTTAATTGTAGTAATAAGATTAAAGTTGCTTTTGATTTTACTTTTACATTTTTGATAAACCTTAATCCGTTTTTAACGTTTAAAGAATTGGGAGTCTACAATTATTTTTAATAAAATAATTTTGTGCGCATTGTCAATGAAATATTGATAATAAAAATAGCGATCAGGTACTTATTCGGAAAAAAGATAATGGTTGTAAAGCAAAAAAAAGTAATTTTGCTGAGAGGTGTGTAAAATCACACCTGGTAGCAGTTTAGCGCATCTACCAAGTTTGCTATAATAGCTATAACGTTTTATATGAAAAAAAAGATTTACATTGCTGGTGCTGGAGGTATGCTTGGCGAGGCTTTTTACCGCATTTTTAAAGATGATTACGAACTAAAGTGTACTGATAAAGACGTTAATGAAAAATGGCTTAGTTTTTTAGATTTTCGTGACTTCGAGAAGTATAAAAAAGAAGTAGCGGCTTTTAATCCGGATTATCTGTTCCACTTGGGCGCCTACACTGATCTTGAGTATTGTGAGCTGAATTTAGATGACACCTATTTAACTAACACAACAGCTGTAGAAAACGCGGTTTATATTGCTAATAAACTTAATATTCCATTACTATATATAAGCACAGCAGGTATTTTTGACGGCAAAAAAGAGTTTTATGATGATTGGGATGAACCTAACCCACTTGGCCATTACGCCCGTTCAAAATATATGGGCGAACGATACGTGCGCGAAAACGCTCATCGTTTTGTAATTTGCCGTGCCGGCTGGATGATGGGTGGTGGACCTGAAAAAGATAAAAAGTTTATTAACAAGCTTATAAGGCAATTAGCTGCCGGTAAACGGGAATTACATATTGTTGACGATAAGGATGGTACCCCAACGTTTACCGTCGATTTTGCAAAAAATGTTAAGTTATTAATTGAAAAGGAATATTGGGGCTTGTATAATATGGTTTGCAATGGCGAGACCAGCCGTTTTGAAGTTGCTGAAGAGTTGGTTAAGATATTAGGTTTACAAAACCATGTTACCGTTAATAGTGTGGCATCAAGTTATTTTGAGCATACTTATTTTGCGCCAAGGCCCCAATCTGAACGTTTAATAAACAGGAAATTAGAGTTAAGGAGCATGAATATTATGCGCGATTGGAAAGTGGCTCTTAATGAATATGTTACAGACTATTATTCGGATTTTTTGAGGGATAATATTCCTGCAGTTAAAGATGTTATAAGCCTATCATAATCGGTTTTTTTAGCAATGCGTATAGCTGCTTTTGGTTTTCGTTCTGTTCCGCCCTCAAAAGGTGCTGCAGGTGCAGACAAATTTGCAATTGAACTTTTCCCGAGGTTAGTGAAACGCGGTCATAAAGTTGTTGCTTATAATAGACGTTATCCGGATGTTTTTGTGGATGTTACCGAGTATAAAGGTGTAACCGTAAAAACAATCAAAACAACTAGCAAAAAAGGATTTGACACACTGTGGCACTCTTTCAGATGTACCCTTGATATTATTTTGAATAATACAGCAGATATTGTGCACATCCAAAATGGAGGCAACAGCATTTGGGCATTACCGCTAAGGCTGTTTGGTAAAAAGGTTTTTATAAGCCAAGATGGGGTAGATTGGAAACGCGACAAATGGCCATGGTACGGCAAGCTTTACTTAAAACTTTCATCCTTTATAACCGCACACGTACCTAATGAAGTAATATTCGATAATGTAATTGCCAAAAAACTATTTGAGGATAAGTTTAATAAACAGTTTAAGTTTATACCCTTTGGCAGTGAAGTTGAACCCGTGAGCGGCGACACCACAATATTAGCAAAGCTTGGCCTTGAAAAAGGATCTTACTATTTGTTTGTAGGACGATTTATACCCGATAAAGGCTTGCATTATTTGATCCCCGCATTTGAAAACTCTGTATCAAAAAGAAAATTAATTATGATTGGAGGTTCGCCCAATCCGTCTTCTTATGAGCAGCAGTTGTTTGACATGGCAAGTGATCAGATTATTTTCCCTGGTTATGTTTATGGCGAAGATGTAAATACGCTGATGCTCAACTCCTATTGCTATATCCAACCGTCGGATGTTGAGGGTTTATCGCCTGTGGTTTTAACGGTGATGGGCCTAAAAGTGCCGCTTATTGTGAGTGATATCGAAGAAAATGAATATGCAGTATTAGATACCGCTCGTAAATTCAAAAAGGGTAATATCGCCTCACTTACCGAAGAAATAAATTTTTGTGAAACCCATTACTTCGAAATGTTGGCATTAGCGGAGAAAGCGCAGACGCGTGCATTGACAGCATTCAATTGGGAAAAGGTTGCTGATGAGCACATAGAAGTGTTTGCAAATAGCTAAACTGCATTTTTAAATAGTTTTACAAGTTCCACCGCCGCTTTTTGCCATGAAAATTGTGCTAAACGTGCTCTTCCTTTATCGATCATATTCTGCCTTAGTATAGGGTTATCCAATACCTTTCTCATCTTATCATAAATGTCGTCTAAGTTTTTGGGATCGAATAATAGTACAGCATCACCGCCAACTTCCGGCAGGCTTGTATTATCGGATACCAGCACTGGTAAGTTATATTGAAAAGCCTCTAAAACCGGTATACCGAAACCTTCATTCAACGAGGGGAACACATAAATTGATGCATTACTATACAAAGTGCCGACCTGCTCATCAGTTATATAGCCGGTCAAGATCACATCTCTATCCAACTTGTTTTCTTTAATAGCATTTAAGATTGGAAGGTGATCACTCTCAGTCCCCGAAGGCGAAGACGAACCGGCCAATACCAATTTTAGGTTGGGGTAACCATCTTGTTTTAACTTTCCAAAAGCATTGATCAATGCGGGGATGTTTTTACGCTTAAACATCGAGCCCACATGTAAAATATAATTACTCTTAAATAGCCCAAATTGCGTAAGCAGCTTTAACGAATTTTCGTTGGGTTTCTTCTCTTTAGGTCCTTCAGCAACTACCACTAATTTATTTAAAGGTATGTGTGTATACTGGTTGATCTGCTGGCGTGCGTACAACGAAGGCGTAACAATAAATGGCGACCGGCGCGCAGCAGGCATTGCCGTCTTTAAATAAAGCCATAACCACATCTTTCCATAATGCTGCGGGTTCTCAAAAAAAAACGCATCGTGAAAAACCGGGATGGTTTTATACCCAAAATGAACAAATGGCACAACGGTATCAGTACAAAAAACAATATCGCATCCTTTTAAAGAAGCCTTTAAAGGCAAGATAAGCTGTTTCCAAAGTTGAAATCGTAAATGTTCTGCCAGGGAAAGCAATCTATTTTTCCCTGTATAAACAGGGATACAGGTGTCAATGAAATAAAATCTGACATCGGGCAGATCCATTTTTTTGAAAGCTTTGCAAATTTCTTCTAAATAGGTTTTGGTACCTGTTTGTGCAGTTTGCAGGTCACGGATATCTACACCGATGGTTAAGGTTTTAGGCATCGGTACGTCCCTTTATAACTTTTGCGGGTACACCGGCAACTATCGAGTCAATAGGTACAGATTTTGTAACCACGCTACCTGCCGCTACCACACAACCATCACCTATTTCAACACCCGATAGAATAGTGGTGCCGGCACCTATCCAGCAATTATTGCCAATGGTTACTCCATTCCGAGTTA
The DNA here is from genome assembly GCF_014773245.1 of Mucilaginibacter glaciei. Taxonomy (GTDB): domain Bacteria; phylum Bacteroidota; class Bacteroidia; order Sphingobacteriales; family Sphingobacteriaceae; genus Mucilaginibacter; species Mucilaginibacter glaciei. The sequence continues at coordinate 936,680 of NZ_JACWMX010000001.1, read as the reverse complement.
CTCCCTGGTCTTTAATTATAGTGTCCAATCCGGCATAATTATGATTTTCTGAAAAAATCTGCACATTTGGCCCCATTATAACGTCGTTGCCAATAGTAATACCACCCTGACCCGCAAAGTAGGCCCGGGCGCTTATGCCGGTGCGGTCGCCAATAGTGATACCCGTACCTTTTTGAGAAATAACGCCGGTACAAAACAGGATAGAATCACGGGCAATAGAAACTTGGTCACCCAATTTAATACCATTTACCGATAGGGCGTTTATACTTACATTGTCTTCCAGTATTAGATTTTTACCGGCATATAAAAGGTACCCGTGGCGTATCTTTACATTACTGCCAACAAATAGTAAACCACTGCACTTTTTTATATAAATACGGCGCCATAACCCCCGCAATACCTGTTCAAACCTAACCTCGGTGACACTAAGCAGATCGCGAAGGGTGTAGGTACTTTCCCATTTGTAATCAGGATCGCCCTTCAATTTGCGGATTAGTTTTTCAATTACCATTTATAGCAGTTTGTAATTGTACATTTCTGGGCCGCATAATTATGCTGATCAGCAGGCCCGACAAAAACCAGTTCATGTAAGATATATAAGAGGATGATTCGGCCTCTGATGTTAATAACGGTATTAAGATACCTACTTTAAATAGTAAAACGGCTAAACACACTTTACGTTCTTTACCCTTTAATTTGGGCAACCACTTAACGCCTAACCTTACAAACATAATGTATATGGCCAAGTACAAAGACAGTGCGATTATACCTGCCTGTACGCCAATGATTATGAATTGATTTTCGCCGCCTATGTTTTCTCCGAGGCTGCCCGCTACACGCCCCGAGGTACCCAAGCCCAATCCAAGCGGGCTATCAACCATCGCCATAATTCCTTGCACCCATTCTACCACGTGCCCAACGCTTGATGGGTTACTAAAGTCGATCGTGTTCATTACTACTTCTACCAAGCCGGATTTTTGATCCTCGAAGCGGGTAAAAAGGTATATTACATAAGCCGCGCCTACTGCAACAAAAAAGTGCACTGTATTAGTGATTAATTTGCGTTTGGTTAACAGGGCATATACATAAATTACCAAAAAGTAACTGGCTAACGGCGCGCGCGATAGCGCGAATATGATAGACAAAAACGAAGCCCCTAACGCCAGCAAGCCCACCACTTTGATATTAAGCTGGTTATTGTCGCGCGTATACAAAGCAAGGATCACCGCTAACGCCAGCAAGGTGGCTGAGGCGTGCTCGAGCGGATTTGCAAAAAAACTCGCAAAGCGCATATAGCCGCCTTCGGATTCAAACGTCCAGCTGAGGCCAAAGTTACCGCTGGGTTCAAAGTTGAAAAAATAGTAGCTGTAATCGGCATATCCTGTCATTGATTGCAACTGGCGTTGCATAACCAATTCAAAAAGTAATACTGCGCCCGCGGCTATAGTAAGCAATACTATATAATTAAAATACTTATTGACGTAAACGTCTTTAAGATCCATTAAACGCCCGGTAAAGTAAACCACTATAAAAAATGAGGTGCTTTTAAAAGCCATCAGCCGGTTCACAAATGTTTGCTCGCCAACGGGTAATAGGGCATAAAGAAAAGTATAAAGCAAAAAGGCAAGTATAGTATAGTCAATTATATGAAAACGTGGCCGTTGCTTTAAATTTATAATAGTTAATGTTAAGGTACTGATGATAAGTACCTCTTTAAAAAATTGTAGGAAGGGTACAACGTCTTTTAGCCCCAATAGAAAAGACACCGACATTGCCGTTGTATAGGTGGACAATCCGAAGATCAGAAATAAAAGTACGGCCTGCCTGTTCCCTTTAAAAACTTCCCGCATGGCTACAAAAAAGGAAGTGATATAGATTAATGGAAAAATGAACATGCTAAATAGGGCTACAAATATTTATCGGGCCAAATTAGCCTTTTTGGAGTTGAAATTCCTTCTTTTATCCCTTTAATTAACTGGGTTGCTTTTTGGCCGCGGCCACGTATTTTAAAGTAAGCCAATACAGCGGCATAGTATAATCCAAACCGGATAGCATATACAGGGAAAAATAGTGCGTTGCCATATCTGCGTAAGATCCAAATACGATTGCGGCTGGTATAATAATGAATAACCGGGCTCAAAAAACCTTCTTTTTTGGGTGCCGACACCTTTGCAGATACCCCGGCTTCGTGATACATTTTGGAGGAAGGCAAATAATGCAGTTCAAACCCAGCTTCGCGCAATCGTAACGACAGGTCTACATCTTCATAGTATAAAAAGAAAAGCTTGTTGAATAACCCGCTTTTAAGCAATGCATCGTTGCGTAATAACATACAGCAGCCGGTAACCCAGTCTACCCGGCTAAAAGTCTGATTTGCATTTGGTACGTTGGTTGCCGAGGTTACAGAACCGCTGATTTTTTTAAAACTACCCTCACCGTTCCAGATAGCGGCCTTATTGTGCATCCAGTAAATTGCGGGTTGTACAGCAGCGGCATTTCGGTATTTGTTAAGGTGTGCGGTTAGTTTGGTTAAAATATCTTCATCAACCAATGTATCCGTATTCAGCAAAAGCGAATAGGTGTAACCATTCGTCAGGCTGTATGTTAACGCCCGGTTGTTACCTTCGGCAAAACCAAGGTTCTCTTTATTATCTATAAAAATCGCATCAGGGAAAGCTTTCTTTAAAGTTGCTATCGAATTATCCGTAGAGCCGTTATCTGCCACGATAATATCAAACAACGTTTCATCACAATGCTGTTTTAAGGAGTTTATACACTGTGTTGTATGCTCAGGCGTATTCCAGTTTAAAAGTATTACTGCGGTTGACTTAGGCATGTTGTATAGGTAGCTTTTTTATAGTGTACTCGTACATTAGTAATGCACACAATTCAACAATCAGGGTAAACGCACCAACAAACTGATTATGGTTGGAATTTAACAGAAAAAAAGTAACCAAAATTGAAGTGAAAAATAACACCACAGCGATACGGAAAATATAGATCGTATTGTTTTTCAGGAGCTGATCCAAAACGTTCAATACATTTAAAGCCGAGATCGTAGGTACAAAAGCCATGATCCGCAGAAAAAGCACAGCGGTAGGGTCATGATGTTTAGTGAGGATAAAAATGATCCAATCGGCAAGTAAAAATATTAGTAACGATCCGGCGAAGAATAAAACCGTTAACAGGTATTTAGTTTTACGCCTGTAAACGTTCCATTTTACAATGCTATCCTGATAGATGATTGCTGCGTTGGGGTAAAGCGCGTTTGATATGGTAATTAGCAAGATCCGGCATTGGCCTATAATCCGGTCACAAAGCGTATATGCGCCAAGCAATGTAGCATTGCCCCATAATGGCATCACAAAAATAATTATGGTTTGCTGTAGGTTAACTGATACACTATTTACAGTAAGGTAAAAATTACTCTTCGCAATTTTTGATATTCCAGGTAATGAAGGGATTTTAAAACTCAACCGCTGCCGTTTGTTAAAATACATAAGCAAGCCCAGGTAAGTGATGGTGTTTGCCATGCCCAATAAAAAGTTAACCCATTTGGCATCGCCAGATAGTTTTATGAAAAACATGAGCGATAAAAGGCACACAACATTCGAGAGCAGGTTATAGGCATTGAACAACCTTAACTTTTCTATCCCATTAAAAAAACATAAAGGGTTAAACACTTCTGCTAGTACAATAGGAGTTGCCAACAAAATATAATTGTAATAGGGGACAGGCGTGAATTTTAAGATGATCAGCAAAAGGATGTACCCGGCAAAAATCAGTAGCCTAATCCATAAAGTGTCATAAAACACGATGCTTAGTTTTTGGGGTTCATCACGGTTAAAGGCAATATCCCTTATCCCCGTTTGGCTGGTGCCGTAGTTAACTACAGTGCCTGCAAGTTGCGCAAAGCGGCTGCTGAACATCACCAATCCAAATTCTGTGATCCCAACAACACGGGTTATCACCAAAACACTCAATACAATTAACAACGTATTGGAAAGCTGTATGCCGCTTAAGTTGAAGAAGTTAGAAATGATGTTGGTTTCTCTTAGCTTATGATAAGAGCCTATTAAGCGTTGTCTCAAATTTTGCAGGTGCTAACGAGCAAATTTAGCTTATTTTACTTAGAAACAAATTTGAATAACAGCCAGAAAATTAAAGTGTCTATAAATTGTTAATGTACTTTTTTAATTTTTAAGCGCAACGAATTGCCGATAACAATAACGTCAGAAAATGCCATTGCCAGCGCGCCAACCATTGGGTTTAAAAAGCCCATTGCCGCTACCGGGATAGCTATGATGTTATAAGCAAATGCCCAGAAAAGGTTTTGCTTAATGGTAAGTAATGTATGCCTGCTAATCTGCAAAAATTTCACTACAGACTGCAAATCGGTGTTTAGCAAAATCACACTGGCCGATTGGATGGCGATATGGCTGGCATCATTCATAGATACGCCAACATCTGCTTGGGTGAGGGCGGGGGCATCGTTTATGCCATCGCCAATCATTATAGTTTTGCCCTTTTCGCGGTAAATATCAACCACCTTTAATTTATCTTCCGGCAACATTTCCGCATGCACATCCTCTATCCCCAATATTTTGGCAACCGATGCGCAACGCGATTTTTTATCCCCACTAAGTAATATTGGCGTAATACCCATTTTTTTTAAAGTGGCTATCAGCTTTGCGGCATCTGGCTTAATGGTGTCGTCGACCGAGATTTGCGCGATCAGTATTTGATTGCGATATAGCGACAGGTTAAAGTTGTCATCCGTTTTTTGCTTGGCGGTCCCCAGGAAGTAATTGTTGCCCTCAATATCCTCGGCACGCATACCCAAACCCTTCTCTTCCGTGGCCGACATTAAAATAACCTTTTGCTGTGGTTGTCCTTGTAAGCCCGTCACTAACGATTTTGCGATAGGGTGGTTAGAGCGTTCTTCGATTGCGGTTATAGCCCCTCTGATCAGTTCAATGTCTGATCCGTTAGCTGCCTTAATATCGTTAATGCTAAACTTACCGGTAGTTAAGGTTCCGGTTTTATCAAACAGAACGTATTTTGTATTAGCAACGGCTTCAATGGTGTCGCCACCTTTTATCAGGATACCATTTTTAGCAGCCCGGCCCAAACCTACCATTACAGCAGTTGGTGTTGCCAACCCCATAGCGCATGGGCAAGATATAACCAATACCGCGATCGCGTTCATCATAGCCCGTTGTGCGCCCGCATCTGTTGCAAAATAGGTAATTACAAAAGTTAATAATGCAATCAGAATTACTATCGGCACAAATATCGATGCCACCTTATCGCCCAGTTTTTGTACAGGTGGTTTAGCCGCCTGGGCTTTCTTCATTAGATCTATAATTTGCGATAGCAAACTATTACTTCCCACTTTGGTAGCCATTATTTTGAGGTTACCCTGATGTACAATAGTGCCGCCTATTACGGTGCTATATTTGCTTTTATTAACAGGGATGCTTTCGCCGGTTATCGTAGCTTCATTAACTAACGCGTCGCCTGATAGCACCTCACCGTCAACAGGAACCTGGTCGCCTTCGTTTACCAGCAAAATATTGCCTGTCTCTACAGCCGAAGCGCTTATAATTTCGATGCCCCCGTTAATAACACGGTTGGCATTAACCTGCTGAAACTTCATCAGATCTTTAACGGCCGATGTGGTTTGGTTTACAGATCGTTTCTCTAACACGTTGCCCAACAGAACAAGTGTAATGATAGTGGCGCAGGTTTCGTAAAAAAGATAGGATTCGCCGAGATGCTGAAACGTGCCCACCAAGCTGTAGATAAATGCTGACGATGAACCTATAAAAATAAGTACATCCATATTGGGCACACCATTTTTAACGGAACTAAAGGCACTTTTGCCAAAATGCTGACAACCCACTAAAAATACGGGCAGGCATAGCGTTAATTGTAAAAGCGGATTGTGTAACAAGTGCCACGGAAACAGCATGTGCAGTAGGAGAGGAGCGGTAAACAGCGCGCAAAAAATAAGTTTGTTCTCAACTTTGTCATAAAATGGTGTAGCTATGGGGTGAGCATCATCCACCACTTTAAAGCCAAGATTTTCGATATCTTTGATAACCTGGGGCAAAACGGCACTATCGGCGGTGCTGAATTTTACTTCTTCTGAAGCGAAGCTAACCAGCACATTCTGAAAGCCTTTCTTTTCCAATAGTTTATGGATACTCATTGCGCAATTGTTGCAATGCATACCCGTAACGTTCAACTCCACTAATTGCTCTGCCATATATTTACAAAAATAGGCATTAATTAAAATCGTTCTAAATAGTTAGGGTAAGGTGATTGTAATTTTAAAAAAGCTTTGCAAATTAGCTTAAGATTTCTATTTTTGCAGCCTCCAACACGGTAGATGTAGCTCAGTTGGTTAGAGCATCGGTTTGTGGTACCGAGGGTCGTGGGTTCGAGCCCCATCATTTACCCAAAAGGCCTTAGCAATACGCTAAGGCCTTTTTTGGTTTTAATAAAAATTTCTATTTTTTGTCTGGCTCAGTTTTTCGCTATATTACAATTTCACCAACTCTACCCGTCTGTTTTTTGCTTTGCCTGCCTCGTTAGTATTATCTGCAATCGGTTTTGATGAACCATAACCAGCAGCCTTTAATCTTGACACACTGATCCCCGACTTAACGAGTGTTTCCAATACAGTTGTTGCCCTGCTTGTAGATAAGGTCTTGTTGTTTTCTACCTTTCCGGAATTATCCGTGTGCCCCTCGATGGACAATTTTAAAGTAGGATCGTTTTTTAATACCGTAGTTATTTCGTCAACAGCTTTGATTCCATCGGGCAGCAGGGTGCTTTTATCAATATCAAAGTTGATGTATACAGTTGCTTTTCCGGTTTTGTCCAAGTCATTCTTAATAACGTCCGACTTAATGATACTAACAGTTGGTATTTCGGCACTACCTTTTTTTAAGATGTTAATGTACCCACCATTTTCCCAAAAGCTTAATTCTATCCATACTTCGGCATCAGCGGTTCTGATCACATAGGTATTTACATGGTTTAGTGTGAACTCATTGGCGCCGATAATGCCGTAAGAATGGTTTTCTTTCTCTAAAACGCCTTTGCCAATTTTATCAATCTCGCCCGGTAATATTTTCGACGATATTTGAACACCACCCAAGGTTGTAATCGCATTTTCATAAGCCTTACTTACAATCTGTACGTTAAACGGCGTTTCCTTGTCATTTTTATAAATATTAGATTTAAAGGTTTTCCCCTCGACCGCCAAAAGTTTACTGTCTACACCAAAATGTAGGGTCTCCAAATCACTTTTTGTAAAGTCGTTAAAGCGGTATCCTTCGGGTGCGGTTAAGTATGGGAATTTACCAATATCTTTCGTGCTTACCGGAATTTTGTTGATGTCGAATTCGCTGGAATCAGATGTGGCAGTTGCGGTGGGCGAAACTGTTTGGGCACCATCCTTAACATTGGTTTGGACACTGGTCGAATCTGTTACGGCAGAGTTTTTAGCCGACTTATTGCCACATGCCGTTAAAAATAGGCTGCCTAACAATAATGCGTAAAAAGAGTTTTTCATTTGATTTAACATAAGGTTTTGTTAAGCGTTATAACACTTTTTGACTCCCTAATGTTTTATGATTACTGAATATCCCAGGTTGAAAATATATTTTAAAAAACTTAGTTCGGTATAATTTGATTCAAAAAAAAAGCCTCCGGTTTTTAATGGGAGGCTTGAGGAATTCTATAAGGTAAATTTACTATCCTAAATAGGATTTTAGGATCTTGCTTCTTGAGGTATGACGAAGCCTTTGCAAAGCTTTATCTTTTATTTGCCGTACGCGCTCACGGGTTAAGTTGAATTTTTCACCAATTTCTTCTAAGGACAGTGGTTGATTACTACCTAATCCAAAGAACAATACAATAATTTCGCGCTCGCGCTCTGTTAAAGTAGATAGGGAGCGTTTGATCTCTTCTGATAAAGATTCATTTATCAGGTTTGAATCTGTATTCGGTTCACGGTTCTCCAGTACATCTAACAAGGTGTTTTCTTCGCCCTGTACAAACGGTGCATCCATAGAAACATGTCGGCCGGAATTACTTAAGGTATCAGAAATCTTGTCGACCGTGGTTTCCAACATATCGGCCAGCTCTTCGGGAGATGGCTCACGCTCATACTCCTGCTCTAATTTAGAGAACGCCTTGCTTATCTTACTCAGCGAACCGACTTGGTTTAGTGGTAAACGAACGATTCGCGACTGCTCTGCAATGGCTTGCAGGATACTCTGGCGAATCCACCAAACGGCGTAGGAGATAAACTTAAAACCTTTGGTTTCATCAAAACGCTTGGCAGCCTTAATCAAGCCTAAGTTACCTTCATTGATCAGGTCGCCCAATGTAAGGCCTTGATTTTGATATTGTTTGGCTACAGAAACAACAAAACGAAGGTTGGTTTTTGTAAGGCGCTCTAAAGCGGCCTGGTCACCTTCTCTAATTTTCTGAGCTAAGATTACTTCTTCTTCGGCAGTTATTAGATCCACTTTACCAATCTCGTGAAGATATTTGTCGAGAGATTGCGACTCACGATTGGTGATGGATTGCGTTATTTTGAGTTGTCTCATCTATTTATCAGCCTCTGTTCTTATAATTAGGATTTAACGTGCAAACGTACAAATTTGTTTCTAAAAATAGTAGAATATTGCCAGTAATACGAGCGTTTTAATACAAAAAACTGCAAATATTTTTTTAATTGACGTTTAACTAATATTTATTGCAATTCAATAAATAAATTTTGATTTGTAATAAATATAAATTTAATTTGCACACCTTAAATTGATGTTTATGAAAAAAGTTCGTGCGTTACAAATACTGGTTTATGTGGTATTTGGATTGCTGATTATTCAAAATGAAGGCGGTGCACTTTACAAGGGCTTTGTTGAGGGTTTTAACCCGGTAAGTTATACCTCCAATGGCGATAGAGTTCAAAACGGACTGCTGTTACCTTATGTACTATTAGATCATAATTTGGTTACACATAATATTAACAACGAGTTGAAAATTAATGCCGGTTACACATTAAGCAATATAACTGTAGTAGCCGATATAAGCTTAGATAAAAAGACCGCCAACCTATCACCTCAATGGTTCGCTCCGGTTAAATTTCTTTTGATCGCACTTACGCTGCAGGTGCTTTACACTATCGCTAAAACAATTAACCAAATCATTAAAAGTATTTACCAGGATGACATGTTTAGCGAACACTGCATCAAATTAATAAGAAAAACGGGGATTTATATTATTACTTATTCATTAGTAGATTATATTTACTCATGGTTAACGTATGCCGAAAGAAAAATACTGCTTGGCTCAACTTTAGTCTCGGTAAACAATACATCATTCAGTTTTGAGGCGGTACTTTTAGCCATATTTGTGTTCATCATTGCCGAGGCCTTTAAGCAAGGTGCCAAATTAAGAGAACAACAAGAGTTAACTATTTAATTATGCCGATCATAATCAACCTGGATGTAATGATGGCTAAACGCAAAATGTCGCTCAACGAATTAAGCGACAGGGTGGGCATAACCATATCTAATCTTTCTATTTTAAAAACAGGTAAAGCCAAAGCCATCCGCATAGAAACACTCGAAGCCATTTGCAAAGCGCTGGATTGCCAGCCGGGCGATATATTGGAATTTAGAGATTAGACAGGTTACTGGTTTTTAGATCTCCTTCAGCTTAAACGTTTCCTTTACCTTGATCCCTTTTTCTGTTTGCTGTAAGGTACAACATTCGTTAACCGGGTCATGTTCCAGGTACAGAATGTATTCCTTTTCAACAGCTTCGTTCAAAAACGCTTTCTTTTCGCGCAGGGTTTTCAGCGGGAACATATCATAAGCCATAACGTACGGCAGGGGCAGGTGACCGGTAGAAGGCAGCAGATCGGCCATGTACAAGATCTGTTTGCCTTTATAACTGATCTGGGGTAGCATCATCGCATCCGTATGGCCAAATACGTAACGGATGTTGATATCATTGGTAAAACTAATTCCATCATCTACTCCTACAAATTTCAACTGCCCGCTTTCCTGTATCGGCAAAATGTTTTCTTTTAGGAAAGAGGCCTTTTCGCGTTCATTCGGGTTAACCGCCCAATTCCAATGCTGCTCGTTGCTCCAATAAACGGCATTTTTGAAAGCCGTTTTCAAGGTTTCGCCCTCACGGACAACCGCACCGCCCACATGATCAAAATGTAGATGCGTTAAAAACACATCGGTAATATCATCCCGATGGAAACCAAGCTTTTTTAACGATTTATCCAACGTGGCATCGCCGTGTAAATAGTAGTGACTAAAGAATTTTTCGCTTTGTTTATCACCTATGCCGGTATCTATCAACATCAACCGGTTACCGTCTTCAACCAGCAGGCAACGCATAGCCCAGGTACATAAATTGTTATCGTCGGCAGGGTTTGTTTTTTGCCAGATAGATTTGGGCACCACGCCAAACATTGCGCCGCCATCCAATTTAAAAAAGCCGGTATCAATGGTATGTAGTTTCATTTTAGGTACAGTTGAATATCAGGAAGTGAAGGTAGTATTTTATTTAATCGACTTTTAAAGGGTAATGCTTTTCTTTGTCTGATAAAATAATACTGAATTGGAAGACGTATTCGGCCAGGCACTTCACGATCATTATGAAGGCATTCAAAAGCAAAAGCTCTGGATTTATAACCGGTATGGCCCGAAGGAGGAGATGCCGTTGGATGTTTATTTTCGGAATGAAGAGGAGATGCCCGACATGGAATTGCTGGCACTAAAAAACTGCTATGGCAAGGTGCTTGATATTGGGGCAGGGGCGGGCAGCCATACATTGATCCTGCAAAGATTGGGGCTCGAAGTAACGGCAATGGACATTTCGGGATTGGCCATTCAGATCATGAAAGCCAGAGGCGTTATAAACCCGATCGAGGCTGACATTTTTCAATTCAACACAGGGAAATATGATACGCTATTATTAATGATGAACGGTATCGGTTTAGCGGGTACCATTCAACAGTTTCGCTTGTTTTTAAAGCATGCCGATAAACTATTAAGCAAAGGCGGCCAGCTGCTATTCGATTCTTCTAATGTGGCTTATCTATATGATGACGTCCCTTACGGTGATACTTATTATGGTGAGATCGATTACCAGTATGCTTATAAAGGTTATAAAACCGATTGGTTCAAGTGGCTTTATATCGATATGGAGTTGTTGAGCTCAGTTGCGGCAGACGAAGGGTGGACAGTGGAGATCTTATTTGAAGATGACATGGATCAGTATCTGTGCAAACTAACCCGGGCAATTTAGAAAGATAAAACTTATTGTGCCGAAAATATCACATTGCACAACAAATGGCACAATTTGTTTTAATTTTTTGTAACTTTTTTGTTTTATATAAAAAAACTATATATTTACCGGGTATTGAGTTCCTAATCAATACCCCCTATTAGATTGAAACGTTTATTTGCAATGGTTTTGTTATGCGTGCACCTGTTTAATACGGGTGGCTATAACCTTATCTTCCAGTATTTCATTCATCAATCCGAGGTTCAAATGGTAAAAAACATCTACGAGAACAAAGTAGATGCCACTCAATTAGTTCAGATCAAGATCCCGATGCGTTCACCCGGTTTAAAAGACTGGACGGATTATGAGCATATACAGGGCCAGGTACAATTAAAAGATGCTTTTTATAATTATGTAGGTATGAAAATGACGCACGATACCATGTATTTGGTATGTGTGGCCAATGATGCTAAAACTAAATTGGTTAATGCCAATATTATAGTAGCCAAAAATGTTAGCGACGTACCGGTAAGCAAGAAAGGGCAGGAGCAAACTGTCAAGAAATCTGCCACCGGCTTTGAATGCAGCATCCCCGCTGCACACTACAAATTCGTAGCGTTTGCTAATGTTATCGAACCAAAAGAAAGCCCTATATCTATCGCTTTAACAGATCCTTACATCGAATCTCCGGGCAAACCGCCCACCTTCAGCGCTTAAAATATTTTTGATTTTAAGAATTATCCCTTACATTTTTTACTGTGCCCCGGCAATTGGGAAATAGTTATTCATCTTGCATTTACTCGGTTACATGGTACCCGGTAAAAAATGTAAAGGATATATTACTACATCTGTACTTGCATCATAAGCAGATGTGTAAGCTGATTTATCCCTATTTAACTTTATATGAAAAAATCTATACTTAGATATTTTACCGGCGTTTTTATGTGCCTTGTATTAACGCAAACCGTTAGTGCCCAAACAGAAAGCGATGCCATTATGATACCCAAAAACTACCTGTGCGCTGCCGGTATGTTTGCCCACAATAGCTGGGATCACTATTGGGAAGGTACCCTTAACCGTAATAATTTAAACCTTGGTACCGTTAGCAGCAATGTATACAATGTTGGTTTGGTTTATGGTTTAAGCAACCGCATTAACATTTCGGCTTTCGTACCTTATATTCAAACCAATGTATCGGCCGGTACATTAAGGGGTCAGCGTGGTATACAAGACATTAACCTTGCTTTTAAATGGATGGCCATACGTGAGCAAATTGGCAGCGGGTTATTTAGCTTTCATGCTATTGCAACCGGTTCTATCCCGCTGGGCAACTACCAGCCAGATTATCTCCCCCTTGCATTAGGTAGCCGTAGCCGTAGCATAGCCTTTCGCGGTTTGGTAAATTACCAGGTAGGCCGTTTCTTTGTTGCCGGAGCAGGGCAGTATGTGCACCGGGATAATATCACGATAGACCGCGACTCTTATTACACCACAGAAATGCATTACACTAACCAGGTAGCTATGCCAAACGCTTCCAATTTTTTAGTAAGCGCAGGTTTCCGCAGTTTGCAGTTAAATGTCGAAGCTATCGCTACCAAATACACCACATTAGGCGGCTTTGATATTACCCGCAACAATATGCCTTTCCCAAGCAATCGTATGAATGCTACAGCGGTAGGCGGTTTAGCCAAATATATGTTCCAGTCGATACAGGGCCTTGAACTGACCGCCCGATCAAGCTACGTAGTTGCAGGACGTAATGTGGGCCAAAACTTACAGGTATTTGGCGGCATAGATTACATTTTCTCTGTTAAGAAAGAAAAATCGGATAAATAGACAATCATGAAAAAAGCAATATTATATATAATCCCTTTACTGGTAGCCACAATCATTGGCTCATGCAAAAAGGATATTACCGAGCGCAACGCAGTTTACCCGGCATTGGCACCAGCTAATATCGACTTAAATGCAGACACCTGGGTACCGATCCTGACCGCTACCTCAACTTTCACAGTTGCAACCCCGGATGTTATTACTTCACCAAATTACCTGGCAGATGTTAACGAGATCAAGAGCTATCAAAAAAACATCACCGACGATCAAAAAGCGATTGTGAAGTATTGGAGCGCAGGCTCTGTCTTACGGTGGAACGAGATTTTACGTGAGTTAGTGGCTAAACACAACTTGCCACCATACCAAAAGGATGATGGCACTTATCCGTTCCCGAGTGCTGCTAACCCTTTAGCTTATCCGTTATTTCCGTTCTCCAACCCGCCTTATGCTGCGCGTGCTTATGCTTATGTAAGTGCAGCCCAGTACGATGCTTTGGTACAGGCATGGAAATTCAAAAAACAGTTTAACCGGGCGGCACCTTACACCAACGATGCAACAGTGCAAGCCTTAGTTCCTAAATCAGCATTACCGGCTTACCCAAGCGAGGATGCAGTTGTTGCCGGTGCTACCGCAAAAATGATGGAATTACTATTCCCCGGCGATCTGGATTACATCCAGCAAAAAGTGGCCGAAGAAAAACTTTACCGGTTAATAGCAGGAGCCAATACACGTTCTGACTGGGATGCAGGCGAAAACTTAGGCAAACAAGTTGCCAACGTGTTTTTAACCCGCGCACGCGGCGATAAAGCAGGTGCAGCTATCGGTACACAGGCAGATTGGACTGCATTTGAAACTACGGCTACAGCAGCAGGGCAAACGCCATGGATCAGTTTAGAGCTGCCAAAGCGTCCGCCAATGTTGCCTTTGTTCCCAAAAGTTACACCGTTCTTATTCCCTTCAGCAACGGTAGTAGCGCTACGTCCACCTGCACCTTATTCAACTACGTCGCCTGAGTTTAAGAAAGAGGCTGATGAGGTATTAACCATGAGTCAGAATTACAGCCGCGAGCATGAGCGCATTGTAAGCTTTTGGGCTGACGGTGTAGGTACGGTAACCCCTCCTGGGCACTGGAACTCTATAGCTGCCGAAGAATTTGCGAGACAAAACTACAGCGAGGTTCGCTGGGCACGTAATTTAGCCTTATTAAACATGGCCGAAATGGACGCAGCCATCGTTTGCTGGGATGCCAAGTATTTTTACTTTAACCCGCGCCCAACACAGATGTTTGCTAACATAAAAACGCTGACCGGTATACCTAATTTTCCATCATACACCTCCGGTCACTCTAACTTTAGCGGTGCCGCAGCTACCGTTTTAACCTACTTATTGCCTGACAGGGGAACCAAGTTTATGGATATGGCGCACGAAGCGGCTATGTCAAGATTATACGGTGCTATCCACTACCGTAGTGATTGTGAAGTTGGGTTACAAACAGGTGCTAAAGTTGGCGAGTATGCCATAGCACGGGCCAAAACAGACGGAGCGGGAAACTAAGACAAAGGATGAAAGCACTTACAACCGAGCAAAAAATCCATTACATATTACGCCTGGCCGTTGCCATGTGCTTTATAGGGCATGGCACCTTCGGTATTATTACTAAAGAAATTTGGTGTAATTATTTCGCGGTGTTTGGTATAGGTAAAAGCATGGCTTATACTTTAATGCCCTGGGTAGGTATTGTTGATATTTTATTGGGTGTAACTATGTTGATTTTCCCAATGCGCGCAATTGCCTTGTGGTTGGTATTTTGGGGGTTGGTTACAGCTTCCCTGCGCCCGGCATCAGGCGAGCCGTTTGCCGAGTTGTTAGAACGAGCGGGTAACTTTGGTGCACCGCTTGCGCTTCTAATTCTATCTGGCGGTTTAACTGGCTTTAAGCAGTTATTTTCAGTTATCAACCCAAATGAAAAGATTTCAGCTAAGGCGATGGAAAGTGTTGCCAACTGTTTAAAAGTTGTGGTGTTTTTATTGCTGATGGGCCATGGTTGGTTAAATATCATAGAAAAGAAAGGCCTGCTCAATCAATACGCATCGCTCGGCTTTTCGCACCCGGCTAAGGTGGCGATTTTTGCAGGAGTATTTGAAATTGCTGCTGCTTGTATGGTGCTCATTAAGCCTATCAGGTCGTTCCTCATCGTGTTATTCATCTGGAAGATTTCGACGGAATTATTTTATCCGCATTACGAGGTTTTTGAATGGATAGAACGCGGAGGTAGCTATGGTTCAATACTGGCACTTTGGTTTGCTCTTAAACAAGTTCCCGCTAACTCAATAATAAGTTTTCAGAAAGTTCTTCAGAACAACAAACTAAGTTTTTAACCAATTATAAATCCTGCCTTGCAGGTTGTGGTCGCTACTTGTCGTGCGGCTATAAATTTGATTTTTAACACTTTATTTCTACCATATCATGAAATTTTTTACAAAATTATTGGCGGTTATCGCCGTATATATACTTTTTAATAATAGCAATGTAAATGCCCAGGGCTGCGTCGCCATCAGGGGTAACGGTTCATTCCAGACAATGGATCACCCCATGCTGGATACCACCATCGCATCAGATAAAAGCTGGTATTTGACCGCTTCATACCGCTATTTCAAATCTTTTCGTCACTTTTCAGGCACCGCTGAGCAAAAACAACGTCAAGTGCTGGGAAACGAGGTAATCAATCACCAAAGCACAATCGATTTGGGCATCACACGCAATTTTGATCAGTTCTGGTCGGCTACTGTTGGTTTACCATACCTGATCAATACTCGGTCGTCTTTATATGAGCATGGCGGCAAAGAAAGGCATAGCTCATATTCCCACGGCATTGGCGATATGCGTATCGTTGTAAACCGCTGGTTATTTGATAGCCACAAAACACATAAAGGCAACATCCAGGTGGGTTTAGGAATGAAATTGCCTACCGGTAATTTTAACGCACAATCAACTTTTTATAATGTAACGCCTGCCGTTCGCCCGGTAGATCAGTCTATCCAGTTAGGCGACGGCGGCACAGGTATCATTGCCGAAGTGAATGGTTTCCTGAATTTTACCAGCAAGTTTAGCGGTTACACTAACCTGTATTATATGGCTAATCCACGTAATGTTAATGGCACCCGTACTTACCGTGAAACTTTGCGCGCTACCTTGGCTAATGAAGCTAATTCAAGCGTGCCCGATCAGTTCTTGGCGCGCTTAGGTGCTAACTACACTTTCCAGGGGCATAACAGTGCGTTAACCGTTTCTGGCGGCATGAGGTTAGAGGGCATCCCTGTTTATGATCTGATTGGTAAAAGCGATGGTTTCCGCCGCCCGGGTTACGTACTCTCAGCTGAACCATCTTTAAGCTACAGTTTGCGTAAGATCAACTTTTTTGCCAATGTGCCTATTGCTGTTAAGCGCGACCGCACACAAAGCAAAACTGATAAGGAAAATAGTATAGCAACGGGCACCCGTGTAATTGGCGATGCTGCCTTTGCCGATTACTCCATCAACTTTGGGGTATCGTTTAAATTGTAATACAGTTCTATCTTATATACAGTGTTTAATTAAATGGTTTGAAGCCGGGGTGGTTCCCGGCTTTTTTGCGTTTTAAATAGTTATGAATTGGATAGTTGCTGTAATTTCTGCCAACTCTTTATAGATTTACAAAATGAATACTGCTGAACAAAACTTCGCGGCACTGGGCCTTAACTTGCCCCCGGCGCCAAAGCCCCTGGGCGTTTATAAACCTTGTTTAATTGATGGAAAATACCTGTACCTATCAGGGCACGGTACCGTGCAGGATGATGGCACATTGATTATCGGCCGAATTGGTGCCGATATGACGCAAGAAGAAGGCAAACTGGCTGCCAGGCAGGTAGGTTTAGCCATGCTGGCCACTATCAAAGCTAACATTGGCAGCTTGGATAAAGTTAAACGGGTAATAAAGGTTTTAGGCATGGTTAATTGCACGCCCGACTTTGAGAAGCACCCGTTTATTATTAACGGTTGCAGCGAATTGTTTGCAAGCGTTTGGGGAAACGAAAATGGGATAGGCGTACGCAGCGCGGTCGGTTTTGGCTCGTTGCCTGATAACATCCCTGTGGAGATAGAGGCATTGTTTGAATTAGCCGACTAAACCGTGGAATTGACAGACTGGTATATCATTGATGATGTTGAGCAGTTGGATACCCCGGCATTGGTGGTATACCCTGATAGGGTAAAATATAACATCGAACTGGTCAAAACCATAATAAATGATTTGGATCGCCTGCGCCCGCATGTTAAAACGCACAAGAGCGCCGAGGTAACCCGGTTAATGCTACAGGCTGGTATCACCAAATTCAAATGCGCCACCATTGCCGAAGCCGAAATGCTGGGTATGTGCAAAGCACTTGATGTATTATTAGCTTATCAGCCCACCGGCCCAAAACTTCAACGCTTTATCAATCTGATAAATGCTTACCCGCAAACATCATTTTCATGCCTGGTAGATAATGCGGCTACAGCCAAATTAATTGCTGGCGAAGCTGTTGCCAACAACATACTAATTAACATTTATATCGATCTCAATATCGGCATGAATCGTACAGGGATATTGGCAGAGCAAGCCTTTGAGCTTTATAAACAGTGTGCAGATCTTCGAGGCATTCACCTGATGGGCTTGCATGCCTACGATGGGCATATTCACGACAGCGATTATAAGCTTCGTGAGCTACGGTCTGAAGAGAGTATGTTGCCATTATATGACTTAATGGAAAAAATAGCTCAACAAGGTTTAAAAGCACCGGTATTGATCTCGGGCGGATCCCCAACGTATCCGATAATGGCTAACAAACCAGATTTGGAATGCAGCCCCGGAACATTTGTTTATTGGGACAGGGGCTATCAATTAGCATTTGCAGAGCAACCGTTTCAAACTGCCGCGCTTATTATTGCCCGGGTTATCTCTCTGCCTGATGATGGCAGGATCTGTATCGATATCGGCCATAAATCGGTGTCTGCCGAAAACGATATCACCAAACGCATTTATTTCTTGAACGCACCTGAACTGGTTTTCATCGGTCAAAGCGAAGAGCATTTGATTGCAGATGCAGGTATCAACCACACTTACAAAGTTGGTAATGTATTATACGGGTTGCCTTATCATATTTGCCCTACCATTGCATTGTACGAACGGGCAATCACCATTGAAGATCACCGGATTATGGGCGAGTGGAAAAACATTGCGCGCGACCGGAAGTTAACCATCTAAATTACGACTAACCCTGACAAGATGTTTATAGTAGATGCTCATTTAGACCTCAGCATGAATGCCCTTGAATGGAACCGCGATCTGCAGTTGCCTGTTGCTGACATTAACCGACAGGAGCATGGACTAACTGATAAACCGGATAGGGCAAAAGCAGTGGTATCGTTACCTGAATTGCGTAAGGGGAACATAGGTTTGGTGGTGGCCACACAAATTGGCAGGTATGTTGCACCCGGCAACAACTTGCCCGGTTGGCATTCGCCGCAACAAGCCTGGGCCCAAACTCAAGGGCAATTGGCCTGGTACAAAGCGATGGAAGATGCGGGGCAGATGATCCAAATTACCAATCTGCAAGCACTTGAGGCGCATTTGACTCTTTGGGCTAACAATATAGATAAAGCAGAAAAGCCTGTTGGTTATATTTTGAGTTTAGAGGGTGCTGACTCTATTGTTGATGTAAGCTACCTGCAAATAGCGTATGATAACGGCTTAAGAGCCTTAGGACCGGCGCATTACGGACCGGGAAGGTATGCTAACGGAACAGACGCTACCGGTAAAATGGGTGTAGCGGGCTTGGCTTTATTAAAAGAGATGGAACGGTTGAACATTATTTTGGATGTAACTCATTTATGCGATGATGCCTTTTGGCAGGCATTAGATAACTTTAACGGCGCTATTTGGGCAAGCCACAATAATTGCCGCGCTTTAGTAAACCATAACCGCCAGTACAGCGATGAAATGATAAAGGCACTGGTTGACCGCGGTGCTGTGATAGGTGCTGCACTGGATGCCTGGATGATGGTACCAAATTGGGTCCGCGGGCAGTCCACACCGCGCCAAATGAATTGCAACCTGGAGGTGATGATAGATCATATTGACCATATTTGCCAGATAGCAGGTGACGCATTGCATGTGGGGATGGGTACAGATCTGGATGGCGCTTTTGGCAGGGAACAATGCCCATATGACCTGGAAACTATTGCCGATTTACAAAACGTGCCGCAATTATTAAAAAAACGTGGCTATACCGGAACTGACGTTGAAAACATGATGCACGGAAATTGGTTACGTTTTTTAAGAAACACTTGGAAATAGATGGCAAAATTGGGTAATGAGCAGGAACGGCTAACACAAACCGGTTGGAAAAAATGGGGGCCATACGTAAGCGACCGCCAATGGGGCACTGTTAGGGAAGACTACAGTGCTGATGGTGATGCATGGAGCTATATTACGCATGATATGGCCCGCAGTAAAGCCTATCGCTGGGGAGAAGAGGGTATAGCAGGAATTTGCGATAGGGAACAGCAACTTTGCTTCGCTATTGCACTTTGGAATAAAAAAGATTCGATTTTAAAGGAACGTTACTTTGGTTTAAGTAACGCTGAAGGTAACCATGGCGAGGATGTGAAAGAATTGTATTACTATCTTGACAATACGCCCACTCATTCGTACATGAAAATGCTGTACAAATATCCGCAGCAGGCCTTTCCATACAACCAGTTATTAGCAGAGAGCAACAAGCGCGGGCTCGGCGAGCCGGAATATGAGCTCATGGATACGGGCATATTTAACAACGACGAATACTTTGATGTATTTATAGAATATGCCAAACAAGATACCGACGATGTCCTGATTAAAATAACCGTTAACAACAGGGGTAAAGAGGAAGCCGCTGTAAATGTACTGCCGACTTTGTGGTTTCGCAATACCTGGGATTGGGGATATGACGACGCTAAACCCGAATTGTCTGCTGTTAATGATAACCAGATCAAGATTGGCCATAAAACTTTAGGTGAGCTATACTTATCGGCAGAAGGTAAGGCCGACGCTTTGTTCTGCGGTAATGAGACTAATATTAAACGCTTCAGTAATTTTGATAACGGCGACCGTTTTTATAAAGACGGCATAAACGATCACATACTATATGGTTCGGAAACCGTCAATCCCGGTAAAACTGGCACTAAGGCAGCATTTAATTATGATTTAAACATACCGGCGGGGCAAAGCATAACTGTCCGCTTGCGGTTAAGTGAAAGTGCCGCTGACAGTTTTGACGGTTTTGACGAAACTTTTACAGCCAGACAAAAAGAGGCTGATGAATTTTATACATCCCTGCAGCCGTCTGCCAATGAAGATAAAGGGCGCATCCAACGGCAGGCGTTTGCGGGTATGCTTTGGAACAAGCAGTTTTATTACTACAATGTGCATCAATGGTTAAACGGCGACCCTGCCGAACCGGCACCGCCATCAGGCCGCAAAACCGGCCGTAACAGTAAATGGGGACACTATAATGCGTGCGACATTATCTCTATGCCGGATAAATGGGAGTATCCGTGGTTTGCCGCCTGGGATCTCGCTTTCCATTGTATCCCCCTGGCAACTATTGATATGGCTTTTGCCAAAAGGCAGCTGAGCCTGTTATTACGCGACTGGTACATGCACCCTAACGGACAGCTACCTGCCTACGAATGGGATTTTGGTGACGCCAACCCGCCCGTACATGCTATGGCTACCTGGAAGATTTATCAACTAGATAAAGAAACCAATGGCGGCAAAGGGGATATCTTCTTTTTGGAACGCAGTTTCCATAAACTGATGCTCAACTTTACCTGGTGGGTAAACCGTAAGGACGAGGTGGGCAATAATATATTTGAAGGTGGATTTTTAGGCCTGGACAACATCGGTGTGTTTGATCGTAATATGCGTTTTAGTAACGGAACGCACCTGGAACAAGCAGACGGAACAAGCTGGATGGCTATGTATTCGCTTAACTTGCTGCGCATTGCAACGGAGTTGGCAGAAACTAATAAGGCTTATGAAGATATTGCCTCTAAATACTTTGAACACTTTATTTATATTGCCGGGGCTATGGCCAGCCTGGGCGCAGGGGGAGATGACGGACTTTGGGATGAGGCTGATGGCTTTTTTTATGACCAGCTCCGCTTTGGGGATGGTAGCGCCCAAAAAATGCGCGTAAGAAGTATAGTTGGCCTCATACCGTTATTTGCGGCTGAGGTGCTGGATAAATCGGACATTGCCAATAATTCTATATTTAAGGGCCGGATGGATTGGTTTACGGCTAATCGCCCTGACCTGGCGCATCTTGTATCGCGCTGGAACGAGGAAAGTAAAGGTGGTAAACATTTGATAAGCCTGTTACGCGGCCACCGCATGAAAGCGATATTGCGATACATGCTGGATGAGAACGAGTTTTTGAGCCCGTACGGCATCCGCTCCTTATCAAAATATCACCTCGATCATCCGTTCAGTATAAAAATGGGTGAGAACGAGTTTGGGATCAGATACATCCCTGCCGAAAGTGACAGCCGGATGTTTGGCGGCAATAGTAACTGGCGGGGCCCGGTTTGGGTACCTATTAATTACCTGATCATACAAAGCCTTAATAACTTTTATGAGTATTACGGAGACGACTTAACGGTGGAATGCCCGGTAGGATCGGGGCAAATGATGAATCTAAAGGAGGCTGCCAATGAGATCTACCGCCGCGTTTCGAATCTTTTCATTCGGGATGAAAATGGATATAGGGCGGCAGGTGGCAATAATACCAAAGTACAAACGGACCCTAACTTTAAAGATCACATCCTTTTTTACGAGTATTTTGATGGAGATACAGGCAAGGGCCTTGGTGCCGCACATCAAACAGGGTGGACAGGGTTGGTAGCGAATTGCCTATATCATTAAAGCTTTAACTGTTTAATGCGTTTAATTGACACATTAAATTCTTTGAATTCAAATTAATTGGTTTAGATTTACCTAACCAGTTACCAATAAACCAATTAAAATGAATTTAAACCGACGCAAATTTTTGCAAAATACGGGTGCGCTTGCACTTGGCAGTTTGGCGATGTCAACCAGTGCTGCTGATCTGTTAATGGCTAAACACACCGTAGGTATCCAGTTATTTACGTTTTTTAATGTAATGGATGCCGATGTTAAGGGCACTTTGACCCAGGTAGCTGCTGCGGGATACAAAGATATTGAATCTGCTTTCAGCAAATTGGGCGGCTATTACGGGATGCCACCTAAACAATTTAAAGCGATGATCAATGATTTGGGGATGTCATGGAAATCGCATCATGTGTTGGGTGCTCCTTTTAAACTCCCTGCAGGGACAAAAATGCCCGAAGGGCCTGATGGTAAACCGATGGTTTTGCCGGTGATGAAAAACCTTACCTCAAACATGCAGCAGTTAGTTGATGAAGCTGCAGAAGGTGGCATAAAATATCTGGTTTGTGCCAATATACCTACCGAAACCTTAGAAGATGTTAAAGCAGCTATCCCTATCCTAAATAAAACCGGCGAAACTGCTCAAAAGGCGGGCATGCAGTTTTGCTATCACAACCATGATGCAGAATTCAAAACAATTGACGGGAAAGTGCCTTATGATATTTTTTTAGCAGAAACCGACTCGAAGATGGTTAAAATGGAACTTGACCTGGCCTGGGCTGTTAAAGCAGGTAAAAACCCTGTCGATCTGTTTAAAGCACACCCGGGGCGTTTCCCGCTGTGGCATGTAAAAGATTTGGATGCTTCAAGAGAAACTATACTCCCTGTAGGCAGCGGCACTATTGATTTCAAGCCAATTTTCGCAGCAGCGTCAATTGCAGGGATGCAAAATTTCTTTGTAGAACACGATATGCCTAAAGACCCATTCGCAAGTATGAAAGAAAGTATCGCTTACGTAAACAAAAACCTTAACGTTTAAGGCATTTAACATGATTTGTACAGGCTTATTCTAAATACGCCTGTACAAATTCATCATTATTTATAGCCGTTATCAACGCATTAACTATTGGTGCTGCGGGGGAGTTATTATCCAAATCTCCGGCATAATCTTCCAGTTCATCTAAATAGGCCACCGCTTCTTCCTCATCTTCAAACAGCATTATCAGATCGCCATTAACTTCGGTATCTGTACCGTTTTCTGACGTGGGTAAACCATAATCGTCAAAAATACTGTTGTTTATTTTTGCATCTGCGGTAGATGGAATGTCTATTCTTAACATGGTGTTTCGGGTTAAATGATAACCTTTAAACACATGTAATTACTTTTTAGTTTTAGACTTATCATTCAGCATCCCATCAAAGCGGATATTTTGGCGGTTTTTGCTATTCACGCTTAAATCTGTATAGCCATTTGGTGAAATATTGAAGATCAGCTGGTTGGTGGTTCGGCTGTCGTTTATCCTTATGGTAACATAACGGATGCCATTCTTTTTTAATTCCGACTTGTAGTCAAACTTTGTTGAGGTAAACTTGATGCCGTTGTCTTCATTACTGTTATAGCCTGCGCCGGAGTAAGCCACACCAAAGTAGGGCAGAAACGCAATCACAGAATCCTTGGTCACCCGCACATCATAATCGGTGTTTAAATAACGTTGCCCGCCACCCAGTGGGTACATATATCGAGCCTGAAAGGTGAATGTCCTGTTATCAAGTTGTTCCTTACCTTCGGCTATTTTAGCTGCATCACGAATTTGTTTTTCGGTTTGGGCGGAGGCTGTATCAAGCAAGTTAATTGATAAAATTGATATTAAGACTATTTTAAATAAAGTTTTCATTTTTAATTATTTATGAGGTATTAACGATAGTTTTTGTTTGACTAATTTTCAGACCAATAGTTTAAGGAATCACGTACTGTCTGCGATCAATATAAGCTTTTTCATTTTCAATATGTTTTAGCTATGATGCAGAATCATGCACCTTTCCATAAAGCCAGATCAAGTATTTACAAAAAAATAGCCACCCGGTTTGGGGTGGCTATTTTGCTAAATTTTAGTATCCGATTTATAAACCGGCGTTGATAATTATATCAAGCTAACGCTGCGGTTAACAAATTCGGTTAATTCCGCACCGGTCAATAAACCTTGTGATAATAAAGCCAGGTCAAAAGCTTGTTTAGCTAACTGGGCCTGTACTTCTGTATTTTCATCGTTTAAAATGCGGCTTATCAATTTATGGTTACCGTTAACAATCACGTTATAATTATCAGGCATGTTACCGTAAAAACCCATTCCGCCACCCATAGCGGCCATATCTTTCATCCGGCGCATAAACTCGTCCATAGTCACGGTTACCGGTAACTCGTCGGGGCTCAGGCTTTCCAGTTTAACTTTGTAGGCCGGCTTGTTAATGGCATTATCAAAGATCTCTTTAACCTTAGTTGATTGCTCTTCGGTTAAAATATGCTCAGGCGCATCATCCTTTTTTATAAGTTTATCGGCAACATCAGCATCCACTCGTTTTAAAGAGGTTTTCTCTAACTTCTGCTCTAACTGGCTAATGAAGTGATTATCGATAGGTGAATTCATCAACAACACGTCATAACCTTTTTTACCTGCCGACTGGATGAATGAATCTTGTTTATCCGGATCGTTTGTGTAGATATAAGTAGTTTGCCCGTCTTTATCAGTCTGGTTACCTGCAACCTTATCTTTGTATTCGGCCAAAGTAAAATTCTCCTTTTTGGTATTGCTTACCAAAACAAAGTCTTTCGCTTTATCGTAGAATTTCTCTTCGCTTACCATACCATATTTTACAAACAGGCCAATATCGCCCCATTTTTCTTCGTAAGCTTTGCGGTCGGCTTTAAACAGGTCAGAAAGCTTGTCGGCTACTTTCTTGGTGATGTAGCTGTTGATCTTCTTTACATTGCTATCGGCCTGCAGGAAGCTCCTTGATACGTTCAGTGGGATGTCCGGTGAATCGATTACACCATGTAATAACATTAAAAACTCAGGTACAATGTCTTTCACCTCGTCGGTAATGAATACCTGGCGGCTGTAAAGTTTGATCTTATTGCGGGTGATCTCGAAATCGTTCTTCAGTTTAGGGAAGTAAAGTACACCAGTTAGATTGAACGGGTAATCAACATTCAGGTGGATCCAGAATAACGGATCTTCGCTGAATGGATAAAGCTCCTTATAAAAATTAAGGTAATCCTCGTCTTTTAATTCATTTGGGGCCTTTGTCCAGATAGGGTTGGTGTTATTGATGATATTATCCGTCTCAACCGATTTGTACTTGGTTTTGCCTTCTTCATCAACACCGTCTTCTTCTTCCTGAGTGGTGGTGCCAAACTTAATGGGTACTGGCAAGAATTTGCAGTATTTATCAAGGATTCCCTGCAATTTTTGCTGATCTAAAAACTCTTCAGATTCGGCATTGATGTGCAAAGTGATCTCGGTACCGCGCTCTGCTAAAGAGCCTTCGGTTATTTCAAATTCTGTGCTACCATCACAAGTCCAATGAGCCGATTCGGCGCCATCCTGGTAGCTTAAGGTTTCAATCTCAACACGGTCGGCAACCATAAAGGCAGAGTAGAAGCCCAAGCCAAAGCGACCGATGATCTCGTTGGCGTCATTAGCTTCTTTAAACTTCTCCATAAACTCGGTGGCACCGGAGAAGGCGATCTGGTTAATATATTTTTTTATTTCGTCGGCCGTCATACCCAAACCGTTATCAGATATGGTGATGGTCTTTTTGTCTGCATCAAAAGCAACCTCAACGCGCAGGTCGCCCAGTTCGCCGCTGTATTGGCCTAACGACGCCAGGCGCTTTATTTTTTGGGTAGCATCTACTGCGTTTGATACCAGCTCGCGCAGAAATATCTCGTTATCAGAGTATAAGAACTTTTTAATTATCGGGAAAATGTTTTCGGTATGTATCGAAATCGTTCCTTTTTCTTGCATAATGATATGTGTTTAGAAAATTTAACTAATTAACTAAAACCCATTTATCAATGCCCGTTCCAAAGGTCGATGTTTGCCAAATTGGCAGGAGGAAGTTTGAATCAGAATTTACAGAATTTTAGGATTATCAGAATAAAGGCATTATGGAAATTGATTAATTCTTTAAATACTGATTCAGACTAGTTATTCGTGAACGTTAATATGAACGACGAGCCTTT
Organism: Mucilaginibacter glaciei; assembly: GCF_014773245.1. GTDB lineage: Bacteria > Bacteroidota > Bacteroidia > Sphingobacteriales > Sphingobacteriaceae > Mucilaginibacter > Mucilaginibacter glaciei. The sequence continues at coordinate 910,308 of NZ_JACWMX010000001.1, read as the reverse complement.
GCCTTCTGTAGATTGTACTTGGATGTTGCCTTTATGCAGCAGCATGATCTGTTTACACAAACTTAGCCCGATACCGCTGCCCGTTTTGCGGGTACTGAAAAAAGGAATAAAGATCTTATCCAATAACTCGGGTGGCATGCCTAAGCCGTTGTCGGTTACCTTAACCAGCGTTTTGCTGTTGCTTTGTACTTCTGCAGATAGGGTGATCCGTGGCTCTTCGCGGTCTTTCACAGCTTCGATAGCGTTTACCAGCAGGTTGATCATTACCTGATCTACCAGATTGGTATCCAGTTCGATAGCCAGGGCCGGGTCGCGCAGGATAATCTCCAATTCGATATTCTTTTTCTCCAGAGTAGGGCGCATCAGGCTGGCCAGGTTCTCGAACATATTACGCACCAGCACCTTATTGGTATCCAGATTGGTAATCTTGTTCAGGCTACGATAGCTTTCTGTAAATTTAAGCAAACCCTCGCTGCGGCGTTTAATGGTATCAATACCTAACGAGATATCTTCCAGGTCGGCTTCTTGGATGCTGCTGGCAATCTCCGGGCTTTGCAAACGGTTCTTCAAAGTATCAGCCAGTGAAGAGATAGGGGCAACCGAATTCATGATCTCGTGCGTCATAACATTCAATAACTTCGACCATGCCTTTGATTCCGTCTCATCCAACGCTTCACTCACGTTTTGAAATGCGATCAATTTATAGATCTTGTCATCACTACGCATTATGCTCGATGTAACCAGCATTTTCACCTGTTGTTGGTTGCGCGTAATACTCAATACTTTCGAGTCGCCTGCCTTAAGTGCTACGATTTCCTGGTACAACTGCGGTTCGCGTTTTTGAAGTGAGTGTACCGTTTTTAAATAGGGGATGCTCATCAGGTTTTTGAAAGCTTCGTTTATCCAGCTGGTTTCGCCGGTTTCCTGTTCGTATGAAAGTATCCCGGTATCCACCAGTTCCAGAATCTTTTGCAGATAGTGATACTGCGTTTCGCGCTCGCGGCTAATTAATTTAAATGTGGTGTTGATATCATTGAACCCTTTACGTAAGGGCTTTAACTCGTTCGGTGCTTTACGTACGTCAAAATGACGCGAAAAATCCCGGTAGTGAATAGATTCCACAAACTGGTTTACCTCATCCTGCGCCTTCTTGTTAAAGCGGATCAGATCTAAAACAGAGTAAACCACCAAAGGCACGGTGATTACCGCATAGAGAAAATTACCCTTTTGCGTAAGCGCATTCGCCACAATCAGGGAGGTGGCCGTTACCGCAATAAATAAAAGTAAAATGCGTAGCACAAGCCGCCATTCGTAACGGTTAAATATCATACTTACTCAATCTGCGGTACAGTGCGGTACGGGTTAACCCCAATTCTTTAGCGGCACGGGTTATGTTGCCGCTATGTTTTTCTATCACGCGTAAAATGGCATTTTTCTCCAGTGTGCTTAGCTGGATGTTATCATCGTCGATAACGCTTTCGCCCGGGGTTTCCAAGATGGAAAAGATCAGGTCATCTGGCTTTAAGACATGCTCATCGGCCATAATTACCGCGCGTTCAATGGTGTATTGTAATTCGCGTACATTACCGGGATAATTATACATACGCAATTTTTGAAGTGCCGCAGCGTCAAACTCCATTGCGGGCTTTAAATATTTACCGGCATATAATTTAGCGAAGTGTTTAGCCAGTATCACAATATCTTCGGCGCGTTTGCGCAAAGGCGGCATATTGATCTCGACCGTGTTAATGCGGTAGATCAAATCCTTACGAAACTTGTTCTCATTAGCCAATTCTGTGAGCGCAACGTTGGTGGCACAGATCAGCCTTATATTTACATCTACCGCTTTGTTAGTACCCAGGCGGGTTACCTGTCGGTTTTGTAACACGGTTAATAATTTAGCTTGCTGTTGCAGGCTGATGTTACCTATTTCATCCAAAAATAGAGTTCCACCTTCTGCTTCTTCAAAGCGCCCCATGCGGTCTTCGCGGGCATCGGTATAAGCGCCTTTCTTATGCCCAAAGAGTTCACTTTCAAATAATGAATCTGTCAGCGCGCCAACATCAACCTTGATAAATGGCTTATCCGCACGTAAAGAGCGCTCGTGAATGGCCTTCGCCATCAGATCTTTACCTGTACCATTCTCGCCTAAAATTAGAATATTGGCATCGGTAGGGGCGATCTTATTTACTTTATGAAAAATGTCGTCCATCACATCAGATTCGCCCAATATAGATGTTTGGCCCGTGCCACTTTTTGATGGCTTGCTGGTTTTAACACCTTCCTTTTTATCGAGCAGATCTTTAATGGTATCTATCAGTTTTTCGTTATGCCAGGGTTTTACCACGAAGTCATTGGCCCCTTCTTTAAGAGAGCGTACCGCAAGGTCGATATCCCCGTAAGCAGTTATCATGATCACGCACACATTCGGTTTCCATTCCTTAATCTTACGCAGCCAGTAAATGCCTTCGTTACCGGTATTAATAGCACTGTTGAAATTCATATCCAGCAAAACCAGGTCAATTTGATTGCGCTGCAACAGCGAATTTAAGTTCTCGGGATTTTTCTCGGTAATTATTTCCTGTGTTTCCGGTTTAAGCAATAACTTAACGGCGGTAAGCACATCCAGGTCGTCATCAACAATTAAAACAGTTGCTTTTTTTAGTATCATTAGCTAATGGTGATTAGTTCAAAAGGTTGCCGCAAGGTAACGTATGCAATTTAATATTTGATTGTTAAATATCATACCATTTGTAGTGTAATACCTATTATATTGATAATCAGCTATGATCTGTTATTTGGCGCCTTATGCGGCTGTTTTGCCACTGTATCAATACCGAACACTTGCTGTAACAGAAGCGTACGGTACAAACACGGTAAATTGGTTTAATTAATTGAAATACAGTGAGTTAATTTGTGGCATGTGTTTTTGTATTGCTATACCAAATATTGATAAACACAGTGGATAGAGTAATAGAAAAAAAGACCTGGAGTAACAAGCGGCTGATGACCATAGCCGGGATAACTGGCGTGGTATTATTAGTTGGCGGTAGTATATTTTTTACATCCGGTAAAAGCAAGTTAAACGTTGATACAGAACGCATTACTATCAGTGAGATTAAGAAGGGCCCTTTCCAGGAGTTTATCCCGGTTAACGGCGTAGTGTTACCATTGAGTACCATTTACCTTGATGCGATTGAGGGCGGACGCGTTGAAGAGAAATATGTAGAAGACGGCGCGATGCTTAAAAAAGGCGACCCTATATTACGTTTGTCAAATACCGACCTTGAATTGAGCTTAGCCAATCAGCAGACCGCGGTTTTTAACGTGCTGACCCAAATGCAGATCTCCCGCGACCAGGCACAGCAAAACACCATTAGCAAGTTAAATTCAATGGCCGATGTAGACAACGCCTTAAAAGAAGCCGAAAGGGTTTACAACCTGGATAAGAGATTATATGACCAGAAAGCTATCGGTTTGCAGGAATATCAATCGGCACTTAACCTGTACAACTATCAGTTGAGGCGTAAAAGGCTGGCATCACAGATCTTGAAACAAGATACGGTGTCAACCAGTGCGCAGGTGAAACAATCGGCAGAGTCATACGCCAATATGAAAGGTACATTGGAGCTGATGAAGAAAAAAGTAGGCGACCTGATCGTCCGGGCACCGATTGACGGGCAGCTTACCTCAATGGACGCGGAGATAGGACAAAGCAAAAACAAAGGGGAGCACCTGGGCCAGCTCGATGCACAGAATGGATTTAAAGTACAGGTGGATGTAGAGGAGCATTACCTGTCAAGAATCTTCGCCGGTTTAAAGGGCGATTTTACCTTTGCCGATAAAACTTATAAACTGGTGATCAAGAAAGTGTTTACACAGGTAACCAGCGGCCGTTTCAAGGTAGATATGGCCTTCGTAGGCGAGTTGCCAAAGGGCATCCGCAAAGGGCAAACGTTGCAGATCAGGCTGGCACTGAGCGACGAAACTACGTCTCTGTTAGTACCCAAGGGCGGTTTCTATCAGCAAACCGGTGGTAACTGGATCTTTAAACTGAGCGAAGACGGTAAAACAGCTTATAAAACAGATATACAGTTAGGCAGATATAATACCGACAACTACGAATTGCTGCAAGGCTTAAAACCTGGTGACAAGGTGATCACCTCGAGCTACGAAAACTATGGCGATATACAGGAACTGGTGCTGAAGAAATAGTGAAAAGCAGAAAGAATTAAAAATATTAAAATATATAAATCACAATTAAATCAATAATAAATCCTTCCGCTTAACCGGCGGTTGGATTTTAAGGGAGGCCAAATGATAAAAATTACAAATCTTGAAAAATTTTACCGCACTGAAGAGGTAGAGACCATTGCGCTAAACAAGTTGACGATGGAAGTTAACACCGGCGAGTTTGTGGCTATAATGGGCCCGTCGGGTTGTGGTAAATCAACGTTGCTGAATATCCTGGGTATGCTGGACGATCCGGATGAAGGCAGCTACATGTTTAACGGAATCGAGATCGCTCATTTTAACGAGCGCAAACGTGCCGACCTGCGCAAGCACAACATCGGTTTTGTATTCCAGAGCTTTAACCTTATAGATGAGTTGACCGTATTCGAAAACGTGGAATTACCGTTGATATACACGGGCGTAAGCAGTGCCGACCGGGTTAAAAGGGTAGAAGAGGTATTGGATAAGATGCAGATCATGCACCGCCGTAATCACTATCCGCAGCAACTGTCTGGTGGTCAGCAACAGCGTGTGGCTATTGCCCGCGCGGTAGTAAACAAACCCAAGCTTATCCTTGCGGATGAGCCAACAGGTAATCTGGATAGCAGCAACGGTAACGATGTAATGGAATTGCTAACCGACCTAAACGAGCAGGGTACCACCATTATCATGGTTACCCACTCCGAGCATGATGCCCGTTACAGTCACCGTATCATCCGCCTGTTGGATGGCCAAACTGTAATGGAGAATATTATGGTTTAATTATACCGCCCTGATTTAGTTAAGTTAATATATAGTTAAGTGTGTCTCTTACTTACCCTCCGCCCTCAAAAGCGGCGGGGTTGGTTGGAGTATTACCCAAACTTTGAGTGTGTATTTTAAAAATGCATAGCATCAAGTCATTCATAGTTAAATGTTTACAACCGTAATCAAAATACCATGTTTAAAAATTATTTGAAAATAGCTTATCGCAGCCTTACAAAAAACAAGGCTTTTTCACTTATCCATATCCTGGGTTTGACCATCGGTATTACAGTGTGCATGATGATATTTGTTTACATTATGAACGAGTTCAGCGTTGATAATTTTCACACCAAGCAAAAGCGCATTTACAGGGTGATGCGCAATTTTAAAGAAATGAAGGAGGGCGTTCCCTATGTGTCCGGGCCTTATGCCCCCGCCTTATTAAACGATTTCCCTGGCGATATTAAACAAGCAGTAAGGGTTAACACCAACCAGGGCCTGATCTCCTTTGATAATAAATCGTTCCTTGAGAAGAAACTTTATGTAACAGACCCGGGGTTTTTCGATCTTTTTTCTTTTAAACTAATAAAAGGTAATGCTGCAACTGTACTTAAAGACCCATTAAGTATCGTACTTACAGAAACAACCGCGAAAAAATATTTTGGCAGTACTGATAAAGCCATGGGGAAAGTACTCACGCTTGATAAGCAACAGCAGTTTAAAGTAACCGGGATCTCGAAGGATGTCCCCCCAAACTCACATATTGATTTTGACATGGTTATTCCTATAACCAGCTATTTAAATAACACGGGGTTTAACGTTTGGATAAATAACCGATTATTTACCTACGTTTTGTTGGGTGAGCATACCAACAAATCAGTATTAGAACAAAAGTTCGCCCCGTTTTTGACTAAATATATGGGCGCAGATATGCAGCATTCCGGTATTAAAATAAGCCTGTCGCTTACTGCATTACCGGATATTTATTTTGAAAAGGCATCTGCCTTTGACAATGTGAAACACGGAGATAAAACAGTAGTATATATTTTTCTATGCATAGCAATACTCATCATGCTAATAGCATGTATCAACTTTACTAACTTATCAACCATACGCGCAGTTGAACGCTCTAAAGAAGTTGGATTACGCAAAGTGCTTGGTGCGCACAAAAGCCACCTGGTATTACAATTTATTGGCGAATCTATTTTGCTTACGATTGTTTCCTGCATTTTGTCAATTGGCTTGCTCCTTATTTGTATGCCTTGGTATAAAGAATTATTAGGCTACAAATTGTCGGTTTCGTGGAATTCGGCCCCCATCTATTTATTCCTCGTAGGGGTGATATTGGTTATCGGGTTCCTGGCAGGTAGTTATCCCGCCTTTTTCCTGTCGGCTTTTTCGCCAATCCAGGCACTTAAGGGCAAGTTGCGTTTAGGTAAAAGCGGCAATTTTTTCAGGCAATCGTTGGTGGTGGTGCAGTTTAGCATTTCCCTACTCTTAATAATCGGCACTTTTGTTATTGTTAAGCAAATGGATTTTGTTAAGGGCAAAGAATTAGGTTATAACCAACAACAGGTGGTAACTGTTAACCTGGACAATGATGATATATTTAACCATAGGCGATTATTTAAGTCGACATTAGAAAGTAATCAAGCAATCGCTTCGGTTTCATTAATGTCTGGCGAACCGGGCGGCTTTCATGATGTGCAGACGTATGAAGTGGAAGGCCAAAACGAGGCATTTAAATCGCGAAGTGAATTTGCTGATTTCGAATATGTAAAAACCGTCGGACTAAAAATTGTCGCCGGTCGGGATTTCTCGCCGCAGTTTTCGACAGACACAACAGAAGCTGCGCTAATCAATGAGACAGCTGCTCGTAAACTGGGCTTTACACCAAACCAAGCTGTAGGTAAATGGATTAAAAACACCGTACGCGATAGTCTTAAACGGCGCATCATCGGTGTTGTTAAAGACTACAATTTCTTATCCCTCAAAGAAAATATGGACGCCCTTGTTATTTCACCGTCAGACGATAGGCGTGTGGCCGTTATCAAATTAAAACCGGGTAACTTAAATAATGCAATTGCCGATATTAAAAAGGCTTATGCGCAGGCGGCCCCGGTTTACCCATTCGACTACAGTTTCCTTGATCAGAAATTTGACGTCACCTATAAAACAGATATCCGCCAAAAAACTATGCTTACTATCTTCTCCGGGTTAGCCATTTTTATTGCCTGCCTGGGTCTCTTTGGTTTAGCTTCATTCACCGCTGTTAAACGTACCAAAGAGATTGGTGTGCGTAAGGTGCTGGGTTCATCGGTAAGCAATATCCTTTTACTGTTATCTACAGATTTGCTTAAACCCGTTGCCATTGCTACAGTGATAGCCATACCGTTAGGATATTGCTTTATGCAGGCATGGTTACAAAACTTTGCCTATCGCACGCCCTTACACTGGTGGATTTTCGCCTTCGCTGCACTAATTACTTTCATTATTGCATTTGCTACCGTAGGCATTAAATCACTTAAAGCGGCGCTGGTAAACCCGGTAAAAAGTTTGCGAAGCGAGTAAATATTTATTGATTGTTATTCAGGTTTTAGAATTTATTATTCAACCCAAAAAAGATGTTAAAAAATTATATTAAAACGGCTTTTCGCAGCCTTTACAAAAATAAGGGGTTTGCAGCGATCAATATATTAGGGCTTGCTTTGGGTTTAGCTTCTTGCCTGCTCATTGTTTTTTATGTGGTTGATGAATTGAGCTACGACCGCTACAACGTAAAGTCGGATAGGATATTCCGAATTGGCGAAGACTTAAAGCTTGGTGAAAACACCGTGCATTATGCCGTTGCTATGCCGCCTTTAGCAAAAACGTTGATTGCAGAATACCCTTATGTTGAAGATGCGACCCGTTTAAAGGTAGCAGGTACAACGCATGTACGCAAAGGAAGCAGCAACATCATTGAAAATAAATTAGTTTTTGCTGATGCGTCGGTGTTTAATGTATTTACCCTGCCTATGATAAGCGGCGACCCTAAAACTGCCTTGGCTGAACCCAATTCTGTAGTGATCACAGAAACAACGGCTTTAAAATATTTTAACACCGTAGATGCCGTCGGGAAACCAATTCTATTTAATGATCATGAAAATTTTAAAGTAACAGGGGTTATAAAAGATGTGCCCAAAACGTCGCATTTTAATTTTGATTTCTTCCTGTCGATGGAGTCTTTCAAAGACAGCCGCAGTAACGAGTGGTTAAGAAGTGATTACAACACCTATGTGCTTTTAAAATCCCCCGCTGACTCGGATAAGCTCCAGGCAGGTTTTCCGCTGCTTTTGAAAAAGTTTAGCGGCAGGCAAATGCAAAACGATCTTAAAATGAGTATCGATCAGTTCGAAAAAAGCGGCAGTTACTTTCGCTTAAACTTAATGCCGTTAACAAGCATTCACCTAAAATCAAATCTTACCGGCGAACTTGGCCCTAACGGTACAGCACAATACGTTTACATATTTTCGGCAATCGCGCTTTTTATACTGCTGATAGCCTGTGTTAATTTTATGAACCTGAGCACCGCCCGTTCATCTAACCGGGCGCGTGAGGTTGGTGTGCGTAAAGTGCTTGGGTCGTCACGCAAACACCTTATCTTTCAATTCCTGTCAGAATCTGTTTTGGTCACATTAATTGCAACCATCATTGCTGTATTGGGTGCCTACGCGCTGTTACCGTTATTTAATGAGCTTGCCGGTAAAGAGCTTGTTATTAACAGCAAAACGTTGATCTGGCTTATTCCTGTCTTGCTTTCCATTGTGATCGTTGTAGGTTCGATATCAGGCTCTTACCCCGCTTTTTTCTTATCTGCGTTTCAGCCGATTGATGTTTTAAAAGGAAAACTGTCGGCGGGGTTCAAAGGTGGCGGCTTACGCAGCTACCTTGTTGTTTTTCAATTCACCGTTTCAATTATTCTTATCATCGGTACATTAGTGATATATAACCAGCTTAATTTTATCCAAACAAAAAACCTGGGTTATAACCGCAGCCAAGTTTTGATTGTTAAGAACGTTAATGAGCTTAACCAACAGGCGGCAGTATTTAAAAAGGAATTGACGGATATTACCGGAGTTGAAGGTGCCACCATGACCGGGTTTTTACCAACCGCGGGCTGGCGCAATACCCGCATTTACTTTAAGGATGCCACTTACGATCAAAAAAAATCTCTTTTCCCGCAAAGCTGGAATGTAGATGCCGACTATATACCCACACTGGGGATGAAAATCATTGCCGGGCGCAATTTTCAAAAAGACAATCTTAACGATTCGACAGCGGTTATAATCAATGAATCGGCCGCCAGTTTCCTCCAGCTAGGCAATCCTATAGATCATCCTTTATATCAATCGCAGGGCGGCGAGCAAAAAGCAGGCAACATTAAACAATTGCATATTGTTGGGATAGTTAAAGACTTTAATTTCAATTCGTTAAGGGATAAAATAGAACCGGTAATTTTCACTTATGGCGGTAATAACGGCGCTATAGCCATCCGTTTAAAGGGGGGCAACCTGCCATCAACTTTGTCACAGATCAAAGCCCAATGGGCTAACCTGTCGCCCAATGTGCAAATCGACTACTCATTTATGGATCAGGATTTTGATGCATCTTACCGTACAGAGCAGCGGATAGGCAAAATTTTTATTGTGTTTACTTCACTTGCCATTATCATTGCCTGCCTGGGCCTTTTCGGGTTAGCCGCGTACGCGGCAGAACAGCGAATCAAAGAGATAGGTATCAGAAAAATACTAGGTGCAAACGTATCGGCTATCGTAGGCATGCTCTCCATGAATTTTATGAAACTGGTATTTATAGCCATACTGATCGCTTCGCCGCTGGCGTGGTATGTTATGCATATATGGCTACAAGACTTTGCCTACCGGGTAGGTATCCAATGGTGGGTTATTACCTCCGCAGGTTTGGCTGCCATAGTGATCGCTTTCGTTACCATCAGTTTCCAATCTATAAAGGCTGCCTTAAGTAACCCGGTTAAAAGCCTGCGGAGCGAATAAAAAGGCGACAAGAAATGATAAACCAAGATATAAGAAGAACGCAGCTTAAAGTCAGCTTAATAATTTAATTATAAAATCAACGGTCACCATGATAAGAAACTATTTAAAAACAGCTTGGCGTAACATCGTCAACAATAAATTTTACGCTACCATCAATGTGGCGGGGCTTACCGTAGGGCTTGTTGTGGGTATTTTTATGCTGCTTTGGGTGCAGGATGAATTAAGCTTTGATAAGGCCAATACTAATGCCGATAAGATCTACAAAGTGGGCATTGTTGGCGGTACCGGCATCAGCAAGCAGATCTTTAATAACATCATTGCCCCGGTGGCGACATTCGCCAAAAGTGAGGTTCCTGAGGTGAAGGACGCGGTAAGGATAATGGCATTGGGTGATGCACCATTTAAGTACAAAGACAAAGTGTTTATTGAACCTGACTTTGCCTTTGTAGACCCATCTTATTTTACCGTATTCGATTTCCCGTTGATCAAAGGCGATAAGCGCCACCCATTCCAGGATAATAGCTCTGTAGTAATTACAGCAAGTACCGCCAAAAAGTATTTTGGTGATGAAGACCCTATAGGTAAAGTGGTGATGATGGGGCAGGATCAGCAGGCCAAAGTTACTGGAGTAATCGCCGATTACCCGGCTAACTCGAGTTTTAAGTATCATATTATGATGCCAACTTCGATGTATAACTACCAGGGCTATGTTAAAAATAAAAGGACTTACGACAACAAAAGCTTCGTATCATCAATGGATGGCGACTGGTCGCAATTTGGTTTTCAAACTTATCTGCTGCTAAAATCTGATGTTAACATGGCAGCTTTAGAAAAGAAACTGCAGGCCATACATGAGCGCAACAAGCCAGAAGATGCACCTGTGCCATACCTTACACAGCCGCTACTTCAAATGCACTTGTATAAAGCTGACGGCACAGACGGCGGTTTTTCTACCGTGCGTACGTTTGGTATCGTGGCGCTGATGATATTAATTATAGCTTGTATCAATTACGTAAACCTTTCTACAGCCCGTTCTATGTTGCGTGCCAAAGAAGTAAGCATGCGCAAGATCATCGGCGCAGATAAATTCCAGTTGTTTATGCAGTTTATGGTGGAAACGGCTTTTTTATTCGTCATATCCGCCGTTTTTGCCTTTGTGCTGATGTTTGTATTGCTGCCATACTTTAACCAGTTTTCGGGCAAGCAAATTACGTTCAGTTTAACTAATTACAATATCTGGCTTTGTATAGTCGCTACCTTATTGGGCACCCTGGCAGCATCCAGTATTTATCCGGCAATCCTGTTATCATCTTTCGAGCCGTTAAAGGCTTTAAAGGGTAAAGTAACGGTCGGTATCGGTAATGTAGCTTTCAGGCGCATACTGGTGGTTACTCAATTTGCGGTGTCTATTGTTTTGATCATCGGCACATTGGTTATAGGCAACCAGTTAAAATTTATCCGTAATAAAAACCTGGGGTACGATAAAGAGAATATTATCTCGGTGAGCATGAGGCAGGATATGAAAGACCACTTTGAAGTGGTAAAGAACGAATTGCTGAAGAACCCCGGCGTACTTGCCATAACACGTGCAGGCCGCAATATCGTTACAGATGGCAGCTCGACCGGCGATAGCGACTGGGATGGCAAACCAGCAAACTCTAACATGTGGTTTAACCAGATCTATGCCGATAAAGACCTCATCCCATTCTTTAAAATGAAGATAACAGAGGGAAGTAATTTTAAAGGTGTAGTGGCAGATTCGGCCCACTTCCTGATCAACGAAACGGCTGTTAAAGAAATGGGGCTAAAAGACCCGGTTGGTAAACGCCTGCGTGTGCAAACTATAACCGGTACCATCATTGGCGTTGTTAAGGATTTTCATTTCAATACTATCCATAAAAAAATAGAACCTGCAGTTTTCCAATATAACCCTAATTACTGCTGGAACCTTTACATTAAAACAACCGGTAAAGATGCTCAAAAAGCCATTGCCAGCACGCAAGGTTTGTGGAAGCAATACAATAATGATGTACCGTTCACTTACGCATTTTTAGATGAAACCTACGCTAAGCTTTATACTACCGAGCAAAAGCAGGGATCGTTGTTTAACCTGTTCTCGGCCATAGCAATTGTCATATCCTGCCTGGGGCTTTTTGGCCTGGCTACTTATTCGGCACAGGTTAAAACCAGGGAGATAGGCATCCGTAAAGTGTTGGGTGCAAGCGTAGGTAAGATCATTGCCCTGCTGGCGTCAGAGTTTATGGTGCTTATTATCATCGCCATTGTAATAGCTATGCCGCTGGCCTGGTTTGCCATGCAAGGCTGGCTGCAGGATTTTGCTTACAAGATCAACATCACCTGGGGGGTGTTCATCATCGCTAGCGTGGGTGCCACGCTGATCGCGCTGGCTACTATCAGCATCCAATCGATAAAAGCGGCACTGGCCAACCCGGTAAAAAGTTTAAAGAACGAGTAATTGGCGATAAGAGGTTAGTTGATCAGAGACTAGTTCAAATGGTAGCACCTTATCTCCGGTCAACTAATCTCTAATCACTGAAACCACTGTATCATATCCGAACACCAACTGTTACACTTGCGTACACGCGCATATCGTTGATTCAATTTAAAACGCTGTAAATCAGTATATTTATATCTTGGTATGTATTTTAGGCCTTAGTTAACAAATCAACTTATCATGCTGAAGAATTATTTTAAAATAGCCTGGCGCAACCTGCAAAAGCACAAAGCCTTCTCTTTTATAAACGTATTCGGCTTGGCTGTTGGGATAGCCGCTTTTTGGCTGATTACCCTGTACATTACCGACGAATGGAGCTTTGACCGTTACAATACCAATGCTGATAAAGTTTTCCGCGTGGTGCAACACGGTCGGTGGACAGGCGGCAAATTTGATATCGCCGTAACTTCGCCACCATTTGCACCTGCTATGAAAGCCGAATTTCCGCAGGTGGTTGATGCCGCCCGTGTAGATGCAGAGGGTGGCGGCCAGATAACGGTTGGCGATAAAAAAATCAGCGAGGGTAATATGCTGTTTGCCGATAACAGCATCTTTAACATATTCAGCTACCAATTCTTATACGGCGACGCGCAAAACGCTTTAGCTAAACCACAAAGTATTGTTTTAACAAAAGCCCTTGCCGAAAGCTTATTTGGCAGTGCAGAAGCCGCCTTCAATAAAACCATAGCTGTAGATAATACCCCAACAACAGTTACCGCTATTATTGATAACGTGCCTGTAAACTCGCACTTTACCTTTAAAGCGCTGCGCGCATTACCAGCCGATTATACCGGCGGCGAGGCTAACTGGGGCAATTTTAGCATTTATACTTATTTACGTTTAAAAGAGCATGACGATTACAAAAGGATAGAGGCCGCATCGGCCACATTTTTTAGCAATCATTTAAAGGCCGGTAAGGCAGGGCTGGGTGCCATGACCTTTAAACTGGAATTGCAGCCGCTTACCGATATCCACCTGAAATCTAACCTGAGTTATGAATTGGGCTCAAATGGTAACATCACCTACATCTACGTATTTAGTATTACCGCTTTGCTGATCCTGATTATCGCGGTGATCAATTATGTTAACCTCACTACCGCGCGTTCCTCTATCCGGATAAAGGAAATTGGCGTACGCAAGGTGATCGGATCCGACAGGTCACAGCTTATGATGATGTTCTTTGCCGAATCGGTGTTGCTTACTTTTATTGCTACCATTGCAGCCGGAGTTATTATCCAGTTTGCGTTACCCTACTTTAACCAGCTTTCTGGTAAAAGCTTGACCCTGTTGCAGTTTGGTTCGGTTAAAACGGTGTTGATATTCGCTGGTTTCTCCTTATTTACAGGTTTACTAAGCGGCATTTATCCGGCATTCTTCCTTTCAAAATTCAAGACGATTGCGGCCATGAAGGGGCAATTGGGCAACCAGTTCAGCACCATCTTATTCAGGAAATCGTTAGTGGTATTTCAGTTTGTAATTACCATTGTCATGATAGCCGGTTCGAGTGTGATCTACCAGCAGCTTCATTTTGTGATGAATAAGGATTTGGGGTTCAATAAAGCCCAAACACTAACTTTTCATATCAGCAAACCGGTACGCGGCAGGGTAGATGCGTTGAAACAACAATTGCTTCAAAACCCTAATATCGAAGCTGTGGGTATCGCCGGTAACCCAATCGGTAACAACAATATCGGTGGTGGCGACTTTAATTTAGGGCCCGATGGCCGGTCAACCGGTGAGTCAAAAGTGGTGCAGGACCTGATGATCGATGCCGATTTTATCCCGACGTTACAAATCAAAATGGCCGACGGACGTAATTTTTCTAAAGAAAACTTAAGCGATGTTAAAGATGCCATCATTGTAAACCAAACACTGGTTAACGAATTAGGCTGGAAAAAACCCGTAGGCAGGCTAGTACGTACAGGCGTGGGCAAAGATGGTAAAGTCATCTCGCAAACGATAGTAGGTGTGGTTAAAGATTTTAACACCTATTCGCTTCAGCATAAAATATCGCCGATAGTATTGAGTATGCCTGCCGAAACTAATGATAAAGACAACGTATACGTCCGGATTGCTAAGGGCAATACCCCGGCATCATTAGCTTACATCAGCAAAGTTTACGAAGGGTTCGATAACGAGAATAAAGCCGAGTTCCACTTTTTGGATCAAAATTTTGCGGCCCAATACCAAACCGAGCAACGGCAGGGGACAATTCTATTGATCTTTACCATCCTGGCGATCATTATTGCTTGTTTAGGCCTGTTTGGACTGGTAACCTTTACCGCAGAGCAGCGGGTAAAGGAGATAGGGATCCGCAAGGTTTTAGGTGCAAGCGTGGCCAGTATTGTAAGCCTTTTATCAACCGATTTGATGAAACTGGTAGTTATCGCCACAATTATTGCCTGCCCTATTGCATGGTATGCCATGAATGTTTGGCTGCAAGATTTTCAGTATAAAATAAATATCAGTTTCTGGGTATTCCTGTTAGCGGGGGCAGGGGCGGCTTTAATAGCATTGGTAACAGTTGGCGTGCAATCTGTAAAAGCAGCTTTAACAAACCCGGTAAAGAGCTTGAAGAGCGAGTGAGCCCCATCCAAAAACTCCTCTTCCGGGGGGGGGATTTAGAGGGGGCCGTGCAACTATTACAACAAAATAAACATCATATTATAAACTTAAAATTATCATGAAAAAGCATTTATTATTATTCCTGTTGGCATCTGCTACTTATGCTGCATCAGCGCAGGATAATCGCACGCCATATTTAACCAGGTCGTTAGCGGCTGACGGTATCAAAAACGTATTTGTAAACACCAGCGGCGGCAGCATCAGCGTTGCGGGTGGGCAGGAGCCCCGGTTAGAAGTTTATATAGTGGGCAACAATAACCAGGACCTGACCAAAGATGAGATCAAGAAACGCCTGAACGAAGACTACACCCTGGATATTTCCGTACACGATGGTGAGCTGCACGCAACAGCCAAGCAAAAACATAACATCAGCAACTGGAAGCGCAGCCTGAGTATCGGCTTTAAGGTTTATGTACCTAAGCAGGTAGCAACTAATCTAAATACAAGCGGTGGTAGCATCAGCCTTGATAATTTAACCGGTACGCAGCAGTTTGAAACCAGCGGCGGCAGCTTAAATGTAAACGCGCTAACTGGTGTTATCCGCGGCGAAACCAGTGGCGGCAGCATCAAGGTATCCAATTCTAAACAGGATATCAACCTAACTACAAGCGGTGGCAGCATAACCGCAAGCAATTGCTCGGGTAAAATCAAATTAGAAACTTCGGGCGGATCGTTAAAGCTTGATAATCTTAAAGGTTACATTAATGCCACTACCAGCGGCGGCAGCATCACTGGCAGCCAGATAGACGGCGAACTGATCACCGGCACGAGTGGCGGCAGTGTTAACCTGGCAGCTATATCGGGCAGTTTAGATGCATCAACCAGCGGTGGGAGCGTACATGCAGATATGGTACGTGTTGGCAAATACGTTAAGTTAGAATCAAGCTCGGGCCATGTTGATTTAAACGTGCCTGCCGGTGCGTCCATGGATCTTGATCTGCGTGCCGACCGCGTAACTTACAACCTTACCGGCACCTTCAGCGGCGAAAAAAGCAAGGATAAAGTAGTTGGTAAGGTAAACGGCGGCGGCTCAATTGTTGAGGTTCGCGGTAATGGCAGTATTTCAATTTCTACAAGATAATCGTACAATGCCCGGTAGTTTATTTGCCGGGCTTTTTGATGAATTCCAGTTTGGTTTTAAAAAAATATTATGTTTAAAAACTACCTCAAAATTGCCTGGCGCAATATTAGCAAACACAAGGGTTTCTCGTTTATTAACGCGGGTGGGCTGGCATTGGGTATGGCCAGTTGCCTGCTTTTGCTATTGTATATTACATATCATTTAAATTACGATAAGCATTTTGATAATATCGATAACACCTACATAATTGAGAATAACCAACCCGGCGATGGGAGTATTTTTACGGTAGCCGCAACGCCGCGTTTGCTGGCATCAGCCATTAAAAATGAGGTGCCCGATGTGGTAAGCTCCATCCGCGTGATTAGCTACACTGCCGAGGGGTTATTGAGTTACAAAAACAATAGCTTCAAAAAATCCGGGCTGTTTGCCGAAGATGGCTTTTTTGATATCTTCTCTTATAAATTCATTAAAGGCAGTGCTGTAAACGCCATAAAATTGCCTAATTCCATCGTTATTACAGAAAGCCTGGCCAAGACACTTTTTGGCGACGAAGACCCGATCAATAAGATCGTTAAACGTAATAACCAGTTACCTTTAAAAGTAACCGGTGTAATTAAAGATTTGCCGGCAAATGCCAGCTTTCAGTTTGAATTTGTGTTACCCTGGGTCATGTTTGAGGATAGTAATCCCTGGGCAAAAAACGCCGACTGGGGCAGTAACTTTGCCCGTACAATTGTACAGCTCAAGGATAGTGCATCACCAGACAAGGCAAATAAGATCATCAAAAATATAATTGGCCGCCACGCAGATGGTAATAAAAATGAGGTATTTCTTTTCCCTTTTGCTAAACTGCATTTGTATTCAAAATTCGAGAATGGTAAATCGGTAGGGGGAATGATCGATCAGATCCACCTGTTTATCACCCTGGCTATTTGTATTTTGCTCATCGCCTGTGTTAATTTTATGAACTTAAGTACCGCCAGGTCAGAGAAGCGCGCAAAAGAAGTAGGCATCCGCAAAGCAATTGGTTCTAACAAGCTTTCGCTGATTAGCCAGTTCATTACAGAGTCGGTGATCTTGTCGCTGCTATCTACCATCATCGCAGTTGTGATCGTTATCCTTTCCTTACCGTTCTTTAATGATCTGTTAGGACTTAAGCTGGCCATCCCCTATGCCCAATGGTATGCCTGGATTATCATCCTGGCTATCGGTATAGCTACGGGAATATTGGCGGGCAGTTACCCGGCGTTTTACTTATCATCGTTTGAACCTATCAAAGTGCTTAAGGGTGTATTTAAAGGTGGCTCATCTGCATTGCCTTTACGCAAAGTATTGGTGGTGTTACAGTTTTCATGCGCGGTGTTTTTGATTACCGCAACCATCTGTATTTACAGGCAGATCAAATTCGTACAGGAAAAATCGACAGGGTTCGACAAAAATAACCTGGTAGAGATCCCTTTAGAAGGCGACCTGCAAAAACAACAACAGGTGTTTGTTAACGAGTTGAAACAATCGGGCAATATTACCGACGCTACTACTTTATCACAAAGCATCAATGAATCGGGCAGTAATACCTGGGCGGTAAGCTGGCCCGGTAAAGACGCTAACCAGCAGATCCTATTTGACATCTTGCGCGGCGGTGAAAACTTTACCAAAACAGAGGGGATGAAATTAGTAGATGGCCGCGAGCTATCGGCCGCTAACCCGGCAGATACCGCTGGTAAAACGGTGATGATCAACCAAACAGCTGCTAACATCATGAAATTGAAAAGCCCTGTAGGTAGTATTATTAAATGGGGCGATGCCTCGATGACCGTTGTGGGTGTTTACCAGGATTTTGTTTGGGGATCGCCCTATGAAAAGATCAGACCCATGATAACGCAGTTTGCCGGTGGCAATGCCACGGTAGTTGCCTTGCGCCTTAACCAAAGCAAAAGCATCACCGCCAATGTTGATGCCATTACTAAGGTGCTCAAAACGATTAATCCGTCTTTCCCGCCCACTATTAACTTTGTGGATAGCGATTTTGAAAAGAAATTCCAAAATGAAAAACTGCTGGCTACGCTGGCTAACCTTTTTGGCGGGCTGGCCATTGTGATATCCTGCTTGGGCTTGTTCGGTTTGGCAGCTTATGCGGCCGAGCAGCGCGTTAAAGAGATCGGTGTCCGCAAGGTACTCGGCGCTACCGTTTTCAATCTGACAGGATTACTCTCTAAAGATTTTATGAAATTGGTTGCTTTTTCTATTGTGATAGGTATCGGCGCATCTGTTTATGCCATGAACCAATGGTTGCAAAAATATGAGTACCGTATCGCCCTAAGTTGGTGGATGTTTGCCGCAGCGGGACTTATAACCGTGGTGATCGCATTGGCAACGGTAAGTTATCAGGCTATCAAAGCAGCTTTAGCCAACCCGGTTAAGAGTTTAAGGAGCGAGTAAAAGCAATTAATGAATTAGTGATTTAAATGGATCATTTGGTTTAGTAACAGAATTTTATATTATGATAAAAAACTATTTTAAAATTGCTTTCAGGGGCTTTCGTAAACATAAGCTGTTTACATTTATCAACATTGTTGGGCTATCTATAGGCATTACGGCAGCACTGGTCATTTACCTGATTGTGCAATTTGACTTTACTTTTGATAATTTCCATAAAGACAGTGACCGCGTTTACCGGGTGGTTACCGACTATTCGTTCTCTGGCGAGAAAGGTTATAACAACGGTGTAACCATGGCCCTGCCCGGTGCAGCAAAAACCGAAGCAACAGGGCTGGATATAGTTGCCCCATATTACCTGATGGGTTCGGTAAGGGCAAATGTCCCTAACGGCAGTAAAACCCCGGCAAAGATCAAAGATGTGCAGCTTATCTTTGCTGATCAAAACTTTTTTAAAATATTTGATTTTAAATGGTTGGCAGGCTCTGCTGCTACTTCACTAAAAGACCCCGGCCAGGTGGTATTAACTACCAAACAGGCAAAGATCTATTTCCCTAAGCTAGATTACAGTGAAATGATAGGCAGGGGGATCATCTACGATGATTCCATTAAAGCTACCGTAAGCGGTATAATCGTACCGTTTTCTAAAAATTCCGATTTTGCTTTTCACGATATCGTTTCTTACATAAGCGGCACTACGCAAAGCTATCTGAAACCTAATTTTAACTGGAGTAACTGGACAAATACCAGTTCGTCGTCACAATTATTTGTAAAGTTATCGTCCGGTACAACTCCCGGCGCAGTAGAAAGGCAATTTAATGCGATGCTCAGAAAACATCATCCGCGTACGGCTGCCGAAAAAAACAGTACACAGGATTTTAAACTGCAGCCGCTCGCTGCAATCCATTTTGACCAAATTTACGGCGGTATGGACGGCATGCGTACTGCAAGCAAAACCACACTTTACGGTTTGTTGGGCATAGCAGCTTTTTTACTTATTTTAGGTTGCATCAACTTTATTAATTTGACTACGGCACAGGCCTCACAACGGGCAAAAGAAATTGGTATCCGCAAAACAATGGGCGGTAGCCGAGCAGAACTCATCATGCAATTTTTGAGCGAAACGTTTTTAATAACGCTGCTGGCTGTTATTATCGCTGTAGCATTATGCCCGCTGGTGCTGAAACTATTCTCAGACTTTATCCCCCCGGGCGTTACCGAAACCTATCATTTCCAACCGGCTTTATTGATATTCCTGCTACTGTTAATAGTTGTTGTAAGTTTGTTATCAGGCTTTTATCCGGCAATTGTTTTATCATCCTATCAGCCGGTGCAGGTGCTAAAAGGCCAATCGGCAAATAGTACAGGTAAAACGCGTGGCGCATGGCTCCGCAAATCTTTAACGGTAACACAATTTGTAATAGCCCAGTTCTTTATTATGGCTACGCTGCTGGTAAGTAAACAGATCTATTACGCCACGCATAAGAACCTCGGCTTTAAGCAAGATGCAATTGTTTTTGTGAGCACACCCTGGAAAGCTAAACCTGAAGCAAAAAAGGTATTTTTAGAAAAGATAAAGGCTATACCGCAAATAGCATTGATAAGCGTAGGTAGTTCGCCGCCATCTTCTAACAATACGATGTCCACATCGGTAATTTATAGCAATGGCAAACAGGAGATCAGCACGGATATACAGCAAAAATATGCCGATGCCAATTATCTGAAGCTATACCAGATAAAGCTTTTAGCAGGCCGTAATATTACCGAAGCCGATACGGCAAGCGGCTTTTTAGTAAATGAAACCTATGCTAAAATAATAGGGTTTAAAAAAGCCGGTGACGCCGTTGGCACGGTAGTGAAATATAATGGCAACGATAAAAACATGCGGATAATAGGCGTGGTGGCCGATTTTCATCAGAAATCTTTACATGCGCCTATCAAACCGCTTCTCATAACCCATTACACTACCTATAATAACGGAACGTTTCATTTGGCACTTACCCCGCAAACTCAGGGTGGCAACGAATGGAAAACAGCAATAAACGGAATAGAAAAAGCATGGAAACAGGTTTATCCTGATGACGATTTTGAGTATAAATTTTTTGATGAAAGTATAGCTAAATTTTACACAGCTGAGCAAAATACAGGTAAACTATTAAACTGGGCAACAGGCCTTTCCATTTTTATAAGTTGCCTGGGGCTATTAGGCCTGGCTATATATACGACAACGCAACGCACTAAAGAGATTGGCGTGCGTAAGGTTTTAGGTGCGTCTGTAACGCAGATCGTAACCTTGTTATCAACGGAGCTGATCTGGTTGATTTTACTGGCGTTTGTATTGGTTACGCCGATAGCGTGGTTTGCCATGCATAAATGGATGGAAGGTTTTGCCGACCGTACCAATATTAGCTGGTGGATCTTCGCTCTGAGTGGTGCCGCGATGCTTGGTGCGGCATTGTTAACCTTAAGTTTCCAGACAGTAAAAGCCGCGGTAGCAAATCCGGTAAAAAGCTTACGGAGCGAATAAAAGTTAACAGATGTTAAATTTTATAATTTAACATTAACAATGCTGATATTGTATTACTTAACGATATCAGCATTGTATGTTAAAAAACTACTTTAAAATCGCCTGGCGCAACATTGTTCGTCATAAAACAACTTCGCTGATAAACATCGGTGGGCTGGCCGTTGGTATGGCCGTTAGCTTTATGCTGTTGCTTTATGTTTACAACGAATATAGCTTTGATAAATTCCACGCCAATAACGGGCGCATTTACCAGGTTTTTAAAAACCAACCCTTTAACGGCGAGATCAGGACGAAAGCTTTTACGCCGCAAAAACTCGCGGCAGTATTAAAAAAGGATTTTCCGGAAGTGGAGGAGGTAGCGCGAATAAACGAGGCCAAGGATTATTTAATCAAATACGGCAACAAAGCGCTTAAGTTGAATACCGTTGCGGTCGATCCATCCTTACTAAATGTATTCAGTTTCGATTTTGTGTACGGCGATAAAGAAAGTGCGTTAACCGATCCATCGTCGGTTGTCATGTCGCAATCAGGTGCCACAGCATTATTCGGCAATATTGACCCGGTTGGCAAAGTGGTGCAATTTGGCAACCAGTTCCCGCTAAAAGTAAGCGCGGTTATCAAGGATAATCCGCAGAACTCGAGTTTCACTTTCAAGGCCATCATTCCCTGGGATGCCTTTATAGCGCAGCAACCGTGGCTTAAGGACGAGAACTGGGATAATTACTCGTATTTCACCTATGTGTTATTCAAGCCCGGCGCCGTTTTAGCATCTGTTAATTCAAAAATTGCGGGTTTGATTGGTCAGCACTATACGCCCGACAAAAACATCCGGCTTTTTATGTATCCCTTTAACCGCCTGCATTTATATGGCGAGTTCAAAAACGGCGTAAGCATAGGCGGGAACATCGAATACGTGCGGCTTTTTCTATTCCTGGCTATTGGCATTTTACTGGTCGCCTGTATCAATTTCATGAACCTGTCTACCTCGCGATCGCAAAAGCGGGCCCGCGAGGTGGGTGTACGTAAAGCGATGGGGGCACAGCGGATATCCCTAATTAAGCAGTTTATGGGCGAGTCTTTATTAATGGCGCTGCTGGCATTGGTACTGGCCATTATACTTACTGTGGTTCTGTTGCCTTTATTTATAAATATCATTCAAATACAATTGAGCATTCCTTACAGCAGCTGGCAAATGTGGTGTAGCGCGCTGGCGATCACCATTTTTACAGGAATCATATCAGGCAGCTATCCGGCGTTATTTCTTTCCTCATTTAATCCTGTAAAAGTGTTAAAAGGGCAGTTTACGGGAAATGGCAGCTCCGTGCGGCCACGGCAGGTATTGGTAGTGGTGCAATTTACCTTCGCTATTTGTTTGATCATCAGTAGCATTTTTATTTACAAACAAATTAAATACATAGCCGGGAGACCGGTAGGCTACAATCGCGACGGACTAATTGAAATGCCGCTGGAAGGAGCAATGTTTGATATTTTTGAGAATTTTAGGCACGATGCAATTGCTGTAGGTGCAATCACGGATGCCGCGGTGATATCAGAACCAATCGGTAATTTGACGGGGGCCTCCTGGAACAATACATGGCCCGGCCAGTTACCGGGAGAAAGTAATATTCCCATTGACTGCTTTGCGGCAACCTATCACTTTGTAGACACATACCAATTAAAACTTTTAGAAGGGCGTGATTTTGCCAAGGGGAGGCCATCGGACTCAACAGGGGTGATCCTGAACCGGGCTGCAGTTAGTTTAATGCGTCTAAAAGACCCTGTTGGGCAAACTATTAAATGGATGGGAGCCAACAGAACCATCATTGGAGTGGTAGACAATTTCGTTTGGGGATCGCCCTATGCGCCAGTAAAACCTACCATCATCGGTTTTGTGAAAGACTGGATAGGGAATATTGGGTTAAGGCTAAACCCCAACCAGCAAATATCTAAAAGCTTAACAGACCTGCAAGCGATTTATAAAAAGTATAACCCGGCCTACCCATTTGAATACACGTTTACAGATGAAAGTTTTAGCAAGAAATTTAAGAGCGAACAGATCTTAGCCACCATGGCGGTGATCTTTACCTGTTTGGCTACAATGATCTCGTGCCTCGGGTTATTCGGTTTGGCATCATTCTCGGCCGAGCAACGCCGGAAGGAAATTAGTATCCGCAAGGTACTGGGTGCGGGTACTGTTAGTTTATGGTTTAAATTATCACAGGAATTTGTCAGGTTAGTTATCGTAGCTTTTATTATCGGTGCTGCCGTAAGTTGGTACAGCGTTAATGGCTGGTTGAATAAGTATGCATATCACACATCCATTAATTTATCTGTGTTTATTTTAACATTGATTTTAAGTGTGGCTATTTGTTTGCTGGCAGTGAGTTGGCAAGCCATCAAATCGGCATTGGCTAACCCTGTGAAGAGTTTGAGGAGCGAGTAAGAATTAATCTGAAAAAATCTATTTATACATCTGCTTTTATTTAGAAAATTGGTGAGATTTAGAGATTTTTAGAGGTAATTTACGCTATTTACGTACCTTTATGTATGAATTTTTCTTCAAAACTGCTGGAAGATGCAGTTGCCGAATTTGCCAAATTACCAGGGGTAGGACAGAAGACAGCGTTGCGTTTGGTTCTCCATATGCTTAACCGCGATAAGGAAGAAGTTCAGAAATTTAGCTCGACGATTAGTAAACTTCGTAACGAGATCCAGTTTTGCCAAACCTGCCATAATATTGCAGATCAGGCAGTTTGTGAGATTTGCTCATCCCATAAACGCGATCATGGCCTGATATGCGTGGTAGAAGATACCCGCGATGTAATGGCCATTGAAAACACTAATCAGTATAACGGCGTGTATCATGTTTTGGGTGGGTTGATATCACCTATGGATGGCATAGGTCCCGCTGATTTGCAGGTAGATACACTTGTTGAAAGGTTAAAGGATGTGCAGGTAAAAGAAATAATTTTTGCTTTAAGCGCAACCATGGAGGGTGATACAACAATCTTCTACTTGCACAAGCGTTTAAAACAATTTAATATAAATATCTCTACAATAGCCCGTGGCATAGCTTTTGGTGGTGAATTGGAGTATGTAGACGAGATTACGTTAGGCCGATCTATTGTAACGCGTGTACCATATGAAAATTCATTATCCGGCTAAGTATGAAATTGTCTGTCGTTATAGTTAATCATAACATGTACTCGTTCCTTAAACAAGGTATTCCCGCTTTAATTAGGGCTTGCAGGTATATTGATTATGAGTTGATTGTAGTTGACGATAATTCAAATGACGGTTCTGTCGCTATGATCAAATCCACATTTCCGGAAGTAACGCTTATGGAAAACGAAAGTCATTTTGGAGTTGCCAAATCGCGCAATGTAGGCATCCGGCAGAGCAAAGGGGAGTATGTTTTACTGGTCAATGCGGATACTATTAGCGGCAAAAAAACTTTAGAGAACGTTGTCGATTTTATGGAACATCATGCAGATGCTGGTGCTCTGGGGGTCAGAATGTTAACCTCACGTGGAAAGTTCCTTACCGAATCGCGGACCGGTGTTAACAAGTCATGGAATATCGTATTTAAAGTAACCGGCCTTGCAAAGTATTTTCCAAAATCCCGGCTTTATAAATCAGATTCAGATACATGGATAGAGGAAGAGGAATTTGATGTCACAGAAGTAGACATGGTGAATGGCGCATTTATGCTGCTGCGAAAATCTGCATTGAATGATGTAGGTGCTATAGATGAACGTTTTAACAACTACGGCCACGATATCGACCTTTCTTTTAGGCTGCGTTTAGCGGGTTATAAAAATTATTACTTCCCCAAAACCTACATCCTTAATTTTCAAGAAAATCGGGTTAAACAATTTAGTCTGGCTCACTTTAAGCAATTTTATGGCGCGATGTTTATATTCGCAGCGAAGTATCTGTTCCACATGCCTAAATTAAAACTACCGGGCATCCCGCGGATCTTTGCCCCGAAGTATGAAATTGAAAGATAAGGTTATTATAATAACAGGTGCATCATCAGGTATTGGTAAAGCAATGGCTTATGAATTTGCTGCCCGCGGTGCTAATTTAGTTTTAGGTGCGAGGCAGTATGTAACGTTATGTGAAATTGCTCAAGATATTGAAAAACAGCACCATGTCAAAGCTTTAGCCGTTCAATGCGATGTATCTGTCGAGCAGGATTGCAGGGCTTTAATCAAACAAACACACCTTACATTTGGCAGAATCGACGTGTTGATCAATAACGCGGGGATCAGCATGCGTGCACTTTTCAAAGATGTTGATCTGCAAGTTTTAAAATCATTGATGGATGTAAACTTTTGGGGCACAGTATATTGTACCAAATACGCCCTGCCCGAGATCGTAAAAACAAAAGGTAGCATTGTAGGTGTTTCGTCCATAGCCGGTTATAAAGGTTTACCCGGCCGTACTGGCTATTCCGCATCCAAATATGCTATGAACGGCTTTTTGGATGCCTTACGATTAGAGAATTTTAATACCGGAGTGCACATTATGGTGGCTTGCCCGGGTTTTACGTCGTCAAACATCCGTAATACGGCGTTAAATAAGCATGGTAACCAACAGGGTGAAAGCACTTTAGAAGAAGATAAAATGATGACGTCTGAAGAAGTGGCCAAAACTATAGCCGATGGTTTAGAAAACCGGGAGCGTACCCTGATCATGACCTTCCAAGGCAAATTAACAGTGTTTCTCAATAAATTCCTGCCCGCTTTTTTAGATAAGCAGGTCTATAAAGTATTTGCTAAAGAGAAGCAACCGTTACTCAAATAGTATTAAAGGTGGTTATAGTCGCTTATTTTACTCATATCCAGCATTATCCGGCCACTTTCTTCCCTTTCAAACATTTGCACAAATTTCGCATCCCACACCATATCACAATATTGGTAAGAGGTGCGCGAATGTACGGTTTGCGAAAAGGTATCGTCAAACGCTTTTAACAATACCGAGAACGATGCCTGCGTTCTGTCCAGTTCATCTGGTGTAGCATCAGCCAACGGGCTATTTCCATCTAATGGATGTACTATCGTCCAGTTCAGGGTTAAAATGCTTACTTCCCGGCGTTCCAGTTCTAAGGGAAAAAACCTTCGGATCGGTTTACCATCCACCGTTTCATTGTAGGAGAAAATTACCTCCACATTCAGATCTATCAGCACATTTCGCCTCAAATTCGAAATCCTGAACATTAATCCTTTACCATCCTCTTTATAAGGGCTTATGAGTATATTGTTGCTGTAAACGATCTTTGCCGTCGGCCTCGAAAAACGGCCATATAACAAACCTGTAGCCAACGCAAAGGCAAGCAAGCCCAGCATCGACTCGATAGCGGCAATACTATTGGCGACAATACCATGCGGACTGATGTGCCCGTATCCAACTGTGGATATAGTTTGTGCCGAAAAAAAGAAGGCATCTAAAAAATAACTAATGCCGTTATTGCCGCTGGCGCCGTCCAGGCTATCTGCACCAATGGTTACATAAATAGTAGCGAATATCAGGTTGACAATTAAATATCCACTTAAAATAATGAGCCAGAATTTACCCCAGCCCATTTTTATGAGTGTATGATAATTATCGGCTGTATTAAAAAGCGAAAGGCCCTTCCGCCGAACGTTTACCGAACCATCTTTATTAATTAGTGGCTGGCTCTTCATAACCGGTTGCGGGCCAAAGCCCAGGTCATTTTCGGGATTTATCTGTTGTTCTCGTATAGCCATAAATTAATTAGTGGTTGGGTGAATTAATGAATTATTGGGTCAAAAGCAAAATCATTAATTTGCTAAATCACTCACTCAAAATTGCACATTGTAAAAATATCATTATGCTTGCTTTTAGTGAAAAGTATTTCCATATTTGCCCTAACAAAATGAAATTGAAAACTTTGAACAACAATTGGTGGTGGCTTAACGAAAATTCGTAAGGCAGCCTCATTTTTTGTTTTTTATAAATATGCAGAAGGGTTGCCACATGGTAACCCTTTTTTTATGGCCAATTATGAAACAGATACTTAACCATCTTTTTGAACATAAAACCTTTACCCGCGAGCAATCGAAAGAGATTTTGAAAAACATTGCTATCGGTAAATACAATAACTCGCAAATGGCAGCTTTTATGACGGCCTATTGCATGCGTAGTATCACGGTGAATGAATTGGAAGGCTTTCGCGATGCGATGCTGGAACTTTGCCTTCCTATCGACTTGCAGAGCGGCGAAACTATCGATCTTTGTGGTACCGGTGGCGATGGTAAAGACACTTTTAATATATCAACCCTGGCATCATTTGTAGTTGCAGGGGCAGGTTATAAAGTTGCTAAACATGGCAATTATGGTGTATCGTCCGGGTGCGGTTCATCCAACGTAATGGAATATCTGGGTTATGTATTCACCAATAATGCTGATGCACTTAAAAGAAGTATGGACAGTGCCAACATCTGTTTTTTGCATGCACCGCTATTTCACCCGGCTATGAAAACGGTGGCACCTATCAGGCGCGAATTAGGCGTAAAAACCTTTTTTAACATGTTGGGACCGCTGGTAAACCCGGCCAAACCGCAAAACCAACTGGTTGGCGTATTTAACCTGGAATTGGCGCGTGTTTATGCTTACTTGTATCAGAAATCGGGTATCAAGTACACTATATTGAACGCGTTGGATGGTTACGATGAGATATCACTTACCTGTGATTTTAAAACATTCTCGGCCGATGGCGAAAAGGTTAATAGTATCGAGGCATTGGGCTTCACTAAACTGAATGAGAATGAAATTACAGGTGGGCATACGGTGAGCGACTCAGCAGACATATTTATGAAAGTGCTGAATGATGAAGCTACCACCGCTCAAAGCAGCGTGGTTTTGAGTAATGCCGCAATGGCTATTAAAACTATCAACCCGGCTAAAAGCTTTGCCGATTGTTATTACGAAGCCGAGGAATCTTTAATAAACAAGATGGCTTTAAAAAGCTTTAAAACATTGATTGCCAACTGATATGAAGATCAAAGTTTGCGGATTACGGGACATTAATAATATTAAAGCTGTTGAACTGTTACAGCCCGATTTTATGGGCTTTATTCTGTATGATAAATCGCCCAGATTTATTGGCGAGCCGGACGAATTTTACCTGGATGAGATCTCGTCAAACATTGTCAAAACCGGGGTGTTTGTTAACGAACATGAAGATGCTATCAGTAAATACATCTATAAATATAAATTGGATGCTATTCAGCTGCATGGCAACGAAAGCCCGAAATTTTGCGATCTGTTTAAGCACGAGGTGCAAGTGATCAAGGCCTTTGGCGTCGATGAAGATTTCGACTTCAGTCAGTTGTCACCATACGGCGAGAATGTAGATTATTTTCTGTTCGATACAAAAACGACTGCGCATGGTGGTTCGGGAAAAAAGTTTAACTGGCAAATACTCGAAAAGTATAATTACGATACCCCCTTCTTTTTATCGGGCGGGCTGAGTTTGGATAATATTGAAGAAGTGAAAAAAATTGATCATCCCATGTTTTACGGGGTCGATCTGAATAGCCGGTTTGAGATATCTCCGGGTTTAAAAAATATAATGAAGTTAGAACAGGCTTTTAAAGCCATCAAAAATAATTAAAGTGATGAAATACGGAGTTAACGAGCAGGGATATTACGGTGATTTTGGTGGTGCATATATACCCGAAATGCTTTACCCCAATGTGGAAGAATTAAGGCAACAGTATAACAAAATCATCAATGATGATAGCTTTAAAGCAGAGTATAACAAGTTGCTGCGCGATTATGTAGGCCGCCCTTCGCCGTTGTATCACGCCAAAAGATATTCTGAAAAATACGGGGCTAACATCTTTTTTAAACGTGAAGATCTAAACCATACCGGCTCTCACAAGATCAATAACGCAATAGGCCAGATCTTACTTGCGCAGCGTTTAGGTAAAAAACGAATTATTGCAGAGACAGGTGCCGGCCAGCATGGCGTGGCAACCGCCACAGTTTGCGCGCTAAAAGGAATAGAATGTGTAGTTTACATGGGCGAAATTGATATGGAACGCCAGGCACCAAACGTTGCCCGTATGAAAATGCTGGGCGCAACAGTAGTACCGGCAACATCTGGCAGTAAAACGCTTAAGGATGCTACCAACGAGGCCATGCGCGACTGGATAGCTAACCCTGTTGATACACACTACATCATTGGATCTGTTGTAGGGCCGTACCCTTATCCGGATATGGTTGCCAAATTCCAATCCATCATATCGCAGGAAACTAAAAAACAGCTTTTAGAACAAACGGGTAATGAATTACCGCAATATGTGATGGCCTGTGTGGGAGGCGGCAGTAACGCGATGGGTATGTTTTATCATTTTTTGGATGATGAGGGTGTTAAGCTTATCGCTGTTGAGGCAGCCGGTAAAGGTGTAAATACCGGCCACTCTGCTGCAACTACCTTTCTGGGTCGCGAAGGTGTTTTACATGGTAGCCGTACCATATTAATGCAAACAGACGACGGGCAGGTTGTAGAGCCTTATTCTATCTCTGCGGGGCTTGATTATCCCGGCATAGGCCCGCAGCACGCGCATTTGTTTAAAGTTAACAGGGCTAAGTATGTAAGCATTACCGACGATGAATCATTACAGGCAGGTTTGCTGTGCTCACAAATGGAAGGGATAATCCCCGCGATAGAGACAGCCCACGCGTTAGCTTATCTGGAGAAAATGACCTTTGAAAAAAATGATAATGTGGTGATCTGCATATCTGGAAGGGGAGATAAGGACTTGAGCACTTACATTAAGCACTTCGGGTTTTAACATCCGCCGTTGTCATTTCGACCGATTTGAGAAATCTTCTGAAACCTGCATAGCAGCCATGTAGGTTAGTCTAAGGCTTTTAGAAGATTTCTCCTCACTATCGCTTGTTCTAAATGACAATTTGCGTGAATTACAACTGTATCATAATCGAACACATACTGTTACACTTACGTACATAGTAACACACTTCAGCTCAATGTAATTATTTAATTTTCAGGTTGTTAAAATAATGGTATGGGATTTACTTGTCTATAAGCCTAATGCCATAATCATGTTTAAAAACTACTTTAAAATTGCCTGGAGAAACATTGTCCGTCATAAAGGATATTCGATTATCAATATTTCTGGTCTTAGTGTAGGCATCGCCGCTTGCTTGCTCATTTTTGTTGTTCTTCAATTCGAAATCAGCTTTAATACTAATTTTCCCGGTTATAAAAACATTTATCACTTTGTAACGTCGCAGATGCAGGATGATGGGATGGCTTACAACCCGGGTACTTCTCCGCCGGCGATCGATGCGCTGCGAAATGATTTTCCCCAGGTAAAGTTCGCAGCTTTAAATTCCAATTATGGCAGCCAATTAACAGTGGGCGGTGCAAATTCAACGAACTCGGCAAACGATAGAAAATTCACCGAAAAAGTAGGCGTGTTTTTTATGGAACCGCAGTTCTTCGATATTTTCAAAACTGAATGGCTAAGCGGTAATAATGCTGTGCTATCCCAACCTAACATGGTGGTGATAGATAAAAGCACTGCTATCAAATACTTTGGCGATTGGAAAGAGGTAGTCGGCAAAACGCTTAAAATGGATAACGTTTTAACGTTGAAAGTTGCAGGAGTTATTGCTGATGCACCAAGTAACAGCGATTTTCCTTTAAAAGTCTTAGTATCCTACATCACCTGGAAACAGCACCCGAAAGATTACGGTTATGCCAATTCCTGGGATAATATCAGCAGCAATAATCAGATTTTTGTGCAATTACCGGCGAACTTATCTGTAGAAAATCTAACCAAAAAATTTGTCCCTTTCACCAAAAAATATTTGGAAGCAAAAGGCGGTAAAACAACACGTGTACATATATTACAGCCTCTTAATGAATTACATTTTGATACGCGGGTAGGGAACACCCTTGGCGACCATTTGACCAGCAAAAGCACATTGCGCACTTTATCATTCATCGCTATACTGATCATTGTGATGGCATCTATCAACTTCATCAACCTTTCTACCGCGCAATCGGTTGGTCGGTCAAAAGAAGTAGGCATCCGTAAGGTGCTGGGCAGCAGCCGTAAGCAATTGATCATTCAGGTAATTGGCGAAACCGCGTTGATTGTTATATTCTCTATTATATTAGCTATCGGGCTTGCCGAAATTGCCCTGCCTTTCCTTAAAAACATAGCAAATGTGCCGGAGGATATCGGTCTGTTCAATATGGGCAGTATTTTATTTTTACTGGTTACAATGGTTGTTGTGATATTGCTCTCGGGTATTTACCCTGCATTAGTAGTTTCGGGCTTTAAACCTGTATTGGCCATCAAAAACAAGATCACCGCTGCCTCCATAGGCGGCATACCGTTGCGCAGGGCATTGGTTGTAGCCCAATTTGCAATCGCTCAATTATTGATCATCGGTACATTGGTTGCCGTGAATCAAATGAATTTTGTGAATGAGGCCGACTTGGGCTTTAACAAAAATGCGGTATTGATACTGCCGGGCTATACAGATAGCATTAGTCTTTCAAAACTGGATGCCTTTAAACAGCAGCTGTTGCAAATGCCGGGCGTTAAAGGTGTCAGTTTTTCGTCTGATGCACCATCGTCCGATAACAACTGGGGGCAAAATTTCTATTACAACCATTCTGATAAGGAATTTACTTACCCTACCTTCCTTAAATACGGGGATGCCGACTATTTCAAAACCTTCGGGATGAAGTTCGCTGCCGGGCACGGTTACGAGCAAAGCGATACTGCCCGCGCGGCTGTGGTTAATGAAACCTTTATTCACAAGCTGGACATTCAAAAAGCTGAACAAGCAATTGGCAAAGACATTAAATTAGGCAGCGGGAAGTGGATCCCTATTGTTGGAGTGGTAAAGGATTTCAAAACAAATTCACTGCGCGATGCAATTAAACCAATTGTTATTACCGCCCGCAAAAAGGTTGAATCACAGGCGGCAGTAAAGATCGAAACAAAAAACTTGAAAGCTACTGTTAGCGATATACAGCAAACATGGGAAGCCACATATCCTGAATATGCTTATAACGGATATTTTTTGGACGAGAATATCGCAAAATTTTACCAGCAGGAAAACCAACTGGCACTGGTTTATAAAATTTTCGCAATCATCGCGATATTTATCTCTTGGTTAGGCCTTTATGGTTTAGTATCTTTTATGGCGGTACAACGCACCAAAGAGGTTGGCGTACGCAAAGTTTTAGGTGCATCGGTATTTAGCATCGTGTTCCTGTTCTCGAAAGAGTTTATGATTCTTATCCTGATCTCGTTCGTAATAGCCATGCCGGCAGCGTGGTATATGATGAATAAGTGGTTGCAAAATTTCGCCTATCGCATCCCGTTAACAGCAGGGGTATTCGTACTTGCAATCGTTACGTCATCCGGTATAGCCTGGATCACGGTTGGATACAAAGCGGTTAAAGCGGCCCTGGTTAACCCGGTTAAAAGCTTAAGGAGCGAGTAGGCGAAATAGAATCAAAAGAATCAGTTCAAATAAAATAAAGCCTATAAATCAGCCATCATGATTAAAAACTATTTAAAAACGGCCTGGCGCAACCTGGCGCAAAATAAAACAACATCAATTATCAGTGTTGCCGGTTTAGCCGTTGGAATTTGTTGTTTTTTATTATTAACAACTTACCTGATCAATGAATTGCGATATGATAGATTTCATGACAAAGCGGATCGTATCGTGCGCATCGCATTCAGCCACAAATCTGCGGATGATCCGGAAGCAAAAACTACGTCGGTAACGCCAACAGCACCCGTACCTGTTTTTAAGCAGGAATTATCTGAAATTGAAGACGGTGTACGTATTTACGATTACTCCGGCAACAGACCGGCCGCCATCCAGTATGGTGATAAACTTTTAAGTGAAAAGAAGATGCTATTGGCCGACGATTCTTTCTTTAAGATCTTTGGCTTTAAGTTTTTGGCGGGCGATAGGGCAACTGCGTTGGCAAGTCCGTTATCGGTTGTGATAACCCAATCTACTGCAAAAAGATACTTTGGTAATGAAAACCCATTGGGCAAAGTGCTTAAGGTAAATCAAACCCGTAGCCTGATGGTGAGCGGTGTTGTTGAAGATGTGCCGGAATACTCGCAAATAAAATTTAACATGGTTGGTAACTATGCCATGTTAGACCGTTCAAAAACCCGCGAATGGAGTTCGTCAAATGATTATTCTTATTTACTGTTAAAGCCTGGAGCCAGCGTGCCGTCAGCTCAGGCAAAAATGAACAGTTATTTGAACAAACTATTTAAAGATCAAACAGGCGGTGGTAAATCATGGTTTACGTTGGAGCCACTTACGAAAGTACATTTATACTCGACAGCGGGAGGTGGTTTAGAACCGGCCGGTAACATTAAATATATTTATATTTTAGGCATCGTTTCCGTTATTTTATTGTTGTTAGCTTGTGTTAACTTCCTGAACCTGGTTACGGCAAAATCTGCCGAACGCGCTAAAGAGATCGGCGTGCGCAAAGTAATGGGCGCGCAACGTGGCCAGTTATTCTTTCAGTTTATTACAGAAGCCGGAATAATAACGTTTGTTTCCTTGGTTACCGGTTTATTATTGGCCACAATTTGTTTCCCGGCATTCAGCAATTTTAGCGGGCAAGTGCTCAGCTTCAGTACATGGAACACCTCGTGGCTTATTTATGCGCTGGTTAGTCTATTTATCATTGTAACCTTGTTGGCGGGCACCTACCCGTCTTTGTATCTATCAGCCTTTAAACCCATTGTAACGTTAAAAGGCAATACAGGCGGGCAGGCGGGTGGCAACACTTTACGTAAATCGTTGGTGGTGTTTCAATTTGTTGTATCAGTCTTTTTTATCATCTGTACGCTGATAGCGGGCGGGCAGCTAAAATACATTCAAAACCTTAATACCGGCATGAGCCGCCAACAAGTGATGGTGTTGGAAATAGGGGGGATGCCTTACAGCAGTATGGAGCCATTTAAAAATGACTTGATGCAGCAACCCGGCGTACAGGGTGCCACGGCTACTTATGATTCGCCGGTGAATGTGCGCGGCGGTTATTCTATCAATAGTGCAGACGGGAAAGCATCAGATTTTGAATTGTCGGTAATTGCGATGCCGGTAGAGAAAAGCTTTATCAAAACGATGGGCATCCATTTGGTGCAAGGAAACGATCTTGACCTGGGCGATGAGCAACGGGTACTTACGCCGAAGTCCGAAGAACGCAATTACAGCTTTATATTGAATGAAACAGCCATCCGTGCAATGGGGTGGAAGCCAAAAGATGCCATTGGCAAACACATTGGATTAAATGGCCGCATGGGTACGATCAAGGCCATAGCAAAGGATTTTAACTTCACCTCGTTACATGATAAGATCTCGCCGATTGTGATGTTCCCTGAATACGATTGGTTTGGTAAACTATTGGTAAAGACCAATGGAAAAAATACGGCAAATACAATTGCCGCTGTACAAACCAAATGGCATAAGTATTATCCCAACACACCAATAGAATTTCATTTTTTAGATCAGGAATTTGAGGCGATGTATAAAACAGAACAGCGTACAGGCAGTATCCTTAAAGCGTTTACAGTGGTAACCATATTTATATCGTGCCTGGGGCTGTTTGGCTTAGCTGTATTCTCTACGCGGCAGCGGGTTAAGGAAATTGGCATCAGGAAAGTGTTAGGTGCTAACGTTATGAGCATCGTAACGCTCATCTCTGCCGATTTTTTGAAGTTGGTCGTGATAGCTGTTATCATTTCATCGCCGTTGGCGTGGTACGCCATGGGCAAGTGGTTACAGGATTTTGCCTACCGCATCGAAATAAATTGGTGGGTGTTTGCTGTAGCCGGCGGCACGGCCATTTTAATTGCATTCATAACGGTAAGTTACCAATCAATCAAAGCTGCTTTAAGTAACCCTGTAAAGAGTTTACGGAGCGAGTAAAAGTAAAAACCAAAAAAAGAACCAAGAAATAAGGAAACGGGTTAACCCCGCCTTGGCTCTTGGTTCTTTTTTCATTTAATCTCACTAACAGACAACTGTATCATTACCGAACGCCGCCTGTACAGAAGCGTACAGTGCGATGTATAAAAAATAACACAATCAACTATAAATCAACAAATTAAAAATTTGGTATGTTATTGATATATAAATACTAAAATCAAATAAGAAATTGCACCCAGTAAACAACTATTCATTAATCTTAACCAGTTAAAATGTTATCACTTCAGCATATTTCAAAATTCTACCAGGTTGGCGGCAATAAAAACTTTGTCATTAACGATATCAGCCTTGAAGTAGAAGAGGGCGAGTTTATTTCAATCATGGGCCCTTCCGGCTCAGGTAAATCAACGTTGTTAAACATCATCGGTATGTTAGATGAGCCTTCAACCGGTTTCCATTATTTTGTGGATCAGCCTGTGCATCAACTGAAAGAAAAACAGCGCGCTGCCTTATATAAACAATATATCGGATTTGTTTTCCAGGCCTACCATTTGATAGACGAATTAACCGTTTATGAAAACATAGAAACCCCGCTAATTTACCAGGATGTAAAAGGATCTGAACGTAAAGCGATGGTTGCCGATATGCTTGACCGTTTTAACATTGTTGGTAAAAAAGATCTTTTCCCCGCACAACTGTCAGGTGGGCAGCAGCAATTAGTAGGTATAGCGCGTGCGTTGATTGCCAAACCGAAGGTGCTTTTAGCCGACGAGCCTACCGGCAATTTAAACTCCAAACAAGGCGAAGAAATAATGGAATTATTCCGTAAGCTAAACAAAGAAGATGGCGTTACCATCATCCAGGTAACACACTCCGAAAAAAATGCTGAATACGGCTCACGCATTATTAACCTGTTGGATGGAAGGGTAGAATCTTCAAAAAAACTCTGAATTAAAATACAAAATGCGATACTTTAAATACTTGCTTTTCAGCCTTTCACTGTCGGCACCCGCACTGGCCATTGGCCAATCAACAGATACCTTACTAAACTTGCAACAATGCATCGATATTGCTGTAAAAAACAACCTCGACGTTAAGAAGAGTGAACTATTGCTGGAGACTGCTAAGGTAAATTCAAACCAAGCTAAGGAATATTTGCTGCCAACTGTAAATGGACAGGTAGATCATAGCGTAAGTAACGGCCGTGGGATAGACCCATCAACCAATACCTATCTTAATCAGTCTTTCCGGTCGGGAAATTATAATTTAAACAGCAACCTTACCTTATTTAGCGGCCTGCAAAACCTCAATAACATTAAACAAACTTCGTTAGCTTACCAGGCCGGTAAAATGGATTTTCAACAGGCTAAAGACCAGGTTACTATCAACGTGATCACAGCGTATTTAATGGTGCTTGATAATACAGAGCTACTTAACCAGGTAAAGAACCAGTTGGATGTTTCCAAACAGCAGGTAAAGCGTTTAGCGATACTGGAAAAGGAGGGGGCCAATAAAACACCACAAGACTACCCGGATATTAAAGGCATTTTTGCAGATAACCAGCTCACGGTTGTAAACACCGCCACTACTTTAAAAACATCCAAACTTAATTTGTTGCAGATCTTGAATATCCCCTATAAAGAGAGTATCAATCTACAGCCGATAAACGCAGAGAACCTGGCAAAACAAACGCCTAACTCGTCAGATCAGGTTTATGATATTGCATTGAACCAGTTGGCTTATATCAAAGCGGCTGCTTTAAGGCGCCAAAGTGCAGAAAAAGGAGTGAGTGTAGCCCGCGGAAGCCTTGCGCCAACGGTATCTTTATTTGGGGGGTTATCGACAAACATTTCTAGCTCTGCACAAATTGCCGGGCAAAGCCAAAGTTATTATGACCAGTTCAAAAATAATTATGGTACCCAATTTGGGGTGAGTTTGCGGGTGCCTATCCTAAATTATTTTCAAAATCGTAACAAGGTAGCACTGGCAAAAATTGATTTGCAAAACACCATCTATGTTGAACAAACAACCAAGGTGCAATTAAGGCAAAATGTAGAACAGGCCTATTTGAACATGACAACGGCTTATGAGCGCTATAATGTTTTGCAAGATCAGGTTAGTGCCTACACCGAATCATTCCGTACCGCCGAGATCAGATTTAATGCGGGTGTATTGAACTCTGTCGAGTTTGTTATCGCAAAAAATAACTTAGACAGATCGAAATTCAACCTGATCAACGCCCGGTACGACTGCTACATTTATAACAAAATTTTAGATTACTACCAGGGAAAACTGACGTTGTAATAATAATCTTTTTGCACAGTTAACGCTGTCAATATCTGGTCCGCTTTTGATAGCTAACCGGATATTGACATTTAAAAAAGATTGGGTGTAACACAATTTCCCTACCTTTGCGTTACACTAAAAAATTAAATCCTTATGAAAAAATTATTCCTTGCCTTATCGATATTGGCTGCGACAGCTACAGCATCACAGGCACAAGTGTTACCAAGCTTTCAGATTGGTGTAAAAGGTGGCGTTAACTTAAGCAGCCTGTCAAATTCGACCAGCACGTTTAACAGCAGCAACCGTGCAGGTTACCTGGGTGGTTTATGGGCACGTTTTGGCGCTCTGGGCTTTAACTTTCAGCCGGAAGTATACGTAACGAGTAAAAACGTCGATATTAACAACAGCACGCAAACTATCTCTTCTGCAAAGTTTACCAGTATTGATGTGCCACTATTATTTGGTGGCAAAATTGGTGCTTTTGGCTTAGGTGGCCGGTTTTATGCAGGCCCGCTTTTCTCATTCGCTATCGATAAGAAGAATAATTTCGGTACTGCTGTAAGCAGTGCTACAAGATTCGACTATAAAGATTCGAACGTTGCGGTTACAGCGGGTGCCGGTATCGATATACGTAAAATCTCTATTGATCTTCGCTACGAAGCCGGTTTAACCAAACAAAACTATTACGATGGTTCAACAAATTACAAAACCCGCGTAAGTCTCTTTAATCTAACTTTAGGTTACGCATTTTTGTAGTTAATAACATAATACTAGAAAAAAGGTCCCGTGCAGCAATTTGCGGGACCTTTCTTATTTACGTAGAATTTATGCTGCTGTAATTGCAACAAACAGTAACATCAACACGAAACAAAATCCGAATAAAACACTATACATAATGCCAACGCCTATTAACTTACTCACGGTACGCCAACGGCTTCTTTTATACACCACCCTGAATGAGCGGTAGATATACCAATTGATAATAATTGTAGATATTATTCCAACCCAGCCCATTACACCATCCCAACTATCGGGTACTATCAAAGCCAGCAGCGTTGTAAACGTCAAATACAAAAACACAAAACAATGCAGGTGGATAGCATAGATCATGTGTTCCACATAAAATTTGTGGTTGTTCCAAAATGCCAGTTTTAATATTAATGCAAATAAGGGCAACAGTAAAAACATCATTTTTGGGGCGTTATGCTTTAGTCCCTCAGTAATTATCTCCTTAGCGTTCGTACCATGACTGCGCCACTTAATATTATTCTTGACCAAATATCGCACGAGTGCCCCATCGCGTTTGTGGGTAGGTAACTTGCTTTGACGTGCTAAATAACCGCTGTAGGTAGTGTCGTTAGGGTCGTCACTAAAAAAGGCAAAATCTTCGCTTTTACTACCGTATGATGACTTCTTTTTGAGCGAATCCTTTTTTATATCTGCCAGGATTTCTTTGCGGAGTGTATCCGGTATAAATGGGCTGATCCTTCGTTTTATACCCTTCTTTTGCTTTTCGCTTAGCTCAGGGTTTTGATCGGTGCCTTTATCGATAGCCTTTTTTGTTTTTGAAGTGCTTGTTTGTTCACTTTGTTTAACATCTCTTTCATGAAACAGATCATTTTTTTTATTTTGAAAGAAGATTAAAAAAAATACCAAACTAATGAAGATGTACATCTTAACCGGGTGCAGATAATGAGCACGGCGGCCCGCAACATACTTATTGGTAAGCTTACCCGGTTCAAAAAGGAGTGGCTTAAGCGTTTGAAAAAACTGATCGTCGAAATGGAAGTAATCGCTTACGGCATGAATAAGCATGTG
This sequence comes from Mucilaginibacter glaciei, assembly GCF_014773245.1. Lineage (GTDB taxonomy): Bacteria > Bacteroidota > Bacteroidia > Sphingobacteriales > Sphingobacteriaceae > Mucilaginibacter > Mucilaginibacter glaciei. The sequence continues at coordinate 870,994 of NZ_JACWMX010000001.1, read as the reverse complement.
GCCAAAACTCTCTTTCATCTGCAGGTTTTCCTGGCCGCAGTTAGGGCAAAATTTACCTTCTAAAATAGTACCGCAGTTAAGGCAGTCGTTTTCTTTCCGGTAATGTTTTTTCATGTGATTGTGATAGATAGGTTTTCAGACGGATATTCAAGTCATTATAAGTCGTTGGTCTATATCTCCTTTAGCTGACTAAGCATGTTGAATGGCATGTTTTAGCGCAGCATTATGCTTATATCTGAATACAAAGGGGAAGATAATGGCTATGATGAGTGCGTAAGCCGAAAAGCTTAACCAGATGCTGTGCCAGTCTTTAGTTTGATCGGCATTGGTAAAAAACCTATCGATCACGAAGCCGCTGATCCGGCTGCCGAAAAACGCACCGAAACCATTAACCATCATCATAAACATCCCTTGCGCACTGCCACGTATCTCAGGTGAGGCCTGTGTTTCTACAAATAAGGAACCTGAGATATTGAAAAAGTCGAACGCCATGCCATAAACGATACATGAAAGGATGATCATCCACAAACCACCTGCCGGATCGCCAAGGGCAAACAAACCAAAGCGTAACACCCAAGCCAACATACTAAACAGCATTACATATTTTATACCGAACCTCCGTAAGAAGAAGGGTATAGCCAGGATAAACAAAGTCTCGGATATTTGCGAAATAGACATGATGATGGCCGGGTATTTTACAGCTATCGTGTCCTGATAGGCAGGTATTTTAGCAAAATCGTGCAGATAGGTATCCCCATAAGCGTTAGTTAGCTGCAGTGCGGCACCTAATAGTAAGGAGAATATAAAAAAGATAGCAAACTTTGGCGTTTTAAATAAAGCGAACGCGTTCAAGCCCAGCAAATTAGCAAACGATTTATTACCGGTACGCACAGCATAAGGTCTGCACTTAGGTAAGGTAAAGGAGTACAAGCCGAGCAATAATGACACGCCCGATGCGATATAAAACTGATTGGATGAAGTTTCGTTATGGGTTAAACTCACTGCCCACAACGCTACGATAAACCCTACCGTACCCCAGGTGCGGATAGGAGGATATTCCTTTACCACATCAATACTTTGATTTTTTAGTGCCGAATAAGCTACTGTAATAGAGAGTGATAAAGTGGGCATGTAAAACATCATGTTAAGCAGTATTACCCAAAAAAATGTGCCCGGGTCTTTTACCATTGGCAGGCTAAACAACACGCAGGCACCTAATATGTGCATAATGCCATAAAGCTTTTCTGCATTGATAAAACGATCTGCAATAATACCGGTAATCGTAGGCATAAATATAGATGCGATACCCATGGTTGAGAAGATAGCCCCGAACTGCGCGCCAGACCAATGTTTGTTTTGAAACCAGTAAGCCCCGATGGTGAGCAGCCACGCTCCCCAGATAAAAAATTGCATAAAATTCATCAGTATTAAGCGGAACTTAATATTCATACAGCGCGGGTTTGAAACAATTTACAGTTGATAAATTAAAAAACGAAAAGTAACGAAATATTGCGAAACGGGGAAACTATAGTTTGAGTAACTAATAGTATTACAGAATAAAATAGCTTATTCTGTAATAAATCAGCTTAACTAATAAATTTAAAGATTTTCTGAGATATTTTAAGACGATTTTCGTTTGGTTAACTCATCGCGTATCTTGGCTGCTTTTTCATAGGCTTCGTCTGCCAGGGCCTGCTGCAAACGGGTCTTCAACTCATCATCACTTATTGATGTAAAACTTCCCGCTGCCGATGCCGTCTGGGTTTTCTCTTCCGTATTTTCGTTGATGTTTTCCAGGTAAACAAAGTCGTTACCCTCTATCACAATTCCTGCGGTAGATAGGATGAATTCATAAGTGTAGATAGGGCAGTCAAACCGCACCGATACCGCAATGGCATCAGAGGTACGCGCATCTATCTCGACAGACTTTTTACCATCAAAGCAAATCAGTTTGGCATAAAAAATCCCGTCGACCAGGTTGTAAATAACTACTTCCTGCACTGTAATATTAAATGCCTGCCCCATGCTTTTGAACAGGTCGTGAGTGAGGGGGCGGCTGGGGGTCATCTTTTCAATCTCTATCGCTATGGCTTGTGCTTCAAAGCTGCCTATGATAATAGGCAACCTGCGGCGGCCGCTAACTTCGCCCAAAACCAGGGCATACGCACCAGACTGTGTTTGGCTATAGGATAGGCCCACAATGTCCAGCTTAATTTTCTTCATATCGTTACCCATCACAAACCTTATTTTAAGCTGATGCTTTATATTCTTTAACTGCTGCAATTAATTTAGGCAGTACCTCAAATGCGTCGCCAACAATACCGTAGTCGGCCACTTTAAAAAACGGCGCTTCGGCATCTTTGTTTATCACAACAATCACTTTTGATGAACTTACCCCGGCAAGGTGCTGAATAGCACCCGAAATGCCTATCGCAATATACAAATTTGGACTGACAGCTATGCCTGTTTGCCCCACATGTTCGCTATGCGGGCGCCATCCAGAATCAGATACGGGTTTAGAGCAAGCAGTAGCCGCGCCAAGCAGGTCTGCCAATTCTTCGATCATATCCCAATTTTCCGGACCTTTCAGACCACGACCGGCCGATACAACTATCTCAGCATCAGGCAACGAAACCTTGTCAGTCGCACGTACTATATCCTTGATCATCGCTGTAAAATCAGATGCTTTTGTCTCGATATTAAAATCTTCGACAGGGGCGGTTGTACCGCTTTCAACTACTTTATAAGCGTTTGGCGCAAGCGCGATAATCTTATTTTGTGATGTTAATTCAACAATGGCAAAGGCTTTGCCGGAGAAAGCTGTCTTTTTCACGGTGAACTTGCCGCCATTTTGCTCTGGCAGTGCTACAGCGCCATCGGCAACACCGGCATCTAATTTAACACCTAAACGCGGTGCAAGCCCACGGCCGCTGAATGAATTTGATATTACAACTATATCCGCACCATTAGCTTTTGCAGCTTCCGCAATAACCGAAGCGTAGGCCTGGTTAACAAAGTTCTTTAACTTGTCATTGGCTACATTAAGCACTTTTTCGGCTCCATACTTACCTAAAACGGCTAATTCATCATTAGCGACATCACCAATAGAAATGGCGATTAAATTAGTACTGTTCTGATCGGCAATCGCTTTGGCGTAAGACAACGCTTCGAAAGTTGATTTCTTAAACTTGCCGGCTGCGTTTTCCGCATATATTAAAACTGACATACTCTTGTTCTTCTACGTAAATAAAAATTAAATAACCCTTGCGTGCGTGTGCAATAATTCTACCAGTTTGGCCGGGTCATCGGCAGCAACAAGGTTAACCTGCCCGCGTGGGGCCGGGGTCTCAAAGCTGACGATCTCTGAATTATTTTGTACCTCAACCGCTTCAACAACGGTAAGCGGTTTGGTGCGGGCGCTCATGATACCGCGCATGTTGGGGATCTTTGGTTCGGCAACACCCTCGGCGCAACCCGCCACAAAAGGGAAAGGGATAGTTAATACTTCTTTACCACCTTCAATCTCGCGCTCAACTGTAGCTTCTGTATCAGCTGCATCTAACTTTTTAATGATCGATACTGATGGCAGATCCAGTAACTCACCTAACATACCGGCTACCTTTGATCCATTGTAATCGATAGATTCTTTACCGGTCAGAATTAGGTCGAAAGGGTTGGCTTTCACATACTGGGCTATCTGGTAAGCCACAAACCAGGCATCGTGCGGTTTGGCGTTAATACGTACCGCATCGGTAGCGCCAATAGCCAGCGCCTTGCGGATGGTAGCATCGGTATTGGCTTCGCCTACATTAATAACGGTAACTGTACCATTGCCGCCGTCGGTTAGTTCAATGGCACGGGCCAGGGCAATCTCATCCCAGGGATTTAATATAAACTGAACACCGTTGGTATTAAATTGGGTGTTATTATCAGTAAAAGTTATTTTTGTCGTAGTATCAGGAACATTACTGATGCATACCAGTATTTTCATCATTATAATTGGTTTATAGTATAACAGGTAGTTGTTATTATGACTGGTACAAATTTAGTTAAAAAAGAGAGAGATTAAAATGGAGATAAGCAGATTAGATAAGCTGTTGGCGTTTTTAGAGAATGAACCTGAAGATGAATTTTTGAAATATGCACTGGCCACGGAGTATTTGCGACTTAACGATACCGGCAAGGCTTTAGGTTACTATGAAGACCTGGTAAACAACCATCCCGGCTATACCGGCACTTATTATCACCTTGGTAAACTGTACGAAGCGCTTGGCCGTAAAGATGATGCGCTTTCAATTTACGAAAAGGGTATCGAGATCACCAAATCTAAGCGGGATATGCACGCTTTATCTGAATTGCAGGGCGTTTACATGAACCTGAAGGGTTTTGACGACGACGATGATGACGACTATTAATCGCTAATCATTTGAAAAGCAGGCAGCTGTTATTTATCCGAGATGTATCTCTGTATACATTTACCGCATTTGGTGGCCCGCAAGCCCATATCGCGGTTTTGCTGCGCGAATTTGTAGAGAAACGGCGCTACATTACCGAAGAAGAGTTGATGGAACTGAACGCGCTATCTCAAATCATGCCCGGCCCTTCATCTACACAAACCCTGGTGGGGATTGCCTGGAAGGTGGGCGGATTGCGGTTAGCCATCTTAACTTTTCTGATCTGGATCTTGCCGTCAGCTGCTATTATGTGTGCAGCGGCGATCAGTTACAAAATGTTTGCCGATAAGGATAAGTTTACGGCTATACTCCGCTATATACAACCTATGGCGGTTGGTATAGTGGCTTACGCTACTTACGCCTTTGCACGTAAGTTTTTGAAGAGCAGGATAACCATGATGCTGGCAGTTGCATCGCTAGTTGCCACCCTTATTCTTCAAAATCCTTACGCTTTTCCTATACTGATTTTATTAGGTGGCATCGTGTCATCAGCACTGGAAACGCAACAGCAGGAGAATGAATTGAGGGTTAAACTTTTTGCCAACACCAACCCTAATAAGGTGGCATACTTTATAGGTATCCTTTTGTTTTTTGCGGCATTGGGCGCTCTCATTAACCGCACATCACCGTTTAGCCTGCCCATCCGTTTATTTGAGAATTTTTATCGCAACGGCATCCTGATCTTTGGTGGCGGGCAGGTATTGGTACCGCTGATGTACACGGAGTTTGTGGATTTGAAGCATTACTTAACCAATTCGGAGTTTTTATCGGGTTACGCCTTACAGCAGGCTTTGCCGGGCCCAACATTTGCCTTTACATCATTTGTAGGCGGCATTACTATGGGCAATAAAGGTTACGGGCTTGCCGGGCAAATAGCAGGCAGCCTCGTAGCGGTTATCGGTATAAACCTGCCGGGGTTAATACTGATCCTTTTTATTGTTCCATTTTGGAACGATCTCAAAAAAATAACACGGATAAAAAATTCCCTCAGCGGAATTAATGCCGTGGCTGTGGGTTTTATGGCGACAGCGTTTATCCAATTGATGCGACCGTTCGGTTTAAACTATATGGCTTACGGTTTAATGGCCGCTACATTTTTACTTTTGAATTTCACCAAAATAAAAGCCCCATTTATCATTGTGATAGGGGTGGTATTGGGATTAGTTCTATAAACCAAAAGCCTGGCTGCTAACCGGGCTCTATCTTGTATCTTGATTCTAATATCTTTTTTCTGGTCTTAAAACGGAGCTTCGTCTTCCATATCATCCATCCGAGATGGGCGGATAATAAAGTTGCTCGGCTTGCTTTCAAAATCAGCAGATGGGTTGATGCCTGCAAATGCGGCCCCCGGCGCAGGGAAGTCTCCCATGCTTGGTTCCAAATCCTGGAATTTTACATACTTACCTACAAAGCGAAGCCTTACCTTACCTGTTTCACCGTTACGGTGTTTGGCAATAATGATCTCGCCAACACCTTGTGTTGGGTTATTATCCTCATCCACATCCAGTCCGTAATACTCGGGGCGGTAAAGGAATAATACCATATCTGCATCCTGCTCGATGGAGCCCGATTCACGTAAATCTGACAGCATCGGGCGTTTAGAACCACCCGGCCTGTTCTCAACCGCACGGCTTAACTGCGATAGTGCAATAACCGGGACGTTCAATTCTTTAGCAACAGTTTTTAGTGCGCGTGATATACTACCAATTTCCTGTTCGCGGTTACCGCCGCCTTTACCATCGGCCTTACCCTGCATTAACTGCAGGTAATCGATGATGATCAGTTGGATATCGTGCTGTGCCTTTAAACGGCGGCACTTGGCCCGGAACTCGAATATATTTAATGATGGGGTATCATCGATAATTAACGGCGCCTGCTCTAAGCGGCCAATCTTGGAGTGGATCTGCTGCCATTCCCATTCTTCTAAAGTGCCCTTACGGATCTTTTCCTGCTCTATCTCCGTTTCGCCGGAGATCAAACGATTCACTAACTGTACAGACGACATCTCCAGCGAGAATACGACAACCGGCTTAGCAAAATCAACAGCGGCATTACGGGCACAACTTAAAACAAAAGCGGTTTTACCCATTGCCGGGCGGGCAGCTATGATCACCAGATCTGACGGTTGCCAGCCCGATGTCATTCTGTCTAGGTCTGTAAAGCCTGAAGCAACCCCGGTTAACCCATCTTTTTTATCTTTTAGTGCCTCAATATCTTTCAAAGCCTGGTGCACCAGATCATCCATCTTTCTTGAATCGCGGCGTAAGTTGTTCTGAGCAATTTCAAAAAGATTTTTTTCAGCCTTATCTAAAAGCTCCAGTACATCACTTGTATCTTCATAAGCATTATTGATCACCTCTGTCGAGATCCGAATCAATTCGCGCTGAATGAATTTTTGGATAACGATACGGGCGTGGTACTCAATATTTGCCGCCGATGCAACGCGGTTGGTCAGTTCAGTTATATAATATGCCCCACCGATCATCTCTAACTCGCCCTGCTGGCGTAACTGCGCTGTAACGGTTAGGATATCTACAGGCGATGTTTTTTCGAACAGGGTGTGAATAGCCTGGAAGATCTTTTTATGCGCCTCCACATAAAAAACATCGGGCTTCAGTACGTCAATCACCGATGAAAGGGCATCTTTTTCGAGCATTAGCGCACCCAAGATGGCTTCTTCCAAATCAACAGCCTGCGGTGGTAATTTACCTAAACCGGCGGTTGGGGTAGGGTTAGTTAGACGGCTTCTGCGGTCGTTAGTATTAGCTTTGTAATTAGGGGCGTCGTTCTCGAAAATCATAACGAACAAAAATATACAAAATATGCCCGAACGGTGCGCTTTTAAGTTAACATAGTGTATTGTGTTGATAACTAAAACTTAATCAGGACTATAAATTTTGGGATATATAATTAACAACCTATGTGCATAACCTGTTTATAAACGTCATAACTTGCTGACAGCCATACCATGTTAATAACGTTTTTAAGTGTTAATTGGATGAGGCGGTTTTATAACCATTACTACCTTTATGTATGTAAAGCACTTAATATTCCCTACTTTTGGCGAAATAATTTTATTACGAAATGGCATATAATTCTAAACCTCCACCACGCGAAAGCAATCAGATGGTTTTTGGTATAAGAGCAGTGATTGAAGCGATATTGGCAGGTAAAGAAATTGAGGCTTTGTACATGCAGCGCGGCCTGGGCGGTGGTTTGCTTACCGAACTTAAAGACGTACTAAACGAATACCAGATAACGGGACAACAGGTGCCGGTTGAGAAACTCAACCGCATCACCATGAAAAACCACCAGGGGGTTATCGCGTTTATATCGCCCATCATTTATCAAAAAATAGAGAACATTATTCCCGAGGTTTTTGAAAGGGGAGAAGTGCCACTGATTTTAGTACTGGACAGTATTACCGATGTACGTAACATGGGCGCAATTGCCCGTACGGCCGAATGCGCCGGTGTGCATGCTATTGTTATACCTGTAAAAGGTTCGGCGCAAATTAACCCTGATGCTATCAAAACATCGGCAGGGGCTTTGTACAAAATTCCGGTTTGCAGGCATGATAATTTTATGCAAACGGTTAAATTTTTGCAGGAATCGGGTTTGCAGTTGGTTTGCTGTACCGAGAAAACCAATGACTATATCTACAGCCCTGATTATACCGCACCTACGGCCATTATTATGGGATCTGAAGAAGACGGCATCCGTAACGAGATCATCCGCATTGCCGACCACCTGGCAAAGATCCCGATGTTTGGTGAAATAGAATCGTTGAACGTATCCGTATCTACAGGGGTGATATTGTATGAGGCGATTAGGCAACGTAGCACGGCTGCAGTTAGTTAGTGAATGGTGATTAGAGATTAGTTCTTTTAACCTAATCTCTAATCACAAATATCCGATCGCTAAAAGTTAAATATATTTCGTACCAAATTTACTTTTTACATCAGCAACAACCTGCTTGATATTTTGCTCCTGATCGCGCGGGCAAACGAGCAGGGAGTTGTTTGACTCTACTACGATGTAATCATGCAAGCCCTGTAAAATCACCAGTTTATCGCCCGGTACGTTTACCATGCAGTTGCTGCTATCATACATAATCACTTTCTCTGAAGGGATAACAGCGTTACCTACATAATCCTTATCGGCCAATTGATAAATAGATGCCCAGGTACCCAGGTCGCTCCATCCAAATTCTGATGGCAATACATATACGTTGGCCGCCTTTTCCATAATACCATAATCTATGGATATATTGATACAGCGCTGATAGATCTTGTGTACAAAACTTTTCTCCTCGTCGGTATTATACACACCGCGCGCCTCTGCAAATATCTCGTGCATCTCTGGCAGGTAGCTGTCAAATGCAGCAACAATGGCCTTTGCCGACCATACAAAAATACCCGCGTTCCAAAGGAAATCACCGCTTTGGATAAACGTTTTGGCAATATCTACAGTAGGCTTTTCCGTAAAGGTTTTCACCTTATGAAATTCATCATTAATTACCTGGTCGGTGTATTGAATGTAACCGTAACCTGTATCCGGTCTTGATGGTTTAATACCCAAAGTAACCAGGCATTGCTTTTCGGTAGCAGTTTTTAAAGATTTTTCAATTGCGGTCACAAAGGCAGCTTCATCCAATATCAGGTGATCTGAAGGAGCAACAACTATTGCTGCATCCGGGTTCATGCTTTCTATTTTAAAGCAGCCATAAGCTACGCAAGGCGCAGTGTTACGCATTACCGGTTCTGTTAGTATCTGCTGATCGGCCATGTCAGGTAGTTGCTCTTTTACAAGCCCGGTGTAGCTTTCGTTGGTGACAACAAAAATATTCTCTTTAGGGCAAACTTTCAGGAAACGGTCGTAGGTGTTTTGGATCAGTGTTTTGCCAGTGCCTAATATGTCTATGAATTGTTTAGGATGCGAGGTACGGCTTATTGGCCAAAAACGACTACCAATTCCGCCTGCCATAATTATGGCATAATAATTTTTATTCATTGTATAAAGTAAGAATTTTTATTTGGCAAATTCAACGCTAAAGATGTGCATTAATTTGTAAAGTTTATATTAAGTAAAACTAAATATCCCTTCATAGTTTTTACCCTGAATAAAGCACTAAATAAACAAAATTGTTTTTAAAGAAATAATCATTTTAATATAAAATTTTTAACTAAACACTGCGTTTATTTATAAATTTTTGTTATTTTGAACCATAATTTCAAACGCACAAGTAAATAATGATAGAGACTAAGAAGTCGCTTTTTGATAATCTGCAGAATTTCTTCGGGTTTGATAACTTTAAAGGTGAACAAGAAGCGATTATAACTAATATTTTAGCAGGTAACGATACGTTTGTTATTATGCCTACGGGCGGTGGTAAATCAATGTGTTACCAGCTACCTGCACTGATGAGCGAGGGCACTGCGATAGTGATCTCTCCACTAATAGCCCTGATGAAAAATCAGGTTGATCAATTGAGGGCCTTCGGTGGCTCGGATAGCATTGCCCATTTCTTAAATTCGTCGTTAACAAAAGCGGATATTTTAAGGGTTAAAGAAGATGTTTTGAGTGGTAAGACCAAGCTACTTTATGTAGCCCCAGAGTCGCTTACGAAGCAAGAAAATGTAGATTTTTTAAGGCTTAACCAAGTTTCGTTCGTAGCGGTAGATGAGGCCCACTGTATCTCTGAATGGGGGCACGATTTCAGGCCTGAATATAGAAAGATACGGCAGGTGATTAGTAACATTGGCGATAATATCCCAATTATTGCTTTAACAGCAACCGCAACCCCTAAAGTACAGCAGGATATTCAAAAGAACCTGCAAATGAATAACGCCACGGTTTACAAATCATCCTTTAACCGGGCTAATTTGTTTTATGAGGTTAGGGCCAAACGTACGGCTATAAAAGAAATAGTAAAGTTTGTTAAACAAAACCAAGGAAAATCGGGCATTATCTATTGCCTGAGCCGAAAAAAAGTTGAGGAAGTTGCCGAAGCGCTAAGCTTGAATGGCGTTAAGGCTCTTCCTTATCATGCCGGGTTAGATCCAAAAGTACGTGCCGATACGCAAGACAAGTTCCTAATGGAAGACGTTGACGTGATTGTTGCTACCATTGCCTTTGGTATGGGTATCGACAAACCCGACGTTCGTTATGTAATACACCACGATATGCCTAAAAGCATGGAGGGTTACTACCAGGAAACCGGCCGTGCCGGCCGTGACGGTGGCGAAGGTGTTTGTGTGGCCTTTTACTCCGGTAAAGATATTGACAAGTTGCAAAAGTTCATGAAAGATAAACCGGTTGCCGAACGCGAAATTGGCACCCAGATCTTGAAAGAAGTTATAGACTATGCCGAATCATCCGTATGCCGCCGTAAACAGCTTTTACACTACTTTGGCGAGAACTTCAATGAAGCCGGCTGTAACTGCATGTGTGATAATTGCAGCGCACCCAAAACTCATTTTGATGGCGAACTGCACCTGCACAAAGCGCTAAGCCTGATTAAGCTAATTGGCGAAAAATTTGATGATTGCCACATTATCAATATCCTGATGGGTAAGGATGATGCACAGGTAAAAAATTACGAGCATGATAAGCTTGATTATTTTGGATCAGGCAAAGAAGACGGTGAAAATTTATGGAACTCGTTAATGAGGCAGGCCTTGCTAAATAATTTCCTGGCTAAAGATATTGACCATTACGGTCTGTTGCACCTCACCAAATCTGGCAATGCGTTCATAGATAACCCTTACAGCATCCGTTTTATCCTGAATAGGGAAATGGGCCCAACCGATGAAGATGAGGTTGAAGATGGGCCTAAACAAGCCGGTGGTGCCTTAGATACAGCCTTGCTGCTGATGTTGAAAGACCTGCGTAAAAAGCTGGCAAAGCAAAAAGGATTACCGCCGTTTGTGATCTTTCAGGATCCGTCGTTAGAGGAGATGTGCACGCATTATCCTATTAACACAGAAGAATTGAAACAGATCTCTGGTGTGGGCGCCGGTAAAGCTTTGAAATTTGGTGCGCCGTTTGTTGATCTGATAGCGAAATATGTGGAGGACAATGATATTGACCGCCCTATTGACATGGTGATTAAAAGTGCTGCTAATAAATCGGCACTCAAGGTGTTTATCATTCAAAACATCGACAGACATTTAAACCTGGACGATATAGCGGCTTCAAAAGGCTTAACGTATGAAGAGATCCTTAAAGAGGTTGAGACCATTGTAAATTCGGGCACAAAACTAAACCTCAACTATTACATCGATGAAATGATTGATGAGGATAAGCAGGAAGAAGTTTACGATTACTTTAAATCTGCCGAGGTTGATTCTATCGATGACGCCTTGATAGAGTTAGGATCTGACGATTACACGCGCGAGGAAGTACAATTAATGCGTATCAAATTCCTCTCAGAAGTAGGGAATTAAGTTAATTCATAAAGTTGAAAGTCCGGATCTAAAAGTAACCCCACTTTTAAATCCGGACTTTTTTATGATTTCTTTTATTGATGATTTACTATAAATAAGATATTTATAATGAACAAGGTACTATCAGCCATTATTCTTCAGCCTGCCGTATCAGATACAGATTTCAAAGAAATCATTGAGCTACAAAGAGAAAATCATTATAAATCGTTAAACGCGCAACAGCAGCAAGAGCAAGGATTTGTTTTTGCCGAACATACGATAGGCATGCTAAAACTAATGTCGGCTAAGATACCACAGCTTGTCGCGTTGCACGAGGGCAGAGTTATTGGTTATAACCTGGCTATGACGGCAACTATGGAAACCGATCTCCAAAGTTTAGAACCCATGTTTAGAGAGTTTCATAAAACCTTATACAAAGGGAGAGTACTAACCGATTATAATTTCTTTGTAGGCGGCCAGGTTTGCGTAGCCAATGATTTCAGGGGTTTAGGGTTGTTAAATAAATTATATCATGCTACTGCTGACGCTGTAAATGGAATTTATGATCTCTGCGTCACGGAGATATCTTTCATAAACAATCATTCACTTAAAGCTCATCAAAAAATGGGTTTTGAAATTGCAGGCAGCCATATCGACGATTTTGGAGGTTGGTATGTAGTTGTTTGGGATTTAAGGGCATAGGCGCCTATGCCTATCCATTAGAATATTTCCGCAAATTACTTCGCTGTGATCTTAAATTCCGTGCGCCTGTTCCTGCTGCGGTTTTCATCTGTAGTGTTAGGTACAATTGGATCGGATTTCCCATAGCCTTTGAATACCAACCTGCCTGAATTTATAGCGTGATTTATCAGGTAGGTATGCACCGCCTTTGCACGATTTTCTGACAGTACTTGGTTAACCTGCTCATTGCCCACATCATCGGTGTACCCCGATATTTCTATCCTTACTGTTTTATTGAGTTGTAAAAATTCAACCAGTTTGCCCAACTCTGTTATCGATTCGGGCTTCAGGTCGAATTTATTGGTATCAAAAAATATGTTTTTCAGTATCACTGTTCCGCCAATTTCGATAGGGGATAGCGAAACGGAAATATTAAAAGCGGTTTTTACGTTGTGATTAATTAGTGAGAAATTGTCCGAATAGAATAAATAGCCTTCTTTTGAAATATTTAGTGCATAATTTTTTCCTGCTGCTATGGTGGCTAAAAACTCACCGCCGTCTTCAGAGCTATAATCCTGGTAAACAGGTGCGTTACTTTGCAAGTCGATGATTTCTACTGCCGCCTCTAACGGCTCCTTACTTTTGCCATCAAACACCTTTCCCTTAACGTATGTGACCATATTGGGCCTAACATTTACAGGCAGCTGGAACGTATATATATCATATCCACCAAAGCCTTTTAAATTATTGGATGCGAAAAAAGCGTACTCTCCGTTGGCTGTAATAGTTAAGCCATTTTCGTCGCCGCTGGAGTTGATGGGGTAGCCCAGGTTCTCCGGTCGTTTCCATTTTCCGTCAGGCCCCAACCGACTTACAAAAAGATCCTTGTTGCCCAATCCAGGCCAGCCATTACTACAAAAGTAAAACGTGCTATCATCCGGGTGGATAAACGGTGATTGTTCATCGTATGCGGTATTAATTTCAGGGCCCATATTCTCGGGGTTACCCCAGCCTTTTTCAGTCAATTTCGATTTCCAGATGTCGTAGCCACCATAGCCGCCTTTGCGGTTGCTCACAAAATAAATGGTGCGGCCATCGGCACTAATAGAAGGTTGCGCCTCCCATCCGGCCGTATTTAAGGGCGCACTTAAACTGAACGGTTTACCCCAGTCATTACCTTTCTTCTGCGCGATGTAAATATCACATCGCCCTAAACCATCGGGGCGGTTGCAACCTGTAAAAAACAAAAATTTGCCATCCTGCGATATGGACTGCGCCCCCTCGTTGTATTGCGGGGTATTTATCATACTACTCAGGTATTCAGCTTTTTGCCAACTGTTGTTTAAGTTATCGCTTTTATAAAAGTCTTCGTTATTATTTATTTTACGGGTAAATATCAAAGTACTTTCATCTGCCGTGGCAGTGGGTAAATACTCATCGTCTGCAGTGTTGATCTCGCCACCCATATTAACAGGTTTAAACGCTACCGGATGTGTTAAAGCTACCAGACTAAACTTACAATCGTTTATTAATTTTTGGGCATAAGCGATGTTCTGCGTGGTCACATCGGGGTAAGTAAGGTATTTTTCGAGATGAGTTTTGGCGTTAGCATATTGCGATTCCGTAATTTCAGAATCGCCTAATTTTAAATATACGGCCCTGTTAAAGTCCGGATATAGCATAATTACCTTTTGAAACTCTTCTATAGCGAGTTTGTATTGTCGTTTCAGGCGGTATACGTCGCCCAATTCGGCGTGGGCCTCTACAAATTTACCATCTATACTGATTGCCTTTTTTAAAAGCTCGATAGCTTCCTCATACAAATGTTCATCAATACTCCGGTCGGCCAGCGCATAGTTTTTTATGGCTTCTTCATTAACGGTAGAATAATGCCTTTGCGCCGATACAAATAAAGGAAAAATGGATAGAATTATTAATGATAAAATTGTACGCATTAGTGGCTGATACGTTGATAAATACACTAAGTTACAATTTTAGGGGATATTTAAATATTTATGGGTTTGTAAAGAAATTTCCCATTGCGGGTTCGCCATAACATAGTCGACAATTAGCGGTGTCATCTCTTTATTTTTTGACCACTCGGGCTGTAAATATAACTTGCAATCGGGCCCAACCAATTTGGCATGATGCTCTGCAAAAGCGAAATCTGACTTATTAAAGATGATCACTTTTAGCTCGTGGGCTTTATCGGCCACTTGCTGGGTGGGTGCCTTAAACTTTTTTGGTGATAAACAGATCCAGTCCCAACTGCCGGACAATGGGTAGGCGCCTGAGGTTTCGATAAAGGTTTTAATCCCTCTTTGTTGCAAGCTGCTGGTCAGGTAATCAAGGTTATATATTAATGGCTCGCCACCGGTAACTACAACCGCTTTTGAAGGGTGTTTGCCGGCGTTGGCAACAATTACATCGGCAGTGGTAAGGGGATGTAATTCAGCATCCCAGCTTTCCTTAACATCGCACCAGTGGCAACCAACATCGCAACCGCCCAGGCGAATAAAATAAGCCGCCTTACCGGTGTTATATCCTTCGCCCTGTATCGTATAAAACTCTTCCATTAAAGGAAGCAATGTGCCGTCGTCCGGAACCTGATGTGCCATAATAGGGCGCAAAGGTAAGGCTTTGGAGCGTAAAGCAGAAAGGTAAAAGCATAAAGCACCAAAACCAGGCTAAAATTGACATTTTAACAATAAAAAAATGTATGGTTGACAGATACAATTTTTTGAATATAATTCGCTATAATTACCTTTAAATTAATGCAATATGAAAAAACTATACTTCGCGGTCTTATTTTTTGTATTGGCTGGCCTAAGTTCATGCGTTGATATTGAAGAACGCTTTGATTTTAAACCAGATGGAGCCTGCAACGTTACTTATGGCTTTGACATGGGTAAGGCAGTATCGGTATTAATGAACCTAATGACCGACTCGGTTAGGGCCACCCCGCAATTTGCCTTAGTTAAAGATACCACCCTTAATTTTTACAGCGCCCTACCCGACAGCATGGCGCAAAAGATGACCATTAATGAAATGAAGATGGCGCAAGGTAGCGACCTATCAATCAAAATGGACCTGAGTAAAAATATTATGAAGGTAAGCATTAGGCATGAGGCAAAGAATATTGATGACCTGCAATATTATCTGGCTCATCTGAGCAGTATATCAATGAATAACCAGCTAAACAGCTTTGCCAAGCTAAATGCAGTGAAGAACTTTGATGCGCAGCCACTGATAACAGGGCAGAGTTATTACAACTACGATATTACACCACACAAATTTTACCGGATTATTGATAAAGAAAAATTCAACACATTTTTGAAAAGCGCCGGATCAAAGTTTGCAATCGCCAAAGCGATGCTGATAGATATGCCCTACAAGGTGGTTTTGAATTTTGCCAAACCGGTTAAAAAAATCAGCAACCCCAAAGCCATCTTATCTGCCGACAGGCGACGGGTAACGCTTACAACCAGTATGGATGAAGTGATCAAAGACCCAGCAATGATGAATTTAAAGATTGATTTTTGAGGGTTGGTAAATAGTTGATGCATCATTGCGAGGAACGAAGCAATCTCTAAACTATGCAGGGCGGATTTGCTTATCGGGAGATTGCTTCGTTCTCGCAATGACGCGGTTTTACGTTAAACGTACACCTCTTTATTAGCCGAAGCTAAGGTATTCTTAAGCAAACCAATAATGGTCATTAAGCCCACGCCGCCGGGTACGGGGGTAATCCATGATGCTTTTTGGGATACACCTTCAAAATCAACATCGCCATAAAGCTTAAAGCCTGATTTTGTAACCGTTGATGTTTCCCGGTTCATGCCAACATCAATTACTACAACACCGTCTTTGACCATATCGGCTGTAATAAAATTCTTTTTGCCGATAGCAACGATCAATATATCAGCATCTAAAGTAAACTTTTTAATATCGGGTGTGCGACTGTGGCAAATGGTCACTGTGCAGTTACCCGGTGTGGTATTGCGTGCCATCAGGATGCTCATAGGCGAGCCAACAATGTTACTGCGGCCAACTACCACACAATGCTTACCTGCCGTTTCTATGCCGTATTCTTTCAGCATCAGTGTGATGCCATAAGGGGTAGCCGGGATAAACGATGGTAAGTTGCGCTGCATGCGGCCCAAATTAACGGGGTGGAAACCATCCACATCCTTTTTAGGATCGATGCGCTCTGTTACCTTTTCCGGGTCGATATGTTTGGGTAGGGGGAGTTGCACAATAATCCCGTCGATATCCTCATCAGCATTTAGTTCAGCTACTTTGGCAAGCAATTCTTCTTCGGTTACCGTATCTTCATATCGCACTAACGATGACTTAAAACCTACCTTTTCGCAGTTTTTCATCTTGCTGGCCACGTAAGTTTCGCTGCCACCGTCATGGCCTACTAATACCGCAACCAAATGCGGTTTGCGGCCGGTAGCAGCTAATATTTTAGCAGCCTCTTCGGCTATCTCAACCTTTAATTTTTCTGATACGTATTTTCCGTCGAGTAATTGCATGTTATTTCTCTTTTAAAATTGCACCAATTTTATTGCTTGCATTAATGGGATTATAACCATTGTCAATACAGGCGTGGTATAGTAATTCAGCGTTAATAATTGAATTATACATGTCGTTGATATTTGTTGACTTGTAGTTATTCACAAGATTATTGTATTTATTAGACTTAAGAGTTGCTATGATAGTAGCCGCATCTTGCTTAGTGACCACTGATTTTAAAACCTCAAGCTTTTTTTTATATGTTCTACTAATTAAAGTCGAAAAGAATTTACCCGTTAAATTCGGTATGTTAACCTCATCTAATTGCTTTTTGGTAAGTCCTTTAAATAAAGTCAATTGACCGGTTGTGTCAGCCGTTATAGTGTTGAAAGCTAAAACTTGATACCGTGTCAATGGATAGGGATCGGTAGTCAGCTGAATAGTATCTAACCGTTCAAGTTTCAGAATTGAATAACCTGATATTAGCTGATGGCTTAAAATTTTAAAATGGCTTGACGGCCGTATGTTAAAAAAAGGTTTAAAGTCGGGCGAACATTTAAATAGGTATAAAGTGTCATTAGATTGCCTGTACATTTTGGTATCATCTACAGATACCATAAAATAATCGTCATGAAAAATCCGCTGAGCATAATTATTTAGTGATATTGTTGTTAAAATAATTATTAGCAGGATTTTCTTTCCAATCATCGGTATTAATCTAATTTCAACACTGCCATAAACGCCGATTGTGGTATCTCTACGTTACCAACCTGGCGCATACGCTTCTTACCTTTTTTCTGTTTCTCTAACAGTTTACGTTTACGCGAGATATCACCACCGTAACATTTGGCAGTAACATCTTTACGTAAGGCCTTAACCGTTTCACGAGCGATGATCTTGGCACCGATAGATGCCTGGATAATGATCTCAAACTGCTGGCGGGGCAAAAGCTCCTTCAGTTTCTCACAGATCTTTTTACCAAAATCGTAAGAGTTACCACGGAAGATCAATGACGACAAAGCATCAACCGGCTCACTATTCAATTTAATATCTAAACGAACCAGGTCGCTTTGGCGGTAGCCAATCTGGTGGTAATCGAATGAAGCATAGCCTTTCGAAATAGTTTTCAGCTTATCGTAAAAGTCGAAAACGATCTCGCCCATAGGCATCTCGAAAACCAATTCCACACGGTCGGACGTTAAATACGACTGGTTTTTAATGAAACCACGTTTCTGGATACAAAGCGACATTACCGGCCCAACAAATTCAGATTTGGTAATAATGGTAGCTTTGATGTATGGTTCCTCTACACGATCTATTTTACTTGGATCGGGAAGATCAGACGGGTTGTTTACAACAATTTCTTCGTTACGGGTAGAGTAGGCCAGGTACGATACGTTGGGCACGGTGGTTATCACCGTCATATCAAACTCGCGCTCTAAACGCTCCTGGATAATTTCCATATGCAGCATCCCCAGGAAACCGCATCGGAAACCAAACCCTAAAGCAGCAGATGATTCGGGTTCGAATACCAATGAAGCATCGTTCAACTGCAACTTGGCCATAGATTCACGCAGTTCTTCGTAATCCTCGGTGTCTACCGGATAAATACCCGCAAAAACCATCGGCTTAACTTCTTCAAAACCCTGGATACCACCTTCGCAAGGGCGGGCTATGGTGGTGATAGTATCTCCAACCTTTACCTCGCGAGATTCTTTAATACCGGAAATTATATACCCTACATCGCCGGTTTTGATCACGTCTTTAGGCAGTTGCTTCAGTTTAAGGGTACCAACTTCTTCAGCTATATATTGTTTCTCGGTAGCAAAGAATTTCACCCTATCGCCTTTACGGATCTCGCCATTAACAACCTTAAAATAAGCAACAATCCCTCGGAAGGAATTATAAACAGAGTCAAAGATCAAGGCCTGCAAAGGCGCTTCAGGATCGCCGACAGGGGCGGGGACACGCTCAACAATGGCACGTAAAATATCATGTACACCCATACCGGTCTTGCCGGATGCTGCCAGTATCTCTTCGCGTTTACAACCAATTAATTCAACTATCTGGTCTTTAACTTCCTCAGGCATAGCGCCGGGCAAATCCATTTTATTCAGAACCGGGATAATCTCCAGGTCGTTCTCTAAAGCTAAGTAAAGGTTAGATATAGTTTGCGCCTGGATACCCTGTGCAGCATCAACGATAAGCAGTGCGCCTTCGCATGCGGCGATAGACCGCGAAACCTCATATGAAAAATCAACGTGCCCGGGAGTATCTATCAGGTTCAGAACATATTTCTGGCCGTCAAGCTCATAATCCATCTGGATAGCATGGCTTTTGATAGTGATACCACGCTCGCGCTCCAGGTCCATATCGTCAAGCAATTGAGCCTGGCTTTCGCGTTGGGTAATGGTATTGGTATATTCTAATAGCCTATCGGCCAGGGTACTTTTACCGTGGTCGATATGGGCTATAATACAAAAATTACGGATATGCTTCATTCAGGCGCAAAAATAACTTTTTGCGCGGATAAATTGGCATGTTAGTTAGCAATAGATAGAGAAGGATTACAGCCCCGCCTCGATAAACACGGGCGTTTCGGTAACAATCACAGGTAATTTCCCTTTTTTTGTGACAACGATCTTGCTTTCCATAGTATCTGAGCCCACTTTTAGCATATGGATAATAGCTGATTTGGCGTTGCCCAAGTCTAAAAAATATGCAGCTGTACGACCTTGTGAATCTGGCACTGTTAGCACGTAAATCGTTTTCTTGCCCGATTGAAATTTATCTACCAACGGATTGCCATTGATGGTTCCTTTGTACAAATAGCTACCCATCAGTTTATTGGTTTGCATGATATAGTCGGCTGCGGGGCGGCGTTTGATTCCTTCCGCTAAACCCGAAGTGGCATATTGCTCGCCTTTACCCGGAAAAGCATCAAATAACTGATAAAAAAACAATCGTTGAATACCGTGCCTGATATATAACAAAGACGACCGAATGATCCAGTCCCCCTGTACCAACAGCGGCGATTTGTGCAATATCGATGGCGCGTGTTGATAGCTTTCGGGGTTCACATCGTACCCTGTTTCTGTAACCCACACAGGTATGCCGTTAGCAACCTTAATAAATGAATCTGCGATACCTGCAGCTTCAGAGAACTCTGGTGCCATGCCTGTTGAAGCTTTTTTGTGCGTTAGTATACTACCATTATTTGAATATAAATGATAATTGATCACGTCAAAACAAAGATTTACCTTCCCATCGGCTTTGTAGCCGCGATTTATTTTACACCAGTTGATCATCCGCTGCACGTAGTTAGTATCAGCGGTTGCTAAACCACCCATCACTACCTGCATAGCGGGGTCGGCAGTTTTAACCCCTGCATCGCGCCCAAGTGCGCCCTTGTGCCCATCGTAAAAGGCCGATAGGTTTGCTGCGTATTCTTCGGGTGTTTGGGTGGCTTTATCACCTTTCCACCACCGGTCATTTTCGTTGCCGCACTCTATATATCTGATCAAACTCATGCCAATTTTTACCGTGTTGGGTTTATCATTATTCCAGCGCGGACGGCTATCTACTTTAACCAGCGCGGGATCTACTGCTTTATTGTAACCGTACCTTGCCGCAAACTGAAAAGCGGTACGTGCCTGTGCGATGTATGAATTTGGTTTGGTGCGATCCGAGCCATAAGGTGCAGGTACATTCTCATCATCACGCTCGTCGGCAGGGTAGGTGTTCATCATCCACACGGGCAAATTCTTCAGATCGGCTAAAACTAAGATACCTTCCTGTTGGCAACGGGTGTATATCAAATCGTAATTCCAACTGCCATTATTAGTTGGGTTATAAGTGTAATTACCTTGCGTATTTTCTAATTTGTTCCAGTTCATGTAGTGCCTAACCGCGCCAAAACTTTTAATCAGTGCCATGTTATCCTCATAAATGGAACTGTGCTCATTTGGTGTGGCAGGGTTTTCTAAAAAATTCCACTCGTAACTATTAACTCCGAACATATTTTTTAGCGGGATATTGTTTGCCGGATATACAAGCCCGCCACTACTACGCTTGACAACAACAGGCTGGTTAAGAGCAAGTTCTTTTGGCGAGGATGGCTCTGTTGCACATTGTATTAGCAGCAAGGTGACTAAGGATAATGCAGCAGCAGGAATTTTTTTTAAAAGTTTGGACATGTAAGCATCTTAACAAGGAAATATTCGGAAAAGTAAAAATAGGCATTGCTATTTCAATTTACGGTGACCAATAGAAAAACTTGAACAATTACGTTTTAAGAAAATAAATATTCAATTGATAAATTTTTTAGATAAAATTATTGCTCAAGGAAATCCGCCGGGCAATAGAAGCCGTAATTATATCAAACAGACATTTATCTATTTATAAATATCACCAATGAATTTTAATTTGAAAATCCTAATAGATACCATCCGTAACCGTAGGATAAAGATGAATTACAAACAGGAATATGTGGCTGCACGTATGGGTGTTTCACAAAATGCCTATAGCAAGTTAGAATGTGGTTACAGCCACCTAACGGTTGAAAGGCTTGTTGCTGTTTGTAAAGTTTTAGAAACGGATGTTTGCGAGATGCTTCGCCCTGCGTTAGAGTCGGCTTGATATATAAACCGCGCCTAAGCTGTAAAATAAACTATGTAAAAAGCCATCATGATAATCAGGATGGCTTTTTTGGTACAAGACTAGTTCGTAACTATTAAAACAACATTTCATTTGGTGGGGTAGCACCTTTTAAACGCAAATAAACAGTTGTTTGCCCACGGTGATGCGTTTGGTGTTCAAATCCTTTAACTAAAAGCATGCCCCTGGCAACTTTCATGTCTTTACCCATTGTTGTAATTTCGGCCAACTGGGTATCGGGCATAGCCTTAATTGTGGCAATCGCCCAATCGTAACTGTCCAACACCGCTTTGGTAACCGCTTCTTTATTCTGCGGGACGGTTTTTTCTAAAGACGTGCGGCCTATAGGGCTTTCTTTGCCTGTTGCCGTCCCAACAAAAAAGTAATCGGCATCGGCAAGGTGAAGCATTTGGCCGGCAAAGCTTCTCATTTCGGGTGTTGGTTTAAAAGCGTAGCCGTCGGCAGGCATGGCGTCTAAATAAGCTTTGGTGTAAGCTTTTGCGCGGGTCCATTCGGCTACTGATTGATCTTTAGTAATTTGGGCAAAAGCCGCTGTAAAGGCAAACGGTACCAGTACAATTAACACAAGTAATTTTTTCATAATGTTTAGGAATTTAGTGTGCTGCTAAGATAGCGCATTTTTGTAACCGCATAAACTATTGCGATATATCGATCTTGATCTTTTTGCCCTTTATCTTTTCATTCTTTACCAAACCTACCACCTTTTCAATCTGGTTTCGTTTAACAGCGGCATATGACGAGTGATCTAATACTTCTATCAAACCCAAATCCTCTTTATCCAGCTGGCCTTTTTTAAGCAATAAGCCTACAATATCTACTTTATTTATTTTATCTTTTTTACCCGCTGCGATATAAACAGTGGCCCATGGTGATAGCTTGGGGATAATTGTTTTTTCAGGTAATTGTTCAATCTCAGGTAGCTCTGATAAGTAGTCCGGTTTTTCGCCCGGGGCTAAAAGTAAATAGGAGGTGCCTTTAGCATTCATTCGCGCAGTACGTCCGTTACGGTGCACAAAGGCCTCCTCATTGTGTGGCAGCTGGTAGTGTACTACATGCTCAATTTCAGGAATATCAAGGCCGCGCGAGGCAAGGTCTGTAGTGATCAGTATCCTGTGGCTGCCGTTTCTGAATTTTAGTAAGGCACGTTCCCTGTCGTCCTGCTCCATGCCGCCATGAAAAATATCGTGCGGCAGCCCCATATCATAGAGCAAGTCGCTGATGCGCTCAACCGCATCGCGGTGATTACAAAAAACTAATGTCGGCTGGTCGCTTATCTTACAAACCAGCGCAAAAAGAGCCTCTAAGCGGTCGGCAGGCTCACAAATAACTACTTTTTGTTTAAGGTCGGGAACCGAAGCAGCATGAGTAAGAAAATCAAGTTTAACGGGGCGGTTTATACCTGTGAGAGAAGGTATCGCGTCCATTTTAGTAGCCGATGTAAGCATGCGCTTCTCTACGGACGGCAATTTCTTGATAATGTAAGCCATATCCTCCTGAAAACCAAATTCCAGCGCCTTATCAAACTCATCTAATATCAAAGTAGTTACCGTTGATGTATCGAAAGTATTGCGGCGTAGGTGGTGGCCCATACGGCCTGGGGTACCTACCAGTACCGCAGGCGGACGTGATAAATTATTCAACTCTATTTTGAGCGGGTGGCCACCGTAGCAGCAATTCACCTTAAACCCGGTGCCCATTGCCTTAAAAACTTGTTCTATCTGCAAGGCCAGTTCGCGCGACGGTACCAGTATCAAAACCTGTACCGTTTGCACATCGGCCTTTAATGTATCTAACAGAGGCAATAGAAAACCTAATGTTTTACCGGATCCGGTAGGCGAAAGCAATATCACATCGCCTTTTTTGGCTGCTTCTAACGCAGCTAACTGCATAGGGTTTAACTTTGCTATTTTAAGGTTTTGGAGTGCTTGCTGTATCATTTAGTACTATCTAAAAAAAACAAAGATAGCTGATTATATTTTGCCGTAAGATTTAGGGAAGCAAGTCGTTTAAAAAGCCTCATTTAATCCTAGGAAGAACCCGCGCGCACCATATTTACCCCAGGCATAGTCCAGGCAAAGGTTTGTACGTGTAGCCTTGTTGAACAAAACCCGCAAACCGCCACCATAACCAGGTTGGAATTTCTCGAATAATTTTGTTCCCTGCAAATCGTTAGCTGTTTGTAAGTTAAAGAATGTTACGCCGCTAATGAATTTATTTTTCAGGATCGGGAAACGATATTCTACTTCAGAATAGTTGTAGTTGGTACCTTTAAAATAACCTGTTGTATAACCACGGCCACTGCGGAACGATCCATCTTTTGCGGTGCCCGGTAACTCCAGGTAAGGCACGGCGCCACTCAGCAAATAGGAACCCCAGTTCCAAAACGCGACCACATGCTCGGGATTAGTGGCCGAGAGGCTAAAGTATTTTCTAAAATCGGTAATAAATTGCACGGCACTTTTTGAACTGCCTATCCAGGTTTGGTTTACCCTGAAGCCGGCATCGGCATAAATGCCTTTATAAGCACGGTTTTGATTATCGCGCGTGGTATACTGCACATTAAACAAAAAGCCGTTTGCCTGGTAATGATCCTGGTCAAACCCATAACGGTCATTATAGATGCTGTAAGGCGTTGCTGTTTTAGAAGTTTTATCTTCAATTTTAGTACGGATATCAAATGACACCCCTGCACCTACAAATAGCCCTTTCGAAACTTCCTTATATGCCTTTTCCCTCACGTTAAAATATAAGCTATTAAGGGCACGGCCCTTGCGGCCGGCATTGGCTAAAACCTGGTCATCTGCATTACCTGTAGAAGGCTCAGCTATCCCTAAGCCAAAATCGGGCGTAACAGATTTTGCCGCAACGATATTACCCTGAAAATTCCAATCATTACCCGGCGTGTAAATATTATGGTTGATATAAAAATAGATAATCCCTTTGGTTGTGATAGAAACAGATGTAGCCGCTACAGAAAGTAGGGTAGTTGGATCTGTTCCCAATTTACGGCCCGCAACTGCTTTAATTCCTATCTGCGAGCCAATGCTCGGATTAGACGCGATATTGGGTATGATGGTTATTCCCGACGACTTTTTTAAAGTATCCGGCTTACGACCCGGATGCAGAACATCCCTGATAAGATCAGCAATATCGTACTGGCGGTTTACACTGCGCGGTGCGTCTTCTTTTAAACCTGGTCTATCTGCTTTTAACGAATCAGATGGCACTTGTACCTGCCCCATAGCCACCACATGGACAAAGCTAAAAATAGCGGCCAAGATCAATTTTGTGGGTATCGTTAAGTTTCTTTCGGTATTTAAGTATTGCTTTTTCAGGACTTCGAGTTTAATTTATATCAAAACACATAACCATAGTTTTATAATTATGTTTGATTTGCCGTTGTTGTTGACACACATACGACAGAAGTACCGCTTTCAAATAAATAAACCGTTTAATTTTTTTTTCAATTATCATATTTTTTTAACTTTAAACAGACATTCAGAATAAACTAATCTTATAAATTTATCGCATGGAAAACCAATCAAACGATATCAATAACTGCCCGTATTTGAACGGCAGTATGGAACACAATGTTGGCGGTGGCGGTACCAGGAACCATGACTGGTGGCCTAATCAGCTAAAACTAACTATCCTTCGTCAAAACTCATCTTTATCAGACCCAATGGGCAATGATTTTGATTATGCAACAGCTTTTAATAGCCTCGATCTGGGGTCGGTAAAGCAAGACCTTCACGCGCTAATGACCGACTCGCAAGAGTGGTGGCCGGCAGATTTTGGTCATTATGGTGGTTTATTTATCCGTATGGCATGGCACAGTGCAGGCACTTACCGCGTTGGCGATGGCCGGGGTGGCGCAGGAGCAGGGCTGCAACGTTTTGCCCCGCTTAACAGCTGGCCCGATAACGTGAGCCTTGATAAGGCCCGCAGATTACTTTGGCCAATTAAACAAAAATATGGCCGCAATATTTCATGGGCCGATCTGATGATCCTGGCGGGTAACATTGCGCTGGAGTCCATGGGTTTTAAAACCTTTGGCTTTGCCGGTGGCCGTGCCGATGTTTGGGAAGCTGACGAGTCTGTTTACTGGGGATCTGAAACAACTTGGCTGGGTAACGATCATCGCTACGCCGACGGTTCGCCGGGTGTTGATGGTGAAGGCGCTTTGGTTTCTGATGAAGATGCATCCGGTAAGATCCATACACGCAACCTGGAACAACCACTTGGTGCGGCACACATGGGTTTAATATATGTAAACCCTGAAGGACCCGATGGTATCCCCGATCCGATCGCATCTGCAAGAGACATTCGTGAAACTTTTGGCCGTATGGCGATGAATGACGAAGAAACGGTTGCTTTAATAGCCGGTGGCCATAGCTTTGGTAAAACTCACGGGGCGGCACAATCCGACCACGTTGGTGCAGAGCCCGAAGCTTCAGATATCGAAGCGCAGGGCTTTGGCTGGAACAACAGCTACGGATCTGGCAAAGGTGCTGATACCATTACCAGCGGATTGGAAGTAACCTGGACAACAACCCCAACGCAGTGGAGTAACAATTACTTTGAAAACCTGCTTGGTTTTGAATGGGAACTTACCAAAAGCCCGGGCGGCGCACATCAATGGGTTGCTAAAGATTCGGAAGAAATCATTCCTGATGCTTATGACAGTTCGAAGAAACATAAACCAACCATGCTTACTTCGGATATCGCCTTAAGGGCCGACCCGGCATACGAAAAGGTATCAAGGCGATTTTTGGAAGATCATGAAGCATTTGGTGATGCCTTTGCACGCGCGTGGTTTAAACTGACCCATCGCGATATGGGCCCACGCGCCCGCTACCTGGGTACAGATGTTCCGCAGGAAGAATTGCTTTGGCAGGATCCTATCCCCGCAGCTGACCACGCTTTGATAGATGATAGTGATATTGCAGACCTTAAAGCTAAGATCTACGAATCTGGATTAAGCGTTTCAGAACTGGTTGCTACCGCATGGTCTTCGGCTTCAACTTTCCGCGGATCTGATAAACGTGGTGGCGCCAATGGTGCGCGTATCCGTTTAGCACCGCAAAAATACTGGCTGGCAAACAATCCTGCACAACTGCAAAAGGTACTTAATGTATTGGAAGGCATACAAAACAATTTTAACGGTGCCCAAACCTCAGATAAGAAAGTTTCTTTGGCTGATCTGATCGTTCTGGCAGGTAACGCAGGTGTTGAAAAGGCTGCTAAAGATGCCGGGCAAATTATTGCTGTTCCGTTTACAGCGGGCAGGATGGACGCTTCACAAGCACAAACGGATGTAGAATCGTTTGGCTATTTGGAGCCTGCAGCTGACGGTTTCCGCAACTATCGCAAATCAAGCATCCCGGTAGCTACTGAAGAACTATTGATTGATAAAGCGCAATTATTAACCCTTACCGCTCCGGAACTTACCGTGCTTTTAGGTGGTTTACGTGTGTTGGATACTAATTTTGATGGGTCTAAACATGGCGTGTTCACTGATCGCCCGGGCCAGCTGACCAACGATTTCTTTGTAAACCTGCTTGATATGGGCACCGTTTGGAAAGCTACATCAGACGGTAAAGAAGCCTATCAGGGCAGCGACCGTACTACCGGAAATGTAAAATGGACCGCCACCCGCGCCGACCTGGTATTTGGATCCAACTCCGAACTTAGGGCCATCGCCGAGGTTTACGCAAGTTCTGATGCTCAAGATAAATTCACTAAAGACTTTGTAGCCGTATGGACTAAAGTGATGAATTTAGACAGGTTCGACGTAGCCAAGTAATAATCCATCAGCCATGCTTTGCGTGGTTGATGTTAAACTAAAAAAGCTTCAGGTTTCCCTGAAGCTTTTTTAGTTTAACCCTGATTTTGATTAAATGTTAAAAGAGGAAATTAGGTTTACAGAGGTTTACATAATTCAGATAATAAATCACTTAAATGTTTCATTATTATATACTTATAAAAAACGAGTGTTTACATAAAAAACTATCTTTTCCGCCTATCTGAATAAAAATGCCGCGGATAGACTTAAAGATATTGGGAGACATTAATTTGGATGCAAATGATAACTCGCAGATAAAAAAGAGCGTTTAAAAGTATGCCTTCGCATAGTACTTACCTTTGTACTTTTAATACCGTTTGCAGCAATCCAAACTAAATAATAAAACTTTTATGCGCTCTAAAGGGTTGATATAGTAAGTAATAACCCAATTGTTAATTAAAATTATGATCGTGAATAAGAATCAAATCTGCAAAGTGTTAGGAGTTTTTATTTTTTTGAACGTGGTTTCCTGCTCAAAAGATAACACGGTTACGCCTTCATCAGGTAATTCGACCGGTGGCACATCGGGAGGTACTACTACACCCCAGTTTACGGGGCCAAACACCGGCGCAACTAATTTAACTGTGCGGCTCATATACCTCGTCCCTGCAGATCGGGCTTTGAATCAACAGTATACCGATGCTGTAACTGCCGGGGTTACACAACTTACAGCCTGGTATAAATCAACACTGGGTACAAACAAAACATTCCATCTAAATACCCAGATAGTTGAAACTATTAAAAGTACCCAAAACGCGGCATGGTTTAACGCGAGTAATAGCACAAGTGGTACCGACGCGCAATATTACTTTTATAACAATGCGCGTAACGATATCAAATCATTATTGGGGACTGGCTACGACGAAAGTAAATATGTTTACCTGGTTTATGTAGACGCACAAGGGGCTACCGGCGCTGGTGCGCTTGGATTTACGGCGATGCCGGAAAATGATTTGAAAGGTTTAACAAACCAAATGACAGAACCTGTTTCCAGATGGGTTGGTGGCGCAGGGCATGAATTGGGCCATGCTTTCGGCTTACCGCATCCTGACAACCAAAACCCACAGGCTTTAATGTGGACGGGCTATACCATATTCCCCAACTGTATTTTTCAAGCTAATGACAAGACTATTTTAAACGGAAGCAAATTCTTTTATTAAAACCCAAACACATTTGAATATAACAACAAAGCCTGATGAATTTTATCAGGCTTTGTTGTTTCAGGGATTATAAACTAATTATTCGCCTCTTTTTAAACCAAATTTCTCGATCTTACTGTACAGATGGCTCCTTTGGATATCAATGTCATCCGCTGTCTTAGAAACATTCCAGTTGTTTTTCTCCAATTTGAACTTGATGTACTCGCGTTCGGCAAAATCCTTGTATTCCTGGAAATTGGTGAACTGATCAAAGTCTTTTTCAGGTGCTGCAGCTACCGCAGTTGCACCCGCTGCTACGGGAGCGGATGGGTTGGCAAACGATTTTACATCGCTATCGGTAATCGTTTTATCACTTAAAATGATCAAACGCTCCACCATGTTGCGCAACTCACGGATGTTCCCGGTCCAGGGTAATGCCTTTAAGGCATCGAGGGCGGCTTCCGAGATCTTTTTGGTAGGCATGCCGTAATCATTACAGATCTCGTCTAAAAATGATTGAGTAAGCAGGCCAATATCATCGCGTCGCTCGGTAAGCGGCGGTACATGTATCAATATAACACTTAAGCGGTGGTATAAATCCATACGGAAATTACCGGCTTCAATTTCTTTTAAAAGGTCTTTATTTGTTGCCGCTACAACGCGCACGTCAACATCAATTTCCTTTTCACCGCCTACGCGGGTTATTTTGCTTTCCTGTAAGGCACGCAATACTTTGGCTTGTGCCGATTGGCTCATATCACCAATCTCATCCAGAAAGAGTGTGCCGCCACTGGCCGATTCAAACTTACCGATACGTTGTTTTATAGCCGATGTGAAAGAGCCTTTTTCGTGGCCGAACAGTTCACTTTCAATTAGTTCTGACGGTATAGCCGCACAGTTCACTTCAATAATAGGGCCGTTAGACCGGTTTGATTTTTCATGCAGCCAACGCGCAACCAATTCTTTACCGCTACCGTTTGCACCGGTAACCAACACGCGCGCATCAGTAGGGCCTACACGCTCAATGGTTTCTTTGATTTTTATAATGGCCTGCGACTCACCCAAAATAGGCCGAACCTTTGACACCTTGCGTTTTAAAACCTTTGTTTCAACAACCAGGCTACCGCGGTCCAACGCATTACGTACGGTAATGAGCAAGCGGTTTAAATCGGGTGGTTTGGAAATAAAGTCGAACGCACCTTTTTTGCTGGCTTCAACAGCGGTTTCAACCGTTCCGTGGCCGGATATCATGATAAAGGGCAGGTCCGGTTTGATGTTTAAACCTTCGGTGAGCACTTCCATACCATCCATGCGGTTCATTTTTATGTCGCACAGTACCAGGTCGAAATCATTCTTGCGGATCAGTTCAAGGCCGTCTACGCCATTATCTATATCTTCGACAGTGTAATCCTCATACTCCAAAATCTCACGGAGGGTGCTTCGGATAGACCGTTCATCGTCAATTATTAAAATTTTTGCCATGTGATTTAAACTGAATTTACGGTAGAATGTTTGGGCTGCTAATATATAAATTGTATAGAATATTAAACAGTGGTTTTGTAGAATTGAGAGTTGATGGTTAGGCGAGTATTTATAAACCTATTATTGAAAACCATTCAAGTTATTAACAACTTACTAAAAACAGAAAATCCCCTCCGGAGAGGGGATCTTCACAGCAGCAAATCTGTAAGCCGGGTTCTGTGTTCCCTTGAGGGAATTTCTATCATTAATCTTGTCCTGTTATTGCTAACAGGCTTTATCAACCTACCCATTCTAACGGCCGACGGATCGGCACGGGAGCGAGCAGCCCCACTTTCAGAACCTATTTGGTTTTTCAACTCCTGAGGTTTACCGCGATCCCGATCGCCCGGAAAAGCCGTGAGCTCTTACCTCACGTTTTCACCCTTACCCTTGCAGGCGGTATATTCTCTGTGGCACTTGCTGTCGCCCGCTGCGGGCGCCTTCCCGTTAGGAAGCAGGATGCTCTATGTTGCCCGGACTTTCCTCCCCGCATTTGAGTACGGAGCGATAGAACGTTTTGCAATTGCAAATGTATGGAAATATTGAGGAAAGCCCGAAAATATCAAACCGAAAATAGAAAAGGCAGCAAGTTTCCGATCATTAAGGTCTGATAGCAGACTATTTACACCCGGCCAGATAGCGATCAATAACTTCCGACTTGATTACGCCCATTTTATTACCAAACGAATTGGTTACATAGGTAAGCACTTTAGCAATATCGACAGGGGCAAGGTCATTAGCGGGCATGGCACCTTCATAGCTTTTACCATTTATTGTGATGATGGTTTCCTTTATACCATATTTAACCATACACGCCAGTAAAGCCTTATTCTTTTTAAGATAGATGGCATCTGTTAAAGGGGGGATGAGATTAGAGAGGCCATCGCCCTTGGCACTGTGGCAATTCTGGCACTTTTGCTCATACAGTTTCTTGCCGCCGTTATAGTAACGCTGAAATTCCAATTCGTCCTCACTTTGGCACGATGCTATAATAACAGCTATCAGGACCGTAAGCAGGCCAATTACCCTGCTTTTCATTGCGCTATGGTCGTATTGGTTTCGGCAAGAAGGGTTTTAATATCGGCCCTTAATTTATCTACCTGCTTCTCGTCGGTACCGTCGTAATACCCGCGAACGCGCTTTTGCTTATCAACCAAAACAAACCAACCCTGGTGCACATAACCGCCGGGCGTACCGCTATCTTCTTTAACCGCAACTAAATAGCTTTTTTCTCCTAACTGATAGGTATCTTCTTTTTTGCCTTGCAGCAACCACCAGGTTTGGCCGCTAATACCCATTTTATCAGCATATTTTTTCAATACAGGTACGCTATCGTGTTTAGGGTCAATGGTATGCGATATGATTTTAAAGTCACTTACGTTTTTATAATCGGCATAAACCTTTAACATATTACGGTGCATAACCGGGCAGATAGAAGGGCAGGTAGTAAAAAAGAAATCGGCCACGTAAACATACCCGTTCAAACTTTTGGATGTAATACTATCGCCATACTGGTTCACAAACTTAAAATCGGGTATGGTTGCATAAACCGAATCGACCACCATTTTGCCGTTAACCATTTTACTAACCGTATCGCGGTTACCGTAAATGGGCAGTTTCGGAGTCTCCGCAGCGTTAAATTTACAAGCGCTAAACAATATCAGCGTTATGAAAAGTAATCCGGTTAGTTGCTTCATTTTGTTTTAGTTTTCTTGATGAATTCACTTGACGATGCTATCGCCGCATTTAATTGCTTATCAATACTTTCGATCTGTTTTTTCTGATCTGCCAGATAAGTCATGATCTCGTCATGCGATTTGTTCTTGTTCTCTGCATCGAAGTTGTGCATCCAGTCTTCCATACGGGTATCGGCAGCCACTAATTGAGATTGTAAGGAAACCGCCTGTTTGTTTAATGTAGTATCATTATTAGCTTTCAGCAAGGTGTCCAATTGCATCTTATTGATCATGATCAACTCGTCTTTGCTCATTACCTGGTCGTGCGTTTTTATCACTTCGTTAAGCAGATCCTTCTCCTGCTTTTTGGTATCTGTGCAGCCAAACAGTGTTAAGCTTAAAAGGGTAGCGGCAATTATTTTTTTCATCTAAAAACGGTTTATGTTATTTATTACTTTCTCAAATAATAGCTGTAGTCTGTTACCGGGAGCTTATCAGCATCATCAAGTTTTAATAGCTGGCCAATTTGTGCTCGGGTATGGGTACCGTGGTTAACTACATGGGCCATAATATCACACATCAACGTATCAAATTTTGCTCCTGTTGAATTTTGGTAATGGATGTTTTTATCAAAGTCTCCCTCAACCAAAGTATTGATCAATGATATCCACTCATTATGGCTTTTCTCAATCAACTCTAAAAGTTGCGAAAGTTGCCCTTCAGGCCAAACGTTAATACCTGCTGTACTCATCCCTTTGCAGCGCTGTAGCCAAATATGTTCGGCAAACAACAGGTGAGTCATTAAGTGAACAGCCTTTTCATTAGGGCGCGCCTGCACCAATCCGTTAGTCTGCTTATTAGCAAACAAATTATAATTAAACAGGCGGATAAAATAACTTTTCATCGCTGCAAAAGTAAACAACAACAGGGTAATTGTTAAGCAGGTTAAGGTAAAAATCTGTTAATAATTATATAATCTAACCGGTACTTTAAGTACATATAGCGGAGGTAAATTAGTATATAATTAAAAATAAGAATATGAAATTGTTCAACGTATTTTCAAGAATGATCAACGACGTTAGGGAATGGCTATTTTTAAAAAGCATGCGCTCATCTTTTAAGCACTAAGTTTTAAAGTAAAAACTTTAATTATACAATAATAATGTACAATTTGGGCTTTTCAACAGCTCAATTACATGGCTTCTATTACTCCAACAGATCCGCAACTTACTAAAGAACTTTTTGGCGACGATTTTGCCTGGGGGGTATCTACCGCTGCCCTTCAAACGGAAGGTGCATGTGATGCCCATGGTAAGGGCCCATCTATATGGGATGCCTTTACCGCCAAAAAAGGTAAAGTTTTAAATGGCGAAAAGCCAACTATAGCCTGCGAATTTTATGACAATTACCAAAGGGACATCGATCTTATCAAACAACTTAATATCCCTAATTTCCGCTTTTCTATCGCCTGGAGCCGCATTTTACCCACCGGTGAGGGTAATGTAAACCAAGCCGGTATAGACCACTACCATAAAGTTATTGACTATTGCCTTGCCGTTGGTGTAGAGCCATGGGTAACCATTTACCACTGGGATTTACCCCAAGCCCTGGAAGACAAAGGCGGGTGGACAAATCGTGAAGTAGTGGGTTGGTTTACCAACTTTGCTACCATTTGTGCCCAAAGCTTTGGCGCTAAGGTTAAACACTGGATGGTGATGAACGAACCCGCGGTATTTACAGGCGCCGGTTACTTTTTAGGCATCCATGCACCGGGCAGGAGGGGATTAGGTAATTTTTTGCCTGCTGTACACCATACCGTATTAAGTATTGTAGCAGGGGCAAAGGTTTTAAGAGCTCTGCTACCAGAGGCAGTTATCGGCACCACTTTTTCCTGCTCGCATATAGAACCTTATGCCGATAAGCCACGCCATATTGCCGCTGCCAGGCGGGCCGACGCATTGATAAACCGTTTGTTTATTGAACCCATATTAGGGCTTGGTTACCCAACAGATGATGTTACAGCATTAAAGGGGATCTATAAATATTATCAACCCGGCGATGAGGATAATTTAAGTTTTGATTTTGATTTTATAGGGCTGCAGAATTATACCCGCGAGATAGTTAAGTACTCATTTTTCACCCCGTACATTGGTGCTACATTGATAAAGGCAGAAAACCGGGGCGTAGAGTTGACCAGTATGCGCTGGGAAGTTTACCCGCAGGCGATGTTTGAAATATTGAAAAAATACAACGCCTACCCGCAGATAAAAAAGATCCTCATCACAGAGAATGGTGCCGCATTCCCCGACGAAGTAATTGACGACGAAGTTCACGATCCTAAACGCACGGCTTATATACAGGCAAACCTGCAAATGATATTGAAAGCTAAACAGGAGGGGTTAAAAGTTAGCGGCTATTTTGTTTGGACACTGACAGATAACTTTGAGTGGGCCGAAGGTTATCACCCGCGGTTCGGACTGATCCATATTGATTTTAAAACCCAGCAGCGCATTATTAAGGGCTCAGGAAAGTGGTACGCCGACTTTTTGAGATAAATCTGCTGCTGTATGGTCGGATGTGAAAGGTAAACTGA
This sequence comes from Mucilaginibacter glaciei, assembly GCF_014773245.1. Lineage (GTDB taxonomy): Bacteria > Bacteroidota > Bacteroidia > Sphingobacteriales > Sphingobacteriaceae > Mucilaginibacter > Mucilaginibacter glaciei. The sequence continues at coordinate 836,463 of NZ_JACWMX010000001.1, read as the reverse complement.
TAAAGAAAGTAGTGCCGGTTTCAGGGCAGCTTTCAAACCAAATTTTTCCGCTATGCTTTTCGATAATCTGCCTGCAAATGGACAGCCCCAAACCGAATGATTTCTCGCCTGCAGTACCCGGTCGTTGTGCACTTGTAAACATATTAAATACCTGGTCTTTCAGTTTATCCGGGATGCCAATGCCATTATCAGCTACGGATACAATGATTTGCATGTCGCTTTCAAAAACTTTAACGTTTATTAAGGCACCGGTTGGGCTAAATTTGATGGCATTACTTACCAGGTTGCTTATCACCCGCCATATTTTTTCCCGGCTAATGTAAAGCTCTTGTTGTTTAGGCAGGGGCTCAAATAATATTTTCTGGCCTTTTTCTGCTGCCTTAAATCTTAACAACTCTACGCTATTGTTTACCAAAGAATTGATATCTACATGTTCCAGGTTTAGCTTTACAGACGCTATGTTTGTAGCCTCCAGGATCTCGTTGATGAGTTCCAGGGAATTGACCGAGGTTTCTTTAACCAGATTGATCAATTCCTTTTGCTCATCGCTATATTCATCTTCGGCCATCAGGGCAGTTAAAGAGGCAATGCCGCCAATTGGGTTTCGCAGGTCATGCGCTACGGTGCGTAATATCCTATCCTTTTCCTGGCTGCTATTGTTTAGCTCGTTTAAAGTGCCTTCTAACACCTTGTTTTGCTCGTTTATTTGCTGGTTTAGCAGGTTAACCGTTTTTACATCCTTTTTTGAGCGGGTCCAGTTACGGTATACCAAAAAAATGATCACCACGGCCATTATAGTTAAAAATATAGTCACGTACAGGTAGATTACCTTCAATTTATTGTCGGTGCTTAATGTATCTATCTCGTGCTGTTTTTCGTAGTTGGTCAGTTGCTGGTTTACATCCGACTCTAATAAAAGATTGGATTTCTGTACCAACGAGTCTTTAATTACTTCGTATCGCTGTAAATAACCAATAGCTTTTTTCGCGTCATCTTTTAGTACGTAGTAATTACCAACCAGTCGCGCGTAACCGGCTTCGGCATCTGCATTGGTTACCGTGTCTAACTGCCTGCGTAGGTTTGTAAGCAGTACAGCGAGAGAATCTGTTTGATTTTGCTTCAAATAAATTTGCCCGAGTTTGATTTCGGTAAGCTCAGCATCATAGTTATCTCGGCCTTTTTGTAAATTAATAGCAATACTCTTTTTAAGCAGATCGATAGCCTGAACATCAGCCCCGCTTTGAATGTAAAGATCTGCCTTATTACCATAAACAACGCCTTGCGCCATATTGACCAAATTGCGCTTTTTGGGGAAATTATTTTTTTGCTGGTCTAAAAACTGAAGCGTTTTGTTAAAGTAAACCAGTGCGCTGTCGTTCTGGTTACTGTGCTTGTAACTCAGACCGATGTTATCCAGTAATTCCTGTTTCCTAAAAAACGCAGGGAAATCATTTCTATCCAGAAGGCCTTGCTTGTAACTGGCTTTAAAATAATTGGCCGCCAGCCTATAATGCCCCTTCTTGTACATAATCATCCCCATACGGTAGGTATAATCTGCCAGGGCATAACTATTTAAATACTGCTTACCTGTTAAGTAACCCTGGTAATAGTATTGGTAGGCATCGTTAAACTGTTTTAACTCGAAATAGGCATCTCCTTTAGCAAAGTTAGACTCGGCAAAAATAGCCGCGTACTGGTCTTTATTTAAACTTTTATTAGCTTCCAGCATCATGCTGTCGGCATACAAAAGTGCTTTATTGTAATCGTGTTTTAACTTTTTCTGATAAACAAAGTGCAATCCGTAAACCCGGAAACGATCACTGATGTTAGGTTGGTTCAGCTGGTTGAAAGCAGAATCGAGATATCTTACAGCCCTATCCGGGTCAGTATCAAATATTTTATTAACACTATCTAAAACAGGCATAAACGCGGCAGAGTACTTGCCATCGTCTGCTGTTTTTTCTTTACAAGAAGCAGAAAAGATCAAAAATACACAAAGCCAAAGATGCCATGTTGAGGTACTGGCAAAATAGGGCCGCTTTGGTATCAATGTTTGTATCGGGTTAACTGTTACTATAACAAATATAATGTTTGCACACAACATTTACCACCAATAGCTCTATTTTTAAAAAAATTTCTTTTCTATTTAAAAGCATCTTCTCCGGTAATATCCATACCGGTTATCAGCAAGTGAATGTCGTGTGTACCTTCATACGTAATAACCGACTCAAGGTTCATCATATGCCGCATAATTGGATATTCGCCGGTGATGCCCATTCCACCAAGCATCTGCCTTGCCTCACGTGCTATATTAATGGCAACCTCAACACTATTCCGTTTTGCCATTGATATTTGCGCAGCAGTCGCACGCCCTTCATTTTTCAAGGTTGCTAACCGCCAAACTAATAATTGCCCTTTAGTAATCTCAGTGATCATCTCGGCAAGTTTTTTCTGTTGTAACTGGAACGCCGCGATTGGTTTGCCAAATTGCACCCGCTCTTTAGCGTATCTTAAAGCGGTATCGTAGCAATCCATAGCGGCACCCAAGGCACCCCAGGCAATGCCGTACCGCGCCTGGTTTAAGCACCCCAGTGGGCCCTTTAGCCCTGATATATTCGGCAGTATATTTTCTTTCGGGATCTTTACATTATCAAATACCAATTCGCCCGTTGCCGATGCCCTTAAAGACCATTTATTATGAGTTGTGGGGGTAGTAAACCCTTCCATGCCGCGTTCAACGATCAAACCGCGCACCTTGCCGGCGTCGTCCCGCGCCCATACCACCGCAATATCTGCAAAAGGCGCGTTCGAGATCCACATTTTGGCGCCGTTTAATAAATAATGGTCGCCTTTGTCCCTGATATTGGTGGTCATCCCACCGGGGTTTGAACCATGATCTGGCTCTGTTAAGCCGAAGCAACCCATCATTTCGCCCGAAGCTAATTTGGGCAGGTACTTTTTCTTTTGCTCTTCAGATCCATAAGCATTAATAGGGTACATAACCAAAGAACCCTGCACCGAAGCGGTTGACCGGATGCCCGAGTCGCCACGCTCTAACTCCTGCATAATAATACCGTAAGCCATGTAATCTAAACCCGCGCCGCCGTATTCTATCGGAACGGTAGGGCCAAAAGCACCAATGTCAGCAAGTCCTTTTATTAAATGCGAAGGGAATTCGGCTTTTTGTGCATAATCTTCAATTACGGGGCTTAAATCTTTTTTTACCCAGTCGCGCACAGTTTGGCGAATAAGCTTATGCTCTTCAGATAAAAGCTCGTCTAAAAGGTAATAATCCGGTGCTTCGTACATGTCGGTCTTAGCCATAACGGTATCAATTGGTTGGTCAAATATATTGATTTGAAACTGACTTAAACAGCCTGAAAACTTTGATTTTGCATACCAGAGGCTGTTTTGTACTAAAAAGTAACTTTAAACGAACTAAACATATCTCTAGCCGAGATACTTTTTTATAGTTTTTAAAAATGGACGGTAAACGTGAACCCTTTCAGCCACCAATTATCAAAAATGGAAATATAAATATCAAATATTGCATTAATTTTGGGCTATGATAACTGTAGCGTTAGCGGATGTTGAGTTTTTTGCCTACCACGGATTTTACCCCGAAGAACAGGTATTGGGCACCCATTTTTTTATAGATATTTCGGTAAACTTTATATCTGCAAAGGCTTTTAACGATGATAAGATAGGCAATACCGTTAACTACGAAACGCTGTATAGCATAATCAAAGCTGAAATGGAACACCCACGCCAACTTATAGAAACGGTAGTACAAGGCATCATAGATAAAACCGTGGCCAAATTCCCGTTCATCGATAGCGCGCAGGTAACGCTAAAAAAAATGCACCCTGCTTTAGGTGGCCCGGTTAAACATTCGGCTGTTACCCTGAGCTATCATAACAACCAGAACTAACATGACCTACAATAAAATCAGCGCCGATGTTTTAAGCCAGATTAATGCTATAGTTGGAGCAGAAAATGTTTTGAGCATTCCGGCAGCAATGGAAATTTACAGCCATGACGAAACAGAAGACCTGGTTTACTACCCGGAAGTTGTTGTAAAACCTAAATATACGGAGGAAGTTGCGGCCTTGATGGCCTTGTGCCACGAGCATTTAATACCAGTAACGCCGCGTGGCGCGGGTACAGGTCTGGCAGGCGGCGCGTTGGCTGTAAACGGCGGGTTAATGATATCTATGGAGCGTTTTAACCAGATACTGGAGATAGACGAACAAAACCTGCAGGCTACCGTGGAGCCGGGGGTGATCACCGAAACTTTTATTGAAGCGGTGGCCGAAAAAGGATTATTGTATCCGGTAGATCCTGCAAGTAAAGGCAGTTGCTTTATTGGCGGCAATGTGGCCAACTGTAGCGGCGGCCCAAGGGTTGTAAAATACGGCACAATCCGCGAATATGTATTGAACATGGAGGTTGTTTTGCCTACCGGCGAGGTGATCTGGACGGGTGCAAACACGCTCAAATATGCATCAGGCTACAATCTTACCCAATTGCTGATAGGATCGGAAGGTACACTGGGTATCGTAACTAAAATTGTAACCAAGCTTATCCCGAAGCCTACTTTTGATGCGCTGATGCTGGCCTCATTTACCTCTAATGAAGATGCCTGCGCGGCAGTATCGGCTATTTTCAGGGCGGGGGTGGTGCCATCTGCTTTGGAGTTTATGGAACGCCGCGGGATGGAGTGGGTGATTAAATACGACGGGATAAACTTCGAATTGAAGGATGGGATAGAGGCTTTCCTGCTGATAGAGGCCGACGGCAGCAACCAGGATGTGGTATTTGCCGACTGCGAGAAAATCAATGAGGTTTTAGAACAATATAATTGCCAGGACGTGCTCTTTGCCGATTCATCTGCGCAGAAAGAAGAACTCTGGCGGATCAGGCGCACCATGGCCGTATCGGTTAAATCAAATTCGGTTTATAAAGAAGAAGATACCGTAGTGCCACGCGCCGCATTACCTAAACTGATTAACGGGATCAAGGAGATAGGGAGCAAATACGGCTTTGAATCAGTTTGTTACGGCCATGCCGGTGACGGTAACCTGCACGTAAATATCATTAAGGCAGGCATGAGCGACAACGACTGGAATAATAATTTGACCAACGGCATCACAGAAATATTTGAGCTGACAGTAAGTTTAGGCGGCACACTCTCCGGCGAACATGGCATAGGCTTAGTACAAAAAGGTTATATGCCTTTAAAATATACACCGGTGCACTTTGCGATTTGGAAAGGTATCAAGGCTGTATTTGATCCTAACGGGATCTTGAATCCGGGGAAAATATTTTAGTAGATGTGCGGTTATGCAAATTTCAGCTGCTGATAAATAAAAACGCTTTATCCAAATACTACCTTAATTCGTATTCAAAATCAGCCTTGGCTCGTCGTATTCTATCATCTTTTTGCGGCCTTCGGCGGGGATAGGGATAGATTTGTTGGTAGCGTAGTCGTAACTGATGCAAACCGTTTTACAGGTGGTGCAAATCTCCTCGCCTTTATCAGTTGTTTTTACCAACACGTGCATTACATCAAAGCTGCTGTTACCAATACGGATAACGCGCACATAGCAAACAATTTTATCGTCCACAGTTAGGGGTTTCAGATAGTTGATCTCTGACCGGCCCACCACCATACCAACTTCTTTCATGTTCCAGCCGATAACCTTGCTCCAATAACTAAAGCGGGCTTCTTCAAAATACGTTAGATACTTGGCGTTGTTCACATGGCCGGCCGCATCCATATCTGCAAAGCGGATACATATGTCTGTCTTAAATCGATAATCTGTAAGCTTTTCGGCCATTTTGTCTTGCTAAAATAATCTCAGCGGACTTTCTGTCGCTTAAATTGGTTGAAATCCCCGTTGGTATAACTGTTGATTATACACTCACGAAGTTAATTAAATTAAAACTTTGGAGGATAAAAAAATGACATTAGTAAAATTTAACAACGGATTAAAAAACAACAGCAACCCTTTCTTTAACGATGTTTTCGATTCGATATTGAACGACCGGTTCATAAGCGATAAATTAACTAATCGTATACCGGCTGTTAATATTGCCGAAACTGAAAACGATTTTCAAATTGAATTGGCTACACCAGGTTTAAAGAAGGAAGATTTTAAGATCAACTTAGATAAAAACGTATTGACGGTATCGGCAGAGAAAAAGGCTGAAGAAAATACCGAAAGTAAAAAGTTCAGCAAACGCGAGTACAACTACCACTCGTTTACAAGATCATTCACCTTGCCGGATAGTACAGATCATACCAAAATTGAGGCTGATTACACCGACGGTGTACTGAAGTTAACGATTGCCAAAAGGGAAGAAGCTAAATTTCAATCAAGAGAAATAGCTGTAAAATAATTAAGATTAGGTTTCAGTAATTGGTTTTTTAAGTAGAAAAGGGCCGTTCCGAAAAAGGGCGGTCTTTTTTTATTTACATGCCGCCAACACTAATTGTGAAAGCGTGTTATTCATATAAACATCCAATTATGAAACCATCACTATTATTAACCTGCGTTACAGCAATTTTATTTGCTGTATCATGTAAAGGCCCGGACGGTAAACAAGGTAACACGCCTCCCGATACCCCGCTAACGGTAAACGTGCCGGCGGCAGCAAAACCCGACGCCTCAATGAACAACGGCGTTTATTCAACTGCCGAATATCAAATAAGTATACCAACAGGTTGGGAGCAAAAAGACCAGTTATCTAATAATTACAAACTGGTAATGCTGGTAGCTCCAAGAGTGGATAATTACAGCCCGAACCTGAATATTCTTAAAGATGATATGAAAGGGAAGGAGTTAGACGGGTATATCCGTTTAAACCTGGAGAAAATGGCAACCATGAATTTGACCAATCAAAAAAACGGCGATTTGGTTATTGATGGTGTAAAGGGGAAATTTCTAACTTACAATTACACCATTGAGGGCCGCAACATCGCTATTAAAACCTATGTAATACCTAAAAATGGTGTCGCGTACGTTTTAACAGGCTCGTGTTTGGAAAGCCAGGCCGCAACCTATCAAAAGCAGTTTGATGATGTGGCGAATACGTTTAAGTTGAAGTAACGCATTGTTTAAGTATTCTCTTATCAGGGAAGGCTTAAACTTTTAAAACGTCGATAACAATTATGGGTCGATATGGTTAAGCGCGCATATTGATGTACTGCAGCGGCTGGCCAAAATCTTCGGTGCGGCAAAGGCTGATAACAGCCTGAAGGTCGTCTATCTTTTTGGCGGTTACGCGTACCTGGTCGTTCATTATCGAGGCCTCAACCTTCAGTTTGCTATCCTTTATTTTTTTAACCACTTTTTTGGCGGCCTCTTTATCGATGCCTTCCTTAACCTTTATCTCCTTACGGATCATATTGCCCGATGCATAGTGCTCTTTACCAAAGTCAAGCGCCTTGGCATCCAATCCCTGCTTCATCATCCTGCCAATAATGCTGTCCGTTATTGCCTTTAAACGCATATCATCTTCGGTAATTATAGTGATCTCGTTGGTTTTTTTGTCCAGGTCGATAGTGCTTTTACTGCCGTTAAAATCGTAACGATTAAGTATTTCCTTTTTGGCAACGTTAATGGCGTTATCCAAAGTTTGTCCGTCTATTTTACTAACTATATCAAATGAAGGCATAATGTAGGTGTTTTTTGAAAATGCAAAGCAAAGGTAAGATTTTTTAAAGCCAGTAACTAATAGCAAACAAAACCTATTAAATACGATTACTTAATACTAACTTAACAAATAAATAAGCAGATTTGGCACTTCGGCTGTTAAAACAGCATACTTTATGGATACAAAGAACATTCCTTTAATAAACAGGGAAATTAGCTGGCTATATTTTAATGACCGCGTTTTGCAGGAAGCTGCGGACCCAGCGGTACCCCTGATAGAGCGAATAAAGTTTTTAGCCATATTCTCATCTAATTTAGATGAGTTTTACCGGGTGCGGGTAGCTACCTTGACCCGGTTAGCCAACCTGAATGAGCGGGCAAAAGAAATTTTAGGTTACAACCCTAAAAAAGTACTTAACCAGATCAAAAACATCGTAGTAAAGCAGGAGCGCAAGTTTAATGACCTTTATGAGAATATTATCGTAAAGGAACTTGCGGAAGAGAAGATCTTTTTACTGAACGATAAACAGCTTAACGTAACCCGCGGTACATTTGTCAAGAATTTCTTTAGAGAGCGTTTACTCTCTACGCTGGTACCAATTATGATTGACGACAGCCTGCCGCTGCCCGAACTGCGTGACAGGGCTGTGTATTTTTTTGTGCGCCTTACCAAAGGCAAAAAAACCAGGTTCGCGTTAATTGAATTCCCGGATAACCTATCCCGGTTTTTAGTACTGCCCGATACCAACAACTTGAAATTTATCATCCTGCTTGACGATATTATCCGTTATAATTTAGAGGATATCTTTTTCATATTTGACCATGATAATATTGAAGCTTACTCTTTACAGCTAACCCGCGATGCTGAGCTGGACCTGGATAAGGAGGTGAGTGAAAAATTCATAGATTCTTTAGCTAAAAGCCTGCAAAAGAGGAAAAAAGGTAAGCCTATGCGTTTGCTTTATGATAAGGACATGCCTGTAGATATGCTGAGCTACCTCACTAAAAAAATGAAGGTACCGGTAGATAGCTTGATACCCGGTAACCGTTACCATAATTTTAAAAACTTTATCAGTTTCCCAAACGTCGGCCGTGCCGATCTACAGTACAACAAAAATATACCCCTGCCGGTAGCGGGGCTTTCCTTCGGTAAGAGTTTGATGAGCATGATCGCCAAAAAAGATTTTCTGATCAGTACTCCTTACCAATCGTTTGATTACGTTATTCACTTTTTACGCGAGGCCGCTATAGACCCTAAGGTAAAGGAAATCAGCATAACGGTTTACAGGTTGGCCGAGAACTCGAAGATAGTACACGCTTTGATCAATGCTGCAAAAAATGGTAAGAAGGTGAATTGTTTAGTCGAACTGCGGGCACGTTTCGACGAATCGAACAATATTTATTGGAGTAACAGGCTCGAAGAAGAAGGCGTTAACGTAATGTACGGAATAGACGGCTATAAGGTACACTCTAAAATATGCCTCGTAACACGCATGGAAAAAGGCAAGCAGGCCCATTACGCTTGTTTAAGCACCGGTAACTTTAACGAGAAAACCGCTACCATGTATGCCGATCATACCTTGCTTACTGCAAATAAAGCCATCACCACCGATCTGGTTTATATTTTCCGTGCACTGAATAAGAATCTGTTGCCTAAAGATCTGAAGAGCCTTATCGTATCGCCAATTGATTCGCGCCCGGCTATTTATAAACTCATCGATAACGAAATTAAGAACGCCAAGGCAGGCAAACCGGCTTACATGATCTTTAAAATGAACAGCCTGGCAGACGAGCAGATGATCACCAAACTGTATCAGGCAAGTAACGCCGGTGTCAAGATCCAAATGATCATCCGCGGGATGTGTTGCTTAATTGCCGGGGTGAAGGGCTACAGCGAGAATATCGAAGTTGTATCTATCGTAGATAAATATTTGGAACATGCCCGTGTGCACATCTATTGCAACGGCGGTAACGAACTGATGTACCTTACATCGGCTGATTTTATGACCCGCAATATCGATAACAGGGTAGAAGTGGGCTTCCCGATCTATGATGAAGATATCCGCAAGGAAATCCGGGATATTATTGATCTGCAACTGGCCGACAATACAAAATCAAGGGATATTACGGTTACGCACACCAACAAATACCATAAAACAAATGCGGACACGCTTACCCGTTCGCAAATAGATATATATACCTACCTTAAAACCAAACCCACAAATTGAGATACGCCGCCATAGATGTTGGTTCAAACGCCGTACGGCTTTTGATAGCAGAAATTACAGATAACAATGGGTCTATCTCATTTAAAAAAAATACGTTATTACGGGTGCCCGTAAGGTTAGGCGATGACGCTTTCCTGAATAAAAAGATCTCTGATAAAAAAGCCGGTGATCTGATCAAATCCATGCAGGCGTTCCGCAACCTGATGGATGTTTTTAAAGTGACCGACTACATGGCTTGTGCCACATCAGCAATGCGCGAAGCCACTAACGGACAGGAAGTTGCTAATCGCATTAAAGAAGAGGCAGGAATTGACCTGGAGATTGTACACGGCCAAAACGAGGCAAAGATCATCTATGCCAGCCATGCAGAAGTGGACATCGACAAAACTAAAAACTACCTTTATATTGACGTAGGCGGCGGTAGTACCGAGTTATCCCTATTCAGCGGTGAAACACTGCTGGCCTCGCAATCCTTTAACCTGGGTACCATCCGCATCCTGGACAACCAGGATAAAGAGGAAACCTGGACAGATATGAAGAACTTTATCCGCGAGCACACGCGTTCCCAAAAAAACATTTTCGGTATTGGCACGGGCGGTAACATCAATAAACTGTTCCGGTTATCTGGAATAAAGAACAATGCCGAACCGCTGACCTATATAAAACTCAAGGAGCTTTACAATTACCTAAACTCCTATTCGCTAAAAGACCGCATCAACGTTTTAGGATTAAGTCAGGACAGGGCCGATGTAATTATCCCCGCTTGCGAGATCTACTTAACCGTGCTTAAATGTGCAGGTATTAAGAGTATGTACGTGCCCTCTGTGGGAATGGTTGACGGTATAATTCAGACGCTTATAGAGAAAAATTTCTCCAAAACAGGTTAAATTAATTTTAACAAATTGTTCCGTAATTTAAAACTACTTATTATATTTGTAATGCCCACTCAAAGGGCATGTTTTTCATAGGTAGATGTAGGGTCGGATACGAGTTATTCGACCCTTTTTTGCGCCCCTAACTTTTAATCCGTTTATTTGTTGGTATAGATGATGAAAAGAAAAATTATTGTAGCGGTTACCGGCGCCAGCGGATCTATTTATGCCAAATTATTGCTGGATAAATTAGTACAATTGCAAGGTCAGCTTACCGAAGTTGCCATTGTAATGAGCGATAATGCCAAACAGGTTTGGGAATTTGAATTAGACGATGCCAGCCACGGCAGCTACCCGTTTAAAACTTACGCTAAAAATGATTTTATGGCGCCATTCGCGTCAGGCTCGGCCAGGTTTGATACTATGGTTATTGTGCCCTGTTCAATGGGTGCCATGGGTCGGATAGCTTCCGGCGTATCTGACGATCTGATCAGCCGTGCTGCGGATGTGATCTTGAAAGAACGCCGCAAATTGATATTGGTTGCGCGGGATACGCCTTTGAGCCTCATTCACCTTAATAATATGAAAACCATTACCGAAGCTGGCGGTATTATTTGCCCGGCCATCCCTTCCTACTACAGCAAGCCAAAAACGATAGAAGAACTGGCAATGACGGTTGTAAATCGCGTTATAGACCTGATAGGCCTGGAGAATGAAAGCTACCGGTGGGATGGGATTGATTAAATGACTGAAATTGAAAATCGTCGAGTTAGTGATTTTGAGGAGAATAGTTTGCCCGTCTCTTTTTTTGACACCCCCGTTAACATCAATCCTAAATTCCCTAACTCAGTAATTCTCTAAATGATTATCTTTGCGGCTTCAAAATGAATAAGAAAGTCGCTTTTTACACACTTGGATGTAAGCTGAATTACTCGGAAACTTCATCCATTGGCCGCCTGTTTACACAGGCAGGTTTCGACACGGTGGAGTTTACCGATACGCCCGATGTGTATGTGATCAACACTTGTTCGGTAACCGACCATGCCGATAAAAAGTGCCGCAAAATAGTAAAGGAAGCACTCAAAATCTCTCCCGGTGCCTTTGTAACCATTGTAGGTTGCTACGCCCAGTTGAAACCCAAAGAGATAGCCGAGATTCCCGGTGTGGATATGGTTTTAGGGGCCGCCGAGAAATTCCAGCTGGTTGATTATATCACCGACCTGACTAAAAACCCCAGGGCCGTTATTTATAATCAGCCCGTATCAGAAGCAAATCAGTTTGTACCCTCATTTTCTTACGGCGATCGTACCCGTACTTTCTTAAAGGTGCAGGATGGTTGCGATTATTCCTGCACATTTTGTACAATCCCGCTTGCACGCGGCAGCAGCCGCAGCGATACCATTGAAAATGTAGTGGCTCAGGCCAGGGAAATTGCCAAAACTGAAGTGAAGGAGATCGTATTAACCGGTGTAAACCTGGGCGATTTCGGCATCCGTAACGGAGAGCGCGAAGATCGGTTCTTTGACCTGGTAAAGGCTTTAGACGAAGTGGATGGTATCGACCGTATCAGAATCTCATCGATAGAACCCAATCTCCTTAGCGACGAGATAATTGAATTTGTAGCGCAGTCTAAACGTTTTGTACCGCATTTCCATGTCCCGTTACAGTCGGGGTCTGATAAGATTCTGGGCCTTATGCGCCGCAGATACAAAAGAGAATTATATGTTAGCCGAGTTGCCAAAATAAAAGAGGTGATGCCCGATTGCTGCATAGGGGTAGATGTGATAGTGGGTTTCCCCGGCGAAACGCGTGAGGATTTTATAGATACCTACAACTTTCTGAACGAATTGGATATTTCTTACCTGCACGTGTTCACTTATTCGGAACGGGAAAATACCCCTGCTGCCGAAATGAAGGGCACTGTTCCCGGCTCCACCCGTTTTGAGCGGAATAAAATGCTGCATACCTTATCTGAGAAAAAACGCCGTGCCTTTTATGAAACCCAACTGGGCAAAGCCGACCAGGTTTTGTTCGAGCGCGATATTAAAGAAGGCTTTATGCATGGCTTTACCCGCAACTACGTGAAGGTAAAAGCTAAGTACGATCCTGTACTGGTTAACGAGATCAGGCAGGTGAATTTAACAGCAATATCACATGACGGTGATGTTGAAATAACCGAAAGCGAAGAAATATTAGTGCATTAAAGCTATATTCGCCTCACAAATATCTGCTTATGTTTCCAACCCTATCCTCGCTTATCAATTACCTTTTTGGTATCAATATCCCTTTGCCTATCCAAACCTTCGGCTTTTTTGTAGCCTTTGCATTTATAGCTGCTTACTGGGCCTTTACCGAGGAATTTAAACGTAAAGAGGCGTTAGGATACATTCATACATTTGATAAAACAATTGTGGTTGGTGCTCCCGCTTCCGTAGGCGATTTGGTTGGTAACGGAATATTCGGCTTCATTTTAGGCTACAAACTGGTTGACGCAGCCATGCATTATTCCATGCTGATCAACGATCCGCAATCGTTTCTTTTGTCGTTACGCGGCAGCTGGGTTGGCGGAATATTATTTGCCGCAGGATTTGCCTACTGGGCTTATTATGAGGCTAAAAAACAGCAACTGCCCAAACCCGAAACAAAAGTTATTAAAGTACACCCTTATGAGCTGATGAGCAGCATTTTGCTTTGGGCAGCGGTTTGGGGTTTTGCAGGTGCCAAGTTATTTAACGGGTTAGAGAACTGGGACGAGTTTATGCGCGACCCGGTAGGGATGTTAATAGGCTTTAGCGGTTTAACCTTTTACGGTGGTTTAATATGTGGTGGTGCAGCAGTTTTATATATAGCTAACAAGCATGGTGTAAAACCGTTAGATATGCTGGATATCGGCGCTGCGGGTATGATGCTGGCTTATGCCTTGGGCAGGGTAGGCTGCCAAATGTCTGGCGATGGCGATTGGGGGATACCAAGCCTTTCGCCTAAACCAAATTGGTTAAGCTGGGCTCCTGACTGGATGTGGAGTTTCCGTTTCCCACATAACGTAAACGAGCAGGATCCGGGTAACCTGATCCCAAACTGTGTTGGTAAATTCTGTAATGAATTAAAGCTCCCGGTTTATCCTACATCTTTCTATGAATCAGTAGTTTGTTTATTGTTGTTTGCATTAATCTGGAGTATTCGTCATAAGGTGAAAGCACCAGGCGTGTTGTTCGGTATCTATATGATATTGAATGGTATCGAACGTTTTTTCATCGAATTAATCCGCGTTAACACCCGATATCATGTTGCCGGCTTACCATCATTTACCCAGGCAGAAATGATCTCATTAATTATGGTTCTTGGCGGTATTGCGTTGATAATTACAGGCCAAAACAAGTTTAAGAAAGCGCCTCTAAGGAATGCCTAACGCAACTGTTATCGTAAAGTAACATTAAGACAACATCAGGATGCAACTTAACCAGATCATTACCCAGGTAATTGACGTTTCTAAAGAAGCGGGGCAATTTATTCGCCAGGAACGAAAAACCTTCGATCCGGACAAGATAGAATACAAAGGCCTTAACGACCTGGTATCTTATGTTGATAAAACCGCTGAAGAACTGATAGTTAAGGGATTGGAGTTGATCCTGCCCGAGGCTGGATTTATTACAGAGGAGAAAACCCAAAACCGGGCGGGTGAGCGCTACAACTGGATCATTGACCCGTTGGATGGTACCACAAACTTCATCCATGGGCTGCCTACTTTCTCTGTAAGTATTGCCCTACAGGACTATGATGAGCTGGTGTTAGGCGTTGTATATGAGGTTAATCAGGATGAATGCTTTTACGCCCATAAAGGCGCCCCGGCATATTTAAACGGTAAAGAGATCAAAGTAAGCAAGATCCCCACCGTAGCGCAGAGTCTATTGGCTACAGGTTTTCCATATTATGATTTTACCAAACAAGATGCCTACCTAAAAATGTTTGCCGAACTGATGCGCAACTGCCACGGCATCAGGCGGATAGGATCGGCAGCTGTCGATTTAGCATATACCGCCTGTGGCCGATTTGAAAGTTTTTACGAGTATAATCTAAACGCCTGGGATATAGCTGCGGGCATTGTAATTGTTAAACAGGCCGGCGGGCATGTAGTAAATTTTAGCGGTGGTAATGAGGTGATCAACACCCGCGAATTATTAGCTACCAATGGAAACATAACTGCCGAGATGCTGGATTACATTGCGAAATATTTCAACTAAAAGACTGATTTTACCTCTAAAAATCTCTAATTTCTTCAAGAATTATTTAAAAATAACTCAAAAAAGGGAACTATTTAGTCTTGATTTTAAGCATAAAGAAGCCCCGGTTGATGATCAACCGGGGCTTCAATCTTTTTCAGTATGAACCCGATGTTATAAAGCTTCAGATACCACTTCGGTAACTTCGGGCACCATACGTTTTAACAAGTTTTCGATGCCGGATTTTAAAGTGACGGTTGATGAAGGGCAACCGCTACATGAGCCGCGAAGTTCGACAGTTACCACACCTGCATCAAAAGAACGATAGGTGATCGCACCGCCATCCTGCTCAACAGCCGGGCGAACGTAGTCGTTCAAGATCTGCTGGATTTTGATCTCGGTTTCGGTACCTTCAAAGTCAACGTCGGTAGCCTGATCAACTGCCTGAACCTTTAACTCAGACTCAACGGCACCTTTAACAAACTCCTTAACAATAGGCTCCACATCTGCCCAGTCACTGCCTTCGGTTTTAGTAACCGTTACAAAGTTACTGGCGAAGAACACGCCGTTAACAAATGAAAATTTATATAATTCTTTTGCAAAAGGAGAGGCCTCGGCACTTTCACGGGTTGCATAATCTACGCTGCCGTTGATCAACAATTTGTTTACAATAAACTTCATTGTGGCTGGGTTCGGGGTAGATTCGGTATATACGCTGATATTCATGGATGTACAATTTAATAGATTGGCAAATGTAATCAGGTTTTTGGTTGTTAGTGTAATCCTTATTTAGTTTTACTCCAAATTGACAGAGGGGGGGTAGATGTGCAGATTCCAGATGTGCAAAAAGCCCGTCTTTGCGAACGATAGTGAAGCAATCCCCGATATGCTTATCTACGACTTTTACATGGGGGATTGCTTCGTTCCTCGCAATGACGCGTTGGAAGGACATCGCCTAAATTCCCGTATAATTCTGTGGCGTTATTGCTTTCAACTCTGCCTTAACGCTGTCACTTATCGCCAGCGTATCCACAAAATCTGCTATGGTTTGGGCGTTTACCTGCGTGTTAGTGCGTGTAAGCTCTTTTAACGCCTCATACGGATTTGGATAGCCTTCGCGGCGCAGGATGGTTTGGATAGCCTCGGCCACTACAGCCCAGTTGGCTTCCAAACTCGCGTTGATAGCGGTTTCGTTTAGCAATAATTTATTCAAACCTTTAATCGTCGATTTAAAGGCAATCAACGTATGTGCTACCGGTACGCCGATATTACGCAGTACGGTGCTGTCTGTTAGGTCGCGTTGTAAACGGGATATTGGCAGTTTTGCCGCCAAATGCTCAAACATCGCATTGGCCATACCCAGGTTACCTTCGCTGTTCTCAAAATCTATCGGGTTAACTTTATGTGGCATAGCCGATGATCCAACCTCGCCTGCCTTAATCTTTTGCTTAAAAAAGTTCATGGAGATGTATGTCCAGATATCCCTGTCCAGGTCGATAATAATATTATTAATGCGTTTCAAAGCATCGCATTGGGCCGCAAAGTTGTCGTAATGCTCAATCTGCGTAGTAAACTGCGAGCGGTATAAACCCAATGTTTCATTTACAAAGCGGTTACCAAAGGCTTTCCAATCGATTGCCGGGTAAGCTACTTTATGCGCGTTAAAGTTGCCCGTAGCGCCGCCAAACTTGGCAGAGTAAGGCACATCGCGTAATAAATGAAGCTGATTGATCAACCGTTCCACAAACACCTCAATCTCTTTACCTAAACGGGTTGGCGATGCCGGTTGCCCGTGGGTATGCGCTAACATTGGTATGTGCGCCCATTCTGCGGCGTAATGCCTTAAAATATCTATCAGGCTGTGCAGGGTTGGGATGTAAACATCATGAATAGCGGCCTTAAATGAGTAGGGGATAGCGGTATTATTAATATCCTGCGATGTAAGCCCGAAGTGGATAAATTCCTTAAATTCTTGCAGGCCCAATTTGTCAAATTCGGCTTTGATAAAGTACTCAACCGCTTTTACATCGTGGTTGGTGGTCTTTTCTATCTCTTTAATAGCCGTGGCATCCTGCTCGCTAAAGTTTTGATAAATAGCGCGTAACTTATCTGTTAACGTGGAGTCAAAACTTTGCAGCTGCGGTAAAGGGTGCTCGCAAAGTGCAATAAAGTATTCTATCTCTACAAACACGCGGTATTTTATCAGGGCAAATTCTGAAAAATAGGCTGCAAGTTCTTTAGTGTTATTACGGTAGCGGCCGTCGATAGGTGATATAGCGGTAAGGGAATTTAATTCCATGTATAAGAGTTTTTGCAAAGATAGTGATTTGCTTAATTAGGAATGCGCGCAAAGGCGCTAAGGCGCAAAGAAGTAAATATTAAATCTATTATTAGTATTGTATTAGGCGAAATAATAACATTGTCATTACCTTGTAATTTGCAGTGGAAACTTTGAAATCTTAAAATGTTTCCATAGTTTTGACTTATAATGTCAAACGGTCAAATAGAAAGGGTAATCCAGGGCGCTGAAGAGCTGTTTTTACAAGCTGGGATCAAAAGCGTAACGATGGACGATATTGCCAAACATTTAGGCATGTCAAAAAAAACCATTTACCATTTTTTTAGCGACAAAAATGAGTTGGTTATTGCGCTTTGTAATAAAAAGATTAAAGAGGATGAATGCCAGATCATCACCATCATCAATGATTCTACAAATGTGATAGAAGAGATGATCAACATGATGAAATGTTCTGAAGAGATCTTTTCCCGCATTAACCCTATCGTGGTACATGATATGCAGAAGTATCACCCGGAAGCCTGGCAAATATTTCAAACGTTTAAGGCGGATTTCCTGGTCACAACCTTAGAGGAGTTACTTATTAAAGGAAAAGAGCAGGGCTTTATCCGCAATGAGATTGATGTAAAGATCCTGGCAAAAATGCGGGTTAGCCAGGTAGAAATGGGCTTTAATCAAAGCATTTTTCCCATCGGCCAGTTTAACACATGGACAGTTCAATATCAGATGCTGGAGCATTTTAATTATGGCATTTGTACCATAAAAGGCCATAAACTACTAAACGAGTATAATAATATCAACAATAATTAACAGCACTACTGACATACGGTTGTCACCCGATCATATTTCTTTGCAGCAATAAAACAGAAAACATACAACCTATCATATATACTATTCAAAAAATGAAACGATTACTAACCCTCACGCTCTGCATCACCGCCGCCCTAAAAGGTTTTACGCAGGCGCCAACGGCAGGTCAAACCTACAGCTTCAGCGTAGCAGACTGTATCAACTATGCCTTTGAACATAAAGACTCGGTTATCAATGCCGGCCTTGATGTAAAGAGTGCCGACTACAAGGTAAAGGAAACAATAGGCCAGGGCTTACCTCAAATTAATGGATCTGCCTCTTTTCAAGATTACTTGAAAGTACCCACCACCTTGCTTCCGGGCGAGTTTTTTGGTGCACCTGCGGGCACGTTCATCCCTGTTAAGTTTGGTGTAAAGTACCAATCTAACTTAGGCGTAAGCGCAACGCAGCTTTTATTTGACCCGAGCTACATTGTTGGTTTACAAGGCCGTAAAACGTATAAAGAACTTTACAACCGGGCCTACACCCGCTCAAAAATAGATGCGCAGGTAAACGTAACCAAAGCTTACTACCAGGTATTAGTAAGTAATGAGCAGATCAAATTGCTTGACGCTAACATTGCACAGCTAAAACAACAGGTTGACCAAACCACCGCCCAAAACAAACAGGGCTTTGTAGAAAAAATAGATGTTGACCGGATAGCTGTTCAATACAATAACCTGGTTACCACCCGCGAGAACACTATCCGTTTACTGGCTTTAAATTACCAATTGCTAAAATTTCAAATCGGAATGCCGATTGAGTATAACCTGATTTTAAAGGAAAACCTGAGCGATGTTAACATTAATGGTGATGTTGCTGAAACTGTTACCGATACAACGTTTTACAGACGAAGAATAGAGTACGGTTTAACAGAAACCAACCTGCAATTAAGCCGGTATGATCTTAAACGTATCAAAGGCCAGTTTTTACCAACGCTTAGTGCCAATGCAAGTTATGCCAACTCCTATCAAAATAACAGTTTCGGCTCATTATACAGCACGAGTTTCCCATCAAGCTATATTGGCTTAACGTTAAACGTGCCCATATTTAGCGGATTCCAGCGCACCAACAGGGTTAAGCAATATGCTATTACCGTACAAAAGAACGAGAATAGCTTAAACGGCCTGAAGAATGCACTTAATTTACAGGCAAGCCAGGCTAAAATTGTGTACTTTAATGGCTTACAGTCGCTTAACAACCAAAAACGCAACCAGGAACTGGCGCGCGAAGTGCTGCGGGTATCAAAAATCAAGTATCAGCAGGGGGTCGGCTCGAGCATAGAAGTTACACAGGCACAAACGTCATTAGAAGACGCAGACAATAAATACGTGCAAAGTTTATACGATGCACTGGTAAGCAAGGTAGATTTAGACAGAGCTTACGGAAAAATTCAATAATCAAAACACTAAACCACTATATATAACATGAAAAAATTAATATACATACCGGCTCTATTGCTTTTAGCAGCATGTTCAAAGCCAAAAGATAAAAAGGCACAGCTTGCCGATCTTCAGAAAGAGCAATCGGCCCTGAATGCCAAGGTGAGTAAACTACAGGCAGAAGTTGGCCCCGATTCTTTAAAGGCTACAGAAGTTGGCGTTGCCGAAGTTAAAACAGGCAGTTTTGTTAACTACGTACAAATACAAGGTAAAATTGATGCGCAGGATAATGTAACAGCTTACCCGCAATCGCCGGGTACTATTACCAATATTTACGTTAAACCGGGCCAGCATGTTTCTAAAGGCCAGGTGTTGGTGCAGTTAGATAACAGTGTTTTGCAGCAGCAAATTGCCCAGTCGGAAGCGCAGGTTGAATTAAGCCAAAGCCTGTATTCTCGCCAGAAAAACCTTTGGGATCAAAAAATTGGTACCGAAGTGCAATTCCTGCAGGCGCAAACCACTTTGCAAGCCAATAAAAAAGGCTTGGCGGCTTTACGCCAGCAGGCCAATTTATACCGCATCGTATCACCTATCAGCGGTAATATCGATCAGATGGACCTAAAACTGGGCCAGGTGGCACAACCGGGTACCAATGGCATCCGTATAGTAAATGCAGATATACTGAAAGTTAAGGCAGATGTACCGGAATCATACGCAGGCAGTGTAGGCACAGGTAACATGGTTAAAATTTTAGTACCTGATGCAAACGATTCGCTAACCACGAAGGTCACCTTCGCTGCAAAGGCTATCGACCCCACTTCACGGAGTTTCTCGGTAGAGATTAAGTTACCGGAGCGTAAATCGTTACGCCCGAACATGACCGCCATTCTAAAAATTGCCGATTACACCAAGGCTAATGCGATCATCATTCCTGTTAAGGCAATCCAAAAATCTGAAGAGGGCGATTACGTTTATGTGAACGATAACGGTACTGCCAAGCGTAAAAATGTGAAAGTTGGTATCACCTACGGTGGCCAATCAGAAATATTATCGGGTTTAAAAGCCGGCGAAATGTTGGTTACAGCAGGCGCGGCAGACATTGAAGATGGCGACAAAGTCAAAGTTTTACAGTCTGCTAATTAATTTATTAATCTATTGATCTATTATATATGAAAGATCTTAAAAAAGAATTCGGGCCTTCCAGTTGGGCTATTGATAATAAGACGGCTATATACGTGCTCATATTTTTGATCACGGTGCTGGGGTTGGTAAGTTATAACCGCTTACCTAAAGAGAACTTCCCGGATATTGCACAGTCTAAGGTATTTGTTACCACGCAGTTTTTAGGGCAGTCGCCTCAGAACGTCGAAAACCTGGTAACACGCCAGTTAGAAAAACAACTTAAATCGCTAAAGGGTTTAAAAAAGGTGACCTCTAACTCGGTGCAGAATGTATCTATCATCACAGCAGAATTCCAGGCAAATATTGCTATCAAGGATGCTAAGATTGATGTAAAGGACGCCGTTGATAAAGCCAAGCAGGATCTGCCGCAAAACGACGTCAATCTGAAAGAATCGGTGATATCGGATATTAACGTAGCCGATTTGCCCATCCTGTACATCAACATATCCGGCGATTATGACCTTAAGAAATTGAAGGAATACGCCGATGTATTAAAAGATGAGATAGAAGGCTACAAAGAGATCTCGAAAGTTGATGAAGTAGGTGCGTTAACCCCTGAGATAGAGATCAACGTTGACCTGAATAAGATGGCTGCTGCACAAGTAAGCTTTAGTGATATTACCCAGGCAGTAGGCAGCGAAAATATCCTGTCATCGGCCGGTAGTGTAAAAACTGATGGGATCCGCCGCAGTATCGATATTAAACAGGATTTTAAAAACGCCGATGAGGTAGCCGCGATGGTTATCCGTAACCCGAAGGGACAGGCGGTTTACCTGCGCGATATTGCCGAGATAAAAGATGCCTTTTTAGAGCAGGAAAGCTATGCCCGTTTAAAAACACCGGGAAGCGATCAATTTAAAAACGTAATCACCTTGAACGTAAGTAAAAGGGCGGGCGAGAACCTGATAGAAGCATCTGACAAGATCAATGCGCTGATCAAGCAAAAGCAAAAAACAGTTTTCCCTAAAGGCTTGAATATTACGGTAACCGGCGATCAGTCGGACAAGACCCGTACTACCTTAAATGACCTGATCAATACAATCATTATCGGCTTTTTACTGGTAACCGTTATACTGATGTTTTTTATGGGTACCACCAACGCCATCTTCGTGGCGTTATCGGTGCCGCTATCGTGTTTTATCGCGTTCCTGATTATGCCGGCAATAGGCTTCACACTCAACATGATCGTGTTGTTCTCGTTCCTGCTGGCCTTAGGTATTGTGGTAGATGATGCGATAGTAGTGATCGAGAATACTCACAGGATATTCCAAAACGGCAAGGTTCCGATCAAAGAAGCGGCTAAAATGGCTGCGGGCGAAGTGTTCTTGCCGGTATTCTCTGGTACCATGACCACCCTGGCGCCTTTTGTACCGCTTGCGTTCTGGAATAGTTTAATAGGCCACTTCATGTTCTTTTTGCCTATTACGCTAATCATAACCTTACTGGCATCGTTGGTTGTCGCTTACATCATGAACCCCGTTTTCGCGGTTGACTTTATGAAACCACATGTTGAAGGCGAACACGATCACCCAAAATTCGACAAGCCCACCAAACGTGCCTTAATTTACCTAGCAATTGCTACTGCCGTTGGTTACCTGATCAATGTTGGTGTAGGTAACTTTATGGTACTGATCATCGTGTTGTACCTTATCAATCACTTCTTTTTATTAAAGGTGATTGACAGGTTTCAGAACAATGTATGGCCGCGTTTCCAAAACTGGTATGCCAAATGGCTGGAGCGTGCGGTACAAAGGCCTGTAACAGTGTTATTAGGTACAATGGTACTATTTGTATTCGCTATAGTTTTGATGATGGTTCGTGGTAAAACACCTGAGTTTTTCCCGTCCGGCGACCCTAACTTTGCTTACGTATATTTAACCATGCCAATCGGTACCGACCAGGCTACAACCAACGAGGTGACCAAAAAGCTGGAACAACGTGTGGCTAAAATTGTAGAGCCTGATAAGGATATTATATCGTCCATCATATCAAACGTAACCAAAGGAGTAAGTGACCCTACTGATGAAGACCAGGGCGATTATCAGAATAAAGGTAAAATTACCGTAGCCTTTGTTGAGTTTGGCAAACGTGATGGTAAAGACACAAAAGCAATCCTTAAAAAGATAAGGGGTGCGGTACAGGGTGTGCCCGGTGCCAAGATCTCAGTAGCGCAGGAAAATAGCGGGCCGCCGGTTCAAAAGGATATCAGTATCGAATTGATTGGTGATAACCTGGATTCGTTAGTGAAAACCAGTGCGCGCTTGAAAAACTATATCGATAAGCAAAATATCCCCGGTATTGAAAACCTGGTGGCCGACGTACAGAACGATAAGCCCGAGATCGTGTTCGACATTGACCGCGAACGCGCTAATAGGGAAGGCATAACCTCTAAAACCATCAACGATGCTTTGCAAACGGCTGTATTTGGTGCACCGGCGGCCAACTTCCGTAACACAAAGGAGGATGATTATAAAATTCAGGTACGTGCTTTAGAAAGCCAGCGCGGAAATATTGACGAGCTGCGCAACATGAAAGTTACGTATCGCGATCTGGCGACGGGTGGCTCGATTCGCCAGGTGCCAATCTCTGCCTTTACAGATGTGCGGTACACCAACACCTACAGCAATATCAAGCGTAAACAACAACGCAGGGTATTAACCCTGGGCTCGAGTGTAATTAAACCTTATAATGCCAATGAAGTTAACGCGAGTATATTAAGCGCTATCAACAACTTTAAACATGCCGACGATATCATCATCCGTCAGGGTGGTGGCCAGGAAGACCAGTTAGAAGCTGTTACCTTCTTGGGTACTGCATTAGCCACCTCATTCGGTTTGATCCTGATCATCCTTATGATCCAGTTTAACTCGATAGGCAAAACGCTGATCATCATCAGCGAGATCTTCTTCAGTATTATCGGTGTATTACTGGGCGTGTCTATCTTTGGGATGACCATGGCTATAGTAATGACAGGTGTAGGTATTATAGCACTTGCGGGTGTAGTGGTACGTAACGGTATCTTGCTGGTTGAGTTTACCGATATGCTGATAGAGCAGGGTACCAGCCTGCACGATGCAGTGGTTGAAGCCGGCCACACCCGTATGACACCGGTACTCTTGACAGCGACTGCTGCCATATTAGGTTTGATACCATTGGCAGTAGGTTTCAACATCGACTTTGTAGGCTTATTTACGCACTTTGAACCACACATTCACTTTGGTGGCGATAATGTTGCCTTCTGGGGCCCGTTAGCGTGGACGATGATCTTCGGTTTAAGCTTCGCTACTGTGATCACGTTGATCCTGGTACCATGTATGTACATTATCCGTGTAAACATGAAGAACTATTTCTTTGGCAAAAAAGAATCCAAAGAGGAGCCTAAGAAATTAGAAACAATAGAAGCGTAAGTTTTCAAACACTCTTATAACAAAACGAGCCGCGCAGTTAAATTGCGCGGCTCGTTTTGTATATATCTGATAATTGTATTACTTGTTATACTTTTTGATGAGGCTGCTTAAATTATCAGCAATCTTTCTTAAAGTTCGTTCACGTTTAGACCCGGCATCTAAGGCATCATATACCAAACCTGCTGTAACAGCATAAACACCATGGTGCAGTACGTCAATCGCGATATCTTTAGGTTTTTGTTCATTTATCGGCTTAGATGCATCATGCTTAGGCAGCATAATTACTGCCGTACCCCAAACTGCGCCGAAATGTACTAAAGCAGCTGGGATACCCTTTAGGCCCGTTAACCCGATTAGTCCACGGGCAACACCCCAGGCTGTACCATACGACCAGTGAATTTCATTTGACAGCTGTGTTTTTTCCTCTCTCGATGCGGGCTTAACACCTGCGGTCTCTTCGGCAACTTTTAGGGTGGCATCGCTTGGCTCGCGTTTGGTAATTTTCATTTCTATCATTTGCGATAGGGTCATGGCAGCCGTAGCTGCAATACCCGCCAAAAGACCTTTGCCAATAGCACTTCCTAATGCGCCAAGTGAATTATCTTCGTGAATTTTCATAAGTAGTTTTAGTTTATCTACACCATCAACAAAAAGCTTTAATTATTTATTTATATTTTTTACTCCCGATAGATGTTTAATCGGATTACCCTTTATCACAAACACTTATCGCCTATTCATGTTGTAGGCTTATAATAACATCAAACTAATTATGAAAATAACAAAGGCTTTTAAACAAGCGGTGGGTTTGGGCATTATTGCGGGCGCGCGTACCTTCATGGCACCTGCCGTTATCAGCCATATGTATAGCAGGCACCCCAGCCGTTATTTAGAGCACACACCATTCGAGTTTATGCAAACCATATCTGCCTCAAAAGTTTTTAAGGTTCTTGCTTTAGGTGAATTAGTAGGAGATAAATTACCTAATGCGCCTAACCGTACAGATTTTCCCGGCTTAATTGGGCGTACAGTAGCAGGTATTTGGGTAGGGGCATCTGTTTACAAAGCACACAGGAAGAAAGCGTTTGTTGGCGGGCTTATTGGCGGCGCATCTGCACTTGCGGCCACTTTTGGCTGTTTCTTTTTACGCGATGCTTTGGGTAAAAAGACCAACATACCTGATCCTATTATCGGTGCAGTTGAAGATGTTATGACCATAACAGCAGGCGTTATATTGGCTAAGGGCTATTGATTTACCATCTCAAATTCATCTTTAGCGTTGTTTTTACAATTAAACTGGAAATTTGATAGATTTGTTTAAAAAGTCAGGAATTTCTATCTATTTCAAATACAGGGAGTAAATGAGCGCAGCTATAGACCAGCAGGATATCAAACGCGAAAAAATATTAGAGGCATCACATCAGCGTTTTTTACATTACGGATATTCTAAAACTACTATGAATGAAATTGCTGGCGACCTATCCATGTCAAAAGCATTGCTTTATTATTATTTTCCTGACAAAAGCGAATTGTATATTGCTGTGATGCGCAAATTGGCTAACGATTACTTGAAGCTATTTGAAGAGAAATTCAACAACTTTACCGGGCTGCGCGACGCTTTCCTTTTTCAGGTAAATACCCACCACGAATTTATTGTAAATAATTATAACTTCTTCGACTTTTTCCGCATCAACGAGCAGAACCTTCCCGATACGATATGGGGCATCATTACCCAGATACGGGAGACAGAGACGAAACTCTTAACAAGTGCTATCGAGGCAGAAGTTGCATCAGGAAACATTGCGCCAGTAAAAGATCCGGCCGATGTTGTAGACGTTTTTTTAGATGCTTTACACGGCATCAAGGTTGGTTCCATCCCGCAAAAGAAAGCCAACTTTCCCCGTAAAGAACACCTGGATGAGATCCATAACAAAAGACTATTATTGATAGACATATTTGTTAAGGGCCTCGGTAAATAGGCCTTTATTCGGCAGAGGTATAGATCTCAAAATTACCCACCAGCATTTTGTGTACGGGGCATGCATCAGCAATGGTTATCAGGCGTTTGCGTTGCTCATCATTTAGTTCGCCTTTAAAAGTAAGCTTACTATCAATATGTACGCGTTCTTCTGTTTTGCTTAAATCCAGGTTAATGGTTATCTCATCTACCACCCACATCTTACTTTCTATAAACATGCGCAATGTTATGACGGTGCAACTCGCCAAACTTGCCAATAACAAGTTATAAGGTGCCATACCCGTATTCATACCATTCATATCGGCGGGCTCGTCTGCAATAATGGTGTGGCCACCACTTTGTACAATAGTTTGATATTGTATACGGCCAATTTTAGCCTCGGCTGTGGCGATAAGATTATTATCAGTTTCCATCATATGAAGTGCGACGGGATTATTCCTTATCCAGGTTTAACATCGTCCAGTTTTGGGCGCTTTCTGCATGCCCGCCGTTATACTTAAGTGTAATGGTAAAATTGGTTTTAGTGGGTTCGTCACCGTTATCCTTGGCGGTGTAAAAAGACTTGATCACATAAACCGAATCAGATTTTTTAGCGAATTTGTATTCACTGTCAGAATACGTTGGACTGGATAAAACAGTAGGGCTGATGAACCCTTTGGCTATGGTATAAGCCTGGTCGCTATCAGGCAATCCGTTAAAGACATTTAATGAACCCGATAGTGCGAACTTACCTAATAGTACCGCGAACGCGATACCAAAAAACACTAATAAATAGACAACCTTTAACGCCGACTTTTTCTTTACCTTTTTGTCCTCTAAGTAATTGTGTTCCATATAATTTTAAAGCGATATTTTTTTTTAAAGCAATAAAATTAATAAAAATCATAACATCTGCGCAACCCTTGAAACTTATGTTCAATATTTGTTCTGGATGGGAGGGTGGTTTCGTAACCTATACTCCCCTCGGTTGTACCACTTGTGTTTGTATAGTTTAACCCGCCCGCAGGTACATCATGGCTTACGCCGAACCTTACCTTTTCTCCCCCTTCTTTATTGATGAAAAGATCGAATATTAAGGATAATACCACAGAGCTTGGCCCCGATTGGCCGCTGCTGCGGTACCATAACCCGGCGTTGATACTGCGGCGTTTGTACTGCATCCCCACGCTATATGATTGAGCCTGCGATTGCTTGTACACGACTACCGATGGGATGATGTAGGGTTTATCCTCGTCGTCGAGGTTATCATCCCAGGTTAAATTTAAGCGGTAGCTGGCATGAACCGTGCCGCGGATAGCTAATTTAGCGGGAACGCCCGTAAACGACTCGTCGGGGCGGTTTAAATGCTGTGCCGCGCCACCCAGGTTGAAGTTACCTACCGTAAGATTGATACCTGCGCCGGAATCAAAATAAAACTTGTTGTTAAAAAGGGGGGGATCTGCCGCCGTGCCTGAGCCGGGAATATAACCCAACCGCGGGTCTATCTGATCACTAAAAACAAGTTTCCCGTAATCGACAGATCGGTTAGTAACCCCGGCTTGTAACCCAAATGACAGTACGTAATCGTCAGACCCAACACTGTAAGAGTAGGTTCCTGACAGGTTATTTTTGGTTAAATAAGCTGTCCCTTCGGCGCTGCGGGTAAATAGTAAACCCAGCCCGCCGCCAAATTGCGGCACATTGTAATCTATTGAGCCTGAAATGTAATTTAAACTGCCTGGTACTGATGTGTATTGATTACGATAGATCAGGTTCATCCGCAGATCGCCCTGAAACTGGCCCGTTAATGCCGGGTTAAGATACAGCGGCGAATTAAAAAACTGCGAGTAAAGATGGTCTTGCGCGATAGCCCGCAAACCAAAAAAAGCCATACACAATACAAACACCCCCGCCCTCGCCAAACCTTTCATCGCTATCTTATTAAATGTATTGAGCCGCTGCGCTTAGGTAAAGAACTGTTGTAAGACATTCCCTTCCATTCCGTGCCGTTAATAAACGTTGCCGATGCCTGCCAGATATAAACCCCTTGCGGTGCAGGCTGCCCTTTAAACGTGCCGTCCCAACTGTCTATCGGTTGGCCCTGGCTGTTTAGCTTATTAGTTTGCCAAACCAGCTGGCCCCAATTATTGTATATCTGCAGGTTCCATTTTAATAGGCCCGATCCTTTTACGGTAAACACCTTCAATTCATTACTCAGGCCATCGGGTGTAAACGCATTGGGCAGATACAACTGGCCCGGTACGCCCTTTATTTGCACCGTCTGTTTGATAGTACTGTCACACCCCAAAACATTGGTTACCCTAAGCGTAACCACATACTTACCGGTATCTGCATAAGTGTGCGCCGGGTTTTGGCTGTTAGACAGATCGCCATCGCCAAAATTCCAATTCCAGGCAACCGGCGTACCAATTGTTTGGTCTACAAAATCAAACCTGTAGTTAGGGATCTCGGTAACCAGGCCCTGCTTGGCAGTAAACGCCACGTTGGGAGGGCTGTTTACGGTAATTAAATTGCTTTTTACGGCTACGTTTGTGCACAAGCTCGATGAATTTGTTACTGTAAGCGTCACCGTGTAAGGCGAATTGCCAAACCCGTAAGTATGCGGTGCCGGGTTATAAGCCGAGGAATGGGTACCGTCGCCAAAATCCCAGTCGTACACTAATGAAGAGGCAGGGGTTGCGGCATCGGCCGTTGTTAAGTTGGTAAAAGTTACCTTTAAATGTGTACAACCAATAGTAACATCGGGTTTAAAGTTGGGCTGCGGTGTAGAAAAAACATCGATTCTAACTTTAGGGGTCGACTCCAGCGTGGTGCAATAATCTGTCCCGCTTAAGGTAACATAATATGTACCAACATTAGCGAATACATAATTAAAGTCGGCCTTGCTCGCCGGCAGTGTTTCAATCAGTTTATTGGCGGCATCATAAATGTTGTAAGCGAAAGTATCGCCACCCGATGAATTGTTTACAAACGTTGCACTAAACGGCGCGCATCCGCGGTTAACGCTGTTTTTGACAAAAGTTTGTGGCCTAAAACTGGCAGGCGATATGGTGATGGGGATATCGGTAGTTTTAGCAGTGGTGCCACACTTATCTGTAACAACCATATAAAGCCTGTAATTGGTAATCACACTTACACTAATGGCGTTAAATGTAGCATCTGTTTTATCAGTTTTAACGATGTGCTGCACCAAAGTGGCACCCCTATATAAATAAAAATCGTACTGAGGGTTGTTCCCCGGCGATGCATTTTGAACGTTTAGCACAAAAGCACCACATCCATTTAAATCGTCGGGCAAGATAGCCGCCACGGGCACTAAGGGGCTTATACTAACGGCAAGAGTAGCGGGAGGGTGCGGCACACAGTTCCCTACAATGTTTAGGGTTACGTTATATACGGCTTCTTTACCATCTGTACGGGCGGCAAAAGTATGTATGGGGCTTACAGCTGCCGATGGCGGCGTACCGTCACCAAAATCCCAGGCGAAGGTTGTACCCGTTAAAGAGGTTGAAGTATTGGTAAAAGTAATTGTTTGCGGCCCGCAACCTGAAGATCTGTTAGCGGTAAATGCCGCAGTAACATCTTTTGTATTCGTTACAATTATTTCATCGCCGTTATCTGCGCAGGGAGGTAATCCCTTTATCGTCCAGGTGAATTTGTAAATGTTGCCACCTAAAAGCCCCTTTACTTGTGTTTGCGCGCTGGACGGGTTGACAATAATTACTGCCGGGCCGCCCGTTTGGGTCCACACCCCGGTAAAAGGAGAGGGGGAATTACCCGTCAAAGTAATTACAGCTGCATTACAGGCCGTAAAATCACTCCCTGCCGCAGCTATAACAGCCGGCGGGTTTACTGTAATAGTTGCTAATGCAGAAACTTTGATACTACACACCGAATTTTGTACAACTGCACGGTATTGGGTAGTTTGTATTAAATTGAGGTAGTTTAAAATATTGGTGCCGTTGGCTATCTGTATCCAGGTTGTACCACCATCAATAGATGATTCCCAACGTAATACAGCACCGGTTTGCCCGGCAAGTACAATGGCACCCACGTTATTGCCTGCGCATACGGTAGATGCCCCGCTAAGTATACCACCAACGGTTTCGGCAGCATCGGTAACCGTTACAATATTGCTGCTCGGCGCACAGGTGGCTGATGATGTGATACTCCATTTAAATTGATAAACATTGCCCGGTAAAAGACCGCTCACCGTGGCGTTGGGCTTGGTATCGTCAGAGAAAACCACACCTGTTTGGCCGGATACTAACGTCCATTTACCGGTGCCAGGTACTGGGTTGTTACCTTGTAAAGTGTAAATAGGCGTGTTACAGATTTGCGCATCCGGCCCCGGCACTGATGTTATCGGCGCAGGTAAAACGGTAATGGAAACGGTTATTGGCGCGCTTGCACAAATACTGTTTAGCGGGGTTATGGAATAGGTAACCGTCCCCGGGGCCGTCCCGGTATTGGTTAAAAGATCTTGTATACTACCTGTGCCGGTAGCCACAGTTTGAGTTGAATTACCGGAAATGCCTGCCGATGCCACACTCGACCAGATATAGGTAGTACCAGTTTGATTGGAATTAAAAGTAATACCTGCCGGTTGATTGCTGCATATTACCGGGTTAGCAACCGTAGCTGTTATCAGTGGCAAGGCTTTAACGCTAACGGTGAGGGTAAAGGTGTTACCCGGGCAGCCGGCTGTTGTAGGGACAATTTTGTAGGTCACAACAGCATCGGTAGTAGGGTGGTTATTATTGATCAGATCATTGATAACGCTACCACTACCGCTTGCGCCAAAACCCGATGCCGAACCTGATGTTAAGGCGGTTGTCCAGGCAAACGTGGTTAAAGGGTTTGTTGCCGTAATGATGTAATTGAAGTTTTGGCCGTTACAAACGATCTGAGTGGCCGGGCTGGTAACGTTATCTTTTTTAGTAATGTTAATTACAATATTGTCATCTATGCTGTTACAAGGTGCGGGCACGGGTGTAGTTACCCTTAATGTTAAGAGGGCCTTCCCGGCAGTTATCTCTGCTGCCGAAGGTGTGTAAGTAGCATTTAAAGTATTGCGGTCTGGCGAAAAGGTGCCCGTTCCGCCTACCCATTGCTGGCTAGTAATTGTGCCGCTAACCGTTGCCGCCAGCGTGGCTATGCTGCCCTCGCAAATTGTTTGATCGGGCCCGGCATTTACATTTGGGGCTGGTTGAAAAGTAATATTTTGCGATGCAGTAGCACTGCCACAATTATTGGTGTGAACTACAGTAACATTATAAGAGGCGTAATTGTCAAAAATAATTTGCGGGAAGCGGCTGTTTGCGTTAGTACCGCCTGTAAAAGTGTATGTGCCACCGTTTGAGCTGGTAACTGTCCAAAGATAAGTGGTAGGCAATGTATTTATTGTGCCGGCCAATATAGAACGTGTCACGCTGGGATTGGTATCGAAGGTGAATGTGCCGCCGTTACCGCATAAGGTAATATCCGGCGACAAAGATGCTATGGGCGAACTATTTACAGTGACTGTTTTCGCTGCAGATGTGATGGTACCGCAGCCCGGTGCAATAATTTCTAAGACAACGTTATAGGTACCTGGAAGCGAAAATATAAAATTAGGGATTGCCGAAGTTGCATCGGTGCCACTACCGTAAGTTACAGGTGCGGGCCCCGTTACCGTCCATCTATATGGATTTACTACGCAGGTAGTGGGATTGGTTGAAGTGTTGACCGGTGTTAACGCTGACCCTACGCAGGTAGTGGTGGATGTAAAATTAAAATCGGACACAGGGGTATTTTGTACGCAGATAGTCTTCTCAAGATCCGGAGCTGCACATAAACCATTAGTATTTTGTAAACGCAGCGTGATGTTATGCGTACCAACGGTGGTAAAAGGGTACACAAATGGCTGCCTTATATCGTAATCGGTGTATATAGGGTTGCCATCAACCGACCAGGTATAACGCCCGTTGATGTTTTGGCAATCTAAAGTTGTACTATTAGGGTCTTGACCTGCGGTTGAAATGTTTTGAATGGTAACAGGGGTATTTACACAGGCCGCGGGTGGTACGATGAACCTGTTTAGTGGTGGGGCAAGTACTTTGGCATAACCGGTAACTTGAGTAACTACCTTGCCGCAAAACGAACTTATGGGTTGCAAATCGACCTCAAAAACGTTTGCCTGGCCATTAACCAGTAATCCGCAGGATGAGGTTAGGTACAAGTGGCTTATCTTGCCGCTACCGTTAACAATGTCACATAAAGTGTAAGTATCCGGCCTTCCGCCATCTCCCCAGCTTACCTGGTAAGTTAACCCCGGATAGTTGTTTTGTATACCATTAGCCGATGTAATATCAACATTATAAGTTAAACTGTTACCCCCGCTTAAACAAACCGTTGTACTGCCGCTGGCACCAAAGCTATTATTAATAACATTGTTCATTAACAGGTATGATTTTGTACCCACCACACCTGTAGCACTAATGGCTTTCACAAAAACGGTGTAATGGGCAGTTTTGGCATTGAAAGTCTTATTCAACGGAAAGGTACCTTCATCGGCCTGAGCTAATTCGTTGTAAAAATTTACGGTAGCAGGGGCAGCAAGTGTGCCTGAGGTTGATTTATTTATGAATGAGTAAGCTTCGTTCGCGGCACCTAAACAGGCCCCAAAAACTTCAGGGTTAGCTGTATTAACAGATGAGGAAGATACAGATGCCGTAGTACCGGATAAAACCCCGATGGCGAATGGCGCTGACGCTGCGCTTGTGCTGCCCGGGTTGGTTGTTTTGATGCGTACGCGGTAGGCAACACCAGCAGGGGCGGTGCTGGGGATGATACCATTAACAAAACTGCCGTAAAAGCTTGTGTAACTACCAATTAATGTTTCTGAAGTGAAGTCGCCGGTAGCATCAGAAAGATACAAGTTAAAAATGTTTGTGCTGTTTAGGCAACCCGATGCATTATTTAAATGAAATGGCGCGCTGATGGTTGATCCAGGCCCGTATGGTCCGATATCGAAATTTTGAATGGTTATCGTTTGGCCATAGGTTGCACTACAAAACGAAAAACAAATCAACACCAGGAAGAATAAATTTTTAGTAAAGTTTTTAACCATCCAATCCCAGTTTAATCAACCTGTAACGTAAAACAATTTCATATTAATTATGACGGACAATAAAAGTTGCAAAACCTTGTACAATCACAACAATAACTGCTTCTACGTCAAAAGTAACATTTCGGTTACATAAACTAAAGACATTTTGGGGACAAATTGAGGAGTTGTTAATTATCAGCCAAAAAACAGGTAAGAAATAAAAATTGCAGCTATTACACCTGCAAAATCGGCAATCAGTCCGGCAGGGATAGCGTAACGGGAGCGCTTAATTCCTACAGACCCAAAGTAAAGCGCAACGATATAAAATGTAGTATCGGCCGAGCCATTAAATACTGATGCGATGCGACCTGCAAAGCTATCGGGGCCGTAAGTTTGCATTACGTTTATCATCATTGCCTTTGATCCTGAACCGCTAAGAGGTTTCATATAAGCTACCGGCATTGCATCAACAAAACGGGTATCGAGATGCATACTTGTAACAGCGTATTTCAAACCATCGTTAATATAACCCAAAGCACCACAATTGCGGAATACGCTAATGGCAACCAGCATAGCAACCAGGTAAGGTATAATTTTTACCGATACGTCAAAACCAGCCTTGGCACCATCAATAAAGCTTTCAAATACATTTACCTTTTTACGAATAGCTCCCAATATAAATACGGTAGGGATGGCAAATAATAACATGTTGCTGGTTACCTTTGATACCACAGCTATTTGATCATGATTTAGTTGTGTGGTAAAATACCAAACTATAAAGCCGATAAAAGCAGTCATCCCGCCAAGCCAGCTTATAATAACCCTGTCAAACAAGTTTATTTTTTGCTTAATGGCAACGGCTATCATGCCTACTACGGTAGCAACGTAAGTGGCAATAATACATGGAATAAGTACATCTGAAGGGTCTTTGGCGTGCAAGATAAATCGCTGCGCAATGATGGTGACCGGCAAAAGCTGCAAGCCGGATGTATGCAGCACCAAAAACATAATCTGTGCGTTGGAGGCTGTTTCTTTATCAGGGTTCAGTTCTTGCAAACTGCCCATGGCTTTAAGGCCAAGAGGAGTGGCTGCATTATCCAACCCTAATAAGTTGGCCGAAAAATTCATGATCATTTGGCCGGTAGCAGGGTGGTTTTTTGGCACCTCGGGGAAAAGGCGGCTTAAAAAGGGCCCAACTATTCTGGCTAAAAAGTTCATCGCCCCGGCGCGTTCACCAATATTAAGTATCCCTAACCACAAAACCATATTGCCTGCCAAAGGAAGTGCAATATCCATAACAGATGATTTTGAAGAATCGAACATCCCGTCTACCAGTAACTTAAATGCATCTACATCGCCTAAAAAAATGAGTTTGCACAGTGCAATTACAAACGCTATCAGGAAAAAGGCAATCCAGATGTAATTAAGGGCCATAGGGTAAATTTTAAAGGTTGTAAGTTAATTTTTTTTCAACAAAACTTCCCATTTTAGGTTTATAAATTTCCTTTCACCTGCAACAGCCAAAAAATGATCTGGATAGCGCAACAAATTAATCAGGAAGTGGCCAACTTTTTAAGCCAGACATCGCCCCGCATTATGTGGGATAATAACACCGTGGCTGACAAGTGGAACAATAAAGAAATATTGGGGCACTTGATTGATAGCGCACACGTAAACCTTACCCGATTTATCCGCTGTACCTATGAAGATTGCTTTAAACTAACCTATCACCAGGATGAATGGGTTAAAGCCCAGCATTACAGAGAAGCCGACGTTGCAGAATTGCTGCAACTATGGCAACTGGTAAACCGGCAAATTGCACGTGTACTGGAAGATTTC
The DNA here is from genome assembly GCF_014773245.1 of Mucilaginibacter glaciei. Classification (GTDB taxonomy): domain Bacteria; phylum Bacteroidota; class Bacteroidia; order Sphingobacteriales; family Sphingobacteriaceae; genus Mucilaginibacter; species Mucilaginibacter glaciei. The sequence continues at coordinate 801,465 of NZ_JACWMX010000001.1, read as the reverse complement.
CCGGCTGAGAGACTGACTGCCACCTGCGATAACGGCCACCGTAACGTAACATTTTACACTGTAGAATATTTGGCAAACGATTACCTGGCACACATGCAGCACCATTTGTTACAAATTGCCGGCGTTGATTAATTATAGGCGGTGATGCTTTTGTCTGATATTACTTGCATGGTGTAGGTGCGCCTTAATGGGTTATAGGGTGTAGTATCGTTAACCATTACATAAATATTGCCCAGGTCCTTCACCTCAAAAGTTTGCACCTCGGGCGTAGAAGTTTGTTTGTTTACGTATTGGGATATAGAATTATAAATCAGGTTGTATTGCTCGGGCTCGTTGGTTTCTATCTCCACATACATGCGGCGGCCATCATTACGCAGTGCAAAGTTGGCGTAGGTACCACCTGCTATTTTCATCTCATATTTTCGGGTCTTCTTGTTTACATTCTTCTCGGTAAGGTTGTACCCTTTAGCCAGGAAAAAGGTATCAGCCTTATTAATATTATTCCGAAGGATATAACCCAGGTCGTCATAGGAAATTAGTTTACTTTGACCGTAAGTAAATGTGGCCGATAAAATAATGAAAGCAAGTAAGATTAATTTTTTCATGACACGTGGCGTTTTTACTGGGTTTACGAAAATATCCTTTGATATTTTAATCTAAATTGTGCAATTTAATCTTAAACAAAAGCATCTCACAATATTGTTACTATAAACAAGGCCTTGTATGTCAACAACGTATAACATTTACAGCTAACCGTACTTTTGGCCTTGATATTTATACCAAAAACATAACTTAGCAAAATATAAAACATCGTTATGCCTAAAATAAATTTATCGCGTATTAGCGGCGATTACGGCTTTGAAGCCAGCGACGAATACGGACACACCGTAAGAATGGACAGCAGCCCCGAAAGCGGTGGCCAGAATTTTGGCGTGCGCCCCATGCAAATGCTGTTAATGGGTTTGGGCGGCTGCTCAGCCATTGATGTAATTGCTATATTAAAGAAACAACGCCAGGACGTAGTAGATTATAAAATGGTGATAACCGGCGAACGTGAAGCCGGTAAAGAACCTTCTTTATGGCAGGAAATAGCCCTGGAGTTTCATTTATATGGCAACATTGATGAAGACAAGGCGAAAAAAGCTGTCGAACTATCTTTAAATAAATATTGCTCTGTTGCGGCAACCTTGTACAAAGCTGCTGCCGATATTCAATGGAAGGTGTTCATTCACCCTGCCCAATAATTTTTATACTACACATATTATCATGTCTCAGGAATTACATCCCATTACCAAGGCTATCCGTATACAAACCGCTAAAACCGGCCAGAACGAACACTCTACACCTTTATATTTAACCAGCAGTTTTACCTTTGACGAGGCTGAAACGATGCGAGCTGCCTTTGCTGATGAAAACGACAAAAACATTTACAGCCGCTTTAGTAACCCCAATGTAGATGAGTTTGTGGCTAAGATGTGCGCCTTAGAGGAGGCAGAAGATGGTTTTGCCACCTCTACCGGTATGAGTGCCGTATTCTCATCATTTATGGCATTAATGAAAAATGGTGACCACTTGCTTTGCTGCAGCTCGGTTTTTGGCAGTACTTATACAATTGTAAACAAATACCTTCCTCGTTACGGCATTACCTGCACGCTGATACCTGCGGGTGATAAAGCCGCATGGGAAGCAGCCGTACAGCCAAATACTAAAATGCTTTACCTGGAAACCCCAACCAACCCGCAGTTGGAAGTGATTGACCTGGAGTATGCCGGGCTGTTTTGCAAAAAACATAACCTGATATTCAACGTAGATAATTGCTTTGCCACACCGCTATTACAACAGCCTGTTAAGTACGGTGCCGATATTATCATCCACTCGGCAACTAAATGGATTGACGGACAAGGCAGGGTTTTAGGCGGCGTTATTGTTGGCCGTAAAGATCTGATCCATGAAATATACTTGTTTTGCCGTAACACAGGCCCTGCCATGTCGCCGTTTAACGCCTGGGTATTAAGCAAGAGTTTAGAAACACTTGACGTACGCTTGGAAAGGCACTGCGCCAACGCGCTTAAAATTGCCGAAGATTTGCAAAGCAACAAGAGCGTGACCTGGGTAAAATACCCTTTCCTAAAAACACATCCGCAATATGAAATTGCTGTAAAGCAAATGAAACGCGGCGGTGGTGTGCTTTGCTTTGAAATAAAAGGTGGAGTAGAGGCAGGCCGTAAATTTCTCGACTCGTTAGAATTACTGTCGGTAACCGCCAACCTGGGCGACTCTCGCAGTATCGCATCACACCCGGCAAGTACAACTCACTCTAAATTAACAGACGCAGAACGCGCCGCTGTAGGTATCACACCGGGCCTGATTCGTATTTCGGCAGGTTTAGAATATGCGGACGATGTATTAAACGATATACACCAAGCATTAGAAAAGAGCCAAGCATAAAACTATGTAATAATGGAGCAGCTTATTCCAATACCTACCCTGCATCTTTTCAGGACGCTTGATGAGTTATTGATTGAGCTGCTTTTATCATTATCACCGGCGGATTGGCAAAAGCCAACACTTGCTATGTTGTGGAGTGTAAAGGATGTTGCCGCGCATTTATTAGATGGAAACCTTAGAGGTATAGCAAACCTGCACAACTACGATGCTCCTGTTACCGGAAAGATACTCAGCTATCAAGACATTATAAACCATTTAAATCAACTAAATGCAGTTTGGGTAGATGCGATGAAGCGGGTGAGCCCTAAATGGTTAATTGCACAATTGAGCAGCACGGGTCCGCAATACATCCAATATCTAACCTCGCTTGATCCGTTTTCAATCGCAAAATATCCGGTTGCCTGGGCAGGGCAGGAGCAATCATACAATTGGTTTCATGTTGCCAGGGAGTATACCGAAAAGTGGCATCACCAGCAACAGATCCGTGACGCGGTAGGTAAAGAAGCCCCGCTGATGCTGCCAGAAATCTTTTATCCTGTTATTGCCACGTTTATGTGCGCGTTACATATAGCTATAAAGATATTGCTGCCCCCCCAAGGCAGCATTTTAAAAATCACAATAGACGGCCTCCCTAATGGCAGCTGGCAGTTGATTAAAACTAATAGTTGTTGGCAATTGACAAAAAGCTTGGCTACGCGAATAACTTCTGCACACATTACTATTCAGCCCGAAATAGCTTGGAAAATCTTCACCAAAGCTATACCACCTGCTGTAGCTGCCTCTAAATCGATTATTGCAGGCAGTAAAAAATTGGCCGATGGTATTTTTAATATGGTTGCCGTAATGGCATAATTATTAAAATATGTATAGTATAACAGTCAGCACAGCACAAAATTGGCCAAAATGGCATCAAACTAACTAATATAACAAGGTATTATTTTATTAATTTACGTATAGAGATTGTTTATTTCTTTTAAATAAATATTTCATCGTAAATTCATAGTAATATTAAAAAATGCTCGCGATAAGTCAAATGGCATCAATGTTGTTTTGTCGGTGTAGTCTGGCCTATATATACCAGATCTATAAATCAACTCATATGAAACCAAATTTTAAAAAAGCTTCGATGCTGCTAACCGGCTTAATGGTTGGGAGTAAATTATTCGCGCAAACACCCGATTCTTTGAGTACAAAGAATTATGTTAAACCATTCTCTCCATCAAGTTCATTCCGTACATGGTCTATTGGTATAAATGGTGGTATGTTAACGCCTTTTACAATCTTCGGTTCAAACCGCACGCAAGATTACATCCACCCAACAGCTAACTTCGGTTACGGTGGTTACATCAAAAAACAAATTTTATCTTCATTTGCAATCCAGGCAGATTACCTGGGTGGTAAAGTAAGTGCAGATGCCGGCCAGACTGCTTTTTACAAAGACTACGAAACTAAGTTAAACTATGCAGTTAGCTTAAGTGCTAACATAACACTGGCTAACATCAATTGGCGCCATGAGCAAGGTGCTATACAACCTTACTTAACTGCTGGTTGGGGTTTAATGGGCTACAAAACTACCATTAACAAAATCAATGGCCCGCAATATTTAACCAACAACGGTAACACGGTTAAAGAATACTTTATCCCGGTAGGTTTAGGTTTGAAATTCAACTTAGGTTCTGGTGTTAACCTTGATTTAGGTTATCAGGTTAACTTTATTGGTTCTGACAACTTTGATGGCTACAAAGCAGGTAGCACTAATGACAGGTTTTCTTATGCTCACGCTGGTTTAGAATTTGCTTTAGGCAAAAGCTCAAAACCACAGTTAGCTACACATAACCCGGTATCATCAATGCGTACCGAGTACTTGTGGGAAAACATGAATACCAAAAAAGAATTACAAGCACAGATCGATGCTGAAAAAGCAGCTAACGATAAGTTAAAAGCTGATTTGGATGCAACCAACGCTAACCTGGCTAAATTTACTGCCGATAGCGACGGTGATGGTGTACCTGATTTTTACGATAAATGCCCTAATACACCAGCTGGCGTTAAAGTTGACGGTGCAGGTTGCCCGCTTCCAGTTAACAAACCGGTGGTTATTGTTACAGAAGAAGATAGGAAAGTTGTTAGAGACGCTATCAAAAATCTTGAGTTTGACTTTGGTAAAGCAACTATCCGTGCTAAATCATACCCAAGCTTAAACAGGGTTGCCGGTTTATTAACCGAGAAAAACTTCAGCTTGAAATTAGCAGGCCACACAGATAACGTAGGTTCTGATGCTGCAAACATGAAGTTATCTAAAGACCGTGCAGAGTCTATCAAATCTTACCTGGTTAGCCAGGGTGCAAATGCATCAAGAATTGAGGCTACCGGTTACGGTGAAACACAGCCAATTGCATCTAACAAAACTGCAAAAGGCCGCCAGGCAAACCGTCGTGTAGAGTTTACATTATTCTAAACCCTGCAAAAGATCATGCAATAAAAAAGCGCCCCGGTCAAATGACCGGGGCGCTTTTGTTATGTTCAAATCGATTTGTTCTTATCTCTTGCTTCTTAAATCTCGCCGAAAAAATCTTCCAAGTTTCCAAAATAACTATCGCGCCAGCCGTCAGCTATGTCATCAAAATCAGCATCGGGGATGTTAGTATGCCGTAACTCTACAGATGTTCCCTGCTTATCTGGGTGCAGCTTTATGGTTACGATAGAATCTTCCGACTGACCGTCGAAATACCATTGCTGCACGATCTTTTTATTTTCTTCAAATTCAATGTTCCTGCCAACAATACTGCCTTCCCATAAGGAGAATTCCGAACCTGGTTCGGTCGACATAGTAGCTGTTTCGCCCGTCCATAACTCTAATGTGATAGGGTTAGTTAAGGCGGTATATATTTCTTCGGGCGTAGCCGGTAACAAGTAATATTTTTTCAGATCTTTCACGGCCGCAATTTAGCAGAAATATTTGAGGGTTTTACCTTGCCTCAACAGTTCCGATGGGCATAACTGTACGGCAATAAACTTCGTTCAAAACACCGGCAATACCAGTATAAATTGCCGAAAGACCGCAAATAATACCTTCATAACCCGCAATTTTTTTAATATCGGGGTTGCCCGTAGCATCGCCCAAAGCCAATAAAAAGAATAAGATAGTTAATGAGCCGAACACAAATTGCAGTGCCCTGTTCAATTTTAAGGTTCCAAAAAATAAACAAAAGGTAAACAGCCCCCAAATGCCTAAATAACAGCACATACTTAATTCAGATGGTTTTGAGCCCCATCCTAATTTGGGCATCACTAAAAGGCCCACTAACGAGAGCCAGAAAAAACCGTAAGAGGTAAAGGCCGTTAACCCAAAAGTGTTATTCTTTTTCGATTCAATAATTCCGGCTATAACCTGTGCCAGTCCGCCGTAAAATATCCCCATTGCCAGGATCATAGTATTCATTTCAAAAAAACAGGCGTTGTGGATGTTTAACAAAACGGTGGTCATGCCGAATGCGCAAAGCCCAAGCGGGGCCGGGTTGGCAATGCCATCTTTTACCAAAACAGGTTCAGTAGGTATCATATCAGGAAAGATTTAAATTTGGTTTATGAACGCAATCTAACTTAAATAGAGTTAATTAGCAATTATTTTAAACTCTGAGGTTATAACGGGCGTTAGTAAATATATGCAGAAACTGGTATTGATTCGCCACGGCGAAAGCGTCTTTAATAAAGAGGACAGATTTACGGGTTGGGAGGATGTAGATCTTTCGGCCGATGGTTTGTTGCAGGCCCAAAATGCAGGGAAGTTGTTAGCCGAAAACGGTTATACGTTTGATATCGGTTTTACATCTGTATTAAAAAGGTCTATTAAAACCATGCATTTCGTACTGGAAGAACTGGATCATCTATGGATCCCGGTACGTAAATCGTGGCGATTAAATGAGCGTTTTTACGGCGCACTGCAAGGGTTAAACAAAGCGGAAACCATTGAAAAATATGGCGAAGAGCAAGTACACAAATGGCGCCGCGACCCGCACGAGCATCCGCCTGCTATTACCGAGCAGGATAAACGCTTTCCCGGTCATTACTTACGTTATAACGATTTGACCTATCGTGAACTGCCGCTAACAGAAAATTTAAGCGAAACGATGGACAGGGCCTTACCCTTTTGGCATGAACACATAGTGCCCGCCATACGCGACGGAAAAAAGGTGATTATTTGCGCGCATGGCAACAGCCTGCGGGCTTTAATCCAGTACATCGAACATTTGAGCGATGAGGAAGTAACCAAGTTAGAAATTCCTACAGCAACACCCTGGATCTATGAATTAGATGATCATCTGGATAAGATCAATCAATATTATTTAAGGTAAACTTGAGCGATTGTCCATCTGCAACTTTTTTATTAGAGAATTGTGGCAGGGGTGAGTTAGAAAGTGTTCATATTTGTTCACGTTCACCGCATGAACATCGTGAACAAATATGAACACCTCATTATCAAGATTTTAATTATCTCACTTTTTATTTAAACACGCACATTAGGCTTATCCATGGTTAGATCTTGAAACTGCACACGGCTGCATTGTACTGTTATTTCACCAATTCGAAGCCCCAATCTTTACCCTTATCAACAGCAGGTACACCCGTTGCCAGCCATACCGGCATTGGGGCACCCTTCAAAAAGTGATCAAAGAATTGCGCCTCGCGGATAGAGATATCCTTGCGGTTTTGGCGTTTTACCAGGTTATGTGCTTCATCATTGTACTGTAACAACCATACCGGCTTATTCAATCTGCGTAAAGCTGTAAACATTTCAATACCCTGGTACCATGGTACAGCACCATCTGCATCGTTACTCATAATAACTACCGGGGTATTTACTTTAGGCAACTGAAAAAGCGGAGAGTTTTCGATATATAGTTGCGGCTTATCCCACAAACTGGCACCGATACGGCTCTGTGTTTTTTCGTACTGGAACTGGCGGTTTACACCGCTTTCCCAACGGATACCACCATAAGCAGATGTCATATTAGCAACAGGTGCACCAGCCCATGCGGCCGCATACATATTGGTTTGGGTGATCAGGTATGCCACCTGGTAACCTCCCCAGCTTTGGCCTTGTATGCCTATATGCGCCCCGTCAACCCAAGGGTTTTTCTTTAAAGCTTCCACACCAGAGTTAATGAATTCTACTGCCGATGCGCCCGGGTGGCCTGCCTCGTAGCTAATATCAGGCGCAAACACCAAATAACCGTTGCTCACAAACCAAGAGATTGGCAAACGTGAAGGCGTAGGGGCAGGTGCCTGGTATGCATATAAGCCGTCGGTGAGTTTTTCATAAAAATAGGCGATCATCGGGTACTTTTTAGCCGGATCAAAATCTTCCGGTTTGTATAGGATACCCTTTGATTTGTAACCTTTTGGTGTTGTCCATTGAACCAATTCGGCGGTACCCCAATTGTATTCGCTTTGTTGCGGATTAAGCGCGCTCAATTTCGTTTCTTTCTTCAGGTCGGCAGATACATACAGATCCGGCGATTGCACATAATTAGCTTTGGTGTATACAAAAGTGTTTGCGTTTTTAGCCTTCTGCAAACCGCTATAGCTTATGGGCGCCGTTACAACTTTAATAGGCGTACTAAACGTACCGATCTGTTTTTTATAATAACCCCATTGTTTATTGTCTTCATTTTGCACGATGAGCCAAAGCACCTTTTTATTAGGGATAAACTTTTCTTCAGGATCTGTACTGTTATACCTAAAATCCAGCTTGTTTTTGCGGCCAACACCATTGGTAAAATTGCTTGCCACGCCGGTTTCCGGGTTAATGCTCCAAATATCATATCGATCATAGATCAGCACTTCTTTATCGCCCTGTGTCCAGTCTGCTACGCCATAAGCGTTCGGGTCGTCTGGTACATCGTTATCCTCATCACCAAACTTTACTCTTAATGATGCGGTAAGGTTTAGTTTTTTGCCTGTAGCTACGGCGTAGCTGTGCCAGTTTTGTTCTTTTGAATCAAACCACAATACGTATTTACCATCTGGAGAAATGCTGTAACGGCCTTTTAAACGACTGTTGATAAGCTTACGTTCGCCTGTTTTTAAATCGATCAGGTAGGCCACCTGGTTGCTACTACCTTCCCATTGCGATTGTACGCGCGAGCCGGTATCTGTTAAACCCAAAGCGTAAGGTGCATCACTGTTATCAGCTATTGATACGTTCTGGATATTCACATCAGCTAACTGGATTAGCTTTTTATCGGCATCCATCGGGCGTATAACTGCCAGGTAACTGCGTTTTAATTCGCGCTGCAGGTTTTTTAATTGTTGTGGCTGCAGGTAATCATCCTTATAATTCCAGATATCCAGGCGGGCAACTTCAAAATCAACAATAGTTGTATCAGCCGGTTTAGGGATAGGAGCGGTACCAAAGAAAAGGTTGCCGCCTGTTTTGCTGAAATATACGCGGCCGTCGCCGCTTACAGCCCATTTACCAGGCATGCCGGCAGAGTTTGGCGCAGCAATAACATTTGCGCTATCCTTACCAATTTGATAATAATACAGTTTAAATGGTTTCACCTGTGCTTTCTCGGGATTCTTTTCGGCTGTAAAGGCCAATTGCTTGGCGGCATCGTCAAATATTATATTACGGTAATTGCCACGGCCAAGGCTCACGGCCTTTAAAGTATCTTTATCAATATCGTAGACAAATAAACCTGATTTTACATCTTTTGATTTCCGCGGAGCGGTAACAGAATACGCTAGAAATTTACCGTTCTTGCTCAGCTGATATTCCGTTACGTATTTGAAGGTACGGTTTTTGCCATTTGCCAGCTGCTTCACTACCAGTTCGGCACCATCGCGAGTTGGAGGGGCAATGGTAGTAGCTACCGCTTTTTTAGAAGTATCTGATGCGATGGGCTTTTTAAGCGTATCGGCAGGCGTTAGGTAAGCGATTACCGATGCCTTTTCCGCGATTTTAAATGAGCGTATGGCAGGGATCTTCTCGACGGTGTTTTTGCCTAATACTATGATACCCAACGTATCTTTAGGGAACTCCGCAGGCTTTTTCTTTTTGATCTTAGCCATCCGGGTGTCCTTGAAGAATGGCCTGATCAGAAAGGCCGAATATTTAGAGTCGGCGGTCATCCGCGCGGTATCAGCACGGGGGATAATAAATTTACTACTGTTCTTACTATCGGTAATGATCAAGTTGGCATCGCCCTCCTGGGGTTTCACCACATACATAATGTATTTACCATCGTTACTGATGCGTTCGTTAGCAATATTTTGCCAGCCATCATAAACGGAATGGTCGAGCGGCTTTTTTGATACTTTTTGAGAGAAAGCACTAATTGCCGACAATAAGAGTACAGAGAGTAATAATTTTTTCATATTCATCAAACTTTAACCCTTAAATATGCTAAAAAAATAGCTTTGAGGGGTTTCTGATATGAAAAAGTTACAGTTTATTCGCTTTTGTATAATGCCCCTGCTTTTTCGGCAGATACCTTAATGCCTTTTATCATAGCCGAGCTGAAGCCGTTGTGTTCCATTTCGTTTAACCCGGCAATGGTGCAACCTTTGGGCGAAGTTACCTTATCAATCTCTTGCTCGGGATGTGAGGCAAGTTGTAATAACAGATCGGCAGCACCTTTGGCCGTTTGCGCGGCCATCTTTAAGGCATCATGCGCGTGGAAACCAATTTCTGTACCACCTTGTGATGCAGCGCGGATAGATCTTAAAAAGAAGGCAATACCACAGGCACATAAAGCAGTGGCCGATGTCATCAGTTCTTCGTTGATCTGGATACTTACGCCAACGGTATCAAAAAGTGATTTTACGAGGCTAACATTTGCCGCTGATGCATTATCGGTGGCGATACAGGTCATGCTTTGGCCAATGGCAATGGCGGTATTAGGCATGGCGCGGATCACCTGCACATCTAAAGCCAGCTGGTTGCGGATATCCTGGCAGCTTACACCTGATACGACTGAGATAAGCAGATGCTTTGTCTGGTTAGCCGCGGGTTTTATTTCATCAAGCAATTTGTTTAATTGCTGTGGCAGTATAGCCAACACTACTATGTCGGCTTTGGTAACCGCTTCGGCATTATCGGCTGTAACATTGTAACCTTCGGCGGCTAATACAGATAAGGCAGCCACATTGCGGCGGGTGAGGGTAATTTGCTGCGGGGTAAAGATCCCGGCCTTAACCAAGCCTTTTGCCAATGCCAAACCGATGTTGCCGCTGCCTAAAATAGCTATATGCTGTTGTGTTTCCATGTTATTATTTACTTAAACGGGTACCAAACCCTTTTTTACTCTTCAGCTGACCTAAATCGTCAGAATGGCCGATGATAACCGCTTTTACCCCACACGATATGGCGGTGAAGGCATTATCCATTTTTGGCAGCATGCCGCTATGAATGATCTGCTCTGTTTTTAATTTTTCGTACCGTTCCGGGTCTATCTCTCGTATCAGCGAATCCTCGTCATTAATATCCTGCAAAACGCCTTTTTTTTCAAAGCAGTATACCAAGGTGGTTTCATACAGCTTTGAAAGTGCTACCGCCAGTGCGGACGCAATCGTATCTGCATTGGTGTTTAGCATCTGGCCCTCGCCATCATGCGTCAACGCGCAAAAAACGGGGGTGAAGCCACTATCCAACAGTTTAGCTATGTTTTCCGGATTAATTGATCCTTCAAATATATCGCCGGCGAAACCATAATCTATCGTTTTAACGGGTCGCTTTTTAGCACGGATAAAATCACCGTCGGCACCAGTCAAGCCAATGGCGTTGTTACCGTAACGTTGTAATTGCGCTACGATATTTTTGTTAATGAGCCCTGCGTAAACCATGGTAACCACGCGTAAAGTATCGATATCGGTAATGCGGCGGCCATCAACCAGTTTAGCTTCGATGCCCATGTTTTCAGAGATTTGGGTAGCCACCTTTCCACCGCCATGTACCAGTATTTTATCGCCGTCAAGCGCGGTAAAATCTTTCAGGAACCTGTGTAGGTTCTCGGAATTATCAATCACATTCCCGCCTATTTTGATGATGTGCAGCACTGGCATACTAATTCTATATAAGTTCAATAGCAATTATAGGGAAAATTTAGGTGATGGAGGTGGATAATCACCTTAAAATCATTGTCGGTTAAAACACATATTCTCATTACCCTGTTAAGAGCTAAACACATACCGGCTGTTTAATTGTTAATTTGCAGCAGGCAAATTAAATATGGATAAAAAACAAAATGCAACACCGCGTATAATTATCATAGGCGGCGGTTTCGGCGGCGTACAACTGGCAAAAAAGTTAAAGAATGAGCCGGTTGAGGTTTTATTATTAGATAAACATAACTATCACACTTTTCAGCCCTTACTTTACCAGGTAGCAACCGGTGCGTTAGAGGGCGATTCGATCGGTTTCCCTATCCGCCGACTCTTTACACATCAAAAGAATTTCACCTTCCATATGGCTGAAGTAAAGCGGATAGATGCAACTGCTAATACTGTTTTAACGAATCTGGGCGACTTTACATACGATTACCTGGTGATAGCTACGGGTGCCAACACCAATTACTTTGGCAACAAGGAGTTGGAACGCAACACCATGCCGATGAAAAATATTGCGGAGGCACTAAACATGCGTAGCCTGCTGCTTCAAAATCTGGAAAAGGCTTTGGTGACTGCCGATAAAACGGAACGCGATGCCTTACTCACATTTGTAGTGGTTGGTGGCGGGCCTACAGGTGTGGAGCTCTCAGGAGCATTATCTGAATTGAGGCGCTATATTTTATGTAAGGATTATCCCGGCCTTTGCGATGCGGATATGAAAGTTTATCTGGTAGAGGGTAAAGATGAGTTGCTTGCAGCAATGTCGACCGAGGCTTCTGTACAGGCGAAGAAGTTTTTGGAAGAAATGGGTGTGATTATCCATAATGGTGTGCATGTGTCCAGCTATGACGGCCATTTGTTAAAGATTGACGACGGCACTACAATAATTACCCATAATGTGCTTTGGGCGGCAGGCGTAAGGGGTGAAGTGCCCGACGGAATCCCGCCGGAAATGATTGCAAAAGGTGCCCGCATTACTACCGACGAAATCAACAGGGTTAAGGGATATGAAAATGTATTTGCTATTGGTGATGTATCGGCAGTAACAACGGAGGCTAACCCGACCGGTTTCCCGGGGGTGGCACAGGTTGCTCTGCAGCAGGGCAAACATTTGGCCGTAAATTTGATGAATATTATCAACAACAAACCTGTAACGCCTTTTAAATATCACGATTTAGGTACTATGGCTACCATTGGCCGCAACAAGGCTGTGGCCGATTTAGGTAAGCTAAAGTTCCAGGGATTTTTTGCGTGGCTGCTCTGGATGTTTGTGCACTTGTTGTCGTTGGCTGGTTTCAGCAACAAAGCGATTGTGTTTTTTAACTGGGCCATCGGTTATTTTACCCGCAACAGCGATAACCGTATGGTGGTACATCATTTTGATACCAACACCATGATGACCGACCCGGTGGCTAAGTAGCCGCTTTTTTATTTTAAATTATTTGAATGGATCTTTTTCAGATTATCGCTTTACTGATCATAGTAAGCGCTATATATTCTTACATCAATGCCCGCTTTATAAAGCTGCCGGGCACCATTGGTGTGGTAACACTGGCTATTATAGGTTCTGTTATTACATTGGTAATGGAACATCTTGACCCTGACATAGCCAAGTACCTCACCGGATTGGCAAAAAACATCAATTTTTCTACAACGGTGTTAAATGTAATGCTTGGTTTTTTGCTATTCGCTACGGCATTTAACCTCGATACCAAAAAGTTAAAAAAGGAAATGCGGCCAATATTAATACTGAGCACTATTGGTGTTTTGCTTTCTTCTGCATTGTTCGGTGCTATCTTTTACTTGGTATCGGGCTTTGTACATATACATATCCCTTTATTATACTGCCTTCTTTTTGGCGCATTAGTGTCACCAACCGACCCTGTGGCAGTTGCAGCAATCATCAAAGGATCAAAACTACCGGCCAATCTCGAAACCATTATCTCCGGCGAATCGCTTTTTAACGACGGCATTGGCCTGGTACTATTTATTACCATTTTAGAGATCACACAATCAAGCAGCCAGAATATCGATTTCGCTAAGGCAAGTTTGTTATTTGTGCAGGAGGTGTTCGGAGGTATTGCTTTAGGTGTAGTTTCAGGTTACACCGCATTCAGGCTGATGAAGTCAATCAACGATTTTCAAACCATCGTATTGGTATCGCTGGGATTGGTAATGTTCGATTCTGTTGTGGCATCTTACCTGCATCTTTCTATCCCATTGGCGGTGGTTACCGCGGGTTTATTTGTAGGTGGGCGGTCCATCAACGCGGATCATAAAGAAAAGTCGCATGAAGCATTGGAACAGTTCTGGACGCTTATTGACGAGATTTTAAATGCAGTTTTGTTTGTAATGATAGGTTTGCAAATGGTGAACGTACCATTTATCAATAACTACTGGATAACCGGCGGAATAAGCATCGTTATCATTTTAGTGGCACGTTGGTTGAGTATTATGCTACCGTTAACCTTTTTGCGCAGAACGTTAAACATAAATTACAACAGCGTAAATATTTTGACCTGGGCGGGGTTACGTGGTGGTATTTCTATAGCACTTGCGTTAGCACTGCCCGATTCTCCATACAGGCATTTGATCCAGTCGGGGGCTTATTTTGTGGTGATATTCTCCATCATCGTGCAGGGTCTAACGCTTAACAAACTGATTAACGCTTCGTTTAAAAAAGATTAGTCGACTTTTAGCTTTTGCATGTAGGCGGCTATGTCCCGCTCATTACGGTCATTAGATGCTGCAAATGCTGTCACAATGTTTTCTCTTTCGATGGATGACCGGTTCTGGCTGAGTTTGCTTTTGCCCTGAAAATCATCCACCATAATTTCGAAAGCAACAATACCGTTCATCATTTTGGTTTTATATTCCTGCGGGAGTGAGTTCCATTGCGTTAAATAGGCTGCTTCATAAAAATCGATGGTTTTTTCTAAAACCTGTGCGGCATTATCAACCCGTGTCGCTTTTCCGTATGCATGCACCGCGATGTAATTCCAGGTGGGCACGTTTTGTTCCTTCTCGTAATGGGTGGGCGAAATATAAGCGTGCGGCTCGGTAAAGATCACCAGCGGCGTGCATTCAAAAATCTCTACAGCCTGATGGTTGGCTTTGGCAAAGTGGGAAATTAAAACGATTTGATCGTCACGCTGCTCCACGACGAAGGGAAGATGAGTAGCGGTCGGCAGTCCGTTAGCAACTGTCACGATAGTAGCAAAGCTGTACTTCCGCATAAAATCAACAGCCTGTTGGTGATCTGTTAGCTGGTTGTATTTAGGCGTGTACATTGTGAAAGAATTAAGATAAAAGACTTGAAGACAAAAGATAGGAAATCAGCCCCGTTACAATACTTCCAGCATTTGTTTCAATACAGCCTGTGCAGCCCAAACACGGTTACCGGCTTCATGGATCACAACGGATTGCGGGCCGTCCAGGATCTCTGATGATAGTTCCAGATCACGGCGAACGGGTAAGCAATGCATTATTTTTGCCTTTGGTGCTATCTTCAGTTTATCGTTATTGAGCATCCAGTCTTCATTGCCGCCCGTTATAGCGCCATAAGGCTCGTAAGCCGACCAGTTTTTTACGTAAATAAAATCTGCATCTTTAATCGCTTCATCCTGGTTGTGGGTGATAATTGCGCTGTTAGTGAAATCGGCACAAAGCCCGTATCCTGCCGGGTGGGCAATGGTAAAATCAACATCAGCCTTACACATCCATTCGGCAAAAGAATTCGGCACAGCCTGCGGCAGGGGTTTTATATGCGGTGCCCAAGTGAGCACAACCTTGGGGCGACTAACGGTTTTCAATTCTTCGATCGTAACCAGGTCGGCCAAGCTTTGTAAAGGGTGGCGAGTGGCCGATTCAAGGCTTACCACCGGCACCTTACAAAACTCTACGAATTTATTAAAAATGGTTTCACTGTAATCTTCATCACGGTCTTTTAAACCGGGGAAGGAACGTACGCCGATGATGTCAGAATATTCGCCCATTACACCTGCAGCTTCGCGGATATGCTCAACTGTGGTGCCATTCATTATTACACCATCGCGCAGTTCAAGCGCCCAGCCTTCTTTATCAATATTTAGTACAATCACGTTCATGCCCAGGTTAGCACCGGCTTTTTGGGTGCTCATACGGGTACGCAGGCTTGGGTTCAGGAAAACAAGGCTCAAGGTTTTATTCTTACCTAAATGCTGGAATGCAAACGGGTCTTTTTTTAATTGAAGTGCTTCGGCGACCAGTGCCGGTACATCTTTAACATCATTTACCGAAGAGAATAGTTTCATAATAGCCTCACTCTAAATCCCTCTCCAAAGAAGGGGATTTGATTATTTGTTGTAAAAATATAATTAAATTATATAACTATTTAATTATGAATTATTTAAAGTAGTTGTAAAAGCTTCCAAAAACCTATCGGCGTAAGCCTTTGTCAAATTTAATGCGGGCAACAACCTCACCACATTTGGTTTAGCTTCGCCGGTAAAGATTTTATGTTTAAACAGCAGGTCTTTTTTCACGTTGGCAAGTTCGTCCGGCAAATCAATACCGATCATTAAACCACGACCACGTACTTCTTTTACCTTGTCAAATTTCTTTAATTCATCTATCAGATAGGCGCCCACCTCGGCTGCATTTTGCATCAGGTTTTCCCGCTCTATCACTTCCAATACGGCTAAGCCTGCCGCGCAAGCCAAATGGTTACCACCAAAAGTGGTACCCAGCATCCCGTAAGCAGGGGCAATTTTTGGCGATATAATGATACCGCCGATAGGGAAACCATTGCCCATGCCCTTAGCCATGGAATAGATATCGGCATCGATACCCGCAAAATCATGAGAAAAGAATTTACCTGTACGCCCGTAGCCGCACTGTACGCTATCCGCAATAAATACTGCATTGTGTTCGTCACACAACGTGCGAATCTTTTGCAGGAATGGGATAGGGGCCACCTGAATGCCACCCACACCCTGAATGCCTTCGATAATTACCGATGAGATCTCATTGGTTTTAAATGCTTCTGCCAAAGCTACTTCATCGTTCCAGGGCAGGAAAATGACATTATCGGTTTCATTGATTGGCGCAACTATTTTTGGATTATCTGTTACCGCAACCGCTAAAGATGTACGCCCGTGAAAAGCTTTCCTAAATGTGATCACTTTCTTTTTACCGTTGTAAAATGAAGCCAGCTTTAAAGCATTCTCATTAGCCTCGGCACCTGAATTACACAGGAACAGCTGGTGATCTTCTTTACCCGAAACATGGCCCAATTTCTCGGCCAGTAGTGTTTGTAAAGGGATCTCGATTGAGTTGGAGTAAAAGCCGATCTGATGCAATTGGTCTTCTAAACGGGTAACATAATGCGGATTAGTATGGCCGATTGAGATTACCGCATGCCCGCCGTAAAGGTCAAGGTATTCGGTGCCTTTGTCGTCAAACACCAGGCTGCCCCTGCCTTTAACAATGTTAATATGATTGATTGGATATACGTCGAAGAGTTTCATGGGAAAGTTAAAAGTTGAAAGTTAATACTTAAATGGATAAAACGTATGGGTGGCGAGCGCGACTAAAAGCCGGTCGCCTTAAGTCGTAATCCAGCGCGTTCATCCAGGTCAAACATGATGTTCATGTTTTGCACTGCCTGCCCGCTCGCGCCTTTAAGTAAGTTGTCCATTATACTGATAATGAGTATTTTATTACCATGTTTCTTAACTTGTATAAAACACTTATTGGTGTTCACAATTTGTTTCAGGTCGATATCACGGCTGGTTACGTGCGTAAAGGGATGCCCTGCATAATACTCCTGGTAAAGCTTTAATGCCTCTGCCTCGGTCAGCTCACTTTCTGTATAAATGGATGCGATGATGCCGCGGGTAAAGTCGCCACGGTAAGGGATAAAGTTAATTTCTTGATCAAAGCCATTTTGCAATTGCCTTAACGACTGACCAATTTCGCCTAAATGCTGATGGTTGAAAGCTTTGTAAACGGAGAGGTTATCATTACGCCAGGTAAAGTGCGTGGTAGCCGATGGGCTTTGGCCGGCACCGGTAGAGCCTGTAGTAGCGGTGACATGCACCTCGTTACTTAATAAACCCTTGCTTGCTAAAGGTAATAAGCCTAATTGCAGACAGGTGGCAAAACAACCCGGGTTAGCAATATTGGCCGCAGTTTTTATTGCATCGCGGTTTAACTCCGGTAAACCATACACGAAATTTTTACTTCTAATTTTTGAATTTTGAATTAAACGGAAATCCTGGCTCAGGTCAATGATCTTTATATGATCCGGGATCTCGTTAGCCTCCAAAAACTTCTTCGCATCGCCATGGCCAACACAAAGGAACAACACATCGATGCTGTTAGATAGTTCTGACGCAAATTGTAAATCGGTATCGCCAAAAAGGTCAGCATGCACATCATACACATGGTTGCCCGCTTTACTGTTGCTATGTACAAACACGATCTCCACGCGAGGGTGATTGATCAGGATACGCAGCATTTCACCGCCGGTGTAACCGGCGCCGCCAACAATGCCAACTTTTATATGCTTAGAGGTTAATTCTGTCATTTTTTGTAGATGGTGTTGAGTACAAAATAAATTCCAGGTCGGAGTTTTCCTTATTGGTAACAAAGTGTTTTTGCCCCGGCTTGATCTCGATGCCCTGCTCGGGTTTTAAAACCCTTATCTCGCCGTCTATTGAAAAAGTGGCCCTGCCTTTCAGTATAAAAAAGAATTGGGAGGCCTTTTCGTGAAAGTGCAATTGCTCGGCCGTGTCTGGTGGCATGAGTTCCTGTTTGATGGATAGCGCGTCGGTATCGACATAATTCCACCCGTAACAATCGTCGCCCCAACGGTAATGGCTTATACATTCGCTCCGCGAAAAAACGGGGTTACTCATTCGTTCCGTTTACCTTATGGTATATCATTACCTGGTTACCAAATATCTTACTAAAGCCTTTTACGTCTTCGCCGCTCCATGAATTGTTCATTTCGCCATAAGTACCAAACTTATTGCTCATCAGGTCGTGATCAGATTCGATACCTACTACCTGAAAACGGTATGGATATAACTGAACGATAACTTTGCCGCTAACTTGTTTCTGCGTATCTGCTAAAAAGGCTTCCATATTACGCATAATAGGGTCATGAAATTGCCCTTCGTGCAGCCAGTTGCCATAAAAAGCAGATAATTGATCTTTCCATGATAACTGCCATTTGGTTAACACGTGTTTCTCTAAAGTGTGGTGCGCTTTAATGATCACCATTGGTGCAGCAGCTTCGAAACCTACACGGCCTTTAATGCCGATGATAGTATCGCCAACATGGATATCCCTGCCGATACCATAAGGCTGCGCTATAGCTTGCAAAGCCTGGATCGCTTTGGTAGGATGATCATATTTCTCATGATCAATACCAACCAGTTCGCCTGCCTCGAAGATAAGTTCCAGGGTTCTTGGCTCAGATTCGGTAACTTGCGTTGGCCATGCTTCTTCAGGCAAACCTAAATTAGAAGTAAGCGTTTCCCGACCGCCAACAGATGTTCCCCAGATGCCTTTATTAATAGAGTACTTCGCTTTCTCAAAGTTCATCTCTACGCCGTGTTTCTTCAGATATTCAATTTCCTCCTCGCGGCTCAATTTCAAATCGCGGATAGGGGTGATGATCTTAACCTCGGGTACCAGGATATTAAAGATCATATCAAAACGTACCTGGTCGTTACCGGCGCCCGTGCTACCATGGGCAACATATTCGGCACCTATCTCTTTAGCATAGTTCGCTATCGCGGTAGCCTGGCTTACACGTTCGGCACTTACAGATAATGGATAAGTATTATTCTTTAACACGTTACCGTAAATGAGGTAACGTACACAGGTGTTGTAAAAGTTCTCGGTCTCATCAACCACGTGGTGGGATGTAACGCCCATTTGATACGCGCGTTCTTCTACACCCTTTAATTCTTCATCACTAAAGCCACCGGTGTTCACAATTACCGAATGCACCTCGTAACCCAAATCACGTGTTAAATAAATGCAGCAAAATGAGGTATCTAAACCGCCGCTGTATGCTAATACTACTTTTTTTGTCATGGTAAAAGGTGTAAGGTGAAAGGTAAAAGGTTACCTTCCATCTCTTAAAAATTTAATGAAAGATATAAGCATAGCTTTAATCTCGTTAATTGGTTTATTTACTAAATCGTATTTGTCTTGTGAAATATATCCTAAATCAAAAATAAGGTAACAAGTGTACTCGACTTCAAGGGCAGAACCCAAAGCATTGTCAAGGTAATGAGTGAAATCTTTATCGGTGTTTTTACCACAGCCCTCTACAATGTTCATCGGGATGGAATAGGAGGAGCGCCGAAGCTGATTTGTTAAAGAAAACTTTTCTTCAGAAGGCATCAAAGGTAAAATTTCCTGATACACTAATTTAGTAAATGTATGTGCCTTTTTCCAAATATCGAGTTTTCTATAGTCTCTCATTACCTTTTACCTTTCACCTTTTACCTTTATCCTAAAGCTATTATGTGTTCTAAACGCCTTTTGATCGCGGCTTCAATACGTTCTAATAACGTGGCTTTGTGCGTTATTTTTTTCATTTTTTCTTCACTTTGCTTTTGCACCTCGGCAGGGTCAAATAGCATGGCGGTACACATACAGTTTTTGCGGCCCTTGCTCATCAAAATATCGTAATTGACGCAGCTTTTGCAGCCGGCCCAAAAGTTTTCGTCTTGTGTCAACTCCGAATAAGTAACCGGTTCGTAACCTATCTCGGAGTTGATCTTCATAACGGCCAAACCTGTAGTTAGGCCAAAGATCTTTGAATCAGGATATTTCTTGCGCGAAAGTTGGAAAATTTTATGCTTGATGGCTTTAGCTAAACCTGCTTTACGATAGATTGGGTTTACAATCAAGCCCGAGTTGGCTACAAAATCGCCGTGGCTCCAGGTTTCGATATAGCAAAAACCTGCCCAAGTGCCGTCTTTATGCAAAGCGATCACCGCTTTGCCTTCCAGCATTTTATTGGCAACATATTCCGGCGAACGCTGGGCAATACCCGTTCCACGCGCCTTTGCCGACTCTGCCATTTCATCGCAGATCATAGGGGCAAAGTCTGCATGTTGTGCAGTAGCTACCGTTATGTCAAAATCTTGTATGGTCATTATAATAGAAAAGTTACCGTTAAATTATTGGCTTTCAGGGCCAGGATAATTAGAGGGACGTTGATTAAAGAAGTTTAATAAGGCTTCTTTGTTTTGGATGAGAATTAAAACCTAATTCAAACCCGCGGGATGAATAACCGTCGTCGGCTGTGGAATAACAACAAAACAAATGAAACTAAAGCAGCAGCAACCTGGGCGAATTTCGCCTTGGCAACCGTCAGTTTTGAGTTTTCTGTATTCATTATTTGATGAATTGTTGTTTTTTAAATTTTGTGCAAATTATTGCATAATAATTTACTTATGCAAGAAAAAACTTTTAATACGATTTTGAGGTTAGGTTTCGTTAATGGATACACCCAACCCTCTACTGCTAACACTAAATATCAATGCGGAAGCGCAACAGTACTTCGATACGTTACGTCAAAAACATTTCCCGCCCGAACGAAATTTTCTGGACGCCCACCTAATGCTGTTTCACCAGCTGCCGCCAAACAACGAAAGCGTCATAACCGATATAGAAAATATAATTGCTAAACATCAAACTATCTCTATCCAAGTGACCGCATTAGTCGGCATCGGCAGGGGGGTAGCATTCAAGTTGGAAAGCACTCAATTAGCCGCTTTGCATCGCGAACTACAAACCACATGGAAAACGTTCCTTATCCCGCAGGATACCCAGCGACTGTGGCCGCACATCACTATTCAGAATAAAGTAACACCGGAAGAAGCGAAAGTGCTATTGGAAGAATTATCGCAGGAGTTTAAGCCGTTTGAAATTACCGGCACGGGGTTAAGTCTTTGGGAATACCAGGGTGGCCCCTGGCAGTTTTTAAGATCGTATGATTGGAAAAGTTAACAAATACACCGCTTAGTTAATTGTTTATCTTAAATGACTAATTATTGCCTTGGTGCGTAATCGTTTACGTAAATATATGTAGGGGTATCCTGTTATTTGTTGCCCGGTTTTACTCACCTTTAGTTACCAATTATTAATCCAGGCTGCATATTTAGTGCATTACCCGGATGTTTAACTAAAAACAACCAGTATGGAAAGTTTAAGCGACAAAGAAATGGCTCCGCTGAGTAGCCTTGATGTTTGGGAAGATGATGTTTTAGAACGTTACCCGGAACCCGGCCCGGCCAAAACCAAGGAAGAATTTAGAAAATATGATAATGCTGAGGATAATCCAGTACGCGAATTTTACAGGCTGAATCATAAATATCAAACCTATAACAACGTATTGGCCAAAAAAGCCAACTTTTTGAGTTTTGATAAAAAAGAGATGCCCTGGTGGGATGCAATGGACTTTTTGAATACGTTGGTTGATGACTCAGACCCAGACACCTCACTCGATCAATTGCAACACTTGCTACAAACTGCTGAAGCGATACGGGCCGACGGACATCCGGATTGGTTTGTGCTGACCGGGTTTATACATGACCTTGGTAAGGTGCTATGCTTGTTTGGCGAACCGCAATGGAATGTGGTGGGTGATACTTTCCCGGTGGGCTGCAAATTTTCTGATAAAATTGTTTACCCGGAATTTTTTGCCGCGAACCCGGACATTGATGACGAACGTTACAACACCAAATATGGCGTTTATTCGCATCAATGCGGGTTAGATAATATTCACATGTCATGGGGTCATGATGAATATTTATACCATTTAACCAAAGATCATTTGCCCGAGCCTGCGTTGTATATGATCCGTTATCATTCATTTTATTCGCAGCACCGCGAAAATGCTTACGATCACCTGTTAAATAACCACGATAGGGAAATGTTTAAATGGGTTGATAAATTCAATCCGTATGATCTTTACTCTAAAAGCCCGAAACCACCTGTAGTAGCCGAGCTAAAACCATACTATGAAGATTTGATTGCCAAGTACTTACCAAAAACCGTTAAGCTTTAAGCTCACTTTACGGCTGTAGAACCCCTTTTTATTAACACGGAGTTTAACACTTCGGCATCGCCGGGTTCAACCTGTTTGTTGTCCAGTAACTTAAGTAAAAGAGATGCGGCTTTAAAGCCCATTTCAAATGCAGGCTGTGTTACAGTTGTTAAAGACGGGTTTAAAAAAGGAGCGGTTTTGAGATTGGAGAAACTGACAATTTTAAGATAGTTAGGAATATTAATTTTTAGTAATTGGCATATTTCATAACACGGTAGAACCAATTCTTCCGTAGCAGATATGACGCCATCCGGTTGATATTTACTGATGGCATCTTTTAACAGCGAATAGTTATTGATGTCGTCTTTTCCGCAGGTGATGATCAGGTGATCGTCCAGATCAATATTATGATCCTTTAGCGCATTCAAATAACCTTTTAGGCGGTTTTTACCGGCTAAAAGGTTATTAAGTGCAAAAAGATACGCTATTTTTTTGCAGCCGCTTTCTATCAGATGTTCAGCAGCGTCGTAGGCGCTTTCATAGTCGTTTGTTGTCACGTTTACCGTATTCAACCCATCAGGCACCCGGTCGAAAAATACGGTAGGGATCTGTTTATTCAGATCCATCAAATGTATCTCGTTAACCGTTTCGCTTGCAACCGATAGCAGGATTCCATCGGCTCGGCCGGTAAGCAAACTTTTTATAAACGACGCCTCTGCCTCAACATTATCATGCGACTGGTAAATTAATACGTGGTACCCGTGCTGCCTGGCCACTTCTTCGATACCGTTTATGGCCAGCGAAAAAAAATTATTGGCAATTTCCGGAACGATAACGGCAAGGGTTTTACTTTTATGGCTTCGTAAGGTACTTGCTGACGGGTTGGGTTCGTAATTGAGTTTTCTGGCCAGATCATTAACCCGTTGTTTGGTTGCCGAGCTAATCTCATGGCTATCGCGCAAGGCGCGTGATACCGTAGCGGCAGAAAGGTTTAATTCGCGAGCAAGTTGTTTGATATTCACACTCCCCATAAATATAGACGGTTTAAGCGGTTAAGTTAGTGTTTTTCTGCAAATGGCTAAGCTCTATCGGGTAAAACTGCGCCAGCTTCACCACAGGGCCCAAAGGAGCTTTAATAAATGCCTCTACAAAGTTTTAGTAATTGATAATCAACCCTCAAGCGCTTTTTTAACAATTTGTTAACCACAAGCCCATCATTTTTCTATCTTTGCGCCGGGGTAAGTCTTTTACGGCCAGCTCCTCTTGAACTCCCCCAGGGTGGGAACGCAGCAAGGGTAGAGAGTTGAGCGGCGCGATAAAAGTAGCTTACCCTTTTTTTATTTCTTTTTTTTGACACGACACAAAACCAATAGCCCTATATTGGTTTTTCTTATTTAAAGGCTATTTTTAATGTTAGATATACTCATCATAGGCGGTGGCCCAATCGGTTTAGCCTGCGGACTGGCTGCGCAAAAGGCAGGTTTAACCTTCCAGATCGTAGAGAAGGGCTGCCTGGTAAACTCGCTATTTAATTACCCAAGCACCATGACCTTTTTCTCTACCAGCGAAAAACTGGAAATTGGCGGTGTGCCCTTTGTAACCGTACACAACAAACCCACCCGTAACGATGCGCTCGAATACTATCGCCGGGTGGCCCTTGCAAATAACCTACCACTTAATTTATTTGAAGAGGTAACTGATGTTAGCCCGATAGATGGTGGCTACAGCATCACCACATCTAAAGCCACCTACAAGGCAAAAAAGGTGATCCTGAGTACGGGCTTCTATGATATTGCCGTTAACCTGGATATCCCCGGCGAAGACTTGCCCAAAGTAAAACATTACTACCAGGACCCCCATTATTATACATCACAAAATGTTGTGGTGGTGGGCAGCAGTAACTCGGCTATTGACGTAGCCTTAGAAACCTACCGCAAAGGGGCCGAAGTAACGTTGGTTATCCGCGGCCCCGAAGTGAGCGACCGGGTTAAATATTGGGTAAGGCCCGATATTATTAACCGCATCAAAGAGGGTACGATCAAAGCTTATTTCAACTCCAGCCTGCAGGCCGTGCGCGAGCGCGAGGCGGATATTCAAACCCCTGACGGGCTGGTGACCATCCCGAATGATTTTGTAATGGCTATGACGGGTTATAAACCCAACTTTGAGTTTTTGGCCAAACTGGGCGTCAGCCTTTCTAAAGATAAATTTGTGCCCGAGTACAACCCCGATACCATGGAAACCAACCAGCCCGGCCTTTACCTTGCCGGCGTAGTTTGCGGCGGACTGGATACGCATTTGTGGTTCATAGAAAATTCCCGCATTCATGCGGAGATGATCATTAGAGATATTGTAGGGAAGCGGTGATAATACATATGTCATTGCAAAGAGTGCAGCGATGCTGCAATCTCAGCATATCCAATTATCCTCTGAGATTGCCACACTTGGTTAGCAATGACGTATCCTTTACCGTTGTCATTTCGAACGAGCGATAGCGAGGAGAAATCTTCTTAGATTGAGATGCGGCGACTTTGCGTAAGTAGAAGATTTCTCTCTATCGTTCGAAATGACACGTTTTTATACGTCTCAAAACAATTTGATCTGCTTCCGTGCCGCTATTTCCGCTTCGGCCTGTTTTTTCAACGCCCAGTTGTCCTTCCCGGCAAAGCCTTCGGTATTTTTAAACCGGATGGTTTTATAAGGCTCCCATTTGCCGGCGGTAGTGCCAAAGGTTTCGCGTTGCAATACCTTTAACTCGTAGATCCAAAAGGGCTCCAGCAGTTTCTTGTTCTTAAAATTCGGCCACAGCTTGTTATAGTCGGCCTCCGGGATGTTGCGGACAACCGTGATGTGCGGTGTAATGGCTTTTTTGATGTTCAGGTTCTTGCGCAACAGAGCAAACCAATCTTCCATTGCCGGGGTGCTGCGGATATAGGCGTAGATAGTCATTTTACCGTGCAGGTGCTCAAAATATTTAAAGCCGTCCATATGCAGCAGTATAGCGGGCATAGCATGTAGTTTACCTTCTATCCGCTCAAAAGCGGCATCAACCATGTAGGGCTTTTGACGCTCCAATTGGTTAACGGTGATATGCGCAGGCGATTGCATGCTGCTAAATTCACCAATGTATTTTAACGACGCTTTTTTGTAACGCGCAATCTCGTTTTTGATATGCTCGGGCGGCGAAAGCAGGAATAGGCAATCTGCGTAAGTAGTTATCATTTGCGTGAATTATCGCAACAAAGTTTGCTAATTATTTTAGCAATTCAAATATAATTTTCATATTTGTGCATGGATGCTCAACGGCATATTGTACATATTGATCTCGACTCATTTTTTGTATCTGTGGAGCGTCAGTTCAACCCCTCGCTAGTCGGCAAGGCCGTAATAATTGGCGGCTCGGCAGATAGGGGTGTGGTGGCTTCCTGTAGTTACGAGGCAAGGGCTTTTGGCGTACATTCGGCCATGCCTACGCGGCAGGCTCTTAAGCTTTGCCCGCATGCTATCGTTATCCACGGCACGCACGGGCGCTATTCGGAGGCCTCCCGTAAAGTGACAGAGATAATCCATCGCTCCGTACCGCTTTATCAAAAAACGTCGGTAGACGAGTTCTATATCGATCTATCGGGCATGGAACGTTTTCATGATCCATACCAGATAGCCAGCGACCTGCGCCAAACCGTGATCCGCGAAACCGGGCTGCCCATATCGTTCGGCATGGGGTCGTCAAAAACGATTGCAAAAATGGCAACCAACCAGGCTAAACCCAATGGGCAGCTACGCATTGCGCACGGGGGCGAAAAGGATTTTTTAGCACCCTTGCCCATCAAAAAGATCCCGGGTTTAGGCGAGAACACCTGCCAAAAGCTTTACAAATATGGTATCGAAAAAATTGGTGACCTGCAACGGGTCAACCTCATGTTCCTGGAAACGGTGTTCGGCAAAATGGGGACTTATATTTATAACAAAGCGCATGGTGTTGATGATAGTGAGATAGTGCCCCACGGCGAACGTAAATCTATATCGACAGAAAACACTTTTCACCAGGATGTAAGTGATGCCAAAACGATTGAAAATATATTGGTGAGCATGACCGAAGAACTTGCGGGCAAACTCCGTAAAGAGAATAAGGTATCCGGCTGCCTGGCTATCAAGATCCGTTATGCTAATTTTGAAACTCATACTCAACAACAAAAGATAGCCCTTACCGCTGCCGAGCACATCCTGATACCGGGTATTAAAGCACTGCTTTACAAGGCCTGGAA
Source organism: Mucilaginibacter glaciei (assembly GCF_014773245.1). Classification (GTDB taxonomy): domain Bacteria; phylum Bacteroidota; class Bacteroidia; order Sphingobacteriales; family Sphingobacteriaceae; genus Mucilaginibacter; species Mucilaginibacter glaciei. The sequence goes on along the minus strand of NZ_JACWMX010000001.1, from coordinate 774,585 downwards.
TACGCACCGTCCCATCAGGCTTATAGGCGTTAAGTTGAGTAATTTGTGCACCGGCAGTTATCAGATCAACCTGTTTGAAGATAACGAGGAGCGCATCCGCCTGTACCAGGCTATGGACAATATCAACTTTAAATTTGGCGATAAAACGGTTTGCCGCGCGGCGGGTATGGAAATAGGTGCACGCACGTTTAACCCGTTTTTGAAAGGTTGACCGTGATTAAGATTATTACCCTAGATTTATTTATTCAATTCTTTGCGCATCAGCAGGTCTATTTGCTTATCCTCTCCTAACATAAAAGAATGGCTGCCGAATATGGTAAAACCCTTATTTTCATAAAAGCGGATGGCGTTGGTGTTGTGTTCCCAAACACCTAAACATAGGTAGGTTAAGTTTTTGCGTAAGGTCTCGTCAATGGCAAATTCTATCAACTTTTTTCCAATTTGTTTTCCCTGGTGGTGATGCAGCACGTAAATACGCTCTACTTCTAAAGCGTTGGCATCCTGTATATCGGTTTGGGCGGTTTGGTAGTTGATTTTCATATAGCCCGCAATCTCACCGGCAATCCTGGCGAAGAAGAAATGTGAATCAGGGTGAGCAAGTTCTGCCTCAAATTTGGGGAGTGTAAAGTTTTTCGCGGCATAAGCTTCCATATCAGCAGCGCTATTAAGATGCGCAAAGGCGTCAAAAAATGTTTGCCTGCTCAGTTCCAGCAAACGTACGGACTGATCAGGCGGTACTCTTTCTATGGTTAGCTCTGTTGCCATTAATCAAACTGTCCCTGTAAACGTTCCAGGCGGTCTATCATCAGGTTAAGCTTTTCTTCCTCGTTCTTAAACATACGGGGCTTTAGGTAAAACGTGGTGAACATAAACCAGATAAAGGTAAATCCATACGTGACTATCTTAAAGGCTACCGATGCGTTCTCCAAAATCTCGATAAAATATAAGCCTAAACCCGCGCTTAACAGCAATATGTAAATATAATAGAACCAACCAACAGTTTTTGTGCGGGTCTTTTGATATTCTTTAAGGCTATCCAGGTAATCGATAGGGTTCTGGGTAAGATCGTGTTTATTCAGGATATGGTAATGGCGTACGATCAGATAAAGATACATCGCTATCGTGATAACAATGATAAATATACCTATAGTGGTAGCCGGCGATTTAAACGCCATAAAAAACATCAATATAAATGCCCCCGCTAAAGTAGCTATCATGGTAACAATGGCCCAATATAGTTTAGACGTTATACTGCGGATATCCTTTTTGGCTTGTTTAAGTACTTCATCTACCTGGAGATGCTCCTTTTTTGGCTGCCCCTGCCAAACCGTCATTAAATGATCAAAGTCTTTCATGCTGATTGTATAACTCTGTCAATTTTTGTTTAATGCGATATATTTTCACTCTCAAATTCCCTTCTGATATACCCGATACATCTGCAATTTCGGGGTACGGCACTTCATCAAGCACCAACGTAATAATGATTCTTTCCGATTCTTCTAATTTTGATATACACTTATACAGCAAGGCAACTTGTTCATTCTTTTCAGAAAACTCCTCGCGCTTATTTTCGGCTATCTGGGGGGTGAGTTCGTCTTTAGCCTGGCGCTTTTCTGAGCGGAGATAGGTTAAACAGGTATTTACTGCTATACGGTAGATCCAGGTTGATACTAATGCCTGGTTACGAAACTTGTGCAGATTTTGCCAGACCTTTAAAAAGGTTTCCTGTAAAAGGTCGTTTGCAGCATCATCGTCTCCGGTGTAACCATAGCACAAATGGAAGATCTTTTTTGAATTAGCTTCATATATTTCCCTGAAAGCTTCCTCTCTGCTTGCCACTTTTTAGTTAATTTACGGTTTGACAAATAAACGCCATTAAAGTTACAACAAGTAACTTTTTTTATTTATCCACGGTAATTTGCTGTCGGCATCATCAAGAAACTTATTATATTCCTGGCTATAATCAAACTGCAAATCCTCATGTAACTTACCTATGGAGGTTTTGATCTTATCCAACTGACGGGTAAGGATCAGACGGATGGGTTTATAGGAGGTTTGCCTTACCACGTATTGCAGATAGTTTTGGCAAAAGTTTAAAAGCAACTCTATTTCGGCAGGTTTGGTGCCTATAAATTTGGTGTACTTGGTTAGCATCTTCAAGATTTTGCGCAGGCCCTTAGCGGTAAAATAACTTTGTGCAGGCAACTGGCTAAACATAAACCCGGCTTCGGCTTTGATGCTCTCCATAAAATCTTGCTCGTTGTGCGATTCGAATAGGAGGTAGGCCAACAATTCTTTGTTCTCTTTTTTATATCTCACCAGGCGCAGGCATAACTCGGCCAACTGCTCTTGCGGTAAATGCTGCAGTTCTTTTTTAATTTGCTGGAGGCCGTAGGTAGTGATACTCATGGGTAGATTTTTAACTTTCTGCAACATAGTAAATTTTGTAGTTTAGCGGCACTAAATAATCAGATGCAAAAAAGCAAACTAACCTTATACATTTTTGTGGCGCTTGTGTTGGGCGTAATTGCTGGCTACATTTACAATGCTACTGTTATTAACAATATTAATACCAAGATAAGTGCTGCCGAGGCAAATATTAAATCTATTGACGGCCGCATCCTGCTTGTTAAAGATACCACCACTGCCGATTATAAAGCTTTAAAGACCGAGCGGACGGTACAGGCTAAAATGCGTAAGGAAGCCGACACCTCACGTGAAGATAAGTTGGTTGGCTTTACCGTATTAAGTGATATTTTTTTACGGTTGATCAAGATGATCGTTGCGCCATTGGTGTTTACAACATTAGTTGTGGGTGTTGCCAAAGTGGGCGATATTAAATCTGTAGGCCGTATTGGCGGTAAAACATTGCTGTGGTTTATCAGTGCTACCTTTGTATCGCTGTTTTTGGGGATGTTGCTGGTTAACTTTTTCAAACCCGGCGAGGCTATGCATTTGCCATTGCCCGATAGCCACATGGCTACCGACATTAAAAAAACAGCCCTATCCCTGCGTGATTTTATAGGCCACGTAGTACCCAAGAGCTTTACCGAAGCAATGGCTAATAACGAGATCCTGCAGATCGTCGTATTCTCGCTCTTCTTCGGCGTAGCCACAGCAGCTATTGGCGAAAAGGGCGAGGTAGTCATCCGTGCGCTGGATGCTATCTCACACGTAATTTTAAAAATAACAGGTTATGTAATGCAACTGGCGCCTTTAGCGGTTTTTGGAGCTATCACGGCTATTATAGCAAAGCAGGGTTTGGGAATTTTGTCAACCTATGCCATATTTATCGGCGAATTTTATTTCAGCTTAGTGATACTTTGGATGGTGATCATCTTTGCCGGCTTTATTGTGCTGAAAAAGCGCGCCTTTAACCTGGTTGGTAATATTAAGGATGCTATGCTGATCGCGTTCAGTACATCAACCAGCGAGGCGGCATATCCAAAAGTACTATTAGAGTTGGAGCGCTTTGGCTGTAATAATAAAATAGTGAGCTTTGTACTTCCCTTAGGTTATTCATTTAATCTTGATGGATCAATGATGTATATGACCTTTGCCTCACTGTTCCTGGCACAATCTTATAATATTCATTTATCATTTGAGCAGCAATTAACCATGCTGCTAATCCTGATGCTGACCAGCAAGGGCATCGCGGGTGTACCGCGGGCATCATTGGTCGTTATCGCGGGTACGGTATCATTATTCAACATTCCTGAAGCCGGTTTAGCATTATTGATAGGTATTGATCCTTTATTAGATATGGGCCGTTCTGCAACAAACGTATTAGGAAACGCAATGGCTACTGCAGTAGTAAGTAAGTGGGAGGGAGAGCTAAAAGATTAGATTTCTATGTCTAAGCATTTCGTTTAATTTCTCAATTTTGCAAATTCAATCACTAACTAATTTCCATGCCTAATCGTTCTAAGAAGATATTTTTGCTCTTAAGTATCATTGTTCCATTTATGCTATACTGCCTTTACTATTACGGTATGATGGTGAAGAATGCACCTTATAAGTTCGCTGAATTTCAGTCGATCAAATTTGAATATGGTTATGGCGATAGTCTGTTAAACAAGTACGACTCTAAAACCGGCGACTACCAATTTGTAAACAGGCGCGATTCGGTAGTAAAAATGCATATGAAATTGACTAAAGACGACCTGCTGTACCTGCACCGTAAAGCTGCCGATCTTGGTTTTTGGGATTTCCCGGAGAAGGAGATGGCCACCAGGAAGGTGCGTTCGCCGCGTTACATGATCCAGTTTAATTATAAGCGCAAAAGTAAAACCGTTGTATTTGAAGATGCCTTTGAAGGGAATGAAAAACTGATAGATGCCAACCAGCGGTTAATTAAAGAACTGCAAAAGGTGCTGGAAGATGCTGAAGCCCGCCAAAAAAATACCAAATAGTGCGTTGTAAATTAATTTATTAATCCATATATTTGCACCTCAAAATTTAACAAAATAATTAAATAACAATGTACGCAATAGTAAGTATAGCCGGGCAACAATTTAAAGTTGCGAAAGACCAGCAGATCTTTGTACACCGTTTACAAGGAGATGAAGGCGCTAATATTGAATTTGACCAGGTATTGTTAGCAGAAAATGAAGGTAGCTTTAAATTAGGTTCAGACCTATCGGGCGCTAAAGTTTCTGCTAAGATCGTGTCTCATTTAAAAGGTGATAAAGTAATTATCTTTAAGAAAAAACGCCGTAAAGGTTACCAGAAGAAAAATGGTCACCGCCAGCAATTTACCAAGATCGAGATCACAGGTATCACATTATAATTAAATTTTAACCGACCTGATATTTATCCGGTCACAAAAAAATATTAAGCATGGCACACAAAAAAGGGGCCGGTAGTTCAAGAAACGGCCGCGAATCACATAGCAAACGTTTAGGTATTAAAATTTTCGGTGGTCAGCCAGCAATTGCAGGTAACATCATCGTTCGCCAACGTGGTACCAAACACAATCCGGGCCTTAATGTAGGTATCGGTAAAGACCATACTTTATTTGCATTAATTGCAGGTAACGTAGTTTTCAAAAAGAAAGCAGATAACCGTTCATACGTTTCTGTCATTCCTTTTGAAGTTGCACCTGTTGCAGAAGATGCAACACCTGCACCTAAAGTTAAGGCAGAAGCAAAACCTGTAGCAGAAGCAGCACCAGTTGCGGCAGAAACTACTGAAGAAGCACCTAAAGTTAAAAAGGCAGCAGCGCCAAAAGCAAAAAAAGAAGCAGCACCTGATGCTGAAGCAGCTCCGGCTGAATAATTATTCAGTAAAGCACACCATATTAAAAGCCCTGATCGCAAGATCAGGGTTTTTTTGTTAAAGCATTTTTTTAAATAACCGGCTTTTTACACACCAAACTCTTCTCGCGGATTTTAATTTCTTAAATTCATCCATCTACAGTAAAATCCTTATCATGAAAAAATTTTCCTTTTGTTTTTTCCTGCTGCTGCGCGCTATCTATGCCAACGCTCAGGATGCCGTAAGTTATCAGATGCCGCCCAAGGCCATGGCCGACTTGCTGCTGGCTAAACCCACACCGGGCGTAAGTATCGATTCGAAAGCCGAATGGATGCTGCTGAGCGAGCGCAACCCTTACCCATCGGTAGAAGAACTTGCCCGGCCCGAACTGCGTATTGCAGGCCTTCGTATTAACCCGGCCAACTACTCGTTAAGCAGGGGTAATTACGTCAATAACTTTACGCTTAAAAATATCAAAACGGGCAAAACCTATGTTATTGCCGGCTTACCTGCGCCGTTGTTTGCCGGTAATGTGAGCTGGAGCCCCGACGAAAATAAAATTGCATTCACCCAAACAGGGGCTAAATCTGTCGACCTATACGTGATCAATCTGCTTACACAAAAAGCAGCAAAGATTAACAAAGCACCCTTGAACACCGTAATTGCCCAAGGCGGAGCGGTAATATGGGAAAACAACAGTACGATGCTTTATCGCGTAGCAACCAAACCTGTAACGGCAGCCCCTGTAAGGCCCGGTACACCTAAGGGCCCAACGGTTCAGCAGAGCCTGGGCAAGGCATCGCCGAGCGCTACTTACGAGGATCTGATCAAGACCCCATACGACGAACAGCTATTTGAATTCTTTGCTACATCGCAGTTGGTAAAAAACACTAACGGGATAGAAACACCAGTAGGTAAACCTGCTATTAATGGCAGTATTACGCTCTCGCCGGATAAAAAATACATGATGGTGCGTACCATTAAAAAGCCATTCTCGTATTTGGTCACGGCGGGCGGATTCCCATCTACGGTAAAGGTTACCGACCTAATCGGCAAAACGGTTAAAGTATTGGCCGAGCTACCTTCGAGCGAGGGCACGCCGTCGGGTTATGACAACACGCAAAATATCGACCGCGGTTTCGACTGGCGCGATGATGAACCCGCAACAATTACTTGGGCGCACCCATTGGATAGCGGCCGCATAAAAAAGAAAGTGGATTTCCATGACGCAGTATATGCTTTACAAGCTCCTTTTGCGGGCCAGCCGTTAGAGCTGTTTAAAACCACTAATCGCTACCGTGGCGTGGAGTGGGGGAATACTAACCTTGCTTTGGTAACCGAAGGCCTGCGTTCCAAACAATTGGAACGCGTGAGTACGTTTAATCCATCGACAGGTAAATTGGAAAAATTATACGAACGCACAACTAACGATGCCTATAAAGATCCGGGAGACCCGGTAACTGTAAAGAATAAATTTGGCCGCGAAGTGTTGCTGACCACTGATAACGGAACTAAATTATTGATGAACAACCGTACGGGTGCATCATCAAAAGGCGATTTGCCTTTCTTGTCGCGTTTCGACCTGGCATCGGGCAAGAGCGAGATCATCTGGCGTAGTGCTGAGGGTACATTCGAGACCGTGGTTGATGTGATCGACCCAGATAAGTTGATATTGCTAACCCGCCGTGAATCAGAGAAGGATGTACCGAACTATTACATCAAAAACCTGATGTTGAGAATAGCCGACAGGCCGGTTACATCCTTTGGCAACCCTTACCCGCAACTGGTAGGTGTGAGTAAAGAAAAGATCCACTACAAACGAAGCGATGGAGTAGATCTCACAGCCGACCTTTACCTGCCGAAAGGTTATAATAAAGAGAAAGACGGCCCGCTGCCGGTACTCATATGGGCATATCCGCGCGAATTCAACTCTGCGTCGGATGCTGCGCAGGTGCGTGGATCTCAGCATAAATTCACGGTGATAGGCGGGGGCAGCCCGGTATTTTTTGTGACCCAGGGTTATGCCATTTTAGATAACGCCGAGATGCCCATAGTCGCGAAAGATGGCAAGAAACCCAACGATACCTTTGTAGAACAATTGCAATTGAATGCCGAAGCCGCCATTAATAAATTAGCACAAATGGGCGTTGGCGATAAAAACCGTATTGCGGTAGGGGGCCATAGTTACGGATCATTTATGACTGCTAATTTACTGGCGCATACTAACCTGTTCAAAGCAGGGATAGCCGAGAGCGGCGCATACAATCGCACACTAACGCCCTTTGGTTTCCAGAATGAGGAACGTACTTATTGGGACGACCCTAAACTTTATTATGACATGAGCCCCTTTAGCTTTGCTGATAAAATTAAAACACCGATACTGCTGATCCACGGCGAAGCGGATGATAACCCGGGAACATTTCCTATCAACAGCGAACGTTTGTTTGCCGCATTAAAAGGCTTGGGCGGAACCGTTAGGTTTGTGTATTTGCCCTATGAGGCACACGGCTACCGAGGCCGCGAGAACCTGCTGCACAAACTTTGGGAAATAAATACCTGGATGGATAAATATGTGAAGAACGCACCGCCTGCTACCACGGCTGGTACTAATTAAATAATTAAAGGCCCGGAGTATCCGGGCCTTTAATTATTTACCCAGATGTAATACAGGATCGTTCTTTTGCGCCATAGGGTCAATCACAACATTTTCACCGGCGGTCATCAGCCATTTACCTTTTTGCCTAACATATACCAATAAAGCAATATCATCACTTCCCGGTATCTTATGCCCATCGGGTGTGGTAAACTCACTTACATAGCTTTTAAACTGAACCAATGCCGTTGTCGGGTTAATGATCCTGACGAAAACTCCCTTGTTGGTCATGGTTGTATGTTTAAACATATTAGTATGATAAAATTGGGTGGAGTACTCTACTTCTTTGAGGTTCTTCCACCACATACCAACAATATTTACCCAGCTACAATCTGCGGTGCAATATTTTTTCATATCGCTATGATCATGCTTATTCCAACTGTTAACCATGGCATCAACTTGTTTTTCTATCGCTTTACATCAGCACTTTTGCTTTGTGCATCGGCCGAAAATCCTAATAAAATAAAAACTAATAATGTAAACGCGCTTTTCATGATGATTTGTTTTTTCGGTAAAACTACTTCATCAGCAACTGTACAAATAGTATAAAAGCGACAAGTTTATATGCGGAGATGTTCTTGCAGAAGTGAAGGAGCGTTATTGATTTGCTGCGCCATATAACCCGGCAAAGCTCCGGCAAATTCTTTAAAATCTTTAATTAAATGCATTTGGTCGTAATAGCCACAGGCATGCGCAATATTAGTCCAGCTTAATAGCGGCTGGCTTTCTTTTAGCCTATAAGCTTTTGAGAATCGGATCAATCGTGAAAACACTTTGGGCGAATAGCCCATTACTTCTTTTGCACGACGTTCATATTGGCGAAGGCTAAGGCATGCCAACGATGCGGCACTTTCTATGGTCAGTTTTCCCGGCATTTGCAGCTGTGCTTTCATGGCATGCTCCCATGGCTTGAGCGGCGAGTAGGTGAGTTTACGCATAAAGAACCGTTCAACCACATTCTTCATCTCCAACGGCGTTTGCGCTTCTTTGAGCTGTTCATTTACATCGGCAATCTCTCTGCCTAATAGAAGCGAAGCGTCAAACGGCTCATCATATAACTCATGCATCGGTATTTTAAGCAACCGGTGCATACCACCAGGCATAAACGCAACCGAAACAATCACATGATGCATGCCCATCGCTACGTTAACGCGTGTAACTTGTGGGCCTATGATCACACTTTCCGGGAGTGTCTGGGTATAGTTTTTACTATCGTGCGCTGTAACGGCGTCTCTTGGATAAAAATTGATAGCATGTTGTGGCGTGGGCGGGAAGGGGCTGAACTGCAGCGTTGATTGATTAAATTTAGCTTCTACTATCATCACGTGACTAATGTAGTTGCGTAATGCCGGATGAGGCGTGTAAAAGCTTGGCCGCATATTCATTTAGTTAAGATACAGCTTAAATGATAAAAAGATATTATGTTATTAATAGCTTTTTCATTTCCCGGCCAATTCCTCATGGATCTCGCCAAAGAGCAAGCCGCTGCCGCCGCCAAAGTGATAGATGATCTTGGTATTGCTATTTCGAACTTTGGCAAAATCTACGATATCAGCTTCCTCTTTTTCAGTCAAACCGTTTCCTAATAACACCACGTCAAAATGCTTTAATTTGAGCAAGTCTTTAGTTTCAGCTACGTCAGTTGCGCCCACCGCATGCCAAGCGGTATTGTTGCCTATCAGGCGCAAAATGGTAGCCATGATGCCTTCGTGAGTACAAACCACCAGTATTTGAATTTGATTTTCCATGTTATAATTCCATCGGTACTTCCATTAGCAGCACCTGCGTATCGGTATTGGCTTTGATATTTAGCTGATCTGTATCCCATAAACCCATCCCATCCCTGGTATTCAAATGCTGGCCATTTACTGTTATATCGCCGTTTAATACAAATACATAAACGCCGTTTGCCTTATCGTTTAATTGGTAATTTATCTCTTTCCCGGCATCAAACTCACCCATATTAAACCAGGCATTTTGATAGATCCAAACACCATTGTCATCCGTGTTTGGCGATAAGATCTGGTGCAGCACGTTCCGCTCATTAAAGGGGATAGCTATCTGATCGTACCGCGGGGTTACATTTCGTTTGTTCGGATATACCCATATCTGTAAAAACTTAACCGGCTCGGTATCATTCTTATTAAATTCAGTATGGTAGATGCCCGTACCGGCGCTCATCACCTGAATTTCGCCAGGTTTGATAACTGCTTCGTTGCCCATGCTATCCTTATGTACCAATTCACCCTGCAATGGGATAGAAATGATCTCCATATTGTCGTGAGGATGGTCGCCAAAACCTTTAGAGCCGTCTACGATATCATCATTTAAAACCCTCAGCACGCCAAACCGCATCCGCTCCGGATTATAATAGCCCGAAAAGCTGAAGGTCTGGTAGCTTTTTAACCAACCCAGATCGGCAACGCCGCGGGTATTTGCCCTATGTATAATGGTATTCTTCATCTGTTTTGTTATTGTTTAACAAATGTATGGCGGCTTGTGTTGCTACCACTTAATGTAGATTAAGCCTATTCGCTATAACTCCTGTAAAATACTTGTAAACTTGCTTTTAAAATGCATTTTATTGAGTATTATAGCGGCTCAAAGCATTACTTATTATGAAAATTAAAGGTCGTAAATATGCCGGCATTGTTGCAATTGGTTGTTCCGCGTTTGTTTTAGGCTCGTTTGTAACCGCAAAATTTGCCAACGCGCCAATTACAGTAAGCGTGGTTAAAGAAGCCCAAAAAATAAACGGAATGGATTTTACGGACGGCCAGGCCGATTCGATGCTCAACAATTTAACCCAGTACCGGAACTCGTACGATGCCTTGCGGAAATTAAATATGCCCAACAGCATTGTACCTGCCCTCACCTTTAACCCTGTTCCTGTAGGCTTTATAAACCCTGATAATAAAGATGGCTTTAAGGTTGCAAAAGAGGTAAAGATAAAACTACCGGCCAACCGGGACGAACTTGCTTTTTACACCATTACCCAATTAGCCGGGCTGATAAAAACCAAACAAATAAGTGCTGTAGACCTGACTAAATTTTTCATTATAAGATTAAAGAAATATAACGGCAAGCTGCTTAACGTAATTACGTTTACCGAAGAACACGCGCTAAAAAAAGCTGCAGAAGCAGATGCCGAAATTGCTGCAGGCCACTACAAGGGCTTATTGCACGGCATCCCGTTTGGAGCAAAAGATTTATTAGCCCAAAAGGATTACAAAACCACGTTTGGTGCACCGCCTTATAAAGAACAACAGTTAAATATTGATGCTACCGTAATTACCCGTTTAGAAAATGCAGGTGCTATACTTGTGGCCAAAACATCGTTAGGGGAGTTGGCGCAGGGCGATATTTGGTTTGGCGGCAAAACCAAAAACCCGTGGGATATCACCCGTGGCTCCAGCGGTTCGTCTGCCGGTTCGGCATCTGCTGTGAGCGCAGGCTGCCTGCCTTTCGCTATTGGTTCAGAAACGTTGGGCTCCATCGTTTCACCATCTACAGAGTGCGGCGATACCGGCCTGCGCCCGTCATTTGGAAGGGTAAGTAAATATGGTGCAATGGCACTAAGCTGGAGCATGGATAAACTCGGCCCGATTGCGCGTAGCGTTGAGGATGTGGCTATAGTTTTTAATGCCATGCATGGCACAGATGCGAACGACCTGAGTACGATTGCCGCACCGTTTAATTATGATGGAGGAACAAAATCATTAAAAGGGTATAAAATTGGTTACACAAAAGTCGACTTTGACCGTAAGTATGCCAACCATGCAAATGATTCGGTAACCTTAAAAAAATTGCAGGAATTAGGTGCAGAACTGGTGCCGATAGAATACCCTAAAATGCCGGTAGGCGCCATGACCTTTTTATTAAGTGCGGAAGGTGCTGCCGCTTTCCAGGAATTAGTACTTATCCACAAAGACGATGATTTGGTACAGCAGGGTAAAGGTGCATGGCCAAATATCTTCAGATCAGCACAATTTATCCCTGCTGTTGAATATATACAGGCTAACCGTGCGCGTACCATGCTGATAAAGGCCTGGTACGAAAATTTAAAGGGGCTTGATCTTTACATTACCCCTTCTTTTAGCACGAACCTATCCATGACTAATTTAACGGGTAACCCCTGTGTAGTATTACCAAATGGTTATACCCCAAAGGGGCGCCAAAGTAGCATTACATTTATGGGCCAATTGTTTGGCGAGGGTAAATTATTACAGGCTGCACAGGTTTACCAAAACGCAACAGATTTCAATAAAAGGCATCCGGATTTAAATTTTTAGCATGCGTGGAATTAAATAAATATTTCGTAATAAATGCGTCACTACAAAATGTAGGTTTAAACACTATTTCAGGATTTAATCCGCTTTTATGATTATGTTTGATTTGTAATAGTTACCTAACACGACTATAATAAATATGCCTAATAACCGGCGGCGCATTTTCTTTTACATTTTTATCGCTGGCCTTTTACTGGCCTCCTGCATGTCGGAAAATACTGGTCATGATCCCGGGTTGAAGCAACAATTCAAGGTAGCAGACAGTTTGATAAGCGGAGGTGAATGGGATAAGTCATACGCTTTACTCAAAAAGATAAAAGCAAAAGCCAACCCTGCTGATCCTGTTTTGTCTTCTTATTACGTCGCCCTGGCAGATCATAACCGTTTCGGCAATGTTGCCGTAATGACCGCGTATGCCGATAGCGCGATGGCCTTTTTTACCGATCCAGAAAAGGCTAAAGAGTACCCCAATGAATATTTAAAAGCATTGCTAACGCGTGGCGACGCCAGCATGTTGGCTAAACAATACAAAACCGCGCTTGATTACTATTACAAAGGCAAAAAGCTTTTAGCCGAAGGCAGTTGTGACGACGGCGACCTGGCCACCAAAATAGCCGGGATCTATTTTAATCAGAAAAATTATCGCCTGGCGGCACAGGGCTGGATAGAAAACTACAGGCATTTAGGGGCATGTGACATAAAGATCACATCGCAAAAATTATTTTCGATGCGGCAGGCTGCACTCAACAACGCTGCCTACGCCTACCAGCGCGCCGGAATGGAAGACAGTGCATCGGTTTATTATCAAAAAGACGTTGACCTTTTAAATGCTGCAGAAAATGATACCACCATTGGAAAGGTATATGTAAGAGGCGCACGTTTAGTAGTTTATGATAACCTGGCCGGCATATGCATTAATCATCAAAACTATCCTAAAGCATTAGACTACCTTAATAAATGCATCGCTATGGATATTCCGTCGGTTGATGGTATTAAGATCCCTCCGTTTATAAAACTGGCCGGGATATTTACCCAAACCGGCGAATATGCTAAAGCAGAAACTGCCTTTAAACAAAGCATGGCGCTTATCAGGCAATTCCAGAGTGCTAACGGCGAATATGAAATTATATGGAATAAGCTGTACGCCCAGTATATGCTTAAACTTATACAGCCAGAACAAGCCTTTATCTATCTGGATAAATACATGCAGATGAATGATGCGCTGGAGCGGTCGCAAGCCAATGTATATAAAGTGGATGTAGAGCGTGAGCTGAATATTTTCCATCAACAGCAAGCCCTTACAGAATTAAGGCATCAGGAGAAACTTAGCCGGATTTATATCCTATGCATTACTGTTGCCATATTCCTTTTATTAGTGATCGTATTTTTGGTTTATCGTAACCTGAAATCCAGCCGTAAAAACCAACACCATACCGAAGACCATAACCGGCAATTACAACAAACCCTAACCGAACTTGAAGCAGCTAATAAAAACTACATCCGCATTATGCGGATAATGGCGCATGACCTGCGCAACCCTTTATCAGGCATTAGCGGGTTGGCGGCCGTGCTGTTAGAAGAAGATGACTTGACCGCCGATAACCGCCATGTACTGCAATTGATAGAATCCACTGGGAATAATTCGATTGATATGATCAACGAGCTATTAAAATCGGGATTGGCCAATGAAGAAGATGACCTGGTAATGGAGCCGCTTGACGTTAACCTTTTACTGCACGACTCTGTGAAACTACTGCAGTTTAAAGCTAATGATAAACACCAGCAAATCGTTTTTGAACCCAACCCATCGCCAATTATTATCACAGCTAGCCACGAAAAAATATGGCGCATTTTTAACAATTTGATTGTAAACGCCATCAAATTCAGTTATCCCGGTAGCAAAATTGAGGTGGGCATTGCGTTAACAGAAGACGATAGATATGTACAGATAAGCGTAATAGACAACGGCGTAGGCATCCCTGATAAAGATAAAGATGCTATATACGATGTATTTACCACCGCCAAGAAAAACGGAACAAACGGCGAAGAACCTTTCGGACTGGGCTTATCTATCACCCGTAAAATTGTTGAGCAGCACCGCGGTAAGCTATGGTTTACCAGCGGCGATGGTGAAACTGTTTTTTATGTAGAATTACCCTACGTTAAACGTGATTAAACAACCAGCGAAAAGCTATGTAGCTTGCGTAAATGGTTACGCTAATGAATACCAGTAAGATTAGCAGCAAAATCACGATAATACCATTGCCGTCGCCGGTATGTTTGCCTTCCTTATAGTGCTCTTTTAATAACTGAATATTGCGGGTGTTTGATTTGAAATAAAAGTCAGACAACTGGCCTATAAGCGGGATTGCCCCAATCATGGCATCGACACAAATATTGATGCTCATCAGTATCAGCACCTTTCGGCTTACCCCGTTTTTAGCCATCACATACAGCAATGCTGCCGAAACGACAAACCCCGAGATATCGCCCGCGAAGGGGATAAGGTTCATGATAGGATCAAGCCCGAAACTGAAATTTGTACCCGGCACACGGAATTTATCGTCCATTACGGATGCTACCCGTTCCACCCATTTAAGCTGTCCGGTGAGTTGTACCTGGTTGTTATTTTGACTTTTCACAACTGTTCAATAAAATAAACGGCTAATTGTTTGCAGCTAAGTGCTCATTTTATCTGGCCTCCGTAAAGTGGTGTGGGTATTTGTAACCGGTGGCTTTGGCAACCGTAATATTTTCCCGGCTTCGTTTAATCATAGGCTTCCAGACAGATTTTTTTTCTACGTTTGCCAATCCCATGTCAACGCTCGATGTTATTTCCTTGACTGCAATAATTGCAGCTATGCTGGCAACGTATAAGTCCGGTAAGCTAACCCCCGCAGGTACCATCACGGGCGGGTTGGTTGCGTTTATAATTTACATCGGGTCAGGCTTGACAGGCATCGTAATGTTGGGCGCATTCTTTATACTTTCAGTTTGGGCAACTTCACATAAAAAGAACGAAAAGCGAAAACTTTCCACAGGTCAGCAACACTCCGAAAAACGTACTGCCGGGCAAGTTGTAGCTAATGGGGGCGTGGCAGCTCTGCTCGGTTTAGCGGCCCACTTAATGCCGCATCAGTCGGCATTACTGGTTATTTTAATGACCGCTGCGTTGGCTTCAGCAACAGCAGATACACTATCGTCAGAATTAGGAACAGTTTACGGCAGGCGGTTTTATAACATCATTACCCTGAAACCGGGTGAAAAGGGTAGGGATGGCGTTATCAGTTTAGAAGGCACACTCGCCGGTATTATTGGCTCCGCTATTATTGCCGTAACATATTCGATAATTTTTAGATGGAATTTGACTTGCCTGTTCATCATCATCGCCGGAACGATAGGTAATTTATCCGATTCTGTTTTAGGCGCCACGCTGGAACGGAAGGGGCACTTAAATAACAATGCCGTTAACTTTCTGAATACCGCGATTGCGGCAGTAAGCTGTTGGGTGATGATAATTTTATAAGGATAAGGAATCACCGGTAGTATGACGTTACTTTTTCTTCTTTATCAGCCTCTTAAAGATTTTAAAAAATGAATCGACTTTGAGCTGAGAATATATCATTAACGGCGTTCTTACAATTCTGAATTCTTTATGTTCGGCGTGTGAAAAGAACTTCTCCATTAAATTTTCTTTGTATACATCGGCTTCAACCGCAGTAAAATATTGCTTAGATAAATTACCGATCTTAAATAAGTTAAGGGAATCGGTAATCGGCAATTTCCTATCCGGATCGGCCAAACCAAGCCACGATTCGTAATAATATCTAAAATCATGAATTTCGGGTGCGCTGCATTTAGCTAAATAGGAACCTTTAGCATACCAGAAATTATACCAGATCCATCCTTCTTTTGAAGAGAATAACCCAGCCTTTTGCTTGTTTTCTTTGTTCATGAGCTGGATGTTCTTTCTCCAGTTTTCAAATGTACTGGCGAGTAAAAATGTTTCTTGAAGCGATCTCGAATGCAAGTTATGTGTCATCCCTTTACTATGAAAGTATAAGATGGTACTTTCTGGGTATTGTAACGCGAGGTCATGGGTTATTTTAATGGCAGGGTATTCAAACTGATTAATGGAAGAGATGCTTACGACTGCATTGGGGACTATCTTGCTGATGATGTCCTTTATCTCTTCTGTAAAGCTGTTGCAGTCAGTAACATGAAGATACAGGTCTGCTTCTGATAAAATTCCGAAACTCTTTAAATGATACAGTTGCCCTGAAAGAATAGCCCGCCAATTGGAGTTGGGGCTGGTGAAAAAGTAGTAGACTATCTTGATATCATTTACAGCACGCGAGAGGTTGATAACAATGTTATCTACATATTTATCTTCCAGTATATTAAAAACCTGCGTTGCTGTAGTAATTTGTAAATATCTCTTACCGCGGCCGAATACATCACCAAACGCTTTACGAAAAACGAGGTCTTTTGGGAGAATTAAAGTATTACCATTTAAATAACTATTTATCTTTTCCGAAACGTCAATAGTTTCGAAAGGCAGCATATCTATATTGAAAATCCCAAAAATTGCTTTCATAGCCAATGATGTGGTACTAAACCATCGCGAAATTGCTTAAAATAGTTGTGTTTTATACGTTTAAATTTGCAATTGCGCATTCGACTACAAGGGGCTAAATAGTTACTACAAGGCAGGCAGCATTTATAGCCTCGTTAGTTTCACGGGTGCCGTATGGTTGGCATTCCATTGGCACACATAAACGTTTTTGTCTTCGTCTATACAAACATCATGTCCATGCATAAAAACAGCGTTGTCGGCCTGTAGCGTTTGTTGTAAAACGCCGTTCTTGTAAATAGGCGCTGCGCCACCCGGGTTGGATATCACTTTGTTGTCTTTATCTAATATAGTCACAAACCCCGATCCGTCAAACTGTTTGCCCTGCGCGTTTTTCGACCAGCAAACACCTGCATAAATATTATCACCATTGATCACGGCCCTGCAAACGTACATGCCCGGCAGATCTATCCGTTTGATGAATTTACCATCGAGTGTAAATACTTTAAAGCAATTTTCTTCTCGCGAAGTACAAATGAGCGTAGGGTTATTTTTATCCCGCGTATCTACGGTAACTCCGTGTGCGTTGTGCAGGTTGTGATCTTTATTGGCATTATTGTGCCCTCCAAAATGGCGGATGTATTGCCCCTTGCTGTTATACTGAATGATATAGTCAGAACCATATCCGTCGGCCACGTAAATATTACCGTTAGAGGCAACAGCTGTTTCGGTTGGTTTAAACGGCTCATTATCTTTATAAATACCGATGGTGCGCGGGTGCCCGATAGCAAAGATCAGCTTACCATCTACCGTAGTTTTCAACACCTGGCCAGATTGCCCGTAGGTATTACCCGTACGGTCTAAAGCCCAGCCACAATCCGTCAGGAGTAAAAAGTCTTCGCCGCCCTCTTTGCTGATGGTTAAGCCATGCCCGCCGGGTAAGGCTGTTCCCCAGTAATCTAACAACTTACCTGATTTGTCAAAAACCAAAATATTATTATGGGTATGGTCGCCCAGCATGATCAGGCGGCCTTTACTGTCCTGTACCATTTCATGGCAATTAGCCAATGGGGTATTATTAATACTGATCTTCGCCCAGTTTTTATCAATCTGGTAGGTGTAACCATTATGCCCGATGATCTGCGTGTCCGGCTGTTTATCGGGATGCAGTACAGCAAAGCTTTTTGCTGGCGTCGCTGCAACGGCTAACGAGGCAACAGCGGTATTCTTAATAAAATTTCTTCTTGAATTTTCCATTGATCAACACTTTAAACCAGGGTGTAATTTAAGCATACCAAGGCATACTTTTTAAGAATTGGGTTTACAAAGGTTTACATATTTACGTTAAAAAACGACTTAAAAATCTTAAAATCAAATACTTGTAAAAAATGAGGGTTTACACCCTTTTTAAAAATATTGACGTTTTGTAATCGTAGCTATATCTCCGTTAACCATGCAAATTTACTCGCCTTGCTTATCAAATTGATACTTATTCATCAGTTTGAGCAGTACCCCATTCGTCCAGCCGAAGCCGTCTTGCAGGGGGTATTCGCCGCCGCCGGCAGTAAGACTGGTATCAACCACATTATATTTCTCTAACAGTTTGCCGGTTTGTTTAAAAACACGGATGTTCAGCTGCATCCATCGGGTGGCAATATCTTTGGCTAGTTCATGGTGGTTGTAGTTCTCTAAACCGTCTATCGCCATATATTGCAACGGCGCCCATCCGTTTGGCGCGTCCCATTGCTGGCCGCTAAAGTTGAGCGTGGTCACCAATCCGCCCGGTTTCAGGAAGTTGGCCTTTAATCCGTCAGCTATTTTTTGCGCCTGTGCGGGCGTTGCTATCTTAAATTCCAACGGGAAGGCGGCTGCCAATGTTGGGATGGCCGAGAACTTTTGGGTTGTCCAGTTATAGTCTTCAAACCAGCCGGCTTTTTCATCCCAAAAATATTTCAGAATAGCCTTTTTGCGGGTTTCGGCTTTAGCGGTGTATAACTTGTATTGCGCCATGTTACCCTTAATTTGATAAGTGCGGGCGATGGTGCGCTCCAGGTTATACATCAGGCAATTAAGATCTACGGGTACCAGGTTTGCCGTTTGGATGGTTTGTAATTTACCCGATGCATCAAACCAACGGCTGCTAAAATCCCATCCCGAAGCTGCCGCCGCGCGGATGTTATGGTAAAAAACCGGCAAAGGTTGTTTGGTGCTTTTTGCCGCTGTAACATCCTGTATATATGATTCTTCGCGTGGCTCCTCGCTTTCATCCCAGTAACGGTTAAGCAGTGTACCATCGGCCATGCGCACGGCCCGGTGGGTAGCTTTGTTAACGGCTAAGGCCCTGCCGCCCAGCATCCAGTAATTATATTCTTTAATCAACTGCGGCTGGTATTTGATCATTACCTTGTCGCCCTCACTTTTTGCCAGCAGATTTACCATGAGCGAAAAGAACGGCGGCTGCGAACGGGTAAGGTAATAGGCCCGGTTACCGTTAGGGATAAACCCGTAGGTATCTATCAGGTAGGCAAAGTTATCGAGCATGTTGTTGATCACCTTAAACTGCCTGCTCTCCTGCAGGCCCAGCATGGTAAAATAACTGTCCCAGTAATAGATCTCGCGGAAACGGCCACCCGGCACAATGTATGGGTTTGGTAGCGCCGCTAACGATGATAATTTTGTCGTAGCATCCGGCTTGCGCTGTAAAACCTGCCACAAGGTGTCGATATGCTTGCGGATCCCTTCTTCAACATTTGTCGTAAAAGCATGGGTAACGCCCCCCGGGACGGTAAAGTTTGCCAGTACAAAATCTTTGAGATCAAAGCCTGACTTACCCAATTGCTCGTTGTAGGCCTTCATGATTAGATTAGGAGCGTATTTGGGCGTACAGTCTACAAAGGTTTTGTTATCCGGAAAGATCTCTGACGATTGCACCCCCTCGAACAAACCGGGAAACAGTTGCCTTGGGGTTTGCTGTATTTTTTGCGCGTTAGCGAAAATGCCCAATATCAGGCACATCATAAGCAGGAAAGTATTCTTCATGAGCGGATAGCTTACAGGTTTAACAGCTATAAATTTAGCGTTTAAAACCACTAAAGCAAATTTGCTAACGCTCAATTAACTTACCACTGGCGGGTATGGTCGCGCCTTAAAAAGTATTTGGTAAGCGTAAAGATAAGGAACACGATGACCGGCGCTGCCAGTACATCTATAGTGTAATGGATGTGCTGCACCAGCAATAGTACCATTACAAAAACGGTTGCGATACCGCTGATGATTTTGTCGGCACGTTTTTCAAGGCAAAGAAATATAAGCGCCATAGTTGCCGTATGGCCCGAAAAAAATAGGTCTTTGGTAACTATCGCATTGCCGTAAAACACACCCGTTATCGGGTCCACCAGTTCTACCAAACCATGCGGCGGGTCTAGTGAAACAATGCTGATGCTAATGATGCGCGCAATGCTGATGAAAATCAACGACCATACATAGTTAATGTAAATTTCGGGTTTGTAAAGGGCACGATAAAATATCAGTAATGCCATGCCCCAAATGGCGGCAAATATCAATACCGACACGTTGTGAGGGATCAGATACGCCAAAACCCAATCATTCAATACCACCCCGTCGCGCTTCTGTATCTGGTTAAAAAACAGGGGTAAAGCAGATAAAATAACAGCGACGATAAAAGACCCGGATAGAATCTTATACCTTGTGTAATGTGATTGCAGGGCCGAAGTCCATACCTGCCTTATTGTTTGGGTGTTATTTTGGGGCACTATATACTTTAAAATTAGGAGCGCAAATTTAACAAAAGCCTTAATATTAAATACAGGTTAGTAAAACATTAGGGGTATGTTGGGCTTGTTAAATTAAAAATTACATTTTAATGTAGGAGTTGAAGTTGAACAGGCGCGCTTGTTTGCCTATTTTATAATCACAGCGGGCACTGAGATTTGCAGGTTTATGATCTGCAGTGAACACTAAGTTTTCCTAACGTAAACGATGCATTAGTCTTTGTGACCTTTTAATTTTTCTTTCTGTTCTTTGTGGTTAAGCTTATAAACTTTTTATCGCCACAATTATCATTTAAGCTTAACACTCCGTAGCCTCTGTGTTTTCTTACCGAGCTCTCTGTGGTTAAAAATAAACCAGCCCTTAACAAAACCTTTACATATCTAACCATTTGTTCGGATAGTTTTAATGAGTATCTTAAGGCAATGCAAATTTCATAAATAAAGCCTTTGGAAACACCGGATAGCAAGCAATTAAAAAGGGTATTGAAACCTGTTCACTTATGGGCAATTGCAGTAGGATTGGTGATATCGGGCGAATATTTCGGCTGGAATTTTGGCTGGGCCGTATCGGGTACCGTGGGCTTTCTGATAGCTACATTGGTAGTTACCGTAATGTACGTTGCATTCATATTTAGCTATACCGAACTCACCGCATCCATACCGCATGCGGGTGGCGCATTTGCCTACGCTTACCGGGCAATGGGGCCATTAGGCGGGCTGATAGCCGGTTATGCCACCCTGATTGATTTTTTGTTTGCCACACCGGCCATTGCCTTTGCATTAGGCAGCTACCTCCATTTTTTATACCCGATGATGGATGTATTCTGGTCGGCGGTGTTTTTCAATATCGTTTTCATCCTGCTCAACATCTGGGGCGTAAAGGAGTCGGCAAGATTTTCAGTGTTCATCACGATATTGGCCGTGGGCGAATTATTGTTGTTTATGGGCGTAGTTGCTCCTCATTTTAAGATGGATAATTTCATGACCAACCCCATGCCTTTTGGCTGGGCCGGCGTGTTCGCTGCATTACCCTTCGCCGTTTGGTTTTACCTGGCCATAGAAGGTGTAGCCATGGTAGCCGAAGAAGTGAAAGACCCTAAACGCAACATTCCGCGTGGGTATATATCGGCCCTGGCAACCCTTGTTTTTTTAGCCTTGGGGGTAATGGTTTTTACCGGCGGCATCACCGACTGGCGTAAACTAAGCGCGATAGATTACCCCTTGCCCGAAGCCATTGGTATCGCTTTAGGTAAGAGTAATAGTTTAACCAAGCTCTTTGCCAGCATAGGTTTATTCGGACTGATAGCTTCCTTTCATGGCACCATACTGGCATCATCCCGGCAGGTATTTGCCATGGCCCGCAGCGGCTATTTACCAAAGCCGTTGGCCATGGTAAACGCTAAATTTAAAACACCCCATTGGGCCATTATTGCCGGCGGGGTTATCAGTTTCATGGCCTTATACTCAGGCACCACCAGCCAGATCATCATCTTGTCGGTAATGGGGGCGGTGGTGATGTATATGATGAGTATGGCTAGCCTTTTCATGCTGCGGAATAAAGAGCCCGCGTTGGAGCGGCCCTTTAAAGCGACGTTTTACCCGGTATTCCCGGCATTGGCACTGCTGTTATCGGCCGTATGTATGGTGGCTATTATGTATTACAATTTTATGGTAAGCATGATATTTTTTGCAGGGTTGGCGTTTTGTATAACGATTTTTATGTTATTGGGGATGCACAAAAAACGTATTATGGATGATGAATTACTGGCTACGCCACAACAGCCGCTATAAAAATGAGCTATCAGCATACCATATCAGGCAAAATTTACCGCTTTGAGAGCTTACGGGTGCTGCTCGCCAAAGCATCTCCTTTCCGCACCGGCGATGCGCTGGCAGGTTTAAGTGCCGATACTTATGAAGAACGGGTTGCCGCGCAGATCACTTTGGCCGATGTGCCTCTAAGTACCTTCCTGAATGAGGTAGTTATTTCTTATGAAGACGATGAAGTTACCCGCCTCATTGTTGATAGTCATGATCCCGCAGCGTTTCAAATTATCAGCCACCTAACTGTGGGCGGCCTGCGCGATTGGCTGCTGAAGGACGAAACCGACACCGCTGTACTTAAGGGTATTGCCGATGGGTTAACACCGGAGATGGTAGCCGCTGTATCAAAAATCATGCGCAACCAGGACTTGATCGCGGTTGCCAAAAAGTGCGAGATTATAACCAGGTTTCGTAATACGATAGGTTTAAAAGGCCGTTTTGCTACCCGCTTACAACCAAATCACCCAACAGACGATCCACGGGGTATTGCCGCCAGTTTAATAGAAGGATTGCTTTATGGGAGCGGTGACGCCTGTATCGGCATTAACCCGGCAACAGATAGCCCCGCCGCAGTGATAAAAATCCTGACGCTGATCGACAGGTTGAGGCAGCAGTTTGACATCCCCACACAATCATGTGTGTTAAGCCATGTCACTACTACTATCGACTTGATCAACCAAAATGCCCCTGTGGACCTGTGCTTCCAGTCGATAGCCGGAACGCAGAAGGCCAACAACAGTTTCGGCATCAATTTAAATATTTTAGAAGAGGCATATTCAGCCACTCAAAGCTTAAATAGGGGTACCGTAGGTTCCAACGCGATGTATTTCGAAACAGGGCAGGGGAGCGCATTATCTGCCAATGCCCATCACGGGGTAGACCAACAGACTTGCGAGGTAAGGGCTTACGCGGTCGCTAAAAAATTTAAACCGTTGCTGGTGAATACTGTGGTAGGTTTTATTGGCCCCGAGTATTTGTATGATGGTAAGCAGATCACCCGGGCGGCTTTAGAAGATCATTTTTGCGGCAAACTGCTTGGCCTGCCCATGGGGGTAGATGTTTGTTACACCAACCACGCCGAGGCCGACCAGGATGATATGGATAACCTGCTTACGCTGCTGGGTGTAGCGGGTTGTAACTTTATCATGGGCATACCGGGCAGTGACGATATCATGTTGAATTATCAGTCTACCTCGTTCCATGACGCTTTGTATGTGCGCAAGGTATTAGGGTTAAAACCAGCGCCTGAATTTGAGCAATGGCTGATTAAACAAGGCCTTTTTGACGACCAAGGCAACCGATCGGCTACCGCTGCCGCAGGATTATTAAAAGATATGGGGGGCTTATGGATAAAATAACCAAGCCCGAAGTTGATCCCTTAAGTTTTTTAAAGGAGTTTACCCCGGCGCGCATTGCCATTGGCAGCACGGGCAATAGTATACCAACCAAACAATCACTGGAGTTTAAACTTGCCCACGCCCATGCCCGCGACGCAGTCTATTCGGCTATGAATAACGAATTGCTTATTGATGACCTGCAACAATTTAAGCTGCCCATCACACAATTACGCAGCCAGGCAGTAAACCGTGCGCAATACCTGCAACGCCCTGACCTGGGCCGGTTACCCGATGAGCGCTCAATCAACCAGCTGGCAGATCAGATCACGGGGGATGATGTGGTAATTATTATTGCAGACGGCTTGTCGGCTTTGGCTATTCACGAAAATGTAATGCCTTTGTTAAGTTTGCTTATACCAAAACTACAGTCGGCCAAATTGAAGGTAGCCCCGCTTTGCCTGGTGCAACAGGGCCGCGTAGCCATTGCGGACCCGATAGGTGACGCATTAAATGCCAAACTATCCATCATCCTCATTGGCGAACGCCCCGGCCTCAGCGCTGCAGATAGTATGGGCGCTTACCTCACCTATAACCCTAAACCTGGTTTAAAAGACAATTCCCGCAACTGTATCTCCAACATCCGCCCCGGCGGTTTTAATTATGTAGCAGCAGCCGATAAGATCTTTTATCTGGTACAAGAAGCCTTCAAACGGAAACTCACGGGCGTGGAGTTAAAGGATAATGAGGGGTTGTTGGGCGAGTGAGCTCTTTGAGCCTCCCACCAAAGTAACATTGAGCTCCACAGCAAAACTAAGCCTTTTATTTACCACGACATTTGTTTTATACAACAAGCGAAAGCTTTAAAAATCAAACAAATGGAAACTGTAAAAAAAGTAATTTTAGTAACCGGCGCATCTGCCGGCATGGGTAAAGATTTTGTAAAGGAATTATTGAATGACGGGCATATCGTTTACGGTGCCGCGCGCCGCGTTGATAAAATGGAGGAGATTCGTTTATCAGGCGCAATGGTACTCGACTTGGATGTGACCAACGAGGCATCGATGGTGAAGGCTATCGATACTATTATGAACGCCGAAGGCAGGATAGATGTATTGGTGAACAATGCAGGGTTTGGTTCGCACGGGTCATTAGAAGATGTTCCTATAGCCGATGCCCGCTATCAGTTAGAAGTAAACGTTTTTGGCGCCGCACGGCTGATGCAATTAGTTCTCCCGCATATGCGTAAACAGCATTTTGGGCGCATCATCAACATTTCATCAATTGGCGGCAAACTGGCTACACCGCTGGGCGGCTGGTATCATGCCAGTAAATTTGCTTTAGAAGCGTTGAGCGATAGTTTACGCAATGAGGTAGAGCAGTTTGGGATAGATGTAGTTGTGATTGAACCAGGAGGTGTAAAATCTGAATGGCTGGATATCGCTAACAACAACCTGCGTAGAATATCTGGTGGCGGTGTTTACAAAAAACTGGTTGAGCGGGCCGAAACGGTATCAGTGAAAACCCAAAGTAAAAATGCCGAGCCAAAAGTAATTACCGACCTGGTACGCAAAGCAATATCCGCAAAAAAACCAAAGACCCGTTATCACGGTGGTTACATGGCCGGATTATTATTATTTTTAAGGCAAATACTACCCGACAGAACGTTCGACAGGCTCCTGATGAGCCAGATGAAGTAATTGTCAGATATCTTTAAATCAATTATAATGGACGATAAATATCATATCCGGATTAATAACCTGCTCTATTCATGTGTAGATAAAAAGTTACGCAGCAACGAATCATTCGTACCCGAGCATGCGCTCGGGTACATTATTTCAGGCGAAACACATTTGAAGGCCGGTAGCGGTGTAAAAATCTTTAGCCAGGGCGTTATAGCCCTTGTACGCCGCAACCAGCTTATCAAATCAGAAAAAGTGCCGCCTGCAAATGGGGGAGAGTTTAGGTCACTTAATATCTATTTTACCCAGGAGTTTTTGCGCCGGTAAGTACTACTAATAAAATTGCACCGGTGCCCGCCTACACAGGTGACCACATTAAAATATTACCGCCCGACCCATTCCTGAAAGGTTACTTTGAAGCCCTTACCCCGTACTTTCATCATAATGCAAAAATGAGTGAGGGCATGTCTGAACTGAAAACGCAAGAGGCGCTGGAACTGCTCTTACGGCTCGATCCATCTTTAAAGAATTTGCTTTTTGATTTCAGCGAGCCTCACAAAATAGATTTGGAAGCTTACATGAATAAAAATTTCATGTTTAATGTGCCGGCTATACAGTTTGCAAAGCTTACGGGCCGTAGCCTCGCCAGTTTCAAGCGCGACTTTGAAAAGGTTTTCCATACATCGCCGGGGCATTGGCTTTTACAAAAACGCCTGGAAGAAGCCCGGTATCTGATTAGCGAAAAAGGTCGGAAATCATCAGACGTATATCTGGATGTGGGTTTTGAGAACCTGTCCCATTTTTCATTCGCATTTAAAAAAGCTTATGGCGTAGCGCCATCGATGGCGTAATCAAGGCTTCATCTCTTGTTTTCGCATAGGCATAGCATCGATAGTGCTATATAGTTTTTTCAGCGTAATAGGTTCCGTTTCCCGCAATTTTTCTCCGCCATCTTTACCAGTTAAAGTTACAGTGAAAGCGTCTTTGATATTGTGCTTTTTAAAACGGGCGGCAGTTTTTGTGCTGTAAACATAAGTTTCAATTACCAGGTCACGCTCGGTAAGGCCAGGCTTATCTGCATTAAGCAGTTGTAATTGCTTTTCATACTTAGCATTTTCAACGTTTTTGGTGTAAACAGCAAGTATGCGTTTGTTGCTGCTTTGGCCGGGCAGCAGGGTTAGGGCGATCAATAAAAGACTTATCATACGGTAATTTTATTTTATTGAGATAATAGCGGCGCATGGCAAAATGTTTCAAAAGCAAATACTTAGCACTTACAAGAATATCCTCAACCATCGGCATTGTTGTTGCGTATTAAAGCTTATTAATATCACGACCTTTTAAATTTAACGAATACTTAAACAGGGGCGAAAGGCTTTAATTAGGTGTAAATTTTACACTATTTTTTAATTAAATAAGCATCCGTGTGATGTAATTTGCCGTATTTTAGCCACAGCTCCAATATTAGTTTATGCAGAAACAACCCCTCCCCGAAAATGAAATGGAACGGATCATCAGTCTGTCAGACTATGACCTCGATTACACTGCTTTCCAGGATCAGTTTAAAGACCTGGCCAAACTGGCCGCCAAAGTTGCCGGTACGGAGATCTCGCTGGTTAACTTGATAGACTCCTTTACGCAATGGACAATCACCAACCACGGCCTTGACATTGATCAGATGCCGCGCGAAGATTCGGTTTGCCAATATACCATCGCTGCCGAAAACCAATTTGAAGTAACAGATCTAAAAGCCGACGACCGCTTTAAAGATAAGTTTTACGTTGCCGATGCGCCTAATCTGCGCTATTACTACGGTATCCCTTTACGCACCAGCGAAGGTTATAATATCGGAGCACTTTGCGTTTTAGATACAGATCTTAA
Organism: Mucilaginibacter glaciei; assembly: GCF_014773245.1. GTDB lineage: Bacteria > Bacteroidota > Bacteroidia > Sphingobacteriales > Sphingobacteriaceae > Mucilaginibacter > Mucilaginibacter glaciei. The sequence continues at coordinate 747,302 of NZ_JACWMX010000001.1, read as the reverse complement.
AACACTTTCGCCCGAAAAGACAGAACTATTAAAGATTATTGCAGATGAAATAGTAACTAGGCTTACGGCTCAACATATCATAAATGGTTTAAAAAACAAGTTACATGATGCAAACGAAAGTAAAAAGAAGGTTGCACATGATATCCGCGGTCCATTAGGCGGTATCATCGGTTTAGCGCAGGTAATTAGCGAGCAGGGAAAGGACAACGAGATAGACGAAGTTCTGGAATTTATCAATTTGATCCAGCGCAGCGGCCGCTCGTTACTGGAACTGGCAGATGAAATCCTGACTATGAGCCGGCCAACCCGCGAATTGAAGGCAGATGAGTTTAACCTGCTGATATTTAAAGATAAGCTGGAAAAACTGTACACCCCACAGGCTATTAGTAAAAACATCAAGTTTGCGGTAACTACTTCCGTAAACTCGGCAGAGATCCCGTTCTCTAAAAATAAACTTTTGCAGATAACCGGTAACCTGATTTCTAATGCGATGAAATTCACCCCACGCGACGGAAAGGTTACGGTCGACCTGGCATTGAAAATAGAAGAGACGCGCAACTTACTACAGGTAAACGTTACAGATACTGGTGTGGGATTAGACCAGGCCGGGATAGACAATATCCTTAGCGGAACCAAAACATCAACAGACGGCACCGGCGGCGAGGCCGGTTATGGTTTTGGTTTGGCTTTGGTAAAGCACCTGGTAGACAGCCTCAAAGGCACCATGCATATTTATTCGCAGGCAGGGCAGGGGGCCAATTTTGAGATCGTGTTGCCGCAGGCGCAATAATCTAAATTCGACATGCACTAACAAACGACAAAAAAAAAGCTTTTTCCGAAGTGTTATTGGTGTAATTTCAGCACTCAATTTAACTAAAATACTAACCAATGGCTTCCGACCAAAATTTTGTGAACCTTGTTATGGATCAAATTAAAAATCCAGGAGAAATAATCGCTAAAAAAATGTTTGGCGAATATGGCATTTACGCTGACGAAAAATTATTCGCACTGATATGCGACAACAAATTGTTTATCAAACCAACCATTGCAGGGCGAGAATTTATAGGTAATGTTATTGAAGCACCACCATACGAAGGAGCAAAAATAAGTTTCTTGATAGAAGAAAAAATTGAAGACAGTAATTGGTTAAGTGAATTAATCAGAATTTCACTCAAAGAATTACCAGCACCAAAACCTAAGAAGAAAAAATAAAGTAAGATAAAAGATAGCAAGTAACACTTTTAATACAGATTTTGCCAGCTTGAATTAATCGATAACTTTGGTTTAACCAATTACTTACCAAACTCTCAACAAGGTATAAATTATGATAAAGCAAAACTTAAGCAGGCGCCGCTTCTTAGGCACCGGTGCGCTCGCTGCAACCTCCATGTTGTTTTTCTCAAACACCTCATTTGCAGGATCAAAACTGGGTGTAACGAAACCAAATTCAGTTATTAACGGTGTGCAGATAGGGGTGATTACCTATTCGTTCCGCAGCATGCCCGGTACCGCCGAAGATTTGCTGAAGTACTGCCTGGATTGCAATATCAATGCTATTGAATTAATGGGCGATGCAGCCGAAGCTTATGCAGGTGCTCCAAAACGCGACAGCGGGATGAGCTACGCCGATTTTATGCCAAAGATGGCCGAATGGCGCACAAGCGTATCGATGGATAAGTTTAAGGAATTACGCAAAATGTATAACGATGCAGGCGTAACCATTTACGCCTGGAAGCCTAATGCTTTGGGCGCAAAAAATACCGATGCCGAGATCGAATACGCTTTTAACGCCGGTAACGCTTTAGGAGCAACCCACGTAACAGTTGAGTTACCAAACGACGAACAAACCAAACGCCTGGGCGATTTAGCCACCAAACATAAAATGTATGTAGGTTACCACGCACATACGCAAGCTACACCAACTTTATGGGATGCCGCTTTGGCCCAGTCTAAATACAACGCCATCAATCTGGATATCGGGCATTACGCATCGGGTACCAGTAGTAGCCCGATTCCGTTTATAGAGAAGTACCACGACAGAATTGTAAGCATGCACATTAAGGACCGTAAATTTAACAACGGCCCCAACGCACCATGGGGCCAGGGGGATACGCCGATCAAAAATGTATTGGCGCTGATGAAAAAGAATAAATATAAATTCCCGGCCACTATAGAGCTGGAATATAACCTGCCCGCAGGTAGCGATGCCGTAGCGGAAGTGAAAATTTGCCGTGCTTATGCGGCAGACGCGTTGAAAGCGTAAGGGTAAGTTAACTCACCCCGCGGCACTTCGTGTGCGACCCTCTCTTCGCCTTCGGCGGAAAGAGGGTAGGGCTGCTTTCCTTTTTCCTCTCTTTCTTATCTCCTCACCCTCTTTTCACTTTAGTGAAGAGAGGGTGGTCGAGCGAAGCAATGACCGGGTGAGTTGCTCTCCAACAGTCGCCCGATGTGATTTACGTTCTCTACTTCAGCACTAATTGCGCTGTGTTTCTATTCGTTTGTTTCAGCAAAACTGTTTTGTCGGCGGTTAGTTCTGCAACGGCTTCATCAGTGTAGTGTCTTAGTGTTATCAGGGTTAAATGATCATTATATTTCACTTTGAAGGCTTCTTTTAAAGTTAGCAGCAGTTTATCAAAACGTTCTGCCGATAGGTCTATACACGCCGTAAAGCTTAAGGCCGACGTTTGCATCATATTGATCTTTACCTGGCTTTTCGCAAACAAACCGAAGATCTCGCTCAGGTGAGTTTCGGTAATAAACGAGTAATCTATTGCGGATATAGAAAGCAATACCTGGTTTTGCTTTACAATGATAACGGGTTTTGCAAACGCGTTCACAGCACCTTCCCTTACCACAGTACCGGCATCCGCAGGGTGCATAAAAGATTTTACCAGTAACGGGATGTTAGCATTTTGTAATGGCTTGATGGTTTTGGGGTGAATGACGCTTGCACCATAGTAAGTCATCTCGATAGCTTCCTGGTAACTCAACTCATCAAACTTAACGGTATCCGCAAAAAATTTAGGGTCGGCATTTAAGATGCCCGGCACATCCTTCCAGGTGGTAACAGATTCGGCCCCCAGGCATGATGCAAAGATCGAAGCCGTATAATCAGACCCTTCCCGGCCTAATGTGGTAGTAAAGTTTTCTGATGTGCCACCTAAAAAACCCTGCGTAACCACTATGTTATTACTGAGCAGGGCAGGGATATCCTTTTGAATGATTGAACAGGTTTTATTCCAGTCGACCACGCCTTCCCGGTAAGTATTGTCCGTATGGATGTAACCGCGAACATCGAGCCATTTGCTGGTAAGGCCGACGTGATTAAACCAGGCATTTACGATCCGGGTAGAGACCAACTCACCGACAGACACGATTTGATCATATATAAAGTCGTAATCGTCATGTGGCTCATCTTCTATCATCCAGTCTATCTCCACAAATGTGTTGGCAATCTCGTCAAATGCGGGGTGGCCGTCGCCAAAAAGCTCATGCAAAATATGGTAGTGGTATTCCTTTATCTCCTCAAAAACCGCATGCACATCTTCGGTGCCATTTACGTAAGCATTGGTTAAGCGCTCTAAAGCGTTGGTAGTTTTACCCATTGCCGATACCACCACTACCAGTTTTTCGCCCGCGCAACCTTTGACAATATCACCCAGGTTAATAAGCCCCTGCGCATCTTTAACAGATGCACCTCCAAATTTAAATACCAGCATTTTTATTGATAAATTGTGCAATAACCGTATGAGGTTTTAATAAGTTTTTGATGGCCGTGTAAGGGATAAACAGCTCCGTTGTACCGGCAGCATAAGGTTTTATTTCGTATTGGTTGTACATAAAGCGCAAACCCAGGGGCGTTATCGCATAGTTTTGGTTGAGAGCGAATTTAGAGTCTTTAAAAAAATAGTTGGGTTCTAAAGATTCGGTCGGCCCCAGTTTTTCATCCTTACGGAAAATACCTTCTGCAATATTTGTTAATTTGTCTTTATAGCCGTCTATCATTATATCTTGAAGCATTACTTCTTTGTTAGCTTTGGTGTTCCAGTTAACAAATCCGGTGAACGAGCCACCATGTGCGCCCCCCTGGTAAACATATCCGCCATATTCTAAAGAGATCAATGCAGAATCTTGCTGAATAACCTTTGCGTAGGTGTCCAGGTCATAAAACATCCGTTCGCGCTGGCTACTCTTTTTGTAATCGGCGTACGACTTTAAGAAATTAGCTGTCATGCTTTTTATACTTGTGTCAGGCTTTTCAGACAGCATAAATACCTTTAATAATTTTGCCTGCACCGTATCATTTAACAGCGTATTTCCATTAAATTGGGGGTAATTAATTTTAACCACTGTACACGCGCTATCCGGTTTATTACCACAATCGGCCGCGCGCTCATGGATTGTTTTATACGTATAAGTTAAGGTATCGGTGTAAATTGGGTGCTTTTCTTTTTTAGGAGGGGCGCCGTATTCACACGCCGACAACCCTAAGATGACAACCCCAAGCAAAAATGTAATTTTCATAATCCTGACTTTTGAATTTGATTTGCCGACAGTGCGGCGTTTAACCAACCCGCTTCAATAGTCGCGCCATATTTTTTATAAAAGTTAATGGCCGGCTCGTTCCAGTCCAATACCTGCCAAACCATTCCGCTCATACCCAGTTCAAGTGTTTCGGTTAATACCCGTTCAAATAATAATTTACCAATTTTCTTACCTCGGTAATCCTCTGTTACTATTAAATCTTCCAGGTACAAGCGTGTACCTTTCCAGGTAGAATAGCGGATATAGTAAAGCGCAAAACCTACAATAAAACCGTCCACCTCGGCCACAAAAGCTTTCCAAACCGGGTTGGGGCCAAAGCCCGCGTCTTCAAAATGCTGCAACGAAACAGTTACCGCATCGGGTTCTTTCTCGTACACAGCCAGTTCAACTATCAATTCCAATAATCGCGGGCAATCTTGTTTGGTGGCTACTCTTAGGGTTGGGTTCATTAGTTTAAATATTCATTGGTTCAATTGGTCGTTAGTTCAGTAGTATTTGGCTTACACACCGTGTCATTACGAGCGATCGCGCGACAATTTTAGTAGACAAGCCGATATGCTGAGATTGCCACATCGCTGCGCTCTTCGCAATGACATGATCGACTTATCAATTATTCTTCCAGTGTTTCACCACGCGGGTTCCAAAAATGGTGCTGCCCAGGCGTACCATATTGCTGCCCTGCTCAATGGCCAGCTTATAATCGGACGACATGCCCATCGATAATATATCGAAAGAACCCTCCTTACGGAAAAAGCTCAGTTTAATACCGTCGAAAAAGGTTTTCAATTCATGGTATTCGTCCCTGATTTGCTTTTGCGATTCGGTGTTGGTGGCTATCCCCATTAGCCCGCGAATACGGATATTTTTTAACCCGGCAAACTCTTCGCAGCGCAACAGTTCAATCGCCTCGTCAAAACCTAAACCGAATTTAGTTTCCTCATCAGCAATATAGATCTGCAGCAGGCAATCGATCACCCGGTTATTTTTAACCGCTTGCTTATTAATTTCATGCAACAGCTTCAGGCTATCTACAGAATGTATCAGGCTAACAAAGGGTGCAATATATTTAACCTTGTTGCTTTGCAAATGGCCTATCAGGTGCCATTCTATATCTTTAGGTAATGCTTCTTGCTTTTCAACCATTTCTTGTACCGTATTTTCGCCAAATAAGCGCTGGCCGGCATCATAGGCCTCTTGCAGGTCGGCAATGGGTTTGGTCTTCGATACCGCTAATAAGGCTACGTTAAGTGATTCAGTTTCTTTTTTTAGCGCGGTGATATTATCTGCAATGCTCATTTATCCGTAAATTTGTATTTATAAACGCCGCTAAATTACAGAATGCCTAAATATATAACCCTGTTTTTTTCAGTATTGCTCATAATTGCCGGTTGCAGTAACGATGGCCCGCCACCTGGAGTGCTCCCCAAAGAGAATATGATTAACCTGCTGATGGATATCCACCTGGTTGACGGGCAGCTTTATGCTATCCCGCAACAGCAAGACAGCATTTACAAATACGGGACAGCCCGCTACCAGGCTGTTTTTAAACAGTACCACACCAATGATGCAAACTTTAAAAAAAGCCTGAATTATTACGCCAAACAGCCCGAAGTGATCCAGGCTATGTATGATGCGATACAGGTTAAGGTAAAGTTTAAAATAGACTCGCTTACCAAGGTGGGCAACAAACAACTCAAAAAACAAAATGCTATATCCCAATAACAGCGCAGATAAGCTTGGGTTTACCGAAATAAAGGAATTGATTAAGGCGCGTTGCCTGAGTGTGATGGGCCAGCAAATGGTTGATAAGATCCAGGTAATGAGTAATTACGATCTGATCTTTAAGTTTCTGAGCCAGGCTAATGAATTTAAGAATATCCTGCAAAACGACGACGCGCTTCCTATCAATCATTTCTACGATATAAAGTCGCTGGCCAACAAAGCCCGGATAGAGGGCACTTTTTTATCTGAAGAGGAATTCTCGCAGGTACAGGCATCATTGACCACAGTTTTTGCCGTGATCGCTTACTTTAATGAACGGGAAGGCGTGTACCCAAACCTGGAGGCACTGTTTGAACACCTGCCCATAGAAAAGGCCATTGTTAAAAAGATAGACCAGGTCATTGACCCTAAAGGCAAAATAAGGGTAAACGCCTCGCGGGAGTTGATGGAGATCACATCGGGCATCAGCAAGGCAGAACTGGAAGCGCGTAAAAAGATCGATCAAATCTTTAAAACCGCTACAGGCAATGGGTGGACGGCAGATGGATCATTAACGGTGCGTGATGGCCGCATCTGTATCCCCTTACTGGCCGAGAATAAGCGAAAACTAAAGGGCTTTATCCATGACGAGTCGGCCTCCGGGCAAACAGTTTATATGGAACCCGAGGAGGTTTTTACGCTTAACAATCGCATCCGCGATTTAGAGTTTGACCGCCGCCGTGAGATCATCAAGATCCTAACCGCACTTACCGATGAACTACGGCCTTATGTGCCGCTTTTACTATCGTACCATGGCCTGTTAACCAAACTTGATTTTGTCCGCGCTAAAGCCCTGTTTGCTATTGACATTGAAGGCGAAATGCCCAAGGTGGTGAATGAGGCAAGAATGCGTCTATTTAATGCCCGCCACCCGCTGCTGTTCCTTAATTTTAAAAAGGAAGGTAAAACAGTAGTACCACTGAATGTGGCGATAGATGAAGGAGCCAGGATAATCGTAGTATCGGGTCCCAACGCAGGAGGTAAATCTGTTTGTATGAAAACCGTTGGCCTGCTGCAAATGATGACCCAGGCAGGTTTACTGATCCCGGCTGCGGCGGATAGCGTAGTGGGCGTTTACCGGCAGATCTTTGTGGATATCGGCGATGATCAATCGATTGAAAGCGATTTGAGTACGTACAGCGCGCACCTTTCCAAAATGAAAAAATTTGTAGAGGATGCCAACGGTAAAACACTGATACTGATAGATGAATTTGGTACCGGTACAGACCCGCAGTTTGGCGGCCCAATTGCCGAAGCCGTGCTGGAGGCACTGAACCATAAAAAGGTAAGAGGGATGGTTACCACTCACTACTCTAACCTTAAGATCTTTGCCAGCAGTACCGAGGGGATAGAGAACGCTTCGATGCTGTTTAACAATACCGAAATGCAGCCGTTGTACCGGTTGGAGGTGGGGAAGCCGGGCAGCTCGTACGCGTTCGAGATAGCGCAAAAGATCGGTTTGCCGCAAAATGTTTTGAACCTGGCTAAGAATAAGATCAGTGCCGGGCAGAAAAAGGTAGATACCTTACTCATTGACCTGGAACGGGAGAAGAAGGAGATCTTTGATACCAAACAAAAACTAGACAGGCAGCAGCGCAGTGTAGATACCTTGCTCAAAGAAAACGAAGAATTGAAAAGCTTCCTGGACGAAAACCGCAAGGGCTTGCTAAAGGAGGCAAAGCAGGAAGCCAAGAACATTATCCTTAACGCTAACAAACTGGTGGAAAATACGATAGCAGAGATCAAAAGCAGTAATGCCGATAAGGAGGTGACCAAAAACCTGCGGGATAATCTGACGGTTGAACTGCAGAAAAACACGGTTAAAGCCGAAACACCAAAAGCCAAAGCCCCTGTAAACGAAGACATCAAACCCGGCGATTGGGTAAAACTTATCGATGGTGATACCACAGGCCAAGTGATTGAGTTGATAAAAGATAATGTGGTAATAGCTATGGGCGAATTAAGAACCGTCATCAAGCGGAAACGGCTGGAGAAGGTTACCAAGGCCAGTGTGCCCAAAGAGATAAGGCGCAACAGCAATACCAGCACAGGCGATGTAGCCAGTTTTAGTCCGGAGATTGATGTACGGGGTATGCGGACAGAAGATGCGCTGTTTGCCATTGAAAAATTGTTTGACCGGGCGCTAATGATGGGCTTCGGCACGTTGAAAGTTTTACACGGTAAGGGCGACGGGATTTTGCGAAAAATGATCCGGCAGTATCTTAAAAAATATGACCAGGTAGACCGCATGGAGGACGAGCACCCTGACAGGGGAGGTGATGGGATCACCTACGTTTATTTAAAATAGGGGATTTGATTTTTCTTAAAAGTTAAGCCTCGTTTGTGCAGCTATTTGCAAAAAAGATCACATTACAAGCGTTGAAAATCTGAAAAAATTAGAGATTTTTAAAGATTTATATGAGGAATTAGTTAGAAATCAATCATTGCTTTATAATTAAATACCGTAATCACTAATATGAAAAAAAAGGTCTTTAGCAGTTTCTTAATTTTATTAATAACCTGTTTTTCAGTTTCTTACGCTCAAAATATAATTGATTTTAAGAACGCCAAAGTTAGATACACGGGCCGGATTGGCATGAAAGGCGACGCTGCGGAATTAACATGGACGGCATCGTCGGTAATTGTCAATTTTACCGGTACATCTGCCAAAGCAACCCTGCGGGACGATTCCGGCAATGACCGGATAGACATAGTGATTGACGACAAAGTAACCACCACGTTGCAACCCACAACAGAGAAAAAAGAATACGTGTTAGCCGCCAATTTGCCCGCTGGCAAACATAAACTGGAGCTTTTTAAGCGAACGGAATATGATATGGGCCGCCTGTACTTTTATTGTTTAAATATTGACGGACAGTTACTTAACCCGCCAACATATAAGTATCGGATAGAGTTTTATGGCAACTCCATTACTTGCGGCTATGCCATTGAAGATACTGCCGGTAAAGACAGGGGTTCCGCGGAATTTGAGAACGGGTTTAAAGCCTATGCAAATCAAACCGCCCGCAATCTAAATGCCGAGGTAAATATTATTGCCAAAAGCGGTATTGGGGTCATTATAAGTTGGTTTAATTACGTAATGCCCGATATTTATGATAGGGTGGCCGCTAATGACAAACAACCTTTATGGAATTTTAAAAAATATACACCTGAGGTTGTGGTAGTTAACCTGTTTCAAAATGATTATTGGCTGATAGCTAATGCACAACATGAGCAGTTTAAGGCACATTTTGGCAGCACACCACCCACGCCTGAATTTATTATTAAGGGCTACCAGGATTTTATTAGTAAAATCAGAATTAAATACCCCAAAGCGACGATTATCTGTGCGTTAGGGAGTATGAATGCTACCGAAGACAAATCACCGATGCCTGGCTATATCGAAAAAGCAGTTGCAGGTTTAAATGATCGAAATATCATTACCCATTTCTTCCCCTACAAACAAACGCCCGGCCACCCCAGCGCGAAGGAACAAACTGTTATGGCAGAGGACCTTACAGCATTCATCAAAAGTACAATGAAATGGTAGAGCTTTAACAACTGTAAAAAGTTGTCAAAGGTTCCTGCATTAATCGCCAACTTTTTGCTGATCGGGAAGTTCATTAGGGCCTGGTATGTTGGTATCCTTACCATCGGCAGTTCCCTCGACATAGCTCTGTTCAGGTTGCTTTTGAGCCTCATTATCAGTATTTTCAGAATCAGATGCACCCGTCTTTGTGGCTTCGTTAGCCTGGGTATAATTAGATTGACCAGACTGGTTGGGATCTTTAAAATTAGAGTTTTCCGGGTGCTCTTCAGAAGGTTCCGTCCTGCTAAAATATGCGTTAGAATATCCCGCATTTTGCGATGGGTTATTTTTATCATCGCCCGATGGTGTATTATTGTTTTCGCCAAAGCGCTGGCCTCCGGTTCCTTCAGCTTCCATATCTGGCTCATTAGCAGACTTTTCTTCGCTTTTCCCAAATAGGAAATTTCGTTCTAAATCCTTTTGCTCCAAGTTACTATCGTCATCTACCTGGTAGGCGGTTGGTTTTTTATCTTCATTATCTATTGACATGATATTTATAGTTTGATGTAACTAATAAAGGATTGGCAGAAACAATTGTTTGTAATTTACACAGTATCTATACGTTTAATTTATTATGCTTGCATAGTATTTTTAATCTTTAAATAACCTAATTTTACCGAAACCAATTATAAAACATGAATAAAGTTGTGAGCGGTGCCGATGAGGCCATCCGCGATATAGAAGACGGCATGACCCTGATGTTAGGTGGCTTCGGCATGTGTGGGCTCCCCGAAAAGTGCATCCTGGCACTCGTTAAAAAAGGGGTCAAAGATTTGACTTGTATTTCTAACAACGCCGGGGTCGACGACTTCGGGATAGGTCTTTTGCTGCATCAGCACCAGGTTAAAAAAATGATCTCATCGTACGTTGGCGAGAATGCAGAGTTTGAGCGCCAGTTGTTGAGCGGCGAATTAGAGGTTGAACTGATCCCTCAGGGGACTTTAGCAACACGCTGTATGGCAGCCGGTTATGGGATGCCTGCTATATTCACCCCGGCAGGGATCGGCACCGAAGTAGCCGAAGGAAAAGAGATCCGCAATTTTAACGGGAAGGATTACCTGATGGAGATGGCTTTTGATGCCGACTTTGCTATTGTAAAAGCCTGGAAAGGAGATAGGTTAGGTAACCTGATTTATCGGTCAACGGCCCGTAACTTTAACCCTGTTATGGCCATGGCCGGTAAGATCACCATTGCAGAGGTGGAAGAATTGGTTGAACCCGGTGAACTCGATCCGGATAATATTCATACCCCCGGTATCTATGTGCACCGCATATTTAAAGGGGAGAACTATGAAAAAAGAATTGAACAACGAACAGTAAGGAAGAGGGACTAATCATGTTAGACAAAACAGGCATCGCCAAACGCATCGCCAAAGAGATAAAAGATGGTTATTATGTTAATTTGGGTATAGGCATACCTACGTTGGTTGCTAATTATATACCTGATGATGTGGATGTTATCCTGCAATCAGAAAATGGTTTGTTGGGCATGGGCCCTTTCCCTTTTGAAGGTGAAGAGGATGCCGATACCATAAACGCGGGTAAACAAACCATCACTAAGCTACCTGGTTCGGCTATTTTCGATTCGGCAATGAGCTTTGGCATGATCCGCGCCAAAAAAGTTAATCTGACTATATTAGGAGCAATGGAGGTATCAGAGAATGGCGACATTGCCAACTGGAAAATTCCCGGCAAAATGGTAAAAGGGATGGGTGGCGCTATGGATTTGGTAGCATCAGCAGAAAACATTATCGTAGCCATGCAGCACGTAAACAAAGCGGGAGAGTCTAAACTGTTGCCCAACTGCACCTTACCGTTAACAGGCATCAATTGCGTCAAAAAAATAGTGACGGAACTGGCTGTGTTAGATGTGCTCCCCGAAGGAGGTTTTAAGCTATTGGAACGCGCGCCGGGGGTGAGTGTAGAAGAAATTATAAAAGCAACCGCAGGCAAGCTTGTTGTGGAGGGAGAGATACCCGAGATGATTGTCTGAACTCAAATTCAAAGAGTCTATTGAATTTATAAAATGCGACAATGATTATTACAATACTCTGTAAATTCTTAATTTTCATTAATTCTGGTTCAGATAAATTCCCCCTATATTTACCGCTATGAACCATTTGATAGCACCATCAATTTTAGCTGCCGATTTTGCAAACCTGCAGCGCGATGTTGAAATGATGAATAATAGCCAGGCCGACTGGATGCACATCGATATTATGGACGGTATGTTTGTGCCCAACATTTCTTTCGGTTTCCCGGTGATGAAGGCGGTCAAAAAATATGCAACTAAGCCGTTAGATGTGCACCTAATGATTGTAGACCCCGATCGTTACCTAAAAGCCTTTGCCGATGCCGGAGCGTACAGTATTACCGTACATTATGAAACATGCCCGCATTTGCACCGCACTGTACAGGCTATTAAAGAATTAGGCTGTAAGGCATCCGTAGCCATTAACCCGCATACCAATACACTACTATTGAAAGACATTATTGCAGATTTAGATATGGTATTGGTGATGTCGGTAAATCCGGGTTTTGGGGCGCAAAAATTCATTGAACATACTTACACCAAAATTACCGAGGTGAAGGAAATGAGTGCCTTAACTAATCCACATTTGAATGTAGAAGTTGACGGGGGAGTAGATATTTCTAATATATCCAGGCTGATGGCCGCCGGTGCCAATGTATTTGTGGCGGGCAACTCCGTATTCTCGGCAGCCAATCAGACAGAAGCTATCGCGCAACTAAAAAATGCTAAGTAATTTTTTATATATCTCCTGTTATTGCTTCTAACTAAGCTTAGATCACCAACTGTAAAAAATTGCAAAAAAAGCCTATTAAACTTGTCGGATTTATTAACTTCGGCACGTCAAAATACAAAATTGATAATACAATAGAATTACAAATTCGCTAACATTATGAAACATAATTTCGGTGCCGGCCCCGGCATTTTACCCCACGAGGTCTTGAAACAGGCTGCAGCCGCAGTAGTTGATTTTAACGGAACAGGTTTATCATTGCTGGAGATCTCGCATCGCTCGCCGGAATTTGAAGCAGTGTTGGATGAGGCCGTAAAGCTTGTTAAAGAATTGTTTGAAGTGCCGGAAGGTTACTCGGTATTATTTTTACAAGGCGGCGCAAGCACACAATTTGCATTAGCACCATATAATTTGTTACCCGAAGGCGGCAAAGCTGCTTACCTGGAAACAGGCGTATGGGCCAACAAAGCGTTAAAAGAAGCTAAATTCTTTGGCGATGTCGAGGTTGTTGCTACATCAAAAGAAAGTAACTTTACTTACATCCCTACCAATTATAAAATACCGGAGGATGCGGCGTATTTCCACATCACTTCAAATAACACCATTTATGGTACGCAGATGCATCATTTTCCTAAATCGCCTATTCCGGTGGTTTGTGATATGTCGTCAGATATATTTAGCCGCAAGGTTAACGTAGCCGATTTTGGTTTGATCTATGCAGGCGCGCAAAAAAACATGGGCCCTGCTGGTGTAACATTGGTAATTATTAAGGACGATCTTTTAGGTAAAACAGGCCGTAAGATCCCCGCTATGTTTAACTACCAAGTGCAGATAGAGGGCGGATCAATGTATAATACACCTCCTTGTTTTGCTATATATGTTTCGATGTTAACATTGAACTGGTTAAAATCTAAGGGTGGTGTTGCCGAAATTGAAAAAGAGAACGATGCGAAAGCAAAGGTACTTTACCAAGAAATTGACCGTAACCCATTATTTAAAGCGGTTGCTGCCACAGAAGACCGCTCACATATGAACGTTTGTTTTGTTTCTGAAAACCCGGAGCACGAAAAACCATTCCTTAAACTTTGTGACGAAAAAGGAATAGTTGGCCTTAAAGGCCACAGAAGCGTAGGTGGTTTCCGCGCTTCGATATACAATGCATTGCCAATCACCAGCGTTTACGTGCTGATAGAAGCCATGCAGGAATTTGCTGAAAAGAATAAATAAAATAGTTCACTGGTTAATTGGTTCAATTGTTCATTAGTATTGACGAGGCGAACCAATAAACTGATGAACAAATGAACTATTGAACCAAATAAGATGATCAAAATATTAGCCAATGATGGCATCGACCCGATAGGTCAAAAAATGTTAGAGGACGCGGGTTTCTTTGTTGAAACTAAAAACATCCCGCAGGATGAACTGCCTGTGCGTTTACAGGAGTTTGACGCCATAACCGTACGTAGTGCTACCAAGGTACGTGCTGCTTTAATAGATGCCTGCTCAAACCTAAAGCTGATAGGCCGTGGTGGGGTAGGTGTTGATAATATTGATGTGGATTATGCCAAATCTAAAGGTATAGGCGTTTACAATACCCCTGCATCATCGTCATTATCTGTAGCTGAATTGGTATTTGCCCACTTGTTTACAGGCGTACGTTTCCTTGCAGACAGTAATCGCAAAATGCCGGTTGAAGGCGCAACCAAATTTAACGATCTTAAAAAGGCTTATGCCAAAGGTATCGAGCTGCGCGGTAAAACATTAGGCATCATGGGCTTTGGCCGTATCGGCCGCGAGGTGGCGAAAATTGCCATTGGTGTAGGTATGGATGTGATCGCTTATGACCTCTACCCGTTCAACCCGGAAGTTGAAATTGTATTAGGCGGTGGCACAAAAGTAAACGTTACGGTAAAAACGGCCACGTTAGAAGAAGTGATCAAACAATCAGATTTTATTACCCTGCATACGCCTTTTATAGACAAACCTTTGTTTAGCGCTGCAGAATTAGCACAGACTAAAAAAGGGGTAGGGCTGGTAAATATATCACGTGGTGGCCTGATCAATGAAAGCGACCTGCTGGATGCTTTGAACAGCGGGCAGGTATCGTTTGCTGCTTTAGATGTATTTGATAATGAGCCTACGCCAAACCAGGCAGTATTATCACATCCCAAGGTCTCTTTAACACCGCACATTGGTGCAGCTACTAACGAAGCGCAGGAACGTATCGGTGTTGAACTTGCCAGTTTGATAATAGGGCACTTTAACAAGTAATCGTTACATGTTTCAAAAAAATGCCCGGCGGATTTGCCGGGCATTTTTTGTTTATTAGTAAGGGTTATAGTTATTTCTTTGCCTGCGCTATCACTTCATTGTTCAAACGCACGTATTCGTCCGTTTTGGCTGCTGTTGCCAATTTAACGCCCTCTTGAGCGGTGGTTATAGCACCGGCCTTATCACCTTGTCTAAGCTGAACCCGCGCTTTCCACAGTTTGGGCACAAACGGGGGGAAGTTTTTGTCTTTCTCCAATTCGGTTGCCCAAGCTAAGGCTTTTGTCATATCCTTATTATTGTTGTAATAGTATATAAGGGCTTCGTAATAAGGCTTTTTATCTGTGCTCATAGCCGAATCTATCCGTGCCATTACTTTAGTGTCTATATCAGTAACCATATGCACGGTAAAACCACTACGTTCCCACATCATTTTCAAATCGCCCGTGGTAGGCGCAATGTTAGCAAAAGCCAATGTCATGGTTTCTGTTAAAGCCGGCAGATGCTCGGTTTTAACCTTAAAGCGTAAAAAATCGTCAGTTTGTTTATAAGAATAGGCGCCCCATTGTTTTGACTGCTTGCTCAGGATTATTGTCCATTCGCTTTCACCGGGTACAGTAAACAGGCCGTATTCGCCAGCAGGTACTTTGTTTCCCTCTAAAATTATATCGTCGCTGAACTTTATTACCGTAGCCGAGTTGGCGCCCGTACGCCAAACCGTGCCGTAAGGCTCCATTCCGCCAAATATTTTCCGGCCTTTTAAGTTGGGGCGTGAATAGGTTAAGTTAATCGTACCCAAGCCAAAACCCTGTGTAACTGTTTGTGCAGAACTGGGCGGCGGGGCTAATTGTGCGTAACCGTTAGTAGCTGTTGCCAACAGCACCACGGTGCAAAACTGAGTATATAATCTTTTCATTATTTGGGGTTTAATTGATACTAAGATATTGAAAATTCAAAAGCATAATTTACTTTCCCTGTATAAATAAAATCCTATTTTTGCAGCAAGTTCAAATCACGTTAGTATGTGATTGGTTTATCATTCCTATTTATTAAAATTTAAATCATAGTTGTAGATGATTAGTATTACACTTCCCGATGGTTCCGTTCGTCAGTATGACAAAGGCATCACTTCCATGCAGATAGCATTATCTATCTCCGAAGGTTTAGCACGTAACGTATTGGCAGCCGAGGTAAACGGCGAGGTTTGGGACGCAAGTCGCCCGATTGAAGCCGATTCCATGGTTAAATTATTAACCTGGAACGACCCAAAAGGTAAGGCCACCTATTGGCATTCGTCCGCCCACTTGTTGGCCGAAGCTTTAGAGGCTTTATATCCTGGTACCAAATTTGGTATCGGCCCGGCTATTGAAACCGGCTTTTATTACGACGTTGACTTTGGCGACGAGACCTTATCATCGGACGATTTTAAAAAGATCGAGGATAAGATGATCGAGTTGGCTAAAACCAAAAATGAATATATTCGTAAACCGGTGAGCAAAGCCGACGCGATTGCATATTTTACAGAAAAAGGCGACGAGTACAAGCTCGACTTGCTTAAAGATCTGCCTGATGGCGGAATCACCTTTTACACGCAAGGTAACTTTACCGATCTTTGCCGCGGCCCACATATCCCTAACACGGGTTTTGTAAAAGCAGCAAAATTAATGAGCCTTGCCGGTGCCTACTGGCGTGGCGATGAAAGCCGCAAACAGCTTACCCGGATCTATGGCGTAACGTTCCCTAAGGCAAGTGAACTGACCGACTACCTGCACCTGATAGAGGAAGCTAAAAAACGCGACCACCGCAAATTGGGTAAAGAACTGGAGCTATTTGCATTCAGCGAAAAAGTGGGCATGGGTTTACCGTTATGGTTGCCAAAGGGTACAGCCTTGCGCGAGCGCCTGCAAAACTTCTTGCAAAAGGCACAGGTAAAGGCAGGTTACGAGCAAGTGATCACACCGCATATCGGTCACAAGAATCTTTATGTTACATCGGGCCACTACGAAAAATATGGTGCCGATTCATTCCAGCCGATAAAAACCCCGCAGGAGGGAGAGGAGTTCTTTTTAAAACCTATGAACTGCCCGCATCACTGCGAGATCTATAAAACTAAACCACGGTCTTACAAAGATCTTCCGGTTCGTTTGGCAGAGTTTGGTACGGTTTATCGCTATGAGCAAAGCGGCGAATTACATGGCTTAACCCGTGTACGTGGCTTTACGCAGGATGATGCGCATTTATTTTGCCGCCCGGATCAGGTAAAGGATGAATTTAAAAAAGTTATTGACCTGGTATTGTATGTATTCAACGCTTTGGGTTTTGAAAACTATACCGCACAGGTATCATTACGCGACCCGGAAAATAAGACTAAGTACATCGGTACCGACGAGAATTGGGCTTTGGCAGAAAGCGCCATTATTGAAGCCGCTGCCGAAAAAGGCTTGACTACCATTGTAGAATATGGCGAGGCAGCGTTCTACGGCCCTAAACTTGATTTTATGGTGAAGGACGCCTTGGGCCGTAAATGGCAGTTAGGCACCATACAGGTAGATTATAACCTGCCCGAGCGTTTTGAACTGGAATATACAGGCAGCGATAACCAAAAACATCGCCCGGTAATGATCCATAGGGCACCGTTTGGGTCGATGGAGCGTTTTATTGCTGTATTGATTGAACACTGCGCGGGTAATTTCCCGCTTTGGTTATCGCCGGAGCAATTTATCATCCTGCCCATATCTGAAAAGTATGAAGATTATGCAAAAAAACTTTCAGATGAGTTAAAAGATTCCGATATTTGCGGGCTGATTGACTTCAGAGATGAAAAAATTGGTCGCAAAATACGCGATGCTGAAGTTAAAAAGATCCCTTATATGCTTGTCGTGGGCGAAAAAGAGGCCGCCGAAGGGTTAGTTTCGGTACGTAAACACGGTACAGGCGATTTAGGGAGCATGAGCATTGAAGAATTTAAACAACAAATAATTAAAGAAATAACAGTATAACTTGGCTTTAAACAAACCTTTCAACAGAGGACCAAGGCTACCTTTTAAGAAAAAAGAAGCCGAACACAACATCAATCAGTTCATCAGGGCACAAGAGGTGCGACTTGTAGGCGATAACGTTGAGCAGGGTGTATTCTCATTAAGAGATGCATTGGCTATAGCGCAGGAGCAAGAACTTGACCTGGTGGAGATATCTCCAAACGCTAACCCTCCCGTTTGTAAAGTAACTGACTATAACAAGTTTATTTACGAGCAGAAGAAGAAGCTTAAAGAGATCAAGAGCAATGCCAAGCAAACAGTAATAAAGGAGATCCGCTTTGGGCCTAATACGGATGACCATGATTTTGACTTTAAATTAAAACATGCCACCAAGTTTTTAGAAGCCGGCGAAAAAGTAAGGGCTTACGTACACTTTAAAGGCCGTGCAATTGTTTACAAAGAGCAGGGTGAAATTTTACTGTTGCGTTTTGCACAGGCATTAGAAGAAGTAGGTAAGGTTGAACAATTGCCGAAGCTTGAAGGAAAGCGGATGTTTTTAACCGTTGCGCCTAAGGCACTTAAGAAGTAACTATTACATATCATGGCATAGAATTATGCCGGAGTTATTGAAAATAAAACGTTGAGATAACGTTAATTATCTAAAAACAAATAAATAGAGTTATGCCAAAAATGAAAACCAATTCCAGTGCAAAAAAGCGCTTTAGGCTTACTGGAACCGGTAAAATTGTTAGAAAAAATGCATACAAAAGCCACATCTTAACCAAGATGTCGACAAAACGTAAGCGTAACCTTGGTCACACCAGCTTAGTATCTAAGGCTGACATGGGTAACGTTAAACGTATGCTTTGTATCGGCAAGTAATTAATTAATTTTTTAACCAGGTATTTAGCGTACAGAAGCTCCCGAAAAGGACACCTAATACCAAAAACAACACAAAATGCCACGTTCAGTTAACGCAGTCGCGTCGAGAAGACGCCGGAAAAGGATCATGATCCTCGCCAAGGGTTATTGGGGATCAAGAAGCAAGGTTTATACCGTTGCAAAAAACACAGTAGAAAAAGGTTTACAGTACGCTTATCGTGACCGTAAAACCAAGAAAAGAGAATTCAGAGCATTATGGATACAACGTATAAATGCTGGTGCCCGCCAACATGGTATCTCTTACTCACAGTTAATAGGTAAATTAGCTGCTAAAGAAATCGGTTTGAACCGTAAGGTATTAGCTGATTTAGCAATGAACCACCCTGACGCTTTCAAAGCGATCATTGACGCAGTGAAATAAGAAGAAACCAAAAATTCTTTATATACAGAAGCGGCCTCCAGAATTTTTCTGGAGGCCGTTTTTAGTTGTATTGCCTTTGGGTTGTTAATTAGTTAGTTAGTTAACCAGTAATGCTTTGCGGTGTTAAGAGCGATAACCACGACAGCATTATTTATTACAAAAACATTACTTCACGCTGTAATAATAAGTTTGCCGGCCAAGCTTCCCGTTATCATCAAGTCCCTCTAAAACAATGCGGTAAGTGCCCTTTGTATCGCCGTTAAAATAGTCTACAGAAAATTTACCTTCGCTATCGGTAGTTATATCTGGTTTCCAATAAATGCCCGAACGTAGATTAGGGGTACCGGTATTTTGCCCGGCTGCATATTTGGGTGCATAATATTTGCGCGCTACATGGAAGCCCTTAAAAGGATAAGTAATTATACCCTTAGCTATTTCGCTGGTTACAAACTTACCTTCACTGCCTATTTTATTAGTGATTATTAAAGCACCACCTTCTACGGACGCTCCATAAATAGACCTTGACCCGGCAGTTATCAATGTTTCGATACTTAGCACATTGTCGGCCACTACATTATTCAATTCCGAACCCGGTAGTTGAACACCATCAACAATGATCACCATATCTCTGTTCACACCACGTGATGTGTTTACCGGCGTACCGTCAGCTTTAAAAGTAACGCCGAACAGTTTTCCCCTTAAGCAATCGGCAATATTTACGCAACCCACCAATTTGTCACCCATCAGAACCTGGTCGGCATTCCCGGCACCATGTAAGTTTGAAGACCTTGTAAGCAATTGTGATTTACTACGCTTTGCTTTGACTACAACTTCTTTTAAAACGGTTGTATCTGTCCCTACAGAACTTTTAGTGGTAAATAGCAACAATGGCGAAGTTGTGTAAGATCCTGATATAAGTCTTATATTATCTATCTCCGCCGGATCATAAGCAGCAAGGTCGCTTACAGTCATCCTCAAACCATTTACTGATACAGCTAAAGATCTACCCTCATACGTTAGTGTCCCATCCTGAGAAAAAATTCCGGGTATGGCCCAACGTGCGGCTTCCTGTAAAGAATTTTGAAGTTTTATCCGACTTACATCTATTAATCTTTCAGGTAAAACACCGTTCATGTTAAATCTATCAGGTTTAGCGATCCTTTTAGCAGTTACGGTAATTTGCGGTAAAGTGGATCGATATTTAATCGAATCAGCTTTAAGTTGTTCTTTATAGACGGAGGTTTTAAACAATGGATCAGTATTATTGAAATCAATTTGGGCCGTTGTGACTTTTTCTTTCAATACTACCGGGTAATTTGGCAGTTTTACCAAGATAAATACGTTTTTCCCACCCTTTTCTTTGCGGGCCTGCAGTGCGATCTTAGCGGTATCGGTTAAGCTTAATTTATCAAATTTGAAATTACCGGCTGCATTAGCAATGGTATCAGCAAAAAAGCCTTCCCGTGTAGAGGTAAGCGACACTTTACTGTTTGGCACCGGAGCACCCGATAACGTTTTTACTGATCCCTCGAGGCTTAAGTATTGTTCTGCATCGTAAGCTGGTTTTGCAGGCGGGTTATTTAACGCACGCCATTCAAATTTACGATAGCCTTGTGTTAACATTAGTATATCTAATTCGGCCAGCTTGTTGGGTGTTTGCCTGTTAAAATAATAATTTGGTTTTTCAATGTAACCTTTAAGGTCAGATTTTAGCAACAAATGGCTGTAAATACTACCTTCCGCATCTTCGTCAACGCCAACGCGGCTTTGGTTGATAACAGCCATTGAAAAAGTGCCTGCTACAGCGGCACCCTCCGCGTTTGTTATGGTAAAGGTTAAACTGTTGTGGTCTCTTGGATGGGCTATTTTCACGATGCTACTTGCTCTCATCTTCAAGGTATCATCGTTAGCTATAAATACAATACGTTCACTTATAGGTTGGCCGCTGTCATCAAACAAAGTAAACTGTACAATGCCACACGGAAACCTGTTTTTTATAACCGAGGCTGTAAAGGTCGGCTCATTTAACTTGCCGGAGGTTGTATAATATATTACACCGCCGCTTTGTGCTATTAAATAAAAAGCACTGTTTTGCCTGGCCTGGAATAGTTGACTATTTGCCGAAATTTTAACCACGAGGCTATCTTGAAGGCTGTTATTTATTTGCATGATGTAACCCGCGTCTTTGGCCTTTGGTAAAGCAACGCTCAAAAGGCGTCCACCACTCAGCTTAATTTTGGCCGTATATATTTTACCTGCTTGCGGCAGTAGCGGAAAGATGCCCATACCCGCATGCTTAGTTTCAAATTCGGCAACAGCAATGTTATTGTTATCCACTATACTGCCGGTTACATTTTCTGATAAACCGTTTGGCTTTACCACTTTGAACGCTACTTTAGAACGCAGGCCATTCACCAGTTCGCCACCTTCGGGCATAAATTGTACATCAGGATCTACTTCGGCAGTTTGATTTGTAGTTTCCAAAGTTAAACTGCCGCCTATATTTAATGATTGATCATAAAAATATTCCGCACCGGCATTGCGCATCCAATTGGTGTAGGCGCGCAGATGATAATTGCCGCGTTTTACGCTTGTCGATAGCGAAAGATCTCCCCAGGTATTGCCTGAGTTTATTTCGGAAATTACACGGCTTACCACAGAATCTGCCGAGTTGACCAATTCGGTATAAAGAACCCCGCTTATGTCTGAAGGTTGGCCGGCTTTACCCGTTACTACATATGCTTTAAACCATAATGTATCACCGGGTAAATAATTTGGCTTATCCAGATGCAGGTATACTTTTTCTATTGGAAGTGCTTCTGCTTTTGCATTATAAGAGATGGCCGCTTTGGCTAAAAACGCAGTATCTTTTTGAGCTAATACAGGTAAGCTGGTTATTGCTATTATTGTTATAGAAAATAAAAAGGAAATTGTGATTCTCATCGTAAGTTTTGGGTTGGGTGAATTTACCAAAAGTTTCTAAAAAGAATATCGTAAAGGGTTTTTATTGTTCCTATGGTTATAAACAATTTGAGCATACGCTCACGAGATTTTCGATTTATATATCACTAAAAAAGCCCCTCAACGATTATTGAGAAGCTTTTCACATCTATTTTTTTCTTATACCAACAGACAACTATTCATAAACTACGTAGGTATCGTCAATATCCATATACTGCTTAAAATTTCGCACATCATCGTCAACCATGTTTTTAAATACTGGGTTAAGAATGTGCGCGATGCCCCCACCAAAGCCACCTGCGGGCGGGCGATATGATATGATGATATCTACGAGTGTTCCGTTGCCATCGGGGCTATCCTGAAAACGTACTTTTCCGGCATTATCTATCAAAGAATCTGGCAATGAACTCCAGCCAATACTATAGCCGGGCTCGTCCTTTACAATCTCGGCATCCCAACTTACTTTTGGTAAACCCACAGGCAGTTTCAATACCCAATGCGAACGGGTATCATCTATAAGGTCTACACTTTCCAGATGTTTCATAAACAGCGGCAAGTTGTCCAGCTTCCGCCAAAAATCATAAACCTGCTGGCGGGGCTTATCTATCAAAAAGGAAGAACGGATATTTACATTCACCGGTTCTGTAGAGTTACGGCCCATACGCGAATATAATTCGCAATGGCCGGTAATACCGCGGTTAAGCAAGTAACCACCGGCACCCAGTTTAATGATACTGCTAAAAGGACTTTTAAAGATCCCCTTAAAGCCGGATAAAGCCAATTTGACACCGGTAGCTATCGATACCGTACGCTCGGCTTGCGACAGGTTAATACTTTCCTGCTCGGCTGCCACACCTTTATATCTTTGCTGTAATGCTAAACTTGTCATAATTTGTCTGTTTTAAAGTGAACAGTTAAATTACAGAGGGGTTTGCGTTTAGCCTGTTTTATTTTCCTTTATCGTAAGTAAATTTAAATTTAGTTAAATCGGGCAGATACTTTTTAGGGCGGCTTAGTTCATATTGATAAAGCAGTTGGCCAATATTTTTAAGAAAGGGAAGGCATACCGTTTCGTATTCATACTTATCATCGTTGTAGATGCCGTCTTCGTTAGACTGTACTACGGCGGTAACCAGAAACTCTACCTTGTTTTTAAAATCAACAATGTAGGAGTTGTCGATATCGTACCCGTAGGAGTCGCCGGGTTTGTTAAAGATCCTGATATCCGGGTTAATTACAGCTGTACTATCGCCACCATAAAACAGGAACTTACAATATGCAGGATAGTATTCCGGCGGGTTATAGGTGGGCTTACTGCTTTCTGTAGGGAACATACTCATATTCCGATATATAAAATTATAATCGTTCGCAGTTAGGTTAAAACGCTGCGATTTAGGGAACGCCTGGGGGAATAATAAACGCTTTAATACCATTTGCTGATCCGCAATGGGGTAAACATTCTTATCACTAAAATCAAACGGATGCATGACCAGTTGGTCATTCTTATCCAGGTAGCCCTTACCCTGCATCGTATTATCCAGATGCATAGGGTAACTATTCGCATCTAAGCCGGCTGGCTGATGATAAATCAATTTATCGCCCTTATAAAAATCTACCGGGTTTGTATTCTTGGCACTTTCGCCACCGTCGCCAACAGCCAGCCTGCCAATGATGCGGGTATTGTTCAACTGGTATTTCTTCAACTTTTTATTGATCTCACTGCGACCGATAAATTCGTACAATCGATTGTAAGCATCGTTATCACTTACCAGTAATATTTTTTTGATGTAGTTGGCAACTGTTGGAAAACCGTTCACCGACGAGCTGTCTTTCACTACTTTAGTTTGCCCTTTAAATAAACTGTCTGTAAGCATCTTAAGGTCTTTATTTAAACCCTTTATCTTCAATTCATTCAGTTTTTCTAACGCGAAAATAGCCGTTGGCAGTTTAACGGTACTGGCCGGATAAAAATACCGCCTAGGATTTAACCGATAACTAAACAAAGTAAAATGCGGGACGTTATTTTTGTCGCGATCTATTTTCGTATAAAGTATCTGCACCTCGTTTTGGGTAGGGTGACTTAAGATCCCGCTAAACATGTCGGGATGTGACAATAGCATTTGCTTTAAAAATACCGTGTCGGGCTGTTGCGCTTTAGCGGATAACATCGTTGCCAATATTGCAAGGGTTAAAAATTGCTTCATTAGTATAAATATACAATGTTAGTTGCGGTTATTAATACTTGTGGTACCTTTGCAGCGCTTTAGGTTTCTGTGGCGAAGCATTTTCAAAACAGGATTAAAAGGGAATACAGTGTAAATCTGTAACTGTCCCGCAGCTGTAAGCTCTATTAACCAGGGTTCATTCTTATTGTCACTGTTCGTTGTCAAACGGATGGGAAGGCAGAGCCAAGGGGAGCAAGTCAGAATACCTGCCTCAGCATTATATTATTCATAGCTTTCGTGGATTGAAGCCTGGATGTGAATGCCTTCTGCAAGCAGTGTATTTCCATTCCGTATTTTTTCGCCTCTGGCTGTGTTGTTTAAAAAACAATGAAGCAGATCTGTTTACCCGGTTTATATAATTCGATACCTGCCAAAAAATGGTTAGTTATATTAACTTGTTTTATTGCGACCAACACTTTTGCGCAAAGCGATACAACCAAAAAGCTTAAACAAGTAATGGTTACAGGCAACTTAGCGCCTAAAGTTGAAACCCTTACACCAACACAGCAATTAAGCAGAACAGATTTCACCCGCTACAACGCATTCAACGTTGCAGATGCTATCCGTAACTTCTCGGGCGTTAATATTAAGGATTACGGCGGTATTGGTGGATTGAAAACCATATCGGTGCGCAGCCTGGGTGCCAACCATACCGCTGTACTATTTGACGGTGTGCAACTGAACGATGCCCAAAACGGACAGATAGACCTAAGCAAGTTTAACCTGAGCAACGTACAGGAAATAGCCTTGTTTATCGGCCAGCCCGAAAACCTGCTGCAACCGGCGCGTTCATTTGCATCTGCAAGTGTACTAAGTATTAAAACGGTTAAACCGGTGCTGACACAAAGCAAACTGTATCAGGTGCAAGCCGGAATCAAAAGCGGATCTTTTGGGCTGGCAAATACTTACCTGCAATGGCAGCAGCGCATTAACAAGCAATGGGCTATAATAGCTAATGCGAATTACGTTTACGCCAACGGCCGGTATAAATATAAAGTTGATGGAGATGGGTCTGATACGCTGGCAGTGCGCAGAAATGGCGAAGTTAAATCCATTCAAACAGATGCTGCATTATACTGGACAAAAAGCGACAGCAACAAATTCAACATTCACCTCAACTATTATGGCGCCAACCGAGGCCTGCCGGGCGCGGTGATATTTTATAACCCTTATTCCAGTCAGCGATTAGAGAATAATGACTTTTTTGTGCAAGCTACTTACGAACGTACATGGAACAGCAGCTTGCAATTGCTGCTAAACTCCAAACTGTCGCAGGTAAAAACACGCTACCTTGACCCGATTTTTTTTAATCAGCAGGGTTTTTTAGATCAGCACTACATCCAAAAAGAAGAATATCAATCGGTAGCATTAGCTTATCAACTAACCAGCAATTGGAAAATATCTTATTCGACTGACGCTTCCCTGATCAAAATGGACGCAGATATCTATAATTACGCCTATCCATCGCGATTTACTTTATTAAATGTGTTGGCAACGAATTACCGCAAAGGTAAGTGGCAACTGCAGGGAAACTTGCTATATACCTACCTCAAAGAGACGGTAGAAAGAGGAAGCACAGATCAACCGCGATCGGTATTATCGCCTACCTTAATGGCAACTTTTAAACCCTTACCAGATAGTAATTTTGAGGTAAGAGGCTTCTATAAAAGCATCTTTAGGCCGGCCACATTAGATGAGCTTTACTTTTATGCCATTGTACCGCGCGCCATTAAACCGGAGTTTGTAAAACAGTACAATATGGGTTTTACCTGGACTAAGAACTTAAATAACTTATTGGATTACATTACGTTAACTACAGATGCCTATTATAACGATGTAACTAACAAGATTCTTGCGGTGCCTAATCAAAACCCGGCTATCTTTTCGTTCAGCAATATTGGTAAGGTCGCTGTAAAGGGAATTGACATTGGCTTAAAAACACAAACACCCCTGCACAACAACTGGCGCGGATTACTAAGCGCAAACTTTACCTACCAGCAAGCCACAGATAAAAGTGACCCTACATCCTCCAGCTATAACAACCAGATCCCTTACACTCCTAAAAACACGCTTGCCTTAAACGCAGGTGTAAATTATAGGCGGGTAGGGGTTTGTTACAATCAAATCTTATCAACGGGCAGGTATTACACCGGCAACAATACGCCCGACTATTTCGTGCCTGGTTACGCTATCAGCGATGTATCTGCCGCATATAAATTCGTTACCGGCAAGTTGCCTGTCTCGGCATCTGTTGAGGTTAACAACCTGTTTAATGAAAACTACGCCATTATCCGAAGTTTCCCAATGCCGGGGCGCTCGTACCGTTTATCTTTTCAAATAACAATTTAATATATAACTATGAAACAATTTCAACTCAAAACACTGTTAGCAACCGTCACCATTATTTCTATCTTATTTTCCTGTAAGAAAGATAAGAACGTTTTGGTAGATCAACCGGTAGCAACCGCCGGGGTATATGTGCTCAACCAAGGTAACTTTGGTGCTAACAACAGTTCGTTAAGCTTTTTTGACTACACCGCTAAAACAACAACGTCCGATCGCTTTAATGCGGTTAACGGAACTAAACTGGGCGATACCGGTAATGATGCAAAGATCTACGGATCTAAAATGTATATTGTTGTAAACGTATCCAGTACTGTGGAGGTAGTTAACGCTAAAACAACAAAATCCATCCAGCAGGTAAAAATGTTTAACGGAACAGTTGGCCGCCAGCCACGTTATGTGGTATTCAACAAAAACAAGGCATTCATATCATCTTATGATGGTACGGTCGCGATAATGGATACCACTACCTTAGCTATCGAAAAATACATCACCGTAGGCCGCAACCCCGAGCAAATGGTGGTATCAAACGGAAAGCTATATGTTGCAAATTCCGGCGGCTTAAGTTTTGGAAATCCCGATAAAACTGTGTCTGTCATTGATTTAAACACCCTTATCGAAACTAAAAAAATTACTGTAATTGCCAACCCGGTAAGTATGGCTGCAGATAGTTACGGGAATGTTTATGTGTTATCGGCAGGTGATTACTCCTCAATTTTACCTGGTATGACCATTATTGATAACGCTACCGATGCTGTTAAAACAACAAGCACAACGTTATCGGGCGCGTATGGCACCTCGATAGTTGTAAGCGGAGATTTTGCCTATTTCCTTACGTCAGATAATAAAGTTGTAGTATACAATGTGAAAACACAAACGGTAGCTAAGACTAACTTTATTACAGATGGCACAGCTATTAAAACGCCGTATAGCATTGCTTTTGACAGCACTACAGGAGAAGTATTTGTTGCAGACGCAAAAGATTACGCCTCAAACGGACAGCTGTTTGCCTTCGATAAAAATGGCGTTTTAGAAAAGGCTAAAGGTTACCCGGTAACAGTTGGAATTAATCCTGGCACCATCGTGTTCGTTAACAAATAGCATTTTATATTACAGGCTATTATCAATAAATTTGCGCTACATTCAATTATATGTCTTCACAGAAAACTAACATCCGTACATCATTGCTCATTTTAATGGTGATCGTAGCAATGGCTATGCGCCTGGTAAATACTCAATTTTTATGGTTAAGCAATTTTACCCCCGTTGGTGCTATCGCACTGTTTGGCGGCACGTATTTTACGGATAAGTGGAAAGCCTACGCCGTACCGATTGCAGCACTTTTTGTGAGCGATATGCTGATCAATTACATGTATACCTCTAAGTTCATCGTATTTTACAGCAGTTCGCTATGGATGTATAGTTGCTTTGCGATGATGGTATTTATAGGCACACTCATTAAAAAAGTAAACGTTGCTAACGTTGCCGTCGCTTCTATTGCGGCTGTGCTGGTACACTGGTTAATTATGGATTTGCCATTTTTATACGGCACGATGTACACCCATGATTTGAAAGGTTACGGAGTTTCGTTAGTGGCAGCTATCCCATTTGAAAAAAATATGCTGATAGCCGATGCCGTCTATGGCGCTATTTTATTCGGCGGATTTGAATTAGCAAAAAGCAAATTCGAGGTATTACGGCCCCGCAAGGAATTAGCTTTGTAAGCTGATCTATAAAATTTCAGAAAAGCGGTTGACCAATGGTTCAACCGCTTTTTTTGTTTGCACACCAATTATTAACTTAGTTAAAAATCCACCTTGTAGAGCAATTAAACATGAAAAGAATAGTAATACTTACTGGGGCCGGAATAAGTGCGGAAAGTGGCTTAAAAACCTTCAGAGACAGCGATGGCTTGTGGGAGGGTTATAACATTGAAGATGTTGCTACACCCGAGGCCTGGGCCCGCAACCCGGAATTAGTGCAGTCCTTTTATAACGAACGCCGGAAATCTGTTTTGGACGCAAAGCCTAACGCAGCTCACTTAGCGTTAGTACGATTGGAAGAAAAGTACGATGTAACAATTATCACACAAAACATAGATGATTTGCACGAGCGTGCCGGTTCAAAAAAAGTAGTGCACCTGCATGGCGTTATTACGCGGTCGCAATCAAGTATCAAGGCAAACTTGACCTACCCGATTGAAGGATGGGAAATAAAAATGGGGGATACCTGCGAATTAGGTTCACAGCTGCGCGCGCACGTAGTTTGGTTTGGCGAAGCTGTGCCGATGATAGAAAAGGCAGCGCAGCTTTGCGCCGAAGCCGAACTTTTTATTTTGATAGGCACCTCTCTTGCGGTTTACCCGGCTGCCGGTTTGATGGATTACGTGCCGCGCGATGTAACCAAGTACATCATCGACCCAAACATACCCACAGCAATTAATCGCCGCATTGTTGAAATGCCTTACAAAGCAACAGTAGGGGTACCCATGTTGGTAGAAGAGTTGCTGGCGAATGAACATTAAAAGTTTAGAAAAATCACTAATTCATTCATTCGCTAAATCACTAACTAAAATGATTCCTTGCATTTTTAACTGGAGCGGCGGTAAAGATAGTGCATTGGCGCTATACCACTGTTTGCAAAATCCAACTTTAGATATTCGTTACCTGGTTACTACTATTAATGATACCGCCGACCGGATCTCGATGCATGGGGTGCGGACAGAATTACTGGTACTGCAGGCGCAAAGCATCGGCATTCCGCTTTACCAAATCCGCTTGCCGGAGATGCCAGACACGGATACTTATGGCAAAATAATAAGTAGTCATTTAGCACAATTCAAATTGGAGGGAATCACACAT
Organism: Mucilaginibacter glaciei; assembly: GCF_014773245.1. Taxonomy (GTDB): domain Bacteria; phylum Bacteroidota; class Bacteroidia; order Sphingobacteriales; family Sphingobacteriaceae; genus Mucilaginibacter; species Mucilaginibacter glaciei. The sequence goes on along the minus strand of NZ_JACWMX010000001.1, from coordinate 717,706 downwards.
TCCATCTACGGCGATATTCATTTGGAAGACCTAAAAGCCTATCGGGACCATCAGTTGGCCGGCACCGGATTAACCGGAATTTACCCCCTTTGGAAACGCGATACAAACGAATTGATTAACGAATTTTTAGATCTTGGATTCGGTACCGTGATTGCCTGCGTTAGGGCCGATTTGAAAGTATTTGCCGGTAAGGAAATAACCCAAGAGCTGATTAAAAACTTGCCGGTAGGGGTAGACGTTTGTGGCGAAAATGGGGAGTTCCACACTTTTGCATTTAAAGGGCCTATTTTCAAAAAAGAGGTTAAATACAAAACGGGAGAGCTGGTCATTAAGCAATATCAATCGCCCAAAAAAGATAGCTATTCAGACGATCAGGAAAAATTGTCAGAATTTTGGTTTTGTGACCTGTTACCGGCTTAACCTCCCATTTATTTGGCTAAATTAAGTGCCAAATTAAAAATTTAAGAATTTCATAATAAATTTGATTTTCAAGTACTTGCGATGACAAATTAAACTATCAAATTAAATTATGCCAATTTTAGTATCCTAAAAAAGTGAAATAAACATTTATTTACAGAATATTATTCTGTTTGAATAATAATTGAATATTAACTACCTATTTTACAGATATTTACGATCAATAGTTATACCTGTAATATGCATCTTTAAAGTCTTTAAGCATTGCTGCAAACCGCTCTTTAACGGTGTTCAGAAAGGCCTCATCAAGTAATTCAAAAACACTGTTTACGCCATCCGTCAGGTCCATTTCAGGCAGTTTATAAGTTTGCTCTAAAGCGCCTTTTTCAATTTTAATAATAAACTTGGAGTTCATGCTCAGGATAGAAATTTTAAAATCAGGGTGCGGTAATTCGGCAATAATTCTCATGTAATAAACTCTATTTTAAAAACCCGCTTAGTGGGTTAATTCCATTTAAAGTACCCTGGGTTTCGATGATAGCGAAACGGGCGAAAAGCTCTTCGCTGTACCAGCCTTCACTACGTGTCTTTTTGATCACCTCAGCATGCTGTTTACTACCATAAGCAAAGGCCTTCATCGCTTCAAAATTTTCCCATATAGAAAAAGTTGCCTGCCTGTAAACCGGCGCTTCGCCAACGCCGATAGAGGTGATATAGCCTGGCGCATCAACCATCAAATTTGCTATATCATCTACATTAGACCAGAAGTTTTTTAACCGGCTCATTTTTATAGTGGCACGGGTAAGCACCGCGATAGGGCCTTGGATAATTGCAGAGTTGGGTTGGCCAAAAGGTTCTTTACCATCCCACTTACCATGGCTTTGCATGGGCTGGCACAAAATTGTCCAGCTTTCAGTACCCAACGTGCTCCACCATTTACTTACAAGAGATTTTTGGGCAAATTGCTCATAGCTATTCCGGTCATCCCAAACAGCTAACAGGCCCCATTGCTGCCAGTCGGGCTGCAAATCAAAAGTGCCGTTACGGCCACTGCCTAGCAATTTCCAAAAACTGCAGCCATCCTGCAACATCATTGGCAGGCGGTGTAATGCCATTGCCAGGAGGGCAAACGGCACAAAGGCTTTCCGGTAACGTACTATTGTGAGGCTTACAATCATCTACTGCGAAATAAAATATTAAATATGATATTTAACTTATTTACTTTCAACACGCCATTGTTACTTTTGCTTTATGGCAGAGGATTTAAAAATAACCGTATCGGCAAATAAAGAGGAGCAGTATCAATCATTAATTCCGCAGATTGAGGGTTTATTGCACAGCGAAACCGACCTGATTGCAAATATGGCAAACGTTTGTGCCGCCTTAAAAGAACAGTTTAAATGGTTTTGGGTTGGCTTCTACCTGGTGAAGGATAGTGAATTGGTCTTGGGTCCGTTCCAGGGACCTGTCGCCTGCACCAGGATTGCTAAGGGGCGCGGGGTTTGCGGTGCAGCATGGGAGCAGGCGCAAACGCTTATTGTGCCGGATGTGGAAGAGTTTCCCGGGCATATTGCCTGCAGTTCGTTATCCCGTTCAGAGATCGTGATCCCACTGTTTCGTAATCACGAAGTGATTGGCGTGCTTGATGTCGACAGCTCTGAATTAAATGAGTTTGACGATACTGATGAACTTTATTTAACACAGATAGTTAAGCTGATCAACTTTAATGACTAAGGTTTATTTGATATCGGGTTTAGGCGCCGATAAACGTTTGTTCAAGAACATTATTTTGCCTCAAGGCTTTGAGATAGTGGCCGTTGATTGGTTATTACCAGATATCAAAAGTACGTTAAGTGATTATTCACAACTAATTATAAATCAGTATCGTATTGATTTCGGTGCTGTTGTTATTGGCGTATCATTGGGTGGAATTATTGCGACCGAAATAGCAAAACGTGTTAGGCTAAAAGCCGTAATTTTGATATCCAGTATCAAAACTGAAAGCGAAGTCCCCAAGTATTTTAAATTTTTTAAGAATGTGCCCGTTTATACAGCTATTCCCGATCAGTTGATGACGCATGTCGGCTTTTTAATAAAACCAATCTTTGGCAAAATGAACACTGAAGATTTAAATTTATTTAAAAGTATGCTTCGCGAGTCTTCTCCGATATTTATGAAATGGGCGATGAAAGCAATTTTAAATTGGCGGAACGATACCGTGCCAGCAAATTTATTTCACCTCATTGGCGATAAAGACCTCGTTTTTCCTTACAAAAACATTAAAGAACCTACGGCGATTGTTAAAGGTGGTACGCATATCATGGTATTTGACAGGGCTGATGAGATCAATAGGTTATTAGCCGGTATTTTGAATAATGAAACTGCCTGAAAGTTATTATCACAACCCGGATGTAGTTGCCTTAAGCCGCGATTTGATAGGCAAATACCTTTTTACTTGTATAGATGGTAACCTGACCGGCGGATATATTGTTGAAACAGAAGCCTACGCGGGGATCATCGACAAAGCTTCGCACGCCCATGGTGGCCGGATGACACCACGAACCAAAACCATGTATTTACAAGGTGGCGTATCGTATGTTTATCTGTGTTATGGTATCCATGAAATGTTTAATATCGTAACGTCAGTAGACGGCCAGCCGCACGCTATTTTGATCCGCGCTATCCATCCTACAGATGGACTGGATATGATAATGGCCCGCCGCGATATGGATACGTTGAAACCTAATATCACCAGGGGCCCGGGATCTGTAGCCAAAGCTTTAGGCATATCGCGCAACATAAACGCCATGAGTCTGCAAGGCGATACCATATGGGTTGAAGATAGAGGTTTAACTTTCCCCGATGTTGAAGTAGTCGCCGGGCCGCGTGTGGGTATTGACTATGCAGGCGACGATGCCTTACTCCCTTACCGCTTTTATTTGAAGGAAAATATTTTTGTGAGTAAACCCAACAAATAAAAACATTGTCGGTTGTGTTAACATAACATTAACGCAATATGAGCAACTGGTCAAAAACAGAATCACTAAAATATCTTCAAGAGAAAGTAAAAGAAGTAAGGACAGCCATGCTGACCACATACACAGCCGAACATGGGTTTAGCAGCAGGCCTATGGGCACCGCCGATATCGATGAAAATGGCGATATATGGTTTTTCACCAACGAATATTCACCGAAAGTAAGCGAGATCTCGGTAGAGAATACGGTATCGTTAACTTATTCTGATGGCGCTAACAATACTTATTTGAGCATCGTTGCCGAAGCTACGTTGGTAGACGATAAGGCAAAAATGAAGGCCTTATGGAATCCTTTTATTCAAGCATTTTTCCCTGAAGGAATCGATGACCCAAAAATCACCTTGCTCAAAATGAGCCCTACCGATGCCGAATACTGGGATAGTAGCAGTAGTAGTATGGTAGTGCTTTTTAATATGCTGAAAGCGGTAGTCACAGGCAAGCAATATGACGAAGGCAAACACGGCCAAATAGAACTTTAATACATAAAGTTCTGATAATATTACCAAGAAGGCAGATGGATAATCTGCCTTTTTTGTAATATTGGCTAATGAATTACCAGGACACATTAGCATTTGCAACCGAGCTCGACGCACAAGACCAACTTGGCGGTTTTCGCAATGAATTTTTGATCCCAAAACATAACGGGAAGTATGCCATATACCTATGTGGCAACTCGCTGGGCCTGCAACCAAAAACGGCCAAATTATATCTTCAAGATCAGCTTAATTCTTGGGAAACATTAGCCGTAGAGGGTTGGTTTCAAGGAGATGATCCCTGGCTGGCTTATCATAAAAAACTTATTGGCCCGCTGTCAAATATTTTGGGGGCAAAACCGGCAGAGGTAACGGTCATGAATTCGCTTACAGTAAATCTTCATTTACTCATGGTAAGCTTCTATAAACCAACAGGTAAAAGGTATAAAATACTTATGGAAGCGGGGGCATTCCCTTCAGATCAATATGCGGTAGAAAGCCAGGTACGCTTTCATGGGTTCGACCCGGCAGATGCTATTATTGAGGTAAAACCCCGTGAGGGCGAAAGCACATTACATACTGCTGATATCATTAAATTGATTGACGATAATGCAGACGAGATTGCCCTGGTCATGTTCAGTGGGATAAATTATTACACAGGCCAGTTTTTTGATTTAGAAACTATTGCCGCTACTGCGCATAAAGCGGGCGCCTACGCGGGTTTCGACTTGGCGCATGCAGCAGGCAACGTGCCTTTGCAATTACACGACTGGGGGGCTGATTTTGCCTCTTGGTGCTCTTATAAATATATGAACTCCGGCCCGGGAGGTATAAGTGGTGTTTTTGTAAACGAAAGGCACTTTACAGATACCACACTGAATAGATTTGCAGGTTGGTGGGGTTACCGCCATGATCAACGCTTTTTAATGGCGCAGGGCTTTCAACCCGAAGTTGGTGCGGAGGGATGGAATGTAAGTACGGCGCCTATTATGCTGATGGCCTTGCACAAAGCTTCCCTGGATATTTTTGAGAAAGCGGGCGGGGTGCCGGCGCTGCGCGCCAAAAGCGAATTACTTACCGGGTACCTGGAATATATGATCAAACAGGTCAACACCAACTTTGGTGACGACGTTTATAAAATCATCACGCCAACTGACCCCGCCGCCCGTGGTTGCCAACTATCTGTAGTTTGCAAAAGAAATGCAAAAGCTATATTTAATTATTTGGCCGATAACGGTGTGATAGGCGACTGGCGCGAACCGGATGTTATCCGTTTAAGTGCCGTACCATTATACAACACGTTTACAGATGTTTATGAATCCGCTCAACAATTAGCAAATGCGTTAAAAGCCATTAATTAGCTTTATGATCTATTATAATCCAAAACTGTGGTTCTCTTTTATATTTAAGATAGATAAAGCCGATACCTTGCGTAAGCTTTTCCCGCTGATAATTTCGGTAGCTGCATACGCGGGTATAGTTACCTTTTTGTTGTTGGATGTTTTGCATGTTACCAAGGATAGTATATTAACCAGGGTGATCTACATTCATCAAACCATTGGTTTTGTATTCTCTTTATTACTCGCTTTTCGGATCAACTCAGCATACGACAGGTGGTGGGAAGGGCGCAAAATATGGGGGAGCCTTACTAATAACAGCCGCAATCTGGCTATTAAATTAAAGCATTTAGTGGATGATGATTCTGCATCTTTTTTTGAATACGCAATTCCTTTATACAGCCGCGTATTAAGGGATCACCTGCGAGATTCTTATACCTATGAAAAAGATAGCATTATTGCTATTGATGCCAATAAGCATGTACCTAACCAGGTCGCGTCATCAATAATAAAAGAGGTTTACAAGTTAAATAAAGCAGGGCAGATAAACCCGGAGCAATTGGTGAGCATAACGGCAGAAATCACCTCATTTACAGATATTTGCGGCGCGTGCGAACGTATCAAAAAAACACCAATACCGTTCTCCTACAGTGTATTTATTAAAAAATTTATCTTTACTTACATCGTTACGCTGCCATTTACATGGGCATTCGATTTGAAGTATTTTATCATGCCGATAATTGGATTCATCCTATTTGTTTTTACCAGTATCGAATTGATAGCCGAAGAAATTGAAGACCCATTTGGCATTGACGCGAATGATTTACCACTGGATAACATCTGCGAAAATATTGAAAAACATGTGGGCGAGATATTTGCTTAGCTATTATGCTTAAGATAGCTTACGACCCCATTTACGCGCACCCATTGCCACCCGGCCATCGTTTCCCGATGTTGAAATACGAGTTGATACCTGCCCAACTCTTACATGAAGGGGTCATATCTGAAGAGAACATATTTTCACCGGACGCGGTTGAAGAGTCTGCGATAGTGCGTACACATAAAGAAGCGTACTGGCATCAGCTGCGCGATTTAACGCTCCCGCCAAAGGAACAGCGCCGTATCGGTTTCCCGCTATCTGCACAATTGATAGACCGCGAAATGAGGATAGCACAAGGCACTATCGATTGTTGCCGCTACGCAGCTGAATTCGGTTTAGCTTTTAACGTGGCAGGAGGCACACATCATGCAGGCAGCAACTGGGGAGAAGGTTTCTGCATGTTAAACGACCAGGCTATAGCTGCTAATTACCTTTTAGATGATAACTTAGCACAATCAATCTTAATTATAGATTTAGATGTACACCAGGGAAATGGCACTGCCGAAATTTTTGAAAAAGAAAACCGGGTGTTTACCTTCTCAATGCATGGTGACAAGAATTTCCCTTTCAGAAAAGAACATTCCGATCTGGATATCCCTTTAGATGATGGCACGAATGATGAGTTGTACCTGAGTCTGTTAAAGAATGCTTTACCGGCACTGATAGATCAACAAAAGCCCGACTTTATTTTTTATTTAGCGGGAGTTGATATCCTGGCATCAGATAAGCTGGGCAAGTTATCTCTAACAAAAGAAGGCTGCAAAGAGCGCGACCGGTTTGTATTTGAACAATGCCGTCGACATCAAATATCCGTGCAGGTAAGCATGGGAGGGGGCTACTCGCCGGATATTAAGGACATTGTAGAGGCGCATTGCAATACCTACAAGATTGCAAACGAACTTTATTTTTAAAAAGCAGTTTTAGGCATGGAAGCTTGATGCCGTTTGCTAATAAGCTGAAAACGAAAAAACAGCATAATTGAAGCTGACATTAAACCGCAAACTAAGCCATACCAAACGCCTGTTACACCGATGCTTAGATGGATGCCAAGCAAATAACCAATAGGCAGGCCAATTACCCAATATGATATAAAAGTGATTAGGGTGGGGACGTTTACATCACCCATTCCGCGCAGAACGCCCAACCCTATAACTTGGGTACCATCAAATAACTGGAAAAATGCCGCTACAATAAGTAACTGTTGTGCAATTGCAATTACATTACGGTCCGATGTGTAGATCCAAGGCAATATATGATTGCAAAGGGTAAATATAACGGCCGTACAACTCATAAAAACAATCACAATGTGATAATTGGATATAGCTGATAGCCGCAGATTACGATGATCGCCGGAGCCGAAGTAATTACCCGACCGGATAGCCGCTGCCGATGAAATGCCGCTCGCCATCATATAGGTCATGGCGGCTAAACTTATAGCCACCTGGTGGGCCGCTTGTTCTACCGCTCCAATACTTCCGATGATAATTGCCGCACCGCCAAATGCACTCACTTCGAATGTATATTGCATGGCAACGGGTGCACCAATTTTCAAGATCTGTAAACCGCGTACCCGGTCGATATTTTTAATGGCAAAGGCCGTCAAATAGCTTTTAAAGTTGTTGGACCTGAATACATAAAAGCCCATCACTATTGCCATCAATATTCGGTCGATAAGGGTGCTGTAGCCAACACCGCTTATCCCCATTGCCGGAATCCCAAACATGCCCTTTACTAAAACTATACCAACAATTATGTTAAGCACATTACCCCAGATACTTATCTGCATAGCTTGTTTGGTAAAGCCCAGGCCTTCGGCAAATTGTTTAAATGTGCTGAATATAAGTAATGGAATAATTGATAAACTCAATAAAAACAGAAATGGTTTTGCTTGCGCAACTACCGCAGGTGCCTGATGAAGTTTATCAATAAATGTTATCACCCCAAAATAAACGGCGCAGAAAAGGATGATGCCGGCAATTATGTTTAAAAATAAACTGTTAGATAACAGTTTGCCGCATTCAGCAAAATTTTTTCGTCCGTTATGCTGGGCTATTAAAGGTGTAATGCCGTAGCTGATACCCACTCCAATAACCAGCGGGACTAAAAATATGCTGGTTACCAGTGATACTGCTGCCAAAGCTGTTGTACCGGCAAAATGGCCTACTATAACTGTATCAGATATTTGTACAAGTGTGTGGCCCAATTGAGATATCACAACCGGGATAGCGAGTTTTAAGCTGTCTTTATAGTAAGGTTTATATTTATGGAAGGTAGCTTTCATACTTAAGGGTTGCAAAAGTAATGAAAGCGGGTTAAATGCCGGTGAACTTCTTATTAAATCAGGATGCAGTATAAAATTCTTCTTTCTCGGTAGTATGTACGCGGATAACGCCGGTAAGTACTAAATTAACCAACACACGCTGCGCACGGCGGCGGCCAATGTTCAGTAGTTCACAAAACTGCTTTACAGTGATCCGTTCTGTTTTATCTAAGTGTTCTAAAAGGGCCTTTTCTTTTGATGAATATTCTATTAGAACACCCTGGTTACTGGCAGATTGCTTGAGAACTTCTACCACAATTTTACTGGCCAATACACTTTTATCTTTCACACGGATATACACCCACCATTTCCCATCTTCGGCTAAAGCGTAGTGTGGCTTATCCCGACTTTCAGGAATATCGACCACCAATACCAGCTTATCATCATAATAAACCTCTTCAAAAATAGGTTCGAGGGCAGGGCGTGCGAAAAAATGGGCGGCCTTTGTGATCATGTAGCGCTCTTCGTCTTCAGATTTTACCCCTTTGATCGTGCCGTCGTCTAAAACACCAATGAGCAGCCTGCCGCCAACGTTGTTAGCGTACGAAACCATCGTTTTTGCGATTTTTTCGCAACTGGTAATAGTCTTCTTAAAATCAAGTGATACACCTTCGCCTTCTAAGATCTGTCTCCGTAAGTTCATCTGCTAAATCTCCTTTAATCTTTCAGGTAGGGTGAATAAATTTGCATCCAGCGCTCTGGATTTTTTATTTCTGTAAATCCGAACTGACTGTACAACCCATGCGCATCCAGGGTTGCTAACGACCATCTTCGTAATTCTTGTAACTCATCATGAGCCAAAATAGTTTGCACAAGCCACTTTGAGATGCCCAATCCACGATGAGCTGGCAATACAAACACATCACAAACGTAAGCGAAAGTGGCTTTATCGGTAACCACCCGTGCAAAACCAGCCTGTTCATCGTTTTTATAGACGCCGAAACAAATTGAGTTAGCTAACGAGGTTTCAAACTTGTCGTACGGCAGTCCCTGCGCCCAATACGAGTCATTCACCAGGTAAGCGTATATTACATGGGATTGTAATAAAGATCTATCTGTCGATATTTTGAAGCCCTTTTTTTGAAAGGCAGCATCGTTCATAAATACGGACATAGGCTATAATAACTTTTTTGAAAAACCCAGATCGCGGATGTAAATCTCATTATATAGTGAAGCACAAAGCTCGCCATCTTTATTAAACACTTCTATCGGGAATACCTTTTTATACTTTCCTAAAACAATTAGGGTCTCTTTTGCGTGCGCTATATCTTCGTCAGTTAGCTTAAGTTCAAAAAACAGATCACCTAAGCCCGGTTTCAAAAAATCTATCTTAGACGACTTAGACCAAATTCTCAGTTTTCTATTACCACTATGGTTTAATGTTTGGTTAAAAAGCACTGGTAAAAACGGATCGGCCGCTGCAAATATTGTCCCTCCAAATATCGACCCGTTATAATTTCTGTTGATGAGGCTTTTATTGATCTTAACGCGAACGCTCTTAAAATCATTCCCAAACCCAACAACCCAAATGCGTTGAAGCAGGAGAGGGGGGTAGAGGCGCATAAGCCACTTAAGCGTGTTTTCTGATACAACCAGCATCGTTAAATATCAGAAAAATATCGGTTATATTTCAATCAGACAACATAAAACTGAAGTTTCTAAACAATCGCACCAAAGCTAAATATGGGATAAACTTCAATGCTTTGCACGTTAATAAAACAATTTGGAATACAAATGGTTATAATTAATCAAACGAGTGTGAACTTTAAACTAATATCTATGAAAAAGCAAATGTTAAGTTTCGCGTTAGTCGCGACAATGATCGGTTCAGTAGCAATGGGTTGTAGTTCAGAGAAAGCAGCAGGCAGTGGTTCAGACAGTACAAAAACTGATTCGACTGCGACTATGAGTACACCAACAACTACTCCAACTGATACAGCGAAAAAGGATACAATGACCAGAGATACTACTAAAAAAGTGCCTCAATAAGTTTTAGAACTTTAAAAAAATGTCCGGCAAAAATTTGCCGGACATTTTTTTTGATTCTCTTGTTAATTAAAAAGCTGTTTTTATCAAGCCACCATCTGCACGCAAAGTTGCACCATTGGTGGCTGCAGATAAAGGGCTGGCAATATAGGTGACCATGTTGGCAATTTCTTCCGGAGTAAGGAAGCGCTTAATGATTGATGTTCCGCGCATGTTTGCAAAAAATTCCTTTTGCATTTCCTCGCAAGGTTTACCTTGATCTTTGGCAAGGCTCTTCATAAAATCTCCAACACCTTCAGATGCTGTTGGGCCTGTAAAACAGTATTTACGGTTACATCACTATTTACCGTAAGCTCGGCCAAGCCGCGCGCTACAGCAATTTGTGCGGTTTTAGTTACACCATAATGGATCATTTCAGCAGGGATCTGGTAGCCAGATTCGCTGGAGATAAAAATGATGCGCCCCCAATTTTTCGCCAGCATTTTACCCAAATAAGCTCTTGATAAGCGCACACCACTTAATACATTCACCTCGATAAATCTCAGCCATTCCTCGTCGGGGATATCTTTATATTCTTTTGGATCAAAAATCCCTACATTGTTGATCAGTATATCAATCTCCGGTAACCGGCCAATTAGGTTATCGACTTGCTTCACATCAGCAAAATCAGCCACAATACCTTTTACATTTTTGTTGCCCGTATCAGTTATTATTTTTTCTACAGCTTTATCGATTCTTTTCTGTGTGCGCCCATTAATATAAACGATAGCGCCTTCGGCAGCTAATGCTTTAGCGAATTGCATATCCAATGCCAGCGGTGGATCCCGTCACCAGGGCTGTTTTTTTGTCGATTTTTAAATCCATAGTAGATGGTTATTTTATTTAATAAACAACATTAACCAAAATAAGGTCAAGATTGTTAAGACAGTATTACAAGATGGAACAGGATTGACAAAAAAGTGTTAACCAAACAAAAGGATGATAAAAGTATATTACTCATAATTAACATTATGTTAAGTTATAATTTAATTTAATAGCCCATACACTATGTATGGGCTATTAAATTATGTCCCCTATTATTTAAGGTCGTCCATTTGTTTATTTATTTTGGCTATGTTGACAGTGTCTTGTTTCCCTTTATAATAGGTAAGTAAGTTATTTAACGCATCCTTTGATTTAGGATTTAATTCAACTGCTTTTACTAAATATGGCCTTGCCAGTTCAAACTGCGCCTTAGCTTTTAACATTGCTGCATCGTATTCTTTTTGCTTGTTTGCAGGTAGTTTACCTGCAGCATTGTAGGTTTCAATAGCGGGGCTGATAATCACATACCCCATGCTCATATTCGCTTCAAAATAATTAGGATCTATTTCTATCGCTTTTTTAAATTTTTCTGCCGCTTTACTAAAATTATCAGTTTTCTTAGCTAATAAAGCATTTTTCGCTGCTACGTCTTTCGTTTTTGAAGCTTGCTCCGTTTGGTTGTCGCCATTTATCATGTAAACTAAACCGGCAGAGTAATAAAGCTCTTTATTTTTGGGGTTTGCAGTTATTGCTGCCTCCGTCCTTTCAAGCAACTCTTTGGTCTTACCTAACTGTAAGCTCATAGCTATTTCATTCTTTCTCATTTCTGAGTTTTCAGGAAATCTGGCTAAACCTTCTGTTACGGCCTTTAATGCGCTGGCGGTATCTTTATTCAATAAATAAATAGACGACAGATCACCGTAAATTTTTTCTACTCCCGAATATTTAGTTGTGACTAACTTGCTATAATTTGTAGCAGCAGCGGCATAATTTTTAGCATTTAACGCAGCAAGGCCTGTGTAGTACATACCGATAGTATCTTCAGGAGCCGACTGGCGATAATAATCGAATGCTTTATAAGCATCGTCATATTTGGCTGCTTTATAGTAATTTACACCTCTATTTAGCTGATAGTTGGCTAATATAGCGTTAGCGTTGTCGGTAAGTCTTTTAAACTCGCCTTTTGTATCTAATTCTTTAGCCTTTTTTAAAGCATCGGCACTGGTGTTAAATAATGGTGTAGATGTTGTAGCTATCGTATCAATAGAAGCAAGATTTGCATAAATCGCGCTTTTTAAAGCAAAGGTTTGCGGCAAAGCTGAAGTCTTATCATTAGCAGATGCTTTATCAATTGATGCTTTTGCAGATACCAGGCTTGGCATAGCCAATTGTGTTTGTTTAGCTGCATTAAAAGTTTCAAACTTGTCTAAATTACTTTGCGCAGAGCTCAACTCACCTTTTTGTGCGAAGGTTGTTGCAGAAATCAAGCCTAATAGACCCGTCATCAAAAATTTGATTTTCATTAGTATTTGTTTTTAGTGTTAACTGCCATCAGATACATACATACCGATGGTGAATTTATATTCTATTAATTGGTAAACTGTTCTAACCGGTCATTAACTCTTCGCAACTGATTTTGGTTGCCTGTTTTAGTATAAGCTAATTGCAACAATTCCAAACATTTTTTATCGGAAGGTGCCATCTCATTTGCTTTCTCTAACCACAATATAGCGCTTGTTATATTTTTCCCATTATCATTAGCCTTCAACGCGCTCTGTTTAAAGTAAAGCAGGCCTAAATTAAGAACCGGCTCATAAGCCGCTCCGTTAAGCTCAATGGCGCGCAAATATAAAGACTCGGCCTTGTTATAGGCATTTAAACGATCATAACAATTTGCCGCCACAAAGGTAACATCCGGGCTATTGGGGTTGTTATCAAGCAAATCGCCCAACAAGGGCTCTAACGATTTATAATCTCTTTTGTTATTGTAGATATTGGCTTCGTCCTGTAATAACTGCTTATCGGCGGGCAATAATTTACGGCCTTTTTTTAATATTTGTAAGGCCATGGCGGTATCACCCATTAATTTATAAACAGCCGTTGCAGCCTGAAAATACTCAATTTTGGTACTATCTGTTTTGATTAAGTTGCTGTAATACTTTGCAGCATCCTGCAGGTTACCCTGTTTGTTGTTGGCAAATGCGATGTAGGAATTAATAGCCTTAAAATCGGGAGAGTATTTTTTAGCCTGCGTAAAAGCTGTAGTGGCTTTTGCAAAATCGCCAATTTTAGTGAATTTAAACCCGTTACGAATATAAGTGTTAGTTAAACTTCGCCTGGAGTAATCCAACTCCGACTGAAATTTGAAGGCCTTTTGCTTTTCAGATAGCCTATCAAACAGACCAGCTGTCTTATCCAAAAAATCGTCGGGCTGGTTGAGCTTGTTTAAAGAGTCGGTGTACAGGATGCTTGAGTTGACAATTAGCCTATAAATGTTTTTTTCAATATCTGAAGAATCCGATCTGGTTACGATCAAACTATCTGCCGATTTTTTTGCACGGGATAAAAAAGCAAGGTCATTTTTTTGCTTATAAAAAGCAAGGTTGTTTACCACAACCTTTAAAGCTTCTGTTTGTGCAAAAGCGAAAGATGTAGTAAACAACACTAAAACCAATAACCCTATTTTACGGCTATACTGCATTTATTTATTCTTCAGTTTTATTATCGTCGCCTTTGGGCTCCTCCCCTTCGGCTTTTTCCGGTGTTTCAGTTTCAGAAGCTTCGGCAGATGGTTCAATTAATTCACCATCAGCAATAACCACATCATCCGTTTCTTCATCGTCGTCATGGTCAACCGTTGCCACTGATGCTATTTCGTCGTTGCCCTTAAGTGTGATTAACCTAACCCCTTGTGTAGCGCGACCCATGGTGCGTAATTCAGCCACTGCAATGCGGATAATGACACCAGATTTGTTGATAATCATCAGGTCTTCTTTATCAGTAACACCTTTTATGGCAACAAGTTTTCCCGTTTTATCAGTAACGTTAAGGGTTTTCACACCTTTACCGCCACGATTAGTTACCCGATAGTCTTCAATATCGGTACGTTTACCGTAGCCTTTTTGTGATACAACTAATACGGTAGTTTCTTTATCATCAATACTGATCATACCTACCACTTCGTCATTATCACTATCTAAACTAATACCCCTCACCCCTGTGGCAGTACGGCCCATTGGCCTCACAGTCGACTCGTTAAAGCGGATAGCCCTACCCGATTGCAGCGCCATTACAATTTCGCTGCTGCCGGTTGTTAATGTTGCCTCTAATAATGAATCACCTTCATTAATATTAATGGCATTGATACCATTAGCACGCGGACGGGAATATGCTTCTAAAGATGTTTTCTTGATAACACCTTTACGGGTACACATAATGATAAAGTTATTCTCCAGGTATTCCTTATCCTTAAGTGATTTTAACTTGATGTAAGCCTTAATGTTTTCCTCTTTAGGGATATTGATGATATTCTGAATAGCACGGCCCTTAGAAGTACGCGTACCTTCCGGTATTTCGAAAACACGTAACCAGAAACATTGTCCGCTTTCTGTGAAGAACAGCATGTAGTTGTGGTTACTTGCTATCAATAAGTGCTCAATAAAATCGGCATCGCGGCTATTACTGCCTATCGATCCTTTACCACCCCTGCCCTGCCTGCGGTATTCCGTAAGCGAGGTACGTTTGATATAGCCCTCGCGGGATATGGTGATCACAACATCCTCATCCTCAATAAAGTCTTCGGTTTGCATTTCTGCCGATGAGTGCACCATTTCTGTTTTACGCTCATCACCGTATTTATCACGAATCTCCACCAATTCGTCTTTGATGATCTGCATGCGCAGGCCTTCATCAGCTAAAATTGATTTTAAGTACTCTATTTGTTTCATCAAGACATCGTACTCATCACGGATCTTATCACGCTCCAGGCCTGTCAAACGCCTTAAAGTCATATCCAATATAGCACGCGCCTGGATATCGCTCAAGCCAAACTGGCTCATTAATCCTTCACGGGCTTCATCAGGCGTACTTGATGCACGAATAAGCTTGATAACTTCATCTAAATGATCGAGTGCTATCAGCAAACCTTCTAAGATGTGGGCACGCTTTTCAGCCTCGGCCAATTCAAATTTAGTACGGCGGATAACTACCTCATGCCTGTGCTCAACAAAATGATGGATAAGATCCTTCAGGTTAAGCAGCATTGGCCTGCCATGTACCAGCGCAATATTATTTACACTGAACGAAGTCTGCAGAGCGGTATATTTATAAAGATTATTTAATACGATAGATGCATTAGCATCGCGTTTGATTTCATAAACAACACGAATACCTTCGCGGTTACTTTCATCGCGGATGGCAGAGATACCTTCCAGTTTTTTATCATTAACCAATTCGGCGGTGCGTTCGATCATTAGCGCCTTATTTACCTGGTAAGGTACTTCGGTTACAATAATACGCTCACGTTCGCCATTATAAGTCTCAATTTCGGCACGGGAACGGATCACGACGCGGCCACGGCCTGTCTCCAATGCCTCGCGCGGGCCTTCATAACCGTAAATAATGCCACCTGTAGGGAAATCGGGGCCCTTAACATGGTTCATTAATTCGCTAACCTCTATCTGTCGGTTGTCTATTAAAGCAAGTGTGGCGTTAATAATTTCAGTTAAGTTGTGGGGCGCCATATTAGTAGCCATACCTACCGCTATACCAGATGCGCCGTTAACCAGTAAGTTAGGGAATTTGGCAGGCAACACAGTCGGCTCTTCTAAAGAGTCATCAAAGTTCAGTTGGAAATCGATGGTATCTTTATTGATATCGGCCAGCATTTCTTCGGCAATCTTTTCCAGCTTGGCCTCTGTATAACGCATTGCTGCAGGCTCATCACCATCAATAGATCCGTAATTACCCTGCCCGTTAACGAATGGGTAACGTAAGCTCCAGTCTTGTGCCATACGCACCATAGCATCGTAAACAGATTTATCGCCATGCGGGTGGTATTTACCCAGCACCTCACCTACTATACGTGCTGATTTTTTGTGCGATTTGTTATTATACAAACCAAGGTCAAGCATGCCGTAGAGCACACGCCTGTGAACGGGTTTTAAACCGTCGCGAACATCGGGCAAAGCCCTTGATACGATAACCGACATTGAATAATCAATGTATGCGGCACGCATCTCCTCGTCAATATTTATAGATATTATTCTGTCTTCGTTCTGTGGAGTTTCGTTTCCTGTATCTTCAGCCATTGTTTTTCTTAGTGGAAAATTTGATCTGTTACCGTTTATAAAATTGGTTATTTAAACGACCTGCGAAGTTAAGCATTTATATGGTTTAACCTTGTTAATTTTGCTAACATTTAAACTTGTTTTAACGATTTTGAGGGTAAAAAAGGCAATGAATATACTTAATAAGCCCTACAAGCTTATTTAACCCTTTTCCAATACTCCTGTACTACCGAGCCGTTTGGGAGCGTTCCGCTTAAAGTAAGCGTGTCGTTTTTTATTTGGTAAATATATTTGATACTGATGCCGAGTATTTTAGATGGCTGGCTGGTATAAGTTTGGGTTTCTATACAGGTATCCTGCTTTAAAAGATAGTCGCCACGTTCATAAATAACCGGCTTTTCCCCCACCTCCAAAAATGAGGCATCATAGTGGGTATCATCGTACTTACGCTGTAATTTGTAATTGGTTGCAGCCGATTGCTTTTTTCCATTGTAAATATCACCGGCATATTCCCAAACGCCTCTTAAGCTTGGTTTTGCGTTAAAAGAACAGAGAGCAATAATGATGCTTATCAAAAATAGTATTCTACGTATCATACTAAACCCAGTTAATGCCTTTTTTTAGCAAAGACAAAGTCTTTTCTTCCTCGCTACCAGGCTCGGCCTGGTAATTATAAACCCATTTTGCCGTTGGCGGCAAGCTCATTAATATAGATTCGATACGACCATTGGTTTCTAAACCGAAGCGTGTGCCAGCATCATAAACCAGGTTAAACTCGGTGTAGCGGCTGCGGCGCTGGTATTGCCATAATTGTTGCTGTTCTGTAAATTTCTTGCCCCGGTTACGGTTTACCAATTCTGTGTAGATGGGAATAAACGACCGACCAATAGCCTTAGAGAATTCAAAAATATCAGTCCAGCTCATGTCGTCATTTGCTGTTAGTCTGTCATAAAATATGCCGCCTATGCCACGCGTTTCATCGCGGTGTTTGATAAAAAAATAATCATCGGCCCAAATCTTAAACCGATGGTAAAAATCATGATAAAACTGATCACATACAGCCTTTAAACTCTCGTGAAAAAACCTGGCATCATCTTCCACAACATAGTGCGGCGTTAAATCAATGCCCCCGCCAAACCAACGCACCGGGCTGTGATTGGTATTAAAAGATGATGGCATTTCAAAATACCGGATATTCATGTGAATAATGGGAACCAGCGGGTGGTTAGGGTGGATAACGATGGAGATACCTGTTGCAAAAAAATCATCCTGCTCAACATTCAGCGCCTTTTTCATGGTATGCGGCAGGGTACCATGCACAGCAGAAAAGTTTACGCCACCCTTTTCAAAAATATTACCGTTTTGAATGACGCGCGTGCGGCCGCCGCCGCCGCCTTCCCGATCCCAAAGTTCTTGTTCAAATACAGCTTTGCCATCTGTTGCCTCCAGCGCGGCACATATCTCGTCCTGTATTTCCTGGTAATCTGCAGCTATTTGTTCCTTGCTAATCATTAAATAATTAGTGATTTGTTTAATTACTGAACTAGTGACCTACCCCGGCAAAACTAAATAAAGTAATTGACTTGGCGTTTGAGATGCGCCAATGTTATTGAAAACCTGCCAGGTGCATCTGCCCGATCAGCCGCTAACGGCTTCATCTTCAATGTAATTTAAGTCTTTACCAAAAGTTTCTTTTAACTGGCTCAACGCAAATAACGACAAAACAGTCAGAATGATCATCATGATATAACCGCTTTTGATCATCCCATAATGTACCACGAAGGCGTTAAAAGCAATATTTATTGGAATTAATGAGCCACGTACAAAGTTGGGCACGGTAGTGGTAACAGTAGCCCTGATGTTGGTACCAAATTGCTCGGCGGCTATGGTTACAAAGGTAGCCCAATAACCTACAGAGCAGCCCATTGCAAAGCATGTCCACACAAACCGGTGGTGGGTTATGCCTTCCGATTTTAAATAGTAAAATGCAGTAACTACCGATATGCTCAGGAAAACAGCCATTGTCAATTTCCTGGATTTGGTTACTTGTGCCAATAAACCGGCAAATATGTCACCTACCGAAATACCGATATATGTGTATAACACGCCTTCGCCTGCACTGAGTGGTGTTGCAGCACCTAAAGCCTTTCCAAACTCGGGCGATAGCGTTACCAATACTCCCACAACATACCACAGCGGTGCCCCGATCAATATGCAATACAGATATTTTTTGAAACGCTTAAAATTGCTGAACAGCATCATGAAGTCGCCTTTTTTTACGCTACTTTTTTCCATCGATTTAAACATGCCCGACTCATAGGTGCCAATACGTAAAAGCAAAAGCAAGATCCCAAGGCCGCCGCCTACAAAATAAGCTATCTTCCAGTCGTACCGGGTAGCTACAAAATATGCAGCTGCAGCACCAAATAAGCCTATTACAGCTACTATCATGGTACCGTAACCTCGTTTCTCCTTACTTAAAGTTTCGGCCACCAGGGTTATCCCTGCGCCTAACTCGCCCGCCAGGCCAATACCTGCTATAAATCGAACTATCGCATAAGTGGTAACATCATTTACCAAACCGTTAGCGAAGTTGGCTACGGAATATAACAATATGCTGCCGAACAATACTTTTATCCGGCCCAACTTATCGCCTATAATACCCCAAACTATGCCGCCAAGCAGCAAGCCAAACATTTGCACATTGATAATGAACTGGCCTTCGCGGGTGATGTCAACTTCGGGAATGCCTATATCAAGTAAACTGGCTTTGCGCACAATAGAAAAAACCAGCAGATCGTATATATCAACAAAGTAACCAAGGGATGCTACAAGCACCAGGAATACCACGTTCCTGGTTAGTTGCGCCGGGGCGTTATCGGTCATAATAGTAATGTAAGTAGTAATTGGTAGGGCTAATGTAAATAAAGCCCTTTACGATGCCTAATTTTTTTACACAAAAAAACCCCCGACTTGCAGAGGTTTTATTTATAATTTGAGCAGGTTGTTTAAACTTTTTTAACGTTTATTGCCTGCAACCCTTTTCTGCCTTCTTCTACATCATACTCAACACTATCGTTATCTTTAATAGCGTTCACCCCACCTTGTACATCCTTGAAATGAACAAATAGATCTTTGCCGTCGTCAGTAACAATAAAACCGTAGCCCTTTTGCGTGTTAAACCATTTTACTTTTCCAGTTTTCATAATATTAGAATAATCGTATTAAAATTTTTGTGTAAGATCAGTAAGTAATTCAACTCAATATACAATTGGTTAGTAATCAATATGAAATGTACAACTATCTTTTCAAATATATAAAATTATTAATAATCAAATAAAAATATTTATTTAGAATCATTAAAGCAAAAAACACCGTTTTACACAAAAAAGTCGCCGGTAAACACCGGCGACTTTAAATTTTATTTAAAGATTTTGAAGCTTATTTTACTGTTTGGAAAAAGTAAACGTTAGCAGTAGGTGTTACCCTTACCAATAATTCGTCATCGCCTTTTTTAAGGTCAACAAAATATACGGTTGTATCGTCATTTGCATCTAACCTGATCACTTCTTTAGCGAAATAACCTTCGTATTTCTGGCCAATTTCGATTTTTGCTTTTGCAGGTAACGCTTTAAACTGAACAGTTTGGGTAGCACCCATATATTCGCCGGCCAGGTTGTAAAATGCCGACATTTTAACGCCGTCTAAAGTAAAGGTAGCCTTTTGTAAGTTTGCGCTAACTTTCCATTTTACATCATTAGCACGTACAAACTCATTGTTGAATTTATTGATAACTGTATATGATACTGCTTCAGCACCATCTTCAGTTTTAATTACTTTGTTAGCAGCAAATACATTAGCAGTAAACAAAGCAGCGATTGCGGTAGTTACAAATATCTTTTTCATGTTGTTTTAAATTTTAATTTACATAACAAAAGTACATCTGAGTTATGAATAATTCAAATTAAAACAAACTTTTATGAATATTTGATAATATACAACCTTTAAAAATCATTTTATTAAAAAACACGCCGATACTTAGTGTATAATTTACAATATCTCAATAAAAATAAGATAGGCTTAGTGTATTATTTACAATAAGGTTAAGTGCAGTTCTATTTAATGTTAATTTTTCTACCCGTTATCGGCAAAACCGGGGTATAGCGTCATCCCGCCATCTATAAAAATGGTTGTGCCCGTAATATAGTCAGCCTCGTCAGACGCTAACCAAACCGCCAGTTTGCCAATATCCTCAGGCTGGCCAATGCGGTTGTAGGGAATGAGCTTTAATAACTTGTTTAAGGCCTGCGGTGTTTCCCAGGCATCTTCGTTGATAGGCGTTTGTATTGCCCCCGGCCCAATACCCATCACCCTAATCTTATGCGGTGCAAGCTCTTGCGCTATACTTTTCATAAACATCCCTACACCTCCTTTGCTGGCGGCATAATTTACGTGCCCCGCCCAGGGGATAACCTCATGCACACTACTCATGCAAATGATCTTACCGGCAGCCGCACTCCTGTTTTTTACAACGCCCCTGCGAATGAACTCTTTAGCAGCTTCGCGCGAGCAAAGAAACTGCCCTGTAAGATTAACGCCGATAACCGTATTCCAGTCATCTAATGACATATCTATTAATAATGCATCCTTTTGCAGGCCGGCATTATTTACTAAAATATCTACGGTTTTATATTTTTTGATAGTGAACGCAAACATAGCTTTCACATCATCCTCCCGGCTCACATCGGCATGGTAAGCATAAGCCTTCCCACCTGCCTTTTTAATGTGGGCCACTACTGCGTCGGCATTTTCATCACAGCTAACGTGGTTGATGATTACGGTAGCACCTGCCGCACCTAATGCTATTGCAACGGCTTTACCTATGCCGCTATCTGCGCCGGTAACAATGGCTACCTGGCCTTTTAATTGTTTTGTTGAAGCCATATATCTGATTTATGCTATATGGCAAAGCCGATAATTAATATATAGTTTTAATTATATAAAAATTACCGCAAGTACGAGAAGTTTTGTTAAAGAGCTTTTATAAATTCTAAAAATAGGTATAAAGCTTTCTTTTTATCTTCAGTCAGGTCAAAATCCAGTTTGCGCATCAGGTAATCTTCCAGATCAAAATCCGGTCGTTTCGACAACTCTTTTAAAAGATCCGTGCGATGATCTAATCCAAATTTTAACGCCTTATCCATTTCTTTGATAAAATCGGCGGGGATAGGCTTATTAGCTATCCAGGCAGCAAATACAAAAGGCAGGCCGGTAAAATTCATCCACTCCTGGGCAAGGTCATAAACAAATGGATATTGATTTGCTTTGCCAAAGGTACGATCACCAATTTGGACGAATGCTGTATCAAGATCTGTTGAGCGTCCATAGTCTGCAGCGTCGGTTATCATTTCCGGTTGGATCTTCCAAAAGTTTTTTAGTAATACCTTAGCCAGATTGTTTGATGAACGCGATTCGGGATCCAGCTGGATGCGCTTAACATCGTTAATATCGCAGTTACTGAATATAAATACCGAATTTACCGCGCCAACAGCACCAATGCAATAAGCCGATACAATTTCCCATTGCGGCAGGCTTAAGGTAGCGGCTACGGGGATCAAGCCGATGTCTGCTTTGTCGTCAATCAATTTCTGGGCACAGTCAGCGGGCATATCCAGGCTGAGGTCTATCTGATCTATAATTGCAGAGTGCTGCAGTCCGTACAAAAAGGGTTTAGTATTCGTGTAGCTAACGGCGGATATTCTTATCTTTTTTTTCACTAATCGTTTCTCAGGAAGTTTTTAAATGCTGGGCGTTATTAAAATCCACTATTTCGAATTTATCGCCATCAAAGACTACTTTATAAAGTACCAGGTTCTGGTGCGGGAAGTTATCCATTTCGGTAAGCGGCTTATCGGTCAACAGGCAAAGCAACAAGCGCATGGCACGTCCATGCATACATATCAATACTGTTTTCTCTTCGGGGTGGCTCATGATGGTTTCCAGTGCTTCTAACTGGCGAACTTTCACTTCATTAGGGCTTTCACCGCCTTCAAACTTTACATCAAGCTTACCATTTAGCCAATCGCGCATTACATCTAAAAAAGCCGCTTTAGTTTCTGGTGTAGCAGTTTTACCTTCATAGATCCCCCAGGCCAATTCGTCCAGTCCGGCCAATTTTTCATAAGGCAAACCCAAGTCGATAAAGGGCTGAATGCTTTGTTGGGTGCGTTTTAACTCGGAGATGTAGATCTTATCAAAAGCAACATCCTTGTAAGCATCGTAAAACTGTCCGGCCTGTTTGCGACCTTCGTCATTTAAATCGGTGTCCCGCCCGCGGCCTTGTACAATTCCTTGCTTATTCAGGTCTGTTTGCCCGTGGCGTACTATGTATAAAGTCTTCTGTATCATTTGTTCATTTGGTCATTGAGTCACTGAGCCATTTTTCATTAATAATTGAGATACGGAATAACTCAATGACAGCGAAGCGAATGACTCAATGAACTAATTTATTACCGGCAGCTTATAATAGCGTGGTTTCACCTCGTCAGCGAACTGAAAATCTTTATAGTCTGTCATCACATTATACAGTGTATCGCGCTCTATAGGGTGGCGGCCTGCATTTTTGATCAGTTCAACCAGTTCCTTAGTGCTCATGCCGGGGTTTTGTTCCTCGGCACCTGCCATTGAATAGATCTTCGTAGTATCGTCAAGCGTGCCGTCAATATCATCAACCCCAAAGTTTAAGGATAGCTGCGCGGTTGTGCGACTGATCATTGCCCAGTAGGCTTTGATATGATCGAAATTGTCCAGATAAATACGGGCGATAGCATAATTGCGCAGATCCTCTACCACGGTAGACTCGGGCACATTGCTCATCTGATTATCCTGGTTACGGAATTTTAACGGGATAAAGGTTTGAAAACCACCGGTACGGTCCTGTAGCTCACGCAGGCGTTCCATATGATCAACCCGATGTTTAAATTGCTCTATGTGGCCATAAAGCATGGTAGCGTTGGAGCGCATGCCTATTTTATGCCACTCTTCATGAATAGCCAGCCATTGCTCGCCGGTACATTTATCTTTGGAGATCAGCTCCCGCACCTCAGGATGAAAGATCTCGGCACCACCGCCTGGGATAGATTGCAAGCCTGCGTCCTTCATCATCTGCATGCCGGTAGCGTAATCTATTTTAGCTTTTTTAAAAATGTAATGATATTCTACCGGGGTTAAAGCCTTTACATGCAGATCGGGCCTATGCCGGCGGATACGGGTAAACAACTCGCTATAAAAAGCGACGTCGTACTGTGGCAAAACACCACCAACAATATGTACTTCGGTGACGGGCTGATCATCATATTTTTTGACGATATCCAGCATCTCTTCCATCGTATACTCCCACCCTTCGCTCTTTTGCTTTAACAAGCGCGAGTAAGAACAGAATTTACAGTCATAAACACAAAGGTTAGTTGGCTCGATATGAAAATTACGGTTAAAATAAGTTTTGTCACCGTGTTTCTGTTCGCGTATGTAATTGGCAAGTACTCCGAGGTAACCTAATTCTGCTTTTTGATAAAGCAAAACGCCTTCATCAAAAGTGATGCGCTGGTTATGGAGTACCTTCTCAGCAACGTTTTTTAGTTCAGGTAAAAGTTGGGGGTTATTCAGCAATACCTGGAAATTATCTGATACTTCCATTTGAAAATGTTTAGACAAAGGTAGTAAAACGCCGCAATTTTACAGCAGATGCCTTTATCTTCGAATGTTCAAACACCTAAAATGACGGTGGGTTTACAGTGCCTTAATATCTTTGATATGAATGCCGGTGAGGCAATCGTCCTGGCAACCCTTTGGCACATAACCGGCTGTCGATATGAGACCGGCATTAGCGGCTTCAAAGTAAATATCGTTTTCTTTTGGGTCGACCCTGAACCATTCCGTTTCGGCCTTATTATAAACCTGGTCTAAGGTAAGCAGTTCATGCCCTGCGTTGTTATGCGTATTTAGCGTTGCCGCATCTTCCGTCCAGGTGGTTGATATAATAAGGCTATCCGTATTAGGTTTATAAGATCCTGCTATGTATTTGCGAGAAATAATCTTATCGTTTTTAATTGTAAAGATGGTTTCCGCATGGCCGCCGAAAATCGAACCGTTGTAAGCGGTGTAGCTATATGAACTGTTACTTTTCTTTTTAAAGGCCTGCCACGACTGGTAACTGGCATCAAAATTTGAATTAATCTCATCCTTTTTACAGGCAGATATGATGAGGCATAGCGCAATCGCAAACAGGTATCCTTTTTTCATAAGTTGTTCAGTTCAAACCAATACGTTAACCCACCATATATTGCTACAAGAATGCCCAAAAATTCTTTTTATTTTGGCCGCCGTTAAATATCCTCCCATGAAAATAGAAACGATAGCGATACATGCCGGTAATCACGTTGACGAAACCTCAAAAGCCGCAATCCAACCGATTGTAATGGCGACTACTTTCGAGCGCAATCCCGAAGGCGGATACGACTCGGGGTACTCTTACAGTCGTGCGGCTAACCCTAACCGAAGTGCGTTAGAAAATGTGCTGGCACAGTTGGAGGGCGGTGCGGAAGCGGCGGCTTTTTCATCCGGTAATGCGGCGGGCATGTCGGTTTTTCAGGCATTGGAGCCGGGCACGCACATTATCTGCCCGGACGATATGTACCATGGCTTGCGCAATCAGCTTAAAACACTGTTTAAAGGTATATTGGAATTTGATTTTATCGATGTTAATCATGCTGAAATTTTAAAAGCGCATATTAAACCGAATACAGGCCTAATCTGGCTGGAAACACCGTCTAACCCGCTGCTGAAAATTACCGATATAAAAATGGTAGCCGCTATTGCCGCCGCACAAAACATAAAAGTAGTTTGTGATAATACTTTTGCCACACCGCTTTGCCAAAGGCCTTTGGCTTTGGGTGCCGATTTGGTAATGCACTCTACTACAAAATACTTTGGCGGCCACAGCGACCTGATGGGCGGCGCGCTGATAACCAAAGAAACGAACGAATTTTGGGAAAAGATCCGCAATGTACAAACCATGGGGGGCGCCATCCCATCCCCTATGGATTGTTATTACCTGGTGCGGAGCATTAAAACCTTACCTTACCGCATTAAAGGGCATGTTCATAACGCACAGTTACTTGCAGAATATTTAGAGAACCACGACAGTGTAGAGGAAGTGTTGTATCCCGGTCTGCAATCGCACCCGCAATACGCCATTGCCAAAGCACAGATGACGGGCTATGGGGCAGTATTATCTTTCACTTTAAAAGCCGGTGAGGCTGAAGCCAAGCGAGTGGTAAACCGCGTCGAGATCTTTACCCAGGCCACCAGTTTAGGTGGCGTAGAAAGCCTGATAGAGCATCGTGCATCCATTGAAGGGCCCGATACTAAAACACCGTTCAATTTGCTCAGGGTATCTGTTGGGTTAGAGCATATTGATGATCTGATTGCTGATCTGGAGCAGGCGATGGGGTAATTTATATTACAAAACGGCCGTTTTACAGTACCGTGATAATTATTTGCAAATTTTATTTGGAATTTAAATTTCGATTGCTCTATATTTGACACATTATTTGGTAGCGATACCTTGATCAATTCCCTCACACGGATTTTGGTTTATAAAGAAGCGGCGAGAGATCAGGCTCGAAGAACCGCTGGCAACCCTAAAAGGTTTAGAAGGTGCCAATTCCTGTCCCGGAGAATAGTTAACCGGGGGATATAAATTTTTAATCATGAAAAGTCTGATTTTTTTAGCAAAACAAAACACATTAGAAACCCAAACGGGTATATCTTCCACATTTAACAACCTCCCAGGCTGTATATGTATGTGTTGCTGCTGCTGTTGATTGCAGTACACGTTCCCTTTTTCTGATTTCCTGAAAAACACGTGGTACCCTTTAGGATAGTTTTATCCTTTTGTCATTCATTGTAACTAAATCATTCTCAACATCTAACAAATAATATCATGTCTAATTTAAAATTCGAAACGCTACAAATTCACGCAGGCCAAGAAGTTGATCCAACAACAGGTGCACGTGCAGTGCCTTTATACCAAACCTCATCATACGTGTTTAACAGCGCCGAGCATGGTGCAAATTTGTTTGCGTTAAAGGAATTCGGCAATATTTACACCCGATTAATGAACCCCACTACCGATGTGTTCGAAAAACGCATCGCAGCTTTAGAGGGCGGCGTGGCAGCATTAGCTACAGCATCAGGCCAGGCGGCGCAATTCATTGCATTAAATAATATTTTACAAGTTGGCGATAACTTTGTTACCTCGCCTTATCTATATGGCGGCACGCATAACCAATTTAAGGTAGCTTTCAAACGTTTAGGTATTGAAGCCCGTTTCGCCGAAGATGACAGTGCAGAAAATATTGAAAAGTTACTAGACGATAAAACCAAAGCCATTTACACTGAAACTATTGGCAACCCTGGTTTCAACATACCCGATTTTGAAAAATTGGCGGCTTTAGCAAAAAAGCACGATCTGCCTTTGATAGTAGATAATACCTTCGCCGCAGGCGGCTACCTGTTCCGCCCGTTGCAGCACGGTGCGCACGTCGTGGTCGAGTCGACTACCAAATGGATCAACGGACATGGAACCAGCATTGGCGGAGTGATCGTAGACGGTGGTACTTATAATTGGGGCAACGGCAAGTTCACCCAATTTACCGAGCCATCTGAAGGTTATCATGGCCTTGTGTTTAATGATGTATTCGGTATAGGTGGGCCATTTGGTAACATCCAATTCATAATCCGTGCCCGAGTGGAAGGATTAAGAGATTTCGGGCCATCCCAGTCGCCGTTCAACTCATGGTTGAATTTGCAGGGATTAGAAACACTTTCATTACGCGTTCAGCGCCATGTGGATAACGCATTGGAACTGGCCAAATGGCTGGAAAAAAATGAACAGGTTGCCAAGGTGAATTACCCGGGATTGGAATCATCGCCTCACCATACGTTGGCCAAAAAATATTTGAAGAATGGTTTTGGCGCAGTATTGTCTTTTGAGCTGAAAGGCGAAAAGGAACAAGCCAGCAAGTTTATCGATAGCCTGCAGTTGGTTAGCCACCTGGCTAATGTAGGCGATGCAAAAACTTTAATCATACAGCCGTCGGCTACTACCCATCAGCAGTTATCAGATACCGAGCAAATTGCTGCCGGTGTTACCCCTGCCCTGTTGCGTATAGCTGTGGGTATTGAACATATTGACGACATTAAAGCCGACTTTGTACAGGCGTTTGCCAAAATACAACAGCTGGAATTAGCATAGATTTTTTTAGTTTTTTATTTAGTTTTTTAGTTTTTATTGATGTTATCAGGGAGCGGGTGCCAGGCATCGGCTCCCAAGATAACCACCTAAGCAAAATGAGTTTACAACATTATACATACAACGACACTTTTGAATTTGAATCGGGCGTAAAAATACAGGGGCTGCAAATAGGCTATAACACTTACGGCAACCTTAATAGCAACCGGGATAATGTAGTGTGGGTATGCCATGCCCTTACTGCAAATTCTGATGTGTTTGATTGGTGGAAAGGCCTTTTTGGTGCCGAAGACCATTTTAACCCCGATGATCATTTCATAGTTTGTGCCAATGTATTGGGTTCGCCGTACGGTAGTTTTAACCCACTGGATATTAATCCCATAACCGGCCAGCCCTATTATTTAGCCTTCCCGGAATTTACTATACGTGATATTGTACAAGCCCACAAGCTATTAGCAAATCACTTAGGGATCGAACAGATAGAGATCCTTTTAGGAGGATCATTAGGTGGGCAGCAAGCCTTAGAGTGGAGCATTAGCGACCCGGAACGTATTAAAAACCTGGTCCTGATTGCGACCAATGCCAACCATTCGCCCTGGGGAATCGCCTTCAATGAGTCGCAGCGTTTAGCTATTACAGCCGACCGTACTTTTTACGCAGGGTCGGCAGATGGTGGGGCAAAGGGTTTAAAAGCCGCGCGTAGTATTGCTTTATTATCGTACCGCAACTACAAAACCTACGGCATTACCCAGCAGGAAGAGCAGGATACTACCTTAGATAACTTTAAAGCAGCCACTTATCAAAATTACCAGGGGCAAAAACTGGTTAACCGATTTAACGCTTACAGTTATTGGTATTTATCAAAAGCGATGGATTCGCACAATGTAGGCCGCGGCAGGCACGGTGTAGACAAGGCATTAAGCCTGGTGAAAGCGCGCACGCTCGTTGTCGGCATTCATTCAGATCTATTGTTCCCTATCGAGGAGCAGCAATATCTATTCAGGCACATCCCAAAGGCAGCCTTTGCCGAGATCGACTCGTTTTACGGGCACGATGGCTTTTTAATTGAAACAGAAGCGCTAACAAAAATTATTACATCGTTCATTAAAACCGATGTAAAAGGAAAAATTATAGAACTACAGAAAATTGCTTAATGAGTAAGAAACTAAACATAGGCCTCTTCGGATTTGGAGTTGTAGGCCAGGGATTGTACGATATTATTAAAACCAAAAACCTTAATCTCGAAATTGTAAAGATCGCTATTAAAAATCCGGGGAAGGAGCGATCACTTCCGCAAGACTTATTTACTACCGACCGTGACGAGATCCTGAATAACCCGGAGATCAACACCGTTGTTGAATTAATCAACGATACCGAAGCAGCGTTCGAGATCGTATCCCGCGCGTTAAGTTCAGGAAAGAATGTGGTATCGGCCAGTAAAAAAATGATTGCTACCTATTTGAAGGAACTGATAGACCTGCAGCAAAAACACGGCACCTCACTATTGTACGAGGGATCGGTTTGCGGTAGCATACCAATTATCCGTAACCTGGAAGAGTATTACGATAATGAATTACTGCACTCCATCAGCGGTATATTTAACGGGTCATCCAACTACATTTTATCAAAAGGTTATTTAGAAGGATTGGATTACGATACAGCGTTAAAACAAGCACAGGACCTGGGTTTTGCTGAAACAGACCCTACAATGGACGTTGGCGGTTACGACGCCAAGTATAAGCTGATCATTGCGGCAGCACATGCTTACGGTGTAGTAATAAATCCTGAAGAAGTACTGAACATCGGCATCCAAAACCTATCAGCGAACGATCTGCAATATGCCCGTGAGAAGAAATTGAAAATCAAGCTGGTACCGGTCGCAAAGGAATTGGACGACAGGCATGTCACTTTATTCGTGCTACCTAAATTTGTAAACGAAACAGAATTTTTGTACAATGTTGAATATGAATACAATGGTGTAACCGTACAGGCCGCATTTGCAGACCAGCAATTCTTTTTTGGTAAAGGCGCAGGTGGCCACCCTACCGGCTCTGCTGTACTGTCTGATATTGCTGCGTTACGTTACAATTACCAGTACGAGTATAAAAAAGCAAAAGAAGTAAATAATCTGCGTTTTACTAATGATGTTGAGTTGAACATTTACCTCCGTTACGAAGATGAAAGCCTGGTAGAGGCACTTGGTTTTGAACACATCCAGGAGCGTTTTTACTCGGGTAGCTATAAATTCGTTATCGGAAAGATCAATCTGCAAAAACTGATAGACAATCAACAACGTATATCAGATAACAAGGCATTCGTTGCCTTTGCCGATCAGTTAACAGGGGTCAGTTTAGCTCCGGCAAAAAAGCAAACGGCGAAAGTTTTTTAGTAGATTCTTCTCGCTGTTTCAAGTAAAAGGCTTCCTTCACGGAGGCCTTTTACATTTCTACCTTTTGCTGCTTTTATGTAAGTTTAGCAAATCAAATAACGCTATTTAATCAAACATGCTTACGTTAAAAAAGGTCATCTTCAATAGGCCATTCCTCCTGTTTCTTTGGTTTGGTTTAAGTCTTTTTGCTGTGGTAAAGGGCGTTCATTTTCATGATGGCGTTTTCTCTACCGATCATAACAACTACATCATCTACAAGCATAATTTTTTAAACCTGATTCAGCAGCATAGCCTGTTTGGGCCACAACCTGAATTTTACTTCGATCTGAACCATTATGGGCCTGTATTCGGTCTGGTGATAGCGCCATTTGCCTCATTGCCGGATGGTTTGGGGGTTATTTTGTGGGTGCTGTTTTTGGCTTGGTCGTTATACTTCGCAATAATGAAGTTGCCATTAACAGATTTTCAAAAAACGGTAATTATTTTATTGAATATCAACAGCATGATGGGCTCATCGGGAAACGTGCAAGTAAACCCGCTCATTATCGCGTTTGTACTTTTTAGCTTCATATTTATCCGCAAGCAGCAGGATTTTTGGGCAGCGCTCATGATTGTTTTAGGTACGGCCATCAAACTTTATGGTGTTGTAGGGTTAGCTTTCTTCTTTTTTTCAGACAATAAGCTTAAGCTGATCTTGAGTCTCGTTTTTTGGTCGGCAGTATTATTTGTCCTGCCTATGGCATTTTCGTCGCCGGAGTTTATTTTGAAAACTTATCACGACTGGTACCCCGATCTGGTGGCCAAAAATGCCAGTAATAAGATAGGTTCGCGCGCGTATGTTTGCGTAATGGGGATGATCAGCCGGATTTTTAATATCAAAGATTTCCCTACTTTGGTTGTTTTAATACCGGGGATGCTGATCTTTGCCTGGTCGATGTTACGGATCAAGTACTGGCGTAATTTACAGTACCAATTATTACTGGTTGCCTCGACACTTATATTTTCTATAATCTTCAGCTCCAGTTCCGAGCCGCCTACCTATATCATTGTTTTTATAGGGATCAGCATTTGGTATGTAAACCTGGATAGGCCCATTACCGGATACGAACGTTTCCTTCTGATCTTTGCTTTGGTGTTGACCAATTTTTCACCTTCAGATCTTTTCCCAAGATACCTTCGGGTAAATTACGTACTGCCCTATTACCTGAACGTTTTACCTTGTTTAATGATCTGGCTAAAAATTGTTTACGAGATGCTCACCAGGGAATTTAAGGAACATCCAAAACAAACGGACTGGAATTTAGCCACATTACCAGGCCTTAAAACCAAAAATCTATAAAAAAGCAAAGGCCCTGTACGGGCCTTTTGCGTTTGATAGAATCACACTTAATTAACTATATATTCCGATTAATGTCCCAGTTCTCAAGGTAATCGGCTACCTTTTTAACAAACATGCCGCCCAGTGCGCCGTCTACCACCCTATGGTCGTATGACAGGCTTAAAAACATCATGTGCCTAATGGCAATGGCGTCACCCTGCGGGGTTTCAACTACGGCAGGCTTCTTTTTAATAGCGCCAACGGCCAGTATCGCTACTTGTGGCTGGTTGATTATAGGCGTACCCATAACATTACCAAACGAGCCGACGTTAGTAATGGTAAACGTACCATCCTTAACATCATCTGGTGCTAATTTGCCGTTACGCGCCCGGTTAGCCAGGTCATTCACGGCTTTAGTGATACCTATCAGGCTTAACTGATCGGCCTTTTTTATAACCGGCACTATCAGGTTACCGCTTGGTAAAGCGGTAGCCATGCTTATGTTGATATCTTTTTTCTTGATGATCTGGGTACCGTTAACCTGTACGTTTATCATCGGCAAATCCTTTATCGCCCTAACAACCGCCTCTATAAATATGGGGGTAAAGGTTATTTTTTCGCCCTCGCGCTTTTCAAATGCTGATTTTACCTTATCGCGCCATTGCACCAGATTAGTAACATCGGCCTCAACGAATGAGGTAACATGCGGCGATGTATGCTTGCTCATGATCATGTGCTCGGCAATCAGCTTACGCATCCGGTCCATTTCAATAATCTCGTCGCCACCGGAGACTGAGGTGACAGGTTTGGCAGCAAGTGCTGGTGGTGGCGTTGCGGCAGGTTGTGGCTGCGGGGACGGAGTTTGCGGCTTTTGTGCCTGTGGTTGCGGAACGGCTATTGGTGTAGCGTATTTTAACACTTCGGGCTGTGGCGCAGATTGTGTTTCGGGTGCAACACTTTGCGGCGCAGCTACGCGTGAACCGCGCTTTTGAATGTATGCTAAAAGATCGTCTTTAGTTAAACGCGCTTCAGCACCTGTACCGGGTATCGTATCTAATTCATCATTGCCAATGCCTTCCTGCACTGCAATATTTTTAACCAATGGTGAGTAGAACCGGTTCTCAAATTTTTGCCCGGATGACGCAGATTGCTCAGGCTGAATATCCTGCAATTGGCTAATGCCTGGTATTTCTGTTTCTGTCTTAGTTTCTCTTTCGGGCTGTGTTACAGGCTCGGGGGTTGACTGTGGTACCACACTTTCCGGCTTATCTTCAGTTTCCGTTTCGGCTGTTACTGCTTTTGGCGCAGCGGCAGATGCTGGAGCAGTTTCGCTTTGGTCTGGTCCGTCAACTTCAATGATGGCAATTACAGACCCAACCTGTACTACGTCGTTTTCTTGAAATAACTGTTCAATTAATTTTCCCGCAACCGGCGACGGGACTTCAGAGTCAACCTTATCGGTTGCAATTTCCATTACTGCCTCATCCGCTTCAATGTAATCACCAGGGTTTTTATTCCATTTAATTACAGTTGCCTCCGCAACACTTTCCCCCATCTTCGGCAATAATAACTGGTATTTGGCCATACACAAATATACTTGGTTTGGTCAAAATTAAACATTTAGGGTGTCACATCCCGTCTTCCCTAAGTAAAGTAATCAACATAAAAAATGCCGCTACAGCACTTCTTTCGATGTTTTGCAAGCGCTTATTGCCAAATGTGAATTTCTTTGCAACCGTTTTGTTTGCATTTGCCGCCGCAATCCATACCGTGCCTACGGGCTTGTCTTCAGTACCCCCACCAGGGCCTGCAATTCCGGTAACGGCCATTGCGTAATCCGACTTAAAGTTAAGCAACGCCCCCTCGGCCATTTCCTTTACAGTTTCTTCGCTCACTGCACCGTGCTGCCAAAGGGTTTCATTTTTTACACCTAAAATACTTTCTTTCAGTTCATAAGCGTAGGATACCGCACCGCCTAAAAACACTTGCGATGAGCCCGCATGCTGGGTTATTAAATGTGATATATACCCCCCTGTGCAGCTCTCGGCAGCGGTTAAGGTAAGGCCACGGTGAGCCATATAATTTAATACTACCTTTTCCAGCGGGATATCTTCTTCGGCAACTACATTAATGCCAACACGATCTATAATTTTAACTGCAAATTCTTCTATTTTTCTCTGTAACTCGGCCTCGTTATCTCCATCGCCACTTAAGCGCAAACGCACCTGGCCCATTTTAGGCAGGTAGGCCAGTTTAATGTTGGCAGGGAGCGAATCTTCAATGTCAGCTATCTTTTCGGCCAGGAAAGATTCCCCCTCTCCTACCGTTAGTATAGTTTTGTGGATGATAACCGGTAATTTTAAAGCCTTCCTTAATTTTGGTATTACGGCCTCCTCTATCATGTACTTCATCTCGAAAGGTACGCCCGGCATCGACACATAGATCTTACCTTTTTCATTAAACCACATGCCGGGTGCCGTGCCGTTATTATTTACAATAATTTCGCAGTTTTCGGGTACTTCTGCCTGCTTACGGTTTACCTCCAGCAAAGGCCGGTTATATTTTTTAAAGATGTTTTCAACGTTTGTTAAAGCATCCAGGTTCAATACCATACCTACATTGAAATACTCTGCCAGGGTTTTTTTGGTGATATCATCTTTGGTGGGGCCTAAGCCGCCGGTTATCAAAATAATATCGGTACGCATAGCGGCTTCTGCCAGCGCGGCCAAAATATGTTCGCGGTTATCAGATACAGACGAGATCTGCTTTATCCGGATGCCTTCACGGTTCAATTGCTCAGCCATCCAGGCCGAGTTGGTATCAACAATTTGTCCAATTAATATCTCATCGCCTATGGTTATTATTTCTGCAAGCATTAGTTAAAAGATTGGTTGTTGGTGTAATCACTTCGTTTACTTAGTTTAAGGTCCTGTAAAATAGATGCCTTTACCTTTATAGTAACATTGTATGATTTGTAATATCCAAAAGGCAGCCATTGTATCGACATATCCCAGCAATGTAAATCACGGTAAATAGCAAAAGATGTCGCACTGCTCAACTGCCTTGCATTTAAATCATAAGTTGTATTATACTGGATCTTCCATTTTTTGGTGAGGCTTACGTCGCCACTTATCATCATGGTGTTGGTTTTGGTGGTATTGATAATGTTGTTTTGATAATTGAAGCTGTAGTTAATAGATACGTTCCAGGGAATGTTAAAGTCGATATATTGCGATGCATCACCACCAATTAAATTGAGCTGCTGCGTTTGTTCCGATGTTAAATTTTGCAGTGTGTTATTATATTGCTGCCTTGGCTTAGGTTTAAAAGATGTTGAATTTAAGCTCCCGCTGGCCGAAAAGTTAAAGGAACTTAACAACGGGAATTTACCATCCTGAAAACTGTAACGATTTATTCTGTTCACGTAATTTAAAACCCTGCCGCCTGCAATAGAATCGCGTACCCTGTTTACGTATGGATCTAATATACCGCCAAAGTTGATGTTTACTTTCTGATTGAAAACAGCCGTGTGGCCCGAAAAGGCGATGGCTTGTAATTTCAGGGAATCGGCCGCGAAGTTGTAAAAAGTAGAGAACGTTAAGCCCTGTAAGATCGGGATCTTTCTATCAACTCCAGATGTATCAGTGCTTCGCGCCTTAACCTTAGCTTCGATGGTGTTATCCAGCGAGAAACCTACTCCCGCCTGTTTACCCGGCGAGGGCCCGCCATAAACCGATTGCTCGAAGATGGAGTACCGCTGTGCCGTATAAGGATAAGGTACCGATGCCGGGCTCACTGCAGTTTTATAATAGCCATAACTCGGGTCGCCAAAATCAGGTCGGAAACCAAAACTTAAAGATGGTGTGGTGACGTGGCGAATGGCTTTTAAACTTCCTTTCTTAAAGTCAAACTCCCCATAAAATTTAGTAGCTATACTTGCATTTAAGCTATACTCCCCGTTACGCACAAACCCGCCTACGGTATCGGTAATAGGTATTACCTGGCCTGCTATGCTCCCGCGCTCAAACCTTCTCCTGATACTTTGCAGATACCAGCGTTCGGTGTAGGTACCACCTGTGCTAAACTGAAAATACCGTAAAAAGTTGGTATTGAAACCGATAGGTACGGTATGCTGGAAACCGTTTTGTAATTTTTTAGAAAACGTGTTCGATTTAAAGAGTTCGGCCTCGGGTACATCTGTTAATTTATTGGTACCCACTAAACTATAGCCAACAGTTATTTTCTGAAACCATTTTTGCTCGGTCACCCGGTCTTTTGAATCAAATGGGCTTAACGTCGACATGTTGAAACTGAACGTCGGCAATTCTAACGTTACCGTTTTTTTGCTCAGGTCCTGGCTATGCCCTAAACTCACATTTAAATTGAAAGGTGTACCGGCCCATATTTTACCGTAGGAAATACTTGAACGCAAGTTATTTTGGGTAAGAGACTGTAAATTATAATTATTTTGCGACCGTTGGTTTTGGTAATAGCTTGATGTACCGGCATTAACCGATGCGCTGAACGTTGTACCCGGGTTAGCATTAGGATCTTGTGAGTGGCTCCAGGTAATGTTAAAGTCTTTACGGGGCGGGTCGCCGGGCAGGCCGTAATTGTGCGAGCCATAGCTTAACATCAAGTTACCCCCATACTTGTACTTTTTAAGGTATCGGGCAGATGAATTTAGTTCATAGGAACCACGTGAGTACAGGGTACCCATAGTAGTAACATCCACATATTCGTTCAATGCTACGTAATACCCAAAGTTGCGCAGGTAAAAACCCAGGCGTTGATCCTCACCAAAAGTGGGTAATATAAACCCTGAAGTACGTGAATTTGGTTTAGGGAAAAAACCAAAAGGCAAACCTAAAGGCAAGGGCACTCCTTCAATTTCGAGATAGGCAAGTTTGGAAATGATGCGGTTCTTTTGCCCGATACCCTGGGTAATAACAATGCCGAAATGGGTATCCGGAAAAGGCAAGTCGCAGGTACTAAATATCACATTACGATAAGCCACCTCATCTTCGCTGATGCGTTTAGCCTCGCCGCCTGATATATAGTTACCCTCCTGCTCGGTGGCGGGGTTCCAGGTTTTACCTTTTTTTGATTCGTAATTAAACAGCAGTGAATCTGATGCTACCGGTTTTTCTTGTTTTGATTTGGCCAGCGGCCTGCCAACATACCGCTTTGTTTTTGGATCAATCGCACCACGCGCAAATATCAGGTGGTTCTTTTGATCTACCCTTATATACTCCGCATCCAGCTCAAAATCCTGGTAAACTACGTGCGCCTTGCCCCATAAATAGTAAATCTTATTGTCCTGGTCAAAATATGACGAATCTACCGCGGTAGCGTGCGTCATAGGCTGCTCTTTCGCATTTTTTGACGTATCGCTTTGCGTATAACCCGTGGTTGTGGCAGTGGCTGCTTTAGCCGGGCTTTTAGGTTTTATAGCCTTTAACAGTTTCTTGTCTCTAACAGAATCAAGTTTTATAATCGTATCTTTAGCAGAAAGTATAGCATAGCCTGCGCGGGGTGCTGCCATAACATTAACCATTAATATAAGTGCAAACAGAAAAAAAAGGCTAACTAATTTCAAAATTGATTATGAATAGTATTTTTGCAGGTACAGTTAACAGCGTTCAAACATAATGAAAAATAAAATATTGAACAGGTTGAAAAAGTTGATTTTTGGTTCTTCGGCATTATTACTAAGCTTGTCGTTGTTTTCTTTTACCCCTGATAGCGTTATTAAAACCGGCACCAGGGATACGGTTATAAATACCTTTAAACTGCGTACTATTATTATTGATCCGGGCCATGGTGCCAAAGCCGAGAATTCGCCCCCGGGACATTATTCTCCCGGTGCCAATGGCTCTTTTTCGCTTGAAAGGAATGTAACGCTGGCTATTGCTAAAAAATTGCAGATCGCGCTTGAAAAAGATGTGGCAGGCGTAAAGGCTGTTTTGACACGCAGCACTGAGGATGATGTATCGTTTGAGCGCCGTGCCGAAATTGCCAATCAAAACAAAGGGAACCTTTTCATATCAATACATTGCAACTCATTACCCGACAGAATTATAAGCGAACGAACCAGTACTAAACGGGGCCGTGCCATATATCGCAACATACGCGTCAAGGACCGCTCTGGCAGGGGTGCTTTGATGCTGATCTATGCATTAAAGAGATCGGAAGAAGCAGACAGGGAAATAAAGAAAAACCAGGTGGAAGATGACTCGGACCTTAACGGCGATGCGTTAGACCCTAATGATCCTACCGTAATTATCCTAACAAACGAGTACAATCGGAAATTTCGTAAACAAAGTGTTAAAATCGCAAACTTTATCAGCGATGAAATTGTTGGAGTTGACGGCAGGCGTAGCGAGGGTTTACGTGAGCAAAGCATTTACGTGCTTTGCCATGCTGCAATGCCATCTGTATTAGTAGAAACAGGCTATATCAACAACCCTGATGACGAGGAATATTTAAACTCAGAAAGCGGCCAGATGGAAATAGTAAATTCAATAGTACGGGCTGTACAGAATTATAAAGCACAATTAGAAAAAGTAACAACTAACTGAGCCATACAGGCTAAATTTAAAACATCAGGTATTGAAAATCTCTAACGAAACCAAAATAGGCGCACTTACCGCCATAAGCATTACTATATTGATATTAGGCTATAGCTTTTTAAAGGGTAATGACGTATTCTCGGGCTCAAACAAATTTTATGCTATCTACCGCAGCGTAGAAGGCTTAACGGTATCAAAACCGGTATTAGTAAACGGCTTTCAAATAGGCCGTGTATCAAAAATGGATCTTTCGCCGGACGGCCGCACTACCGTTGAGTTTAAAATCGACCCAAAATACGATGTGCCTGCAAATACATTGGCCAAACTGGAAAGTACCGACCTTTTGGGTGGTAAAGCGATAGTTTTTGAGTTGGGCAACAGCCGCGAGCTGGCCCAGGATAAAGATACCCTGCGTGCAGATATCCAGGGTAGTTTGGCAGAAAGCCTGCAACCTATCCAGCGTAAGGCCGAGGTGTTGATGAGTAAGGTTGATTCATCGTTAACCGCGATCAATAAGATCATGAACCCAAACTTCCAAAAAAATATCGACAGAAGTTTTGCCAGCATAGCCAATTCATTGCAAACGCTTGAGGGTACTACAAAAAAATTAGATGCCTTAGTAGGTGCTCAAAGCTCACACATCGATGGCATACTGGCCAATGCAGAGGTGGTATCCGGCAATTTAAAAACCAGCACATCACACCTCAACGGTATTGCTACAAACTTTGAAAAATTCAGTACCGATTTGTCAAACTCAAATATCAAACAAACGCTTGATAATGCCAACCAAGCAGTAAGCGGCTTACAGGCAACCATTGCTAAAGTAAATAGCACAGAAGGCTCTTTAGGTTTATTAATGAACGACAAGAAAATGTACAACAATCTTAATGATGCCTCAAATAACCTGAACAACTTGTTTATAGATATCAAAGCGCATCCAAGCCGTTATGTGAGCTTCTCCGTATTTGGCAAGAAAGGAAATTAAGAGAGAGTTTAGCAAAATCTGATAAAAAGGGTCTGTCAAATAAACTGGCAGACCCTTTTTAATGTAATTATGAGGCTGGAAGCATTAACTAAAAGTATAGTTTTTATGTTAACCCACTTCTTTCACAGCCTATTGACTATCAATACTTTAAGTCAATATTTTGATAAAATGTGTAAACCTTTGTAAACCCATTTGACTGTTTTAAAAAGCTTAAGGCCACCGGTCAATAATCCTATTCGCTTATTACAAACGTCTTTCCCTCGACTGCCAACTCGGTGTTTGGGAAAACGGTTTGGGCCTCATCAAGCAACTCGTTTAAGGTTTTATAACGGGCAGAGAAGTGGCCAATAATCAGCTTTTCGGCACCGGTAGTTATAGCCACCTGCGCGGCTTGTAACGCAGTGGTATGGTGCGTTTGATTAGCCCTGTCAACCATATCATTTAAGAAGGTAGCTTCATGATAAAGCAGGGTTGCACCGGTAATCTGCTCAAAATATTTTGGGTTGTATAAAGTGTCTGAACAATAGGCATAACTCTTAGGCTCGGCCGAGTCTGTGGTTAGCACTTCATTTTTGTAAATAGTGCCGTCGTTCGCTTCGTAATCTTTACCTTTTTTAAGTGCCGTGTAATATTGAACAGGGATCTGAAGCTCCTCTATCCTATCTTTGATCAACTTACGCAAACGCTTTTTC
Source organism: Mucilaginibacter glaciei (assembly GCF_014773245.1). GTDB lineage: Bacteria > Bacteroidota > Bacteroidia > Sphingobacteriales > Sphingobacteriaceae > Mucilaginibacter > Mucilaginibacter glaciei. The sequence goes on along the minus strand of NZ_JACWMX010000001.1, from coordinate 677,896 downwards.
TGGCGGAACAAAAACCCGGTACAGGGTATACGATGATCGAGCGGGATGGTTTCTACAGTAATATCCTGGTTATCTAAAATAACATCCGGCGAATCTGTCCTGGTAAAAACGAATTCCACGGGGTAATGCAGCTTGGTTTCAGAATATTTTAATTGCAGATCGATAATCTCTTTTAACGGCGCCGGGCAAAATAACTTCAGTTCTTTAGTGCGCCCATTAAGGTGCATAGACGACATTAAGCCTACCAAACCCAGGTAATGATCGCCATGCAGGTGGCTGATGAAAATATAATCTATACGACTGCCTTTTACGTCAAACTTAAGCATCTGCTGTTGCGTACCTTCGGCGCAATCAACTAAATACAGTTTTTCGTTTATGTTAAGTATCTGTGCAGTAGGGTTTCTGTTAAAAATTGGAGTCGCAGAACTGCTGCCCAGTATCGTTACTTCGAATTTCATACCGGGAAGGGCGCTAATATTATCTTATTTCTTTCTTTAACTCTTTTTCTATCTCTTCCATAAATATCAGGTCGATAGCTTCTTCACATGTCGGCACGATTGATAATACATTGTCCAACTGTGATATGGTGATCAGGCGAGATACAGATTCGTTTAAGCCGCAAAGAATAAAAGAACCTTCGGCACTTTTACAGATCCGGTGCCCCACCAACAGGCTGCTCAATCCCGAAGAATCGGCAAATTTAACATTGGCAAGATCAAGGATAATGTTACGCTGCCCTTCGGTGTTGATCAGTATCAATTCTGATTTCAGCTGGGGGGTGATCAAAGAGTTTAATTTTGATTCGTTAAGTTTTATAAGAATATATTTCTCGTGCTTATCAACTGAAAATTTCATTTTTCGTATTATTTATCAGCTAAGATATAATTATTTTATGTTTAATTAAAAAATTACAGCGCAGCAATTGCGTTATTAATAGCATTCTGCACCCTCACAACAACATCTTGTGCCGCTGGTTTTACGAATGCTTCGCCGGTGATCTGTTCGTATAATTCAATGTACCGGGCAGATATAGAAGCCACTATTTCAGGCGTCATCACAGGTATAGTTTGCCCGTCCTTCCCCTGGAATCCATTTTCTATCAACCACCTTCTTACAAACTCTTTCGAAAGCTGTTTTTGTGCTTCGCCGCTTGCCTGGCGTTCTGTATAGCCCCCGCTGTAAAAGTAACGGGACGAATCGGGCGTGTGGATCTCATCTATCAGGTATATAGTATCACCTACCTTACCAAATTCATACTTGGTATCTACCAGTATCAGTCCCTGCGCGGCGGCTATTTCTGTACCACGCTCAAACAGTTGGCGGGTATAGTTTTCCAGCTGAACATAATCCGCTTCGCTCACAATTCCTTTGGCTAAAATATCTTCGCGTGAAATATCCTCATCGTGCCCAACAGACGCCTTGGTGGTTGGGGTAATGATGGGTTCGGGCAGTTTATCGTTCTCTTTTAACCCTTCGGGCAGGGTAACACCGCAAACCTGGCGTTTGCCAAGGGCATATTCGCGGGCAGCATGGCCGGCCAAATATCCGCGGATCACCATCTCTACCTTAAACGGCTCACAAATTCGGCCGATGGTTACGCTTGGATCGGGCACGCTTAATACCCAGTTAGGTACAATATCTACAGTAGCCTGTAAAAATTTAGCGGCTATCTGGTTTAATACCTGCCCTTTAAAGGGGATAGGCTCGGGCAGTACTACATCAAAGGCCGATATCCTGTCGGTAACCACCATGGCCAGGTATTTATCCTGTATGGTGTAAACATCGCGTACCTTGCCTTTATAATAGTTGGTTTGCCCCGTAAAATTGTAGTGTGTTTCTTTTATAGCGTCCATGTTAAATAATTGGAGAATAGTTGAACAGAGATTAATTCTTAGCTACAGGATAGCCTAATTACTAATCTCCATTCACTACTCACTATTATTGTATATCCCCGTAAGCTTCCAAAATGCGTTTCACCAATTTATGGCGTACAACATCTTCCCCGCTGAGGTAAACAATTTCGATACCGTTTATATCTGTTAATATACGCAGTGCGGTATATAAACCGGACTGCTGTTTTTTGGGTAAATCTATTTGTGTTACATCGCCAGTTACAATGAATTTGGCTGATGGCCCCATACGGGTCAAAAACATCTTGAGCTGCATATCGGTAGCGTTTTGCGCCTCATCCAATATTACGAAGCAATTATCCAGCGTGCGGCCGCGCATAAATGCCAAAGGTGCAATTTCTATGGTGCGGTTCTCCAGGTATAGCTTCAGCTTTTCTGCAGGGATCATATCATCCAACGCATCGTATAACGGGCGCAGATAAGGGTCGATTTTTTCTTTCAGGTCACCCGGTAAAAAGCCCAGGTTTTCCCCTGCCTCAACCGCCGGGCGGGTGAGTATGATGCGTTTTATTTCTTTATTCTTTAAAGCCCTTACAGCCAATGCAACAGCGGTGTAGGTTTTACCTGTCCCGGCAGGGCCGATAGCAAACAGGATGTCGTTTTTAGCCAAACTATCTACCATGCGGTGCTGGTTAGGCGTACGCGCACGCACCATAATGCCGTTAGGGCCAAATACTAAAACCTCGCCGTTAGCAAATTTATCTTCTTTGGTAGGATCGCCATTGGCAGCCGACTTAGCCGACGGTTTGGCACCTAAAATTCGCTCTACATCATTTACATTAATGCTTTCGTATTTATCGATGTGCGCAACAAGGCTATCAAATTTTTCCTGGAAACTATTCAACTCCTGCTCATCCCCCAGTACTTTTACCTCGTTGCCACGTGCAACTATTTTAAGCTTAGGGTATTGCTTTTTTATGATCTCGAAATGATCATTGTTCGGGCCCCATAATACGGCTGGGTTTACCTGGTCAATTGATAACTTTAGCTCGTTCAATACTAATTGATTTTTGTCGGTTGCGAATTTTTATGAATTAAAAATTGAATATTTGCACCGTTAAATGCTTTACAAGATTAGCAATAAATATTATAAAATTAATGGCGATTATAACATTAACTACTGACCTGGGCGATAAAGATATTTATCAGGCTGCCCTTAAAGGTAGTATTTATAAATTGCTCCCCACAGTAAATATTGTTGATATTACTAACAATGTTTCACCCTTTAATGTGCAGCAAGCAGCCTTTATTCTAAAGAATAGTTTTTACTATTTCCCCGATGATACCGTGCACCTCATAGGCATTGATACTGTGTACAATACGTATACACGCTACCTGGCGGTAAGGTATAACAACCACTACTTTGTAGGGGCCGACAACGGCATCTTCTCCCTGATGTTTGAGCAGGAACCCGATGAGATTGTGGAAATAAATATCATGCAGGATCTGAAGTTTCTGCACTTCCCGCTGGCAGATATTTTTGTAAAGGCGGCATGCCATTTGGCTAATGGTGGTACGCTTGCAGAAATTGGCCTGCCCGTTACCAGTGTAGAAAATAAAATGACGCTGCAGCCGGTGATTGAAAAGAACCTGATCAAGGGCGCTGTGATCTACATCGATTCCTTCCAAAACGTGATCACCAACGTTACTAAAGAATTTTTTAACCGCGTACAGCAGGGGCGTCGATTTATTCTTTATTTTAAACGTAACGAAACTATCAGCCAGCTTAGCTGGCACTATAACGAAGTGCCGGAGGGTGAAAAGCTTTGCCTTTTCGGTATCAGCGATCACCTGGAGATCGCCATCAACAAAGGTAACGCCAGCGGTTTGTTAGGGTTAAATTTAGGTGATAGCGTGATTATCGATTTCCAGTAGGTTTACTAATTCTCACATATAGGTACTAATCCATAAATTCAAATTACATCCTTTTACGATCTTTGCATTTTTGCGCAAAAACACCATTTGCATCCCTGCTCCGTCACATCAATTTTACCCATACCCAACAAACACATCAATTAAACCCTTACTTTTGCAGGTTGAAAACCCCCAATTTATAAATGGCACGAGGACAATTGAATAGTGGCAGTAAGGCAGAAGCAGAATTACCCAAGGCAAAGATCAATAAACAAAGTTTGCATAAAATTGGCAGGCTGCTCAGCTATATCAGGCCGTACCGCACCAAGTTTTTAGGCGGCTTATTTTTCCTGATCCTGTCAAGTCTGGTTGGTTTAGCCTTCCCGGGGTTTTTCGGGGCCCTGATTGATGCTTCACAAGGAATTCAGCGCTATAAATTCATGCCGGCAACATTGGGTGGAATTGGTAAAATAGCCATAGTGGTATTATTTCTTCAGGGCTTTGTATCCTTTTTTAGAATCACCTGGTTTGTACAGGTGGCAGAGAATGCTTTGGCTGCCTTAAGGCGCGATACGTATTTCCGGCTGGTCACACTGCCGATGAATTTTTTTGCCAACCGCCGCGTGGGTGAACTGAACAGCCGTATCAGTGCCGATCTTTCCCAGATCCAGGACACGCTTACCACCACCTTTGCCGAGATGATCCGCCAGATTATCATCATGATAGGCGGCATTATATTATTAGCAGTAGTTTCTATAAAATTGACCGCTGCCCTATTGATTGTGTTGCCATTTTTAATTGGTATAGCTATTTTCTTCGGTAAATACATCCGTACGTTATCCCGCCAGGCACAAGACCAACTGGCCGAATCAAATACCATTGTAGAAGAGACCTTGCAGGGAATTGCCAACGTAAAGGCCTTTGTTAACGAGGCTTTTGAAGCCGGCAGATATCAAAAAAACCTGCAGCAGGTAGTCAACATTGCTGTTAAGGGCGCTAAATATCGTGGTTTGTTTGGAGCGTTTATCGTGTTCTGCTTATTCGGGACTATCTTTTGTGAGATCTGGTACGGATCCTACCTGGTATCCATTCATGATCATGGCATGACCTTTGGTAAACTCACAACCTTTATCATTTATGCAGCTTTTATCAGCGCGGCAATGGGCAGCCTTCCAGACCTTTACGCCAACATGCAAAAAGCCGTTGGTGCAAGTGAGCGCGTTTTAGAAATTTTGGATGAAACCGGCGAAGATGTGTCGATAGATGCCAGCCAAAATGCGATTAAAGAGAAACTGGAGGGAAACTTGTCTTTCAACAATGTGGTATTCGCATATCCCTCCCGATCGGAATTAACGGTGCTCAAGGATGTATCTTTCAGCGCTGCCGCAGGCCAGCGGATCGCGATAGTAGGGCCAAGCGGCTCGGGTAAATCAACGATGGCGGCATTGATCTTGCAGTTTTATCATCCGCAGAGCGGGACAATTCAGTTTGATGGCCGGGATGCAAACGAGTTTGCCCTAACCGACATCCGTAACCAGGTGGCCATCGTACCGCAGGATGTGATGCTGTTTGGGGGTACCATTAAAGAAAACATCGCCTACGGTAAGTTAAGTGCATCAGACGACGAGATCATCGCGGCAGCGAAAAAGGCAAATGCCGATCAGTTTATTACATCCTTTCCCGAAGGTTATGACACTGTTGTTGGCGAACGTGGCGTGAAATTGTCGGGCGGCCAGCGGCAGCGTATTGCGATAGCAAGAGCCCTGTTAAAAAACCCGGCGATACTGATACTGGATGAAGCCACCTCGTCGCTCGACTCGGAATCTGAACGTTTGGTACAGGAAGCTTTAGAAGTGTTAATGAAGGGCCGTACATCGGTTATCATCGCTCACCGGTTATCAACAATTCGCGAGGCAGATAAGATCATCGTACTGGAAAAAGGTACGATTATAGAAACCGGCAGCCACCAGCAACTGATGGAAAACCAGCAGGGCCTTTACCGATACCTCAGCCAACTACAATATGAGGTTCAATAACGTTTTGCGTTAGGCGTTGTAAGTTTTACGTTGCGCTATTTAATATATTTACTAATTTAACCGTACTACGCAAAACGTATTACGTATAACATATTCAATGAAATTATCCATACACGGGGCGGCCCGGCAGGTTACCGGCAGCATGCATTTACTGCAGGTTGGCCAATATAAAATACTAATAGATTGTGGTTTAGATTACGAAAAAGACCACAACCTGCAAGTAAATGAGAACTTCAATTTTAAGCCGGAAGATATTGATGTAGTGATACTTACACACGCCCATATCGATCACTCGGGCAACCTGCCTATCCTGGTGCGCATGGGTTTTAACGGCCAGATATTGTGCACCCCGCCTACAGCCGACCTGACCGAGTTACTACTCATGGATTCGGTAAACATCTTTTTGCAGAAATCACAAAAAAGCCACCGCAACCGCAGGCATAAACACCAGCGCAGCAGCGGCCCGCAGCCCCTTTACCTGCAAAAGCACGTGATGGATACGGTAGAACGTTTCGTGACCATCGGCTTTAATAAACCGTTCAGGATCACGGGTGATATTGAACTAACCTTTATACAGGCAGGCCATTTATTAGGTGCGGCAGCAGCTATTTTACGGGTCACCGAAGACGGTGTAGAAAAGTCGATAGCCTTTACCGGCGATATTGGCCGCAAGAATTACCCGGTTTTGAACGATCCGGAAATGCTGCCGCAAGTGGATTATGTAGTTTCTGAATCTACCTACGGCGGCCGGAACCATACTAAGGGCCAATCTGTCGAGGAAGCGCTGATGGAAACGATTGATAAGGTTTGTGTTAAAGAGCAAGGCCGGTTAATTATCCCCGCGTTCAGCATCGGGCGCACACAATCTTTAGTATTTGCCTTGAATAAGATCTTCAGCAGTGGCAAACTGCCACCTGTGCGGGTGTTTGTAGATAGCCCTATGGCTACGAGGGCCACCAGTTTATACCGCAAATTCCACAACTTGGTGAACCCGGAGGCGCAGGAGTTTTATAATAAACAAGGCGACGAGTTTGATTTTGATAACCTGACCTATGTAGAAAGCCTGAAAGACAGCAAGCAGGTGTCTAACTATTACGAACCCTGCATCATCATATCGTCCGCAGGGATGCTGGAAGGCGGCCGCATCCAGGATCACTTATTTTACAATATCCAGAATTATTACTGCACCATCCTGTTCATTGGTTACTGTGCTAAAGGGACATTGGGTTACCGCCTGTTACGCGGTGACCCAATTGTACATATTAAAGACCGCGATCTGTCTGTATATGCGACCATCAAAAAAACAGATGTTTTAAGCGCCCACGGCGATCATGAAGATTTGATGAATAACATCAAGTCGCAGGATGCTAATAAGCTTAAAGGCGTGTATTTGGTGCATGGCGAGGAAAGCAGCATGCAGGCACTGGCAGATGATTTAGAAGCAGAAGGTTACAGGGTTACCATTCCTGAAAAGGATATGGTTTATGAGTTGTAGGTTAAACTGATAATTAAAATTTATCTTGGTGAGCTTGTCGAACCATTAGTGGACTATATTACTAAACACATATCCTTCGACAGGCTCAGGATGGCCCTGCTCAGCTTAACCTCTTTTACACATTCCCCCAACCATGCGCCAGTACATCGGCGATATGAATAGTTTTTATAGGAAGGCTATTTTTATCAATATATCCCTGCAAATGCAACAGGCATGACGCATCTGTCGAGATAATATAATCGGCTTTAGCAGCCAGAGCATTATCCACTTTTTGCTGCGCCATAGCGCTCGATATGGCATCAAACTTAACCGCAAAGGTCCCACCAAAACCGCAGCAGGTTTCGTTATCTTTCAGGTCTACCAGTTCCAATCCCAACACCTTCGAGAGCAACTGCCGGGGCTCCTCCTTTATTTTACATTCGCGCAAACCGCTGCAACTATCGTGATAAACTGCCCTGCCGTCTAACTCGGCACCAAAATAATCTACCTGCAAAATATTCACTAAAAAATCACTCAGCTCGTAGATATTGCTTTGAATATTGCGGCATTTGTTATGTGATGTAGTGTTAGTAAACAGATCGTTATAATAATTACGAACCATCCCCGTGCAGGATGCAGACGGTGATACAATTACGCTGTCCTCGTGAAAATCATTCAGAAACTTAGTACCTACAGCCTTTGCATCATCCCAAAAACCCGCATTAAAGGCCGGTTGCCCGCAGCAGGTTTGCTCAAGGTTATATTTAACCACACAACCTGCTTTTTCCAACACCTTAACCGTATTGAAGGCGGTTTCGGGATAAAGCTGATCGATAAAACAGGGTATAAATAGTTCGATGTTCATGGTACGGATTAAACGCCGCTAAATTCCGAATTTTTCTTAACTTTTCGTTCGGCGGTTAGCAGGTTTAGCAATAATATCAAGCCGATAACAAAAAACCCACACAAAACCAATGTCGAATTACGCATGCTGCCGGTCAGTTCTTCTATAAAACCAAAGCTGAACAAGCCCCCTACAATAGCAAGTTTTTCGGTTACATCGTAAAAGCTAAAAAAGGATGCAGTATCCGAGAGGTTCTCAGGCAGATACTTGGAGTAAGTTGACCTTGATAGCGACTGGATCCCTCCCATTACCAGTCCTACAATCACAGCTACGATATAGAATTGCTTAGCCGTTGTGGTGTAATACGCAGCAATACAAACGGCAACCCATATGGCCACGGTTAGTATCAAAACCTTCACGTTACCAAACTTGTCAGACAAGCGCGACATCAGCGTAGCACCTACTACCGCTACAATCTGGATGATTAAGATAATGGTGATCAGTGCCGATGTTTCCATCTTTAGTTCTTTAGCGGCGAAACCTGTGGCCACCAGCATAATGGTTTGCACCCCCATAGAGTAAAAGAAAAAAGCAGGCAGGTAACGTTTCAACAGAGGCATCGATTTTATTTTCATCCACACTTTACCCAGTTCAATAAAACCGCCTTTGATAATATGATGCTGATGTGTTTGCGCATTAGGGCTCCCCTTTGGCAGCACACTAAATGGGATCATAGCAAAGCCGATCCACCAGATACCTACCAATAAAAAGGAAATTTGCGCAGGTAAAGATTTATTTGTTATGCCGAACAGTTCCGGCTTTAATACAAATGCAAAACAGATTAACTGCAACAATACGCTACCGATATAGCCGTAAGTAAAACCCTTGGCGCTTACCTTATCCTGCATATCAACGGTGGCAATTTCGGGCAGGTAGGAGTTGTAAAATACAAACCCGCCGCTATATCCAATGGCTGCTAAAGCAAAGCAGATAATGCCTAATTCTAACCGGTTGCTGTTAAAAAAGAACAGGCCGCAGCAAGCCGCAGAGCCCAGCAAGGTAAAGAATTGCATAAACACCTTTTTGTTACCGCGATAGTCGGCGATGGAGCTTAATATGGGCAACAGCAGCACCATTATCATATAGGCGACGGCAAGCGCATAATCAGACAGTGCGGTATTTACAAAGCTGTGCCCAAAAAAGCTAACCTTGTTGCCATTCGCAGCATTAGCGGTGATAGCTACATAGTAGGCCGGGAATATAGTTGACGTAATAACCAGGTTATATGCCGAGTTAGCCCAATCGAACATTGCCCAGGCCCGAATGGTTCTCTTGTCGTTTTTTGCTTGCATTACAATTTAAAAGTAGACAAATTTTGCAGATTAACTCAAAGCGAATTCAACCGCTGCGCTGGAATGGATCCTCGTCGTGTCAAATTGAATAATAGCGGTATCTGCGGGCTGTATCAACAAAGGAATTTCTGTACAGCCCAATATCACCCCCACGGCTCCTTGTTGTCGCAAGTTTTCGATGATGCTTAAATAACGTTCCTTAGTTTCGGGCTTGGTAATTCCCTTACCTAATTCTTCTACGAGCGTTTGGTGAATAAAGTCGCGGTCGTCTTTTTCTGGGAGCAGCGCATCTATCCCGGCATCCTTTAGCTTATTTATAAAAAAATCGCGCTCCATAGTAAATCTTGTACCTAACAAAGCTACGGTTTTAATGCCGGCCCTGTTAATGGCTTTAGCAGTCGCTACGGCGATATGAATTACAGGCAAGCCTACTTCCCGCTCAACTGCAGGGGCTATCAGGTGCATGGTATTGGCACATAAAACAATAGCCTCTGCACCGCTCTCCCTCAAGCCCTTACCGGCTTTAACCATCATGTCGGTAACGGCGTCCCAATCATTTACGGATAAATGCTTGCCTATATCAGCATAATTAAAAGAGTGCAGTAAAAGATGCGCTGCATTAACCCCACCCAGCTTATCGTTAATTTCCTGATTAATAAAACGGTAATAATCTACAGTGGATACCCAACTTGTGCCGCCTAAAAGGCCTAATATTTTCATAGCCTAAAAGTAGAAAAAAATTAAATGCAAAAAGCGCCATCCGCTATAGCGAATGGCGCCTAAATGTAATTTCCCGTATTACTTTTTAACTTCCGATTTTGTAGCTAATACTTTCATAAAATAGCCGCCTACCACGCTCCGTGCCTGGAAACCCACCATCTTACCGTCGGTAGTTTCGTGCCAGTCGCTGATCGGTACACGTGATGATGTTTCGGTTGCATACTTATAAACCGGATCTATCAAGGCCTTAAAGTCGGCCTGATCTTTTGCCATAGATGCCGTCCATACTATCCAGTCGGATTTGGTGTAACTTTTGCGGCTATCCAACGGCAGGCCGAACTCGTTCTGTTTGGTCAAATAATATTTGATCTCTTTATCATATACAGCCTGCGGGAACAAGTTTAACTTCAGCACCTTATCCCAAACCATGTTGTATTTCTGGCTCCAGGTATTCTTGTTATCAAACACCAATGCATAATGATCGCCGGCATCAGCTTTCGCTACCCATTTAGCCGATAGTTCTTTGGCCAGTTTACTGTACTTGGCTGCTGTAACCGTTTGCCCCGCCATCCCGGCCATTTTAGCGTAGGCACCTATCGCCACAATAGCTTTTACAGATAAATTGATGTTGTGCGCCAGGTGGCCTGCAAAATCATCGGTACAAAGCTGGTTTCCCGGATCGAAACCTGATTGGGCAAGGTAATTTGTCCAAATGGTTAGTGTTTTCCAATGCTTTTTGGCAAAGGCAGGGTTTTTCTCCGCATCTACAATTGCGGCGGTTAGGATGATCATATTGCCCGATTCTTCTACCGGCATATCCTCGCCGTAAGTTTGGCCGTTAGCCAAGGGGTAAGTACCCAGGTCATGCGCTGCAAAGGGCTTTTTCCATTTACCACTTTCGCTGTAGTAGAAAATTCCGTTCAGCATGCCCTTCATCAAAGCCGGGTTATATAATAAATATAGGGGTGCTGACGGATAAGTAACATCCACCGTGTTAATTGAGCCATTACTAAAGTTTTCTTTAGATAAGAAAAGCAGATCGCCCTGTGGGCTTTTGACCAGTTGGTGCGCAGCTATGCTCTGCCTGTATCCCATAATACAAAGTTTAGCATACGCTGCACCACCAGCTTTATTTGCGTCATTATAGATCTGCACATCCGTTTTATTGCAAAGTGCCATCACCGATAAATAATCGGCTGCGGCTTTTTGCAGCACACCGTCAATGTTTGCACCGGGCTGGTTACGCCACCAGGGTTTGAGATTAGTACCAAAGTACTGTACGGAGTAGATATCGTCATAACCCAGCATAGTATATTTGCTCACGAGGTTACCGCCCACACTACCCAGATCGAATACTGTATTTAGCATCATTTTGGTGCCGGTTGTAAGCATGGCTGTTTTATTTGGGGTAGCTTTACAGAACGAATTGATTGCATCATCCTGCCGGGTGGTATATTGTTTAGCGCCACTTGCTGCTACATACATGTACCCCCAGTCAATGCGCACATTATCCCCCTTTTTTTTGAGTATGGGCTGCTCGACAGTGCCGGCCTTTAATATCTGTAAGCTGTTTTTGGCATAGGGCCAGATATTTACCTCCTGCTTGGGCTGGTCTACCGCTACGTTTGTTGATACACCTTGAAATATGCTGACCGTGTGCTTTTTACCGTCATTAGCGCGCACGTTGTAGGTAATATATGATACCGGCGAAGACAACACTGCCAGATTGTTCAAGATCAGGGGGGATGTGAAGGTAACGTCAAGGTCGATATCGCCGCACTTAAACTGATAGGCTGTTTGAGTAGCGGTAACCTTTACCGAGGTTTGTTTAGCCTTCTTTATTGCATTGTCCATTTTGTTTTCCTGCTCTTCTACCAAGCCTGCATCTATCCAGGTACCGCCACCGGTGTTATTGCAATGGATAGCCAATAAGTTTTCGCCGGTGACTAATTGTGATTTTGCTGAACCCGATAGTTCGATCATTTCATAATCGCCATTTGCCCCGCCTTTCTTCAGAATATTTTGGCCGTTCAGGTAAACTTCTGCACCGTCATCATGAAATAATTTGAGCATCAACTTTCCCGACGGAACTTTTGTGAGGTTGAATTTTTTTCTGATCCATACGTCTGTTCCGATCCATTTTGTACCCGCCTTACTGCGGTCATCTCCAAAAGGTGTTAAGCCTGTTTTCCACCCGGTATCGTTAAAAGATGGCTTTTCCCAATTGTCAGGCACAGTACCCTCCATTTGATATTTTACCATTGCCGGCCTTTCATCGCCATCGGCCACGATAGTATTATACAGCTTTGAAGACTGCCCCATAAAACGATAAAAATCGCCATCAACCTTAACAACTCCAACCAGCGATTGATCTTTACCTGTCCAATGGGTGGTGACAGATTCGTTTAATTTATCGGTATTTGACCAAACACTAAAGTATGGATTATGGGTAATAAGCGGGTAAGCCGGCATTTGTTGCTGTGCGTATAATTGCAGCGATACAAGCGAAAGCAAAAGCGCAGTGCCATTTCTCAGGAAGTTTTTCATGTTAGGTGTTATAAATTAAGATGTGGCTAAATATAGTTTGAACTGTTTATTAATCACAAACTTTTAACAGTAACATTCTTGTAGGGAACTTTTAAGATCAATTAAATTATAGTTACTAATCTGTGATGAACTTTGATAATAATAGTATTGAAAGATATGAACCACATCACTCCCGTACAGATATCCAAACAAAAAAAGCCGCTAACTTATTAAGTTAACGGCTTTTAAACTTAGTGCGGAAGAAGGGACTCGAACCCCCACGCCTCGCGGCGCCAGATCCTAAGTCTGGTGCGGCTACCAATTACGCCACTTCCGCGTTTGGTTTTTTTAGAGAGTGCAAAGATAGCTTAAAATGCTAAACTTTAAAATCCAAATTTAAGTTTTTGCTTATCTGCCTCATTCTATTGCTGTTATTTTATTGCAAGACTCTTAATAACCGATTAAAATATCCGGGCGCATGTAGTAGCCGGCTACCGTACCAGGAAAACATCTCGCCATCTACCAGTATAATTTTAGCTTGTGGCAAAAATCGCCCAAAATCATCGATGTGCTTTTGCGCGAAGGGATATGGCTCGGATGAGAGCATAACCACATCGGGGTTTAGTTCTGCTAATTCTTCAGCTGTGGTTTCGGGGTACCGCTCTTTTTCAAATACGTTGGTTAAACCGCAAAGGCGCAGCATGGCATCGATGTAGGTGTCCGCACCCGCAACCATGTAAGGTTTACGCCATATCAAATAAGCTACACGCAGGCTATCTTTAGCAGGAATAAGCGCTTTGAAACCTTGTTCAATCTCGTCGGCCAATATCGCTGCTTTCTTATGCTTGCCGGTAATATCCCCTAATCTGGTAATCATATCTAAAGCAGAGGGCAAATCATTAATATCACTGATCCAAACGGGGTGACGCGCCATTAGTTCTTCTACCTGTTTTTGCTCATTTTCTTCTTTGTTAGCAATGATCAGGTCGGGTTGCAAGTCATCTATTAATTGTAAATTCAACTGCTTGGTGCCGCCTATTTTGGTTACCAGCCGGGTTTTATCTGCAGGGTGCACACAAAATTTGGTAATGCCTGCAATCTCCGCATCCAACCCCAAATAAAAAAGAAGTTCGGTTTGCGAGGGTACAATGGAAATGATCCGTTTGGGAATAGCTTGAATATCAACCGCCCGGTTCAACTGATCATAAAATACGGGCATAGCTAAAGGTTAAGCTTGAAACATTTGGTTGATCTCGGCAAGCGTGGCTGTTGCACTGCCTACCTTACTTACCACAATGGCAGCAGCATGGTTGGCAAAATCGCAGGCCTCCGTAAGCGAGTAACCCGAAGCCAGTGCAATGGCTATCGACGCGATAACCGTGTCGCCTGCGCCGGTTACATCAACAACACCTAAAGCTTTTGTCGGGATGATACTCAGCTGTTCATTTTCATAAATAGCGATACCATCTTCAGACATCGTTACCACTACAGCCTCGCAACCTGTAGTTTCCTTGATTTTGATGCAGGCGCGCTCCAGGCTATCCTGATCGTGTATGGCAATACCCGTAGCTAATGAGGCCTCTTTACGGTTAGGCTTGATGATACTCGCACCCTGGTATTTACTAAAATCAAGCCCTTTGGGGTCGACAATGGTTTTAACACCTGCGGCTTTGCAAATTGCCACTACTTCGGCAAGTACCGTCGGGGTTAACAGCCCTTTATTATAATCGGACAGAATAAGGATATCTATTTCACCTGCATGCTGTTTAAGCAATGCCGAAATCTGATCGGCTACATCATCCCTTACGGCATCGGCACATTCCCTGTCCAGCCTGATCATTTGATGGTTAGACGATAGCACTCTGGTTTTAACCGTTGTGCAGCGGGCTGCATCGTAAATAAGGGCATCGGCCCTTGACCCGCAATCGGCAAGTTTACCGGCCACTATCGCGGCATTATCATCGCGGCCGACAACAGCTATGATATCAGCATGACAGTTAAGCGCGTTTAAATTTTCCAGCACGTTACCTGCACCGCCAAGGGTATAACTTTCGCGGGTGATCTCGACCACCGGCACAGGGGCCTCCGGCGAGATGCGGTTACAGTTACCGTAAATGTAATGATCAAGCATTATATCGCCAACAATGAGTATCCGGGCGTTGCTATTGATGTTATAGTTCATGCTGAAAAATGTGATCCGATAATCGTCAACAAGTATAAATATTTTTTGTTGTGTGGTTAAACATAAATTGGCCTTGCCCCCGCACCAATTATAAACTGTAATTTTAACCGATGAATTATTTTGAATTTTACGGCATAGCCGAAACCTTTCACCCGGATGCTGCAAGCCTTAAAAAGCAGTTTTACGCGTTGAGCAAAAAGTACCATCCCGATTTTTATGCCAACGAAGGCGACGAAAAGCAACAGGAAATTTTAGAACTATCAACGCTGAACAATAAGGCCTATCAAACCTTATCCGACCCAAACCGGGTGGTAGATTACATATTACGCACCCATGAATTGGTTAGCGAGGGTGCAAAACCACAGCTACCGGCAGATTTTTTAATGGAGATGATGGACCTTAACGAGCGGCTGATGGAAATTGAAGACAAACAGCAACTGGGTGACATTACTGCCGAAGTACTTGCAATTGAGGGCGATATGAAAGAAGAATTAAATGGCCTGACCCGGGATTACCCCACCTTAGACCACACAGCTAAGGAAAGCAGATTGAATGATGTGGCAAATATTTACTACAGGCAAAAATATCTGTTGCGAATTAAAGAGAGTTTAGATACATTTGCAGCTCGTTTGTAAGCAAACACTGTTTACAACTAAGTATGCCCAGCTGGCGGAATTGGTAGACGCGCTGGTCTCAAACACCTGTGGGAAACCGTGCCGGTTCGACTCCGGCGCTGGGTACTTCGAAAGAGGACTAAGCCCTGTAAATCAGATGATTACAGGGCTTTTTTATTACACCAAACTTTCTTATATCACCGCCGCCGCAAGCGTCCTCATTGGTAGTAAACCTGCAGATTTTTTTAGCGAAAACATGTTTTACAACATTTTGTTGTAAAAACATAATACCGTGATGCTAAGCTATAGCGCCGAAATTTGAGATAACCCGTGAATTAAGCGCTTGCAGAACGTTTTGGTTTTGTATTTCCTCGGCAGAGGCATTAAAGAAGATTAGCAATTAAGTTGTACTATACCTGATTTGAATTTATTAACCCGTGAAAAAACGTAATTTTTTTAACCTATCGCGATCACATGCTTAATCAAAACCAAAAAATAAAGAAGCTAATTAAACTTAATGATGAGTTAGAAAACTATTTTAAGAACACCATCATTCCGCAATTATTCGTGGATCGGAACTTGATTTTAAGAAAGTTTACGCCACCCGCTATGAAGCAGTTTTCATTAAAAGCCGATGATATAGGCAAGAACATTGATGACATTAAAGACAACTTTCGCTTCCCTACCATTGTTGAGAATATTGAACAGGTAATCAATGAAAATGAGATCCTGGAAAAAGAGATTCAGACAACAGACCGGAGGTGGTATCAAATGAACATCATTCCCTATGTTATTGCAAAAACCAAAAAGACTAATGGAGTTATTATCACTTTTGTAGAAATAACCGCCCGCATCAAAGATCTGGTTAACCAGGAAATGCTGATCGCAGATCATGAGACATTAT
This sequence comes from Mucilaginibacter glaciei, assembly GCF_014773245.1. Classification (GTDB taxonomy): domain Bacteria; phylum Bacteroidota; class Bacteroidia; order Sphingobacteriales; family Sphingobacteriaceae; genus Mucilaginibacter; species Mucilaginibacter glaciei. Next base: position 661,480 of record NZ_JACWMX010000001.1, on the reverse strand, counting down.
TAGATACCATATCTCACGATATTAAAGGCCCGCTCACAAGCTTGCTGCTGACCGTAAATCAGGTTAAAAAAGTGTCGACAGATAAATCAAGACCATTCCTAACGTTTTTTGGGATTTTAGAAAACTCGATCAAAAAAATGCAGGTTATCATAACCGAGTTAACTGATGCCGGCAAATTGAAGCATAAATATCAAGCGGAAGAGGAGTTATTAGATCTGGAAAATATTCTGGAAGATGTACGCCTTACTTTGGCCGGAACCATAATGGAATCAGGCGCTATAATAGAAAGCAACATCAAAGTTTCTCAGATTTTATACTCACGAAGAAAGTTGAGAAGTATAATTTATAACCTCGTAAACAACGCAATAAAATTTCATACGCCTAACCTGGTACCTAAAATCCTGATCAGCTCTAAAAAAGAAAAAGGACATATCGTGATCACCGTTAAAGACAATGGTATCGGCATAGCTGAAACCCAACACAAGGATGTGTTTTCAAAATATAGCCGCGTAGGTGATAATGTTGAAGGTTCGGGTATAGGGTTATACCTTGTCAATGAAATTGTTACCAACTCAGGGGGGAAAATTGTATTAAAAAGCGAATTAGGGAAAGGTTCGGAATTTCAAGTATACTTGCAAGCCAAGTAAATTGGCTCATTAAACGATTTACTAAGGATGAGGGGTACCAATCATCCGCTGCCGCAAGCGCCCCCGCTTTTGGCTTAAGCTCCACTGGTCGTTGACCTTAAATATTTAATGACGGGCAGACGATTGCCTTTACTCGCACCACGTTTGAAAAGCCATCAAATTAACTGCCTACCTCAAGTTTATATCCTTTACCGCGTACCACCACTATATTAAGGTTCGGATCAACTTCCAGTTTTTTCCTCAATTTTGAAATGAACATATCCAGGCTGCGGCCTACTATAACACCTTCATCTTCCCAGATCTCTTTTTGTAACCGGCTTCTCTCTATGGTCTCATTTGGAGAGCGCGCGAAAACAAGTAGAACCCGGGTTTCAGTTCCCGTCAGTTCTATGGTTTGTCCGTTTACCATCAGTTTCCGGTTCTTCGCATCGAATAAGGCCGAGCCCAAGGTAAACATCCCTGCATCCTGACCATCCTCAAGTAAAGCTCTTTGTACCTTATTAGGTTTAAAAAAAAGGAATCCAACAAATGCCAAAATTGGCAGGCTGCCCAACAAGTATCGGTCCGTTGCTGTGTTGATGCTTGTCGGTTTAAATTTGATGCTGATCATGTAAGATGCTTTGGGTTGCTTTCTTCCTTTACACGATACAATGTCATCCTTTTTATTTTTGGAGATTGCGTAGCCATAAACTACGCCCGGCTTGTCGCTGTCCAGAACGTTGACAATGTAATCGCCCGCCAGCGGATCTTTGGCTAACACGCGCCGGGTAGTACCCACCAGTGAGTCTGCTTGAAAAGTAAACTCCTTTTCAAAAATGATCCGGTACTCGTTTTCATTGATCTTTTTTACCGGTAACACCCTTGAGGTGCTGTCGCCCGATTGTAAGAGTAACTCATGCCCTATCCTGCGAAGCAAAATTTCCCTTCTGGCTATAGCATAGTCATCACTACCGGCAAAACTGAAAGCTGCGCAGATTGCTGTGGTAAACAAGAGTAGTATAGATCCAACAAGGTATTTGCCTTTCCCGGAAAAGAGGTTTTGGCTATTGCGCATTTTTTCAATCATTTATTTACAAAGTTTACATTTTTATTTACAATTCAAGCGCTCCACGCTGCAATATATCAAAGTAATTTCGCTGAGTCGAAACGGAAAAGAACCTAAACGCATGTCTTATCCAATCTGATATATCGGGAATCTGTATGTTATTTAATCAACCCACACAAAGTATGAATAAAGTTATTTATGCGCTGATGTTACCACTGGTTGTGGTGAGCGGACTGGTATTTGCTAATCGTGCAATCAAAAATGAAACTGCTTACCAACCCGCTTCAAGGCCGTTTTCTGCTGCCGGCAAAAACGCCCACCGCGACGATTTGAAAAAATGGGAAGCTTCTCCTGACGGAATTAGGTACAAAAAATGGGAGGCTTCCCCCGATGGTAAAAAAGCGCATGCCAGTGCTGATCAAATAAGAGCGCACATCAAAGATTTTTCTAATATGGAGGGCGTTGTAACCGCTCTTTCCCATCCGTCGGGGTCATTAGGCGGCTTCGGAATGATGATAAAAATCAACGGCGATGAATACATTGTTAATTTTTGGCCGGAGCGGTCTGATCAAAGTTTCATGATGTTTAATAACGAGTTTCAGCAGTTAAACAGCCTGAAAGTTAACGACAAAATAGTGATCAGAAGCCATAGCGCAGGCTATTCGGGGAAGTCTCCACATGTAATTCTATCGGGCGACTATATCGCACGAGACAACAAAGTAATTTTTAAACGCGAAGTCCGCAAAGGCGGTTGCTGAGTATTGCGGCATTTGTGATGCGACCCTTACGGAATTAAAAGTAAAGAGGATCAACGATAATGAGCGATACATGAGGAAACTTCCATAAAGCCTTTTTGACTAATCAGAAAGGCCTTGTTTATTATAGCAATTAGGTACGATTAATGATTTTTAAATACGGTATCGTAATAATTAAAAATCCGGTCAAGCCGCTCCATCACAATTTTCTCATCTAATTCAGCCTCGATGTTCGTCTGGATAGTTCCTCCACCTGAATACTTATCTTTCGACAGGTCACCTATTAACTTAATTTCTGTTTTCTGATAGTTTATCCAGGCATTATTTGAGGTCAAAAGATCTGCCTTATCTATTGTAAGTAACAAAGAACCCAGTTTGTTATAATAATCCTGAAGCAAAGCATCGTAGGCATTAATTGCGCCGATAACGGTTTTATTTATAGACAAAGTAGTATTATTCGCCTTGATCCTTTCTGCTTCAATATGCCTGATAACAAATGTATCCACACAAAAGACTATCCTTTCCTGGTCAGTCTTATTATTGATTAATTGTTTTTTAAATTGCAACGCTTCAATAGCAACCTGCCTGTTGATTTTGTCTAAAATTGATGTATCCAACATTTCTGCCCGTTTGCTTTGCGCAAATAAACAGTTTGCACAAAAAGTGGCAAAAACTACAGCTATTACATTTTTCATATTTAAAAGCTTAATACAAGTTTAACGTGGGTTACATTTAATCGCCCATTGGTGTATTAATAACGATATTTCTTACTACGGCTTTACCGGTGTGCTCGTCCCTTGCATTAATGCATATATAGATTTTACTAAGGGAAACAGCACAAGGTTCCGTAAATACGTTTTTATAGTTCTCCAATAACGCCACCCATTCGGCCCCGCAATGATTTTCAATCTGTTGCTTTAATTCATCTTTAGTAATCGCAGGAAACTTTTGCGTTTGCGGATCATGAAACGGCAAATCAATCCCCTTATAGTTACCTCCGTTTAAAGTGGTAAGCTTTCGCCATCCCGATAGGTAATGTTTCCAGTGGGTAAGGTCGCAATGCTGGCCATCATTCATTAAAGTAAGGCTGGTTTCAAAGCGTTCTTTCAGGGTGATATGATTTAAATGATCGCTTTGGATATGCACCAGGGCCGGGGTAAGTTTATAGCCAATCCATGCGGTAAATGCTTTTTCATCAGCGTTAGCCTGACCATCAACCAAGGCTTGACTATCAATCGCCATCCCTTTGAAGGTGACGGTCATATCCTCAAATTTAACCATTGCGTCCTGATCCTGAGCATAACAATGAGCAGTTATCAACAAAGCAAAACCTAATAGAAAATTCCTTACACACATAGGGTATTGGAAGAGTCATTGTTGTAAGAATAACGCTAACCCAAACACCATATTGCGTTTCAAAAAATATAGTTAAGAAACACGTTTTTAGTGTTTTACATCATCTATTTTTGGCTATCAACTTAAAAAAAAGACATGGGCCAATCGATAAACACCACTTCCGAACAAAGCACACCGCAATTCTTTCATGGCACCAAAGCACAGCTTAAGATAGGCGATTTGATAGCCGCCGGCTTTACCTCTAACTTTGGCAAGCAAAATATTGCAAAGTACGTTTACCTGAGTGCTACGCTGGATGCTGCAACCTGGGGTGCCGAGCTGGCTTTGGGCGATGGCCCCGGTAGAATTTACATTGTTGAGCCTACCGGCCCAATTGAAGATGACCCTAACTTAACCGATCAAAAGTTCCCCGGCAACCCTACCAAATCTTACCGTACCCGCTATCCGCTTTTAATAGTCGGCGAGGTTACCGGCTGGCAGGGCCACCCAGAGGATTTGCTTAAACAAATGAAAGAAAGCGTTCAAAAGGCTAAAGAGCTGGGTATCGAGGCAATTGAGGATTGATACGTTACCCTTAACCAGGTGATTGATCCGGCAGCTTAAATTAGCTTTACTAAAACATTGCGTTCATTGTTGCACTTGATTGATGGTGTACGTAATAGTATTGATAAACCATTATCAATCACCATGAAAAAATTTATATTGGCTTTAGTAGTGCTATTTGCAGCAAACGTTGGGTGCAAAAAAGCCAGTAACGATGGCGGCAATATTTGCGCCTGTTCACCCATCGTAGGCCCTTCTCTACACCTGGTCATAAAAAACAGTGCCGGGCAAGATCTGCTGGACGATAAAACTACAGGCGGCCTTACCAAAGATAAGATTGACCTTTATCGAAAAGATGCTGCAGGCAATATCGTAAAAATCTATTTCGGTATCCAACCACCATTTCAATATGGGGAACAAAAGTTTCCTTTCTACCAGCTTTTCACAAGTGATTTTGGCTTCCTGCAATCGGCAAACAACATTGCTTACCTCAAACTGGATGATAAGCTGTATGAATTGAGCATACAGCTGGGTACCAATTCAAGCCGTGTCGATAAATTATTTATCGACAAAAAAGAAACAGAAAAGGACACCGGCGCAGTAAACAGCTATGTTTCGGTATTCTATTTTACCAGATAAAGCACGTAAAAGCAACTATAAATAACTGATTAGAAACCGGGTAACCGGTGATGATCGGGATAACCGCTGCAGGCTCGTTTAAGCACCATAAAAAGTTTATTTTTGAAAATTATTACAGTTTTCAATGATAGAGATTTATACAGATGGATCGTCAAGCGGCAACCCGGGGCCGGGTGGTTTTGGCGTGATATTACGTTCGGGCCAACACTATAAAGAAATTTCGGCAGGCTTCCGTAAAACTACCAATAACCGCATGGAGCTACTGGCTGTGATCACCGGACTGGAAGCAATTAAAACACCCAACCAGGTTACCATTTACTCCGACTCCAAATACGTGATCGACTCTATTGAGAAACGCTGGGTGCATGGTTGGGTGGCCAAAGGTTTTGCCGGCAAAAAGAATAAAGACTTGTGGATCCGTTACCTCAATATTGCTAAAGTACATCAGGTGAAATTTGTATGGGTACGCGGCCACAACGGCCACCCCGAAAATGAGCGATGCGACGAGTTGGCCGTGGCCGCCGGAAAACAAAAAGATCTGCTTATTGATACGGTTTTTGAAGCAGAAAATGGATAAGGCAAATTATTGTAAAAACGAAGTGCAGAAAGTAGCGTATGAGAGCGATTTTCGGTTAAAAATTAAAAGCTTTTAGAGATTTTTAGAGATAATTTAGTTCTATTTCCCGCCCAATTCGATGATCTCGAGATCATGGATCCGTTTTTCGGTGATGCTAAATCGTAACAGGGTGCGCACCTTTTGCCAGCCTTGCTTACCCGCTGCGCCGGGGTTGAGGTGCAGACAGCTGATCTTTTTATCGTAGATCACCTTTAGGATATGCGAGTGCCCGGTGATGAATAATTGGGGCGGGTTATTATAAATTTCGGGCTTAACCAACGGACTATACTTATCCGGATAACCACCAATGTGGGTCATCCAAACATCCACTTCTTCACACATAAACCGCAGATTTTCAGGATATTGCTGGCGGATATCTGACCCATCTATATTGCCGTAAACCCCTTTAAAGGGTTTAAAGGCAGCAAGCTGATCCGCAAGTTCCAGCGTGCCGAAATCACCGGCATGCCAGATCTCGTCGCACTGGTCAAAGTGCTTAAAAACAGCATCATCCAGGTAACTATGGGTGTCGGATATCAAACCTATTCTTTTCATCTCGGATTAGAAAATAGTAAAAAATTCTTTCAATAAGTTCTGATATTCAGACGAATACACTTTTTTATCGCTGTAAATTACAAAGTCAGTCTGAGTAAAATCTAATGCTTTTTTACAAATGATCAGGATCTCCCGATGGGGCTCATCGTGAGGGAATGACCGGATATTGATTTGCTTTTGCAAGTGTAAACCAACGCTTGCCAACAGCTCTTTAACCAGTTTGGCCGTGGTTAAGGGGAGCACCAACTGGCACGTACCCAATTCTGATAAATGCTGTGAAACACTATTTATCAATCGATTATAAAAATTAAAATCTGTATGCCTCGCCAAATTTCTCGTTGCTCCCGGCGATTCCAGCGAGTTCAGAAAGAACGGCGGGTTAGATATGATCAGGTCATATTTATGAGTTGGGTGCTCTTCAAAAAAAGCCTCAAAACCCATAGCAAAACATAACATACGCCCTGCAAACGGCGATTTTTTGAAATTCATTTGTGCGGTTTCAGCAGCAACTTCATCAATCTCAACGGCATCGATTAATGCGTTTGGGAAACGCTGGGCAAGCATCAGGGCAATTACACCCGTGCCTGTGCCTATATCGAGTATACGACTGGGGATAATCGCCTCGGCCATAGCGCCCAAAAGTACGCCATCAGTGTTGATCTTCATGGCACAACCGGATTGATCTACCTCAAATTGCTTGAATTTAAACACACTCATTTGCTAAATATCCCGTATTTAAGAATACAGTATAAAGCCCGCACACCATCCCTCCATCCTATCTTTTTACCCTCGTCATATGTACGGCCATAGTAAGAAATGCCAACTTCATAGATCCGAATCTTAGGGATCCGCGAGATCTTGATGGTTACTTCCGGCTCGAAACCAAAACGTTGTTCCTGAAGAGATACCGCTTGTATTACTTTGGTATCGAACAACTTATAGCAGGTTTCCATATCTGTAAGGTTGAGGTTACTCACCATATTGCAGGCAAATGTAAGCCAGCGATTACCTATGGTATGCCAAAAGAAAAGGATGCGATGGGGATTACTGCCCATAAAACGTGAGCCATAAACTACATCGGCAAACCCATTACAAACGGGTTTCAGCATGTCGTTATATTCGGCAGGATCATACTCCAGGTCAGCATCCTGGATAATCAGGTATTCGCCCGTAGCTTGCTGAATGCCAGTATGTAACGCTGCACCTTTACCCTTGTTTACCTCGTGTTTAAAATAACGGATATCTAAGTCAGCATGCTCTGAATGATAAGCAGCTATGGTCAGTTGCGTATCATCAGTAGAGCAATCGTCCACAATGATGATCTCCTTTTTTATATTGTCCAGCAACTCCACAGCTTTGATCTTATTTAAGATCATAAATATGGTTTTAGCCTCGTTGTAAGCGGGTATTATGATGGACAATTTATTTATTTTCATAGCTGATGATGGCGTGCTAAAAATAAATAATATAAATTTAGCTCTGAATTAATTTACAGACCAATTTATATGCTCGAACAGTACGACCTGGGAAACCTGATGGTGCTTGATATAGAAACCGTACCGCAATACAGCAGCCACGACCAGGTGCCTGAACATTTGCAGGAGCTTTGGGCACACAAAATTCGCAATAACCGGGGCGAGGCCACGCCTGAAGAGTTTTATGACCGCGCCGGCATTTGGGCAGAGTTTGGTAAGATCGTATGTATCTCGGTAGGGATCTTTCTAAACGGTAAGAAAACCGGATTACGCATAAAATCATTTGCCGGGCACGAGGAAAAAGAACTGTTAGAAGATTTTGCCAAAATGCTAACTAGTCAGCCTTTAAGCATCATCCTTTGTGCGCACAATGGCAAAGAATTTGATTTTCCCTACATCTGCCGCCGGATGCTGATCAATGGTGTACAGTTCCCGCCGCACTTGCAGATAACAGGACGCAAACCCTGGGAGATCCCCCATCTGGACACGATGGAGCTCTGGAAATTCGGTGATTTTAAGAATTATACCTCCCTTAGTTTACTCACCGCGATCTTTGATATCCCAACCTCAAAAGACGATATCGACGGCAGCGAGGTGGGCCATGTTTACTGGGTAGAAGACGATTTGCCCCGCATTTGCACCTATTGCCAAAAGGATGTGATCGCAACGGCCCAACTGATCCGCAGGTACCGCGGCGAGCCTTTGATAGCAGAGGATTGTATAACGGTGGTGGGATGATTAAATCGTTTTCCTCTCTACGCCTACTTTCCGTATCTTAGCCACAAACATTTATCAATGTCTAAAAAGAACAAACATAATTCCTCTATCAACCAGGTGCTCACGCAAATGGTGCTCGATATATTTGAACAAAACGGCAATACGCCGCTCAACCACAAACAAGTTTCTGCCAAGTTAAACGTTCGCGATCCTGATGCACGGGGCGTGATCCTCGATGTGTTAAAAGACGAAGCCTTTAAAGGCGTACTGAAAGAAATAACGCCAGGAAAATTCCAACTCCTTGAATTAAAGACTTTTGTAGAAGGAAAGGTCGACTTAACTAACGATGGCTCCGCCTTTATCGTTACCGACGACCCGAGTGAAACCGACATATTTGTTGCCCCGCGTAAATTGCGCAACGCCCTGAACGGCGACCGCGTAAAAGTTTACGTGTATGCTAAAAGCAAGGGCAAACGCCAGGAAGGCGAAGTGATAGAAATATTGCAGCGCAACAAAATGGAGTTTACCGGGATCGTTAAACTTTCAGAACGGTTTGCATTTTTTATCCCCGATGATCGTAAAATGATGCACGATATTTTTATCCCCATCAGCGATTTGAATGGTGCCAAAAACGGGATCAAAGCAGTTGCCGAAATTACCGACTGGCCTGCTGGCGCCAAAAATCCAATCGGCCGCATTAAGCACGTGTTGGGTAACCAGGGCGAGAACGACACCGAAATGAACGCCATCCTGGCCGAGTACGGTTTCCCGCTTTCCTTCCCTGCCGATGTGGAACATGAGGCAAATGAGATCCCGGTGGAGATTCCTGCCGATGAAATTGCAAAACGCCGCGATTTTCGTGATACATTGACCATCACTATTGATCCGTTCGACGCCAAAGATTTTGATGACGCTATCTCCTACAAAAAACTGGATAACGGCAATTACGAAGTTGGTGTGCATATTGCCGATGTGGCGCATTACATCGTTCCCGATTCTGCTTTGGACAAAGAGGCTTACGAACGCGGCACGTCTGTTTATTTGGTAGACAGGGTGATCCCGATGTTGCCGGAGCGATTATCAAACGGCCTTTGCTCGCTTCGCCCGAAAGAGGATAAGCTTTGCTTTGCAGCGGTTTTTGAACTGGATGAGAACGCCAATATTCAAACTGAATGGTATGGTAAAACCGTAATCCATTCGGACAGGCGTTTTACCTATGAGGAAGTGCAGGAGGTGATCGAGACGGAAACCGGCGATTATACCGAAGAGATATTAAAACTAAACGCTTTAGCGTACAAACTACGCGACCGTAAGTTCAAGAACGGAGCTATCAGTTTTGAAACTACTGAAGTTAAATTCAAGCTGGATGAAACCGGTAAACCAACAGGTGTTTACGTTAAAGAGCGAAAAGATGCCCATAAACTGATTGAAGATTTTATGCTTCTTGCTAACCGCAAGGTGGCCGAATTTGTAAGCAAAATGGGTAAAGGCAAGCACAAATATACCTTTGTTTACCGTGCGCATGATTCGCCCAAGCCAGATGCTTTGGCCAACTTCGCACAATTTGCGGCCAGGTTTGGGTATAAGATCAACACCAAGTCTGATAAGGAAACTGCCAAATCCCTTAACTTTTTAATGGAGGATGTTGAGGGCAAGAAAGAACAAAACGTGCTTACGCATCTGGCTATCCGCTCTATGGCTAAGGCTATTTATACCACCAAAACCTCCAGCCATTACGGTTTGGCCTTTGACCATTATACACACTTTACCTCACCTATCCGCCGCTACCCCGATGTAATGGTGCACCGGTTGCTGTTCCATTATTTGAATGGCGGCCAAAGCGCCAATGCTGATCATTACGAAGAGTTATGCAAGCACAGCTCACAAATGGAAAAGAAGGCTGCGGATGCAGAACGTTCGTCAGTTAAATACAAGCAGGCTGAATATCTGAAAGACCAGGTGGGTAATATATTTACCGGTATTATTTCGGGTGTTACAGAATGGGGTATGTATGTAGAGATCATCGAGAACAAATGTGAGGGTATGATTCGCCTGCGTGATATTAGCGATGATTTTTACACATTGGACGAAAAAAACTATGCCATCATCGGTCAGCGTAAAAAGAAGGTTTACCAGTTAGGCGACGAAGTAAATATCCGGGTTAAAAATGTCGATCTGACTAAAAAACAGATAGACTTTTCATTAGTTAATGATTAATTGTAGCGGGTGCAATTTGCGGGGCTAAAAGATGCGTTAATCCGCTCTTAAATCGTCGCACATCGCACCCAATACACACTCAAATACATGAGAAAATTAGAAGATCTGCAATCGCTTATTGCAAATTCGGTAGCTGAACTAAAATATCCGGCTTATCCGGCAGAGTTATATGAACCTATCAGCTACATTTTAGCCTTAGGTGGTAAACGGATGCGCCCAGCGTTGTTACTAATGGCTTGTGACTTATTTGGCGGCGACGTGGAATCGGCCATCCCCCCTGCTCTGGCTATCGAGGTGTTCCATAATTTCACGCTGATGCATGATGATATTATGGATAACGCACCAATCCGCCGTGGCAAGGTTACGGTACACGAAAAGTGGAACCAGAACGTAGCGATCCTATCGGGCGATGTGATGCTTATAGAAGGCTATAAACTGATGATGCAGGTGCGTAATGATATTTTGCGTCAGGTACTGGATATCTTCAACAACACAGCTGTCGGCGTTTGCGAAGGTCAGCAATTGGACATGACCTTTGAGACCAGCGATAATATCAGCATCGACGAATACATCAATATGATCCGTTTAAAAACAGCCGTGGTATTAGGTGGTGCTTTGAAAATTGGCGCGTTGATAGGAAATGCGGATCAGCAAGATGCCGACCTGCTTTGCGAATTTGGCGAGCAATTAGGTATAGCTTTCCAATTACAGGATGACATTTTGGACGTGTATGGCAATCCTTTAGTATTTGGCAAACAGGTAGGCGGGGATATCATCTCAAACAAAAAGACTTATTTACTCATAAAGGCTTTAGAACTGGTTAAGGGCGCGCAAGCCGAAGAGTTAACGCAATGGCTTACCGCAAAGCGGTTTGATAATGCACAGAAGGTAACCGCTGTTACCGCGATCTATAATCAGGCAAACGTGCGCCAATATGCCGAAGAAGCTATGCAAGCCTATGCCGAAAAAGCATTTGAAGCCTTAGAAAAAATAAACCTGCCCGAAGAGAACAAACAATACCTGCGCGATTTTGCCGATGGGTTGCTGGTGAGAGAATATTAAGATCAAAACACATGAAGAAATTTTTATTAATGAGCGCTTTAATCTTTGGTTTAAGCGCTTTATTTTTTTCCGTATCCGCTCAAACCTCCGGTGGCAAGGTAAAACCCGAACAAGCCATTATGGATGTGCGGCATTACACCATAGCGCTGAATGTGGACTTTGAGCAAAAACGTATAGATGGCTCAACAGTAATCGACGTGATCATGGAGAAACCCACGCAGGTGTTGATCCTTGATCTGCTCGATTCTTTAGACGTGAGTGCTGTTTTAGTTAACGGCAAAAAGGAGACGTTTGATCATAAGAACGGGCTTATCAATATTAGTTTAGCTAAACAACTATCTGCCGGCAAAGCAAGTATTAAAGTTATGTATGGCGGTAAACCCCGCATCGCTAAAAGACCGCCCTGGGATGATGGATTTACCTGGACAAGGGATTCAACCGGTCACCCATGGATGGCGATTACCGCCGAGCAAACCGGCGGAAAGATCTATTTCCCAAGTAAAGACAGCCCTTCTGATGAGCCCAATGAAGGAGCCGACCTGATGATTACCGTCCCGAAGGACCTGGTAGTTGCCGGGCCTGGATTATTAAAGGGCGTTGATAAAAAAGGCAATACCGTTACCTTCCACTGGCAAACCAAATACAGCATTAACAACTACAGCATACTTTTTAATGTGGGCGATTATAAAATGGTAAGCCGCACTTATCAATCGATAGCTGGCAACACTGTGCCGGTGCAGTTTTATGTACTGGCCGAGCATGCCGATAAGGCCCCTCACCTGCTGGATATGCTGGTTAAGATCATCCAATCGAAAGAAAAATACTTTGGCGAATATCCCTGGGCTAAAGAGAAGGTTGGCATTGCTGAAACACCGCACCTGGGTATGGAACACCAAAGCATGAACGCCTACGGCAATAAATTCAGGTACACTAAAGTGAACGGCGAGGACTTCGACTGGTTAATGACCCACGAGTTCGGCCACGAATGGTGGGGCAACAAGATTACTGCTAAGGATTGGGCCGATTACTGGATCCACGAAGGGATCGATACTTATGCAGATGCTTTAGTGATATTGGATTTTGAAGGGAAACAAGCTTATATAGACCGTTTTAAGAAATCGGCTTACAGTATTCAGAATAAACAGCCACTTGTATTGGGTAAAGATATTGACGAGGCATCAGCCTATAATAATGATATATATACAAAGGGCGGATATTTCATGCACACGCTGCACTATGTAATGGGCGACAGTACGTTTTTCCCTGCACTAAAGGGTTTTGCGACCGACCCGGCACATACATACAGCAACCTATCAGTAACAAGCGATGTAGAGCAGTATTTCAGCAAAGCATACGGCAAATCAGTTCAGCCATTGTTCGACCTTTATCTGCGTACCACTAACAAATTGGAAGTAAATGTAAAAGCAAGGCAAAACGACAAATATTTCATCAAGCTGCAAAATATAGACATGGAATTGCCCATTGACGTAACTACCGATAAAGGAACTGAACGGTTACTTATACCTAAAACAGGAATTGCTGTAACCAGTAAAACTATGCCTGTAATAGATACGGACGGCTGGTATTTGAAAAAGGTAATTTATGAATGATAGACAATTAATACCTTAACAGCAATCCGCCAAACAAACGATAGCCTTTGTTATCGACCCCATTGAGTTGTGTTTTCTCTGAACCGCCGGAGTTTAGATACAACTCGTCCACGCCCTTTCCTGTTTGGAAAGTAAAATAAGCTGCACCGATGTTGAGAGCTACGTGTTTGGCCAAGTCATAACTGATGTATACATTACCATCAAGCCCATAACCTTTTGCGTTGTGCCTGTAACTTACCGGGTGCTGAAAACTTGGTATTAAATTCCAGTTGGCACTGGCGTTGTAGTTTACCTGGTGGTAGGTAACATCGCCAATAAGCTTAATTTTTTGTGTTAACCTAAATTCGGCACTTGTACGTAAAAACGGCCCTTTCCAGCTGGTTTCGTAGGTGCTGTTCAAGTCGGCAAAGTTGCCCGTGTTATCTAAAAGGTGTAAAGACTGCTTGTTGATACCATACCCCGCGAATGGAGTTAGTTTAAAAAGGGTCGTTTGAATAAGTGGGTAACCCAACCCCAAATTTATCGCCTGCGTACTTCCCCTATCTGCATCAAAAGTCATGGCATAAGCCGGGCTGGTGCGGTTATCGCCGTTATAGTCGTTATCAGTCACGATGCCCGTTGTGATGAATGTACGGGAGTAATTCCCACTTAAAACGATGTGATGCCAAACGTCCCACTGTATGGCTGCACTTGCAGTTTGCCCGCCAACATTCCTCCATTTCAGTTCAGAATAAATGTTGGGGTTTTGCCCTGTAGCATTACCGGCAATCGACCAGTTAAGGTCTTGCCTTTCGTAACCGGTAAGTAAGCTTAAATGTAGCTTATTTTGTGGTGATTGGGCCCGAAGTATACCAGTAGCTAATAAAAAAAGGCAGCAGGTAATCAAAAATCTAATCATGCAGGTAATTAAAACAGCCTGCCTCGGGCGGGGCAGGCTGTAATTTAGTAAAATATTATTGGTTTACACCAAATGCCTCCCAGCCCGATGCTGTTGCCCGGGTGCAGGTCATGGCCTGTTGGCCGTTCTCGCTCGATATGAATTTACCGTTATTCCCTCTGAAAGTAACCTTACCATCGGCTGTTGGCACCCAGTCGAATTTCTCCCAGTCGCTAACAGTGGTGCGGTTACAGGTAATGGCCTGAGTACCGTTTTCTGACGATACATATTTGCCCTGGCTGCGTAAAGCCACTTTACCCGCCCCTGCATCAACCACAGTAAATTGCTCCCATGCCTGTGCGGCAGTGCTGCTGCAGGTCATCGCCTGTTGTCCGTTTTGTCCGTTTACATATAGATTATTGATCCCCTTTAAAGTCACCGTTTGGCCAATTGGTGCTGTCGAGCCTGTACCGCCGGTAATGTTGTATACCCTTACGTAATCTACAAACATGCTGGCCGGTAAGGCACCATTGTTAATGGTGTTTCCGGGCAAATCGCCGCCCACTGCAAGGTTAAGGATGATGTAGAACGGCAATTGAAATTCCTCGGTATTGTTAACGTTGTTTTGGATATTGCCGGTGTTAAACAACGTACCATCAACATACCATTTGATGCTGTTTGCATCCCATTCAACGGCATATACGTGGTAATCGGTAGCTGTTGCCGTGATACTGTTACCGTAGTAAACATGGCCGTTATTGTTCCAGTGCATGGTACCCAAAATGGTGTTGTTGGTATTCACCTGCTCCATAACATCAATTTCGCCGCATTGCGGCCAGCCTACTTGCCCAATGTTTTGACCTAACATCCAAAATGCAGGCCAGCTGCCCTGAAAAGCAGGTAACTTGATCCGAGCTTCGATACGGCCGTATTTTACGCTGAACTTACCTGAGGTGTTTAGCTTAGCAGATGTGTAAGGCTGGCCGCCAACGCTTTGATTACGCGCGGTGATCACCAGGTTGCCGCCGGTTACCGCCGCATTTGCGGCCTGATAGTATTCCTTTTCGTTATTCACATTCGGGTTACCATTATCAATATTCCACTTGCTGCCGTCAACACTGGTGCCGTTAAACTCATCCGACCATATTAATGTTAACGCTCTTGGTGTAGCGGTTGCGGCTTCCGACATGCCAACCTTGTCTGCTGCCGACTGGGTTACGTCCTTTTTACAAGATATCACCGTTGCCCCTAATAATAGCACCATCGCGGTGCTTTTTAAAAAGTTAAAAAATTGCTTTTTCATAATTTGTTCTTTGTGAGATATGTGAGATTTATTGATTTACGCCAAACGCTTCCCAACCCGATACCGAGGTGCGGGTGCAGGTCATGGCCTGGGTGCCGTTTTCGCTCGATACATATTTGCCATTATTGCCTTTTAGGGAAATTTTACCATCGGCTGTTGTTGCCCAATCAAATTTTTCCCAATCACCAATTGTGGTACGGCTACAGGTAATGGCTTGTGCCCCATTTTCAGACGATACGTATTTACCCTGACTGGTTAAGGCAACCTTACCCGCACCTGCATCAACCACTACAAATTGCTCCCATCCGCCTGCGGTAGCCCGGTTACAATTCATCGCCTGGGTTCCGTTCTCGCTGCTTACATACTGGTTGTTTATCCCCTTCAAGGTAATGGTTGAGCCGATTGGTGCGCCGGTGCCGCCACCACCGCCCGTAGATGGTGTACCGGTCCATTTGAAGGTTACTACCGCTCCTGCCGCCAAATTATAGGTGAACGACTCGCCACCCCATTTTAATTTGAAGCTAACATCGCTGCTGCCGGTATTTAAGGCGATAACCACCTTTGAGCCATCGCTGTTTCTGAATGCAACATTTTGAATGCTGCCTGCGATATTAGATGCAATGCGTACAGCACCCGGCCTTACCGCTTTTGAAGCATGTGCAATAATATAGTAACCTACGTTACGCGTAATTGATGTACCGCTTACGGTAATACCACCTAAACATGTGCTGCAACCACCCGGCGTATAAGGCTGATTGTTAGGATCGGCAGCTAAATTCCACTCCAGTACGTTACGGCTCCAGTTACGGGTTGCGCCAATGATCAGGTTATTTACATGCCAGGAAAGATCGCCGCCAAAGTTACTTGGCGCGCCTACCCATTGCTCGGTAAAGTAAACGTTCTTATTTGGATAAGCGTTGTGCACATCTGTAAGTGTGCTGATGTTGCCTGCATACAGGTGAAAAGCCGATCCGTCGACATATTGGCTGGCCTGGCCTACTACCGTTGTAGCATAGCTTGGCACATCGGTGTTATGGTCATACGCAATTATCTTTGTGTTAAATCCAGCCGCACGTATTTGCGGCCCCAAATTATTGTTGATAAAGGTTACCTGCTCATTGGCTTGCATCACCATACTGGGGTTATTGTAAGGGTTTAAAGGCTCATTTTGTGGGGTAATAGCGTCAATAGTAATACCCTGAGCTTTCATGGCCTGCAAGTACTTCACAAAGTAACGGGCGTAGGCATCATAGTAGGCTGTATTTAAACTCCCGCCAGTATAGCCATTATTGCCGGTAGCATTAACCTTCATCCAGGTAGGTGCAGTCCAAGGGGTGGCGATGATCTTGATACTTGGGTTGATGGCGATGATTTTCTTTAATATAGGCAGGAAATCAGTATTCTCGGGTGCCAGGCTAAAGTTATTCATATTGACGTCACCGGCTGTTTGGTTATACGTAAAATCGTACGAGCTTAAATCCGAAGCACCGATGCTGATACGGAGATAACTGATCCCTATCTGTCCGTTGCCTGTACCAAACAATTCGTTCAATACAGCGGCCTGGTTGCCGCCTAAGCCATTTAGTAAGCTTGCGCTGCCACCGGTTAGTGTAAAGCCAAAACCATCAATACCCTGGTATGTAGTGCCTTCATCAACTGTAATCGTTGTTGCGTTTGTACCGGCATCGGCAGAGAAGTTTACGCTACCTTGCGCCATCAAACTTGATTTATTTGACGTTGTGAGCCAGGTGGTTACCGCCGATGTAGCTGCCCGTGCTGTCGTACCTCCAGTACCCAGATTAGCTGCCGCTTGCGGGCCGGTGTCCTTTTTACATGCATAAGCTAACAGGGCGAACGCCACCATGAGCGTAGTGAGAAATTTGAATGTGTAACTGATTTTCATAATTGTGTGTATTATTAGTTATTGGTATGATTTCTAACGGTTTGCATCTAAAAACAGCTGACCTTATTTAACTGTCATTTAAAATAATTGACATAGAAAAGCCTTGCAGGCATTTATGCAATGAATCGATCAATCAAAAAACGAGGCAGACGCCGGTATAATTGGTTATTCAAACTTACGGTAATTTTTACGTTACAAGCAAGTGAAAGGTTTCGTAAATAACTGATTAATAAAGTATTATATAATTTTTGATACGCTTGCATCGCAGGGGTATTTTAATAAAACATAGATTTAAAGCCGTTAAACCCATATTTATCATTTTTAAAAAAAAGTTATGATACGCTTATTTCACATATTAATTTTTACGAAATATCACTGAGAGGTGTGCGTTTTTTAACTGTTTAAGCACAGGTTAGCCTGTTGCTTTATTTGGCGTATGATGCAACAGGTATGGTTTTACCTCTAAAAATCTCTAATTTATTCTAAAATAATTGGTGAATTAGCACTGCATTCTGATAGTTAACGGTTGGTTTTAACGATTTTAATTGATCTCTTTTACGATGGTCTAATCTTCTGAATGATCGATAACCAGTTTGCTCCAGCCTTTGCTGCCTGCGTTTTTGATCTCTTTTTTCCGTGCTTCCATCGCTTTTTTTATCCGGGTGCTGTAGGCCCAGCAGGTACTTTGGCGGATAGCCAGGATCTCGGATAATTTATGTGACGAGATCTTGCCTTTTGTTGAATACATCAGGAAAATCATGTAAAAAGCTTTGTTAATAGGGATTCGGGTGTTCTGCAAAATAGTGTAAGCAATAACCGACTCTTCATAGCCGCATTTGGAGCAACGGCGGCTATAGGGTAAATGGCCGTTACCATACTGGGTGTTACAGCACTTTTTACAGGCATAGCCCTTCTCCCACTTTAGGTCGGCCAGGAATTTAAAACAGGTTTCCCTATCTGGGTAGATCCGGCTGAACTCTTCAAAATCCACCTCGGCCGACATCACCCTGTCGTGCGTTACCTTCTCTATATCGTTATGCAGCAACAGGTTGTCATTTTCTAACAAAACATTCATGCGCGAGATCTCCTCTGCCTGTTGCTGTAACAGCTGGTTAACCGCGGTGAGTTCTTCGTTCTGCAATTCTACTAACGATGTTTTTTCCAACAACTCTTCCGTACGTTCGGCAACCTTTTCTTCCAACTGTTTGTTTAACAGGTCTTTCAGCTCTTCGTTTTGTTGCAGTTGTTTGATCATGCGCTGCTGGGCTTCATCCTTCTCCTGCTTAAGCATCCGTACCCTATCGCCAATGGCAAAAGTGATAAATAGCATTTCCATTATAAAACAAAGGCTTAAGGTGTAAAAGTTAAGGGCGGTAACCGGCAGCCACCATATATTTAGGGCTATTAGTGTTTTAATAATAAACCCGAAGAATAAAAAGCTATACCCGATCACAAAAAACCGGGCCGGACGGTAACCTTTGTACAGAACATAACAACCCGCGGCAAATGAAACCGACAGCGGTACAAACTCCACAATTTTGAGGCTGAACCAATCTTTATTTATAAATAAACACGCCCCGAAAAATACTGTACGCGCTATGATAACAGCCCACATGAGCTTGTTTAACCGGGGGGCGCTCTCCTTTAAATTCAACAGGCTTTGCGCGAATAACATGGCGAACGTACTGACCAGAAAAAGTGCGACACCGTAGGCATAATGGTTCCACTGGGGGGCCATTTGCCACAAATATTGATAAGCAATGCCATCGGTACACATTTCATAAAGGCCTATGCTGAGGTTGTAAACAATGTAGTACAAGTATTGCCGTTGCCGCATGGCAATAAACATCATAAAATTGTAAAGCCCGAAAACCAGGATCATCCCGTAAAAGATCCCGAAGAAAAAGTATTCGTCCAACGCGTAGCCAATAAAATAGCTCACCGTACGCAGCACGATAATTACGTTGGCCGACTGGTGCGACCGCATCCGGAAGTAATATACATTCTGGCCCTTTAAGTCGTTACTGATATCGAGGCTGATGTTTTTATGGCTGTAAATTCGTTGTGTAAAAGGCCGGTTGCTGCCTAATGTGGTAGCGATGTAACCTTTATTGTTAGTGGGTGAGTAAACCGTAATGCTGTCAATCGTTTGGTCAAAAAACTCCAGCAACCAGTTGTTGCGGGTTGCGAAGGATTGATCGAGTTTGATCCGATACCAATAAGTGCCGTTTGCATCATGTATCTCGGGCGTGGCCACCGTGCTGGTTATAAATTTATTATTGAAACCGGCACTGCTTACCTGCTCAATCGTAAGCGCATTACCTTTTTCCTTAAAATACTGGATCTCATCTCTCCTAAAAACATGCTGTTTGGCAGTATCTGCAACAGGTACAGCGGTTTGTGAAAAAACAGATTGCAAATCCGCCAATAATAAAATCATAAGGCACAAAGCACCCGGATAATATTTGTACATAAGTTTCAGTAAAGCAGGTGCTGCCTGAGATGGCGCAACATGCCGGTTTATAAATTGGTTGGCAAGCTAAGCTTTTTATACGCCGAAACCTACCAAAGGTTGGCAAAGTGATTATTCTGTTTGAGAATAGTTGGGGGAGAATTTTTGATGTTCGGGGCTGGGATTACAGGAGGCGTTACCATGTCTGTAAGATTCATAACTTATTCCGATAGCACCTTGATCTCGGTACGCCGGTTAATTTGATGTTGCGCTTCGGTGCAAGCTACCCCATTAGCGCACTGGATAATTAACTGTGTTTCGCCGTAACCTTTAGCAATTAGTCTGTTGGCTGCGATACCCTTGCTAATAAGGTAAGTTACAGCTGCGTCCGCCCTGCGTTGCGATAATCTTAAGTTATATGCATCATCCGCGCGCGAATCTGTATGAGAGGATAATTCTATCAGTACGTTGGGGTGTTCTTTTAAAACTTCGGCTACCCTATCTAATTCGGCGGCAGCATCCTGCCGGATGTTGTATTTATCCAAATCATAATAAATGTTTCGTAACACAAACGTTTGCCCGGTTTTAATGGGCTTGTCCGCGACGCCAAACAGTGGCTTTGCCACGGCAGGTTCAACTGTTTTAAAGTTATAAATATCGTCGCTGCCCTGCCCTCCCTGGCGGTTTGACGACAGGTAGCCGGTTTTACCATCGTGTGTAAGCAAAGCAAAATCATCACTGGTAGAATTGATAGGATATTTTGAGTTTTCGGGTTTGGCCCATACATTTTGCGCACCCTTTACTTTATAAATATCATAGCCGCCCATGCCCGGCAACCCTTTAGAGGCGTAATACAGCAACCCGTCGTCGCCAATCTGCGGGAAAGACTCTTCGTCCGCAGTGTTAATTAGCGGCCCACAGTTTACCGGGGGGCCCCAGCTCCCGTCAGCTTGTTTCCCGCAATACCATAGATCGGTTTTTCCGTATCCGCCGGGCCTGTCGGATGTGAAATAAAGTATCTTACCATCTGCAGATAAGGCCGCATTAGCCGTAGAATATTTATTCAGGTCGTTATAGTTAAAATCACTACTTAACAACCACTTATCGCCTTTTTTAACCATAACAAGCAATTGTAACCTGCGGGAGTAAAGCCTTTGTTTAGTGTGCTTGTCGGTTTTAATATCTGCCGCAGCAGCATCAGTAGTTATGGTAACATACGCGGTATCTTTATAAAAGGCAATGGGGCCGGTATGATATTCGTTGCCTAACGAATTCCATGCAGGCACCTTGTTTAACGCTATCGGCTTACTGCCCTCTCCATCAGTAAAATATAAGTTAAACCAACCATTTCCTGTCCTATTATCTATCTGGGTAGTTACATCCCTGTCTGATGCGAAGATTAATTGCTCTTTGTAAAAAAACGCCGCTCCGTATTCTGAATAGGCAGTATTTAAATTTCGTTCATTTTTTACCTCATAACCTGGCTTCTTGGTTATCCACAACGCGGCCGAATCGCAACTGCCCAATTTCAACTTCAATCTTTGAGGGTCTTTTACCTTACCGAAATAAACCTTATAAGCTGCTTTAGCCTGTTCAAACTTTTGATTTCGCAAAAGCATTTCGGCATAGTAATAATGGCTGATAGCGCTGGCCCTTCGTTCGGCAGTCAGGCGGGCGTACCATGCCTCTGCCTCCTGATACCTGGTGATGTTTCTATAACAATCGGCAATGCGCTCTGTAACGTGCAACCCCGAGGTGCGGTTATCCGCTATCGGCAGGTACAATTCTAAAGCTTTAGCATATTCAAAACGCTCATAAAGTTTGTCGGCACGCTGTGCTTGCGTCAACTGTTCCTGCGCGCCGGTCATTTGCCCCAGCACCATCAGTAAAAGATATGTGATCAGCAGTCTTTTCATGTCTAAAAATAGCGTGGACTAACTATCCTCGGTTTCTTGTTCCCCAAACTAAAACTTAGCGATAGCTCATGCGATCCGCTTTGATATCCCGCCAATTTGCTCACCGTAAAATCAAAAGAGTACCCAATGCGAAAATGATTATTTACATAAACCTGCGCCAGGGCTGCCACCGCATCCAGGTTTTGCAAACCGCTTTTCAGGTTGTTTTTCCAGGTAGTAACCCCGGTGCGGTACGATGCGCCTATCCAAACACTTTTGCTAAAGGCAAGGTAGCCGGTCAGGTCTACGTTGGTGGGGCCTTTAAAATCTTCTTTGATCATGAAGGAGGGTTTCAGGTCAATGTATTCCGTAAGCGGTATCAACAACCCAGCCGTGAGGTATACTGTGCGTACCTGGCGCACCAGAGTGGTATAATCGGCCACCAAATTAGTTGCCGACAGTAGGTTAAATACCGAGGCACCCACATATACTTTTGGCGCGTAATAATAAATGCCCAAACGGGCGTCGGGGGTAAACTTACTTTCGCTGGCTGTGGGTATGCTGTTGTCGCCACCATCGGTTGCATTAAACTGCGACCCATCCAGCGTATATTGTGTTGCCCCTACGGCCAATCCAAAACTCAGCCTTTTGGTATCTTCGTCATTCAGCCTTAACCGAAATGCATAATTCGCGTAAAACGAGGAAGTATTTTGCGGGCCCAGTTTATCTATGGTCGCAATAACACCGATCCCCACATTTTTTTTATCGTTGTTGAGTAAACCATCTGCCGATATCGTGCCTGTTTTGGGCGCACCGTTAAAGCCTGTCCATTGCAGGCGGCTGCTCAGGTTTATCGTCCAGTCGTCTTTATAACCCGCATAAGCCGGGTTAAGCGCCAGGCCGTTAAACATATACTGGCTCAACTGAATGGTTTGCTGTGCCTTTGCACCAACGGCATAAAGCAGTAGCATCAGTAGCAGGTATTTGTTCGGCCTTTTCATTATCTTTTCAAATACACCCAACCCTTAGTGGTGGTAGTACTGCCGTTATGCTCCTTTTTATTGAGGATATAAAAATAAGTGCCCTCGGCCAGGTTGCTGCCGTTCCAGTCGTTAGTGTAGTTGTCCGAATGATAAACAGCATTACCCCACCTGTTAAAAATATTTAATTGTGAACCCGGGTATTGTTCCAACCCCAAAATTTGGAACACATCGTTTTTACCATCATTATTAGGGGTGAAAATATTTGGGGCAATAACCGCAGTTTCGAGCTTAGGGTCAAACAGATCCAAGTTAGTCGTGGCCGTTAATGGCGGACTGATAATATACCCCCAGGTATCGATGCTTTTGTTGTTACCAAAGTCGGCATCGTTATCGGCGTTGGTCGTAGCCGTTCCCCAGGTATGGCCATTGGTTAAACTATTTATCCCCGTTAAATTCTTTATCGGGTTAGATGGCTTACCCACTATAGTTATCTGCGTATCGTCCCAGTAAAGGGTATTATCCGGCGCGTTACTTCCATTTAAACGGGTTAGCTTAAGCCCGTTCACATTACGTTCCACATCAAAAAACGGGAAGTGTACTTCACCGGCATTGGCTGTAACGGTAATCTTAGCGGAATAAACAGCACCCGAAAAAGCGGTGATCTTATTACCCGCACCGTCCAGCCCATCCCAGGTTACCTCATTGGCACCAGCGAATAACGCACCGGTAAGCTGGCGGTCGGCAGCATCTGTATAGATTGCGTTACGGTTTGCATCTATACTGATCAAATATGCGCCGCTCCCGGTACTGTTAAAAGCAAACTTGCCGCTCGAAACCGTACCAGTAGCTACCGCTTTATTAAAAGTAAAATTGCTTAGGGCCGCAGCTATGGGCGTATTCAGCAACCAGGTAGTGCCACCGCCAACCGTATTGGCTACAGCGGGCAGATCTGCCGCCGGGGTGTTAAAGAATATCTTGTACGTAATATCCGATTCGGTATCTGAAGCCCGTGGATCCTGCACATTGGGGTTGGTTACGTTGTTAACGCTGTTGTACGATGGCAGATTAGCCCCATCCCTAAAGCCTTTGTTATTTACAAAAAAGGTAAAGCCATTGCCCGCCTGCCCGTTATTATCCAGGGAATACTGATACCCATCTTTAGTGAGAACGTTAAAGATACCGTTAAAACCCACATTAAAGCGGCCCAGGATGCCTATGAACTCATTGGTAAATACCCTCCCGGTTAAAAATTGGGTATTGGCTGCGTTACGTACCGACACGTCAAACGCGGTAACGTATTGCCCGCCAAATTGTGCCCAAGCAGCATCGACAGCAACCGGGGTTGGGTTTGCCGCTCCATCGGCACCGCCGCTGGGCGATATAAAATCAACCTCCCAGATTCCCTCCTGCCCCGTTAAAACGGTTTTGGTAAAGGGTGTATAACCGCCCGGGGTGGGCAATGGCCCGGCCAGTTCCTGCGCACGGTTGGCTATTAACCCGGTTGTAATGGAACTGCCGCTACTATATGTTGCCCCATCGGGTGCGCGTAAATTAATAGTGCCCAGGCTCAATCCCTGCGCGCTGCAGCCTACATTGATCGTTTCGCCTGGTTTAACATATACTTTCATAGTCCCCTTGGTAGGAAACGGAAATGATGCATTCACGATAGTGCTGGAGTATAAATAAGCGCGGTTGCCGCCGTTAGCGGTAAGCTCTTTACTCCCCTCTGCCTTCACGTTGTGAGTATGCCAAAGTACCGCCAGGCAACACATTAATAAAACGTGCTTGATATAAAATGACGGAAAATTACCGGGGTACGTGAACTTCATGCAAATTCGATGGGATCAATCAGGTTAGTTAGTGCAATCAGCAGTTAAACATACGTTTTTTGATTCGAAAAATGATAATCAAAATGGGCGCTTCACCTCAATATGCGATCATCAGCTGATCGGGAATGCGCAGGATAATGTCTTTGGAGATAGCTGTGGGCTTGCCGGAAAATTTAGCGCATGAAAATCCATTTCAACAACGGGGGGCGATTATCATTATTAAGGTAGTAGTAATATTGTTTACGCTTAAAGGATAGGGACTTAGTTTACCCTTTATCGTAAAAAAGCTGTCGGACGAAAAACATTAACTAACTCGAATAAGAAAGGGTTGGCATTAATTAACCTAATTTTTTAGCAGGCGCATCTGTCGCCTGGATGCGTAATGCCATAAATACAATAAATGCTGTTACTAAAAGCATTGCTAAATCAAGTGTGCTGTATCCCATGATAGTGATGTTTAGTATTTGATCTATGTAAAATTACAACGCTGATATTACAGTAAGATTACTTTAACATTATCAGATAAATAAATAACAAGGCATTTTGTTTTCAGCTTAGTTAAAAATTCAGTACCGTAAATAGTTGTTATCCCGATATAATTGAAGGTTATTGTTAATTTCGCCTCTTTAGTATTTGCTACAATTATATGATAAAAGCTTATAGATTATATACCGGCGATGACGGCCACTCGCACGTAGAAACAGGCAACGTAAATCCGGCCGATTTTAACCAGGCGTCTGCTATCCGGTTCCAAGAGTCCCCACCACATTCCGTTTACGACTGGCACAATGCCCCGACAGACCAATATGTGATCACCTTATCGGGCACCCTGGAGTTTGAAACCCTGCCCGGCGAGACCTTTATTTTGAAGCCCGGCGAAATATTAATAGCGATGGACACTACAGGCACCGCGCACAAATGGAAACTGATAGACGAAGACCCCTGGAAACGCGTTTACGTGGTTTTTGACAGAACACAGCCTATTAATTTTATACCAGATCAAAAATAAACCGGTCTATACGCGGATTGACACTTGATGCCAATAATCGTTATTGAAATATTTTCTATCATTGTAATTAATATGCAGGCTACCATTCTAATCATCGACGACGAAGTAAAACTTAATGGATTGCTATCGCGAATTATTGGCTTAGAAGGTTTTAAGGTTTTACAGGCCTATACCGGTAAAGAGGGTTTAAAACTACTGGAGCAGGAAGATGTACTGGTGGTTTTAAGTGATGTTAAACTCCCCGATGCCAATGGTGTTGAACTGGTGAAAAATATCAAACTCAAAAAACCCTATGTGGAGGTTATCAACCTTACCGCATATGGAACTATAAATGACGGTGTACAATCCATTAAAAATGGCGCGTTCAATTATATTGTAAAAGGCGATGATAACGATAAGATTATCCCGCTGCTTAACCAGGCTGTAGAGAAGGCCACTTTACAACAAACGGCTTTTAACGCCGATAAGAAGATCAGCAGTAAACATAGTTTCGCTCAGATCGTCGGCCAATCTAAATCTATTACCGATGCCGTAAACCTGGCGCGTAAGGTCGCCTCTACCGATACCACCGTTTTACTATTAGGCGAAACCGGTACCGGTAAAGAAGTTTTTGCATCGGCCATACATTACGAAAGCCAGCGTAGGCAAATGCCCTTTGTAGCTATCAATTGCAGCAGTTTTACCGGCGAATTGTTGGAGAGCGAACTATTCGGCTATAAAGCGGGTGCTTTTAGCGGTGCCAATAAAGATAAAAAAGGCTTATTTGAGGAAGCGCACCACGGCAGTATCTTTTTAGATGAAATAGGCGAAATGAGCCTTGACCTGCAGGCTAAACTGCTGCGTGTGCTGGAAAGCAAAACCTTTATAAAATTGGGTGATACCCAAACTACCCGGGTAAACATCCGCATAATGGCGGCTACTAACCGCGATTTGCAAAAGGAAGCAGAAGAAGGCAAGTTCCGGCTGGATCTTTTTTATCGCCTGTCTGTATTCACCATCTCATTACCGGCACTAAGCGATCGTAAAGAAGATATTGAGCCGCTTGCCAAATACTATCTTAAATTCTTTATAGACAAGGCGGCAAAATCAGCTAAGATGAGCCCTGAATTTGTAGGTGCGTTAAAACGTCATCATTGGAAGGGAAATATCCGCGAACTGAAAAATGTGATGGAGCGCGCCGTTATCCTGGCCGATGATATCTTGACACCCGATGCCTTGCCGCCTCAATTCAATAATCAAACAGCTGCTGATAATTCCTCGCTCGATCTGCAAAGCATCGAAAAACAACACATCAGTAAAGTACTTGCCTATACAAAAGGCAATAAAACTGAAACTGCGCGCCTGCTGGGTATCGGTTTAACCACGCTTTATCGTAAAATAGACGAGTATCAGCTTGGATAAAAACCACTCCAAAATGGAAAAGCACCCTACCAAAATGGAAGGGTTATAAAAACCGGGCATAAAAAAGTGCCTTTACAACCATTTAAATAAAGTTTTTGTACTTTGGTATATCTATTGATAATGCGCAAGTATGAAATACCCCTTTTTCCAATCGGCCTATGCCGCTATTTGTTTAAAAACACCACTTTTGCTCACTCTTAAACCCTTTATTACAATATGAACGCACACATCAGGAAACTCTCTGCCGGCGGCGTTCTAATTACATTAGGTATTATTTTTGGTGATATAGGCACCTCACCACTCTACACGTTACAAACTCTGTTAAAAGAAGGCGGCCGTTCCGATCAGTTTATGGTGCTGGGCGCTATATCCTGCGTGTTTTGGACACTCACTTTACAAACTACTTTTAAATATATTTTCATAACGCTGCAGGCTGATAATAACGGCGAAGGTGGTATCTTTTCCTTATTCGCCCTGGTTAGGCGATATGGAAAATGGCTTGCCATACCAGCAATTATTGGCGCGGGTACCCTACTGGCAGATGGTATTATTACCCCGCCGATATCTGTCACATCGGCAATTGAAGGTTTAAGCTTGGTACCTGCGCTATCAACCGTCATCGTGCCGGGTAATACAACCATACTGGTTATTGTTATCATTATTATATTACTGCTATTCTTTTTCCAGCAGTTTGGCACTAACGTAGTGGGCGCAGCATTTGGCCCTATCATGCTGGTTTGGTTTGTGATGCTGGCCCTATTAGGTGGCATACAGGTGGCACAATATCCCCAGATATTTAAGGCCTTTAATCCTGTATATGGTTATCATTTACTAACCGACCACCCTAATGGGTTTTGGTTGT
This sequence comes from Mucilaginibacter glaciei, assembly GCF_014773245.1. Classification (GTDB taxonomy): domain Bacteria; phylum Bacteroidota; class Bacteroidia; order Sphingobacteriales; family Sphingobacteriaceae; genus Mucilaginibacter; species Mucilaginibacter glaciei. The sequence continues at coordinate 633,729 of NZ_JACWMX010000001.1, read as the reverse complement.
TAGGTGCTGTATTTTTATGTACAACGGGAGCCGAGGCCTTATATTCTGACCTGGGCCATTGCGGCCGCAAAAACATTCAGGTAAGCTGGGGCTTTGTTAAAACCGCCCTGTTACTTAACTACCTGGGCCAGGGTGCATGGGTTTTAAGGCAAACCAACCCGGCATTGGTAAAAGGAGTAAATCCCTTTTTTGCAATTGTACCGCATGACTTTATTATCCCCGCAGTGCTGATCGCTACGTTTGCCACCATAATTGCCAGCCAGGCTTTGATAAGCGGTTCATTCACACTTATTAGCGAAGCCATCAGTATGAATTTTTGGCCCCGGATTACGGTTAAGTACCCATCAAACATCCGCGGGCAAATATATATACCCAGTATTAACTGGCTGCTTTGTTTTGGATGTATTGCGGTGAGCCTTTATTTTAAAACATCGGAAGCGATGACTGCCGCGTATGGTTTCTCTATCACAATAGCCATGTTATCTACTACGATACTCATGTATTATTTTATGCGGTATAAAAAGCACTGGCCGCTTTGGCTGGTTACCATTATATTGTGTATGTTCCTCACGGTAGAGTTTTCATTCTTTGTTGCCAATGCCATCAAAATTTTAAAACGATTATTTTTTGTAGGGTTTGAAGTTGGTTTAATATTTACCATGTACATCTGGTTCAGGGCGCGCAAGATCAACAACCGGTTTTTGTCGTTTGTAGATCTGAGGGACTATTTGCCGGTACTGACCGAATTAAGCGAGGACACAAGTGTGTCCAAATTCTCCACCCATTTAATTTACCTTACCAAGGCAAATAACAGTAAGCAGATAGAGCAAAAGATTATCTACTCCATTTTAAGCCGTAAACCGAAAAGAGCTAACGTTTATTGGTTTATCCATATTGAACGAACGGACGAACCTTTTACCATGGAATACAGTGTAGAGGAACTGAAGGATGATAAGGTGATCCGGGTAGAGTTCAGGTTAGGGTTCAGGATCCAGCCGCGAATAAACGTATTGTTCAGAAAAGTGGTACAGGAGATGGTAGCCAGTAATGAGCTTGATATTACCAGCCGCTACCCTTCACTGAAAAAGTACCACCTCGCGGCCGATTTTCAATTTGTATTGATGGAAAAGTTCCTGTCCTATGAAAATGAGTTCAGCGCGAAGGAGGGCTTTATTCTAAGTAGTTACTTCGCCATTAAACAGCTGGCACAATCAGATGCAAAAGCCTTTGGATTGGACACAAGTGAAACCCGTATCGAAAAAATACCGCTCGTGGTAGCGCCGGTTAGTTACTTCAACTTAAAGAAGATCCCGCCGGTCAAGCACTCATAAATTCTCGTTTTGATAAAAAACCCTTCCATTTCGGAAGGGTTTTTTTGTTCATGAACACCATGAACACACCTTTGTATTATATAAATAATTGATTATTAGTTGTTTATATAAAAACGTTTGTTCACGGCATTGCTATTGGCATAGGCGTATCAAATATCAATATAATGATCACAATAATCCTTTTCCTCGCCATACTGCTTAGCTGGTGGCTAATTTTTAAAACTATCGACTGGTTCGAAAAAATCTAACACATCATGATCGCACTATTCATCATTTCTATCGCAGTTTTCCTATACATGGTATACGTGCTGCTCAAACCCGAAAACTTTTAATCTACCACAATGAACACAGAATTATTTGGAATCATTGCCTCGTTTGTCCTCATGCTGGTTATAGGCATACCCCTGGGCAAATACCTGGCAAAAATGTTTGCCGGCGAAAAGGTATGGACAGATTTCCTGAAACCTTTAGAAAACGGCATTTATAAACTATCGGGCATCAACCCTAACGAGCCCATGAACTGGAAACAGTTTTTGAAGGCGATGATGTGCATTAACCTGCTTTGGTTAGTTTATGGCTTTTTCGTTTTAATGCAGCAGGATAAATTGCCACTTAACCCCGATGGTAACCCAGGCATGACTGCCGACCTGGCCTTTAACACCATCATTAGCTTTGTGGTTAACTGTAACCTGCAACACTATAGTGGCGAAAGCGGTGCCAGTTACCTGATACAACACTTTATATTCATGTTTTTGCACTTTGTAAGTGCTGCAACAGGTATTGCCTGTGCTGTTGGTTTATTTAAAGCCTTCCGCGATAAAACGACTACAGACCTTGGTAACTTCTGGGCCTACTTTTTAAGATCCATTACCCGTTTGTTATTGCCGTTATCTATCGTAGTAGCGTTAATATTAACCTTCAACGGTACGCCAAGCAGTTACGCAGGTAAAGATCAATTCATCTCCCTGCAGGGCGATACCGTGCATGTATCACGCGGCCCGGCTGCCCAAATGATAGCCATTAAGCACTTAGGCACCAACGGTGGTGGATGGTTTGGCGCAAACTCTGCCCACCCTTTAGAAAACCCGAATTACCTGACTAACATTACAGAGATCGTTTCACAAATGATCATCCCTATCGCGATGGTTTTATGCTTCGGTTATTTCATCCGCAGGAAAAAGCTGGGTTGGGTAATATTTGGGGTAATGATGATAGGCGCCCTGCTCCTGCTCATTCCAAGTATCAGCAGCGAAACCGGGGGCAATACAGCCATTGCTAAAATGGGTATAGCACAGCCCACCGGCGCAATGGAAGGTAAAGAAGTACGCTTCGGCCCTACGGCTACCGCATACTGGAGTACTTTTACTACCATCGTATCAACAGGTTCTGTTAATGGGATGCATGACAGTACTATGCCGCTTACCGGCTTATGGCAATTACTGGGTATGATGATCAATGGCTTCTTTGGCGGTTGTGGTGTGGGTGTATTAAACTACTTCATCTACCTGATTATCGCCGTGTTTATTTCCGGGTTGATGGTTGGCCGAACACCGGAGTTTTTGGGTCACAAAGTAGAGGCGCGCGAAGTTAAGATAGCCGCCCTGATCACCTTATTAAGTCCATTCTTAATCATGGCAGGTACAGCTATTGCAGCCTTTGTATTTACCAATCATGGCAATGCCGACTGGGCCGTTAAGCCATCGGCATGGTTAAACAACCCAAGTTTCCACGGCTTTAGCGAGATGCTGTATGAGATGACCTCATCTAACGCAAACAACGGGTCGGGTTTTGAAGGCCTGGGCGACAATAACATCTTTTGGAATGTAAGTACAGGTATCGTGATGATATTGGGCAGGTTCCTGCCTATAATCGGCCCTGTAGCCGTTGCAGGCTTACTTGCCCAAAAGAAACATATCCCAGAATCTGCCGGTACATTAAAAACCGATACAGTAACCTTCGGGCTGATGACGTTTGCCGTAATACTTGTACTCAACGCATTATCATATTTCCCTGCTTTGGCTTTAGGCCCTATTGCAGAGTTCTTTTCAATGCCTAAATAATCTTAATCATGACAACCAGATCAAATAAATTATTCGAACCGGCCCTTGTGCAAACTGCACTTAAAGAGTCGTTCATTAAACTGAACCCAAAGGTGATGATGCGCAACCCGGTAATGTTTACCGTGGAAGTGGGCACCGCCATTATGCTTTACATGAGCATATACAGCTTTTTGCATACCGGCCAGGGTTCATTCTCGTACAACCTTATCATCTTTATTGTACTGTTGCTTACCTTATTGTTTGCCAACTTTGCCGAAGCAATTGCCGAGGCGCGTGGTAAGGCACAGGCTGACAGCTTGCGCAAAACCCGTGAAGAAACACCTGCTAATGTGTTAATGCCCGACGGCAGCATCGTGAGCAAGTCATCAAACGAATTGCGCAAAGGCGATTACTTTGTATGTGAGGCCGGTGATACCATCCCAACAGACGGAGAGATAACAGAAGGTTTAGCTACAATAGATGAATCGGCCATTACAGGCGAATCTGCACCGGTTATCCGCGAGGCGGGTGGCGATAAATCATCTGTTACCGGCGGTACAAAAGTACTGTCAGACAAGATAAAGGTGGTAGTAACAACCGAGCCTGGCGAAAGCTTCCTGGATAAGATGATCGCACTGGTAGAAGGTGCATCACGCCAGAAAACACCTAACGAGATCGCTTTGACCATCCTGTTAGCCAGCTTCACGCTGATATTTATTATCGTATGTGTTACGTTGAAACCTTTTGCAGATTATGCCAATACTCCTATCACAATAGCCGCGCTAATTTCACTTTTCGTGTGTTTGATCCCTACAACTATCGGTGGCCTTTTATCGGCCATCGGTATCGCGGGGATGGACAGAGCCTTACGTGCTAACGTGATCACCAAATCTGGTAAAGCGGTTGAAACTGCCGGCGATATAGACGTGTTGCTTTTAGATAAAACAGGTACTATCACTATAGGTAACCGTAAGGCTACCCAATTTTGGCCTGCCCCTGGTGTATTGCCGGAAGACCTGGTAAAGGCTGCTGTGCTTTCGTCATTAGCTGATGAAACACCCGAAGGTAAATCTATCATCGAGTTGGCGCAGCAAAGTAACATGCGTATCCCAATGACTGCGCCTGAAGGAGCAGAATTTATCAAGTTCACTGCCGAGACCCGTTCAAGCGGTATAAATACCACAGATGGTTTGCGTATCCGTAAGGGCGCTTTTGATTCTATCAGGAACATGTCGGTAGCGGCTGGTAACAAGTTCTCGCCCGATGTGGAAGAACGTGTTAAAGCCATCGCATCAAACGGCGGTACGCCGCTGGTAGTAGCGCAAAACGAGGTTGTTTTGGGTACGATAGAGCTGCAGGATATCATCAAACCCGGCATTGCCGAACGTTTTGAACGCCTGCGTAAAATGGGTATCAAAACGGTTATGGTTACCGGTGATAATCCGCTTACCGCCAAATTTATTGCTGAGAAAGCTGGTGTAGATGATTTTATTGCTGAGGCAAAGCCCGAAGATAAAATGAACTACATCAAAGCCGAACAGCAGGCAGGCCGGTTAGTAGCTATGATGGGCGACGGAACAAATGATGCCCCTGCCCTGGCCCAGGCTGATGTGGGTGTAGCCATGAACAGCGGTACCCAGGCAGCTAAAGAAGCCGGTAACATGGTGGATTTGGATAACGACCCGACAAAGCTGATTGAGATCGTAGAGATTGGTAAACAGTTACTGATCACCCGTGGTACACTAACTACCTTCTCTATCGCTAACGACGTGGCTAAGTACTTCGCTATTGTACCTGCGCTGTTTATCGCTTCTATCCCGGCGTTGCAGAGCATTAATATCATGCACCTGCACAGTCCTGAAAGCGCGATACTATCAGCGGTAATATTCAATGCGATTATTATCCCGATGCTGATCCCATTGGCTTTAAAAGGTGTAGAATACAAACCTATCGGCGCCAGTGCGTTACTTCGCCGTAACTTGTTGATATACGGTTTAGGCGGCGTTATAGCACCTTTCATCGGTATCAAACTAATCGACTTACTTATTTCCCTGTTCTTTTAATTAATAATAATCATGAAAAGTAACATCATAAAATCCATCCGTATCACACTGGTTTTAACCGTGATACTATGTGTAATATACCCGGTAGCCATCTCGTTGGCCGGTAAGTTATCAAAAGGCCGTGGCGATGGCGAAACCATTGTGGTGAACGGCAAAGTTGTTGGCTATGCCAATATTGGCCAGAGCTTTACACAACCCAAATACTTTTGGGGCAGGCCATCGGCTGTAGCCTATAATGCAGCAGGCAGCGCCGGCAGTAACAAAGGCCCAAGCAACCCGGATTATCTGAAAGATGTAGCCAGCCGCATTGATACCCTGCTTAAATACCACCAGTATTTAAAACGTAGCGATATCCCGGCAGAAATGGTTACCGCATCGGGCAGCGGGCTTGATCCGGACATTTCTCCGGCAGCCGCACAGATCCAGATCAAAAGGATTGCAGACAACCGCGGTTTAACCGTAGCGCAAGTTACCGATCTTGTTGCTAAACATACCGAAGCACCGCTTTTAGGCCTGTTAGGCCCTGCAAAAGTGAACGTATTGAAATTGAACGTGGCACTTGACGAACTTAAAAAATAAATAAAACACACAACCAAATGTCATTTCGAACGATAGAGAGAAATCTTTTTTGAATGGTAGGTGGCGAGCTTTGCATGATGAACAAGATTTCTCCTCGCTATCGCTCGTTCGAAATGACAGATTTATATAAAAACATGAAAAAACTTCTATTCTCTGCAGCCATTGTATTAGCTGCTATTGCTACCAAAGCACAGGATTCGACCAAAACGGTAGAAAATCCGTTAATCATCACCGGATCTGTAGATGCTTATTACAAATACGATTTTTCTAAATTCCGTAGTGCTGCAGGTACCTCCAACATCCCTACCAGTTTCGCAACAGATCAAAATTCATTTTCGATAGGTATGATCGATCTGGGCGTAAAAAAGAAAGTAAATAAGGCATCTTTTGTGGGTGAATTATCTTTCGGCCCCCGTGGCGAAATTCAGTCTATCCCTAATGGTGGCAGTAATAACCAGTCGTTCCATATTCAGAATTTATACGTGGGGTATGATCTTACCGACAAATTAAACGTTACCGCAGGTTACATGGCTACGTTTTTAGGCTATGAGGTAGTATCGCCGGTAGGCAACTTTAACTACTCAACTTCTTACCTATTCACCAATGGGCCGTTCCAAAATGCAGGCGTTAAATTAACGTATGCGTTTAGCAGTAAAGTGAGCTTAATGGCTGGTATTTTTAACGATTATTGGAACGTATATCAATCTGGCGGAAAAATAAACACCTTCGGTTCGCAATTAATGGTGAGCCCGGCTAAGGGATGGGTAGCTTATGTCAACCTGCTTACCGGCCCGCAATCGGGTACCATTGTAGATTTGACCACTACCTATCAAATCACAGATGCATTTAAATTAGGCTTAAACGGTGCAACATTCTCAGCACCCGATGCAGTTAAAGGCGGATTTGAAGGTGTAGCCTTATACCCGCAAATTGCAGTATCTAAAGATGTAACTTTAGGGCTTAGGGGCGAGTACTTTAAAACAAAAAATGGTGGTTTTACCACGGCAGGTCCGCCGGCAGGCGAATCGATAACCGCATTTACCTTAACAGCAAATGTGAAAGCCGGGCCGCTAACATTTATACCAGAAGTAAGGTTGGATAATGGCTCGACAGCGCAATTTATCAACAAAAGCGCAGGGCCAACTAAACAGGCATCGCAGTTTTTATTAGCAGCGGTATACGCCTTTTAAATAAGGCATAAGTCTTGTTATCAATTAAATAAAACAAATGTATTTGCAAATAGTGCTGCTCATACTCCTCATCACAGCTATCCTTGCGGTAGCTGTGATTGTTGGTAAATATATGGCCGCCGTGTACAAACACGAGCGAAGTCCGCTCGATTTTTTAAAACAGGTCGAACATTTCATTTTCCGGGTGGGCGGTATAGATCCGCAACAGGAAATGACCTGGAAACAATATGCTGTTAGCCTTCTGGTAATAAACGGCATATGGTGGATATTATCTTTCGCACTACTACTTCTACAAGGCTCTTTACCTCTCAATCCCGCAGGTAACCCATCAATGGAATGGAGCCTTGCCCTTAACTCCTCTATCAGTTTCCTCACCAGTACCAACCTGCAGCATTACTCGGGCGAGAGCGGAGCTACTTACCTTACCCAAATAGCAGTTTTTACATTTCTACAGTTTGTTAGTGCCGCCACAAGCCTTGCCGCAGGTGTAGCCATCGTACGCGGCCTTGCGCGGAAAGCAAGTAATAGTTTAGGTAATTTTTATAGCGATCTGGTGCTATCCGTTACCCGTGTATTACTGCCGTTATGTTTGCTTGCAGGTATATTACTGATGTTTTGTGGTGTACCCATGAACTTTAACAAGCCTCAAAGTATTACCACGCTGCAAGGCGACAAGGTTACGGTAGCAACAGGCCCCGTTGCCGCTATGTTGCCTATCAAGGAATTTGGTTCAAATGGCGGAGGTTTTTTTGGTGCAAACGATGCACACCCCTTTGAAAACCCCAACGTCGCTTCCTTTATTATCCATGTTTTTATGGTGTTACTGTTGCCTGCCGCGTTTATATTTTTCTTAGGTTACTATATAAATCAAAAGAAATTCTCGCGCATGATCATCCTGATTATGTGTGTGGGGGTGGTTTTACTAACTATCCCAATCATCAGCCAGGAAATTGCCGGCAACCCGTTACAATCAAAAATGGGTATATCTGTTTTGAGCGGAAATACCGAAGGGAAGGAAGTGCGTTTTGGCTCCTTACTATCCTCATTTTACGCCGGCATAAATGTAGCAATACCCGCCGGTACACTTGTATCAATGCACGACAGTTATATGCCTTTATCGGGCATTAGCATGTTGCTGGGTATGCAAATTGATGCGTTTTTTGGCGGTGTAGGCACAGGTTGGATAAATATGCTGGTATTTGTTATCATCGCTATTTTTATGGGCTCGCTGATGATAGGACGTACGCCTGAAGTGTTTGGTAAAAAAATAACGATGCGGCAAATACAGCTTGCCATGGGTATATACATTGCGCAACCGCTAATTTGCCTTGGGCTAACGGGCATCACTATTTTTGCATACAATAATTTAAATGCCGCAGGTGCAGCACCGGCGTGGTTCAGCAATAATTCCTCACATAATTTTACAACTGTTCTATATGAGTTCACCTCGTCGTTCGCGGGTAATGGATCAGGTTTTGAGGGGTTGGCAGATAATAACGTTTTCTGGAACTTGACAACGGCAGTTGCCATGATGGCAGGCCGGTTTATTCCTGTGTTAGGAGCTTTGGCTATTGCGGGTATCATGCTTCGTCAACGGCCTACCCCTTACTCGGCCGGGACTTTGCAAACAGATTCGGCCAGTTTTGGTGTTATGCTGTTTTTTGTAATGGTTGTTTTGCAAGTCTTATCATTGTTCCCTGCGCTGGTGTTAGGGCCAATTAATGAATATTTAACTCAATTGAGCTGATATGGAAGAACAGCAGGAACATAAAGATACATCCGTAAAAAACTTCATTGAACTGGTAAAAAAGTCGAGGCGGGGCAAGCTCAAGATCTATATCGGCATGAGTGCCGGTGTAGGCAAAAGTTACCGGATGCTGCAGGAGGCCCATGCCTTACAACGTACTAACATAGATATACAGATAGGTTACATAGAAACCCACAACCGGGCTGAAACTCACGCTTTACTGGAAGGCCTGCCCTTAATACCCCGCCGTAAAACGTTTTATAAGGGTAAAGAGTTGGAAGAGATGGACCTGCAAGCCATCATTAACCGGCACCCTGAAGTGGTCATTGTAGATGAACTGGCCCATACCAATATTGAGGGGAGCAAAAACAACAAACGCTGGCAGGACGTACTGGATATTCTGGAAGCCGGCATCAGTGTGATAACCGCCGTGAACATTCAGCATTTAGAAAGCCTAAACGAGGATGTGGAGCAAATAACCGGCATTGCGATTACCGAGCGTATCCCCGATAAAATATTGGATCTGGCAGATGAGGTAGTAAATATTGACCTGACAGCCGACGAATTGGTTGACCGGTTGAAACAAGGCAAGATATACGAAAAGGCCAAGATAGAACGCGCACTTCAAAATTTCTTCCAATCCGACAAGATCCTGCAACTGCGCGAACTGGCCTTAAAGGAAGTTGCTCACCATGTAGAGCGAAAGATAGATACCGAGATCCCTAAACAGATCAAATTAAGGCCCGAGAAATTTCTGGCCTGTATCTCATCCAATTCCGAAACAGCCAAGATCGTGATCCGTAAAACGGCCCGCCTGGCATCGTACTACCGCTCTCCGTGGATAGTTTTATACGTACAAAGCAGCGGCGAAAGCCTTGACCGCATCAAGCTGGATAAACAAAGGCACCTGATCAATAACTTTAAACTGGCCACCGAGTTAGGTGCCGAACTCATTAAACTTAAAAGCGACGCCATAACGCAAACCATTATGCAGGTAGCCGAAGAAAAAGAGGTAACTACCATTTGCATAGGTAAACCACATTTAAATTTATGGCAGGTGATACTCAGAACGGCTATCTTTAACGAGTTGCTGAACAAGATTGCCAAAACAGAAACTGATTTAGTAATACTATCATGAAAGTAAGAACAAAACTACGTTTAGGCTTCGGCTTTTTATTTTTGGTTGTGCTGTTTTTTGGTGCAACCGCCTTATTTTATATCCGCGACATATCTGAAAATGCAAAGGGCATCCTTAAAAACAATTATGAAACGCTAAGCTTTGCACGTGAAATGCGCACGGTGCTCGATGAGAACGATCTGCCGCTTAAAAACCCGGCTTTATTTGATTTTAACAGGTGGCTAACCATGCAGGAGCATAACATTACTGAACCAGGCGAAAGGCAGCTTACCGAAAGCCTGCGCAAGTCTGCCAGCGACCTAAAAACACCCTCGGTTAACCAACAACAAACCGAACGTAAGATCAGGCAAACTTTACGCGCTATAGAGCAATTAAATATGCAGGCTATCGTTCGCAAAAATGATAATGCGCGTAAATCTGTAAGCAGGGCCACCTTGTTTTTAGGCTTGGTAGGTACCTTTACTTTCCTGGTTTTATTTAGTTTCAGTGTCAACTTCCCCGGGTTTATCGCTAACCCGCTGCGGGCATTGTTAGAAGGTATAAGGGAGATAGGCCAGGGTAACTATAACAAACGATTGCATTTTGAACAAAACGACGAGTTTGCAGAAGTAGCGGGGGCCTTTAACCAGATGGCTGCGCGCCTGAACCAGTGGGAAAGCAGTAACCTGGCGACGGTAATATCTGAAAAGCGGCGGATTGAAACCATTATCGATCAGATGCAGGATGCCATTATTGGTATTGATGAGAAGCAAGAGATCTTGTTTATGAACGATGCCGCACGTAAAACGCTCAACATTACAGACGATAAAGTAGTTGGCCAAAATACCGAAACGCTGACCAAAAGTAATGACCTGCTCAAGACTATCTTAAAAAATGATTCATCTATTAAACCTTTCAAAATTGTTTTAGATGGGCGCGAGCTGCATTTTCAAATGCAAAGCAGCGACATTATCATACCCAACCTCGACGATACAAAGGGCGCGCTACAATTGGCCAGCCGCTCGGCAGGGAAGGTTTACATTTTAAAGAATATCACCGAATTTAAGGAGCGCGACGAGGCAAAAACCAACTTTATAGCTACCATATCACATGAACTTAAAACGCCCATCGCCTCGATAAAAATGAGCCTTAAGCTGTTGAACGACCAGCGTATTGGGGCAATTAACGCCGAGCAGGAACAATTGGTTAACCACATTAAGGATGATAACGACAGGCTACTAAAGATAACCAGCGAATTATTGGAATTATCGCAGGTAGAAACCGGTAATATCCAATTGAACTTTGTACCTGTTAACCCAATGCAGGTGGTAGATTATGCCATCACATCAATCAAATTCCAGGCAGATCAAAAACAGGTACAGATAGACATCCTTAAAGATGATGTACTGCCGGATGTGCAGGTAGATATCGAAAAAACGGCATGGGTGCTGGTCAATTTCCTTTCAAATGCATTACGTTACAGTGCCGAAAAATCAAAGATTGTTATACAGGTAAAAGCTAATAAAAAGCAAGTAGAATTTTCTGTGAAAGATACCGGCAAAGGTATTGACGAAACCTATCAAAAACGCCTGTTCGACCGCTATTTCCAGGTACCAACCGATGGCCAAAATAAATCAGGATCGGGCTTAGGTTTGGCTATTTCGAAGGACTTTATTAATGCGCAGGGTGGCCAGATAGGTGTAGAAAGTGAAATAGGTGCAGGAAGCCGCTTTTATTTTACCTTACCGCTAGCGGTTTAATGCCGGGGATAAATAATTATTGAAGCACAATTTATTTTAGAAACTTACGTATAGGTAGCTGTTGATGAGCCGCCTATACACTCTTACTGCACAATATTATCGTACACTTTGGCTGTACAATATTTCTTTTACCTTGTTGTGCTTCGTACTTACAGGTTTAGCCGCCGGTTTTAATCCGGTGGCCCTCCTTTTTTGTAAGTTATGCGGATTTGCCGCCGCTGCTAGTTTACATTATTATACTGCATCGAACACTTACTTTTATTACCGTAACGCAGGTGTCACGATCAGGCGATTGTTTATATACAGCTGCCTGGCAGATGCTTTAGCCTCTCTCCTTTTAATTATTCCACTCACACTTATTTGCCATGCCGCCGCAAACGTTAAAGGTTGATAGCGTACAGCTGGAATTTGATGGCCGCAGCATATTGCAGGACGTATCCCTGAATTGTACACAAGGCGAAGTTGTAGGTATACTTGGCAGGAACGGTTGTGGTAAATCGTCTTTGTTGCGCATTATATTTGGTACGTTAAAAGCCGCGTACAAATACGTCAGCATCGATGATCAATACATTCACAAAGGCTATCACAACAACCACATCGCTTACCTGCCACAACAAAGCTACCTGCCCAAAAATATACGGATAAGCGAATTAGCCAAAATGTTAGTTGACGACCGATCATGGGCCGAATTTAGCGGGTTGGATATTTACCGGCAGCACGGCCATAAAAAGCCTGATCAGCTATCGGGCGGCGAGTTGCGCCAACTGGAAATGCTGATGATCATTTACAGCCGTGCCGATTTCATTTTGCTTGACGAGCCCTTCACCCACATCTCTCCCATCCAGGCCGATGAATTTAAGCCCATTATTAAAACCTGTGCGCGACATAAAGGCATTATAGTTACCGATCATCAGTATTACAATATCCTGGATGTAAGCGACCGCATTATTATGATAACAAACGGCGCTACCAAACCTATTGCAGATCGCTCTGAATTAATCACTTACGGGTACTTGAACAGGTAACTATTTTGCGTCGAGCGCTGGCCGCGCAGCAGTTTGCGATACTATCCAACCTGTGTAATACATCCATTTGGCCATTTTAGCCAGCTTGGCTATATCAATTCTATCAGGTTCATCCTTGGGAGTATGGTAATCGGGGTGTAAAAGCGTAGTAAAAAATATTGCCGGGATACCCGCTTGTGCGTAGGGCAAGTGGTCGCTACGGAAATACCAGCCCTCGGGGTGCTTGGCGTCGTCCCACGAAAAATCAACTGTAAACTTAGTCAGCTGTTTATTGGCCATCATTGCCATATCAACTAAGGCGGTTGAGTTTTTATGCGGCGATAATGTACCCAGCAACGCTGCCGAATCCGGCGCGTTGCGGCCTATCATATCCGCATTTAATACTGTTACTATCGATTTTTTATCAACCGTTGGGTGCGCCGCATAATAGCGCGAACCAAACAAGCCACGCTCCTCTGCCCCGTGCCATACAAATAAAGCAGAGCGTTTGCCCGGTTTGGCTACCCATGCCCTCGCAATGGCCAGCATACCCACCGTAACCGAAGCATTATCGTCGGCACCGTTCCAGATCGAGTCGCCGGCTATGGGGTAACCTACACCGTCATGATCATGGTGGCCGCTGAACAATACGTATTCATTACGCAACGCAGCATCCGTACCTGAAGCCTTAGCTACCACGTTTACCGATGGGTAAAGGAAGGTTTCCATCACAAAATCTGATCTTACTTTCGCGTTGGCTTGCTGTAATGGCGCAGCATAATTAGATTTTACCAATACTACCGGTGCAGCAGGGCGCTGAGCAGGCGGCAACGCACTTTCTAACTGGTACAAGCCTTCCTGGTAATTATGCCCGATAAACGCCAGTGAACCCTCAACCGTTTCGTCAGCAACAATGATAATGGCTGTAACCCCCTTGCGGCGCAGAATGGTACTTTGCTGCCTTATCGCCAATGCCGTATACCGATAGCCCCATAAACTCATCCCTTTGGCAGGAAGTGGATTAGGTGCTACAATCTTCATGGCTACTATTTTCCCTGCTATGGCGCCAGCCGTATCGGCCATAGAATTTAACCAAACAACGCTACCTTCAAGCCGGGTATCTAAGGGCTGCGTTGGGAAAACATCGCTCCACAATTTAAGTGGTTGTTCGTTTATTGCAAAAGTACCGCGGTCGGCGGTGCGCGTGCGTTTCAGATTATAATACTGAAAGTAAGTACCGTCGTCGCCGGCAGGTTTTAATCCGGCTTCCTGCGCGCGTTGAGCTGTCCAGGCGGCGGCGCGCAACTCATCTGGCGTGCCCGCCCTGCGGCCACGAAAACCATCGCCTGCCAATTCAAAAATATCGCGTTTAATATCGGCATCTTTTATAGCCGACAATGCAGGCGGCGTGCTAATAGGTTTGGTTTGCGCAAACAGCTGCGTGCCGGTCAACGCGGCAAAAAGCAAAGTGGTAAGGGTTCTTTTCATGCTACGCCCAATTTAGTTATTTCAATTTAGATTTTCCACGGCATCTGCACTTCTTTTTTGCATATTGATCAACGATATATAAACGGATAGATTTACTTTAGCTCAATCAACACATCTAAACATGACTATCCCTATTTACCAAGCTGATGCTTTTACCGATCAATTATTTGGGGGCAACCCTGCGGCTGTTTGCCCGCTAAACGAATGGCTGCCCGATGCTGTGATGCAAAAAATAGCCATGGAGAACAACCTGGCCGAGACCGCCTTTTTTGTAAAGAACGAGAAAGGCTACCTGTTACGCTGGTTTACACCCGAATTGGAGATAGACCTTTGCGGCCATGCCACGCTGGCATCGGCACATATTTTATTTACCGAATTAGGTTATGCGGCAGATACCATTTATTTCAATACGGTAAAAGCAGGCACTTTAACCGTAAAGCGCGAAGGCGATAAATACGCGATGGGCTTCCCTTCTCGCCCGCCGTTCGTAGCAGATGCACCGGAAGGATTGATAGCCGCTTTAGGTGGCGCTAAACCAAAAGAAGTTTTACGCTCGCGCGATTATATGCTGGTTTATGAAACTGAAGAGGAAGTGCTGCAAATGGTGCCCGATCATCAGGCCTTAGCCAAAATTGATACGTTAGGCGTTATCGTAACTGCTCCGGGTAAGCATGTTAATTTTGTGTCGCGCTTTTTTGCGCCTGCCGCAGGCGTAGCCGAAGATCCTGTTACAGGCTCGGCACATTGCAACCTGATCCCCTACTGGGCAGGCAAACTGGGTAAAAACTTATTGCACGCCTACCAGGTAAGCGCCCGCAAAGGCGAACTATGGTGCGAACTAAAGGGCGACCGCGTAAGCATGGCAGGCAAAGCGGTGACTTACTTAAAAGGAGAGATTTACGTTTAAATCTAACATTTTATTCCTACCTTAAAGCTCTTAATTTTTTCGACGCACTATCCTTATTAATGCAGCTTACTCAATTAGAAATCAAGGGCTTTAAAAGCTTTGGCGATAAGATCACCATCAATTTTAATGAGGGTGTTACTGCTATTGCCGGCCCAAACGGTTGTGGTAAGTCAAACGTGGTAGATGCTATCCGCTGGGTTTTGGGCGAGCAAAGCACCAGGGCCTTGCGGTCGGAGAAGATGGATAATATCATCTTTAACGGTGCCAAAACCCGCAAAGCGGCTAACCTGGCGCAGGTATCGTTAACCTTTGATAATACTAAAAACCTGCTCCCTACCGATTTTTCGCAGGTTACCCTTACCCGCAGGCTTTACCGCAGCGGCGAAAGTGAGTACCTGCTCAACGATGTCCAATGCCGCTTAAAGGACATTACCGACCTGTTTTTAGATACCGGCATCGGCGCTAACTCCTACGCCATTATCGAGTTAAAGATGATCGATGAGATCATTAACAATAAGGAAGGCTCGCGGCGTAACCTGTTCGAAGAAGCATCGGGAATATCCAAATACAAGCTGCGCAAGAAACAAACCTTTAATAAGCTTAAAGATACAGAAGCCGACCTGGAGCGTGTGGAAGACCTGCTTTTCGAGATAGATAAGAACCTGAAAACCCTTGAAAACCAGGCAAAAAAAACCGAACGGTATTATCGCCTGCGCGATCAATATAAAGTTTTAAGCATTTCCCTTGCGTCATTCCGTATAGCGGGTTTTAGTAAATCGCTTGCCGAAATTGAAGATAAAGAGCAGGTACAACGTACAGAAAAGTTAGGTATTGCTACACAGATAGATACGCTGGAGGCCTCGTTACAACAATCAAAACTGGATAGCATTACCCGCGAAAAAAACCTTGCCGCGCAGCAAAAGGCCAGTAACGAGTTTACGGCAAAGATTCGCGCTTACGAGAGCGAAAAACGAGTTAAAAACGAACAGTTAAAAAACCAGCAGGATAAAGAAACCCGCCTTAAAGATGAATTGGAAAAGGATGGTAACCAGTTCAAACACGTTCAGTACAATATTAAGCGGTTGAGTGAAGAGAAGCTACAGGAAGACGAGAACTTGCACGCTATCACACTGCGTGTTGCAGAATTGAAGGAGGCAGTAGATGATTTGCGCCTAACGCAAAGCGAGGCCCGTAACGAATTAAATGAGCTAAATAGTGTAAACAACCGAATCCAAAACCAAGCTTATAAGGCCGAGAAAGACATTGACATCCTGAACATACAGCAGCAGGCTTTAGAGCAGGAAATCCAGCGAAACATGGAGGATGCTACCAGCAAAGAAGCCGAGCTCTCGCACTTCAATAAGATAGTGGCCGAACTGGATGGCCGAACTGAAACCCTAAAAGGCGAGTACGAAATGGCAGTTGTTGCCGAAAGCAAGCTGCAGCAACAGATAAGCGACACAACAGACGAACTTAAAACCGTTACGGATAACATAGCTGCTGATGGCCGTAAGCTGGATGCCCGGCAAAATGAATATAACCTGACCAAAAGCCTGGTTGATAACTTAGAGGGCTTCCCGGAGTCGATCCGTTTTTTGAAAAAGAACAGCAACTGGGCCAAAACAGTTACGCTGTTCAGCGATATTTTATTTTGTAAGGAAGAATACCGGGTTGCTGTAGAAAACTACCTGGAACCGCTGATGAACTACTACGTAGTAAATAGTTACGATGAGGCTGTAGCGGCCATTAATCTACTTAGTAATTCGGCTAAAGGCAGGGCGCAGTTTTTCATATTGAATAGCTACGGGACCGAAACTGTACAACCACACGATGTTGAGGATGCTATCCATGCCTTATCTGTTGTGGAAGTTGAAGAACGTTATAAACCGTTGGTTATCCATTTGCTTAAAAATGTTTACCTGGTAAATGATCAAGCCGAGCAGGATTTGAATGCTGCTAACTTGAATGGAGACGTTGTGGTGATAGGCAAAAGCGGCAAATTCAACAAATCTAAACACACTATGGCCGGCGGGTCGGTTGGATTATTCGAAGGTAAACGGATCGGCCGCGCTAAAAATCTTGATAACCTGCTCAAAGAGATCAAACTGGCCGAAAATAGAATTAACGGGTTTAAAAGCCGCAGCGAAGAATTGCAAAGTACCTTAACCGCACTTAAGGCAGCTACCAGGGCCGATGAGATGAGGCAAAAGCAACAGGCACTTAACCAGCTGAATACGGAGCTGATCACCGTTAAAACTAAACAAGAACAATATCAGGCTTTTATTGAGAACAGCCTTAACCGCAAGAAGGACATAGCTGATAAAATAACCGGTATCAGACAGGAGATCCAAAACCTTGGACCCCTGCTGGCCGAACTGCGTGCCCAAAAACAGATCCAAAGCGAACTAATGCTGGATAAGCAGCATGCATTTAATGAACTGAACGAAATGGTGACGGTACAATCTAACACCTATAACCAAGAGAATATCCGCTTCCATCAGCAGCAAAATAAAGTATCGGGTTTGGTTAAAGATCTGGATTACCGCGAAACGCAATTGGAGCACCTGGATATGCGCATAAAACAAAATAGCGCAGAATTGGAAAAGGTAAAAGCTTTGATATTGGAGAATCTGCAGCAAACAGGCGACAGCGACGAAAGCCTGTTAGAAATGTACGAGCAAAAGGAATCATTGGAGAAAGGCACACACGATGCCGAACAGGAATATTACGCCTGGCGCACCAGGATCACTGAAAGCGAAAACGAAGTATCAAAATTAAGGCAAAAAAAGGATCAGGCCGAAGCAATTGAGAACGCCCTGAAAGATGAACGTAATGATCTTAAACTGGAGCTGAACGCTTTGAAGGAGCGGCTTTCCGTTGAGTTTAATGTGGATATCAATGATTTACTGGAAGTTGAACAAAGCGCAGCAGAGAGCGAGGACGAGATCCGCGATAAAACGGAGAAGATGAAACGCCAGCTGGATGATTTTGGTGCCATAAACCCGATGGCAGTTGAAGCCTACACCGAAATGAGCGAACGCCTCCAATTTATCCAGGCCCAAAAGAAGGACCTTGCCGAAGCAAAAGCCTCGCTGCTGGCAACCATACAGGAAATAGACGATACCGCCCGCGAAAAATTTATGGATTCTTTTATTTTGGTTCGGGAGAATTTCATCAAGGTATTCCGGTCACTTTTCAATGAGCAGGACTCTTGTGATCTGATCCTGACCGACCCGGAACGGCCGCTCGAATCTGATATAGACATTATTGCCAGGCCGAAAGGAAAACGGCCATTGTCAATCAACCAGTTATCGGGCGGTGAAAAGACGTTGACGGCAACGGCTATTCTATTCTCGCTATACCTTTTAAAACCCGCTCCCTTCTGTATTTTTGATGAAGTGGATGCCCCGCTGGATGACACTAACATTGACAAATTCAATAATATCATCCGTAAATTCTCAAAAGAATCGCAGTTCATTATCATATCGCATAACAAACGCACCATAGCCTGTACAGACATTGTTTACGGTGTAACCATGGTTGAGCAGGGAATATCGCGTGTTGTACCTGTAGACCTTCGCGAATTTGCAGAATAAAAAAAGCGGATGATTTTCATCATCCGCCCAAATCTATTTTTATATTAAAGAATTACTTTTTCAGCTTAAACGGCTTATTGTAGATCATGCCATTGAATTTATTACCATCGAGCGCTATGCCTGCCGCGTTAGACTCATCAACAGAGAAAGACTTGCGTGCTGTGCTTTGTATTACAGGCGTAGTTGATGTGAAAGCTCCGGTTTTGGCATAAGTTAGAGCACGTGCTAATAAGCCTTCGGTTGGGTCACCAAAGTCTTTAGTCACATCGTCAAAATCTCTGTAACCGGGATAATCTGCAGATGCCGGTGTCATACCTGCATAGTAACCACCTTGCTGGTTTGCATTTTTAGTTTCAAACTCCGGTACATACATCTGGTATTTATTAATATCTATATCGAAGAAACCTACGGGCTTACCGTAGCTTGTAGTACCTATTAATTTTACATCTAATGTTGATATCGCCCTTATGTTATTAATTGTAAGCTCACTTGCCGAAGCGGTTGAACCGGTCACTATGAAGAACACCCTTGTTAGCGTATTTAAAGTAACGGGGATGTTCGTTTTCGTGAAGTTAACCACGTTTCCGTTAACCGAATAATCAAACTGCGCGTAATTGTAAGTGCCGTTAACCGCATCCTTGCGCACTTGGTTCCTGAGTAACGACGCTTTACCGCTGGCCAGCTTATCGTTAAAATAAGTGTAATACATTGGCGTACCCGACTTAGCCGCAGGCGCAATTAAGTTACTTAAATACTCGGCGGTAGATACATAGCCACCACCGTTATAACGTAAATCTACAACCAGGTCTGTAACACCATTGGAAGCAAAACTGCTGAAAGCTTCATTCAACTTAGCATTAGCATTAGCAGGTGAGCTAAAGCTGTTAAATACAATGTAGCCCACTTTATGGTTATTGCCGGCATCAATTGTTTTATAAGTTAACACGGGGTTTAATGTATAGGTAGCTACATTTAAATCGGCAGTCAATGTAGTACCATCAGGTTTCTTTAAGCCCAATGTTATGGTACTGCTGTTTGAGTAAGCGTTGATAACATAGTTAACGTTAGTACCAGCACCGCCGCTACCGGCATCATATGCCAAATTGGTACGGCCATTAATGCTGGTGATCACAAACCCACGTTTAATGCCAGCCAAATCTGCAGGTGACCCGGGGTATACATACCTAATACGCAAATCATTAACATCGTTATATAAAGGAGCAAAACCAAAATCGCCTTTTATACCGTTTAAAGCGGTTGATACGCTACCATCATCAATAAATGAGTATTTAGCGCTACCAGGGGCGGCGGCATAATACTCATAAGGTTTTCCTGTTACCGGGTTTATTTTGTACTGAGAAATCTTATCAACCTCTGCCGAAAGGGCTGCAATGTCTGTACTGCCAGTTACAGCCCGTGGATTAAACGTTGCATAATCTGGCAAACCATCGTACCAGTAATAAGCTTCCTGCGCGTATAAAAACACCGAATCCTTCATCAGATCAAGCGTGGTACCGGTTTTCGATGGAGTGATAGTTGTGCCGCCTGTTCCGCCTGTACCACCAGCGGTGGTGGTGGTTGCTGATTCTTTTTTGCAAGAAGATATGACTGCCGCAGCAAGCATTATTGAAGCGTAAAATATTTTTCGCATAGTTTAATTATATGACAGTTAACGTGTTAGTTTCTATATTTATTATTGTATTATATCAATTACCTCACTATAATCTACACCGGCATTTTCCGCACATTCCCTGTCAGTTTCAGAATTCCCTACCATCATCAGGTCTCTTCTCTCCAACCCGTGGTCTTTCATTAGTAATTCAATAACATCGGTCTCGGGTTTAGCCTTTGTTTCATTTGCAAAATAACAGATAAGATAACCCTCTAACCCATGCCACTCTACCTGCCTCAACTTGTTTAGCTGCATAAGCGGGTCGCCGTTGGTTACTATAAAAAGCTTTTTCCGGTCTAAAACAACATCCTGCAAAAAGGTAAGGATATTCTGATACAAAAGCAATTTTAAGGGCAGCTTTGTCGTAAGTAACAGTTTTTCCAGGTTAGCCCGGTGTTTCTCATCAATACCCAACGTTTGCTTAATTACATTAAATACAGCAATTGGTCCTTTGTCATTATACGTAGCAATCATTAAATCGGTTGTCTGTTTCGCGTCAGATAATTCAGTGTACTCCAATAAATTGGCAAACAAATAATATACCTGGTAATAGTAGTCCTTTTTAGGGTATAGCACATCGTCAAGCTCGAATATAAAAGCCTTTTTACTCGGGTCGATATCGTTATAGGTAATTCCGGCCATCAATGATATTAATATGGTACTCGTTAAATAAAACTTCCGATCTAAGCAGTATCTCCAATTCCTGGCCTTGCAAAAGGTACAAAGCTTCTATCTCCATATCCAGGCTCAGGGTCAGCATTTCATGCGCATAGGTATCTGTTGCGGGGTTGGGCAGTTTGATAATGTTACTGCGCATAAATGCCGGCAGGTCTGCATGGTCGCCTAACAAAACTTCGTTATTAATCAGTTTTCCTTTGAGTTTATGAGCTTCTGCAGCTGTGGCCGAGGTTATTAATATTTTCAATTATATGCTATCTACAATTTTACCATCTTTCATTAATATAGTGCGGTCGGCCATTGCTGCAAGATCTTCGTTGTGGGTAACAATTACAAAGGTCTGGTCAAAATCTTTACGCAACTTTATAAATAACTCGTGCAATTCTAAAGCGTTTACAGAATCAAGGTTCCCGGAAGGTTCATCAGCAAATATCAGTGCCGGGTTATTGATTAGGGCCCTTGCTACCGCCACGCGCTGCTGCTCGCCGCCGGATAACTGCGCCGGTTTGTGCGTAATGCGGTGCCCTAAGCCCAGCATTTCCAATAGTTCTTTGGCGCGTTTTTCTGCCTCGGCTTTAGGTATACCAGCAATAAAAGCCGGCATACAGACATTTTCGATCGCATTAAACTCCACCAGCAAATGGTGAAATTGAAAAATAAAACCAATTTTTTGATTTCGAAACGCGCTTAAATTTTTATTGTTAAGCTTACTTACCTCGACGTCATCAATAAATATTTGCCCCGAATCGGCATTGTCCAATGTACCCAGGATATTTAGCAGTGAACTTTTACCGGCGCCTGATGCTCCCACTATCGTAACGATCTCGCCCTTCTTGACCTCCAGATCGACCCCCTTTAATATACGGAGTTCTCCGTAAGATTTATTTATTGATTGCGCTTTAAGCATGGGCGAATTTAGTTTATTGGTTGTAAAGGTTATAATGTTACAAAGGTTTTAACAGATTTAAGGTTCGTTTACTTACGGTCGTGTTTACTGTAAATAAAGTTATTTTTAACTCTTGTAACATTTACAACAAATCAACTTACAAGTTATTAAACAAAATAGTAGCTTTACCGCAAATTCTTCAAACAACATGAACATTCACGAATATCAGGGCAAAGCGATATTAAAAAGCTTTGGCGTTAGAGTACAGGAAGGCATAGTTGCAGATACACCTGAAGAGGCTGTTGCTGCTGCTCAAAAAATGAAGGAAGACTTTGGGTCGGACTGGACAGTTATAAAAGCACAGATACACGCAGGTGGCCGCGGTAAAGGCGGTGGTGTTAAACTGGCAAAAAATGCTGAACAGGTTAAGGATATTGCAGGCCAGATATTAGGTATGCAATTGGTAACCCCGCAAACCGGCCCCGAGGGTAAACTTGTGAGCAAAGTGTTGGTAGCACAAGATGTTTACTACCCCGGCGAAAGCGAAGTGAAAGAGTTTTATGTAAGCGTATTGCTTGACCGTGCAGCAGGCCGTAACATCATCATGTACTCTACCGAAGGCGGTATGGACATTGAAGAAGTCGCGCACTCAACGCCGGAATTGATCCATAGAGAAGAAATTGACCCTAAGGTTGGCCTGCAGGCTTTCCAGGCACGTAAAATTGCCTTTAACCTGGGTTTATCGGGTGAAGCTTTAAAGGAAATGGTTAAATTCATTACTGCTTTGTATAAAGCCTACGATGCTACCGATTCTTCTCAATTTGAAATTAACCCGGTTTTAAAAACCTCTGATAACAAAATTTTAGCGGTTGATGCTAAGGTAAATATAGATGACAACGCCTTATACCGCCACCCGGATTACGCAGCAATGCGCGATACGGCCGAAGAAGACCCTACCGAGGTTGAAGCGGGCAAATCAAACCTTAACTATGTAAAGCTTGACGGTAACGTTGGCTGTATGGTTAATGGTGCTGGTTTAGCTATGGCTACTATGGATATTATTAAAATAGCCGGTGGCGAGCCTGCTAACTTTTTAGATGTTGGCGGTACGGCTAATGCCCAAACTGTAAAGGCTGGTTTTAACATCATCCTTTCAGATCCAAATGTAAAAGCTATCCTAATCAATATCTTTGGTGGTATTGTACGTTGCGACCGTGTTGCACAAGGCGTTATTGATGCCTATCATGAAATTGGCAATATCCCGGTTCCTATCATCGTTCGTTTACAAGGTACAAACGCTGCTGAAGCTAAAGAACTGATAGATAACTCTGGTTTAAAAGTTTACTCAGCAATCTTATTGAAAGAGGCTGCCGACCGTGTTAAAGATGTGTTAGCACTTTAGTAACCTAAACATAATACTAAGAAGGGGCCTCGTGCCCCTTTTTTTGTGGTTATTTGACAAACCTATTTACCCTATCCCCTGTTCTGAAAAACATATTGTAGTTTAATTGTAAACATCATAATCAAAAATAGATGTTTAAACATTTAATATTTACCTTTGCATCAACAAAACATAAAACACTATGGCAACATTAACTAAATGGGTTTTAGACCCTACCCACTCAGAAGTTCAATTCAAGGTAAAGCACCTGGTAATATCAACTGTAACAGGCTTTTTCAAAACATTTGAAGGCTCATTAACAACAGACAGTGAAGATTTTAACAATGCCGAGATCGAGTTTTCATTAGATGTAAACAGCATTGACACTAACCAGGAGGCACGCGACAGTCACTTGAAATCTGCTGAATTTTTTGATGCAGAAACTTATCCAAAGATAACTTTCAAATCAACCTCTTTTACTAAAGATGGTGACGATTACAAATTAAACGGCGACCTGACCATCAAAGATGTTACTAAACCCGTAACCCTTGATGTAGAACACGGTGGCGTAGCAGGCGATTTTTATGGTAACACCAAAGCTGGCTTTGAAGTTACTGGCAAAATAAACCGTAAAGATTTTGGCTTGGTATGGGATGGCGTAACCGAAGCAGGTTCGGTAGTGTTAGGTTCAGATATTAAACTAAGCATTAACGTACAATTCGCAAAACAAGCGTAAGTAATTTCGAAATTCGAAATTTCGATTTCGGATTTTTGATAATATACCCTAATATTTAATTAAATGCCGGATATAACAATTATTCGGCATTTTTGTATTTAAAATATTCGCGGAAATTTAGAGGTTGTTTCGAAAAATAAATCTGAAATCAAATATCTGAAATCCGAAATATAAACACCATGCTAATACGAATCTACCCCGAAAATCCTAACGAAAAAGCTATTGAACAAGTAGCTGATGTGCTGCGCAAAGGCGGCATCATCATTTACCCTACCGATACGGTTTATGGGTTGGGTTGCGATATCACCAACCAAAAAGCTATAGAGCGGATCTGCAAGATCAGGAACATTAAACCCGAGAAGGCTAACTTCTCCTTTATCTGCTACGATCTGAGCCATATATCAGATTACATCAAGCCGATTGACAATACTACCTTCCGGGTTTTAAAGAAAGCATTGCCGGGGCCGTTCACCTTTATCTTTAACGCCAGCCACGCCGTACCTAAACTGTTAAGCTCCAACAAAAAAACTGTAGGTATCCGTGTGCCCGATAACAATATCGCGCGTGAAATTGTAAAGGTATTGGGCAACCCTATCCTTTCAACTTCTATCAAAGATGATGACGACATTATCGAATACTCTACCGACCCCGAACTGATCTACGAGAAGTATGAAGACCTGGTTGACCTGGTGATTGACGGTGGCTATGGTGACAATGTACCTTCAACAGTAGTCGATTGCACCAACGGCGACTTCGACATCATCCGCGAAGGTAAAGGAGAGCTGGCGGAATATTTATAAATAGTATCTTTGCTGCGCACCTATTCGCTATCGCGTTGATCAACCAAATTAAACAATTTCAGGAATTTATCCGGTCTAATGCCACAGGGGGTAACTTATTGGTTGCCTGTATTTTTGTAGCGTTGATCATCGGCAATAGCAGCCTTAGTTTGCCCTACAACGCGGCACTACAATATCATTTGGGCCCATACCCTACCATTGAGTGGATCAATGACGGTTTAATGGCTATATTTTTTCTGTTGGTTGGTTTAGAGATCAAAGACGAAGCCCTGAACGGCGAACTTTCCAGTCTGCGTTCGGCAACCTTACCGGTATTTGCAGCTGTAGGCGGCATGGTAATACCTGCTTTATTTTACTATATCATTAACCACAACACCCCAACAGCTAAAGGCTGGGGCATACCTATGGCTACAGATATTGCCTTTGTAGTGGCCATTATCAATGTGATCAAAAAAAAGGTGCCGCTGTCCCTGCAGGTGTTTATAAAAGCATTGGCTATTGTAGATGATCTGGGGGCAATTGTAGTTATCGCTATTTTTTATTCGGCCGGCTTACATTCCATATATTTACTTATGGCGGGCTTAACATTTGGGTTGCAGCTCTTGCTAAACCGGTTAGGTGTGCGGCAATTATGGGCCTACCTGGTGCCCGGTGTATTTTTATGGTATTTTGTGCATAATAGCGGTATCCACGCTACAGTTGCCGGGGTGCTAACGGCTATGGCCATTCCATATAAAATTAAAGCAGATTACAGCCCGTTAAAAACGTTGATCCACCGTTTAGAGAACCCTGTTAACTACCTCATCATCCCTATTTTTGCGTTGGCAAATAGTGCTATCAATATAAGCGAAGGGCTTAAAGACGGGAATCATGTAAGTGCCCTATCTGCAGGGATATTGGTAGGGCTTTTAGTAGGTAAACCGGTTGGTATAACCTTGTTTAGCTGGCTGGCGGTTAATATGCGCCTATCGCAATTGGGGCACCGGGTAAAATGGAAACAAGTTTGGGGCATTGGACAATTGGCTGGGATTGGCTTTACCATGTCAATATTTGTAACGCTGCTTTCTTTCGGCAGTACCGAAATTCAAAACCAGGCAAAATTCACTATCCTCATCGCATCGTCAATCGCTGCCTTTGCAGGCTACCTCATCCTTAAAAATATAAAGGTTAAGGCCTGATAGTCTTAACAAATTCGGGTATCTTGTCCATATAATCATCCTGCGCCAGCAGCTTTACGAAGGCGCTACCTACAATGGCGCCGTTTGCATATTCGCAGGCTTTACTGAACGACTTACTGTCTGAAATACCAAAGCCAATAATGGTTGGGTTTTTCAGTTCCATCGCCCTTACGCGCTTATAATAATCTTCGATATTATCTGTCAATTGCAATTTGCCCCCCGTTATAGATGATGACGAAAGCAGGTAGATAAAACTATTGCTCAAGCCATCTATCTTCCGGATGCGTTCTTCTGATGTTTGTGGCGTCACCAAAAAAATGTTGCTCAGTTTGTTATCTTCAAAATAGTTGCGGTAAAGCGTTTCGTACTCGTACATGGGCAGGTCGGGCACAATAACGCCATCAACCCCCACAGCCGCAGCCTGTTTACAAAAGCGTTCTACCCCGTACTGCACAATCACATTTACATAGCCCATTAGTAAAATGGGGATGGTTACCCGCTGCCGTAACGTTTTCAATTCTTCAAATAAAACGTTCAGGGTCATTCCGTTATCTAATGCAGTTTGTGAACTGTGTTGAACGGTGGGCCCGTCGGCAACCGGATCTGAATATGGGAAGCCTACCTCAATAAAATCGGCACCGGCTTTTTCAATGGCCTCGGCAATGTCAACCGTTGTATTCAATTTAGGATAGCCCGCTGTAAAATATATCGATAACAGGTTTTCTTTCTTCGTATTAAAAAGCTGGTTCAGTCGGTTGGTTGGAGCAGTAATGTTGGCCATGTCGTATCATTAAGCAGTTTACCCTTGCTTTGTAACTGCAAAAATATTGTTAATTACTGTCTTTTCCATGTTTATTGTATAACCAATAAATTAGGCAACCACGCTCAATAGGATCCGTAAATGCAGCATTCAAAAGCATCTTTTTATGTAAACCCATTATTTTTATAAAATTCTGATTAACAATATTTTAACACGTTTTTTATTCGAAATATGTAAACTTTTGTAAACCCAAACTTATGTTACCTGACTGCTAATTTGCTTGATAAAAGCTAAACACCTACTTTAGGGCATCCGTCACCTGAATTTAAATTATGGCACCTGGCATACTACTCACCTTTATAATCGGTTATTTTTTGGTTTTACTGGTGATATCGCACCTCACCTCCAAAAAATCGTCAGATAACGAAACTTTCTTTGTGGCCAACCGTAATTCCAAATGGTACCTGGTAGCCTTCGGGATGATAGGTACCGCGTTAAGTGGCGTAACCTTTATATCGGTACCCGGCAAGGTGGGTGCCCCAAGCGGCGATCAGTTTGCTTACTTTCAATTCGTATTGGGTAACGCGGCGGGCTTCCTGATCATAGCCACCGTGTTACTCCCTTTGTATTACCGCCTTAAACTTACTTCCATATACAGCTATATAGAGGGCGCACTGGGTACCTGGAGCTATAAAACAGCGGCGGCTATCTTTTTACTGAGCCGTACCATCGGCTCGGCCTTTCGTTTGTATTTGGTGGTGATCGTTTTGCAGAAATTCATTTTTGACAGCTATCATGTACCATTCGCCGTCACGGTGCTGATTTGTTTGGTGTTGATCTGGTCGTACACTTACAAGGGCGGGTTGAAAACCATCATTATAACCGATAGCCTGCAAACGCTGTTCCTGGTATCATCCGTATTTCTTTCCATCTATTTTATTTGCCGCAGCATGGATATGAGTATTTTCCAGGCAGCCGAAGCGATCAAGGAGAGCAGCTATTCCAAAGTATTTTTCTTTAATGATTTCCTGAGCAGCAAGTTCCACTTTAGCAAGCAGTTTTTGGGCGGGATGTTCATCACCATCGGTATGACCGGCCTTGACCAAGACCTGATGCAGAAGAACCTGAGCTTGAAGAACATTCGTGAAGCGCAAAAGAACATGTTCAGCTTTACGGGAGTATTTGTGGTCATCAACATTTTCTTTTTAAGCGTGGGTGCCCTGCTTTATATTTATGCGCAGCGTTACGGTATCACCGTTGCCAAAACCGATTACCTGTACCCTACCATCGCCCTAAACTATCTGGGCGTTGTACCCGCCATGGTGTTTATGCTAGGCTTAACGGCGGCAACATTCGCCACTACAGATTCGGCACTGACAGCCTTGACAACCTCTTTCTGCGTAGATTTTCTGAACTTTAATAAACGGGCGGATGTGAACAGCGAGAAAATGGTGAACGTCCGCCACTACGTACACATTGCCTTTTCGGGATTAATGTTCCTGACCATCATCCTGTTCAATGCCCTCAATAATGATGCAGTTGTTACGGCCATTTTTAAAGTGGCATCTTACACCTACGGCCCACTGTTAGGTTTGTATAGCTTTGGCTTGTTTGTAAGCAGAAGGCAGGTTAATGATAAGCTGGTGCCGTTCATTTGTTTGATCTCGCCGGCTATCTGTTACTTCCTAAGCACCGAATCAAAAAAATACCTGGGCGGCTACGTGTTTGATAACGAACTCATCATTCTTAACGGTTTCATCACCTTTATTGGCTTGTGGCTTACATCAAGTAAGAAACTTTATGCCACCTCGACAACAGAAGCACCAAAAGTTTACGTATAACTAACAGCCAATTACCAAACTTTAACACGGCAATATTGTAATATTGCTTAATATTTATTTACTTACAAACCCAACCCGATTTTGGGTTTGCCGAACAAAAAAAGAATCATGACTGGTGAAGATAAAATAAGACAAGCATTTGAGAACAAAGACTGGCAGGAAATTAAGGTAACAGACTCTTGGCAGATATTTAAAATAATGGCCGAATTTGTTGATGGCTTCGAGAAACTGGCTAAGATAGGCCCCTGCGTATCCATCTTTGGGTCGGCGCGTACCAAGAATGATAACAAGTTTTACCAACTGGCAGAAGATAGCGCACGTTTACTAACCGAACGTGGCTATGGTGTAATATCCGGCGGTGGGCCGGGTATAATGGAAGCTGCTAATAAAGGTGCTTACGAAGCTGGTGGTAAATCGGTAGGTTTAAACATTGAATTGCCGTTTGAGCAGTTCCATAACAAATACATCGACAGGGATAAGATCCTGGAGTTTGATTACTTCTTTATCCGCAAGGTAATGTTCATGAAATATTCGCAAGGGTTTATAATCCTGCCTGGGGGCTTTGGCACCATGGACGAATCTTTTGAGGCCATCACCCTGATCCAAACCGGTAAAATTGCCCGTTTCCCAATTGTTTTTGTGGGTGTGGATTACTGGAAGGGTTTATTTGAATGGGTAGAAAGCCGGATGCTGAAAGAAGAGCACAACATTAGCCCGGACGACCTAAACCTTTACCGCGTGGTTGATACCGCAGAAGAAGCTGTTGAGCATATCTTCCGTTTCTATGATAAATATGTATTGAAACCGAATTTTTAAACGTTTGGTCGTTATAAAAAAAAGCCCTCCCGATGTTGATCCGGAGGGCTTTTTTTTATCACAGATCCGGGGTTTACTTTCTGATTAGCATAGATACTTTTTGAGAAGCATCCGAGTTGATCATTTCAATCATGTTGGTAATTTCATCCACCAGCTTATCTGGAGAGCCGCTGTAGCCAACGTGTTTAAAGCGGATATTGCCCCCTTTATCAATAATGAATTTAGTAGGGATGCCGTCAACACCAAAAGAGCTTACAACCTTTGATTGCCTGCCATCATCACCCTTCTCATCTATCAGCACATTAAAAGTGTATTTGTTATCAGCAATAAACTTTTTAACACCCGGCAGGTAGTTGTCGCCATTTTCCCAGGTATCAACAAACAGGAATTTAACGTTAGGGTCATTTTTATATTTGTTAACCGCCATTTGCATCCCGGGGAAAGATGCCTTGCAAGGGCCGCACCATGTTGCCCAGAAATCAACTATAACGGTTTTACCTTTTAGGCTGGCCAGGCTTACCGACTTACCATCCATATCTTTTAATGCGAATGCCGGCGCAGGTTTGTTAATCATCTCTTTGGTCAATTCTGCACGCAATTTGTCTTTGACAGAGTTATCTAACGCAGCAAAGTATTCGGCATATCCTTTATCGCTGCCTTTTACTTTAACGTAAGCAACGGCTAAAGCATCCTTTAACCCTTGCGAAGATTTCCCGGCGTTTAATGAACTTTCTGCAACCTTCATGGCTTCAGCATATTTACCCGCTCCGTTTAACATCATAGCATAATGCTCATTGATGTCGGCATCAGCATTTACATTGTGTTCGTAAACAGGTTTTTGTACGACAACAGCTTCCGCAAACTTACCTTCTTTAAAAAGGATGAACGCATAAGTATCAGCAAACATATCATAGGTTGATTGTGCAGCTTTTTTGGCTTTAGCCGGGGTGCTTAAAAACAAGCTGCCAGAAGCAGGATTGTCTATCTGCGTTTGCACTAAAACCAATGACTGTTTTGATAAACGTTCTGCTTCCGGCAAACGTTCTCCTTTTTCTGCCCATTTCCAGGCAACGCTGTTTAGATATGATGAGAGGTTGGTTTTGTCTGTCAACATTGCCGCCTGTTGTTCATATTGAGGGAGCATACCCTTATTTAAATAGGCACCGGCCACTTGTAAGCGCATCCCGTTCTCTACCGTTTTCTTTGCAGTAGTATCAGGATATTTAGCCAGATAAATTTTCAGAACAGAATCTTTTTTATTGGGATCTGCCTGCTTATAAAACTCGGTCATCATTTCTGATCTTGCCAGCAATCCGTTAGGGTATTTAGATTTGATCACTGCGGTCAATGAATCTACATGCGCTTTATTTTTACCACGTGCTAACAAGTTATTGGCCAATACCAGGTCTTCTTCTTTATTGCTTTTCTCCAGCATGGCTATCTTCTGATTTAACAAAGCCATACTTTCTGCATTTTTAGGGTCGTTCAGAAAAAAGTAGTAATTACTTTGAAATTCCTTTTCGCTTGCAGGGTACATGGCAAACTCTTTTTTATAAAGGTCGGCAGTTAACGGCTTATCGGCTTTAATTTTAGCAATATAGTTACCCATACCTGAGCTTATTAAATAAGCTTCGGTAGCGTAAGCGCCCGGCACCGGTTTCTTATCTTTGTATACTGTGTACATATAGCCTTTACCGTCGTTATCGTCAACGTTTTCGCCCTCGCTAAACTTTACAACAAATGCCTTTGTGGTTGCCGGAAGGGTAAACTCGCCTTTTAGCGCTTTGCCGTCACCCTTCAGATTAATGTCCGCCGCCGGGTAAAGCTTATTATCCAAAAAATATACGATTGCTTCCGGCTTTTTACCTGCCAAAACCGTATTCGACGGATCGTAGGTAAATGTGACCTTCTCGCCCGGTGCAGGCATTGTGCTTGACAGTTTGAGTGGTTCTGTAGATTGTGCAAAGGAGTTTTGCATTAGCAACACACACGGCATCGCTAAGATAAGTTTAAGTGTTTTCATGGTGAACTAAATTTTTAGTCAATTTAAGAATATATTTTTTAATTAACCAGATATTATTTTGTGAATTTGCCTGAATATTAAAAAATTTAATTGTTTATTTACGCTAATGGACACCCTAACCCAACCTAAAAAGAAGGCTGCCTTAAGCTTCATTTTTGTGACCTTGTTAATTGATGTAATAGGTTTAGCTATCATTATCCCGGTTTTTCCGAAACTGATCGAAAAGCTGATCCATGGTAACATCAGCGAGGCATCCCGTTATTCGGGTTTACTGCTTGTAGCTTACGCGGTAATGCAATTCCTGTTTTCGCCGGTTATTGGCAACCTGAGCGATAAATACGGCCGCAGGCCGGTTCTATTATTTTCGTTATTAGGTTTTGGGATCGATTATCTTTTCCTTGCTTTTGCGCCCACCATTGGCTGGTTGTTTTTAGGCCGCGTAATAGCAGGCATCACCGGCGCAAGTTTTACTACCGCATCTGCCTACATCGCTGATGTAAGCGAACCCGAAAAACGCGCGCAAAATTTTGGGATGATTGGTGTAGCCTTCGGTCTGGGCTTCATTATAGGGCCGGTAATAGGCGGCATATTAGGCAAATATGATACCCACTACCCTTTTTACGCCGCAGCCGCATTGGCGCTTTTAAACGCAGCCTACGGCTTCTTTATCCTGCCCGAATCTTTAGATAAAGAACACCGCCGCGATTTCGACTGGAAACGCGCTAACCCATTAGGAAGCTTAATGCAATTAAAGAAATACCCGCAGGTTATCGGGCTGGCGGTTTGCCTGTTCATCGTTTACTTTGCCGCACACGCGGTACAAAGCGTATGGACGTTTTATACGATGGAGAAATTCAAATGGAGCGAAGATGTTGTGGGCTATTCCCTGGGCTTTATTGGTTTGACTATAGCGATTGTTCAGGGCGGACTAATCAGGGTAGTGATACCTAAATTAGGGCAGCAACGTAGTATATGGGTAGGTTTGCTATTTTACGCAGTGGGGATGCTGTTATTTGGGCTGGCCAGCCAGGGGTGGATGATGTTTGCTTTTATGGTGCCCTATGCTTTAGGTGGCATCTGTGGCCCTGCCTTACAAGGTGTAATGAGTAACGAAGTTCCCAAAAATGAACAGGGCGAGTTACAAGGCGGACTGACGAGCTTGATGAGCCTTAGCTCAATTTTCGGCCCCTGGTTCATGACTTATACCTTCTATTATTTCACCAGCCCCAAGGCTCCTTTTTTATTACCGGGCGCCCCCTATTTTGTAGCCGCCACATTGATGCTGATAGGTGCAATATTGGCCGTACGAAGTTTTAAAAAACAAGCGGCTTAAAACTATTATTACAAGCATCTGTATAATATACCGCATGGATGCTAATTACACTATATGGATCAACCCAAACAGCACGGCAAGGCGGCGTTAGGCTTTATTTTTGTTACAGTTTTTATTGATACGCTTGGTTTGGGAATCATTATTCCTATCATACCTAAATTATTAGAGCAGTTGGCCCATGTGGATATCAGCATGGCGAGCCAGTACAGCGGCTATCTTACTTTTACCTACGCTACCATGCAATTCCTGTTCTCGCCGGTTTTAGGTAACCTTAGCGACCGGTATGGTAGGCGGCCTATCCTTCTTTTTTCTCTCTTGGGATTCGGTATCGACTATATGTTCATGGCCTTTGCCCCAACCATTTTATGGCTATTTGTAGGACGTTTTATTGCAGGTATAGCCGGGGCCAGCACCACAACTGCTACCGCTTACATTTCCGACGTAAGCAGTGGCGACAAGCGCGCCGCTAACTTTGGGTTAATAGGTGCCGCAACAGGCTTGGGTTTTATTTTAGGTATCGGAATGGGTGGATTCTTAGGCGATATCTATATCAAATTACCCTTTATAGTTGCAGCAGGACTTGCATTTATAAACGCGATATATGGCTTCTTTATCCTGCCCGAATCGCTGGATATGAAAAACCGCCGCCGCTTTGATTGGAAACGTTCTAATCCGGTAGGTTCTCTATTACGTTTACGGAAGTACTCGACAGCGGTAAGTACACTGATAACAGCATATACCATTGTTTATATTGGCCAGAAAGCTGTAGAGAGTACCTTGCCCTTTTACCTGATAGAAAAATTTAAGTGGACGGGCTCGAGCATCAGCGCTTTAGGAATGTTCCTGGGTTTACTTATTGTGGGTATCCAGGGCTTTTTTGTACGCTGGACCATCCCTAAATTCGGGCTGCGGAAAAACATCATGGCAGGCATCGCCTTTTACGGCATAGGCCTTATATTGATCGCTTTTAACAACACCGGTTGGCTAATGTATGCGTTTATGATCCCCTATTGTTTAGGCGGCATTGGCGGTACGGCGATGCAGGGCTTTATATCCGAACATGTGAGCCCTAAAGAGCAAGGAGAACTGCAAGGTGCTTTAACAAGTTTGGTAAGTGTTACGACCATAATCGGCCCGTTGATTATGACTACCTTATTCCATCACTTTACCACATCAAAAGAAAGCCCGGTCTATTTCCCGGGTGCGCCATTTTTAATGGGTGCTATTTTGATGATGATAAGTATTGCGCTGACAATCCGCAGCTTTAAGAAAAAGGAACCGCCAAAGCTTATTCCAACCCACTAACCCCGCCGGAGATAACAAACTTCATGGCCTCGGCGGCAGTAATATCGATTGATTTCACTTTGTCGGCAGATACGATAACTACCTGCCCCGCAAACGAATAGGAATACGGAAAATACACGGCAACATCGACGGGTAAACCGATGGCTTTCATATCCTTTTGTACCAGGAAGCCAATTTTTTTCAGTCCGAATTCATTTACCTCAACAATCACCGGCTCGTTGAATTTTTTCTCATCCCCCACGAAAGCTTCCGTCAAATCTTTGATGGATGAGTAGAGGAATTTAAAGATCGGCAGCCGGTTAAGCCAGCGGTGAAACCAACCTTTTATCGGGTCGGTAATTACGCTGGTAACTAAAATACCCGATATCAGGATGATCACAATTACATTCACTATGCCCAAACCGGGAATGTGCATAGGTTTACCGGTAGTTGGATTAACCAAAAAAAAATCGCTGATGTTCAGCGCGTTATCTATACTCGATACGGCCCAAAAGATAAGGAAGAAAGCAGCACCCAATGGCACCACCACCAGCATCCCTTTAATAAAATAATTAAGCAGCGCGCGGAATAACCTTTTCATTTCTATTCGTAAAAGTACACTCTTTTAACCCGCTCCGAAACATTTGTTAATATTTCATATGGGATGGTACCTATTTGCTGTGCCAGTTCCTCTATCCGCAACTGGTCGTTAAATACAATTACTTCGTCGCCCTCCTTTACTTCGGCAGCGCTCACGTCAAGCATGCACATATCCATAGATACATTGCCCACTGTGGGTACCAGCACACCATTTACCAGCATTTTACCTACGCCATTGCCAAAGGCTCGGCGGTAACCATCAGCATAGCCTATGCGTACTGTAGCAATTTGCCCATCGGTTTTGAGGCTGCCATTGCGATTATAACCAATTGTTTCTGATGCCAAAACCTTTTTAACCTGCGATACGGTGGTTTTAAGCGTTGCGATAGGCCGCAGACTGGTATCATCCGGCGAAACCGCCGCATCTACCCCGTATAAACCGATGCCTAAACGTACCATATCGTACTGGGCATTTGGCCACCTAACGATGCCCGATGTATTACTAACATGTTTGATAACGTAGTAGCCAAGGGTATCTTCTATTTGGGCACAGGCCTTTTCAAAAATGCCGATCTGCTTCAACGTAAACAAGTCATGCTGCTCTGCATCGCTTGCCGCCAGGTGCGAATAAACAGATTGCACACGCATATAATTGTTTACCGCCAACAGATCACAAAGCGCTTCTACTTCAAAGTCTTCGAAGCCCACCCGATGCATACCGCTATCTATTTTGATATGTACCGGGTACTCGGCAATATCATTTTCCTGAGCAAATTTTACAAATTCATCCAGTAAATTAAAACTATATATAACTGGTTCTAACTTATTGTATATCAATTTATCGTAAGCCAATGGCTCGGGGTTTAAAACCATAATAGGTAAGCTGATACCCGATTCCCGGAGTTCGATACCCTCATCTGTATAAGCCACCGCGAGGTAGTCTACTTTATTATATTGCAGGATATTAGCTACCTCAAAACTACCGCTCCCGTACGAGAAAGCCTTTACCATCGCCATCAGCTTAACACCGGGATTAAGCCTCGCTTTATAATAGTTGAGGTTACTTAAAAGGGTGTTGAGGTTAATTTCCATCACCGTTTCGTGCGCTTTCTGTACCAGCGCCCTGCTTACCTTTTCAAATTCAAAACTACGGGAGCCTTTGATCAGGATAGTTTCCTGGTGTAAATGCAGTTTCCCCAAGTCTTTTATCAGAGCTGCCGTATCATCATAAAAGTGGATCTCAGGCAAATCGAAGTAAGCTTTGTTTGCCTGCAAAGCCGCGCCTACGCCGATAAATCTCTCTACCTGCTTATCTTTGATCATTTGCGCGACCTGCTTGTAAAGCGCTTCCTCTTCTAAACCCGACTGATAAATATCCGACAGGATCAAGGTTTTTTTATGGTGCTGATTCTGTTGATCAAGAAAATTCAGCGCGATCTCTAACGATTGGATATCCGAGTTGTAAGAGTCGTCGATCACCGAGCAATCGTTGATACCTGTTTTTAATTCCAACCGCATACTCACGGCGGTGAGCCGCTCTATCCTATCGTCGGCATCAGCGGCGCTGTAACCCATGGCCAGCATGGTTGCCCAACATACGATGGCGTTTTCGACAGAAGCCCCGTCCCTAAATGGGATCAGGCATTCTATTTCCTTTTGGTTATAAACGGCACGCAAATAATACTTACCTGAGATGGTCGTCTCGCTGAACACATACAGATCGGCCAGGTTAAACTTGCGGCTCCACGTAAAGCATTCGTGGCTTTTCAGTTCCTCTGCATGGTCTTTAAGCTGGTCGTAGTTGTATATGATTTGTTTGCAATTTTTAAACAGCTTTAGCTTTTCGTCGATCTTTTGTTCGCGGCCTTCGAAACCTTCATCATGGGCGGTGCCAATATGTGTTAATATCCCTATAGTTGGTTGTACGATAGTTTCCAGTTTTTCCATTTCATCAGGAACAGAGATACCTGCCTCGAAAATACCGAGCGTGTGGGTGTCATTCATTTGCCAAACTGAAATAGGCACGCCAATTTGCGAATTATAACTTTTTGGGTTACGTACAATGTTATTTTCGGGGCACATCAACTGGTAAAGCCACTCTTTAACAATGGTTTTACCATTGCTGCCCGTAATACCGATCACCGGGATGTTAAACTGATTGCGGTGATGCGCCGATAAAGCCTGCAAAGCAGCGAGTACATTATCAACCACCAGGAAGTTAGCATCGGGCATGATCGTGTCCGGTTGATGGCTCACTACAAAATTGCGGATACCCGCTGCGTAAGCATCAACGATGAACTGGTGGCCGTCGCGCCGGTTATTCAATGCAAAAAACAAGGATGCAGCCGGATTAATGATCCGCCGGCTATCCGTAACCAGGATGCTAACGGTGGTATTTGCAGCCACATCACCAACAGCATCGATCACCCGCTTTACATCATTTATGGTATAGGTAGATTGCATAATACGAATTTGCTTATATTTCTGCTAATTGAAGAATTTTAACGTATTTTGATTTTGATGGATACGCCTAAACCGATCAAGATAACCGATGAAAAAGTTGGCCTAAAAAAGGCAGAGAACTATTGCGCCTACCAGGAACGTTCGCAGCAGGAGGTGCGTGATAAATTATATGAATGGGGCTTGTGGACAGCGGCAGTGGAGAACATCATCAGCCGATTGGTGGAAGAAAATTATTTAAACGAAGAACGATTTGCCAAAGCTTATGTGCGGGGCAAATTTAACCAGAAACATTGGGGCAAGATCAAGATAAAACAAGGCCTGCAATTAAAAAAAGTATCGGCACCGCTTATAAAAAAAGCATTATTGACCATTGACCTGGACGACTATATGGCGGTATTGGCCCGAATTATAGAAAAAAAGGCTAATACCGTTACCGAAAAGAACGCACGGAAAAGGACCTATAAATTACAACAGTACGCTTTAGGCCGTGGTTTTGAACCCGAACTTACCGCAGAGGTTTTGAAAAACAGTGAGTTATAAAAAACTTTAAAAAAGTTTTGATTTTCCCTTGCAGAACATTCATTTCTGTCTATATTTGCACTCCCGCAAACAACATGTGCGAAAGCTTTAAAGTTTAAAGGAAAATACCAATGCGAAAGTAGCTCAGTTGGTAGAGCACGACCTTGCCAAGGTCGGGGTCGCGAGTTCGAATCTCGTCTTTCGCTCAAATCCCTCTCTCATACAGAGGGATTTATTGTTAAAAGGTTAATCACCTGCTCAGATGGTGGAACTGGTAGACACGCAGGACTTAAAATCCTGTTCCCGTTAAAGGAGTGCGGGTTCGATTCCCGCTCTGAGTACAAAAGTCCGATGCATGTCCGCATCGGGCTTTTTTGTTTTGAATTCGAGTCATACCAATTACCCACCATCATTTAACACTAAATTTAAATTGCGATCTTAATTTTGCCAGTAATATTTGCGCTTGTAAACAACATGGAAAGAAGATCGGTATTAAAAAATATTGGCGGGCTACTATTAGCCCCAGCAATGACACTCCCGGCAATTGCGGCAGACAGAAGATCTGTTTTGCGGATAGCGCACTTAACGGATGTCCATTTAAAAAACAAGTTCGACGCGCCTAAGCGGTTTGAACGGTGCCTGCATCATGTACAAAAACAATCGCCCAAAGTGGAGTTGATCTTGAACGGCGGTGACATCGTTTTTGATATGAATAAGGAAAATCTGTCTATCATAGATGAGCAATGGAAACTGATGAAAGGCATAATGGCCAGCGAATGCAGCATTCCGGTTAACTACTGCCTTGGCAACCACGATATATGGTGGAACGAGAATGATAAAGGGCAGGCGCTTTACGGTAAAATATATTCGATGGATCAGCTACAACTCTCCAGGCCATACTACAGTATGCAAAAGAACGGCTGGAAGATCATCATTTTAGACAGTGTTCACCTGGATGTAGATGGCACCTGGTATATTGGCAAACTTGGCGAGGAGCAGTTTAACTGGCTTGAGCAGGAACTAAAAAGCGCCGGCAGCACTACCCCTGTCCTCATCCTATCGCATATACCGATACTTACCGCTACAAACTTGATCGAAGATAACATTGTAAACAAATGGACAATGTACGGCGGCGATATGCATACCGACACCTCAAAAATAATCAAGTTGTTTTACCAACACCCTAATGTAAAGCTTTGCCTGAGCGGTCACATCCACCTGCGCGAGAAACTGGTTTATAACAACGTTACCTATATATGTGACGGGGCTGTATCCGGTGCGTGGTGGGAAGGCAACCGGCGTGAAACCGCACCGGGCTATGGGCTCATTGACCTATACTCCGATGGTAGTTTTGAGGAGCGGTATATAAACTATTAAAAAATAAAAAGTCCGGTGCATGTGCACCGGACTTTTTTATGTGCTGGTTGATCAGTTTTAACTGGGGTCAAACTCCACCATCCACTCTATCCCATATTTATCCCTAAACATTCCAAAATAGGTACCCCAGGGGCTATCACTAATAGGGAACTCAACTCCACCACCAGCAGAAAGACCGTTAAACAAGTGGTTTGCTTCCTCTTTGCTATCGGCAGAGATTACAATTTTGCTCCGGTTCTCGTTTTCGTTTGTTGGGCCCATCGCTTCCGGGACATCGTTTGCCATCAGCATACTTCCGTTACCTATCGGCAAGGCAATGTGCATGACCTTGTTTTCTTCGTGTTTGGCTACCGGGAACTCGTCGTTTGCAAGGTCTTTGAAGCGGATAACTTTGGCAAACTCGCCGCCAAATACCGATTTGTAAAAGGTGAATGCTTCTTCGGCATTTCCGTTGAAGTTGACATGTGGATTAATTGCTGGCATAATTTTATTTTTTTATTGGTTGATTTAAATAAAAACGAAAGCTACTACTTTTCAGATACAATTATTTAAGATTTCAGCGCGCCAACGTATTTGTAATGGTTTACCTGCAGGCCGGCTGGTGTGCTTATCGTGCTCACATATTCCAATTCGCGTGCATCGTACTCTTCTGAAAACAGGCGTCTGCCCCTGCCCAGCAACACTGGGTAAGTAACTAACACAACGTCGTCTACCAAGCCCCCTGCAAGCAGCACCGAGGTAATGGTCGAGCTGCCCCAGATGATTAGGTCAGGGCCGTCGGTTGCTTTTAAATCGCGGATTCCGGCTATCACATCTTCGCCCAGTTTACCGTAAGGCCCCCACTGCAAACTGTCGGGATGATGCGTCGCTACGTATTTGGTTGCGGCATTGATGGCTTTAGCCATCGGGAAATTGCCGGCAGTTGGCCAATAGGCTGACCATAAATCGTAAGTGGTTCGGCCAAGAAGGAGATCAAAGTTGATACCGTATGAATCAAGTAAGGCGGCGGCCCCGCCCGGGCTCCGGTATGGTGCCGTCCAGGCGCCGTATTCGTAATCGCCATCATGCTCAATCACGCCATCCAGCGAGATATGTTCAAAGATCCTGATCTTTCTCATTTTGCTTAGTTCGATGTTTAATCAAAGGTAGTCCCAACAACTCAACTACGTGCGGTGCGTTTATGACAATTAGAGGGTGTTTTGCGACTTGGAGGGATTACCCCTCGTTACCCCAACACCCCTACCGTCAACCCAATAATATCATCAAACACCGCGCGCTCGGATGTTGATTTTGCGGTTACCTGGATGCCTTTTACGGTGTTGAATAGGAAACGGGCCAGTGCACGGGCATCCTGAGGGTTGGTGATCTCGCCACGCTCCTGCCCTGTTTTGATCACCCGGTAAAACGCGTCCTCAGTATTTTGGTCGTTCTTTTGGATCATATCGCTTACTTCCTTATCGTGCAGACCCACTTCAACTTCGGCGTTTACCATAAAACAGCCCTTCTGGCACGTGT
The DNA here is from genome assembly GCF_014773245.1 of Mucilaginibacter glaciei. Lineage (GTDB taxonomy): Bacteria > Bacteroidota > Bacteroidia > Sphingobacteriales > Sphingobacteriaceae > Mucilaginibacter > Mucilaginibacter glaciei. The sequence continues at coordinate 593,046 of NZ_JACWMX010000001.1, read as the reverse complement.
CGTTCAATAAACCGTCAATAAAAAATTCTAACAAGGCCCGGATAATTTCCTTTGAAGATCCATCACCCGCTATAATCTGCGCAAACTGCCCTGAGTTAGCGCACTGGTAACTCTCCAGTGCCTTTAAAAACAAAGTGTGCTTGTCGCCATAGGTATCATATAAGCTGGAGCGGCTGATGCCCAGCTCGTCTACCAGGTCCTGCATAGAAGTGGCACTATACCCTTTAAGCCAAAACAGGTTTACCGCTTTGGTCAGCACTTCGGTTTCATCAAAATCTTTGGTTCTTGCCATAACAGAAATAGCTTTGCTTAATATTAAGCAAAGCTATTCATTTTTAAATAGTTCTTAAAAAGCGTAGATTATCTTACGCCGCCACCTGCCAGCAGGGTTTCGTTGGTTAACCAGCGCGAATCTTCCGATGCCAGGAAAACAGCTATCAAAGCAATATCATCCGGCTGACCGATCCTACCCAAAGGTGTGGTCTTAACAGCCTCATGATGGAAATCGCTGCCGATAAAACCGGCGGTATGCGTACCTTCTGTTTCGACCATACCCGGGTTAATCGAATTTACCCTGATGTTTTTAGGGCCAAGCTCTTTAGCCAATACGTGGGTGATGGCATCAACGGCGCCTTTTGTAGCGCTGTAAACTGCACTGCCTACCGGGGTAATAGCACTCACTACAGAACCTATATTGATAATGCTGCCGCCATTAGGGTTAAAGTTTGCAACGGCCGCTTGTGTGGTTAATAACAAACCAAGCACATTGGTATCAAACTGTTTGTGAAAATGCTCTTCGGTTATCTGATCGATGGGGCCAAATTCATACACGCCTGCATTGTTCACCAAAATGTCTGTCGGGCCAAATGCTTTGTTGGTTTCATCAAATAAACGCGCTACGTCGGCTGTGATGGATACACTGGCCTGTACGGCAATGGCTTTACCGCCTGCTGCTACGATCTCTTCAACCACTTTATCGGCACCTGCTTTAGATGATGAATAATTTACCACAACCGATGCACCTGCTGCTGCCAGATTTTTTGCTATACCCGCGCCGATACCTTTAGAGGCACCTGTTACTACTGCTACTTTGTTTTCTAACTTTTTCATTTTTGAGAGCGACTATTTTTTTATTTTGGAATAATCGTTCCGCAAATGTACATCAATAATGGAACAAACGTTCCGTTATTTTACAATTTCATTTTGTAATGACAATACGCGCGGTTAGCGCCCCGTTAATCCAGGTAATCGGGCGGAAAAAATTCCTGCCCATATTTGTTGCCGATCTCTTTCATTTTGGCAGCCAGTTCCGGGCTAATCTGCGGTGGTGGCAAAAAGGTTCCTGCCGCAACAGGCTGGCCAATCTCTTCAAACATTTCGTCCATCCCTGCAGGGGTAACTGTACAGATGATGCGCGCCAGGTTTTCTGATCTGTTCTTAAAACTATGCACCATCCCCCCAAATGGAATATCTATATAATCGCCTTTTTGGGCGGTGTAAGTTAGATCTTTACTTTTCACCTCTATTTCGCCATCAACTATATAAAACGACTCATTGATATCTTTGTGCGCATGAGGGCCCGGCCCACCGTTAGGCGGCACCAGCATTTCTATCACCGCAAAGGCGCCGTTTGTTTGTTTACCGCTGATCAACACGCGATAATTACCGCCCATTACAGAAAAGCTTTCGCTATCCTGCGCGGTAGTTACAATTAGTTTATGAGTTGGGTTTTCCATAAGTGTGGGATCTTTAAAAGCACAAGGGCTTAAATGTGATTTTGTTTGGTAACTAATATTTTTGATACAATCCGCCGATATTCTAAATGCCTATAATTTAGTTTAAGGCTTTTTAGCTGTGATACGCTTAAACCGTTTAGTAAACCCGAGCAAATTACAACCGCATTAAACCTTAAGCCGTAACTTAATCAAACCCAAAGCACATGCCACCTCCCGCCATCATTGCAACCATCGTCAAAATTGAAAAACGCTCTGTTGAATGGAAGGCCGCAATGGGTTGAATATTTTGAGAGTATCGTTAGGGCTTGTGTTCATTTGGTTCGGGATTTTGAAATTCTTTCCAGGTATCAGCGCAGCCGAGACCATCGCCGGCAAAACTATCCTTAAACTCACCTTCGGCTATGTAAAACCGGCTTTTTCATTACCATTTTTGGCGATATGGGAATGCACCATCGGCTTAGGTTTGATTACCAAACGCTGGTTAAGCTTAACTTTGCTTTTATTGTACCTGCAAATGGTGGGCACTTTTTGCCGCTTGTTTTTTTCCCTGCAGAAACGTTTAATCACTCAATATTCATCCCTACGCTTTTAGGGCAATATATTATCAAAAATATCGTGCTCATGTCTGGCGGTATTGTTATTGGTGCTACCGTTCGCGGCGGCTTATTGACGGCTAAACCAAGCCCCAAACTTAGATACAGTGGTTTTAAAAATATCCTGTCACGTGATACATTGCTATCAAAACAGCCCAATGAAGCCATTTAGGCTGGTTTATTAAATCCAAAAAAAACAGGTAACAAATTGATTATCATTAAAAATAACTATTGCGTATTAAACACACAATGAGTATTTTGCGTTGCTTTCCAATAGCAATAAACCGATAAACTTTTTATATGAGATTAAAATTTACCTTATTACTTGCTGCTGTATGCGCAGTGGTTTTCATTTACAGCAAAATCCCCGTTAAGCCGCGAATTTTGGTGTTCACCAAAACCTCAGGCTATCACCATGCCTCTATCCCTTTGGGAACGGCCGCTATCATTAAATTAGGGCAGGAAAATAATTTCACTGTCGATACCACTTCCGATGCCGCTAAGATAACTGAAGGCAACCTCAGCAAATACTCGGCTGTGGTGTTTTTAAGCACTACCGGCTACATGCTGAACAACTATCAGCAAGCCGACCTGGAACGCTACATGCAAGCAGGCGGCAACTTTGTGGGCGTACATGCTGCGGCAGATGCCGAATACGATTGGGCTTACTACGGCCGGCTGGTAGGTGCCTTTTTTGCCAGCCACCCCGAACAACAGGAAGCTAAATTGAACGTTGTTGACAAAAATCATCCTTCTACCCGTTCGTTACCGGATGTTTGGGCACGTAAGGATGAGTGGTACAACTACAAAAACATTAGCAAAAAAATTCATGTGCTTATCAATTTAGATGAAAGCAGCTACAAAGGCGGCAAAAATGGTGCAAACCACCCTATTGCCTGGTATCAGAATTTTGAGAACGGCCGATCATTCTACACAGGTTTGGGCCATACCGATGAATCTTACAGCGACCCTTCCTTTTTAAAACACTTGTTAGGCGGCATTCAGTATGCTATCGGTGATAATAAAAAACTGGATTATTCAAAAGCCACTACACTACGCGTTCCCGAAGAAAACCGTTTTGCAAAAACACAACTGAACGAAGGCACTTTGTTTGAGCCTACCGAAATGACCATTTTACCAAATCTGGATATTTTGATAGCCCAGCGCCGCGGCGAGATCATGCTGTACAAAAACGGCACTAAAACTATGAAACAGGCTGCAAAGCTTGATGTTTATTGGAAAACGCATACCAAAGGTGTCAATGCCGAAGAAGGTGTTTTGGGCCTAAAAGCCGATCCTGATTTTAAAAACAACCATTTCGTATATGTTTATTACAGCCCGGTAGATACATCAGTTAACCGCTTATCGCGCTTTACCATGACGGGCGACACGATCGATTTGAAATCAGAAAAAGTAGTATTACAGTTATATTCTCAACGCGAAATTTGCTGCCATACCGGTGGCTCCATCGCTTTCGGTCCGGATAGGATGCTCTTCCTTTCAACCGGCGATAACTCTACCCCGTTTGATGAGCCGGGTAAACGCACCATTAATACCCACGCATTTGCCCCGCTAGATGACCGCCCCGAGTTTTTAAACCATGACGCCAGGCGATCTGCAGGTAATACCAATGATCTGCGCGGCAAGATTCTGCGGATAAAAATGAATGAGGATGGCACCTATGCTATTCCTGATGGTAACCTGTTCAAAAAAGGTTTGGCCAAAACCCGCCCGGAAATTTATGTGATGGGCGACAGGAACCCTTACCGTATCCAGGTTGACCCTAAGAACAGCTACCTGTACTGGGGCGAAGTTGGGCCGGATGCACAAGCTGACAGTTTAGATACCCGCGGCCCGCGCGGTTACGACGAATTTAACCAGGCTAAGGCAGCCGGCATGTTTGGCTGGCCATACTTTATTGCCAACAATATCCCTTACCACGAATATGATTATGCAACAGGGAAGGTGGGCATTCAGTTCGACCCGCAGCACCCGGTAAACAACTCGCGCAATAATACAGGTTTAGTTGACCTGCCACCGGCGCAACCCGCCATGATCTACTATCCATATGCCGCATCTACTGAGTTCCCGCAGGTTGGGACAGGTGGCCGTAACGCGATGGCGGGACCTGTTTATTACACAGACCTTTATCCCAAAGCTACCCGTATGCCTGATTACTTTAATAAAAAAGTGATCTTTTACGACTGGATACGCGGATGGATCAAATTACTAACCTTACAGCCAAACGGGGATCTGGATAAAATGGAGCCGTTCATGGCAGGCACCAAGTTCAATAACCCTATCGATATGGAAACAGGCCCCGATGGTAAGATCTATGTATTGGAATACGGATCGGGCTGGTTTGCTAAAAACAAAGATGCCGGGATAGCCCGTTTAGATTACAACACGGGTAACCGCGCGCCCGAGGTAGCAAGCATCAACTCAAACAAAGCTTATGGTGCCTTGCCTTTAGCCGTTACTTTTACCGTTAAGGCAACCGATCCAGAGAATAATAAAATGACCTACATTTGGAATTTGGGCAACGGTGTCAAAAAAATAACCGTTTTGCCAAAATTGGTTTACACTTACACCAAAAAAGGCAATTACAACGCGTCTGTTGATGTGAAAGATGATATGGGCGCCACCGGCACAAGCAAAACTACCGCGGTACTGGCCGGTCAGGATTCGCCGGACATGAAAGCTAAAATGGCGGTAATAAAATCAAATGCTGCGGGCAAGGCCCTGGTCATGTCGATGGATTGCAAGGCTTGCCATAAAATTGCCGAAAAATCTGTTGGTCCGTCATTTACTGATGTAGCTAAAAAATATGCAGCAACTACAGCCTCTACCGCACACCTGAGTAAAAAGATCATGACAGGTGGCCACGGTGTTTGGGGCGATGTAGATATGCCAGCCCACCCCAGCATTAAGCCAGCAGAAACGAAGGCTATCATTAATTGGATCTACTCACTTAAGTAATAAAACCCTTTATTTGCAGCGGATATGATTTGAAGTCATATCCGCTTTTTTTATACACATGAAGAAACTATCTACCCTCATTTTTCTGCTGACATTATTTTTTTCGGCATTCGCGCAAACCCGATCTAATTTTTCGGGCACTGTGACTAATACCAATGCTAAACCTATAGCTGGGGCTATTGCAAGTTTATTGAATACCAACTTTGCTACAAGCACAAACGCACAAGGTGTTTTTACATTCCAAAACATCCCTGCAGGGCAATACACCTTACATATCAGCAGCATGGGTTATGCAGCTATCAGCCAAAACGTGATACTTTTAGCAGGCGACCGTAATACCAACTTCCAACTCACAGAAACCAGCAACCGTTTAGAAGAAGTTATTGTAACTGCGCAAAAACGCGAAGAGGCTGCGCAACAGGTGCCTATCAGTATTTCTACCCTATCGGCAAAGCAGGTGCAGGATTACAAGGTTTGGAACCTGAAGGATTTGACAGGTATCATACCCAACCTATACTCCGCTAACCCGGGCGATGGGCGCAACGTTACGGGGATTCGCGGTATTGCAACCACCTCTTACGATCCTGCCATTGCCACCTATATTGATGGTGTTAACCAGTTTAGCCTGGATACTTACATTCCCCAGCTATTTGATGTAGAACGGGTAGAAGTTTTACGCGGCCCGCAAGGCACACTGTATGGCCGTAATGCACAAGGCGGAGTGATCAACGTGATCACTAAACAGCCTACCAACATTGCAGGCGGTTTTGCCGAAGTTAACTTTGGCAGCTATGGCCAGCAGCGTTATAGCCTAGGGTTTCGTACCCCGCTAATCAAAGATAAGTTATACTTGGGTGTTGCCGGTTTATATGACGGCTTTAACGGGTTCTATACTAACCAATTCAACAATACCAAACTGGATAAGCAACACTCGTTTACCGGCAATTATTATTTAAAATACCTGGCTACACAATCGTTCAGCCTTACTTTAAATGTAAAGAATTACGCTAACCGCAACAACGGGCCGTTTGCGTTGAGTAGTTCGCCCGCAGATGCTTTAGCGCAGCCGTTTCAGGTTAACCAGAACGCTACCACCAGGATGATAGATAACATCTTTAACGCATCGTTATCTGCCAACTACACAGGCAAAGGGTTCAACTTTACTTCTAACAGCGCCTATCAGCAAAATTATCGTTACTACACCGTACCGATCGATGGCGATTTTTCTCCGCTCGATGCAGTTTCGGTCATAAACAATTATGGGCCACAATTTAACAAAGTAAAAGTAGGCACACAGGAATTTAGGTTCTCATCACCAGCATCCGCTACAAACTTAAAATGGACAGCGGGTGTCTATGGCTTTTATCGATACAGCCCAAGCAAAACAGGTACGCACTTTGGCGCAGATGCAGCAGCTGTAGGTTCACCAATAACCGACTTCACCGCAATAAACACCAACATCGAACGTAACTATGGCGGCGCGGTGTTTGGCCAGGTAACTTATGTGTTTGCCCCGCAATGGGATTTTACCGCAGGGCTACGTTATGATTATGAGCATAAAAAAGAACAGGTAAAGGGCGAATTCCAACCAGACGGTGCCGACCCGATCACCACGCAAAACGACACGTCGTCTACGGCGCACTTTAAGGCCTTTACGCCTAAAATTAGTCTGGCTTACCACATAACCGACAATAACAACCTATACGCCACCTACAGCCGTGGATTCAGGGCTGGTGGCATCAGCCAGTTAGGGTCCGATCCATCACAACCGCCTTTGTTTGCATTTAAACCCGAGTATAGCAATAACTACGAGTTGGGTTCAAAAAACTCATTCCTTAATAATCGCCTGCATTTGAATGTATCGTTATTCTATATCGCTATAGATAATGCACAGGTACCAACCCTGATATTACCCCAGGCCATTACGGTAACTCGGAACGCGGGTAAATTAGACAGTAAAGGTGCCGAAGCCGAACTGGCAGCTACTTTATTAAAGGGGCTGGATATATTTTATAATTTTGGATATACGCACGCTAAGTATTCCGACCTGCAAGTGGCCAGTAACGGTGCGGTAGTAAACCTTAGCGGCAACCGCCAGGTTTATACGCCTAACGTAACATCAATGCTGGCACTGCAATATGGATACGCGTTAGGTGGCAATACACAAAACAAACTGATTGCACGCGGCGAATGGCGTTATTTGGGCAAGCAATATTTTGACCTGGCTAACCAGATAGAACAAAAAGGTTATAACACTTTTAACGCGCGTGTAGGTGTGAGTACAAAACGTTTCGACCTGTTTGTATGGGGTACTAACCTGGGCAACAAACGTTATATAGATTACGCATACGATTTTGGCGCCGCACACTTAGGCAACCCGCGTATGTACGGAGTAACGTTAAGGACAAATTTTTAACCTCAATAAGCAGAAAGGGCCGCAAATTACTTTGCGGCCCTTTTTAATTTAAGCTCTTTGGTTTGCTGCTTCGTCTTTTTACGATTGCGTATCGACAACAAACCGGACGCAGATGCCCTCGTCAAGCGAGTTAACTTATTTATCTTTAACTATTAAATCGTTCACATCGTCTAATAAAAAACAGTGGGAAAAATTGGTCATCCCTGTTTTCGGATAATAACCTATCGCTGCCGGGGCTGCTAAGAGTATGAGTTTGGCGAGCGGAGATTCCCTTTTTGTCTCTCGGATCAACTTTACACCGATCCCCATTTTTTGATGATCCTCATCAACCGCCAGATCTGATAAGTAGGTACAGAAGGCAAAGTCAGATAGAGACCTGGCTATGCCTACTAATTGCCCACCTTTACGGGCAGTGACAATTAAATTCGCGTTTTGCAGCATTGCAGCTATCCGCTCTGCGTCATGAACAGGCCGTCGTTCGGAAAGAGTACTGCGTTTTAAAAGATCAATAAACTCGTCAGCGTCGATTGATTGTTCCCGCTGATATTGTACTTCGGTTAAAGACATCGCATTAATTTTTTGCAATTTAATGCACTTCAAATAAAAAGCATTTAAATAACTGATTTTGTTATTTAATAATCTTTAATTGTCCCGTACTGTATTTAAATATTTTTATACTCATTAATAAACGCCATCAGGCGGTTGATAATCTAATATGAAATCGGCGATCTCCTTTTGTTCATCATCTGAAATTTTTTCGCCACGGTATTCCCAATCGGCGTTTTCTTTATTTACATTAAACTCCCCTAAAAAGTCAGGGTCGCTCTTATCTGCCGATTCTTTTGATTCCCGTAGTGCGCCATTTGGATCAGAAACGCCAAATATTTTATAAATACCAGTTTCCCATAGTCCCCTTTCGGTAACTATTTCCACTTCGCGTTCTTCGGGAGTATCTGCGCTTATTTTTAAAATAACCATGATGTTGAGCTTTATAATAATAAGACAGGTAAACGACCTTCTTGTTTTTTAAAACTTGTATATGCCGTTTTGAATAATGTGCGCACGAACGAAATCGGTATACTTCAAAAAGATAATTATCCGGGCATTTTAAAGTTCTGTGCAACTTGTTTAACATTCATTTGTAGTATATTTTAGCGTCTATCATGAAAATACATCAGCAAACCATACAGCTTAACCAACGCCGAAGAGGATTTCATATCATTACAGCGGACATATTGAGTGCCCTTCCACAAATAAGTGAGTTTAAAGCCGGTATTTGCCAGATTTTCATTCAGCATACATCGGCCTCGCTTTGCATCAATGAAAATGCCGACCCTACCGTAAGGATTGATTTTGAAATGTATTTTAACAAGGCCGTGCCCGAAAATGACCCTGATTATGAACATGATTACGAAGGAAGCGATGATATGCCAGCCCATTTGAAAGCAGCCATGCTGGGCAGTTCTGTTACTATACCCATAACCAACGGCCGTTTAGCGTTAGGAACATGGCAAGGGATTTATCTGTGCGAGCACCGCAACCATGGGGGTAGCAGGCATTTAGTTGTGACTGCCTGGGGCGAATAACTTACAGTAATACATCAAGTGTTTACTGCCACAGTCACCTCCTTTAATTTATTACTATCTCGTTAAATCAAACATAAAATTATACGATGGATATTATCGACCTGAAACAAACGAAAAAAAAGATAATTGCCAGCGATGCTATGTTGGAAGACTCCACTTTTAACCAAGTATGCCTAAACCGCGTTCAAATGGATGATATTTCGATGGTTGACGCACGGATAGCCAACGCAAATTTAACCAACTTAAAGATTGAGGACGCGCAATTAGGTGGTGCATATTTCCATAATATTGGGATGCCGCCCCAAGGCCACCCTAATTACGATCCTGATAAAAAGCAAGGCGGCCTTAAATTTAAGGATTGCAACCTGCAAGACAGCGAGATCATTGATTGCAACATAAGTAGCATGTCAATAATTGATTCGAGTCTAATCGGCCTTGCAATAACCGATTGCAACACCACAGGGATGACCATTAACGGAATACTGGTAGACGATTTACTGAAAGCCTATCAAAAATAATAACAGGCTAACCTAAGCCATCAAAAATCTGAACCTTGCTGTCTCTCCTCATGCCGTTTGATCTTGATAAACACTAATTTACTGGTAGGACAGTTGCTTTTTAATGCAACACTGTTGATCGGTACCAATACATTAGTTTCCGGGTAGTAGGCCGCCGTGTTACGTTCGGGGATATTATAGGACACGATAATAAATAACCGCGCAACACGCTCTACACCCTCAAAATAGTTATACAGGTCAACCTTGTCGCCCTGAAAAAAGCCGGCTTTTGCAATATCTTTAGGGTTCATAAGTATTACACGGCGTTCATTATGGATGCCGCGATATCTGTCTTCCATACCATAAATGGTTGTGTTAAACTGATCATGGCTGCGAATGGTGGTCAGCATGAAGTCATCAGCTGCCATAGTGTGATCCGGCAGTTGAGTAATAGTAAACGGAGCCCGGTCTTTAAAAGCCTCTGTTTCAAAAGTACCTTCGCGCGCGGCATTGGGTAAGTAGAACCCACCCGGTAAACGCACGCGTTGATTGTAATTTTCAAAGCCGGGAATCACTTTACCGATATCATCGCGCACGGCATTATAATCATTAGAAAACCTGTCCCAGTCAACAACAGTACGGCCAGCTAACGTTGCTTTAGCCATTTCACATACTATCTGCGTTTCGTTTAACAATTCGGTCGATACAGGCTCTAAAACACCTTTTGACATTTGTACCACCCCCATTGAGTTTTCGCAACTGATAAACTGAACTTCGCCACCTACAACATCTTTATCACTGCGGGCCAAGGTGGGCAAAATTATAGCTTCATCGCCGTGTACTAAATGGCTGCGGTTAAGCTTTGTTGATACATGAACCGACATTTCTAACTTTCGCATGGCGTTGGCGGTAAAATTAGTATCTGGCGTAGCCGATAGGAAATTGCCCCCCATTCCAAAAAATACCCTTAGCTTACCCTCTTGCATGGCCTTGATAGAATCAACCACGTCAAAACCATGCTCCTGCGGCGGGTTAAAGCCATACACTTCCTTTAACTTATCCAGTTGTTCTTTCTTCGGTTTGTCATAGATCAGCATTGTACGGTTACCTTGTACGTTGCTATGGCCACGCACCGGGCACAAGCCGGCCCCCGCTTTACCAATACTGCCTTTAAGCAGCGTGAGATTGGCTATCTCCTTAACCATGTCTACGCCGTTCTTTTGCTGCGTAATGCCCATAGCCCAACAAATAATAATCCTGCTTTTGTGCTTCAACATCTCTGCAGCCTGCTGTACCTGCGCAACCGGCAAACCGGCTGCAGCACATAATGCATCAACATCAAAATTTTTAACCTGCTTTATAAATTCCTGGTAACCGGCGGTTTTATTTTTGATAAACTCCTGATCAAACACCTTTCCCGGCTCTTGCAGTTCGGCATCGTATAGCAATTTTTCTAATGCCTTAAACAATGCCATGTCACCATTTATTCTTACCTGCAGATACAAGTCGGCCAGCTGGGTTTTAATGCCCATAATTCCTTTAGCAGTTTGCGGGTTTTTAAAGCCCATCAGCCCTGCTTCGAATAACGGATTTACCGCAATGATCTTTGCGCCATTCTTTTTGCCCTTTTCTAAAGCAGTAAGCATCCTGGGATGATTTGTGCCCGGATTTTGACCTACGATGATGATCACATCGGTATCGTGCAGATCATTCAGTGTGACTGTTCCTTTACCGATACCAATTACCTCGGCTAACCCCACACTGGTCGATTCATGGCACATGTTAGAGCAGTCGGGCATGTTATTGGTGCCAAACTCCCTTACAAATAGCTGGTAAACAAATGAAGCTTCGTTGCTGGTACGACCTGATGTGTAGAAAGCAGCCTCGTTCGGCGAGGCAAGGCTATTCAGTTTATTCCCAATTTTGTGGAAGGCGTCATACCAACTTATCGGTTGATAATGTGTACCACCTTCTGGCAAATACATTGGCTGGGCTATCCTGCCTTTTTTACCAATATCCATATCTGTAAGTTTCGCCAGGTCTGCAACCGCGTTTTGTGCAAAGAATTCAGCAGTCAACTTTTTGGTAGTGGCCTCTTCAGCTAAAGCTTTAGCCCCGTTCTCGCAATATTCCGCAATCGGCGACCGATCATCGTCCGGATCAGGCCAGGCGCAGCTGGAACAGTCGAACCCGCCCTTCTGGTTCATTTTAAATAAAGCACCGGGTCCGCGTACGGCCCCAGTTTCCTCTAAAATATCAGCAAACGAGGCTGCAACGGCCGGGATGCCGGCTGCCCAGGTCTCGGGTTTGGTAACTTTAAGCTGGTGCAATGTTTCGGGGTTCTCTGCCGCCGGTTGTTCCTTAATTTCTTTGCTCATACAATTTTTCCGCTAAAGGATTAGGGTAATTATCACTCTGATCTTCGTCTACATTATCCAAACAGGTAAAATCCTTTTCGATCAATAAATGTAAGTCGCCGTTCATCCCACCAAAACCAACCTTGTCGGTGGCTGTCCATTCATTAGCCATATTCTCGGGCATTACCACTGTAATAACGTTATTTACAAACGATGCAGTAATAGCGTTCCCGGATTTTCGCTGCAAGGTGTAGGTAAGCGAAGTTCCGCCTATTTGTACTTTTTCAGTTACCATTCCTTCTTCTGCAAAAAGCGCAACCTCGCTCTTGGTAAGCCTAAACCTTAATCCGTTATTTTTGATACGAATCTTCATAATTGGGTATTAAAATGCGCTGTGGCGCGGTATAAATATTGAATCGTTGCACGCGCAAAAAGCCGACAAGCGTGATGTTAAATTCCTGCGCCAATTGTACTGCCAGGCTTGATGGTGCGCCAACCGCGACAATGATATTGATGCCTGCCATGGCTGCTTTTTGGATCAATTCAAAGCTTGCCCTGCCACTTAGCAATAGCACATGATTGTTCATAGGAAGTATTTGCTGACTGATGGCCGCTCCAATCAGTTTATCCAAAGCGTTGTGCCTGCCCACATCCTCACGCAGTAAAAGCAAGTTTCCCTCCGGATCAAACAAAGCCGAGGCATGTAACCCACCGGTATCTTCAAACACTTTTTGATTGTGGCGCAAGATGCCGGGGAGTGCAGTCAGTATTTCGGTATCGATGGTGTTGTTAAAATCAGCGGATTGATAATCGCTAACTGTACGGATAGCATTAATAGATCCTTTTCCGCAAACTCCACAGCTTGACGTAGTGTAAAAATTGCGTTCCGTATTTTGCAAGTGAGGAACCACATCTGCTACCAAACTTACTTCGATAACATTCTCCCTATTTTCCGCACAGGCAATAAATTTATAGTCTACCTGCTGTACGTCTTTTGCGCTTTTGATGATCCCTTCCGTAAATAAAAACCCGGTAGCCAATTCCGCGTCGTGGCCCGGGGTGCGCATGGTTACCGAAATATTCTGCGTTTTGCGCTGATGGGCGGGGCCGTGCTCTAGCCTAATCTCTAACGGTTCTTCAATGGCAACAAGATCGTTTACTACCTCGCTTTCGCCGTTGGTTAACCGAGTAACGGGCATTATTAAAATCGCGTTTGAGGGCATAATCAAATATACAATTTAGGTGGAAGGTTTGTTCTCAGTATAAGACAACTATATGTGGCTATTTATCGTTTTACAACAGATTATCGCATATTTGTAACCAATATCAAATTATGGAACTTAACATACTGGCATTCGGTATTGCCAAAGATATTTTCGGTGCGCCGTCTGTCATCGTAAATTTGGATGAGGGTGCAGATACGGCAACTTTAAAAACACTGCTCGAAACTCAATACCCCCGCCTGAAACAGTTGGCCAGTTACATGGTAGCGGTCAATAACGAGTATGCGCAAGACGAAAATTCCATTTCCGAACGCGATGAAGTAGCGATTATCCCACCTGTTAGCGGAGGTTAAGTAATGGAAACCCAGATTGAAATTTTTGAAACGCCGCTAAATACCCAATCTTGCATTGAATGGATCATGTCGCCGGCATCTGGTGGGATCGATGTTTTCATAGGTACAGTGCGTAATGCTACCAAAGGTAAAATGGTATTAAAGCTGGAGTTTGAAGCCTATAAACCGATGGCTATCAGCGAAATGAGTAAGATAACTCAACAAGCTTTTGAGAAGTGGCCTGTACAAAAGATTTTAATCCATCACCGTACCGGAACGTTGCAGGTGGGTGAAATCCCGGTGATCATAGCTGTATCGGCGGCCCACCGCGATGCAGCATTTGATGCCTGCCGATATGTTATCGATACCCTGAAACAAACCGTACCCATCTGGAAAAAAGAGTTTTTTGAGGATGGCAAAGTTTGGGTTGCCGCGCATCCTTAACAGCGATAAAGCTAATTTTTTGATTTTTTCTGAGTTTTTTATCTAACTAATGATGCTTTTTTAAGATAAAAAGTATTTACTGAGCTTAATTGAGGTTCCATTCCTGCAAACCGCCTTTTAAAGAGTAGGCCTTTACACCCGGCAGTTTTTGTTTCAATAATTTAACTGCCTCACCGCTCCTTTTACCAGATGAGCAATAAAACACATAGGTTTTGTCATCTTCAAATTCCTGAAGGTTATCTTCTACTTCATCCAGTTCAATATGGAGGCCGCCTATATCAAACTCGTCCCTCTCCTGGTCAGTTCGAACATCAACTAAAGTATATGTATCTTCATTGAGCCCTTCTTTCAGCTCGACAGCGGTAACGGTCGGGATATGTTCAGTTATTTCTAGAGCCTTTATATTCGTTTGGGTAACATCTCCTATTTTGATAACCCTGCTTTGCATGGTTTGAGCGTCAAACAGCAGCACCTTTCCTTTGAGTAATTCACCTGTCTGGGTAATACACTTGATTACCTCATTGGCCTGCATACAGCCAATTATCCCGGCAAGAGTTGGTATTACGCCACCAACAGAACAATTGGGCACTTGTGTAGCGTTTACCTGCGGGTAAAGGTCGCGGTAATTTGGTGAACGGCTGCCGTCTGCATTGGGTAAATTCCACACCGCTACCTGCCCCTCGTACTGATAAATCGCGCCGTAAACCACCGGTTTACCCGCCAATACAGCAGCGTCATTTAGCAAATAACGCGTCTCAAAGTTATCTGCCCCATCAAGGATAATATCATAACTATCAATTACTTGAATTACATTAGTTGAAGTTATTTTGGCCATGTGAGGTACTAATTTGATGCCGGGATTTTGCTGCTGCAGGCGTGCGCAAGCCACCTCCGCCTTTAAACGGCCTACATCTGCCGGATTATATAATATCTGCCGGTGCAGGTTGCTAACCGATACCTCATCGAAATCGGCAATACCCAGGGTACCAACACCACTCGCCGCAAGGTATTGTGCGGCTGGGCAACCTAAGCCTCCTGCACCTACTATCAACACACGTGCATTTTGCAGCAGTGCTTGTGATGAAGCTTCAAAACCGGGCAAGGCCATCTGGCAGCTGTATCTCAACCAATCATCCTGCATCCTTTACTGCTATTTTTTGGTGCAGGATGCGTTTGATCCGCTCCAGTTCTTCGGGTGTATTCACATTGGTTAGCGCGTCCTGCTCGGGTGCCTTTAATACGTTCACATCACTATTGATTAACACTTTACGCGGGCAGGAATAACCTTGTGCTAAAAATTGAAGTAATATGGGATAACTTTTTGGTTCATAAATAGTTATCAACGGTTCAGGGAAGTTTTGATAATCGCTTTGATAGGCTGTAGCGATTGTTGCTGTGTTGCGATTATTCACCAAGTACTGTAAAACAGTTGTATCCACCAATGGCAGATCGCAGGCCACAACCAGCCAGGCCTTATCGGGCTGCTCCCTAAAAGCCGAAAGGATAGCACCGTAGGGCCCTAAACCTATGAAGGTATCGGCGAGGCTTAAATAATCTGGGAATATGGCTTTTTGCTGCTCTACATCCCGGCAGGAAATATAAACATCAGCACAGTGCTTCTTCAATAGATCGGCCATGTGATAGCGTTGTTCTTTACCGTACCAGTTTACGCTCCCCTTATCATACCCCATTCGGGTACTTTTGCCACCAGCCAGTACTAAGCCTTGTAATATCGGTTTTGCTTGCTCTAACTTGTTTTTGAAAAAAGCGGTTATCTTCCCTGCGTCATCGTTCAGGCGCAACACGGGGATTTTCTGCCAGTCGGCTACCGCTTCCTTTACAAAAACGGGCAGTTCATCTGCATTATCTGCTAAAAGGAATAGTTGCACATTTGTCAACTGATCTAACCGTTTTTGCAGCGAAGCCGCCTTATTACTATCGATAATAACTATCTGCGCCTTTGCCTGCTGGTGGTTACCGTTTACTAATACTATATCCATGGCTGCAAACAGTTCGCGTTGTTTAAACGGATCTAAAGCAGCGGCGTAGTTTAATTGGGAATAATTGTTCTGATCGGTGTAATCCAAAGCAGCACCGGCATCCAACTTACCGGGTAGTTGCACCTTGTCATTACTATGCGATGTGTCGCCGTAGGCGCAGCGATATTGCGGCGATAATACCGAGATTACCTGGTCTGCCAGGAATTTGATCACCGTGCAGGGCCCGCCTAAAATTGCCCATTCGTTACGGGCAAAATTTCCGTTTGCCGGGCGGCTAATAGCCGCATGTTTTTTATGATCGATTAAAGTCATGTTTACCTCCTGTTTTTGAAATCAACCTGGTTTCTTTGATCACGATATCATGGCTCATTGCTTTACACATATCATATACTGTAAGCGCCGCCATAGAAGCACCAACAAGGGCCTCCATCTCTATACCTGTTTTAGCCGTAATACTGGCGGTACAGGTGATAACAACTTCGTTATTGGCCGACATTTGAATGGTAACTTGGCAGTTGTCCATACCCAAAGGGTGACAAAGTGGTATTAAATCGCCTGTTTTTTTAGCAGCCATAATGCCGGCTATGATGGCAGTTTGAAACACGGCCCCTTTTTTAGTTTGTAATTCACCATTAACCAGGTGTTGCAACACTTCATCTGGCAACACCACAATGCTTTGTGCAGTAGCGGTACGGTAGGTAACCTGCTTTGCTGACACATCCACTATGGTGGGGTTATCGTTTTTATCTAAATGCGTTAATTTTGTTTCCACGGATGCTGGTTGATCGCCTCAATTTAAAATTTCCAAACTCTAAAAACTTCGCCTTTTTTAAATTCGTCCCTGTCCGGCGGTAGTTCCATAAAGGCATCCGTATCAGCTAAGTTAGCAAAATCACCTGATCCGTTCCCTTCAACAGGCTGTGCAGCTAACGTACCCATTGGGGTTGACTTCAATTTAATTTGTAAAAAATATTTTAAGGGCGGCGCAAATGTAAAATCTCTGTCGAGTAAGGCATATACGTGCTCCTTTGGCGGCAAACTGAGTGTTGCATCTAGCCAGGGTAGAACGTACCGGTGCAGGCACATAAACGTTGCCACCGGATTGCCCGGAAAAGCAAATACCAAAGCACCATTATCATGTTTACCGAACCAAAATGGTTTACCGGGACGCTGCTGTACCTTGTGAAATAATCTAGTCACCTGAGCATCTTGCAAAGCTTGCGGGATGTAATCGAATTTACCCATAGAGATGCCGCCACTCAGTAAAATAACATCGTAGTTCTGCAGGCAGGTTTCTATCTGTTTGCGGGTAACGTCAGGGTCATCCGGAATGTGCATCATATCGGCATCCAGGCCGTGAAGCTTTAAAGCGGCTTTTACAGTGTAGTTATTCGACTTTCGGATCTGATAATCGGACGGTGTGGCGGCTACTTCTACCAATTCATCGCCGGACGATATGATCATCACCCGCGGCATCTTCTTTACCAAAACGTTTGCCTTGCCAACAGAGGCTAACAAACTGATCACAGCAGGCGAAATTACCTGGTTGGAAGGCGCAACGATATCGCCGCTGCGTTTATCCGTGCCTTTAAAATGGATGTTTTGCCCATGTTTAACTTCGGGAGCGAGTAATTTAGCCAGTCCGTTATTAATTTCGAGATCCTCGTACCTGATCACCGCATTTACAGTTGGCGACAATGCCGCGCCGGTCATTATCTCCACGCATTCTTCATTTGCATCAATATCAACAGGCTGATCTCCAGCTGCCTGGGTTGCCTTAATTTTAAATGTCCGTATGCCTTTTACGATCGCGTCAAAATCAATGGCGATGCCATCCATAGTTACCCGGTTAAAAGGCGGCAAGTTACGGTCGGCCTTTATATCTTCGGCTAAAACTCGGCCAAGTGCCTGTTCAAAAGCCAATGCTTCGGTACCGTAGTCCTTTATTTGGGCAAGTATAATTTGTTCGGCTTGTTCTACAGTTGTCATGTTCTTCATTTAATCAGCCGCCAATGGTCGCCATAGATTCCCGGAAGTCGGGGTTCTCTGCCCGCTTCGATTCTGCAGCCCAGCCATCCTTTTCGCGGCTGTTGAATGCCGCAAGTAATGTACCTTTCAATTCGACCTCTCCTATCCCCTCTCTCATCAGGTCTTTGATATTTAAAACCCCGTTATCATACAGGCAATTTTTTAAGGTGCCCTGCGGGGTAATGCGGATACGGTTACAGGTGCCACAAAAAGTACGCGAATAAGCTGCTATAATGCCAACGCTGCCCTGGTGGCCGGGAATCTGATAATTATAAGCGGTTGAGTGCATTGGATCAGGAACCTTCGTAATATCCGGGAACACCTGTCTTATCTCATCGAAGATCCGTACATAGTCCCAAACTATCCCGCTGTAGCCGTGCCCGTCGCCATTAAAGGGCATTTCTTCAATAAAGCGTACAACAACAGGCAAATTCCTTGTTAATTTAACCAGGGGGATAATATCCTCCGTATTTTTTCCTGCCATTACAACCGTATTGATCTTTACTTCTACATCGTGATTTAAAAGCTCGTGCATGGTATCCATCACATTAGCAAACTCATCGCGGCGGGTAATGGCAAAAAAACGGTTAGCATCGAGGGTATCTAAACTTAAGTTGACTGATCTGACCCCTATCTTTTTCAAATCGGCTACATGCGGTGCAGTTAAAACACCGTTTGTTGTAATGCTCAGATCTTTTAACCCATCCAATTTTGAAAGGGCGGTAAGCAACTTCATAATATCCTTGCGCACAAAGGGCTCACCGCCGGTTATTCGGATCTTCTCGATACCCATTCGAACTAAAACGGTACAGGCGGCCAGCATTTCTTCGTAAGTCATCAATTCCTTACGCGACAGCCAGTCCAAGCCCTCTTCAGGCATACAGTAAAAGCAGCGCAAATTACATCTGTCGGTAACTGCCAGGCGCAGGTAATTGATCTTTCTGCCGTGATTATCTAATAACAATGTATGTGTAGTATTTAATTGTCAACAATGGGTACCAGGCAATAGTTTGGAGGTCGAACACAAATGTAAGGATTACAATGTTTACCGAATGTCGCTTTTAAATACTATTTCAAATATATTTACCCGCCCCGGCAGAAACTCAAATAGGTAATAGCCGTTAATATTCTATACATCAATACAATATGACAGCAGTAATTATTTTGGCCGCTGGTTCGTCCAGCCGTTTCGGATCCGCAAAGCAGAACTTGAATTATAAAGGTGAAACCCTGTTGCAACTGGCGGTTAACAACGCCGTTAAAGTAAGTGATACCGTATTGGTAGTTTTGGGGGCTAACCGCGACGACATCGAGTTTTCGATAAAAGATAAGCCGGTAAAGATCCTGTACAACCCTTTGTGGGCCGAGGGAATGGCTTCGGGTATCCGGCTGGCGATAGAGAAATTGCAGGGCGACTACCTGGCTATCACACAAGTAATGATCATGCTTTGCGACCAGCCTTTTGCCGATGCCGCTGTATTACGCAATTTAATGGAGACAGATACTGAAAAGGGCATCATCGCATCGAAATACAACGATATTGTGGGTGTACCCGTTTTATTTAAGGCAAAATACTTCCCTTATTTAATTGCCCTGCAAGGTAAAGAAGGTGCAAAAAAGCTCCTTGAATTACATTTAGACGATGTGGAGCCGGTAAACTTCCCTTTAGGAAGTGTGGACATAGATACAACCGCAGACTGGGACAATCTGAACAACCAATCCGATCAAAATGAATAACTTAAAAAAATGCCCCGTATAGCTTTGCTATCGCGGGGCATTTTTTATTTTTATTTAGCTACCGAAAACTTGTAGATAGATTGTGTGCGATAGGTTTGGCCGGGGTTTAATACTGTGGTTGGGAATGATAACTGATTTGGCGAATCAGGGTAGTGTTGTGTCTCCATAGCAAACGAGGTACGGTACTCGTCTTTTTTGCCGCCCTTCATTATATTAAGGCCCTGCATAAAGTTACCGCTGTAAAACTGCATGGCGGGTTCTTCGGTATATATATCCATCTTGATCCCGCTCTTATCGCCAACAACAGTTGCTATCGAGGTACTGATATCATGCTTATTCAATACATAGTTATGATCATAACCTTTGCCATCTTTTAACTGCTGGTTTTCGGCATTTATCCGGGCGCCAATGGCAGTAGTTTTAGTAAAATCAAACGGCGTGCCTGCAACAGGCTCTACCTTACCAGTTGGGATCAGCGTACTGTCTACAGGCGTGTAGTTGTCGGCATGGATCTGAACCAGGTGATCTAATATGGTGCCGCTGCCTTCGCCGTTCAGGTTAAAGAAAGCATGGTTCGTTAGATTAACAACAGTGGTTTTATCAGTAGTGGCCTCGTAGCTTACCTTCATGGCATTATCGTCGGTAATCTGGTAGGTTACTTTCACATTTAGATTACCGGGGAAGCCGCCTTCCATGTCTTTTGCCAGGTAGCTCAATTCTAAAGTAGCGCTGTCGATCTGTTTGGCATCCCACACCACTTCCTGGAAACCCGGGTGGCCGCCATGCAGCGTGTTAGGGCCGTTATTGGTAGCCAAATCGTATTCTTTACCATCCAAGGTAAATTTACCTTTAGCTATACGGTTACCGAAACGGCCGATTGTTGCTCCGTAATAGGGTTCTTTAGAGTTGATAAATCCATCTACATTTTCAAAACCTAAAACCACATCTGTAAGCTTGCCATTTTTGTCCGGAACAAATAAGCTTACTAACCGGCCGCCATAATTGGTAACCGCGGCCGTTACGCCGTTTTTGTTTTTAAGGGTATATAAATGTGTTTGCTTACCGTTAATAGTTTTCTCAAATGCAGATGCGGCGGGTAATTTAGCTACGGTATTGGTGCTATCATTCATGGTAGTGGTTGTTTTGTTAGCTGATTGATTGCAGGCAGCGAATAATACACTACCGGCAATGGCAAGGCCCAAAGTTGTTGTTTTAAATGAAGTTTGCATAATTTTTATAGAGGTTTACTGATTGGCATGTGATGGTACAGCCAACACCTGGCCTTCCTTAACAGGTAACCCGAAATTTGGCGTTCCGTTTTTATTCCAGGTAAATTTTCGCATTCGCGGCGAGCGGAAACCGCCGCAGCCCTGCCCAGGTTTAGCATTGGCGTGGTAAATTATCCAGTCCTCCTTACCATCGGGCGATTTGAAAAAGGAGTTATGGCCGGGCGCGTAGACACCGTTCTTTTCCGACTTTTTAAACACAGGGTCGGATGATTTTATCCAGGACTTCGGGTCCATCAGATCGGCATCAGATGATGCGGTGAGCATACCCAACGCGTAAAAATCTGTCCAGCAGCCACTGGCTGAGTAGATGAGGAACAGTTTATCACCATGCTTTAAAATCTCCGGCCCTTCATTCACATTCACATGCGGCGGGTTGCCGGGATCATGCAGGTCGCCGTATTTCTCCCAATCGTAAAGCGGGCTCGAGATCTTTGACCGGCTACCCTGGATAGTCCAGGGGTTTTTCATTTTAGAGATGTAAAGGTTCTGCTGGCCATTTTCGTCGCCTTCCCACCCTGCCCAAATCATGTATAACTGCCCCTTATGCACAAACACTGAGCCATCAATAGCCCATTTGTCAGTCGCGTCGCCAACCTTACCTTTAAAGGTCCAGCTGCCTTTTAGCGGGTCAGCAGCTACGTTTTCTAATACATAAAGTCGGTGATTTTTATTATTTCCGTCGTCGGCAGCAAAATACAGGTACCATTTGTGGTTGATATAGTGCAATTCGGGTGCCCAAAGTTCTTTAGAGTAGTTTGTATTTACCGGAGGCACCCAACCCGTTTTCTTCTCGGCCGATTTAAGATTGGCCAGGTTTTTTGTTTTCCAGATCACCAAACTGTTTTGCGTGGAATTGGTGTAATAATAATATCCATCATGATAGATAACCCAAGGATCGGCACCGGATGGCAATAAAGGGTTAGTAAACGTTCGTTTTGATGATTGCGAAAAGGCCCCTATTGAAATAGATAGTAAGATATGAAAGATAATATTCTTCATCATAAAAATTTATAGCCCCAGCGCCTCGGGGCCTAACACTGCACTGGCACAGATATAGGTAGGTACAATTCCGGTAGCCGTGATTCGGTTTTCTGCATCCTCCGCGCGGGTATTACCTGTAAGTACCAGCACGGTATCCAGACCAAACTTATTACCGCCAAGAATGTCAGTTTGCAAGGTGTCTCCTACCATTACAATTTGTTTTTTGCTGATGGGTCGATAATCGCGGATGATATCATAGGCGAACATAAACATCTGCGAATCGGGCTTCCCAAACTGGATGAACTTTTTACCCACGATATTCTCTATCATGCCGGCCAAACCACCTACGGCGATACCTAAATCGGTTTGAGAGATCGGGTACGTTTTATCTGTGTTGGCGACAATAGCCGGGATAGTGCGTTTACGTAGTAGATTCACGGTCTTATTTAAGTCGCTAAACCAGTCGAAGCCTTCATCATCCATAAATACTAGGGCATTAACCTTGTCAATGTTAGACGCATCGATATCCCTCACCGGCATGGTATGGATCCCGGTACTTTCTAAATAATGGGCAGATTCAGTTGTGCCTAGGTAAGCGACAATGCCATCATTGACCTTTAAATCCAAATATTCTTTAGTAAGCATGCCCGATGATATGATCCTCTCAGGCGATACAGCCCACAAACCATTATCGTGGTAAGACTGCGCCAGCTTTGCCGGGCTGCGGGAGGCATCGTTAGTTACAATATAATATTCCTTGTTCTGCGCTGTGAGGTATGCGAAAGTACGTTCAATACCTGGTACCAAACCACTATGCGTTTTTAAAACCCCGAACGCATCAAAAAAAATCACATCGTAGCGGTCAATTATCGATTTAAAATCTTCAATGCGTTTCATGTTCGTTATTAAAGGTTAAAAAGCTGGAAAGGTTGTAATTGTTGTAAAGGTTCAAATAGTAAAATTGCTCATCCAACTTTTTCGACCTGTTTAACATTTAAAACCTTTTAAACCAATGAAAGCCCAAGTGCTTTTATAATTACCTCTGCATCAAAATCTCTGTCAACGGATGGCAGGTAGATTTCTAACGCTTCGGCTTGTAATTTTTTGGCGTATTGCTCGTTAAAAAAGTACTTGCCATCCTTTATCACGTAATTTAGTATAAAAAAGCGATAAGCTTCCTTTAAAAAGCGTATTTCGTCTGCCGTAACCGGGTTTACCTTATGATACTCTTTCAGGAAGGTGATAAAACGATCTTCCATCATAGGGCCTATTACGTAACTGAACACTGTGCGGTCGCCGGCGTCTGATACCACCCGGCTAAAGAAATAAAAATCAAGCAGACGATAACTCATCCTGAACCAGTCGTAGTCCCAGCGCGAATACAGTTCCAGGTCGGGCGTTACCGAAAAGTTACCGATGTTCCAGTCGATAAATACTGGGATGATCTCAAACGAGCTCATGTTATATTTTGATCGGTTTTTTAAAAACTGTTCACAGTGATATTTTAGAAAATCGACCTGCATGGCGGTGCCGAATTTGTGCTCGTTCTTATCTAACTGGCGCTGCAAGTCGTAAATATCTGTACGTAAGGTTTTGGATGATTTAGGTAGCACATTTTTAGCTCTTGAGCATGCTTTGTGGAATTTACCTAATTGCGAACCCAGCTGCCTGATCATCTCATCATTTAACCGGCGGGGCAGCCTGTCCATTATCCGGGTGGGGTTATAAAACACTACCCAGGCATCTGTTTTGCCTTGCTTGTAACGGTAACTATATACCCGGTTGTTTTTCAGTAAAGATTTTGAAAGCAGGTTCTCAAACGGATAAAGCAGGTTATTCGATAAAGCTTGAATGATCCGGTGATCCTCTTTAAAATGCTCGTATTTACCAAAAAAGGAAAGCTTGGCAATAATGATATCGTCGTCATCGAAAGTGATACGGTAAACGTGGTTTGTTGATACCATCGCGCTGATATCTTCAATATCCCGGATAGTTTTTGACTTATCATACCCTTCCCAGGCAGATTTTATAATGATCGATGGGTCCATTACCGTGGTTAAGTGGATTGGTGATGCATAGTTACAAAGTTTTTTTTTAACCACAGAGGCAACAGAGTTTAATCTATATTATTTCGAAATACCTCTTCAACTCCCAGTCGCTTACACTTTTGGCATACTGGCGGTGCTCCCATAATCGGGTTTGAGTGAAGTGCTCCACAAAGCCATCACCAAATAATTCTTTAGCAACAGCTGAATTTTGCATAGCCGTGGACGCATCAAACAAATTAGTATGCAGGCTGCCGTTGGTTTTATCGGCATAACCGTTGCCAACTGTTGCAGCAATATCAAGGGTCATTTTATTTTTAATGCCATATAAGCCCGAAGCTAATGCAGCGGCAATAGCCAGGTACGGGTTTGTGTCAGATCCGGGGATGCGGGTTTCTAAACGTGTATAATCGGCAGTGGTATTGATAACTCTTAAGGCTGTGGTGCGGTTATCTACCCCCCAGGTGATGGTGGTAGGTGCCCAGGCACCTTCAACCAGTCGCTTATAGCTATTGATGGTGGGTCCGTACATGGGCAATAAGTGCGGCATACAATAAAGCTGACCCGCCAGGTATTGCTTATGAAGTTCGCTCATTTTATTCACTTCGGTAGCGTCGTAAAAAAGGTTTTGAGAAAGATCTTTTTTCCAAAGGCTTTGATGGATATGGCCGCTGCAACCGGGCAGGTCGGCATTCCATTTGGCCATGAATGTAGCGCAGATGCCATGTTTGCTCGCAATTTCCTTCACCGCTGTTTTAAAGAGCACAGCTTTATCTGCAGCCTTTAACACTTCATCATGCATAATGGCGGCTTCGTAAACGCCGGGCCCTGTCTCGGTATGCAGCCCTTCTATCGGGATGTCAAACTGGGTTAATGAATTAAACAGATCATAGTAAAACACGCTATTTTGTGAGGTGCGCAGTACAGAATATCCAAACATCCCCGGCGATAGCGGCTCCATATTGGCAAAACCTTTTTGCTGCAGGCTCTCTGGCGTCTCCTTAAAGTTAAACCATTCAAACTCCTGTGCAAACTCGGCATGGTAGCCCATTTCTTCACATTGCCTTACTACCCGTCTTAATAAACTGCGAGGGCAGGCGGGTAAACTGCTCCCATCCGGCCCGGTAAAATCCGCCAGAAAGAACGGAATGTTATCCTGCCATGGCACGGTGCGGAAGGTAGACAGATCAATAAAACATAATTTATCGGGGTACCCGCTATGCCAACCGGTCAGCTTTACATTATCGTAAGTAGCATCGTTACTGTCCCAGCCAAACACCACATCACAAAAGCCATAACCGGCCTGCATGCCATCGAGCAGTTTTTTCTTGCTGATAACTTTGCCGCGAAGAACGCCATCAATATCTGCAAAGGCAAATTTGAGCTTTTGAATATTATTATCCTTTATATAAGCAATAACTTGTTCCTGGTTCATGGTTGTGCAATTATAAAATGCCAATTTAAGCAAGATAAAAATAATATGGACCATATATTATCAACCCTGTAGGGCTATCTTTATGTAATGGCGCATCTTCTGTTTATATACGGCACGCTTTCACAAACGGACAACCCGGTAGCACATCTGCTCCAAAATAGATTGAGGTATTTATTTAAGGGTAAGATCAAGGGAGTTTTATACGATACCGGCGACTACCCCGGGCTTATTCCTGACGACAAAGGCAACTGGGTTTATGGCAGCATTTGCGAACTTGACGATGATGCTTTAGCCATTATAGATGATTATGAGGGCTACGGGGAAAATCAGGAACAGCCGAATTTATATTTGAGGTTGATGAGTGCTGTTCAAACCGAGAGCAGCATTATATCTGCCTGGATTTATGTTTACAACCGATCTGTTGATGGCTTCGAAAAGATCCAATCAGGAAATTACCAGGAATATTTACAGCAAAAAAAATCCCCCTAAGTTTAAAACCCGGGGGATATATAAAAAGGTGTAGGTTATTAAAGTTTAGCTGATTTTACAGTTTTAATGATAACAGCAGCGACTTTGTATGGATCTGCAGCCGAGTTAGGGCGACGATCTTCCAGGTAACCACTCCAGTCATGGTCTACCGTGTAAAGTGGGATGCGGATAGAAGCACCACGGTCAGAAACGCCGTAGCTAAAATCAGTAATTGAAGCTGTTTCGTGTTTACCGGTTAAACGTAATTCGTTGTGTGCACCGTATACGGCAACACACTCGGCAACTGCCGGGCGGAAAGCCTCGCAAATAGCGGTGAAGGTTTCTTTGCTGTTTGCAGTACGTAAAGTTGAGTTTGAGAAGTTAGCGTGCATACCAGAACCGTTCCAGTCTAAAGTGCCCAACGGTTTGCAATGCCAGTTTATAGATACACCATGTGCTTCACCAATTCTTTCTAATAAGTAACGGGCAACCCAAATTTGATCACCAGCCTCTTTCGCGCCTTTAGCGAAGATTTGGAATTCCCACTGGCCTGCAGCAACTTCGGCGTTGATACCTTCAACATTTAAGCCTGCATCTAAACAAGCATCCAAGTGCTCTTCAACAATATCGCGGCCGTAAGCGTTGTTTGCACCTACCGAACAGTAGTAAGGGCCTTGTGGGCCAGGGTAACCACCTGCCGGGAAACCAAGCGGTTTGTTGGTTTCAGGATCCCATAAAAAGTACTCCTGCTCAAAACCAAACCAAAAATCGTTATCGTCATCCTGGATCAACGCGCGGCCATTAGACTCGTGTGCTTCGCCTTTTGAATCTAAAACTTCGCACATTACTAAGTAAGCATCTCTGCGTTGTGGATCCGGGCAAGCAAATACGGGTTTTAAAACGCAATCTGACGACCCACCCGGTGCCTGCTCAGTTGATGAACCATCGAAGCTCCAGTTATCTAAATCTTCAACTTTACCGCTAAAAGATTTTACAATTTTTGTTTTGCTACGCAAGCTTTGAGTTGGTTTGTAGCCATCAAGCCAGATGTACTCGAGTTTAGTTGCCATTTTTTCTAATGATTTGTAATTTAGATTAAACTATAGTTGTTTAAGAAGTTGTTTCTTTTGATATTATGAATGCGAATTTAAATTATTTTTATAAATTTCATAGTAATGTTCATAAAAAATATAAAAATCAATAACAAATACAATTAAAAATTCTAAAATCAATCAAAAAACCACCAAATTACTATGCATGCAGAATATTTGGAGCAGCAATCCCCTTAAAAGTAAAAAGCCGGATATTTTTATTGAAAACATCCGGCTTTACACACCATATTATACTACTTACCGGAAGCCACACCCCAATAACAAGCGTTTCGAATCTTTTTGAGTTGAACGCTGTCTATTTTTACTTCCATCTGCCCGGACCGGAGGTTGTTTTTTAGAAAATATAGCTTGGCAATACTATTATCATAAATAAAGGCCGACAAATTTTTGCCTTTTTGCCCTTTATCTACAACATCTACCCTTAAAGCATTGGTGGCTCCTTTTGTGTTAAGGGTATCAACGGTACCGTCGGCGATAACCCAGTTAATTTTATAGATAACTCGTTTAGCTTCAACACCGGCGATGTTTTGTTTATACTCAGCCGTTAATTGCACAGCTCGTACCAAACACCTAATGCATGGGTCGGCTATGGTAGCGTTACCATAATTTTTTTTGGCGTTATTGATCACG
This sequence comes from Mucilaginibacter glaciei, assembly GCF_014773245.1. Lineage (GTDB taxonomy): Bacteria > Bacteroidota > Bacteroidia > Sphingobacteriales > Sphingobacteriaceae > Mucilaginibacter > Mucilaginibacter glaciei. The sequence goes on along the minus strand of NZ_JACWMX010000001.1, from coordinate 565,158 downwards.
CTATCTTTTTTGCCGTTTACTCGTATCGTTTGTTTGGTAACATCTGCAGACGTTGGTTTAGGCTTGCTATTATTACAAGCGAACAAAACGAATAGCATGTATATTGCGGCGATTGTAGGAACGGATCTTATCATCGGGTTTTAATTGGTTATTATATATACAGTTAGCCATTTATTTTGTGTCGATTTAAACAATTGCCCTGATTATTTATTATTGGGATATTAAACTGAGGATTGATTATGTACAAACAACACTTGGATAACGATTCTTACAGTAAAAATTATTAAAATTGCCCGGTTTATCCGGTAAAGGTTTTACAAACGCACCGGCCGCTCCAGCCTGCTAAATGTAAAATTTTTATCATTTAAACGGTTTAAAACAAGGTTTAATCCCTCAAATAATTATTTGAATGTATCTTTAGCATTCAATTAGATCATGAATAACGGTAACAAAGTTTCGAATAAAACGGTGGATGTGGTTTTGGTAGGCGCTGGCATTATGAGCGCAACACTTGGGGTGATGCTTAAAGAGTTGCAGCCCGATTTGACCATTGAAATATTTGAACGATTGGATACCGTTGCTGCCGAAAGCAGTGATGCCATGAATAACGCAGGTACCGGTCACTCTGCGTTTTGTGAATTGAACTACACCCCGCAGCGTAAAGACGGTAGCATTGAAATTGTAAAGGCTATCAAAATTGCCGAGCAGTTTGAGATCAGCAAAGAATTCTGGGCTTACCTGGTTGAGCAAAAATATGTAGGTGAACCGCAAAACTTCATCAGCAAGATCCCGCATATGAGTTTTGTTTGGGGCGCCGATAATGTGGAGTATCTCAAAAAGCGCCGCGACGCACTGGTACAGCACCACTTCTTTAAAGGGATGCAGTATTCTGAAGATCACGCGCAGCTTAAAAAATGGATCCCGCTGGTAATGGAAGGCCGCGATCCGGGCCATGACGTTTCTGCAACCTTCATGGATATCGGCACCGATGTAAACTTTGGCTCGCTAACCCGCAGCCTGTTTGATAAATTGGAACAGAAGCCCGGTGTTAGTTTAAACCTTAATCACGATGTGCGCGATATTAAGCGCAATAAGGATAAATCCTGGAATGTTAAGGTAAACGACCGCGTATCCGGCACGAGCCGTAAACTGAACGCTAAATTTATATTTGTTGGCGCGGGAGGTGGCGCATTACCCCTGCTGCAAAAATCGGGCATTCCTGAAAGCAAGGGCTTTGGTGGTTTCCCGGTTAGCGGGCAGTGGTTGGTTTGCAACAACCCCGAGATCATAAAAAAACACGAAGCAAAGGTATATGGCAAGGCATCTGTTGGTTCGCCACCCATGTCGGTACCGCATTTAGATACCCGGATGATTGATGGCAAACGTTCCTTACTGTTTGGCCCCTACGCTGGTTTCAGTACCCGTTTCCTTAAAAAGGGGTCGTTGCTTGACCTGTTTACTTCTATAAAACTGAATAACATCTTACCGTTGCTGGCCGTTGGCCGCGATAATATGGCCCTGACCAAATATCTCATTAGCCAGGTAATGCAATCGCCTGCCGATAGGTTAAAGGCACTGCAGGAATACTTTCCGGACGCCAAAGATGAGGACTGGCATTTGGATATTGCAGGTCAGCGTGTGCAAGTGATCAAAAAAGACGATAAACGCACAGGTGTATTAGAATTCGGAACCGAAGTAGTTACATCTGCCGATGGTTCGATATCAGCCCTGTTAGGAGCCTCTCCGGGTGCATCAACATCCGTACCTATTATGGTGGAACTGATCAGTCGTTGCTTTAGAGCGCAAGCGAGCTCGAAAGATTGGCAGGAGAAACTCAAACAAATGATCCCATCTTTCGGGCAATCACTTGTTAACGATGAAGCTTTGGCTGATGCGACAAGGGCGCGGACAAGCAAGGTATTGGGCTTAGTTTAAATAAGCGATTATTTGCGTTCCGCATGGTGTTCCGCTTGAAACGGAACAGTGCGGAACGGCAAGCGAAACAGCACTACGATTTACAGCTTAATAAACTATAGATCAGGTATTTATAGTTAGCTTACTGAAATTCATCGCTCTAAACTCTTTCGGTTTCATCCCTGCGTAACGCTTAAAAAACTTGGTAAAGTTTGACGGATCGTAGGTTAGTGTTAGCGCGATCTCCCCTATCGATTTCTTTGTATTTAACAATAAATCTTTAGAAATCCTTACCATTCCTTCCTCATAAACATCGCATGGCGATTTTCCTAATACTTCTTTTATCGTATCGCTTAAATGTGCCGGGGTTATGAACAGCAGGTCGGCAAAATCGTTGATCTCTAACGACTTTTCCAGCAGCCCCGCTTTCAAATCGGCCAGGTGCTTATCCAACTCGCGGATGAAGCCGCTGGTGATTTCCTGTTTGCGTAGCGATGTATTTACGGCTAAAGTTTGTGGCATAGTTAAAGGTAGAAAATTTATACAACAAAAAATAAGCCCCGCTAATGGCGGAGCTTATTTTGAAAACAACTTATGACGTTCTATTTAAAATCATCGTTGCTGATATTGGTATTTACCGTCGCTTCGGTAACCATCAGATCGAGAGGTAAACCGCCAACATTCGTTTTCTCCGCGAACGGAATCCTGATGCCTGTATTAATACCCTGATAATTACTATAGTCTACAGGGGTGGCACGGGGCGCGTCGGTTAATTTTCGAACTTTAAACCCTGTTTTCTGACTATAGTAATTTTTAACTTTAATCCCTTCGGGAGTAGTCACCGTAACCAGGTAAACCAATTCGTCGTTGATAACCTGCATTGCCGGGGCTAAGTTTAACAAGTAACCGGTTTTGCTGTATTCCAGTTCGGGGAATAGTTTATACTTCAATTTAATTAAAGCTTTATCCTCATTTTGCAATTGCGCTACTTTATCAAATTGCACCACCCTGATGCTATCTCCGTTAAGGTTTACTTTTAGTACTGCAAAATCATGATAAGCAGGTGCGGTAATACTTTGATAAACTTTATCAGCCGACTTATATCTGGTTAAACTTACCAATTCGGCACCCTGTAATTTGCTGGTAGCCTTTACAGTCAGGTCTTTTACCTCCCTTAGTTTTGCAGCGCCGCCAATCGCATCTATATAATTATTGATCACCGTTGCTGCGGTAACACCGGCAGGTACTGCTATCCCGCTCAGGGAATTATTAGCAGGATTAACGTCCGGTAAAATATGGTCAGGATCTATGGTTACCGATATTAATTTAGAGGTTGAGTTATAGGCAAATGTCCAGGTATTGCCGCGCTGCCAAATTTCTGCAGGGAGTTTAATAGTGCTGCTTTTGCCATTTTCTTCCTTCACTAAAATAGTTACCGGCAAAGCCATCTCTTCCAGGTTTTCAATTGTGATCAATGCGCCTTTGGCCGGGTCGAAGTCTTTATAATCAATCGACTTCACAGCCTGGTCGAGTTTCCAGGTGGTCATGAACCATTCGTTCCAAAACCAGCTTAGGTCCTCGCCTGCCGCGTTATCCATAGTGTGGAAAAAATCGAACGGTGTAGGGTGCTTAAATGCCCAGCGTTTAATATAAGTACGGAAAGCGTAGTCAAAGCGCTCCTCGCCCAGGATCTGTTCCCGCAAAATAGTTAAACCCAACGCTGGTTTCACGTACGCAGATGCACCCAGATTATCGCTCTGGATCACATCGGGCGTGTTCATTATGGCGTCGGAGTTATCATTAAAGTTACTTGCCGCCGCCTGCTGCTCGTCAGTTTTTTCGTAGTACTCGCCTTTGTTGAATACTTTGGTATCCACCTTATTGATAAAGGTGTTAAAGCCTTCGTCCATCCAGGCGTATTTACGTTCGTTAGAGCCTACGATCATCGGGAACCAGTTGTGGCCAAACTCATGATTGGTTACATCCCATAATTCGCCGGCCTGGCTTTTGTAGTCGCAAAAAACGATGCCGGGGTACTCCATACCACTCACAGGGCCACCAATATTGGTTGCTACCGGGTAAGTATATTCAAACCATTTAGCAGAGTATAATTCGATGCTTGCTTTTACATATTCCGTAGAGCGGCTGTAAGCCTTTACGCCGCTGGCTTGTATCGGGTACATGGATTGTGCCAGCGCTTTTTTACCGTTTGCTAAATTGATGCGTGCCGCATCCCAAACAAATGCCTTTGATGCTGCCCAGGCTACATCGCGAGCGTTGTTGCAGTAAAAGTGCCAGGTAAGGTTTGGCTTTTTCAGGTAGGCGTTGCCGTTCTTTACTTCGTTAGAATCTTTCACCATTACCGTTTTGTCGCTGGTTTTGGCTAACGCCAAACGCTTTAATTCAGTCGCAGTCAATACTTCGGCAGGGTTAAGCAATTCGCCTGATCCTGCTATGATTAAACTCGCCGGCGCGGTAATGGTGTAGTCGAAGTTGCCATACTCGAGGTAAAACTCAGATGAGCCCATGTACGGAATGGTGTTCCAGCCGCTTACATCGTCATAAACTTCCATGCGTGGGTACCACTGGGCAATATCATAGATCCAGCCGTATTTATCCTTGATGCGGCCTGTGCGGTCGGTACCGTACTCAGGCACGGTGTAAGTATAATCTATTTTGATTTGAAGCTTACCGCCTGCCGCAGCCAATGCATCTTTCAATTTTAGCTGCATGCGGGTATCATTTACCAGGTAAACGGCCTGTTCGGTTTTGCCGTTTTTGATTAGTGTAACGCCTTTTATCTCGTATCCGTTAGTGAAAAGCTTGGTTGCGAAACGGCCGCCTTCAAGAATACTGGTAGCCTGCCCCCGGGAGTTTTCTTTATAAATGTTTTGATCTAACTGCAGCCATAAAAAATCCAACTTGTCGGGGCTGTTATTGGTGTAGCTGATCACTACGCTGCCGGTAATGCTGTGCTTGGCGGTATCTAATGCCACATTAATTTTGTAGTCGGCGTGATTTTGCCAGTATTTGGCACCCGGTGCACCGGAAGCCGAACGGAATTCATTCCCTTTGCCAAAGTAAAACAAAGGGTTAAACACCTTATGCTGATCGTATTTGGGTGCTACCGGTTCAGTAGTTTGCGCTACCGCGGCACAATTACCGGCTGTTAACAATAATAAGAGGGCTTTATAAAATTTCATTTGGGGGTTGATTGATTACGAGGCCAATATATTAAATTTATGAAACCTAACTATTGATTAAAAAAACTAACTTAAATCGGTTGCCTATTTTTTATATTTTTGCAGGTAATGCTATTGGTTAATTATAAAAGCCCGGCATTTTTCTCCGATAGATGGATATATCAGTTGTAGTACCACTTTATGATGAAGTAGAATCGTTACCCGAACTTACCACATGGATAAGCCGCGTAATGGCCGACAATAATTACACCTACGAGATCATCCTGATCGATGATGGCAGCAAAGATGGGTCTTGGGATATGATCGTTAAATTAAAGGAAAACAACCCTTTTATACAAGGTATCAGGTTCCGCCGAAACTATGGCAAATCTGCCGCTTTAAACACTGGTTTTGAGGCGGCCCGCGGTAATGTGATCATTACGATGGATGCCGATTTGCAGGATAGCCCCGATGAGATCCCTGCCCTTTACCGCCGCATTGCGGATGACGGCTACGACCTCATATCCGGCTGGAAAGCAAAACGTTATGACCCTTTAACTAAAACTATACCTACCAAGCTTTTTAATTCCGCAACGCGTAAAATGAGCGGTATACCTAACCTGCATGATTTTAATTGCGGCTTGAAGTCGTATCGCAAAGCGGTAGTTAAAAACATCGAAGTTTATGGCGAAATGCATCGTTATATCCCGGTGCTGGCCAAATGGGCAGGTTTTACTAAAATTGGTGAGCAGATTGTGGAGCACCGCCCCCGCAAGTATGGTAAAACCAAATTCGGGTGGAGCAGGTTTATCAATGGTTTTCTTGATCTGCTTTCGATATTTTTTGTAGGCAAGTTTGGTAAACGCCCTATGCACTTTTTTGGTATGATGGGTACCTTAAGCTTTTTTACAGGCATTGGGTTAGCTATATGGCTGATAGCCGATAAACTGATAGACCTGTCGCACCACGTAGTGCCGAGGCAACCGACCGACAACCCGCTTTTTTACTTTGCCTTAGTGGCCATATTGCTGGGATCGCAATTATTTTTAACCGGCTTTGTTGCGGAATTGGTATCGCGCAGCGCATCAGAACGTAATAAATACCAAATAGAAGACACGATTTAAGTATTTACGGATTTGCAAATTTCTGATGTGCAGATACCTGTTTGTTCTATAATTTATTAAAGATTTTTCATCTGCATATTTGCACATCAGCATATCTGCACATTTAATTTGAATGTTTTTATCTATCATCATCCCTTTATACAACCGCCCGCAAGAGATCAGTGAGTTACTGCAAACGCTTACATTGCAAACCTATAAAGAGTTTGAGGTTTTGGTTATCGAGGATGGATCTGTAAACAAGGCTGATGAAATTGTAAAAGGTTTTGCAGATCGATTGGATATCAGATACTTTGAGAAAGCTAATGAAGGCCAAGGCTTTACCCGCAACTTTGGGTTTGAGCGTGCAAAGGGGGATTACTTTATCATCTTCGACTCTGACTGCCTGATCCCTGCAGATTACCTTCAAATGGTAAACGACTCCTTAAACACGAACTGGCTGGATGCTTATGGCGGCCCCGATGGTGCGCACCCTTCTTTTACGCCGTTACAAAAGGCTATTAGTTACTCCATGACCTCACCTTTTACTACGGGTGGCATCCGCGGTGGCAAAAAAGGGATCGGCCAGTTTCATCCACGGAGTTTTAATATGGGGATCTCGCGCCGGGTTTGGGAAAAGGCAGGCGGCTTTATCATTACCCGCCTGGGCGAAGATATCGAGTACAGCATCCGTATTCATTCACTTGGCTACAAGATAGGGCTGATACCTAATGCTATTGTTTATCACAAGCGCCGCACCGATTTTTTGAAGTTTTATAAACAGATCCATTTTTTTGGTCGCGCGCGCATCAACATTTACAAATTCTTCCCTTCGCAGTTAAAGCTGGTGCACTTTTTCCCGGCATTTGTTACACTCGGCCTGTTGTTTACGTTAATAGCTAATGTATTACAATGGCCCGTTGCTGTATTGTGTAATGTATTGTTAGCTGTTTACATTATGTTGATATTTTTTCACGCTTGGTGGAAAAACAAATCAGCAAAAATCGCATTTTTGAGCATAATAGCGGCCTTCACACAACTCACTGCCTACGGCTTAGGATTTATGCAGGATTACTGGAAGCGGGTTATTTTAAAAAGATCATAAAAACGTAGCATGTACCACCCTTTTTCAGTTGCAGAGACCATAAAAACATCCTGGGACATCTTCAAAAAGAACTTTGTAACGATCATTGTTTATTCGGTTATTGCTTTTTTGCTACTGGGTATATTGGGGCTTATTGTTGGTTTTATGTATTCGCCTACAGATTTTTGGTGGTCAATGCTGGTAACCTTTGTACTCATCTGGCTGCAGGCATACACTACCCTCGGTTTATATAAATTAATATTTACTTTAATAGATAGCGAATATTACGAATTCGAATTTATCCAGGTGATCCCTAAGGCTAAAATGGTATGGAGCTACTTGGCGGTTGTATTCATTTTTGCCTTCGTAATAACTAATTTAACCATAGTTATAGATTATCTGGAAAATGCGGGGTACGAAGACCTGCAGTTTGCCGTCCAGGTTATATCAGGCCTTATTGGTTTGTACCTGGCCTTACGCATCATGTTCTTCAATAATTTTGTTGTGGATGATGCATCGGGCCCGATAGAATCTTTAAGACAAAGCTTCCAGCTCACCAAGGGTTATTTGTTAAAGGTGGTTTTAATTTTAGGCATCATTATTTTATTGATCGCCTTGCCGGCAAAACTTTCGCAGATCAATCCGCTTATATCTATAGCTATATTGTTCACTTATCCTTTTGTAAACATCATCCTTGCGGTAACCTATCGCAAGCTTATTTACAGCCACCAGGATGTAGATGACGACATTGCCGAAACCAACTAACTATGGGTTTAAAAGCGGTACTCAGCAAAGTATTTGCCTCGTTAGTAAACAGGCAACTCAACCATATCCGGCAAAACGCGGTTACTTTGCAGCAGAAAACCTTTAGTGATCTGGTGTATACTGCTAAAAACACCGCATTTGGTACCGATCATCAATTCGCTTTAATAAACAGTTACGAAGATTTTAAAAAGAACGTACCTATCCGCGATTATGAGGAATTGCGCCCTTACATTGACCGGGTAATTAAAGGCGAAGCTAATGTGATGTGGCCGGGCAAACCCTCCTATCTGGCCAAAACATCGGGTACAACATCGGGGGTAAAGTATATTCCTATCTCTAAAGAGAGCTTGCCGGAACATATTAAAGCCGCACGTAATGCTTTATTAAGCTATATTTATGAAACCGGCAAAGCCGATTTTGTAGACGGGAAGATGATCTTCCTGCAAGGCAGCCCGGTTCTTAATGAAAAGAATGGTATATCAACAGGGCGCTTGTCAGGCATTGTCGCTCATCATGTGCCAGGCTATTTACAAAAAAACCGACTTCCATCCTATCCGACCAATTGCATTGAAGATTGGGAGGAGAAAGTGGATGCCATTGTGCAAGAAACTGCAAAAGAAGATCTGCGCCTGATATCGGGCATCCCACCCTGGTGCCAGATGTATTTCGACCGGTTATCGGCGGTTTCGGGCGATAAAAAGATCAAGGATATCTTCCCTAACTTTAAGCTGTTTGTGCATGGCGGCGTAAATTACGAGCCTTACCGCGCCCGGATGGAAGAAGTGATTGGCACGCAGATAGATTCGATAGAAACCTATCCGGCTTCTGAGGGTTTTATCGCTTTCCAGGACTCGCAAAAAGAAAAAGGGCTTTTACTGATGGTTGATGCCGGCATCTTTTACGAGTTTATCCCCTCAGAAGAATATTTTAATGATAACCCTACCCGAATCAACATTAAAGATGTGGAACTGGAAAAAAACTATGCCCTGATATTGAACACCAGCGCGGGTTTATGGGGCTACAGCCTGGGCGATACGGTTAAATTTGTTTCCAAAAACCCTTACCGCATTGTAGTAAGCGGGCGTATTAAGCATTACATTTCTGCCTTTGGCGAGCACGTGATTGGCGAAGAGGTAGAACACGCTTTAATGACCGTTGCCAAACAAGAAGGCGTTGAAGTGGTTGAGTTTACGGTGGCACCACAGGTTGCGCCAGCAGAAAGCCAACTGCCTTACCACGAATGGTTTGTAGAATTTGGCAAAGAGCCTGCAGATCTGACCACTTTTGCAATGAAGGTTGACCGGGCACTGCAGCAAAAAAATATTTACTATTTTGACCTTATAGCCGGTAACATATTGCAACCTTTAATAGTCAGAAGTTTAAAAAAGGATACCTTTATTAATTATATGCGCAGCCAGGGTAAGCTCGGCGGACAGAATAAAGTGCCCAGGCTGGCGAATGACCGGAAAATTGCCGACGAGTTGACGATTTATATAATATAAAGCAAACTGATATGAAAAAATCATTCCTGACCTTTTTGTTAACAGGCTTTACAATTGTATCGGTATTGGCTCAAACAACAGAAACCCTTAAAATTGCCTGGCCGGGAGAATATAATTGGAAGGTTGGGTCGAATCAGAAAACGTCCGCTGCTAATATGATCGAACTGATCCCCGGCAAGGAGACATTGACCAACTGGACGATAATGGCTACCATGATGTCATACAAAAACATGAAGGTACCCGTTATAAGTAAAGTGCCTCCTATGTTATTCGCCCAAACCAAAAAGAATGCGCCCTTAGCCAAATTAACAGTGATTGAGCAGGGCGTTAAATCAGGCCGCCAGTGGATCTTATACAAAATTGAATCGCCCTCGTTTAAAAACAGCCCAAAACCCGAATCGCAGCTTTATTACGTTATACAGGGGGATAAAACTTTATATGTTAATTTTGTTGCTTTAAAAAGCGCCACCTTCCCAACCGTTTACGTATTTAAATGGACGAACGTTTTTAAGGCAAGCCAAATAGTAAACCAGTAAATTGAACAATAATCTTATAAAAAATATAGCCATTCTTGGCTCTACAGGTAGCATAGGCACACAAACGCTGGAGGTGATTAAAGATAACCCCGGTTTGTTGAGGGCGTTTATGCTTACCGCAAATGCTAACGCATACCTGCTTATTCAGCAAGCTATTGAATTTGTGCCCGAATATGCCATCATTTGCGATGAAAGTAAATACGCGCAGGTAAAAGACGCCCTGGCGCATTTACCCATCAAAGTATTAGCCGGTTACAACGCCATTAAAGAGATGGTTACCCATGCCGATATCGACATCGTGTTAACCGCAATGGTTGGCTTTGCAGGTTTGGAGCCTACTATCAATGCTATAAAAGCCGGGAAGGATATCGCGTTAGCCAACAAGGAAACTTTAGTAGTTGCGGGTGAGATGATTACCAGCCTTGCCAAAAAGCACAACGTAAAAATATTACCGGTAGACAGCGAACACTCGGCCATTTTCCAATGCCTTGCAGGTGAAGAAGATAACCAGATCGAGAAGATCATCATTACGGCATCAGGCGGCCCTTTCAGGGGCAAATCCACCGACTTTTTATCGTCCGTCACCCGCGAGCAGGCACTGAAACACCCTAACTGGGTAATGGGTGCCAAGATCACTATCGACTCGGCCTCGTTAATGAACAAAGGCCTGGAGGTGATAGAAGCGAAATGGCTGTTTGACCTGGAGGCAGATCAGATCGACGTGATCGTGCACCCGCAATCAATCATCCATTCTATGGTGCAGTTTGCAGATGGTTCCATTAAGGCCCAAATGGGTTTGCCGGATATGAAGCTGCCTATCCAATATGCCCTTACCTATCCGGGCAGGGTGCAAAACAACTTTAAACGTTTTAGCTTTGTTGATTACCCTAACCTGAGTTTTGAACAGCCGGATACGGATACATTTCGTAACCTGCAATTAGCCTATGAAGCTTTAAACCGTGGCGGTAATATGCCCTGCATCATTAACGCCGCAAATGAGATAGCGGTAGCGGCATTTTTAAATAACACCACCGGCTTTTTGGCCATGAGCGATATAATTGAAACCTGCATGCAGCAAATAGTTTATATAGAAAAGCCCTCCCTTACCGACTATTTGAATACTGATAAAGAAACACGCATATTTGCGCAAAATTTAATACATAAAACGCCGTTAAAGGCATTACAATCTTAATATATAATAATACGGAATGAGCGTTTTGATCATGGCCGGCCAATTAATACTTGGTCTTTCAATTTTAGTGATACTACACGAGTTTGGGCATTTTATAGCAGCCCGCGCTTTCGGAATAAAAGTAGAGAAGTTTTACCTGTTCTTTGATGCATGGAATTTTAGCCTTTTTAAATTTAACTATAAAGGTGTTGAGTATGGTATAGGCTGGTTACCCTTAGGTGGTTACGTAAAAATTGCCGGGATGATAGACGAATCTATGGATACCGACCAACTGGCCGGCCCGCCGCAGCCATGGGAGTTCCGTTCGAAACCGGCCTGGCAGCGTTTAATTGTGATGCTGGGTGGTATTATCGTAAACATCATTGTGGGTATCTTCATCTTTTGGGTGATGACCATCCGCTACGGCGAAACGTACATCCCAAATGCCAATATCAAAAACGGTATTGTACCGGGTACTATCGGCCAAAAAATGGGCTTGCGCGCCGGTGATAAGATCATTGGGGTGAATGATAAGCCAATCGTAAGGTTCGAAGATCTGATCAGTTCAAAGGTCCTTTTAGATAAAACAGTTTTGAACGTACAACGCGGCGATCAAAAGCTTGACGTTAAAGTTCCTCCTACCATTTTGAATGATTTGTCTGACTATGGTATCGAAGAATTCATCGGCCGATTACCGCGTACCACATTTGTAGTGGCAACTGTAATCCCTAAAAGTAACGCCGCGAAAGCAGGTTTACAAAAAGGCGATAGCGTGGTAGCGGTAAATGGTGTACCCGTAAAATTCTATGACGAGTTCCAAACAGAATTAAAGAAATTTAAAAATAAACCGGTCGGTTTAGCGATTAAACGCAACGGCGCAGAAGTACCATTAACTGCCGAGGTTAATAAAGATGGTATGCTGGGCTTTAAAGACCCAACACAAGGTTTATACGGAATATCTGTAAAAACAGATCTGCCGAAAGACACTACTATTAAATATGGTTTCTTTGGGTCGCTGCCTGTTGGTGCGACCAAAGCATGGGGTATGTTTACGGATAATGCTAAAGGGATCAGTAAGATATTCACCGGGCAGGTTAAGGCGCGCAAGGCCATATCAAGCCCTATAGGCATCGCGGTAATGTTTGGCAGCCATGTAGACTGGATAAGATTTTGGAGCCTTGTAGGCTTCCTTTCGATGGTTTTAGCGCTAACCAATTTACTACCTATTCCAGGATTAGATGGCGGGCACACGGTATTCCTGATCGTGGAAATGATAAAAGGCAAACCTTTAAGCGATAAGTTTTTAGAACGCGCTCAGATAGTAGGCTTCGTTTTGCTTATCTCCCTGATGGTATTTGCTTTTGGGAACGACATATTAAAGCAAATAGCTAAACACTAAGCTATTAGTTTTCTCATAAAACAACAAAAGGGCTTTCAAGAACGCCCTTTTGTTGTTTTACACCATTTGGTATATCTGGATCCAGTTGCCGCAGGTATCATCAAACACGGCTATTTTGACAGGCCCTGCCAGGGTTGGTGGCATTTTAAAGGTTACTCCTGCGGATATTAATCGGGCATACTCTGTATCGATATCTGTAACATAAAACATGGTTACCGGGATGCCCTGCTCACGGATAGCCGTTTGGAAAGCTAAAGCTGCCGGGTTATTATTAGGTTCCAGCAACAATTCAACACCATCCTGTACCTCAGATGATACCACGGTGAGCCACTTAAACTCCCCCATCGGGATGTTGTTCTTTATAACAAACCCCAAAATCTCCGTGTAAAATTGTAGTGCCTTTTCCTGGTTATCTACAAAAATGCTGGTTACGGTAATTTTCATAAATATTAATTATGCGTGTTTTATTTTATCGGTATTTGACTTCCGTTTTAGGATCAAAGCAGCTATTAGTGAAACGAGTATACCCATGGGTAAAATTTCGGCATAAGTATACAGCGTAAAAATTACCGGGCTTTTATAGGATTCATTCATCGCTTTAATTTCTTTGGTTTTTTCGGCAATTACATTGGCGCTTTTACCACTTGCGTGCAGGGTTTGCAAGGAATGGGCAGTATACCTTTCCATCCAATCGGGCATAAAAAAATGATACTCTGTCGCCCAGGCCAGCACATACATAGTGGACCCGATAAGAGAGATCAGCAAACCGATTTGAAACGCCTTTCCAAAACTTACAAAGCCATCATTATATTTATCGCGGTAGTTTTTTACTGCGACAAATATAAATGAAAAGGCTATAAGCATTGCCGAAAAGCCCATTACCATGCTTCCTTCAAATTGGGGCGATCGGTAACAAACAGCCATTGTAATCACCGTAAACGTGGAGATCAAGGCTCCCGAAAGCAGCCCGAACACTATTACATTTCTTTTCATCTTTTATGTTTTAAAGTTTATGGCTCAAAAGTGCGCATCAGCAAATTTTTATCACTCATACTTTAGGATGATTTTGTAAATATTCGATAAATAAATACCATTTGCAGAGGCTATGGTATCAGATTTAGCCGCTTGGCCTTTTCTATTGCCTGAGTGCGCCTTTGAACCTGCAGCTTTTCAAAAAGTTTTGATGAATGGGTTTTAACGGTATTTAAAGATACAAATAAGCGTTCGGCGATCTGTTGGTTACTTAAGCCCTGTGCCATTAACTGGAGCACATCTAACTCGCGGTTACTTATTCCGCTCTTTTGCAACTCAAATTCATATTGCACAAAAGCTTCTATCGGGTAGCTTTCCGCTTCAACATATACCGTATTAGTTTTGGGGGTGATTAGCTTAAGCGCAAGCCAAATACCAAGCGCTGTATAAAGAATGGCCGTTAACCCAACATATATTTCCAAAGAGTAATTTACAATTACAAACCGCCACTCTAACCACTTTAAAAAAAACAGCAATGCGGCCAATAATAGGCCATACCCAATTACAGATCTGTATTTTAACCAATTGATAACCGGCATCTCAAACTATTAAAATTGAATTTACAAAATTATTTGAGCATCCCGGATAGTTTTAAAATGTTAGCTGCTATTCCTTATGGCTAATGCGGTTAGTTTTTTTCAAACTGAATAATGAGAATACAATTGCTTTACCAGGCCTCATTTTTTAATTTGGATTGCTTTGCATTGCTGTATTTTGATGAGAATTTTTTACCTGTACCAATAAAATACAGTTCAAAATAATGATAGGTAAAATAACTTACAACCAGGGTAATTACGATAGTTGACATGATCAATAACAGGGGGTTAGTTCCAAACAATGATCCTGCAAAAAACAGGAGCATAGAATAGATCACCGGATGAAGGAGATAAAGCGAGTAGCTGATCATACCCAGGGTGTGTAATGCTTTTTTTATAAAACCGGGCAGAAAATCAAAATCTGTTTTATAAAAAAGATAGCATAACAATATCACCAGTGCGCTTATTATCAACCTGATCCACCCTGTGATTAACACAGCTGGTTCACCAGATACCGGGTAAAAAACAACCAGCATAAATACTGCGATAATTGCAAATACACTCCATATCCTAAATTTACCTCTATCCTCGATCAACCCTAATGCGATACCTGTAATAAAATAAAAAGCATGGTTTAAGGGGCTAACATATATCGCCCATTGATAACCTGACGTTAATTGGGGGCTTAGTTTAAAAAAACTGAAATAAATTACTATGATAAAGCTTAATGCCGTTAAGCCTAAAAACAAGGCTTTATGTTTCCTGGCCATCCATAATAAAAAAGGGAAGAGCATATAAAAAAACAATTCATCGCCTATTGACCAGGCCCCTCTTGCTATAAAGGTTTCGGGTTTAAATGCCCCGGGCAAAACGGTAACGTTGGCTATAATTTTTTTAACCGATAAATACTCGGGTTGGAAGTAAAAAATAGCTGTTAAAATAGTAGCGAGGTACAAAAGTGGTACTATCCTAAAAAAGCGTTTGATGTAAAACTGTGTGAGCGAAGATTTGCTTAACACAAAATGGTTTACATTTACTTTATAAAGCGTTAAGCCACTTAAAATAAAAAAGATGATTACCCCGTAAATTTTGACTTTGGCTATAAGTGTAGCAGAATCTGGCTCACCGCTGGTGTACAAATTCATATGGTACACCATTATACCCACTGCGGCAAGTCCGCGCAAATAATCTAAAGAATCTACCCTATTCTTTATCCCCGATACAGTCATTTGCGTTATATTTTGTTTGATACCTGTAGGGATAATTCAAAGTACCGTGCAATAAAATTAAATTTTTCAAAGGCATTCACCTGTATGGGGTAAAGATAGTGATTATAAATTTATTGACGTTTTTGTTTCTGTCAAACCTATACTCAAATTTATCAGCAGCTTTGGCTATAATTATCAAACCATAGTGCTCTACAAGCTGTTTTTTAAATTCTTCACCGCCCGCCGGCTCATCATTATCAACCACAAAAAAACTGATACCATGTGCACTGTTAACCCTACCCTTTAAACTACAGGTGGTGTCGCCATAAATATCGAAAACATTATTTTCCAGGTAGGATTGATTTACAGATAGTGCAAGCTCACCAGCATCAGAGTTAAACTGCAGGGGTTTGCCACTGTCACATTTTGTGATCACAAATCCGTTAGCATTCAGTGCTACTTCTATTGCGGCCTCTTCAGTTCCCGAGTGCTTTAAAGAGTTGGTTAGCAACTCCATTAAAATTACTTTTAATTTGAACTCGATGTCATCTGTAACCTCAATCTCGCCCACAATAAAACTAATGATAGTTGTTAATAGCGGATACAGGTCATCTGCCCGGTTGGTAAATAAAAACTGCTTTCTAACATTCGCCTCGCCCATTACCTGCTTTTTGCTGCTTCATCTACTGTAGTGAATATCTTAAAAGCTTTATCAAGCCTTATCAATTGAAAAAGGCCAAAGATATCTTTGTTCAACCCGGCAACCACAATTTCGGCCTGGTTAGCCATCGCATATTTCAATCCCGATACCAAAGCACCTAAAAATGAGCTGTCTACATAAATCACGGCTGCAAAATTCACGACAATGAGTTTATTACCGTCGTCTATTAGCGATGCTAAATCAGCTTTAAAGGCATCGGCCACCATAAGGTTAGCTTCGGCGGCAGTTACGTTAGCCACTAATGCAGCACCGTTAATTTGTGTTGTTACTATCATCAGATTTTTTTTCAATATAAATTAAGCTGCAGTCATCAATATGATTGGCCGTTTTGTCTTTCAGGAAGGCGCTGTTTTTAAAGGCTGTAAAGGGCTGGTTAAAAAATGATTGGATAGCCTGGGCAAAAGTGTTATAATCAGTTCTTTTACCATCTGTCCCTTCAAAATCGATTATGCCATCAGTTAAGACATATAATTTGTATCCGGTTTCCAGTTTGATCACGATCTCATCAAAGTCACCATCGATCATTAAACCTAACAACATGCCCGATGAAGTAATTTGCCGGCTCTGGCCTACGGAGGCATCATAGTAAAGTAAAGGCAGATCGCCCGCTCCGGAGTATTTGATCTCTCCGCATTCGGCATCAATCATCAACAGGGAAAGGCTCGACAGCACATCGCTCACCACCGGATCATGGTATACCACCGAATTTATTTTTTGCAGGATGCTTTTAGTCGCGTAATTACCTTCGGCAACACAAATGCGTACTGCTGCGCGGATGTAACTTAAAAAACCGAACGAGAAATACCATGCACCCCATTTTTTGCCCATAACATCGCCCAGTACTACAAAAGTATAACGATCATTAATGGTGATAAAATCAATAAAATCGCCGCCCGGATAATTTTGATAAGGCTTATGCCAAAAATCGATATCGAATCCTTTAACCACCGGTATTTTTTTCGGGATGGAATTGAGATTTAATGCAATTGCAGCCTTACTTAATTCCTGTAATGTACGCTCGTGCTGCTCCCTAACGGTACTTAAAAAGTTGTCTATTTTGGTTACAATAACGGGTATAGGGGTATCTTTTAAAATGTAATCAACCGCATCCAGGTTAATACCTTCCAGCATCAGCTTGTTATCTACCTCGGATGTAAGAAACATGAACGGGATATCCCTAAACTCAGAATCAATAAGATTCTGCCTGAACTGAAACCCGTTAACATCGGGCATATGGTAGTCGGACAAGATCAAGTCCGGTCGCTCCTTAATCAATATTTCCAAAGCAGCAGCTGCCGATATAGCCTTCATACAGTAAAAGCCCTCTTTATCCAGCGCTTTACCCATCATTTCTAACACCAGCCGGTTATCATCAACTAATAAGATCTTTTTTGATACCGGCATAAGAGTAAGTAGGTTATACAGACTGTTTTTTCAACACAGAACTCAAAAACAAATATACACCCGTAAATACAATTAGCAAAGCGATCAGGTCCATCAACGTTACACCATCGTTTTGGTTAAAATGAAAGATGGTGAACATTTCAAAATACGGAGGCGCAGGCATGATGATCATGGCCATACCTAATGTGATCATGATGATGCCTATGGCTACGATGACACCTTTTTTTAAACGTTCCTGAGATAGGTAGGTGCTTGTTGTGGCACTATCCAGCTTATGGTGCGATAGCAGGAACTCAAATTCGTTCAATAATTCCAACCGGTCGTCAACGGCATCTAACTCCGTGAACGCACCTATTGCCTGCGGCACGGTTTCGTTGTCAAGCGCATGATATACACGCTCTTGTATGGCGCGGGTTTTGTCTTTACCAACAATACCTTTTTGGAGTAAGGCTACCAGTTCATCGGCCTTCATCTCCAGCAATGCAACTTCATCAACAATTTGTTTATTATCCAATGCGCTAAATGGTGGTTAAATGCCTAACTTTTATTATAATTATACCGTTTAAATATAACAACGTATAGTATGGCCCGAGTCTCTGTTATTACTGTAAATTTCAATCACCCCAATGTAACAGAGGAGCTTTTAACGTCGATAACGGATACCAATACCTACCATAATGTCGAAATAATTGTTGTTGACAATGCCAGCGCGGTAAACCCGGTACCCCATTGGAAACTTAAATACCCCGACGTTACTTTTATACGCTCGAAAGTTAACAGGGGTTTCGCCGGGGGCAATAATTTAGGTATTGAAAATGCTACGGGCGACTACTTTTTTTTGGTGAATAACGACACCGAATTTACGCCGGGCCTTATACAGAAACTGGTTGATGTTCTGGATAGCGAGCCGCACGTTGGCATCATATCCCCGCTCATTAAATATTACAGTAATAAAAACACCATACAATATGCGGGCTTTACTTTGGTTGATTACTACACAGGCCGTAATCATGCAATAGGTAAAGGGCAAACAGACAACGGCCAGTTTGATAACTTAAAAGGGCAAACGGGCTATTGCCATGGTGCAGCCATGATAATAAAACGGTCTGCTACAGAAAAAGCCGGACTAATGGCCGAAAACTTCTTTCTATATTTTGAAGAAGTAGATTGGGGCGAGCGCATTAACCGGGCTGGTTACCAGGCCTGGGTGCGTGGTGATGCCGTTATATTTCATAAAGAATCTATCAGCGTTGGCAAAAATAGCCCGGTTAAGGAGTATTTTATGAACCGCAACCGCATACTTTTTATCCGTAAAAATGCACCGGCATTTAAAGCATTTGTATTTTACGTTTACTTTTTGCTGGTGGTATCGCCCCGTAATATTATTAATTACATAAAAGAAAAACGTTTCAACTTTGTAGGCCTGCTGCTACGCGCTATCTGGTGGAACATTACACATCGCAAAAACAGTAACGATTTAGGTTACACACTTAATAAAACTTCATGAAAATAGTATTTTGGGTTAGCCTTTTTATTGCCTTTTACACTTACGTAGGCTACGGCATTTTGCTGTATTTTATCATCAAACTAAAACGGGCCTTTAAGGGCAAACCTGTACTACTGGTTGTGGCCGACGAGGAACTCCCTGAATGTACCCTGGTTGTTGCTGCCTACAACGAAGAGCATTACATGGCCGACAAGATTGCAAATTGCCTCGCGCTTAACTACCCTGCAGGCAAACTGAAGTTTTTATTTGTGACCGATGGGTCTGACGATAAGACTGCAGATATTATTAGCCAGTATCCCGAAATACAATTATTGCACAGGCCCGAGCGTGCCGGCAAAATAGCTGCCATACACAGGGCTATGGAGTATGTAACTACCGAAGTGGTGGTTTTTACCGACGCCAATACTTTTTTGAACAAAGAGGCCATGACCCGCATTTGCCGGCATTACAGCGACGCAACCGTGGGTGCGGTGGCCGGTGAAAAACGTGTACAGATAGATGAAAATGCCGATGCGAGCGCGGCAGGCGAAGGTTTTTATTGGAAATATGAATCGACCTTAAAAAAATGGGACTCAGAGTTATACTCTGTGGTGGGTGCAGCAGGCGAATTGTTCAGCGTGAGGCGCAATCTTTATCAAAACGTAGAGCCGGACACCATTCTGGACGATTTTATGATCTCTATGCTGATAGCAGCGCAAGGATATCGTATTGTATATGAGCCTGATGCCTATGCCTTAGAAAATGCTTCAGAAAATGTTGTTGAGGAATTAAAACGTAAAATCAGGATAGCTGCGGGCGGCATCCAATCGGTTTTGCGACTAAAACCCCTGTTATTCTCGTTCAAATATCCAATTTTGTCTTTCCAATATGTAAGCCACCGGGTATTAAGGTGGACGGTTACACCCTTTTTTATGATCATCGCCTTCTTGGCTAACCTGGCTTTAGCCTTTGCAGGCGACGGATGGTTTTACAGCGTGCTATTTGCAGGGCAGGTGATTTTTTACCTGTCGGCAATTTTGGGTTTTATATTGGAGAAAAGGCAATTAAGGGTTAAAGCTTTATTTATACCCTACTATTTTTGCATCATGAACTATGCGGTGTTTATGGGCATTATCCGGTATTTTAAAAAATCACAGAACGCCGCCTGGGAGAAATCGCAGCGCAAAAAATAACGAGTAAGTTTTAAAGCTATTCAACTCCTTTTACATTCATTTTAAGGGTATAGATTGCTGTAGATGCTGTGATAAAAAGCAGGTCGCGGTTTTTGCCGCCGAAACATACGTTTGCGCTCCAGGGTTCCGGGATCTCGATATGCCCTATCTGGATACCTTGCGGGTTAAAAATAGCGATGCCATTACCTGCCAGGTATAGATTGCCCAGGGCATCAAGTGTCATACCATCAGCCCCCTGCCTGAGGTGAACTTTTTTGTTAGCCAACGTACCGTCTGCCTTAATACTGTATTTATAGATCTTACTATCGCCTATATCTGCCACATACAATGTTTTTCCATCAGGTGTCCCCACAATACCGTTTGGGCGTTTTAAACTATCATCTAACGGAACAGGCTGGGTTGCACCTTTGGGTAAATAAAACACTTTTTGATCGAGCAGGTCGGGCTTCGTACGTGTCCACCACGGGCGTTGGTAATAGGGGTCGGTTATGTATATATCGCCGTTGGGGCGCACCCAAAGATCGTTAGGCCCGTTCAGTAAAAAGCCTTGGTAGTCTTTAATCAGCACTTTCACCTTCTTATCCGGGCTAACCGACCATAGCTGATCATGCTCATCGGCACAAACAATCAGATTCCCTTTTTTATCAAAGTATGTTCCATTGGCTCTGCCAGCGCTATCCAAAAAGATGGACAGCTTTCCTTCGGTATTATATTTCCAGATCTTGTTATTAGGTTGATCGGTAAAAAAAATATTCCCTTTTTTATCAACTGCGGGGCCTTCTGTAAATTTGAATTGCCTTGATATCAGTTTTGGCTTACTCAGGGTATCATATAGGTTTTCCTGCTGGGCGAACGCTGCTGATACAAATAGCGATAAACAGATGATATAGCTTGTGATGTTGATTTTCATAGCAATAATTGGTTTGCTAATGTAAATAATCGGCAGGGGTTTTAATGGGTAATTAATTGGGGCTTTTATAATTATTACTTTATGTTTAACCCTATTAATAATTTCAAACAGGCATTTTAACAAAGTATGTACAGTAAAGAACAGGCATCACAATTTAAACAAGCTTTTTGGACGGCGTTCGGGCAATATATGCAGCCGGTACTTTCGGCCGATGGCTTGCGGACCAACTGGGTGAATTATAAAACCGGCGTTAAGCATATTAACTTTAAAATGCAGGCTGACAATAAATTAGCTACCATAGCTATCGAAATGAACCACCCTGACAAAGAGCTACAGCAGCTATTTTTCGAGCAATTTGCTACCTACAAAACCATGCTGCGCAGCAGCCTGGCCGAAGATTGGGACTGGCAGTTACATACCACCGATAATTACGGAAAAACAATCAGCCGAATAGTAAAAGAAACAGGCCCGGTAAGCATTTACCAACAAGGCGACTGGCCTAAACTTATCTCCTTTTTCAAACCCCGCATCGTTGCGCTGGATGAATTCTGGAACAATGCGAAAGCAGCATTTGAGTTCTAATGCATCAGATAATCTCTAAAAATCTCTAATTTTCTTTTAAAGAATTAGAGATTTTTAGATAAACTGACCACAAAAAAATGGCCCGGTAATCCGGGCCATCCTCATTGGAGATTTAACTTTATCGTTTGGTTATATGGTAACCTAACCCAAAACTAACCGTTGCAAAAAATGCGCTGTTCTTATCAGTTGGGCCGTTGCTTAGTTTGTGATCGTCAACCTTAAAATCACTTTGTGCGGCACCTATGTGGTAACCCAGGCGGAAGCCTACCGGAATGCTCCTATCCAAAGTTATATGTTCCATTTCTTTCGATTTCACTTTGAACAAGTAATCAAACCCTAAACCCAGGTCAACACCTAATTTGGTTTGATAAAGTGTTTTGCTGGAAGTTTTATTTAAAATTTCCTGCGCAAAATTCGGGGTACTCTCAATACCTGTTTTATCCTTAATGTTAAACATGGCTAAATTTGCACTGACGCCAGCGAATGGATACATCTGAAAGTTGGAAGATTTAGATAAATTATAACCAAACCTCAGAAAAAGCGCAGCTTGTGAATAACGGGCCTTGATGCCGTTAGCTTCTGACGAGTTAGGGATGGTAAAACCGATACCATGCTCTGTAATCCATTTCTTGTAAACTTTTTGCATGGCTGCATTTATCCAATAGTTGTTATTAGATATGGCCGGAATACCATTTTGGGCAAGGTAACCATTTAGCTGGCTAAGATCTGTTTGGCGATAGCCTACCTGCAGCAATGCCGCACCTGAGATATCTTTTTTAAAGAAACGGTCTTCCATACTTGATTTGGTAGACTGTGCCTTAACAGTAGTTGTGCCGATGATTACGCCAGCAACAAATAAAATTGTAAATATTTTTTTCATAAAAGGGTGTAAACGCTGTTTTAGTCTAAACGCTGAATCTTTAACAACTGATATACGCTATTTGTTATTTATTCAGTTTGCAATATGTTATCATACCCTTGATTTTTAAATCTGTTATCGTTTATTGTATAGACCCTCCTATTAATTAAAAATAACCTTAAACAAAAAAGGCGCAGTTGATAACTACGCCTGTGTGTTTAATGTGTGATGCAAATTCTATTTTAACATCGCGCAAATCTTATTTGCTTCTTCCAAATGTCCTTCCAACTGCGGTAAGGTTTTGGTAGCCAGTTTATTTACTGACGCATCCGTGTTTTTCGATGCCGCCCTAAACGTTTTAACGGCTTTTTCATGATCTATCACCATGGCTTGCATATAGCTATGGTCAAAATCGGCACCAGTTTTTGTGGCCAGGCTATCAATTAACAGTTTATGTTCCTGGTTCAAGGTATCTGTCAAACTTACGTGTTTATCGGTAGCCAATTTCTTAAGCTCCTCCCCTAAAGCAGTATGATCGTTTATCATCATTTTGGCAAACTCCTTAACCTTTGTATTTTGCGATTGCTTTTCGGCCAGTTGAGATAGCATCACTTCAGTATTGCCAGATTCCAACCCATCTTTTATGAGTGCAATACCGGTATCGTCAACAAGGGTACGGTCGTTATAATTTTTGGCTTTCCGGGTATCGTTACAAGCTTGCGCTGCAAATAATACCACTAACGTTATAGCAATGCAGAATGATCTTTTCATCGTATATATAGAGGTTATAATAGTGGTACAACAAAGTTAGCGCCGTACGGTTTATAATAATTTACAATGTAATGATATTGTTAGCATTCGGTGAAATTTTGATGAAAAAAAATAGCAGCATCTTTAAGATGCCGCTATTAAAATTAAATTTTAATACTATACCAAATTCCTACCCGCGTTAATAATTCCGTATACAGTACGGATTACCAGCTTATTATAAATTGCGGACATTTCTTCATCATCAGTTTTATTTAATAACTGTAGGGCATAATGCTGAATAATAACCAGCGGCAATACAATTTTCTCGCGGATAGCAATAGAGCGACGTTCTACCGGGAACTCCTCCATGATCACGCTGCTATCGGTCAACTCTAATAAAAGGCTTTTGGTTAATTCAAATTCATCGCGCAGGCCTTTCCAAAACTGACCAAATTTTTCGTCGTTTTCCAGATAGGCTGTCACGCGGAAATCTGATTTAGACATCGACATCATACAGTTATCCAGCATGGTCTTAAAAAAACCTGATGAATAGTACAGATCCTTTACCTCCTGCCATTTACCCTCGTCTTTCATTTTCTTTAATGCGGTACCCATGCCGTAAAAACCGGGGATGCTTTGTTTTAGCTGGCTCCATGAGGTTACAAAGCTAATTGCCCGGAGGTCTTCGAGTTTCATTTTGGCGCCCGCATTACGCTTGGTGGGCCTGCTACTGATATTGATCTGTGACAGCAATTTCAGCGGACTGAATTTCTCCAAATATTCTACAAACAAAGGGTCTTCGCGCAATGCGAGAAATAAATGGTGGCTGGCGTCTGCCATGTCGGCTATCAACGCCTTATGCTTATCGTCCAGCAGATCGTGATGGTTGGGGTGCAAAGCCGATGTGATACCGGCGTTGATCAGCTGTTCGGTATTGAACCTTGCTGTCTCTACCGATCCATATTGCGAGCTTACTGTTTGCCCCTGTATAGTCAACTGGATATTCTCGTTAGCGATCTCTTTACCCATTGAGGCGTAAAACCGATGCGTTTTACCGCCGCCACGCGCGGGCGGCCCGCCCCTGCCATCAAAAAATGCAAGGGCTATACCATATTTACGCGCCATGGCTGTTAATTCTACCTTAGCTTTATAGATACTCCAGTTAGCCATTAAATAGCCACCATCTTTAGTACTATCGCTAAAGCCCAGCATAATGGTTTGTTTGTTTCCGCGTCTTTTTAAGTGAGTTTTGTAAAACGAGTGCGTATATAGCTTCTCCATCACATCGCTCGCGTGTTTCAAATCGTTCACGGTTTCAAACAATGGCATAAAATCAACACTCAGCTTATCCTTTTCCCAACCGCTCCACAAAAACAGATCTATCAACTGCAAAATATCTGACGCCTGCTGGCAATTGCTGATAATAAAGCGCTGGCAGCCTTTTTCGCCGTTACTGACCTGGATCTGTTTCATCAGCCGGATGGTATCCAGCGTGTCGCGGGTCATATCATCTTCGGTTTCCGGGCATTTAAAATCGGCCTGGTTAAACGGAAGGCTTTTTATTTTGGTTTCTTCGTTTTGGTCGTGATACTCTTTAGGCACCCCGGTATAGATATTTTTGGTGCAGTATTTAAATACATCGCGCAATACGCGACTATCCTGCCTGATATCCAGTGTGGCAAAATATGACCCAAATAATTGTACTTTCTGGATCATATTATCCAGGATATCCACAAACAAACTATCATGACTTGTTACCAATGTTTCGCGCATCGACCTGAGCAGCGTAAGCATTTCGGGCTGCAAGTCCTTTGGTTTATCCTGCGGGTTGAATGCATTATCATATAGCAATTTTTCCAGCTTGCTGATATCATCTGCAAAGCCGCGGAAAGTGATTCGGCGCTTTAAAACCCGGAAATCGCGATAATAGCAGCGGTAAATGATTTGCCTTAATAAATTTGCCACCTCGCGGGTCGACTCGGTGGTTACGTTCGGGTTACCGTCCCTGTCGCCGCCCGGCCAAAAACCAAGTTCTAATACCTGATGGCTGCCATCTAAAGCAAACTCATCCTCCAGTTTGGCTTGGATGCCCGATAGTGCATGGTAAAAGATATTCTCTAAAAACCAAACCAGGCTAACCGCCTCATCTACAGGCGTTGGCGACGTTTTGTTAAAGAAAGGCGTTTTACCTAATTGCTGCAATAAAATATCAATACTGGTAATGTCGTTCGTTTTAAGCGCCTCTATCAGGTCGGTCATGATACCTAAAACAGCACCCGGGTAAAACTGGGTTGGGTGAGCGGTAAGCACCAGCCTTAAAGAAAAATCCTGCAATTGCTCGCTGATGCTTGTACGTGCCTGCTCGCTCACCGCCGCTTGCTGGATAAGGCTTTGCAGGGTGCCTGCATCATCTGCCCGTCCTACTTTGCTAAACGATGAATCTTCGATGGCGTCAAATAAAACAACCTGCCGCTCTATGTATTGGATAAAACGAAATAGGCGGTTCAGCTGCTCGCGATGATCGATGTCCGGTACGTATTTTTTGAAGAATGATTCGATAATGTCTGACGGCGAATTATTACCGGCAACTTCCTTATCGCAATGCGAACTAAAAAATGGCAGCAGGATACCTGTATCCTTAACCTGGTAAAAAGGGAGCGTTTGAAAAAGGCTGTTATAAAGTTCAAAACGTTTTACAACCTCATAATTAAATGTTGTTTCTCTTTGGCTGAGCCTTTGGGTAGATAGCATAATAATACAGGTTTGGCAAATTTATGTAAGCCCTATTTTGCAGGTTTACGGCGTGAATTTAAGTATCTAAAATCTATTTGCACGCAAAACCCCCAAATTAATAACAATTAAACCTTTTCAATGCAATATTGGTTATTACAACCCTCGCAAACTTTATTTGTTTAATTTTGCACAATTAAAATATTGTACGAATACCCCCATATGATCAACCATCAGCGAGAGATAAAAAGCTTTTTTTACAGCCAGTATTTTTCGGACGGGTTACGTATGACGGCCGGCATCCTGCTCCCTTCGCTGGTCATGATGGAATTAGGGAATTTCAACCTGGGCCTCACCTTGTCTTTAGGCGCACTGTGTATTTGCACTATTGACGGCCCCGGGCCTATTGTCCATAAACGTAATGCAATGGCTGCGGGCAACCTTTGCCTGATCGCAGTAGCTATTATTACAGGCTTTGCGCGGATGAACGTTTATACGCTGGGGTTAGAGATCACCCTCTTCTCGTTCATCTTCTCCATGTTTAATGTATACGGTAACCGGGCCGCATCTGTAGGTACCTGCGCGTTATTGGTGATGATATTTATCATGGATAAAGATCTCTCTCCATCGGAATTGCCTCATTATACCCTCAGTATTTTAGGCGGCGGGCTATGGTACATGGTATTCGCTTTAGTTTTCTTCGGTATACGCCCGTACCGCGCGGCACAGCAAACATTAGGCGAGAATGTAGCTGATATCGCTAAATTCCTGAGGATAAAGGCCGATTTTTATCGGATAGAAGTTGACATTGACGAAAATTACCGCAAGTTGGTATTGGCCCAGATTCAGGTAAGCAACCACCAGGATGCCGTTCGCGAATTGCTTTTTAAAAGCCGCGTGTTGGTAAAGGAATCTACCGCGGCCAGTCGCATATTGGTATTAACTTTTATAGACCTGGTAGACATGTTTGAACAGATCATGGCTACCCACTATGACTATGCATCCATCCGCGAAAAGTTTGAACAAACAGGAGTGCTGGGCGACATAGCAGATTATTTGCAACACGTAGCTACCGAACTGGATAATGTGGGCTACTCGATATTAGCTAATTCGCGGCCCGAGAAATCAAGTAACCTCGATTTCCGGTTGGAGCAACTGAAATTAAAGATAGACGCTATTGGGCTGGATGATAAAGAAACCAGTAACCTGGTGCTGAAAAAGATCCTCATTAATCTGCGCGACCTGACCAAAAACATCTCGAACATCTTTAAATACTACCATTCAAAAGCATCTGATGGTTTGCTGAATAATTCGGCAAGCGACGTCGAGTATTCTAAGTTTGTAACCCATCAGGACTATGCTCCGCATATTATTTTAGATAACCTTACTTTCCATTCGGCTACATTTAAACACGCGTTGCGGGTTTCCTTGGTTTGTTTAGTGGGGTTTATCACTTCCAAATACTTTTCGTTAGGCGGTCATAGTTACTGGGTGTTGCTTACCATTATTGTCATCTTAAAACCGGGGTTCAGCCTGTCTAAACAGCGTAATTATCAGCGTTTGATTGGTACCATAGGTGGCGGATTTATCGGTATTTTGGCATTAACTTTTATTCCGGATAAAACGGCACAGTTTGTATTGCTGGTTATATTGATGATAGGCACTTACAGCTTTTTACGATTAAATTATGTGGTAAGCGTAATTTTCATGACGCCCTATGTGCTTATCCTTTTCAAATTTTTAGGGTTGGGGCAGTATAACATTTTTCAGGAACGCATTACCGATACCATCATCGGCTCCAGCATTGCCTTTGTAGCCAGTTACCTTATTTTCCCTACCTGGGAGTTCGAGCAGATTAAAGAAAGCCTGGCCGCTGTGATATCCGCTAATGTTAATTATTTACGCAAAATCTCTGAAAGCATCTCCGGAAAAGAAGTAACGGTTACCGAGTATAAACTGGCAAGGAAGGACGTATATGTAACCTCGGCCAACTTATCGGCAACCTTTGAACGGATGACCTCCGAACCGAAAAGTAAGCAGCGTAATATTAAGGATATTCACAAATTTGTGGTGCTTAATCATATTCTATCTTCTTACATTGCCAATATTGCTTCGGCACTAATTAAAAGTGGGCCGCAAAAACCACATGCCGATACGTTAAAATTGGTAAAACGAAGTATTGCCGTTTTAAAAGACACCAATAAAAAACTGATGGGCGAATTACCCATCCCGGAAGCCCCCGCACCGGACCCTGTTAAAATTGATGCTATTAAACCCGAACCCGAAAAAATCCCGTTGACGGTTGATGATGTACTGATGAAGGAGCAGCTGGGTTTTATTAATAAGATCAGTATCGATATTGCCAAGATCACCGAAAACGTGATGAGGTAAGACGCCTCAGTTTATCTTTTAAAATGTTATTGCGAGAAGCGCAGCGACGCGGCAATCCCAGCATATTCGCTTGTCCAATGAGATTGCCACGCTATCGCTCGCAATGACATACTTTTTATTGGGCCTATAACAAATCGTTCGCCAAATTAGCCAGCTCACTTCGTTCACCTTTTTGCAGGGTGATGTGCGCATAAAGCGGGTGGCCTTTTGCCTTGTCGATAAGGTAAGATAGTCCGTTACTTTCTGCATCCAGATAAGGGGTATCTATCTGGTAAATATCACCGGTGAAAACAAATTTGCTGTTCTCCCCCGCGCGGGATATGATGGTTTTTACCTCATGCGGAGTCAGGTTCTGTGCTTCGTCAACAATAAAGAAGATCTTGCTCAGCGTTCGCCCGCGGATGAACGCCAGCGGGGTGATAGAGATCTTATCATTAGCGACCAATTCGTCTATTTTGGCCTGCATCTTCTCGTCTTCGGCAAACTGGTCTTTAATAAATTTAAGGTTATCCCATATTGGCGCCATATAGGGGTCGATCTTTGATTTAACATCACCGGGCAAAAAGCCGATGTCTTTATTACTTAACGGCACAATAGGGCGTGTTACGAAGATTTGACGGTAATGCTTGCGTTGTTCCAGCGCGCTGGCCAATGCCAACAGCGTTTTACCTGTACCGGCGTTACCTTGTATAGTCACTAACTTAATATCCGGGTGCAGCAGAGCGTGTATAGCGAAGGCCTGCTCTGGGTTGCGCGGGTATATGTTTAACGCGGGCTGGTCAGTAACCTTTTCCACCTGTCCGCTTTGCGAATTATAAAAAGCTGATGCAGCGGCACCACCTTTGCTGTTCAGTATATAGAATTGATTGCCGGCGTTGGGTTCTATCTCCAGTTCGGTACCGGGTAACGTATCGTTTTTGTTCAGTTTCCCCAAAACCTTTTCGGTGATCTTATTAAGCGTTGTTTTGCCGCTATACAATTCGTCAAGGTTTTTAACCTTACCTGTTTCGTAATCTTCGGCATTCAGATTAAGTGCTTTTGCTTTTAAGCGCAGGCAGATATCCTTCGATACCAGGATCACTTTTTTATCGGGGTTTTCGAACTGTACACCCAGGGCAGCGTTCAGGATACGGTGATCTAATTTTTCTGACCCGAAAACCAGCTCGGCATCGGCGCTGCTATTCTTTACATCCAGTATAACTTTAAAATTGCCTTTGCTTTTACCATTCAGCGGGATCCATTGGTTGACGAGCCGGTTTTTAGCCATATCGTCCATCAGCCGGATAAAGCTGCGGGCCTCAAAGTTGCGGGTATCGTTACCGCTTTTCATATTGTCCAGCTCTTCCAGCACCTGGATGGGGATAGCCACATCGTGCTCCTGGAAATTCTCGAATGCGTTATGATCGTAAAGGATAACAGATGTATCCAGCACAAATATTTTTTTCTTCCTGTCCAATTTATCTGCATCCTTTATCATGGATCACAAAGTAGGGTTTTTGATTGGCAACAAATAAAAATGTTGGGAAAATGATAAGTGTGGAAAGGTTGTAAGGGTAATGTCCTATTGAATACTATTTGTCTTTTTAAGTAAATACTTTTTCAACGTTATCTACCCTTTAAACTTTGATAAAATTTACAACTTACCCCAAAATAGGAAAACGGAAGCCTACTCTTGCGAATTGACTCCCGTTTCCTGACCGCCTGACTGACCATAGTCACTCATTTGACTAACAAGTTTTGTGTAAATTAACCGACCTGATCTCCTCTTTGTTAATTGCTAACGTTGATCGATCTTTACTCATGAGAATAATGATACGACCAAATGTTGGCATGAAATGCGGACTTGGTCTGTCTCCTTGCGGAGGTAACTCCATCAAATCCGTTCGACGCTGCCTAACCCGTGCCCTTGCGGGACGCTGACTAAGTATTGTTATCTGCGGAACCTGATATCGTCCATCTCCCGAGGGGAAGTCGACACTGTCGTTATCCTTGCAACACTGACCGAATCGTATTCAATTGAATGCTGATTGCTCATTGTTTGCAAACGCCGATTGCTTCAAGGTCATTATAAAAATCTGCCTTCCTCCATAGAATCTTGCAGCATTCATAATACCTCTTTAACTACAACATCTTCGTAAATTACTTTCGTATTTTATTTCTGTTTATGTAGTTCAGGTACTTCCCTTATCTTTAGTTCGCCCGAAAGGTCACCCGATTAAGTTTCTGTATTCCTGAAAGGCTGTCAAAGTACGTCGTTCTTGTTGATTACAATATAGGGACTTAAACCAACATTTGTCAAGCACTTTTTTACATTTCTTTTTAACACGTTGTTAACATTTATTTAACTGTTATCCACATCGATATTTGAACGATTGAAGCGAAAAGACAATCAGGTTGCAGCTTTATAAACAAAAAGCTTCTCCACAAGCTAAAGCGTTTTTGCCTGCTCAACCGCAGATTAAGAATGCTTAAAATCAGGAACAGCTAAATTTTCTCGGTTAAATGCTTCCAATATCTTTTGGGAATATGGCGGATATGAAGCTTAGTATTCTTGCGCGATTTGATGTTTACGCTGTTGAAATAATTCTTCCATAGATGCTGGTAGATCCCTTCCTCCTCGGAAAAGGCAGTCATTAAATCGCTTGGCTTATTACTTTCTGCAAAATCAAGGGTGATATATTGGGTATCGTGCAAATCGTAGTACAAACCATAATTTCGTTTCAGGTCGTAAATTATCCAGCGCTGGTCGGCATAACGGCTTTTAAAATGACGGATCAGTAGCGGCAGTACATTAAAATCAGGCTCTACCGACGCATAAAAGGTTTCATCCTTAAGTTTTTGGAACCGCACGAAAGCCTCCATTCTGTGCTTTTCACGCCTTACCATACGCACCATTTCAGACACCCGCACTACAAAGCGGTTACCATAATCTTCCTCAATGTTTTTGTCGCTATTGAATGCGTACCGAATAAACCCTATTAAATTGTTGTCTTCGTCATCCATTTCGGCAAGGTGGGCTGCGTATAATCGCTGCACCCCCATTGGAGATAGCTTTGTTTTTAGCCCTTTTAATACCCTTGTTGCCCTCGCTTCGTCCGTCACTATAGTTATTACCTGCTCAAACATGGCTGTAGTATATTTACCTGTTTTGACCAGATTAACGGCATCCATTTTATGCTCATACACTTCAAACACCGCCGTAAGTAAGCCTTCAAACGATCCGTCATATAACAAGGTGGTCATCATCATTAAAACAAGCTAAGCTGACTTTGCGTGCTCTTTATATATTTACTTTGCGATGTAGCCAGTATAAACTGCTTAATATTATTGCCGGTAAGGTCGCGGCGTTCAAATTCATTGCTTTGGCACACAATAAAATATTTAGCGCGGTTTATGGCCACTCCTATCTTCTTTAAATGATCCCAGTTCAGCTTACCAAATTTGCGGGCACTCACTATTTTCTGGGCAGATAATAAACCTACGCCGGGCACACGTAAGATCATTTGTAGATCAGCTTTGTTCACATCTACGGGAAATGCCTGCATATTACGGATGGCCCAACCTAATTTAGGATCGATATCCAGATCGAGATGCGGTTGCTGTGTATTCACTATCTCGTTTACCTTAAAGCCGTAAAAGCGCATTAGCCAGTCGGCCTGGTATAAGCGGTTTTCGCGCACCATGGGCACGGCAGTGTTTAGGGTGGGCAAACGGCTATCTGCTAAAACCGGCACATAGCCCGAATAATAAACCCGCTTTAAATTAAAATTTTTGTAAAAATAATTGGCCGACTGCAACACTTCGCTATCATTCTCGGGCGTGGCCCCAATGATCACTTGCGTACTTTGCCCGGCCGGTGCAAATATGGGCGCTTTTTTAAAAAGCTTCTTTTCTTCTTTATGCAGGATAATGGCATCTTTTAAATAACCCATCGGTTTGATCATATCTGCCTGGTTCTTATCCGGGGCCAATAGTTTTAAACCGGCTTCGGTAGGCATTTCGAGGTTAACACTCAGGCGGTCGGCATACAGGCCTGCCTCATTCATCAGCTCGTCGCTGGCACCGGGGATCGACTTGAGATGGATATAGCCGTTAAATTTGTGCTCGGTACGCAGTTTTTTGGCGATGCGCACCAGCCTTTCCATCGTATAATCGGCATCTTTAAAAATACCCGAACTAAGGAATAACCCTTCGATATAATTACGGCGATAAAAATTGATCGTTAGATCAACCACCTCCTGCACGGTAAATGCCGCCCGCTTAATATCGTTGCTTTTGCGCGATACGCAGTAAGCACAGTCAAAAATGCAGTGATTGGTAAGCAGGATCTTTAAAAGCGATACGCAACGCCCGTCCTCGGTATAAGAGTGGCAAATTCCATTACTGGCATTGCCCAAGCCCTTATTTTCGTTCTTTCGTTTACTCCCGCTCGATGAACACGACACATCGTATTTGGCGGCATCTGCCAAAATATTCAACTTCTCCGTTATTCTTTCTGCATCCATATCAAGTCAAAATTACTAATATTATTAGCAATTAATAACTTTGAAAGAATATATTTTAAGAAATTTAAAGATACTTTACTCCATATAGGTGTCCTGATGCGCGATAGTTTCGGGCTGGATGATTACAAAGCGGACCAACGTCCATTCGGCTTTCACGTCGGCGCGGATCCGGTCGATAGCTTCATTGATCCCGGCCGTATCCAATTCATCTTCAAAATTCAGGATCAGCATCAGTAAAATCTCATCCGGTGATTGATAGGTGGAAAGGATGTGCATCACTTTGGTAACTGCCTTATCACGCTCAACCAGTTTACAGATCTTGATTTTGGTTTCGGGCGAGATGCCTTCGCCCATCAGCAAACTGCGGCTTTCGCGTGCAAGTATGGCCGATACAGCTACTAAAACCAATCCCACTAAGATGGAGGCTACGCCATCCAGCATCGGCATATGATATTGGTGGTTTAAAAATGTACAGATCAATACGATGAATAGCCCGGCAACAGCGGCACCATCCTCAAACAATACCAGGAAGTTAGACGGATCTTTACTCTTAACTATTGCTTCCCACCAGGGGGTTTCTCCGCGGGATTTGTTAAAGTGTTTAGCAGCTACCACCAATGAAGCCCCCTCGAAAACGATAGACAGGCCCAACACGATGTAGTTGATAGTTGGGTTGGTTAACGGCTCTGGTTCGACAATATGATGGATGCCCTGGTAAATGGAAATACCACCGCCTAAACCGAATATGAGGATAGATACGATGAACGACCAGAAGTAAAGCTCTTTACCATATCCAAACGGGTGGGTGCTATCGGGTTTCTTTTTACTTTGGTGCAGGCCTAACAAAAGCAGCAATTCGTT
The DNA here is from genome assembly GCF_014773245.1 of Mucilaginibacter glaciei. Lineage (GTDB taxonomy): Bacteria > Bacteroidota > Bacteroidia > Sphingobacteriales > Sphingobacteriaceae > Mucilaginibacter > Mucilaginibacter glaciei. Next base: position 531,337 of record NZ_JACWMX010000001.1, on the reverse strand, counting down.
TACCGTATCAACAACCGAGTGGATCCCCTCTGCTATCATAGCACCGCTATTACTAATTGCGCCGGCTACAAATTTGGTGACCGCAATAAGGAGGTTGGCTATAAGCGCGCTGTAAATGGATGCTTTAGATGATGCCATATATAATAGTATGGTAATGAATTTTGCGCGTGAATGTTTGAGCGGTTTGAGATTTACCTTAGATGTAGATATTTCTTTGTTAAATTTGATAACCAAAACACTCTATATATGGACGACCCATCGCTTTGCCAACATTTACAGGCCATAATCCAGGTTAAATTAAGTGACGACCACGTTTGCGAGGAATGTGTGAAGATAGGTGCGGAGTGGTTTCATTTACGCACCTGCCAAACCTGCGGCGTAACGCTCTGCTGCGACCAGTCGGAACATCAGCACATGACCAAACATTATCATAAAGAGCAACACCCGGTTATCGCATCGGCTCAGCCCGGCGAGCGTTGGTTATGGTGCTACCCCGATGAGCAATTTGTAGAATATTGATTACCTAATTTTTTTGAAATTTGTATTCGTTCTAAATTTCAAAAAAGGCTTTATACACTCGTAAAAAGTTCATTTCGTGCAACATAGTGGGTAACTTGCACCATGGATAATTTTATGGCCGCGCGCTCGCAAATGGCGCTCTCTTTAGGCTTTCACATCATATTTTCCTGCATCGGTATGGTGATGCCCTTCTTTATGGCGGTGTCGCATTATCTGTGGCTCAAAACCAATAAACCCGTTTATAAAAATGTAACCAAAGCCTGGAGCAAAGGGGTTGCCATCTTCTTCGCAACTGGCGCCGTATCGGGCACGGTGCTGTCATTCGAGTTAGGTTTACTATGGCCGGAGTTTATGAAACACGCCGGGCCTATTTTCGGGATGCCCTTTTCATTAGAAGGGACAGCATTCTTTATAGAGGCCATAGCATTAGGCTTTTACTTATACGGATGGAACCGGTTTAACAAATGGTTCCATTGGTTTACCGGGGTGGTTGTAGGCATCAGCGGCATCGCTTCGGGCATCCTTGTGGTATCGGCTAATAGCTGGATGAACAGCCCGACGGGTTTTGATTACATCAACGGAAAATACACTAATATCGACCCGATAAAGGCCATGTTTAATCCCGCGTGGTTTTCGCAAGCGTTACACATGTCTATCGCCGCTTTTGCCGCTACGGGCTTTGCAGTGGCTGGTGTGCATGCGCTAATGATCATGCGGCAAAAGAACATCAACTTTCATAAAAAGGCATTCCGGATAGCTGCGGTTTTCGGCATCGTTGCCAGTATATTGCAGCCATTAAGCGGCGATATATCGGCCAAGATGGTAGCCAAAAGGCAGCCCGCTAAATTAGCCGCCATGGAAGCGCACTTTAAAACAGAAGAATATTCGCCACTTATCATTGGTGGCATACCCGATGTTAAAAATAAAAAAGTAGACTATGCTTTAGAATTGCCAGGTTTACTCAGTTTTATGGTACACGATGATTTTAAAACACCGGTAAAAGGTTTAGACCAGATCCCGGAGCGCGACCAGCCGCCTATTGCTGTTACGCACTACTCTTTCCAGATCATGGTGGCGCTGGGGATGCTGATGATGGGTATTGGGGTTATTTATCTGATAGCCCAGTTCAAAAAACGCAACTGGTTTGATAAGACCTGGTTTTTAAAACTATTTATTGCCGCCACCCCTGTCGGTTTTATAGCGATTGAAGCCGGATGGACGGTAACAGAAGTAGGCCGGCAACCCTGGATTATCCAGGGCATTATGCGTACTAAAGACGCTGTAACACCAATGCCGGGGATCGGCTATTCGTTTTACCTTTTTACGGCTGTGTATTTAACTTTAAGCGTGGCCGTTATTTTTCTATTATACAGGCAAATAAAAATGGTACCCGAGATTTATGATAATACTAAACCATCTACCCATTAACTATGATCAAATGATGTTATACGTTGTGATATTATTTTTGTGGCTGGCTTTGTTACTTTACCTGGTAATGGGCGGCGCCGATTTTGGTGCGGGGATCATAGAAATGTTCACCTCCAAACCCAACAAAATGCGCACCCGCCAAACCATGTATAATGCTATTGGCCCCATTTGGGAAGCTAACCACATGTGGCTCATTATCGCTATAGTAATTCTGTTTGTAGGATTCCCGGTGATTTATACCACCATGTCGACCTATCTGCATATCCCGTTGGTTATCATGCTGATGGGAATCATTGCCCGCGGCACTGCCCTTACGTTCCGTAATTACGATGCCGTGATAGACGATATGCAGAAAGTGTATAACAAGATCTTTGTATACTCCAGTTTCATCACCCCTCTTTTTCTGGGCATCATAGCAGGCAGTGCGGTATCCGGCCGGATAGATTTGCATGCGACAGACTTTATGTCGGCTTACATTTACAGCTGGCTCAATTGGTTCTCGGTTTCTATCGGTTTCTTTACAGTAGCGCTCTGCGGTTTCCTTGCCGCCATATATTTGATCGGCGAAACCAACGAAGCGTCCGAACAAAAGCGTTTTATCCGCAAAGCTAAATTAATGAATGTGGCTGCGGTAGTAGCCGGGGCATCGGTATTTGCAGCTTCAGTCGCAGAACATATCCCGCTCATTCAATGGGTATTTGGCAATATCATTGGCATTGCCGCTGTAAGTTTGGCCAGTATCTCGTTAATTTTGCTTTGGATTTTAATCTACCGGGGCAAGCGGTATATTATCCGGGTGCTCGCGGGTTTCCAGGTCACCATGATCTTATTGACCACCACTTACAAGCACTACCCTAATATTGTTATTTTGAAGAATGGTGGCTACCTGTCTCTGATCAACGATCATGGCGCCGATAAAACTATTGTCGCGTTGGGATCGGCTTTGCTGATAGGTAGTTTATTTATTCTCCCTGCGCTAGTTTACCTGGTGTGGAGCTTTCAACGCAAGCCGCAAAACATTAAAGATCAGCATTAAAGGTAATTTGTATATCACATTATCGCCGTTTCAAAATTGATACAGAATTGCATTTTATATTTGCTGGATGAAGGTACTGGCCTTAGAGGACAATAAGGAACTTGCTAAAAGCATCCACGATTTTTTATCGATGGCCGGGTACGTTTGCGAAATGGCCGAAACGATTGCCGAAGCAAAAGAAAAACTCCTCTCTTTTTCGTACGACTGCATCCTGCTGGATATTATGCTGCCCGATGGTAACGGGTTGGATGTGCTGCGTTTTATCAAGGCCGAAAAGATCAGTAGCGGCGTGCTCATCATATCGGCGAAAGAAGCCCTGGATGATAAGATAGAAGGATTGGAAGAGGGGGCAGATGATTATCTGACCAAGCCTTTTCATCTTTCGGAACTGCACGCGCGCATCCGGGCTATATATCGCCGCAAAAGCCTGGACGGCAATAATGATAAACTGGTAACCTTTAACGAAATAAGCCTGAACACCGATACTTTCGAGGCTTTCATCAACAATAATTTATTGGATATTACCCGTAAAGAATTCGATCTGCTGATGTATTTTATGGTGAACAAAAACAGGGTGCTGTCGCGCCAGGCAATAGCAGCCCACCTTTGGGGCGATTACACTGATAATTTGGCTAACTTAGATTTTGTGTATCAGCATGTTAAAAACCTGCGCAAAAAAATAAGCCTGGTTAACGGCACAGACTATATCGATACCGTTTACGGTTTAGGGTATCGTTTCAAATCAAACACACCAGAGGCATGAAACTGATTGATAAACTTACTTTATGGATAGTTGGAGTAGTGTTTTTAGTAACACCGCTAAGCATGGTCATATCGTACCGTAGTATTAAAGATAACGTTCGGCAGGCCGAGATAGCGCGCTTAAAGGATGTGAATGATAAAGTGGCCATGCAGATAAAGGCCGGCCAGCCACCACACCAATATATGCTGGACAGGCCAATTGAGATCAAGGTTGTAAAATCAATGCCCGCGCAAACTACACACACCAGCAACTACAATTTTTACAATACCGAACTTAAACGCGAAGAATGCAAACTGGATGTGATATCGTATTACAGCATCAACAACAAAGTATACAGCATATATACCTACAACTATGTAACCCGCGGGGCTGATATTTTACATGGTATGATCCAGGCGTTATTCTGGAAAATGCTATTGATAAGTATACTGGTGGCTATTTCTGCAAGGATCATATCCCGGTATTTATTGCTGCCGTTTGCCAACGCCTTAAAGATCATCCAAAACTTTAGCCTGAGGCAAAAGGAGAAGATAGAGCTGACCAAAACCAACACCGAAGAATTTAAACAACTGAACTTTTTTTTAAAGAAGATGACCGACATCGCCCTGGAAGATTATGGCCGGGTAAAGGAATTCAGCGAAAATGCATCGCACGAAGTGCAAACCCCTTTGGCCGTAATCCGTACTAAATTGGAGTTGCTTACCGAAACTGATATCCGCGAGAATCAGGCTGTATTGATTGATGATATGCACAATGCGGTAGAAAAGCTGGTTAAGATCAATCGTTCGCTACTGCTCTTGACTAAGCTGGATAATTACGAGTTTGAAACCAACGAAAGTGTTAAGTTCTGTACTATTACCCGCGAGGCCCTCCATTCTTTTGAGAACTGGATCCAGATGAAGAACCTTTCAATCACACAAAAAATCGATAAGGAAGTACACTTAAACATCCACCCTGTGTTGGCCGAAATACTGGTAACCAATCTGGTAAGTAACGCCATAAGGTACAATTTAGAAGATGGCCAAATAGATATAAAGCTCACCAAAAACGCGCTTACAATAAAAAACACAGGGCTGGCGCCTGAAATAGAACCTGAATTACTGTTCCGCCGTTTCAAAAAAAGCAATCAGTCTGCCGATAGTATCGGCCTGGGCCTTTCTATCGTAAGGCAAATTTGCAACGTGAACAAGTTCAAGGTTTGCTATACTTATGCTGATAACCTGCACATACTAAAGGTGAAATTTACAGATGAGCAGCCCGGCATAAATAAGCCGGAACCGGCAAACGTCTTTAAATTTGAAGAAAACGTAGCACTTGCGTAATATAATTGTCAAAAACGTATTATAATTAGCAATTTAGTACTAACGCTTCAAAATTGCTTCAAAAAGATGTGATACCCTTGCGTAACGATTGCTACACAGGTAACCGCAAATTTGGGGTTTTACATGAAGATACTACAACCACTACTTTATCTGTCTGCGCTACTTATAGCAGAGAGTGCACAGGCACAACAAACATTAACATTAAAAGATGCTGTGCGGCAAGCGGTTACCAACTACGGTACCGTAAAGGCCAAAGCGAATTACGCAAATGCGTCAAAGGCAAGTGCAGTACAAGCCAAACGCGATTACTTGCCCAACCTTAACATTAGTGCACAACAGGATTACGGCACCGTTAACGGCCAAAATGGCCCGCTTTACGGGTTCGGCGGTTTGGGCGTTGCATCTTCGGGCCTCCCCTTAGATCATCAAAACTGGAATGCCGCATTTGGGGCACTGTATTTAACCAACGTTAACTGGGATTTTTTCGCCTTTGGCCGCGCTAAAGAAAAGATCAAATCTGCCGAGGCCGCAGCTACAAGAGATAATAACGATTTACAGCAAGAGATCTTTCAGCAGGAAGTGCGCGTTTCCGCAGCTTATTTGAATTTATTGGCCGCTCAAAGGCTTACGGCATCGTACCGTAAAAATTTAAACCGCGCAGATACCTTCAGGCAAGTGGTCATTGCCCGCGCAAAAGGCGGATTGATAGCGGGCGTAGATTCATCGCAGGCCAATGCGGAGATCTCCGGTGCAAAAATCTTGCTAACCCAGGCATTGGATGCCGAGCAGCAACAGGCAAAAAATCTGGCCGTACTCATCGGCTCCGACAACTATAATTTCAATTTAGATAGTTTGTTCATCAACCGTGTACCGGCAAATATTACGACACCAAACACACCCGATGCCGTATCAAACCACCCTTTACTTAGCTTTTATAAAAGCCGCATTGATGTGAGCGACAAGCAGGCCGCCTACTTTAAAACTTTTAATTACCCGGTTTTTTCTTTAGTTGGAGTATTCCAAACAAGAGGATCGGGATTTAGCAATTTATACTCTGTTAACCAAAACGCTTATACCACCAACTACGGTGATGGTATCAAACCAACCCGGTCTAACTACCTCATAGGCGTGGGGGTTACCTGGAACTTAACGCAGCCACTGCGTATATCGCAACAGGTAAAGGCGCAGCGCTACATAAGCCTGGGTTTACAGGACGAGTACGATCAAACCAAATTAGAACTGAATGCCCAATTAAACCTATCTGATGCTAAGATCAGGAACGCATTATCCAACTACCGCGAAGTACCTGTGCAGATAAAGGCGGCCTCGGATGCCTGGATCCAAAAATCGGTATTATATAAAAATGGGTTATCTAATTTAGTTGATGTAACACAGGCCCGTTATGCGCTTATCCGTGCCGAAACAGACAGGGATATTGCCTATAATAATGTTTGGCAGGCATTGTTGTTAAAGGCCGCAGCCGCAGGCGATTTCAACCTTTTTATAAATGAACTTTAATCTACAATAATGAATTTAATTCGTTTTGCGCTACGTCAACCCATTACAATAATGGTATTGGTGGCCGGTTTATTATTCTTCGGGATAAAATCCGCCACTACCATCAAGGTTGATATCTTCCCTAAGTTAGATCTGCCGGTTATTTATATCTCCCACCCTTTTTCGGGTTATACACCATCACAAATGGAAGCCATGTTTGGCAAGCAGTATATCAACATATTGCTTTTCGTGAACGGCGTAAAAAGTATCGAGACAAAAAACATCCAGGGCCTTACGCTGATGAAGATCAACTTTTACGCGGGTACCAACATGGCACAGGCCGCGGCCGAGGTAAGTGCCTTTGCCAACAGGATCCAGGCTATATTCCCGCCCGGTTCTAACCCGCCCTTTATCATCAGATTTGATGCATCCACCTTGCCTGTTGGGCAAATGGTATTAAGCAGCGCCACCCGCAGTAATAATGATCTGGCCGATTTAGCCAACGTTTACGTACGAGCATCCTTCACCCAGATCCCCGGTTTGGTTGCCCCACCGCCGTTCGGTGGTAACGTGCGTACCATACTGGTTAAGGCCGATCCGGAAATGCTCCGGTCGCATAATTTAACGCCCGATCAGTTGGTAGAGGCATTAAGGATAAATAATTTAACATCCCCATCAGGCAACGTGCGTATTGGTAACACCAACTATATTACACCAACCAATACCATGATCCACTCGTTAAAAGATTTTGAAAAGATCCCGCTATTTAAAGGAGGTATTCAGAATTTATACCTGGGTGATGTCGCCAAAATAGAGGATGGCGCAGATATCACCACCGGCTATGCTTTGGTAAATGGCAAGCGTTCGGTATACCTTAACGTTGCTAAAAGTGCCGATGCATCTACCTGGGAAGTTGTTCAGAAATTAAAAAAGTCAATCCCAAAAATACAGGCACAACTGCCGCCAGATGTAAAGATCAGCTATGAGTTTGATCAATCCACCTACGTGATCAATTCCGTTAAAAGTTTAATTACCGAAGGAACTATCGGCGCAATATTGACGGGGTTAATGGTATTGATGTTCCTGGGCGACCCGCGGGGTGCGTTGATCGTGATACTGACCATCCCCATCGCTATTATCTCGTCTGTTTTATTCCTGAGCCTGTTTGGGCAAACCATCAACATCATGACGTTGAGCGGCCTGGCTTTGGCTATCGGTATCCTGGTCGATGAAAGTACGGTAACTATCGAAAACATTCACCAACACTTTGATATGGGCAAGCCTAAGGCGCTGGCCATATGGGATGCCTGTAAGGAGATCGCCTTCCCAAAATTGCTGATCCTGTTTTGTATCCTGGCGGTATTTGCGCCTGCATTTACTATGGGCGGCATACCGGGATCGTTATTCCTGCCGCTGGCATTGGCCATTGGTTTCAGTATGATCATTTCTTACTTCCTGGCTCAAACGTTTGTACCTGTAATGGCCAACTGGATCATGAAAGTGAACCATCACAAAAAACCTGATGGGCAAAACATGACCGACGGTGAAGAATTTGCGGCATCGGGCTTAGACAACGCCGGTGAGCACAATACCTGGGTACAGAAAAAAGCATTGGTTGAACATGCTGATAGCAACCATGACGGCAAGGTAGGCCGGTTTGAGCGCATCAGGCTAAGCTATATGCGCTTTATCGACAGGATAATGCCTTTTCATAAGCCTATTGTTACTGCATATATCATCATATCATGCGTGATAGCCGGATACTTCATGTACAGCATAGGGCGCGACGTTTTGCCGAAAGTAAACGGAAGCCAGTTTGCGGTCCGTCTACGCGCTGTTGAGGGCACACGTGTAGAGGGAACTGAAGCAAAAACACTTAAAGCTATAGAAGATATTAAGGCGATAACCGGTAAAGATAATATCGATATCACATCAGCCTACGTGGGCGCGCATCCACCCCTCTTCTCCATCAGCCCGATATTTTTATGGATGGCACAGCCCTCTGAAGCTGTATTGCAGGTGGGACTTAAAGAGGGTTACAAAACCAACCTTGATGAGCTGAAAGAAAAGATCAGGGCCAAAATTGCTCAGGATATGCCCGATGTAAAATTATCTTTTGAACCGATTGAGTTGACTGATAAGATCTTAAGCCAGGGCTCGCCAACACCTGTTGAAGTAAGGGTATCGGGCCGTGATAAAAAAGTGAACGAAGTTTATGCCAACAAATTGATAGCCAAACTTAAAACGATTGATTATCTGCGGGATGTACAGTTGGGCCAGTCAACCAAATACCCCTCATTAAACATAGAGATTGACAGGCAGCGTGCAGCCCAGTTAGGGGTTGATGTAAATGATATTTCGCGCTCCTTAACGGCGTCAACGTCGTCATCGCGTTACACGGATAAAAACATCTGGATAGACGAGAAATCGAACTACAGTTACGGTGTCCAGGTAGAGGTGCCCGAAAGCAAGATGAACAGTATCATTAATATTGGAGAGATCCCGGTACTGCGCAATTCGAGCCGCCCGACTATTAACGATGTGGCGACCATAACCCCCGGTACAACCTATGGCGAAAATGATAACCTGGGTGCCTTGCCGGTATTATCGGTAACAGCCAACCTTAATAACAAAGACCTTGGGTCGGCTACTAAGGATGTTAACAACGCCATTGCCAAACTTGGCGAACTGCCACGCGGTTTAAGCGTTGAACTGATTGGTTTAAGCAGTACGCTGACAGATACCATGGACAGCCTGCAAAACGGTTTGGTGGTAGCCATCCTGGTTATATTTTTGATGCTGGCGGCTAACTTTCAGTCGTTCAAAGTATCGGCAGTAGTACTGGTAACGGTTCCGGCGGTAATGTTGGGCTCTTTAACGTTGCTTCTTTTGTGCGGGTCTACCCTAAACCTCCAATCGTACATGGGTATGATCATGTCGGTAGGGGTATCTATTTCAAATGCGGTACTCTTGATTACGAATGCCGAGCAATTACGTAAGGTGAACGGCGATGCAACATTATCTGCCAAAGAAGCTGCAGCCCTGCGTATGCGCCCCATTGTAATGACAGCATTGGCCATGGTGGTAGGGATGATACCTATGGCCAGCGGCTTAGGCGAGGCCGGTGATCAATCTTCGCCACTTGGCAGGGCCGTAGTAGGCGGGCTTATCGCGTCAACCTTTGCGGCTTTGTTCATATTACCACTTGCCTTCGCATGGGGCCAGGGCAAAGCTACCACCCAAAGCGTATCGTTAGACCCGGAAGATGAAGAGAGCAAATTTTATGTTAATACAACAACTAACCTGTCATAAATTTTATGAATAAGTCATCAGCAATAAACTTTATAAAAATAGCAATGCTTGCGTTTACCCTGCAGGCCTGCGGCCCTAAAGAAGAAAAAAAAGCCGAAGTGGACGAAGCACCAGTACTTGAAGTAGTGCCGTTGAAAAAAGGGGTGTTGAGTACATCTGTTGATATACCGGGCGAACTGGTTGCTTACCAACAGGTAGACCTTTATGCCAAAGTGAACAGTTTTATTAAAAAACTGAATGTTGATATCGGCTCACAGGTACATGCGGGCGACCTGCTGGCGACCATGGAAGCCCCTGAATTTAATTCCCAGCTATCGGGTGCCCAGTCACGACTGCAATCACAGGAGGCACTATATCAATCCAGCAAGGCTACTTATAACCGTTTACTCCAAACCAGCAAAACGCCGGGTACTGTATCGCCAAATGAGCTGGACCTGGCACTTGCCAAACAAAATTCAGACCTGGCGCAATTGCAATCAGCGCGCGCGTCTTTGCGCGAAGTGGGTGATAACCGTAACTATTTACAGATCCGCGCCCCGTTCGACGGGATTATCACCGCCCGTAACGTAAGCATGGGTGCATATGTAGGCCCATCGGGTAAAGGCTCTGAGTTACCCGTATTTACCCTGCAGGAGCAAAAGAAACTGCGCCTTGCCGTTAGCGTACCTGAAAGCTACACCGGCGTTTTAAATAACAAAAGCGAAGTCAACTTTACGGTTAAAGCCTTTCCGGGACAAAATTTCACGGCCAGAGTTACCCGCTTATCCGGTGCCTTGGATGCACGCTTACGCTCACAGCGTACCGAGATGGATGTGACCAACACCGATAAAAAGCTATTGCCCGGTATGGTTGCCGAAGTACATATCCCCTTTAGCGGCGCCGATGGCACATTTATAGTGCCTGCAAAGGCAGTACTAAACTCTACACAAGGGGTTTACGTAATAAAGGTGACGGGTAACAAGGCGCATTGGGTGGCTGTAAAAACAGGCCGTACCGCCGATGATAAAACCGAAGTATTTGGCCCGCTAACTGAAGGAGACCAGATCATAAAAATTGCTAACGAAGAAATAAGAGATAACAGCGATGTGAAAACCGGCCCTGCCAAAGCCGAATAAGATACCCTACCCTACTTATGTTAAAGCCTGCAACTAACAATTGCAGGCTTTTTATTTGTAGCTCCGATATTTATCCACATTAAATTTTGGTATTGCATTTTGAGATATTTTACTTTTTCAATGCGTAAAAAGCTTTTTTTTGCAACCAAACCTTTATCAGTAAAAAATTATTGAAATTCAATACCATGCAAATGAATGGGTTATGGGATAACGTTAAACTTCTTCTAAAAAAAGTTTTGCAAGTTGATTTAAAATCCTACTTTTGCAAACCCAATCGGGAACGGGATGTAGCGTAGCCCGGTATCGCGCCACATTTGGGATGTGGAGGCCGCAGGTTCGAATCCTGCCATCCCGACAACAAGCGATACCAAGTATCAAAACCCTCTGAATCGAAAGTTTAGAGGGTTTTTTTATGCGTTATTTCTACCTTATTTAAAAAATCGAAATCTGCAAGCGTACGTTGAAATGCATTATGAAAATTCATGGATTCTGAATTTCATAACGATAGGCCTGTCATACTTTTAAGACATAACCTGGCTGATCAATGAAAATTACGGCCTTTATGAAAAGCGCCTTCTGCGGAAACCGCCGGGCCCGACCGCCCGTCGTAATTAACGGGCTGGGTAGTTTCATCGCCACGCATCAGGGTTTGTGGCAGGTCGGTTTGGGTAAGGCTGCGCAGTAACACGCTCATATTAAAACATTGGCGCACAACCAAATGCGTTACCCCATTGGCAATTTGCAGTTTCCCCGCTACCATCAGGAGTTTTGATTGCACAATCTCTTTGCGATATTTATCAAACAGCTGCTGCCAAACTACCAGGTTGGCTGAACCTGTTTCGTCTTCGAGCGTCATAAATAATACACCTTTGGCGGTGCCGGGGCGTTGGCGTACGGTGATAAGACCGGCCAGGCGCACAAAGCTGCCGTCTTTATAATTAGCCAGGTCACTAACGCGAACGTTCCGTAAGCGGGTTAATTGAGGGCGTACCAGGCTTACCGGATGATCTTTCAACGAAAGGCCGGTAGAAACATAATCCTGTACCACATGCTCACCACGGGTCATGAGCGGCAAGGGTACGGTATCTTCCAGCAACGTTTCAGAAATTTGTCCGTCAAACAAACCAATAGGCCGGTCGGCCAAAGCAGATACCTCCCATAAGGCCGTGCGGCGGTCGGCACCTATCGATCTGAAAGCGTCAGCATCGGCTAACTTTTCCAGGGCAGCTTCAGGTACGCCCACCGAGCGAAGTTGATCAACATGAATATAACCCTTATCGCGCATCGTCACCAAGGTAAGCATGTCCTCTTCCCGCAGCCCTTTGATCTGCCGGAAACCTAAACGGACCGCGTAATATTTACCGTCTTTTTGTTCGAGTGTATTATCCCACTCCGAATAATTAACATCTGCAGGTAAGATGTTTACCTGGTGATTACGGGCGTCCTGGACGATTTGTGCGGGCTGATAAAAACCCATAGGCTGGCTGTTGAGCAGCGCGGCGCAAAAAGCATCCGGATAATGACATTTGAGCCATGAGGAAATATAAACTAACAGCGCGAACGAAGCCGCATGGCTTTCCGGGAAACCATAGCCCTCAAAACCCTGCAATTGCTTAAACACCCGCCGTGAGAAGTCTTCTTCATAACCGCGCTCCATCATGCCATCAACCATTTTCTTTTCATACATATGTAGCTTGCCATTGGCTTTAAACGAGGCCATACTTCGGCGCAGCTGATCAGCTTCACCCGGCGTGAATCCCGCCGCAACAATGGCTATTTCCATTGCCTGCTCCTGAAATAGCGGGACGCCCATTGTCCGTTTCAAGATTTCTTCCAGCTCAGGTTTGGGATATTCCGGTATTTCCAGCCCATCGCGTCGCCGTAAATACGGGTGCACCATATCGCCCTGTATCGGGCCGGGCCGTACAATAGCCACCTCTATCACCAGGTCATAAAAACAGCGGGGTTTTAAGCGTGGCAGCATGGACATTTGCGCCCTGCTCTCTATTTGAAACACACCGATGGTATCCGCTTTGCAGATCATATCATAAACAAGCACATCATCCTGCGGTACATTAGCCAGAGTAAGTTTGCGGCCGTAATGCTGCCAAACCAGATCAAAAGCCTTACGGATCATGGTTAGCATACCCAATCCCAAAACATCCACTTTCAAAATCCGGAGGTCTTCCAGGTCATCTTTATTCCACTCTACCTGCGTACGGTTTTCCATCGTAGCATTCATCACCGGGCAAAGGTCAGACAGCTTGCCTTCGGTAATAACAAAGCCGCCAGTATGTTGACCGAGTTGCCGTGGAAAGCCGATTAGCTGGCTCACGAGTTGCAACACTTTCAGGATCAGTGGGTCTTTAGGGTTTAAACCTTGCTCCCGCAAACGGGTTTCATCAAAACCCTCTTCCCTAAAACTCCAGATCGTCCCCCCTATGCGTTTTATGGTATCTTCAGATAAGCCCAAGGCTTTACCCACATCGCGGATGGCGCCTTTGTGCTGTTCCTGCATCACCGTAGCTACAATAGCCGCCCGGTCACGGCCGTAATCATTATATATAAACTGGATGATTTCTTCCCGCCGCTCATGCTCAAAATCCACGTCTATGTCTGGCCATTCATCCCGCGCATCAGACATAAAACGGGAAAACAGCAAACGTGATTTAGCCGGATTAACGGCGGTAATACCTAAACAAAAACAAACTGTAGAATTTGCTGCCGAGCCCCGCCCCTGGTGCAGGATACCGAGCTCTTCTGCTTTTTGGGTATAATGGTAAACCCGCAGGAAATACCAGGCCAATTTGCGCTTTTCGATAAAGGCCAGTTCAAATTCAATTTGTTCCTGCTGTTTTTGGGGGATCGGGTCACCAAAACAGACTTTCGCGCCTGCCCAGGTCAGTTGCGTTAACCGTTGTTGCGTTGTAAGGCCCTCTACCAATACTTCTTCAGGCTCCAGATACTTGAGTTCATCTAATGAAAAAGTGCAGGAACCGGCAATAGCTTTCGCATTGTTAATTGCCTGCGGATATTTTATAAATAAACGTTCTATTTCGGCCAATTCTTTTAGATGGCGCTCGGCATTAGGATGCAAATGAAAGCCCGCAGTATGAATGGTACATTTCTCGCGGATACAAGTAAGCACATCCTGTAATTCCCTGCACGAGGGCTGGTGATAATGCACATCACCGGTAGCCACTAAAGGCACGCCCGTTTCCATCAGTCTAAACAACCGTTTGGCATCCTGGCCCTGGTAATTAAAAGAAGCGGAAACGTATAAGGCCCGCCCAAAATGTGCCTTATATTCATCTAAATCATTTAGAAATTCGGCGTCAAATTCAAATTTGCTGTTTAATTTTTCTGGCGGCACAGCAATAAACAGCACATCCTTTGCATGTTCATAGATATCTTTTTTGTAAAGTTTGCATTCTCCTTTTTCTGCCCGCAGATTACCCAAAGTTAATAAAGCGGATAAACGCCCGTAAGCTGTAATATTGGTAGGATACGCCAGTAAACTTGTCCCATCCACCAAGTCTAAACGGCAGGCCGGTATAAACTGAATCCCAGCAGCTTTAGCGGCCATATGGGCACGCACAATTCCGGCAAAAGAATTACGGTCGGTTATGGCGATAGCAAAATACCCTAATGCCGCTGCCTGATCTGCCAGTTCATGGGGGTGCGAGCCGCCGCGCAGAAAACTAAAGTTAGAGGTGACTTGTAACTCGGCGTATTCCATCAGGCAAAATATCCATGTAAATACCATTGCGCATCGCCGCCATCATAATGCCCTGAACGGAACACCCAATAGCGGCAGCCTTCGCTGTCTTCAACTATATAATAATCCCTGTGCTGGCCGCTATCCTGCCACCACTCCCGCCCTATACGTTCGGGGCCGTCGGCTTTGGCAATCGTATGCCGTTTACCTTTATGTACAAAAAGTTTGGGTGGATGATCGGGCACCAAGGCCATTACTTCAATAGTTTCGGGTTGGTTTAATAAACGAATAGGGCGTGGTAACGCCGACCAAGCTGTTTGCGGCTGTTCGTCTAACGAAACGGCCAGTTTAATCGAGCGTTCGGGCCAATGGCTTTCTGCCGGTAAAAATCGTTGAATGACATTAGCACCAACCTTACCGGCAATACGGTCAAGTAATTCGGCAAGCGAGGTATCACCCAATCCTTTAGCTTCGGCCCAAAGCTGCTCCTGCACCACATCCATTTCTTCGGTACGCGTGGCTTCCATTATAAATAGCTCAATCCCGAGCGCTGGTTCTATCTTATCAATTTGCAGCCTGAACAGCCGTAACAGGTGGCTAACGCTATGCGACCCTTTGGTTGTTGTGATACCAACCTGCACTTTACGCCCATCAATACGGTGGCATTTTAAAATAGCTTTACGGATACCCAAACCATCTGATTGCAGGCGCAGGCAAAGCATTTCCAGTAATTTTTCAATAGCGATCTCAATGCCCGGCACAGTCCGTATAGGCTCTAAGGAGGGCAACCGTTCGGTGTAGGGAACTGGTGGTACCAAGGCTTCGGGATATTCATCAACGCGGCCCAATGCCTGGTCGATACGTAAGAGTAAGTTGGTACCAAAACGGCGGCGCAGGCTTTGCGGGGCAATATCCAGTAGCGGGCCGATATTCCGAAAACCTAATTTTTGCAGTTTTTCTAAAATCTCCGGCGGTAAGCGTAAAGCCGCCGGCGGCAAACCGGCAATCGCCGATGCTTGCTCACCCGAGCCAATAATAGGTCGGCGGGCCGCATACCGGGCCACTGCCCACGCTGCTCCTACCGTATCGGCAATAGCGGCCCGGGCATCAAAACCCGCTGCCCTTAATTTCAATACAATTTCTTTTAGATACTCCCTTTCGCCACCCCACAAATGCGCGCAACCAGATATATCCAGCATCAAACCATCCGGCAGGTTAAGCGAAACTATAGGGGTGTAACGAATACAGCCCAAACCAATTAACCGTAAAAGATTAGCGGCCTGGCCGGACACGGCATCAATAGCCAACAGGTCCGGAACAGCCGATCTTGCATCCGCCACCGCCATCCCGGTAAAAGCACCTTCCTTTTCAGCAGCAGCGCTGGCAGCGGTAATAATAATTTTATTCTTGACCGGTGCCACCAATACAAACGGCACATCTTTTAATTCCGGCCGCCGCCGCGCCAGCCCGTCTGTCAGCAAATGCCCAAACCAAATAGCCATAAAACGTTTCTGCATCGCTCAAC
This sequence comes from Mucilaginibacter glaciei, assembly GCF_014773245.1. Taxonomy (GTDB): domain Bacteria; phylum Bacteroidota; class Bacteroidia; order Sphingobacteriales; family Sphingobacteriaceae; genus Mucilaginibacter; species Mucilaginibacter glaciei. Next base: position 515,102 of record NZ_JACWMX010000001.1, on the reverse strand, counting down.
CTACCTGCCTTTCTTCATTAATGATGAGCTCTTTAACTGGAACGAAACACCCATCCTGCCACTCCAGTTGCCAGCTCCCTGTATGGCCATTACGTACTTTTAGCAAATCTACCTGCCAGCGCAAAAAGCCCAGGCCGGGTAACCCATCCAGTTCCGTACTCGGTAAAGACTTTATCTGCCATCTTGCCGCACATGCCGTTGAGCTTAACTTATCCGTAGCATTTCGTAATACAAAACCCGTCACCCGGCTACTTTCGACCGCCAGCTGAAAACGACGCGATTGTTTGAAATCCATTTCCCGCAGCTCACAAACCACAGCAGTGAGCCCCGTACATTTCAGTGCTTCTTCCATAACCCAAAGCGCATCCTTGTCTTTATGTAAAGTGATAAAGATAACCTGGTGCGGTGCCACACCAAAAGCAGCCAATGCCGGTGCATATAAACGCCGGGCACGCCCTATCCAAACACAAACACCACCTGTTTGTATCAATAAAGATAAGACTGCGCTTACAAAGCCGCCGGATGCGGCAGCCTGCTCTATGGAAGCGCACACCAATTCATGGATACAGTTTTTAGGAAATACACCGTTGGGGAAAACATGCTCTAAAGCACCAAGGCCCAATTGTTCATAACGGCCAGATACTGGTGGTTTATAACCTTCCCAGTGCAGTAAATCCTGCCTCAATTTGCCAATGACCTGTTGCCTGTTTTCCATATGCTAAAAACAATTACAAACATAATGCTAAAAATATTAGCATTCACAGATTGTTAATAAATAATTTGCATAGGGTAGCTAACAGTAGAAGCTGTTAAACAACCTCATTAGTATTCGGCCTTTAATCAAGCAAAGTGATGCATTTAGCTTGCCACACTACCGGAGGAGTAGCGAATTAAAAAAGGGGAAACTTGCGGCGGCAGGGTGTATCGCGACTAATATATTCCAGAGAAAGGCATCTTGTTTTTTACTTAGTGTTTTCATTACCGGCCAATTTCGGATTTGCATGAATGTCCCGCATGATTTTTACTAATTTGTTATAAATTTCCTTAGTTTCTGCACTGACCAGTTTGTGGGTTAGCACTTTTGCATCCTGATGTGGTCGGCTAACAAGTGCTACAATAATGAGAATAAGGATAGCGTAAATTTCATCAGTTGAACATTTTTTTATAATTAATTTCTTAACGCAATATCTCAATTATTCACCTTCTTTTTCATGTTCACGTAGCTCGGTAATCATTTGTAAGATTCGATCATTATTGGCTATAATCTGCGCCTGATATTTGAAGGTTTTTTCGTCAATGCTTTTATAAATCAAATTATAGGTTTCTATCCGTAACAAACAATAAGCCTTTAACTGTGCATTACGATGATGAAACCGATAGGGTATATTCAGTTTATCTGCTTCGTCAAGCAATTTTAAGTTCTCTTCCCAATACGGCACACCTTTGTATTTTATTTCATAGGCTATACGATATTTGTTCCTGCTGGCCGTATCCGTAAGTATGTTAAGTGCCTTCGTTTCTGTTTTTACGAAAGTTTGCATACTGGCGTCATATTTACCCAAATCATTAGGTATGTGGGCCAAGGCAAAGTAAACAGCAACCAAAATCACTATTGATGAGATAGCAACAGACTTATTTTCTATATCCTCAATATTATCATAGTCTGTACTTTTTAGGCTCGGTATAAAAGCATAACCAATAACGATACCGCTTAATAACCCTCCCACATGCGCGGCATTATCAATACCTGCCTTAAAGCCATTTAATAAGTTAAACACAACAAATACACCTATACTTGTAAGTAGTGGTTTACGTGATTTTTTATCAATTAGGTTGGTAGTAAGCAAAGCCAGGAAAACACCATATAAACCAAATATAGCACCCGAAGCGCCGGCACTTATAGTAAGCTGATGCCATGCCAAACTGGTAGTACTGGCTACAATGCCGATTAACAAATAAGCTGCAACAAAACGCTTGCTACCAAGATATGGCTCTAATAATATACCAATGTAAACTAAAGCGTACATATTAAATATCAAATGCAATATACCAATATGTAAAAAGCAATTTGTTACCAAACGCCACCATTGACCATCTAAAGTTATCGGCCTAAAATTCGCCCCCCAGCTAATCAGACTGGTATTATCGGGCGTTAATATGTTAACCCCTGCCAACAACATCATCAAAAAGATTGCAATATTTATATTGATGAGAAGCGGGGTTATATAATAACCGTGTGTTGGCCGGAAAATAGAAAATAAGTTCTTTATCTTATCCGTAGTAGTAGGCGGCGGCATGTTCAGGATATCTTCCTCTTCAGGCAAAAAAGTTTCGCACAATTCATTATAGCGGCTTTCTATCTCTTCTAACGATAGGCTCAATTTTAGCTCGTTAAAAACGGATATGAACGCGCGGATAAACTTTTTATTTTTACCGAGGTCGAACATTTCAGAACCTGTTGATTCGCTTTTTAATATTGCATATCCATCTGTTATCTTTATTTCAATAGCAGCGTTAGTAGCAAAGATCCCTTTATTTGTATAGGCAATAATTCCGTTAGGGCTTACATAATCAACCCGCCACTTCAACGTTTCTATAGCTTCAATAGCAAGTACAATAAATTGCTGTTGGTTAAGGTCGTCAAGCGGTAAATTCTCAATGTGTTTTGGTGTAAATCCTATAGCCATTAATTATGATAGTATTGGTTTGCTAAATATATTACAAAACATACGTATAAATAAAAACTATTCTAATATGCCCTATAGCTTATTCTGTAGCTGATATTGCTATTACTACACTAAAAACAAATACCTCCTATGCAATTATTACTTTTATTTACAGCATTTGGGCCAGTGTAATACACCATTAATTAACACAAAACATCCAGCCCTAACATCTGTTGGTTAAGTTGACAACTATCTATAATTATATAAAATGAGCATCAAAAATAAAATAGCATTGGTAACCGGCGGTAGCCGCGGTTTAGGCAGGAATATGGCTATCAGCCTGGCCAAAAAAGGCATAGATGTGGTGCTTACTTATAACACCAATAAAGAAGAGGCAGATAAGGTGGTGGCAGAGATTCTGGCTATGGGGCAAAAAGCGATTACCTTTCAGTTAGATGCCGGTAATATCAAATCGTTCGATGGCTTTTTGAAACAGGTTACCGGATATTTAAATGAGCAAAATGGCAGCACCAATTTCGATTTCCTGATCAACAATGCAGGAACGGCCCTTTATGCGCCTTTTGCCGAAACTACTGAAGAGCAATTTGATACGGCTTTAAATATTCATTACAAGGGTGTATTTTTCCTGACCCAAAAATCGTTGCCGTTTATTAACGATGGTGGCCGGATAATTAATATCTCGTCAGGGCTTGCGCGGGTGTCATTTCCCGGTTCATCGGCTTATGGATCTATGAAGGGTGCTGTTGAAGTGCTTACCCGGTTTTTGGCAAAAGAATTAGGCCCAAGGCGCATAGCAGCTAACGTTGTAGCGCCCGGTGCAATTGAAACCGATTTTGGTGGCGGCCGCACAAGAGATAATAAAGAAATTAATGCACACATAGCAAGTATTACCGCATTAGGCCGTGTGGGTTTGCCGGATGACATTGGCGGAGTTGTTGCATTTTTATGTACAGAAGATGCCGGATGGATTAACGGGCAACGAATTGAAGTTGCGGGGGGAATGAGTTTATAAAGCGTTAGCGTTAAAGGGCTTTAGCTAAACTTAATAAAAAAGGCTGTGTCATAGATTATGACCAGCCTCTTTTTATTACCGGAGTTACGATTACTTTGCTGCAATCTGCCCGGATATCAGCGTGGCGGCCAGGCGGTCATCCAGGTTATAAATATCCTTTCGGAAATTCAAACGGTTATCCCTGTCTGTAAATGCGGTAAAATAAGCAATAAATACCGGCACCTTTTTCTTTAGGGTGATATATTGCTCTTTACCCGCATGCATCGCCTTTTTTATCGTTGCGGGGCTCCATTTGGCGCTATCGGCTAAAAGGAAATTAGCCAGTTTAGCCGGTTCGAGCACACGGATACAACCATGACTAAAGGCCCTTGAGGTTTCGCCGAACAATGATTTTGAAGGGGTATCATGCAGGTAAATATTATAACTGTTAGGGAACAGGAATTTAACCAGTCCCAATGAATTTGCTTCACCTGGTTTTTGCCTTACCACCGGCAAACCATCTTCCTTACTGGTTATTTCCATACGGTGGGCGCTTAAATAATTACTATTGCGTTTGATGCCGGGCAGAACCTCATTGCGTACAATACTTGGCGGCACATTCCAATAAGGACTAAAAACAACATATTTGATATCGCCAGAAAATATGGTTGTTGGGTGTGTGGTTTGGCCCACCACTACATTACAATTCCATAAAAGGCTATCGGCATGGTATACATGCAGCTGAAACTCCGGGATGTTTACCGCCAGGTAATCGCCGCTTATGGTAACCGGCAACCAACGGCTGCGCTCCATATTCACAAGTATTTGCATAATGCGCGTTTTAAGCGGAACGTTCATAGCTGCCAATGTACCGGCATCAACCGCACCGCTTGCGGCAAGCCCGTTTCTGCGCTGAAAGATCTTTACGGCAGCTTTTAAACTTGTATCGTATTTACTACTTAGGGTGTCGCCCTTATAATCCTCCAGCAAGTATAACCGGCGTTTTACCTGTTTAACAGCCAGGCTGCTATCCCCTGTCTTTAGCTTTTTTGTGGTAATGGGCAACCATTTTTCGGCAGTATCTAAAGCGCGGTATTTTTTCAGGAAGCTCTTCAGCAAATCATACTGACGGTAAACCGGTTCATCAGCCTGTTGCTTTGCGGGCTTTTTTAACAAACTATCCAGATACTGGTTATAATTCACTTTTTTTCGGGGCACATTCCAGCCGTTAGCTTTACTAACTGATGCATCTTCGCCATCATAAACCATCTTAGCAAAGGCAAAATACTGCGAGGTTAGCATCAGGTCGAGCGTCAGATCAGGTTTTGTCGATTTTGATTTAGCACCCGCACCATTCAATAGCGAATCAAGCGTTTTTTTATAGGGGATCTGTTTATAAACACCATCGTTCTCCAGGTTCATTACCCGGTTAGCCAGGTTATTTGCTTGTTCTATCACCTGCCCGTTTTCATACCAGGCGTAAGCAAACTGCCTGTTGCGATAAAAGCTCTTCACCTGATCACCGTATGCTTTCAGATCCGGATAATGTGTAAAGAAGCTATCTACCTGGTTACTATCCAGTTTCAGATCAACCTGCTGACTAAAACTGCCGGGAATGGTGTTATCCCAATGTTTTTTAGCTTTTTTGCGCGCAGGCTTTTTAGCTTCCTGGTTACATGCGCAAATAAATAGGGCAACTACAAATAACAACGATATGATCGATCTGTAACGGTTAATATTCATGACAGGCTAAGATAGTTTTATTATTGCGAACCAAGGCGATCTAATAGCGTTACCACCAGTTATGTTTATTTATTTAAAAATATGAATTTACGTAAACGGGCATGCTTTGGTTATTGAATTACTTTATATCGATCAAAAAATACGGCTATATTCACATAATTTTAAAACCAACACGAACAGGATTGGATGAGTGGTAAAGAAGGAGAAAAAGATGCAAAAAGGAAAATGCGTTATATGATATATATCGCACTAATCATTGCTGCTTGTATCAGTATACTCATCGTATCACTACTTCATCCTTTTAATAGTAATCCGGGCAAGATAGCAGCCGGAATTAAGCCAACAAATGCAAACTCTTTAGACGCTACGCCGCGTCTAACCTCTGTAAATGCCTGGAAGGCGCCTGGTGAAAATACCATACCAAAGGGTAAAGCGGGTGAAACCATTAAATATGGCCGCGAACTTTTGGCCCATACTGCTCAATATTTTGGGCCAAAAGGTAGCGTCGCACAAATTACCAACGGTATGAATTGCCAAAACTGCCACCTTGATGCCGGCACTAAGCTATTCGGGAATAACTTTGCAAGCTTTATTTCCGGCTACCCCAAACTGAGTAACCGCAGTGGCAGGATGGCGAAACCCGCCGAAAGGATTGCTGAATGTTTTGAACGCAGCCTTGCCGGTAAAGTGCCGGATACGGCAGGCAAAGAAGTGCAGGCCATACTATCTTATATGAAATGGTTGGGCCGCGATGTTAAAAAAGGGCAGGAAATGTTTGGTAATGCTACCGAAAAGCTACCTTTTTTGGATGAAGCGGCAGACCCGGCTAAGGGGAAAATAATTTTTGCAGCAAAATGCCAAAGCTGCCACGGGGAAAAAGGAGAAGGTGTGCATGCTACCGATCAAATCACTTACACCTATCCCCCGTTATGGGGTAAAAATAGTTATAACGATGGTGCGGGCATGTACCGGTTGGGGAATTTTGCGGGGTTTGTAAAAAATAACATGCCGTTGGGTGCTACTTATCAAAACCCACAACTAACAAATGAGGAAGCCTGGAATGTTGCTGCCTTTGTAAACACGCAACCCCGCCCGCATAAAGACCAGCAAAGGGATTGGCCCGACCTGATGAAAAAACCTATCGACTTTCCGTTTGGGCCATATATAGATACTTTTAGCGAAAAGCAGCATAAGCTTGGCCCGTTTAAACCTATTAAAAACGCTCAAAAATAACTGACTAATAAAAGAATATAAACAAACACAAACCATGAAAAAGCTATTCAAATTTACGCTGGTAATTATTGCCCTGTTACTGATCAAGCCTGTTATGGCGCAAAATTTCAAAGGGGCCGAAGCAACCAAGGCCCATTACAAAGCCATTTATTACCTGAACAGTAACGACCCTGCAAAAATTAAAGCCACTCTACGTAATATGGATAATGCTATGGATGATGCCCGCCTGAAAGGCAAGATAGAATTGGAACTGGTGGTTTTTGGTGACGGCACAGCCACATTTATGAAGGAAAACCCTTATGAAGAAACTTTGCTGGCCTTACAAAAAAAGGGGGTGATACTATCGCAATGCAATAATACGATCAGAGAGCGCCAAATTGATACAGCTACTTTATTCCCGTTCATTAATTACGTACCGAGCGGTAACGGCGAGATCATTATACGCCAGCAGGAAGGCTGGGCAGCAGTGCACCCATAGTTTAATCTGTTAGATAAATAAAAATGGACTTTATCAAACAACCCTGGCCCTGGTATGTGGCCGGCCCACTGATCGGGCTGATCGTCCCGGCGTTATTGTTAATGGGTAATAAAACTTTCGGCATCTCATCAACGCTGCGCCAGGTGTGCGCTGCCTATATCCCCGCCAATATTGCTTTCTTTAAATACGATTGGAAAAAGGAAAGCTGGAACTTATTTTTTGCATTAGGCATTATTGCTGGGGGCTTTATTGCCACCTATTTTTTGTCGGTGCCCGGCGCCGTTAATATTAACCCGGATACAGTTGCCTTACTCAAACAAGAAGGCGTTAAAGATTTTAACGGATTGCTACCGCAAGATGTATTCAGTTTTAGTCAGCTGTTTACACTAAAGGGCTTTGTGTTCATCATAGTTGGCGGTTTTTTGGTAGGTTTTGGCACCCGCTATGCAGGGGGTTGTACTTCGGGACATGCTATTATGGGCATATCTAATTTGCAATGGCCGTCTTTAGTGGCTACCTGTTGTTTTATGGTTGGCGGCTTTATCATGACCTGGTTTATTTTACCTTACTTGGTGCAGCTATGAAAAATATAAAATTCAGCCTACTGGGCATGCTGTTTGGAATTGTAATCGTTAAGGCGGAGGTGATCTCCTGGTTTCGCATACAAGAGATGTTTCGTTTCCAGGCCTTTCACATGTATGGTGTAATAGGCAGTGCCATTGTAGTGGGCATTATTTCTATCCAGATCATTAAACGGTTCGGTTTAAAAACGATTCATCAGGAGCCTATAGTCATACCCGATAAAAAGTTCAACTGGGGTAATGTTTATGGCGGGTTGATATTTGGCTTCGGATGGGCCATTACCGGTGCATGCCCCGGGCCTTTATTCGCATTGATAGGAAGCGGCTACCTGGTGATAATTGCCACCTTGCTGAGCGCAATTGCGGGCACTTGGGTATATGGTTTACTGCGAGAAAAGCTGCCCCATTGATCGATATAAAAACGGGCTTCCAGAATATGAACGCCCGTTTTTATTTATGCAGCCAACCTTTGAATTAACGGCATCTTTGTTTTTTCTATCAGGTAGTTATTCATCAATTCATTCTCTGAAATGATAACACTGAAATCTTCAAACCTTACACCGTCTTCAAAAGCGTAAAGCGTGTAGCCACGCTTATTGCCGTCATAGGCTCCAAGTTCATAAACCTCGTCGTGTTTTTTGCTTTTTATTTTTGCGCCGCCTACTAACTGGTAAGCGTCGAATATATTTTCAAATGTGTTGCTCTTCATGGTGCTTATGGCAATACAATTTCTTTGCCATAATTTATCCAAACCAATCAAAAAGCTCACTTTGCTTCAATTGTTGTTTTTCGGGCCCAATTATATCTTTTAAAACAGCCCCCTCGCCCATCTGGATAACCCGCGACCCATAATTTACCGCATCTTTCAAATTGTGGGTGACCAGTATTGCGGTAAGCTTGTACTCTTTTATCAAATTGTTAGCAATGCCCATCACATTTGCTGCTGATTTTGGGTCGAGTGCCGCCGTAGGTTCATCCAGTAATAAGATCTTACATTCGTCCATTACGCTCATTAATAAAGTAAGCGCCTGCCGCTGCCCGCCGGAAAGCGTACCAATAGGCTGCTCTATCTTATCTTCCAGGCCCATATTTAACGTAGCGATCTGTTCCTTTACTAATTTGCTAAACGCGGCATCCTTACCTATAAATAAACCTTTGGGTTTAGTACGGATTGCCGCCAGCCTGAAATTGTCTATAATGCTCAGATCGCCCGCGGTACCTGATAAGGGGTTTTGAAAGATCCTCGCTATCCATTTGCTGCGGCTATACTCGGGCAATCTGGTCACGTCGTTACCTTCAATGACAATGGTGCCTTTATTTGGGCTAAGGTTACCGGCGATGAGGTTTAGCAATGTTGTTTTACCGGAGCCGTTAGCGCCTACGATTACCACGAACTCGTCTTGTTCAATATTAAGCGATACGTTGTCTATTGCTGTTACCTGGTTAGTTTTACCTGTATTAAATGTTTGGGTAATGCCTTTGATCTCTATCATGCTTTACGGGAGGCTAAACGCGGCAAGCCGACAATTAATAATACAAATACAGCGGTTACCAACTTCAACAGGTTGGCATCTACTCCTATGCTTAAGGTAAAAGCTAACACAAACTGAAAGATGATCGCACCGGCTAATACCAGTATTAAACTCAGCCAAACAGAAGTGATCTGCCGCCAGTTAATAATGGTTTCGGCAATGATGACCGAGCCCAGACCCACTATCACGATGCCTATGCCCATACTGATATCGGCGAAGCCTTGTTGCTGGGCTATCAGGTAACCACTCAACGCGGTTAACGCGTTGGCAATGGCCAGGCCAATGATCTTCATTCTGTCGGTATTGACCCCTAAAGCCCTTATCATCTGCTCGCTATTCCCGGTTGCGCGCATCGCTATGCCAAAATCTGTTTTTAGCAGATAACCGATTATTAACGTTATGCCGACAACAAAAGCAGCCAATATGAACAGAGAGTTCTGGTTAACATTAGTAGTTAGATTAATCAGGGTAAATAAGTTGGGCATACTCAACAATGGCACATTTGAACGGCCAAGAATAGTGAGGTTAATAGAGTAAAGTGCCGTCATCACCAATATGCCCGCCAGCAGCGCGTTTATTTTTAGCTTGGTATGAATAAACCCGGTTAAGGCACCTGCCAGAGCGCCCGCCAAAATCACGGCAGGGAAAATGAGATAGCCCGGCTGGTTATGTGTTAGCATGGCACCGGTAACCACCCCACCCAGGGCATAGCTGCCATCTGTAGTGATATCGGGAATATTAAAAATCTTCATGGAGATATAGATGCCAAAGGCTATCCCGGCAAAACATAATCCCTGAATTAAAGCGGTAAGGTAAAAATCCATTTTATTTTACAGCTTCAAACCCATCGGGTATAGTGATTTGATACTTTTTTGCAGCCCCGGCATTGTAAACACGTTTACGCACTTTAACCATCTCCAGTTTAATGCCATCGGTTTTGTGCGTTTTTAAAAACTGTGCCGCCTGTAAACCACTTTGATAACCCCATTGGTAAATATCGGCGCCAAAGGCAGCCACCGCCCCGCGCTGTACTAAACCAGCCTCGCTGGTAAATATGGGAACATTCTTTTCGTTACAGCTTTTTAGGATAGTTTCAAAAGCGGCAAATACGGTATTATCAGGGTTGGCAAAAAATGCATCGATGTTTTTATTAAGCAATGCCTGGGTAACCAGTTGTGCATCGGCAGATGAATTTAATGGCAAGGCGATGATTTTGATATTAAGCTTGGCCGCCAATCCCTTTATCCGCTCCAAAGCATCTGCAGATTGTGGCTCCGACTGATTAAAGATCATACCAACCGTTAGTTGCCCGTTTTTAGGCTTTAATAATTTGGGAATAATGGCGAAAGAAGTATCGATATAATTCAAATCTTCCATTGTACCGTAAAGGTTTGAGGGGACTTTACCGTTAGCATCCATCACCTTCATGCGAGCGGGCGTTGGTGACACCATCTGGAAGATAGGGATAGTCTTAGTTTTTTGTATTGCAGCTACGGTAGATAGCGTGGTTGAAGTTGCCAGCAGGTCTACCTTTTCCGATACAAAGTAGTTCACTATCTGCGTAAGCGTAGGGATACTACCCTGTGCGTTGCGGTAATCTATCTTGATATTATTTTGTTCTTCGCTGTAACCGTTCTTTTTCAGGGCGTCTGTAAAACCTGTTTTTGCCTGAGATATGGTTGCATCTTCAAAGGCATCTATAAATCCAACGGTAGGTATGCCCGGCGTTTTAGTTGAGTTACAGGAAACAGCAGAAGCAATTATTAAAACAGCAAAAAGGGGCTTAAAAAATTTCATTTTACTAAGTTAGTTATTAGCCCTAAAACAAGGAATGTTAAGCTTTAATAAATTAGCTGTACAAAATAATATTGCTTTATTCTTATATTTATGGCACTAACCTAACACCACTCCATATCACTCAAATGAAAAAAGCACTCTTATTTATATTGCTCATCGTATCGCTTAAGGGTTATGCACAAAAGCTGACAGAATATAAAGCCACAAACGGCGTTAACTATAAAATTGGCGACACTGTAAAGCTTGGTCGCGGGTCGGCCCCTAACGGCTCCTTCAATTATATGCAAATGGGTGGCATTGGTGCATTCCTGGCTCATAAACAGCAACGGGGCGACCAACTCAATATCGATAAAACGTATGCCAATACCGCCGTTGTAATCAAGAATATCAAATCGTCAAAGATCAACGGCGCGCAAAAAATAACGTTTGTTGTAAAGGCAGATGCGCCTTTAAATATTAATCTCACTATTGATGATGCCATACAAACCTGCGAAGTGCTGCCCTGTAATGATAAAGCCGCTTCAGGCACCACCCAAACATTGAGCGTCGCCGACGAGATCTTAAAATTGAAAAAGCTATTAGACGCCGGTGCGATAACGCAAGCCGAATACGATGCCCAAAAGAAAAGGCTGTTGGGCTTGTAACTATTACGATCAATCTTTATGAAGTTTTATTGCCTTTTATTAGTCTTTAGCCTTTACACCGCAGGCACTTTATTTGCACAAACGGAATCGCAAAAACAGTTTACCCCTTACGCGCAAAAACAAAGCGACCTTTTACAAAAAGCATACGATAGCCGCGATGCCGAAGGCGCGAGAAAAATAGTCGCGGTTTTTGCGGGAAGATATAAAACCTTAAATAAGGAAGACAAGGTTTATTACCAGGGAAACTTGTTAGGTGCTTATTACAATTTAAGCTGCGTTTATGCGCTAATAAACCAAAAAGCCGATGCGTTACAATACCTGGATAGTGCCATTGTTAAGGGTTACCAAAATTACAAACACTTACTGGAGGACAGCGATTTTGCTACTATAAGGGATGATGTAAAATTTCAAGGCCTTGCAGAACGCATCCGAGCTACTACCGATTACATGTATATTTTGCAAAAGGCCGGCAAATATAATAACGCGGAGAGGCGGGCTATCCCTGCTTTTAGTTACCAACAGGCCAATGCGCCAGAGTTGGTAACACTTCGTAAGAAATTAAAACTGGACTCGGTTGCAGGTACAGGTACCGAAGTTTCAAAAATGCTAAACATTTTGCATTGGGTACACAATTCCGTTAACCACGACGGGCAGCACGAAAGCGGCATAACACTCATCAACGCCGACGAAATAATAGGTGCGGCTAAAGCGCGCAAGGTAGGCGTATCGTGCGGCGAATTAGCCTCGGTATTGCAGGATTGCTATTTGGCAATGGGCTGGAAAACACGCAAAGTTTATTGCTTTCCAAAAGATAGTTTAAAAAGGGATTTCGATTCTCATGTGATCAATGTAGTATATGTATCCGCCAAACATAAATGGATCTGGGTAGACCCTACAAATAACGCTTATGTAACTGATGATAAAGGCGAAATACTAAGTATACAAGAGGTGCGCGAGTATTTGGTGACTAACAAACCACTCGCCATAAACACCGATGCCAATTGGAACAATAGAATGGCAGTTAAAAAAGAGGATTATCTTTACAGGTATATGGCTAAAAATCTTTACATGATGTACAGCCCGCTTAAAAGCGAATATGACTATCAAACACCCGGCAAAAACAAGGAGGTTAGTTATGTGAGTTTGCTGCCGTTAGATTATTTTTTGCAAACACCACAGATATCCGTCAGTACAAAAAAAGCAACGGGCACAAAGATAATTTGGTACCGTACCAACAATGCAGATAAGTTTTGGAACGTGGATTAAGTAGTGTAGTAGCATATTCATTTTTTCAACAAATACGGCTCTGTTCTATTTTTTGGCTAATTTAGCCTTTAATGATACCTGTAATTTCAAAACTACCCCAAACCGGCACAACTATATTTACCGTCATGTCGGCTTTGGCAAATGAGGTTGGCGCCATTAACTTATCACAAGGCTTCCCGGATTATGACTGCTCGCCGCAGTTAATCGAACTTGTAAACAAGGCGATGCAAAACGGGCACAATCAATACGCCCCAATGCCCGGCTTAATGGCATTGCGTGAGCAGATAGCCATAAAAACCGAAAAATTATACGGTGCCGTTTACGATCCCGAATTGGAGATCACCGTCACCGCCGGTGGTACACAAGCCATTTTTACAGCCATTAGCGCGGTTATTCATCCCAATGATGAGGTTATCATATTTGAGCCTGCTTATGACTGCTATGCCCCCGCCATTAAGCTCATGGGTGGCGTAGTGAAATCATTAGAGTTAGAACCGCCTAATTATCGTATAGCCTGGGATATGGTAAAGAGGCTGATCAATAATAAAACAAAAATGATCATCCTCAACTCCCCGCATAACCCAACCGCTACTATACTGACTAAAGAAGATATCGACGAATTAAGCGCGTTAGTAAAAAATCAAGACATTTTGATTTTGAGTGACGAGGTTTATGAGCACCTCATCTACGATGGCCAAACACATCACAGCATGGCCCGCTATCCCGAATTGCAGCAACGGAGTTTCATCGTATCCTCGTTCGGGAAAACGTTTCACGCCACCGGTTGGAAAATGGGCTATTGCCTTGCTCCTGCTTATTTGATGCAGGAGTTCAGAAAGATTCACCAGTTTTTGGTATTTAGTGTAAACGCACCCATACAGCATGCTATTGCCGAATATTTGAAAGACGAAAACACTTATCTAAGCCTGCCTGATTTTTTCCAGGAAAAACGCGATTACTTTCGTAAAGGATTAGAACAAACCCGCTTTGAATTATTACCATGCTCGGGATCATACTTCCAATCAGTAGCTTATGATAACGTTACTGACGAAAAAGATACCGACTTTGCTGTTAGGCTGACAATGGAAACCGGGGTGGCTGCCATACCGGTATCAGCCTTCTATCGCAAGGGTATCGACAGGCATATCCTGCGATTTTGTTTTGCTAAAAGGCAAGAAACACTGGATAAAGCCGTTGATAGATTGACGAAGGTTTAACCGTACAGCAAATATTTACGTATAATTTAATTATTGCCGAAAATTAAAATTCAATTATGGATAATCTGAAAATTACCGTATTCCAGGGTTACTTATTTTGGGAAAACATAGAAAAGAACCTGCAAAATATAACCTTACGATTATCCGGCATACGGGAAAAAACCAACCTCATTATCCTGCCCGAAATGTTTAATACAGGCTTCAGTATGAATGCCGAAGCTTTGGGCGAGTCAATGGGTGGCAAAACCATGAAGTGGATGCAAACCACCGCCCAAAAATATAATTGCATAGTAACCGGCACCCTGATTATTAAAGAAAACGATAAATTCTATAACCGGTTAATCTGGATGCGCCCCGACGGTAGTTATGAGCATTATGATAAACGCCACCTTTTTGCTTTAGGCAAAGAAAATGAAACTTACACGGCAGGTACAAAAAAACTGATCGTAGAATTAAAAGGCTGGAAAATTTGCCCGATGATCTGCTATGACTTGCGTTTCCCGGTATGGTTGCGTAACGTTAATGAAGATTATGACCTGTTGCTGATCGTAGCTAATTGGCCCGAGAGGCGCGCCTTGCACTGGCGCACCCTTATCCCCGCCCGTGCAGTTGAGAACCAAAGCTATGTGATAGGCGTAAACCGTGTTGGCCACGATGGCAATGAGGTTTACCATTCCGGCGACTCGACCTGTATTGACCCTAATGGCAACGTGGTTTATTACAAACGCGACGAAGAAGATATTTATACTTTCTCTATCATTGGCGATGAGGTAAAAAAAGCGCGCCGTGCTATGCCTTTTTTGAAGGATGCAGATAAGTTTGAGATAGTAGACTGATTGTCTGAATCAGAATTTTCAGGATTTAAGAATTAACAGAATGCGGATTATGTCCTCATCTTCTGCACACCGCATATTTGCTTACTCGCACATCAATCCTCATCTGCATATCCACACATCTAAAAACCTCTGCACATTTGCACATCCGCATATTTGCACATCTATAAATAAATCTTAGTATTTTGCGTTAATAAATTATTAACCGGGATTTTTGATGAGATTGATTTTACGTGGCACCGTTATTATAATTGCGATCCTTTTTACCATTAGCGCATTCGCACAAAAAAAAGAAAAACCACTAAAACTTAAGGATCTTTCCCAATATGTTAATCCGTTTATTGGTACCGGTGGCCACGGGCATACTTATCCCGGTGCTGTAGCCCCATTCGGCATGGTTCAGCTAAGCCCCGATACCCGGCTGGAAGGCTGGGATGGTTCATCGGGCTATCACTATTCAGACACCACGGTTTACGGCTTTTCGCACACGCATTTAAGCGGCACCGGCATAGCAGATTATTGCGACGTACTATTTATGCCTACTACCGGCACACCACAATTCAGCAATAAAGATTACCGCTCTGGTTTTAAAAAAAAGAATGAAGAGGCCTCGCCCGGTTATTATAAAACCAAGCTCGACAAATATAACATCGGCGTTGAGTTAACCGCTACTACCCGCGTTGGTGTGCATAAATATGAATATCCAAACACGCCCGAGGCCAATATCATTATTGACCTGCAACACCGCGACCAAGTGTTGGACTCATGGATAGAAGTGGTAAACGACCGCGAGATCCGTGGTTTCCGCAGGTCAAAATCATGGGCTTCAGATCAATACCTTTATTTTTATGCTAAATTCTCCAAACCTTTTAAAAGCTACGGCATTGCATCGGATGACCAATTGCAGCCCGGTGAAAAAAAGGTGCAGGGTAAAAACGTAAAGATGTTTGTGCAGTTTGATAACCCCGGAGATGTGATTTCAAAAGTGGGGATATCTGCCGTAAGTACCGAAGGAGCACTAAAGAATTTAGATAGCGAAGTGCCTGATTTCGACTTTAAAAAAATCGCCAAAGCTACAAAGGCTTTATGGAATACCGAACTCAACAAAATCCAGGTAGAGGGCGGCTCGCCGCCCGTTTCACAACAACAAGCCGATAGCCGCTATAACAGTTACGGTTATCCAACCGGCCCGGCTCCTAAAAAGATCGCCACGCCGGATAACGCTAAAAATAAGCAAATCATCTTCTACTCTGCCTTATACCATTGCATGCTTGCCCCTAATATTTATAATGATGTGGATGGGCAATACCGGGGTATGGACCAGCAGATCCATACGGCAACAGGCTTTAATTACTATACTGTGTTTTCCCTGTGGGATACCTTCAGGGCCGAGAACCCCTTGCTCACGCTGATAGACCGCAAGCGCACCCTTGATTTTATAAAAAGTTTTTTGGCGATGTATGATCAAGGTAAACTGTTACCGATATGGCCACTGGCATCAAACGAAACCTTTTGCATGGTAGGCAACCATTCTATCCCGGTAATTGTTGATGCCTATGCGAAAGGCATCCGCGATTTCGATGCCGAAAAGGCTTTTATGGCTATGAAGGCTGCCGTTAACCGCAATCAGTTCGGGCTGGATAACTACCGAAAAACCGGGGCTGTAAATGCCGACGTAGAACATGAGTCGGTGTCTAAAACATTAGAGTACGCCTATGACGATTGGTGTATTGCACAAATGGCTAAAATGCTGAACAAGCCACAAGATTATAGCGAATACATAAAGCGGGCGCAATACTGGAAAAACGTTCATAACAACCAAAATGGCTTTATGCAGGCCCGCGATAACGGCGGCTGGTACGAACCGTTCGAGCCTACCGAGATCAACAGCAACTATACGGAAGGCAACGCTTGGCAGTACTCGTTTCTAGTTCCGCAGGATGTCGAGGGCTTGATAAAATCAATGGGCGGCAAGTTAAATTTTGAGCTTAAGCTGGATGAATTATTTAGTACTAATGCTAAACTGAGCGGACGCCAACAGGACGATGTGACCGGCCTTATTGGGCAGTACGCACACGGTAATGAACCCAGCCACCACATCGCTTACCTGTATAACTTTACAGACGCCCCTGATAAAACACAATATTACGTTAACAAAATCATAAACGACCAGTATTCCGCTGCTCCCGACGGCTTATCGGGCAATGAAGATTGCGGGCAAATGTCTGCCTGGTATGTAATGAGCTGTTTGGGCTTTTATAATACTTCGCCAGGGCAGCAGCAATTCCAGATAGGGATACCGCAGTTCGAAAACATTACTATCAGTTTAGAGAACGGCAAACGTTTTACGGTAGGCAACCCCGGTGCTACAGTTAGCCGCCAAAACGTGTACCTGCAAGGTATGAACCTGGATAAAAAGAGCTACGATAAACTGTATTTGGATTATGAGACTATAGCTAAAGGCGGCGACTTTGAAGTTTTTACCGGACGGCTGGCCAATAAACTTTTTGTACAAGATTTGGAAAAACCAACCTCAAAGATCACGGATGAACTGATAGTCCCTAACCCTTACATTATCTCAGGCGTAAAAACCTTTAAACAAGCCATCAGCATTGACATTAAATGCGCAGATAGTTTGGCCAGGATCTATTACACCACAGATGGCAGCACCCCTACTGTAAATTCCGCACTTTACATGCAAAAACTCATCATCTCATCAAACACAACGGTTAAGGCTATAGCTGTTAGCAATGGAAAAACTAGTTTTTTAGATGAGGCGAAATTCATCAAGATACGTGGCGATCTAAAAATTTCGCTAACCAACAAATATCTGCCAAATTATTCAGCGCAGGGCGACGAGACGCTGATAAATGGCATTCATGGCACAGCCAACTGGCGCCTTGGCAACTGGCAGGGCTACCAGGGTAAGGATCTGGAGGCGATAATAGATATGGGGCAAATAAAAACGGTTAAGCAAGTAGGCTTAGGCGCTCTACAAGATACCCGTTCATGGATAGTATTCCCAAAGGCCGTGCAGTACTGGTTATCTGACGATGGAAAGAATTACAAACTGGCCACAACAGTTGAGAGCAAGATAGACGTAAAGGAACAGGAGCCGCAAACGCAACAGTATATTGCACCGTTAAATGCACGCGCCCGTTATATTAAAGTGATAGCTAAACAATACGGCCTCCTACCCGACTGGCACGAGAGTAAAGGCAGCCCGTCATACATTTTTGCAGATGAAATAACAGTGGAGTAGTGAGTGAACAGTGCTCCCTTGTATTTATCCTTTTTACCTTTATCTTTACTGACTATTTCTCCCAGCCTGTTTCTTTCAAAGCCGGATCATTCTCTTTTGCCAGGAAATCGTTGTTGGAAAGCGACCCTGCATCCCATTCTAAAATAGCTTCATCGGGCACTACATCTACCGGGGTTTTCCATGAAGTAGACGTTTCGTTATAAGCCAGATTGCTTTGCAGCGAATAGCAACTGATGATAGACCAGCGCGGATGATCCGAAAGGTTTGCCTCAGAGCGGTGTAAAAGGTTACTATGAAAAAACAAGGCATCACCGGCTTTCAGCTCGCAATAGATCAGTTCCATCGTTTCCAGAGCATTATTCACCATTGTCATATCTGCACCCACCTGCTCGCCGCTAAAACCATGATTTATGCGTCCCAACTTGTGCGAGCCTTTAATGACCTGCAGGCAGCCGTTTTGCTGGTTAGCATCGGTAAGTGCCACCATTACGCTCATCAACTGATCAGGAAACATGAATTGATTTTTGTACCAGTAGCCATAGTCCTGATGCCACTCCCATGCACCGCCAACCTTAGGTTCCTTTTGCATCAATTTTGAGTGGAAGTGGCATACGTGCGCATTGCCATCTAATAATTGCCCAACAGGGCCTATCATCCGCTCCGCTCTGGTCAAATAGCCAAAAACATCGTTACCCGGCGTAAACCAAAGTGACAAACGCGTTTTTTTGCCACTCTGATCGTTAAGATCGAGCGCGTTTTTGCGCATGGCATCATCATTTACGGCAGTGCTATATAACTTTTCGATTTCAGGAGCGCTACAAAAATTTTTTACCACGATGTATCCGTCGCGATAATAATCGCTGATCTGCTGAGCAGTTAATGCTTGATAAGCCATAAGAAAAAAACTTTGGTTAAACTGGTTAGGTAAAGCTAAAAAGAATTTATCAATCCCAGTTAAAATTCACCTCCCGATTATTCAATTTCCATTTATTTGGAAACTGATTGGCCAGCCAGTCCAACGGTTCACCGTTAGGTTGTACTTTCGCGGCTTGGGTAAAGGCTGTTTTTATGGCCGCTTTACGATCGGCATCTAAAATACCAACCTCAGCAGATATGAATAGAGGCGACCCGCTTTCGGCCACCAATTGCAGCCATTGCTTGCTCTTTGCCCAGGCCACATCTTTGGTGATACCCACACAATCACCGTCGGCCGCATAAAAAGTATTATTTTGCGGCATCCTGAATCCTAATGTGTTAACCCCCATTTTTCGGGTACGCGGCCATTCCTTACCGCTGGTATCATCGCCAATGCGGTTCAATTCAAATACCCCGGCAGATAAGTGGCTTACCGTGTTACACCCAATGATATACATATCGCCTGCAGACTCCCTGATAGCTTGGTATAAATTATTAATGATCTCCGCATTTGTTCGCGTTTGATCGCTGAATTTCCAACCCGGTGCAGTTATACTATCCGTCATCTGGAAACCCCACCTGCCAAAAACATCGTAGGTGCTGTAATCGTGCTTAACCATATGATAGCCCCAATCACGGTACAACTTTATATTACGCCTTACCCGCTCAATAGTTTCAGGTACGGTTGGGTCAAGTATTGGCGCCTTTGCATCATCACGACCGCGAATTATTGGTGCCATCATGCTGGGTTTATCATCTAACCGGGCGATTAAAGGCCTCGTCCATAAGCCGGGGCGCAAGCCCAGCCCCTTTATCTCATCGGCCATTTTGTGCATATCCTTAAACTTATCGTTCACAATCGAAAAATCGTCGGGTTGCTGCCACCCATCGTCAATTACAGAGAAAGGCTTATTGCCATGATTCGTTACAAATTCGGCCATCACTGAGGTTTGATCCTTTATGGTCTGATAAGAGTTATTGCCATAAACTACGTACCAATCGTTAATACCATACACCGGCATTTTAGGCAGGCGCGGTTTAGTGCACATCTTTTTACAAAATCTGGTTGCCATAAAATAGGGCGATTCTCCGGCTTTGTTTTGAGCAGTAACGATATCTGCAGCATGCAATGTACGCCGACCTAATTTTACGCCCACGCCACCACTATGTGTATCAAGCGTTAGTTCCAATGCATTACCTTTAACTTCCCAAAAGCAAATAGTTTGGCACCCGGTTTTTACGCCGAAGCAAGCGGTATTTTTTCCGTCATAGACCAAAGCGTACCAAGGGCTCTTGCCGCTAACTTCCCGGTCTTTCCAGGCCAAATCGCCGTATGAACGTTCATAATGATCGCCCAACACTTTAGCGTAACCTGTGGTTTGGTATTTCCATTTTAGCTTGATAGCTTGTAATTCGTCCGTTGGCGATTGAACATATACCGACTGCCCGCTACCGCTTGTTTTGAGGCTTATCTTAATGTCCCGGTAACCAAAGTCATTCCCGCCGGATGGTACAAGCTTTACCCATTTATCACTAACCAGTGCCCAAGCCTCGTCCGGGTGGTTAATCATTTGAACTCCAACTGAATTTGCGTAGGTAAGCCTGCTATACATTACCGAAGCCATACCTACCGCAGAAAGTTTTATAAAATTGCGTCTTAACATAGGGTTATATACTTTTTATTAAAGTAACAATTAAACCTACTTTAAAATCAAAATAATTGTAACAAATGACATACATGAAAGTCAAATATCATGCACGATTTTAAATAAGTTATAACCGATATGAATTGGAAGTTTTTATCACGCAAAAAAAATACAGGTCAAACAAAAAAAACTAAAACCCGCGAATGGATTGATGCGATAGTTTTTGCAGTGATAGCTTCTACCATTATCCGTGGATTATTATTCTCTGCCTACGCTATACCATCCGGCTCAATGGAAGGGACACTCTTGACCGGCGATTATCTTTTTGTAAGCAAAATAAGTTACGGCCCGCGTATGCCGTTTACCCCTGTTGCCATTCCGTTTACCGAAAGCACCGTTTACGGCATTAAAACCTATTGGGACGGTATCAAGCTGCCGTATTTCCGCCTCCCCGGAACATCGGAAGTGAAGAAAAACGACATTGTAGTTTTTAATAAGCCGGAAGAAGCCGACCTTAAATATAACCGCCCGATTGATGTACGCACCAACCTGATCAAACGCTGCATAGCAACATCAGGCGATGTACTGGCTATAATTGATACCCGGGTTTATATTAACGGCAAGCCTGTAACAAACGCGCCAAAAGCGCAAACATCATACATTGTTGATACCGACGGGAATAACCTGAACCCGGAAATGATTCAGAACTTAAAAATTGAGGTTGCGGGCCAGATAAGCAATACCGAATATGTGATGATCATCCCCGCGGATAGCTACAACGAATTTAAAGCCTACTCGAATATCAAATCCGTTAAGCCGGTAGTGGAGAAACGCGGCAATTTCGATCCGTCTATATACCCGCATAACGAAAAATTTAAATGGAACCTGGATAATTACGGCCCATTAGTGATCCCAAAAAAGGGAATGACCATACAGCTAAACGACTCGACCATGGCGCTTTACAGCCGCGCCATCAACCTTTACGAACATAACACGTTAACAACTAAGGGTAAAGACGTTTACATCAACAACAAAAAGGAAGACAGCTACACCTTTAAAATGAACTATTATTGGATGATGGGCGATAACCGCCATAATTCAGAAGACTCGCGCTATTGGGGTTTTGTACCCGAAGATCATATTGTAGGTAAAGCGATGATCACCTGGATGAGCAGCGACAGTACCGCATCGCCACTAAAGCGCATCCGTTGGGATCGGATCCTGAAGCCTATAAATTAAGGCTTATCGCCTGTTACAGACGGGTTTCGTGATTAATTTTTCTCAACCTCTTTAACTATTTCGTGGATCTTTTTATCCAGGTCAAGTGTAGATTTCTCTAACATCACCAATGTTTCTTTGTCGGCTTTATATTTTTCGTCCTTTATCAGATTCATGATGCCTAAAATTGTAGAAAGCGGCTTACGGATCTCATGCGATTGAATAAATGCTATTTTAAGCAGTGCATCATTTAAACCGGTGTTTTTACCCTCAACAAGTTTTTTGTTCTTGCGGATGGCTACGTATTGGTATAGCAATGAGATAAAGAGCAATAAAAATATGATTGCCGAAACTGTTACAACCCAAACATATTTGTGGTTTAGTTTATTTAGCTTGTTTAAAACCGCAATTTGCTTGTCTTTCTGTTCGCCTTCAAACTTGAGCTGCATGGCTGCTAACTGTTTGGAATTATCTATTACCTGCAATGAATCTTTAAGATGCTGGTATTTTTTACCTGCAGCAATCGCTTCTTTATAATTCCCGGTAGATTCATATGCCTGGGCAATAGATTCGCTTATCTCCATCCTGCGGTAAGGCTCACCTATTTTGTAGGTTATTTCAATAGCCTTGTTCAAATATTCTAAACCTTTTTGATGCTGGCCCATATAATAGTAAGCATCCCCCAGCCAATTATAAGAGTAAGTTAATGAGCGTGGCCGCTCGTATTTGATAGCAAGGGCTACAGCTTTATTCGTGTAGTACAACGCTTTTGCATAATCCTTTCGTTCCTTATACGTTTGCCCTATATTATTATAAAAACGAATGCGGGTACTTTCGTACTTAGAGTTGGTTTCAGCAATTGTTAACGCAGCAAGTTGTAATCCCAGGCTTGTTTTATCTTGGCTCGGGATCTTGTTGAACATGTAATAACCATGCGTAAACATAGCCTTATTACCCAATGCAGATATTAACTCCATCGTGTCCTTATTATCCCTTGCTGCCTTAATACCTTTATCTACTGCTACAAAGGCCTCCTCATAATTGCGGCTTTCTTTATGCAAGTTAGCTATCGTTCCGTATATTTCAGGAATGGCTTCTTTTATCTGCCATTTCTCAGCATCTGCCAAGGCCTTCATAGCGGTTTGCATAGCCATAGGATGATTTGCTTTCATCCAGCTATAATGCGCATAAAATATTTCAGCATATAGTAGGGCTTTGTTGTTATTATTCGCGGTGCCAATGTAAAACAACTCATCCTTAACCGTAAGTAATGAATCAGCATTCGCACTTTGCAGATTTTCGCCTTTTTCGATTAAACTGGTTATCCGCGCGGTATCACTGCCGGGTGTAGGTTCCGTAAAAGATTTTTTTTGACCGGAAGTGCAAGCTTGTAATATATTGATTAACAGACTTGTAATGATAGCTAACTTATAAAACTGGCGGGTACTCAACTTTGGGGAAGATAAAAGTTAAAAATAGTACAAATTATTAATATAAATCTATCATTTAAAAATTTACTCTATAATCAATGATCGTATGCGAACAGTAAGCGTATCGTTAGCGAATACTTTTACATTAATAATTAAAACAAGTAACTGTTAATCAATTAGTTAAATAGATGGCATTGCATTTGTTGAAAAAAGATATAAGCCCATATAATGAAAAGCAAAAAACCACTCATCAGGCGTACCTTTTTGCAGGAACGGTTTGATATCCTGATCAAAAAACAGCGCAATGGTGATGCTACCTTTAGTGACTTAACAGAACTCGACTGGATAGTTAACCGGGACCCGGCTATTCGCGAATTTATCTTGGACGAGATGAGCGAAACGGATGAAAACCAACCTCAAGGATTGCGCCAAACCAATTTGCTTATTGAAAAAGAGATTAATCCAGGATTATGGGAGGAATTAAAAGCACTTATAAACAGGTTGTTTATGAGTAAAAAGGATGGCCTCAGCCTGGGTTAAAACAATTTCCCTGCACCGCAATGGGCAGGGACATGTATTTTGTTTTAACGGTAATGCCATATGCAAGTGCCGGGCTGGCACTAAACAGCGGTTAACTTTTCTCTGGCGGAGTTGAAACGATCTCGCCAAATTCGTTTACATATGCTATCATGCTGTCAAGGTCGCTGCCCGTAGGGTTTTCTTTACGCTCCTGCTTGCGCATGGCTTTATCTTCTTTCTTTTTCTGCCGGTTCTTCTCTAATTGTTTTTTCATGAAAGTTGCCTGCGATTTTGCCATATTTTAATTGGTGTTAATGAATAAATATTTGCTGAACAAAAAAGCACCTACTCTTTCGAGTAGGTGCATTACGATTAAATTTTATAGTGATTGATTAAACTACTTTTACATTTACCGCGGTAAGGCCTTTTTTGCCTTCTTCTACATCGAACGTAACGCTATCGTTTTCACGAATTTCGTCGATTAGACCAGTTGAGTGAACAAAAACATCGCTTCTGTTATCACTCTGTGAAATGAATCCAAAACCTTTTGCGGTGTTGAAAAACTTTACAGTTCCTTCTTTTTGCATTATACTTTTTTTAATAAGTGTGCAAGGTACTCATTAATAACGGCATTTTCTTTTAAATAAAACCTATTAACAGTATTTTAAATTTATAAACTTAAATTTTATGCCTTAACATGCTCTAACAGGCCATTTTAAATAAAGTAAAAATTAAATTAATTTTTAAACGTTATTGATATTCAATAAATAAAAGTTACATTTAAATAATACAGTCGCAAAGCCTGTGTGTAAAGCGGCGTAGCCTTTCCATACAAGGCGCAACGGTGCCTTAAGAAAAACCATTATGAGCAAAGAAAAAAAGTCAAACAAAGAAGTTAAGAAAAAACCTGCCGAAGCGGGAAGCAAAAAAGTATCATCATATCAATCGGGTAAAGGATCAGCCTCATCCGACCTGTCATCCACTATTAAGAAAAAATAGCCCTATGAACGAAAAGACCATTGAAGATCAAACCCGGCTTTACCTGTTTGACTTAACCAACACTGCAAAGGAGTTTGGTTTTAAAACAGATGATGTTTGGGAATTTAGTGTGGCAACAGATGCAGAAAGGATAAAGATTCAAAAGGACTTTTACCCCACCATATCTGCAAAGGTATTTCCTGAAATTATGCTACAGGTGTATCATGGCATACGTGAAAGGCTTAACCAATCATTTAACAAAGAGGAACAACAGCTTGATAATCGTGCAATTTTAAACGGCCAGCTCAATTACCTTGTAGCATATAATCTTAAAAGACCACGCACCTAATTAAAAAGGCTCCGTAATAACGGAGCCTTTTTAATTAGGGTATCATATTATCCCGATTATATTTCTGTTTTTCTGCACTATCCACATCCGGTGTCGCATTTTCGCCTTCAGTTAGTAAATGGTTGCCGCCCTTTGTCAACAGGTGATTCCCGCCCTCTGTTAGCAGGTGATCTTCGGCTACAATAGGCTTGCGTTTACCGTAAAATTTGGTCTCATTAAAATGCTCATGCTCGTAAAAATCATCTTTGGGGGCAAATGCCATATTATCCGGCCTGGTAAACACTTTTCTTATTTCAGCCTCGGTTTCGGCAGTTATCCCTCTTCCCCGCTCATAAATAGGCAATCTGGCCAGTTGATCGGCCGTTACCTCCGGAATAAGCACGGTGTCACTGTTTTCCTGTAATTCTGCAACACCAATAGGGATCAATACATGGCCATCCTCCAAATCCAAGTCGTTATTTTCGGTATCTAAAACGAAATAGCGCACCTTACGTGTTTCGGGGTCAAACAGCAACTCATCCACTTCGCCAATTTTAACACCAGCACTGTTCTCTACATCCCAGCCTTGTATTTCGGGCTGGCCATCAACTATTTCAAAATCACTTTCGCTTAGTTCTTCTAACCGGCGGTAATAATTTACATTTTCTTCTGTTTCCATTTTTGGTCTTTTTAAATTTTATTTAATTACCTGTACTATCCGGAAAAGCGATTATCTCCACACTCCTGTTTTGTGCACGTCCTTTTTCAGTTCCATTCGTAGCCAGTGGTTTGGTTTCGCCAACAGAGTGGGTTGATAGCGCGGTTTCCAACACACCACCTTTCGCCACAAACCAGTTTTTAACCGCGTTGGCTCGTTCGGCCCCTAATGTTTTATTGTAGCCTGTTCCCCCTATCGAGTCGGTACGGCCGTAAATTCCAATTTGAGCATTAGGGAAACGTTTAATTAACGATGCCGAGATCTGCTGCAGTTTCGCCTCGGCCACAGGCTGTATTGTGCTCGCATCTTTAGCAAACAGAACATTTTCGCTCAAGCTGTAAATGGTATATTTTTGATTCCCCCGCACGATAATTGCCGTATCGGTAATTTCTTCATATTTGGCTTTGGGTATAGTAAAATCTACAGCATCCCAATTGGGTTGGGTAGCGGCTACCGGGGTAATACCTGCAATAACGGTATCGTGAGCCAATGAGTCGCTTTGATCAACCTTGATAGGCTCTGTTCGGTTGCAACCTTTGTATAATAGAAAAAGTGCACCCAACAAAAGCACTACGAATATGATCCAGATCCAGGTAGAACTTTTTCGTTTAGGCTGCACGTCTAAATTTGCCATATATAAATTATTATTTTAAGAGTTAAAATCTTATATATCAAATAATAATAATGCCCAATAGTTTTAAAAAATATCAATTAGATAGCTGCGGCTTACACATCCTACCATTAATCAATCCATCTATATTTTTACAGGTTAAGGTTAGCAACTCTGTTTTAAGCCTCTGCTTTTTATTACATTCGCTATATGAAAACCACACTAAACTTATTGCAAAAGGTTAATGCAAAAAGCATTGCCAAAATGCTTTTACTTACGGCCGCCTGCTCGGGCGGGTCGGCGTTTGCGCAATCGCAAAGCCCCGTTGTTGCCGGCATTGTAAAAGAGGCTACTAATAATTCACAATTAGAAAAACTGGCCCACGAACTGATTGATGGCATAGGCCCGCGTTTGGTAGGCACACCGCAATTTGACCAGGCGGGCAAATGGGCATTAGATAAATACAAAGGCTGGGGAATTACAGCTAAACAAGAAAAATGGGGCGAATGGCGCGGATGGCAGCGTGGCATATCTCATATTGATATGGTATCGCCAAGAGTACGTTCATTAGAAGGTACGCAACTGGCCTGGAGCCCAGGCATGAAAAAACCGGTTACCGCCGAAGTGATCATCCTCCCTGAGTTTGCAGACTCTGTTGCCTTTGCTAAATGGCTGCCAGAGGTTAAAGGAAAATTCGTAATGGTATCTATGAACCAGCCTACCGGCAGACCTGACGATAACTGGAAAGAATTTGCGCTAACAGAATCGTTCAACAAAATGAAGGATGCCCGTACTGCGCAAACAGCCGCGTGGCGCAAACGCATTAGCAACACCAGCTTTACTGCCCGCACTTTACCCGTTGCGTTAGAGAACGCCGGGGCAGCAGGTGTGATCACCAACACCTGGTCGGCAGGTTTTGGGGTAGATAAGATCTTTAGCGCTTACACCAAAAAAACTCCAACCGTTGATATTGCCTTAGAAGATTATGGCCTGCTGTACCGCCTGGCAGAAGGCGGCGAAAAACCCAGGATCACGATCCAGGCCGAATCTAAGGAATTAGGCGTTGTACCAACCTTTAACGTAGTTGGCGAAATAAAAGGGTCCGAAAAACCAAACGAATATGTAATGTTAAGCGCCCACTTTGACTCTTGGGATGGTGGCAGTGGTGCTACAGATAATGGCACCGGAACGCTAACGATGATGGAGGCGATGCGCATCCTTAAAAAAGTTTACCCTAACCCAAAACGCACCATATTGGTAGGCCATTGGGCAAGCGAAGAACAAGGGTTAAACGGTTCACGCGCTTTTGTGGAAGACCATCCCGAAGTAGTTGCCAACCTGCAGGCATTGTTTAACCAGGATAATGGCACTGGCCGGGTGGTAAATATTGCCGGCCAGGGCTTTACCGGTGCGGGCGAACTTATAACCAAATGGTTAGCTGCCGTGCCCGATACTATCCGCCATCAGATCAAAACAAATTTCCCGGGGTCGCCGGGTGGTGGCGGGTCAGACTTCGCCTCTTTTGTTGCCGTTGGCGCGCCGGGTTTTTCATTAGGATCAAACAGCTGGTCGTACGGAAGCTATACTTGGCATACTAATCGCGATACGTATGATAAGATAGTTTTTGATGACCTGCGCAGCAACGCTATCCTAACCGCTATTTTAGTTTACATGGCCTGCGAAGACCCGGCAAAAATGCCGCGCGATAAAATAACACTTACGCCGCCCGCAAAATGGCCGGTACAAACAAAAGCCAACCGCCACGGCGGGTTAGATTGACCTTTTATAAAGTTAAAAACAATACAGCAGGCACAGCATTTATAATGCTGTGCCTTTTATTTTAAATTAAGTGTTTAACCGTAATGCCATGCCCTGTTAGCGCATTAGTTAAACACTGCACTTTTACTTTATTTTTTCTAACCCGTTGCATTGGTTTTGCGTATATTGGACATATTTGAACAACGTATTTAAATGAAGCGACTGACCTTTATTATATTCCTGCTGCCTTTTTATTGTTTCGCGCAAAGTGCCGACGCTTTTTTACAAAGCGGTAATGCTAAAGCAAAAGCAAAAAACTACCAGGGTGCTATTGCCGATTTCAGCAGGGCAATAACCTTAAACCCAAGCCTCGCCAACGCTTATTTGTACCGTGCTAATGCCTACAGTAACTTAGATGATAATGAAGCCGCTATAGCCGATTTTACCAAAACCATTGAACTGAACCCGCGTAGTGTTGATGCATGGCATTTTAGGGCTAATGCCAAAAGTAACAGTAAAGATTATGAGGGCGCAATTGATGATTTTACCCACGCGCTAACCCTTGACCCAAATAACCCCGAGTTATATGAATACAGGGGCGTAGCTAAAGGAAACCTGGAACTGTATAAAGACGCCATAGCTGATTATGATTTGGCCGTACGTTTAAAACCGCTTGATGCCAAACTGATATTTTACAGGGCTAATGCAAAAACTAACCTGGGTAATTTCAAGGCTGCCATTGCCGATTATAGTATCGCCACTCGCCTCGATCCCAAAAACGCCGAGGCCTGGTTTTACCGCGCCAATGCCAAAAGCAACATCAAGGATTACGAGTCGGCCATTCCTGATTATTTAAAGGCTGCAGAACTAAATCCTAAACTGCCTGAACTATATCATTACCTGGCAAACGCGCAAAGTAATATGGGCGATGCGAAAGGCGCGATAGACTTTTTCAGTAAAGCGATAGCAACATCGCCAAATAAGGCCGAATTGTACATGGGCCGTGCTATTGCCGAAAGTACAGAAGAAAACAGCGCAGCCGCACTTGCCGATTTTAACAAGGCCATTAGTTTAAAAGCCCGCTATGACGAAGCTTATCAAAACCGGGCAGATTTGAAAGTAACCATCAAAGATTTTCGTGGGGCTATCAATGATGCCGATACTACGTTGCAGCTTAACCCTAAAAATAGTTACGCGTACGTATCAAGGGCTAAAGGAAAATTGGGCCTTACAGATTCTGTAGGCGCATTAGCTGATTTTGCTATCGCCATAAAAAATAACCCGAAAGGCAGCTACGCGTATTTGGGTAGCGGCAATATTAAAGCAGGCCAGGGGCAATATCAGGAAGCTATTGATCTATATACAGGCTCTATCGCTGCTTTTGAGCAAAACCCCGATGCTTATCTACGGCGCGCGGCTATAAAAACCACCCTGGGCGATATTGACGGCAGCTTTAGCGATTATCAAAAGGCAATAAAGGCTATCCCTAAAAATGCACAATTGTATGTCAATTATGCGAAATTACTCATCACCGCCGGCAGGTACCGTGACGCCATCGCTACATTGACCGATGGCATTGCCGTGAACCCCAAAGTGGTTGACTTTTATAGCTTACGCGGGGTTGCAAAAAGCAAAACAGGCGATAATACGGGTGCCCTTACAGATCATGACATGGCTATCAAATTATCGCCAAAGTCATCTGTAGCGTTCACCAACCGGGGCATCAGTTATGCAGCTTTAAAGCAATATGATAAGGCACTAACCGATATTAACAAAGGGATATTACTGAATGACGCCGACGACGAGGCATACCTTGCCCGTGCCGACCTTAAATTACAGCAAAAAGAATACACCGCTGCCATTTACGATTATATTAACGTTATACTCATCAACCCTAAAAGTTATAAAGCCTATGCCAACCGCGGCCTTGCCGAAAGCGCTACCGGTGATACCGTAGCTATGCGTAAAGACTTTGCAACCGCCGTTAAGCTGGCCCCTACCGATGATGTGGTTTATATAGCAAGGGCAAATGCGCGCATCAATCTTAAGGATCTTAACGGTGCTGTTGTTGACCTGAACAAGGCGATCACGCTTAACCCACAGAATGCGAATGCTTATTTAAGCCGGGGTACTATACTTGCAGAGCGCGGCGATAAAAAAAGCGGCTGTGCAGATTTTACCAAGGCTGCCCAACTTGGTGCTAATGACGCACTCGCTGCAATGAGAAAGTATTGCAATTAGCTACGCCGATACCTGAATATTTCAACAAACGGTTATTATATTTGTATAGCGATGCTACTTTCGCACCGCAATAGAAAAACCTATGTTGCAGATCAGTCAGCTTTTTATTTATCCAATTAAATCATTAGGTGGTATTGAACTCAAAACCTCGGCAGTCACCGACCGCGGCCTGGAGTACGACCGCCGCTGGATGCTGATAGACGATAATAACCGTTTCCTGTCGCAACGCGAAAATGCCCAAATGGCTTTGTTTAAAACGGCAATAGGTGTTAATGGTTTGAAGGTCACTTATAGCCTGGATTTGTCCTCAATAACCTTCCCGTTTATTCCATTAAATCGTAAAACTACGCCGGTTGTGATATGGGATGATATCTGCACCGGGCAATACGTAAGCGAGGGTGCAGATGCCTGGTTCACGTTAAAACTTGGCATCAATTGCCGTTTGGTTTACATGGCTGATGATTCACTTCGCCCTACCGACTTGCGATACACTAAAGAGGGAACAGTCACTTCGTTCTCTGACGGATATCCCCTGTTAATGATAGGGCAAGCGTCATTAGATGATTTAAACAGCAGGCTGAAGGAAGCCCTGCCCATGAATCGTTTCCGGCCAAACATCGTTTTCACCGGCGGAGAGCCATATAGCGAAGATACCTTTAAGCACCTCACCATAAACGGAATTGATATTTACGGCGTCAAACTTTGCGCACGTTGTGTAATGACCACTATTGATCAGGATACAATGGCTAAAGGCAAAGAACCACTTAAAACTTTAGCTGGCTATCGCCGAAAAGGCGCAAAAATACTTTTCGGGCAAAACATAGTAAGTGCGGGTGCAGGCACACTTAACGTGGGCGACGAAATACAAGTTCAGAGCCTGCAAACTGAAGAACGCTTTATTTTTAGTTAGCCCGGGCTTCAGCGGTTTGTTTAATTAATTGATTACGCTTTACAAGCAACGCTTGCATATAATCTTTTAAAAAGTATCTGTCGGCCAGCTTGCCTAATATACCCAACGGCGACTTGAAAATAAACTCATCAGTCATTAATGTACCGTTTCGCTCGCTTTTAAATTGATGCAAATGCCGCATTAATTTGAACGGCCCCTTCACCATCTCATCTATAAAAAAATCGGGGGAATACATCTCGGATATTCTAACAGTCATGCGCATGTTTACGCCAAAGTGTTTGGCTTGCCATGTTACCCGGTCATATAAACCAATTAACCCGGATGTTACGCCGTTAATTGCCCTTTCATTAGTATGAGCCATCGATTGCCGGTGCAGATCGATATCCCTCGACAAATCAAAATATAACGCAACCGGGGCATCAATGTAGGTAATGAGTTTAATTAGCGCCATTCCGTACGTTGCTTAACCACCTGCAAAATATTATTCTGAATATCTTTCATGATCCACCCCGCCCACCATGATGCATAAAAATTAAAGGTTGTCGTCAATTTAAAATGACTGTACAGGTGTAAGCGGAAAGTATCTTTATTTAGCTGCTGTAGAACATATGTGCCGTTAAGCACATCAAAATAATCGCCGCCAATTACAACATGTTTATCCATTGTGGTTGATGGAATTTCGTACGGATTGGCTTTGATTGAAAACACCATCCGGCGGTTATCCTCATAACTTAAAACCCGCTCATGAAAAACCAGTCCTTTCTCAAATATAGCTTTACGGTACGCACCAACACCATTGTAATTAAGTTCGGCCCGTACCGGCCTCGGAAACCCCAAGGTACGGGTTAACCAACCTTTGTCCTGTTCAGCTTTTATTTCGCGCACACGGGTTACGTTGTTCCAGATCTTTTGCTTACCTGCTTTAATGTCGATGTAAGTGTAAGCTTCATACTTACCAGGGATAACACCAATAAATTGCTCCGCTGGCGAAATCACAAATGGCAGCAAAACCAACAAAGAAATGTAGATTTTTTCGCTATCTTTTCTTCTCAATTTAAAATACCCGGCCGCAAGTCCTCCGCATGTCGCTGCAGCTAAAAATACGGGGAGTATCATTATCCAACAGGCTACACCTTCAATATTAAACAAAAGAGTAAGTACCAAAAAGGCAAGTATGGGTACCCAAGGCATGAATACCCGATAACTTATCGATCTCACTTTAGAAGTATCTGATAAGTAAATTGTTAAAGCACCTACCCCGAACGGAACAAGCAGCAGAAAACTAACCGACATTACCGCGTAAAGACTAGATAAATTATCAACACCAAAAACAAAGCGTGTGATAAAGGCAAGTACAAGTGGCAGGCCAATTATGATAGTAAGTTTTTTTGTGGTTAATATCATTGTGATAATAGTTATGTAGTGATCAATTATAACCGGATACTTAAAATGTCTTGAATAGCATTCTTCGCATCATTAAACTGAAACGTGTAGCCGGCATCCAGCAAGCGTTTTGGCACAACCCAGCGGCTTTTCAAGATCAACTCTGTTTCTGTACCGATTACCTTTGCCCCTATTTCCAACAACCATTTGGGTGCCGGTAACCCAAATGGCATCCCATACGCTTTACAGATAGTTTGCATCAGGTCTGCGTTTTTAATAGCGACAGGTGCGGTTGAATTGACGATACCATCAATCTCTGTATGATCTGCTAACCATTCTGTAATTTTCGCGGCATCTAATTCGTGTATCCATGCTACATATTGTTGGCCATTGCCCTGCTTGCCACCCATACCCAATTTAACCAGGTTAAGCAGCCTTGGGAAAACGCCGTCACTATGGCCTAAAACAATCCCCATCCTCAAAGCTACTTTACACGTGCCAGGCGTGTCAGCATCAAAAAAGGACTGCTCCCATTGTTTGCATACATCTATAGAAAAGCCATGACCAATTTCGCCTGTTTGTTCATCCTGAGCATGATCTTCGGCGTGGCGGTAAATAGTTGCTGATGTTACATTTATCCAAAGCTTAGGTGGACTGGGCAATTCTTTAATCACCTCTCCCAGTAGCGTTGTCGGCACCACCCTTGATTGGATTATCTCTCGTTGGTTTGCAGCGGTATAACGGCAATTGACATTTTTACCGCAAAGATTTATTAATAAGTCGGCATCGTTTAAATCAGCGGCCCATTCGCCTTTGGTTTTACCATCCCACAGAACTGTTTTAATATTACCATCAACAGCTTTAGGTTTACGGCTCAATACAATTATTTGAGATGCGAGGTTTTTATAATGAGTGGCCAAAACTGTACCGAGGTATCCATTACCACCTGCCAAAATTATTTTATTGTATTTCATGATAGCACTTAAATTAAAATAACAGCCAAAATCAGCAATCGGTAAACCACCCATGTAACGGTAAGCAACCAGCCTAAATGTAAGAGTTTTGCGCGACGGATATGTTCTAAAAACATTAGCCCCGCTACAGCCAAAAAACATAAAGTACAAATGATCGCATTAAGCGCAATAAATTGAGCAAGCAGTAAAACAGGCATTAATAGTAAAGCACCAGCAAATGATATCGTCATCATATTACCTAAATACTCCCAGCGCTTCACAGGCATGTAAATACTGATAACGATACCTTGAAAAACGACTTGCCCCCCGCAGATATAAAATTCACGCAATGGGTTGCCTATTGGTACAAATTGGGTTAAGTGATGGGCGTAAAGCGTTAATATACCGCCGACCGCTAACCATGTAAGCAGCAGGAAAGCTATACGGTATTTCAATTTAAACGCCGGCTGAATAGTACTATTTTCTGAATTACTTGCGGGGATGATTACCCGGCGGTTATAAGATATAAATGCATAAACCTTTCGCATAAACCATAAAAAGGGAGCAAAATTAAACACTGGTTTAAATACAGGAAAGCTGTTACCAATTATTTTAAAAACGCTGTCAACGCCATAATACACCCGGCCGGTTTCCGTATTTACCAAGGCAATCTCATTAACCGCGCGTTGCATATCAACCATCGGGCAAACAGCATGTGGCATGTTTTGATAGCTGGCGCGTCCATTAACATCCAGCATGCCCGTTTGTGTAAAAGCGTTGGTATACATTTTGCACATCGGGCATTCTGCATCGTATAAAATAATATGGTTTGATAACGTTTTCATGATAAAGTGATATTATTGTTGAACAAATGTTGCCTGATTTTTTTCGCCTTTAGCTTGTTGCGCCTTGTTACGCAGTTTAAAAAAGATGATAAGGTTAAAAAAGTGCATCCCTCCCAATATCAAAATGATCCAGCCCAATTTATAACTCAGCGTTTCTATCACTCCCTGAACGCTGACAATACTGCCGGTTTCTTTAAGGGCTAGGCTCATATAGCCAACATTAATAAGGTAAAAGCCAACCACCAATAGCTTATTCACGCTATCGGCAAGAGGTGTATTACCATGGAAAATATCTACTAAAAAAATACGCCCATTGTTAAATAAAACCCTGGCAACCCAAATGGTTAATAAAATGCTTACAGTTATGTAAAACGTGTAGGTTAAAATAAAGTAGTTCATGATGTTTAATTGTTTAATGTAAATATATAAATTATTGAATTTTCAGTATAAAATGAAAGTTTAAGATAAAAAACTATTTAAATATTTTAAAAATAGATCCGAAAAACCAGCTTTCATCAGCTTTTAGCATAGTTTCTAAAGTACGGTTCACATTTTTTGCCAGTTTATTGATATCAGTTACCGATTTTTTGAAGGTTTTAAATGCAGGGTCTTTATCATCCCCCTTCAATTCAGTAAGTTCGTTTAAGATTTTGATCACAGGCTCCAGTTCGCGCTTTTTACGCTCCTGTGCCACTTGGCGGGCAATGTTCCAGGAATCTTTGTCGGCAAAAAAGTATTCTTTTCGCTCACCGGCTTTGTGCTGTTTCTCCACCAAACCCCATCCCATCAAATCGCGAAGCGTCATGTTAGCATTGCCGCGCGATATACTCAATGTTTCCATGATCTCTTCAGTAGTTAAAGCCTCGGGCGAAACCAGTAACAAGGCATGTACCTGGGCCATTGTGCGGTTTATCCCCCACTCGGAGCCCAACTTGCCCCAGGCTTCAATAAACTTTAATTTTGCCTCTGCTAATTCCATGCAACAAATATAAAATAAACTTTTTAAACTTTCAAAATTTATTGAAAGTTTATTTTATAACCCCTGAAATAATTAGCCTGATCTTTTTCTTAACTTAAAATTTACTCTGTAAAATTGCGTTGTTAACTTTTGTGGGTTGCCCGCTATGAAGTAGGCACTTAATTTTACATCTTTACCCAATGTTCAGAGAAATAAAGAACCGGTACCTGAGATATCTTACCGTATTTATATGTTTTGTTATCATCTTCTTCTGCGCCATTGAATTAAACTTTCTTTGGCTGTTTGGCTACTCGCCGGATATGCAGGATATCAAAACGCCTACCATGTCTTTATCGTCAGAAGTTTACACTGCTGATGGTAAGCTGATCGGTCGTTTTTATAAAGAAAATCGCTCCCCTGTCGATTTTAAGGGCATCTCTCCTAACCTCATCAATGCACTGGTTGCAACCGAAGATGTACGCTTTTACAAGCACGGCGGTGTCGATTTTTATGGTTTCGCCAGCAGTATGATCTCGACTGCCAAAGGTGGCCGCCGCGGTGGCAGCACCATTACGCAGCAACTGGCCAAAAACCTATTTAGTACCCGTAAGCGTAAATCGCAGGGTATCATCAGGCATGTTCCCTTACTCCGTACAGTCGTATTTAAATTCAAGGAGTGGCTTACCGCTTATAAGATAGAGCACTTGTACAGCAAAAATCAAATCATTACCCTTTACTTTAATACCGTCCCCTTCGGTAATAACTCTTATGGCATTAAAACGGCTACTTTAAAGTATTTCAATAAAACCCCGGATGCCGTTAGCCCTGCCGAAGCGGCTACCCTTGTAGGTATGCTGAAGGCTACATCTACCTACAATCCGATCAACAACCCTGAAAAAGCGACAGAGCGACGTAATGTGGCTTTAAGCCAAATGGAAAAATATGGTTACCTAACCAAAGCCGCCTACACGGCCGAAGTACAGAAACCTTTGGGTTTAGACCTCAGCTATGTTGATCGCACTGGGCAAAGCGACTCTTATATCCGCCGCGCGGTTGAAAAATGGCTGGATAAATGGTGCAAGCAAAATGATTATGACCTGTACGAGGATGGGCTGAAGATCTATACCACCATCGACTCGAAGTTACAGCAATATGCCGAGGAAGCAGTAGCCCAAAAAATGAAGATGCTGCAAAAAAGATTTAACAACCTTTGGGGTAATAAAAATCCCTGGCGCGATTCGAAAGGTGTGGAGATCAAAGACTTTTTATTAAAAGCCGAGCAGCGTTTGCCTATCTACAAACTACTCCAAAAGAAGTATAAAGGCGATACCACGCAGATCAATAATTATTTTGAGAAGAAAAAAGAGATGACCGTATTTACCTGGAATGGCGACAAGGATACCACCTTCTCCAGCGTAGATTCGATAAAATATTATACGAAGATCCTGAATACCGGGATGATGACCATGGAACCATCTACCGGCAAAATTAAAGTTTGGGTCGGCGGTATCGACCACAAATTCTTTAATTACGACCACGTAAACCAGGCTAAACGCCAGGCGGGCTCAACTTTTAAGCCTTTTGCTTACGTTACTGCATTAGATAACGGCTTTACCCCTTGTGATAAATTTACCGATAAACCTGTCACCATTAAATACAAGGATAATGGCAAAGATGATGTTTGGCAACCTAACAATGCCGATTTTCATTTCAGTTACCGCGAAATGTCGCTGCGCTGGGCAATGGGTAAATCTGTCAACTCGATCACCGCGCAGGTGACCGAGCAGGTGGGCTGGGATAAAATTGTACAGTACGCGCACAAGATCGGGATCGAAAGCCCGCTGAAGTCGGTGCCATCTGTATCATTAGGCTCTAATGATGTTTCAGTGTATGAAATGGTGCGCGCCTACAGCACTTTCCTGAACAAGGGTGAAAAAGTTGACCCATTGCTGGTAACCAAAATAACCGATCAAAAGGGAAATATTATTGAAGAATTTACTTTAAAGGCCGAACGGGTGTTGAGCGAAGAGACCGCCTGGTTAATGCTTTACATGTTCCGCGGGGGTATGGAAGAACCGGGCGGCACATCACAGGCCTTGTGGGAGTATCCTGGCTTATGGAAAAAGAATAACCAGATTGGCGGCAAAACCGGCACCTCGAGCGATTATGTGGATGGATGGTATATGGGGATCACTAAAGACCTGGTAACGGGAATTTGGGTGGGTGCGGATGACCGCAGCGTACATTTTACCTCATCAGAAACCGGCGAAGGATCACATACCGCGCTGCCGATATTCGGCACCTTCATGGAAAAGGTTTATGCCGATCCGAACTCCGGTTATACTTATGGCCCGTTCCCGAAACCGTGGAGTAAAATATCCAAAACATACAATTGCCCGTCGCCGCAGATCCGCGAGGATACCACATCGACCGACAGCACCGCTATGCCTGCAGACTCCGCCGGGACAATAACCATCCCTCCTCCCGCAACCGAAGAAACGCCGGAGCCTAAACCAACTGCACCGCCAAACAAATAGAAATACAATGCCTGCTTTGCAGGCATTTTTTAATTAGATTAGCATATCGTATAAAAAGCTGTGTATGAATAAACGTTACCCACTTAAAAAGTTAGTAAAGTATCCATTTATATTGATGTGCCTTGCATCGTTGCTGTTTAATCAGCAGGCTAAAGCGCAATACTTCGGGCAAAATAAGGTGAGGTATAAAAACCTTAAATTCAAGGTTTACAAAACACCGCATTTCGAGATCTACTACTACATCAAAAATGATAGCGTGATGAAACGATTTGCCCAGGAGAGCGAACTTTGGTACACGTTGCACCAACAGATCTTTCGCGATACCTTCAGCAAGCCCAACCCCATTATCCTGTATGCCAACCACCCCGATTTTCAACAGACTACAGCTATCGATGGTGAGATCAGCGTAGGTACTGGCGGTATTACCGAGGGGCTTAAAAACCGGGTGGTGATGCCTTTTATGGAAACAAACCAAACCACCCGCCACGTATTGGGCCACGAGTTGGTGCATGCCTTTCAATACCATACGCTATTAGGTAAAGATTCCGCTAATTTTGAAAATATTGGTAACCTGCCGCTGTGGATGATAGAGGGTATGGCCGAGTATCTTTCCATAGGTAAAAAGGATGCCTACACCGCTATGTGGATGCGCGATGCTTATTTGAACCACAACATCCCTACCATCAAAGAGCTTACCGAAACCAACAAATTCTTTCCTTACCGTTATGGAGAAGCGTTTTGGTCGTTCATGGGGTCGACTTATGGTGATAGCATCATAGTGCCATTCTTTAAAAATACCGCCCGCTTTGGCCTGGAATATGGCATCAGGCGCACATTTGGTTATGACGATAAAACACTGTCGCGCCTTTGGAAAAACTCTATCGAACAAACTTACAAACCCTATCTAAAGGATACCACCCAAACACCGGTAGGCAAGCGTGTTATTGATGATAAAATAGGCGGCGATTTGACCGTGGCGCCATCTGTTAGTCCTGACGGGAGGTACCTGGCGTTCCTATCGTCAAAAAGCCTGTTCAGCATTGACCTTTACCTGGCCGATGCGCAAACCGGGCGGATCATTAAGCGGCTTACCAGCAAAGTATCTAACACACATATCGATGAGTTTAACTTTATAGAGTCGGCGGGCGCATGGTCGCCGGATGGCAAGCGGTTTGCCTTTAGCGTATTCAGCAAGGGCCGCAACAGGTTACTGGTTGTAGCCGTGCCGGACGGCCGCGTACTGAACGATATTTCGATGGAGAAAGCCGAACAGTTCAGTAACGTAAGTTGGTCGCCGGATGGTAAGAATGTCGTAGTTCAGGGCCTATCCGAAGGGCAGGGCGACCTGTACCTGTACAATTTCGACACTAAAAAGGTAAGGCAGTTAACTAACGATAAGTATTCTGATTACCAGCCCAGCTTTTCGAAGGATGGCAAAATGATCATCTACTCGAGCGACAGGGCTACTTACGATACCCACAACGCGCAGGATATCTCCTTCAACCTGGCAGAGCTGGAAATAGCTACAGGTAAAATAATCGATATCAAGATTTTTAACGGTGCCAATAATCTTAACCCCATGTACTCGGCTGATGGTACGCAGATCTATTTCCTGAGCAACAGGGATGGTTTCCGTAACCTGTACCGTTATACGCCGGGCAATGGCAAAGTGGAACAAATGACCGATCTTTTTACTGGTATTTGCGGTATCACCGAGTTTTCGCCGGCATTGAGTGTATCAGATAAGGACGATATTGTTTACTCTTACTACCGCAGGCAAAAATATAGTATCTACAATGCCAAGGCCAGTGAATTTAAGCCGGTAACCGTTGATGGTGGCACTACTAATTTTGAAGCGGCGATGCTCCCTCCGCCGCGCGCCGTTGGGGTCGATTTGATCAATAGTAACCTGAATAACTACCTGGCCTATCCGCGCATCCCTGTGGACTCCATCCGGTCGATTGCTTATAAACCTAAGTTTAAACTGGACTACCTGGCCAGCAACGGCGTGGGTGCTTCGGTAGGGACTTACGGTACGGGATTGTCCAGCGGGATCCAGGGGGTTTTCAGTGATATTTTAGGCCGTAACCAAATCTACGCAGGTGCGGTAGTAAACGGCGAGATCTATGATTTTGGCGCGCAGGTGGTATACATTAACCAACAAGGCCGCTGGAATTTCGGTTTGGGCATCTCGCACATCCCTTATCAATCGGGAACGTTTGGCTCCAGCTTTACTACGATAGACGTAAACGGCAAGCCTACCCCCGTTTATGAAGAACGTACCGACATTATCCGCACGTTTGAAGATGCGGTGAAAGCGTTTGCATCGTACCCTATCTCCCGCTCAACCCGTGCCGAGATTGGTACCGGTGCTGCCCGTTACTCTTACCGGGTAGACCGATACAGCACATATTACCCGTATACTAACACCACGGTCAATGGTGCCAACCAATTACTGATAGGCAATGCGATAGATTTTAAAAAGCATAAAATAAGCCGCGAGCAGTTTCAGAGCGAAACCGGGTTTGACCTTAAACCTTTCGAGATCTATAACGTGAATGCCGCGCTGGTGGGCGACAACTCTTACTTTGGTATTGCAGCGCCACTTAACGGATACCGCTACCGCCTGGATGCTACCTACAATGTGGGGACGTATAACTTCTTCTCGCCTACAATCGATCTGCGCAAGTACGTACGTGCCGCGCCGGTTACCTTTGCAGCAAGGCTTTACGGTTACGGCCGCTTTGGCGACAACGCCACCAACCTCTACCCGCTGTATGTGGGCTACCCTTTCCTGATCCGCGGGTATGAAGCGCAAACCTTTTACAATTCAAACAACCTCACCACTAACGGCTTCACTATCGACCAGCTTTCGGGCAGCCGGATAGCGGTGGCTAATTTTGAGATACGCCTGCCGTTTACCGGACCGGAGAAACTGGCGGTGATCAAATCGAAGTTCCTGTTTAGCGATCTGAACTTCTTTTTTGATGCGGGTTTAGCCTGGAACAAGGGCAACCAGATCAAGTTTCAGCAAGGGCCGGATGTGACAGGCAAAGACCCTGCTACCGGCGCTGTAACCTACAACACCAACCAACGGGTACCAGCTTTAAGCGCAGGCATATCGCTTAGGGTTAACTTCTTCGGTTACTTTGTACTGGAGCCTTATTATGCCGTACCATTTAACCGTACCGATGTTAAGAAGCCTGTTTTTGGGTTAACGTTTGCGCCGGGATGGTAGTTTATTAGATGAAAGAGTTTTTGAACCAGGGGACAAGATAAAAACCATATTTGGGTTTACAAAAGTTTACATAATTCGCTTTTCAAACACCTTATTTTATTGAAAATCAAATAATTGTAAAAATAGTGGGTTTACACTGCCACTGTTGATAATTCAAATGGTAAAGAACTTCTCGGATTTGAGTTTTTGTAATCGTTATTACACACGCAGAACGCATGCGCCAACAAAGGATTTCTGTGAAGAATTTATTTTTCAGAAATACAACCGCCTTTCTAATTGGAATTATTTAAGGCGGTTGTATTGAACATTATTTTTTGGTTTTGAATTTTGTAAAACCTTTTACCGGCTTTATAAAATCAAATAACGCTTCACTCTTTTTATAATAAGTAAATTTCTTATCTACGCCTATTTTATAAGCTTCGCTAAAATCACCTTGTTTTCTTGGAATCACATTTAAGCTTGTTAATTCTTCATCTTGAAATAGCAATACAAGAGAAATGTCTTCACTGTATTCTATTCCAGTATGTGCTATTTCACTGCGATAATTTGTTAGTGTTTTGTCAAAGAAGGATGGATTAGCATAAGGTCCAAGGATATACAATTTGTTCCATTTAACTTTTTCAAAATTGCTGAAGTTAATAATGCCACCGTTCGGATAGTCGCTAATTGTACTTGCAACAAATGGTTTTAATTGATTGTCAACCTTATCTGAGTGACAACCGAATAGCAAGAACAGAAATAATAGTGAGTATTTCACAGTTATAAGTTTAATGGCACAATATCACCATTTTCCGGTTAAGCTTTCAGCTTAACAAACCTCTAAACCCTACCCTGCCATGACAATCTTTCTGGCATAGTTTTTCGTAATTTTAGGTATTATGAAAAAATCAATTTTAGCCATCATGATCGTCAGCGTTTTAGCTGCTTTCGGCTGTGACAATACAAACGGACAATCAAAAAAAGCAGATGTTAAAAGGCCAATGGCTAAGCCTGCTGCGGAGTGGAAAAAGAAGCTTACGCCTAACGAATACGAGATAATGGTAAACCGCGGTACCGAACCGCCCTACAAGAACGCCTATTACGATAACCACGAAAAGGGTGTTTACGTAAGCGCCGCCACCGGCGATGTGTTATTCAGTTCGGCCGACAAATTTGAAAGCGGCACCGGCTGGCCAAGCTTTGTTAAAGCGGTTGATGCCGGGAAAATAGAAGTAGTACACGATAACAGCTACGGCATGAGCCGTGACGAAGTGATCGAAAAAAGCACGGGCTTGCACTTAGGCCATGTGTTTGATGACGGCCCGGCAGACAGGGGCGGCAAACGTTACTGCATGAACAGCGGTGCGTTAAAATTTGTTAAAAAGTAACAGCCCTGCGTGCTGAAGGGATAGAAGGCCGGCCGTAATTGGTTGGCCTTACTCTTATCCCGCTCTCAAAGTTAAGGCCGGCAGTAAGGTCTATCCAATCCGGGTTTACCGGGCGGATCATTTTTTCTTTTTGCATGCGGGTGTAAGTACTCACCTGCTGAAAACGGGCCATAGCCTGCTCCTCGGTATTGATCTCTTCAAAATATACTAACCTGTTTAGCTGTTGCGAGCTATCGAAAAACAAAGTCGGCATATCGCCATAAAACTTAATGGTTTTCAATAGGTCTGTGCACATGCCTACGTGTAAATTTTTCCTGTTTCTGTCTGTGATGATATAAACGAACCTCTTCATTTGATAAAAAAATTTGGCGGTTAAAAAATAATTACTAATTTTATGAGCATAAAAATACTAACTATTTTAGCAATTCCAAATTTTTATGGCAAAAATTTCATCAAATATTAAATTCCTTAGAAAAAAGAAGGGATTAACCCAACAGCAATTTGCAGATCAGGTAGGCATAAAACGCTCTTTAGTAGGCGCTTACGAAGAAGAACGCGCCGAACCAAAGTATGAACTACTAAAAAATTTAGCATTGTTTTTTGACGTATCAATTGATGATTTTATCAATGAAACCATCGACGAGAAATGGGCGCCCAAGCCAAAGGGCAACCCTGCAAACCTCAGGGTATTAAGCATTACCACCGATAAGGAAGATAACGAGAATATTGAGTTAGTACCCCTGAAAGCCAGCGCAGGTTATTTAAACGGCTATGCCGACCCGGAATATGTAGTACAATTACCCAAACTGTATTTGCCCATGTTTAAGCAGGGCACCTACCGCGCGTTCGAGATTAAAGGTGATTCGATGCTCCCTTTAATTTCGGGTACTATAATAGTAGGCGAATACCAGGAAAACTGGGGTGATGTTAAAACCGGCGAAACCTATGTGATCATTTCTAAAAGTGACGGCATCGTATACAAACGTGCTGGCAATAAATTTAAAGAGAATAAGAAATTGAAGTTGGTATCTGACAACCCTGTTTATGAGCCGTATGACATTAACGGCGAAGACGTATT
The DNA here is from genome assembly GCF_014773245.1 of Mucilaginibacter glaciei. Classification (GTDB taxonomy): domain Bacteria; phylum Bacteroidota; class Bacteroidia; order Sphingobacteriales; family Sphingobacteriaceae; genus Mucilaginibacter; species Mucilaginibacter glaciei. The sequence goes on along the minus strand of NZ_JACWMX010000001.1, from coordinate 471,208 downwards.
GGAAATCTGGAAGGCTAAGGCCTATATTTCTACCCACATGCCAATGCCAACGCCCGAGCCTACTATGGAAAGCCTGACCAGCATGATGGCCCAAATGCAGCGTTCTATAGCGAATTTGCAAGGCAACAATTAAGTTACACGCGGTTTATTAAACTATTGCTCCCTATCTTTATCATAACAACAATAAAAACTAAATAAAATAGAAATGAAAAAAATTATGTTGATCTGCATGTTCCTTGTAGGGATCACAGCAGTAAGCCGCGCACAAGGCGGTATGAGAATGAGCACAGCCGACAGGGTTAAAGGTATGCAAGCTTCTTTAAAGCTTACCGACGACCAGGTTGCCAAGGTTACCGCTGTTTATGATGCGCAAACCAAATCAATGGATAGCCTGCGTACTGCAGGTGCAGGCCGCGAGGCAATGGCTCCGTTAAGAAAAACCACTAACGATAAGGTTATGGCTATTTTAACTGACGACCAGAAGAAAGCCTACCAAAAAATGCAGGATGAAATGCGCGCCCGTATGCAAAACGGCGGCGGTGGCGGCGGCACCCCTCCTCCAAACAAATAATTTTTGTTAAAAAATAGAAAAGCGGCCGAAAGCCGCTTTTTTTGTTAGCTACATATTTGTTACATTTGGCTAATTAACTCCTATTCTTTACAAAAATTTATCAAATGAAAAAACTAATGTTGATATGCCTATTCCTGACGGGCATCACCGCGGCAAGCATTGCGCAAACTTTAAGCCCAGGGGCTAAATCAAAAGAATTGCAAAAAGACCTGAAACTAACTAATGCACAAACCGCCAAGGTGGAAGCTATCTTTACAGGCGCGTCTAAAAAGTTAGACAGCTTAAAAACCGCTACAAAAGGTAACAGCCTGGCATTCGAAAAATCAGTACCTGTTTTACGCAAATCTACCGATGCTAAGATCAAAGCAGTTTTAACACCCGCACAGGCTGCGTCGTACGATAAGGTGATGAAGTCTAAAATCGCACAGAATAAAAATGGCTGGGGCTGGGCTCAATAATATTTGACATAATTTCAGTTAACAAAAGCGGCTTATAGCCGCTTTTGTTATTTTTACCCAAATTTTAACGCTATTGAACACCGCCGACAACTTTATAAAAAGCAAACTGGACGACCGAAGAACGGCGGGAAATTACCGCACGTTAAAGGCCGGGGCCGGATTGATAGATTTTTGTTCTAACGATTACCTGGGTTTCGCACGGTCGGCTAAGCTTGCAGCAAAAGTCGCGGTAGAAATACTGGATTGCCCCCTACCCCTAAATGGTTCTACAGGCTCCAGGCTGATATCCGGCAATTTAAACTACACCGAAGAATTGGAACAGCAAATAGCGGCCTTCCATCAAAGTGAGGCGGGGTTGCTATTTAATTCGGGGTATGATGCCAACGTGGGTTTATTCTCTTCTATCCCGCAAAAGGGCGACACTATTATTCATGACGAGCTGATACATGCCTCTATTATTGACGGTGCGCGGTTAAGTCACGCCAACCGATACACATTCAGGCATAACGATCCGGATAGCTTAGAAGCCAAATTAAAGCAGGCTAAAGGTATTTGCTATGTGGTGATTGAAAGTGTCTACTCCATGGATGGCGACAGCCCACCGATTACTGCGTTATTAAAATTGACGGAACAATACGGTGCACATTTAATAGTGGACGAGGCGCACGCCGTTGGCTTATATCCTGCCGGGCTGGTAGCAACCATGGGGTTAGCCGATAAAATATTTGCCCGCATTGTAACTTTTGGCAAAGCATTAGGCTGCCATGGGGCAATCGTATTAGGCAGTAACAAGCTGAGGGAATACCTTATCAACTTTGCCCGGTCGTTTATTTACACCACGGCAGCACCTTTACACCAGTTAGCGGCCGTTAAAATGGCCTACGGTTTATTATCCGAATCTAAAGAAAGTATTGCTGCGTTAAAATTTAATATCAACCTTTTTAAACAGGGTCTGGATGTCAACCAAAATCAGCCATTGATCGCCAGCGACAGCGCCATTCAATGTATCCTGTTAAATAGTAATGATAAAGCAAGGGAGCTGTCGGCAAGCCTGCAACAGCAGGGCTTAGACGTACGCGCCATACTAAGCCCAACCGTGGCGAAGGGGGCAGAAAGGATCAGGATCTGCCTGCATGCTTATAATACTTACGAGCATATAGAAAAGCTCACTTATGTAATTAATACCTTTGGCCATGCAAAATAAACCCTTGTTTGTAACCGGCATCGGCACCGGTATCGGCAAAACTCTCGTATCGGCAATATTGGTAGAAAAACTTAAAGCAGATTACTGGAAACCCATACAGGCGGGCGAGTTGGATAACTCCGACACCATGAGAGTGCGCGAACTGGTAAGCAATTCCACTTCGATATTTCATCCCGAAACTTACCGCTTAACCCAACCCTATTCGCCCCACAAGGCAGCCGCATTAGATGGTATCGCTATAAACGAAAATACGATAAACCTGCCCCAAGCCAATAACCAACTGCTTATAGAGGGAGCAGGTGGCCTGATGGTACCCCTTAATGATCATTGCCTGATGATAGACCTTATAACCCGTTTAGGTGCCGATGTGGTGCTGGTGTCACAAAATTACCTGGGGAGCATTAACCATACCCTGCTATCGATAGAAGCACTAAAACAGCGGCAAATACCGGTAAAGGGTATCATTTTTAATGGCGATGCCAACCCCTCTACTGAAGATTATATTTTGAAATATACCGGGATCAAGCTCTTGGGGAACATCCCAACATTCGAAAACATAAGCGGTGACGCAATTGCCGAAGCCGGCGACCTGGTAACGCTTTAGTAACTCAGTCAGCAACAACCGGCTCACTGCCAAAACGATTTTGCTGAATGCGGTCATAATCTTTTACATAATCGGGGTGCTCGGTACCCATCACCCTGTCCCAAAACCTAAAATATAAACCATAGTTTCCTTTAAACTTGCTGTGGTGTAGGTTATGATGAACGGATGTATTAGAGATCTGGAACAAAAAAGATTTGCGAAACCATTTAGGGGCAATCTCATAGCCGAGGTGTCCATAAACATTAATAATAAAACCGGTAATTGTAAACCAAGCCACCGTAAGTGGATGAATGGGCATCACCATCACGATAACCAAAAGTACCGCACCCTCTGTCCAGGCCTCTAAAAAATGAAATGAATACGATGCCCAGGGCGATGGGTTAGTAGATTGATGATGTACCAGGTGTGTTAATTTGAACAGTCTTTTATGATGCAATAAACGGTGCATCCAGTAAAAATAAGTGTCATGTATCACCAGGCTTAAAATCAAGCTAACCGGCAGATACCACAAAGGGAAATCATTTAGTGAAGTATAAAGCTGCGTGTAGTTTTTAAGCGGCGTATATAAGACAACATAGCCAATAATGGCAAACACCACAGAGGTTTGCATAGATTGTAAAATCTCGCGCTTAAAATCTTTTAGATCAGCAGCGCGGTTTTGAATCTTGGCCTTGCTGTACCAGTTGGTTAACACTTTGTAAAATAAAAAAAACGGCACTCCTGCTATAATAAAATACCTGACGGCGGTAATGCTGAATATAGTAACGATGATGTGCAATATCTTTTCCATAGTTTTATCTTTTGACTATAACAAATGTAGATGCAACCAACCCTTCTAAAAATTAACAAAAGATAATTAATGCTTACGCGGAGAAGCAATTCTTTTACGGATCCGGCTTAAGGATACAGGTGTGATACCCAGCAGTGTAGCAAGATATTTATTGGGCACTCGATTTACAATATCGGGCTTTTCATGCACCAGTTGCAGGTAGCGTTCTTCGGGCGATAGTAGTATAAAAGATTCTACCCTGTCCATCGATTCGGCCAGCATACGTAATAAAAAATCATGGCGGGTGGCCGATAATTTGGGGCTGCTATCTAAAATGGGTTGAGCTTTGTCGTAATCAATTTCCATCAATACGGTGTCTTCCAGCGCATGATAAATAAAACGTGAGGGTTGTTGATAGATAATTTTATCGTGCGATGCGATAAACTGATTTTCCCACCGTAACAGCACGGTCATCTCGTCGCCGTTGGGTTTAAGATAGTACGCCCTGATTAAGCCTTTTTTAATATAGGCCAGTTTGTTGTAAACATCGCCTTCGTCAATAAATATTTCGCCTGCTGCTATACCGCGCGTTTTAGCGAGGTAAAACAGCCTGTAGATATCTTTCAGATCCAGTTCCTTAAAAACGGATAGGTAAAAACCGATATCTTCCTGATTGAGCATTAAAGTGGGCTTTTAAAACAGTAACCTGATCCTGATAGATAAATCGCAAATGCTTATAACGTATTAAAATAATCAATCAGTTTGCTTAAGTCGGCATCGGTTTTTAAGTTGAGGCTATTTACCTTGATATAGCTATCTAACTGTGTTTGTTTGCTATTAAGGGCGGTCAATATTGACTTTTTATCTTTTTTAATAGGGATGGGCTTTCCATCAATTACCAGGTAATACCTGTTGAATTTTTCTATAAACTTTCTTTCTTTTGTTGGGGCGCCGATAACAAAGGTTTCTAACAATTCTTTTTTTGTTCTTTTGATCAACTGAACTTTACCATCGCTTATTAATTCAAAAAAAGATGCTGGTGTGCTATCCTCTATATTGATATACCCGGTTTTAAAGCGCCTCATAAACGCACCATCGCCTTGTGAAACTTTTAGCGTAAATTCCTGAACAGGCTGTACGAATTCCATCTCGACACCCGTTTTGGGATCTTTGTATGATAACATATCCTTTACCATGTTAAACTTCAGCATCAATGGTTCTTTACTTGTAAAACCGTTAGTTAAAGTAAAATAGCCCGGCTGCCAGTCGTTATACAGGTAAGGTGTGCCACCTATATCCGTATTATCTATCACCAATACCGGCCTCGAATCGGTGTAATGCATAAACTCCTGTGCTTTCGCGCTAAGCATGCAACTTAACAGGCAGATGCAAACAGAGACAGACTTTAGGTATTTCATTAACAAAGAATTTAGGTGGTATAAACCAGTAGATTAAATTATGAAATAAACTGTTAATCGACTGGCTTCTTGCTCAATCCAGCATTGAAAACCTTACAGCGAATTATAATAAACAACCAACTTTACCAGGTCTTTATCGTTTTTCAGGTTTAAACCTTCTGCTTTCAAATAACCTTCAAGCTCATTTTGTTTATTACCTAAAGCCGGCAAAACAAACTTTTTGTCTTTTTTGATCAACGTCATTTTGCCGCCGGCAAAAATGTAGAATCCGTTTTCTTCGTTAACGGTTTGGGTTTCTGTGGCCGAATTATAGAGTTTGTTTTTTACAATATATTTAGATGTACGTTTAAGCAACTGAGCGGTTCCGTCAGTCAATACCTCGTAATACGATTTTACCGTATTCTTATCAATTGCCGGGTAACCATTCCTGTAATGCCCTGCAATACTGTTGCCCCCTTTTAGATAGTTTATTGTAAACTCCGTTACCGGGTCTGCAAAAGATAATACCTCATCGTCTTTTCCGGGAAAGTACAGCACATCATCAACCTGGTTATATTTTATCAAAACATCTTTGTAGGTGTTACCATTGGCCACTTTTACAGTCCCTTTGTTGTAATCCTTTGCCAGATAGGGCGAGCCTTCAACATCAATATAACTTTTTGTTAAAACAGGATAACCCGTCACATTCTCTGCCGTTTGGGCTTGCGCACCAATGCCTAAAAGCGTGATGATTATAGTGGGGAAAAGAAGTTTAGCGTTATTGATTTTCATTTTTAGTCTCCAATTTTACTGATCTAAATGTAACCATATTAGTTAAAACAACAAAGGCCCTATAAAGGGCCCTGTTTTTTTTTCTGCAAAATAGTATGGTTTAATAACCCGGGTTTTGTGTAACTACTCCCTGAGAGTTTAAGATCTCGGATTGTGGTACCGGGAATAAATTCCTGAATGTTTGATTAATCCCGGTTTGGTTAACGCGGCGCAAGTCAAAAAAGCGCTGGCCTTCATGAGCAAGTTCCACTCGTTTTTCCTTTAAAACGGCAGTAAGAATATCTGCCTGGGTTAAAGCGGTAGTATTTGCCAGGCCGGCACGGTTCCTAACAACATTTAAATCGGCTATAGCACCGGTTAAATTATTTTGTTGTGCCCTTGCTTCGGCCCTTATCAGATACATTTCCGGCAGGCGGAACATCATCACGGCATCTGTACCGGGGCTAACCACAGAATACTTAAGCTGCTTATTAGCCGGTGCTGTTGAAAAGTTAATAGGTTTCCTAACGTCGCCTGCTTCGAAAGCGTCACGTAATGATGCCGTAGAACTTACTTCGTTACGTCCGCCGTTAGCGGCCGGGTAGTAATAAAACGCAATGCTATTAGCATCTGTAGCGTTGTACTGTAGCTCCCAAATTGACTCGGTAGAGTTCTTAGCTGTGTAGATGGTACCATAATTTGCACCTGATACCAGGGTATATTTGCCACTTGTAATGACCGAAGTGGCATTTGCCTCTGCCTGTGCATATTGCCCACGATATAATTGTACACGTGCCCTAAGCGCGTTAGCAACCGATAAATTAACCCTGCCTACACCTACAGTAGCCGGCAATTTAGTAATGGCGTCATCTAAATCGGTTATGATCTGTGCAAATACTTCTGCTTCGGTAGCCCGCGCAGTTGGTGCTGCATCTCCTGGAGAAAGCGTGGGTTTTAAACGCAAAGGAACGCCTAAACCACCTGTTTGGTTAAAACCGGTTGGGCTGCCGCCAAACATTCTCAACAGATCAAAATAAGCCATTGCCCTTATCGTTTCACTCTCGCCAATAGCACGATTTTTATCAAACGTGGCATCACTAATGTTTGGTGCTGCTGCGATAATGTTATTTGCCCGGTTGATTACTACGTATATGCCGTTCCAGATAGTTGCGATATCGACGTTGTCTGGCAAAATTGTTTTGTTAAAAACCTGTGCAAAAGTTGGGAAAGTACCTACCTCCTGGATATTATCAGCATACATGTCCGGAAATATCAGATAGTTTAAACTCATATAACCTGTAGACTGTACACCATCGTAAATACCAATTACACCGGCTTCCACTCCCGCTTTTGTTGTATAACCTACGCTTGCATCAAGCGATGCCTGAGGTTGCTGATTCAGTTCCTTTCTGCATGCAGTGGAAACTAATAATGCAGGTAAAATAATATATAGAAATTTCTTTTTCATATTCATTTAATTTTTAAAATCCAACGTTAACACCAAACGTAAATGTTTTGGCTTGTGGAGCTGTTAAAAAATCTGTTCCCGGTGACGTATTGGTATCACTGAAAGTACTTAACTCAGGGTCGAAACCTGAATATTTGGTAATAGTGAATAAATTTTGCGCGGCGGCGTAAAGTCTAACACTGCGTACATGCAAAAATTTAACTGCCGATTTATCCAACGTATAACCTAAAGTAGCACTTTTTAAACGCGCGTATGAACCATTTTCCAGGAACCTGTCTGATGTACGGTTGTTTGTGTTAGGGTCGCCGTATACCGCTCTTGGGATATTAGTATTAGTGTTAGTAGGCGTCCAGTGATTAAGCACTGCGGCAAATTGTCCAAACACGCTGTTTTGCCCTTGAGCAAAAGCATTGGTGTTGTTGTAAACTTTGCTGCCATAGCTAAACTGCCAGAAAAAAGAAAAATCAAAATCCTTATACCTGAGTGAGTTTGTTAAACCGCCCACAAATTTAGGTTGAGCACTGCCTAAAATTTCCTGATCTGCAGAGGTAACAACACCATCGCCGTTTAAATCGGCAAATTTGATATCACCCGGAGCTGTTGTTGCCACCTGGTAATTGGCTGTAGCGCTGCCGGTTTTTGTTTTAGCAGCCGCGTTTAAATCGTTGATCTCTTGCTGGGTTTGGAATATCCCGGCAACTTTATACCCTCTGAAAGCACCTAAAGGTTGGCCAACCTGTATCCAGCTCGCAAAACCGGCACCAAAAGGCGCGTTGTTATTGGCTAAAGCCAAAACTTTATTACGGTTGAACGATATATTGAAATTAGTGTTCCAGCTAAAATCTTTGGTTTTAATGTTAACAGACTGCAAGTCGATATCTAAACCCCTGTTTTGAATTGCACCAACGTTATCAGTAACACCTGTAAAGCCAGAAGAACCAACTAAAGGAACGTTCAATAATAACCTGTCGGTCCTTTTATTATAAACATCAACAGAAAGCGTTAATCTATCACCAAAAAAGCCCAGGTCTACCGCTAAATCGGTTTGTTTGGTATTTTCCCAGGTTAAATTAGGGTTCCCCAATTGCGATGGGAAATAACCTGCCAAAAGGTTGTAATTAGCTCCCACTCCTAATAAGGTACGTGAAGCAAAGTCGCCAATGTTATAGTTACCGGTTAAACCGTAGCTACCGCGTAATTTTAAATTTGATAACCAGCTAACATTTTTAAGAAAAGACTCTTCACTTACTCTCCAGCCTGCAGATACAGACGGGAAGTAACCATTTCTTTTATTAACACCAAAGCGTGACGATGCATCATCACGGATACTTGCAGAGAACAAGTACTTTTCATCAAAATTGTAATTTGCCCTTGCGAAGTAACTTTCTAACACACTGCTTGTACCGCCTGATGTAGCTGTACTCTTAACACTGGCGGCAGATAACCTGAAAATGGTGTTACCTGAAAAACCGGTACCGCCTGCAGCCAACGACTGATAGTCATCTTTTTGATATGCCTGGCCTAACAAAACAGTTAAGTTGTGTTTATTAAAAGTTTTGTTGAACGTTAAAGTATTTTCGTTGATCGTGTTCAAATCCTGAACATGAGTTTCTGTACCTGAACCGTTAGGTAAACCTGCGTTCAATGTTGTTGGTAAAAACCTTCTTTCGTCGTAAATCAAATAGTCAGCTCCAAAGTTGGTTCTGAAAGTTAAATACGGCAAAATTTTATACTCGCCAAAAACATTAGCTAAAATACGGCCGTTAGTCGTTAAGTTGTAAGGCTCTTTATAAGCCGCAACCGGGTTTTCAACAGAACTGTTGCTGTCTTTTGCGTAGGTACCATCGGCATTGTAAATTGGGATAGCCGAGCTTTCTAAGATAGCCGCACTTAACACGCCGTAAATGTTGTTATCGTTATTGATACGGTTTTGTATAGCGCGGTTAATACCGATGCTTGTACCCACCTTAAATTTATCGTTAACGTTATGATCTAAATTTAAACGCAAATTGATACGCTTGTACTCAGAACCCTTAATCGTACCCTTCTGGTCAAAATAACCGCTGGTTAAGCTAAACCTGGTTTTTTCGTTACCACCATTAATTGATAAATTATAGTTGCTGATAGGTGCGTTCTTATCAAAAACCTCTTCCTGCCAGTTAGTTGTACCATAAGTGCTTGGATCATTACTTACATTTCTTAATCCTAAGCCGTTTTCAAGCAAAGCCTTCAAGGTAGGGTAAGTAGCAGTACCTATTAAAGCCGAATACCTGTTGGTTACCGCTTCCTGCAAATTTGCAATGTATTGCGGGCCGGTTAAAGTAGGGATCTTTTTAGTGACGTTCTGGAAACCCGTGTAGTAACCTAAATCAACCTTGGTTGAGCCAATTTTACCCCTTTTTGTGGTAACGATGATCACACCGTTTGAAGCGCGTGAACCATAAATGGCCGCTGCTGCTGCGTCTTTCAAAACTTCAATAGATTCAATATCATCCGGGCTGATATCATTCAACGCGTTGGTTTGCTGATTACCAAAACCTAATTGCGAATAACTACCTGTATTAATAGGCGTACCGTCAACAACGTAAAGTGGCTGGCTGCTGGCATTGATTGATGATGTACCGCGAACGCGGATAGATACGCCGCCACCCGGTGTACCAGATGCTGATGTTACCTGTACACCTGCCGCCTGGCCCTGTAAAGCCTGATCTAAACCCACAACCGGGCGATCTTTAATGGACTTTGCATTAATGGTAGCACTTGAACCGGTAAAGGTTCTTTTAGCCTGCGAACCGTAACCGGTAACAACAACCTCTGATAATTGCTTGTTGTTAGGCACTATGCGCGTATCATAACGGTTCCCGGCACTTATGATAACCGATTTGCTATCGTAACCGATAAAGCTAAATACCAGCGTTTGACCGGTAGAAGCATTTATAGTGTACAATCCGTCATTGTCTGTTTGTACACCAGATGTTGTACCTGCAATTTTGACAGTTACACCGGGGATTGGCTGGCCATCATCGGTGCCGGATACCCTTCCCGTAATTTTTCTGCTTTGTGCAAAGGCAGTGGTAACCGCCATAATACTAAAGAACAGAAGCGTGAGTAAGTTTTTCTTCATGCTTGTGATTTTGTTAATAATTTAAATAGTTAGTTAAAGAGTGGAAATTATAAAATTTCCGTTACAAAAACAAATCATCGTTAATAAATCGTTAACTAAAATATCATTATTCCAAATATGTTTAAACATTAATCGAATTTGATTATCTCGCCAAAAAAGAGAGGCTGCTTTAGAGAAATCGAACTTTTAATCACAAATAATTTACTTATAATAGCCACTATATAAATTTCAGTTTTATGAAGAATATCACAGTTATAGGATCGGGCACTATGGGTAATGGCATTGCGCATACTTTTGCGCAAAGTGGCTACCAGGTATCGTTGGTTGATATTAATGAAGCGGCACTGCAAAAGGCGCTACAAACCATATCGGGCAATCTGGACAGGCAGATAAAAAAAGGAACCATAGACGAGGATGCAAAAACTGCTACCCTTAACAATATTAAAACTTACACCGACGCTTACGAAGGTGCTATGAGCGCCGATCTGGTGGTAGAGGCCGCTACAGAGAACCGCGAGATCAAACTGCAGCTATTTAAGCAACTGAGCGAAGTTTGCAAACCCGGCGCAATCCTGGCATCAAATACTTCATCCATCTCTATTACCGAAATTGCAGCGGTTACCAAAAAGCCGGGCAACGTTATCGGCATGCATTTTATGAACCCGGTACCGGTAATGAAACTGGTGGAGGTGATCCGCGGGTATGCAACTACCGATGCGGTTACCCAAACCATTATGGAATTAGCTGTAACCCTGGGTAAAGAGCCTGTTGAGGTGAACGATTACCCCGGCTTTGTAGCTAACCGGATCTTGATGCCCATGATCAATGAGGCTATTTGCACTTTATTTGAAGGTGTTGCGGGAGTAACTGAAATAGATACCGTTATGAAGTTAGGCATGGACCACCCTATGGGGCCGCTGCAACTGGCCGACTTTATTGGCCTTGATGTTTGCCTTGCTATATTAAAGGTATTGCATAACGGTTTTGGCAACCCTAAATACGCGCCATGCCCCCTATTGGTTAATATGGTTACGGCCGGGCACCTGGGGGTAAAATCGGGCAGTGGATTTTATAAGTACACGCCTGGCAGTAAAGATTTGGTTGTTGCTGATAAATTCATTTAAATAAAGCTACCGGATAGAGTATAAAAACTGTTAAAACCAACCGCTCTTAATTTAGGCTTAAACCTTCATAAGCAACATCTGTCCAAAAATATGTACTAAAACATATTACAGATGAAAACGATGTCAAAATTCGGGATACTATGTGCCTTAGCGGGTTCTTTGTTCCTGTCGTCATGTGCAACAGATGGTTATGTGGTTGAAAGGCCCGCAGAACCGGTATATGTTCGCCCTGTGGCCCCTTATGCAAATGCTTATTGGGTACCCGGCGAGTGGGTTTATAGCGGCCGCAACTACGTTTACCGCAACGGCTACTACGTACGCCCGCGTGCAAACCGCGTTTATGTGCAAGGCAGCTGGTACCGCGGCCAACGCGGCTACGCCTGGCGCAAAGGCCACTGGCGGTAGGCTTTTAGATGTGCGGGGTTTAGATGTGCAGATTTCAAATATGCAGATATGCAGATGCTGTTATTTTTCAATCATTTGCACATCTAAAATCTGCACATCTGCATATCCGATATATTACATCCTCTCCGGTACTTCAATTCCCAACAGCCCCATTCCCCTGCTGATCACGCCGGCTGATGCAGCCGACAATTGTAAACGGAATTGCTTTTGCTTTTGCTCTTCTGCCTGCATGATAGGCTTTTCGTGGTAAAACTTGTTATAGGTCTTAGCCAGTTCGTATACATAGTTGGCAACCAGCGCCGGGCTATGGCCTTCGGCAGCTTCTTTGATGATCTGCGGGAATTTGGTTAGCGTCACGATCAGGTCGCGCTCAATGCCATCCAGTTCAGCCGTATCATTTGTACTACTTAATAAGGTATAACCCGCTTTGCTTAATACCGATTTAATGCGGGCATGCGTATATTGAATAAACGGCCCGGTGTGCCCCTGAAAATCTACCGACTCATTCGGGTCGAATAGCAGGCGTTTTTTAGGGTCAACCTTTAGTAGGAAGTATTTTAAAGCGCCCATACCTATGGTATGGTACAGTCTGTTCTTATCGTCTTCGCTAAATGCGTCTACCTTACCCATAGCTTCGGTAGTTGCAGCAGCGGTTTTAAACATATCGGCCATCAAATCGTCGGCATCCACAACCGTACCCTCGCGCGATTTCATCTTACCCGATGGCAAATCCACCATCCCGTAAGACAAATGGTATAAACCCTGCGCCCAGCTTTTACCCAGTTTTTTCAGGATCAGGAACAACACCTTAAAGTGATAGTCCTGCTCGTTACCTACCACATAAATGGATTCGTCCATTTTATAGTCGTCGTACTTTAATTGCGCGGTGCCGAGGTCCTGCGTGATATATACCGATGTACCGTCGGCCCGCAAAACCAATTTCTCATCCAGGCCATCGGCTGTCAGGTCAATCCAAACGGAGCCATCCTCTTTTTTAAAGAAAACGCCGCTCGCCAGGCCTTCTTCCACAATATCCTTACCTAATAAATAGGTGTTACTTTCGTAATAGTATTTATCAAAGTTTACGCCCAGGGTCTTGTAGGTCACATCAAAGCCTTCATATACCCAACCGTTCATAGTTTTCCACAAGTCGAACACTTCCGGGTCGCCAACTTCCCATCTAAGAAGCATAATATCAACCTCATTAGTCAGAGAAATATAATATTTATCCAGAAATTCCTTAAATAAATAATCGTTGTTGAAAGCTTGATTGATGAAGCTATAATCGCCAAATTTGCTTTGAAGGTATTGAATACCTCTCTTGAATTCAGGCAACATGCTTTCCACTAAAGCCGATTTTAAAACCCCCAATGCACCTTTAAAATACTCATGTTCATTCGTAGTAATGTTACTGCTAATATAATCTACTTCTTGTTGAAAAGCTGCTAATTCCTTTTTCTGCTCCTTATCAAATATTACGTAATATTTTCCTACTAAATGGTCGCCCTTTAAACCCGATGATTCCGGCGTTTCGCCGTTACCAAACTTGCGCCAGGCCAGCATGCTCTTACAAATGTGGATGCCCCTGTCGTTAACCAGATTGGCTTTTACCACATCATAACCCGCGGCGGTCAGGATCTCTGCTACCGAAAACCCTAACAGGTTGTTACGGATATGCCCCAGGTGCAAAGGTTTGTTTGTATTGGGCGACGAATATTCCACCATTACCCGTTTACCATTCGGCGCGACTACAGCAAAATTGTCATCCAATATTTCGGTTTGGAGTTTATTGATCCAAAAGCTGTCTTTAATAGAAATATTCAGAAAACCCTTTACCACATTAAATGCGGCAATCTCGGGCAGGGCTTGTTGCAGGTACTCGCCTATTTCGCCGCCGGTTTGCTCGGGGCCTTTGCGCGATACTTTGGTATAGGGGAAAGTAACCAGCGTTACCTGGCCGTCAAATTCTTTGCGGGTATCCTGCAGGTTTACACTTTCTGCAGCAATATCTGTTTGGTATAAGTCTTTTACGGCCTTAACAACAGCCTCTATAATAAAATCCATCGTGCAAAATTAAGAATTATAAGCTGATTAGCGTAGCTGCATTATAGGTTTTAACCACAGAGGGCACTGAGAAAAAATACAGAGGGACACAAAGTACTTTTAGAAATTTTAACTCACCCCGGATTCGCTACGCTGTCCGACCCTCTCTTCGCTAAAGCGAAAAGAGGGTAATGTAATATTTGTCCTCACCCTCTTTCCGCCGCAGGCGAAGAGAGGGTCGCGCACGAAATGCCGCGGGGTGAGTTGTCTGCGCTTGTGCAACCCACCCGGTCGTTGCTTCGCTCGACCACCCTCTCTTCGCTAAAGCGAAAAGAGGGTTAAGAAAACAAGGGCGGACGAAATGGTTCTCAACTTCTTACCGCCGCAGGCGAAGAGAGGGTCGCGGGGTGAGTTGTCTATGCACTATCCACAAAAACCATTAACTTTGTTAACCACTTACTACCTTTTATGACATTAACTAACCCTAATTTTAAATTATATGTAACATCAGAAATTGGCGCTTTACGTGTGCTGCTTGTCCATAGTCCCGATAGCGGTTTGGGCAAAGTTGTACCCTCAAAGGCGCAGGACTGGCTATTTGAGGACATTGTACACCTGGATACCATGCGCCGTAAGGAGTATGACTACTACATTAAATTGCTGATGTATTTTCTCGATCCGGATTTAATAAAGGGTAAACTGGCTGATATAGATTCGGCAGAAAGCAACCGTGCCTTTTTCAAGCCGGATAATGCGGCATTTCACAACTCAGGAAAAGTGATCGAGATACAAACCCTGTTGAGCGATATTTTACAACAAGGCGATATCCGTAAAAAATTGGTGGCTGCGGTTTGCGCCATAGAAAGCTGCAACTATCGCCTGCAACTTAAACTGATAGATACCGACCCGGTTGAATTGGCCAAGATCTTTATATCCGGATCGTTAGCGGATGATATGATGATCTTTGCCCCTATCCCCAACCTGATATTCTCCCGCGATTTGGGAATCACCATCAACAACCATATCCTGCTAAACAAGCCCGCAAAAAAGGCCCGTGCCCGCGAGACTTTACTGATGCGCTACATCTTTTTTAACCACCCGCTTTTTGCTGCTTACAAAGATAATGTGATAGAGATCTCTGAAAATAAACAGCACTTTTTAAGGCCCGGCGAAGTAAACGAAGAAAAAACCACGCTGGAAGGCGGCGATGTGATGATGGTAAGCCCCCAGCATTTAATTATTGGCTGCAGCGAACGTACTTCTATCAGCGGAGCAAATGAGGCAATCAAGCTTTTGTTTGAAAGTGATGTGGTGAACAAGATCACGATAGTAAAAATTCCGCATAAAAGGGATTATATGCATATCGATACGGTGTTTACGCAGGTAAAACGCAACACCTGGGTGCTGCTGCACTCACTAACCATTGCCGAAACCGAACAAGCTGAAAAAGAACCCATTGCCTGGTTTGCCGATAAAAAAAATAAGGACAAGCCCGAGATAGTACAGTTCCGCAAAGACAAAAAGCCCAAGACCTTTGCCACACTGGAGGATTTGCTGGATAACATTAGCCAAAAGGATTTGAACAGCACCGAACCCACTCAATTCATCTATTCCGGCAATGACGAATTCCCGTTTGATGCCCGTGAACAGTGGACAGATAGCTGTAACCTGCTGGCCCTTAAAGATGGCGTAGTATTAGGGTATGACCGCAATGATAAAACGGTAGAGGCCTTTAAACAAAAGGGTTTCAGCGTGATCCATATCACCGACCTGTTGCCTCAAGTGGAAAACGGCGAACTGGATGCACAAAGCCTAAAAGACACACTGATATTAATGCCATCTGCCGAGCTTTCACGGGCACGCGGTGGTTTCCATTGCATGAGTATGCCGCTGCAAAGGGATAATGTTTGATCAGAATTAAAGAATGCCCGGAATACAATCAAATTCTGTAAATTTCGAAATCCTGTAAATTCTGATTCAGACAATGACCCAGCAATCAACCAATAACCTATTAATGATCCGCCCGGTGGCGTTTGGTTTCAACGCGCAAACGGCAGATAGTAACGCCTTCCAGATACAACACACCGATCAGCAACTGGTGCAGCAAAAAGCACAGCAGGAATTTGACGGCTTTGTAACATTACTGCGCCACAACGGCGTAAGCGTTACCGTAATTGAAGATACGGCCGAGCCGCACACGCCCGATTCTATTTTTCCGAATAACTGGGTGTCATTCCATGAGTCGGGTGATATTATTTTGTACCCTATGCAAGCCGCAAATCGTCGGCTGGAACGCCGGGAGGATATTATTCGCCAGCTGGAAAGAAATTTTAAGGCCAATCACGTGATAGACCTGAGTAGCTTTGAAGCAAAGGACCAATTTTTAGAAGGTACCGGCAGTATGGTACTGGACAGGGTGAACAAGATCGCTTACGCCTGCCTCTCGCCCCGTACCAACGCCGAAGTGCTACAAGCTTTTTGTGACTATATCAAATACACCTCCATAACCTTTAATGCGTATGACCAGCGTGGACAGGCTATTTACCACACCAATGTGCTGATGGCCATCGGTAGTCAATTCGCGGTTATCTGTTTGGATAGCATTACCGATGCTCAGGAAAAGGAAGCCGTAACCGCGTCACTACAGTCTACCGGAAAAGAGATCATTGCAATTACCTTCGAGCAGATGAACCGCTTTGCAGGCAATATGCTGGAGGTAAAAAATAATGCGGGCGAAAAGCTGATCGTGATGTCGCAAACCGCCTTTAATTCATTGACGAATGCACAAAAAACTACCTTAAGTAAATATGGTAAATTAGTGTATGCCGATATCAACGCTATAGAAACCAACGGCGGCGGCAGCGCGAGGTGCATGATGGCCGAGGTGCATTTGGAGAGGATTTAATAGACAAAAATCGGTGCTCCGTAATTATTCCTTCACCGATATTCTAAACCGCAAAATTACAGGGTCAAGGTATTCTAAATGCCAAAACTGACAAAATCTTGTCATTGCCAAAAAATTAAATATTTGATTATCAAGTGTTCATGAATGTTCACCGTGTTCATAGCGTTCACGTGAACATTTTACCGGCCGGTTTCGCATTAAAAAGCTTCGTTCAGCCCGAGGAATATCCCGCTTGATCCGTAGTGCCCCATGCCGTAATCCAGGCAGATGTTAGAGCGGCTGTACTTGTTCAGCAGCATCCGTAAACCCGCCCCCGCCCCCGGCTCCCAATGCTGAAACAGTTTGATGCGGTCAACCTTGCGCAAGTTGCTCGCGGTTTCCACATTGGCAAAAACAACCCCGCTCAGCAGCTTATTTTCAGTGATCGGGAAACGGTATTCGCTTTCGGAGTAAAAGAAAGAGATCCCCTTAAACCTACCGATGGTGTATGCCCTGCCCGTACGCGTAGAAACATCGGCCCCGGTACCCGGTAATGATAAATATGGCACGCTGCCGCCCAGCAGGTAATTACCCCAGATCCAGAAGGCCAGTACATGCTCGGGGTTTTGTTTAGACAGGCTGAAGTATTTACGCAGCTCGGTTTTTAACTGGGCCGCGTTTTGTGTACTGCCCAGCCATTGCCGGTTGGTGCGTAAAACAACATCTACATACAGCCCTTTGTAAGCGCGGTTAGGGTGATCGCGCGAGTCGAATTCCAAGTTAAACAATAAACCATTTGCCCGGTAGCTGTTGGGATTATAGTTATTACGGATGCTGTACCTGAAGTTATGTGTTGAGGTTTGGGGGGTGTTTGGGTTTTGGTTACGGATGTTGCCATACCAATCTGCCACGATACCTGCCCCTGCAAAAAAATGCCCGAACAGCCTTTTATAAACCCGCTCGTTGATCTTGAAGTACGTATACCGCATCTGGAAAACGTCGGGGTTATTCTCAAACGGAAGGTTGTTAAAAGCAAAGTTACCGTCGCCCTGGTTTTTTAAACCGGTACCTATCCCATAATCTAATGCAACCGACCGGCCCACCTGGATGCCGCCCAGCAAGTTAAACTTATTATCGGGCGTGTAAACATTATGCTTGATCTCAAACGACGCAAGGCCACCCGTTGATGCGTAGGCATTCCAGTTGTAAATAGAAAAATTAGTAGTAGCGGGGTTGCCCAGCCGCCTGCCGCCTGATGAAGTTACGCCTATAGCCAACCCAAAGCTTGGGCTGTAGCCCAATGCGGGCAATATGGAACTGGTTGCGGCATTATCATTAATTGTATCTTTTTTTACAGCGTTCGGTTTTAAAATATGCCGGAACGCATCGCGCAGGTCGGTTTGGGTTTGTAGCGAATCGCTGCTCTGTGCAATCAGATCATGTGTCCACAGCATCAAAAAAGATGCGGTAAGTAAGTAGCGTAACAGGGGCTTAATCAATTTACCAGGGGGTGTTTAGTGAGGCACAAGATAACCATCCCCACGCCAATTGTAACATTAAAATTACATTAGAATGGCATAAATTAATTCCAATTGGGAGTAAAATAATGATTCAATTAGCAGCGCGGTAAATACTCTTAAATATTCCGCCCGACCGATCCTGTATAAGGTTTTAATATCGTCACTTAGCCCCCTCACCTCCGGGCATTGCAAATAAGCTACGTTCATCTTATTATTCTTTAAACGTTAAAAAATGAGTAGTAGAATTCGCGCGGTTTATATTTTAAAAACAATTGAAAGTAGCCATCCAACATATTTCAAAAATTCAAAAACGTCCATATTTGATTGCGTCGAAATCAGCGAAGAAGAGCCGGTTGTTATTACAGTAATTGACGAAAAAATGCCCTTTGATATCAAATGGATGATAGTAACATTAACTATAGTTTAGCTGCCGTATAAATCAAATGATTTTCAGGTTTGAGTTAGCCACCCCCGTCCCGGTATGATTCTGAAAGTCCACAGTTCTAATAATTACAAAGCAAATATAATTTCTTCCAACATTTTGGAAAAATATCCGTTTAAAAATTACATTTTTGCCAAAATTTTTATAAATGCAGAGTTACCAGGAATTTCTTGATCTAAGTGTAGGCTTCCCGCAAGATGGTTTCGAGATCATCGAAGATGAACTTTACTTTCAAGACTTAAATTTAATGGAGATGATTGAAACGTACGGCACTCCCTTGCGCTTCACTTATTTGCCTATGATATCTAAAAAGATACAACAGGCAAAGCTGTTATTTCAACAGGCCATTATCAAAAATGACTATCGCGGCAGCTACAAATACTGCTATTGCACCAAAAGCTCGCACTTTAAGCACATTGTTGAAGAAGCGCTGAAGAACGAGATCCACCTGGAAACATCGTCGGCTTTTGATATGCCGATGATTGAGGCGCTGGAGAAAAAAGGTGCGTTAACTAAAGATATGACCGTTATATGTAACGGGTTCAAAACTTTCCAGTATAAGCAGTATATTATCGATATGCTGCATGACGGATATCATAACATTATTCCGGTTTTGGATAATAAAGAAGAATTCAACCTTTATGATGACGAGGTTGAGTTGGATAGCCCTTGTAACCTGGGTATCCGTATTGCGGCAGAAGAGCAGCCCGATTCGCAATTTTATACCTCACGTTTAGGTGTGCGAATGGAAGATGTGATTGACTTTTATCATAACAAAATAGAGAAAAACCCAAATTTCCAGGTTAAACTATTGCATTTCTTTATCAACTCCGGTATTTCTGATACGCCTTATTACTGGAACGAGCTGGAGAAATACGTTACACTTTATTGCAAATTTAAAAAGGTAAATCCTGCATTAGATACGCTGGATATCGGTGGCGGGATGCCTTTTAAAGACTCGTTAGTGTTCGATTTTGATTATGAATACATGATCAATGAAATAGTAAGCCGGATCAAAGAGATCTGTGCAGAAAATGACACGATGGAGCCGGATATCATTACCGAATTTGGTAAATACACCGTTGCCGAGGCCTCGGGGATCTTATATAAGGTATTGGGCCGCAAGCAGCAAAACGACCGTGAGCGCTGGTTAATGCTTGACGGAAGTTTTATTACCAACCTGCCTGATGTTTGGGCATTGAACCAAAAATACATCCTGTTACCCATCAACAACTGGGATAGTGAGTACGAACGCGTAAACTTAGGCGGCATTACCTGCGACGGCCAGGATTACTATAACCAGGAAGCCCACATGAACAGTGTGTTTATGCCAAAAACCCGTAAGGTGCAGTACCTGGGTTTCTTTAACACCGGGGCCTACCAGGAAGTATTGAGCGGCTACGGCGGTATTCACCACTGTTTATTACCATCGCCGAAGCATGTGATCATCCGCAGAAACCGCGACGAAACATTCAACTTTGAAGTATTTGGCGAAGAACAAAACAGCAAACAGGTATTAAAAATATTGGGTTACACCACCTAATATCTTTTCATATTCATATTTAAAGCACCGCCCGAAAGCGGTGCTCTTTGTTTAGCGACGATTTAGAGACTTAACCAAAGAAATTACTGAGAATTGTGGACGCGTTTAGCATAGAGTAGTACACAGCGGTTTTAACCGAAGTTTCTATATTGCTAAAAGCCTCTGTGAACTCTTTGGTTTTCTAAGTCAACTCAGTGGTTAAAAAAACTCAACAATTTTTTCAAATAAATTCTACTAATTCCCTATACTATGTATATATTTGGCCAACAACAAATGGAACACAACAATTTCACATACAACTACGCCCTAATTTATTGCTGTATGCACAGCGAAAGATCGTGGTTGTAAGTATGCGTAAATGAAAATATATGCCTCTTCAGCCACAGCGAAGGGGCTTTTTTATATCACATTATTAACACAGCAAATATGCAAAGCTTCAGGACAGAACTGGAGAACCCGATAGTTGAACAGGACATTATTGACCTGGAAAGGAAGATCAGGGCGTTCCGCGAGGGCAAGATACATGACGAAAAGTTCAGGAGCCTGCGTTTGGCACGTGGTGTTTACGGCCAACGGCAGCCGGGCGTGCAAATGGTGCGCATTAAACTGCCCTTCGGTAAAGTCACCTTTAAGCAATTACTGAAGATTGCCGATATAGCCGACGAGTATGGCAGCAGTAACCTGCACCTCACAACCCGGCAAGATATCCAGATCCATTATGTAAGCCTTGACCGTACCCCGCAACTATGGGCCGAATTGGAGCGTGATGATATCACCCTGCGCGAAGCCTGCGGCAATACCGTACGGAACGTGACCTCATCCCCTACCTCTGGTATCGACGCGAAAGAGCCTTTCGATGTATCGCCTTATGCACATGCGGTGTTTGAATATTTTTTGCGCAACCCTATTTGCCAGGATATGGGCCGTAAGTTCAAAATGTCGTTTTCTGCAAATGATGATGATACGGCTTTCTCTTACATTCATGATCTGGGTTTTATACCGAAGTTAAAAGAAACAGGCGAGCGTGGCTTTAAGGTATTGTTAGGCGGCGGTTTAGGCGCGCAGCCTCTACTGGCCAGCCCGGTAGAAGATTTCCTGCCCGAAGATCAACTGATCCCATACATCGAGGCGATCATCCGCGTGTTTGACCGTTACGGCGAACGCAACAATCGCAACAAGGCCCGCATGAAATACCTGATCCAGAAGATAGGATTGGAAGAAGTATTGCGGTTGGCCAAAGAAGAGCAGAAAGCATTAAAGGTAAAAACATACCCTATTAACCATGATGCCCTGCCCGCACCCGCTTTACCCGAAGCGACAGCGTATCCCGCCGTTGAGATCAGTAACCCTTTACGCTATGAGCAGTGGCGTCTAACAAACGTGTTTGAGCAAAAGCAAACCGGTTTTTTCGGCGTGTATATTAAGGTGCCTGTCGGCGATATCCCTTCTCATACGGCACGAGCATTGATTGCGGGTATAAAACCTTTTGTGGGCGATGAGATCCGGATCACCCAAAACCAGGGACTGCTTTTAAAATTCGTCCGTGCCGAAGCTTTGCCCGGTTTATATGAAGCTTTACTGGCATTAGATATGGCCGCACCGGGTTTCGATAGTATTGCCGATGTGACTACCTGCCCCGGCACCGATACCTGCAACCTGGGCATTAGCAATAGCATGACTATGGCTAAAGTGTTGGAAGATGTGATATACAACGAATACGAAGAGTTTATTTACAACCGCGAGATCAAAATAAAGATCAGCGGCTGCATGAATAGCTGCGGTCAACATGGCCTGGCACATATTGGCTTTCACGGCAGTTCGCTAAAGGCCGGTTTAAAAGTATTACCGTCTGTACAGGTGATGCTGGGTGGCGGTACCGTGGGCAACGGCGTTGGCCGCGCTGCAGAGCGGGTAATAAAAGTGCCATCGAAACGGGCTACAGATGTTTTGAGGACGGTATTAGATGATTACAAACTGGTTTCGCATCAGGATGAAACCTTCCACGCTTATTACGATCGGCAGGGTAAGGACTATTTTTACCGGATGCTGAAACCACTTGCTGACCTAAGCACCCTTACCGACGATGAATTTGTAGACTGGGGCCACCAGGAAACTTATGTAAGCGCAATAGGTGTTGGCGAGTGCGCCGGGGTGGTGATAGACCTGGTGGCCACTTTACTTTTTGAAAGTGATGAAAAATTAGGCTGGGCTAACGGTGCTTACGAAAAAGGCTTATGGGCTGATGCCATTTACCACTCCTATAATACCATGATCAGCGCGGCTAAAGCTTTATTGCTGGATAAAGGCGTTAACAGCAGTACGCAGGTAGGCATTATTAAAGAGTTTGATGCGAATTATATTGAACCCGGCGAAATAGCCCTTACCGACACTTTTGACGACCTGGTATTACAAATAAATAAAAACGAACCGACAGAAGAATTTGCGACTGCTTACAAACAGCAGGCAACAGATTTTCTGCAATCGGTAAAAGATAAAAGAGAGGCAGTGTTATCATGATACAAACCCAAACAAAAACAACTGTAAAAGAGCCGCGTATTACGCTGGTAGGCGCAGGCCCCGGCGATGCTGACCTAATCACCATCAAAGGCATAAAGGCTTTGCAAACTGCTGATGTGGTTTTGTACGATGCATTGGTAAATGAAGAATTGTTAGAATTTGCCCCGGCACATGCTACTAAAGTATATGTGGGCAAACGTTCCGGCGATCATTCGTTTTCGCAAGAGAATATTAATAAGCTAATGATAGACTACGCCCTCAACTATGGCCACGTTGTCCGCTTGAAAGGTGGCGACCCATTTGTATTTGGCAGAGGGTATGAAGAGTTAGACTACGCAGCAGATTATAGCATCCCGGCGCAGGTGATTCCCGGAATTTCCAGTTCTATTGGTGTACCCGGCTTGCAGGGTATCCCGGTTACGCACCGTGGCTTAAGCGAAAGCTTTTGGGTAGTTACAGGTACCACAAGTGATGGAAAGGTATCTGCCGATTTGTACCAGGCTGCTAAAACCAATGCGACGGTAGTAGTGCTGATGGGCATCCATAAACTGGCCGAGATAGCAGAGATATTTAAAGCCGAAGGCAAAAACAGGTTACCTGTTGCCGTGATCCAAAGCGGATCGACAGTTAACGAGAAAGTGGCCATTGGCGTGGTAGATACCATTGTTGAAGTTGCCGAAGAGAATAAAATCTCCTCGCCCGCATTAATTGTTTTTGGTGATGTAGTTTCCTTGCATCCAAAGTTTCAGCCTATCAGGGAATTTTATGACATTATTGCCCAGGAATAATATAAACGATATACAGCCGGATAAGGCGCAGGGCAATCAGTTGTTCCCGGTGTTTTTGAAGCTGGATAACCTGCATACCGTAGTTGTGGGCGGTGGCAATGTTGGCTTAGAAAAGCTAACGGCCATCCTTACCAATAGCAGGAATGCGGCAGTTACCGTTATTTCTAAAACTTTCCTGCCACAGGTTCACGCGCTTGCCGCAGACTATCCGCAGTTAAACATCATACAAAAGGCATTTGTCGATACGGATCTGGATAGTGCGGATCTTGTTATTGCTGCAACTGACGATAGCGAGTTAAACCACTACATCCGTCAATCGGCACATGACCGTAAGCTGCTCATCAACGTAGCCGATAAACCCGATCTTTGCGATTTTTACCTGGGATCCATCGTCCAAAAAGGCGACCTGAAAATAGGAATCTCTACCAATGGCAAATCGCCAACCGTCGCCAAACGATTAAAAGAGGTTTTGAATGAATCGCTCCCTGCCGAATTAGATACCACCCTGCAGCAAATGAGCGCGATCCGCAATACTTTATCGGGCGACTTTGCTTATAAGGTGAAAGAATTGAACAGGGTTACTGCTATACTGCTCGGGGCAAAAAAATCGCCGAGCAATAACAAATTAAAGCTATTGGTTTGGGGCACGTTTATTATTTTTTTGGGTGTTACATTAGCAGCCCTATGGCTAAAAGAGCCCGGCTTTAAATTTTTTGTAGAAGGTATCAACCCGGTATTTTACTACTTTTTAGGGGCCGGTTTTGTATTCGCCCTGATAGACGGTGCCATTGGCATGTCGTACGGGGTTACTTCAACAACATTTTCACTTTCAATGGGCATCCCTCCTGCTTCGGCAAGTATGGGCGTCCATTTGTCAGAGATCATGAGCAACGGTATAGCCGGATGGATGCATTACCGGATGGGCAACGTAAACTGGAAGCTTTTTAAACTATTGCTTATCCCCGGAATTATAGGAGCCGTCACAGGAGCCTACCTCCTATCGTCGTTAGAACATTATGCGCAATACACCAAGCCGCTGGTATCATTATACACGCTAATTTTAGGTTCTGTCATTTTATCAAAAGCCATTAAGCTTAACCGTAAAAAAACATCAGGCAAAATCAAAAATATTTCGCTGTTGGGTTTAGGCGGCGGTTTTATTGATGCCGTTGGTGGTGGTGGCTGGGGCTCTATTGTCCTATCAACTTTGATAGCCGGCGGCCGTCATCCCCGTTTTTCATTAGGTACGGTTAAGCTTTCGCGTTTTTTCATCGCGTTAATGAGCTCGCTCACCTTCATCACTATGCTCAATGGCAAACATTGGGAGGCTGTGGGCGGCCTGGTAATTGGCAGCGCATTGGCCTCACCGGTAGCAGCGCGGATCTCCAATAAAATTTCGGCAAAAGCAATCATGTTTTCAGTAGCGATTATTGTGATTGCTATCAGCCTGCGCAGCATTATTAATTTTATCATCAAATAAGATATGGCAGATACAACCTACATATCGCAACTAATTGAAGGGAAAGGCCCTGTTAAAGCTTTGCAATCGTTAGCCGGTCAGTTCCACGGCGAGATCGTATTCTCCACCAGTTTCGGTTGGGAAGATCAGGTGATCACGCATATGATTTTTGCCAACAATATCCCCATAAAAGTTTTCACTTTAGAGACCGGCAGGCTATTTCCCGAAACTTATTACGTATGGAACCGCACGATGGAGATCTATGGAAAACCTGTTCACGCTTACTACCCGGTTCATCAACTGTTAGAGGATATGGTGAATACCAAAGGCCCAAATAGCTTTTATGAATCGGTAGATAATCGCAAGGAATGCTGCGGCATCCGTAAAATAGAGCCTTTAAAAAGGGCTTTGGTCGGCAACCAGTGCTGGATAACCGGCATCCGGGCGGAGCAATCGACTAACCGCGAGGATATGAGCAACGTGGAATGGGACGAGGGCAACCAACTGATCAAATTCCACCCGATTTTTAGCTGGACACTGGATGAAGTAAAGGCTTACATAAAAGAATACAATATACCCTATAATACGTTGCATGACAAGGGTTTCCCAAGCATTGGCTGCCTGCCCTGCACCAGGGCGGTACAACCCGGCGAAGACTTTAGAGCCGGACGCTGGTGGTGGGAAGACCAAAGCAAAAAAGAATGCGGGCTGCATGCGATTGAACTTAATGATTTGAAAGAATGAGTAAATACCGTTTAGATTACCTCGACGAGTTAGAGGCGGAAGCCATTTATATTTTGCGCGAAGTAGCCGGGCAGTTTGAAAAACCTGCGCTGTTGTTTTCTGGCGGGAAGGATTCCATTACCCTGGTGCATTTGGCATTAAAGGCCTTTAGGCCGGGCAAGTTCCCTTTCCCGTTGGTACATATCGATACCGGCCATAATTTTGAGGAAACCATCACTTACCGCGATGAAATGGTAGCCCGTATTGGCGAAAAGCTGATCATCGGCCATGTGCAGGACAGTATTAATGAAGGTAAAGTGATCGAGCAAAAAGGTAAAAACGCCAGTCGTAATGCACTGCAAACGGTTACGTTATTAGATACCATTGCCCAACACCAGTTTGATGCCTGTATAGGCGGTGCACGCCGCGATGAGGAAAAAGCCCGCGCCAAAGAACGTATCTTTTCGGTACGTGACGAGTTTGGACAGTGGGACCCCAAACGTCAGCGGCCCGAACTTTGGGATATTTATAATGGGAAGATCCACAAAGGAGAAAACGTACGTGTGTTCCCGATAAGTAACTGGACAGAACTAGACGTTTGGAATTACATTCGCCGCGAGAACATCCCATTACCTACCATATACTTTGCGCATCAGCGCGATTGCATTACCCGCAACGGTCAGTTAATGGCTGCGTCGCCATTTTTAAATATGGATGCCGATGACAGAATAGAAAATAAAAATGTACGCTTCCGTACCGTAGGCGACATGACGTGTACCGCGGCTGTAGAATCATACGCGTTCGAGATAGATGACATTATCAACGAGATAGCCTCATCAAAGATCAGCGAACGCGGCGCCCGTATGGACGATAAAGTGAGCGAAGCCGCCATGGAAGACCGAAAAAAGGGCGGTTATTTTTAACTCGTCCAAACTACTAAATCCGAAATTGCACATCCGAAATTCGAAATAAAACGATGGATATATTAAAATTTATAACAGCTGGCAGTGTTGACGATGGCAAGAGCACATTGATCGGTCGCTTGTTATACGATAGCGAAGCTATTTTAGCAGATCAGTTAGAGGCCCTGCACGCATCAAACCGTAAGAACGACGACGGCAGCATAGATCTGGCCATCTTAACCGACGGCCTGAAAGCCGAACGTGAGCAAGGCATCACCATTGATGTGGCCTACAAATACTTTGAAACCGATAAGCGCAAATTCATCATAGCCGATGCACCCGGCCATATTCAATACACGCGTAAC
Source organism: Mucilaginibacter glaciei (assembly GCF_014773245.1). Lineage (GTDB taxonomy): Bacteria > Bacteroidota > Bacteroidia > Sphingobacteriales > Sphingobacteriaceae > Mucilaginibacter > Mucilaginibacter glaciei. The sequence goes on along the minus strand of NZ_JACWMX010000001.1, from coordinate 444,127 downwards.
ATGGTTACCGGTGCGAGTAACGCCGCCCTGGCAATTATCCTGATAGATGCCCGTAAAGGTGTGGTGGAACAAACCACCCGCCATTCCTTTTTAGTGTCGCTGCTGCAGATTCCGCAGGTGGTGGTTGCTGTAAACAAAATGGACATGGTTGATTTTGACCAGGCTGTTTTTGATCAAATTGTGGCAGATTACAAAGTACTGGCATCCAAGGTTGGGTTGGATAATATCACCTACATCCCGATAAGTGCCTTAAAGGGAGATAACATTGTTTTTTCCTCTTCAAACATTACCTGGTACAAAGGCAACAGCTTATTGCAGCACCTTGAAAATGTAGAGATCACGATAGACGATTCGTCTGCCCGCGCAAGGTTGCCCATACAATGGGTGGTACGCCCGCAAACCGATGAGTTGCACGATTACCGCGGTTATGCGGGCCGTGTATCGAGCGGATCGTTCCGAATAAATGATCAGGTTACTGTACTGCCATCGGGCTTCAGTTCAACTATCTCAAAAATTGAATTGTACGATAAGCAACCGGACGAAGCTTTAGCGGGCATGTCGGTAACCGTTCACTTGCAGGATAATATCGATATCAGTCGTGGTGATATTATTGTGAACAGTGCAGGGCAGCCACAGGTATCTAAAGCTATAGAAGCCGACCTTTGCTGGATGGATACCCGTCCGCTGGATACCTCGCTCACCTATTTGGTGCAGCACAACACTAAAACCATCCGCTGCAAAATTCAGGAGATTATCTATAAAGTGAATATCAACACCCTGGAAAAAGACTTTGCCGATGAATTTAAACTGAACGACATAGGCCGCATCGTGATCAAAATTGCCGAGCCTTTAGCATTCGACCCTTACCAGGTAAACAAAGCTAACGGCGGTGCTATCCTGATAGATAGCCGTACAAACCTCACCGTCGGCGCGCTGATGCTACGGCAATCGGTAGAATAACCTTAAAAATTCAACTAACTAAATAGCCCCTAACCCAAGCAAACCTGCCAATGAATAATCGTGCGGGTTTTTTTTGTATTCGTATAATTCACTGTCCTAATTATAAACACGGCTGCGGCAATCGACTTTTAATGGTAAATTTATATTTTAGTCCTTTATCACAATTAAATGAGACAAATTCTCGTCGTTGCTATTCTTGTTTTAGTTACTGCCACAAAATTAAGTGCTCAGCACAAAGCCTATTTTGAACCCAGCCTGGCTAAAACTAAGACAAAAAACAGCTTATATAATTCCATTAAACTGATTGATTCACGAACGGATACTACTCTCGGCTTTGTGCAGACAGGGGCATTTAACAGACGCGCGGTAGTGGTGACCAAGCAACCTTTAGAAAATATACTTTCGTCCATTTTTTACTCAGCCGTTGATAGCGATGCCGGGAGCGGTAAATTATTACTTCACTTACGGCAATTTAACTTTGCAGAATTAACGGCGGGTATGTCTGAGAGCGGTTACCTTGCTTTTCAGGCCGATCTGTATTCTCAAATCAACGATCAATTTAAACTAATTGGAGCTATCGATACCTTATTTCAACTGCGGTCGTCCATTGATGTTACCAATCCTCTGTTAAAAAAAGGTAGCGACACTTTAGCCGGATTCATCCAATCTCATTTAACTAAAAACACGGTTAATGAATTGACATACAGTTACAGCGATGTCGTTCATATAGATAGCATTGAAAAAAAATCCATAAAACTCTACAACACAAAAACTTATACTGACGGACTATATCTTACCTATAAATCTTTTAAAGATCAGAAAGCGGATAAAGACTTAACCGTGTCAGGAGCATACTTATACCCCGGCAATGTAAAAGCTTTAGATGAGAACGGAAAACTTAAGGAAGTGAAGTTAAACAAAAGCTACGCAGTGGTTTACAAAGGTGAACCGTACATCGTTACATCCTATGGATTTTACCCGCTTCAAAAAAACAGCAATAATGATTTCACTTTCACCGGGAAGGCCAGGGTGTCTGCCGGTGCCGGCACTATGATAGCAAGTTCAATGTTTGGCGTGTTGGGCGCATTGATAACCAGCGGCGGTGACGATGCAACTTTCCTGATGAAAATAGACCATAGAAATGGCTCGATAATACGATTGAAAGAAATAGTTGAAGCAAAACCTATCAGCGTTCCAAGCAAGGTCGATAGTTGGTAAACAAAAAAAAGCGGGCAGCTCGCCCGCCCGCTTTTTCAAAAACTAAATTACCTAAAAAACAAATAGGACCCTTTACTTGCCACTCAGCAATCCGTCAAGCGTAACGGATGCATAGTACAAGCCACCAATAGTAGGCCCGCCGGCGTACTGGATATATCTTTTATTAAAAATGTCTGTAGCACCTATCTTGAATGTGGCATAGTAAACCGGTACGCGGTAAGTTACCTGGGCATCAAACGTATGGATGGCATCAACTCTTCCGGTCACTAAGGGGCTTTCCCACAGGTAAGATTGCTGCCATTTATAAACGATATTAAACCCAAAGTTCTTTGCCACTTCGCGGTTACCGAATGAAAAGTTACCCGACCATTCCGGCGTGTTGAAACCGGTTACAAATATATCCGACGTTTGCTGCGCCTTTAACTTGTTAAAACTCACGTTACCAGAAACGGTATAGCGTTTATAAAAATTATAGGTCAACCCGGCAGATGACCCGTAGTTGTTATATATGTTTTTGGCATTAGTGTACACGCGGTATCGGCTTTGCCCTGCGCTGGCAGCATTAGTTGAGGTTGCCGTTGTAGGGTCGCGGTTAATATCCAGCATGGCCAAAACGGCCGCATCTGTGCCCACGTTAGTGCCATTCGGCACAAATACCTGCACCTGCCCTAAAAATCCATCGTAGCGGTTGGCATAAGCATCTACGTCTAAAAATATCTTGTTATCGAAAAAGATTCCCTTATACCCTACTTCGTACGAAGTGATCTGCTCGGGGCGCGCCTTCGGCAGATCGGCCACCTGCAATAACTGGCGGTTAGCTAAAGCCGTAGCATCATCGCCGGTGGTCGATGCTGCCTTTACAGCATTATTAAATGCGGTAACCGATTGTTGGGTGTAACTATTGTTCAAATAACCCAAACCATCATTAATAAAATCCAAACTTCCCACTCGTTTAACCCGGCCATTGTTTACATAAGACAATGCTTCAAACAATGAGGGGAAACGATAGCCGTTCTGGAACGTGAACCTGAAATTATGATTAGGTGAAGGCGAGTAAACTGCCGCTAAACGAGGTGTAAATTTAGGATCGAAGTAAGGGTTATAATCCCAGCGTACGGATCCAAATAGCTTTAGCTTCTCATCAAAGAAAGTTTTAGTTACCTGGGTAAAAGCGCCATACTTTTTATAAACTACGTTCTCGCCAAAGCTACCATCGGCTAAGGGCGTATTACGGTCAGCTATAGATCGGGTAAAGTCAACAAAATTATTCCCATCCGGAATGATCTGATAAACGCGGATATCGGCCCCTACAAGCACGTCTGCAAATTTCACTTTACTTGTCAGGTCCCACTGGGCCTCACCATTAAATAAATGGCTTTTTTGCACTAATGCCGCGCCACCGGTAACCGGCGCATTAGGTATCAGGCTCGACTTGATATCCCAGTTGTTGATACCGATGATCGTTTTTCGCAACGCATCAAACGCAGGCGTGCCCGGCTCTACCCTGCCGGCATCAGCAGCGGCACGGGCGGCTTGCTCGGCAGCCGCCAGGTTTGTTGATTTTAAGCCGCCATTGGCATTGGCAAAGGCGGTAAGCGCGTTTTTATAAGTAGTACCCCATGCCGAGTTGCTGGCATGGTTCAGATCCAGATTATCAGCCAGGGGTTTTACGTTGAATGAGTTACCTGTATTTTCAATAGATTCATATCCTCTGATCAGGAAATCTTTGCCCTTCAGTTCCACCTTGTGGTTTTGCACTGATGCTCCGTTAAGCGAAATCTTGTTCCCTCTTTGAAAAACACCGTCCAGCTTACCATATCTGTAGGTGTAAGACAAGGTAGTGGTTGGCGAAAGCTTGTAGGCCAGCGTACCGTCGAGTTTCAGGTTGGTCACTTTAGGGTTAACCAGGTCAACCTCATTATAACCGGTACGCGCTACAGTCAGATTAGGGCGGGCTACACCGTCAACCACAATCCCTTTTATAGAAACCGTGTTACTTCCGGCGAGTGCATCATCACCATATTTGTTCCAACCATCGTAAGCGGCATTACTAATTCCCGTCAGTTCAGGATAAGCCGGGTTGGCCGTTTTCAAATTCGTCGGGTTTTGATCTATGCGGGTATTTGATTGCCAGTCTTTGCCCTCCAGGTAGCTGGCGTTGATCTTAAAAGCAAATTTATCGTTAAACGCTTTAGCATAGCGCACCGCTGTTTCGGTCAACGCGCTTGGGCTAATTCCTATCCCATCTACATGGTTAATACCTGTGCGATGGTAAGCGCTCAAGCCCTGATATTTAAATGGGTCTTTCGTAAATAAGTTGGATAAGCCGTTAATCGCATTTGTTCCATATAGGGCAGCTGCTGCGCCCGGTGTTATTTCAATACTGGCAATGTCTAATTCTGTTGGCCCAATGGCATTACCCAGCGGCACACCTAATGTTGCCGACTGCATGTCGACACCGTCAGCAAGTTGCATAAATCTAAAATTATTGGGGCTATTGAAGCCACGGGTATTAGGCACTTTTAAAGTGATGCTGGTGGTGGTCATTTGCACCCCCTTAACGTTTTCAAGCGCGTCATAAAAACTTGGGCCCGGCGATTGTTTAAGCGCATTTATGCTCAGTTTCTCAATAGCCACCGGCGATCTTAAAAGCTTCTCTTCCCGGCGGGATGCGGTAACAACCACTTCATTGATCAATAAAGACTGTGATGTAAGTTGTACGTTAACAGCACTATTTGCATTTTTGATATAAAACTCTTGCGGCTGAAAGCCTACCGCGCTAAATACCAGGGTGAAGGGTAATTTGGCACTGGTGGTTAAGGAAAATTTTCCCGTGCTATCTGTAGCAGTGCTGTTTGTTGTATTCTTTATGGTAACGGTTGTACCTATTAGTGGCGCGCTGTGTTCATCATTTACTTTGCCGCTTAATATATAACTGCCATTAAGTTGGGCAAAACTAAAACCAGGTAGCAGGATTAAAAAGAACACAAGGAACTTAAAAAATTTTGTAGAAAATTTCATATAATGAGATTGAAAGAAGAGATATTTAGAAAATATTAAAGACAGTTGCAGAGTGAAACTTAGCAACAACAGCATGCAGGTGAGCCCTGCATTCGTAACGTTTTAACTACTGAAAAAATCTTTAAATAATACATTGTCTATAGAATAGGTAGACAAAAATATAAAAACTTTTATAGCCTCCAAATAAATTTGATGTTATTTTGAAAATAATATCAAAAAAAGCCACTTTTCAGCTATAAATCAGTAATATTGACAACCACTCTGATACATATTAAATGGCTTTTAACTACCGGCGCATCATTATTAAAATAGGCTCAAACGTTATTACACAACGCAATGGCTTACCTGATGTGGAACGTATTGAACACCTGGTGAACCAAATAGCCGCCATCAAAAAATCGGGTCAGGAAGTGATCCTGGTATCGTCGGGCGCGGTAGCATCCGGCCGGAGTTTGATAACTGTTACCGATAAATATGATGCAGTTGCCACCCGTCAGTTGCTCGCATCTATCGGGCAGGTTAAACTGATCAACACCTACTCCCACCTGTTCGAACATTTCGAGATCCTTTGCTCGCAGGTTTTGGTCACTAAAGAAGATTTTCGCGACAGGCTGCACTACCTCAACATGAAAAACTGTTTAGAGATCTTGCTGCAGCACCAGGTTATCCCGGTTATCAACGAGAATGATGTGGTATCGGTAACCGAATTAATGTTTACCGACAATGATGAATTGGCCGGCTTAATCGCCGCTATGCTCAACGCGCAGGCATTGATCGTATTAACTAATGTAGACGGTATTTACGATGGCGATCCTAAACTTGCCGAATCTGCTATAATCAACGAGGTTACCGAAGCTGGGATCGACTTTTCGTCCTTTGTTAGTTCGGGCCGCTCGCAATTTGGCCGTGGAGGGATGATCACGAAATCGACAATCGCCCAAAAAACGGCCAAATTGGGCATAGCTGTACACATTGCTAACGGAACAAAGGACAATGTGCTGACGGACCTATTAGAAGGTAAAGTAAACCATACCCGTTTTGTTCCCAACAAAAAGGCGTCCGGTAAAAAGAAATGGATAGCACATTCAGAAACTGCCGCAACGGGTGCAGTGCAGGTTAATGATGGTGCAAAATCTGCTTTGATGTCCAACAAAGCTTCCAGCTTATTGCCGGTTGGTTTAATTGCGGTAGTAGCTGATTTTAAAAAGGGCGAAATCATTAAAATTGTAGATGAGCACAATAAATTGATAGGCCTCGGCCTTGCGGAGTATGGTTCAGATAAGGCGCACGAATGGGCTGGTCAAAAAAACCAGCGGCCATTAGTACATTACGATTACCTTTACTTACAGGGATAAGATGGCGTACAACCAATATTTTGAAAATGCGATAAAGGCGGCACGCGGCAAGTCTATTGCTACTACCGTGATAGATCAAATACTGCTCGAGGTAGCTAAAGCGACCGTTGAACAAACAGACTATCTGTTGCAGGAAAATAAAAAGGACCTGGAACGTATGGATCCGGCAGACCCTAAATATGACCGCCTTACGCTCACTGCCGACCGGATCAAAGCCATTGCCGCCGATATGGAGAACGTGGCGGGGTTAACAAATCCGCTGGGTGCCGTATTATCGGATAAAAAATTACCTAACGGATTACAGATAAAGAAAGTACGCGTTCCTCTGGGCGTTGTAGGTGTAATTTACGAGGCCAGGCCGAACGTTACCTTTGATGTATTTAGTTTATGTTTTAAAACGGGTAACATCAGTGTATTAAAAGGTGGCAGCGATGCCGATTTCTCTAACAGGGCTACTATGAAGGTTATTCATCAGGTATTGATTGCGAATAATATCGACGTAAATGTAACTATCCTGCTGCCTGTAGAGCGGGAAGCTACTGAGGCTTTACTCCATGCGGTTGGTTATGTAGATGTGCTGATCCCCCGGGGCAGCCAGGGCTTGATCAACTACGTGCGGGATAATAGTAAAGTACCAGTTATTGAAACCGGAGCAGGCATTGTACATACCTACTTTGATGAAACAGGCGACCTGGAAAAAGCCACTGCCATTATTGATAACGCCAAAACCCGCCGGGTGAGTGTATGCAACGCGCTCGATTGCTTCATCATTAACAGCAAACGCTTGGGCGACCTGCTACACATTGTCGAGCCGCTTGGTCAAAAGCATGTAATACTGTATGCTGATAAGGCCGCTTATGATGTATTGGAGGGCTTCTACCCCATTGAATTTTTACACGAGGCACAGCCCGAACATTTCGGTACGGAGTTTTTGGCGATGAAGATGGCGGTTAAAACCGTAGATAATTTAGAAGAAGCATTAGATCATATCGCCATAAACAGTTCTAATCATAGCGAGGCCATCATCTCTGAAGATGATCTCAATATCGAAACCTTTTTAAACCGGGTAGACGCCGCCGCAGTTTATGTGAACGCCTCCACCGCATTTACAGACGGCGCGCAATTTGGCTTAGGAGCCGAGATAGGTATCAGCACCCAAAAACTGCACGCCCGCGGGCCTATGGGGTTGGAAGAACTGACGAGCTATAAATGGATAGTAAAAGGGAATGGGCAAGTGAGGAAAGGGTAAATATATTTTATGGCTTAGGGTTACTTTTTATACTAAACTACTATTAAGTTAGATAAACCCAACCACGTGAAAAAATCCTATAAAGTTCTGTTGCATATTTTGCTTGGTCTTGTCGCCTTTGTGGTACTTTACCTGCTAGCGGCATTTCTTATCCCCAAGATAGGCGTACCTGCCGAAAAGGTTACCGACAAAACCATTGACATTTATATCCTAACCAATGGTGTACATACGGATTTGGTAGTGCCGCTACGTTCTGCACAGCTAGATTGGAGCAAACAGGTAAAATTTGAGAATACTAAGGGTAAGGATACTACCGCCAAATGGATAGCCTTTGGCTGGGGCGATAAGGTTTTTTATCTAAGTACACCAACCTGGGCTCAGTTAAGGTTTAGTGTAGCTTTTAAGGCTGCGTTCGCGCTAAGCACTTCTGCCATGCATGCCACTTTTTATAAGGGTTTAAAGGAAAACGCATCATGCAAGCGCGTAAAGCTAAGTACTGAGCAATACACGCGTTTGGTAGCCTATATCCAAAATAGTTTCCAAACGAATGCCGCCGGTAACGTCATCAAAATCAATACAAACGCCAACTATGACGACAGTGATGCTTTTTACGAGGCCACGCGCCGCTACAACCTCTTTTACACCTGCAATACGTGGGCAAATAACGCATTAAAAGCCTGTGGCCAACGCGCCTGTTTGTGGACACCGAGAGACCAACCCATATTTGACAAATATTGATAGGGATTGTTATCCTGTTTAAAACCTCATCATTGATATCCAACATTTCATTATTCGATATTCCCTCTCCCTACCATTTTACCCTCCACTGACCTACACCCCGAGCAAAATCCGCTGTAAACCTGTATCTTTGCGCCCAATATGAGTAAGCACGGCAGGATTTTAGTAGCGATGAGCGGCGGGGTAGATAGTTCGGTGGCGGCAGTAATGCTGCACGAGCAGGGCTACGAGGTTATCGGGCTTACTATGAAAACCTGGGACTATGCCGCCAGCGGCGGTAGTTCAAAAGAAACCGGCTGTTGCAGCCTGGATAGCATTAATGATGCCCGTGCTTTAGCCGTTGGTTACGGTTTCCCGCACTATATACTGGATATCCGTAACGAGTTTGGAGATTTTGTAATCGACAACTTTGTTGATGAATATCTGGCAGGCCGTACCCCTAACCCTTGCGTGCTATGCAATACACACATTAAATGGGAAGCACTTTTAAAACGTGCCGATAAACTGGATTGCGAATTTATTGCCACCGGCCATTACGCCAACATCCGTTTGCAGGATAGCGGTCGTTACGTAATATCAAAAGGTAAAGACGAAAATAAAGATCAGTCATACGTTTTATGGGGTGTATCGCAGGAAAACCTGGCGCGTACAAAATTCCCGTTAGGCAGCTTTTCTAAACCTGATATCAGGCAGATGGCTGTTGATATGGGCCAGCTGGAATTAGCGGGTAAAAGCGAAAGCTACGAAATTTGCTTTGTCCCTGATAACGACTACCGCGCTTTTTTAAGGCATAAAGTGGAAGACCTGGACGAACGTGTAGGCCCCGGTAATTTTGTACTGACCGATGGTACCGTTGTAGGCAAGCATTTAGGTTATCCTTATTATACCATAGGCCAGCGTAAGGGCTTAGGTATTGCTTTGGGCAAACCTATGTTTGTAACTAAAATTCAGCCCGAAAACAATACCGTCGTATTGGGTACAATTGAAGAGCTGGAAAAGAAAGAAGCCTGGGTACGCAATCTTAACTTGGTTAAGTATGATAACATCCGAGAGCCTTTAGAAGCCGTGACAAAAATACGCTATAAAGATGCCGGTACCGAAAGTAAAATCCAGCAAATTGGCGACCATATGAAAGTATCGTTCGATCACATGGTTTCTGGTATCGCGCCCGGGCAATCAGCTGTATTTTATGAAGGAAACGATTTGTTAGGTGGTGGCTTTTTGATTTAAGTTTTAAGCAGTCGAAACGGTTGAATAGTTAAAATTTCACAACTTGTTTAATATCAATTCCGTTTTTTCTTTAACTTTTACACCCTTTCCAACCCCTCTCACCGTTTTCAACATTTCCAACCTTAACAAAAACAATTTGCGTTTCTAACGCATTTTATGTTTTCTTTGCAAAAACAACCCGCTTAAATGGCTAAAAATTTACTCATAGTTGAATCACCGGCGAAAGCCAAAACCATCGAAGGATACCTGGGCAAGGATTTTACCGTAAAATCAAGTTACGGCCACATCCGCGACCTGATCAAATCTGAAGATGCTATTGATATCAACAATAACTTCAATCAAAAGTATGAAGTACCTGTCGATAAAAAGCAGATAGTGAGCGAATTAAAGAAATTAGCTAAAGAAGCAGACATCGTATGGCTCGCGTCCGATGAGGACCGTGAGGGGGAAGCCATATCCTGGCACTTGTTTGAAACATTGGGTTTAAAAGAGCCCGATACCCGCCGTATCGTTTTCCACGAGATTACCAAACCGGCTATAATGAAGGCCATTGAGAACCCGCGTAAAATAGATTATAACCTGGTAAACGCCCAACAGGCACGCCGCGTTTTAGATAGATTGGTGGGGTTTGAACTTTCGCCGGTGTTATGGAAAAAAGTTAAACCATCGCTTTCTGCCGGCCGTGTGCAATCGGTAGCCGTAAGGTTAATTGTTGACAGGGAACGCGAAGTAAATAAGTTCCTGTCCGAAGCTGCTTTTAAAGTAGTTGCCATTTTTGGTACAGGCCGCAACGCATTTAAAGCCGAACTACCGAACCGTTTCGAGAAACAGGAAGAAGCCGAAAAATTCTTACAGGATTGCGTCCAGGCCATTTTTGATATTAAATCGTTAGAAACACGCCCTGCCAAACGTTCGCCGGCCGCACCTTTTACTACTTCTACATTACAGCAAGAGGCCAGCCGTAAATTAGGATATTCGGTAGCACGTACCATGCAGGTAGCACAGCGCCTGTACGAATCGGGGTATATTACCTATATGCGTACAGATTCGGTAAATCTGTCTGATACCGCGCTGGATGCCGCCCAAAAAGAGATCAAATCAGCTTATGGCGATAAATACCATCAGCTAAGAAAATATAAGACTAAAAACGCAAGCGCGCAGGAGGCTCACGAAGCTATCCGCCCCACGTATTTTAATAACCATACTATTGATGGCGAATCGAATGAAAAACGCCTGTATGAACTAATCTGGAAACGCGCCATTGCATCGCAAATGAGCGAAGCCCAGTTTGAGAAAACCGTTGCAAAGATCAATATATCAACTCGTAACGAAGATTTGGTTGCTAACGGCGAGGTGATGAAATTTGATGGTTTCCTGAAAGTTTACCTGGAAAGCAATGATGAAGAAGAGGACAATCAAACTGCCGATGGCGAGAACGCGATACTGCCACCTTTAACAAAAGGGCAAGTGTTGCAACTACAGGAAATGACCGCAACAGAACGTTTCTCCCGCCCTCCTGCACGTTATACAGAGGCCAGTTTGGTTAAGAAATTAGAGGAATTAGGTATCGGCCGCCCGTCTACCTACGCCCCTACTATCTCAACCATCCAAAACCGCGGTTATGTGGTCAAAGAAGAACGCGAAGGCCGCCAGCGTACATTTAAGGTGATGACGCTTAAAGGCGAAAGTATTGTTAAAGAAGAGAAAACCGAGAATACCGGAGCAGAAAAAAATAAATTATTCCCCACCGATATCGGCGCGGTAGTAAACGACTTTTTGGTACTCCATTTTAAAGGAATTGTTGATTTTAACTTTACAGCCGGGGTAGAAAAACAATTTGATGAGATAGCGCAGGGCTTGCAGGATTGGACAAAAATGATCCGTACGTTTTACGATCCATTTCATAAGGATGTACAAACCACGCTTGAAACGGCTGACAAGGCTACCGGTGAGCGTGAATTAGGCGTACACCCGGAGAGCGGCAAAAAAATGTCTGTTCGTATAGGCCGTTATGGGCCCTTTGTTCAGGTGGGTGAGAACCCTTCTGACGAAAGCGAAGAAAAACCGGCGTACGCCAGCTTAAGAACCGGTCAAAGTATTGAAACCATCACTTTAGAGCAAGCGTTAGAACTATTTAAGCTACCTAAGGTTGTAGGTGAATTTGAAGGCAAACCCATGAAGGTTGCCATTGGCCGTTTCGGCCCGTACATTAGCCATAACAGTGCGTTTATATCGGTACCCAAAGAGGTAGACCCGCTTGATGTTACAGAGGCCGAAGCGATTGAACTGATCCAGGTCAAACGCAAAAAGGACGCCGAAAAATTGATCAAAGCCTTTGATGAGGACGAAACCGTGAAGGTTTTGAACGGAAGATGGGGCCCATACATAGAATTTGGCAAACTAAACGTTAAAATACCTAAAGATAAAGATCCGTTAACCTTAACGTTTGACGATTGTAAGGCACTGGCCGATGCCATGCCGAAAGACGCCAAGAAAGGCCGCTTCGGCAAAGCAGCAACTGCTGCAAAACCAGCCGCCAAAAAAGCACCTGCCAAGAAAAAAGCAGTGGTTAAGAAAAAATAAAACCGTTGGGATGTTTTAAAGTTCAGAAGTTGTAATGTTTATTGCTGAAACGACATTTCAACTTTAAAACATTCAACTTTTGACGAATAATAAACATGATCAAAGATCTTCCCCCTAACGTAGTTAAGGATATAGCGATTGCCGTTGCTTTAGAAAGCGAAAGTGTTGAAAGTAAGATCTGGTACGTTTACCTGATCAACCTACAAAACCAACCTTTAGAAAACGTATTGATCACCTCAAAAGGATACGGCGAAAAAGATGGCGAGCAGGTAAAAACATCTACCCTAAGGCATGCATTCCCTGTAGTTGATGCTAACAGTTTTAAGCTGGTTGAACCGATTGACGAGCAAACTTTCGGCTTAAACAACGAATACTGGTTAAGCTATTATATCGGCCGCGAGATCTTCGACAAAAAATTCATCTTCCTACCAGAAAGTATTGTAGACGATAACTTTATAAAGTTGCCTATCATTAACAAACCCGGCGTGATGATCCGCTAATTGTTCAGGTTGTGCATCAGGTGCATGCTTTCTTTAAGGTTTTTATAGAGTTTTTGATAAACGGCAAATGTCTGGTTGTAAATCCCATGGTTTGTCATATTAGGTTCGGTAACCTGTCGATGCCCTGCATCTTTTTCCCTAATGACATCTATATCTACACCAAATGCACTCATTGCCAAATAGATGGCACCAATGGCCGATGCGTCTTCCGTTTGTTGTACCACTAACCGCTTTCCTGTAATATCTGCCAGCATTTGTACCCAAATCTTTGATGAGATAAAACCACCGCTGATCACGATCTCGTCTATTGGCTGCAATGAATGCTGAACCGCGCTTAAAACATCGTTCAGCGCAAAGCAAATCCCCTCTAAACCTGCCCGCAAAAAATGTTCACGGCTGTGACTAAATCTGATATTTAAAAATGCGCCGGAGCTTTTTGCGTCCCAAACGGGTGCACGTTCTGCATATAAATATGGTAAAAATAACAGCCCGTTGCTGCCGGGTTTCACTTTATCTATTTCTCCAAACACCCCTTCATAAGTCTCGGTAGTTATATCAGTCAGCTTCAAAAAGTTTTGTAATAACCAATCCAAGGCAGCGCCGCCATTGTTAACCGCCCCACCGCATATAAATGTATTTTCGTCCAGCAGGTAGTTAAAGGTCATGGCCTCAAAATTATAAATAGGCTCATCGCTCCCTATCCTTACGGCGCCACTGGTGCCTATAGTTATCGCGCCGATCCCGGGTTGTATAGCGTTACCGCTCAGGTTAGCACAGCACCCGTCACTTGCGCCAATTACAAATTTCGTCTCAGCGGTAATGTCTTTAAATACTGTAGAGAGCAGGTGAGATGACCGGCTATGTTTTGTAGCTACCGGTACAGAAAGCTTATCAGGCGTTAAACCCGCTAACGCCATCGCCTGATCGTACCAATCTAAAGCTAAAATATCAAACAACCCGGTGGCCGAAGCTATGGAATGGTCAATTTCAAACACCCCGAAAAGCTTGTACCATATGTATTCCTTTATTGAAATAAATTTGTGCGCGTTGTTGTAAAGCGGGTAATCGTTATTGCGCCACCAAATAATTTTGCAAAGCGGCGACATAGCGTAGATTGCCGTACCCGTATGGCGATAAATATCCTCACCTTGAGTACTATCGCGGATACTTTGCGCAATATCCCCACTGCGTGCATCTGCCCACTGTATAGCATTTGAAAGCGGCTCGCCTTCGCTATTAATAGCCATAACACTATGCATTGCAGCACTAAAACTTACAGCGACCGGGATTGAACCAATGGTGGCCGTTACATCATTGATACAAAAAACAAAGGCATCCCATATAAGGCATGGATTTTGTTCACTGTAACCGGGTTGCGGGTTACTTGTAGGGTAGTGTTTTTGAGATGTGTAAAGCACCGATCCATCAGCGTCTACCGCTACAGCTTTGGTACTGCCGGTACCTAAATCTACCCCAACAAAATATTTCAACATAAACAGAAACTTAATACGAATATACTGCGTAAACTAACCCGAAGATATCCTATAAAATAATCCACATTGGCTTTATTTGTTAACATTTGTACTCCTAAAGGTCGAAATTAAATTCACTTATGAATAATTAACTCTACTTTTAGATAAAAATACCCCGTTAGATAATAGTTGTATCGGGCTGTTTTATAAATACATGATGCTTAATTCAAAGGTAGCTGCCATTAAGGAGTTATATTTAATTAGGGTTTTTTCGTGAAAAAAGTTCATATTTATAGCAGTAACAACGGTAAATTATCAGCATGAAAAAAAAATTACTAATTGTTGATGACGACTTGAGTATCTTAAAATTACTCAACTTTATCCTTTCTAAGGATTATGACATCGTCGTCAAAAATAACGGTATTGAAGCCTTTGGGTGGTTAGAAGATGGTAATATGCCAAAATTGATCATATCAGATTTGCAAATGCCTTATTTTGACGGGCAGTCATTCGTTAAAAATGTTAAAATAAGCGGTTTTTATCGTGATATCCCGGTTATATTGCTTTCTGCCGCCCATGATCTTGAAGAGCAGGTAGATAATATGCCGTTTAAAGTTGACGCATATATTCATAAACCCTTTAATCCAACAACCTTAAAAACCGCCATCAACCAAGCCCTACAAATATATGATGCAACAGACAGCAACTGATTGGAATGAAAATTCCGGTGCACAGATCAGTATTGCATACGCAGGACTGGAGCTGAAAGACGTAATTACCAAAGACCTGGGAGATAGTTTCCGGATCAATTTTAACGATACACTAAAAGATCTGGAGGGTTACCTGGGTAACCAATCAATCCTTACCATACCCGATATTGTGCTGATAGAAGTTGATAAGGATGAAAAGTGCTTTCACGTGGTTGACCGTTTGCGTAAAAATTTTTTAATGAACGGTATTATCATCATTATGATATCAACCCGCAAGGATAAAAAATTGGTGCAAAGAGCCATGCAAATGAAACTGCACGATTTTTACACCTACCCTTTTGATCTGTCTGATCTGCGCGAGCGGCTTAATTTTTTGGTTAAATTTAAATTGATCAGGCCGAAATTGCTGGAGCTATCGCAAGAGGTTGATATTACCTACAATATGCCGGCCGGCAAACGCTTTTTAGACTTGTTCATCTCATCAATGATGTTGATAGGCCTGTCGCCAATAATGCTTATTGTGGCCATATTGGTAAAATTAGATTCCAAAGGCCCTGTGTTTTATAAAAGCAAACGTGTAGGAACGGGTTATAAAGTATTCGATTTTTACAAATTCAGATCGATGCGTACCGATGCCGACCAAATGCTGGCACAAATGGCGGTTACCAACAACCAATATGCAGCAGAAGAGGAAGGTACAACCAAATCGGCCTTTGTGAAAATAAAAAACGACCCGCGTGTTACCAAACTCGGTAACTTTTTGCGCAATTCGAGCTTAGATGAATTACCCCAGTTATTTAACATATTGAGGGGCGATATGTCTGTTGTAGGTAACAGACCGTTGCCAGTTTATGAGGCCGAGATGCTCACCTCTAACGAATGGTCAATGCGCTTTTTAGGCCCCGCGGGTTTAACAGGGTTGTGGCAAATAAGTAAACGCGGTAAAGAAGATATGTCTGAAAGAGAAAGAAAGAAGCTGGATAATTTTTATGCTCAGAAGTATTCCTTCTGGCTTGATCTGAAGATCATAGTCGGCACGGTACCCGCTTTGTTTCAAAAAGAGAAAGTTTAATGAAAAGAATGAATACTACCTTACGATTACTTGGAATTATACTACTTAGCTTTTTATACACAACGCAGGTACATGCACAAGCTACCACCTTTATACCTGATGTAAACTATGCTTATTTAGATAAGCTTATTGCGACGGCTAAAAAGAATTACCCCGAAATTAAAGTGCGACAAAGCCAGGTTAATTTCGCGCGTAATAATTACAACGGCTCAAAACTATCCTGGCTGGATGTTTTTACGGCATCATACATTTATCAGCCTAAAAATTCACAAAACCTGTTGCAGCCCACTATTTTTAACGGATATCAGTTAAGCGTATCCATTAACATCGGGCAAATACTTACGCGCCCGTCGCAAATACACGCCGCGCATGAAAACTATAATATTGCCCGATACCAGCAAAGTGAGTATATGCTAACGCTGGAAGCACAGGTTAAACGTTTTTATTTTGCTTACCTGGCCGGGCAGGCCGAGGTAAGGCTACGGTCAGGCGCTACTATAGATGCTGAGGCTTCGGTAAAACAACTTAAATATTCGTTTCAAAAAAACGAGACCACTTTTCAGGTGTATAACGAAGCATTAACCAACCTGTATAATCAAAATGGTTTCCAGGTGCAGGCCGAACTGGCAATGCTAACCGCCAAAGCCAACCTCGAAGAGTTTTTAGGTGCCAAATTAGAAGACGTAAAGTAACATGGAGTTAGGTAATTTTTTTAAAGTTTTATGGAAACATAAAACCCTGCTGATTATTATTCCGCTGGTTACGATCATCGTTTCATACTTTCTGGTAAAAAACCTGCCCGATCAATATGTTTCAAGCGCGCAAATAGCGACAGGTATAGTTGATGAATCGAGCCATTTACTTGATCTTGACCCTACTGGGATGGCGCAAGACCAGCAGCTGAATCATAAGTTCAGTAACCTGATAGAAATAATGAAGCTAAAAAAGCTCATTAACCAGATATCGTATAAACTACTGATCCACGACCTTACCGACCCTCTCCCATTCAGGAAGCCGAGCAAACTGATGAGCACCCTAAATGATGGTGCCAAAAAAAATGCGTTAAAAATATTGCAGGAAAAGGAAGCAAAGCTGGAACCTTTATCTTTTTACAATAAAGATGAGAACGGATTAAACGAATTATTAAGATCGATGAAATATGACGAGCGCAATATCAGGCTTGACTTATCCATTGCACGTGACGAGGACAGCGATTTTATTTCGGTAAGTTTTGAATCAGAAAACGCGATGCTTTCGGCATTTGTAGTAAACGTTTTAAGTAGTGAATTTATTAATTACTACACGCATACAATCAAAAAGAATGAAAACGACGCCGTTGACTACTTAACTAAACTGGTAAGTGACAAACGCGATAGCTTAAATTCCAAAACAAACGGGTTACGACTGTATAAGATCAAAAATGGCATATTAAACCTCGAGGATCAATCAAAATCGATCTTTGAAAAAACGGTCGATTACCAAGATAGAAAAGTACAGGCAGAGCGTGAACTGGCATCAAATTTAGGCGCTATAAAATCTATCAACGAAAAATTTGACCCGAAAGACCGCCAATATGTTGAGGCATCTGTAAGTAAATACAACCAAGCCGTAACCGTCACACAAGAGCAGCTGCACATGCTTACCGACCGTTTTGTACGCAGCAATTTTAACCCGCGGTACAAGGCATCTATCGACTCGCTTAAGGCACGTTTGGCGCAACAGCTTGATCAAACTTCAGATAAGTATATTACCAACCCACTGGCAGGTAAAGATGAACTTGTACGCCAGAAAACACAATTAGAGATCAATCGCGACCTTGCCAAATACGGCATTGCATCAATAAATAAAGCATTGACAGAACTCAATGCGGATTATAACCGCTTAGTACCTTTTGACGCAACCGTTAAAAAGTTTGAATTTGAAATAGAAATTGCCAGTAAGGAATATACCGATGCACTAACTCGTTATAACGAAACAAATTTACGATCAACCAATTCCATCAAGGTACGTTTAGTTGAAAAAGCTACACCTGACGCCGCCGAACCCTCTAAAAAAATGCTGCTTATCATACTTGGCGGGGTTGTTAGTTTGGTGTTTTGTGTGATTGTTTTGTTTGCGATATTCTTTTTTGATGACACCATTAAAGAACCGGCGCAATTGGTTAACGCAACCGGCCTGCCCTTATTGGGTTATTTAAATACAATTAGCGGCGGCTCACTTGACCTGCGTAAACTTTGGGATGTAGAACACCGCGAAAAGATGAAGCAATTTAAAGAACTGATCCGTTCTATCCGTTTTGAAATTGACCAGGAACTGCGCGGCGAAAAGGTTTTAGCCGTAACCAGTTTAGAAAATCATGAGGGTAAAACAGTTTTGGCCATCAGCCTGGCCTACTCCTACTCCATGATCAATAAAAAAGTATTACTTATTGATGGTAACTTTTTAAATCCAACGATTAGCCAAACGGCACAACCAAAACTGTTTGTAGAAGAATACTTTAAAAACAACCCTGATAATTACGATACGCTTTCCAGTACCATTAACGTAATGGGTAACCACGGCGAGGATATCACCCTTCTTGAAGTAAGTGATGAAAACTTTATCCGCAGCAGGTTTAATGAATTAAAGGTAAAATACGATATAATCATTATCGAAACCCCGCCGTTATCGTCTCTAAACAAATCAAAAGAATGGTTGCTTTTCGCAAACAAGATTTTGGCCGTTTATGAGTCGAACAAAGGCATCAAAAAATCTCAAAAAGCCGACCTTAAGTATTTGAAAAACCTGAACGGTAAATTCTCCGGATGGATACTAAACAAGGCTAACGTTAAAGACAGGTTTTAACCCTAATTATATACATTCACAAAGCACGGCTCAATAAAATGAGAATCGAACCCAATAAACAAAAAGAAGATATTTATGAGGATTTGACGCCTTTTGAAAAAAAGACCCGCATTGTGGCTGTGATTTTTGCTTTTTGCGGTGTTTTTGTCTGGGCGCTAAAAATTCTTCTTGTATAGTTTGCCAGCAATGTTAAACAACCCGGCACGAAGCGGGCTAAAGCTTTTTTTTAATAAGAAAGATCTTTTTGCCCGCCTTACTCCCTTTAATCTGATACTGCTGCTATTACCCATAGCAGTATTTATAGGTGTAGTTGTAGCCAAAGGCGGCATTATAGCCGCAGGTGGCTTTTTGGTGCTTTTTGTGGGTATACCGATGGTATTAGGTATTGTGGCTTACCCCAAATTTGGGATAGCGGTATTTATATTCGTTTCATTCTTTTTAAACTATGTAGGTGAGGTAGTGCCCGAAGATGTGCCCCTTGGTATTATGCTTGATGCCATTACCTACCTGCTCATCTTCGGCTTTTTTTTAAAGAAAAAGTACGACTCCAGTTGGGATTACTTTAAAAACCCGGTGAGCTATCTGGTATTAGCCTGGTTAGGATATAATTTGTTAGAGGCTATCAATCCCTCATCGCCAAGCATACTGGCCTGGGTTTATACGGTACGTACCGTTGGGTTTTTGATCCTCACGTATTTTATATTTGTTTACCATATCCGCTCGGTAGAGTACATCAGGTTTTTATTTAAGTTGTGGCTGCTGCTTGCATTGATAGCGGCAATGTCGGGTTTCCAGCAAGAAAATATTGGCCTATTGCCGTTTGAACAAAAATGGTATTATTCAGACCCGGAAAAATTAAGTTTCCTTTTCATTATGGGGCACCTGCGTAAGGTAGGAATCTTTCCTGATCCGGTTACCTATTCTTATAACTTAGTGGTAGCAGCGGTAATGTGCATTGTTTTTGCAATGGGCGATATTACCCGGGTCAAAAAAATATTGCTATGGATGGCCGTACCATTTTTTTTATTAACCATGCTCTACTCGGGTACACGTGCCGCGTATGTGTTACCCCCTGCGGCTCTGGCGTTACTAGCCATACTTAAGTTTAACAGAAAGGTATTAGTATTTGTGCTTTTTGCCGCCGCCTTTTTAGGTGTGCTGATTGTAATGCCCACCGGTAACCCGCTAATAAAGCGTTTCCAATCGGCCTTTAAGCCAAATGACGATCCGTCGTATCTGGTGCGGGTAGAAAATCAACGACGAATAAAACCGTTTATACTTTCCCACCCCATCGGCGGTGGCTTAGGCTCTGTAGGTGTTTGGGGGCGCAAATTTGCACCAAATTCAATGTTGGCTAAATTTCCTCCTGATAGTGGTTATGTACGTGTAGCGGTAGAAATGGGCTGGATAGGCTTATTCCTATTTTGTACGCTCATGTTTGTAATATTAAAAACAGGGATAAATAATTACTTTTTAATTAAAGACCCCGAGCTGAAAAATTATTGCCTGGCCATGGTGCTGGTTATTTTTATTTTTAACGTGGGGAATTCTCCACAGCAAGCTTTGGTGCAATATCCGTCCAATATTTTATTTTATCTTGCAGCTGCGTTACTGGTGGTAACTTATCGGCTGGATAAAGAGAAACAGGCACAACAAATTAATAATGGTGAGCTAAAAAATTAATCATGTCACTGGCATCGCGCATAAAGTCAAACCCTAAACTTAAAAAGTTCGTGCATTCGCTTATTGTTAATAAGCGCCGGGCACAGCCATGGTTTTGGATCAGCTGGTTTGTAAACCCCTTTTTTCATAAACGCGGTAAAGGTGTCGTAATAAAATATTATTCAAGGCTGGATGTTTATCCATTTAATGATTTTAGGTTGGGTAATAAAACCATTGTAGAAGATTTTGCTGTAATAAATAATGGTGTTGGCGCAGTATTAATAGGTAATAATGTTGGTATTGGTTTAAGCAACGTTATTATTGGCCCGGTATCCATGGGAAATTATGTAATGCTGGCCCAAAACATCGTAATATCGGGCTTAAACCATGGTTTTGAGGATGTGACCATCCCGCCGCGTTTACAAAAAGTAACTACCAAACCAATCGTTATCAACGATAACGTCTGGATCGGGGCGAATTGCTCGGTTACAGCGGGCGTAATAATTGGCAAAAATGCAATAATAGGCGCGGGCAGTGTGGTAACAAAAGATATTCCCGAATTCTGTGTTGCTGTTGGCAACCCCGCCAAAGTAATAAAAAAGTATAATTTTGAAAGTGGAAGCTGGGAACGGGTTTAAGCCGAAATTGCTATATGTCATTCTTTAAAAAGATCGTAAATAAACATACCATGTCACTTGTCAGCAACGCAGCAATGCCGCTGATTGGTATGCTTGTACTATCGCTGATGGCACACAACCTGCATAAGGTTGATTTTGGTAATTATATCTTTTTCCTTATCATTTTTACCCTTGCCGATACCTTTCGGTCGGGCTTCATGCAAACCTCAGTGGTGAAATTTTACGCCGGGGCAGATAGGAAACGGGCTATAAACATTGCGGGCTCTGCCTGGGCCGTAGGGCTAATGATAACGATAAGCTTTGTGTTGATCGATTTTCTGCTTTACATGTTTGTAAAAAGCTCCAACGCCGATCTTGAGGCTACATTAAAATGGTTCGGGGTAATCTACTTTTGTACCCTGCCTTCGGCCATTGCATCATGGCTCTTACCTGCCGAACAGCGCTTCGATAAGCTCCTGATATTACAATTGGTAAACCAGGGGGGCTTTTTACTTTGTGTACTTGGGCTGATATTTTTTCATGACGTTACATTTGAAACCGTTATCTACTGCTATTTAGGTAACAACATCGTCACCAGCCTGTTGTGTATCTTTACGGGTTGGTCAAAGATCCGGTCTGTCCGGTACAGGTCTGTTCAGGCTATGAAAGATCTGGCACATTTTGGTAAATTCAGTGTGGGTACTACTTTAATGTCTACCCTGTTAAGCAGTTCCGACACCTTTATTATCAAATCAAAATTCCCTGTAGAGTTGGTTGGGGTTTACTATATCCCGCAACGGCTGCTCGAAATATTTCAGATCCCCATCCGCAGCTTCGTAGCCATAGCTATGCCCGAGCTATCGGCCGCAGTGCATCAAAAAGACGATGTTGAGGTAGCCACAATCATGAAAAAGTACGCGGGGATGTTAACCGTGTTATTCGTTCCAATCGCCATAGGAGCCTTTGTATTTGGGGGTATTGTTATACATCTCCTTTTTGGTAAAAAGTTTGACAATACAGATGCTGTAAGCATCTTCAGGATCTTTATCTGTTACGTAATGCTGCTACCTATCGACAGGTTTTTTGGCATCACGCTGGATATTATAGGTAAGCCCCATTTAAACATGATCAAAGTTATTTTGATGCTTATCGTTAACGTAACAGGCGATTTTGTAGGCATCGCGCTGCTACACAATTTATACGGTGTGGCCATTTCATCATTGTTTACATTCCTAACAGGTGCTATTTTTGGTTACTGGCAGTTAAAAAAACACCTTAATTTTACAGTTAGGGATATATTTAGTCTGGGGTATCAGCAGCTTAAAGAAGTAGCTACCCACCTTTTGCGTAAAAAAGCTAAGCCCGATAACTCGTGAGCTTAAAGGGCTGCCATATTGTTTTTTTCTCGCAGATGCAGTTTGACGGCGCGCTGGAGTCAACTAACTACACCATAGCCAGGAACCTTGCAAAAGACAATTATGTCTATTACATAGACAGGCCCTATACCTGGAAAGATTATTTTAAATTTAAGGGTACAAAATCGTTCAACACCCGTAAATCGCATTTCTTTTCGGCCAGTAACTGCGTTATCCAATCTGATCTTCCTAATCTGAAGATAGTGATATGCCCGCCTGTGCCGTCTATCAACATGCTCCCGGAAGGCCCGCTATACCGTTTAGGCGTAAAGTTTAATGAACGCGTGGTTGCCAATCGCCTTAAAAAGGTTTTTAAAAAGTATGGCGTAAAAGATTATATATACATAAACTCCTACAACTTTTCGTACCCTACTTTGCAGGACCTTTTACACCCTGACCTATCGGTTTACCATTGCGTCGACCCGATAATTGAAGCATACCAGTTAAAACACGGCCTGCATAACGAAGATATCCTGTTAAAGGATGTAGACATGGTAATATGTACCAGCCGCGAACTGACCAACAAAAAGGCATTAGTCAACAAGCATTCATATTTTGTACCCAATGCGGCGAACCTTTCACATAGCCAAAAGGCTCTTGACCCGAATTTACCGGAGTCAGCTATTTTTAATGGTATCAAAAAACCCGTTATTGGTTATCTTGGGGCTATTGAACGACGTATAGACTATGAGATGATGAACCAAGTTTTAGCTATGAATACGGATAAAAGCTTTGTATTTGTTGGCCCCGTTGATGATTATTATATTAAAGAAGGTGATTTTGAAGCTCCCAATCTATCGTTGCCAGGCGCAATACCATATGATCAAATGCCCGCTATATTGAAAGGTTTTGATATAGGTATCATCCCATTTAAAAAAGATGATGTAAGCAACAACATTTTCCCTTTAAAGTTATTTGAATATATGGGCGCCGGGAAACCGGTTGTAGCTACCAACTTTAACGAAGATCTGAAGAATTTCACTTTTGACAGTGTGCCCTATTGCAGCACTGCCGAAGAGTTTTCGGCAGCGATAAACGAGGCCTTGGCAGATACGCCCGAAAAGCAAGTGGCCCGGTTAAAAATTGCTGCCAATAATACGTGGGAACATCGTATAGATCAGCTTAAAGATATTTTAGCCGACGGCCTTGCAGAAAAACATAAACTGGCTAATTAAAAATTATTTATTAATTTAAAGCAGGCATTCAGCATATGGATTTTATTAAACTTATATTCTCGGTAATTTTCAGCATTGTGTTCATTTATATGGCTATATACAGCCTTTACTTGTTCGTATTCTCGGTAGTTGGGCGCTTTATTATTGTAAAAGCACCACCCGTTGCCGCATCATTCAGCAAATTTGTGATTTATATATGTGCTTACAAAGAGGATGAGATCGTGCTAAACTCTGCTGCGCACGCTTTAACTATCGATTACCCGAAAGATAAATTTCATTTTTGTGTAATTGCCGATTCGATGAAGCCGGATACCATTGATAAATTAAAGGCTATGCCATTACAGGTTGTCGAGGTAGTATTTGAAAGCAGTACCAAATCAAAGGCACTCCACGCCGCTATTGCGGCAACGCACCAGGATTTTGACGCGGCTGTGGTGTTTGATATTGACAATATTGCCGCGCCCGATTATCTGCGCCATATCAATAACTATCTGCATGCCGGCAACAGGGTTATCCAGGGCCACCGCGTAGCAAAAAATACCGAAACGCCGGTTGCCATCTTAGACGCTATAAGCGAGGAAGTAAATAATCACATCTTCCGTAAGGGACAGCGCGTGTTTAACCTTTCTGCAGCCATCATCGGATCGGGTATGGCGCTGGAATACAAGTTATTTAAGGATACCATGGCGCAAATAGATGCTGTTGGTGGTTTTGATAAAGAAATGGGCCTGGTGCTTACCCGCCAGAAAATTCACGTAGCGTATGCAGATGCTGCTTTAGTTTATGATGAAAAAGTAAGCAACCCCGAAGTTTTTAAAAAGCAACGCCGCAGGTGGCTGTCTGCACAGTTCAACTTGCTAAAAACATACGGTAGCACCGGGTTTACCGAGCTTTTTAAGAATGGCAACTTTGATTATTTTAATGAGATTTATCAAACGGCTATTCTGCCCCGCATTTTGATGCTGGGCTTGATGCCTTTTATGCTGCTGATAGCGTTACTTACCCCCGGTATTGGCCCATCGTGGCAAATGTGGTTAACGGCCACCATATTGTGCTATATTGGTATACTAATTGCAGTACCAGCGCAGTTCTTTAATGGTAAACTTCTTGGCGCTGTTTTAAAGATCCCTTTGATATTTTTCTCGATGCTTGCCTTGTTATTTAAGCTTAAGGGCGCTAATAAAAAGTTTATTCACACGCCACATAATCCAAATACCAATTAATACGTAAGTAAGCCTGGTTGGAGCAAAACGGGGAATTAAATGCCCGCTTAAACCATTTAAACAGTATTATAAAGCCCCCTGTGTTTAAAAAATTTTATGGAATCAATATTTAACAATACCCTCGTTGATTACCCGAAAGAGACGTCCCTGCACTCGCTTATTGTGAAATCTGCACAAAATTACCCCTATAGTATAGCTGTAAAATTTCATGAGCGTTCGGTTACTTATACCGAATTTAATAAGACAACTAACCGGATAGCCCGGGTACTCATAGAACAAGGTATAAAAAAAGGCGATGTGGTTGGCCTTGCGCTTGACCGCACGCCCGAGATGATCATGTGTTTAGTGGCTATCATGAAAACTGGGGCAGCCTATGTTCCGCTTGATCCGGAATATCCTAAAGACCGTATAGAATTTATGCTGGAGGATTCGGGCGCGAAGGTTTTGCTTACTTCTCAAAAATATAAAGGACATTACGCCGGCAACACTGTCGAGGTTTTGATAGAAGAGGCTTTGGCGAAATCGGAAAATTATCCCGCCGAAGAACCTGAAGTTGAAGTTACCGGTAAAGATCTCGCCTACATCCTGTATACGTCAGGATCTACGGGGAAGCCCAAAGGGGTACAGATACCGCACGGCGCATTAGTGAATTTAGAGTTAAGTATGCAGAAAAAGCCGGGTATGACTCCTGCTGATAAGATCCTGGCGGTTGCTACCATATCGTTTGATATAGCCGGGTTAGACCTTTACCTGCCGTTAGTTACAGGTGCACAGATTGTACTGGCCGATTCTTTAACTGCCAAAGATGGGCGGGCACTTTTAGATATCGTACGGAGCGAAAATATTACTATAATGCAAGCTACGCCATATACCTGGCGAATGATGCTTGAAGTGGGCTGGAATGAATACCTGCCTCTTAAAGTTTTTACAGGCGGCGAAGCGTTTCCGAAAGACCTGGCTGAAAAATTGTTGCCGATAAGTAAAGAGGTTTGGAACCTTTACGGCCCAACCGAGACTACCATATACTCTATCATCAAACAAATTACCGATGCGAATGATATTACAATAGGCTGGCCCATTGATAATACGCAGATCTACATAGTTGATGAGCAAATGCAAAACCATACCGATGGCGAAATTGGTGAGATATTGATTGGTGGCGCGGGCGTTTCATGGGGATATTGGAACCGGGAGGAATTGACCGTCGAGAAGTTTATCGACAACCCTTTTTCTGATATCCCCGGTGATAAAATTTACCGTACCGGCGATTTGGGTAAATATAAGCCAGATGGCGATATCGTTTATCTTGGCCGCATAGACCACCAGGTGAAGGTGCGTGGTTACAGAATTGAATTAGGTGAAATTGAATTTAACCTGGGTAAGCAACCCGATATAAAGGATGCAGTAGTGGTTGCCCGTGAGGATACACCCGGAATGCCCCGCCTGGTGGCCTACCTTACCCTACCAACAGGCCAGGTTGGCGTGCCTGAAAGTACACAGATCACTAATTGGGAACAGGCTTTGTTAGCTGTATTGCCCGAGTATATGGTGCCCGATGATTGGGTTTTATTAGAAAGTATCCCATCAACACCTAACGGAAAAATTGATCGTAAGGCTTTGCCAAAGCCGGATTACAGCCACATTAACCGTACCGGTGAATACGTTGCGCCACGCAGCGATAATGAGAAAATGGTAGCGCGTATCTGGGAAGAAATGATGGGCCTGGAAAAGATCAGTATAATGGATAATTTTTTCCAACTGGGTGGCCGCTCGTTAGTAGCCGTTAAAATAATGGCTAAAATAGAACAAGAAACCGGCAAGCGTTTACCATTGGCTACTTTGTTTGAATATTCGACAGTGGAGCAATTGGCTGCAAGGCTGGAAGTTGACGAGGCATCTATCAGCTGGAAATCATTAGTGCCCATTAAACCTCAGGGCACTAAAATGCCTTTATACATTGTACATGGGGCCGGTTTAAATGTGTTACTATTTAATGCATTAGCCATGAATATGGATGATGAGCAACCCGTTTACGGCTTGCAGGCACGCGGACTGAATGGCGTTGATGAGCCGTTGGATGTAATGGAAGAAATAGCCGCGAACTATATTGAAGAGATAGTAGCGCATGACCCGATTGGGCCCTATGCCATTGCCGGTTACTCGTTAGGTGGCATGATCGCTTATGAAATGGCTAAACAAATGCTGGCTGCTGGTAAAGATGTTAAATTGCTGGCTATGTTTGATACTTATGCCGAACAAACAACCAAGTTCGATTCGCCTTTAAAAAAATCACTAAAGGGTATCTGGTTGCTGGCTAAACAAATTGCCTACACCCCCGTGCTCTTTATGGAAGACCCTAAACGCACCATTGAGTACAAAAGCCGTGAGTTGGGCAGAAAGGTCACTAAAACGTTTAAAAAGATCTTCCCTGATAAAAAGAAGAAAACAGTTTTCTCTGATTATAACAATGAGATAGACGAACGTAGCGGCAAGGCACAGCGCAATTATCTGCTTACGCCGGTAAACATAGCGGTAGAACTTTTTAGGGCCAAAAAGAAAACCTTTTACATGGAAGATACCAAGCTATTGGGCTGGGCGCCATATGCGTTAAAAGGCGTACATGTACACGAGATACCCGGCGAACACAACACCATCTTTGCACCGCCGAACGATAAACAATTTGCTAAAGTGCTACAGGAGTGTTTAAACAAAGCTGTTTAAATATGCTATAAAAAGAGAAGGGCTTAAATGGTATCATTTAAGCCCTTCTCTTTTTATGTTAAAATTGCAGGTCAAACTTCATAAAGCTCTAATGGTAAACCGTCCGGATCTTGAAAAAACGTAAAACGTTTACCCGTAAACTCATCTACGCGGATTGACTCGGTGGAAACATTCAACTCGTTCAGGTGAAAAACTGCCTCATCAATATCATCAACCTCAAAAGCCAAATGCCTTAAACCGGCAGCTTCCGGGCGGGATGGCCGCAACGCCGGATCTGGAAAAGAGAAAAGTTCTATCTGATACTGCCCCCCCACTTCCAGATCGAGTTTATAAGAATTGCGCGCTTCGCGGAATACTTCGCGCGCAACCGTAAAACCCAGCACATCTACATAAAACCATTTTGAAAGTTCATAGTCAGAACAGATAATGGCAATGTGGTGGATCTTTTTAAGCTTCAGCATTATTCGCCTAAAATTACATGCAAAACGTTATCGTTCACCATTTTAATATCGGTGATATTACCGAACAATTCCTCGTCGATAGTAGTATCACCAATACCATTAACCGTACCCAACAAGCTAAATTCAACTTCGCTGGTGGCCATCATCTCTATAAAGCGTTCCTGGTCGTCAGGCGCAACAGAAACAACTACCCTGCCTTGTGATTCACCAAACAAAAATGCGTCCTTACGGATAGCGATATCGGTCTCTATATCGAAGCCCAAACCGTTGGGCATAGCCGATTCCGTTAGTGCGATATACAAACCGCCATCAGCTACATCGTGTGCCGATTGCACCACTTTATGCTTGATCAACTCTTTTACAACCTGGTGCATATCATACTCTTTATCGATATCAAAGTATGGCGCAGGTGCTTTTACTATTTTGTGGTACGACGCCAGGTATTGCGATGAAGCAATATCGTTTTGCGATTCGCCGATCAGGTAAATCAAATCGCCGGGCTGTTTAAAGTCTGATGTCATGATGTTACTCACATCATCCATTACGCCCAGCATACCAATGGTCGGCGTTGGGAAAACCGGGCCCTCATCTGACGACTGATTATAAAAACTTACGTTACCACCGGTTACCGGGGTTTCAAATTTAGTACAGGCTTCGCTCATACCTTTTATGGCACCCACAAACTGCCAATAAACTTCAGGTTTGTAAGGATTACCAAAATTTAGGCAATTAGTTATTGCAACCGGTTCGCCACCTGCGCAGGTAATATTACGTGCAGCTTCTGCTACGGCAATGGCTGTACCTTTTTGCGGGTCGGCGTATACATAGCGCGAGTTACAATCGCAGGTAATAACAATCGCTTTATTGGTATCGCGCACGGCCACAACGGCTGCATCGCTTGGGCGATTAGTGGTCATGGTCGCCACCCCTACCATGCTATCGTACTGGTCGGTTACCCAACGTTTGGATGCAATGTTTGGATGTGCTATCAAATGCTCGGCTACGTCAATTAAATTTTCGGGCTCGGCAACATCTTCTATCTTAAATTTTTGGTTCTCGGCAAAGTAAGCAGGCTCGCGGTATTCGCGTTCGTAAACCGGCGCACCGCCACCCAATACTAAATCATCAGCAGGTACATCAGCTACCTTTTCGCCATTCATAAAGTATTCCAGGCGTTGTGTATCGGTTACCTCACCAATAATGGCACAATTCAAGTCCCATTTATCAAATACGGCTTCAACCAAAGCTTCTTTACCTTTCTCCACTACGATCAACATGCGCTCCTGCGATTCAGAAAGTAAGATCTCGTAAGGCTTCATATTTTCCTGGCGCATCGGCACACGATCCAGGTGGATGATCATGCCATGTTCGCCTTTAGCGCTCATTTCTGAGTTAGAGCAGATGATACCTGCAGCACCCATATCCTGCATGCCAATAACGGCACCGGTCTTGATCACTTCTAAAGTAGCTTCTAACAATAATTTTTCCTGGAAAGGATCACCAACCTGTACAGCTGGCAGATCGTTTACAGAATCTTCGGTGATATCTTTAGATGCAAAAGCAGCACCATGGATCCCGTCTTTACCGGTAGCCGAACCCACTATATAAACCGGATTACCTACACCGTATGATGTAGCAGAAACAGTTTCGCCGGCTTTAACAATACCTGCCGAAAACGCGTTTACCAGCGGGTTGATATTGTAGCATTCGTCAAAGAACAATTCGCCGCCAACTGTAGGGATGCCGAAGGCGTTACCATAATGGCTGATGCCTTTTACCACGCCTTTAACCAGCCATTTAGTTTTATCAAGACTCAGATCGCCGAAACGTAATGAATTCATTTGAGCGATAGGCCTTGCACCCATCGTAAATATATCGCGGTTGATACCGCCCACCCCTGTTGCAGCACCCTGGTAAGGCTCTAATGCTGATGGGTGGTTATGTGATTCTATTTTAAAGGCGCAGCCAATACCGTCGCCAAGGTCAACTAATCCGGCGTTTTCTTCACCTGCCTTGGCCAGCATGCGCGGGCCGTCTTTAGGTAAGGTTTTTAACCAGGTGATCGAGTTTTTATACGAGCAGTGTTCGCTCCACATTACCGCGAAGATAGATAACTCGGTAAAGTTAGGCACGCGGCCCATTATCTCGTTTATTCTGTCGTATTCTTCGGGTAAAAGTCCCAGATCGCGGGCGGTTTCAACGGTTGTTAATTCCTGGTTCTCCAATGTATGCTGATTTAGTTGAATGGATGCCGCGAAATTAAGAAAAAGAGCCGAAAGCCTAAAGGTTTAAGGTATATTAAATAGCCCAATCCAGTGATAAGAAAATGATTGCGTCATTCTATAGATTTAAAGCCCCATAAGACGGAATTTAAAGGCCGAAAACGCTAAAAATGTTCACGTGAACACATATGAACACCGTGAACATACATGAACAGTTGATAATCAGCTACTTGAATTTTACCCTACTGACACGGTAGTGCCACCATTACTTTCAAACGGGGCAAAATATAACTATTAAAAATTTATATCGATTTTTAAAAAAGCTTTGACAACCTCTAAAAGTTGTCAAAGCTAATTGTTAATCACTCAGGCATTTGAAAAGCGATCGGGATCATATACCTCACCCTTACCGGCTGGCCATTTTGCCTGCCGGGTTTCCAGGCTTTTGCCAGTTTTAATACCCTAAGCGCTTCCTGATCCATCCCGTAACCCATGCCTTTTTCAACCACGATATTTGACAGGCTGCCATCTTTTTCGATCACGAAGCTAACCACCACCCTGCCCGAAATACCGGCATCTGATGCAGCAGAAGGGAAACGCAAATTTTTACCCAGGAATTTAGAAAAAGCGCCCATGCCGCCATAGGGTTCGGGCTGTACTTCAAGGCCAATGGTGGTTTTGACTTCATTGTCGGCTGGTGCCGGAGTTGATGGCGGGCCAACAGGCAAGTCAATTGGAAGCGCAATCTGGCCATCCGGATCACCTTTTTTGGTTTCCGAGCCGACATTTCCTGTCAATTCGGATATCTTCGGTGGTTCTTCGGTAACCGGTTCACTTGTAACCTTATATTGTAAAAATTTGGTGGTAGGCGCTGCAGGTAATGCCTTTGCGGGTGGCTGTTTTACCAACGGCTCTACTTTTTTCTCCACTTTTACTACCGGCGGCGGAGGAGTGATAACAACGATTATTGAACGATCTTGTGTAACCGGCTCAATTTCTTTAGCATGGAGTTTCAAATAAACACCCCCGGCCGCGATAACGGTGAAAGTGATCAGCATCGCCCTTACCATGTTGCCGGCGTAATGACTGCGCAGGTCATAGGCACCGTAACTTTTGTTTTTGTTTGCGAATACAACGTCGAGCCACTCGGCATTGTACAAATTTAGTTTTGTATTAAGCATGTTGAAAGAATTTAATTTTATAATTTAACGCTTAAACAGAATATAATGTTGTATTTATTTCTTTTTTATCAATAATTAGTTTGTTCGCTACTATAAATACAAAATTTATATTGGCAAATAAGCTTTATTACAAAATGTATGAAAAATGTTTTAGTGACAGGTAACTACCATTTATCGGTGGCTACCTTTTTTACAGGCTCCACCTTGCGGATATTGGATAGCTTGTCCATATACCGCTTTAAAGTTTCGCCGGTTTGCTTGCAAAAGGCACCTGTTTGGGCCAGGTAATTGTCGGCCTCCTTTTGGGAATATTTTATAGTAAGCTTTTCTAAAGGTACTTCTACACCGGGTATGGCAACCATGTTACCAAAACGGTCGCGGGCGTAGGGGGTGAAAATCAAATCGCTTACTTTGTAGCGATACTTCTGATCTTTCGATTCGATAAATAACGTATAAGAGACTTCTCCCCCTTCCTTTCTTACTACTGATGATCCACTATAAACTAAAAACTTCCCTTTGGTAACAACCGCATTGGCCACCACATTTTGGGGCTTAGTTTTAGGCACCGCTGTTTTAGCAAACGTTAAGGACCGATTATATAACGTATCGGCCACCACACCGGGCTTATCAACCACCTGATAATAAACGTACTTATTTGTCTCATCCAACTGCAGTAACTCTTTTTGAGCAAATGCCACGTGCGACGCCGATACGCAAATCAGGGCTATTAGTAGTTTTTTCATTTGATAAAGATAAGCCATCCATAAATTAATATGGATGGCTTCATAAATTAAATAAGATCCGTAAAAATATTAGAACGCGTACACCGCAGCTAACACAAATTGTGATGCGCTTTTAGTTGGCGTTACGCCACCGCTCTTGGTAAAGCCGTCGGTGATGTTTTTGTTGTTATCCAACCTGACCTCCGGGATCAGGGTAAGCGGGCCGCTCTTGATATTAGCTGTTAAGGTAAACGCTGTTACCGAACTGCCCGGAGCCGGGCCAAATGTGGTTACGCTTCCGGTTTTGGTTTTAAAATACTCGCCCCTTAAACCTAAAGTAACATCTTTAGCTACGGCAATTTGCGGGTATAAAGCTATACCGCTAAAGCCACCGGTACCAACTGCGCTTGCTGCAGAAAAATCAGCTGCGTTTAAGCCCAGTTTAAAGGCATCGGTAATTTGGTATGAAGTGGTCAAGTCAATCTCGGTGCCTGATAGTGTACCGGTTAATAAGTTGATGTAAGCTGTCCAGCCCTTTGCAGGGGCAAGCATTAATTGCGCGCCAAAAGTATTAACTTTGCTTACAGATGTGTAAACATTCCAGGCATCGTTAAAAATACCGGCCATTAAGCTGGCTTTGTCGCTAAACAAATAAGTTGCTTTAAAACCTGCATTTTGGAACGGACCGTTGGTGAACAGGTACGATGTAGAGTAGTTAAAGTTACCCACCGGTGAAATTACTTCATAACCCATAAAGGTAGCCATATAACCACCTGTTAAGTTAAACTTATCAGTCACATCGTACGATACATACAAGTTTTGTACGTGGTAGCTGCCATCTGTTGTACTTGGCGGGATAGACTGCGACTGGCCACGCGGGCCAAACGACATTTCGCCAACAAAAGCGGCCTTACCTACCTTTTTCTTCAATGCCAAATCTATCATACCGATAGATATAGAATTTTGATCTGAGGCAAAGCTGGTAGGGATATTACTGTGTTTAGAGAAATCGTATTTATAATAAGTATCAACAGAACCAGAGATCGTTAAAGGCGGATCGGCCTTGGTGGTATCTTGCGCCTGCGCAGCGAAAGCAAAGGTGGCCAGGGACATTAAAAGTAAAAGTTTCTTTTTCATTTTGAATTGTTTAAGGGTTTAGAATTTATATTTATTATAGTTGTGGCATAGGAATGGCTCTCCCAATTTCTTGAGACAAAAAACATATCTAAAAAATGTAAATGAGAAACTTGTACTAATGGCCTTTAATCTTTTGGAAGGGGGCTCACACAACCAGTGGTACAAGGAGTTTAAAAGAACTTGGCCCTGTTTAATAAATAACCGTGCGACAGGCCTGCCGCACGGTTATATTTTATATTATGCTGTTGGCGTTTGAACTTTTTGTTCAAACAAACCGCTCAGGCTCACTTCATCATCGTCTTGAGGGGGGTAAGCTTCGCTGCCGTGCTCAAACACATCGATACCACCCTTACCCAATTCGCCATGTTCTTCAACTCGCAGGTTCCAAGGGTATGGCAATTTGCGCAGGGCATACATCATTATAAATGCTACTGCAAAGGTTGCACCTGTGATAGCAAAACTACCAATGGCCTGTGCTTTTAATACTTCAAAGCCACCACCGTAAAACAAACCGGTAACCGGGGCAGAATTATCGGCACCGGTTGGGCCTGTTGCACCAAACTGACCAGATGCGAAGAAACCTAATGAAAGCGTCCCCCAGATACCGTTCAAACCGTGTACAGGTACTGCACCAACCGGATCGTCAATTCTTAAGTATTCTAACGCGTAGGTACCCAGGTAAACAATTATACCCGATATGGCACCTAACATGATAGCCCCTAATGGGCTTACCCAATAACAAGGGCAGGTAATAGCAACCAAACCGGCAAGGAAACCATTTACGGTAAAGCCTACATCGAATTTACCCTTAGTGGCTCCAAACCATAAGCCCAGGTACATCGCTACGATACCACCTGCACAGGCAGCCAAAGTGGTGTTGGCAGCCACGCGGCCAATTCCTTGCCCGTCCATAGCAGATAGTGTACTACCCGGGTTAAAACCGTACCAGCCAAACCAAAGTATAAAGCCGCCTATGGCAGCAATGGTAAGGTTATGAGGAGCGGGCATGCCGCCCTTAACTTTGTCGTCGCGTTTAAAGATCCTGCCTAAGCGTGGGCCTAATACAATTGCACCCGCTAATGATGCCATACCGCCAATGGTGTGTACCACTGTCGACCCTGCAAAATCACGGAAACCTAATCCTACCAGGAAACCGTCAGGCCCCCAGGCCCAATGACCAATAATAGGGTAAATGAAACCTGTAATACCAATGCTGTAAAGGATATCGCCACGGAAACTTGTACGGCCAATCATCGCGCCTGATACGATAGTTGAACAGGTATCGGCAAATGCGTATTGAAAGATCCAGTGGGCTAAGATAGGGATACCGTAAGCCTCATAAGTAAGCGGGGTATTTTGCAGGAAGAACCAGTTCTTACCATCAACACCACCCCAGCCAATAAACCCGTTACCATGGCCAAACATAAATGCGTAACCAATAGCCCAGAATAAGATACCGCAAAGGCAGGTATCAAAAATACACTCCATTAAAATATTCACGGTTTCTTTTTTACGAGCAAAACCGGCTTCGAGCATTACAAACCCTGCCTGCATCCCAAAGACCAGGAAAGCGGCTACCAATGTCCAAACGGTATTTACCGTATTGATCAGAGAGGTTTCATGCGCGGTATAAGTTTCTGCGGCATGCGCCTGGGTACCGAAAAAACCGGGGACGGTGATCATAGCAGCGATCACCAAAAACAGCCCGACCATCTTTCCGAAGAAGATAGTAGCACCAAGTGTCCATTTTTCCCGGCTAATACTTCGAAACCCGTCGAAGAGCCTGCTTTTCGTAAAATTTAATTCCATGAGTTAAAATTTGTTTAGTTAATGACGTTTGTTTAATTAGCTTTTTAATAATTGAGCGTAAAAACGTAAACATGAGGGCTCATATTCAACAATTTTTCAAAAAAAAGAACAAAAAATATCAAAATCCTTAATTTTTATGCCTTTTAGGTTAGTTATTTCTAAAATTCACAACCTTTTATAGTTATATTTTTATGAAATTATATATTTAATATCATTTAAACAAAATAGTAAGTATAAATATGATAACAAAAAACACTTTTTGTTAAATTATCAATAACTAAGCATTAAATGTTTATTAAAATATCAATATCACAATAACATCTACCTATTTTGTATACTAAGAATACTTCAGTCCTATTTAATAGTTACAACATCTAACATTTATTAAAAAAAGTCATAAAAAAAGCGATTATCCCCGGTAAGAATCTGGAGAAATGGCCTGCAATTAATTGTATGATATATCCTGCTGTTTTTACGTTATAATCTTATTTTTGAGCACCAATTATTAATTAAGATGCCAAACATCAGATTCCAGGCCCTCCGGGCAGTATTAGACCGCCAGATACCTGAGGTTAAAACCCCGTCGCATAAAATTTCAGACTATTTCGGCGCCAATGTTTTCGATAAGCAGAAAATGAAAGAATATCTATCGACGGAGGCTTATAACGGCATTGTAAATTCCATTGATAATGGCGTACCTATCCCGCGCGAAATGGCCGAGCAGGTTGCTTCGGCCATGCGTTCATGGGCTATGGGCAAAGGTGCTACACACTACACCCACTGGTTTCAACCCTTAACGGGCACTACAGCTGAGAAACACGATGCATTTTTTGAACCAACTGCAGATGGTGGGGCTATCGAACGCTTTAGCGGCGACGCACTGGCGCAGCAGGAGCCGGACGCTTCGAGCTTCCCGAGCGGGGGCATCCGTAACACCTTTGAGGCCCGTGGCTATACCGCCTGGGACCCCTCTTCCCCGGCCTTTATTATTGGCCGCACCCTATGTATACCTACCGTATTTGTATCATACACCGGCGAAGCACTGGATTATAAAGTACCACTCTTAAAAACCTTAAGTGCCTTAGATAAGGCTGCCGTTGATGTTTGCCATTACTTTGATAAAAGCATCGAAAAGGTAAATGCTTCGTTAGGTATCGAGCAGGAATATTTCCTGGTCGATATTGCCTTATTTAATGCCCGGCCCGATCTTTCCCTTACCGGGCGTACGCTGTTTGGGCACATGTCGGCCAAGAACCAGCAACTGGAAGACCACTATTTTGGATCGATACCGAGCCGGGTGTACGCCTTTATGCAGGATATGGAAACAGAAGCCCTGCAATTAGGCATCCCTTTAAAAACACGTCATAACGAAGTGGCCCCATCGCAATTTGAATGCGCACCTATTTATGAAGAGATCAACCTGGCCATTGATCATAACCAGTTGCTGATGGATATTATGGACCGGGTTGCACGCCGTCATAACTTTAAGGTACTGTTACATGAAAAACCTTATGCAGGTGTAAACGGTTCAGGCAAGCATAACAACTGGTCGTTAATTACCAACGCGGGCAAAAACCTGCTATCGCCGGGCAAAACGCCAAAGAATAACCTGATGTTCCTGACGTTTTTTGTGAACACCATCAAAGCCGTTCATGAACACGCCGATCTGCTAAGGGCATCTATCGCATCGGTAAATAACGATCACCGCCTGGGCGCTAACGAGGCCCCGCCTGCAATTATATCTATCTTTTTGGGCAGCCAGCTTAATGAGGTTTTGGATGAGATTGATACTTCGCGTCTGAGCAAGAAAATCAAAGAAGAAAACTCGTTATGGCAGGGCATCCCCAAAATACCGCAGATCTTAAAAGATAATACCGACCGTAACCGCACATCGCCGTTTGCCTTTACCGGCAATAAGTTTGAATTGCGCGCGGTGGGGTCATCCGCCAATTCGGCCAGCCCCATGACCGTTTTAAACCTGATCATGGCCGATCAGCTGAAGAAATTTAAAGTAGATGTAGATAAGCTGATCAAAAAAGGTGAGAAGAAGGACGTAGCCCTGATGACAGTTATTAAACGCTACATCAAAGAGTCGAGGAATATCCGCTTTGAAGGCAATGGCTATAGCGACGACTGGGAAAAAGAAGCAGCTGCCCGCGGTTTAGCGAATATCAAAACCACGCCAAAGGCACTCGATGCCTTCCTGACAGAGAAATCTGAAGAGCTTTTTGCAGATACCGGCGTGTTTACCAAACGCGAAGTGCATGCCCGCCACGAGATATTGCTGGACAGCTACTACAAAAAACTACAAATAGAAGCCCGCGTAATGGGCGAACTGGTGATGAACATTATTATCCCGGCGGCAATTGCCTACCAATCTAAACTGGTAGAAAATGTTAAGGGCCTTAAGGATATAGGTTTGGCTGCTGATACATACGAAGCGCAGTTAGATATCATCAACCAGTTAGCAACCCACATTAACTTTATTAAAACCAATGTGGAGCAAATGATCAACGAGCGCAAAAAGGCCAACAAGATAGATGACCTGCGCGACCGCGCCATTGCTTATGATGAAACGGTGAAAAGCTTTTTTCAACCGATACGCTACCACGTAGATAAACTGGAGCAATTGGTTGATGACAGCCTGTGGCCGCTGCCTAAATTCAGAGAACTGTTATTTATAAAATAGCAAAAGAGTCCTTATCTATTGATCAGGTAAGGGCTCTTTAAGTATTGAAGAATATTTTCATTACCGGGCAAACAGGTCGGCCTCACTGTGTTGTTTGATCAGCACCTCGCGGTATTTGGCAAGCAATGCCGATTTTGATACAAAGCCCATAAAGCGTTCGCCTTTAACAACGGGCAGTTGCCATACATCAAGCTTGTCGAACATTTCCATAATGGTACTAACGGGTTGTTCGTAATCTATCACAGCCGGCGGCGCAACCATGATATCGGCAACGGTGTTGATATCGTCCACATCGTTAAACATATGTTTACGGATCTCATCCATCAGCACAATGCCCCCTAAATCGCCGTTTGCGTTTACCACCGCAAAAACATTTGCACTGCTCCCTGCCAATATCTTGTAAAAATCAGCTATCGGCATGTGTTTTGGCACAGCTGTAAATTGCCTGTTGATGATACTATCCAGGCTGATGGCACTTAACATGCTGTAATCATGGCCCGGGTTAATATTTTTATCGTGGATCAGGTCGTGCCAGTACATATTATGCTCGTTATACAGCCGGGATATCATATAAGATATAGCTGATACCAGCATCAGCGGTATAAAAAGCACATAACCACCGGTAATTTCGGCAATCAGGAATATAGCCGTCAAAGGGGCGTGCAATACACCGCTTAACGCGCCGGCCATTCCTACTGCTATAAAATTACTCATGCTCAGATGGATCAGTCCGGTTTGGTTAACCGCAAACGCCACAAACAGCCCCAGAAAAGCCCCCGTGAACATAGTTGGCGCAAACGTACCGCCGTTGCCGCCCGCGCCAATCGTAATACCTGCCGCAACAATTTTCATTAATACCAACGCTGCAATAAAAATCAGCATTACCCAAGGGTTAGCCAGCCAGTTGCGAAAAAGTGATTCATCTTTTA
Organism: Mucilaginibacter glaciei; assembly: GCF_014773245.1. GTDB lineage: Bacteria > Bacteroidota > Bacteroidia > Sphingobacteriales > Sphingobacteriaceae > Mucilaginibacter > Mucilaginibacter glaciei. The sequence goes on along the minus strand of NZ_JACWMX010000001.1, from coordinate 405,212 downwards.
GTGCTTCCAGATTGCCGTTGAGGATCTCCTGCAGATAGTGATAACCCTCTCCAAATAAGGCAGGGAATATCATGATGATCAGCCCGAGCAGTAGCCCACCTGCTAATGCCCGGACGTATCGGTTTTGTTTTAAAAGGATGCCCTTCTCCAATTTGCCTGCAACCATTGCGATATATATGGCTGTGTAGCCACTCAATACGCCCAGTATCAGGTAAAAAGGCAACGCGCTGATTACCCAACCCTCGGTAACCAAGTGAAACAACTGGCCCGAATACAATATTTTAGATACTACCACGCCCGTAGCCGATGCAATAAGCAACGGAATAAATGTAGGAATAGTTATCTCCCCAATTAATATCTCTAAAGAAAACAGCACCCCGGCAATTGGGCTGTTAAACACCGCCGCAATACCTGCCGATGCGCCCGCCGCCACTAAAACCGTTTTTTCGTAAGGGCTCAAGTTGAAAATTCGCCCAACACCCGATCCTATCGCCGCGCCGGTAGATACAATTGGAGCCTCCAGTCCCGACGAGCCACCGAAGCCCACGGTTAATGAACTGGTAACCAAATGCGAGTATATATTATTGCTGCGGATATTAGACCGGTTTTTTTTAATCGCGACCAAAATATTACCAATCCCTTTTTGCATCCGGTCGCGGTTGATGAGGTGCTGCCAGCTAACTGTTAACAGGATCCCTAACGCCGGTAAAAAAACGTAGATGATATGAAAGGGCAGGTGTGAAGATATATTGCGGCTAACCTCTTCCATAAAATGCACCAGGAATTTTAAAGCTACCGCAGCTAACCCGCCAAAAAAGCCCACAAACACACTGCAATAGATCAAAAAGTTGCGTTGGCTATTACGTTTTAAGCGCCAGCGGGTTATTTTGTAATTAAAAGATTTTAACATAAGTAGCGTGCAGATGTGGCAAAGTAACAATTTTTGGCGGCCAAAAATTTTTTAAGCAGTATATTCGCCCATGAATTCTTCGCAAAGATACGATCAACGGGGCGTTTCGGCATCAAAAGATGATGTACATAATGCCATTAAAAATATTGATAAGGGTATATTCCCTAAAGCATTCTGTAAAATTGTCCCTGATATATTAACCAACGACCCGGACTACTGTAATATTATGCATGCCGACGGCGCAGGTACCAAATCGTCGTTAGCTTACACCTACTGGAAAGAAACCGGGGATATCTCTGTTTGGCGAGGCATTGCGCAGGATGCGATCATCATGAACCTGGATGATCTGCTTTGCGTAGGTGCTACCGATAATATCCTTTTATCGTCTACCATTGGCCGTAATAAAAACCTCATTCCGGGCGAAGTTATTGCCGCTATTATTAATGGTACAGAAGAAATTTTAGCGGAGTTACGAGATGCAGGTATCGGCATTTACTCTACCGGTGGCGAAACAGCCGATGTAGGCGACCTGGTCCGTACCATCATTGTCGACTCAACGGTTACCTGCCGCATGAAACGTGAAGATGTAATATCAAACCACCGTATCAAACCGGGCGACGTGATCGTCGGCCTGGCATCGTACGGACAAGCTAATTACGAAAAGGAATACAACGGTGGCATGGGCTCAAACGGATTGACATCTGCCCGCCACGATGTATTTAATAAGACAATCGCTCAAAAATATAATGAGAGCTTTGACCCGGCTGTTCCGCAGGACCTGGTATTCTCGGGCAGTAAAAACCTGACTGATGAAATCGAGATAGGTAATGGCAAAACCGTTACTGCGGGCAAACTGGTATTGTCGGCCACACGCACCTACGCTCCCATCATTAAAACGATGCTTGATCAGTATCGCAGTCAGATCAATGGGATGGTGCATTGCAGCGGCGGTGCACAAACTAAAGTGCTGCACTTTATCGATCATCTGCACATCGTCAAAAACAACCTGTTCCCTATCCCACCGCTGTTTAAACTGATCCAGGAAGAATCGGACACCAGCTGGCAGGAAATGTACAAGGTATTTAATATGGGGCACCGGATGGAGCTGTACGTACCGCAAGAGATCGCAGCAGATCTGATCAGCATCTCGCAAAATTTTGGTGTAGAAGCACAGGTTATTGGCCATGTGGAGGCTGCTGATAAAAAACAAGTAACGGTTACTTCACCTTACGGTGAATTTATATATAACTAAACTTTAAACAGTAAGTAAAAAAGAAAGACCTGCCAGTTTTGGCAGGTCTTTCTTTTTTTATGAGCTATCTAATAATCGCCGACTAATTTCAGCTTTTTAAACTCTTTTAAGCAATAGTAGTAACTAATTATAAATGGCAGATGAGAAATTAAAAGAAAAGGACTCATTACATAAAATATCACCAAGCAAATTATGTTTGTAAGCCAAAATAAAATCGGCACAACAATAAGGAATTGTTTAAAAAATCTAAAAGATTGCATAAACAATAGTGAAACGATTGCAAGTTGTGTTACTATCAAGAAAATTGGTCTGACGATATCACCAATCTCATTATTAGGGTTTTTTATTCCTGTTAAATACACAATCTCCATCTGTATTGCCGGTATTGGAAATCCTATCAACAAACTTGAAATTACAAGACAGTATAAATAAATTTTAAACTTTCCGTTCATAAGCTAATTTAAATTAATGTCATGGACAAGGTCCGCCACCTACCGGCGCTGTTCCACCGGTTGTATTCACATTTAATCCTGAATTCGCTGATGCCTTTCCAAAATCACCTGGGGTATTTGCAAAAGCCCTCGTGAATTTATCTATTATAAACAACAAAGCCTCCTGAAATTCAGAAGGCTTTGTTGTTTGAAGGAAACTTCGTTTAGTTGAAGATGTATCTTAAACCAAACTGAGCTTGCCAGCGTGAAGCTTGTGAAGTACCGTTACCAAATGTAGAGGTAAGAGGTGTTTGGTTAGCACTATCAAAGTAAGGGAATGAGTAAGTTGGTTTACCTGTAGCAGCATCAATACCTTTGTAGGCAAGGATACCCGTACGGTTAACAAACTTAAAGTTACCCCAGTTCCTGTAAAGGAAGTTGCCTAAGTTGATGATGTTAAATTCAAACTGTAAAGTATTCTTGATCTTACCAGAAGTTTGATACAAGTCCTGAGTGAAGTTAAAGTTTACCAAATGGAAGTAAGGCAAAACTAAACCGTTACGCTCGGCATATTTACCACGGATTTTGCTTAGATAAGGATCCTGGTTAATGTAAGCGTTTAATTGATTGTAGATTTGTGTTGGTGTACGAGCGTCATAAGTAGCGCTTGTTGTAACGGCGTTATCTTTTACCAATACGATATCATTGATATCTTTAGGAACATACATCAAATCGTTCGCAGTTTGTCCATCACCGTTCACATCACCGTTGTAGGTGTATGACGCCACTCCATTGTTAGCAGCTTCGTAGGTTAAACCGATTGAAGTTGTTAAGTGGTTAAGGTATTGCTTACGGTATGACATTGACGCGATAACACGGTTAGGCTGACGGAAGTTAGCATAAGAAGCTACGTCAGCATTTGGATCGCCAGATACTGAACGATCTCTCCAGGTTGATTGTGCAATTGAGCCACCATCATTTACTGTACGAGAATCAGAGTAAGTATAAGCTACGTTAAAGTAGAATTCTTTGAACGTGCGCTGTAACTGACCGGTGATGCTGTAAGAGTAACCTTTGCTTGTATTTTTAAGCAAGATAGCATCAGTAATATTTGGCAATGCAGCAGTGTTACCACCTTGTGCAGCAGGTATTGAAGGATACACAGTGGTGTTGCTGTAACGTAAACGGTTATCGCTGCCTGCAAATGCAGTACCTGTAGTAGGTAAGGCAACGTTAACATAATAAGCAGCGTTGATATCCTTAGAGTAAATACCCTCTAATGTACCAATGATACCAAATGGTAATTTTTGATCAACCGCTAAGTTAGCCCTGAAGTTTGATGGGAATTTGAAATCCTTATCAGTAATAGCAAGGTTGTATGAAGTATTGGCAGCAGCACCAGTTGGCCTGTTGGCATCAACATTAGGATTGAATACCAAACGTGGGTCGGTAGCTAACACACCGCCTTGACCTGGTACCAAGCTGTATGAACCAAACTGAACACCATTGTTACTTGCCTGGTTCGATATGTAAACATAAGGAACCGGGCCGGTAAAGACACCTGCACCACCACGTACTTGGGTAGTACCCTGGCCGTTAACATCCCAGTTGAAACCTACACGTGGGGATACCTGTAACCTTGTTTTAGGGTACTGTGCAGTGTTAACCTGGTAACCACCCTGGAACCTTGTTAAAGCAGCTGCAGCTGGGTTAGCTTCACTTTTGGTGTTGTAAACCGGCAAATCTGCACGTACACCGTAAGTTAATTTAAAGTTATCATTTACCTGCCATTTATCCTGTGCATAAAAGCCTATTGTATAGGCCTTAGTGGTTGCAAAAGGGAATGAACCATCTGGCAAGGCCGAGTAACGGTAATCATAACGTACTGCTGTAGGTAAGCCCTGATTAGCTGAAGCGTAAAAATCAGCTAAGCTGTTAAAGCGGTAACCACCATTATAGTTAGGGGCAAAACCGTTTTTGAATTTATTGAATTCGTTAGCGGTACCAATGTTAATTTCGTGTTTACCGGCAAATATGGTAAACTGATCGCTAAACTGGTAAGTATCTGTATTCAATACGTTGTTTGCTGTAAATGGCTCGTAACCAAAACTGGTTAAGTTACCTGTAGATGCTGACTCCTGGATATCAACCAGCGGGAATGAACCACCACCTGGTGACGCACGGAAATCACGCAATGCCTGGTAACCAACAGTTAATTTGTTAGCAAATTTTGAACCGATACGTGTATTTAACTCAGCTATACCAATGTTAAAGTTGTTATTGATAGTATAGTAAGATGAGAAGAAAGGTAACACGTTAATGCTTGGGCTACGGCCGTTAGTTGGCGAACCTGAAGCACTTGGTGGTACATCACGTAATGATTTTAAATAGAAGTACTTTACAGATAAAGTGTTGTTCTTATCAATGTTCCAGTCTAACTTAGCTGTAATTTTATCAGAACGGGTACGCAAGTTATAGTTTTCGAATGCACCGGCATCGTAGTTATACTTGGTTTTTAAGAATGTCTGTAAAGCAGTTAAATCAGCCAAGGTTGCGCGTGATACGCTACCACCCGGAGTTTGCCCCGGACGTAAAGCTGTGAAAGAAGAAGCAGGGTCACTGATCCTTTCCTGCTCACCAGAAACAAAGAAGAACAATTTGTTTTTAACAATGGCACCACCAACAGCTAAACCGCGGGTAGTGTAATCAATGGTTGGTTTTAAAACAGTATTTGTTAAAGTTTTTAAACCTACCAAACCTGCACTGCGCTTGTATAAGTAAGCAGTACCTTTAAATTCGTTTGTACCAGATTTGGTTACAGTATTAATACCTGTACCGGCAAAACGGCCTTGTGTAACGTCAAAAGGAGATACCGCAACCTGGATCTGCTCAATCGCATCTAAAGAGATTGGCTGAGAGTTGGTTTGACCACCCAATGAATTCGATAAACCGAATGAGTTGTTAAACAAAGCACCATCAACAGTTAAGTTGTTACCATTACCGTTACGGCCACCAAATGAGCTACCGTTTGCAGTAGGTGTCAACTTGGTGTAGTCGCTAATTGAACGGGTAATAGTTGGTAAACGCTCAATTTGTGAACGGGTAATTGTTTCCTGAGAACCTGTTCTTGAATTGTTGATTACCTTGTTTTGAGTGCTTGTGATCGTAACCTCGCCTAATTGACGGCTCGACGGTAACAATTTGGTATCGATTTTTGATTCCTGGCCTAAGGCAAGGTTAATATCGTTTTGTACATTGCTGCCAAAACCGATAAAAGAGAACGTAACTGTGTATGGGCCACCAACACGTAAGTTTGGTAAGTTGTAACGGCCATCAACACGCGATACGGTTGCGTAGTTTGTACCGGTTGGGGTATGCACTGCCGTAATGGTAACACCCGGCAAAGGCAAACCCTTCTCGTCAACCACGGTACCCGACATGCTACTTGTTGTCACCTGTGCAAAGGCAACACTTGCAGTAAAAAGGGTAAATAATAATAAGAGTAAATGCTTCCTCATACTTAATTGTTTTAGTTTAATCCTTAAAATGATTTAATTTTGGCACAAATATAGATAATCGTCTCAAGGCCAATGTTAAGTTAGTGTTAACATTAATTATATATTTTTCAACATTTTATAGGTAAATCGACGCTGAATGAAATTGAGATGAATTATTTCTGTAATATTCGCATTAATTTGTAGTTGTGCAGCTGTTAAGTGTTAACGCTGCGCCGCAAGTCGGCCCCCTGTAAAAAAGTGGCCCCCCTCCTCCTATTTTTTTCAAATCCCCGCTTTTTACTTAGCTTTGGGCTTTGCAAATCAAAAACAGATATAATAACTATATGGACTACGATTTAATTGTTATTGGTTCAGGCCCGGGCGGCTATGTGGCAGCCATACGTGCATCACAGCTGGGTTTAAAAACTGCTATAGTTGAAAAAGAATCATTAGGTGGTGTTTGCCTCAACTGGGGATGCATCCCTACCAAAGCTTTATTGAAAAGCGCACAGGTATTTGAATATCTAAACCACGCTGCAGATTACGGCATAAAAACCGGCGGCGGCGAAGTTGATTTTGAAGCCGTTATAAAAAGGAGCCGCGGCGTTGCCGATGGCATGAGCAAAGGCGTACAGTTTTTAATGAAGAAAAATAAGATCGATGTGATCATCGGTTATGGTTCATTAAAAAGCAAAGGAACCGTTACGGTAAAAATTGCCGATGGTACGGTAAAAGACTTTACAGCTAAAAGCATCATCCTAGCAACAGGCGGACGCTCTCGCGAGTTACCTAACCTTAAACAGGATGGCAAAAAAGTTATAGGTTACCGCCAGGCGATGGTATTGCCGCAGCAGCCAAAATCAATGGTTATTGTTGGCTCGGGCGCTATCGGTATAGAGTTTGCATATTTTTACAACTCGATAGGTACAAAAGTAACCGTAGTTGAGTTTTTAGATAACATTGTGCCTTTAGAAGATGAAGAGATCTCGAAAGGACTTTTCCGCAGTTTAAAAAAACAAGGTATCAATATCATGACCGGCTCAACTGTCGAGTCTGTTGATACGAATGGTGATGGCTGCAAGGTTAATGTTAAAACGGCTACCGGCAACCAGGTATTAGAGGCCGAGATCGTATTGTCGGCCATCGGTGTTTCTACCAATATCGAAGGTATAGGATTGGAAGAAAACGGTGTTAAAACCGATAAGGGTAAAGTATTGGTTGATGATTTCTATCAAACCAACGTTGAGGGTGTTTATGCCATTGGCGATATCGTTAAAGGCCAGGCCCTTGCGCACGTAGCATCTGCCGAAGGTATTATTTGCGTAGAAAAGATTGCAGGCCAAAACCCGCAGCCTTTAGATTATAATAACATACCGGGTTGTACGTATTGCTCGCCGGAAGTTGCTTCGGTAGGTTATACCGAAAAGGCCGCGAAAGAAGCGGGTTACGAGATCAAGGTGGGTAAATTCCCGTTCTCTGCGTCGGGTAAGGCAAGTGCTGCCGGTGTTAAAGATGGCTTTGTTAAGGTAATTTTCGATGCCAAGTACGGCGAATTCCTGGGTGCGCATATGTTAGGTGCCAATGTTACCGAAATGATTGCCGAAGTAGTTACCGCTCGTAAGCTGGAAGCTACCGGTCATGAGATCATCAAGTCGGTTCACCCCCACCCAACCATGAGCGAAGCCGTTATGGAAGCTGCTGCTGATGCCTACGGCGAAGTGATCCACTTGTAATAGATATTAAAACATTGTTTTTATAAAGCACCTCCCGGGGTGCTTTTTTTTGCGCCTGTAATTTCGGAATAAAAAAGCCGCTTTCCTGTAAAAGAAAGCGGCTTAACGAAAAGTTTGGGCTTGCTCTATTTTAAATATTCTTTATCAAGGAAAAGATAACGTGCCCTTAACCGGTCGCTTTCTTTCTCTAAAATTGTCTTAACATCTAAATTAATGAACGACACCGCGCCGCCTTTAGTATTAGCCGACCACTTTGGCACACCCGCGCCGTTGGGGTTACCCGTTTTTATAAAGTTTGCAAAGTAGGTTTCCATCGTTTCAGATACTTTATAATCTGCAGGTGTCCAGTCGTAGGCATCATTAGTGGCCAGGTTGCCCATGGCGTATTCAATTTCGAACGCGTGCGGTGCGCCGGCATACGGCTGCGGGCCCTTTGGTGCCGCTGGTTTAGCGGCGTCACTTTTGTTCATTCCGCCGGCAAGGCCCGGGGTAGCACCTTCCATTTTAGCACTCATTGGTGGTTTTAATTTCGAAAACAAGTAACGGTATACCGGTTTGCCACTGGTTTGCGCGTGCAAATCAACCCATTTCCAAGTGCTGTAAACAATAAACCTGTCGCTGGCTAATTCCGTTGCCGATTTGATCACCTCTGCTTCCGTGCTACCCGGGTAAAGTTTGGCAACCTCATCCGCTTTACCCGGATAAAAGGTATTCAGTTGCTTCAGGTAGTTTTCTGGGGTTGGGGCCTGTCCATACATCACCGCCTGGTAGGGTATCTCGGCCGAATTCCAACCCGCCAGTAAGGGCACATGGGCTTGCTCGCCTGCCATGTATGTTTCTATAGGCTTTTTGGTAAAGAAATAACCATCTACAATAAAACTAATCGACGGGTTACCCGGTTTCGATGCCAGCTCTAACAATTGATCGGCAGGGATAGCACGTAAAGCAGCCAGGGTTGTCGCACCTATCTTCTCACCAAACTTTACTCCATTGCCTTCACCTACGCTTAAAGTAGCAGGCGCCAACGGATTGATCATAGCACCGCTTTCGCCTATTGCGCCATTGATAAGGTCTTTTGACAATGGCGATACCATTTGCGCCGATACCGACATAGAACCTGCCGATTCGCCAGCTATGGTTATCCTGTCCGGATCACCGCCAAAGGCGGCTATATTTTTTTTCACCCATACTAACGCAGCATTTTGGTCAAGCAACCCATAATTACCGGATGCATGATGCGGGGATTCTTTAGTCAATTCGGGATGTGACATGAAGCCAAACACCCCTAAACGATAATTCACCGTTAACGTCACAATACCGCGTTTGGCCATGCTCTCGCCATCGTAACGCCGTTCAGAGCCATCGCCGGCTGCAAAGCCGCCGCCATAAAAATATACCAGCACCGGTAATTTTGCCTTAGCCGGTTTAGCAGGTACCCAAACGTTCAGATACAGGCAATCCTCGCTCATGCCAGGGCCGCGGAAACCCATATCGCCGAAGATCTTTTTTTGCATTGCATTGTAACCAAAGGCATCGCATTTGCGCACGCCCGTCCAGCTGTTTACGGGCTGCGGTTCCTTCCAGCGCAGGTCGCCTATGGGCGGCTGTGCAAAGGGGATGCCCTTAAAACTATTCACGCCTGATTTTTCGGTTACGCTCTCCAGCATGCCATCAGCTATCTTCACCTGCACCTGCGCAAACGACATAACGCAAGCCATTTGCGCCAGTAAAAAGACACTTAATTTTTTCATCAGTATTATAATAATTGGTTAGAGAAATTTCAGGAATATTATTGTATCATTATGTTACAATAATAATTTGTATTATTGGCATTGTCAAGTTAATTATTGATTTTAAAAGATGGCGGCTACCAAAATACCAAACGAAGGCAACCCGACCGGTGAAGGTTTTATTCCTAACCTTGCCATTGATGCTGTCATATTTGGTTTTCATGATAATGAATTGAAGGTATTGCTGATGCATTACAGCAATACAGGTTATGTTGCACTACCTGGCGGGTTCATCAGACTGGAGGAAGACCTGGATGTTGCCGCCATGCGGGTAGCAAGCGAACGCACAGGGTTAAAAGAGATCTTCCTGGACCAATTCCATATTTTTGGCGATATGACCAGGTTTGACCCGGAGCCATTCAAGGCGATATTAAACGCGAACGGCATAGAGCCACCAGTCAACCACTGGCTGCTGAAGCGGTTTATCAGTGTAGGTTATTTTGCACTGGTCGATTTTACTAAAGTGACACCCACTCCCGATAAGCTTTTTGACAGTTGCGGCTGGTACGATTTAAACGATCTGCCCCGGTTAATACAAGATCATCAGCTTATCATCAAAAAAGCATTAGAGAGCCTGCGTACACAATTAGACAACAAACTGATAGGATTTAACTTGCTTCCTGATAATTTTACCATGGGCGACCTGCAAGCTTTGCATGAAACTGTGCTGGGTAAAAAATTACTGCGCCCCGCTTTCCAACGGAAAATATTAAGCATGGGCATATTGGAGCGTGTAGCAAAAAAATACAGTGGCGGAGCGCACAAGGCACCCTATCTGTATCGGTTTCTACCTAAATAAGTAGCTATATTTAAACCGATGAAACCAACCCTAATTATCGAGTATTGCCCAAAATGTAACTGGCTGCTCCGCGCAGCTTATATGGCGCAGGAACTTTTAACTACGTTTAGCGATGATGTTTACGGCGTGACTCTGCACCCCAGTGAAACATCGGGCAAATATAATATCCGGATAAATGATCACGTTATTTTTGACCGCAAAGATCAGGGGCGATTCCCCGAAATAAAGGAACTGAAGCAGCTAATCCGCGATGCGGTGAGCCCAGGCAAAGGCCTTGGCCATTCAGATAAACGTGCTGACGCGTAATTTTTGCATATTATGCTTTAACAACTTTGTTTGTGTACTTTTGTCATTTATATTAGTAGATGCTCTCCAAAAAAACGAAATACGCTATAAAAGCTCTGGTTGTAATGGGTAAAAACATGGACAAGCCGCCCATGCAGATCTCAAAAATAGCCGAGGCGGAAAAAATCCCTAAAAAATTCCTGGAGCAAATACTGCTTGATTTACGTAACGCCGGCTTTTTGTACAGCAAAAAAGGGGCTGGTGGTGGTTATAGCCTGAACAAAGACCCAAAAGATATTTACCTGGTTAATGTAATGCGCATTACCGACGGGCCCATTGCTATGGTACCCTGCGCAAGCTTAAACTTTTACCACCGTTGCGACGAGTGCCACCAAGAACATACCTGCGGCATCCGCGATGTGTTTATTGAAGTGCGTGATGCCTCTTTAAAGATCCTTTCAGAAACCAGTGTGGCTGATATTATTGCCCGCGAAACCAGCCTTATTAACCTGTAAATATTTCAATCTCAGCGCCTGATTTCTAAACATATATGGCTGGTTTGGCGTTAAGCAAATATGCTTTACATCAAAACGGCTTTTTTATTGCTTATCCCGTTGCTTTTTACCTGCCAACCGGCACAAAATCAACAGCAAGATACTGCCTACACCTACAAAACTGCCAGCCGCGACGGCAAGGGCAAAATGTACTATGGACGCGAAATTGCGCAGGTGATGAGCTTTGAAGGCGCTGATTGGTTGGAGCGCAACAACCGCCAGCAGGAGGAGAATACGGCACTGGCGATCTCCAAACTTCCCATTATCAAAAATAGTGTAGTTGCAGATATTGGCGCAGGCACAGGTTATTACACTTTCAGGATAGCGGCACAGTTGTCACAGGGAAAAGTTTATGCTGTTGAAATACAGGATGATGCCCTAAACTATCTGAAAGACAAAAGCAGCAAACTCGCGCATAACAATGTAACGGTAATTAAGGGTGGCGAAAAATCTCCCAACCTACCTGATAATAGCGTAGACCTGGCCATGATGGTTGATGTTTATCACGAATTATATTACCCGCATGAAATGTTGCAGGCCATCCGCAGATCGTTAAAACCAAAAGGCAAGTTATTGTTGTTGGAATACCGTGCGGAAGACCCGGCGGTCGCGATCAAAGAATTGCATAAAATGAGTGTAATACAGGTTAACAAAGAGTTAAAGGCAAATGGTTTCCATCTGGTTCAGGACGGCGAGTTTATGCCGATCCAACATTTTTTGGTTTACCAAAAAGATTAAGTCCTGCTATTTTTGGTAACTTCAAACATCATTACTACAAATCAAACTTATCCAGCAGCTTCAACAACGTATCAAAATCTTTAGGGTAAGGCGCATGTATAGTAATGTCATCGCCGTTCATTAACTTAAAGGTTACTTCGTAGGCGTGTAGCGCAAAACGCTTCATGATAGGCAACTCTTCCTGGTCTTTCCCTAAATGGTATTTACGTTTAATCTTAGAAAGAAACACCGGCTCGCCTTTGTACATCTCATCCCCGGCAATTGAGGCCCGCTGCGTGGCTAAATGGATACGGATCTGGTGCATGCGGCCGGTTACCGGGCGGCACTCAACCAGGGTATAATGTTTATAGAATTTTAAAGACTGGAACCATGTTTCGGCGCGTTTACCTTCCTGTCGGCTAATGGTCACACTGCTTTTGCCCACGTTCAATATCGGCAGATCGATAAACAGCTCTTCGAAAACATGGGTGCCGTTAATTACTGCATGGTATACCTTTTTTACTTTGCGGCGCTCAAACTGCATAGATACGGAGCGATAGGCTTCGGGGTTTTTAGCTATAATTAACGCGCCCGAGGTTTCTTTATCCAAACGGTGGCAAACTTGTGCGTCATCACTGTATTGCTTTGCAAGGCGCAGCATATTGATCTCGCCCCCCTCCCGCTCATCTAACGAACTGATGAATGGTGGTTTATTGACCACAATTATATCATCATCTTCAAACAGGATCAGGTCGGCAAACTTTGGAAACTTCATAGCCGGCAAAAATACGGTTTATTATTTAAGAATAAACGTCCGTTACAGATCCGGTAAAAGCAGTATAAGAAACAGGAAATAAATCTGTAAAGAAACCACAAATCTCCCCCTAAAACAAAATTAATTAAGCACTGTTAATCACCTATCTATCAACAATAACCTAAAATAAAAACCTCATGAGTACTAAAAAAACACAACCCGAAGAAAAGGGCTTTTTCGAAAAAATAAAAGAATCTATCGAAGAATTTTGGGATGGCACAAAAGATACTGCCGAAGACCTGAAAGATAAAGCCGGCGATAAAATAGAGGATATAAAAGAAACCGTTGCGTCTAAGAAAGCAGCGGTTACTAAAAAAGCGTCTGCAGCCAAAACTACTGTTGCCAAAAAGGCTACCGCAGCTAAAGAAACCATTGCAGCCAAAGCAGCATCAACCACTGCGAAGGCTAAAACTGTTGCAGCTGATGTGAAGGCTAAAGCCGATACCAAAGTAAAGGCAGTTGCCGATAAAGCTAAAACAGATGTTGCTGCAGCAAAAAAGACTGCTACAGAAGTAAAAACTAAAGCTGATACTAAAGCAAAAACTGTTGCCGATAAAGCTAAAACAGAAGTTGCTGACGGCAAAAAGGCTGCTATCGATTTAAAGGCTAAAGCTGATACAAAGGCAAGAACTGTAGCCGACAAAGCTAAAACAGAGGTTGCTAAAGCGAAAAAAGTAGCTACTACTGCTGCTAAAACTGTCAAGAAAAAAGCGGTTGCCGCAAAAAAAGCATAATCGGAATATTTTAAACAAAAACGGCCCGTTGAAATTCAACGAGCCGTTTTTGTTATGTTAGATTTTGTTTACGCTTCAAATTTGTAGCCTACTCCTTTGACGGTAGATACGCAATCATCTCCCAATTTTTCGCGCAGTTTGCGTACGTGTACATCAATGGTGCGGTTAGTTACCACTACAGAGTCTTCCCAGATGCTTTTCAATATCACCTCGCGGGTGTAAACCTTACCGGGTTTTGATGCCAACAGGTACAGCAGTTCAAATTCTTTTTTGGCCAAAACAACCTTAACGCCTTTTTGAAACACCAGGTAAGCCTCACGGTCAATCACCAGGTCGCCAATTTCCAGCTTATTGTCGGTAACCTCTTCGGGTGCCGAGTTACGGCGGAGGATGGCGTTGATACGGCTCACCAAAGCACGCGGCTTAATAGGCTTGGCAATGTAATCATCGGCCCCTACGTTAAAGCCTGCAATTTCTGAATACTCTTCGCTGCGAGCAGTTAGAAATACCATAAAGGTGTTTTTAAACTCGGGCATGGTGCGCATAATACGGCAAGCCTCGATACCATCCATTTTGGGCATCATGATATCCAGCACGATCAGATCGGGCTGGGTCCTTTTAGCTTCGGCTACAGCTTCCTGCCCGTTACGGGCCGAATATACCTGGTAACCTTCTTTTTTGAGGTTGTACTCAATTAACTCTAAAATATCGGGTTCGTCGTCAACAATTAATATCTTTTGTTTACCGGTGCTCATGTAAGGTTAATTTTTGCATAAAAGTATAACGTTAATGATAGCTAATGGTTAAAGGTACATTAACAAATTGTTAACCTTCACGGTATGTTAACTATTTATTGAACCTTATTAAACGTTTTGTTTAAAAAGTTCTCTAAATCGGCGCCGGTAATATTCTTAGCCACAATAACCCCTTGCGGGTCAATTATAAAGTTTGAGGGGATAGCTTCGATATGATACAGCTTCTCGGTTGCTCCGTCAAAACGCTGCAGATCAGACGCATGCGCCCAGGTTAGTTTATCGGCGTTAACCGCTCCCTGCCAGTCTTTTTTCTCGGTATCTAACGAGATGCCCAGTATGTTAAAACCTTTTGATTTGAATGCGTTATATTGCTTAACAACGTTAGGGTTTTCCTGTCTGCAAGGGCCGCACCATGATGCCCAAAAATCGAGCATTACATATTTGCCTTTGTAATCAGTCAGTTTCACGTCCTTTCCATCGATACCCTTTACCGTAAATTCCGGTGCTTTATGCCCTACCGATACCGGCTTTGCAATTTCCATTTGTTTGATAAACCGTTGAACACCCGGGTTATCTGTAAATTCACCCTTTATAGCATCAGCGTATGCCACCAGTTCCTTCTCGTATTTATATTGATCGAGCGATGTTGCCGCATAAAAACCCGCCAACGATTTTTTGTTATCGTTTACGAATTTTAAAATCTCGGTACTATAATCGGTAATGTTTTTTTGGAACTGCGGCATGTAAACCTTTATCAACGAGTCCGACTCTTTGCCTAATGCTTCAGATTTTGCGGTGTACTCGTCAGACAACTTACTGTTCTTATCGCCATATACATTACTAATCCGGTTAAATTCCTTAATCTTTTCAGAATCGTCAGATCCGGTTATTTTATAAGGATGGGCAAGATCTGCCAAGTCGGTTTCAAACTTCAGGCCGTCGCCATTTTTGGCTACAAAATCAAAAATGCTGGTACCGATGCGTAATTTGTAGAGGTTGGCGTAAGGCGCGGGGTGTTTAAATTCAAATTCACCCTTATCACTTAACTTTGTCGAGTCGATAACGCTTACCTGTGTGGTATCTGCCACTAATAAATAGGCCATTTTAGCCTTGCCGGGATTAGCAACCGTGCCCGAAATTGTAAAATCGGTTTTGTTTTTGCAAGCAACAAAAAACAACGCTGCGCAAAGCGTGATACAGGTAAATAAACGGGTTTTCATAATTCTATTTAGATTCTAATTCTTTAATTAACAATTGGTTGGTTTTCTGCGGATCAATCTTTCCCTTCGAGAGTTTCATTACCTCGCCCATAAATAAGCCTAAAACGCCCTTTTTACCCTTTTGGTATTCCACTACCTTATCAGGGAACTTAGCCAAAGCTGCCTTTATAAACCCGTCAACTTCCGATGTATCTTTACTGATAACCAAGTTAAGTTCTCTGGCCAATTGGTCGGCGGTTTTGCCGTTTCCTTTCAACAAAGCCGGGAATAATTTTTGCGCAGCAACAGTGTTGTTCACTTTGCCCTCATCCACCAGCTTGATCAATCCAGCAAGGTTGTCTGGCGTAAGCGACAAGCTGCTAATGCCTAAGCTGTTATCATTTAAGTAAGACCTAACCGACCCCATCAGCCAGTTCGCTGCCGATTTATAATTTGATGTGTGTTTTATAACTTCTTCAAAGTAAGCTGCAAACTCTTTGTCAGCTACGATAACCCCTGCATCATAAGCTGATAACCCAAGCTCTCTTGTATATTTTTCTATTAACTCATGGGGCAATGCAGGCATACTTTTACGGATAGCCTCCAGTTCAGCTGCTGTTATTTGTACAGGCAGCAAATCCGGCTCGGGGAAATAGCGGTAATCGTTGGCCATTTCCTTTGATCGTAAAACTGACGTTTCGCCGGTATCGGCATTAAAATTCAGGGTGTTTTGGTCGATGTGGCCGCCCGCTTCTATAATGGCTACCTGGCGGGAAAATTCATGCTCGATGGCGCGCTGTACGTTTCGGATAGAGTTTAAGTTCTTCACCTCGCAACGGTTGCCATATTCGACAGCGCCGTGTAAACGCACGGAGATATTGGCATCGCAACGCATGCTGCCTTCTTCCATATTACCATCGCAGATCTCTAAATATCTCAGCGTCCTTCTTATTTCCGTTAAAAACTGCCCGGCCTCTTCGGCACTGCGCATATCCGGCTGCGATACAATCTCGATAAGCGGCACCCCTGCCCTGTTCAGGTCGATAAGGGAGAATTCGTCATGCTGGTCATGCGCGCTTTTACCCGCGTCATCTTCCATGTGGATGTGGTGGATCGCAATAGACTTTGCTGTGCCGTCGCTTAAGTTGACGGTAACGCTGCCGCCTAAACAAATGGGCTGCTGATCTTGCGTAGTTTGGAACCCTTTGGGCAGATCGGCGTAGAAATAGTTTTTACGGGCAAAGGTATTGGTGAGGTTGATAGTGCAATTACAAGCCAGCCCCATCTTTACAGCATACTCTACCATGCGCTTATTAATGCGCGGCAAAGTACCGGGATGGCCCAGTGAAACCGGACTAACATGATGATTGGGGTCGGCACCAAATGCCGCCGAATCTGAAGAGAAAGCCTTACTTAAAGTGGATAATTGCGCGTGTACCTCTAATCCTACGACTAATTCGTACTTATCACTCACGCTGCTATTTAGAACTGCCATATTATATATTCAGCTGATGTTCAGCCCTGGTCTAATCTGTCAAATATAAAGTTATTAGTTATTTATGCAGATATTATTTTGACGTGCACAATTAACAGTAATGTCATTTTTCTAACATTCTGATATATTTGCAACGCATGGAAAATATTGAACAGCACATCGAGGCGTTGATCTTCGCGTCAGAACAGGGAATCCGGACGGAGGAAATCCTATATTGCCTGCAAGCTGCATTTGAGCATGATTACACTTCCGATGAAATAACCACGCACATCAATAATATCCGGGCAAAATATCAGGATGAAAGCTTCGCAGTTGAAGTATTGAAGATCAACAATGGGTTTCAGTTCCTTACCAAAAAAAAATACCATACTACCATCAGCCTGCTGCAATTACAGCGCTCAAAAAAGAAGCTGAGCCAGGCAGCGTTAGAAACACTTGCTATCATCGCCTATAAACAACCGGTAACTAAAACTGATATCGAGCAAATTCGAGGGGTGAATTGCGACTATTCTATTCAGAAACTGCTCGAAAAGGAGTTGATTGCTATCACGGGAAAGTCGGAAAGTGTGGGCAAACCCATACTTTACGGCACCAGCGGCCTGTTTATGGATTATTTTGGCGTAAATGATATTTCTGAACTCCCACAGCTAAAGGATATTACAGATAATAGCAGCACCATAGGCCAGGCAGCAGAATAAATTTCAAAATGATTTTTAATAAAAATGATTTTGATTATTTTTACTCATAAATAATGCTGAATATAGCACAGCGAAACTAAACAGCCCTACAGCAAATCAGGTTAACAGATTATAAGTTTTAACGAATAAATATTTATTAAAATGGCAGCTCCAAAAAAACCTTTGAATACCTCTTCCAAGAAAGCCGGCGATGAAGAGGATGATGATTTTGATGATGATCCTAAACCGGGCAAAAAGGTTGCGGACGAAGATGACGATTTTGATGAGGACATTCCTTTAGATGATGATCTGGGTGGGTTTGATACTTATGATCCTTACGATGACGAGGACGATGATTAATTGATTGATCCTGATAAAAGATAATTGTAAAGCATTCAGTAACCCGCTGGATGCTTTTTTTGTAGTAAAATATACTTCAGCATGATTATAACGGAAGTTAAAAGCAAGGCCGATAAAAACGCGTTTTTGGATGTTGCCCGTCAACTGTACAAAGGCGACCCTAATTGGGTATGCCCGCTGGATAATGATGTAAATGCGGTATTTGACCCGGCCAAAAATAACTTCCATCAACATGGTAGGGCCATCCGTTGGGTGTTGAAAGATGATAATGGCTTGCTTATTGGCCGCATAGCCGCCTTTATTAATGAAAAGAAAGCCTATAATTATGAACAGCCCACCGGGGGCTGCGGTTTCTTTGAATGTATAAACGATGAGGCAACCGCTTTTTTGCTATTCGATACCGCTAAAGCATGGTTAAAGCAAAACGGAATGGAGGCGATGGACGGCCCTATTAACTTTGGCGAAAATGATAATTTTTGGGGTTTACTGGTTGAAGGCTTTACGCCGCCCTCCTATGGGATGAACTATAACTTTCCCTATTACAAGGCCTTTTTTGAGAGCTACGGTTTCAAAACACAATACGAGCAGATAACTAATCACCTCAGTGTGCACAAACCATTTTCGGAGCGGTTCACTAAAATTGCTACCTGGGTAATGAATAAGCCCGGCTACACCTTCGAGCATTTTAAAACCCCGCAGATCGAAAAATATGCCAACGATTTTTTGGAGATCTATAACGATGGCTGGCGGGATTTTGAAAACTTTGTGCCTATCAATCACGCCACCATAATGGAAAGCTTTAAGCAAATGAAACCCATTATGGACGAAAAGCTGATATGGTTTGCCTACGTAGATGGCGAACCAGCATCATTTATAGTGATACTGCCCGACGCCAACCAATTGATCAAGCCATTAAACGGCAAGCTTGATCTTTTGGGCAAGTTAATTTTCCTTTATCGTAAATGGAAAGGTGTTACCCGCATGCGCGCGATAGTTATGGGCACCAAACAAAAGTTCCAAAAACACGGTTTGGAATCATGCCTGTTTATCAAGCTGAAAGAATATGTTTTGCCGCTAAAGCAATATGACGAGCTGGAATTATCGTGGGTGGGCGATTTTAACGAGAAAATGATAGCGATCCATGCTGCGGTGGGGGCCACATTTGGAAAACGCCATCTGACCATGCGATATAAATTTTAAGCCCGAAAAGAATCCGGGCTTAAAATTATGCTGTTGCTACTTTCTTATGTCTTAATTCTTCAAAAAGCTCGATCACTTTTTTCTGCAGGTCTATCACTTCAGTCTCTCGGTCCATTAACTTCTTGTTAACGTTTTCTAACTCGCTCGCAATTTTTTGATCCTGCTCCGTCTCATTAAATGTAAGTAGCTGAACCACAGACATTTCAAACAAGGCAGAAATTTGCTCTAAACGTGAAAGATTGATGTCGGTAATACCCGTTTCAATTTTTGAAAAGGCAGGGATAGAAATATCTAATCGTTTAGCAACTTCTTCCTGGCTCCAACCTTTTTGATGGCGTAATAACCGGATCTTTTTTCCAAGTGTTTTCATTTTTTAATTTAATTAGGATAGGTTTCTCAATAGTTAATAAAGTTACAACATATTTGATTAATAAACTAATTACCAGCTATATTTATAACAATTTATTTTTTAGTTCAATTAAATTTATGCCGCCAAAGTTGCCCGAACTCATCATTAAAAGGTTACTATCAGCCAGATCTAACCCTTCTAAATGATCTAACAATTGCGCCGGTTCGTTAAAAAACAGCAGACTCGCATTAGAAAAGGCCTTTTTTACTGCTTCCGCCGGGTACGGCTCAATTTTTTTATGCTCAAATGTTTTACGGTCTATAAACACTATGGCTTCATCAGCCAGGTTCATAGTGCCTGCATATTCGTCTAAAAACCGCTTATTCAAGCTGCTAAAAGTATGCAATTCGATGCAGGCCAGGAGTTTTCTGTCGGGGAACTGTGCCTTAACTGCCTGTATAGTAGCGGTAAGCTTTGACGGCGAATGCGCAAAATCTTTAAAGATCGTCGCATTTTCGTTTTGGCCAACTACCTCGAGTCTGCGCGCCGCACCTTTAAAAGTGGTGAGGTAAGAATAAAAATCAGCACTACCGATCCCTAAACTTTCACACACCAAACGGGCGGCTTCCATGTTCAATAAATTGTGCTGACCAAACACCGCTAAGGGGTAAGTTGTACCATCAGCTATTACACTGGTAATGCCGTTGTCTATCTTAAACTCCGGCAAGGCATAAGGCAATTTGGCTATGCTTACGTCCAAACCATCAACCATGGTTTTTAAAACCTGGTCGGTTTCGCTGTAGATCAGTTTACCACCGGGTTGTATGGTTTCAGCAAATATTTTAAACTGATGGATGTAATTTTCAAAAGTTGGGAACACGTTGATATGATCCCAGGCTATCCCGCTTATTACTCCAATATGGGCTTTGTAAATATGGAATTTCGGCCGGCTGTCAATCGACGAAGCCAGGTATTCATCACCTTCTATAATGATCACCGGTGCTTCATCGCTAAGCTTAACCATGGTTTCAAAACCTTCCAGCTGCGCCCCCACTAGATAGTCAAAATTGATTCCGGCCTGTTGCAAAGCATGCAGTATCATGCTGGTAATAGTAGTTTTGCCATGGCTTCCACCTATTACCACGCGCTGTTTATCTTTAGATTGCTCGTAAATGTAATCGGGATAAGAGTAGATTTTGACACCCAGTTCCTGTGCCTTTAAAAGTTCAGGATTATCTATCCGGGCGTGCATGCCCAAAATAACGGCATCTAATTCAGGAGTAATCTTTTCAGGGTACCAGCCGGTCTGCACAGGTAAAATACCGTAATTGCCCAGGCGGGACGCTGATGGCTCAAACAGCACATCGTCAGAACCGGTTACTTCAAATCCCTTTTTGTGCAAAGCGATAGCCAAATTGTGCATGGCACTGCCGCCTATCGCTATAAAGTGTACTCTCATTAATAAAGTTTAGTGCTGCAAATACGGCGGCAAATTAACGTAAAAAGTGTTATAACACCAATAACGGGTTTAAAAAATTGCCAATTAGGTAACTATTTTAATAATAGCAAAGGTACCGCCGAACTCTTAGCCAATTGTTGTGAAATACTGCTGTGCATTATCGATTGAAAAAAGCTGTACGTGTGCGGCAGAGCTATAACCATTTGAGCTTCGTGCTCCCTGGCAAAATCAAGGATACCTGTAATTACATTCGGATTATTAATATAAAAGTATTTGGGTTGAAACACTTTTAAAATATGATGCAATGCACCTTCCCGGGCAAGCTGTTTGGGTTCGGCAGCCCCATGCTTACCTTTGGCGTCTACATTAACCACCAGTAGTTTTATTTGTTGCTTTCCTAACAGCTTATGCAAAAGGTTGATGGGTACATTTTCCTTAGCTTTCTTAAAATCAAAGGCAATAACCGCCTCCTCAATCTTTTTGTAGATATAGGCTGGCGGGATAACCATCACCGGCACAGGGCTCGCCTTCGATATAGCTATAACGTGACCACCCAGCCCTATACCACCCTCACGTACGGTGGTATTCCCCACGCTGCCCAGCACTACCAAATCGGCTTTTTCTTCGGCAACCGTATCTATAACTGCCCTTAACAAGTGTGAGCGGTTCAGGCGAACTTTTATCTCAACTCCATCTCTAACCCTGTTTTTAAGCCTAACCTTCAGCTTTTCCAATTGTGCTAAACGGTCAATTGCGTTTTCATCAATTTCTTCCTGGCGCAGCATTACCATATTGGCGTCGGGCAACATCGTCTCCAGCTCGGATATATAATAAGCGTTCATTAGCACAATGGTTTCTACATTGGTTTGATGGCTTAGTTTAGCAGCAAAGTCGGCGGCGTTAAAGGCGGCGTCAGAAAAATCGACAGGTACAAGGTAGGTTTTCATAGTATCGGTTTTAAAACTATTAATACTGACCAAATTGGTCTGAAAGTTAAAAACATACAAAATTACGCATGAAATAATATGGCATTGTCAACACTGTTTCATATTAAAGATAGTTTATAACGAATGCTTGATCCATAAAATTACATGCTTATATTTGTACTGTAATAATATTTATTACAGAATAAATGAACGGACGCTTCCCCATTACGCTACATATAATGACCCTGCTTTGCGAGGCGGATGGGGTTATCTCATCCGAATACCTGGCGGGTAGTATTAACGTGAACGCAGTATTGGTACGGAAGGAATTAAGTAGCCTGATCAAATACGGATTAGTAACCAGCCAGGAGGGTAAAAAAGGCGGCTATAAACTTAACCGGCCTGCCGACCAGATCACGCTGGCCATGATCTACGAAACCGTTAAACCCAAAGCCTTATTAGGTATGGCCAAAAATCAGCCTAACCCCGCCTGCCCCGTCGGCAAGCAGATAAACCAGCATCTGAACGACTTATATGAAGAAATTGATCAGTCGGTAATGTTGAAATTGGGCAAAACGAACCTTTTAGAATTTTGTAAAAAATTCAAATAAAAAATTTAAAATTAAACTATAACAACTTAAATTACAATTAAATAGATCGATCATGAAAGTAGCATTAATAGGCGCAACAGGCTTTGTAGGCAGCGCAATTTTAAAAGAATTAACATCCCGTGGATACGAAGTGACCGCCATAACCCGCGACAGTTCAAAAGTAGCTAAAGAGGCTGGCGTAACCCCGGTAGCGGCAAACGTAAATAACTTAGATGCACTGGCAGCAGCACTATCCGGGCATGACGCTGTGATCAATTCATTCAATGCGGGTTGGACTAACCCCGATTTATATAACGCGTTCATAAAGGGATGTGAGGATATACAAGCAGCCACAAAAAAATCGGGGGTTAAACGCTTATTAGTTATTGGCGGTGCAGGCAGTTTATTTATAGATGGCAGACAATTAGTTGACTCGCCTGAGTTCCCTGCAGAATGGAAAACCGGCGCTACAGCAGCCCGTGACTACCTTACTGAACTGCGTAAGGAAGAAGAATTAGACTGGACCTTCCTGAGCCCTGCTATTAACCTGCACCCAGGCACACGTACAGGCACTTTCCGTTTAGGAACCGAAAGCCCGGTTTTTAATGAAGCAGGCAAATGTGAGATCAGTGTAGAAGACTTGGCTGTTGCTGCAGTAAACGAATTGGAAAACAACAAGTTTATAAAAGCAAGATTTACGGTCGGTTACTAATTACCTGGATTGAAAGAATTAAAAGATTACACCGATCGCAAATCAAAATCGGTGTAATCTATTAATCAAAATAATCGGTGTAAACCTATAGAATAAATTTAGCCGCTACCCACTCTTTATCTTTTTTATGGGTGATGTATTTGAGGTCGTATTTGCGGGCTTCGTCTGTGAGGATCTCCAGATCGGGCGACTCATAGAAACCGCTAAAATAGATCTCGCCGCCCGGCTTTAAAGCTTCGGCGTACTGCGCCATCTGATCAATCAGGATATTGCGGTTAATATTAGCCAGGATGATATCGTATTGCTCATCAGGGATAGCCTCTTTTGAGCCGCACAGAGCTTTGATATTAGTAATGCTATTGAGTGCCGAGTTTTCAATTGTGCTTTCATAGCAAACCACATCGTAGTCAATGGCGGTTATATCTACAGCGCCAAGTTTAGCTGCAAGTATAGCCAGGATACCCGTACCACAACCCATATCCAATACCTTTTTACCAGCAAAATCATTCTCCAGCATCAGGGCCATCATCATAGCCGTGGTTTGGTGGTGGCCCGTACCGAACGCCATTTTAGGATCGATAACGATCTCGTAAGGAAACTTCGGCTTGGATGCATGGAAGGTAGCCCGCACAAATACCTGGTCGCCTATCTGGATGGGTTCAAAATTGCTTTCCCATACCTCGTTCCAGTTTTTTTGCGGGATAAGTGTAATGTCGTAACTGAACGTGAACATTTCGCGGTAAGCCTCTAAAGCTTCATCCAGCCTGGCCTGGTCAAAATCTTCAACCGGGATATAGGCCTTAAAACCCAGATCAACCTCTTCAAAAGTGTCAAAACCAATATCGCCCAAAGTGTTTATCAACAGATCCTGCTGGTAATCTTCGGTGGTAATGGTAGTGAAGAGCAATTCGTAGTAGTTCATTTGTTAGAAATTAGGGGTTCGAGATTTGAGAAAATAAAAAATGCAAATTGGAGATCAGCGTTAACTGATCTCCAATCACTATTCTCTAATCCCTAAAATTAATTAAATGCTTTAACGATATCTGTAAAGTCGCGGGATTTTAGGGAAGCACCTCCGATAAGGCCGCCATCGATATCTGCACAGGCAAATAGCTCGGCTGCGTTCTTAGGATTACAGCTGCCGCCGTAAAGGATGGTAGTATCATCAGCAACCTGCTGGCTGTACTTTGCAGCTAATTCCTGGCGGATAAACGCGTGGATCTCCTGCGCCTGGTCGGAGGTTGCGGTAACACCCGTACCTATCGCCCAAACCGGCTCGTATGCCAACACTATTTTGCCAAATGCATCCGCATCTAAATGGAATACGCCTTCCGCTAACTGGCTTTTAATGATATCGAAATGCTCGTTAGCTTCGCGTTGCTGTAAGGTTTCGCCAATACAAAATATCGGTAATAAACCATTAGCCAAAGCGGTATCAGTCTTTTTAGCTAATAACTCATTGCTTTCGCCAAAATACTGACGGCGCTCCGAGTGACCCAGGATCACATACTCCGCACCTACTGATTTAATTTGTTTAGCAGAGATCTCGCCGGTGTAGGCACCGCTTTCTGCCTGATGGGCGTTTTGCGCACCAACTGCAACATTGGTATAGCCTTTAACTAATTGCGCTAAACTGTGCAAGTGAATAAACGGGCTGCATACTACCACCTGCTGGCTGCCGGTAGCCTCGTCCTTTACCATGTTGATCACTTCAGAAAACAAGGTTAAACCTTCCTGATAATCCAGGTTCATTTTCCAGTTTCCCGCTACAATTTTTTTTCTCATTATTATTTTTTTATAGATTTTAACGATTTTATGATTACACCGATTACGAGCATTACCTCGTAATCAATTATTTGCAATTTAACCTATAAGGCCTTGTTAATTCATAAACTTTAGTCAGGATGTCTTTTTCCGGATCATTAAAGTCACGGTGGTCACGGCGGTCAAAAACACGCTGCGTGGTTTCCATCATTTTATCAAAGGCATATTCTTCAAACCCATCAGCCCCCCCCCATGAAAAATCGGGGATAAAGTTGGGAGGATAACCGCCGCCGAAGACATTAGCGTTTACACCTACAACGGTGCCTGTATTAAACATAGTATTGATGCCGCTTTTGGCGTGATCTGCCATGATCAGACCGCAAAATTGCAAGCCTGTGGAACGCATGCTTTGCGTTGTGCAATCCCACAGTTTCACTGCCGAGTAATTGTTCTTTAAATTGGAATTATTGGTATCGGCACCCAAATTGCACCACTCGCCTAATACGGAGTTGCCCAAATAGCCTTCATGCCCTTTATTTGAATAGCCCCAGATCACCGCATTATTTACCTCGCCGCCTATCCGGCAATAAGGGCCAACGGTGGTAGCGCCATAGATTTTGGTGCCCATTTTTATCTGCGAATGCCCGCATAACGCAAATGGCCCGCGGATGTTGGTACCTTCCCAAACCTCGGTATCAGCTGCTAAATAAATAGGGCCGTTAACCGTGCTAAACGTACAGCACTCTGCCTTTGCCCCTTCTTCTGCAAAAAAACCATCACCTATAATGGTATTGGTACTACTTATTTGAGCACTTTTACGGCCGTTAGTCAACAGTTTAAAGTCCTTACGGAGCTCGATATCATTTTTGCGGAAGATGTCTTCAGGGTGAGTAATTGTGATGGGCTCGCCTGCGTACTTTACCTCATTAGCGTAATTACCAAAGAAGTCAAAATTATCGGCGTAGATATCCTTAAGCTTTACCGCGATTAATTTGTCGCCCCACCTTAATGCCTGGCCATTATCTAAATTCCTGATAGCTGCGGTTAACTCTTCATCCGGGCATACACAGCCGTTGATGAAAATGTTATCATTCTGAATTTGCATAGGGAATTTTGCCTGTAGATAATCAGCTGTACTGAAAGAGTGATCGCCGCCCAGATATTTCACCCATTTTTCGGCAATGGTGAGTATCCCTATCCTCAGATCGGCTACCGGGCGGGTATAGGTTAAAGGCAGAAGGGTATCGCGTGTAGTATCGTCGAAAAGGATAATTCCCATGTATCAAAAATAAAAAAAGTCCCCCGGTTAACGGGGGACTTGTAAATATTTTATTGAAAAAACACTTATTTTTTGTTGTAACGGGTACGGAACTTGTCTATACGTCCGGCTGTATCAACTAACTTCATTTTACCTGTATAGAACGGGTGTGAAGTGTGTGAGATTTCTAATTTAATCAATGGATATTCGTTGCCATCTTCCCATTTTACGGTTTCGCGGCTATCGATACATGATTTGGTCATAAAAGAATAGTCGTTTGACATGTCTTTGAAAACAACTAACCTATAATTTGATGGATGCAGATCTTTTTTCATTATTGTATACTTCTTATAAAAGAGGTGCAAATGTAATATAAAAAGTTAGAAGTTAAAAGTGTAAAATAAAAAGTTTTTAACAGGCTGTGGAGAGATTGGATTTGGACGATGCTTGGTTAAGCACTATGCAATTCTAATACTCCGTTGCACCCACATCGTAAGCCAGGCCCGACGGGCGTATTTTGCCATAAAAATCGGTAATAACGCCATAGGTTAACACATTAGCCCCTGAGTTGATCAATGGCGATGTTGCTAATAAATGAAAATTATCACCACCATAGTTCACAAACTGCAAAACGCTCACTTCCTTACCCTGATAGTTATTTAGTGCGGTAAGCTTTACTGCAGAACTTTTCCGGTTGATGGTAACGCCTGATCCGGGAATGATCATGACATTGTTAATTACAGTATTCATCGGGATCGACTCTGAGTTGAGCTTGATACCGTCAAGTGCAGGGTTGATGATGGTATTATTGATAAACTGAAAGTTAGGCCCAGGCGTGTACCTGGAATCGGCAAAAATACCGTAGGCACCCGAATTTATGATATAGTTATTATACACCAAATTATCGCCCAGCCCTAAAACAATGATGCCGTTACCGGGCGCATTCTTGATCAGATTGTTATAGCATTTACCTCCGGTACCTTCTCCTAACTGTATGCCGTTATCCTGCCCGGCAGCAAAAGGCTTTATCCCCGGTAGTTTAACGGTATTATTATAGATCTCGGCACCTATTATCGCCCCGCCCACCTGGATACCCTCGCACCCGGTAGAGTCTGTAATGTTATTATAAACCTTTACATTCACCACGTCATGCGGTAAAACTTTACCACATGCAAGTGACATACCATCAGCGTAAAACGAATTACCTATATAAAAGCCTTCACCGCCGGTTTTATGTACGTAATTATCATGCAGGCTAACGTTGGCCATGGTAAAATGACCGCGTTGGGTGTTAATATCACAACTTGGATCGGTTTTGGCCATAATACCGGCAAAGCCACTATTACGCACCTCTACGTTCGCGATCTCAAAATCCGAACTCAGGTCATCCATCGTCATTCCAATATTGCCACCGTTGATATCAAACCCGTATTTAACAGACGAACTGCCATTGCCCAATATTTTAAAGTACCTGCTATTTTGCGTTTTAAAAGTGTAGCCTGCAGATAAAGTTGCCGAGAAAGTTACCTTACCGCCTTTGTTAATTACTATTATAGGACTGGCCGCGGTACCTTTCAGATTTTTGAGCAGCAACGCGCCGCGCACCCCAGCAGGTATACATATAACTGAACCGGGTGCCAAATTGGTACCATCAACAAACCACTCCGAAGTTTTTACAGTGTAAGAGCAATTAGCCGTAGGGTCAACAGCTACAGGTGGCTTTGCCGCTATAACGGGGGTAGTATCCTTTGTGGTGGTAGTTGTTGTTGGTTTGGTTGTTACAGGCGTTTCGACAATTACGGGCTTTTTAGCGCACATTGTAAATGAGGATAGCACCAATAAAGCTGTCGCGAAGCGAGCTACGTAATTTTTAATTTTCATTTTATAAACTTAAACAAGCCTGCAAAAATCTATTTTGAACCGAAAGGCAGGAAGAATTCCTATGAATCAAGCTTTTACTAAAACAACTATTATACGGTGGCCATTGCCAAATGTTGTTATTCAGCTCCTTTTATATCAAATTATTTCCTGGCATAATTCTATTAAAACCCCGCTTGCGCTTTTGGGGTGCACAAAACAAACCAGTTTATTATCGGCACCGATTTTTGGGGTTTCGTTTAATAATACAAACCCTTCGGCTTTTAAACGCTTTATTTCGGCTACAATATCCGTTACCTCAAAAGCAATATGATGGATACCTTCACCTTTTTTCGCTAAAAATTTGGCGATAGGGCTATCATGATTTGTAGCCTCAAGCAATTCGATTTTGTTGGGGCCACTTTGCAAAAAAGCGGTCAGTACACCCTCAGTCGCAACTTCCTCTGTTTTATAAACAGGGGTATTAAGCAGTTTTTGGTAGATATCCCCCACTAACTTAACACTGTTAACCGCTACACCGATATGCTCTATCTTGTTCATGTCCAAATATTGTAAATAAATGGCAGGTATATGCAATATATAGGCACTTACGGTTATAAAAGTAAAAGTTTGCGTACATTTGTACTGCTAATTTTTATTACATGAATATCCCAATTTATTTAGATAACAACGCAACTACACCCATGGATCCACGGGTGCTGGAAACTATGCTGCCTTACTTTAACGAAAAGTTTGGTAACGCGGCAAGCCGCAACCACCCTTTTGGTTGGGTAGCAGAAGAAGGCGTTGATTATGCCCGTGAACAGGTGGCAAAACTGATAGGTGCAAGCGAAAAAGAGATCATCTTTACATCTGGCGCTACCGAGTCTGACAACTTGGCTATCAAGGGTGTATTTGAAATGTACAAAGAAAAGGGTAACCACATTATTACTGCCGTTACCGAACATAAAGCAGTGCTGGACGCTTGCAAACACGTCGAAAAAATGGGAGGTAAGGTCACTTACCTCGCTGTTAAAGAAGACGGTTTGGTTGATTTGGAAGTGCTCGAAGCAGCAATGACGCCCGAGACTATTCTGGTATCGATAATGTATGGTAACAATGAAATAGGTGTAATACAGCCGGTTAAAGAAATTGCAGCAATTGCACACAAACATGGTGCTTTATTCATGACTGACGGCACACAAGCGGTTGGTAAAATACCTGTTGACGTAATTGCCGATGGTATTGACCTGTTAGCCCTAACTGCACATAAAATGTACGGTCCTAAAGGTGTTGGTGCGTTGTATGTACGCCGTAAAGGCCCGCGTGTTAAAGTTACCGCACAAATGGACGGTGGCGGCCACGAGCGCGGTATGCGTTCTGGTACTTTAAACGTTCCGGGTATTGTTGGTTTAGGTAAGGCTTGTGAAATTGCCGGTGCAGAAATGGCCAGCGAAGCAGCACGTTTATCAGGCCTGCGTGATAAATTAGAACAGTCATTATTGCAATTAGAGGAAAGCTATGTGAACGGAAACGTGCAGCACCGCTTACCTCATGTTGCCAATATATCATTTAAATATGTGGAGGGTGAAGGTTTGATGATGGCCATGAAAGATCTGGCAGTGTCATCAGGTTCGGCCTGTACATCAGCTTCATTAGAGCCATCTTACGTGTTAAAAAGCTTAGGATTATCTGATGATCTGGCACACTCGTCTATCCGTTTCGGTTTAGGCCGCTTTACTACCGAAGAAGAAGTTGAGTACGCTATTGAAGTAACCAAAACAGCGGTTACTAACCTGCGCAACATGTCACCGCTTTGGGAAATGTTTAAAGAAGGCATCGACCTTGACTCGATTGAGTGGGCAGAACACTAATTTGATGTTCAAATATGCAGATGCGCTTATGCGCTGATGCTTAATAAAAACAAATAGGGTTAAATCAATAATTTACTAACTCACTAATTCAAAATAAAAAAAGCTATGGCTTATTCAGATAAAGTAATGGACCACTACACTAACCCCCGCAATGTGGGCACGTTAGACAAAAGCAGCCACAAAGTTGGTACCGGCCTTGTAGGTGCACCAGAGTGTGGCGACGTTATGCGCCTGCAGATCCAGGTGGATGACAATAACATCATAACCGATGCTAAATTTAAAACCTTTGGTTGCGGTTCGGCAATCGCTTCATCATCTTTAGCTACAGAGTGGTTAAAGGGTAAAAGCGTTGACGATGCAATGAAAATCGACAATATGGATATCGTTGAAGAGCTTGCCCTTCCGCCGGTAAAGATCCACTGCTCGGTTTTGGCAGAAGATGCTATCAAGGCAGCTATCAATGATTTCCGTGTAAAAAATGGAATGGAGCCTATCGCTTTGGAAAAATCTCATCACTAATAAACGGAGTTAAGAACTAAGAGACAAGAATCAAGACGAATTTTTTTTCTTGAATCTTGATTTCAATAACTTGAATCTAAATATTATGGTAACTGTAACAGATAAAGCTAAAGCTAAAATAGATGATCTGATGAACGGAAGCGGCTTAGATGCCTCCTACTTTCTGCGGGTGTCTGTACAAGGCGGCGGCTGTTCGGGGTTGTCATACAACCTTGATTTTGATAACGAGGAAAAAAAAGGCGATCAGTTCTTTGAAGATCGGGGTGTGCGTTTTGCCCTGGATATGAAATCATTTCTTTATTTAGCCGGTACCGAACTTGATTTTAGTGATGGTTTAAATGGCAAGGGATTTAATTTCCATAACCCTAATGCTACCCGCACCTGCGGTTGCGGAGAAAGTTTTTCTGTGTAGTATATAAGCTATTTATTATATTACTAAGGCTTCGTTTTTTACGGGGCCTTTTTTTGTAGTAAATTATTTAAACGCTACATTTATTGAATGCCGATCAAATCAAAATACGATGAGCAATCTAAATTTCTCGCTCAGGCTATAGATATCGCAGTTAATTCATTCAATCTATTCCCGCCTAAAGGGTGGGACAAGAATGTTCTCGAACAAGTAGTAAACGCTTACACGAGATTTAAAAACAATGCTTTAAATCCAGAACCACAATTC
This sequence comes from Mucilaginibacter glaciei, assembly GCF_014773245.1. Classification (GTDB taxonomy): domain Bacteria; phylum Bacteroidota; class Bacteroidia; order Sphingobacteriales; family Sphingobacteriaceae; genus Mucilaginibacter; species Mucilaginibacter glaciei. Next base: position 374,026 of record NZ_JACWMX010000001.1, on the reverse strand, counting down.
AAAAACATGCGCAGTTTTCAATATATATTGAATGACGTACTAACTTATTTTCAGGAAAGTTCAGGTAGCGCAGTTGACAATTTCTGGGTGGAGATTAGAAAAAACCATTTGCCTTACATCCGGGAAAATAAGATGGCGAAAATATTAAAAGCCGGTAAAATAAAGCATGACATTGATTGCGATTTTGTAATCGATACCATCGTTCCCTATCAACAGGAAGGATTAATAAATGGAGAACAAATTTTACTGTTAAATAAAATGATCGCTAATTTTGAGAATAAGCGGAAAGCTAAGTCAACATAATCCCGAGCCAACTATTTTTTGCTATTTAACAGCGATGTATAATAAAGAAACGCCTTGCCTGGGCAATCCGATGTTGAGCTCTAAACGATTGTTATTCAAAACTAAATTTTTACCCGGATTTAATTTTTTCAACATCCCGGCCTGCTCAAGCATATTAACTTGTTCAGCCGTTGGCCGCTGTGGCGAACCCATATTTTTCCACACGGTATAAGCGTTGCTATAAGTATTATCGATACGGTATTCAGTAACGTTTACTTTTTTGATGCCAGTAGTCCACCCTTCAATGTTGATACTTACCGGCTCCGCAACCGATTGCTTGTCCTTATCTGCATAATTCCACACCAAGACAGTAACTGTACTTTTATTTGTAGCAGCAATAGCTCCAATATCACTGAGCGGCCCGCGTATGCTGGAATCTAATATGGTTTTAAGCGGGTACATCCTGTTACTTTTGACAAGTACCCGGTTACCTTTCATCATCCCCAGCATCCTAAAAACATTTAGTACAGGTTTATCTACACCGTTTGTAGCCAAGTCTCTGAAACCGGCAAACCAGGGCTGGTTTTCAAACTCAAACGACCAGCTTACCGCGCCGATCAAATTGGCTTTGTAGGCATCCATCAACTCATAAACCCGGGCAAAGGAGGCAGCCGTGTAACTGGAATACATGGTACCGTTGCGGTAAGCGTTTTCGGGATTGGTGGCCATTCCGCAGGCAGCACAGCCTTCCGGATCAGATTCGCCTATTATCATCGGAATATCCTTCAATTTATTAAAAGCACTGATCGTTTTAAAATGCCCGTCGATATCCCTAAGTTGCTGCCTGATGCTCATCACAACGGTGTCTTGTACAACCCTTGGCGCACCTTTAGCATGAAATAGCAACACATCCAGCGGCGCCCCTATCTTACCCGTTACATAATTGGTGTCATTCAGGCAATGGTTGATAAAACCTTTTAGCCAGTCCTTTGCACCGCCGGTTACGTCCGGCCCGCCTATTTTGGCAGTTGGCAATGCGCTTTTTACACCATCTGCTGCATAATCATAAAGCTTATAAAACTGTGCAGGCGTGCCTTTCCAATAAGCGCCGTTGGGTTCGTTCCAAACTTCCCAATACCAGCTTTCAACTTCTTTTTTGCCATAGCGGGCAACACAATGTTTTACCCATTCATATATCAGCCTGCGCCACTTATTGTAGTCTTTAGGCGGATAAGCCCATCCGGTTAGTATCTTACCGTAATCCTGTCCCGGTTTCCATGTATGCCGATAAGGCTGTGGATGGGTGGATAGAGCTTCGGGCATAAAACCAATTTGGGCAAGAGGTTTCATTCCGCGTTTAACGTAAGTATCAAAAATACTATCTAATATGCGATAATTGTACACCGGGTTGCCTTTGCTATCTTCAGTATATATATTAGTCGATCCCCATTTCAACGCAGCGGTGCCGTCACCGGATGTAAGTAAATTATGTGTCCGAACAAAAACAGGCACGGGGCTTAACGCCGCAATTTCTGTAAGGAGTTTGCGACCGTCTTTCATGTAAGTGTAATTAGGTTCATCATATCCAAACCATGCCCATATCGGCTTCATCGGCCCTTGCGGCTTACTCAGGTCTACCTGAATAACGGCAGGTTTATTTTGGGCAGATATATCGGTATTCAATAAGCTTACAGAGAGTAACGCAGTCAAAATAAATTTCATGTGCAGTTTTTCAGCCGGTAAGATAATAAATTTGCGATACTCACCTTGTGGGTTGTTTAAATCAGCGGATACTTCCATAAAAATACCTTCTGGTTTTATTCTGGAAATAAATTAGCTTTGTTTAATTATAACCTGATATAAACTTAATGAACATTGTTGCTGAGCAATCAACCATACCGGGCCTGATCCGTAATATCGTTGCCAATATTCATCCGGATACGCACACTTTTCTTAAACATAAAGTAAAAGATGCCTGGGTTGATATCTCTTACGCGGAAGCTTTAGAAAAGATCGACGCTATCTCGGCCTGGTTCCTGGAGATCGGCATCCAAAAAGGCGACCGACTGGCGCTGATCATCGAGAATGGCCCCGACTACATTTATTATGACCAGGCCCTGCAGCAAATAGGTGCGGTGAATACTTCCATCTACCCTACCCTTTCAGAGGCCGAAATAGAATATATCCTGAACGATTCTGAAGCGAAGACCATTTTGGTGGGTAACCCTTTCCTATTCCGTAAGGTATTAAAGATCGCTAACAACTGCCAATCGCTCATCCGCTTAATACCGGCTTGTGATGAGTATGAAAAATACAGTGATAAGCTGACGCTTAATGCAGGCGTGATCAGTTTTGAAAATGTGATTATTGAAGGCCGCAAGCTGGTTGAAAAATATGCCGGTGCGATAGCTGCAGCGCGCGAGGCTATCCTTCCGTCAGATCTTTCCTGTTTGATCTACACATCCGGCACCACGGGCACGCCTAAAGGCGTAATGCTTACTCACAGCAACCTGACCCAAAATGTGCGCTGGAGTTTAACCCAGATCCCTATTATCGAAAGCAGTGACCTGTTCCTGTCCTTCTTGCCGCTATCGCACGTATTTGAGCGCACCGCCACTTATTATATCTGCATGAATAAAGGCTGTACCATAGCCTTTGCACAAAGCCTGGAGCTGCTGGCCAAAAACATGATGGAGGTTAAACCTACTGTGATGTGCTGTGTACCAAGGTTATTGGAGCGCATTCACGATAAGGCGATGAAGAACGGCCTGGCAGCCGGCGGAATGAAGACCAAGATCTTTACCTGGGCGCTTAAAACAGGCGAGCAGCTACGCCTGGCGACAGAAGCAGGCAAAAAACCTGGGTTGATATTAGCAGCTCAACATACGCTGGCCTCTAAACTGGTATTCAGCAAAATTCAGGAAAAAACAGGCGGGCGTTTAAAGCTGCTGGTATCTGGCGGTGGTGCATTACCCAAAAACATTGGTGAGTTTTTCGGCAATATTGGGGTGATGGTTTTGGAGGGTTTCGGCCTCACGGAAACCTCGCCGGTAATGGCGGTGACTGAAGACCACCGAATTATCATTGGTACGGTTGGCCGTATTATCCCGGGTATCGAAGTGGGCATCCAAAATGTGGACACCAAAAAAATCTATACTAAACAAACCTATGATACCTTCGACCCGAAATTTACGTCTGAAGAAGGCGAGATCATTGTCCGCGGGCATTGCGTGATGAAAGGCTATTGGCGCAAGCCGGAAGAAACCGCCGCGGTGATTGACAGCGAGGGCTGGTTCCATACGGGGGATATTGGCAGGTTTTATATTGGCAACTTGCAAATTACCGACAGACTGAAAAACATGCTGGTGAATGCCTATGGTAAAAACGTTTACCCTACCCCGGTGGAAAACACTTACCTGAAAAGCCCGAAAATTGAGCAGATCTTTTTAATTGGTGATAAACGCGAATATATTACCGCTATACTTGTACCCGGCCGGGAGCTGTTACAGGAGACGTTTAACCTGGGTAATGACTTCTTTGAAAACCCCGAAGTATTTATCGACGACAAAGAGATCAACGACTGGCTGAACCAGGACGTGCGGAAACTATCTAACGAGCTGGCGAAATTCGAGCGGATTAAAAACTTTAAGATCAAACGTTTACCATTCAGCATGGAAGACGGTGAGATAACCCCTACCCTAAAAGCCAAACGCAAAGTGATAGAAAAAAAATACGCTCATGAAATAGATGAGATGTATTTGCAGGAAGCGGACGCGGATTAAATTTTAACTAAATTGTCATGCTGAACGAAGTGAAGCATCTAATCGCAGATGCACAACCGGGAGATTCTTCGCTATCGCTCAGAATGACAAATTTGATATTAGCCAGGTTGGCGTAATTACCGCACCACTACTATTATCACTTCTTCGTCGGTGTGTACTTCCAGAAATCATCCAGCTGGCCGGGGTTGCCGGTGCCTACATAGCCAATGCCATCTATCGAAAAGGCAACCAAATCGTAACGCGCCTCAGCAGGGAAGTTGGTGATCTTTATCCAGCTATCCTTCAGTGTATCATATTTATACCAATCATCCAAGTTATCGGTCATTGTTGTACCAAAACCAATGTACCCATCGGTACTAATGGCAAATTGCCCGCTAAAAACGCGGCCCTTGGCTATAAAACTGGCCTTCTTGTTCCACCTGTCGGCAGTTGGATCGTATTGCCAAAAGTCCTTTTCAATGGTGCTGGGCAGCGTACCACCCAGTCCGGCGTATCCTTTACCGTTGCTGGCAAAGGCGGCCACCCCAAAACTGCCCGTGCCGGGGTAATCTGCTGCGCGTGCCCATTTATCCGCAACAGCATCGTACCTGTAAAAATCTTTATAAGCCTGCGTGTAAGTATCGTCGGTACCTAAGCCCATATAACCAACCCCGTTTATTTCAAAGGCGATAACATTTTCGCGGGGGATGCCTGCAAAATTTGCCTTGCGGGTCCACTTATCTAAAGCAGGGTCGTATTCCCAGAAATCGTTGTTTTGCGGCAGGGTGTTGCCTGGTATAGATAGCCGCTGGCCAAAGCCGGTGCCCAGGTAAGCTTTGTTGCCTATGGTAAAGCCGCGCACATATTCCGCAGCCTGGCCGGGGTAATCGGCCTTGCGGGTCCACTTATCGGTAGCAGGATCGTACTCCCAAAGATCGTTAAGTAATTGCAAATTAAAGCCGGCACCCGCGTTACCGCCTAAAATATATCCTTTTTTGCCAATAGTAAAACCGTAAGCCCTTACGCGGCCTGCGCCGGTAAAGTTGCCCAGCTTTTGCCATAAGCCGGGCAAAGCATTAGCCGAATTTGGCACAAACGGTTGCTTTTTACAGGAAAGCATGCACAGCAACAGTAAAACTAAGGGGATAAATTTTTTAGGTAACATATTGGTTTATAAGCGCGGAACTATAAATATATGATATAATTACGGCTTATACCAAAAGACGTTTTCTTACAACTATTGGTTGAGTAATTGTTGAAACAGATCAATAAACTGCCCTACCTGCATACCGTCCATCAACCCATGATGCACGGTAATGGAAACCGGCATACTCCTTACACCATCTTGCTCGGTCACTTTACCGAAAGAGATCTTGGGGATGCTATCGCGATAGGTAAAACTGCGGGCGTGGGTTAGCGCTGTAAAATTGACCCAGGGCAATGCTGATGCATGGATAATATTTTCATCGAAAGCCATCATGGGCAAACCTGTTTCGGCTTGTACGCGTTCAATTTCTTTTTTGGCCCCTTTTATAAAATCGGTAAGTGCGGGATGATATTTAATAAACGAGAACCCGAATGTGCCGTTAGGCCGCATAATGGTGGCCGAAACATCCACATCATCATAAATAAAAACCTCATCACCTATAGCGCGATATCTAAAGGCCTCAATTTGATTTATAGCGGTAATACAGCAATGCAGGTAATACAAAAAAAAGGAGATTCCCTGTTCTTTTGCTGTAGGGTAAGCTTTTGTACAATCAACGTTGACTACTGCACTAAAATAGGGCTCTTCAAATCGGTTAAAGAATTGAAAGTGCTCTTTACGTACCCAAGTATCCAGTTCAATTTTAGTCCTCATATTACAAAAAATCCAATATTTCTTTTATCCGCTCAACGCTTTTAAAGCGTTCGTTATCAACACTATGTTCTATCTGTTCGTGCGCCCAGGTGATATGGTAGGGTACGTGTACCGCGTGGCCGCCTATGTTCAGCACCGGCATTACGTCGCTCTTGAGGGAGTTCCCGATCATCATTAGTTCTCCGGGCTGGATGTCGAGATGTTTGATCAGCTTCAGGTAATTGGCATCATCCTTCTCGCTCATGATCTCGATATGATGAAAATAATGGTTCAGGCCCGATTTTTTGAGCTTGCGTTCCTGGTCAAGCAGGTCGCCTTTGGTAGCCACTACTAAACGGTATTTGCCTTTAAGGGCTTCCAATACCTCTTCTACCCCATCAAGCAATTCGATGGGTTGGTTTAGCATCTGTTTACCCAGCTCCATGATATGCTGTATAACCTCAATGCTCAAGGTTTTTTGGGTGATCTTCATGGCAGCTTCTATCATGGAAAGGATGAAGCCCTTTATGCCATAGCCATAAAGCACCAGGTTATCTATTTCTATCTTTAGCAGCTCGCGTTCCAGTTCATGTTGCGCGGCGTAGCTTGCCAGCAGGTTGCAAAATTGTTCTTCCGTTTGCCTGAAGTAGGGCTCGTTAACCCAAAGGGTATCATCGGCATCAAACGCAATTACTTTAATGTTCATGGGGTAAAGATATTAAACTGCGTTCTATTGCGATCCTTACGAGATATACTTTGTAATAAATTATCTCGCAGAGGCGCGAAGACGCTAAGACTTTTTCAATTCTGTCAATATTTGCATCGACAATAAATTATCTCGCAAAGGCGCAAAGACGCTAAGATATTCTAACTTATTCGCGGCATTGCTTGACAAAGCGATTCGCTATAAATATCAATTCTCACATCAAATCCCGCATATCTGAGTTAAAAATCTTATTTTTGCACCCTTAATAAAGTACCTTTTACAATATGAGTATTGCACTATCCGAACAGGAAATTTTCAGACGTGATTCGTTACAAAAACTTCGCGACTTAGGCATTAACCCTTACCCTGCCGAAGCTTATGCCGTAAATGCATGGGCCGATGATATCAATAAAAACTTTGAAACAAATCCTGATAATTATAAACAGGTAACTATAGCAGGCCGTATCATGTCGCGCCGGATTATGGGCAGCGCCTCTTTTGCCGAAATTCAGGATAGTACCGGCCGCGTACAGGTTTACATAAAGCGTGACGATATTAGCCCTGATGATGATAAAACCCTTTACAATACCGTATTTAAAAAACTGCTGGATATTGGGGATTACGTAGGCATTAAAGGCTACGGGTTCATTACCCAAACCGGCGAGGTATCGGTACACGTGCAGCAACTGGACATCCTCGCAAAATCATTAAAACCGTTGCCTGTTGTTAAACGCGAAGAAGACGGCACCATACATGATGGCTTTACCGATCCGGAAATGCGTTACCGCCAGCGCTATGTTGATTTAACCGTTAATCCGACTTATAAAAATATTTTTATCGCCCGCTCTAAAGTGATCAGCAGCATGCGCAATTACTTTAACGCGCAAGGTTGGATGGAGGTTGAAACCCCTATACTTCAACCTGTGCATGGTGGTGCAGCTGCACGCCCTTTTGCTACGCATCATAACACGCTGGATATGGGCTTGTTTCTACGTATTGCAAATGAGCTTTATCTGAAACGATTGATCGTTGCCGGTTTTGACGGGGTGTATGAGTTTGGTAAAATGTTCCGTAACGAGGGCATGGACCGCACGCACAACCCGGAGTTTACCGCAATGGAGATCTATGTAGCTTACAAAGACTATATCTGGATGATGGGCATGGTTGAGCAGTGTTTGGAAACTGTTGCCAAAGCTGTTCACGGCGTGCCTGTTGTGCAGGTTGGCCAAAACGAGATCAATTTTGCAGGCCCGTATGAAAAGCTGTCGATGTATGATTCTATCCTGAAATATACCGGCATAGATGTTTCTGCCAAGGACGAAGCAGGCCTGCGCCAGGTTTGTACCGATCTGGGTATCGAGTTAGATGCGACTATGGGTAAAGGCAAACTGATAGACGAGATCTTTAGCGCTAAAGTTGAGCACAACCTGATCCAGCCGACTTATATTACCGATTATCCCATCGAGATGACACCGCTTGCTAAAAAGCACCGCACAAAAGAGGGCTTGGTGGAGCGTTTTGAGTTGTTTGTAAACGGTAAGGAAATAGCCAATGCTTACTCGGAGTTGAACGACCCTATCGATCAACGCGAGCGTTTAGAAGAGCAACTGATATTAGCAGGCCGTGGCGATGATGAGGCTATGGCCATGGACGACGACTTTTTACGTGCGCTGGAATACGGTATGCCGCCTACATCAGGCCTCGGGATAGGTATCGACCGTTTGGTGATGCTGATGACCAACCAAAGCACTATACAGGAAGTATTATTCTTCCCGCAGATGCGCCCTGAACGGAAAGTTAAAGCGCCAAGTGCCGAAGATTTCATCAACATTGGTGTACCTGCCGAATGGGTGCCTGTGTTAAATAAAATGGGCTTCAATTCTGTTGAAGAACTAAAGGCCGGCAACCCGAATAAAGTATTTAATGACCTGGGCGGGATGCGTAAAAAGCTAAAACTGGAAATTACCATGCCCGTGAAAGAAACCGTGATGGCGTGGTTTGATAACCACTAATCAATTCGGATTAATTAATATTTTAATTAGAGACGCGGTAATTCGCGTCTCTTTTTGCTTTAATAAGTGTTGGTTGATTTAACCACAAAAGATACAAAGATTGGCTAATTAATAACCGCAAAAATCACCAAGCGTTTGAGTTCTTTGTGTTGTTATTGTGTGCTCTCTGTGGTTAAAATCTATTTTGAAATACATTTGTCCTCCTTGGTTAAAAACCTCGTTTGTTAACAAAAACGTAAAGGGAAAAAAACTTTCAATTAATATAGATGGTTTATTTTTATAATCGGACACCTATAAATGAAATGTAATGACAAATTCGATATTAGAAATTACCGAAAACGAATACCTGATCAAACTAAACAGGAGCAATTTTAACCTGTCGTTTATCCGCAGCCTGCTAAAGATCGTTGAAGTGTCTGAACCTGCAAAGGCGCAAAACCAACCCCAGGAGCATGACGATCTGGAAGATTGTATTGATGTAGAAATCCCTAACCGGAACTACGAGCCACAGCAAGGGCACTCGTCTGAACCAGACTATTACAGTAACCTCGACGAGAAATAGTCGTTTTCTTTCTTCTTAGAATTTCTGTTGGCGGAAACCGCCACGCACTACCTGTTGCTTATCCATTTGTGCCATCTGTCCCTTCATCATCTTGATCTGATCGGCAAGCAACTTATTCTTATCATCTTTCGCCGCTTCTTTGAGGTACATTTCTGCTTCGCGCTTATTGCGCTTTGCCATAGAAATACCTGCCAGGCTTAACTTGGCCAACGCAAGATTATGGCCCATATTTAAACCCAATTGAAGGGCCTTCTTAAAGTATTTTTCGGATTTCAACGGTGCCTTGCGCGATTCTATCAAACCGATTAGCAGGTTATAATAGCCCCACTGGTTCTTATGTAATTGCTTTTCATAATCGGTTATCTTGTTTAACCAGGCTTCTGCTTGTTCAGAGTTTTCTTTACGCAGGTAAAATTGGGCTACCAGCATGTTCTCATTAAAAAAGAAGGTAACCAGCACCAAACCGCCGATCAGGAACAAGGGAACTCCCCATCCCCAAAAACCAAATACGCAAAGGGCTATTGACCCTCCCATTATAACACAAGCAATAATTAACCTAACTATATTTGACATAATTTGTAGTAGTGTAAAAACAATGCGCAAATATCGTTATTTGTAACCTAAATAAAACATCAGTATCAATATTTATGGCAGGAGAATTAGAACCCGGATGGAACGCTATATTAGGCGAAGAATTAACTAAACCCTACATGTTCAGCCTGAAGCAATTCTTAGTTCAGGAGAAGGAAGCGGGACATGTTACCTATCCAAAAAATAAAGAGATCTTCAATGCCTTCAATATTACTCCGTTTGATAATGTTAAGGTGGTGATCATTGGCCAGGATCCCTATCACGGGCCAAATCAGGCTCACGGCTTATCATTCTCTGTACGGGAGGGAATCACACCGCCACCATCGTTAAAAAATATTTACAAGGAGCTTACCACAGATATGCCCAGCTTTAAAACACCCCAAACCGGCGACCTGACCAAGTGGGCCGAACAAGGCGTACTATTATTAAACGCTACCCTAACCGTACGAGCTGCTACAGCAGGCTCTCATCAAAAAAAAGGCTGGGAAAAATTTACGGATGCCGCTATCAAAAAATTGGCTGATGAAAAAACGGGTTTGGTGTTTATTCTTTGGGGGGCTTATGCACAATCCAAAAGTGTATTGATCAATCCTGATAACAACCACCTAGTCATTAAATCTACCCATCCATCGCCGTTAGCAGTAAGCCATGGCGGGTTTTTCGGGTCAAAACCGTTTTCTAAAACAAATGATTTTTTAGAGAAAATGGGCAAGAATCCGATTGACTGGCAGATTTAATTATTGAATTAGTGATTTACAGATTTTTACTTATTCACTAAATCACTAATACAGTCATTCAATATTGTTAATATTCCAACGGAATAATAGGTTCCTTTTTGCTGGTGCTCATGATCATCATGGTTTGGAAGGTTTTAACCACCGTAATACGGCTTATCTTTTCCATAATGAGTTGCTCGTATGACTTGATGTCGCGCACATAAACCTTCAGCAGAAAGTCGCACTGGCCCGTAACGTGGTGGCACTCTGTTACCTCTTTGATGCTTTGGATCTCATCCAAAAAGGTTTGGATAGTATTTTTCTGATGAAAATCTAAAGAGATCTGAATAAAGGTTTTAATACCCAGCCCCAGCTTCTCTTCATCCACCAAAGCATGGTAACTCTTTATATAGTGCGCATTTTCCAATTTGCGCACACGCTCTAACGTAGGTGCAGGCGATAAGCCTATCTCGTTAGAAAGCTGCAGGTTGGTTATGCGGCCGTTCTCTTGTAAGATCTTGAGTATTTGGAGGTCTATTTTGTCTAATTCAGCTGCCATGGTACATGCAAATATATATTATTCTGCTTCACACAAAATAAAATTCCATAAAAATCTCTTTCCACAAAACATATTGTTAAATAAATTGTATTTTTAGGCAAGTCTAAAAAATATATTAGAGTTACATAAATGCATACATTAGCCGAAGAGAATTATTTAAAGGCCATTTACAAACTGCAATTACAGGCAGAGAATGTAAGTACCAATCAAATTGCAGCTTCACTGGCAACAAAGGCCTCGTCTGTTACGGATATGCTGCGCAAACTGGCCGATAAGCTTTTGATCAATTACACCCGCTATCAGGGCGTAAGTTTGACAGCAGCGGGCGAGAAAGTTGCTGTTAACATTATCCGTAAACACCGGCTTTGGGAATATTTTTTGGTAGAAAAGCTGAATTTTAAATGGGATGAAGTGCATGATATGGCTGAAGAGATGGAACATATCTCGTCTAACGAACTGATTGATCGCCTGGATAAGTTTATGGATTTCCCCACGCGCGACCCGCATGGCGACCCGATACCTGATTGCGACGGCAATTTTAAACAGAATGACCTTAAACCAATTGCTGCCATTGCTGTTAACTCGGGTGGCATTATTTCTGGCGTGAGAGACCACTCCAGTGCGTTTTTGCAATATCTGGAAAAACAGCAACTAACCATCGGCAAAAAAATTTTAGTGAAAGAGATAATAACTTACGACAACACCGTAATACTGAAAATGGACAATAATGACATACACATCAGCCGCGACGTGGCTAATAACCTTTTGATAGCCATATGACACAGCAGCACGATAGCCACTCGTTGGGAAACGTACACAACACTGTAACTACTGAAGGAAAAACCGGGTGGCGTAAACTACTTTCATTTTTAGGCCCTGCCTATTTGGTTAGCGTCGGCTATATGGACCCCGGTAACTGGGCAACAGATCTGGCTGCGGGCAGCCAGTTTGGCTATCGCTTAATATGGGTGCTGCTGTTATCAAACATGATAGCACTGTTGCTGCAAAACCTGGCTGTAAGATTAGGCATTGTACGCGGGCTCGACCTGGCGCAGGCATCTAAACATACTTACCCGCGCTTTGTTAACTTTTGCCTTTTTATACTGGCGCAAATAGCCATCATAGCCTGCGACCTGGCCGAGATCATCGGTATGGCTATCGGTTTAAACCTTTTATTCGGGCTACCACTGATTTGGGGGGTGTCGATAACTTTATTAGATACGCTTCTGCTGTTATTCCTGCTCAACAAGGGTATGCGCAAGCTGGAGGGATTTATTATCTCGTTGATATTTATAGTGGGCGTAGCATTTTTAGCGCAGATGTTTATTGTACAACCCGATGTGCTGGACATTGCCAAAGGGTTTATCCCAACTAAGCTGAATAATCAGTCACTTTACCTGGCTATCGGCATAATTGGTGCAACAGTTATGCCGCATAATTTGTATCTGCACTCATCATTAGTGCAAACCCGCAAAATAGATCGCACCGACGAAGGTATTAAAACCGCCATCCGGTATAACTTTTGGGATACTACTATAGCGCTCAACCTAGCCTTCTTCGTCAACGCTGCCATATTGATCTTAGCGGCAAGCGCTTTTTTTGGCCGGGGGTACCACGAGGTTGCCGAAATTCAGGACGCACACAAACTGCTGACCAATATTTTTGGTAAGCTGGCTCCTGCCCTGTTTGCCATTGCGCTTATCGCTGCCGGGCAAAGCTCGACCGTTACAGGCACATTGGCTGGGCAGATAATTATGGAAGGCCACTTAAACTTGCGTATAGCGCCCTGGTTACGCCGGTTGCTTACAAGGATACTGGCTATCGTTCCGGCTTTTTTTACCATTTTACACGCCGGCGACGAAGGTTTGGGTAAGTTGTTAATCTTAAGCCAGGTAGTGTTGAGTTTGCAATTGGGTTTTGCGGTAATACCGCTTATCCACTTTACATCAGACAAAAAACGGATGGGGAAATTTGCCACAAAAACCTGGTTGAAAATACTGGCCTGGGTGTTTGCTGTTTTAATAGTTGGGTTAAATGTACGCCTGGTTATACAGGAAATAGATACCTGGGCGGCTGCAAGTGCGGGGGCAGCTAATTTGGTACATTATGTGATCACGCCTATCGCTGTGGGCATCGGTGCTTTGTTAGTGTATGTTTTTTTAAGGCCGCTATTATACAAACACACCGATCAGCCTGTACTTGTACCGCATGGTATTGCTGCTGCCTTAGACAACCTGGAAGCGGTGCATTACAATAACATAGCCGTCACAATAGATTTCTCTAAAAACGATCAGGACTGTATTCGCCACGCGCTGATGCAGGGCGGTAAGCGAGCGCATTACACATTGATACACGTGGTAGAGACCGCAGGTGCCCGTTATTACGGCGGGCAGGTAATGGATAACGAAACCCAAAGCGATGTAGATAATTTAGATAAATACGTGGATGCACTTAAAAAGCTGGGCTATAAAGCCGAATCAAAAATTGGATATGGCGGGGCTGCAACTTCTATCGCAGAGATCATTAACCAAAACAAGATAGATTTTGTGGTGATGGGCTCGCACGGGCATAAGGCGTTGAAAGATCTGATCTTCGGTACAACGGTAAACTCTGTACGCCATAAGGTGAACGTGCCGGTACTGGTTGTTAAACCCCAAAAAAAATAATTGCATATTTGCAGCAGGAAAGCGCAGGATGGAGCAGAAACTATATATCAAGAATAAAAAAGCATATTTCGAGTACATTATACTGGATAAATATACAGCGGGCATTAAATTGCTGGGTACCGAGATCAAATCGATCCGTGAAGGTAAGGCGAATATCAATGATGCTTTTTGCACGTTTATAGATAGCCAGCTTTACGTGCGCAACCTGCATATCTCCGAATACTCCTTCGGCTCATTTTACAATCATGAAGCTAAACGCGACAGGGTTTTGCTACTCAACAAAAAAGAACTTAAAAAACTATCTACCCGCGGAGAAGAAAAAGGGTTAACTATCGTACCCCTCGCCATCTTCATTAGCGACCGAGGTTTTGCCAAATTAGAAATAGGCCTTGCCCAGGGTAAAAAGACCTTCGATAAACGCGAAACCTTGAAGGAACGCGATACCAAGATAGAAATGGATAGAGCGATGAAAAGATAATTTTTCGAGCTTGTGAAAAGCATATATAATATCAAAGTCGCCCTGTCATTAAATATCTGCCTTAACACCGCAATACTCTCAAATAGCGTAATTAAAATCAACGAGAGTTGGATTTTGGCTTTAGTCTTGCTTAATGGTTAGCAAACAAACTAACCATGAGTAAAGAAACAAATATAGCAGCACAGAAAAAATTTGGCGGAGCTGTAAACACCGGGAATTTTGAATTGATGAACGACTTAGTAGCTGAAGGTTGCATAGATCACGATCCGGCACCGGGGCAGGCACCCGGCCCAAAAGGTTATATTGATTTTTTTACAACCATGCGTAAGGCTTTTCCAGACATGGAAATTGAGGTGAAACATTTAGTAGCCGATGAAGATAACGTTTCATTCGCTTACGAACTTACGGGCACACAAGAAGGAGAATTTAATGGAATAGCCCCTACCGGCAAAACTATTAAAGTGCGCGGCATGCAAATCAGCAAATTTACGGATGGCAAGATGACCGAACGTTGGGGAAGTTCTGACGAATTAGGAATTTTAAAGCAGTTGGGCAAAACGATATAAAATTTCTGGAGCGGGCAATTTGTTATAGCATTTTGCCCGCCTTTTCACCAGAGGCTTTTATTTTACCAGGCCCTATCGCCAACCAACGGTACAAACCTGAAGGTATCCAGCACATGGCGTTCATAATCATGCTCGCCCGTTTTTAATACGGTAACCATTTTTTGCGATTGTTCGTCGCCTACCGGAATTACTAAAATACCACCGATATTTAATTGCTTAAGTAAAACTTCGGGCACGGTTGGTGCACCGGCAGTTACAATTATTTTATCATAAGGTGCATGTTCTGCCCTACCTATCGATCCATCACCTAAAAAGAAAGTTGGTTGATAACCCATATGAGGCAATACCTGGATAGTACGTTCATACAATTTTTCCTGCCGCTCAATAGTAACTACTTTAGCGCCCAGTTCCATTAACACACAGGTTTGGTAGCCACAACCGGTGCCAATCTCCAGCACCTTATCGCCCTTGCGGATATGGAGCAACTCTGTTTGGTAAGCAACAGTATATGGCTGCGAAATGGTTTGACCGGCCCCTATCGGGAAGGCAATATCTTTATAGGCCTGGTTCCAAAAGGTTTCATCAAAAAAATAATGGCGGGGAATCTTACCAATTGCTTTTAAAACTCCTTCGTCCTCAATGCCTTTTTTTCTTAAAACCTCTACAAGTCTTTTACGCGCGCCCTGTTCCCTATAATTATCAATAAACTTGTATGCCATTTCAATTACAAAGCTAACATGATTTAGACAGGATTAAACGATTTATGGATTGACAGGATTAATTTCTAATACAGTTGACTGATTTTGAGCGGAGTTATTTGTCAACAATTAATACGGATCCACATCCGGCTGAACAATGCTACCCTTTGCCAGCTTTGTGGTTTGGAACTGGGTGATCACCTCCCTGATGACTGCCTTCGCCTTTACGATAGATATTGTATCGCGCTCAAACTTCAGCATAATAGATTTGATATAGTAATTACGGATGCGATTGATCAGCGGGGGCTCGGGGCCAATAACGCGCTCGCCGAAGTGCTTTCGCAACTCATTAGCCAAGTACTCGGCCTGATTATATAATATCTCGGGATTCTTATGCTTTACATCCAGATTGATGATGCGGTAAAATGGTGGGTAATGAAAGCTTTTACGCTCCTCCATTTCAGTAAAATACAGATCTGCGTAGTCGTTGGCAATAACTTGTTTAATCACACGGTGGTTAGGGTCGTACGTTTGTATCACCACCTTTCCTTGCTTGCCTCTGCGCCCCGCCCTGCCACTTACTTGTGCCAGCATCTGGAAACTGCGTTCGTTAGCCCTATAATCGGGGTACTTAAGTAAACTATCGGCATTAATGATCCCAATTACGGTGACATCAGCAAAATCCAATCCCTTGGCAACCATTTGGGTACCTACTAAAACATCTATTTTTTTTTCTTCGAGGTTATTCAAAATGGTTTGCAGCGAGTTGCGCGACCGGGTGGTATCCAGGTCCATACGCGCCAGCCTTGCATCAGGCATGAGCATAGACAATTCATCCTCAACCTTTTCGGTACCAAAACCCTTATACTCTAAATGTGTGGACCCACAGGCCGGGCATACTGATGGCGTATCTTCTTTATAACCACAATAATGGCAGTGTAGCTTACCGCTATGTTTATGGTAAGTGAGGCTTACATCGCAATTAATGCATTTGGGGGTGTAGGCACAAATACGGCACATCAATATAGGTGCGTAACCACGCCTGTTTTGAAATAATATGACTTGCTCTTTATTGGCAATAGCCTGTTCCATATCAAGCATCAACACACTGGTAAAGTGCGATTGCATGGTTTTATCCTTAGTTTCCTTACCGATGCTTACCACCTCAATTAACGGCAATTGTACGCCGCCATAACGCTCGGCCAGCTCAACCAAACCGAATTTTTTGGTACGGGCGTTAAAATAGGTTTCAAAAGCCGGCGTAGCCGACCCTAACAACACTTTTCCCTTGTGCAAATTGGCTAAGTAAATAGCAGCGTCGCGCGCATTGTATCGCGGCGCGGGGTCATATTGTTTGTAAGATGTTTCGTGTTCCTCGTCAACAATGATGAGTCCAAGGTCATGAAATGGCAAAAACACAGATGAGCGCGCGCCAAGTACTACCTGGTATTCGTTGTCTAAAACCTTGCGCCAAACCTCTACCCGCTCGTTATCATTGAAGCGCGAATGGTAAACGCCTATATGAGTGCCAAAATAAACGCGCAGGCGTTCGATGATATGGGTTGTTAAGGCAATCTCGGGAAGCAGATAGAGCACCTGTTTGCCTGTAGCCATAGCGTCCTCTATCAACCGGATATATATCTGTGTTTTTCCGGATGAGGTAACACCGTGCAAAAGCACCACATCCTTTTCTGTAAGCTGCTGCTGCACCTCTTGCAAAGCAATTTGCTGGGCATTACTCAGCGTAAAGTTAGCTATATCGTCATTCTCGTCATAACCCAATCGACTTACTGTTCTCTCTTCTGCTATAAAAACTTCCTTTTCGATAAGTGATTTGATACTCGAATCGCCTGCGCCGCTTTCTTCTACTAACTCGTTTTTAGTTACGGCCTTTTGCTGGCGCGACAACTTCATATACGCTAAAACTGCGTCGGCTTGCTTAGGAGCACGTTTTTCAAGTATAGTAAAAAGTTCCTTGCGGCTCTCCGGATTATTGTATTCGGGATTGAGGGTAAGGTAAGTTTTACGGCGGGGCTTATACCGCTCGCTTACCTCCTCAGATATATTGATAACATTTTTCTCGAACAGCGACTTCAGGATAGGCATCACCGTTTTTTGGCCTAACAGTTTGGCAATGTCGCTTATCGTCAGTTCGGGCTGAATGTCCAGCGCTTCGGTAATTAAAAATTCTTTGTCGTTAAGTTGGGTACGGTCAAATTCGTAATCACGGTTCAGCATTACTTTCGTTTCGCTGGCCAATTTCAGGGCAGATGGAAGCGCGGCGTTCATTACCTCGCCTTCGTTGCACATATAATATTCCGCAATCCAATGCCAAAATTTAAGTTGCCTTTCCGTCACCACTGGCTTGTCGTCCAAAACTTCGATAATGTATTTAGCCTCGTATTTTTCGGGGGCATGTTCGGTAATAGACGCGATGATGGCGGTATACAACTTACTTTTACCAAATTGTACCACAACACGCTTGCCGGTCTCAACCAGGCTATTCATTTCAAAAGGCACACGGTAAGTATAATTCCTGCTGATGGCCAGCGGCAATATCACTTCTACAAAAAGTGTTTTACGTTGTATATAAGAGCCTTCCGAAAATTCTAACATCAGTTTACTTGTTTCTGATAGCCGCCAATGCAAGCAATACCCACCCGATTATAAAAAGTAAGCCGCCAATAGGTGTAACGGGGCCTAACGCTACCAAACCGGGCATCCCCAGTAAAACGCGCAGCGAGATCAAATATAATGAGCCCGAAAAAAACACGATACCCAGCGTGAAAAGGTAATAAATGCTTACAATAAGCTTATTTTTAAAACTTGCATACGTTGACAAGAATAGCAACGCAAAGACATGGTAAAACTGGTACTGTACAGCAGTTTGCCATACTTCCATCTGCTTAGCTGGTAACGAAGCGCGTAAGGCATGGGCTCCAAAAGCGCCTGCAATTACTGCCAGTGCCCCCAAAACCGATGCCGTCACAATAATTTGTTTGTTCATGCGGTTATAAAAGGCTAAGTTAACCAAATGAAAGTATTACTTTATTGTGGTACAGTAAAATTCTAACTTGCGCCCGCAAATGCGATGAAGAAAATTATAGTAAGTATACTAATTTTAATTGCCGCTACCGCTTACATTACCGTTAAGTATTTCAAAAACTTAAATACATCAGGTACACATGCGGGTAACATAACGCGCACTATACCCAACAATGCCGCGCTGGTACTTGAGTTTGCTAATGAGAAAAGCTTTTATGATATTTTTACCGACAACAAGCTCTTAGGCAGCCTGATAGGCGAACGTAAATTAAGCGAATTGGATACGGTAAGAAAAGTTTTGTTCGGCAATGTAATGCTTGACCAATTATTTAATGGAAGCAACATCTTTGTATCGGCGCACCCTTTGCACGATAATGACGTTGAACTATTGTTAACTGCGGCAGCAGCAAAAGATTTTGACATCACCCAGTTTGACCGTTTGGCAAAGCTGCAAAAAACAGGTTTTGTGATTACACCCTTAAAAATTGGCGATAAAAAAGGTTACACCGTTTATTTTTCATCGTTAAAAAAGCGATTTTATATTATAAATAAAGAGGACAATATTTTTTCGGCAAGCTTTTCAAAAGAGCTATTAGATCAAAGCGCAGCTTATAAAGGCGACCGCGATGATGAATCTTTCCTGCTGCTGCCAGATAAGCAGAATTCCAATTCGCTAGCAAATTTATATGTAAACTACGAGCAGCTTAACCCGCTATTTAACCAGTTATTTAAGAATAATAATTCCGACCTGTTTAAAAGCTTTAAGTTATTACCCGCGCTTGCCGCACTAAACCTGAATTACAAAACAGATGCCCTGATGTTTAACGGATATTCAAATATACTGCATAATAAACCAGCCAGTTACCTAAACCTGTTTGCTTCCCAACAGCCCATGGTAAATGATTTGAAAGAGATTTTCCCATCTACAACGGCTTATGCGATGAGCATGGCCGTATCTGATCCTAAAAAGTTCAGTGCCAATCTATCAGACTTTCATAACAAAGCAGGCCTAAAGGCGGAGCGGGAGCAATTATTCAATAAAATTAAAACGGAAACGGGTATTAATTTATATACAGAATTTAGCAGCCTGCTTGGCAAAGAGTTTGCCGTGGTAACCACCCGTTACCGAGAAAAATTTGCCATAATTACCATTAAGGATGGCTCAAAATTACGGCCCTTTATGAATAACATAAGCGGGATGTTGACAGAAGATGTGGGTCAATTTAATTACGGCAAACTGCCCTTCTTTTTATTGGGCGATGCCTTCAATGGTTTCAGGCAGCCTTATTTTAGGATCATTGACAATTACCTGGTTTTAGCTAATACCGTAAAGGAATTAGAAAGCTATAACGACACTTATTTTAACCGCAAATATTTAAACAAAACAGAGCAATACTTAAGTTTTGATAATCTTTTAGCAGAACGAAGTAACGTGGTATTTTTTATCAATTTTAAAAATTCGCAGCAAATTTTAAAGGCCGATTTAAAGGAAGATGCTTACAACGCCTACAAGAACGATGCACTCTCTATGAGTAACTTTTATGCAGCATCTTACCAAATAGCGGCTGCCGACAAAAACTTTTACACAAACTTCTGCATGCTTAAAAATAAAAAAGATACATTGCAGCTTAAAAAAGAATAAAAGAGGCGTTAAAAATACAACCCTGACCACATAATTACGTTAAAGACCGTAATACATGGCCAAAGGGGTGTGCTAAATGTTTAACTATTACAAAGCGCGCACCTACATCAACAGGAGCGGTGACATATATGAGGATATTCTTACTATCTATTTTTTTTATATTTTTCGTTTCAAGGGTATTCAGTCAGCAATTCTTCCATTATAATACGGGCACCCTTTACGAGGGATTTGAAAACCCTGCAGTACAAACTTTCACACCAGATTCCAGCAGACAATACGCTTTTAACCTTTTTTTACCCAATGTTTACGGCAGCTTCCATATAACGGGTAACGCACAACCCAGTTTAAGAAGCAGGGCCTTTGATGGCAGGTATGAAAATTCAAACTTGCTAATTGGCCAGGGTGCCATTAATCGCCTGCGCGAAAACGCCAACATTTACTTTATTATGTATAAGGCCTTTATCGGCATAAATAATAATGCGGAGTTAGGCTTCTCGGTACAAAGCCGTGAAGAAGGCCGTGGATTTTTGACGGACGAATCTGTTGCTTTATTTAATGGGCCGGGGGCTTTTGCTAATAATACTTACGACAACATTTTCAACAACGATCTGCAATACCAGTCATACCATCAAATAAGCTTTAGCTTTCGCGAAAAGGCGAGTAAGCAGTTTGCGTACGGCATAAAATTAAGTGGCTTGCTGGGGATACAATATCAAAAACTTACGGTTAACCAGTCGCAAATTGAGTTTGACAGGCCAATGGACAGGGCTTTTGTTAGTATGGCAGGCACCTACCTGATAGACTACACACCTGGTAAATTCACACTGCACGATAATTTGCCCACCTTTCGTAATCCGGGTGCGTCAATTACTTTGGGCACCACATACCGTACCCGCGATAA
Source organism: Mucilaginibacter glaciei (assembly GCF_014773245.1). Classification (GTDB taxonomy): domain Bacteria; phylum Bacteroidota; class Bacteroidia; order Sphingobacteriales; family Sphingobacteriaceae; genus Mucilaginibacter; species Mucilaginibacter glaciei. The sequence continues at coordinate 353,001 of NZ_JACWMX010000001.1, read as the reverse complement.
TTTTAATTTACAGGCTAACTTAAAAGACCTCGGTTTTATTCGCTGGAGTAACCGCTCTACTACTTATAAATTTAACGCGGCAGACGTTATTGAGGGCTTGTCGACTGAGAATCGGGAAGACAATGTTTTTGGAGCTAACCACCGTATTATACACAGCGGCGCAAATCAGGGTTCTTTTGTTACGGCTACAAACGCCAGGGCAGAATTGAGTGCCAATAAAAGTTATTGGCTTGGCTACGAAAAAAAATTCAGGTACTCGCCTACCATCATCGTATCTAAAGAACTCTTTTATAACGGTTTAACCGTAGCCATGATAAACCCGGTAACTTATAAAAACCTTACGTTAAGTGCTACTACCTCTTATGATCAGTATAAGATATTAAGTGCAGGCGGGCAAATGTTAATTAAATCACCAAACGCCGAGTTCTTTATCGGCAGCGAGAAGCTTATCCAATCGGGCAGGTTGCTACTGGCTGCAAACGGGAATAGTACGGAAATAAACCGGAACTCGTTCTACACGGGAGCCGATATCTTTTTAGGGTTTTCGTTAAAATTTGGTGCGGTGATAGAGCACCCTATGAATGCCAGCGATGTTCCGCTAAATGCCAAACGAACTTTTTTTGATCGTTTATGGAGCCGTTTGTTTAACCACGGAGATTAGCAGCTACACAATACTCTTTTTTACCCCGGCAATAAAATCTTTCAGATAATAAGGCTCAAAGTAAGCCACATCAACAAAGTCACTATTATCAAATTTATCGGCAGCAATTTGGGTAAGATGTATTGCTGAATTGGCAAAACCGTCCAGGAAACGTGCATGGGAGTTGTTTGAGAATACCTCGCAGCATTTGCCGGCCCCATCGCCAAAAAATAAAATATCATTACCCGCTAACAGTTCTGCGAAGCTATCCTTGTCAATGATTTCGGCAGTTATAGGTTTAACCACCTCGCCATTACTGCGGTATATAGCTGTGTAAACCTCCATACGCCGGGCATCGATCATTGGGCACAACAAAGTATGGTTATCAATGTTACCCTGTGTTACAAGGCCCGTTGCCATTGCTGCAAGTGTATCGACAGATATTAAAGGTTTATCCAGAGCAAAACAAAGGCCTTTAGCGGTAGATACCCCTATCCTTAGCCCGGTATATGAGCCGGGGCCACAGCTAACAGCAATGGCGTCCAACTGGGCATAAGTAGCGTTACTTAGCGCCAGAATTTCATCGATATACAAAGTAATCACCTCGGCATGAATGTTACGCTGGTCTATTTCTTTAAAAGCCAACATTTCGCCATCCTTTGCCAAAGCAACGGAGCAGGATGTGGTAGCGGTTTCTATCTGGAGTATTAAAGCCATTTGTTGAAGTCAAAATTAAAAAGTCAAAATTAAAAAAAGGAAAGCTAAACTCAGATGCACAGTTCTGACTTTATACTTTTGAATTTTGACTTAGTTTCAAGGTACCGGATCATGCCCGTGGCCGCCCCAGGGGTTGCAACTGGCAATACGTTTTATGGTTAGCCACCCACCTTTAAATGCGCCGTGCTTGCGAATAGCCTCTACACCATACTGCGAACAGGTAGGTGTGTATCGGCATGATGCACCCGTCAACGGCGATATAATGTATTGGTAGATCTTTATCAGCAGGATAAAAAATGACGCGACTACGGTTTTAACAGCATCCCATAAAGCCTTCATTTAACAACCTCCGCGGCAAGCTGCGTTAAAACCTTCAGCATTTTTTTTTCCAGCACATCATAAGGCAAAATTTCTTTACCAATATAACCAACCGATAGTATTATCTTTTTATCGGCAGCGGTTAATGCTTCATAAATAGCAGTTTGTTTTTGCAGACGATAGGCCTCGCGCATGCGGCGCTTAATTAAATTACGATCTACAGCGTGTTTGTAACGCTTTTTTGCGACCGAAAATAATATTTGCACGGGGAATTTCTGCACGGCATCTGTTAACTGCCATGAGGCCCTGAAGGGATAACATAAAAAAGAAGAACCGTTATGAAAAAGACCGTCAATAAGCCTTTTATTACATAACCGTTCTTCTTTCGTAAAAGTATACATAGTTGTTAGTGCTGAACCGAAAAATAAGCTTTACAACCGGTTCGGCTCCTTTTACAAGGAGTAAACAACCAGATTAAGCTTTGTGGCTGCGCTCGTCAGAAACGGTTAATCTTTTTCTTCCTTTTGCTCTTCTTGCAGCAAGGATCCTTCTGCCGTTAGCAGTTGACATGCGCTCACGGAAACCGTGTTTATTTCTTCTTTTCCTTTGTGAGGGCTGAAACGTTCTTTTCATGGCTATATTTTATTCTATTATTCTAACTTTCCGTTTTAAAAACAAGAGTGCAAATGTAGGTTTTTTTTTAGTTTTTTCAAATACAAATGTGGTTATTTGATAACGCGTATTTATCAACATATTAACATACCTATATAAGCTATGAAATTTACTGCCGTCTTATTGCTAATCTTCGCTCCTTTATTTGCTTTTTGCCAGGATCCGATGGCGAAGCATTATAAGATTTATAACACTGCCAAGAAAATCTTGGCGACGCTGGATGACGTGGTAAGCGATATGAGCAAAGCCGACGTTTTATTTTTTGGCGAAGAACATAACGACAGTACCGGCCATTATTTGGAGCAGGTATTATTTAAAAAACTGGTTGATAAATATCCGGCTAAAACGGCATTATCTATGGAGATGTTCCAAACGGATTGCCAAACCGTGTTGAACGAATACCTCGCAGGCTTTATCCGTGAGAAAAACCTGATTACCGAAGGCCGCGCCTGGAACAACTATAAAGATTACCGGCTGATGGTAGAGCTTGCTAAAACCGCCAACCTCCCCATAATAGCCGCCAACGCCCCTACCCGCTATACCAACATGACTACCCGCGCCGGATTATCAGAATTGCAAAAACTGGACGCCACCGCTAAGGGTTGGTTGCCACCCTTACCCATCGATACCGCTACAGGCCGCTATTATGAAAAATTTGGCGAAATAATGGGCGGACATGGCGGCCCAATGCATATTTACCAATCACAAAACTTGTGGGATGCTACCATGGGCAACTCGATAGCTAAATTCTACAAGGCCAATAAAGGCTTCAAGATCTTCCAGGTGAACGGCGGGTTTCATAGTGAAGAAAAGCTGGGCACCGTAGCGCAATTGAAAAAGTATGCGCCGGGCGTAAAATTGATCAACATCCAGGCATACGCCGATGATAACTTTGACAATCCCGACTGGACCAAATACGCCAGTTTTGGTAATTACATCATCATTACCGACCCAAAGCTGCCGAAAACGTTTTAAAGTTGTGAAAAATGATTGATGTTACGTAGTTTTTTTAAGCTTCATCAAATTTGATCAGATCGCCTAATTTCTTTGGCGCCACTTCCTTGTAGGCGCTTTTTAAAACCGCAACCAGCATTTTTTCTTCAATAGTAACAAGGTTAACGTGCGTCCAGCCCTGCTGCCCCCATTTGTTGGGTACGGGGTAAACAACATTGGCATCAAATGTACAGAATACGTCCTGTTCAGCCGGCGATAATTTCACAGTCGCATGGCCTTCATTTGGGACTATGGTAGCAAAAATTTTTTTTGCTACCCTGAACGACGTTTTATGAAAGTGCGGCTCTTCGGTAACCTCGGGTAGTGAAAGAGCTATCTGCCGGAGTATATCAAACATTATAATTTAATATTTCACAAATAATTCCGCACCGTTGCTTTTTGAACCTATAATCTTCATATAACTTGATGCATTATTATGTGGCAACTTCCTTAAAATTACGGTATCTGATACCTTATAAGCACTAAACTCTTGATCACTGACCACTAAATCAACCTTGTTCTTTTGTCGAAACCGATCATAAGTTATAGCTAAATGATGCTCGACACCACCCCTGCCATGGTCTATCTTAAAAGCCGAATCAACACGACAGTAAATACTTGTCCCTTCAGCTTTTAGGCGCTTAGAAGTTTGCTGATTGTTATATCTAAGGCAAAAATAAACACTAACAGCTATTATAGCACCTAAAATAGAGTATACATAAAGCATTGCTTTTTCATCCGCAGGACTGTAATTAGGCGGCATGTAAAGTTTATTTTTTATTTGCTAAAATATCCCTGATATCGGTAAGCAGCAATTCTTCTTTTGATGGAGCAGCCGTGGCCGATGGTGCAACCTCTTCTTTCTTTTTCATGGCGTTAATGGCCTTAACCACAATAAATATGCAGAAAGCGATTATCAGGAATTGGATAACCGAGTTGATAAAAAGGCCGTAATGGATGGCTACTTCGGGCGCTTTAGTTGCCGCGTCTGCAGGGGTAAGCACGATCTTTTTATCGGCAAAATCTACCCCACCGGTAATATATCCTATAGGCGGCATCAAAACATCTGTTACTAACGACGTAACTATTTTACCAAAAGCGGCCCCGATGATCACACCCACTGCTAAATCAACCACATTACCCTTTAGAGCAAATTCCTTAAATTCTTTTGCAACTCCCATATCGAATTTTGTTGTGTATTTAAAGTTATCAAAAATATTAGGTAGCCCAAACAAATTTTGCCGAAAAGTATTTAAACAACATTCCACCAGCCTATATTGTAAGTAATTTTAAATAACAAGGGAAATGGTGTATTTTTGGCCACGTCTATCTATATGTTAAAACAGAATCTTCAGCAAAAACTTTTACAAAAACTTTCTCCACAGCAAATACAATTTATCAAGTTGCTGCAGGTGCCTACGGTATCGTTAGATACTCGTATCAAAGAAGAATTGGAAGAGAACCCCGCTTTAGAAGACATCAGCCTAACCAACCTTAACGAACCTGAAGAGCAGTACCCCGACCGTGACCCTGACGAGGATACTTACAACAGCGATGACGAAAAGGGAGAAATGGATGAGTTTAACATTGACGACTACCTGCAGGATGATAGCGTGAACGATTACGGATCGCGCTACGACCAAAATGGTGACGACGAAGATGAACGTAAAGAGATCCCGATAGCGGTACAAAGCTCATTTTTCGAAAGCCTGCAGGCGCAGTTGGACCTGCTGCCCGTATCAGATAAAGATTTTGCCATTGGAAAACAGATCATCGGAAGCTTAGATGACGACGGCTACCTGCGCAGACCTATCATGTCGTTGACAGACGACCTTGCTTTTTCGCAAAATGTAATGGCCGAGGATGAAGAAGTGGAGGATATGCTTAAAGTGATCCAAAGCTTTGACCCCGCTGGTGTTGGCGCCCGTAGCTTGCAGGAATGTCTACTGATACAACTGCGTAAAAAGGACCCTAACGACCTGATCATCAAGAAGGCGATAATTGTGGTTGAGGATTATCTTGACGAGTTTACCCGCAAGCACTATGATAAGCTAGAGCGATCATTAAACATGAATTCGATTGAATTGCGTGGTGTGGTGAACGAGATTTTAAAACTGAACCCAAAACCAGGCGATAGTAACGAGGTAAGCACCAAACAAATGCAGGTGATACCCGATTTTCATATCACCAATAACGATGGTTTTTTAATGCTGACCCTTAATTCCAAGAACGCGCCGGAATTGAAGGTGAGCCGTTCCTACCAGGAGATGTTTCAGCATTATGATAAGGCATCGCAAAAAGATAAAAAACTAAAAGAAGCGGTACAGTTCGTGAAGCAAAAGCTGGATTCGGCAAAGTGGTTTATTGACGCCATTAAGCAGCGCCAGCAAACGCTCTTGAAAACGATGAATGCCATCATGCAATATCAGTACGATTTCTTTTTAACCGGCGATGACAAAAACCTGAAACCGATGATCCTGAAGGACATTGCGGACAGGATTGGCATGGATATCTCTACCGTATCGCGCGTTGCTAACTCTAAATATGTGCAAACCGAGTTTGGCACATTCCTGTTGAAATCGTTTTTTAGCGAGGCTATCCAAACCGAAAGCGGCGAGGAAGTATCGAACAAAGAGGTTAAAAAAATATTGGAAGAGCATATCGGTAAGGAAGACAAACGCCACCCATTGGCCGATGAAAAGCTTACCGATATATTAAAGGATGCGGGCTATAATATCGCACGCCGAACTGTTGCCAAATACCGCGAACAAATGAATATCCCGGTAGCAAGGCTACGGAAAGAGCTATAGTTAGCGATCAGTTAATTGTAGATAAGAGGTTAGTTACTTTGTTAAGTAAGACAACCTGTTCAAGCGTGTCGAACTAATCTTCAATCACTAATTAACCAATCTCTATTCTTAATTGATCTTATCCAACTGTTCCTGCAACGACTGTGCTAAAAACTTGTCATTGGGTGCTATAAACATTTCGCGGTGATCGCCGGGGACCACATGTACATCAACTCCCTGAGTAGCGTATTCATCCCATCCAAAATACTTAGGATCATCAACGTAATATAGCTTAACGGAAGCCTTAAACAAGTCGATCTTGATATCTTGCGATTTAAATATATACTTCGCAAAGGCCCTTTGCAATTGTTGCATAATATCTTGCATATAGCCGGGCACCTGGTTAGGGTTATACCGAATGTTGATTCCTATAAAGTTTAAAAATTCATAGTAATATACAGGAACCTGCAGCCACAGATAATGCAGGGTTTTACCCGGGCATATAAATAAGGTTTGCAGCCTGAATAATAATTTTTTGACCTGACGAAAGGCCTTAATTTTAATTTTAGCCATCAGGGATAATTGCTGGGCGGGCTTCTGCAGGTTTGTGTCAAATAAGGCCAGCATCTTTACCTCTTTACCAGCGGCCCTTAATTGCTTCACCATTTCAAAGGCAATGTAACCGCCAAACGAGTAACCTGATATAGCGTAAGGCCCCACCGGATCATTCATCAAAATCTCGCTGTTGTAAAAAGCGGCAATCTCCTCTATAGAGTGCATAGGCTCAACAGTACCATCCAGCCCGATGGCCTGTAAACCGTAAACCGGTTGCTCCTCATCAAGCATAGACACCATGTGGAACATGTTAAGCAGGTTTAAGCCAATACCATGCACAATATATAAAGGAACCTTATTGCCCTTTGGTTTAATGGGGATAAGCGATTTATACTGCGAATCAACAATATTACTTTCAATTAATCCCGCTAATTGTTGCAGGGTTGGGTACCTAATAAGTATCGATAATGGATAGCGTTTATCAAACTTTTTCTCTATCTGTACCATTACCTTCACCATTACCAGCGAATCGATACCCATATAAAAAAAGTTATCAAATATCCCGATGCGATCAATTGCTATATTTTTTAAAAATATTTCGGACAGGGCAATTTCAGTTTCGGTTTGCGGGGCAACGTATTCGCTATCGCTCTCATTGTTTACAACAGGTTGGGGCAAACCCTTCCTGTCGGTTTTGCCATTCTGCATTACAGGGATGGCGGCAATTGGCATAAAAATATCCGGCACCATGTACACCGGCAACACCTTACCCAGGTAGTCTTTCCATTGCTGTACCCGCTTGGGTGTTTCGCTGTCGCCAAACATGCTGCTTGGTACCACATAGGCTACAAGGTGCATATTCTCCGCTACGTCAGTGTAAACAACTACTAAAGCGTCACTAACGCCGCTGCATTCCTTTAACTGGGCTTCTATCTCTTCTGCCTCTATGCGGTAGCCACGTATCTTTATCTGATGATCAACGCGGCCCAGGCAAAGTATGTCACCATCGGGAAGTATCTTACCCAGATCGCCTGTTTTATATATCTTTTGCCCTGGCCTGTCAGAAAATGTATCTGCTATAAAACGCTCTGCTGTAAGATCGGGCTTGTTTAAGTACCCCTCACCTACGCCATCGCCACCGATATAGATCTCGCCTGTTTCACCATCAATAACCTGCTTTTGGTTTTCATCCAGCAAATAAATCTGCGTGTTCAATATAGGTTTACCAATAGTGATAAGCTGTTCATCTCCGGTTATCTTTCTAATAACGGAATAAACAGTTGTTTCGGTTGGGCCGTACATATTCCACAATTCATTACAAAGAGGTGCTAATTGGGCAGCTAACTGCCTGGTCATTGCTTCGCCGCCGCAAAATGCCTTTATCGGCAACGCGTCATCCCATCCGGCCTCCAGCATCATTCGCCACATAAACGGTGTGCCCTGCATAATAGTCACCTGCTCACGTTTGGCCATTTCTACCAACGCGCGCCCATCCTTCACGGTTTCCGCATCGGCAATAACAATAGTTGCGCCATTTACCAGTGGTAAAAACATTTCCAGCTCGGCAATATCAAATGAAATAGTGGTGGTAAAAAGCATCACATCACTTGCCGCTATGCCGGGGCTTTGCTGTATGCTTTGCAACAGGTTCATGACACCGCCGCGCTTTACCAAAACCCCTTTGGGCCTGCCGGTAGATCCTGATGTGTACAAAATGTAGCCAATACCCTCAGCATCAGGTTCGGTTAGTATGTCGCTTTCGTCAAAAGCCGCTGCTGAAGCAATGGCGTCTTCTGTAAAAAGTATGTGCTTTGTATTTTCGTATTTTTCGGCGTTGTTTTTTGAAGTAACCAATAATTTGATGTCTGCATCGTTCAGCATGTACTGGATGCGGTCTATCGGCAGGTTATTATCAATAGGGAGATAAGTTATCCCCAATTTAACAAAAGCGAGTAAAAAGATAATTAGCTCGGGAGTGCGGTCGCCGGCGAACGCAACGATATCATTCTCATTTAACCCCTGCGCCGTTAAAAAGCGGGCCAATTGCGACGATGATTTGTTTAGCCGGGCATAAGTTACCCCGGTTTCGCCCCATTTGATGGCAAGTTTATCGGGGTATTTGTTAGATTGGGTGTTAACTAAACTATTGATTGTCATCTTTTTATACGCGGATACCTTATTAAAAAAGGTAAATCTCAAATGCTACCGTTACATATACTGCAAACGGGAGGCCAATAAATACTAAAAAATGGGGCTTCAATATTTCAAAAATCGCTATTCTTTTCAAAATGACAAGTAAATGCTACTGAAAAAATATCAACACTCTCATTTTACCAACCATGCTGAGGGCTTGTTAGTTTATAACGGTTGTTTAATAAGATACCTAAGACAATTTCATGCGAGCCATTACTAACCGTACGTAACGCCGATGTAGTAATATCATAAGAATAGCCAACATTTACGAATGAACTTAAGTTAAATCCTGCCAGCACTGCAAAAGAATCGTCCTTACGGTATGAGCCGCCAAGCCAGAACCTGTCCCTGAACGACATTTTCAGGTTGACGTCAAACGTGGTGGGCACAGGTTGTATAAATTTAAGCAGTGCCGAAGGCATAAGCGATACATCATCAGAAATGTAGAATTTGTACCCTGCGGTAGCAAAAAAGTGGGGAACCGTTTTACTTTGATTGGCGGTATTGCCGGTGGTTACATATAAATTGGCGGGCAATATTTGCTGCGCCGATATACCAACATAATACCTGGCTGCATAAGCCCAGATCCCTACGCCCAGATCGGGTTTCCATTGGCTGCCCTGTAAATTATTTATGGTAGGATCATTAGCATTCTCAAGCGTTATCAGCGCGGTGTTCACATTAATATGGCTCACCCCGGCTGCAACGCCTACAGCAAGGTTTAATTTTTCGGTTAAGCCTAAGTGGTAGGCATATGTAGCATTAAGGTTGGTTTGGGTGATGGGGCCGGCCTTGTCTGATACTACTGTGAACCCGATACCGTGGTGCGGCTCAGATGCGCGGTAATCCTGCGTATAAAGTCGGCTTTGCGGGTAATCGCCCCCGGATGAGGGGAACGCCGCGGCATCGCCTTGTACAAAATTGGTACCGATCGGGGCGTTGATACTAAAATAGCTGGTTACGGGCGCCCCCTCAAGGCCTGTCCACTGGCTACGGTACCCCAGCTTCACGTCGGTATAGTTTTCGATACCGCTCACTGCCGGGTTTAACAAGTAGTTATTAAACACGTACTGCGTGTATTGGGGCCTCTGCTGCGCCTTAACACATATAACCAATGCCTGGAGCATCAATAACAGGAATAACTTTTTGTTAAACATTATCTAATAATGGTGACATTTCCAGCTATAACCTTACGGCCATTTTTGGGGTTTATAATATAATAATAGGTGCCTACCGGAAGCTCTTTCCCTTTATAGCGGCCATCCCAAGGAATGGCATAACCAATTGACGAATATACCTTTTCTCCCTGTCTGTTGTATATTTCAACCGTATTTCCCGGATAACTTTCTAAATATTTTATGTTCCAAACATCATTTATACCATCATTATTTGGGGTGAATGTATTTACAACTATAGGTTTTTCTAAGATATGCAAAAAAACATCATCCGTGGTTACACAACCGTTGGCATTTGTAACGGTTAACCTGTACGTGATATCCCGCGTGGGTGTTACTGTTGGTTCGGCAATATCGTCACGGTCGAGCCCGGCAGATGGCGACCACTTGTAAGTCACGTTAGTTTGATTATCGCTCCCCTTTAAAGTAATGGTGATACCGTCAAGAGCAGTAATATCTTCGCCCGCATTTGCCGTTAGTTCATCATAAACTAATATATCCTGATTAGTAGTATAGCTGCAGCCGTTGGTAGCCACAAATGTGTAAGATATAGTTGAAATACCCGCTCCTGCTGTTTTTGGGCTGAACATGCCGCTGTTAGTTACCCCCCTGCCCGTGAAACTTCCATTCCCCGAGAAGCCGTTGCTGTTAACAGCTATCTGTATGGGTGGTGCATTATAACAAATGCTGCCTATTTGCAATAGCTGCACCAAAGGGTTAGCATTTACCATGATAATTTGTTGGGTAATATCAACACAACTCTCGCCGGAGTAGGCCTCCATTCTTACTGTAAATTGTTTGGTGAGGGGCGTATTAAATACGGCGTAATTATGATGGTAAGTCCGGTCGTCAGGGATGTCGGCCCGCAAAAAAGTTTCATTAGCGGTTGGGCTATTTACATAATCATAATACCAAACTATTTTAGTTACATTTCCAAAATTTACGGTAGACTGATCATGAAATGTTACCGGCGCGGCACTGCATAGCTGATTGCTATTATCTACCAGGAACCTGGCAGAGGGTGTATCGCCGTTAACAGTAAGCGTTTGCGTTTTTGTTACCGAGCAACCTGCCGACGACGTAATGGTTAAAGTAACCGTGTAATTACTTGCCCTGTTATATTTGTGCCCCGGGTTTTTTAGCGTTGATGTATTGGGATTGGCTGCATTCGCATTTGCATCGCCAAAATTCCATAAGTAGGTAAATGCACCCTCACTGCCATCGGGTATGGAGCTTTTATCTGTAAACTTTGCTACAGCATCACTAAGGCAAACATCCGGCAGGGAAAAATCAACTACAGGCACAACTTTAATCTCAATAACTTTCTGCGTGATATCCGTACAGCCGTTTTCTGTAACCACCGTTAATTGCATGGTACTGTTGCCCGATTTGCTAAAAATGTGTGTAAATGAAACACCGGTAGTGTGTGTTTCGATTGGTGTACCATCCCCAAAATCCCAAATCCACTGTTTGATGGCACCACCTGTTGATGTTGATGCATCGGCCAGTGTAACCGCCTGCCCAAAACAATAAGGTGCTGGTACGTTAAATGCTGCTTTCGGCTTGTTTAAAATAGTCAGCACATTTTCGGCCGTTGTGGTACAACCGGCCTCGTTACCAACGGTTAGCCTTACTGTGTATTTGCCGCCTGTTGCGTATAGGTGTTTAGGTGTTTGCAGAGTTGAAGTAGTGCCGTCACCAAAATCCCAAAGCCAGGTCTTGATCGTTTCCGGCGGTGTCGATTCATCTTTAAATAAAATATCCTCACCGGGGCAAGTACCTGCCCAGGAGAATTTAGAAACAGGTAACCCCGATATAATAAAATCAAAATCTATGGGTACATCAGAGCCGCAATCGTCGGATGTTGGGTTGCGTACCGTGCCGGTAATATTGTATTCGCCGGGCGCAAAGGTTACCGTTTTATAGTACTCGTAAGTATACAACGTCTTTGAATCGCGCTGAATGGTTGATGCAACAACCGGCGCATTATCTACATAAGGCGCACTGCCATCTTTAAAATCCCATTTAATGGAGGTAGTTTGATAAGGAATGGTTAATTTAAGCTTGTAAGCGCTACCGGCACAGCCGCTTGTAACTGTTTCATTAGATTGTTTCCCGGCGATGAATATAAAGGAATTTAAATCTTTAACATTTGCACCTGCGGCGTAACCGTATGACTCACGGGCGCCGAAGCCATAAGCAATCGCTGTAAACCCTTCATCGGCGTTAATAAAATGTGTACCAGCGTCGACTTTTATTTGCGCGTATGAATACTCTTCGTTGCCAGGAACTGTGGCAAAAGGCATATTATTAACCCCATTGGCCAAATTTGAATACAAAACACCGTCCAACTGAAATGACGGAGCTGAACTTGTTTTTATAACTACATTAATAAAATTAGCCGTTATTTTAGATTTATCAGTAGAGTAAAGGGTAACGTGATCAAGCGTCTGTTCGAGCGGCGTTAGATAAATCATTTCCGGATCGCCGCGGTCTGTAGTGTTAGGCGTGCAGTTATTATCAAAAGAATTACCCTCTGTGACGGCATATTGTACTACCTGTATTGGTTTATCGGCCGTAATCGTATTAGTTGTGCTTGATTTAAATTCATAGTAAAGCAAATTACCCGTTCCGTCAATTACAACATTTCCATTCATTTTAACTACAGTATTTAAATCGCTTAATACTATTCTGAAGATATCGATTGGCCTGCTTTTAAGCGGTGCAGTTAAATAATTTTTACCCCATGACGATGTAGGATAAACCTGTTGAAAAAGATTATCTGCCGAATTGTAACTGATGTTACAACTGATCGATATTTTTGAACTTCCTGAAAAAACCGCTATTTTTTTACATTCTCCAGCTGTTGAACTTATAGATTTTACAAGGGTACCGGTAAGATCCGTGTTTGCTAAAGCCTGGTATACTTCGCCTTTTTTAAGCGATAGCTCAAATTTAGTATTTGCCTGCTTTCCATCTAACAAAGGGACTGACGGTGTGATCTCTACCGTAGTGTTGTCCTCAACCGCTATCACCGCTAAAGACGAATAACTTACAGCATTTGACTTTTGTGTATAATTTATTGATGTATAATTTTTACCCAACACATTTACAGGCAGAAGCAAGGTGGCCCCGGATACAGCATTTGCATAAATATGCGCGTAAATAGCTATATTTTTTAACGCAGTAATATGTATACCTTTCAAATACTGGCCACCCAACTTCAAAAAAGCCGTGTGGGGTATATCTACAATTGTAACTTGCCTGGCAACAACTGTGAACGGGACCGAAAAACTTCCGTCGGCCACTTCAACGGTACCCGAAGTATTTAAGTCGCTTGTAATGTAAAGGCTCATTTGGCTTGGGCCATTATCTTCTGTGTGGGACATGTAGGTAGTCCAAAACTCTTTTCCCTGGTTAGATGAGTTGCCTTGAGCAAAGGCAATGCAATTGAACAATGCCAGCACAAAAAACAAAAGGAAACGGAGCTTAACTATCCTGCCCAAAGTATCAACCTGTTTAAATCGCATAATGCTTAATGCAAAGCACATAGGATGATAAAAATACAGATAAGTAATTAAAACAAGCAGATAATTTGCTGCGCAATTTTAAATTTAATACTCCTTACTGCTATGCCGTTAACAAATTGTTAAATAGCGTTAAAAGAACTTATCCGGATTGGGTACAAGGTTTAAAAACGACCCAAACTTTTGCTCATAGTTTGATTGATCGAGCTGATAGTAGAAGGCGCCTTTTTTTGATGATAACTTGTCCTTTTCGGCTAGTTTAACCAACAAGCCCGTAGAGAGCAGCTTGCGGCTAAAATTCCTATCGTCAAACTTAGTTTGATAAACGCCCTCATACAAAGCCTGTAACTGGGGTATGGTAAACCTCCCCGGCAGCAACTGAAATAAAATGGGGTGTAATGCCGCTTTATAACGCAGCTGGCGCAAGGCCTGGGCAACCATTTCGGCATGGTCAAAAACCATTTCGGGCATTGCATCCAATAAAAACCATTCGGGATTATTTTCTTCGGTCAATTGCTGTTCGTACTGCTGTATGTCTATCAGTGCAAAATAAGCAATGGTAATGGTGCGCTCCACCGGATCGCGGTCGGGTTTGCCAAATACATGAAACTGTTCAATGTAAACATCCTTTAAACCTGTACGTTCCTGCAATACCCTGCTTGCGGCAGCGCCGGGGTCTTCTTCTGGATGTACAAAGCCCCCCATCAGGCTCCATTTGCCTGTTTCGGGGCTTAAACTCCGTTGAACCAGTAACAATTTGATGTTATAGCCATCAAACCCAAATATGATACTATCTACTGCTACTAAAAATCGTTTTTGCCCGGGGTATTCCTGACGCATAATGGAAATAGGTTTATTTACAAGTGTAAAAATATTCGGCATGATAACCTAATAGATTGTAATGCTTTTGTAACGAAACATTTTAGGCCGCCGCTTTATTAATAATACTTTGATATTTACGTAATTGACTCCTCAAATTTAAAAAATGCCAGCAGAAACTATATTAAACATACAAAACCTTAATAAAACCTACAAAAGCGCGGGGCGCACTTTAACCGTTTTAGATGATATCAATTTCAGCATCAGCACCGGTTCCACCAACGCCATAGTTGGCCCGTCGGGCAGTGGCAAAACAACATTGCTGGGCTTATGCGCCGGGCTCGACAGCGCATCATCGGGCATTGTTGAATTAAACGGCATTGGCCTGAGTAATTTAGGCGAAGACAAACGCGCACAGGTACGTAATCAGTATGTTGGCTTTATTTTTCAAAACTTTCAGCTGCTGCCTACCCTAACGGCTTTAGAAAATGTGATGGTACCGCTGGAATTACGCGGAGAGAAAAATATCAAAGCACGATCACAAGACCTATTAGACAAAGTAGGGCTTGCCGACCGTGGCCACCACTACCCTGCTCAATTATCGGGCGGCGAGCAACAGCGGGTATCACTGGCCAGGGCTTTTTCTAATTCGCCCAAGATTTTATTTGCCGATGAGCCAACCGGAAACCTGGATGCCGAAACCAGTGAAAAGGTGGTAAAACTAATTTTCGACCTCAACAGGGAGGCGGGTACAACCCTCGTTTTGGTTACGCATGACCTGGAACTGGCAGCCAAAACCCATCGCATCATTAAAATAAAAGGTGGCAAACTGGTATCTGACGAAAAAACCTGCAATGAATAATCATCAGATGGATCAAGTGAATTATAACCGTAAAATAAACTTTAGCTGGCTGTTTAAAATGGCCGTGCGCGATAGTCGCCGCAACCGCAGCAGGTTGTTGTTGTTTATCTCGTCCATCGTATTTGGTATTGGCGCCCTGGTGGCTATCTATTCGTTCCGATACAATATACAGAATGATGTGGATAACCAAGCGGCTACCCTAATTGGTGCCGACTTAACCATCAGCGGTAACAAAGCACCCGATGGTGAGCTAAAAACGCTAACAGACTCTTTGGGCGACGACCGCTCGCAGGAACGCAGCTTTGCATCAATGGTTTTATTCCCAAAAAGCTTCGGTACACGTTTGGTACAGGTACGCGCCTTACAGGGAGGTTTCCCTTATTACGGCGAATTAGAGACCGTTCCTTTACACGCAGGCAGCACTTTCAAAAAAGGCAAGTATGCTTTAGTGGATAAAACATTGATGATGCAGTTTAATGCCAAAGTGAACGACTCGGTAAAGGTGGGGAACGAGACCTTTGTAATTGCCGGGTTGTTGAACAAGGCACCGGGGCAAACAGGTATCTCATCGGGCATAGCTCCGGTGGTTTACATCCCGCTGCAATACCTGGAGCAAACCGGGCTGGCTAAATTAGGCAGCCGAATTACTTACAGTTACTTTTATAAGTTCAACAATACCAGGGCAATACCTAAGCTAATTAAAACGCTTGACCCCAAGTTGGAAAAAGATGGGTTTAATTACGACACCATAGCAACCCGTAAAGAAAATACCGGCCGGTCGTTTGAAGACCTGTCACGCTTCCTTTCACTTGTGGGTTTCATTGCATTATTACTGGGTTGTGTGGGTGTGGCGAGCGCAATCAACATATACATTCGCGAAAAGATCCGTTCTATAGCTATTATGCGCTGTATGGGGGTTAAGGCATCCGAGGCCTTTTTGATCTATTTAATCCAGATTGCAGGTATCGGGCTGGTTGGTTCAATTGCAGGTGCCGCATTGGGTACAGGCATACAACACCTTTTGCCAATGGTGCTGAAGGATTTTTTGCCGATCACCATCTCCGTTAGTATTTCCTGGATGGCTATTTGGCAGGGCATTGTCTTAGGGCTCATCATATCGGTGTTGTTCGCTTTACTGCCCCTTATCTCCATCCGAAATATATCGCCATTAAACACACTACGGTTATCATTTGATGATACCACCACTATTAAAGATCCGTTGAGGTGGCTGGTGTATTCGCTTGTGCTGTTGTTTATTGTATCATTTAGTTATTTACAGCTGGAGGACTGGACAGGCGCAGTTGTATTCACCATCGGTATTGCCATAGCCTTTTTAATATTGACGGCCATTGCCTGGCTGCTCATCAGGTTTACCCGCCTGCTGATCATGAGCTCCTGGAGTTATATCTGGCGACAGGGCTTTGCTAATCTTTACCGACCTAACAACCAAACCATTATTTTGACGGTATCTATTGGCTTGAGTACCGCTTTTATCTGTACCCTTTTCCTGATCCAGCAATTGTTGATCAGCCAGGTAACGCTCTCGACGGGCGATAATCAATCGAATATGATCCTGTTTGATATTCAAACCAGTCAGAAAAAAGCGATTGCCGACCTTACCCGCAAGCAGGGGCTAAAGGTGCTTTCGCAGGTACCCATTGTAACTATACGGTTAGATAAGGTGAATGGCAAAACCGCAGCGGATGTGAAGAAGGATACTACCCTGAAGATCAATCCGCATGTGTTTACTTATGAATACCGGGTAAGCTACCGCGATTCGCTGACAGCATCGGAAAAAATAACCAGTGGTGAATGGATAGGCAAAACTATACCGGGCAAAGATGTACCGGTATCTGCGGAGGAACGATTTGCCGAACGGGCCAAAGTAAAAGTGGGCGATAAATTGATCTTTAACGTACAGGGGGTACTCATGAACGCTTATGTGGCCAGCATCCGCAAGGTAAACTGGAACAAGATCTCTACCAATTTCCAGATCGTTTTCCCGACTGGAGTGTTGGAGGATGCACCGCAGTTTAATGTATTGCTTACGCATGTGCCAAACAATACTGTTTCGGCCAAACTCCAGCAGGTGGTGGTACAGCAATTCCCTAATGTATCTATCGTGGACCTGGGTTTGGTGCTGAGTGTATTGGACGAGTTATTGGATAAGATAGGTTACGTGATCAAGTTCATGAGTGGGTTTAGTATCATTACCGGGATCATTGTTTTGATCTCGTCAGTACGGATCAGTAAATATCAGCGCATACAAGAAAGTGTTTTACTGCGCACCCTAGGCGCAAGCCGTAAACAGATCTTTGCTATTACGGCATTAGAGTATCTTTTCCTGGGCACCTTATCTGCACTTACCGGCATTATTATCGCCATTGGTGCCAGCTGGTTATTGGCCGTATACCGTTTTGACATGCCCTACCATGTTAATTTATTACCGGTTGTGGCTATCTTTTTTGCCATAACATTGTTAACCGTAATTATTGGATTACTTAACAGCCGAGGCATTTTAAACAAACCACCGCTGGAGGTGTTACGCTCAAACTCATAATAAAAAGCATGTTACGTAAAATAAAAGCCCTGTTACTTGTCCCGGTTATATTAATTGCAAGCTGCAGCGGTGGCAGTAAATCGTCGGCAGCAGATACACCCAAAACAACGTCAACCGAAGCCAGTGCGCCCACGAAAAAGACCATATTGTTTTTTGGCGACAGCCTCAGCGCCGGCTATGGATTAGATAACCCAACTGATGCGTTCCCTAACCAGGTGCAACTCAAATTAGATTCGGCTAAGTTGCCTTACAAGGTGATCAATGCCGGTTTAAGCGGCGAAACATCAGCGGGCGGTAAGGGCCGTATCGACTGGCTTTTGAAGCAGCGTGTAGATATTTTTGTATTAGAATTAGGTGCTAACGATGGCTTGCGCGGCATACCTGTAAAGGAAACCACACAAAACCTGCAGGACATCATTGACCGAGTAAAGGCCAAATACCCCAATGCCAAACTGGTAATGCTGGGTATGCAGGTACCACCAAATATGGGCGCCGACTATGTGAATGGGTTTAAAAACATCTTCCCGCAATTGGCGACGAAAAATAACATGGCATTGGTACCTTTCTTATTACAGGGCGTAGGCGGTATCCGTAAACTAAACCAGGGCGACGGCATCCATCCTACTGCACAGGGTGCTAAAATATTAGCCAATAATGTGTGGGAAGTGCTAAAGGGAGTGTTGTAGAATATGTTTAGCGTGTCATTGCGAGCGATTGCGTGGCTATCTCATAGGACATGCAGATATGCTGAGATTGCCACATTCGCTGCGCTTTTCGCAATGACATAACTTATTTACAACCACGTAAACGGATCTCCGGATGTAAGGTGTGTTATTTTAACGCCGGGCAACTTAGGTGCTAACCATTCTACAAAATACTCCATCCCCGGCTCTTCGCTTACCGAATGGCCCAGTACGATCAATGCTACCTTGCGGCCCTGTTCGTTGGCATTCCTGATAAATTCGGCTGTTTCCCATTCAGACTGCTCGCCAATGATCAACGCATCCGGTTTATCACTGATCACTGCTGACAGATGCCATTTACCACCCGCAGCACCCGGGATGATCGTCAGCTTTTGGCAGGGCTGTTTCAAATCGCCAATTACGCGAACATGCGCTATATTTAATGTTGATTTTAAATGCTGTACAACCTGCAATAAACTTTGCGACGGAATCACAGTGGTAGTGCCGCCTTTGTAATACGGCAACCAACCGGTTTTCTTTAAAAACCCATGACCAACAATATCCGGGTTGATGGAGTGAATATAGTCGTGACAGCGCCAAATGGTGATCTTGTATTTGTTCAGCAAATCGAGCTTTTGCTGCATCACCGGGTTGTTCTTTACAAACTCCTTATCATCAACATGGTTATAAAACGTTGGCTCATGCGCGATAATAAAGTTTGCGCCCAGTTTTGCTGTTTGCTCTATGACTTCAATAGTAGCAAACATGGTAGTTACAATACCTGTAACAACGGTATCGGCACTGCCGCTTTTTATAGTATCCACCGTACCGGGGATAAGCTTTAGCTTTCCTTCTTTGAGGATAACGTCAATAATTTCCTGAACGGTGTATTTCTTTTCATTTGATACGGCCGCCTTTAAAACGGATGGCAAAGCGTTAAACACGGTTAAAGCACCTGCCACTTTAGTAGTGCTCACTATAAAACTCCTTCTGCTACTCATACCGTAAATTTAATTTTTTAAACAAACCGAGCACCACTTTTTTCAAACTGATGCTCAGTAATTCTACGTCTTTGAAAATACTACTCTCTTGTAGGCGGCGGTGTACCTGCAGGTGGAGTACCGCCCTGCTGTCCACCGGAAGGCGGTGTACCCAAACCACCCGGAGGCGGGCCGCCGAGGCCACCCTGACCGGGGCGCGGGCCACGCTCCGGCCATGTCTTAACCAATTCGGGGTGTGATGTACCACGGTGGCAGGTGTTACAGTTAACACCGGTTTCGGCCATCATGCCGGTACTATCCTTTTTAGCCTCAAAGAATTTCTTATTAAGCATGGCGGTCATCTTAAACATGTGGCGGGCCATCTCCTTTTCGGGCTTGGCATCACTCGCGAAATCCATCTTTTTAGTTTCTTCGTTCCGGGCATGGCAAAAACCACAGCGTGCACCTAAAGAGCGCGACCATTGATCCATCACTGTATGCAGCTGCTGGTCGGTAATACTTTTTGGCAAAACCTTCAGGTTGGTGTATTTCGGTTTTTCTTTTTCTTCCTGTTTGGCAGGAGCCATTGCCATTACGGCTACTACAGATAGCAGGCCAAATGTGGCCAATATTTTTTTGTTGATCATGTGTAATGAGGGGCTTTCTAATTACACGAAAGTTATGTCATTTAATTGTAAGCTGCAAACTTACTATAAAAATGTTACAACATCTAAAGGCAGGTGGTTATTCGCCCAAGTAGTGGCCGGCCATTTCGGTGCTCAATTCCCATAAGCGGTTACGTGAGCCCTCATCTGCGGCATTTGAGGATACGCCACTAACCTTACACTTTTTAAAGTACTGCCCGCTTTTTGCGTCTAATCGGGGGGCCGTTGCTAAAAACACAGTAGTTTCTGCACCTTGCTCGGCAGTGATCATAAATGGCCTGGCTAACCACATGAAAAATTTTCCTATCCCGGTTAATTCTGAGCCGAAGCCGGTTGCCACTAAACCGGGGTGCAGCGCAAAAGAGGTAATGCCCTTCGGCCCATATTTGATAGCTAATGAACGCGTAAAGTAAATATTGCAAAGTTTAGCCATTGAGTAAGCCGCATAAGCCGAGTATGGGCTGGTTTTCCATTGCATATCCTTAAAGCGGGTTTTACCGGTGCGGTGCGCTTCGGAACTTACGTTGATAACCCTGGCCTGCCCCTTTTGCAACAACGGCATTAGATGCTGTACCAATACAAAATGGCTCAAATGATTTACTGCGAAGGTCATTTCATAACCTTGCTTACTTTCTTCATAATCCTTGAAGATGCCCCCAGCGTTGTTTATTAAAACATTTATTGCTAATAAACTAACTTTTAAAAGGTTTGCTGCATTACGCACACTCTCCAGATCGGCCAGGTCGCATTCTATCACATAGATGCTCCTGTTTTTGGTAAGCTCGATGATCAGCTCTTTCACTTCCTCACCTTTAGCTATATCACGTACAAGCATATAAATGGCGTGACCTTTTCTGGCGAGCTCAATGGCTGTCTCTTTACCTATCCCGGAGGTTGCGCCTGTGATTACCGTAGTTGTGAAAGGCATAGACGAGGGTATTTAGTTTAAAAGTTTAGTTTAACCAAATCTAACATAATTTAAAGACACTAAAAATATCGTTATGGAGGTTTTTACCTACAACAGTGAATAAGTGACCAATATCACCTGAAAATAAATCTAAAAAATGTTAAATAATTTTTATTTTTACGAAATAGTCGTATGTTTACGATATAATCGTAGAAGATGGAAAAATTATCACAACAGGAAGAAGAAGCTATGCTGGCCGTTTGGCAGGCAGGAAGGGGTTTTATAAAAGATTTTTTAGACCTGCTAAAAGAGCCAAAACCGCCTTACACCACCCTGGCATCAACTATAAAGAACCTGGAGCGCAAAGGTTTTGTAACCGGCGAAAAGTTAGGCAACTCGTACCGGTACACGCCCGCCATTAATGAAGAAGAGTACAAAAATAAATTTATGAGCGGCTTTGTGAGCGACTATTTTAAAAACTCTTATAAAGACCTTGTTACCTTTTTTGCCAACGAGAAAAAGATAAGTACCGGCGAATTGCAGGAGATCATTAAACTGATTGAAAAACCTTAACACTTTAAAGCTATGCCAACGTTGTTTGTTTTTTTGTTTAAAGTTAACATAGCCCTGCTGTTGTTTTGCGCGGGCTATTATCTGGTGCTAAGGCATCTTACATTCTATACGCTCAACAGGGTTTACCTGGTAACAGCAATAATCTTTGCTACACTTTACCCTAAGATAGACCTGACCGCATTTGCCCAACGGCACGAAACGATTGCGCGCCCGGTGCAGAACGTTGCCTTGGTTTGGCAGGCCCCCGCAGAAAAGCTGGCCACACACACGGATTACTGGAAATGGGCAGCTTACGTTTTCTGGGCGGGTGCCGCGTTGTTGGCTATGCGGCTGGCTATGCAGTTATTCTCGTTATTTAAACTCTACCGCCGGTCTAAACCGGCACAGATCTATAACCATGACGTAAGGCTGATGGAAGGTGATGCCGCTCCGTTTTCTTTTTGGCAAAGCATTTATATTAACCCTAATAACCACACCCCCGCCGATCTGGAAGCGATACTGCTACATGAGCAGGTACACGTTAACGGCTGGCACACTATTGACATTTTATTAGCTGAACTGAGCAGCATCTTCTACTGGTTTAACCCCGGTATCTGGTTGATGAAAAAAGCGGTAAGGGAAAACATCGAATTTATAACTGATCGCAAGATCCTCAACAAGGGATTCGACAGCAAGACCTACCAATACAGCCTGGTGAATGTGAGTTTCAACAACAGCACGCCCGGCATTGTTAACCACTTTAACATATCAACCATTAAAAAACGTATAATCATGATGAACGCAAAAAGATCTTCGAGGGTTAACCTTACCCGTTATGTGTTTGTAATACCGGCTGTAGTGGCCTTGCTACTGGTATTTACCTTATCAAAGGCCGAGGTTGCCAAGCCCCTTACACTCAAAATAACTAACGCCATGCAACCGGTTACTTTAGCTATAAAAGAGGCAACAGTTACTGCGATCAATAATACCAAAACAGCTATTAAAGAAACCAAAGCAGCTGCTATCCAGCTAACAGGAAAGGACACTACCCTAAAATCGACCTTTACTTTTGCAACTACCACAAATGCTAAACCCGCAACCGTGAAAAGCGACAGCCTTGTTTTTGCCTACACAACGGGCAAAGCAGATACCGGCAAAAAAACAACCTTATACATCGGTACTTCAAACAGGAACAGCGGACTGGATTCAATGAACTTAATATTGAACGGCAAAAAGATAAGCAGCCGCGAGTTTAAGAATATCGATCCTGATAAGATCTCGGCCGTAAATATTGTAGCAGCAAACGCAGTTGCGGGGTTAATAGGCCCCGACCATGGCTTTGACTTGGATAATGGCCGCCAGGTGATGTTTATCACCACGAGTGATTCCGAAGCCGGTAAAAAACTTGCCAACCGCCTGGGCAGACGTAACCAAATAACAAACGTTCGTATTAATGGCGTAAATAAAGCGCCGGGCTTATTGACTACATCTGAACTGGCCATAGTATCTGCCCTGCCGGGACTAACCACCACCGCAAATGGCCAGCAAATTGCAGCATTAAACATCACAAAAGGTGTAAAAGTAAGCGGGATAAGCGCTTACAAGGAGCCCCTGACCGAAGTTGTGGTAGCGGGTTACCCAGCTAAATTAAAACTGAATGATGTGCTTGTTGTAAAAGGATTGAAAACCGACCCAAAATTAAAGCTTAACGAAGTAAGGGTAAAAGCCTATAAAACCGACCCGGATCTGAAAGAGGTTGTTATCACCGGCTACCCTACCGACAAATTACACACTACTGATAGTGCAGTAACAGTGACCGGATACGGCAATGGCAAATTGAATACCATAAATGGCACTGTTTTAAGGCTACACAATGAACCGACAGGCGTTGTTTCTGTGCGGACTACAAAACCCAACGGTACGATATTACGATTTAATAATGTTGCCACAGTTGATATGATTGACCGCGAAACAGGTGACGTGGTCACCCCGGTGAACATGGCCGATAAGCTTTACATCATAGACGGCAAAGAAGCATCTGAAAAAGCGATGAAAAAACTATCGGCCTTTGATATAGACCGGATAAACGTAAGCAAGAATACAAATGTGGTTGACAAATATGGCGACAAGGCTAAAAACGGTGTCATATTCATCTACACCAAAAAGAACAAAAAGTAAAAGTTAAGTTAGTTAAACCTAGATCTTAGGGTTGATCGGGGCAAGCCTGGTTAACCCTTTTTTTTGCAAAATATAGCCATCAGTAGCGTTCAAGTTTTAACTTGCTTCTGCCAGCTTTTCGTTTTCGAGGATCTTTAACAAAGCCATTTCCGCTATGTTTAATTCAGAACTTTTTACGTCCTTATCACCATCCAGCTTGCTGATGTATTTGAATATGGTACCCTCTTCATAACTTTTTATCACGGTGGGGTGTACATAATATTTTTTGCAAACGGTGCGGGTATTACCCAGATTGATAGCTACATCGTCCAGCACGCTTACAATCTTCTTTTTACATTCGGATATGGTACTGAATTCGCCTGCTTCCTTAAAGGCATACAGTGCGCTAACGCTGCCTGCCCAGGTACGGAAATCTTTGGCGGTAAAGTCCTCGCCGGTTATCGCTTTTAAGTAATTATTGATATCACCCGATCCTATGGTGCAACGTTCGTGATCGTCATTATAAAACTGGAACAGCTCTTTGCCCGGGATATCACGGCATTGCTTAACCAGTTTGGCCAGTTTTTTACTTTGCAGGGCCACTTTATGCATCACCCCTTTTTTACCCTTAAATTCAAAGTTAAGGTTCGATCCTTCGATCTTTACGTGCCTGTCCATCAATGTTGTCAACCCGAAAGAACCATAAAGTTTTTTATAGGATTCATTGCCCACCCTGATACTGGTAAGCTCCATGAGCCTTACTACCAATGCTACCACCTTCTCATGATCGAGATTTTTGCGGGCCAGGTCCTTATCTACCTGCTGCCTTATAGCCGGTAGGTGCGCAGCGAAGGTTTGCAGACGATGATATTTAGATTGGTTCCGAATTTTGTTCCAGTAGGTGTGATACCGGTACTGTTTACGCCCGGCTGCATCGATACCAGTAAATTGCAGGTGCCCATTATCATAAGGCGACATCCAAACATTAGTATAGGCAGGTGGTATAACCAGCTTATTAAACCGCTCAATCAGCTCTTTATCCTTTACGGTTTTTCCATCGGCATCGAGGTACGTCCACCCCTTACCCGATTTTTTGCGCGTGTAACCGGGTGTGGAGTCTGCTACGTAGCGCAGCCCTACTGCTTTTGCCGTTACCTTAGGGTCACGGCCTATTTTTTCGAGTTTTTTGAGGAGGCGGTTCATGTGCAAATAACAGAGCTGTTAAGTTTTAGTTTTGAGTTGTAAGTTTTGAGTTATGCGGAGGATGAGTGATAAGTTCGGAGGTGTAAGCTATGTAAGGTTAGCATCTCCTAAATAACATTGACTACTAACAACCCCTTACTCCCCACCACTGAATACTCCCCACTCACCACTGGAAACTCACAACTTTTTCAGCTCACTCACCACGTATTCCACTTGCTCGGGGTGTATATCCAAATGCGTTACAAAACGGATGCGGTGGGTATCTGTGCTACTTGCTTTAATGCCATTTTCCACCAGTTTGCGCAATACAACATCTGCAGGTTCTACTGTATCAAATAAGATGATGTTAGTCTCTACCGGTACTACTTTAGTAACCCAAGAAGTATTTAACAAAGCATCGGCCATGATTTGCGCGTGCGTGTGGTCTATCTTTAAACGCTCCACATGATGGTCAAGTGCGTAAATACCAGCTGCGGCTAAAAAACCTGCCTGGCGCATGCCTCCGCCTAAAACCTTACGGATGCGGCGCGCATAATTGATAATTGCCTTGTCGGCCAGTAAAACCGAGCCTACAGGTGCACCTAAGCCTTTTGAAAGGCAAACAGAAACCCCGTTAAAATATTTGCCATATTCCACAGCATTATCGCCGGTATGGGTAAGCGCGTTAAAAATACGTGCGCCATCCAAATGTAATTTTAAGCCTCTGTCGTGGCAAAGTTGGGCGATAGGTTTGATCTGCTCGATAGTGTAACAACTGCCCCCTCCCTTATTGACTGTATTTTCCAAGACTACTAAACTGGTATGCGGATAATGGATATTCTCAGCGTTGATCTCGGGCGAAATCATTTCAGCAGTAATAATACCGCGGTAGCCATTCAATAAACGGGTAGATACGCCTGAATTAAAAGCGATTCCCCCACCCTCGTACCGATAAACGTGCGCGGTTTGGTCGGCAATAAGTTCATCAAGTGGTTGGGTAAAGCATTTAATGGCGATCTGGTTGGTCATGGTGCCCGTCGGGCAATAGATAGCAGCCTCCATCCCGAACATTGCCGCGGCCTTTTGCTCTAGCGCGTTCACGGTTTCGTCCTCGCCAAAAACGTCGTCGCCTACTTTGGCACTCCACATGGCTTCGAGCATCCCGGCGGTTGGTTTGGTTACGGTATCGCTGCGTAAATCTACAGTCATCATATATTAAATAGCTAAAAAGTACGTTATTTGTTTTTCAGAATTATGCGCTCAATTTTAATCATTTTATTTTTCATGCTGATATTTGTATCAGCAAAATCGCAAAAATGGCAGCCAGGTCACTTTACCGATGTGAAAGGCATTACCGAAACCGGTTTTATCCGCCCGTATCCAGGTGGTAACGGGCCAATTAAAAACGAAGGCTTTATAGAATATAAACAAAATGAAAAGGATACACCCATGAAGTTGAGTGCCGGCGACCTGCAATCATTTGTTGCCGGTAAAGACAGTTTTGTGGTAGCCCATGCCCCTGGTAACGAAACCTGGGCAAAAAAGGATCTTGATTTTGTACGTGTGGTAGTTGATGAGCCCCTTAAAATTTACGCTACCCGTGGCGCGGGCAGCGGCGGTGGCGGCAGCGGCATTCATGTTTCGCCGGGATTTGGGCTGAGCACTGGCGGCGGTTACGGCACATCATACGGCGGCGGGCTGGGAATTTCTTTTGGTGGCGGCGGTGGCGGTAAAAGCTCTAAAATGAGTTACTACTATGGTAGCAATACGGCCGGTATGCAACATGTAACCAACGAGAACTTTAAAGATATTATGAGCGAAATTATGGGCGATGAGCCTGATGTAGTCGTGCGGATTCGCAACGGTAACTTCCGTTTAAACAATATGGAAAAGCTGGTTGAATTCTACAAAAAAATCCGCGAAACACCTTCCAAATAATAGGCGATCCATACCTTATGTAATTTAAGTGTCATAACGAATCAACCTTGTTTTCTTTTTAATCAAACATCTAAATAACCAAAGGTTTAATTCCCCTCAGTTTATTTGCGACATTGAGTATTAAAATGTCTTTATGACAATTATAGTCAACATTTTACCGCATTTAATTTTTACGCACATTTTCCAATCCCGAAAACTCAAAAAAGGAGTACACTTTATAAGAATAATAAGTAGATATCATTTAAAGTCTACTGTTAAGTTTTACCCGTATATGGGCTAAAATTTAACGGCGAAAGCCACAACCCCATTTTAAATGAAAAAAACATTCACTCTTTTTACAGTTTCCTTATTGATCGGGATAAAAGTTAATGCTCAGAATATATTTACTGCCATTAAAGAAAATGATGCCCTTGCAGTAAAATCGTTATTAAGCGGCGGCTTTGACGCCAACATCAAGGACGAGAACGGCGCTACCCCGTTGATCAACGCAATAAAGGCTGATCAAAACCGTATTGTAATTATGCTGCTGCAAAAAAATGTAGACATAGATACCAAAGACAACGACGGGAACACCGCCCTAATTGTTGCCTGCCAAAACAACCGTACAGATGCCATGTACCTGTTGGCATCCCACTTTCCTGATGTTAACATCAAAAATAAGCTTGGTCAAACCGCTTTAATCACTGCTGTTAACAATGCGAATGTTGATGTGGTTGATTACCTGGTACATCACAACGCTAAACTTAAGGCTAAAGACAATCAAAACCGGTCGGCTTTAGATTATGCCAAAATATCAAACAATACTGAAATACTTAATTTACTGAATGGCCCTGCATCTACCCTGAGTGCAAAATAATTTTTCAGATCCGTATTTTTTGCAGAACCCCTTTGTTAATACAAGGGGGTTTTCTGATTTATAAGTAACGGGTAAATGTTTAAATTAGCTGCTAACCAAGTCCCAGTTTATGAAAGCTTACCCCGGTAATATAACCCCGCAGGATTTTGACCATTACGTTTTTTTACAACCCGAACAGTTCAGGTCTTCGCTCGTAAGGCTGCGCGAGATAATTTTATCTGTAGTGCCGCAAGCCGAAGAAACGATCAGTTACCAGATTCCTTGTTTTAAATATCTGTACCTATTGGTTGGCGTAGGTACCAATAAAAAGTTTTGCAGCTTTTATACGATGAACCCGGCGCTCGTCAAAGAAATGGCGGGAGAATTACAGCGTGTTAGGGTATCGGGTGCTACTATCCATTTGAAGCCTGATGAACCTTTGCCCGTTGAATTACTCATCAAAATCGTTAAAGCCCGCATGGTGCAAAACGAGCAGATTGCCCTGACTAAACGCAATAAGTAAAAACGCTTAGTGCATTCCAAGTGTCTTATTTAGATCTGTTAAAACTTTTAGGTTTAAACGGTGTCATTACGTATATCTATTACTTGTGCACACTATGCCTGATAAAAAGCCATCCGAAGAGGAAATAACGAAAAGGGAATTAACCTATTTGGAAAAGGTTTGGCATACCGTGGCCATTGTAGCATTATTGGTAGTAACCATTCTAATTGCCCGCGTGGCCTTTAACGTATTGCTGATGGTTTTAGCGGGTGTGCTGATCTCGGTATATTTTCATGGCCTGGGCGATATGATTGAACGCCGAAGCAAATTTAGCCGCAGGGTAAGTATGATACTTTCGGTTACTATTTCCTTTGCTATTTTAGCCGCATTATTTTGGTTTATGGGTACTAAACTGCAGGGACAGATTGCCCAATTGAGTGATACCCTACCCACAACTATACATACCGCTAAGGCCAAACTGGCCGAGTCGCCCATTGGGGCAAGGCTCTTGGAGTACTTTTCGGGCGAAAAATCAGAGAAGCTTTATGCTACGGCTGGTCATTTTTTCAGCACAAGCTTTGGCGTTTTGGGCAACATTTACATTATATTTTTTCTGGGGATATTTTTTACCACCAACCCCAACCTTTACAAAGATGGCATGGTTAAATTAATGCCCGATAGCAAAAAAGAGCTAGCTATATGTGTTATAGACAGGGTGAGCATGGCCTTAAAGGGCTGGCTGAAGGGCATGATGCTTTCTATGGTGCTCATTACCATATTAATTACTACGGGCTTAACCATTATGGGCATCCCGGTAGCATTAGTACTTGCATTAATAACCGGATT
Source organism: Mucilaginibacter glaciei (assembly GCF_014773245.1). Classification (GTDB taxonomy): domain Bacteria; phylum Bacteroidota; class Bacteroidia; order Sphingobacteriales; family Sphingobacteriaceae; genus Mucilaginibacter; species Mucilaginibacter glaciei. The sequence continues at coordinate 323,934 of NZ_JACWMX010000001.1, read as the reverse complement.
ATTAAAGCTAATACCAAACTTTGGGTCATTAGCTGCAATGATACCAGGCGTATTGCTGGCACTTACCGTAAGTGTAAATACGGCTGTAGCCGCAGCAATCCTTTATATTGTATCGCAAACGATAGTTAGTAACATCGTAACCCCACTTATTCAGAAGAAGATGATCAACACCCCACCTGCCTTAACCATTATTAGCCAGGTAATTATGGGCACGCTTTGCGGGGTTTTAGGTATTATATTGGCAGTACCTTTATTAGCCATCACTATGATACTGGTTGATGAGTTGTACGTTAAAAAAATGAAAAACGTTTGTTAATATGGTGCTAATCCAGTGGGGTATAGCCTAAGGGATTGAGATTACTTATTTTTTGCCAGCCCATGTAGCCCTCAAAAAAAAGGTCCTGCGGTTTAAAAAATGAACCCCTGTCATCTACAGCTACACCGGCAGATAAGACATTTATTACAGATACCTGCCCTACCTCCAATCGGTTATCATTAAACAACTGGCTAAAGCTGTAACCGGCTTTTTTGTAAATTTTATCTTCTTCATGGTTCATGTAAAGCACAAACAAAGCCTGTTTTGACGCCATCTTTTTGAACGATTTATTAATTGGTTCCATAAGGGAATCAACGACTACGCGCTTTTTATACTCGCCCGAGTCGATGTTGTTTCTGTATCCCGCACCGCCTGGCACCCAGTTTGTGAGCTTGTAAACTACAAATCCCTGTTTCCTGATATCGCCATTGTATGCAGCCCTCAAAAAATGTTGAATAGAACCGTAGTAAGCATTTTCCCGGTTTCTTTTCCAAAGGGCTTCCTGGGTGTTGGTGCCCTTTAAAATTTCAAACGATGGATAGCCATTGTATATTACGCTGTTATTCTTTTGACTGTACTCAAAATTTGCCAGCAGGTAGGTAATACGATAGCCCAGGGCATTGTTATCTATCTTTAGCAATTCATCGCTACTTGCTTTCAATACGTGCGTTTTTTTGTTGTAAACCAACAATAAACGTTCTGCATTAAGTATCTTACATTTCGAGGCATTCTCGTTCTCGCCTAAAAATTGCTTCTTAAATATCTCCAGGTTTTTAAACCACTCCTTATTGGGCCGAATAATGACCTCTTTTAACAAAGCTATACTGGGCTCAAGTACAACATTCAGGTTAACAGGCTCATCTGTAACCGTTATAGATTTCAAGAACGGGTTAAAGCCCATCATCTTCACAACCAATTGATAGTTACCCGGCACAATGTTTCTGAATTGAAAACTGCCTAAATCATTCGTCACGGTAATTTCTTTTGTGCCCGTCAAAAAAACGGTAGCTCCGGGCAATACTCCCTCTTTGTCCGTTACCGAACCGCTTATAATTATCCCCTGCTGTGCTAACGACTGGCTTGTAACCAATACAAATAACATCAATATCGAAAACCTGTAACTTTTAATTTTATCGCCAACCATATCAATAATATGTTAATTTACTTTATACCTGTAAACCTGCCGGCCAATACTCCCCTTATCATCAATGCCTTCTATCACAACACGGTAGGTTCCGCTGCCATCTGCATTATAAAATTGTACAGCGGCATTGCCATCTTTATCAGTGATCACATTAGGTTTCCAAAATACGGTGGTCCGCAGGTCGGCATTGGGCTTTTTAGCCGCATCAATATCATACTTAGGTGTGTAAAACTCACGCGCTTTATAAAAACCATTGATCACTACCGGGAAAACGCCCTTTGATTCGATATCAGCCAGTTCTAACCCCGTGCCTCGTTTAGTGGTAATGATCAACACCCCGCCAGCACCAGACATCCCGTAAATGGAAGTACTCGCATATTTTAACAGTTCAACCGTTTCTACATCCGACGCAAGGATCTGGTCGATACTTGAAGACGATATATCGCCAGAATTGTTTAATATCAAACCGTCAACTATAATCATCATCGCCCTATCGCCACTGGTCATTAAGGTAGGCCGCCCTTTAAAAAAAGCTACTCCGCCCAGCCGTCCCATCAAAACATCAGACAGTTGCCCGGTAATTTTAATATCTTTCATATGAATAACCTGATCTGCATTGCCGGCCCCGGCATAACTTTGTGTACGGTACGCAGGTTCCTTTGTAATTTGCTTCGCCTCTATCTTAACCTCTTTAAGCACGATACCACCGATGGCACCATATTTCCTGATGTCTTCCTGTTGGTTGTTGCTGTTTTTCAGATAAGCTGCCATTATTGTATCGATATCATTGCTTGCTGTAGGAGAAACAGATGCAACTGTTGAAGTTACCGGCGCACTTGTTTCTTTGTCGATACTTATCTTTACGTTATTGTCGCCTTTAGCGGTTGTACCATTTACAACGAATTTGGTGTACCCGGCAAACATCAGGTTGGGGAAGTTGAACCCGCCCTGCGCATCTGAATTTTGGCTTAACACCGGCCCGCCCTCCGGCGATATTAACGATAGCTTGCCGTTAGCTACAAGCTGTTTGCCTGAAAAGGATTTGAGCTTACCTGCTATTTGTAACAGCACTTCGGGCGGGTATTTTACCAGGCTATCAGCCTGTGGTTTCCAAACATAATTGCGGTATCCCTGGGTAAGCAGTAGTACGTCCAGGTTGTGCAGGCGTTCCGGTTCATTATTCACAAAATAATAGTTAGGCTGTTCCACAAAGCCTTTCAAATCACTTGTTAACAGCAGGTTGCTCAGAATGGTACTTTCGCTGTTCTCATCTACCGGTACTTTGCTCTCGTCAGTTACGGCTACAGAAAAGTTACCTGCAATAGGTTGGTTGGCTTTATTACCGGCCCTAATGCTTAAGGTTACCCGCCCCCGGGGGGTGTATTCCGCTTGGTCGCTTTTCAAGTCGAGCGTTAACAGATCGGGGCTTTGTACAAATACCAAACGTTCGCTCAACGGCTCACCCGTGGCCGAGTAAAGCGTTATCTGCGCTATCCCGGTACGCAGGTTTTTCTTTTGGATATCAAACCGCATCACCTCATAATCCAGCTTACCTTTAAAAGAGGTTACCTTACCGCCGGATACAACCTTAACATTAAATTCTTGATGCGGACTTTTTTCAAAATAGGCCTTATTGGCTATAACGTTAAGCGAGATCTTAGACAACGAATCGTTGTTGGCTATCAGGAGTAAACCATCAGTTTTAGCCTTCGGCAGGGCTATTGTACTTTGGGTGCCGTCAGCGTAGTTTACTTTAGCGCTATAAACTTTACCCGCAACAGGCATCAGGCTAAAAACACCCATACCTAAATGGGATGATGCAAAACGGCCAACCTCGTTATTCGCCTCATCAGTTATGATGCCCTTTAAATCGATGCCGGTACCACCTGCATCTATTGCCTTAAACGCTACTTTTGAATTAACACCGACTAACATCTCCCCCCCTTCCGGGAAAAATCTAATGTCCGCTGCACCGGCCTTTGCGGCAACCGCTTGTAATTTTATATTGTTGTTTTTTAAAGACCCGATAGGGATCACCTTTTCAAAAAAGCTATCGTCAATATTACGCATCCAACGGGTATATGCTCTCACCCTGTAATTCCCTTTCCGGAGGGTATCTGCCAGTGCAAAATCGCCATTGCCTACACCGTTGATGATCTGGAGTTTCAACGAATGATCAACCGTGTTGGCTGTATTTAATAAGTCGACATGCAGCACACCACTTAGTTTTGATGGGATATGCTGGCCGCCCAGTGTAACGTAAGCCTTAAAATAAATGGTATCGCCTGCCACATAATACGGTTTATCAAAATGCAAATAGACTTTCTCCGTGATCTGGTTGTTAAGCAGATTCTTCAGCTTATTATTATAAGCTAAAGGATTATTACTTGGCGTTTGCGCGAACAGCACCACCGGGGAAAATAAACAGAAAACTACTTTAAGGATCTTATTCATGCTACCTGTCTTTTATTGAACTTGATATTTAAACACTTGCCTGCCAATGTTTCCTTTTGCATCTATCCCTTCAACAACTACCCGGTAAGTCCCTGCTGCCGGTGAATTGTAAAAATTGAAAGTGGCGTCGCCATTTTTATCGGTTAACACATCGGGTTTCCAGAATATGGTCGACCGGTAATCCGCCGGATTTTCGCTATCATCTACATGGCTATATTTAGGCGAATAAAATTCGCGGGCCTTATAAAAACCTTTGACCGTAATAGGCAAAATACCAGTAGTGGTCATACTCCTGATAGATTTGCCATAATTAACAGTAAAGGCCAGTATGTTTGCATTTTCAAACACCTCCACCTTTTCAATCATATCGGGGTTAAACTGATTAAAATCGAACCCATACTCCATTTCAGCATTGTTCACCAGAATTTTAATCGGTTCTATAGAGAGTGTAGGTTTGTTCCATAGCGGTAAATATAAGTTACCATTAGGGGCTTGTACAAAGCGTATTGACCTGAGCAACTCCATCAACTTGTTTACAAGTTGGCCATTTTCTCCAATTTGCTGCCCTGTTATCAGCTGATCGGCCACACCATGCTGGCTGTTAATTTCAACTTTTTTAATTTTGTTAGCCGTAATTTTAACCTCTTGCAGCATTCTGCCTTTTAACTTACCGGTTTGCTGCAGGTAGGCATTTTGTTTTTGTGTGTTTTGCAGGTATGAAACCATGAGCTGGCTTGCCGTAGTGTCCTTACCCGGTTTGTAAGGATTGATATACGGTTGATTTTCAATGGGGTTATACGTCAGTTTAGTGTATTTTTTTCCTTTATTGGTAACCGCCTGCAGGATGAATTTAGCAGTATCATTAAAAACAACGTTGCTAAAACGAAAAACACCTTTGCCATCGGTTTTTTCACTTAGAATCATGTTCCCGGGTGATAATAATGACACCTGACCGTTAACTAATGGCGAGCCGCCAAGGCTGCTGGCAATCCCGTTAATATCAATACCATTTTCGGGCTGAAATTTGATTGGCGGTACTGAATCTCTTAAAATTTGCTTCCATTGAAACTTGCGATAACCATGAGTAAGCATCACCAGGTCAAGATCATGACTTGTCTCGTCAGACAGGTGAGTAAAATAATAATTGGGTTGTTCTAAGTAGCCTTTTAAATCTGAAATGAGCAGTAAGTCCGTTAATATCGTACGTTCGCTATTCTCGCTTACAGGTACTTTGCTTTCATCGGTAACAGATACCGAAAAATTGCCAACTGCCGGTTGTCCGGCTCGGGTTAAAGCTTTTAAACTTATGGTTGTCTGATGCTTAGGTGCATAGGCTCCGCTGTCAGTTTTAAGTGTTAAGCCTAACTGATCGTAGTTTTGCACAAAGATGAGCCTTTCGCAAAGTGGTTCATCTACAGCATCAAACAAGGTGATGGTAACAACACCGGTACCGAGTTTCCTTTTTAAAACGTCAAAAGATATTATAGGGTTATCTAATTTTGACCTTACCGATGTAGCCTTACCCCCTGCGTAAATGACTACCGTATAATCCTGATCACGATGTTCATCATAGTATGCTTTATTGGCTTCGATACTAATAGATGCTTTGCCAACAGAATCGTTGTTTACCGAGAGAGTAATGCCGTTTTGAGTAACAACAGGCAGCGCAACCGTATTACTGCTTCCATCGGCGTAAGTTACAACGGCTCTGTAGTTTTTGCCGCTTTGCGGGGTTAAGTAAAAGGTCCCCATACCCAAATGGGTGGCTGCAAAAGTAGCTATTTGCTTGGCGTCATTATCAAGCACTATGCCCTTTACCGGCAACCCAAGCCCATTTGATGCAACCGCTTTAAAAGCTATATTGGAGCTGATGCCTGCCACTAACATCCCTCCTTCCGGGAAAAAGTCTACCTTGGGTTTATCAATATTTGCCGCCCCGGTTGTTGTAGATACACTATTTTTTTGGATGCCCACCGGGATGATTTGTTCAAAAAAAGTAGGGTTAGCCTCATTGCGCATCCATTGCGTGTAGGCCCTTAAGCGGTACCTGCCACTTTGCAAAGAGTCGGGCAAGGTAAAGTCGCCTTGGCAAACACCATTCAACACCCTCAATTTTACCGATTGATTTATTTTATTGCCGGGGTCTATCAATTGGGCGTGTAATACACCACTAATCTGCGAGGGCTGGTGCCGCTCGCCCATTGTTAAGTAGGCTTTAAAATATATCGTATCGCCCGGGGCGTAGTAAGGTTTGTCTAAATGCAGGTAAACTTTTTCTGTTACGGGCAAGCCAAGCAGAGCTTTAAGTTTGCCGTTACCGGTTTTGAGGCCGCTGCTATCCGCCTGGCTAAAGGCGAAACTCACAAAGGTGAACAAAGCGATCACAGTAAAAGTAAGCTTATACATACGAACATGGTTTTTAGGCCCAACCGTTATCACAATCGAATAATTGGGATAACGACATTAAAAACAAGCCCTTAGGTTGATAATTGGTGCATAAATATAGTAAATGAAAACTATATAATTAGTGCCTAGAAAAAATATCGATAGATGTTACACCGCGTAATTGGCTATCATAGATTGCTCTTTTTTAAAGATCTTAAAGGCGATCAAAATAAAGATGAGGCAGCCGCATACCATCCCGATAATTGGTGCAGTAGTATAGGTCATGGCCCATCCGGAGATGTACGAACCCATCACATCGCAAAAGTTGACCATAGCCATATAGGCCGTAAATTGCGACCCTTCAACCTTTTTACGGCAAAGTGCCATTAAAATAGGCATAGCAGCCACACTAAACATCGGGTCCGCAAAGTTCCAAAGCATTAAACCTGTTATACTAAGGGGTTTGTGTACCCACATCAAACCGAAACTATTAAACAATATCAGGAAAAGACAAACGCCTGCCATCACCCAAATTTGCAACCGGCCCGGGCCAATTCTATCGGCAATAACGCCGCCCCCCAGCGTGACCAATAAAGTAGCGATAATGCCCCAGCCGCCTTGCAGTACCGACATAGCGTTATCTGCCCAATGTAAATTATGAATAAGATGGAATGAAAACGACCTGATAAATATGCTGTTGCAGGTATAAACCAACGCGATAACGCCAAACGTTCGCAGGTTGCGCTTTTCCATAATGCCACGGTATAATTGCGTAAACAGCCACTTCAGTTTGGGGTTATCCAACTGATCGGCGCCAGGCCTTACACTGCTACGAAAATTAAACGACGGGATAAAGCCGTCGGTATTATCCAACCTGATGCAAAAGGTTAATGCCGTCATTACCAGCAATAATGCCGATTGTGCAGCCGCCGCATAAAAGAAGCCATAATAATGCATTACCGTTGACAACCCCGCTGAACCCACTGCAACACCCAAAAGGTAACCGCCACGCATAAATGCGTTCACGCGGCCGCGCTCGGCGTCAGGAACTATGGATATGGCAATGGCATCTACACTGGCATCCTGCACGCTGGCAAAATTGCTGTGAATAAAAAACACAACCGACATTAATGTTAACTGTTTAACGGGGTCATGCACAAGCAACAGACTTAAGGATGCCAAAAAAGCCAAAGCTTGGGTAAGCACCACCCAGTGTTTGCGATGCCCGATAACGGAAAACTGATAGCGGTCTATAATCGGGCCCCAAAAGAACTGGATAATCCAGGGAATGCCTACGATGGCAACAAAGGTGCCGATAGAACTCGACGATAAACCCTTCGCCGCCAAATAATTAGCCACGGCAGTAAGTGCAAACCCGGATGGGATGCCCTGCATAATGTATAAATAAAAAAAAGTGAAATAACGCAGCCCTGCGCTCTCTTTAAGTACGGGTAATTTCGATAGCAAGTTTTTTATTTAAGTTATTGATATTAAATACTAAAACTTAAATTTTTGTTTTAAGAAAATCCCAATTGCCCTGATAATTATTTCCAAACAAAAAAGCCTGTCATCGCTGACAGGCTTTTTACTATATATTTTTGACTTAACGCTTTTAACTTATTGCCCCTGCGCCAGCGTATAACCTATTTTACCGTCAAATTTCATCAGGAACTCAACCGAGCACACCTTAAAATCTTCAGACAAGTCTGCCGCTATATGCAGGATTTCTTTTTGAGTGATAGTAGTACCGTCCTTTTTTTCAAAACGGATGCGGTATTCATTCACCAACTCGGTAAATATTGAGCCGGTAGGCCATACTTGGGTACCACGGTTAGAGATCATTACTAACTGAAAGGTATCTGTTTGTTTGCGTTGGGCAAGGGCAGCTAATTCATTGGGCTGTTGGTTAGATTCCACAAAAACATCCACCCCTACCATTTCTTCAGATACGGTTGAGCTTACGGTCAGTTTATTTTTTAGCGGATGATCGTGATTGGCCTTAACTTCCATATCGGGCTGTGCAATTACAGCGTCTTTACCGGGCAGTTTGCCTAAGTTACCAATTATCGCATCAGAAAACACTTCAGTATTGGCAGCTTCCGTACGCTTGTCGCCAAAATCACCGGTATGGATACCTTGTTCTAAGGTGTACAATAAAGCATTCTCGATTGTTGCAGCAGCTGTTGTAAAGCCTAGATAACGTAACATCAATATCCCTGATAGTAACAAGGCTGTAGGGTTAGCAATACCACGGCCGGCTATGTCCGGCGCAGTACCGTGTACAGCCTCGAAAATTGATATGTTATCGCCAATGTTGGCAGACGGCGCAAAGCCTAAACCACCCACTAAACCGGCGCAAAGGTCAGATACGATATCGCCCTGCAGGTTGGTTAAAACGATAGCCTGGAACATTTCCGGGCGCGATACCAGTTTCATACACAAATCATCTACAATAATATCTGATGATTCGATATCCGGGTATTCCTTGGCTATCTCATTAAAGGTTTCCAGGAACAACCCGTCGGTTAATTTCATAATGTTCGCCTTGTGGCCACAAGCCAGCTTGGTATAACCCTTGCGGCGCGCCATTTCAAAAGCGTAACGGATAACCTGGGCCGAGCCAGGTCGGGTAATAATACGACGGCCAACGGCTACGTCATTAGTCAGCAGGTGTTCGATACCCCCGTAGGTATCCTCAATATTTTCACGAACAATAGTCAAATTAATGGGAATGCCCGCTTTAGAAAACACAGTATCCACCCCGTTTAAGGATCTGAAATCGCGCTGGTTAGCATAGGTATTCCATGTTTTACGTGCAGTTACATTGATGCTTTTAACCCCCTTACCCTTAGGGGTTTCCATAGGGCCTTTAAACAATAAACCCAAGCGCTCGATGGTTTCCTTTGCGGCGGCGGTCATGCCGGTAGAGTGACCCGCGTCAAAATAAGATTTACCCATTTCTACATACTCGTAATCGAGCTGTACGTTGGCTGCTTCGAATATGCGGAGTACGGCGGCCATAATTTCTGGCCCGATACCGTCGCCTTTTGCTACTGCTATTTTGGTTTTCATGTGTGGAAGTGTATTTCTGTAAAACGCCGCAAAGATAGGCTTTTTGAAGCTATTTTGGTATGTCAGCATAGCTTTTACTGCTGATTTGTGACATTGTAAGTACCTGCAATGTACTTTATTGTGTCAACTAAACACATCTGTTTTAATCAACAATTTTTAGTGAGCAGGTTTTTGAAAGAAATAGGTTAAATTTGCCGCACCATATATGAAAGCATTTTACGGCGATTTACGATTAGGGATATTAGGCGGCGGCCAATTGGGCCGTATGCTGATACAGCAAGCCATCAATTACAACGTTACTGTTAAAGTTTTAGACCCTGACCGCGAGGCATCATGCCGCCACCTTTGTAATGAATTTGTTGTAGGGTCATTAAGCGACTACGAAACCGTTTACAACTTCGGTAAAAAGGTTGATCTGCTAACTATCGAGATTGAGAAGGTTAACGTTGATGCGCTGGAACAACTGGAAAAAGAAGGCGTACAGGTTTACCCGCAATCGCGCATTATCCGCTTGATACAGGATAAGGGCCTGCAAAAACAATTCTTTAAAGAGAACGACATCCCAACTGCAGACTTCCAGATCATCTCATCGGCAGAGCAATTAAGAGAAAGCCACATCCCATTCCCGTACATTCAAAAGTTGCGCCGTGACGGTTACGACGGCAAAGGCGTTTATAAGGTATTAGATGAAGGCTACCTGGCCAATGCTTTCACCGAACCGAGTTTGGTGGAACGAATGATCGATTTTGAAAAAGAGATTGGCGTGATCGTAGCCCGCAACGAAGACGGCGAAGTAAAAACCTTCCCGATGGTAGAAATGGAGTTTAACCCCGAAGCTAATTTGGTGGAGTTTTTAATAGCGCCATCAACCCTTCCCTTCGAAGTGCAGATGGAGGCCGAAAACATTGCCAAACGCATTGCCGAAACTTTAAATATTGTTGGCATACTGGCCGTAGAAATGTTTTTAGATAAACACGGCAAGATATTAGTGAACGAGCTTGCCCCGCGCCCGCATAACAGCGGCCACCAGACAATCGAGGGCAATGTGGTATCGCAGTTTGAACAGCATTTAAGGGCCATATTCAACCAGCCGTTAGGTGACACCGCCAGCCTAAGCAACGCTATCATGATTAACATATTAGGTGAAGCCGGCTTTGAAGGCCCAGCCGTTTACCAGGGAATTGAGAAGGTTTTGAAATGCGACGGTGTTTATGTGCATCTGTACGGAAAAGCTTTGACCAAACCCTTCCGTAAAATGGGGCATGTTACCATCGTAGATAACGACAGAGAAAAAGCAATTGAGAAAGCGCGTTATGTGCAGGAAACTTTGAAAGTGATAGCTTAAAAGTTCACTCTATGTCATTGCGAGCGATAGTGCGGCAATCTCAGAGGGCAAGCGGATATGCTGAGATTGCCACGTCACTACGCTCCTCGCAGTGACATGAACTACAAAAAGAACTAAAGAATACTAATCATATAATGTCATTGCGAGCGATAGCGCGGCAATCTCAGAGGACAAGCGGATGTGCTGAGATTGCCACGTCGCTATGCTCCTCGCAATGACATAATTAATAAAACACTAAAAATACCATGAGCCAACCAAAAATAGCCATTATAATGGGTAGCAAATCGGACCTGAATATAATGCAGGATGCCGCGGATGTTTTAAAAGAACTGGGTGTAGCCTACGAGATAACTGTCATATCTGCCCACCGCACCCCCGACAGGATGTTTAGCTATGCCCGTGCCGCTGCCGACCGGGGCATTAAAGTGATCATAGCCGGTGCCGGTGGTGCCGCGCACTTGCCGGGCATGGTGGCTTCACTAACGCATTTGCCGGTTATTGGTGTGCCTGTGAAATCAAGTAACTCTATCGACGGCTGGGATTCTATCCTGTCTATACTGCAAATGCCTAACGGCATCCCCGTCGCTACAGTCGCGCTTAACGCTGCAAAAAATGCTGGCATATTGGCCGCGCAGATTTTGTCTACAGCTGATGAATATTTGGTAGCTAAACTCATCGCCTTTAAAGAAAAATTAAAGCAGGTGGTCGAAGCTTCGGCTGCGGAGATGGAAAAAGGCAATAGTTAATTACGGGCTACGCTCACTTCATATTCCTCATAAGTTCTGTCGGCAATATTTGCAGATCGGTCGTTTTGCGTGTAAACTATTCGCATGGAAACATTGTCCATACTCAGGATCTTGAAGTTCAACGTCCCGGCGCTACTCACAGCTGCCACATTATTTTGATCGGAACCGCTTATAGTGTAGTTCATTCCGCCTAACAACTGGTTAGATGGTGCCACGTTTAAAGCCAGGTATCCGGAGCCATCGGCATTAAATTGAAGATAGTCGGCTGCGCTGAATGTACTTTTGGTTTGCGCGGGTTGCGCTACACTGTGCACATAATTAGTTATCGTAATGGTTTTGATAAGCCATTTACCCTGAATTTGTTTTTTGTAATAATAGTTATCGTGATTGGTAAAGCAAGCGCTCAGTGTTAAAAGCAAACAGGCAAAAAAAGCGACACGTTTAGATAAATGTAACAGGTGGTTCATAGGCAAAGTAATTCGGTTTAGCTTTAATTAGAGCAAGCGTAAACCGAATGGTTTAATGCCAAAAATAAAAATCAGCAGTGATTTTTGCTAATTACGAATTGTTTTAAGCCTCCATTTCAAGCAATAACACTACGGCGTTATTACTCAAGGCTTCAAGGTCGGCCTCGGTTAAACCCCATAAAGCCAAGCCATCGCGCTCGTGTAGCAAGCGACCCTGCAACTCAAAAGCGCCGGCAATTACAAAGGCATAAAGCAAGGTAAAATTTTCTTTAATCTGGTACAACGCTTCATTTCGCCCGGCAAACATGCCTATCTGTAAAGCAAATGGTAAAGTGCTACATGTGATGTCAATCAGTTTATCTGGGCTGGTTTCGAGGTCGAAACGGAATTGATAATTTACTTGCTCCGGCATATGGTCAGCCTTAATTTGCAGGTATAAAAAGTTTATCCAATCGGTATCGTATGGGTTTCTTAACTCAATTATTTGCCCTATGCGGGCAAATCTTACCACTACCTCGCCAACGTCGATATTGATACCATCAACCAGTACCTCGCCCGTTACCGGGATTACCACAAAATAGCAATCCTCCTCAATAGTTAACGTTACAGATTTACCCGCGGCTAACAGGTCGTCGTTAAACACAAACAGATACCCAAAAGCAGCGCGATCCTGATTAAAGCTCCTGTATCGGCGGTAAATGTTGTTCTCTTCCAGCACGCGCTGGTCGGCCAGGTAAATCTGTCCCGGGGATAACGTTTCCATTATTGCTGCTGTTTTATGGTGTAAATGTTCAAAAAAGGCTGCAGTTCAAATAAATTCGTTCGCACTTCTTCGCCTGCTGCGTCGCAATCAGACACCAGCATAAAGTTCCCAATTGTGTCATGCCAAACCAGCGGTTCAGTGTAGAAGTTTAATTCTATCTGGTGCCTGGCTCTATGGTAAATATCCGAGTTGATAATCTCCAGTTGAAACCTGTTAAACCGTAAAAACCGCCTGCCCGAATTGTTCAGGATATCCGGTACGACGTTTTGCAATTGTTGAATGTAACCGGTAATGGCAGGTGTGATCATCCCGGCCAGTTTGTTAGCATTTGGGTCGGTTCGTATTAATTCGGCGTATGAGGTAATCTGCGTGCCTTGCGTGTAATTTTGGGCCTGCATTTTAAACTCCAGGTACGAGTCGTTAAAAAACATTTTATCCCAGGTCTTATCGGCAGTACAGTCAATCACTTTGCGGTAACTCAGGGTGATGATGCGCATATCGATTGGGTTACGCCGGTACAGCAAGGGTAATATTCAATACAAAACCATCTGTTTTATTACCGCTAACACTTGCCAATTCCGTCGAGTAGCCGTCACTAAAAACGTTGTCGTTAGCGTTAGTGATATAGCCGGTCATCCCCTTGTTATAGCCATTCACTATGGATAAGGCGGTGCCGGTACCTTCAGGGAAAGCGATCTGCGTAACTTTTAATGACGTGCCCGATGAATTATAAACGTGCACATGAATATGTGTTGCACGGCCGCTGTACCACCCCGGGAAGATGGAGGTAAACGCTACAGCGCCGCTACTGTTAGTTGTTTGCCTGCCGCGTAAAAAGTGTACAGTAGTATAATTGGTTGCCTGCATACCACTGCCGCCATATTCGGAATAGTTCCCTTCCGAATCGCAATGCCAGATATCGACCATGGCATTTGCTAAAGCATTACAACTGTTATTACTGTTGGTGATCACAATATTCACCGTCATTTTATAGCCGGTGCGGCCATCGGTGATATCGCTGCGGATATAGGAAGCAGGCACCTTGGTAGGGAATGGCCCTTCAGTTTCCGTAGGTGCAACGGTGCAACTTGAAGAGGTGCCCGAACTGCTTGTTGTTGTACCGGTAGTTGCACTGCCTGTAGAAGCATCTGCAGATTCCTTTTGACAAGCTTGTACTAATACTGATGATGATACTGCGCCCACCATCAGGCTTTTTAAAAAATTCTTACGTTCCATAATCTATAGTGTGTTAAATCAATTTCTGGTTACTGATTTAAAGATAGATGTATGAAACGCAACAGCGATTTAGTGTCGATTAAAGGAGTTTTTGTATCGACAAAAATTTAGTTCAAAAGAGGGTTCTCCGGAAAGTTGGCAATGTGTGCATAACGTTGGCCCAGGCTAATCACTACCTCCTTCCATACGTTGTGCTCGCCGTTACTAAAAACGGTGTCTGCCTCAAATTTATTTGCTACTATCCAGGCATCCTCGCGCAACTCATCATCCAATTGTGCAGGTGTCCAGCCCGAGTACCCTGTAAAGAATTTCACCTCATCCTCTTTCAATTGATAGGTATTGATCAATTCCTTTACCTGTTCAAAATCGCCGCCCCAGTATATACCGTCCCAAATTTCAACGCCACCTTCTATCTTATCCGGGCAACGGTGAATGTAATGTAAGGTATTGGCCGCAACAGGCCCGCCCGTATATACAGGGATCTCGGAGTAGGATACATCCGGCAAAATATCGCCCAGCAAATACTCACCCTGATGGTTCAAGATAAAGCCCATGGCGCCACCCTCACTATACTCGGTTAGAAGGATAACAGACCGCTTAAAATTAGGGTCGGGCATAAAAGGTTCTGATATGAGTAACCGGCCGGCAGCAGGCGTAATTGCACTAAGCATAGGTTGTAAAGTTTAAACAATAACGCTTATTGTAAAAATATGTTCTTTAACAGTTAAAATGAATGCCATACAATATTTACGGTTTAATTAATTTGTAAGTTTGCGTTGATGGATCAGAAAGACATAGAGAACTTAAGACAAGATTACAGCGCGGCCTCGCTTAGCGAAACCGATGTAGATGCCAACCCGATGCGCCAGTTTGATAAATGGTTTAACGAAGCTATTAACTACAAAGTGCATGAGCCCAATGCCATGACTTTAGCTACTTCTACAACTGATGGCCGCCCGTCGGCAAGGATCGTTTTATTAAAGGGCTTTAGCGATGAAGGCTTCAAATTTTACACCAATTACTTGAGCCGCAAGGGTAAAGAGATAGCTAAAAACCCTGTTGGTGCATTGATATTCTATTGGGGCGATATGGAACGCCAGATAAGGATTGAAGGTACGATTGATAAGCTGGACAAGGGTTACTCTGAAAAATACTTTCATAGCCGCCCAATAAAAAGCCAGATAGGTGCAGCTGCATCGCCGCAAAGCCAGGAAATTCCGGGCCGCGAAGCATTAGAGCAAAAAATGGCCGAACTGGAAGCCGAATACGCTGATAAAGAGATCCCGAAACCATCTTTTTGGGGTGGCTATGTGCTAAAACCAACGCTGATTGAATTTTGGCAGGGGCGCCGCAGCCGCCTGCATGACAGGATCCTATATAAAAGAACTGATAAAAAAACCTGGAAGATTGTTCGCCTTGCGCCATGAGTTTTGATGATATTAAACTATTGCTGACTGAAAAGTTTGGCGAAAATGTAATTACCGGCGAAGAACGCACCGGGTTGCAGCCGGCCTTGTTAATAGACTCCGGCCAAATTGCCGCGGTGTGTTTAGAGTTGCGCGATAATGCCAAAACCTACTTTGATTTTTTATCGTGCCTTAGCGGTATGGATTATGGTGTGGATGACGGCCGCTTTGGGGTGGTTTATCACCTTTCGTCTATCCCTTACCAATTGCAGCTGACATTAAAGGTAAGCAAACCAAATAACCGGGATAAGCAGGAATTACCCGCTTTCCCGAGCATTGTATCTGTTTACCGCACTGCCGACTGGCACGAACGTGAAGCTTATGATATGATAGGTATTTACTTTGAGGGCCACCCCGACTTAAGGCGTATATTACTGCCCGATGATTGGGAAGGATATCCGTTAAGAAAAGACTATCAATCGGCAGAGTATTATAAGGGGATAAAAATAGATTAAGAAAATGTAGCCTCAAATTGTCATTTCGAACGAGGAACGAGGAGAAATCCTCTTAGAATTAAAGATGGTAAACATTGCATTCTGAATAAGATTTATCCTCGCTATGTTCGTTCGAAATGATATGGTTTTACACACATTGTAAATAACAGTGGAAACACAAATATCGAAATACAACGAAGCTCTTGATCGCTATAACAAAAAGATAGCAGATTCCAGTGTGGAAGATATGGTGCTGAACATGGGGCCGCAGCATCCGTCTACGCACGGTGTTTTGCGGCTGGAACTGATTACCGATGGCGAGATTGTGAAGGAAGTTATCCCGCATATTGGCTACCTGCACCGCTGTTTTGAAAAACACGCCGAATCATTAACCTATCAGCAAACTATCCCGTTTACCGACAGGATGGATTACCTGGCATCCATGAATAACAGCCACGCATGGGTTATGGGTGTTGAACGGATGCTGGGGATAGATAAAGACATCCCTAAGCGTATTGAATATATCCGCGTGCTGGTTTGCGAGTTGAACCGCATTGCATCGCACCTGATTGCTATCGGCACCTATGGCATAGATATAGGCGCCTTTACCCCTTTCTTATGGTGTTTTCGTGACCGGGAGCATATAATGGGCATGCTGGAGTGGGCCTCGGGTTCGCGCATGCTTTACAATTATATTTGGGTTGGTGGCTTATTTTATGATCTGCCGGTGGGCTTTGAGGAACGCTGCCGCGAGTTTGTTGATTATTTTAAACCCAAAATGATCGAGCTTAACCAGCTTTTAACCGATAACCAGATCTTTATCAGCCGTACGGCTAACGTAGGTGTTATACCTTTAGATGTGGCTATAAATTACGGCTGCTCGGGCCCGGTATTGCGTGGATCAGGCTTAAAGTATGATCTGCGCCGGATAGATAACTACTCTGCATATCCCGAACTGGATTTTGAGATCCCGGTAGGTAAAGGTGAAATGGGCACCCTGGGCGATTGCTGGGACCGCTACAAGGTTAGGGTTGATGAAATAGAGCAATCTGTTAAAATGATAGAGCAATGCCTTGACCGCCTGCAAAAAGAGCTTAAACGAACACCCGAGTTTGATCCAAGAGCTAAGCTGCCGCGCAAGATCACCCCGAAAGCACAGGATTACTATATGCGTGCCGAAGGCGCTAAAGGCGAACTGGGTTTTTACTTTGTAACCGATGGCCGCTCAGAGATACCTTTCCGGGCTAAATCACGCGGGCCAAGCTTTAATAATCTTTCCGTATTACCGGCAATTTCTCAAAACGTAATGATTGCCGATTTGATCGCTATCATCGGCTCGTTAGATTTTGTATTAGGCGAGGTAGACAGGTAGTACGGAAGTAGTAAACGGTAAAGCTTCATAAAAGGCACGGCTTACTTCCCTTTCATCCACCTTAGTGCCGCAATTATCTTGGCGTCTTTACTAAAATCGTTAAAGTTATCGCCAGCAATAACCTCCTGATCGGGCGGAACGTTTTCGTAGTAAACTTTGCCGGTCCTATCAGCCTCAACAGAGGTGGCCATTATAAACTGCACCCCGTAGCAACTAAAGCCCTCATTAGCAATAGTATATCCGGCACTCACATCTCCAACTATACGGGCATTCTTTTGACCTTTGAATGTAATAGCGGTCGCCTCCCCAGAACTTGCCGTGTAAGGTGATGTTAAAACCACAATCTTAATTTTTGGGTTTACTTTACTGAATGCCTTAACCGAGCAAACTTTGTTAGCATCAGAATAAATACTGGTATCCTTAACAGACCACGACTCATTCATCGAAGCTACCGGATAGACAAATGTGCCTAATTTGCCAGCGCTTACCAGGTTACCTACGCCAAGTATCATTGGCCACATGTTGCCGCCGGTGTTCAACCTTAAATCAATTATTACACCCTTAAGTTTAGCCGGATTTAACTTTGTCAATGAATCCTGTATTTGCGCGGCAATCAGTTGAATTTCGCCCTGCCTGGTCGGGTTGTTTCCTGGTATTAAAAGGTAACCATATCCATTCTCTAAAACACGCGTTTCAATTTGTGTATTACCTCTCTTAAATTTTGCAAAAAGCTCCTTATATTTTTCCTTATCGGCTTTTACTTTTGTTGTAGCCCATTTATAAGTTTTACCCTGGTACAGTGCCATACCATGAAAGTCGCCAAGCATTTTATACATTAACGCAACAGCCGGCATCGCCGCATTGATATTTGCCGCGTCTTTACTTTTGATTTTTACCGAATCTGTCAGGTTTTTCCAATCTACTTTATCGCGATATATCGAACTTTTTTTAGCGTAAGCTAACGCCGTATCAATAACCTTGCGGGCACTATCGGCACTTGTTAATGATTGTTGCGAGAAACTAAACAGGGGGATAAAAAAGGTTAGCAATAAAAGTTTTATTTTCATAAAAGTGTTATAGGTTGGCTCACTTATAAGACGCCCGATAGCCGGATAAGTTACGGGCACGGCAACTTATAGATCACAAAAAAAAGGTGCAATTTCTTGCACCTTTTTTCTACTCTGTAATAATTACTTTACTGGTTATATACCTTAACCATAAATACGTAGTTACGCATTTTTTTGATCTGTTGCGGGCGGCTCAAGCCTGCAAGTGTGTTTTTGGTATTCATGTTAAGCGTTTTACTTAACGAGTCGGCAGGGATATTTTGGATGGTCTTTAACAGGTAGTTTGATTTTACTGCAAATGCCGCTCCCGATGTTTGGGTTTGCTTACCGGTTATTACGCCGATGACATTACCCTTCTCATCTATCAACGGGCCACCACTGTTACCCTGGTTAACGGGGATATAAACTTCGTACTCGGTAGTATCGCCGCGGAACCCCGTATTAGCTGTTAAAGCACCCGGACCGAATTTAATATCATCGCCAGGGAAGCCTAACGTAAATACATCTTCGCCAAGGTCGCTTTTAGCTCTTTTAAAGCCATAGGGTACTGCACCCAGATTTTTAAAAGCCGGATCATTAATCTCCAAAATAGCGATATCATATTGGGGCTCGGTATAAATAACTTTAGTGTGGAAAGATTCGCCGTCAGCGTTTTGCACGTATACGGAATCGGCACCGTTAACCACATGGTAGTTAGTTACAATATAACCATTTGATGACAGCGCAAACCCGGTACCACTAAAGTTACCGGGGTTAGTCATCTTTTTATCGTTCTTAATATCGTGGATTAGGTTTTTCTGCGAACGGTTAAGGCTCTCTGTCGATTGTTTTAATTTACCAACCTCACGTTTCAATTCAACAAAACGGGGGTCTTTATTAGTGAGATCGCCGGTAAAATATAAAGTACATAATATTGCAAAAATAGCGATAGAAGCAGCAACCGAGATCTTAGAGTGGTGATTACGCCATAACTGTACAATAATAGACGGATGCGACATCAGGTCCTCTTTCAAGGTATGCACATCAATCTCATTATGAATTGCGTTCAGCCTGTTTTCCAAAGCTAAACGGTCGCTAAATTGTTTAAGCAGGCCGGTAAAGCTTTTATGCTCGGCCAGTTTATCGTTTATCGAAGCATCTTTACTACGTAAAGCGTCAAATTTCGCGCGCTCTTCGTTGGTCATCTCGCCATTTAAATAGCGTTCGATCATTTCTAAAAGTTGTTCTTCTCTCATCAGTTCACCCCTTTCTATTATAGCTGAAAAAATAATTTCTTCAACCTTTGCAGGCATTTGTATTTCTGCGTTTTAGCGTTATCGGCATTGGTATACCCAAACCTTTCGCAAATATCCTGCATAGATTTACTATGCATATAAAAGTCTTCCATTATAGTTTTGCAAGGTTCGCCCAACAAACTTAATGCATCAGCCATTTTGTTTAATTGTTCGTCCTTTTCATGGTGTTTCTCTAACTCATCCTCAACCGGTAAATATTCCTGGAAATCTTTAATATCGCCGCCGTACCTGTTCAGTTGTTTAAGCCTTTTAAGCCAAAGCCGCCTGCATATACTATATATATATGTTTTTAACTTACTGCTTAGTTCAAAATCGCCACTTTTAACCTTATTATAAAGAACTATTATCGCTTCCTGGTAAATATCCTTGGCATCATCCTCGCTCCCGCTATTATTAAGAACAAGTTGTAAAACCATGGGGAAATAAGCCAAGTATAATCTTTTTAATACACTGTCGGAGTTGTTAAGTATCCCAATGATCACTTCACTATCCGCAGGTAACTCCACTTCTATCTGTTTATTCACTACTTAATACAAATTATATTGAATTGTAACCCAACACAATGAATTATTTTTTCGATTAATAGGTGCAACATTATCTAACGGGACTAAACCTGCCGTATTGCTCATTTTTATTAACCCGCAATATCGTTTATAAAACGATAGTTAAAAAATGCGGCTGCCATTATAATTTGAATTTATTGAAAACAGTGCGGTGTTAATTAGCGGTAGGCGGTTTTATTTAGTATCGTTACCATCCGAATTGTTGTTTGATGCACACACCTGCTAAAATCAATTTAAATATTTGTAAAATAATTGGGTTACCTTTTTCACTTTTGGGCATTAACAGTACTAAACATTGAAAATATTAACACTAACACACATGAAAAATTCATTCAAATTGGCCCTTTTAGCTTTAACTGTAGCAGTTTCTGTAGCTGCCTGTGGCGGCCCTAAAAAAGAAGGTGGTTCTGATACTACCGTTGTTGATTCAACAGTAACTAAATCAACAACCGTTATCGACTCTACTAAAAAAGATACCGTATTGGTTGACTCATCTAAAAAGGATACTGCAGCTAAAATGTAATATTTGACCAGAGCAGTTAGCCCTCTCTGTTCCCAACATAGTTATTAACACAAATTTTAAACATACAATAAACTCCCAATCATGAAAAATTCATTCAAATTAGCCGTTTTGGCTTTAGCTATTTCTGTTTCTGCTGTTGCTTGCAAAGGTAAATCTGCTGAAGGTGGTTCTGATACTACTAAAACCGATTCATCAACTATCGTAACTGATACAACTTCTAAAGACACAACTATCAAAGCTGATTCAGCTAAGAAAGATACAACTGTTAAAGTTGAAACTAAAAAAACTGAGATTAAAAAATAATTTCGATTAGCTTTTTTAAGCTTTTTAGTTTTTGGAAAGGTAATTTACATTTTTTTAAAAAATGTGGGTTACCTTTTCTTATTTGTGGTATTAATACTTGAAAACTATTAAATCACTTAAAAAACACAAAAAATGAAAAATTCATTCAAACTTGCGGTTGTAGCTTTAGCTATCGCTGTTTCCGCTGTTGCTTGTAAAGGTAAATCAGCTTCTGATGCTGCTGATTCAGCTAAAATGGACTCAGCTAAAATGGACACTGCTGCCAAAATGGATACCGCTGCCAAAATGGATACCGCTGCGAAAATGGACTCAGCTAAAATGGACACTGCTTCTAAAATGAAGATGGATTCAACTAAAAAAATGTAATTTTTTTTAGAAAACAAAAAAGCCGCAGGTTTATACCCGCGGCTTTTTTGTTGCTTTTATATTTCTAAAACATTTACCCGCAATTTTGTTATTGCTGAAACAACCTTATAACGATGAGATACGCCGAGTGGAATAGCCTGAGTAATGACCAACGCAAAAACGCGCACTGGCGCCATCACCCACGCGTACGCCTGGCTACCATATTCTCTATTTTATTTGCTCTGGTGTTTGTAGTTTTCATGTCGCGGATATTTCAGAACCGCAGGTTGCATGTTAATCGCAAACCGATAGATAAGGAGGCTTTTGCAATAGCCAAGGCATTTGTAAAAGAAAAAGTAAACCAGCCGGAGTCGGCTACCTTCTCTAAAGATGATTTTCAGGGGAATGTTGATACTGCGCATAACTTATACCAAATTTCGTCGTACGTAAATGCCCAAGACAGCAGAGGTAAATTCAGCAAGAGCCAGTGGCAGGCTAAATTAGCCTACACTGGGGGCGATTGGGCGGACAAAAACAGCTGGAAAGTTTTAGAAATGGTTATTGACAACAAACGCGTTAATTAAAAAAAAAGGAGTGCCTTACGGGCACTCCTTAATAAATATTCTATAAACTTTAATTAGTTGTTTGCCACACTATCGCGTAAGCCTTTGATCTGGTCATGTGCTTCCTGCAGTGCCGATTGTTGCTTCACTAAAATATCTTTAATGTACGCAGGAGTAGCCTCATCAGCTATTGCCTTTTTATAAGCATCTTTAATAGCATCTTCTCCAAATTCACACTCCTCTAAAATGCTACGTTTACTGTGACCGCTAAACGCTGCTTTAACATCTAACCAGGAACGGTGTAATTTACCGCTGGTAGTTCCGCCCTGGGCTATATCGTGCCCTAACGCAACTACCTCTGTAGCTAACTCCATTTTAAAGTTGTGGCTATCGCCGATAAGTCCGGTGAATAACGTTTTAAGTCCGCTGTCTTCGGGCTTTAACTCTTTAGTAGCATTTTCAAATCCAATGATACGGTCGTTATTGATCTCAATCAGATCGTTAAGGGTTTCTATAGTTGCTTTTGAATTTTCCATGGTTATATGTTTTATGTTATCATAACCAAACAAAAAAGCTATTGTTTTAATTAAAAAACAATAGCTTATGGTTAAATTCAGATAACTTTATGATTTGCCCCTGAATGCAGAAATGATCCAAATAATAATAGCAATAACAATAACGATTCCGATGATGGCCGTGTATGCACCTGCTTTAAATATCCCACCGATTACAGAGCAGCTACTTAATGTAGCAACCAAAAAGCCGAGCATTAATAAGTTAAGTTTTTTCATGTTTGTATAAGATTTTATGATCTGTAAAACCTATTACAATAATGATACCTGTTTAATAAAAACCACTTTTTATCTTATTAAGATATGTTTGGGTTTAAAACTGTACAGCAAATCATACAAGCAGGGTAACATAATGGTAAAAAACGCAACAACCTGTTTTGCCTGACTTCAAAAATTGTAATTTCACCGCATGACACCTCTTCTCTTTTCTGCCGAACATATCGCCGTTAAGTTTGCGAATAACCCATTATTTCAAGATATGGATTTCGCCGTTTTGAAAGGCGAACACTGGGCAATAACCGGCAAGAGCGGATCAGGAAAGAGTGTGTTGCTGCAAATTATCTCTGGCAACCAGGGCGTTAACGGAGGCAAGATAAACTATCATTTCATGAATGATATTAAGTTGGAAACTGCCGCTCCCCTAACCTTTCATCGCTTTATAGCTTTTGCCGGGGCCAGGCATCGTTTTAAAAACCTGTCAAACACCGGCGACCTATATTATCAGCAACGTTACAACTCGTCCGACTCGGAGGATGCACTAACCGTGAGTGATTATCTGCATAACATTAAACCTAATAGTTATAGCCCGTTATATTGGACCTTTGAAAAAACGGTGGCGGCGTTAAACCTTACTGAGCTGATAGATAAACAAACCATCAAGCTATCTAACGGCGAAACTAAAAGACTGATGATAGCTGCTGCCTTGTTGAAAAACCCTTTGCTGTTACTTTTAGATAACCCCATGACCGGACTGGATGTGCAAACAAGGAAATCGTTCAACCTATTACTTACAGAAATAGCCGAATCGGGTATTACCCTTATTATGGCGTCATCAAACAGCGAACTGCCTGATGTAATAACAAACGTGGCAGTTTTGGAAGACGGCGACATAACAGAAAGTCTAACCCGCCAACAGTTTGATGCAAGCGATCATAAAAACAATAGCACCCCATTAATAAACAAGCTTGCCCTACAAGAATTAGTGGAGAACCAACAAAGCCTGTACAAATCCATTATCAGCATGGACGATGTGGTGATCAAATATGGAGAAAAGAAGGTATTGAATCATATCAACTGGCGGGTTAAGCCCGGTGATAGGTGGGCATTGCTCGGCCCAAATGGAGCGGGCAAATCAACTTTACTAAGTTTGGTGAACGGAGATAACCCGCACGCCTATGCCAATGATATTGTACTGTTTGATAAAAAACGCGGAACGGGCGAAAGCATCTGGGATATAAAAAGCAAAATAGGCTTTGTATCGCCCGAGTTGTACCAGTACTTTCCTACCGATAACTCCTGCCTGCAGGTAATAGAAAGCGGCTTTTATGACACCTTGGGCCTTTTCCGTCAAAGCAGTAAAACCAAAGCAGACCTGGCCTTGAAATGGATGAAGGCTTTGGAGATTGACCAATATGCCCTTACAGTATTAAAAAACATTCCCGCCAGTGCGCAACGCCTTTGCCTACTTGCCCGCGCCCTCATTAAAACCCCCACTCTACTCCTATTTGACGAACCCTGCCAGGGACTGGACGACCACCAGCAGCAGCATTTTAAAGCTGTAGTTGATACTATATGTGAGCTTAGCCCGGTAACGCTGATCTATGTAACACATTACCAACACGAGATACCGGATAGTGTAGATAAAGTATTGAAATTAGACAAAGGGGCAGTGGTCGTCTGAATCAGAATTTTCAGAATTATCCTGTTAATCTAAAAATTCTGTAAATTCTGATTCAGACAGCCTAATGTAACCTTTCACCTTTTGCCTTTCACCTTTCTGTTTCCACTACGTATATTTGTATATGAATACTGCCGATCTGTTACAGCGTGCTTTAGCCTTCGATTTTTTGAACATTGATGAGGGAGTTTACCTATACAACAATGCCAGCACTGCCGATTTGATGTACGTAGCGAACGAGCTGCGAAAAATTCAAGTGCCGCATGGTAAAGTTACCTGGCAGATAGATAGAAACGTGAATACCACCAACGTTTGTATCGCCAACTGTAAGTTTTGTAATTTCTTCCGTCGCCCTGGCCACGAGGATGCTTATATTACTGATATAGAGACCTATAAGAAGAAGATTGAAGAAACATTCCGCCTGGGTGGCGACCAGCTATTATTACAGGGAGGCCATCACCCCGACCTGGGGTTAAAATTCTATACAGATCTGTTCAGCGAATTAAAACAGCTCTATCCAAAATTAAAACTTCATTCGTTAGGTCCACCGGAGATTGCCCACGTGGCCAAGCTGGATAACATGAGCCATTACGATGTGCTGAAGGCTATGAAAGATGCCGGTTTAGATTCATTACCCGGTGCAGGTGCCGAGATCCTGAACGACCGCGTACGCCGCCTTATATCGAAAGGTAAATGTGGCGGGCAGGAATGGCTGGATGTAATGCGTGCGGCGCATCAGCTTAACTTACCAACATCAGCCACCATGATGTTTGGCCATATCGAAACCATTGAAGAACGCTTTGAGCATTTGGTGTGGATTCGCGAGGTACAATCAGAAAAACCAGAAGGCAATCATGGCTTTGTGGCATTTATCCCATGGCCGTTCCAGGATGATGGAACATTGTTGAGAAAAGTACGCGGTATCACTAATAACGTAACCGGCGACGAATATATCCGAATGATAGCCCTGAGCCGCATCATGCTGCCTAATGTAAAAAATATCCAGGCATCCTGGTTAACCGTTGGGAAACAGGTAGCTCAATTGTGTTTGCATGCGGGCGCTAACGACTTTGGTTCGATCATGATAGAAGAGAATGTGGTTTCTGCCGCAGGTGCACCGCACAGGTTTACCGCCAAAGGCATCCAGGATTCTATTAAAGAGGCAGGGTTTGAACCACAGCTCCGTACCCAAAAATACGATTGGCGCGATGTACCGGCTGAAATAGAAGAACAGGTTATAAATTATTAAAAAGGCCGGTCCTATTTAGGGTAAGATAAAGTTTGGAAAGCACAAAAAAGCGGTCATTTCATCAATAGCGCACCGACGAGGAATCTTGTTCGTTACATAAAGCGGATATACAAAAATTTCTAACTTTGCATATCGATCAGGATTTCTTCTCACCCATTCGCACACCCTCGCTATCGCTCGTTCGAAACGGCAACTATGCTTTTATTATCCCAAAAACGTCCTTGCTTTTTCCAATGCTTTATCCAAACCGCTTACATCACTACCACCTGCGGTAGCAAAGAACGGCTGACCACCGCCGCCGCCTTTTACTTCTTTGGCTAACTCTTTTACAATATTGCCCGCATGCAGCCCTTTATCCTTCACCAGGTTTTCCGCTATCATTACTGTAATATTGGGTTTGCCGTCGATGTTGGCAACCAACACCAGGAACAGGTCAGACACAATATCCTTTAAGTTATAGGCCAGGTTCTTTACCGCCTCGGCGTTAGGTAGTGTTACCTTTTGGGCGATGAAATTAATGCCGTTGATGTTTTCTACCTTTTTAGCCAGTTCATCCTTTAAACCGGATGATTTTTCCAACACGGTTTTCTCGATCTCCTTTTTCAGGCGGCTGTTTTCTTCCAATAAGCTTTCAATGCTCTTGGCAATATCTTTCGGGTTCTTTAGCAGCTCCTTTACCTGCTGCACCAGCTTACTTTGCTCGATGATATAATTCTCGGCAGCGATGCCGGTAATGGCCTCTATCCGGCGAACACCTGCGGCAACGGCACTTTCGGCCACTATTTTAAAGTAGCCTATCTGGCCGGTGGCCTTTACGTGGGTACCGCCGCAAAGCTCTTTACTAAACGTAGCGTCGAAGGTGATCACACGTACATGGTCGCCGTATTTTTCACCGAACAGGGCGGTAACGCCGCTGCTGATAGCCTGGTCATAACGTACGTTGCGCTCTTCCTGTAAAAATACATTCTCGCGGATCTTTTCATTTACGATGGCCTCAATTTTTGCCAGTTCCTCTTCGGTCACCTTTGCAAAGTGCGAAAAATCAAATCGCAGGTAATCGGCGTTCACTAACGATCCCTTTTGATTAACGTGTGTTCCTAATACCTGTTTCATGGCGGCATGCAGCAAGTGTGTAGCGCTGTGGTTATTATTGGTGTTGTTACGGCGCTCCGCATCAACAATAGCTGTCAGGGCATCATCAGGTGTGGATGGCAACGTATCCGTAAAATGAACGATCAAGCCGTTCTCCTTTTTGGTATCGTTTACCTCGATGATCTCACCGTTAGGGAAAATCAGTTCGCCTTTATCCCCTACCTGGCCGCCGCTTTCGGCATAGAAAGGTGTTTTATCCAGAACGATCTGGAACTGCTCTTTACCCTTGGCCGTTACTTTTCGGTATTTGATAATATGCGCAATGGTTTCAGTTTCATCGTAGCCTGTAAATTCAACGGCTTCATCCTCGTCTTTTACCAGAATCCAGTCGCCGGTATCGATAGCCGTAGCAGCGCGAGACCGGGTTTTTTGGGCTTGAAGGGCAGAATTGAAGCCTTCGATATCTACGCTCCAGCCTTTCTCACGAGCCATTAATTCAGTAAGGTCAATCGGAAAACCGTAAGTGTCGGAAAGCTCAAATGCCGCCTGACCGGAAATAATATTTACGCCAGGTTCATATTCGACAAAAACACCATCATTTAAAATGGTGGTGCCGCCACGTACAACTGATGTTAATTCACTGAACTTTCTTATACCTGCAAATAAAGTCCTCAAAAACGCAACCTCTTCTTCCAAAATCACCTTCTGCACAAAATCCTTTTGATTCCACAACTCATCGAATACCCCTTTAAATTGTTCGGCCAATAATGGCACTAATTCATTAAAGAATGGTTCTTTAAAGCCCAGTGTTTGGTAGCTATAACGTACCGCACGGCGTAAGATCCTACGGATAACGTAACCGGCTTTATTACTTGCAGGTAGTTGTCCGTCAGCAATTGCAAAACTTATCGCACGAATGTGGTCTGCCAATACACGCATGGCTACCGCATCGTTCCAATCGGTATCGCCTGGTTTGGCGGCACTGTTATATGTCTTACCGCTTTTCTCCGCAATGAACTGGATCATCGGCTGGAAAACATCTGTATCGTAATTAGAGCTTTTACCCTGCAACACACGCACTAAACGTTCAAAGCCCATCCCGGTATCTACATGCTTGTTTGGCAGCGGATGCAACGAACCATCTTTTACACGGTTAAACTGCATAAACACGTTATTCCAGATCTCTATCACCTGATCGTGGTCGGCATTAACTAAAGTAGCACCGCTCACTTCGGAGCGCTCATTATCCGGGCGACTGTCAAAATGCACTTCTGAGCAGGGTCCGCAGGGGCCGGTTTCGCCCATTTCCCAAAAATTATCTTTTTTGTTGCCGGGCAAAATGTGCGCTTCGTCTACATACTGTTTCCACAAGTCGTAGGTTTCTGTATCTTTTGCCAAACCTTCCTTCTCGTCGCCCTCAAAATAGGTAACGTACAGGCGGTTTTTATCTAATTTGTAAACTTCGGTAAGCAATTCCCAACTCCAGGCAATGGCTTCTTTTTTAAAGTAATCGCCAAAGCTCCAGTTGCCCAGCATCTCGAACATGGTATGGTGATAGGTATCAATCCCCACCTCTTCTAGGTCGTTGTGCTTGCCGCTTACCCGCAGACAGCGTTGTGTATCGGTAACGCGGGGTGCTTTGGCAGCTGCGTCGCCTAAAAATACGTCTTTAAACTGGTTCATCCCTGCGTTTGTGAACATCAGGGTGGGGTCGTTTTTAACCACGATTGGTGCGCTTGGCACAATTACGTGCCCTTTAGAAGCAAAAAAATCAAGGAAAGCCTGGCGGATTTGGGTAGCTGTCATAAGGTGCAAAGGTAATAGTTGTATTTCGAATGTCGAATTTAGTATTTCGAAATTATTCTGGAAACAAACAATGTCTTGCAAGTGCATTACAGTCGCTCGGCTGCGCCAAGTGACGATTATCTCATGGCTTCCGGCTGGCGAGACCTGTTAAAACCGCGGCCGGAGGCCTTATAATAAACCTCACTCGGCAAGAGCCGAGCGAGTGCGGGGTCATCGCAAGCGCATTGCAGTCGCTCGGCTGCGCCGATTGACGATTATCTCGCGGCTTCCGGCTGGCGAGACCTGTTAAAACTGCGGCCGGAGGCCTTATAAGTAAACCTCGCTCGACAAGAGCCGAGCGAGTGCGGGAATGTTTCATTGAAGTCGCTCGGCTGCGCCAAGTGACGATTATCTCACGGCTTCCGACTGGCGAGACCTGTTAAAACTGCGGCCGGAGGCCTTATAATAAACCTCACTCGGCAAGAGCCGAGCGAGTGCGGGAACCACATCCTTGCAAGCCCATGCAGTCGCTCGGCTGCGCCGAGTGACGATTATCTTACGGCCTCCGGCCGGCGAGATCTCTTGAAACTGCTGCTGGAGGCCTTATAAAATCTAACTCGGTAAGAGCCGAGCGAGTGCGGAAAAGTCGCAGCTTGGTTCCGCCCTATGAAAGTTAATGCTTTATCAGGTGCAGTTCCATCCGTGCGTTACGCCGCGTTTTAAGCTTAGTGTTAAGTTTGTCAGACTCATTTGTTACGCGTTACAAATCAATTAAATTCGCAAACTATGAAAATCCACATCATGGGTGCTTCCTGCGCAGGGTCGACCACTTTGGGGCAGGCCCTTGCCGACAAGCTGCATATCCCCTATTTTGATACAGACGATCATTTTTGGGTAAAAACCGGGATCCCCTATACCGTCAAGCGCGAACCGACTTTGCGCATCCAGGCTTTAAAAGATGATATGGCTAAACAGGAAAGCTGCATTGTAGGTGGCTCACTGGTAAGCTGGGGAGAAGAATGGAAAGCAATGTTTGACCTGGTGGTATTTCTTTATCTGCCTGCAGAGATCAGGCTAAACCGATTGAAAGCCCGCGAAGTTGAACGCTACGGCGATACGATCTACACCGACCCGGTGCGTAATCAACTTTATAAAGACTTTATTGCCTGGGCCGCAAAATATGACGACCGCAATTTCACCGGCCGAAACATCGGCATTCATGAAGATTGGTTTGGAAGTGTTACCTGCCCGGTATTGCAGATAAGGGGCGACAAGACCGTGGATGAAAGGGTTGAAATGGTGTTGGCGGCAGTCGATAGTTTAAAATGAAAAGGCAGTTAACAAATTCGAAATTGAAAATCCGAAATTCGAAATAAACTTTACCTTTGCGTATGCCTTACAAAGAACGCGAGATCAGCAAAATGTACTACACCATGGGTGAGGTGTCGGCTATGTTTGATGTTAACCAGTCGTTGATCCGCTTTTACGAAAAGGAGTTTGATGTTCTGCAACCCAAAAAGAACAAAAAAGGCAACCGCTATTTTACACCCGAGGACCTGGAGAACTTTAAGATCATCTTCCACCTCATTAATGATAAAGGCTATACCCTGCAGGGTGCTAAGGACCATCTTAAAAACAACATGGGCGACACACGCGACAATCAGCGTGTGATAGATTCGCTGGAGAGCATGAAAAAGTTCCTGCTCGAAGTACGCGATCAGTTGTAATCACCAATACTTATCTTAATTTTATTTCCTAAACCTATTGCAAGGCTGCCGAAATAAACATGATCGCTAATCACAAAGGTGAAATCCCTGTTGTTATCCTCTTAATTTCCTTTATTGCAGGGATTGCCGGCGGCATTTACTTTAATTTTATTTTCGGCTGGCTCACGGTGCTCCTATTGTTATACGGTATCAGCTTCGCGGTGCTCGGCCTTGGCTATGCGCAGTTCAAGATCTACCAAAACAGATGGCTGGGCGGGTTCCTCATCCATCCTATCCTATTTTTATTGGGTTGGGCGGCAGCTACCGGCCATAACGAATTGAACAGCACAGACCATTTTGCTAAAAGCTCCGCCCAATACTTAGCGGTAACGGTCACTAACGAACCGCGGGTAAAAGGCGACCTGGTGAGCTTTACTGCTGCCGCGAAACATAGCATCAATGTCGGGAAAACTACAAGCGTTAGCGGCAACATACTTATCACCATTAAAGATGACCTGGCCAAAAAGCTGTTTTACGGCGAGGAATTACTAATCCCGGCAAAGTTTGCAGCAGTCGACCCTCCTTTTAACCCGGGCGAATTTAACTATAAGCAATACCTGGCCAATCATAATATTCACTGCCAGGCCTTTTTATATCCTGGGCAGTACGTTATTATTAAAGCCGGGCAGGGCAACCCAGTTATTGCTTATGCGTTGACGTTACGGCAAAAGCTGGTCAGAAAATTCCAGGCCGATATGTGCGATACAAATGCCATCGCGGTAGCATCAACATTAATATTAGGTTACAAGGCCGATCTGAGCAATGATATTTTACAGGCTTACTCCAAAACCGGCACTATCCATATTCTTTCTGTTTCGGGCGGACATGTGGCTATAATTTACCTGTTATTAAGCTGGTTGATGCGTTTTTTAAACAGCAGCCAGCGTGGCCGGATACTTAAAGCCTTGATTATTATTACGCTGATTTGGGCCTACTCATTGCTTACAGGTTTTTCTCCGGCCGTTTGCCGGGCCGCCATCATGCTCAGTTTAATCATTACCGGTAAAACATATGCACAGTATATCAATACGTTAAATATCCTGGCGGTTTCGGCCTTCGCCATGTTACTTTATGATCCTTTTCTAACCACCGACGTTGGCTTCCAACTCTCTTATCTGGCTGTTGCCGGGCTCGTGATCTTTCAACCCATTGTTTATAATTGGTTCCACTTCAGCAATTGGTTTGGCGATAAGATCTGGATGGCTTGTTCGGTATCTATTGCAGCACAGGTTATTACTTTCCCGTTAAGTGCTTATTATTTTCACCAGTTCCCTGTATATTTTTTAATGAGCAACCTGCTCATCGCCATCCCGGTGGCAGCTATACTTTATATAGGCATAGCTTTGTTATTGCTTCCGCAGATGCCTTTTGTTTCGCAGGGTTTGGGTTATGTTTTAGAGAGCTGCATTGTTTTCATGAATAAGGTTTTAGCTTATATTGAACAAGCCCCGTACGCCAGCATTGGTAAAATATGGCTAACAACGTCCGAATATGTATTACTCTACGCCATTACTTTATCCGCCTTTTATTTTATCTACAGTAAAAAGGCGGGTTACATTAAAGCAGCTTTAGCAGGCGTTTTACTATTTAGTCTAAGCATCGGCATCAAGCATTTAAAAATTGATAATAGCCAATCCATCACATTTTTAAACTTGCGGAAACACAGCGGCATCGTATTTAAGAATGGCCGGCAGGGGGTGGTATTGACCGATGTGGCAGATACCGATAAAAATTTCCAGTACGCTATCCAACCGGGCTTAGATAGTAACCGGATCACCAACTACAAAATCTATAATTTCGGTAACGATATCCGGGCAAAATACCTTTTAAAACATCAAGGCATTGTGCAGTTTTTGGATAAAAAGCTTTTGCTGTTAAACCAAAGCAGCCCGTTACAGTCCATACCGCAGCACTTTAATATTGATTATTTGTTTACCGCTAATAATATGTTCACCGATTCTACCTTAATGACGCGCAGTAAAATGATGATCATTGACGGCAGCAATACCGAAAAGCATGTTAAACAACTGATTATGAAAGCCGAATTGCAAAATATTAAATACTATAATTTAAGGCGTAACAAATCGTTAACTGTGCTATCTAAATAAGATAAATTAAATATTTTTTTAAAAAACTTGCACAGCAGTTTATTACACGCTAAATTGTAATCATTAATTTAAAACTATGAAGAATAAATTTTTTGCCGTTGTTGCCATGGGCGTTGTCCTTTCTGCAACCGCTATTAACGCCAATGCTCAAAAAGCTTACACAGAGGGTGTTGCCACCATCAGCATGACATCTATGGGCCAGGCTATTGAAGCTAAAAACTATTTCAGGTCCGATTCAAGCGCGGTTGCGTTTTCTGCAGGCCCTGCAAATATTAAGGTATTAACCGACGCCAAGGGCACTTACATGGCTGTATTGGTAGATGTTGCCGTAGCTTCCATGAAAAAGGCTGCCATAGCTTCGCCTGCTGAGATCGAAGAAGAACTGGCCAAATTGCCTGTATTAACTTTTGCACCAACTACCGAAACTAAAGTAATAAGCGGTTTTAATTGCAAAAAAGTTGTAGCTACCGATGCTAAGGCTAATAAAACTTATGATATCTGGGTAACCAACGATGTAACCATTCCAATGTCTGGTGCTGCAAAAGTTTACGCAAAAGCAGGCGGTGTACCTATCCAATACATGGGTTTCCAAAACGGACAAGCGTCTGAGGTAACTGTAAAAAGCATTGTTGCCCAAAAAGTGCCTGCAGGTACGTTTGCTGTACCAAGTGATTTTGATAAGATCACTATGGATGAATTGAAATCTTTGGGCGGCGGTAACTAATCTCAAACGTCACGTTACAGAAAAGGCCGGATAAAATTTTTATCCGGCCTTTTTATTTAGCAGCAAATATGCTTTTTAGTTCACCTCAGTTGCCAGGTTGGCAACCCATTTATTAAACAAGGCGGTTTCCATATCAACGGCCTTTTGCGCGTGCATCTGCCAATCGGGCGAGAAATGCTGCAACTGATTGATCATCTCTTCCAGATGCCCCTCCTCTTCTAATATGATCGATTTTACATTCACCCTGCTGGATGCTGCATCCAGTGCCACCTGGTATATCGGGTAAAGTTCATCAGCCCTTACTTCGATGGCATAAGTAACCAACAGGTAGGCCGCAAAACGCAAATCTTTACCTGAAAGCTGCATTTCCTTTTTCAGGTAGCGACAAACATCAATATCCAACTGGTTTAAATAATACCGGCTGTATGCCGGTGCTATCAAATACTCGGGAGAATAGGTAGGCAATTGAGTATTCCCGATTTTTTCGATCTGCTTTTTCAGGTAAAAGGCATGACGATGCTCTTCGGCGGCATGCTTCAATATGATGTAGGTAACCGTTGTGGGGTCTTCACTTGCCGAAATTTTGCGCGCTCCGGTGTTCTCCATTAAGGATAGCGTGTTTAACCAGCGGGCATGCAATTCACTATCTGCAATTATTTTAGCTAATATCGTATTTAGTTCCATTTCAAATCTCGTCTAAGGCTTTTTCAATGACGCTGTAAATATAGTCCAGCTCAGCATCGGTAATGCAATATGGGGGTAAAATATAGATCACATTCCCTAATGGACGCAGAATTATCCCGGCATCTAAAAAATAGTGGTACAGCTTGTCGCGCAGGCCGCTAAAGTACGATGTGTTATCGCCTGTTTCCCATTCCATTGCCAATATGGTACCGGTTTGGCGAGTTGTTTTTAATGATCTGTGTCCGGTTATCTTTTCAGCAAATGCCTGGTGTTTATTTATAATCCTGTCGATATTCGCTTTTGTCGATGGTTCTAAAAATAGATCTAAACTTGCCAATGCAGCCGCACAGGCTACCGGGTTGGCCGTATAAGAATGACCGTGAAACAAGGTCTTCATTTTATCATCCGACAGAAACGCATCGTACATCTGTTGCGTGCAGGTGGTTAACCCAAAGGCCATAGTGCCCCCTGTGAGCCCCTTAGAGAAACACATAATATCGGGCTGCACTTGTACATGATCGCAGGCGAACGACTTACCCGTACGCCCGAAACCGGTGAAAACCTCATCATCTATCATCAATACCCCTTCCTTTTTACAATGCGCCATCAATTCGTTCAAATATTCGGCCTCGTACATGATCATTCCTGCAGATCCCTGCACCAGGGGTTCAAAAATAAAAGATGAGATGTGAGATTTGAGATTTGAGATTTGAGATTTCAATTCCTCAATGTTACCGGCATTAGGCAAATCAATAAATTCCACCTCGAACAGCAAGCTGTCAAACGCTGCCGTAAAAGCGCTCCGCCCGCTTACCGACATAGCGCCGAAGGTATCACCGTGGTAAGCGTTTTTGAACGCTAAAATTTTGGTACGCTGCTCGCCTTTGTTATGCCAGTATTGCAAACACATTTTTATGGCCACTTCAATGGCGGTCGAGCCGTTGTCAGAGTAAAAAGCCTTTGCTTGGTTAGACGGCAATATGGCCAGCAGCCTTTCGGCTAACTCCACAGCCCATGGGTGGGTAAAGCCCGCGAAGATGGCATGTTCTAAAACGGTTAATTGCTCCGCGATTTTTTTGGCGATATAGGGATGCGAATGCCCGTGAATATTTACCCACCACGATGATATGGCGTCGATGTATTTTTTACCGTCTTCGCCAAACAGGCAAGTACCCTCACCCCTAACAATAGGGATAGGTGGTTGTGCGGTTTTCATCTGCGTGTAAGGGTGCCATATTACAGCCAGGTCGCGTTCAACTAAACTCATATTTAAGCTGTTAAAAGTTTCGCCACGTGTTGATCTATCGGGAAGGTCAGGTCGTCTAATTTTAAGTCGTTAATATTTACCCACCTAAATGCCTGCAATATTGCCTCTTTATCGTCATTGTCGAAATCAAATACTTCGGTTTTGCAGCTAAAGTTCAACTCCCCTACAGCTTTAACGGTGTAATAAACGCTGATGATCTGCGATTCGCTGAAGATCGATTTAACAAAAAAATCAGTGGTGTAAAAGTGCTTTACGATCTCTACTTCTGTATTGCATTCTTCCATAAACTCCCGTTTAAGGCCGTCGGGCAAACCTTCACCAAATTCCAAGCCTCCGCCCGGGAATTTGCTAAACCGCATCCCATATTCCTGCTCGTCACTAATCAGCACCTCATTGTTATCATTCATCAGGATGCCATACACCCGTACATTAAAAACCGGCTTACTCATAATGTTTTTTGTTACGCATTACCTTATCCATAGTCCACGGTATATCTTCATTTTTTGCTTCACTGCGTATGGGGCAGTTGGGCATGCTGCAATAGTGACAGCAATCGGGCAAACAAGGGTCCGTATGGATAAAAAACTCAGTTTGCACACCAGCGTTGGAATTTACTAATTCTTCTACCAGTTTAACTTCGGCATGTACCCGGTTCAGATCAAAATAGTTGGGCAGGGTTAAGTGGCAATCTATATGAAGCTCGCTTCCGTATTTCTGTGCACGCAGGTTATGGATATCTATCCACTCATCCCGGCGCTGCTCGCCTAACACTTTTACTACATCGCTCACCACAATAAAATCGGTCTCGTCCATCAGCCCGGCTACCGACCGGCGGATCAACTTGTAGCCCGTAACCAGTATGTAGATACCCACACCGATAGACAACACGCTGTCCAGCCAAAGTATTTTGGTGAAATAAATGAGCAACAGGCCAATAACCAAACCGGCGCTGGTAACGGTATCCGTAAGCAAATGCTTGCCGTCGGCCTCAATAGTGATAGAGCGTAATGATTTCCCCTTGTTAATCATGTAATAACCCAGCCCGCCGTTAACCGCGCCGGTAAAGCCTATGATAATGGCGCCCAGCAAAAGATCATGGATCTGCTCGGGGTAGAATATGCTGTAAGTTGATTTTAGTACGATGATGACCCCAGCAATGCCGATCAGGGCGCCCTCTATAAAAACCGAAAAATACTCCACTTTGCCATGTCCGTATGGGTGGTTTTCGTCGCGGGGCTGCGATGCCAGGTAAATACTGAAAAACGCGAACGAGCTGGCCACTACATTAACAATGCTCTCCGCCGCGTCGGTTAATACAAAGTTGGAGTTTGTTAAAAAATAGGCGGTAAATTTCATTACCATCAGCACGAGGCCGGTGACCAGTGATATAAATATGATCCTTTTATGTTCCTTCAAAATCTGCCGAATTAAAGGGGGCAAACTTACGGAAAATCACCCCGGCTTTGGTAAAATGTATTATATAACCAGTAAAATTCAGTTGGAAATTCACCATTTACTGCTAACCCTTTCATTAATAACAAACACGGCTTACCATCGGTTAAGTAATTTTCTATATTTGCCGCATTAACACAAATAATATGAGCGCATTAAGTAACAGGATAAAAAACCTGTCAGAATCCCAGACCATCAAGATGGCCAAA
Source organism: Mucilaginibacter glaciei (assembly GCF_014773245.1). Lineage (GTDB taxonomy): Bacteria > Bacteroidota > Bacteroidia > Sphingobacteriales > Sphingobacteriaceae > Mucilaginibacter > Mucilaginibacter glaciei. Next base: position 287,270 of record NZ_JACWMX010000001.1, on the reverse strand, counting down.
ATGGGCCGCGAACTGGCGGCTAAAGGTGTAGATGTGATCAGCCTGAGCTTCGGCGAGCCTGATTTTCATACCCCCGAGCATATTAAGGACGCTGCTAAAACAGCAATGGATAAGAACTTTACTTATTACACCCCTGTTGCCGGCTACCCCGATCTGAGAAAGGCCGTTGTTGCAAAACTAAAGAACGAGAATAAACTTGATTATACCGATAACCAGATCGTAGTATCGACCGGTGCTAAACAGGCTTTGGCCAACGCTATATTATGCCTGGTAAACCCCGGCCAGGAAGTAATTATTCCTACTCCTTACTGGGTATCTTATTCAGAGATTGTAAAGCTTGCCGAAGGTGTAAGTGTGTTTATAGATACCACTGTTGAGCAGAACTTTAAAATTACGCCAGAGCAGTTAGAGGCCGCTATTACGCCGCAATCAAAAGTGTTCATGTTCTCATCGCCTTGCAACCCAACGGGCAGCGTATACAGCCGCGACGAATTGGAAGGCCTGGCAAAGGTGTTTGCCAAATACCCGGATATCTATATCCTGAGCGATGAGATCTATGAGCATATCAACTTTATCGGTGGGCATGAGTCTATCGCCCAGTTCGACTACATAAAAGACCGGGTGATTATCGTAAACGGATGGTCGAAAGCATTTGCCATGACCGGCTGGAGAATTGGTTACACCGCCAGCAACAGCGAAATTGCTGCCGCGTGCGATAAGTTACAGGGACAGATCACTTCTGCTACCTGCTCTATCACCCAAAAAGCAGGCGTTGCCGCTTATACTGGCGGGTTAGATTCTGTTTACGCCATGCGCGAGCAGTTTCAGAAACGCCGTAACATTGTTTACGACCTCTTAAAAGAAATTGACGGACTGGAAGTAAACCTGCCTGAGGGCGCATTCTACTTTTTCCCCAACGTGAGTTCATTCTTCGGGAAGAGTTTTAACGGCAAGGTAATCAACGATTCTGACGAGTTGAGCATTTACCTATTGGAAGAGGCACATGTGGCAACAGTTGGTGGCGATTCATTCGGTGATAAAAGTTCACTACGAATCTCTTATGCTGCGGCCGAAGATAAACTAATAGAAGCTGTCAGAAGGATAAAAGAAGCGTTAGGCAAATTGGTATAGTCTGAATCAGAATTAAAGAATAAACAGAATTCTGAAATTTCTTAAATCCTGAAAATCCTGGTTCCGACAATAAAAAAATCCCCTCACCATAATGATGAGGGGATTTTTTTATTAAGTACGATCTGCTAATTACAAACCGAAACCGTAAGCTATACGTAAACCTACTGTACCATAGTTATTATCCTGGCCAGAGAAGTTTTCGTAACGGGCGCCTACATCCCATTTCTGAGAAGCGTAACCAATACCCGGAGATAGGATCAGCTTAGTAGCTTTACCGTTCAATTCGCCGGTAGCACCTCTGTAAGCATCTTTGGTTTCAAAACCGGCACCACCTTCAGCACTGAAGTAAAAGCCGCTGCCAACAAATGCCTTGATACCTAATTTAACCGGCACCATACCAAAGTCAATCGCTTTTTGAGTTACCCTAGTAACTTGTGTACCGTTGGTAATAGTGTAAGTGTTTTCTTTACCAAAATAATTGTAGTAACCTGATGTTAAAGTTAACGCGAGGTTATTGGCTAAACCGTATTGTAACCTGCCTGTACCACCTAAACCGATGTTAGAGATATTTTTTAACTGACCACCAGTTGGCAACAAACCTTCAACACCTACTCCGAAACGGAAAGCGTCTTTAGTGATTGATTGAGCGTTAACTGATGATGTTCCGATAAATATAGCTACTGCTGTAAGAGCTGTTGCTAAGATTTGTTTTGTTGTTTTCATTGTTGTGTTTTTAAATAAACAATTTTGTAATTGTGATACATCGATATGGACAAATACTTTGCCATCGTGCCAGAATACTTGCCAAATGATAATGCTGTGACGATAGCTAAACCTGTTTTAATAACAATTTATAGCTAAAGTCAGCCTGTTAACAACTGATAATCAATTGAATTTTTAACCATATAAAGTCAAAAGTCAGGAATTGTTAAGGTGATAATTTACAGAGAATGCAAATTATAGCATAGTGCTATAAAGAGTACAAAACTGTACAGTGTTATATATACACTAACCGATTTCAATGTTAAATTAATGCTAAATTTCATCTGCTTTTCATGCCAAAACGCTGTCTGAGCAAACATTTATACAATAAAAAAGCCCCTTTCGGGGCTGTATATTATTTGTGCGAACCTTCTATATCATCCTCATCAGGGTCTGGCTTGTAGTTTTTCTCCAGCTCGGCCAGCTTCTCTTTGCCATAGGCAAACTTGGTAATAATGTAATATAAAACCGGTACGATGAATATAGCCAATGATGTTGCAGTAAGCATCCCTCCAAATACCGTCCAACCAATGGTTTTACGGGATTGAGCACCCGCGCCCGATGCAAACAATAACGGAACGACACCTAATATGAATGCAAGCGATGTCATGATGATCGGTCTTAAACGTAGCCTCACTGCCTCTAATGTGGCTTTCTCCAGCTCCATACCCCTATCTACCCGCTCTTTGGCAAACTCTACGATCAGAATGGCATTCTTGGCAGCCAAACCTATCAGGGTTATCAAACCTATTTGCGCATAAACGTTATTGGTTAACGATGGCTGGAAAGAAAGGAACAATATCGCACCAAATGCACCAAGCGGTACGGCAAGCAGCACCGAGAACGGCACTGACCAACTTTCGTACAAGGCCGCCAAAAACAGGAACACGAACGCTATAGATAAGGCGAATATATATATGGTCTTAGATCCTGATAGTAACTCTTCCCGACTTAAGCCCGAAAATTCATAGCCGTAACCTTGCGGCAGAGTTTGCGCGGCAACTTCCTTCAATGCGTTAATGGCATCGCCACTACTGTAACCTGGCGCTGCATTACCATTTATCTCTGCAGAGCGGAACAGGTTATAATGCGATATCAAAGGCGCATTTTCGATAACCTTATAACTGGTAAGGGTACTTAATGGCACCATAGCCCCGGCAGAATTACGTACAAAGTACTGGCCTATGTTATCCATATTTGTCCGGTAGTTGGTGTCGGCCTGCGCCACTACCCTGAAGTTACGCCCGTAAATGGTAAAATCATTGATGTAAGCGCTACCCATATAGGTTTGCAGCGCATTGTTCACGTCCGAAATCTGCACGCCCAATTTCTTTGCCTTTTCCCTGTCAATGGTTAATTGATAGGCGGGGGTATGCGCGGTAAAGAAAGAGAACGCTTTTGAGATCTCCGGGCGTTTATTAATAGCCGCCGTAAAATTATTAAGCACCTTTTCAAAGTTAGTGATCTCGCCCCCTGCTTCTTTTTCTTGCAGGATGAATGAGAAACCACCTGTATTACCCAAACCTGGGATAGCCGGCGGGGATATTACCACCACATTGGCTTCTTTAGTTTTAGATAATTTCTTCTGCATGATGGAAATCAGCGAGTCTTTCTGGGTTTCGGCTGTTTTACGCTCATCCCATGGTTTTAACTGTACAAAGATGGTGGCACTGTTAGATTTTGTTGCAAAGTTTACCGCGTTCAAACCACCTAATGCCGCATAATGATTAATGCCGGGGATGCTGTCCAACTGTTTCATCATCCGGTGCAAGACATCTACTGTACGCTCTGTAGATGAACCCTCGGGCAAATCATAGGTGATAATAATACGCCCCTCATCCTCTAAAGGAATAAAGCCAGATGATTTACCACTGAATAGTAAAACGGTACCTACTACAACACATATCAACAATATAATAATATATTTTGAGCCTTTGATACTCTTATCAACCGCGTTACGGTAACGGCCGGTTAAACGGTCAAACCATTGGTTAAACTTGTAAAATAATTTATTCAGTCCGGTTGAATTTTCGTCGATCTTATGCGGCCGAAGCAAGAGAATACACAAAGCAGGCGTTAATGAAAGGGCCACAAAGGCCGATATTAGTACCGATATGGCAATAGTTATAGCAAATTGTTGGTATAACCTACCAACAATACCAGGCACAAAACCAACGGGAACAAACACTGCACCTAAAATTAGTGCAATGGCAATTACCGGTGCCGAGATCTCTTTCATTGCCTGGTGGGTAGCATCAACAGGGGTCATGCCCTTTTCGTCCATGTTATGCTGCACAGCCTCTACCACCACAATGGCATCATCTACCACAATACCAATAGCCAGTACAAAACCAAACAAGGTAAGCGTATTGATAGTAAAACCTAAAGGAATAAAGAAGATGAATGTGCCGATAATAGATACCGGGATAGCCAGTACCGGGATAAGTGTTGTACGCCAATTTTGCAGGAACAAGAATACCACTACTATAACCAACACCAAAGCAATTACCAGTGTTTCGATCACCTCATGAAGTGATACCCTTACCACAGTAACAGACTCGAACGGAACGACGTAATCCACATCAGCGGGGAATGATTTTTTAAGCTCATTCATTGTTGCGGTTACATTATCAGCAGTTTCGATAGCGTTACTTCCCGGTGCCTGGTATATCAAAAGGTATGAGGCCCTTTTACCATCTATAAATGAGTTACCTGCATAGTTAAATTTACCTAACTGTACGCGGGCAACATCCTTTAAATGCACAATCGCACCCGTCGCGGGGATGGTTTTAACAACGATATTTTCAAATTCTTCGGGCCTTACCAAACGGCCTTTTACCAATACGGTGTACTCAAAGGTTTGCCCTTTCATTTGCGGCGTGGCTCCAACCGTACCGGCGGCTACCTGCGCGTTTTGTTCCTGTAGGGCAGCGGTAACTTCGGCAGCGGTCATGTTCAGGGCTGCCAGCTTATCAGGCTTTAGCCAGATCCGCATACTAAAATCATCAGCACGGGTAAAAACGTCACCAACACCTTTTGTACGTAACAACGCATCCTTAACAAATACGTTGGCATAGTTATCTACTAATGTAACATCATGCGTTCCTTTTGGGGCGAATAACGCAACCAGCATCAAAATACTGGGGTTACGTTTACGCACCACCAAACCAAGGCGTTGTACTTCCTGCGGCAATGTTGGCTGGGCTATACCTACACGGTTCTGCACATCAAGCGCGGCTATGTTAATATCGGTACCTACCTCAAAGTTAACGGTCATGCTCATTTGGCCGTTGCCCGTGCTATTACTTTGCAGGTATGTCATACCGGGTGTACCGTTCACCTGTACCTCCACAGGTGTAGCCACTGTTTGCTCAACCGTTAAGGCATCCGCACCGGTGTAGTTACCGGTTACCTGTACAGTAGGCGGGGTAATTTCGGGATACTGCCCTATAGGCAGGCTCATTATAGCCAAAATACCTACTATTACAATAACCAGGGATATTACTATAGCGGTTACCGGGCGTTTTATGAAAGTATCTGCGATCATTATATTATCTTTATCTTAAAATGTATTCCGGAGAAGGCAAAACCGTCTTCTCTTATTATTAAAGTACTTTACTCAGCACTATTTTCTGGCAGGCGCAGCTTTACCATCTTTACCGGCAGTTGGTGGCGCACCTAAAGTTATCTTACCGCCATCGCGCAAGCGCTGAAAACCTTCGGTAATGATCTTATCCCCGGCTTGCAGGCCGTTCATAATAACTACATTGCTCTGAATCCGCGGGCCTAAGGTTACCTTGCGCTGCTCGGCTACGGTATCTTTTGATACGAATACAAAAAACTCACCCATTTGCTCGGTTATCGCTTTGTAAGGGATCTGTATGCGGTTACCTGAGTCGTCATTCAATACCTGCAACACGCAGCTCATTCCATCCTTCAATACATCCTTATCGTTATTGAACTGGATGCGCACTTTGATGGTACCCGTATTACCGCTTATGCCACGGTCAATTGCGAATACCTTACCTGTTTTGTTGTAAAGGGTACCGTCAGACAGTTGTAGTTTAAAGGTGGTATCGGTACTGTGGTTTTGCAGCTTGTAAAAACGGTTAATATCCTGCTCGTTTATCACTACATCTACCCCTATCGGGTTACCGGTAGATATTGTGTTTAATAATGTTGTACCGGGTGTAACCTGCGCGCCTAATTTAACCTGCGATATCCCTATGCGGCCTGTAAAAGGCGCCTTAATGGTAGCGTATGAAAGATCGGTCGCGGCAGAAGCCAGTCCGGCTTGTGCTACCTGCACCTGACTTTTGCTGGTTGCATAAGCAGCAACTGCCTGGTCAACCGTTTGGCGGGCAACCGCATCATTCTTTAATAACATATTATAACGGTCTACATCTTTTTGCGCCTTTACCAAATTGGCATTAGCACTGGCTACATTGGCTTTTGCCTGCTCGTAAGCGGCTACAAATTTGCGACGGTCAATTTCATACAGCGGTGTACCTTTAGTAACCACTTCGCCTTCTTTAAAAAAGATGCCGGTAATAAAGCCTGCAACCTGGCTGCGCAATTCAACAGAGTTTAAGGCGATCACTTGGCCCTGGTATTTATCGTAATAAAGGGCATCGGCTTTTTTAACTTCGGCAACACTTACAGGGGTTGGTGGCGGGGCAGCATTTTGTTTGCCGGATTTGCTTTTGCATGATGCAAATATGATTAAGCTTAAAGCGGCTATGCAGTAGATATATTTATTTTTCATTCTCGATGTGTTGTTAGTTCTAAAAATTATTCGGCCCGCAAAATACCCAGTGAGCGTTGCAGGTCTATTTTACTTGACAGTAACTGATATAATGCGTTGTAATAGTTTAATTGCGCGGTGCGGAGGTCAGCTTGCGATACGATGACGTCCAGATAGGTTTTAATCCCTTCGCGATATTGCAGCTCAACTACCTTGTATACATCTGTCGCCAGGCTTACGTTTTCCCGCAACACCTGCCAGTTATTATAATTGCTTTTGTAAGTCGCCAATGCGGCAGAATATTCGGCACTGATAGCGTTTCGGCTGTTCACCAGGTCAAGATCGTTCCGCTCTACCTGCAAACGGGCTTTGCTTAAGTTATGTAAGCGTCTCCCTCCCTGAAATATAGGAATAGACAGGGATAATCCCGCAAAGGATGTAGGATAAGTATCGTTATACAACTTAGAAAAACTATCATTAAAGTAAGCCAGACTGTAGCCACCCACTGCAGATAAAGAAGGTAAAAAACTCCAGCGGTAATAAGACACGTTGAGGTTGAGCAAATTCTTTTGTGTTTGCAACTGGCGGTATTCTATCCGGTTGGCATAGTTGATGGCTTGGTTGGTATCGATCAACGCTTCCGTTTGTAGTTTAGCCGTATCATAAGAAAGAACCAATCTTCTTTGAGGATCTAAGCCCATTACCTGTTTCAGGTACGCTGTTTTACTAATGATCGCTTCCTGCGTTGCTTTGCGGGATGCCAATGAATTATTAAGCGCGATTGTGGCTTGTTTATAATCCGTTTTATCAACCACACCTGCCTGGTAACGTGCGTAAGCATCCCTTAAGCTCCGGCGAAGTCTTACAATATCTTCATCGATAATTTGTAGTTGGCGTTGAGATAATAACACATCGTAAAAAGCCTTGCTTACATCTGATGCCAGATCAATTTTACTGCTTTCGCTGTTCTGTTTATAATATTGGCGTGAATATTTGGCTGAGCGTGATGCAAGCAATACATCATTATTATAGATCACCTGGCTTACCTGGGCACCAAGGGTAGATACGTTATGCGCTATGGCTAAATTTTGTTGCGTTGTGCCGGTGGCTGTTCCGGTTCCCGTTCCACCTGTACCAGTAGTCCCACCGGTACCTGTGGTACCGCCGGTTGTAGTACCGCCGGTATTAGTGCCTCCGGCAAGTACAGCAGGCCTTTGAAAGTAATGCTGGTATTGGCCGGTTGTACCAATTTGTGGCAACCAGGCAGATAAACCGATCCGTATATCACGCTCGTTGATTGCCTCGTCAATATAGGCTTGTTTTAATATCGGCTGATTTTTCAGCGCAAAATCGATGCTTTGCTTAAGGGTAACAACTGCTGCATTGGTATCGGCTACAGATTGGGCGCACAACCCAAAGGGTATTAAATAAAGTACAGCAGATGTTAAGATAAGGGGCAGTTTTTTCATAAGAACAGATGGATTCGACGTAAAAACGAAATTATTAAAGAATGGTTCTTTTTATTTCATATTTTTAACAGGGCTTATACGAAGATGACACAATTCCAAATCAATTGATAATCAACAACAGAAATATTACCGAATTAGGATAATACCATGATAATTGAAATAGCACCTCAACTTTTTTTTAACAATTTGAAAGAATTTGATGTTGTTTTAAGAAAATTTTAATTAATTTGCCTGATGAGAGTAAACTGTACACTATTAAGTTAGTGTGAAAAAATTTACATTTCTAATGCAAGACATTAGCTTATTCATGGTATTTTTACAGAAATTTTAAGAAGTGTTAATAAATGATAAAAAAGTTACACGATAAGATCGCTCAGTTTCAGGTAGCCAATGTGCTTAGGGAAGCCGGTCTATATCCTTATTTCAGGCCTATTGAGTCTGCCCAGGATACTGAAGTAATTATCGACAATAAAAGAGTGTTAATGTTTGGCTCTAACTCTTATTTGGGGCTAACTAATCACCCACTTATAAAAGAAGCTTCGAAACAGGCTATTGATAAATACGGAACAGGTTGTGCAGGTTCACGTTTTTTGAATGGCACGCTCGATATTCATATTGAGTTAGAGAACAGGCTTGCTACTTACGTTGGCAAAGAAGCAACTGTATTATTCAGTACAGGTTATCAAGTTAATTTGGGTGTATTGTCATGCATCACCGGCCGTAACGATTATTTGATACTGGATGAATATGATCACGCTTGCATCATAGATGGCAGCCGTCTATCGTTTTCTAAAGTTATAAAATACGCCCACAATGATATGGAAGACTTAGCCAGAAAGCTAAGCATCCTACCGGAAGAAGCGGTTAAGATCATCGCTGTAGATGGTATTTTCAGCATGGAAGGCGACATTGTTAAGTTACCTGAAATAGTTAAACTTGCCGAAAAATTTGGTGCCAATATTATGGTTGATGATGCGCACAGTTTGGGCGTAATTGGTCATAAGGGTGCCGGTACCGCATCGCACTTTAACCTTACCGATGATGTTGACCTGATTATGGGTACGTTCAGTAAGTCATTAGCATCATTAGGTGGTTTTATTGCTGCCGATGCCGAGACCATCGATTATATTAAACACCGCGCACGTTCATTGATGTTTAGCGCCAGTATGCCTCCGGGTTCTGTCGCCAGTGTTATCGCAGCGCTTAACATTATAGAATCTGAGCCTGAACGCATTCAAAAACTTTGGGATAATACCAATTATGCCATGAAGCTTTTACTGGACGAAGGCTTTGACCTTGGCCCTACCGAAAGCCCGATACTACCTATTTACGTACGCGATAACGAAAAAACGTTTGCGGTTACCAAACATCTGCAATCTGCCGGGGTTTTTGTAAATCCTGTTGTATCACCTGCAGTCCCTTCAGATTCATCTTTACTACGCTTCTCTTTAATGGCTACCCACACGTTTGAACAAATAGATGAGGCGGTTGATAAGATTATAGCTGCCTTTAAATCTGTAGGCGTTGAGAATGCCGCCGTTAAAGAAAAAATATAAATTACTACATATTTCATAACCTTATTGATGCCACGAAAGTGGCATCATCATTTAAGCCCCAATTGTAAATGAAAAATATTGTTCCGGTTACGTCAAAAAAAGAACTTGGTGCTTTTATTGACTTCCCACATGAGTTGTACAAAAACGATCCAAACTACGTACCGGAATTATTTATTGCTCAAAAGGACCTGCTAACAACGCACCCCTTTCATAAGCACTCATCCCTGCAAACTTTCCTGGCTTATGACGGCGACAAAATTGTTGGCCGCATTTGCGCGGTTTATAACACCAGCCACAATAGTTTTAATAAAGTTAACGATGGCTTTTTTGGCTTTTTTGATTGTGTAAACGATCAGGAAACCGCTAACCTGCTTTTTGACACCGCAACTACGTGGTTAAAGGAAAAAGGTGCCGAAACCATTACCGGCCCTGTTAACCCCTCAACTAACGAAACCTGCGGCTTGTTGGTAAAAGGCTTTGACCGCCCACCGGTTGTAATGATGACCTACAATCCGGAATACTATGTTACGCTATTAGAAAACTACGGTTTTAAAAAACAAACCGACCTGCTGGCCTGGCATTGGGATGGCCAAAACTATAACGATAAATCGCTGCAGATGCTGGATAGGTTGCAGGAGCGGTTAACCCGTAACAGCGGCATCACCATCCGTAAGATCAATCTAAAAAACTTTAAACAGGAAGCTGACTCATTGCGTGAGGTATATAACAAGGCATGGGATAAAAACCTTGGCTTCTTCCCGATGACCAACGAGGAGTTTGACTATACCGCCAAAGATTTAAAAATGATACTTGACCCCGATTTTGCACTGGTTGCAGAACAGGACGGTAAAATTATAGGTTTCGGTGTTGCCATCCCGGATATCAACCAGATCCTGAAAACCATAAAAAAAGGCCGGTTGCTGCCTACCGGCATCTTTAAATTATGGCTCAATAAAAAGAAGATCACCGGAATCCGTATCATGCTTTTAGGCGTAATTGACGGTTACCGTAAAATGGGTATCGAGGCTTGCTTGTATGGCAGTATAATTAAAGAGTACCGCCGCAAAGGCTTAAAATATGCGGAAGCATCATGGACCTTGGAGAAAAATGATATGGTAAACCGCGCAATAGAAGCTATCGGCGGCGATCAGTATAAAACCTATCGTATCTATCAAAAAGGAATATAATTTTAGAATTATAATAAGTGCATAATCATTTTTTATCTGCCGGTAATCTTTATTGATTTACTTGCAGGCTAAAGCAGAAATATAATTTATTTGCACAGCGAAAAAGTTAAGGTAAACCATAAATACCGGGCGCCCCCTGCCGGTTTAATAAACTTGCTCTATTGCAAAAAAAATTAATGGTAACACCATTATTGTAAAAGTAAACACTAAAAAGCAAATCGATTTGGCTAATTCCCAAAAAGGTTAAAAACAAATCACTAAATGAAAATCAACATTAAACCTGCTAACGGCAAGCTTGGTATTTTAATACCGGGTTTAGGAGCTGTAGCTACCACATTAATTGCCGGCGTTGAAGCCGTTAAAAAAGGTATATCTCAACCTGTAGGTTCGTTAACGCAAATGGGCAGTATCCGTTTGGGTAAAAGAACAGAGAACCGCCATCCAAAAATTAAAGATTTTGTGCCTTTGGCAAAGTTAGAAGACATTGTTTTTGGCGGATGGGATGTTTATGAAGATAACGTTTACCAGGCTGCAATGAACGCGAAAGTGTTAGATGCATCTTTATTAAACGAAGTAAGAGAGGGTTTGGAAGCAATCGTACCGATGAAAGCTGCCTTTGACAAAAACTACGCTAAAAACTTGGATGGTACCCACGTTAAAACCGGTACCCGCTATGAGCTGGCGCAGCAGGTTATGGAAGATATCAAAAACTTCCAGACGGATAACGGGCTTGACCGGGTAGTTTTGGTATGGTGTGGTTCTACAGAGGTTTACTTTGAAGGGTCTGAGATACATCAAACATTAGCCGCATTTGAGCAAGCTTTATTAGATGATGATAAACGCATCGCTCCAAGCATGATCTACGCATATGCAGCTTTAAAATTAGGCGTACCATTTGCTAACGGCGCCCCTAACTTAACTGTTGATATCCCTGCGATGATCGAGTTGGCCAAATTAACCAAAACACCAATTTCTGGCAAGGACTTTAAAACCGGCCAAACGTTAATGAAAACCGTTTTAGCACCGGGCCTGGCAGCACGTTCATTAGGTGTACACGGCTGGTTCTCTACTAACATTTTAGGTAACCGCGATGGTTTGGTGTTAGACGATCCGGATAACTTTAAAACTAAAGAAGTGTCAAAATTAGGCGTATTAGAAGATATACTGCGCCCTGAAGACAACCCCGAATTATATGGCGAGATCTTCCACAAGATCCGTATCAACTACTACCCGCCGCATGGCGATAACAAAGAAAGCTGGGATAACATTGACATTTTTGGCTGGTTAGGCTACAAAATGCAAATCAAGATCAACTTCCTTTGCCGTGACTCTATCCTGGCAGCACCTATAGCGTTAGATTTAGCTTTATTTAGCGATATGGCAAAACGTGCTAACATGAGTGGCATTCAGGAATGGTTGTCATTCTACTTAAAATCGCCGCAAACCGCGCCGGGCTTACATGCAGAGAATGACATTTTTAAGCAGTTGATTAAGTTAGAAAACACCTTACGTTACTTAATGGGCGAAGACCTGATCACACACCTGGGCCTTGACTATTACGACGATATGTTTGTTGATAACGTACAATAATAAACTATTGCCCAACCGTTTGCCGCGTGGAAGTATGCGGCAAACGGTTTTTAATGATACAGGAATACCATTTCAACCCCACAAATCCCTCCCCCGGGATATTATTTGTTTTGCTCGTACTCTTGCAGTATTTTCTACGTATATAGTAACAATTATCACTCTGCGGCATCTACATGACTGAGGTTGTAAGTGATAGTAGTTTGATCTACACGGCAAGGTCACATTCAATAACAGCCGTATAAATATTTTAATTGCTCAATGGCAACTTTTGTAAAAGCACAGGCATCTTCATTTATCGCATCTACTTTTGACTTTTTGACCACAGTAGTCTGCAAGGAATTTTTCTATCTTTGGTACGTAACTGCAACACTACTTGGAACGATAGCTGGCGGCATCATCAACTTTGTTTTAGGCAGGGTTTGGGTTTTTGAAGGCAGGGAAAAAAACATACCGCAACAGGTTTTAAAATACCTGCTTGTTTGGGGCGGGAATTCATTGCTTAACACGTCGGGGGTGTTTTTGGTAACGCATTATACCGGGTTGAGTTATATAATTTCAAAGGCGTTGGTTTCCATATCTGTAGGGATAAGCTATAATTATTTCCTGCAAAAAAAGTTTGTTTTTGCATAATTGCGTTTAGTTTCAATGAATTTTAAGTCCCCTAATAATCATTTTCTGGCGTTAACCTTCTTATTTATAAGTGCCTCCCTATTCGGCCAAAATACGGTAGTAACCGGCATCATCACCGATGCTTCCAATAAGCAAACCCTACCTTACGTTTCTATTGCTTTTACTGGCAGTACCATTGGCGTAGTCACCAATAACCAGGGCGTTTACACTATCCGGTCGGCCAAACCCTACACACAGATAAAGGTGTCATACCTCGGTTTTAAAGATGCCCTGCTTAACGTAGTGCCGGGTAAAGAACAAACCATTAACGTGCGACTGCTGCCATCATCAAAGCAACTGAATGAAGTGGTAGTTAAAACCAATAAACGCCCCAAATACGTTAACGATAACCCGGCTGTAGAATTAATTCGCAAAGTTATTGCCAATAAGGACAAAAATCGCCCTGAAAGCTACAATTACGTTGAGTATAAAGAATACGATAAAATGCAGTTCTCCCTCAGTAACCTTTCAGATAAGGTTTCTGAAAGAAAGCTGTTTCGAAAATATAAATTTCTGTTTGAGAATAAGGATAGCGTATCCTACCCTGGTAAAACACTGCTCCCTATTTACATGAAAGAGCGGCTGTCGCAGGTATACTACCGCAAAGCCCCCGAGGCGACGCGCACGGCCGTTCTGGGTGAAAAATCGGTAGACTTCGGTCCTGGTTTTGATACTGAAGGTGTAGGCCAGTATTTTAAACACCTTTATGAAAAGGTTGATATTTACGATAACAGCATTATGCTGTTGGGCAGGCAGTTTTTAAGCCCTATTGCCAACTCGGCACCTACTTATTACAAATACTTTATCACCGATACCCTATTAATGGATAACGGCGAAAAACTGATCCAACTGAGCTTTACACCACGCAACACTAACGACGTTTTATTTGAGGGTGATATATACATCACCCTTGATGGTAACTATGCTGTAGAGAAGGATGCGCTTAACATCAATAAAAACATTAACGTAAACTTTGTGCGCAGCATGCATGTTGACCAAAGTTTCGAGTTGAGTAAGGACGGCCGCTACCATCTGAGCCGCAGTAATACTTTTGCCGATTTTGGCGTTTCTGTCAAGCGAAAGGCCGGATTATTTGGTGTCCGTACCCTAACATTCAAAAACTACGAGATCAATAAGCCCCGGCCCGATACCACTTACCTGCCTCGGCCCGAAGTTGCGGATGAGGAAGTGAAAAATAGGCCGGAAAGCTTTTGGGCGCAAAACAGGCTCGATACCTTAAGCCAGGCTGAAGCAAAGGTTTACAAAAATATTGATAGCCTTGTACACATGCCATCGTTTAGGCGCACGGCTGATATTGTGAACCTGTTGTTTGCGGGCTTTAAAAACTTTGGTAAGTTTGAGATTGGCCCGGCCAGTACTTTTTACAGTTTTAACCCGGTAGAGGGTTTAAGGTTACGCTTAGGTGGCCGTACTACAGCCGATTTTAGCAAGCGTTATTTTTTAGAAGCATACGGGGCTTATGGTTTTAAAGACCAACGCTGGAAATACTTCCTTGCGGGTACTTATTCGCTTAATAACAAAAGTATTTACCGGTTCCCACAGCATTACATCAGGGCAAGCTTTCAGCGGGAAACCAAAATACCGGGCCAGGAATTACAATTCATTCAGGAGGATAATATATTGCTATCCTTTAAACGTGGCCGTAACGATAAATATCTTTACAACGATAACTACCGTTTAGATTATGTGAGTGAATATGAAAACCACTTTTCATACAAGCTTGGTTTAAAAAAAACTACCCAAACCCCTACCGGCAGTTTGTTTCCGTTCATTAGCAGCCAGAACGATATTTTTAACCATCTTACCACTTCAGAAGCGTCTATTGGCTTCCGATATGCACCAAAAGAGCAGTATTACCAGGGTAAATTATTCCGCACCCCTATTATTAATCAATACCCTATAATGTCATTAGAATTTACCCAGGGATTGAAAAATGTACTGGGCGGCGAATATAATTACTCCAACTTGACGGCGCGTTTTGATAAGCGCTTTTATATAGCGCCTTTTGGTTTTAACGATGTAACAGTTGAGGGCGGCAAGATCTTCGGTCAGGTACCCTACCCTTTATTAAATATCCACCGGGCCAATCAAACCTTTGCTTACGTGATAGATTCTTACAATTTAATGAACTTTTTAGAATTTGTGAGCGATAAATCAGCAAGTTTTAATATTGATCAGCATTTTGGCGGTTTCTTTTTCAACAAAGTCCCTTTATTCAAAAAACTAAAATGGCGCGAAACCGCATCAGTTAAAGCGCTGTTTGGCGGTCTAAGCAATCAAAACAATCCTTCTATCCACCCTAATTTATATCAGTTCCCGATAGATGAGAACGGCGCGCCAATTACTTACGCGTTGGGCAATAAGCCTTACGTGGAAGGAAGTGTAGGTATAGAAAATATTTTCAAATTTATCCGTGTGGATTTTGTTAAGAGGTTTACTTACCTGGATCATCCCGGTATTGCAGACTGGGGGATCCGCACCAAGATCAAATTTGATTTTTAATATGTGTTATTTTAATTATTTTTATTGTTAAATGGAACAGCAAACATCGGTACGTACAAGTTTACAACTTGGGATTTATAAAGTTATAGATCCATTTGTTAAACTATTGATAAAGATAGGCTTAACCCCTAACGCTGTAACATCTATCGGCTTTGTGCTGAATGTTGGCGTAGCTGCTATATTTATCATAGGCGGCGAAGACGGCGACCGGGCGGACCTAAGCTATGTGGGCTGGGCCGGCGGCCTGATACTTTTTGCAGGAGTATTTGATATGCTCGACGGGCAGGTAGCCCGTTTGGGTAATATGAAATCTACCTTCGGCGCTTTGTATGATTCGGTTTTGGATCGTTACAGCGAGCTGATCATGTTCCTGGGTATTTGCTACTACCTGGTTGCACATCATTATTTTTTAAGTTCGATAGCTGCATTCATCGCCCTGATAGGCTCAATGATGGTGAGCTACGTACGCGCCCGTGCCGAGGGCCTTGGGGTTGAACTAAAAGGTGGTTTAATGCAACGGCCTGAAAGGGTAATAACCATTGCAGTGTTTGCCATTGCTTGTGGCATAACATCGTCATATTTGGGCGGCGATTATAAATTGTACATCCCCGGCATTAAATATCACGTATTTGAATCGATGACAGTATTTACCCTTCCAATTGCGGTACTTGCTGTATTAACTAACTTAACTGCCTTCAAAAGGTTGACGGATGCTAAGAAAGCGCTGTCAGAAAATAAAGATGAACAATAATACTCCTATAAAAATAATCGTTTCGCTTTTACTGTTTATAAATTTCACATTACCATTAAGTGCTGCTGTAAAATATAATAACCCGATAGCTGCAGATAGCGCAGCAAATAAAAAGCACCAGAAACCACAACAGGCCTTCCCTACGCCGCCGGCCGATGCCAACAGGCTTTTTTACGTACAGCGGTCGTCAAATATCAACACGTTGATATACGATTTAAATATTGATAAAAAGACCGGTAGGCCCGATGAGGATAGCCCTGTACACCCGTACTGGATCCGTTATAATGAGCGGGGGCAGAAAGAAGAACTGAACTATATTCAGCGCAAATTTGCGTACGGGTTAACCTCAAAAGCCGTTGGTAACGATAAGTATGATATCAGATTTGTGTCATACAAAAAATTTCCGCTTACTTTAATGAAAGCATCAGATGGGAAATATCGTATCTTTGCGACAGTAAACCAAAAGCAAATGATGCTTAATTATGTGTTTATCAAAATAGAGGGCGGTTCGTTTTGGTTACCAAATGTAGTTTACGTGGAATTGAAAGGGACAGACCCTGTGTCAGGAAAAGAAATTACAGAACGCTTTAAACCCTAATTAATTATGGCTAAAAATTTTGTCTCCAACTCGCAGGAATCTGTGAGAATGTTTAAAAGCAGCTTTTTAGAGAGTTTATCTAAGGTGCATTATTTTGTGCCTATCATCATATTTGTGCCTGTTATTTTAGTTTGCAGTTACTTTGCTTACGATAAGCAAATCGGTGTATTAAACTATATCGGTTTATTTTTATTCGGCCTGGCGGTATGGACGTTAACCGAATACATTATGCACCGATTTGTGTTCCACTTTGTGCCAAAGCAGAAATGGGCATTGCGTTTACACTTTATTTTTCACGGTGTACACCATGATTATCCGAGTGACGCTATGCGTTTAGTGATGCCCCCATCGGCAAGCATCCCGCTGGCAACAGGTTTTTACCTGTTATTTAATGCCTTGTTACCTGCCAATTACATTTTTGGCTTTTTCCCGGGCTTTATATTAGGCTACCTTTTTTATGATATATCGCATTACGCTATCCATCATTTTAACTTCAAAGGCAACTTTTGGAAAAGGATAAAACAACACCACATGTTGCATCATTACCAGGATCCCACTAAAGGCTACGGCGTTAGTTCACCGCTGTGGGATAAGATCTTCAATTCAGATTTCATTAAAAAGCAGAATGGCTAATGATGGTACCGATGAGATACAGATCAATGCAAAAAATATAAGTATTGTATCTGCAATATCCATAGCCTATTTACTTTTATCGTACTTACTGGTAGGCTTTAAGTCGGATCAATTGGTGCTTTTGGGTATCTTCAACATCTGCTTTTACGCTACTCCAACCACCCGCAAGTTTATACTTGGGTTTTCTATCTTTATTGTATACTGGGTCATCTTTGATTATATGAAGGCATTTCCCAATTACAACTACAAAGCTGTAGCAATCGGCGAATTATATCACGCCGAGAAGCATTTTTTCGGTATTCACTTTAATAACGCCATATTAACGCCAAACGAATATCTTTACCTCAAACGTACAGCTTTCATTGACGTGGTAGCCGGGTTGTTTTATCTCTGCTGGATACCCGTGCCCCTTGCGTTTGCGGCATACCTTTTCTTCAAAAACAAACACCTGTTTCTGCGTTTCTCGTTAACATTTGTGCTGGTGAATATGCTGGGTTTTATTATTTACTACGCCTACCCAGCCGCACCACCCTGGTACGTTCAATTACACGGCTTTCAGTTTATACCGCTAACACAAGGCAACATGGCCGGTTTAGCCCGGTTCGACCAGTTTTTTCATATTAATCTTTTTAAAGGCATTTACGCAAAGGGCTCGAACGTATTTGCTGCCATGCCCTCTTTACATTCCTCTTACCCGGTTATCGTACTGTACTACGGTATAAAAAATCGTTTGGGTATGGTAAACGTGCTATTCGCTATTGTAATGGTGGGGATTTGGTTCACGGCAGTTTACGCCAGTCACCATTATATTTTAGATGTACTTGCCGGAATTAGCTGCGCCAGTTTGGGTATCTTACTGTTTAACATGTCGTTGTCATCCCCGTTCATGAAGAAATTTCTTCTACGATATGAGCAAATCATTCGCTAATTAGCATTCGCACTAAAAAAGTGTATATTTTTCTGTACTAAACAACGGTAATGTTAGTAACGTTAAAAGTGTGGAAATTTAATTCTGAAGCATTTTTTTACTACAATCAGCTGTTTCCGCTACTAAACGCCATTTGGCTAATAACCGATCCCTATAGAACCTCCAGATCACAAAAATCGGGCATGTAAATTGCCTATATATTTATGTACAAAGCAATGTATATTAATATGAAAAAACTACTTACTATCGCCATATTATTCTTAGCATCAGCTAATGTATTTGCAGATACCCGCAATTTAGACAGTTTAAAATCGCAATTGCAGCTAACTAAAAATGACTCATTAAAAGGTGGCATATATCAAGCAATTGCAACCCAATATTTACAGTACGATACCATTAAACATAGCGGCGTTAAACGTTATTACCAAGATGAGGCGTTGAATTACACTATGCTGGCTTTGCACAACTACAGCTATTATGATGATACCTTGGGGATGCGTACTTGCTTTGATTATCTATCTAAAGTATACCAGTCGCAAGGCAAATTAGCCCAGGCCAAATGGTTTGTGTTACAGTCAAACAAAATATCAAGGGACAGAAAAGATATCGACGGTATTGTTAACTCACTTGTACGTTTATCAAGCGTAAAAATGAGCAATAAGGACTATAAGTTAGCTATGCGCGATTTAAATGAAGCGTTAGTATTATCAACAAAAAACAAGCTTACCAAATTAGAGGCTTTGGTTCAAAAAAATTATGCCTATTTATATAACAGAATGGGTGATACAGAGAAAGGCGATCTTGCATCAAAACGTGCTTCTGAGTTAAATGATCAGGTATTAACCGAAGATCAGTTACGGTCAACAGCTATGGCTGCCACGCCCGATACCGCTAAAGTAAAAGTGGTTCTTAAAAAGAAAGTTGCAGTAAGCACTACTGCTAAGAAGATGAATAAATTAAACGCAGCCAAACGCTACGCATCTTTATAAAATACTCGACCCAATATATATAAAACGACTGCCCAACAAGGTGGTCGTTTTTGCTTTAAACCACTGGCTATTTTAAATGTCAAATAAACCGACATGAGGAAAATATTTTTGGCTATAGCCGTTATTGCTATACTTATTATTACCGCAGGCTTTTCGTATCAACCGGCCAGTCACTCGAGTTTTAAAAATCAATTTTTAGAGCTAATAAACC
Source organism: Mucilaginibacter glaciei (assembly GCF_014773245.1). GTDB lineage: Bacteria > Bacteroidota > Bacteroidia > Sphingobacteriales > Sphingobacteriaceae > Mucilaginibacter > Mucilaginibacter glaciei. Next base: position 267,529 of record NZ_JACWMX010000001.1, on the reverse strand, counting down.
GTACCCGCGAAAAAGGATGTACCTGCGGCAACACCTACATGCCACCTGTCGCCCCTGTCGTTTGGAATGATAACCTGCAACAATCTGCCGAAGGGCACGCCAAAGATATGGCGCGGCAAGAATATTTTAGCCACACCAGTAAAGATGGCCGCACTATGGAAACCCGCATTGTTACATCGGGCTACAAATTTAAGGGGTTTAAAAGTTTTATGATCGGCGAGAACATCGCCTTTGGGCAAAACGACATTGCCGAGGTTATGGCCGGTTGGTTTAGAAGCGAGGGCCATTGCAAAAACTTAATGAACCCCGGTTTTAAAGAAGTGGGCGTTGCCGAGATCAATAAATACTGGGTACAGGATTTTGGCGGCCGCGAATCATTCAGTGCCGAACAGCAGCGGTTGATAAAGGCTGGAAAATACCGTTTGATCCAGCAAGATCCGATAACATCACATTAAGCGTTCGGCTCTTCCTTTTTCTCTTTTTTAGGCATAGGGCCGCGTTTGTAAATTACAAGGCCGTTTAAAAAATTACGGAGCAGCTGATCTTTACAAGGCTGAAAGTTAGGATGATCATCCGCACGAAAAATGGCGCTCAGTTCCGTTTTTGTTGTGCGAAAGTTAGCCAGTTTCAGTATTTCGATAATATCGTCATCACGCAGGCTTAGGGCCACACGCAGTTTTTTCATCACATCATTATTGCTCATAGACTGCTGATTATATTTTTTTAAATATCACAATCCCGTTATGCCCGCCAAAACCAAAGGTATTACTTAATGCGGCGTTAATTTTTTTGTTGATAGCTTCTTTGATTACAATGTTTAAGCCTTTGGGGATTTCCGGATCGATAGTTTCGGTGTTTATAGTCGGCGGTACTATGCCCTCGGTTATCGCCTTAATAGCAACGATAGCTTCTACCGCCCCTGCCGCGCCTAACAAATGGCCCGTAATTGATTTGGTTGCACTGATATGCAAGTCCGCGTTATCTTCAAACACCGCTTTGATCGCTTTAGATTCGCTGATGTCACCAACAGGGGTTGAGGTAGCATGCGCATTAACGTAGTCGATATCTGCAGCGTTTAAACCCGCATCATGTAACGCTCTTTTCATGCCCTCTATTGCACCCTTACCTTCCGGATGCGTTGCGGTGATGTGGTATGCATCAGATGTCATGGCGCTACCGGCAACTTCAGCATAAATATGTGCACCACGCGCTTTAGCATGCTCGTATTCTTCTAACACCAACACGCCGGCACCCTCGCCCATCACAAAACCGTCGCGCTCTACGTCAAATGGCCTTGATGCTTTAGTTGGGGCATCATTACGGGTCGACAATGCCTTTAAAGAATTATATCCGCCTATAGACGCTTCACTGATCGGCGCATCAGAACCACCGGTAATAATTATTTTGGCCTGCCCCCAACGAATATAATTTGCTGCATCCATAATAGCCGTATTAGCACTCGCACAGGCTGAAGCTGTGGAGAAGTTAACCCCCATTAAACCAAACTTGATAGAAATTACACCTGATGCCATGTTAACCAGCGTTTTTGGAATAAAGAAAGGGTTAAAATGCGGCTCGAACCCCGATGCTGCGTATTCTTTATACTGCTGTTCAAAAGTCTCCATGCCACCTTGCGCAGTACCAAATATTACCCCCACATCAAACGGCGACATGGTGTTTATATCAAAACCCGAATCATCAATGGCTTGTTTGGCCGCGATAAGAGCATATTGGGTATAAAGATCGCTCCGCTTGATATCATTCCTATCCAGGTAAAGTTTAGGGTCAAGGTCTATTATCTGCGTGGCAAACTGTGTTTTAAATTTTTCGGGATTAAACCGGGTAATAGCTTTAGCCGGGCTGTTACCTTCAACTATATTATTCCAAAAACCGGCAACATCATTTCCTACTGCAGAAACAACACCCAAACCGGTAACAACAACTCTTTTCATCAATTATTAAACAATATTTTTATATAATATTTATCGCAAAAGTACTATCGCTAAAGCAAAGTTTCGTATTTATTTACCAGCCCATTATTCCCATAGTGCGTACAAACTCTGGTTGTAAAGCTGCATTAATGGTTACCAATTCGCCGCTTACAGGATGTTCAAAAGATAATTCAGATGCATGCAGCATCATGGTATCCAGTTCCCAGGTTTCCTTAAAAAGTTTATTTTGCTTATTACAACCATGTGTCCGGTCGCCAATTATAGGGTGGAATATATGGGCGAAGTGCTTTCTCAGCTGGTGCATCCTACCGGTTTCAGGAGCTGCCTCTACCAGCGAATAGCGCGAAGTGCTATGTTTGCCCAAAGCTACTTCCAACTCTGCCCTGTACAAAGTTTTGTACCGGGTAAAAGCCTCTTGTAAGGTACCGTTCTCTTTACGCAGCGGGTAATCAATCTCTTCCATATCCGGCGTATAACCGCGCAAAATAGCCAGATATTTTTTCTTTACCCGATTTTCCATAAAGGCCTGCTGCATGGCAATCTCTGTAGGCTTATCAAACGCGAATAATAATACGCCGCCCGTTTTACGGTCTATCCGGTGGGCAGGATTAACTTTCTTACCGATCTGATCACGCAGTAGCTGTAGCGCAAATTCTTCTGCATCTGCAGCTATAGATGAGCGGTGCACCAGTAAGCCGTGCGGTTTATTGATCGCGATCAAATGGTCGTCTTGATAAAGTATCTCCAGCATCAACTTAATACAAACTGAAACTGCCCGGTAATTTGGTTAACAGCGTTTAATTCCGTTAACACAACCGGCGATGGGTCTATACAATAAACGGCGCTCTCTTCATCTCTCGAGGCTACGCTTACATGCGTATCCCCGGAGTGTTGCGCAAATAGTTGCTGCGCCAGCTCGGGGTTGTTGTTATCTTTAGATAGATGCGCCAATAGCAAGTGGGTCATGTACGGCGATTTATGTTCGATAAACATATCCAATGCCTGCTTATTGGATAAGTGGCCCTTGCCACTACGAATGCGCCGTTTTAAATAAAAGGGATACCTGCCCTGCTCCAGCATGTCTTCATCATAATTAGCTTCCAGGAAAGCAGCATGGCACTGCCCAAAATGGCGGATGAGGTGTTCGCAGGGCGCGCCAATGTCTGTAAATACCCCAATTTTAGTATCGCCATTGCTGATCATAAAACTATGCGGCTCGACAGCGTCATGATGCTTTGGAAAGGCGATTATTTCTAAATTACCGATTTGAACAGGTAAATATGATTTTAAAGTGCAGCAAAGTTCTTTAGGTATATCGCCACAATGATGAACCGTACCATCGGTGATATAAACAGGCAAACGGTATTTTTTTGCCAAAACAGCCAGTCCGCGAATATGATCTGAATGTTCATGCGAGATAAATATAGCCTTTACCAGTTTCATGGATAAGCCGAGCCGGGTCATCCTTTTCTCCGTTTCTCGGCAGGATATACCGGCATCGACCAGGACCGCTTCGCGCTCATTACCAACATAATAGCAATTGCCGTTACTCCCCGAATTTAAAGACGCAATAAACACCGGCATAGCCTGCAAAGTAAAACATTTTAAGCTGATAGAAAAAGCATAAAACGTGTAAATTTTTAATTGAAACGAAACCCCGAAAATTGTATTAATTTAGTACTCCTGAAATGAGAGTGCTGCACCTAAATATCTGTAAAACCTTACGATAGTTTATAGTCAGCGAAAGCCTGATCCTACAGTTTTAGTCTTGGGTTGAAGTGGAGACTCCAACCAGAAAAAAACCCCGCAGAAGATATCTGCGGGGTTTTTTAATATAAAATGGTTCCTTAACTTGTTACTTAGACGCTGAAACCTGCATTGGGTTAACCCCTACCGACTGGCCACGTACGGGGCCTGCGCCACCTGCACGCTGTTTAAACAGCTGGAACTTTGAAGGCTCAGGTATTTTACCCCAATGGTTGTTGCTCTCGTCAATATCGGCGGTTTCGCGCATTGGGTCAAGCTTAATAGAGGTAACCTCTTTATCCTGAATATAAAATTTAGATACCGAACGTTCGTTTAAACGCCATACCTGTGCAGGGATACGATCTACTTGTTTGGTGCCATCTTTAAAAGTAAATTCTACGATGATAGGCATTACCAAGCCCCCTTTATTACTAAAGCTCAGTTCGTAGAAAAACTTGTTGGCATATTTTGCCCTGTCGGCGTCGGTAACGGCTTCCGGCGTATTAGGCTGCGCATTTGCGGCCTGGGTTTTCATAATCGATGCGAACTTAGCACTATCCACACCAATCAATCCCCTGTCGTATTTCCAGTAAAAATCTTGCGTTGCGGTATCCCTGTCGGTAAGGAATTTGATGTTCTTGTCATTCTTGTTCCTGCTCTTGGAAAGATCTTCAAAGCTGTTTACGGTTGCAGGTGCAACCTTAGGTGCGCCATTTGGCCTCCGTGCAGCCGGCATCTTGCCATCCAGGTCGGCCTTCGCATATTTAACCGAATCTAAGGAGATATCAACCGGGTCGGTTCCGTAAAACCAGCCTCTCCAAAACCAATCCAGATCCTCGCCGCTCGCATCTTCCATGGTGCGGAACAGGTCGGCAGGTGTAGGGTGTTTAAAGGCCCAACGGCGTGCATATTCTTTAAAGGCATAATCAAACAGCTTACGGCCCATAATAGACTCACGCAAAATATTTAAGGCAGTAGCCGGTTTAGAATAAGCGTTAGGGCCAAAGCGTACAATATTTTCAGAGTTGGTCATGGTTGGCTCTAATTCATTTTTAGGCAACTTCATGTAATCAACAATGGTGTAGGCTGCTCCTTTTTTGCTAGGGAACTTATTGTCCCAAAGCTCTTCGGTCAGGTATTCCACAAATGAGTTCAAACCCTCGTCCATCCATGTCCACTGGCGCTCATCGCTATTCACGATCATTGGGAAAAAGTTGTGGCCTACCTCATGGATCACTACGCCTATCATACCGTTTTTCGTGCTTTCGCTGTACGTACCATCCTTTTCGGTACGGCCATAATTAAAGCATATCATCGGGTATTCCATACCGTTAGATGCCTCAACAGATTGGGCTACGGGGTAAGGATAAGGGATTGTAAAATCAGAATACGTTTTTACCGTGTGGGCAACCAGCCTTGACGAATATTTATTGTACAGGTTATAGGCTTCTTTACCATAATAGCTCATGCACATTACAGTTTTGCCGGCCACTTTCTGGCCCATGCCGTCCCAAATAAATTTACGTGATGATCCAAATGCAAAGTCGCGTACATTATTCGCCTGGAAAACCCAGGTTTTTTTAGCCGTAGATGGTGCCTTCTCCGCTTTCTTAGCCTCTGCAAGCGTAACAATTTCTACAGGAGCAGTTGCCGTTTTAGCACGGTTGTAACGGGCCATTTTTTCGGGACTTAACACAGCACTATAGTTAATACATTCGCCTGTACCACCAATAACGTGATCGGCAGGTACGGTGATTTGTACATGGAAGTTACCAAACGTAAGCGCAAACTCGCCACGGCCGGTAAACTGATGGTTTTGCCATCCCTGAAAATCGCTATAAACACAAAGGCGCGGGTACCACTGCGTCATGGTGAATAAGTAGTTACCATCTTCAGGAAAATACTCATAGCCACCACGGCCACCAATAGCAAGCCTATCGGTGATTTTATAGTTCCAATCCAGGTTGAAGATAAACTGCGCACCAGGTTTTAATGGCGTTGGAAGGTCTATCCGCATCATGGTTTTGTTGATGGTATAGCTTAATTTTTTGCCGGTTGCATCGGTTAGTTTAGTGATCATATCACCTAAACCGTTATCCACATCGCCATTACGGCCGGCAGAGCGATCTATATTTTGAGTAGTTGAGAACCGCGGCATTGATGAGCTGCTCTGGTAATTGGCATTATTTAAGGTGTTGTGCTCGTTCTCGTCTAACTGTAACCAAATGTATGTAAGCGGATCTGGCGAGTTATTAAAATACGTAACGGTTTCACTACCTGTTAACTTCAGGTTCTTCTCATCAAGCTCGCACTTAATGTTGTAATCTGCCCGTTGTTGCCAGTATTTGGTACCGGGTGCACCACTGGCGGTACGTTGTTCGTTCGGCGTATTCAGGATGGTACCTAACTGCTCAAACTTGTTACCGTGGTTGCTGCCTGGGTTGTTTTGTATATCCTGCGCAAATGCCGCACCGATTATACTTAACGAAAATAGAACGCTTGTAAAAATCCGCTTCATATTTTTATGGGGGTTTAAAGAATCAAATTTAACTTAAAATGGCAATCTTTCAAATGCCATCTGTAACGATAATGCAAATACACCTGCCGAGATAAAAAACACCCAATCGCGGCGGGTAACTTTTAAATATTTTATAAATAATAAGGCAAAAAGCAGCACCACAGCAACTACACAGATTTGCCCGGCTTCCAGCCCGATATTGAAACCAAAAAGCCCCATCGCAATCGATTGGTCTTTTGCCAGCATGATCCGGATGGCGTTTGCAAAACCCATCCCATGGATCAGCCCGAACCCAAGAGCCAGGTAATAATTCACTTTGGCACTGCCTTCTTTTTTATCTATCCGCAGGATGTTATTCAATGCGGTGATCAGTATGGTGCAGGGAATTAAAAACTCTACCCACCTGCTTGGAAACCTAATAATATCCATTACGCTCAAGGCCAGCGTTAACGAATGCCCAATGGTAAATGCGGTAACCAATATCAAAACCTGCTTAATATTACCGAAAGTGTAAACCGATGCCAATGCCAAAATAAAAAGCTGGTGATCGAGCGCATCAATACTGATAATATGTTTCCAGCCCAGCCCAAAATAAAAAAGAAAATCCGACATAATAATATGGGCGTTGAAAGCGTAAATTTAAGACGTTTTTAACAGTATTAAAATCCCCTTATACTATGAGTGCTTTTTTAGCTAAATCGCTATTATATTGTTACATTTTTTCGTCGGCTTTTTTTGTGCATAAAGTGCATCGCGCAAACTTTCATCCATTACATGTAAGCACTACAGATGTAAGCTTTAATGCACAAGACGGGCAAATGGAGGTTATTTGTACCATTTTTACAGATGATTTTGAAACCGCTTTGGAAAAACAATTTCATACCAAAGCCGATTTAAACAAAGCGGATATGCATAAGGCAATGGATGTTCTGGTAAAAAACTATGTAGACAGCCATTTGCAATTAAAGACGGGTACCGCTCCGCTTGCACTTAATTACCTCGGTTTTGAAATAAACCGTGAAGCAGTTAACGTATTCCTAGAGTCGGCTAAGATGACGGCTCCTAAAAGGATTGACGCGGAGATAAGCCTGCTGCAAAACGTTTATGACGATCAGCTAAATATTGTTCACATGACGGTAGCAGGTAACCGAAAGAGCGCCAAACTCGACTACCCCAACAAAAAGATAACGCAAGTATTTTAGCTAAATGCTTTTAGCAATAAAGTTTTATTATAAATGTTTACTTACTTTTAAAACCACAATTTATTTCAACTTGCATCAGTAACTTGTAACGGGGCGTTTGCAGGGATATTAAATTTCATTTTAAAGCATAATTTTTTGATATTTGCAAACCCCCACGCACAATAAACCATTGAATTATAATTAGTATATATTGCTAATAAAATGGATGCTAAGTGTATGCAATCGTTGCCGGTATTTACAATTGAGCATACATTAGGGCGCGAATGTTTAATTACATTATGAATAAAAACCGTACATTAAAGCGATTATTAGATATATTATTAAGTTTAGCAGTTATTATATTCGTACTATCCTGGCTTTTACCGTTATTGGTTATCATCATAAAGATGGAGTCGGCAGGGCCGGGAATTTTCAAACAAGAACGGTCGGGTAGAAATAATAAACCTTTTTGGTGCTACAAGTTCCGCAGTATGCGGGTTAATAATAGTAATGCCCAAGCCATCAAAGGCGATTTCCGTACCACGCGGATGGGTGCATTTATGCGCCGTACCAGTATTGACGAGCTTCCTCAATTTTTTAATGTTCTTTTTGGCGAGATGAGCATCGTTGGCCCCCGCCCGCATATGCTTAAACATACTGAAGAATATAGCCTTACGGTCGATCAATATATGGACAGGCACTTTTTACGCCCGGGTATAACGGGTTGGGCGCAGGTAAATGGCTATCGTGGCGAGATCAGGGACCATGAACAGATCATCCGCCGTACCGAGTACGATATATGGTATATAGAGAACTGGACTATTACCGGCGATATCCGCATCATCATCAACACCATTGTAAGTGTAGTTAAAGGCGACGAAAACGCTTACTAACCTGGCTTACTTCTAATTGATCTACATCTTATTTTGCTTTAGCATATTTGAACAGTAATATGTTACCCGGGTTAAGTGTATTGCCCTCGTTAGATATGTACAGATTGCCCTGCTTGTCAATGGCTATCCCTTCGGCCTGTAAAAATAAACTTGCATCTAATGGGATAGCTTGTTGCACCGTCCAATTCTCATCTGTTACTACCAGCAACTTATTAACCGATGATAAGATATACCACTGTTTAGTTAATGGATTTTTTGCCAACGCCGATGGGTGGAATTTCATTTTGCGTTTACCGCCGGATAATTCAGCAATCTTTTTTACATTAACCTTAAAATTCCCTGCGGCACTCATTGCACCATCCGCCGCTACGTTAAAGATAAACCCGCTACATTCTTTGTCGTGCTTATCGCCGGGGCATTGCTTGCATAATGCATACAATTTATTAGCCGGTTGGTCTGCATAGAGGCCTTCATATTCGCCGGCGGGCAACATATCTTTAAACTCCTTAATATCACTTAGCTTACCGCTGTTTACTTCACTCAGTGCGAGGCTGTAGAACTTACCGTCGCTGCGCATTATAACTATTCGGCTGCCAACGACGGCAATATCCTCGTAATCACCATGCTTAGCGAACTTTACAGACTGCACTTTTTTTTCGCCGGGGCGAAAATAGTACACATTACCATCTTCGTCCTGCTCGGCATAAATACGGCTGGCATCTCCGTTATTATAAGCGATGCCCGAAATTTCTAACAGTTCGGAGGGCATAGCGTACTTAACAGGTTTACTCAGATCATAGCCGGAAGGCCCGTATGCGTTAGTTTTTTTTGACTGGCTGCAAGAAGATCCGATAATTCCTATAAGCAACAAAGAAAACATGGTAGCTTTTTTCATTGTAGTATAATTATTAACGGCGCCTAATTGTTTAGTAAACTGTATATTTCTTTTTGCGACTGGATAGCTTTATCGTCTATCGCTGGCTTAAGCTGATTTAATTGGCTGTCAATGATCACCGCCTGTACATTATCGGCCAATTGCAATTCAATCATTTGTATTAACTGCTGCTTTACTGCAATATCAAATATGGGAAAGCAAACCTCTATACGGTTATAAATATTGCGGTTCATCCAATCGGCCGATCCCATAAACACTTGCGTATCGTTGTTATTATTGAATAAGAAAACGCGCCCATGCTCCAGGTAGCGGTCTACAATACGTTTGATGGTGATATTCTCACTTAGATCCTTAACACCGGGTACCAAACAACAAATACTCCGGATGATCAACGCTACCTTCACTCCCGCCTGTGATGCCTCGTACAGCTTATCTATTAAAACCCGTTCTTCCAGGTTATTCATTTTTATAGTAATACCGCTTGGCAAACCATTTTTTGCATTGCGTATCTCCCTGTCTATCAACTCTAAAAACCGCGACTGCAAGTTGAACTGCGCCACTAAAAGATGCTTAAACTTGATTTGGTTAGCGGATGAAGGCTTTTCACGGCGGGCTAAAAATATAAACAACAGTTCAACCTCGCGCAGCAGTTTGGGGTTGGTGGTAAAAAGAATGTGGTCGGTGTAAAATTTAGCCGTACCCTCGTTAAAATTACCTGTGGCTAATAAACCCGAGTATTTGATACGGTTACCCTGGCGTGTTTTAACCAATGCTACTTTTGCGTGTACCTTAAGCGCCGTTACGCTATAAATGATCTGTACGCCGGCAGCCTTCATTCTCTTGGCCCATTTTAGGTTGTTGGCTTCATCAAACCTTGCCTTGAGCTCAACCAACACGCGTACCTGCTTGCCATTCTTAGCCGCGCTGATCAGTGCATTCACAATGCGCGAGTTACTGGCTACACGGTAAAGTGTAACATTTATCTCTTCCACGTCGGGGTTATTGGCGGCCTCGTTAAAAAAACGCAAAACGGTATCATAGGATTGGTAGGGCGTACTTACCAACATATCTTTTTTAACAATAGTGCTTACAAGGGGCTCGGTGACGGTAATCCCGGAACTGGTCGCTGGCCATCTTTGAAACAACAAGGCATTATCCTCTACCGGGAATGCCGCAAAATCTTTCAGATTATGATAATGGCCACCTTGTACGGTTGTAGCATTTTGCAGATCAAGAAACTGAATAATTTGCTGCAAAATACGTAGCGGCATATCTGCCTGGTATAAAAAACGGGTCGCCAGCCCCATATCGCGTTTATTCAACTGGGTCTCCAATTGTTCGGCCAGATCATCCTTATACTCATCCTTCAGATCAAGCTCGGCATCCCTTGTTATTTTAATACTGTAGCAATTCTCAATAACAGCGTTCTTGAATAATTTATCCAGGCTAAACCTCAGTATATCGTCCAGAAAAATCACTACCTGTTCATCACCTGCGTTGGCAGTATAAAAACGAGGCAACTCATCAGAAGGGATATTGAGCAGCACCAGCTTCTCTTTGCCGGCATCCTGTAATTGCACCACGTAATAAAGCTTGTTGTTCTCCGGGAAGAACTTTGTTTGATCATTTAGTGCTAGGGGCTGCAAAAAGGCCAGCACCTCCGTCAGGAAATAACCGGTCACCCTATCCAATAAGGCATCGGGCAATGGCTCATTATATAAAAGATGGATATTATTGGCTTTAAGCTGCGGGAGTATCTCCCGGGTCAGTATCTGACCAAATTTTTGTTGCTGCGCCAGTATCATGTTGCCGGCATTGTCTAAAGCACCGGCGTGCTCATCGGCATCTATATCATTATTTTTCTTTTGGCCAACTTTGGTCAGTGCCCTTAACACAGGCATCCGCACACGGTAAAACTCATCAAGGTTAGACGAATAGATAGACAGGAATTTAATACGATCAAGCAAAGGTACCTGCGCATTGGCGGCCTCATCAAGCACACGCTCGTTAAAGGTTAACCAGCTTAAGTCCCTGTTAAAATATTGAGGTAGCATACCCGGGAGGTTTTATTTTGAACTAAATAATGCCGAAGCAATAATAAACGCCACAACCGAACCTATTAAACCAAACATGAAAATATTGTAGGCGATGCGCAGCAGGCGATACTTTTTACCCAAAACCACGCCTTGGGCATACACGTCTTTTATCAAACTGTCGTACAAAAAATCGGTATCGTGCATCATTTTAGTCATCCCATAGGCATATTCGTCAAGGCCCATTTTATAAAAATTACCAAAAAACAACAGGTTCACCTTCTTCTCGTCCACATCATCACGCGTAAAGGTTCCGGGCGGGATGGAAGGGCGCGTAGCCAGGATAGAAAACGTCATAGCCAATAAACTAACGGTCAGCAATATAAAAGTCGGTACCGTTAAATATTCATATTCACCCAGGCGGCGCAGCAATAAACTGATAATGGCCGATAATATTATGGAGTTAACGGTTATCATGATATGAGCCTTATTATCAGCCATATCACTTAATCGCTGGTGATTGGCAGAGCTAATCCGGAACATAGTTTGTACGCCCTTGTCCTGCTTATCGGCTTTTTCCTTTTTACTTTTGCTATCTTTTGGTGTATCGACTGTGGCGGGCTTGTCTGCAACGGTGCTATAATCCATCATTAAGCCGGGTACTTCTTCCGGCTGCTTTTTTTCTTTCAAATCCTTTTTCTCGTCTTTCTTATTTTTTGCATCCACCTTTTCCTGCAACTTATTCAAATTCTTTTGCTTACCGTCGCTCAGTAGTAATTGAGCGTAATCGGTGTGGTAATGATGTCCCTGCAAAAACGTAATGCTTTTAACGCGCCATTCCTGCTTGCTTATTTCTGTATTACTGATATTTTCAACCTCGTTATGAAGCAATTTATCCTTATCGGCAAAATCATCGGTACCCAGGTGAAAAAGGTCGGCATCACAAATAATTTGTTGCAACTGCGTTCTAGGCGACTGTGGCATTTTTGTAGCCATAATGCAATCGTCGATATCTTTAATTACCGCATCATCAACTTTACGCTCTTTCAAAAATGCATCGGCAAGCTTAGCACTTTCTTCCTCGTGAGCTTTCATATCAACCATGTAGCCCAAGTCATGAAACCAGGCTGCAGCAACCACTACAAAAAAATCACGATCATTCAACTGATAGTGGTTGGCTATTTGTGTTGCCTTGCCGGCCACGTATTCTGTATGCTGTTTGCTATGGTATATAAGGGTAGGGTTGGTGTGCTGTTTATAATAATCCAGCGTGTACTCATTAACCTGTTTTAGTAAGTGTTGATAGTTCATGTTTTTTGATTACGTAGATGTAAAAAACAGCTGTTAAAACGTTTTTTTAGCATTAGATGTTATACAATATCAAATACTGTTTACTTTGCGTATAAATATAAAAATTTAAATCTTTAGCCGGTTAATAATGCAAACAGCCAAAAAAAGCCAAAAAATATTCATATTCATTGTTTTACAACTTGGTTTCTTATTCCCGGCAATTGTTGCAGCACAAGACACCCTGGGTTTTAGGCTAAGGATGCAGCGTTTTGATGATAATGTGATGCTCGATATTGCAGCTCACCGCACACCAAAGCAAACCAAGGTGATGCTTTTTTTTACGCACTCTTTAGATTATGGTAATGTTGCCGTGCCGCTTGTACTACTGGGAGGTGGCATTATACGTAACGATAGCCAAATGCGCCAAAACGCACTTTATGTGGCCAGCAGCACGGCAGTAACAGCAGGAGTTACCTTACTGCTAAAAACTATATTTAAACGGCGCAGGCCATTCATCCAGAATTTAAAAATAGTTGCTGTCTATGATCCAACAAGTACTTCCTTTCCTTCGGGGCACTCTTCAACAAGTTTTGCAACGGCTACGGCCTTGTCAAGCGCGTACCCTAAATGGTACGTGGTGGCACCGGCTATGCTTTGGGCGGGCTCTGTTGCCTACTCGCGGGCTTACCTGGGTGTGCATTATATGTCTGACGTAACTTTTGGGGCATCATTGGGCGGTGCGAGCGCTATTTTGTTAAGATCAATAAAAAAGGACAGGCTGTAGTTGAGCGCAGTAACCGGTACATCTTGCTTAAGTCATAAAGAACATTTGCGACAGTTAAACCCTTACTTATTAAGTATTATTGTATAAAAAATAAATACATCGATGTTATCCGAACCTACCTACCTTCCGGCTCGTATGGTGGCTCCTACCATCGAGGCACACTTTTCTAAACATTTGCTGGCAGCGAGTTCTCTTGACAACGAAAACCTGGCAACAGCACCCGACACCAATATTATTGAGGCGGTAATAGATATAGCCTTTTGGGCAAGCCTGCGCCGGGAAGAGGGCCACTCGCCGACAGTATCGCTGGCATTGTTGCAGCCACACCAGTCGGATCAACCCCTAATATTTGGAGAAAAACTACGCTTAACTCCGCAAAACTTAATAAAATTAGCACCTGCCGTTGAGCAACCGGGAATTCACTTAGGCGTTTGGCCCGAGGGCGACGACCTGTTTATTTGGGGTACAACCCACAGCATCCCGGCTATTTGCTTTGTTTTAGAAGTGGTTGAACCTGGTTTGTTAGTCATTAAGCACCGTCGGGTAGGTGGCTTTGGCAAATTTGTTAACATTGCCGTATTACAAGGCGATCAGATAAAAATATTAGACGAAGTGACTATGGGCATTGCCGATTGCCCGTCGCTGCTATCATCTTTAGAAAACATGCCACTGCCGCAATCTATCGGCGAATCATTTAATGTGCTGGTGCAACTTGCATCGTCTATGCGTAAGCACAAACGGGGCGGCTTGGTACTTATAGTGCCGCAAGAGAGCAGCAATTGGCAACCATCTATTGTACAACCTATTAAATACCCGGTTACTCCGGCTTATAGCGCAATTTCTGAATTAATGGCGTTGCGTAACTTGCAAAAGGACAGATTGGAGTGGCGCGAAGATCTTTTAGAGGCCATTGACCTAATAGGTGGTTTTACCGCTGTAGACGGGGCTACTATCATTACCAAGCAATACGACTTGTTAGCATTTGGTGTAAAGGTTGGCCGACCGGAAAATAGCGCACCCGTAGGCCAGATTATCTTTACAGAACCCATAGCAGAAGGCAAGGCCATAAAAATGCACCCGGCGCAAAGTGGCGGCACACGCCATTTGGCCGCAGCCCAATTTGTAAGTGATCAGCATGATGCGGTAGCACTTGTGGCATCGCAGGATGGACAGTTCACCGTTTTTGCCTGGTCTGAACAGTTGAACATGGTGCATGCGCATCGCATAGATGTTTTACTTTTATAATAAATTAGCCTAAGCTCCACATTTAACCCCAAAGGTTATGAATCTAAATACTTTTTCAAACACACCATTTAGTTTGTGCATCTCCTTCCATTTGCTGATTGCGCATTACGAGGATGTAGCTGCAAATCAAACCGGTTTCAGGGCCGAACATGCCAAACAGATCCTTAAAGAAATTGAGCCCTTCCCAGAGTTAAGGACAGGAATAGATGACCTGGTACTGTTAGAGGAAAAATTAGAGCCGATAAAACGCCTTGTTGCCGACCTTTTCCCGGAAGCGCTGACTGACAATGAGATCAAGGCCATCACCGCACCCTTCCAGGATTTTTTATTTAACCCTACCAATCGTTTTAAAAAGATACTGAATAATGCCGGGCCAAAATTTGATATCGGCATCCGCGATTTTAACGACCACCAGCTATACATATTCAGTTGCTGCCTGATACTAAAGGATCATTACGACCAAAATTTTGATTTTTCGAAACCTTTCTTTTACGATATCCCTACTGCCGCCGGCGTAATAAAACACTACCGCATTTTATACAATGCCGATTTTATGGAATTGGTGCCTACCGAACATGCCGTAAAGCTTACTCCTGAGGACATTGACCTGTTGAGGGATAACTTTGACGACCTTGAGCTTTGGAAAAAATACTTCCCGGTAAACAGTTGGATGCTCAAAGGCTTTGCCATCGTAACCCTGTTTGATGCGACGGTTGAGAATGCTGTATCGAGCTTAAAAGGAACCTTACTTGGCGCACCATACAACGATGACGTTTATGAGAGCGTACTTTCGGTATTCCGTTCTATATACAGGATGCCCAACCTTAAAATTGGGTTTACCACGTTTAATCCTGATGAGGATAAATTCGGGCTGGCTACCTTTAATTCCAGGCTAAAAAGCTATCTGCTATCTGGCGAGCAGGAAGATACCTGCGCCAATATGATGTGTGTAGCGGAATTTGCCAACCTGGTTGATCAAAAAAAATACTTTGCTGTATCTGATGTAAAGAAATATCTCGAAAAAGAACCTGATAACGTGTTGGCGCAACGATTTGATAATGAAGGTGTGCAAAGCTTTATATTAGGGCCGGTGGTAAAGAATAACAACCTGCTCGGCATTATTGAGTTAGTTTCTGAGAACCCTTATGAGTTGAATAGTATCAACGCCAACCAGCTGGCAATTGTTATGCCCTTCCTGACAGACACGATAGACAGGCAGTACACCTACATGATCAACCAAATCCGAGCGGTGATCCAAAAAGAATATACCACTATCCATCCGAGTGTATACTGGAAATTTCAACGGGAGGCGGTTAAGTATATCGACATGCACGGCCAGGGAAAGGAATACACACTAAAAGAGATTACGTTCAGAGATGTATATCCTTTATATGGACAGATAGATATCAAAGGGTCGTCTGATACGCGTAACATGAGCGTACAGCTTGACCTGGAAGATCAATTGAATACACTGATCCCGCTATTAGATCAGATACAACCCAGCTTTAAAGAAAGCTTGCCGGCGGAGCGCATAGACAAACTGCGAAACATGGCTAACGAACTACACCTGCCCTTACGTGCCGATACAGAGCAAATGATCCAGACTTATCTGGAAACGCATATAGACCCGCTGTTGAAGAAAGTGGTTGAGCAGCAGCATGCCGATGCGCCTGATGTTAAGGCCTACCTATTAGAAACCGGCCAAACGGGCGAATTTCATGAACACCGTAAAATGTACGAGACTACGGTGGCGATGATCAACGAAAAAATGTCGATAATGTTGGATAAATGGCAAAACAAAGTACAAACAGCATTCCCGCATTATTATGACAGGTTTAAAACCGATGGCGTTGAGCATAACTTGTACATAGGCCAGTCTATTATACCCACCCGCACTTTTAACATGGCTGATCTGTATAACTTACGCCTTTGGCAAATCCAGGTGCTTTGCCAGATGGAGTACGAGCATCACCGGATTAAAGATACGTTGCCTTACCCTCTTGATGTTACCACCTTGATATTAGCCTTTAGTCAGCCGCTTTCCATCCGGTTTAGGATGGACGAGAAACGTTTTGATGTGGATGGCACCTACAATGCCCGTTTTGAAATGGTTAAGAAACGTATTGACAAGGCCTTCGTGAAAAACACACGCGAACGGGTAACCGCCGTGGGCAAGCTCACCATAATTTATACGACAAAAGAAGAGGAAACGGAGTACAAAAAATACATTCACTTTTTACAATCAAAAAAAATGCTGCATCATGAGATTGATGTGTTGGAAGTAGAAGACTTGCAGGGGGTATCGGGCCTAAAAGCGCTGCGCGTAAAAATCTGCTATGACATTTTACCCGACCGCCGTTGCTACACCTATGAGGAAATGATAGCCGACACTAAGAAAAATATGTACCTGATATCATAAAAGGTTAATTTAAATTAAGCCAGCAACCGGTTCCATTCGGGGTGGCGTTTTAAATATGCCTGGATATAAGTACATAGTGGTACCAGTTTTAGCTGATGCGCTTCCATGTAGGTAAATGTCTTTTCAACCAGTGCTTCGGCAACGCATTTACCTTGCAATTCGGCAGCGACTTCTGTGTGTATCAGGTATAGCTTATTGTCTTTTGCCTTGTAATCTATAAAAGCGCGCTGTCCATCCACAAAAATTTCAAAGTTGTGGATGTCTTCATTATTCTTTATTTCGATGTCGCTTAAATTCATGATAATGTGATTTACTACTCATTAACAACCAACGCGAACGTCTATGTTTTTTTACCTTTAAGTCAAGCTATCAATCTATAAACAAAAACGGGCCTAATTGCTTAAGCCCGCGTTGATACAGTTATTATTGCTTCACCTTTTTAAACTGTAACGAAGTATAAAATGCCAGCAGGTAATCTATTAGCTTTTTCATATAAATATAGTTTGGTCGGCCAATTTCAGCTCCTCAAAGCTAACAGTATGCGGCCGTTCTTTATATATTTTAAAAGTCACTTTTGCATTCATTTTAATTAATTGCTCAACACTTTCCTCCACCCTGCTAACGGGTACATGCGGATCGGGGTCGCCGGTGGTGATCAATACAGGCGTGCCGGCAAAATCGCCGCTATAATTGGTTATATCAAGCTCCTGACCTATCAGGCCACCTGTAAAGGCAACAGCACCGCCAAAGCGTTTGGCGTTACGGGCAATGTATTCAAGCGTTAAACACGCCCCCTGCGAAAACCCCATAAAGTAGATGTTATCTGCACCAAAACCATCTGTTACCGCCTTCTCAACCGTCTGGCCAATCAACTCTAAAGTTGAAGTTAACGCCGGTTCGTTATCCGCCACCGGGCTCATAAAGCTATAAGGATACCAGCTGTTGTTGGTAGCCTGCGGCGCGTATAGCGCCATATCCTTTACGTTTAAGTGAGCGGCTATCCGCATAATATCTTCAGCCGAAGCCCCTCTACCGTGGATCATGATGAGGGCGGCATTTGCACTGGCAGCGGGGTGGCCGCCAGTGATTATCTGTTTGCTATGTTTATACATTTGTTTATTAACTTAAGGCAGGTAAGGTCTTTTCTAAACTGCTACGGTACTGTTCGTACTGCGCAGGTAATTTTAGGTGCTCGCCTAATGTTTCAACCGGCTCATCTACGCTAAAGCCCGGGTTATCGGTTGCCAGTTCAAACAATACACCACCCGGTTCGCGGAAGTATAATGAGTAAAAATAGTTGCGGTCAATTTTATCGGTAATGTGCAAACCCAATGCAGTTATTTTATCGCGGTACTGCATCAGTACTTCCTCATTCTTCACCCGGAAAGCCACATGGTGTACAGAGCCGCCTGCTACATGCCCGGCAACTTCGCCCGCAACTTCAACCAGGTCTACAATGTTTGCGCCGTCTACAGCATCAGTTATAAAGCGGTAACGGTTCACATGCTGCTCTAACAAACGGTAGCCAAATACATTTGTCAGGATATCTGCCGTGGGCTGCATTTTATTGGTGGTAATGGTTACGTTATAAAAGCCTTTAGTAGCATTCTCCGCTTTAATTTCTTCTGTTTCCCAGGGCAGACGCGTATCTGTCGCTTTCCCGGCAATCAATTCCAGCTTCAAGCCATCGGGGTCTAAAACGGTCAGGTATTTCTCGCCGAACTTTTCAGAAACCTTGTTGTAAGTAATATTATGTTTTTCGAACCTGTCTATCCAGAAATCAAAGCTATTTTCGGGCACCGAATAACCGATCTCTGTTGCCTGCCTTGCCCCTCTGCGGCCCGCACCAATATTGCCCCATGGAAAGAAAGTAAGGATAGTGCCGGGCGTGCCTTCCCGGTCGCCATAATATAAGTGATAGGTTTCGGGGTCGTCAAAATTAACGGTCTTTTTAACCATACGCTGGCCTAATATCTTCGTGTAAAAATCGTAGTTGCGTTTGGCCTTCCCTGCTATTGCAGTGATATGATGTATTCCGTTTACAGTAGTTTCCATTGTGTGTTTCCTTTTGTTTTGATACTTCAAAGGTAGCTTGTAAAGCTATGCCGCCCAATAATGTAGGTTAACAATGAAACTTAATTTAGATTAAGATAAAACGCTCAAGTGCTATCTTGCGAGATAACTTAGTTTTATTTAATAATGGTATTGTTCAGCATCTTACTTAAAAACTCGGGGGTAACGCCAATGTATGAGGCTACTTGTTTTTGTGGAAGGGTTTTGATCAGCGACGGATAAAGCTTGCAAAATGTACTGTACCGTTCGCTTGCATTAAGGGTGATATTATCTATTTGCCTATGCTGGTAACTGGCTATCGCATTTTGCCCAATCAGTCGGTTAAAGCGCTCAAATTTGGGGATAGCAGAATTCAAACCTTCAAAATCGGGCTTGTTAAAATAAATGTACTCGCTATCTTCAATCGCGTCAATGCTTAACCGGGCGGGGGAGCCTTTTACAAAACTGAGCATATCTGCAATCCACCAGCCTGACGGGGCAAATTGTAAAATATGCTCGGTACCGTTACTATCTATCGCATAACTACGCAGGCAGCCTGCCGTTACAAAAAATATGCGATTATCAACTTCGCTTTGCTCCAGCACAAATTGTTTACGCCTTACCTTTTTAAAATGCAGGGCATCGGTAAGCCGGTCAACTTCATCGGCACTAAGCGAAACATACTTGGCGATGTTAGAAAGTAACAGAGACGTGTCCATAGGCGATTGTTAGTACAATTATATAAATTTGATGCTGTAAAAATAAGTACCGGCCAATTACTATATTAGCTATCCAATTAAAACTAAGATAATGAAAAGACGTTCATTTGTAAGATCATCAATTATAGGAAGCGCCGCCGTCGCTATCATACCGGCCATTACTAATGCTATGCCAACAAATATATCAGCACCCACCCACACCGACTATTATGAGCTAAAGGTTTACAGCTTAAAAAATGATATCCAGCAAAAACTTGTTGAGGATTATTTAAACAATGCTGCTATACCGGCACTTAACCGTGCCGGGCTAAAAAACATAGGTGTGTTTACCGAGATGAAGCCCGAGGGACAAACACGCATGTACACGTTGATAACTTACACCAGTCTTGACCAGGTAGACCATATAGCAGGCAAACTGGAAGCAGACGCGCTGTACCAAAAAGATGCCGCCGCTTATCTAAACGCGCCTGTATCTGCCCCTGCTTATGAGCGGATAGAAAGTTCGTTAATGAAAGCCTTTAAGCATAGCCCAATATTAGCTACTCCCGAAAAGAAAGACCGAATCTTTGAATTGCGCCAATACCAAAGCGCCAGCGAAGCCGCGGGTAAAAAGAAGATTGAGATGTTTAATGACCAGGGAGAGATAGACATTTTTAAACGCCTAGGCTTCAAACCCGTTTTTTGGGGCGAAACTATCATTGGCCCGCTGCGCCCAAACCTTACTTACATGATAACATTTGATGACTTGGCCGCTAAGGACGCCCATTGGAAGGCCTTTGTTGGCGATGCACAATGGAAAAAGATCAGCACCGTACCGGCTTATTCAGATGCTTTATTGGTGAACAAGATAACATCAACGCTGTTAATACCGACAGCCTATTCGCAAATATAATTGCCGGGGATTTGCTGCAGGATTATGTAAAATCGGTAAATTGCGCCGTTTTACAATACATCTAAAATCATGCAAGACCCATTTGACATATTGGTAAATGGAGTAGTTTACTCTGTGTTCCCTGAAGAAGAAAACGTTTATACCATTTTTAAGGCCGGAGTGGAATTCGGAAAAATAGAAAAAGACACGGACAATGTTTGGTTGAAGTTGAACCCTGAAACTGAAACGCCCATGTTTGATAACGACCCTGAAGTTGACAAAATAGGGCAAGCTATTACCGCCTACGTACCTGAAGAAGAGGATGAGGAAGAAGATGAAGAATTTGAATAGTTATTGGTTATAAATGGTTTATGCGTAATCGTAGCCCTTTGCATAGTTTGCTGTATTTTGTACAGGCGGGTGCACATTAAAAACCGTTCGGTGTAGGTGCGTTTTAGTCCCTCTTTCAAATGCGCAATTTCTGCCTCGTCTAATCCTGGTCGACTCTTTTTTTCCTGCATAATGCTTTAACTACAAGTCAAATTTAAACAAAAAAGCGTTCTCCGTAAGGCTATGTCAATTCAACAGGACAGCTTGCAATTTTAGGAAACAATACTGTGCGTAACTACGTTATTAGTCTTTAACCAAAATCTATCATGAAACAAAAATTCCATTACGCAACCGTTACCGAAGCTATTAATAAGTTGAAAGAACAGGGCTTCAATTTAGATTTTAACCTTTCAGAAAACCAATTGAAGGTGGGACAACTGGCCTACCCGGCGTCAGATTTTGATATTGTTGATCAGTACCGTTACGAAGGCCCGTCAGACCCGGCAGATGAAGCTACCGTTTATGCACTGGCATCGCCTGCAGGGCAAAAGGGGATTTTGGTAACGGGCTACGGTTACTCAACAGATAAGGAATCTGAAGATACTTTAAAACAACTCCACTATAAATACCTGGCGAAAGATGACCAGGCCGAATAATAAAAAAAAGCCAACGTTTACCGGTGGCTTTTAAATATATTTAGAGGTTGTAAAGATAATTAAATCTTTTTCTATACCTTTTTTTACAAATACGATTGTAAAAGATTAGCTCTTGAATTTTGGCGTAAACGCATCAAAGCCTTATCTTTTATCTGGCGTACACGCTCACGTGTCAGGCTATATTTTTCGCCTATCTCTTCTAAAGAGTGTGCTGCATTGTTATTTAAACCAAAAAACAATACGATAACCTCGCGGTCGCGCTCGGCTAAAATACCTAACGAGCGTTTGATCTCCTGGGTAAGTGAATCGATCATCAGGTCGTTATCCGTACCGGCATCGCTGCTTTGGAGTACATCTAACAAAGTATTCTCTTCGCCGGTAATAAATGGCGCATCAACAGAAACCTGGCGGCCCGCGTTTGATAACGAGTCGGCAATTTTATCTGTAGTAGTTTCCAGATCTTCGGCTAACTCCTCCGGAGTAGGCTGGCGCTCATACATTTGCTCCAACTTTGATGCAGCCTTATGTATTTTACTTAATGAACCTATTTGGTTAAGCGGTAAACGTACAATACGTGATTGCTCTGCAACGGCAGAAAGTATAGACTGGCGAATCCACCAAACAGCATACGAAATGAATTTAAATCCTTTGGTTTCATCAAAACGTTTAGCTGCTTTGATCAGCCCGAGGTTGCCTTCATTGATCAAATCGCCAAGGGTAAGACCTTGGTTTTGGTACTGTTTAGCAACCGAAACCACAAAACGTAGGTTAGTTTTTGTTAAACGTTCCAATGCAGCCTGATCCCCTTCACGTATCTTTTGCGCCAGGATAACCTCTTCCTGTGCTGTGATCAGGTCTACCTTCCCTATCTCGGTTAAATATTTATCTAACGATTGTGATTCGCGGTTGGTAATGGATTGGGATATTTTTAGTTGTCTCATGTATATGAAAAAAATTAAGCTCGCTGCCAATTAAAAACAATTAATTGGACAAAAAAGTATGCGTGTTAAATAAGGCCTGGTAAAAACTGCGTATTAATAAAAGATGCTTTATTTGAAAGCGTTATGTACGGATTATGTTTTAACTGTTTAGCTAAAATAACTACGCGTAATATGTTGTTTTTATTGATGCACAAAAATAAGAAAAGAAATGTAGTTGCTTTGTAAATTATTTATATTTATTGTTAACGCACCAACAGGTTTTGAAACGTTGTACTGTCTCCTTTAAAGACATCAAAATCAACTACATGTGCTATTCCGTTTACCTTCCCAATATCTGAATGTTGCCAAAAGTTAAGTCGCCCATTACCGTCAATTTGTAAGCTTGGTTGGTAATAATGCGCAATCCAAAGCGGATAATCGTCAAAATAGCCTGATAAATAATCGTTATAAAAGCTGATACCTGTATAAATTATAGGCTTAACCCCGGTTTTAGCCGAAACAGTTTTCAGGAAAGCCATCAGCTCTTTACGCATTGCAGCCGGTGCTGTACCGTCCAATCTTTCAATGTCTACTACCGCGGGTAAGTCGCCACTTTCCATCTTTACATTTTGCAGAAAAAACCGCGCCTGCCATGCCCCGCTTTTTGCGGGGCGTAAAAAATGGTAGGCACCACATACAATACCGGCCTTGGGCGCTTCGCGCCAATTACGCTTAAAGTATGGGTCTACCTTTAACAACCCTTCGGTTGCCTTTATAAATGCAAAGCTGATACGCACGCTGTCCTCTTCCATCGCGGCAACTTTTTTCCAGTCAATTTTACCCTGCGCGTATGAAACGTCGATACCGTGTTTTTTATATCCGGATGGGATACGGATCCCAAAACTTTTGTAGGTGCGGTAATGCGGATTTTCGCCGGCATCCATTATCCATCGCCAGGTTGAGGAAAAGGTTTTAAGCACGTAGCCATAATAAAATGGCGACAATATTACGAGCAGTATACCGGCTAAAACCACCTTCCACCAAAGGGTATTCTTAGCTGGTTTTTTCCTGCTGGCTACCGACCGCTTTCTTATAGCTTTTTTTATTCCCGATGGTGATTTTTTTGGAGCAGGCACGGAACAAAGTTAAAAAACCGGGGCAACCTTTAGGCTACACCGGTTTTATTATTATCTATATAAACGTTTTTATCTTCCTGCTATCTTTTTAAGGGTGTTGAGTACTGTCCGCGCTACAATCTTTATATCCATCATAACCGACCAATTTTTGATGTAGTAAATATCAAATTCAGTCTTTTTGTCGATAATATTCAAATCATTTATAGCGCCGTGAAAACCGTACGATTGCGCTAAACCCGTAATGCCGGGTTTTACGTAATGCCTGTCGTTATAATAACTAAACATTTCATTAAATCTCACATTCTCTACCAACATATGTGGCCTTGGGCCTACCATAGACATATCGCCGATTAAGACGTTAAAGAACTGGGGCAGTTCGTCAATATGGCTTATCCTTAAAAACCTGCCTAAACGTGTTATACGCAAATCGTTAACAACCGCTGCAACTTTATCAGATTCATCATTGATGACCATAGTACGGATCTTAATGCAGTGAAATAATTTTGAACCTTGTTTATTACGTTTTTGAACGAAAAATACCGGCCCCTTTGAATCTAAAACAACTAATAATGCAAGGATTGGAAGTAACCACAAGAGTATAAAGATGATAACTGTTAATGAAGCAAGTACATCTACCGTACGTTTTAAAAATTTAAACCTTTTCTTAAAAAGAGGAGAAGAAATTAAAGGATCTACGGTTATCTTATTTTTCCTGATCCATTTGGCAGTAGAATTTTGCCCAATACTATCTATGTAAGATTGATTGCTTACGTTGCTAATATCAAATAAATTATCGTTGCTGTAATAGTTGTTACCCATATTATATATTTACCTACGAAATCTTATAACATTTAGTTGCCCAAATATCATGATTAATATTTGTCTAAACTCATGCCACAATATCTAAGGGTGAAAAAATGTGGCGTTAATAGCTAATTAGCAAATGGTTTCATATTTCTAAAGTACAAATATTCAGCAATATAGCTTCTGCAATATTCGAAGGGACAAAATGGGGACAAAGAATATTAAAATACTTTGCCATAAAATAAACGGTCTTTACAGTAATATTCCTCTTAATGGGTCACAATCACCATTTAATTTAAATAACAAAATACCCATATTTTCATAAGTATTCTTATGCGTTGTGAATAAATGATTAAAGCCATATCTGGTGCACCCCTTAAACAAGATAGATCGCTAAATACCACTTAAACATAACCTGTATTTTTTGCATAATGAGGATGTGGCGGTAAAAATACAACCGTTTACATTTTAAACGAGTATGCAACAAATTGCCCATGGTGTGAAAATGAAACCGGATAGGTAAGCCCGGATTGAACATCACTTATTGACGGTACGCCGTGTTCAGATTTTATGAAATCAAACTTACCTTCAAATTTGACCCGGCTCAATTTTTCTAAGCAAAATTCCCTAACCTTTTCCGACTGATGTTGTGGCGAAGGATCTGCAATACGTCTGACACCCTGATGACTTTTCCCGGCGGCCATTGAATCACAAATAACCGTGTGCACATATTCGGAGCAAAGGAATGATTCGAAAGATAATTCGGCCCCTGCTGCAATTATCTGCCCGTAGCAGATGTATTCGGTATCGGGTTGGATGTCATCGGGATCAAGTAGGGTGTCAACTTTTTGAGCGCGGTCAACGGTAACCACAAACTTTAAGGGAGAAAAAACTAACGGGGGATGAAACCTTTGCAGATGTTTAAACGATGCTTCCTTTGCCGACCAAAGCAGCCAAACATAGTGTTCAAATGAAATTAATTTGCCCGGTAGCTTTTGATATTGGCTTACCTCAATATCGGTTAGGAATTTTTTATAAAAGGCCGGCTGTGTTGTTCTAACAGGGTTGATTTCAGCAAAAGATACAATATCATTGCCGGCGCTTATCATTTTTTTTCTGTAAGCTTTTCGCTTATCACATCAATACAGTTGCCCACATTAACCATCTTATCGGCCGAGTCGTAATCGATTTCGATATCATACTTAGCCTCGGCATCAATTATAATATCAACCAAATTGGCCGAATTTATTTTCAGATCTTTGATCAGGTCGGTACGTTCATCAATACCTGCCAGCATTTCTTTATTTGTTGTATAAGGTGCAATAACCTTTTTAAGTTCAGCTAATATTTCTTCTCTCGTCATTTTATATTACTTGTATTTACTTAGTATTAAACAGGAGTTTACATCTCCAAAACCAAAATTTGCTTTTGCTACAATGTTAACTTCTTTTTTTATCATTTTTACGGGTAACCGTTCTAAATTTATCAAATCGGCAATTTCGGGATTCGGATCCTCCAGATTAATGTTAGGATGAACAAACCCATGTACAATTTGCAATATCGAAGCTACCGTTTCTATTGAACCTGCCGCGCTTAACGAGTGCCCTATCATTGATTTTAAAGAGTTGGTTAATGGGAAATCGTCTCCCGCCCTGCCCAATGCCTCTGTCCAGTTTACAATTTCTTGCCTGTCGGCGTTTGTCGCGGTTAAATGGCCGCTTACCAGATCAATATCGTTACCGGTTATCCCGGCGCGTTCCATTGCCTCGTTCACACATCTTTTTACCCCGGTAGAGTTGGCGGCCGTCATGGTGCCGCCCTGCCTTTGCCCGCCCGAGTTGCTCGATCCGCCCAGTACCTCAGCATAAATATGGGCATTGCGTGCTAAGGCAAAATCCAAGTCTTCCAACACCAAAGCTCCTGCTCCTGATCCTGGCACAAAGCCGCCTGCAGTAATGCTCAATGGCCTTGACGCTCTTTCGGGCTCATCATTAAACTTGCGGGATAGCACCCGCATGCTGTCAAATGCACCAAACACATAGGTATCTACATGCTCTGCACTGCCTACCAGCATCCGTTTGGCGTAGCCGTGCTTAATGTATTCATAGCCCATTAAAATGGCCTGCGTACCAGTAGCGCAAGCTGCCGAATTGGTTATGACTTTATTACCCAACCCCAGCCTGCCCGATATGTAAGATGTTACGCCACTGTTCATGGCCTGTTCTACCACGCGCGACCCCAACTTGCGGGCTTCTTTATTGTCTACCTTGCTAATTACGTTTTTCATGGCCTCGGTATCTGCAATACTATTACCAAAAACACAACCGGTTTCCCAGCGGGGTTCGTCGGTATCGTAGGCCATTCCAGAGTCTTTCCAGGCATCCATAGCGGCAGCCAGTCCGTAACCTATGTTTGTACCCTTCAACCCGTGGAAAGTGACTTCTGATATATAGTTTTTGAGGCTTTCCCATTCAAAGGCGGGCATGCCGGCTACCTGGCAACTAAAGTTCAAATCTCTGTAGTGCGGAATAAATTTTATGCCCGATACACCTTTTTGTATCGCATCTAAAAAGGCGCTTATACCCACCCCGTTTGGCGATACAACCCCTAAGCCGGTAACAACTACACGATTGCTCATTTTTTGATCGCTATTTTTTTTATAATACCCGAAAACATGCCCCTGGCTACCAATTCATTATCGCTATCCAGCATTTCTACATAGCACTTCAATTTACCAAACCTGAAGTATTCCTTTTTAGAAATCACTGTAACTTTTTGCCCCGGCAATACCATTTTATAAAATGATACATCGGTTGAGGTAAGCAATGGGTACATTGTACCTTCTTCTTCCGGCAAATGGTCGGTTTCCTTCAGCATTAAAAACATACCTAATACTACTAAACCAATTTGGGCCATAATTTCTGTAATAATCACTCCCGGCGTAACCGGGTTATTTTCAAAATGATCCTCATAAAAAAACGAATCTGGCTTTAAAGTATATTCCCCTTTCACCCCGTCTTCGCTCAGCGATGCAATGTGATCTACAAAACGGAAAGACGATTTATATGGGAGATGGTTTAATATATGATTGGTCATGTGTACTTTTTAAGTATAAATTATTTGCAATGCTCCCCGCCATCAACATGTATCAGCGAGCCATTTATCCAAAAAGCCTCATCGGTACATAGCAGATAAACAACATTAGCCACATCTTTAGGCTTGGTCATCCTGCCCATTGGGTTTCTTTTGATCCCGTTCTCTATCAATTTTTCGCTGCCGGGTATCATTTTAAGGGCTGGTGTTTCGGTTACGCCGGCTTGAATTATATTGGTTTTTAAACCAACTGGGCTAAACTCCACCGCCATATATTTTGCCAGGCTTTCTAACGATGCCTTTGCAATGGCGATAGCTGCATAACTATCCCAGTATTTATGAGCACCCTCACTGGTTAAACCAATTATACGGCTGTCGGTATGGAATAATTTATGTTT
Source organism: Mucilaginibacter glaciei (assembly GCF_014773245.1). Classification (GTDB taxonomy): domain Bacteria; phylum Bacteroidota; class Bacteroidia; order Sphingobacteriales; family Sphingobacteriaceae; genus Mucilaginibacter; species Mucilaginibacter glaciei. The sequence continues at coordinate 239,594 of NZ_JACWMX010000001.1, read as the reverse complement.
TAATAAAAGCCTGGTCCAATCAAGCAGGCTGTTGGCCATGGCGTAACTGGTTAGCTGGATATCTTCTGCAGATAATTCAGAGGTATTTAATGCGGCAAGGGGTTTTAAATTACCCCGAGCAATGCTGTGCATAAGCAATTTCACCGAACCACTTTGGGCAATAGACGAAAATTTCTCAATAAATATGTCCCGCCCTGACTGGTCAAGCGCATTAATATTGTAGGGTAAAATTTGGACGTTGTTTTGAGCAGCGATGGTTGAAAGCGTATTCAATAACACCTTTTCAGCACCCGACATTTCGCGGTATAGCAAAGCTATATTCATACCGTGGCTTGCCAGTTTTTGAACGGAAGCGAAACCAAATCCACTGGATCCGCCCAACACTACTGCCCACAAACCTTTAAATTGTAAATTTACATCCATCCAAGCATTTTTAAACCTTTTTTGCTTTAGCCTGTCCTTACTATACTTTAAGTTTAATTTTACTGGTGGCCTGTTAATTATTGCAACCCCAAATTAAGCAAAAGTATATGAACTTTACGGCAACAATTGAACACTTTGTACAAATAAGATGCTATTTTGTTCCACGTAAGTCAATATTTAATACTGATAAAAATGCGCCTGAAAAATAAAATTGTTGCTCAAAATATATTAATTAAGTTTGATCGCCATGAAAAACACATCATCCATTAAATACTTGCTCACGGTTGTTTTTATTTTAACAGCCGGCTTTTTTAACGTTAACTATGCGCAGCAAAAATTTGATAAAACCGAATTTTATGCCACCATGTCGCAGGGCGACCTGCCCAAGATAGAAAGTGAGTTAGAAATGGTAAAGGCCTCGTCGCTGGCGAATAAAGATGGTTACGAGGGTGCTTTATTGATGAGAAAGGCAGGTTTGGTACACGGACCCAAAAAGAAGCTCGGCTTTTTCAAAGAAGGCCGGATTAAATTAGAAACTGCAATTATTGCCGATGCCGACAATACCGAATTCAGGTTTTTGCGCCTGGCCATTGAAGAGAACGCGCCAAAAATAGTTAAATACAAGGCTGATATTGAAAAGGATAAACTTTTTATCCAAAAGAATTTCAAGTCGCAGCCCCAGACCGTTCAGCATGCGATTATGGAGTACTGTAAAAAATCGAAGGTATTGCATGCCGAAGATTTATAGATTTGCGCCCGATGAATAAAAAGATCTTAGCTATTTACTACACTCAATCCGGCCAGATGACCGAGATTATGAATGCATTTACGGCACCTGTTGCCGCCGCTGGTGCATCTGTAGAAATAGTTATCCTGAAACCAGTGGAGAACTACGACTTCCCGTGGACGGGCGAACGCTTTTTTTCTGTAATGCCAGATTGCGTTTTAAGTGTGCCCCGCCCCTTTAAGCCGCTTGAGCTCAAAGAAGAAAAGTACGATCTGATCATTTTAGGATGGCAGCCCTGGTTTTTATCGCCCAGCATCCCCAGCAGTTCTTTATTGCAAAGCGAGCAATTTAAGGCCATTTTAAAAGATACGCCGGTAATAACTATAAGTGCTGCCCGCAACATGTGGCTGAATGCTTTTGTCAGGGTCAAAAAAATGCTGCATGACGCCGGCGGCAAATTGGTTGGCAATGTTGCCCTGGTAGACAGGCACCCCAACGTGGTTAGCTTTATCACTATTTTTTACTGGATGCTATCGGGTAAAAAAGAAAGGTATCTGAATATCTTCCCTAAGCCAGGCGTTGATGAAAAGGATATCCAAAATACAGAAACCTTTGGTAAAACCGTTAGTAAATACCTTGCCCTGGGCGATTGGACCAACCTGCAGGATGAATTGATCAAACAGAAAGCGGTAGAAATTAATTATACCCTCATGTTTACCGAAGCAAGGGCCAAACCCATTTTTGCTGTTTGGGCTAAAGTGATCTCTAAACGTAAGAACCAGGTGCCCTGGCTAAGCGTTTTTAAATATTATTTATTAATTGCATTATTTTTAGGGGCGCCCATCCTGATATTTTTAGATGCGATATTGCTAAAACCATTTTCATCCAAAAGAATCGAAAGAAAAAAATTAACCTATTTACAAGTAACTACCTAATATACATGTCAGATACAAAAGTTTATATCAACCATACTGCTGCCTATTTCCCCAATGAACCGGTTTCAAACGACGAGATGGAGCAATACTTAGGTTACATTGATAACAAACCGTCAAAATCAAAAAAAATAGTACTCCGTAACAATGGCATAACCAACAGGTATTACGCACTTGATAAAAACCATAAATCTACCCATACCAATGCCCAGATGACGGCCCTTGCAGTAAGGGAGTTATTTGATAATGATACAGAGCGTTTAAAAGAAATAGAGTTGCTTTCATGCGGCACCTCGTCGCCCGACCAAATGATGCCCAGCCACGGCGTAATGACGCATGGCTGGCTGCCCGAGGCCGGTGGTATTGAGGTAGTATCACCATCTGGCGTATGCTGCGCTGGTATGCACGCCTTAAAGTATGCTTATCTGGCCATTAAATCCGGCGAGGTTAAAACAGCAGTGGCTACGGGTTCTGAACGCTTTTCGGGCTTATTGGTTTCGGAGGTTTTTGAAGAGGAAGCCCAAAACCTAAAGGCCATGGAAGAGAACCCATACATCGCTTTTTCTAAAGACTTTTTGCGTTGGATGCTGTCTGATGGTGCTTCCGCATTTTTATTGAGTGATAAGCCAAATGAAAAAGGCTTGTCGCTAAGCCTCGACTGGATCGAGGGTGTATCTTATGCAAACGAAATGGACACGTGCATGTACATGGGTGGCGAAAAGCAACCTGACGGTACTTTGAAAGGGTTTATGGATTACACCCCGGAGGAGATCATGACCAAATCTATCTTTAGCGTTAAACAGGACATTTCTTTACTGAGCGATAACATTGTGCCGTTAGGGGGCAAAAAGATCAAGGAGATCTTCGAGAAAAAAGGATTGACCGTTGACGACATCGATTACTTTTTACCGCACATCTCCAGTAATTTTTTTAAGAGTAAGATCTATGATATGATACAGGAGTATGGCGGCGGTATCCCGTACGAAAAATGGTTTATCAATCTTTACACCGTAGGGAATGTGGGCGCAGCATCGGTCTACCTGATGATAGACGAACTATTTAAAAGCGGCCGGCTAAAAAAAGGCGAAAAGATTTTATTGCTTGTACCCGAGAGCGCCCGTTTCTCGTACATGTATGCTATGCTTACCGTTTGTTAATTACTTGCTGTGAAAAAAGAAGAGATACCGCAGGATTTGAGTGCGCTTGGTAAAATAACCAAAGAGGTTTGCTATGCCACAGATAATAACGGTAAGTACCAAACAGGTTTAAGCAGCGGCTGGAATGTTAAAATAGACGCGCTCGACCTGGCATGGAGCGATATCGATAAACGCATAAATGCAGCCAAACAGCGGGTGCTCAATAATGAGGCAAGCCCGGTATACTTTTTTATGGAATACCGCTTGATGGACTTAAGCCTGCTTGCCGATTATACTGGATTTTGGCAATGGCAAATAAAACGTCATCTAAAACCCGAAGTTTTTAAAAAGTTATCAGCTAATCAACTACAAAAATACGCGGAGGCATTTAACATAACGGTTAATGACCTCCAAACACTTACTGTGCATGAAGACTGAGTTTGAGCATCGGCAGGCGGCACATTGTGAATCGGGCGTAACCAGCAATTTATTATGGAAAGCATCGGGAGGTAAAATAACCGAGCCGCTTGCCTTTGGTATTGGCGCAGGTTTATTTTTCGCCCATATCCCGTTGATCAAGATCAATAACGGGCCGGCAATAGCCTTCCGTACCCTACCGGGATATATATTTAGCCGTACCTGTAAATCATTAAATATCCCTATTGTAAAAAAACGTTTCTTTTCTACGGAAAGTGCAGAAACGTTTTTACGCCAGCAATTAGATAAGGGAATAGCCGTGGGTTGCCAGGTGGGTGTTTACTACCTTCCCTATTTCCCAAAGGAATACCGCTTTCACTTTAACGGCCACAATTTGGTAGTATACGGATATGAGGAGGATAAATACCTGATCAGTGACCCCATTATGCAGGACGCCACTACGCTTGGCAGTTATGAATTGCAAAGGGTGCGTTTTGCAAAAGGCGCTTTGGCACCCAACGGGCAGATCTATTTTCCTAAGACAAACGTAACTATAACTGACGAACAGATAAAGCAAGCCGTCAAGGCGGGCATCAAAAAAAACGTATATAATATGCTGAGCATACCTGGCTATTTTGCCGGGGTTGCGGGTATTGCCCATACAGGCAACAAAATTAAAAAGTGGATGGATAAGCTGGGCTTAAAAAAAGCAGGCCTTTACCTGGCACAATTGGTGAGGATGCAGGAAGAGATAGGCACGGGTGGCGGCGGTTTTCGCTATATTTATGCGGCTTTTTTGCAGGAAGCAGATGCTTATTGGCCGGGCAAAGGTCTTTCAGAAATTTCGGCTACATTTACACAAGCTGGTGATATGTGGCGTACCGCAGCGGTACAGGCGGCAGGCATCTTTAAAGGCCGTTTAACCACACAGCAGGATTTTGATAAAATGGGCGATTACCTCATTGCGATTGCATCTGTTGAGAAGCAAGCTTTTGAAAAATTAAAAAAAATAAAATGGGATTAACGCCTGAGTTAGCTATTGATGTAAACAACATCGGTTTCCGTTACCCCGGCAACCCCGACGTGTCGTTCTCTCATCTTAACCTTAAAGTAAATAAAGGCGAGCGTTTTGGCTTGTTTGGGCCGAATGGGGCTGGTAAAACCACCCTGATCAGTTTAATGACAGGCTTATTAAAAGCCGACGAAGGAAGTATCAAACTTTTGGGGCATGACATCGGCAAAAATAAAAATAGCGTTAACAAGCTTTTCGGCTTTATCCCGCAGGACTTTTCGTTTTATCATGAGTTGAGCCCGGTAGAGAACCTGGAGTTTTTTGGCGCATGGAGCGGGTTGGACAAGCAAACGGTTAAACGCCGTACAGATGAATTGCTAACCATTTTAGGCCTGAATAATGTGCGTGATAAACAGGTGCAAAAATTTTCGGGCGGGATGAAACGCAGGGTTAACCTGGCCATTGGTGTAATTCATAACCCGCCGATTTTATTTTTGGATGAACCTACCGTAGGTGTTGATGTACAGACTGGCCGCGCTATTATTGATTACCTGTTAGTGCTTAATAAGGGCGGCACCACCCTGGTTTACACGTCACACCAATTAAACGAGGCCGAGGATCTTTGCGAGGAAGTTGCGTTGATTGACGGCGGTAAGATCATTGCCCAGGATAATTTGAAACACCTACTTAAAACGCATAATCAGGATAACCTGGAGCAAATGTTCCTGAATTTAACCGGAAAGGAGTACAGGAACTAATGTTTAAATTAACAGCCACAATAGCAAAAGACGTGCGGATCCTGCTGCGCGATAAAGTAGGCATCTCGTTGATGTTTATCATGCCGATCATCCTGGTCGTAGTGGTAACCAGCATCCAAAACAGCACTTTTCAACTGGTTAACAAAAACAAGCTATCCATCATCATTAATAACAGTGATACCGGGCAGGCCAGCAAGCAATTGATCAAGGCGATCGATAAGATCGGGATGTTTAAAGCAACCCAGGTAACCGGCGATCAAAGCGAACAAAAAATTGCCGAGGCTATGCATCAGCAGGATGCGATGTTAGGAGTGATCATCCCTCCAAATTTCTCGGCTAAAGTAAGCGCCAAATCTAAAAGCGTTGCCGGCAAGGCCTTAAAAAGCTTCGGATTGGAAGGTGATAGTGTTAAAAATGCTGGCGATGTGGATCCATTAACGGTTTACTACAACCCTGTTTTACAGGAAAATATCCGCCTATCTGTACAGGGGGCTTTGCGTAGCGCTTTACAACTGGTACAGAGCCGCGAAACTTTGCGAAGCTTGTACTTTTCTATCAATGAAAAAGAGCTCCCCGAGAAACTGGAAAATGAAATGCTGAATAATAAAACAGCAATTAACGAAATCCCGGTTTCGAAAGATGGCACACGCACTACTCCTAATGCAACCCAGCATAATGTACCCGCCTGGACGATCTTCGCTATGTTTTTTATTATCATGTCACTTGGCGGCAGCGTAGTGCGCGAGAAAGTAAGTGGCAGTTTTATAAGGTTAAAAACTTTGCCGACAAATTACCTTGTTGGGATGGCATCTAAACAGATCACCTACCTTGCTGTAACGATGCTACAGGCAATTGTGATATTTTCTATCGGTATTTGGATTTTTCCGTATGTCGGTTTACCAGCTCTGAATTTACCGTCGGATGTATTTGCATTGGTGCTGGTGACTGTTGTTTGCGGCTGGTGCGCCGTAAGCTACGCGATGTGTGTAGGCGTTTATGCCCAAACACAGGAGCAGGCTAATGGCTTTGGCGCGGTATCTATTGTGATATTGGCTTGCATAGGCGGTTTAATGGTACCCAGTTTTGCCATGCAAGGCTTTTTTAAATCGGCGGCGAACATATCGCCCATGCACTGGTGCCTGCAGGCCTACTACTCACTTTTTTTAGAAGGCGGGAAACTTAAAGACGTTTTAAACAATATCCTACTTTTATTTATTATTACCCTATTGCTCCAGGTGTTGACCTATGTGGGCCTAAAAAGAAAGAACTTAATATAATGGAAACTACCGAACTTAAAGAACAACTTAAACGCCAGATCATCCAGTTTTTAAACTTAACTGATCTTACGCCCGCAGATATCAGCGATAATGAACCCTTATTTGGCGATGGTTTAGGATTGGATTCTATCGATTCGCTTGAACTAATCGTACTTTTAAAGAAAGAGTATAATATAGATATCAAAGACCCGAGAGAAGGCCGTAAAGTATTGGTAGATGTAGCTACCATTGCCGATTATATCCAGGCAAACACAGTCAAGTAATTTTATAATATAGCAAAAACAGCTTGCAATTTAAAGCAGGCTGTTTCTGCTTTAAGGATGGTGGCATTTAAACTTATAAAGCCTGCTTCAATGGGCTTATGAGTAATTTTCAAATTCAATTCATCTGCATCCGCAGGTGTTACCATTTGCATAAATTTAATATTGCCTGCAGTTTTAAGCTGAATATTGATGCTTAAGGCGTCCCCGATCACAGTCTTCACTAAATCTAACATACAGGCACCCGGTACTACTGACTGCCCGGGAAAATGCCCATTCAAAATAGGGTTATCTTCAACTAAACGTAAAGTGGCCGTTATTTGCCCCCCCTGTTGTTGCAGATCCTTAACCTCAAAAATATTTTCGCTTACTAAAGTCATTCTATATAGCAGATAGCAGCATTAACGAATGATATTTGCCCTGGTAATGGTTGTAGTATAGGATAGTTTTAGGTGATTGAACTTTTTGCTCACCTTGCAGCAACACGTCCGGAATCGATTGCCGTTTGATCATGTTGGCAGCCAGCCATAACGCGAATGACGACGAGGTTGGATATTCTCCGCATAGGTGCTTATAATTGGCTGTGGTTGTGTCTTTAAATAAAGTATCCTTTAGACTTTTGTAGACATCATCATTTTTAATATCGCCATTTTTCCCAGTCAAAACCAGGTCGATATCGGCGATGGCTAAACCATTCGCATTTAAAAAATCGGCTATGCTTACGGTTACGTCCTTTGGCTTATAAAGCGTTTTAACAGCCACCAGTTCAGCCATGTTATTTGCAGAGGCGTTGACGCTCAATAAACCAAAAGCGGCACCCTCTCCTCCTATGGTACCTTTAGACTCCTCATCAAACAATTGAAGGTTAGAGATGGGCGATCGCTTGTACAATCCCAATCTGGTCAATACTATAAAGCTGGTATCAACCATTTCTTCCGTTCCGCCAACCAATACATTATCGGTTTCTTCTTCCTTCAAAAGCATAACGGCATCAAACAATGCACTTTCAAACGACATTCCCTTGTGCACAAAAGTACTATTATAGTTATGGCATTTAAGCATCAAAGCAATTTGCGCAGCAACTGTGTTGTGGGTGGATTGTATAAAGGCTGTAGGCGGTAGTAACTCCTCCTGGTATTCTATGATACGCGTTAAAAAGGTAACGGTATCTTCCATACAACCAAAAGCAGTGCCCGTAATAATAGCACCCGGCATATCTATCCCGGCCTGATCCAAGCATTCTTTGGCAGCAGCCACCCCCATCTTTATTACGCGGCTCATCCTGCGTATCAGCTTAGGATCGATATACTTTTTATAATCGGGCTGGATAACTGGTAAACGCGTGCCTGTGTATTCTACAATATCATCCAGAAAATTACCGGCCGCTAAAGTATTTTGAGCCGAAACGCAAGCTGATGAACGGATATAGATCTTCATTTAAGCCTCCGAAAATATTAATGATGTACAATTACCCCCAAACCCAAACGAATTGGACATGACGTGTTTTACAGGCTTATCTGTTAAAAGGTGCGCCTCCGGCTCAAACGGCAATTCATGCATCCGCGTTGTGAACCGCAGGTTAGGATATATTATTTGATGCCTAATGGCTAAGGCGGAAAATACGGCCTCGATGCCGCCGCTTGCCCCAAGCGTGTGCCCGGTAAATGATTTAGTCGAGCTCATGGGTGGATAGTGGGGATCAAATACCCTTTTTACCGCTGTACCTTCTGCACTGTCGTTATTTGGTGTTCCAGTACCGTGTAAATTAATGTAGCTGATATCGGCTGGCTGCAATCCGCTTTTTTTGAGTGCACCCTGCATAGCCATATATGACCCCGTACCATCAGGCGACGACGCTGTTTGATGATAGGCATCATTACTGTTATTGCAACCGCTCAGTTTGCAGTAAGCAGGTTTACTAAGCGTAGCTGCAACTTTTTCAGATACCAGCACTACGTATCCCGCCCCCTCGCCTAAATTTAATCCTTTGCGGTTGTCGTCAAAGGGTTTACAAAAGGCTTCGTCCAATATCATGAGGGTATTAAATCCGTTTAAGGTGAATTTCGTGAGCGAGTCAACCCCTCCGGCTACAACAACGTCAACTATATCACTTTTAATTAATCGGGCACCGTAAAATATCGCGTTAGCAGATGATGAGCATGCGGTGCTGATGGTGGTCATAAAATCAGTTATGCCCAGTTGATCAGCCACTATCTCGGTCATGCTGCCGCACTCGTGGTCATAAACATCTCGCAGCTTGCCTTTACTGTTATCAGCTAAAAACTTCACAAAGAAATCCTCGCTCTTATCCATTCCGCCTACGGTATTGGCCGACACAAACCCTACGCGTAAGTTATCTATTCCGGGGATATTTGCATCAGAAATTGCTTCCCTTGCAGCTACAAGACTCAATAAAGCTGTACGGCTATTGTGTTCGGTAAAGCCGCTTTTAGCCACCAATTCCTCGTTGGTCAGTTTCACCTCTGCAACGGGTAATTTGCCCTTGTGTATGGTATCGATCAAGGTTATCCCGGCCATGCCTGCCCGCTCGTTTTTAAAGGCGTCAAGATGCTCGGCCACGTTATTGCCAATGGCCGATATTACGCCCAACCCTGCTATATAAACTGTTGAATGAGTACCCAAGATTAAATTTTTATTTTACTAAATTAAATATTTTCGTCATGTTATTCGGCGAGAATGTTACCATATTATCGGCCTGCTTATCCTCTACCAAAAATAACGCTGCTTTATAATTATCGCCCAAGACGTCTACCCAGCCGCAAATGCAGGCCGAAGCTAATTGCTGATCGAGCAGGTAGTTTACCTGTTTAAAGATGAAATCTGCATCAAATTCATCTTGTATAAAAAAGGCATGCTCGCCTTTAAAGTTATTACGGATACATAACTCGCCAATTACGATGTTAGGCAATGTATACACAAATACCGACGGGCTGGCACCTTCTGAAATGGTCTTCACATATTTCAGGTCGTTATCAAGGCTTGAATTGGCGTTAGCCAAAACCACAGCTATCCGCGCCGGATCATATTTCTCATTCATTCCCGCATTCTTCAACAATAATTCTGACGCCAGCCAGCCCAATTTGCTTAAGTTATCCATTTTATAAAACTTAGGATAACTCAATGCGAAGTGCTGGTACACCGATAGCAAAAAGTCGGGCAGTAAGTGTCCTCTATTCGAAAACAGCACCTCCAAATTTACGCATACTTCACCGCTATTAATGCCGCAACTACGGGTTATATATCTTTCTGCTGCCAAGATGCTGTTTTAGATCTGTTCAAAAATATTGTTATTTACCGAATATAATGGCACCATTGCAACCCCCAAAACCCGATGCTGTTTTCAGAAAAGTTTTAGCATCTATTTCGGTAACGGCTGTACAAACTTTCACCGGATGGGTCACCCCATTTTCCTGGTAACCAATTGTAGGCATCAGCAACCCTTGTTTTAATGATTGTAGAGAGATCACTGTTTCAATAATACCTGCGGCACCCAAAGTATGGCCGTAATTGCCTTTCAAGCTGTTTAACGGCGCGTTTTGCAAACCGGCGAGTGTTATTGCAGCTGCTTCCATCTCGTCGTTATACGGGGTTGCAGTGCCGTGTGCCGAAATAAAATTAATATCGGCGGCAGCTACAACCGCATCTTTCAGGGCATTATTTATAGCACCTGCCAGCTCCTCACCCGTGCGGGACGGGCCCGATATATGGTTGGCATCATTACTTACAGCCCCTCCCAATACTTTTATGCTGCCAGAATATTTATTATCAGCAGATAAGATGATCGTCCCTGCTCCCTCGCCCAAATTAAGTCCGTCGCGATCACGATCAAACGGTTTGCAAACTTCATTACTCAACGCATGAAATGATTGAAAGCCCGAAACGATAAATTTGGAGATCACATCTGCGCCCGTAATTACGGCGGTATCATATTCTCCCGACCGGATCAACCGCATCGCGGTGATTATAGCCAACACACCGGAGATACAAGCGTTAGAAACCACTACGGGCTTGCTTGGAAAACCAAAATGCGCTGCAATTAAGTTGGCAGAGGTAGCCAGTGAAACCCGCTGATGCAATCCGGCATTATCTTCTTCGGTCTCTAATAGGCTAATATTTCCTTTGGTTGATGAGAGGATAAAGATGGTTTTGTCGTCGCCGGTATCAATGCCGCTATTGTTGATCGCCTCAGACGCGGATGCGATAGCCAGCCGCTCGAATCGCGTGTAATCAACGCCATCCCCTTTATAAAAACTGTCGTTATCTTTAAATAAAGAAGCTGCAAAAGCTTCTGGTGCAATTTCCTTGTAGTGGTGTTTTTGAACAGATGTTTTTCCTGCGCGCAAAGCCGCAAAGTTTGCCCCGGTAGTATTGCCCAGCGGCGATACAATATTATCGGTAACAACGTAAATATCCCGGCCATTGTACTCACCTGCACTCATCTCTTATTTTTAATTATCCGCGAAAACCTTCATTTCGCAACCGGCTATCAGTTTACCATCAAGCCATATCTTACCGGTTATAACGGTAACATTAAATATTTGTTCTCCTATGTTAACCTCGGTGATGATCTCGTCGTCAATCTTTGGCAGGGCGAATATTTCCAGGTTTTTTACATTGCCGATATAACCATTCATAACCAACGCGTTAGCTTGATGAGCCATATAACCGGCGCGTAAAGCCGCTGTTTGTGCTATATTTTCCATCAACCCGGCTTCTTGCAATAAACCGTCTTTTACAAATACGGCGTCCTTCTTAATTTTGAAACTACTGCGGGTTAAACTGTCACCGGCATACAGTAGTTTATCTACAAAAACAAAGGGTTGCTTTTGCGGGATAAGATCTGATATATCGTCAACAGGAAACTCCATGTGCTTAAGAATATAATCCGCCATTGACCGATAAAACCTGCCCGGTCACATAAGATGCCCCTGCCGAAGCTAAAAACGCCGCTGCGTGGGCCACTTCTTCGGGTGTACCGAAACGTTTAGCCGGGATCAAACCTTTGAGTTCCTTTTCGTCCAAACCCTCGGTCATATCTGTTTTGATAAAGCCAGGTGCCAAAGCGTTAACGGTGATCCCCTGGCGACCAATTTCTTGTGCAAGCGCTTTTGTAGCGCCTATAACCCCGGCCTTAGCGGCAGAGTAATTAGTTTGACCTGCCAACCCTTTCAATCCCGACAACGAAACGATGTTAACGATCCGGCCATATTTACGCAACAACATACCGGTCAAAACCAGGCGGGTCACATAAAAAAAGCTATCCAAATTGGTTTTAAGCACATTATGCCATTGTGCCGGCTCCATCCAGGCCATCAGACTATCATCGCGGATACCCGCATTGTTGATCAATACCTCTATGTACTTTTCGGAATTATTAGTTATCCAATATCCCAGAGTTTTATTGATATCGTCGCAATCGGCAACGTCAAACTGCAATAATTCGCCGTTGCTGCCGGCTTCTTTAATTAAGGCGAGGGTCTTCTCCGCCTCTGCCGTATTGCTTTTAAAATTTATTAGGATGTGGTATCCTTCGGTTGCAAGTTTAATACAAATAGCCCTCCCAATCCCTCTCGATCCACCGGTGATTAATGCGCACTTCATTAGACAAATGCGTTTATGCGTTCGGTACTTTCTAAAAACTCTTTGATCCGGGCAAGGTCTTTATACTTGGGTTCGTCCTCCACAAATTTGGGAAATATCGCCCTTACTTCGTCATATAATTCTTTAGAAGGTTTTGATAATTTATCCTGGCAACCCAGGTAATCTATCGCCTGCAAAATGGTCATTAAATGGATCCCCAACACTTCAAAAGAGTTATCTATCACCCTTTTGGTCATTAGCGCTGCATTACAACCCATACTTACAATATCCTGGTTATCATTATTGTTGGGTATGCTATGCACATACATCGGGAACGACAATGTTTGATTCTCGGCGACTGTAGAGGTCGCCGTAAACTGCATCCCCTGCATACCAAAGTTAAAGCCCAGCACGCCTAAGTTTACAAAAGGCGGCAGCTTTTGATTGAGCCTGCTGTTCAGCAAGTAGTTTAACTGTCGCTCAGCAAGCATGGATAGTTTGGTAGTAGCAATCTTCAGCTTATCCATTTCCAGCGATACATAATCGCCGTGGAAGTTGCCGCCATGGAATATATTCTGGTTCAGATGATCAATCACCGGGTTATCGTTCACCGAATTGAGTTCATTCACCAGCACGTTCTCTGCCTGCTCTATGGTATCGTAAATTGGCCCTAAAACCTGGGTAACACAGCGCAGGGAATAGTATTCCTGCACCTTATCTTCAAATACTTCCTGATCCAGATTTTCGGGGTTGTACAAGTGCTCAGAACGGTCGCGGATCATCTTACTATCCTTCAGCACATCGCGCATAACGGAAGCTATCTTATTTTGCCCCTTATGGTGTTTTACAATGTTCAGTTCCTGCGAGTAGTGGTCATCAAAAGCACCTACGATCTCGTTGATCATAGCCGAGAAAAGCAACTGCCAGTTCAATAATTTACGGGCCTGAATTATGTTGATCATCCCGATACCCGTCATGGCCGATGTGCCGTTTAACACGGCAAGCCCCTCTCGGATATGAATAGCTAATGGCTTAATATTAAACCGCTCAAATATGTCTTTTGTGCAATGAACTGTATCTTCAAAAACAACTTCACCCTCGCCTATCAGCACCAAGCCCAGGTGGGCAAGCTGTACCAGATCGCCGCTGGCACCTACACCGCCGTGCTCGTAAATGCAGGGGCAAATGTTTAGATTAATGAGTTGGACCAGCAGATCAACCACCTCCTGATGTACCCCCGAATAAGCCTGCATAAAGCTATTGAGGCGGGCTATCATCAATGCCTTTGATAGCTGGGCCGGCATTAGTTTGCCACTGCCCGATGAATGGCTGCGGATAAGGTTATATTGTAATTGCAGGATATTCTCTTCGCTTACTTTATACTGGGCCATTGGCCCGAACCCGGTGTTGATACCGTAGATGAGCTTGTTAGACGAGAATTGCTTCAGGAACTCAAAGCTATCGTTTACTTTTTTTAAAGCAGACTGATCTAAGGCGATTTGCTGGTTTTTAAAGATAAGTTCTGAAAAGTCGTTTAAAGAAAGTGTTGTTTGTCCAACAAGTATCATGGGCAAATGCGTTGTTCTGTCAAAGGTGATTAATAATCAGCTAAAGTATAAAATATATGCAAAAAAGGAGCAGCAAACGTGTAATAAGAAAGCAGGCGCTGTTTAAAGGAATGCTTTCACAGGCATTTTCCTTTTCATCCCTTCCATTCAATTTAAAACAAGCCTGCAAAACACAAATTGGGTTTACAAAGGTTTACATAATTTCAAATTAAATATACTTAAATAGTTGCTATACAAATAGTTATGTATTTGATGGGTTTACACGAAAATGACCTTTTAACAGGCTAACCGCTACGCTCTTTTATCAATGAATTTTATCGGCTTGCGGCTGGCTTCGTTAAATTGGATCTTCTGGATCTCCTCTAACGTAACATACTTAATATGCGGGCTTACCCTTAACCTCGCTTGTAAATAAGCCCTTATCCGGTGATCACACTCCTCATTCTCTTCTGCCGGTACCAGGTATAGGGCCACCTGGTCAAGCCCTATCTCGTTAGAATAAACTTCTATCACAAAATCAATGATCTCTTCACGCTCGTTTAACAGATCGAAAAGAGCGGGCGGGTAAAGCGTTGTACCTTTGAATTTGATCATCTGCTTTTTACGGCCAATAATGGATGATAACCGCAGGCTGGTGCGGCCGCAGGTACAGGGCTCATCAAAATACATACAAATATCGCCGGTTTTATAGCGCAGCAACGGCATACCCTGTACACCGAGTGTGGTAATGGTCACCTCACCGGGGGTGTTGGGCGCAACGGGCCGGTCGTGCTCATCTAACAACTCCACAATTAATAATTCGGGTTGGTAATGGCCGCCCTTACCTTCTGTGCACTCTGTAAAAGCAGTTTGCATTTCGGTACTTGCATAGGTAGAGAAAAGCTGGATATCCCATGCTTCGGTGATCTTTTTACCTAAAATATTCAGGCTAAAGTCGGTATTTCGGATATTCTCGCCAATACAGATCGCTTTTTTTACAGATGTTTGGCTGATATCTATATGGGTATCTTTTGCAAATTGTATCAGCTTTAAAATGAACGAGGGTACGGCAACAATGGTTGTGGGTTTTAGCCGCTTAATCGTTTCCCACTGTAAGGCAGGTACCCCGGGCCCCAAACGAACCATGCCAGCACCCAGCTTACGGATGCCCGAGTAATAGGCTATCCCGGCCATAAATTGCCTGTCGAGTGTGAGCATCAGCTGGTAAATATCATGCTTTGTACCACCTGCACATAAAAAAGAGTTGTACTCATTAAAGGCTAACCTGTCCAGGTCATTTTCTGTAAGCGCAATAGTAACCGGGCTGCCCAGCGTTCCGGAAGTTGACATATATTCTATTACATCTTCTGTAGATACGCATAAAAAGTCGTCATTGTGCAATTGCAGGTCGTCCTTTGTCGTTACGGGGATGAGCGGAAGATCAGCTACCGACCTGATCGCGTCGATATCTATTTGATGTTCTGCAAAAACCTGTTTGTAGAACGGAGACTTTACCGATACATATTTTAACAGATCTTTTAGTTTTTTTTCCTGTAAAACTGCAGTTTCAGCCGCTATATCTCTAAAAATTTCCATTATTTTCTATAATTACCACTGCAGATGCCACTGTTTTTATATGTGTTAAAGAAAGCAAAATAGTACCCAATTGCATATCGCTAATCGTTTTAGCGGTATCGCCGATAAAACTGAACATGGGTTTACCCAGTTCGTTATGTATCACTCCTACTTCATTAAATAAGGTGCCAGCTGCCCAACCGGTACCCATGGCTTTAAAAAAAGCCTCTTTGGCAGCAAACCGTGCGGCGTAGTGCTCAAACTTGTTTTTTTGAGCTTCACAATACGTGATCTCATCGGCAGAAAACACCAACTCTCTGAAACCATTAGTTTTGCTGATCCGGTTTGCAATACGTTCAACATCAACCAAATCAATACCAACCCCTACAACCATACCGTGCGCCTGTTTCTTGATTTAGACGATCTCAAATTTAGTAAAAAACTTTTCAGCTGAACAGATGCCATGGTTGTTTGACAAATGAGACTTAAAAAACATCTGTCCGTTTAAATTGTAACGTATATAAAGTATTATGTTTAAACAACAATTATTAGCTACGCTACTGTTATTTGCTACCACAGCCGCACTTAAGGCGCAAAACGGCGCACCCGTGAGATATAAAGACCTGGTTTTCCCCAATGTTGAAAAAACTGCCGACCTGAGCTACGGTCCCGGCGAAACGAAGGACGAAAAGAAAGCACATTTGTTTGACCTGTACCAGCCCAAAGGCGATAAGGCTACCGCCAGGCCGCTTATTATCTGGATGCATGGTGGCGGCTTTAAATACGGTTCAAAAAACGCCAAAGGGGTGGAGATCTGGAGCGAAACTTTTGCACAACGCGGCTACGTTTGCGTATCTATCAATTACACCTTAAGCAAGCATTACCCTTTTTTGCATGTCGACGAATTTTTACGGAGCAGCTATTATGCCGTACAGGACGCCCGCCAGGCCGTAGCCTTTTTCAAGAAGAACTACAAGGAATATAACATCGACCCGGACAAGATCATACTGGGCGGCAATTCTGCCGGGGGGATGATTGCTTTGCAAACCGCTTATAGTAGTAACGTCGAACTGGCAAAACTGGCGGCACTGCCGGATAGTGTTGCCTTTTCCAAACAAACCGAAGTTACCAAAGTGGCAGGCGTTATTAGTTATTGGGGGGCGATATACAACTTGGACTGGTTAAAAAACGCGCGTGTGCCCATTGTTTGTGTACACGGCAGCGAAGACCGTTTGGTGCCGCTAACACATAAAGATAACCCTTTGTACGGCAGCTTATCTATCCATCAAAAGGCAGATGAACTGAAGATCCCAAATAGCTTTAAATTATTTAAAGGTTACTCGCATGAGTTGCAGAGCCATTTTAACCCCATTTTTGGGGTAAGCAAAAAAACTAAAGGGCGTTGGCTGGAGGCCGGACAGTATACAGCCGATTTTTTATATACAGCCGCAATCAACAAATAATTTTTTAACGCATTAAACATTACCTATGTAATTTAGTTTAAGGTAGATACATGCACTTAACCGTTAAGAGATGAAAATAACAAAAGCTTACCTAATTGCCGCGTTAATGGCAGCGAGTATCACCATTGCCGATATTGAACCGGCGTTGGCACAGCCGGTTGAAGCGCCGGCGCAGCGTTTGCCTGGGCCACCGCCTCCGCCGCCAGATCCGCTACACATTTTTAGTAAGAAACGCAGCAGGCGTCCACCGGCTCGCCGCGCACCCAGACGCCCACGGATCAAATTTCCACATATCAAATTACCGCCGCCACCGCCGCGTCCATAAATAAAAATCCCCTCAACTTTTAGTTGAGGGGATTTTTGCTTTGCATATCTCCGTTCCGCTTGTGGTGTTTCGCTTGAAACGGAACACTGCGGAACGCTTAACCCCTATAGAGGAACACCCACTTAAATATTTATTAATGTTGTACATAACATTTAATTCAAATAATCCGTGATCCCGAACTTGTTTAGGTACATCGAAAGATATTTAACCCGTCGAATGCTTTGCTTGTGAGATGTCGAAATAAATTCGGCATGACGATTTCGGTGTTACTGTTAATTGATAGGATCTGGCTTGGCCGCGTGCTTGGGGTCATAAATGGCGACACCCACGCGTGAGTCGGCACAGCCATAATATAAATACCATTTCTGTTTAAAGTAAGCCATCCCCTCTATAAATACGGTACCGGCCGGGTACTGCCCGCTTTTTTCAAATGAAGCCATTGGCCGCATAAAGGGTACATCAAGCCGGGTTATGGGTTTTGATGGGTCGTGCTTATCAAACAACGCCTGGCCGGCGCAGTAAGAGTTTGCCGTAAACCTTTTATCGCCGTCATCGCCCTTTTTATTTTTGCCGTTGTAAAATAAAATAATGCCTTTATCGGTAAGCAAAGCAGGCGGACCGCATTCGGTTAATTCGCTGTCAAAAAAGCCTCTACGCGGCGAAATAAACTCCTTCAGGCTGCCGTCGGTATTCACTACCGGGGCCCAGTCAACCAGATTGGTTGAGGTTGCACCATACACGTGCAATTCGCCCCAATACAGCCAGTACTTACCATTTATTTTGGTGATCACCTGTTTGCCGCCAGCTATCTTAGTCAGTATCGATGCCGATTTATGCGCTATATTCAGGAATTTGCCCTGGTACGCATCCTCGAAGATTGGGCCGTGTTTGGTCCAGTGTTTCAAATCTTTAGAGGTAGCCACGCCTAAACGCGGTGTTTCGCGGTTCCATTGCGTATAAAAAACCACATAGGTGCCATTTTTAGTAACAGCAACCCTGGGGTCTTCACAACCACCCGGCCATTCATACTTTTTTTGATCATCATCGGCAGGATAAAAAACCGGTGTTTTTGAACGCGTAAAATGCAAACCATCGCTGCTGGAGGCATAGCCCAGGCGTGATGTGCGGAACCCGATGCCTACGCCCGATTTATCTTCTGACCGGTATAAAACTACTATCTTGCCGTTTAACACGGTGGCAGCCGGGTTAAAGGTATCGTTAGACTCCCACCCTACTAATTTATGCAACACCGGGTCCATAAAACGGGTGGTACTATCGGGCGAAATAATGGGGTTGATCCCCTCGGGCCTTGCAAAACCACCAAAAGCCCAATCGGGCAATTTATTTTCCTGGGCTAACAGGCAACCGGGTATCAGCAGTAAAAATGTTAAGACTTTTAAGTACGAATAGATGAATCTCATAGCGTGATATTAAAATGAAGACCGCCTGTTTAGCACAGGCGGTCTTTTTATAAATGTAATCAATAATTACGGTTGCTCAATAGTGTAGATAGACAGTACCTCTGCATCAGATAATGCACGATTGTAAAAACGGATATCATCCATAGATCCTTTAAAGTATGAAGTACCCTTCAGGCTTTTTGGCAGGCTTTGGCCAATCACCAGGTTTACAGGCGATGTTAACGTAACCGGCGTACCTGTTACCGCTGCTGTTTTTACCAGTTTATCATTCACGTAGAACTTCATGGTACCGTTCACGTAAGATACAGATACAAAAGTCCAGGCATCTGCCGGTACAACACCTGGGTTACTGTCTACGTCATGGTAACCATTATCGCCTTTAAAGGTCAGGAACAGGAAGTTTGCGCCCTGCAGCTGGAATTTAAAGCCATTGTACGTGTTAAGCGAAAACATATAGTTATCCGGATTGGTTTCGCGGCGTTTCACCCATAACGAAATGGTAAACTCCTTAGGGTTCAGATCAGCAGTGTAAGGAATCTCGATGTTTGACCCGTTCTGAAAATCATAGGCATTACCGGCCTGGTTGTACCTGTCTGCTATTAAAGCAGGCAATGTGCCGCCATCTGTAGTGCTGTTGATAAAGCCCGTCATCAGGGTACCGTTATGGCCGTGGCCGGTAACGTCGTTTGCATTGCCGGTAAATTCCCATTTAGCGATCAGGTTGTCGGCAGATACATCCTGTATCAGCCTTGATTTAAAGGCCGCAACCGCACGGTTCAAGTTGGCCGTTGCATTGTCAACCTCCCGCTGGCTGTAAGCGGTAGAAGCTTTGGTTGCGGTAGCCAGGTCGATAGCTGTTTTAAGATCTGTACGCGAACCCACGGCGTAGTTACCGGGGCGTTTACCTTCTGTAGCGCTTGTGTACAATGATGTGGCCACGCTTAACGCAGCTGTTATTTGAGTACCATCGGCGTTGCCAACGGTTTGCTGCGCCGCATCTTTTTTACAGGCAGCCAGGTTAAATAGCAGGGCCACAACTAAAATGGCTATACCCGCAATTTTTTGATATGTCTTCATGATTATGCTGTTACTATTTTACTAATAATTTATTTGTTGAAACTTCGCTAAAAGGAATAGGGAAGAATTTATTGGCTGTAAAGCTAAAATTCGGGATATCCTTCAAGGCGTTAGTTGCATAAGCGCTGCCGTAACGGATAATGTCGTAATAACGGCCAAATTCCAGTGCCAGTTCTGATCTCCGCTCTTTGCGGATAATATCACGCAGCTGGGTTTGATTAGTAGTCGTGATATCAGGTAATAAACCTGCCGGTACAACACCGCCGCCAGCTAAGGTGATGTCATATATATAGCTCTCCCTTGCACGCTTGCGCACCTTGTTTAAAGGCACAAGTGCAGCAGTAGGGTTGTTAGCCTCATTAAAGGCTTCAGCCTCTATCAGCAAAACATCTGCAAAACGTAACACTTCTACATTCACGTTGCCATCACCCTTGGTGGCAACCGGGATCTCTGATAATGGTTGGATATATTTTTTGGTAACGTAACCGGTAGCTGTCCAGCTTGGGTCAAAAGCACTGTCGAAATAAGGCTTACCAGCGCGGCCAACAGTGTAATCTAAACGCGGATCAACAACGCCGGTGGGCGATTTTTCAAAGTTATCTACCAGGCTTTGGGTAGGCTGAAAAAAGCCATAACCGTTCAACGCGCCGCGCGGTGCAAAGGCCTGGTTTAAGGCGTTGCCTTGTTTAGGGCTAAGGCCTGCAGTGTGCTGGATAGAGAATATTGCCTCGGTATTGTTTTTAGTTGATGCACTAAAGTTATCTGTAAACTTATTGGTTAACGCATAACCCAAAGCCTCTACCTGTTGGGCTGTTTGCGCAGCCTGTGTGTATTTGGCTTCGAACAGGTAAGTTTTTGCCAGCAATGCTAATGCAGCCCCTTTGGTAGCACGGCCCAGATCGGCACCGGTCCATGCAGTAGGTAATGCAGCTGCAGCTTCGGTACAATCTTTTTCTATCTGCGCGTAAACCTGTGCCTGCGGCACGGCAGGCGCATTCAAGTTATCGGCAGTGGCTGTTTGCAGGCGCAGTGGGATATTCCCATAAGCATTGGCCAGCGTGAAGTAATAATATGCACGTAAAAACTTAGCCTGGGCATTTATCGTCGCCTTATCCGCATCCGGTACGGCTTTGTTGCCATCGGGTAAACCATCTAAAACAAAATTTGCTTTGGAGATACCGTTATAACTTCTTCCCCAAACCGACTCAACCGCCGAATTGGTGTTCAGAATATTAAAGTTGTTAATGTTATCGATGTCCGCCTGGTCGCCGGTTAAACCACCTTTAACAGCATCGTCCGATGCAACATCGCCCAATACCCAGCCTTCGTTTCCAAAGGCATCACTATAACTTAATGGCACATAAGCTGCGTTAACGGCAGATTTTGCATTGGCGGTTGAATTAAAGAAAGTGGCTGCCTGGTAAGTGCCCAAAGGCGGTTGATCAAGTACTTTTTTACAGCTGCTTGCCGACAGTAACAAACCGCCTGCAAGGGTTATATATAAATATCTTTTCATGAGTGTAGAATTAAAAATTTGCATTAAAACCGATAGTGAATGTGCGTGCAGACGGGTAAGTACCAAAGTCGATACCAACGGCTCGTACGCCATCGCCGGCCGAGTTGCTGTTTGTATACATTTCAGGGTCAATACCTGTGTATTTGGTTACCGTGAATACATTTTGTGCACTCACAAAGAACCTAACCGACGATAATTTAACTGCCTTTACCAAACGATCGCTAAAAGTATACCCTAACTGCACGTTCTTTAAACGCAGGTAAGAGCCGCTTTCTAAGAAGCGGGTAGACGGGCGCTTATTGTTCGTTGCACCGTCCCATGATAAACGCGGGAACTGATCTGAAGTACCCTCGCCTGTCCATGCCTGGGTTGCTGCCCTTTCGGTTACGTTGAATGCGCGGTAAAAACCTTCAATATCGGTATTTACCTGGTTGTAAAGTTTGTTACCGTAAACGCCCTGGAAAAATAAGCTTATATCTACCCCTGCGTAAGAGAAGTTAGAGGTTAAACCGTAAGTAAATTTAGGGATCGGGCTGCCTACATAGGTACGGTCGTATTGGTCGTCAATAACGCCATCCGGCACGCCATTAGGTCCGCTGATGTCTTTGTATTTTACATCGCCCGGTTTTACGTTAGGCCCCTGGTAAGCGTGAGTAAATACCTGCTGCGCATTCTGGAAGATCCCTTCCTGCTGTAGCAGATAAAAAGAACCTATAGGGTGGCCTACTTCTGTTTGTGTAGCATAGTAGTTATTATCTATGCGCCCGCCAACAATAGCCGAGCCGCCTGCTAACGAGGTAACCTCGTTTTTAACAGTGGCAAAGTTACCAATGAACTCGTATTTAAACTTACCGCCTAAAGTATTGCGGTAGCCCAGCTCTAACTCAAAACCCTGGTTACGTACACCGCCTGCATTTACAGTAGCACTACCCGCACCACCGCTGCTTGATGGTTTTGCCGGAGGAAGCAATACGCCGGATGTGTTCTTGATATAGTAATCGGCAGAGATAGTTAACGCACTGTTAAACAAACCGAGGTCTACACCAAAATCTGTTTGCGTACTGGTTTCCCAGCGTACGTTAGGGTTACCCAACACACTGATGGAATTACCAGGAGTACTTACACCATTAAAAGGATAATAGCCCGAGTTTTGCACCAGCGTTGCATAAGCATATTCGGGGATCTGCTGGTTACCCAACTGGCCAATGCCCGCCCTTAATTTTAACAGGTTGATGGCTTTTACATCTTTCAAGAAATCTTCCTGGTCAAGCCTCCAGCCTAATGAACCACCATAGAACTGACCGTATTGGTTGCTTGGATCTAAACGTGATGAACCGTCGCGCCTTACGTTAAAGGTGGCCAGGTACTTATTATCATACGCATAATTTACCCTGCCGAAGATAGAGAACAAACCCGAATGGATCTGGTTACTGCCATTTTGCTGGATACCCAAGCCATTGTCCAGATATTGGAACGGCGAGCTTTGATCTGAGAACAAGGTACGTGATGCACCTAATGCACGGCTGTTGCTTTTAATTACCTCGGTACCTACTAAAAAGTTGAAAACGTTTTTCTTGGCAAGCGTCCAGTCGTAAGTGGCAGTGTTTGTCCAGTTGTAATCAAACTGGTTGGTGTTTGATTGCGCTAAACTGTTTGGCGAGTTTAAGAAACGGTCAATACCCCAGGTAGCAAAGAATTGTTTATAATCGGTGATCAGGAAATTCGTACCGAAATCGGTTTTTATCTTCAGGTTTTTAATCGGCTTCAATTCCAGGTAAGCATTACCTAAAACGGAGTAGCCCATAAAGTTACGGTTGTAGTTATCGGCAAAACCCACCGGGTTTAAACCATCGCCAAAGAACTCAGGGTTTTGCGGCAGATCAACAAAATCACCATTGGCATTACGTACGGGTGTAGCCGGTGTGCGGAACAGGGCGTAACGTAAAACGCTGGCCCCAGGGTTGCCTGCACCAAAACCATCGCCCGATGTACCTACCTGCCTGGTTTTAGAATAGCCCAGGTTAACGTTGGTACCGAATGATAAATATTTAGAAAAGTTGCTTGTAACGGCAGTACGCAAGTTCAGGCGATCAAAGGAAGAGTTTTTGATCAGACCGTTTTGCTTAAAGTAATTGGCCGATACGATGTAGGTAGAGTTATCACTCCCTCCGCTTACCGACGCCTGTACATTGGTGATAGGTGCCGGGCGCAAAACCTCTTTTTGCCAGTTCACATCGGGCAGTCCCGCAATGATGCTGGCAGGGATCAACGGGCGTTTATCATTAGTGGCTGCCGTGTTATAAGCGGCTACATATTGCGCCGTATTAGCCATTTTAATGAGGTGCTGAGAAGTTTGCACACCTGTGTAAGCATTTACGTTTACCCTTGGCGCACCGTTTTTACCTTTTTTAGTGGTAACGATAACTACGCCGTTAGATGCGCGTGCACCATAAATAGCAGCAGAAGAAGCATCCTTTAACACACTGATAGACTCGATGTCGTTTGGAGAGATCTCATTGATACCGTTTTTGGTAGGGATCCCATCGATCACATAAAGCGGGCTGTTATCATTGATAGTACCTACCCCACGGATGCGGATGTTGATACCATCGCCGGGGGCACCGGTAGATTGTGTTACCGAAACGCCGGCTGCCTTACCCTGCAGGATCTGATCGGCGCCACCAACCGGAAGGTTAGCAATATCACTGCTCTTCACTGTAGAAACAGCTCCGGTTAGGTCTACCTTCTTTTGGGTGGCGTAACCTACAACAACTACCTCATTAAGGTTGCTGCTTGACCCCGCCAGTTTAATTACCATAGGTGCATCGAAATTGGCGGCCACGGTCTGCGTAGTATAGCCAATGCTCTTTATCTCGAGCACGGCACCTTCAGCTGCGTTAAGCTTAAAGTTCCCGTTAACATCTGTAGCTACACCAGTGGTAGTGCCCTTTATCTGCACGGTTGCACCGATAACGGTTTCGTTAGTAACGGCATCCAGCACCTTGCCGGTTACAGATCTGCTCTGCGCACGGCTTTCGGTACCGAAACTGAGCAAAATAAGAAGGCAAAATACTAAGGCCTTCCATTTCTCTTTAAAAGTAAAATTGATCATAAGCGATTTATATTGGGTTGAATTGATTCATATTAAAAAACAAGGCGCACAACATAGCTTCTTTAAAAAATGCGAACATCATCACGGTGCTAAAGCAATAAAATAGGTCTTTGAATTTTAATTGGTTTCCAAACGTAGAAAAACTAAACGGATTTAGCAAATTATTAAAAAAATATTTATTTGCTTTTAACTGATGATTTACGGACGATCAATTCGGGTGGTAATACCTTATGTACACTGCTGCCCGTATCCTCGCCCCCGCTCATTCTTTTAAAGAGCACGTCTATCAGGTTTTCTGAAAGGTTTTTCATAGGTTGTGATACGGCGGTAATAGGCGGGTTAAAAACTTTGAAAAAAGCATGATCATCAAAGGCCACAACAGCCAAATCATCCGGGATCCTTAAATTCTGGCGGTTAATTGCTTCAAAGCCCTGCAGCGCCAGGTAGTTTGTTGCAAATAACACGGCATCGACATCTTTATTTTTTAATAGAAAGGCGCTCACCTGCTGCACCACCTTTTCGGGCTTAGAGGTAAATTTGATTTCCAGCACCTGCGGCTTAAATCCGGCGGCCTTAATAGCCTCGTTATAACCTTTTAACCGTTCTGCCATCTGGGTTTGGTCTGACGCCAGCGTAATGAATGCAATTTGCCTGAACCCTTCTGCCACTAAATGCTCTACCGCCATTTTTGCCCCGGCCAGATTATCTATAATAACATAGTCGGTTTCTATCTCCGGGAAATACCTGTCGAACAGAACAAAGGGGTGGTTTTGCGCCACCAACAGTTCAACCTCGGTTTCGATGCCTTTGGGCGCGGTTATAATAAAGCCATCCACATTGCGCCCTTTAAACATATTGATCAGCTCGATCGTCTTCTTAGGATTATCTTCTGTGCTACAATAGATGATCTTGTAACCTTTTTTGTAGGCCCGCTCTTCTATCAGCCGCGCCACGCTCGAAAAAAAGGCATCGGCAATGTCCTCTACAATCAGGCCGATAATCTTGGATTTACCTGTACGCAGGCTTTGGGCTAAAGCATTCCTGTTATAATTTTTTTCTTTCACATAATCCAACACCCGGGTAGCCAGTTTATCACTGATCCGCATTTCTTTGGCTTTGCCATTGATAATAAAGGAGATGGTGGATTTAGAAATATTTAAATCGCGGGCGATATCGTCCATCGAGATCTTCTTATTCATAAATTCCCTGAGGTTAAGTTTTTGCTAATGTAGGTTATTGAAGCAGGTAAATATAAATCAATTTAAGATAATATTGATCGTGCCCTGACAGTGCCCAGTTTGAATGGGAATAAACAGTGATTGACAAGTGCTAATATGCACAAACTACACATGCACCTTTCATCTGTTCATCAATTTAATTACGCTCAATTAGCCGGTAAACACCTTCAGTTATTTATGGTATACTTTAATTTAACCAACAGCATACCAGTATGCACCTTGTTTTTTAAATGCCCTTGATTTACTTTGCCTGATCTTGATAAAACCAAGTTCATCCAATATAAATCTTAAATCTTTTTTCAATACTTCGTTAACACCCACATCATACTTTTCGGTAAATTTCGAATCGGTAATGTCTAACTTGTTACCATTTTTAAAACATAACTGTAATGAAATAAGAGACGATTTTGAATTTTCGTAATCTGGGGCAAACAAACCAACCACGTCTTGTTTCTGAATTTTCTGCAATTGCCCGTTTATTTCTATATCCATATCATTCCCAGTAAAATACAGACGGATATTTTTGCTGAAGTATTTTAAAAGCAAATTCATAATAAAAAGAACAATAAATCCTGTAAAAATCAAACCCCATACGCCCAGGTAATTAAATCCATACTCGGCATATAAATAAAACAAAACAATACTCACCGTAAAACCAGTTAGTGGGAACCAAATAAAGCTTAGCGTAAGCACATTATTGAAAACAACCTCTTTTGCAACACCAGAACTTTTCATGCTATATTTTTTAAATAGTATTGCCTTTATTATTCGTCAATTTTTTTTAAATCAAACTGTGTAAGAAATTGATAATTATATTTTACAGCCTCCATAAACCTCGCACTTGCATGCAATATCAATTTAGATTGATTGTAATGCCCATCAGCATACTCCCAACGCCGCTCCAAAACTTCGCCGGTGACTTACAGACAAAACTTACGCTTATGTTTTTTTATTCGTTTTGCGTATTAGGCTGATAAATTAGATAATCAGTGTGACGATTAATTCTGATGTAACTTCAATAGGTTATTAGCCGCATCTTTATCACCCAGATCGGCAGCCTCCTTCCAATATTTTTCGGCATCGGCGAGTTTTTGCTGATTAGCGCAGCATGCCCCCAAATTGACCAAAGTATTGATATAGGTTTCTTTATTCAAATTGTCTTTATATTTTAATACTTCCAAGAAATGCTTTTCAGCATCCTGAAAATGTCTGCTATTCATTTGTTGAGTCCCTTTATTATAATCATATAGACCGGACTCGACGTCACTTTTAATATTCCCGATATTGTTTGTACTGTCATTACTAAACAATATGGAATAAAAAAGGCGGCCTATAATAACAAGTACAAAAACGGATAATACGATTATAATTATCTTTTTCATATAAACACTAATATTAAAGCAGCAAACAGTAGCGCTTTCTGCATAAACTTAAAAACCGGTTGATTATCTATACTCTCAATTTCCTGTTCGTTATTTGTGTTCCGCTTAAAATAACCGAATATTTTAGAAATGGCAGACCAACATAGAAAAAAACCTACGTGAAGCAAAAGATATCTGTTGATCAGATAAGCTAATACATCAATAAACAACCGAGCCTTTGCAGCCGGCAGTTTACCCGCCGTTGACGCAAAATGTATTGTTTTATCTTTTTTTCGCAAAGCATAAAAGGTAACTGTTTTAGTTTCATTTATATCACCTTCTGGCACCAATATCTTTGAAAGGGAAATGCCCGAATAGATTCTATCAACAACGTGCTTGTTGACTGTGCTGCGTGCTGGCGCGGAATATGATTCTATATAATAATGCCTTATTAATCCGAAAGCACCCGCTGCACGCATCGAAATATTGGTTTGGCTAACTACCTCTAAATTATTGATGATTTTAACAGCGTTTACTGTTAAAAAAATAAAGTAAGCAACCCAAAGTGTTATAAACAGACTCAAAAATGATTTAAACCTCATATTGAAGCAGGTGGTTTTTCCATTTATAGCTATAAGAAAAAGATTAAAATATGTAAGATCAACATAAAGATAGCATAGCTTTTAAAAAGAACATTATGTTCATACAAGGTAGCGCTTTGCAAAAAACAAGCTATAAATAACATAAAAGAAATAAAAGTAACCAGCCCTATCTTATAAACGCTTTGTGTAAATAAAAAGACATGTAGGAAAAGCATAAATGGAGAATAATTATTCGATTTAAATCTCAAATAAAGATAGGGAATGTTCGAATTTTCCTTTTGAACAGTCGTCACCGCACTCCATGTTGTAAAAAACACCACTTTGCGTTCAGCTTCGGGGCGGAGATTTGGATGCAAATAATACAAGTCGGCGTTAACGTTTGCAGGAGGTGGGGCATACACTTTCTCTCTAATAACGGGTGTTATAAAACGGCTTAAGCCCTCATAAGATCTCTTGTAGGTTAACTGCGGATGTTCTTTTAATTTAAAAGCATCTTCCCTTGCAGAGCGGGCTCCCGCAGATGTTTTACTATAGGCAACAATAGTACCTTCCTGCTTTACCAATAATTTACTTACGCTAACCACAAAAAATAGGATATAGCCAATTAATAATAAGGGAATAAGGATAAAGCCAGCTAAAGAAATTTTATATTTCATCTTCAATGATAAGAGCAATAAAGTAGTATCACCGCATTAATATCACGATAGTTATTGCTCAAACTTACAAATGGATTAACGATTTTAAATCAAATTACTAACCAAAGCATGCCAATGGATAAGATGCCCAACATAAATTTGATAACGATATTTGATTTTAAAGCAACCGAAAAGCCATTATATAAAATCAAGGCCCATGAAAGTGAAATAAGAATTGTTAAGATCAGGCTATTATAAAACCGATATAAAAAAACCTGCCAAATGCCGGGTGCCTGGTTAATGTAAAAAACAGGATAATAAAAAAAGGCAGATTGATCTCCAAGTGAGCTTATAGCCGCCCTTTTTCTTTCGGGGCTTTGAAATGTATAAAAATAAATATTATCCCCCTTTTTAATTGTGACACTATTTTCATCTGAAAATCTGCGCTCATATTTTTGGTAATAAATAGTATTAGCGCCGGCAATGTTGAATTTAAGAATGGTAGCTTTACTTTTATCTAAACTAACCGCAACAATATTTCCCATTACTTTTTTTAATGACAGATAACCAGTAGCTGTACTTATCAAAACCATAGCAACAGCGCAAATATAAACCAGTAAGCTTACAACCAAAACCTTACTGGTTTGCCAAAGGTGGTTCACTATTTTTATCATAGATTTTCAGTTATACCTTTTGAGCAAAAACACCTATATGTTTCTTGACTGCGTCTTCAGCAGCAGTTGATTCATCGTATAACTCTCTCTGTCTTCCTTCCGTCCAGAAATTGCTGGCTGTTTCTACAACTGTTGATATCCAAAAAATTCTTCCCATTTTGTTTTTTAAACTAAAGCCTTCTTTAAACCGGGAGCCACTTTCTTTTAAGTTCTTGATATGTTCGCTTTTATATTGTTTTAATCCATCTGTTGCCCTTAAATCTGCCACTTGTTTCGCTTGCAATTCTCTTCTTATTCTTAAATATTCGCTATTTGACAAATTCCCATTGTCGCGAGCGATTTTAGCAAGTTTTTTAGGGTCATTTTTTAGAAGGCCACCGTTACGTCCGGTATTACTATTTAAACGATCTTGAACTTTCGAGTCAATTATCTGCTCTTTATTACCTCTCAATTCCCCGGCCTTCTCTATAGTTTTGGTTGTATTTTCATCTCCGGTCATTTTTGGTGTTGCATAAGGAATTACATCTGTACCTTCTGATTTATGGTAAAGCGGACTTTCCTTTTGCTTTTCAGACATTTCCCCATAGTATAATTCCAAACTTTTATCCTGTACATAACTTACGCCTGCGCCAATTCCAAAACCTACAGTAAGCCCGCTTGCAATTGTTCCGAAACCTGCCGAAGCTGCCACAAATCCACCAAGTGCATATCCACCTACACCGGCCATAAGTATCTCCGTAAGTGCCTTATCTCTGAAAATTGCTGCTTGTTTAGATGCTATAGCTTCATCGTAAATAGGAATAATTGTACCGCCTATAGGGCAACTAAAATATGATTTCTCCGTAAGTACGTTTCGTTTTGTGTTTTGATTAATAAATACAGTTGGGTGATAACTTTTCCATCCCCCGCTATTAAATAGGTTTACAATTGCGCACATACTCAAACTAATACCCGTTGCAATAAGAACTGTTGCTATCATAGCTACTGCGCTGCCGCCGCTTGCAATTAAAGCCCCCAATACTAACGCACCAAGTATTAGGGCGTACTTACAAATAAAGTCGCCAAACCGATCGTCTATCGTAGCAATCTTTCTGTTTTTATTGTCGTTAAAAACAGTCATTTGGCTAATCACCTGTAATTCAGCTTTTTTTAACCCGCTACTGCAAACCAAATATGTTTTACTCGGTAGTATGCCCTTTTTCATCAGTTAAAATTTTTATGTTACAATCCATAAACATGCTAATACTACCAGCCTGTTCAAGAACTGTGGTATTCAGCTTTTTAACAAGGCCTGTATCAGTGTCTGTATCTAAGGTCACGTCGTAATCATACGAGTAATCATCAAATTCTGCTTTTGCGAAAGGATACTTTTCCTCATATAGTTTTTTTAAGCCTATCGTATTATAGCTTTGCTCCTCAACACCTTGAATTTCTACCTGGCAAGTAGCCGATTGTAAATTACATCTTTTTATCTTATAGTTAAAATTTATAGGTATAACCTGGTCTTTAAACATAGCTGATTGCTTGTTTTTTGAACCAATAACATACGTTTCTTGTAATTGATAATTTCGCCAGTATCCACAAAATAACATACTGTACAAAGTATAACCTTCGTTAAGAAATTTTACAATATCAAAATTTGTCAAATACTCTTCGTCCCCACCTGTTAAAATACTTTTTTGATCTTCCGGTTTCAATAAGTTGAATTGCTTATTTGTCGCCAAGTCATTTTTCACTTGAAACCATTTAGCTTTTATCTCTTCTTTATTAACTATTGCGGAAATAAAGCCTTCATTATTTATTTCCAAAACCAAAACATCTTTTACACTACCCAAGGCTATTAACAAACCATTAAAATCATTTAACTCCGTTATTCCATTATCCATAAATGTCTTGGTAACATCTATCCTAACAATGGTGTGGTTGGTACCCCGGTCTAAAACCGATAACGTAAACGTGGTTTCGTTTATAGATTTGCTAATTACTATATCATCTACCTTAAGTAATGAAAGTGTTTCACTTTTATATTTTCCAGAAATTATTTTCTTATAACTAAGATCAACTGTATCTGGATTTATATTGCCCGCACCACCATTGTCAAAAATTTGTTCTTTAGGTTCATCAGAAAAAAAACTCCACTTATTTGTTTTAACCGTAGTCATGAATTTTAGTTTTATTTGTTATGAGCAGTTATTTTGTCTTAATTAATCACAACTTCTTTACCCTGTATTGTATGCGTTTGATTTGAGACAGAGGTGATACTGCTGCCTTTAACATCAACTTTGGTTTCTGCAGACTTGCCAATATTTACATTTTTACCAGTTTTGTTTTCTGCGTTTGCATTGATCGCTTCTGTGCCCTGTATATTGATTATTTTACCTATTATATCTATAGTACCGTCGGCATTTAATGTAATAGAGCTCCCGTTTGGTCCTCCTGATACCAGTTTGATGACCTTATCTGCGGTTACAGTTATTTGACTTTGTCCATCAATTTCAATATGGTTTAATTTACTTTTATCAATAAAAGTAATACCGGCAGCATCGTTTAAATGAAGGGTATGCCCACTTTTTGAGCTAATGCTTTTACTATTATTACCACCACCACCACCAATGCCGGTTTTACCACTAAACATGCTACCAATAATAACAGGGCGAGCTATATTACCTTCTTCAAATGCAACTAATACCTGGTCACCAATTTCGGGGACAAATACAAAGCCTCTATTTTGATTGACTTTATCAGAACTGCCAGCATCCGGCGTAACCACTCTTAACCATTCGGTAACGTCATTATTGGTACACTCCCATTTAAACTGCACTTTAATGCGTCCTTGCTTTTTGGGGTCGTCGTTATCAGTAACAATAGCCAGCTGCATGTCCGCGGTAGGCTTTTCTGCGTTTTTTACCAACAACTTCTCACTATCGGCAGATACGCCTTCAAATGTATTTTGGTAATGCCCCACCCCATCCAACTGATGGTAAACCGCGGTTACTAAAAACTTGCCAAAATCCTGCACCTCAAAACCTATCTGGCCGCGCATACTGGTACTGATATTTACCACCTTGCCCAGGGCAACCTGCGGGTTATCGCCGTTGCCCATAATGCTTAACAGCTCAGATACGATGGCTTTATGTTCGTCATTAACAAAGGTGTCTATGTCTTTTTGCGAGTTTACCCGCACATCAAGCGGTTCGTTGTATTGTTTGCTGTAAACCTGGTTGGAGGCCGATATTGCGTGCGACATATCGGCTGAACCGTTGCTGGCGCCCGACGGTTTTGCCGTCAGCAATTGATCCTGGACAGAATTATAAGAGAATTTTTGGTAACTCAACGGCGAGATCTGCATCCCGTATTGAATGCTATGCAAATCACGGCCATATATCAGCGTGATCTCTTCCAGTTTGGTGGGCTTTCCAAAATTCAGCTTAGTGCCGTCGTAGTAAAACCACTCGTGATACTCGGCCGACAAACGGTTGATAAATTCAAAATCGCTCTCGCGGTATTGGATCAGATAATCAATCGGCGATGTATATGCCGGCGCAATGTTAAAGCTAAGGTCATTCTGTGGTGCATCAGCGGTTGCCTGTTGCAAGATCGTTTTCAAGTCTTTGTTCAGGTACGATCCCAAATCCGCACCGCGGTCAATTAAAATGCTTGGGCTAAAACCACTAATAACAATATCTCCTTGAAAACCGTGGCTTTGGGAGATCTCTACCCGGGTAATCTTACCGGTAAACTGGTGCTCGGCGTCTTCGATACGGCCAAATTGCACGGTAAGGTTTTTACCGATAAATTCTTTCGATTTTTCCAGCGTTACCTTATTGGTGTTTTCAATCTGATCGTGGTTAAAGCGCAACTGAAAAGTATGGTGTTCGTTAAAACGCTGGTCCAGTGTAAAAGACGAGAAATGCGCAATTGGCGTACCCTCGATGCTAATATCTACCTTTATCTTGCTATCCATATTATTTGGCTTAGTGTTATTATTTTAAGGGCCATGGCCTGAAGTAGCTTATAACTTTATAAGTACCATTTACTCTACCAAAAACAAACCCGAAAGACGTTTCTTTACCATTATCTTCGGTGTATTGCTTCTCTAACTCATATAGTGTGCTGCCTTTATCTGTTATCACTTTTAAGGTTAAGTAATAATTCTCGGCAGTAGTTTTATCAATTTCAGATAGGTCATCTTCCTTACTTAACGGGATAAGTTTTAAAGCATCCCGGGTAAAAATATCACCATAGTATTGCGGAAACTCATTTACGGTAATTAACCCGCTTTTAACATCCACAGGATTGCTTTTCAATTCGTCATTAGTCCACTGCGGTAAGGTTTGCAACGGAAAGTTGAACATTTGAACAAGTTGTGTTTTGCCATTAGCTTTAGCTGCAGATTTAAATTTTTCAAAAAACAGGCGAAACTGTTGCTCGTCTGTGCCGGTATCTTTTGTGGCATACCTGGCGGCAACGGTGTCATTTGATATAGCAACCGTAGCAGAATCTCTTTTTCTATTACCTGCCTCGCTACCATTACAGGCATACATCACCGGTATCAGTGAGGCAATAATTACAAACCGTGCATATACTGTTAACCGCTTCATTTAATTTCTGGGGATACTGATCAGTGCCCTTTGTTCCATTCGTTTTAAAATAACTGCTGCACCCAACTGGCTGGATACTGCGTCGGCATCATAAACCCCATCTTTAACGTACTTACCTTTGGTATAATGGTTAGAGTAACTCCACAAATAAGGTGTATGGATACCTTTTCGGTTGTAACCAAAGCCGTTATAACCTTCCAGTTTGAGTAAAATAAACGATAAGCTCCAGTTGGTGACCTGGTCGTACTTCATCAGTTTAATGGCGTCAACAGCACTCTCCTCAAATGTAAATGGTGGGGCGTGCCCTACTTTAGGCCTGTTAGCCGGCACATGCACGGTATAGCCAGTTAAAGGGTCGCCGTTATGTAAATGGCGTTTGAAACTAAAACTACATTCCATGTAATGTACACATGCTATAAAATACCAGGGAACCGATGAGCCGGCAAAGAAATTTGTGCCACCAAAAATATCCCTGTTTAACCCAAACGGATCTGTATTGGGGACGTATTTACCTGTTAGCAAATCATATTTTTGGGGGGTAAACCCAAATGTAGGCTTAGGCAGACTGAAAGGCGTTAATGGTGCTGATAAGGCTTTTAAAGCCGAGGTATCTATCGGCATTCCGGTTGCTGTGGCCGTTGAATCTGCAACTGCCGTAGCTGGCATAGCTGCTGAATCTGCAAGTGATGGGAATCTATTGTAAAATGGTGTGTAGGACGATTGAAATAATGGCTGATTATTCAGCAACAATGAACTGACGCCCCCTCCTTTTACCAAACTGGAAACGCCTTCGTATCTTGCTCTGTTAACAACTATTTTTTCGTCAATTATTTTGTCAACAGCGGCTATCTTTTCCTTTTTGATTTCGCAGGTATTAAAAAGCAATATGTATTCCATAGCTGTAGGGGCTACAGACTTAACTTTTTTGCGAATGGTAGGTGAACCGTGCTTAATTATTCTTTTCTTTTTTTTCATGGGCAGATTAAAAAAAGAACCTGATGGGCTAAAAAAATACGGAGAAGATACCTTCTATCTCCTCCGTATCCTGGTGTTTGTAGATTCGACTATTGCCTATTTTGGCCAGTCGTTTTCGTGCTCAGCATTGCCAATTTTTAGCTTGCGTGCCGACAATACGAAACTAAGGGTCATAGGTGCATTACCGACTATTGAGATCCCCTCGTTATACTGTATAATGTAACCATCTTCAAAAGTCAGTTCCTTCATTTTAGCATCTTCTTCAGATTTTTTGAAGGTTATTGTTCCGCTAAGCGGTTTATATTGGTTATTCACCATTGATTCTATAACCGAAGTATCTTCGGTCGATTCAACTTCAATTTGGATTGTACCACCGTAAACACCTGATGAAGGGCGACCTTTAGCGTCAACATCCCTGCTTAACGCATAACTGCACTGTAGCACGTCAAACTCTTTCGAGCCTATATTAATTCTTGCTTTAAAAGCCATTATAATAGAATTTTTTGTGTAACAATCAGAGGTACACTTTAGCCGTTACAGCAAAGCGCAAACTCAATTAATTAAAAGAAAATGAAATTAGTTAGCGCGTCCTGGCCAGTCGTTAACATGCTCTGCGTTACCAAGTTTAAGCTTGCGTGCAGAAATGGTAAACTTGTAGGTCATTGGGGTATCGCCAACGATGTTTAAACCTTCAGAATACTTCACAATGTAACCGTCCTCAAAGGAAAGTTCTTTCATTTTAGAATCTTCGTCAGATTTTTTTACCAGTAACGTACCTGCAACGGGTTTGTACTGATTGTTAACCATCGATTCAATAATTGAAGTGTCTTCGGTAGACTCGATCTCTACATCGATAGTACCACCGTAAACACCTGATGACGGGCGTCCTTTTGAATCAACATCTCTGTTAAGGGCATACGAGCAATTAAGTACATCGTACTCTTTGCCCGAAAAATTTAATCTTGCTTTGAAAGCCATAATGATAAATTTTAAAGGTTATTAATAAATGAAACCGACTACCGGCCTCTATGTATTAACTACAGACGAGATTATATATTGTTTCGAGAAATAATAAATTAACCTTTAATTATCTATATCAGCTTGATACCGAAGCTATAAAGTTTTTTCAACCACTTCTGAGCATATTGATTTTCAAGCGAATAAATATGGCCAATAGCACTGGTATGCACCGGTTTAATATTACATTTTTCTAAAACAGAGCGTTTAATAGAAAGGTAAGTAGCCCGCTGGGTATCCTGCCAGTCGGCCCAGGCGGCTTCATCCAAAATAGAAACAATCCGCGCCGAGCGGCCACGAAAATCATTACTAAACTTTGGCTGATTAATTACAAACACCTGGTCGGGCATAAATATGCGATCGAAAAAGCCTTTTATCTTGAAATTGATGGAGTCTTTAAAAACGGGGCAAAATATTACAATGTGGCTAGCCCAGTTTAACTTAACAATGGCACTCACCAGATCTGGCTCTAACCCCGTATTGCCGGGCACTTGCTTGTTAGGATTGAATATCAGATCAGCAATTACGATATCCTTTACTGATGCCTGCCCACCCTCTGCACCGTGCCTGTAGGCGTTTATAAGCGCCCTGGTGGTTTCACCTTTATTAATATCGGCATTTATTATTACAACCTGCTTCATTTTTCTGCCACAAAAGTAAGCAGTTATAGCGATAATGAAAGGATGTATTAAACTTAAGGTAACATTAAATTAAAATGCCCCGCTTTATTAAAGCGGGGCATCAAAACAAGTATTATAGTAAATATTATTGTTGTTTGTATTCTGTATTCCAGGTTGCACTGGCGTCTTCGCCTTTATGGCCATCTAATTTAACCACAAAGCTTTTTGCCGGAAAATACGGGGTAATGTTAATATCAAGGTGTATCCTGTCCTTCTGTACCTCGTCTCGCTCAAATTTAATGATCTTGAAGCGCTCAATCAACCGATCAGGGCCCTGGATATTATCTAAAAACTTAACAATCTGTGAACGCAGATCCTGCTCTGTTTTAGAGTTCCAGTTTTCAAAAGCACGGCGGTTCAAAAAGTCGAACAGCACCTTAGTAATATAGTCAAACACGCGCACAACCGAATAGGTTTGTAAACCAATGTTATCGCCATTGAACAAGGTTTTAGCAGAAAACGCCATCACCTTACCGTATTCGTTCACCATAGGTACCAGACCGATGCGCTCGAGGTGAGAAATCTCACTTTTCTTCAGGTCGAAACGTACGCCATCAACCTCATTAACGGCACCGTGTTTTTTACCTGCTGTAACCTGCGACATCAACGTGTAGTACATTTTACCTGCCAGGGCTGCCGAACCCGGTACATAAAGGTCATCCTCTTCGCCTACTTCGGCTACTTTACCGCGGCCAACCATC
Organism: Mucilaginibacter glaciei; assembly: GCF_014773245.1. Taxonomy (GTDB): domain Bacteria; phylum Bacteroidota; class Bacteroidia; order Sphingobacteriales; family Sphingobacteriaceae; genus Mucilaginibacter; species Mucilaginibacter glaciei. Next base: position 202,531 of record NZ_JACWMX010000001.1, on the reverse strand, counting down.
CAGTTACAGGTCATGATCGTGTTTGATTTGAAGGCCTCCCCACCGGTCAAATTAGCAGAGGTAAACAAATCTATCACGTCGTCGGGTTGTTCCAGATCGGCAAAATCGGTTACCAGCATCACCTTATTTTCAAAAGCTATCTTTGACCATTTCTCCACCACTTTGTTAGAACCCAGGTAACCGGGCACAACCATGATAGAGTAATTCTTCCGCAAATCTAACCTATCGTAGTTCTGCTTCAATTCGTTGCCTACATAATCAATAAAGCGCGGATTATCCAACTCCTTCAGCTGATCTAACGATGCGTTCATGATCACCACATTTTTTACCTTGTCAGATTCAGTGTTTTTATAAAACAACTGTAAAGAACGGTAAGCCTGTTCCAGTTCGCGGGTGCTTTCTAAAGCATCATGGATATTGGAATTCAAGTTTTCTTCGGCCAGTTGCAGCTTTTCGGTGCTGTTTGAAACCATTTCACCAACGTTGCCTCCTGTTTCCAGAGCTTCTATCCATTGGCTAAGTTTTTGTTTGAGCTCCTCACGTTCCAGTTTCTTCTCATCATCTGTCAAAAAGATCTGTTTACGTGCCTTACGCTCGGGGTTTAAATTTTGTAGTCCATCTATCGTCGTTTCCAACAGATCGAAGCCCCCAACTCTCGATAATTTTTCGAGACTTTGATTGAGGTTCAGGTCTTTTTCAACCGCTTTTTCTGCTGTTTTAAAACCCTGTTCCGCTGATGCTTCGTTGCTGGCTTGCTGGTTTGGTGTTGCCATAATACTTTTATATTAACTGGTTAAGGTTATGTATCTTCAATTATTGTTCAAGCTCTTTAACAAAGCTTTTAAGCGCGCTGATAAAGGCCGATCTTGTTTCTTCGTTATCAAGCGTGGTTTTTAAAGTTTTATTAGTTTTAAGCTGCTTAATAATGTTCATATGCATTTCGCGCTCAATATTAAGCTTTCGCAAATAATCACTTTGCTGCACTACTTTTTTAACGCTAAAATCGCCCAAGTTTTGAAACTTGAGGTTTTCAGATATGGTTGAGCCGTCTTGCTTGGTCAGCGCTATATTTACGTTTGGCTTGTAGTGCTCAAAAACGGCTTCAACTGTGTTCAAGCCTTCAACTTTTTCGGGGCGTAGGGGCTCGTTATCAGTTAGTTTTTGAATAAACAATGTTTTGTTGGGAGATATCTCACCAAATGCTTCTGAGGTGTCAACTTTCGTCTCGTTTCCTCCAATTTCGTAATTAAACATAGGTTTGGGATAAGTGTAGCTACTTTAATTTTATACTATAATGTATTTTTGCAACAAATTGTTTTATTAAACAAGTTGTTATTTAGTCGTTTAACATTTAATTAATACTCCAATCTAATTCATCCGCATCATCTTTCTTAGCAACGCTAATGGTTTGCCCTTTTTTTAACTCGCCCGAAATGATGTAACGGGATATTGGCCGCCTCAATTGGTTACGGATAACGCCCGATAGTTGCCGGGCACCGTACTTAGGTGTAAATCCGTTCATGGCCAGCATAGTTTTGGCATCATCGGTTATTGCGAAACTGATGCCCATTTTTTCTAAAGATTCGACCAGGCTTTTCAGCTGAATTTCGAAGATCCTGACCACATTATCTTCAGATATCGGTTTAAACGGAACGATCTCTGATAAACGCGCCAAAAACTCTGGCCTGAAGTGTTTGCCCATAACTTCCATCAATTGGTTTGATGTTGGCAAATGCCCCTGGCTTAACTGCTCCTGGAGCCATTCGCTGCCAATGTTTGAGGTAAATAACACAAGCGAATTTGAAAAGTCGCCTTCCTTACCCAACCTGTCATGCAGGTGCCCTTCGTCCAGGATCTGTAAAAAGATATCAAACACCGATGGATGGGCTTTTTCAATTTCATCAAACAATAACACAGAATATGGCTGCTGCCTTATTTTATTTACCAGCAAACCGCCCTCTTCGTAACCTACATAGCCCGGAGGCGCTCCATAAAGTAAAGCCGCGGAGTGCTCTTCTTTAAATTCGGACATATCAAACCGTATCATGGCCTTTTCATCATTAAACAAAAAGTCGGCGATAGATTTGGCAAGCTCTGTTTTACCTGTACCGGTTGGACCTAATAAAAAGAAGGAACCGATGGGCTGCCCTTTTTTATTTAAGCCGCTACGAGATTCTAATATCGCATCGGCAACAGCCTTTAACGCTTGATCCTGCCCTACCACCCTTTTCTTTAAAAAGCCTTCCATATTCAAAAGCCTTTCCTTTTCCTGCGCCTGGATCTTACCCATAGGAATACCAGTTTTATAAGATATGATAGCTGCAATATCGTGCTTATCTACTTCGCTGGTCTTTTCCTTAGCCAATGATTCCAGCAAGGGTAGGTTATGTTCAAAATATTCAATATACTCATCAGCAGTTTCAAAAGCGCTCACCTGTGTTTCATCCTCCAGCTTGCCCAAAAGCACTGCGCTGGTTTTGTTCTGCATTAAATTGTAAAGCCATTTATAATCGGCTACATTACTATCGGTTTCAACCTCAGCACTTTTGAGTTCTGTAAATTTTTCCTGCAACTCGGCCAGGGTCATATCCGATGTATCGTTCATAAGCCTTATGGCAGCCATCGTACGGTCCATCAGGTCAAAGGCAGAATCGGGCAGCCTGCGATCTTTCATATAGCGCTTAGCCAGCCTTACGCAATCTTTTACCGCGTCGTTATTTATCTTTAAGCCGTGGTGTTCTTCATAGTAAGGCACCAGCTTTTCCAGCATTTTTATGGCTGTATCAATATCCGGCTCGTTCACCTGCAATACCTCAAAACGGCGACTAAAAGCCTGCTCTGGTTCAATTATTTTGCGGTACTCATCAATAGTGGTCGCACCAATAACCGTTATCTCGCCACGGGCAAGTTCTGGCTTAAGCAGGTTACCTACCCCGCCGCCTATCGGGCCTTTGTTATCTAACAAGGTGTGGATCTCGTCTATAAACAAAATGGCCTTATCAAACTGCTTAATCTCTTTTAGGATATTTTTAAGCCGGTCTTCAATCTCGCCTTTGTAAGATGCCCCCGCAATAAGCGATCCCAAATCCAGCTCAAACAAGCTAACATTTAATAAAGATTGCGGCACCTGGTTATTTACAATATCCAGGGCAAAGCCATCAACCAAAGCAGTTTTACCTACACCAGCATCACCCGTGATAATTACATTGGGTTTGGTACGACGGCTCAAGATTTCCATTATCATACGGGTCTCCCTGTCGCGGCCTATTATAGGGTCAATCTTTCCCTGGCGGGCCAGGTCTGTACGATCTATACAATATTTGAATAGGGCCCCGGTAGATTTGCTGCCACCGTTAACGTCGCTACTAGCAGGTGGCGCTATAGCATGCTGTACGTTTTCATCCTGTATGTATACATCAAGCAGCTCCTTTTCCTTTATCGGGAATGATTTTAGCTGCCCGGCATCAAAACCTACGTTAGGCTTTGTTAACGCAATAAGCACACATATGGGCGTAATAGCATCCAGCCCCAATTTAACCCGTACATTGTCAGCTTCTTCAAAAGTTAGCTTAACGGCATCATTACCCAGCATTTCATCTGGCACGGTGATAGATTGCGGATACTCTTCCATCCGTACATCGGCCCAGTCGCTAATGTAAGCCGCATCTTTATCTATGGATGACAGGAAATTTCTTAGACCAACTTCCTGGTGCATTAACCCCTTTAATAAATGCGCGGGGCCAAATTCTTTATGGTGGTATTCTTTAGCTAAGGATTGTGCAACCCTTACCCCTGTTTTTACCGAATCGCTTAAACTTATTACACTCATTTTGTCGTGCTGATTAGTTGTTCCAGTTTGCCTGGGTTACATAATAGTAAATTTGCCCGTTAGATACGAAATGCTGTTGCAGCAATGCCTGTTGCTTGATGGTGTTACGGCATTTGATCAGGTAATTGATATAAGCTTCAAACTGTGCCTGCGGCATTTTGCCTTCATCTTTTATATCCTCCACCTTAAACCCGCCAAGACTTTTATTAGCCGGCACAATAAGCCCTGTTGTTTTGGTGATATAATCAGTTATCTGCATATCGCCAATAGCCGATTTTGGGAAATCTTTAAGGCCCATATAATTACGTACTATGCTGACATAATTTTTATACAACTGGCTCCGGTAATTGCCGGCATCCTGCTGCAAATTCTCACCTATCATCATGGATAATATATCGGTCATTTGTTTATACTCGGCTTCATTCAATATCACCAGGTATTGCAGCTGGCCCTTGTTTGCAGTTACCACATTAGCAGGCAAATTAGCCTGTAAAAAGTATTTGAATGCGTTATGCGGCATATCGTCACCCAGACTATCCGGTACCGGCGCGGTAAATTGTGATGTTACCACTTGCTGTACAAACCTGTGCTCGCGCCCGGTCAATCTAAAAACACTGTCTAAAGAATGGGTTTGCGTTTTAATATCCAGTTGGGTTTCGGCCATCAAGCGTTTAACCGCTGCCTCCATCGCCTGATTTGTTTTAACCACACCCTTTGGCGGGAAGATGACAGCGCCCTGTATAATACTGTGTTTTGGATAATCCAGGTAAAAAGATACGGTATCTGATAGGGATACATTGTATTGCTGGGTACTGGTAAGCCCCTCGCCTATCACCATACGTTTCTTTTTATTATCGGCCAGTAACACGGCAGATTGCGAAACCAACTTGCGCGACTGGATCACAAAATCGTTGTAAATAGGATTATAATCGCTATAAAGCTGTATGGCTAACAAACGTGCATCGGCAGCAGCCATCTGGTAAGACATATCTGTAAGGTCATCTGCCGATGCGTTGCCCGTGCTGCCGATCAGTACGATGAGGTTGGTTTCATTCTTGTGGTTTTTAAACATGCTTAACGCATAACGCAAACCATCAAAAACCGGCTGGCTATCCGGCGCAGCTAAACATAACGATGTTACAGCCGCTTGTTTATCTAAAAATTTTACTATCCGGCGATAATCGGTATTAAATGATTCGCCAACTATACCGCCTGCATTACAATTGGTTTGGCCGCGGTAAACGACAGCAGCATAACTTAACTGGTTGCCTTTATCATATAAATTGAACGTGTTTTCAAATGACTGGATGGTATTGGTTAACCCTGAGAAATAGTTACGCATGGAACTGCCCCCGTCTACCACGAAAACGATATTTATCTTATGCGTATTTTTGCGGATACTCAGATATTCCTGGTAAGTAAGGTGCCCGCCTTTAAGGTTAATGATGCTGTTGTGCGATTTATCATAAACATCAGTAGCGACACCTACCTGTAGTTTGCCTGTTTGCCCGTTAGTGCCCAAAACCGGGAGGCTGCGCAATAAAGGCTGGTCCTGATCTATCAGCGGATCGAACACAAATCGGGTAGCTGCCCCATTGTAAGTAATAGCGTTATTTATCACGTTTGCAACAGAATCGTCCGAATCAAAATTTCCGTTCTCTTTAGCCGACCCAATAAATAATCGGTTTCCCCAACTGTGTACAGCATCAGCAGGCAACCATCCATAGATACTATGTGATGCGCTATCGGCAATTAACTGACCGTCTGACCCAACCAAAACTGTTTTACCATCTGCCGATCTTTTGTAGATGTATAGCAACTGGTGTAAAGCTACCTTAGTTTTCTTATGCTCTAACTCGGGCGAGTTGTACACGTACAGCGAATCTGTTTTATCAAAATAGATTTTAGACATGATAAGCGGCCCCTTGCCCGACGCGATAGTAATAGATTTTTCTGCATAACCACTCTCGGGGTTTACATAGGCCGATTGCCATAACAGCATTTTATCGAGGCTCACCCAGCCATAGCTTTGGGCGGCTTTTTTATTGGTTAGCTTGCGCCCCTGTACTATACCGGGCTCGTATTTTATAAGTTTAACATAGCCGTTTTGTACCTGGCTTACATAAAAGGGCTGCATAAATGCTATTTTCTTCATCACCAACGATCCGCCTGGTGCGGTGTAGGTATAATTCTCGGCACGGTCAGAGAATACGATCCATGGCAAGGATGATTTTTTACCATTGTCACGAATATTTGTACGGCTATTGGGTTTTTCGAACGCGACGGGAAGCGTTTGTACTTTTTTACTGAACGACACCGGCGACTGCGCTGTGGCAGCCAGCGTTGTAAATATGGTTAAAACGTATAGTATGTTTTTCATGATAATAAGGGTAGACTAATTATTTTGAAGGCTTAGCTGCGGCGTTTGCGGTGGATGAATGCTGTTTAACGGTAAGTAAACTTGAACAAGTGGATTTTGGCTTAAGTGTAACCTGCGCTTCATCGATACTTACCCCGCCGCCAAAGGTGAGGCGCATACAGTACGAGTAAAAATCGGTTTGCTTATTGTCGCCGTTAGATTCAAGGTTAACCGTAACCTTTTCATCACCGCAAAAATATTTGTTTACCAAATAATAGTATTGCGAGTTAAAGTCGGCACCATTGGCAATAGCTTGCAAGTGCGCCCGGATATCGTCTATTACTTTACGCTCACCTTCGCCCGGCGCCACAATGGCATTCACGGTCGAATCGGGATTGGTAATGCGGATCTTATGAAAAACCGGGCGGCTGCCATTGTCGGCATTAAGCCTTACAAAATAAGTGCCCGGGTTATGATAGGTATAAAGTGCTGTTGGCCCCTTGATGTCAACGCGCCCGGTTTCGCCGAACGACCATTCATAAATGCGGGCATTGCCTTGCGCTTCGAGCCGTACCTCTTCGTTAACGATACCCTGGGTTGGGCCGTTTACCGTAAGCAGGGTATCTTTTAACAATTGTGCAACGGTATCTTTGATATTAATAGGGAATTGCTGTTGCAGCTTACCATCTACGGTTAGCCTTACAATATATGCCCCTGTTTTTTTGAACCGATATGCGCCATTTTGCTTATCAGAACGGTCGCCGTTACCAAACTCCCAAAGCCAGCTTTTGGCATTCTCGGTGTTATCTGAATAAACGAGGTCTTCATTGATAGCAATTTCATCCTTTAAAATTTTAGCGTTTACGTTGCGTTTGTCAAAAAGCGAACTTTTGAATAGGAAAATCAGCCCGGCTAATAGCAAGATACTGACTACAATGTATAGGAAAATGTAATTTTGCCTGTTGGTATTAACCGGCCGGCCGCTGTTGTGATCTTCTTGCATTGGTTGAGGTGGTTTATGTTTAGGATCGGATTAATTTTAGTGACCTGCAGCGCTCATGTTTTGCTGCAATTGCCGTGTTGAAAGTTTACAATCGTCTAATAATTTACTTATACGCCTTATATCGCCATAATTGCCCCTCAGTTCACGCTTATCGTAAAAAAGGCTCTCAGGTATTTTTGACGCGTATATAAAACATTTGTAACGCGTATCATACGGCCTGCTGTTATAGTAAGAGCGTATGGCGGTTATCGAGTTTTTAATATCATTTTCTAAAAACAGTGCCTGCACATCGGGGTTAAACTTCACAATCCGCGAATAGGTGGTATCAACCGCGGGCATAGCCTCGGCAACCATCCCTTCAAAGCGGTCTTCTTCGGTTATCCGTTTAGCAAACTCTTCTTTAGATATATTGCTACCGTCCTGATAGTTATAAAATATGGCCGTACACAACACCCCGGCTGTGAACAGGAACAGGGCCATAAAGAATAAAAACTTCTCGCGCTTTTCTTTTATACTAAATTTCATCATAACTTTTAGCGGCCAAATCGTCCCTTAATCCTGTTAACAGCACTTGTGTTTGTTTTGTTACAAGCCGCCAGTTGCGAGCGCAGGCTCTCTATTTGGAAACGGGTGGTAAATAAAGAATCTTTAATATTTGCTGCGACAGATATGTTGTCGCTCAGTTTTTTATAAAGCTCAAAGCTTTTTAAACCGGTTGAATTTTCCTGTAATTTTCCCTGGATCTTAAGGTTTGCTTCCTGTATATCATTAAGCAATAAGCTTTGGTTGTTCAGCTCTTCGGAATTCATTTTGGTGAACTGCGATAGTTGCTGCATACGCTGCAAAATAAGGTCAAAGTTATTGTTGATATCGTTACGTACCGCTATCATTTTATCGGACTCTTTTACCCGTTGGTTAAGCAGCACAACTTCATGGTTGGTAGTAAAAAAGAAAAAGAATACAATGAGAATAGAGAACGCGACAACTGTGATAAAATATAATACAAAGTTGACGTAGGATCGGCGGAGATCATTATTGTTAACTGGCTTCATTAATAAGTATCAATAAACGGTTTAAGTATCACATCACCCAGCACCATCCGGCAGTTAACTAAAAAACATACCTCCCGGACGAGTTGCAAATCCATCTCTAAATCCACAACTTTTCAACCTACACGAATGTTTATACAACTATTTAAGAAAACTTTTGTTTACAGTTAGTACAAAATAAACTCACAGTTACACATTTACGCAAAGTATGGCAAGCCCGCTCTACAAAAAACCTTTTCGCCTTAGCCAGATATTTCAGGGTCAAGACCTTGAAAAGCAAGACGTTGGGGCCTCTATTTCACAATATATCGAGCTGATAATTTTTACCCGGTACGGTGAGCATCGTTATAAGCCCGACTTCGGTTGTGAGATTTGGGACCTTGATTTTGAACTGATCATAAGCGAAAGTATGTGGGAAGAAAAGCTAAGGCAGTCACTTTTACGCTCCATTAAACAATATGAACAGCGTATTTATGATGTACAGCTTGATGTGCGCATTAAAGAAGTTAACAAATTTTACCCGCTTAGAAACGTGAGCGAAATAAAAAAAAGGGTTGAAATAGTGGTAAGCGGAAAAATGCAGCAAACCGGCGAAAACTATACTTTCTCTACCTCGTTATATCTAAGTCCTTTATCAGCCTAAGCCATATATGAATACCATTTTTTTTAACAGTAAAGAGGATATCCGTACACGCATGCTGCGTAACGCCATGGATTACTGGGGCACAACCAATATTAATGATATTGACCCCATGGTTAAGCTTTTGATTGAAGCGTTAAGTACCGAACTTTTTAATGTATCTAACGATGTAAAAAACCTCGAAAACCGGGTACTCAGCAAAATATCGCGTATTCTGGCTTCAGATTATTTAACATCGGCTTTGCCGGCACACGCCGTTTTAAAAGCCCAACCAATTGAAGCTAAAGAAACCGTTAACATTAATAACCACTTTATTTACAAAAGGCCGGCAACTAAAGAAAATTCTAAGGCGGAAGAACTACAGGTATTTTTTTCACCGGCGGGCGAGTTGGAACTTTTTAACGCCACCATCCACTATACAGCCAGCGGCCGCAACGTTTATGAAAACGACGAGGCGATGCATAAAAACACCGTTTTAACCGCCCGGTCTAATCTGAATAATGAGCCGGGCACCCTGTGGTTGGGCATTGACTGCGCCCCCGCTCTAAACAATTTACAAAACCTTACCCTGTTTTTTGAATGGCCGGAATACACGGCCAATAATGATTTTTATCAGCTATTATCTGTTGTAAAGCTTTACATTGGTAATACTGAGTTACAAACGCAAGCTGGCCTAATTTATAAGGAAGACACAGAACAGGGTATCAGACCCGTTTTTTACGAGCAAAATGTAATTAACCTGATAACCCGCGATATTAACGATTACTATACCACCCGGTTTATATCGTTAACAGATGCATCGCTGATTGATATCAGTAACCATAAGCAAGCCTTTCCCGAAGAATTTGCTGCGCAGTTCAATGCAAACGAGCTTTCGCAGCTTAAACCTTGTGTTTGGTTAAAACTAACATTCCCTGCTGCCATATCGGCTGCGGTGTTAGATGAGTTGCAAGTATCCTTAAATTGTTTCCCGGTAGTAAACAGAAGGCGGCACGAACAAAAGTATAGGTTGAGAGAGGTAAATAATATTATCCCGATAAAGGTATCGGCTAATGACCACTTTTTATCAGTGAAAGAACTATACGATGATCGGAGCGTGTATTACAGTGAGATCCCTTACACGCAGGCAACCCAAAGTTTTGAAGGCAGTTATACTATTCGTAACGGTGGTGCCGAACGCTTTGACCCGCGCAATGCGCAACAACTGATTGAATACCTTTTTGAATTGCTGCGCGATGAAAAAGCCGCGTTTGCAAGTTATGGCAGTGATTTTTTGAATAATATCCTAAAAACTCTGGAGCAGAACCTGGCGTTGATTGAAAAAAAATCAAAACTGGCAGAAACCGGAAGTGAGTTAAATAATTACCTTATCGTAAAACCGGGTGCAAAAGCAAGTATGTTATATTTGCAATACTGGACAACACTTGCAGATAACGCCAACCATATCCGCCGCGGATCGCGGCTGGTGCAGTTTGAAAATATCAAAATAAAAGCCGACAGCCTGCGCCTCATGACCGGTACCCTCGGCGGCCGCAACAGCCTGGGCGCAACCGAACGGATACAAGCTTATAAATACGGCCTTACTACTAAAGACAGGATTGTTACCCAGGCAGATTTGGTAAGCTATTGCTTTTATGAATTAGGTAATAAAATCACTAATGTAAAAATTGGAAAAGGCATCATGGTATCGGCCAACCCAAAAGAAGGTTTCAAAAAAACAGTTGATATTTTTTTAGAGCCTGCGGCTAATTTACAACTGGCTGCAGATGATTGGGATACGTTGCTTACGCTGCTCAAATCAAAACTGACCAGCCGCAGTGTGATGAATGCAAACTACAGGCTGTTTGTAAGCGCCAATTAATGGCCAAGGTAAGTTGTAAAGCCAAGGCAGGCATTGTCGTCGCCAAAGCCTAAAACCATTTTCTGGTTATCGGGGCCAACCAAATAATTGGTATTAACAGTGGTTGATAAGGGAATAAAATAAGATAGCAACACATCGAGCGCCCCGGCAGACTGTGTACCCGGTAAAAACGATAGCATTTGGCTGGCGGTAAGCGGGCCAATATTAATAACCAACTCCTCTTCCTGCTCGCTAACCAAACCCGCAATAAAATTAACACCCAGTACTCCCGTACCGAGTTTGGTTTCTAATTCCCGCACTTCTTTAGATGGTGTATTGTTGATGCTTAACCGGTATTGCAGATCAATATCAACTTTAAACATGATGCTCAGTATATCGCTAATAAATGAAAGATTATTGCGCTGCTCATGTATCACAGGCAACACATGCATCAATATCACCATTTGCTCGTTGTTGAAGCATCTAAACTCGTCCCATTCCTTTAAAAATATATTAACCAGCTCATGATATGTGCTCTTTTTGTCCAGTCGGCTTTCATACAATTCAACGATAGTGCGTATGTGATATAACTCGGCCTCTAAAGGGGCAAAGAAAGCCCGTGCTTGCTTTTCTTCTTCGCGGCGGATGTTGATGTCTTTGATCATCGCCTGCTCTGTGATCATCACGCTTGAAGCAGGCGGTTGGTGAAACAACCCTTCGGGTAACATATCGTATATCCCTTCCCTGTTAATACGTATGGCCAGCATTTCGCGGTTTCGGTAAACAGAGGTATAATTTACAACCTCATTAATCTCCTTTGCATAGGCGCGCTGCTGGGGGCCTACAGGTAAGATGATAATACCGTCGGCACTCACAAGGCCCTGCTCAATAAGTTCGGCAGCAATGGTTACGGCCTTATAATCTGTATCGAGTTGGTTTGCCTGCTTTATTATCATTTTTAGCTGATTTTCTGTTGCTTTATAAAACAATAACCCCAATTAATGGTAATTGATTAGACAAAGTTCATTTTTATTTTTAGAACTGATTTTTGATACCGAACCTATAACTTTTATGGACGTTAAATCCTTTTTTATCCGTTACCTCCTTTTCCCGGTAATTTTTGTGATCGCTACAGCGATCATGACCATCATCAACAAAAAGAATAAACTATTAAATAACAAAAAACTTATTGTAATACTTTTACTTACAAGCATGGTGTTGGGCTTACCAGGCCTGCTTGGCTTTCTGGATATGCAATTTATGCCATGGGGATACATTATTTGCCAGCTATACTACCTAACAGCAGGCATCTTATTTGTTTGGATGGCGGGCATTTATTATGAAAGTGAATTACTTGAACGGCGTGGATTCTTTTTTATATGCAGCCTTATATCATGCCTCCTGGGGATATTTTTATTTAAGCTTGGATTTGATTGGCTAAATAACCTGCATTATGGTTTATGGGCATCAACATCAGTATTTGTTTTTTTACTCCCTGTATTATTCTGGTGGACTTATATCGCATTTTTGAACATCCCGCTTGAGATTTACAAAGTTTGGCAATACCCGATTGTACCTGCCGATATTAGTATGGAACACCTTGATTTTAACCGGTTATTGGTTTTAGAGGTAAATCTCTACAAAAACACTGATGATGCCGAACCACTGAAGGTAAAAGCAAAGGCTCCGCGCAACATGAATTTTGGCCTCTGGTTTCAAAAGTTTATAGACGACTATAATTTAAAATTTCCCGATAACCCTATTCAATACCAGCACGGTAAAAATGATAGTTATAAATGGATCTTTTACATCAAACCATCGTTTTTTAAACAACGGCATTTTATAGATCCCGATTTGGATATCGAGCAGAACAGCATAACAGAAACCTATGCCATATTTGCAAAACGCGTATCGGAAGTCGTAGCCGAACCTGATCGTGCGGGCGATAAGGCCGTTTATTTATAATCCAAAACAAGTAAATTATGTATATACCACCAAAATATAGAGCCGTTAATTGGGTTGATGGAATGAAGATTTCCAGCGGGCATTTTGTGCAAACAGATAACTTTATTCAGGATGTTGTACGAGACAGCAACTCCATCATGCTTAACAGCAATAATTTTGGGTTACTTGCCCCCTTTAATGGCGAGAATACATCGCTTGATATTCAAATAACCGAAAGGGCATCAAACCATGTACAGGTAAAAATACGGCAGTGTAATGCTATTACGTCCGAAGGTTACCGCATCCATATTTCACCGGGGATGCTCGGTCAGGAATTGGATTTCAACCACTATTTTAACCAGGATGCGCCTACAGATGCAGTTGAAACGTTTTTTATCATACTGACTGTTAACCCGCATGAACGTGTGGCAGTTGGCAAAGCGGATGCTGATGAAACCCCGGTAAGGTACCCTGAGGTAGATAGCTTTTATGGCATCACGATATTATCAGCTGCTCAGATAAGTGCCAAAAACAACCATTACCTTGAAGTTGGAAAACTTAACAGAAGCGCATCGGGCATAAATTTAGTAACCGATTATATCCCCCCCTGCGCAGCAATATTAAGCCATCCGGATTTGGTAAGATATTATGAAACCTTCAGCAACCAGCTGAATGAATTTCAACTTTTGTCGTTCCGGATTATTGACAAGATCACCTCGAAAGATACCATATCCCCAATAGGCCGAAACGTTAAGTTACTATGCGATAAAATGCTTGATTATATTGCGCGAATTTACTTTTCCTATCGTAATGTCGCTTTTCAGCAATCGCCGTTGGTGTTGGTAGGCTATTTTTCAGAGATGGCGCATATATTTTTCAGTACGGTTAAAAGTATAGCAGGTACCGAGCGCGAAGAACTGCTTAAATATTTTTATGAGTGGAAAGATGTAACCCCCGGAAACTTTGAAGAGCTTTTGGCCAGGTTAATAGAAGTAGTTTATAATCATCATGATATCCGCTCATCAATGACAACTGTTGATGAATTTTTAAGGGTTATCATTGCTTTGTGGAATAAATTGAGCACACTTGAATACATTGGCCAACGTAAAGAAAACATTGTGGTTGCCGAGCAGCAAATTGTTCAAACAGTACAATCTAAACGTACCTGGACATTGCTTGATTAAAGCTTTCTTAACAGGTTTAAAAGAATATAAAAGATAAGTTACTTACCGATACAGAACTTGCTAAAGATATTCTCGAGCAAATCGTCGGTAGTTACAGCGCCGGTTATTTCCCCGAGATAATGTAGTGCTTGTTTGATATCCATAGAAAGGAAATCGGAGGTTACGCTGCCTATTCCATCAAGTACCCTCAACAAGGCTTCTTCTGTTTTTTGAAGCGCCTCCAGGTGGCGGATATTGGTCACCAGTGTTTCGTGTCCGGTAAGCTGATCTTTTACTGCAGAGTTGTAGATAATTTGCTTTAGTTCTTCAATCTGCTGCTTTTCTTTAGCTGATATCATTATCAGCTCAACTCCATCGGGAAGCCGCATGTCCAACGACCGGTTGCCATATACCAGGTCTGCTTTGTTAGCAACGATAATTGCCGGGATACCTGGCTTTACCAATTGGGAAATGTCGGCTGCAAGATCGGCAGGTGACAGTTCATTTAAATCGAAAACGTACAACAACAAGGCCGTCTGGCTGATTTTTTCCATCGTACGCTGCACGCCTACTTGCTCAATGGCATCGGTTGCTTCTCGGATGCCGGCCGTATCTATTAACCGGAAGTTGATCCCTTTTATGTTGAGCACCTCTTCAATTGTGTCACGCGTAGTACCGGGAATATGGCTTACAATGGCACGTTCTTCATTTAACAGGGCGTTTAGCAAGGTAGATTTCCCGGCATTTGGCCTGCCGGCAATAACCGTATTTACACCATTTTTGATAGCGTTGCCCAATTCAAACGACTGTATCAGGCTGCCGATGATCTTGATGATCTGGTGGATCAATTTTTTCAGCTGATCGCGGTTGGCAAACTCTACATCCTCTTCTGCAAAATCAAGCTCTAATTCTATTAATGATGCAAATTGCACCAGCTGATCGCGCAATTGTTGCAGTTGGTTACTGAACCCGCCACGCAATTGTTGTAGTGCCACCTGTTGAGACGCTTTTGAGTTAGAGGCAATCAAATCAGCAACGGCTTCCGCTTGCGAGAGGTCGAGCTGACCATTCAAGAAAGCCCTCAAGGTGAACTCGCCGGGTTTAGCCGCCCGTGCACCGTTTTTTATAAATAGCTTTATGATCGATTCGATGATATAACTTGATCCATGACACGAAACCTCTACTACATTCTCGCGGGTGTAAGAACGCGGGGCCACAAATAGGGAAGCGACAACCTCGTCAAGCACAAAATCTCCATCAGTAATACTACCGTAATGTAACGTATGGGATGCCTGTTTGGTAAGATCTTTTCCTTTAAAAACGTCGTTAGCAATGATAATGGCATCGGGCCCCGAAAGCCTGATCACCCCTATTGCTCCCGTTCCGTTTGGTGTAGCAAGCGCTACTATAGTTTCTTCTTTATTTGCCATGTTACGATGTGCAAAAGTCGCAAATTACTATGAACTAAAAGTTTTAATTTCGCCACACTATGGTAACTTTTTTTGAAGCTTCGCTCGATACTATTTCTGTACATCATGTAGGCAACCAGTCGCAAGACGAATTATACGCCCTTTCAAACAAACCACTGGAGTTGAAGGATGAAATCATTCCCAATTTGCTGATGCAGTACTTTTTAAAGCCTTTTGAGAAAGCAAATGAAGTTTACCACCTGATGCACAGCAGCGGCGATTTAGCGCTGAATGAATTACATAATTATGCCACTAAGGTTTTTGAGGATCAAACGCGCTTTCATGAAATGAGCGAGCAGATAGCCAAACATTTGTACAAAGTAAGCACCCACCCTAACATTAAGGGCGGCGAATTATATGTGGTTTACTTTAACAAAGTTCAGATAGAAGGCAACCCACTGGACGCAATTGGCATTTTCAAATCTGAAAATAAAGAGACATACCTAAAAGTTTATCCGGACGCTGGTGGCTTTGCGGTGGACTATGAGCAGGATGCCATCAATATTAATAAACTGGATAAAGGGGTGCTTATTTTTAATATCGAAAAGGAAAATGGCTATAAAGTAGTTGTGATTGATAAAGTTACCGGTGGGCAAGACGCGGCCGTTTACTGGAAGGATGAATTCCTGCAATTGAAGATCCGTAATGACAGCTTTAACCAAACCAGTAATACTTTAGGCATCTACAAAAACTTCGTTACTCAAAAACTGGACGATGCGTTTGATATGAGCAAAGCCGATAAAATTGACCTGCTGAACCGGTCGATGAAATATTTTAAAGAAAAAGACACCTTTGACCTGGATGAATTTAGTGAAGAGGTGATTAGTAATCCGGAAGCTATCGCATCTTTCAAAACATTCAAGAACCAGTACGAAGAAGAATTTGACAGCCCGATAGGCAACACTTTCGAGATCTCAGAAAACGCGGTCAAAAAACAAGCCCGTGTTTATAAAAGCGTTTTAAAGCTCGATAAGAATTTCCACATTTATATTCACGGCGATAATAAACTGATAGAAAAAGGCTTTGATGACGATAAATCTATGAACTATTATAAGGTTTATTTTAAAGAAGAGGCGTAGCACGTACTCTAAAAAAGAGTTTGTTAAAACATCAATTATAGCTATTTAAAAAACTTTATTCCGCGTAAGTACGTATCTACACATAACAATCTACTAATTGTTATTTACACGTGACCGCAGCTATATTTAACAAATATTCTTATCTCCGTATTGCTTCGGGAATAATTTTGATCCTTTTAATAGGATATAAAATAGTTTCACCCTTAGTTTCGCATTTAAGGGCAACGATTAAAGTCTCTGCTTTAGCATCACAGTCAACAGATAACAACGCCGAAAAGAAAGCAGAGATAAATAACTATACCGAAAAGGAGTTTGTCAACTCGGTCGATAATCAATTAGATCATAAACGGTTTTATACCGATATTGCCCACGTTACGGCGTATCAAAATAACTACTGTTCCTCCCACTTCTCTACCATCACTACCCCCCCTCCCGATTGTTACTTACAACCAACTGTTTAAAAAAAGCCGGCCTCGTGCCAACATTAACATTATTGTAAATAAAAATCTATCATGACAACATTTAATCTTTTAAAAAGGCTGGTACTGGTATGTACCGCAGCTATAATTTTAGTAACATCGGCCTGCAAAAACGACCAGGGCCCTTTCCCAACAGATACTACACAACCGGAAACTGCCGGACCGGACGTTAATTTCTTTGCGTTAACCGCGACTAACCAGTTGTTAACACTTAATGCAAAAAGTGTTGCTACTGTAGTAGCAACAACCACCATAAGCGGCCTGCAGACCGGCGAAACTTTGGTAGGTATGGATTTTAGGCCGGCAACCGGGCAGCTTTATGCCTTGAGCAGCGCAAGCCGTATTTACATTATTAACACGGCAACAGGCGTAGCACGTGCAGTTAGCACAACACCTTTTACCCCGGCAATTACTACCTCGATATACGGTGCAGGTTTCGACTTTAATCCAACTGTTGACAGGATCCGATACGTAGGTTACAACCTGCAAAACTTACGCTTAAACCCTGAAACAGGCTTAGTACAAACAGCCGACGGTAATATTAACGGCCCTACAAACCCTGGCATTAGCGCAGTGGCTTACACAGGTAACCGTGCAGGGTCTGCCGCTACTATTTTATATGATATCAACTTAAATGACGATAAACTATATAAACAAGACCCGCCAAATGATGGTAAATTGGTTGAAGTTGGTTCGCTAACTGTAAACGGCGAAGCCACCGGTGGGTTTGACATTAATCCCGACGGTTCAGCTGCTTTGGCTATTATGACTGTAGCCAGCAAACAAGGCCTTTATACAATTGACTTAACCAGCGGTAAGGCAACCCGTATTTCGGGCACGTTACCGGGTAACATCATTGCAATGGCTATCCCTACAGAGCCTGTTGCATACGCAGTGAGCACTAACAATGAATTGGTAATATTTAACCCTGCAAACCCATCACCTGTATTAAAAGCCATTACAGGTACACAAACTGGTGAAACTATCCTGGGAATGGATTTCCGCCCGGTTAACGGACAGTTATATGCTATAGGCAGTACCAGCAGGTTATATACCATCAATGCATCATCTGGCCTGGCTACCCAAGTGGGTATCGGTACCCTGACCACGCCATTACTTGGTACCAGCTTTGGCTTTGACTTTAACCCAACAGTTGACCGCATCCGTGTGATTAGCAACTTAGGGCAAAACTTAAGGCTTAACCCTATTGATGGAACGGTTGCTGCTATAGATGGCAACATTAACCCTGTTGGGCCTGTGGTTACTTCAGCAGCCTACACCAACAACTTTTCAGGTGCTACTACCACCGTATTATATGATATTGACGCAGCAGCAGGCATTTTATATAAACAAGACCCGCCTAATAATGGTACCCTTGTTTCTGTAGGTGCGTTGGGCGTTACCTCTTCTGTAGCTAACGGATTTGACATTGGCAGTACCAGTGGAACAGCTTATGCCTTATTAACCGTGGGTGGTGTTACAAAAGTTTATACGATCAATTTAACCACAGGTGCAGCAACACCTGGTGCAACACTTGCAGGTAATGTAAGTGCGTTTACATTAGGCTTAGGTTTCTAAGATTTTAGATCAGTTAATTTGGATAGCTCCGAGCGAAAGCTCGGGGCTATTTTTTTATCCAGGTTATTGTTCTTCGGCGTAAGTCAGCTTTATAAAACCTATTACTTCGTCATTCAAATCTTCGGGCGAATACATTCTGAAATGATGGTTAAATTGTTTTTGTCCCGGCACCTGGCCTACCTTTTGAAAACAAAGGTTATCGGGATACTCCTGCTTAAACGGGAAAACCACGTGAATAAAATTCTTACCTAATTGTGTAACCCAGGCAATGCGCTTATGACTGTTGGATATGCCTATCATCGTTTTAGTTGGCTCAACACAGATTTCGCCGATATTTTCAAACTGTTCTACAAAATGATAAAACAGCATGAGCGCGTATTCGCTTTTGCCATTTAAAAACGATGATAACTCCTTTTCGCTTCCCGGTTCCATAATAATTACAGCTCAAATTCGTCGGGGTTACGTTTGCTGTGAAATATCGAAGCAATAAATACTATATTCAAGCCTTTATCAAACCAGTAAACAATTATAAAAGGAAATTTATCTAAGGGTGCAAAGTGAAAATCTGTATTATATCTCTGAGCATATAGATTAGGGTTAAACTCAATTAGCACCAAGGTAGCACGAATTTCTTTTCTCAATCTTAAAGAAAGTCCTTTTTGCTGCTTTTAGTACCAATCGCAGGCATCATAAAGCTCCAATTCGGCCCGTTTAACTAACTTAATTGAAGGCACTGTTCAAATCTCTTTCAATATCAGTCCATTCACGAGCGGTGGTTTTACCCTCCACATAATCCTGCCGGGTTTGTAATAATGAATCTATTTCAGATTTAGAAAATATATGATCTGATCCGCTATCAACTTTATATGTTAAGCCAAACCGATTTAGTATTTCCTGTAAAACGGATAGATCTTTTTCGTCTATAATATTTACCGTCAAAGTGGTCATAACCAAATTTACAAAACATAAATTCAATAATGGCGATAATTTTTAAAGTTCCGGCAAGATGCCATCTATTCCCCAACGTTGCTCTATCCCTAAACCAAACAAAGCGAAATCATATTTTACGGGATCGGCGGGGTCAAGCTGTTTCAAATTATCGGTAAGTTCAACCGCAGTTTGCCAATCGGTTTGTTTTCGGGTGATGAGTTTAAGGTGACGGGCTACACGGTCAACATGCAAATCGCAGGGACAAATCAGGTCGGCAGGTCTGAGTTTGTTCCAGATGCCGAAATCTACGCCTTGATTGTCCTTCCTTACCATCCAACGCAGAAACATATTCAGCCGTTTGCAGGTTGATTTTTGTAATGGCGACGACACATGCTTTTTTGTCCGGTTCGGAAAGTCGGGCAGGGAGATAAAATAAGAGCGGAAATGATTTAGAGCCGCTTCAGCCCCAATTGATTTGTCACCCTGAGCTTGTCGAAGGGCGTATTCGCTATTAGATTCTTTATTATCGTTCAGAATGACAAATTTATTTAGAGGATTGAAGGCCTCTTCCAAACTATCAAACCGCTCGTAATGCTGCCTGAAAAACGAAATAAAATACAGTGTATCGATATCGTTAAAAGTACGGTGCTTAAAATGCAGCAGTTTCCTCAGATCAGGTTCCTGGTGGTTGATGATGAAGTCATAAGGCGCCCCATCCATTAGTGTAATGAGCTCTTTACACTTGTTGATGATGGTAACCCTTTGGCCCCAGGACAATGTCGCAGCCCAAAAACCCATGATCTCAATATCTTGTTTTTTGCCGAACAGGTGCGGGATTACAATCGGATCGTTGGCAATAAACTCGGGGCGATTATATTGGGCAACTTTGGCGTCGAGGAAGGCTTTGAGATTATCGTTCATAGGTTAGAATAAAGAAAAAAGAGTCAAGAATCAAGACCAACTGCCGTCTTATTTCTTGACTCCTGATTCTGACATCTTGTTTTTACGCTAACGCTTGTTTTAAATCTTCTAATAGATCTTCTATATCCTCTACCCCTACGCTTAGGCGCAACAAATTATCCACCACACCCGCTTTATCACGCTCGGCTTTGGGGATTGAGCCGTGTGTCATGCTTACGGGGTGATTGATTAATGATTCTACGCCACCTAATGATTCGGCCAGTGCGAATACTTTAAATGAACCAGCAATGCGGTAGGTATCTTCCAGCGAAGCATCTTTTAAAACAATTGAGATCATACCACCAAAATCGCGCATTTGCTTTTTGGCAACCTCATGATTTTTAGAATCAGGGAAACCCGGCCAGTAGATCTTCTCAACCCGTGGATGATCCTTCAAAAACGCCGCAACGGCACGCCCGTTTTCGCAATGCGCCTTCATACGCAGGTGCAGGGTTTTAATACCCCGTAATACTAAAAAGCTATCCATAGGCCCGGGAGTAGCGCCGCAGGCGTTATAAATGAACCAAAGCTTTTTGTAAAGCTCTTCATCGTTCAGCATCAAGGCACCCATCACCACATCGCTGTGGCCGCCGATGTATTTGGTAACCGAGTGCATTACTACGTCGGCACCCATATCTATCGGGTTTTGCAGGTAAGGTGATGCGAAGGTATTATCAACCACAAAAAGCAGATTATTGGCTTTGCTGATCTTTCCAACCGCCGCAATATCCACAATTTGCATTGTTGGGTTGGTAGGCGTTTCTATCCAGATCATTTTGGTTTTATCATTCACATATTCGTTAATGATATCTGGGTTGCTTAGGTCTAAAAAGTGGAACTTGATTCCATAATTAGCATAGATCTTGGTAAAGATCCGGTACGAACCTCCGTAAAGGTCGTTTCCTGTAATTACTTCATCACCAGGGGCCAGTAACTTCATAACCGCATCCGTAGCACCCATGCCGCTCGAAAATGCCAAACCGTATTTTGCATTTTCCAAAGCGGCCAAACAATCCTCCAGCGCCTTGCGGGTTGGGTTGGTACCGCGCGAGTATTCATAACCCTTATTATCACCCGGCGATTTTTGCCAGTAGGTAGAGGTTTGATAGATGGGCGTCATGATAGCGCCTGTAGTTGGATCGGGCTCCTGCCCTGCGTGTATTGCTTTTGTTCCGAATTTCATGTTGGTAAAATGATTGGAGTGCGAAGTGCGGGAACGAAGTGCATTAAACCGCTCTCTACTCCTTCGCACCCCGCACCAAATTAATAGGCTCTCGCAAATAGCACTCTCTGTGTCGACGGCTTACCCGTCAGGATGCATTTGCCTTCTTCCTGTTTATTGTCCAAAGGTATGCAACGGATTGTTGCCTTAGTCTCATCTTTTATCCGCTGTTCTGTTTCCGGCGTGCCATCCCAATGGGCCGATATAAAACCCGGCTGCTCATCCAACATGCGTTTAAACTCTTCGTAGGTATCCACTTCTGTCGTATTTTCCGTGCGGAAATCTGAAGCCTTCTTGTAGATATTCGCCTGGATTTCTTCCAGCAAGGCTTCTATGTGCGCGGCGAGTCCCTCCTGGTTGACAGTTTCTTTGGTTTTGGTATCACGGCGGGCCAACTCAACGGTTCCGTTTTGCATATCACGGCTGCCTATGGCTACGCGCAAAGGCACACCTTTCAACTCATATTCGGCAAATTTTGCGCCGGGGCGGTGGGTATCACGCTTATCAAATTTAATACTGATGTCTTTTGAACGCAGCTCTTTGGTTAAAGCATCAACAAATTTGGTGATGTTCTCCAGTTCCTCTTCATGTTTGTAAATAGGCACAACAACAACCTGGATAGGCGCCAGTTTTGGTGGCAGTACTAACCCAGCATCATCCGAGTGTGCCATGATCAATGCACCAATCAAACGGGTTGATACGCCCCATGAGGTTGCCCAAACAAAATCCTGCTTATTATCCCTGGTGGTAAATTTAACATCAAAGGCCTTTGCAAAGTTCTGCCCCAAAAAGTGCGAGGTACCGGCCTGCAGCGCCTTTCCGTCCTGCATTAACGCTTCAATACAATAGGTATCTAATGCACCTGCGAAACGTTCGTTAGCCGTTTTACGGCCTTTTACTACCGGCAGCGCCATCCAGTTTTCGGCAAAGTTGGCGTAAACATCTAACATTTGTTCAGTTTCTGCTACAGCTTCTTCGGCAGTGGCGTGAGCAGTATGCCCCTCCTGCCATAAAAATTCGCTGGTGCGCAAAAATAAACGGGTACGCATTTCCCAGCGCATTACGTTGGCCCACTGGTTTACCAAAATAGGTAAATCGCGGTAACTTTGTATCCACCCGCGGTACGTATTCCAGATAATCGTTTCTGAAGTTGGGCGGATAATCAGCTCTTCTTCTAATTTAGCGTCTTCATCCACAATAATATTACCTTCGCCATCGTTTTTGAGGCGGTAATGTGTAACAACCGCACATTCTTTAGCGAAGCCTTCTACGTGGCTGGCTTCTTTAGAGAAGAAGGATTTTGGAATGAGCAGTGGGAAATAGGCATTTTGATGCCCCGTTTCTTTGAACATTTTATCGAGCACGGCTTGTATTTTTTCCCATATAGAATAGCCGTACGGTTTAATGATCATACACCCTCTAACCGGCGAATACTCGGCCATGTCAGATTTAATTATTAAGTCGTTAAACCATTGCGAATAATCTTCGTCTTTACTGATAACACCTTTGCTCATACACTTTATTTTGGAATAGAATTTGACTTTATATTAATACTTAGTAACCGCCAAATTTATAAATTTATACGTTTATTTGAACCTTGAACTTTTACACCTTTACAAAAATGAAAAGGAACCTTATTAAAGGAATTATTTTGATCAGCGCCGTGCTGCTGAGTTCCTGCTCCGTAAACAAACTGGCATCAAACCAAAACGGTGATGATGTATATTATTCAAAAGCAACAGCAGCCGAAGAACCTGAATACGTTGCCCGCCAACAGGCTTATCGACAGGATGCCCAGGACGACACCAACGACGATGAAGATTATTTTTACTATGACGATTATGCATCCCGCATCAATCGTTTTTCTTATTACTCGCCGTTCGGGTATTATGACTACGCCTATAGCCCGTACTACGGTGGCGGCTTTGGTTTGGGTTACGGCGGCGGATATGGCTTTGGCTTAGGTTATGGATACGGTGGTTTTGGCTATGGCCTTGGTTTTGGCTTAGGCTATGGATACGGTGGTTACGGTTATGGTGGCTACGGGTACGGCGGAGGTTATGGATATCCATACTCTTACTGGGGTACCGGTTATGGTGGCATCGGCGGCGGAGGCTATTGGGGCCCTGTATCTGCAAATAACACTTATGGGCCGCGCCCTAACAGGGGTAACGGCAGCCCGGGCAGCACAATTGGCGTAGGCCGTACTGCGTACGGTGGTACTGCAGCAGCTGTTGGTACAAGCGGCTATTATTCTGGCCGGCCTGCAAGGGCTGGTGCGGGCAGTCCTCCGGCATCTTATGGTAACGGCAGGCCATCTTACAACAGCTATGGCGGTTCGCAGGGTACGGCAACGCGCCCTGTTAGAAATAGCAGTCCGCAATATAATCAACCACGGCCCGAGCCTACGAGTGTGCAACGTCCATCTCAGCCATCGTACTCTCCACCATCATCTGGCGGCGGCGGCGGTTATAGCGGAGGAGGCGGCGGTGGTGGTGGCAGACCGGTACGACCTTAATTTTAACATCAACCTATCATTATGAAAATAAAATATATACTCACTGTAATTGCTATAGTAGCAGTTACAAAAAATAGCTTTGCCCAATACTCGCAAGACGTTATCCGTTTTTCGGGCGGGCAAACGGGCTCTACCGCACGAATCAAGGCTATCGGTAATGCAGGCACGGCTGTAGGTGGCGACTTAAGTTCGGTTAGCGGCAACCCCGCTGGCCTGGGCTTTTTTACCAAATCTGAATTAAGCCTCACGCCAGAATTTAACGGATCTAAAGTTAAGGCCACTTACCAGGGTCAAACAATTACTGATACTAAAAACTCGGGCAATGTTAATCACGCAGCATTTGTAATTTATAATCAATTAGTTAAGCCGCGCGGTGCGGATAAAGATAAAGGGTGGTTAAGTGTTAACTATGGCGCGGCTTACAACCGTACTAACGATTTTGCCGAAAACATCCATTACGGCGGTGCTAACACAAATAATAATATTAATAATTATTATGCCAATCAGGCTAATTCATTCGGTGTGAGTAATGGTTTAGCGGGTTGGGCTTATGGCCAAAACCTGATAGATCTTTATGGCGTTGCTAACCCAACTTATCAAAGCAATACCGTTGGTGGTGTAAACCAGGAAAGCTTTACCAGCCGTACGGGTGGCCAATCGGCAGTCGACTTTTCAATGGGTGCAAACTACAGCAATAAGTTTTATATTGGTTTAGGTGTAAGTTTTACCAATTTGCGTTACAACTCGTCAAGCACGTTTTACGAAGATGGCACGGCATCGATTTTAGAAACAGCCGGTGCTGTTAATCGTCCTTACAGTTCGGCATACTCTCAAGACCAAATTACAAGAGGTACAGGCTTCGCAGCAAGGTTGGGCTTGATCTACAAACCTGTTGAAGCTGTGCGTTTAGGCGCAACTATTACATCACCTACCTTCTATAATGTAGATGATACGTACAGCGAAGGTTTGGCTACTAATATCACCAACAATGGCAGTTATAGTGATGGCCCGCAGAATTATACTTTAAATTATAATTTCCGCACGCCGCTTAAGGTTGCAGGGGGCGCAGCTATATTTATTAAACAATTTGGTTTCATCAGTGGCGATGTAGAGTATGTTGATTATAGCAGCGCACATATTAGCAGCAATTCAGATTTTAACGCTAATGGCGATAATGCGGATATAAAAAATCTATACAGATCTACCGTGAATGCCCATATTGGTGCTGAAGCACGTTTAACCAGTGTGTTTTTATTACGCGGCGGTTATGGCATACAAGGTGATGCCCGCAAAAACAACGGCAGCGATATCAAAACTGCAAGTGGTGGTATTGGTTTACGTTTAGGTGCTTATTATGTTGATGCTACCTACACGCATGTAACCGGGAATCAAACCGTATTCCCTTATGATATTGGAGCAACCAGCCCCGGTGCTTTTTTGAATAGGGCAACAAATAACGGTTATTTGACTTTCGGATACCGTTTTTAGGATTTGATCGTAAGATTTGCGACATAATCTTACTCAATAAAAAAGGCGATGAATAACTCATCGCCTTTTTTTACTTTATGTTAAAGTGTATTTAATGAATCAAAACTTCGAAATCAATTAATCTTCATTAACAAAAGACCGCAGCATCCAGGTATTTTTTTCTTTAAACTGCATAAAGCGGTTCACCATATCATTAGTACCATCGTCGCCGGCATCGGCAGTAATATCCAATATTGCCCGCTCCATTTCAATTAAAGCAGCCATGTCTTCTATCAGTGCCCTAACCATGTCGGTATCTTTTAGTCCAATAGTTTGGATCTCCTTAAGGGTAGATTCGGTTATATAATCGTTAAACGTACTGTATGGCGGCTTGCCCAAAGTAAGTATGCGTTCTGCCAACTCATCAATTGTGGTAAGTGCCACGGTATATAATTCTTCGAATTTTACGTGCAGCGTAAAAAAGCTTTTACCTTTCACATTCCAGTGACAGCCCCGTAGTTTTTGGTAATGGATATGGTAGTTGGCCAACAGATCATTCAGGTGATCTACAACCGGTTTTACTTTTACTTCTTCTAAGCTAATTTCTTTTGCGTCCATGATGTATGTATTGTTTTTTGTGATAACACCGTTTGCCGAGCATTGTTCATCAAACCTAATTACTTTTAATATTAATACCCCATATTTGCACACTTTATGACAATGCTGCAACCATTTATTTCGCACAGTTTAAACGGAACCATTTGGCGCCTGGAGATCGATGAATTGAACAGCACACTGATGGCCGAAGTTCGCAATGTGCAGGATAAATTAACAACCTTCACCGCTATTGGTCTGCAAACTGGCAATATCCATTTCACGGGCTATAAAACACAGGAAAGGTGGCTTACCGGTATCGAGGCTGTTTATAATAATGTTTTGCTGTTGCATCATTACAAGAATGATACAGGTCCTGAACATCAGGGCGTAATTGCTATCAACGCAACAACATCTGCAAATATATGGAGCAACTATGCCATTGCCTTTGACCACATGAGCATTAACGGCCCTGTGATTTATCAAACTGCGTTTCAAAATAAAAAGTTATTGCTTTTGGATATCCACACTGGCGATGTGAAACGCCCTTTTGACGTGTTACAGGATAAACCATTACCAAATAATATAGTCATACCCGGTATAACAACTGCAGATCAGATGCCCGCCGGAATAGTCCCTGCCAATGCCTTCGGAAATATGGTACATTACCATAACCACAATAATTACAGAATTGTATCTTTGCACACGCAAAAAAAAGGGGTATTGCAACATCACCTGTTGATTATGCAGGGCACCAATATTGTTTACCGGGATTTATTGAATACCGATATACAAAAACTGCAACCTGAGGCGTTTGTATTACATAAAAATGCTTTGATATACATTAAAAACAAAGCCGAAATAAAGGTTTTAAACCTATAAATTACTGATTAATAAGTTATTATGAAATTTAAAATACTGTTATTATCTACAATATTGCTCGCCTTATCCTCCTCTATTTATGCAAACGTTGTTGTAGATTCTATAGGTGTTGAGAACCTTAACGGAAAAAAAGTAATTCTGCATAAGCTTGACCCAAAAGACAATTATTATTCTATCGGTCGTAAATACGGTGTAAGCCCAAAGGTGATCATTGATTTTAACAAGGGCGCTAAGATGGCCATAGGTGCTATTATTAAAGTGCCAACCGAACGGTCCATAGTTGAGAATACCACCAACCCTGCACAAGTACCTCCAACTAAACCGGCTACCCCACCGGTACAGCAAGCGCCTGTACCAACCAAACCCGTTGCACAGCAACCTGTAACGGTTACGCCGCCCGCGCAAAAGCCTGTGGAGCAGAAAACTGCGCAAGAGGTTGCTAATAGTAATGCAGGCGGTATTACCGTTCAACAGTATAAGGTGTCGCAGGGAGAAACGCTTTACTCTATAGCTAAACGTTTTGGCACTACGGTAGAAGATATCACTACTATAAACAAACTGACATCGACCATTGTACCCGGCCAGGTATTACAGGTACGCAGCGGTGTACCTGCACCTACTCCAACGACCCCTGTCGCTGCAATTGATAGTACCATGGTTAAGCGGGATTCGACCTACGTATCTCCAGACAGCCTTGGCCGCCATATTCCAGTTAGTAAATATGGATTGTTTGAAAAGAATGAAAAAGGTGTTGCTACCTGGATAGACGATACCAGCCTTGACCCTAACAAAACACTTGTTTTGCACCGTACCGCCCCTATTGGCACAGTGATGCGCATAACCAATCCCATGAACAATAAAACTACCTTTGCAAAGGTGGTTGGCCGCTTTGCAGATAATCAATCAAATAAAGATGCTATAATTGTAGTGACAAAAAACGTTGCACAGGCATTAGGCGCGTTAGACAAACGTTTTCATGTAAATATTAGCTACGGTACTCCGAATGAATAAACCTTATGTGATTGGTGTTGCCGGTGGAAGCGGATCTGGCAAGACCTTTTTTTTAAAAAGCTTTTTGGCGCACTTTACTGAGGCAGAGGTTTGCCTGGTATCTCAAGACGACTATTATATCCCGGTGGCGCATAACATGACCAAAGAAGAAAATAAGTTCTACAACTTTGATCTTCCGAGCACGATCGACGCCGATCTTTTTGAAAGCGACATTAGCAAACTGATGCGTTGGGAAACCGTTTATCAAAAGGAGTATACCTTTAATAATCCTAATATTATTCCGAAAATACTGGAGATAAAGCCTGCACCTATAATTATTGTGGAAGGCCTGTTCATCCTCCACTTCCAAAAAATAGCGAATGACCTTGACATGACCATCTTCATCGAAGCTGATGAAGACATCGCCCTGCAACGCCGCCTAAAACGCGACCTGGCCGAACGTGGCTACTCAAACGAAGACGCATACTACAAATGGGTAAACCACGTGGTACCGGCTTATAAAGAGTACTTGCTGCCACACCGCGAACGCTGCGCCAAGATCATTATCAATAACGGCACGGTGGCAGATGATATCTTTAAAGTTACCGACGAAATTTCGCAGGAATTAAGAGAAAAAGTTTTTGGGTTGAGTAGTGAGTAGTGAGTAGTGAGTAGTGAGTAGTGAAAAACAATTATTCAACAAGTTGCTAAATCACAATTTACTAAACGATAACTTAATCGCAGTTAAGCAACAAATCGTAATACTTTTTCATTAAAACAGTATCATAATTCACAAGAGAGTTATAGGCTTCGGTAACCAGTTCGTTAAGTATAGACGAGCCGAGCTGACCTGCTCCGTTGGGGATAGAGTCGTAATAGGTGATCAATTCTTTAACCCTTATAATTTCGTACAATAGCTTTTGTATCAGGTCAGCCTGCTGGCCACCCGGCAGGCCTGGGCTATTGTTCAAAAAATCTAAAGGATCATTAGTAGAAGTAGATGTCATTTGCAATATCTGACCGGCTTTAGAATGTATGCTCTATAGTTACACTTAACTATACCATACCAGCACACCTTTGATTTTGTTTTACTTTTCTGAAAAAAATATAGTTTAAATAGCAAAACCCTCTTTTAGAGGGTTTTGCTATTTAAACATTTACAACCGATTAATTATTCTCAGCTGGTTTGTTGCTGTCCGGGCGAGGCAACAAAACTTTACGCGAAAGTTTTAGTTTGCCTTGCTTGTCAACATCGAGTAACTTAACGCGTACTTCGTCGCCAACGTTAAATATACCATCCATAGTTTCAATTCTGCGGTGATCAATTTCTGATATGTGCAGCAAACCATCTTTACCCGGCATGATCTCAACAAATGCACCAAACGGCATAATTGATTTCACTTTACCTTCGTATATTTCGCCAACTTCTGGTTTAGAAGCAATGGCGCGGATGCGGCTCAATGCCTGGTCGATAGCATCTTTATTATCACCAAAGATCTGAACGATACCCTGACCGTCTTTTTCTTCGATAGAGATGGTAGCACCTGTTTCGCGTTGCATCTCCTGAATGATCTTGCCACCGGGGCCAATAACTGCTCCAATGAATTCTTTATCAATTTTGATCATCACGATACGCGGAGCGTGTGGTTTGTAGTCCTCACGTGGTGCAGTCATGGTCTTAGCCATTTCGCCTAAGATATGTAAACGACCATCTTTAGCCTGGTTTAACGCGTTAGTTAAAACTTCGTAAGATAAACCGTTTATCTTCAAGTCCATCTGTACAGCAACGATACCGTTTTTAGTACCAGTAACTTTAAAGTCCATATCACCCAAGTGATCTTCATCACCCAAAATATCAGAAAGGATAGCGTATTTAGTACCCATTTCATTAGTGATCAAACCCATAGCAATACCTGATACCGGGTTACTGATTTTGATACCTGCATCCATCAAAGCTAATGTACCGGCACAAACCGTAGCCATTGATGATGAACCGTTAGATTCTAAAATATCAGAAACGATACGGATAGTGTAAGGATTTTCATCCTCGGCAGGTAAAACACGTTTTAATGAACGCATTGCTAAGTTACCATGACCAATCTCGCGACGGCCGGCACCCCTGTTAGGACGAACTTCGCCGGTTGAGAAACCAGGGAAATTGTAGTGCAATAGGAATTTTTGATAACCGTTAATGAACGCACCATCAATCATTTGCTCATCATCCTTAGCGCCTAAGGTAACTGTGGTTAATGCCTGCGTTTCGCCACGGGTAAATACAGCAGAACCGTGAGCAGATGGTAAATAACCAACTTCGCTCCATATCGGGCGGATCTGTGTAGTTGTACGGCCATCTAAACGTTTGCCTTCGTCTAATACAAGGTTACGGATAGCATCGTACTCAACATCGTGATAGTATTTTTTAGCTAATGATTTAGTGATATCATCAATTTCACCTAAAGTTGCGATGTATGCATCTCTAACTTCTTTGAATTTAGCACCACGCTCATCTTTGCCGGATGCAGCACCTGCAATAGCATAAACCTGATCGTAAGTGGCTGCGTATATAGCTTTTTTAAGCTCTTCGTTACTGTGCTCGTGATTGTAAACACGTTTAACAGTCTTATTCAATTCAGCAGTTAACTCCTTTTGAGCTAAACACTGTACCTTAATAGCAATATGTGCAAATTTAATGGCTTCAACCAATTCTTCTTCCTGGATCTCGGCACTCTCGCCTTCCACCATGTTGATGTCATGCTCGCTACCTGCAACAATGAATTCTAAAGTTGCTGTTTTAAGCTGGGTTAAAGTTGGGTTAATAACTAACTGACCGTCAACCTTAGCTACACGTACTTCAGATATAGGACCATTAAAAGGAATATCTGAACAAGCTAAAGCGGCTGATGCAGCTAAACCTGCAAGGCAATCAGGCATAATATCTTTATCTGCAGATATTAAAGAGATCATTACCTGGGTATCAGCGTGATAATCTTCAGGGAACATTGGGCGCAATGCACGGTCAACCAAACGGGAGATCAAAACCTCATAGTCTGACAAACGGGCCTCGCGGCGTAAAAACCCACCGGGAATACGGCCGGTAGAAGCATATTTTTCTTGATAATCTACAGAAAGCGGTAAAAAGTCAATTCCTTCTTTTGCTTCCTGCGATGATACTACAGTAGCTAATAACATGGTATCACCCATTTTTATTACTACAGAACCATCGGCTTGTTTGGCCAACTTACCGGTTTCGATCTCAATGGTGCGGCCGTCACCTAAATCGATTACCTTTTTAATTACGTTTAAACTCATCTTTTTTGTTTTGTGATGCGCTTTTCATCTTTCGGAGCGCATCGGTTTTTTTATGTGTGTGTATATTGTTTCAAATGTAAAAAAGCCGTCTGGCAAAATGCGGACGGCTTTTTAAAGAGTATTCAGTAAGGTTATTTGATGATATCCCTAAGCGCTAACGCTTTGATGATAGCACGGTACCTGTTAATATCTTTTTTGAATAAGTAAGCCAACAAACCGCGGCGTTTACCTACTAACTTTTGCAGTGATAACTGGGTTGAAAAATCATGTTTGTTCTTTTTCAGGTGACCCGTTAAATGTGCGATACGGTAAGTGAATAATGCTACCTGTCCTTCTGTTGTACCGGTATCAGATTCGCTTTTACCGTGTTTTGCAAAGATCTCTGCCTTTGCTTCTTTACTTAAATACATTACGTGAATAATATTAAAGTGTAAATAATTTGATTAATTGTGGCGCAAAGATAAGGTTTTAAATCAAAATTAAAAATGAGAAATAAAATTGGTCGTAAGCGGATAGTAGGTCGTCGGGTTGGTCCTTAAAGGAATTGTCAGAATTGATGTTTTAATCGCATTATGTTAATGGCATTGCCTGCGGCCGGGGCTGTCTGCTTATACTACACAGGCTTTAGCCATGGGCCGGTATCCGATACTATCCTTAACGCAATATCAGCGATAAAACAATCAAAGGTTTATTTCCGTTTTACTTTTAACTTTCTATTTTTGACTTAATGAGTTACTCCACTTTCGAAACCGAGCACCGGGTGCGCCCCGATGATATCGACATGTTTCAGCACGTTCACAACAGTAAGTATTTTGATTACGTGCTTGCCGCGCGTTACGAACAAATGGATACCTGTTATGGCATGGCCATGGAAGAGTTTATGAAACGTGGTTTTGGCTGGGTGGTGCGCGCTGTTTATATGGACTATAAACGCGCCCTGGTAATGGGCGATTACTTTTTAGTGCGAACCGGCATCGACAGCATTAATGACAAGGGCTGCCGGGTAAGTTTCACTATAACTAATAAAGCCACCAAAAAGGTATGCTGCGACGGCTACTTCGATTACGTGATGATAGACATGGCCAACGGCCGCGGAGCTAAAGTACCTAATGATGTTATCGAGCACTACCAGATATAATAACAAAATTAAACATTGAGAAATAAAGATCGACTAATACATTTAACTAACATTCAACTTTGGTTGACTGTGCTTTCTATTTCTATTACATTGTTCTTCTCATATCAAGCATTTAGAGCATCGATTCACACAAATTTGCAGCAGGAGTTTATTGACAAGCCAAGGTTTTTCATCGCCGATGTCGATGCGAGATACAAAAATAGTAGTGTGGAAGTTAGATTTCAACTAATGAACTTTGGCAAAACGCCGGTATCGATAGATAATATGGAATTGCTTGCGTACGACAAGGCGAAAGCATTTTTTAAATACGATTATACGCTTGGTCCTTCTGATTTAATTGGCGATTTAGTTTCTCAGCCCGAGATAACATTACCAAAAAAGGTTTTTGAGAGGAATCAATCCATCTTCTGTTTGAAAGTTTATTATTATTTTCTTGACAAAAGCAAGCTAATTAAATACATAAGTTTTTTTCGTTGGAGTCGGATGAGTAACGGAAGGTTCACGTATAACGCCGTATCGCCAAGCGATATCAAATCATTTGAAAACCAGATTGAACTTGTAGCACAGAGTGATCCTCAAATTATAGACTCTACTGCGGTTTTTATAACTCAATAACGCAATCGCCTTTAGTTCATCAAGAACCCTTTAGTACAAATAAAATCGGTGATCATCAGGCCTTTGCTGCCGTTGATCGTTTCAATGGTATGAATATATTTATAGCTCTTGCTCAGCTGGTCAAATTGCTGATCGATAATTTGGATATCCAGGTCTTCAACCGCGAAATCCAAACTATCCTGTATACATTGTAATTTGTGATCTGCCGTTGGCATGTAATCGTCTGTGTAACCTTTGCTGTGTAGCTCGATAACCCTAAGAGTAAGTGCGTTACTTAACTTACGGGCGATATTTTTTGAAGCATTCATGATGTGGCCTTTTTGTTTTGGATAACCGTTACGTAACAGTTTAATGCGTTACAACTTTCCCTTTTCAAAAACCAAACCAATTGTAAAAAACTCACTGTCAATTTATTAACAGCCAGTTTCCACTTTTGTTAACAACAGGGAAAAAAGCCATTTCCTTGATAATGAGGCCCTTTTTACTTTAGTTAAATCTTTTATCTTAACGAAGTATTTTTTTCATCATTTGTTAAAAGTTTATCTAAAGATATTGGCCCTGAACCTATTATAACAAAAAGCAGTAATAAAGTGAGCACTACAACAGACAGCCACAACTCGGAATTTACGGCCTTGTTTGGGATGTTCACCACAAATACTGCGGCCACCACTATCGGAATTTGGATAAGCGAAGCCAACCGGGTTACCAATCCAAAAAGTATGAGCGTCCCTCCTACCATGTGCGCATACGTTACATAATAAAGCAGAGCTGTTATCGTATCTGTCGACAGATCGACAAGCTTTGCATCAATGATCAGGTCGCGCAGGAAAGGCATATTGTGGAAGAAGAGGTAGCCCTTAAAAAGCAGGAACGCGCCTAAAACTATTCGTATTACATCTACTAATTTAGGGTGGTGCCTGTCGCCCCAATCCTCTAACTTACTTATCATTTTCATAACAAATATTTTAAAATGCTAAGAGGCGCTGCCAAACGGATCCCACCATTATGCCGGTAACAAGAATATTTATAAGGTTAAAGGTTGATTACATAAATGTAGACAATTTATAACCGGATTAGTTTACTATTTCAGATGCAGCCGGCAATATGCCGCGGGATTGACAATGGGCTATTGGCTTTCCAGCTTCAGCAAATACTGCTCAAACTTGTCGCCGCTGTAATCGGCCACTCCTTCGTGATGGAAAACCATCTCTCCTTTTTTATCGATTACAACGGTTGTAGGGATCGATTGGCCCACCAGCTCTGACGGGATATCGCTTGCCACACCGTACACCGGTAAATTATACCCGTGGTCTTTAATGAAAGGCATTGATTTATTTAGTTGATTATCGACGTCAACCATCAAAAATACAATTCCGGGATTGGCAGATAACTTTTGATGAAGCGCATCGATAGACGGCAGCTCGGCCAAACATGGCGGGCACCAGGTAGCCCAAAAGTTAATGAATACTACTTTACCCTTTAATGATGACAGGTTAACAGATCTGCCTGTCGCATCGTTAAAAGCTACATCCGGCACGGCTGTTAATTTTACAGCTTGTTCTGTTTTAGGCTGAAAGAAGCCTACAGCCATTAAACCGCGGGTAACCAACGACCGCGCACCCGGCACAAAAAGTATAGTGAGTATAGCAGCGAAAAACAACACGTTGCCGATGTTACTTTTGGAAAACCATTTTTTAGGTGCCGGATTCTCGGTCATCGATTATAGTAATAAAATAGCTTTACCGCGTACCTTCAATGATCTGCCCGTAAAAGTCAGATACGCTCATGCCCATCGCCCTTACCTGTTGCGGTATCAGGCTATTGGCCGATTGTCCGGGCGTGGTATTGATCTCTATAAAATAAAACTCCTGCGTACCTTCCAGCAAAATAAAATCAACCCGCACCATACCTCGGCAATTTAAGCGGAGATAAACCTGGGTCACTATTTCGGCAATCTCCTGGCTCTTGGTTTCGGGCAGATCAGCCGGGGTAACTTCATTGGTTACGCCGGTAGTATATTTGGCTTCGTAGTCAAAAAAATCTTTAGTAGTTAGTATCTCAGTAGCTGGCAATACTTTGATATGGCCGTTTAAACGGACAATACCAATGCTAAACTCGCGCCCTTTGATAAATTCCTCTATCAAGATCTGCGGGTCTTCGTGAAAAGCCTTATCGATAGCTTCCTGCAAACCGCCTACGTTATAAACCTTACTCATCCCTACGCTGCTGCCACCGTTATTAGGCTTAATAAACAGCGGGAATTTTAGAGTTGAGGCGATGGTGGCCGTATCGTGCCTGTCCTTTTGATGCAACTGGATAGATTTGGCCGTGTTTAACCCATGGATGCCATGTACCAAAGTTTTGGTGTAAGCTTTGTTCATGGTAATGGCCGATGTAGTAGCATCGCAGGTGTTGTAGGGAATTCCTATCAGGTCAAGGTAGCTCTGCAGTTTACCATCCTCGCCGGGAGTGCCATGCACCGTAATAAATGCAAAATCAAACTTGATTTTTTTGCCGTTTACGGTTATGCTGAAATCGTTTTTATCTACGTTAACAGTTCCGCTTATAGCTTCATAGATCCAGGCATCACGGTTAATAAGGATAGTGTACACTTTATATTTACCTGCATCTAAGTTAGCAGCAATGTTCTTGGCACTGTTGATAGATACTTCATACTCGCCGGAAAAGCCTCCGGCCAAAAGGGCTACGTTGATAGGTTCCATAGTGTTCAAAGATAGTTTTTTTTGGTTTCGGGGGAGCGTTTGCAACAAACATTATCTAAATACCGATATACTTCATTTAGGCTACAACAATAGTAGATTTGGATACTTCCGCTTGTTTGCATCGTTGCACCTTTGTAATATCAAAACAAAACAATATGAAGATCATCGTAACAGGTTCATTAGGACACATTAGTAAACCGCTGACCGAACAGTTGCTGCAAAACGGCCACACCGTAACGGTTATTACCAGCAACCCCGATAAACAACAAGAAATTGAAGTCATAGGTGCAACAGCCGCCATTGGCTCATTAAACAATCCTGATTTTTTAACCGCCACGTTTACCGGCGCAGATGCGGTTTACACCATGGTACCACCGGCGGATTACTTTGACCAGGAACTGGATCTACCGGCCCATTACCACACCATTGGTCACAACTACGCAACGGCCATCGCAGCGTCGGGCGTTAAACAAGTGGTGAACCTGAGCACGATCGGCGCACATCTTGAGCAGGGATCAGGCATCCTGATCGGTGCTCATGATGTAGAACAGATCCTGAATAAACTACCTGCGGAGATTAACATTGTGCACATGCGCCCTACATCTTTCTACTACAATTTACTACCTTACATTTATGCGATCAAAGCAAACGGTGTAATCGCCCAGAATTACGGTGCGGAAAGCATTATTCCATGGGTATCTCCAACCGACATTGCACAGGCTATTTTTGAAGAACTGGAGGCCGCCCGTCCCGGTCGCAACGTACGTTATGTAGCCAGCGAGGAACTTAGTGGTAATGAAACAGCAAAAACGTTGGGGGCTGCAATTGGCCTGCCCGACTTGAAATGGGTTTTGGTAAGCAGCGACGAAGTGCTTAATGGCCTGATAGCCGTGGGAATGAATGAACGTATTGCTGCTGGGTTGGTTGAAATGTACGGCAGCCTTTACAATGGTTTACTGGCCGAAGATTATAACCGCAACAAACCTGCTGTTATGGGTAAGGTAAAGCTTGCAGATTTTGCAAAAGAATTTGCCACTGTTTATTATCAAAAATAAGTACTTTGTCATATGGCTGCCACACCTCCTTTCCGCATTAAAACGATCAGCGAATTTCATCAGTTCAGGGGTTTGCCCAAGCCGGAGCACCCATTGGTGAGCGTAATCAATTTGAAGGACGTTAATGAAATGCCCGCCGGAGAAGTGACTGTGATAAAGGATTTTTACTCTATTGCTATGAAAAAAAACTTCAATGTAAAGATGAAGTATGGGCAGCAGCAATATGATTTTGATGAAGGCACGATGTTCTTTATGGCGCCCGGCCAGGTTTTAAGGCTGGAGGTTGACCGCAAAACGCAAATAAATCAATCGGGGTGGATGCTGCTGTTCCATCCCGATTTTTTATGGAATACGGCCTTAGCCAAAACCGTAAAAAACTATGAATATTTTGATTATTCCGTAAACGAGGCGCTGTTCCTGTCAGACAAGGAAGAAACCATTGTTGACGGCATTATGCAAAACATCCACAGCGAATATCATGCTAACATAGATCAATTTAGTCAGGACATTATCATCGCGCAAATAGAGCTCCTGCTCAACTACTCGGACCGGTTTTACCACCGGCAATTCATCACCCGCAAAATTTCCAACCACCAACTGCTCGACAGGTTGGAAACTATCCTAAAAGATTATTTTGAAAATGATAGCCTGATGGAAAAAGGCATACCCAGCGTTCAACATATTGCTAACGCATTAAATGTATCGCCAAATTACCTAAGCGGCTCACTTAAAACCCTGACCGGCCAAAGTACGCAGCAGCACATCCATAATTACCTTATCGAAAAGGCAAAGCAAAAGCTTTCTACTACTGCCCTTTCTGTAAGCGAAATAGCTTATCAGTTAGGGTTTGAACACCCACAGTCGTTCAGTAAATTATTCAAAACAAAAACCGAATTATCGCCACTTGAATTCCGGGCATCGTTTAATTGATAAGCCCCCGGTAAACAGTCTATCTAAACGGTAAATCCGAAATCGAAAATCTGAAATCCGAAATTATTCCCTATGTTTGGTTGTAATTTTTTGATCTATCGGTATGAGTAATTTAGGGGCTTATTTAAAAACAAGGCAATTCAGAAACACCATTTTATTGGTTATCGCTTCCGTTATCGGCGTGGTATTGATCGCCTTTTTTAGCCTGGGTTATTACACCCGCCATGGTGAGGGCATCCCGGTTCCAAAACTTAAAGGACAAAATATTGACCGGGCCCTGGCTACTTTAAAAGAACAGGGTTTTAACATTAAAATTGACAGTGTTTATGTACCAGATGAAGCCCCAGGCACTGTTGTAGAGCAAGACCCTGATGCCGGCACTAATGTAAAAGAAGGCCGTACCATATACTTAACCATGGTAACGCAATTGGCACCAAACGTATCCCTGCCCGATCTGATAACCGAGCAAAGCATATATCGCGAAGCGGTGGCTACCCTATCCAACTACGGCTTAAAAATTGGCGACACCACCTACCGAAGCGACATAGCCCGCGACCGCATTTTAGAGGTACGCTTTAACGGGCAGGTAATTAAGCCGGGCACTAAGTTACCAAAGGGCTCGCGGCTTGACCTGGTTTTGGGTAACGGTGAAGGCGCAAGCGAAGTTGATATCCCCGAGCTGATCAACCTTGACCTGGATGCCGCCAAATTTTCTATTAAAGGTGCAGGCTTAACTATAGGCACTATAACTTATGAAGGCAGCATAACCGATAGCACCAACGTCACGGTGGTTTCGCAGTCGCCGATGAAGAGTGATAGCACCAGCAAAACCAGTATAGGCACCCGTATAAACCTTACCGTTTCACAAGGCAAAGCACCAAATGTTCCAAATTAGTGCAGCAGAATTACAGCGGCGGATGGGCAACGGCGAAATTTTTAACCTGCTTGATGTTAGAGAGGTAATTGAATACCATACTTTTAATATTGGTGGTCAAAATATTCCCGTGGCAAAGCTGGCCGATAACTTAACCACGCTTCGGTACAACAAAAAGGACGAGATAATCGTTATTTGCAGTGCAGGCATCCGAAGTGAAGCAGCTGTAAACATACTCAGTCAAAACGGTTACAACCATGTGCTTAACCTAACCGGCGGGTTAAAGGCTCTGCATAAAATTAAAAAGTAAACACAACTTTCCCCAATTGATATGACATCCCAAAATTCGTCATCAGGAACCTTCAAGAAATTTATTATCGCACTGGTCGTTATCGTAGTGTTGGCCCTTGCCGGTACCGGTATATTTTATTATCTGCGCTTATTTGGCCCTAATGTTACTGATAAGCAGGGGTATCTGTACATCCACACCGATGCCACCTTTGACGAAGTGTACAAAACCATTCGCGAGCAGGGCATAGTTAAAGATACCACCACCTTTATGTGGGCCGCGCATAATATGAAATACATTACCCATGTAAAACCGGGTAAGTACCGTCTAAAGGCGGGCATCAGCAACCGTAGCCTAATCAATATGCTAAAATCGGGCACGCAGGAGCCTGTAACGGTGGCTTTTCATAATTTAAGGTTGAAGGAGCAATTCGCCGGTTTCGTATCAAAAAAATTAGAGCCCGATTCCGTGTCGTTTATCAAATACCTCGACTCGGCTAAATTTGCGGAGCAGTATGGTTTTACCCGCGATAATATTTATACGATCATCATCCCTAACTCCTACCAGTTTTACTGGAACACCACGCCCGAGAAATTCTTTAAGCGGATGTATGCCAACTATGAAAAATTCTGGACGGCAGAACGTAAGCAAAAAGCGGCAGCTTTAAACTTAAACCCGCAGGAAGTATCCGTTTTAGCCTCGATAGTCGACGCGGAAGCTTTGCATGATGACGAAATGCCTGCTATTGCCGGGTTATACCTCAATCGGCTCCAAAAAGGGATGAAGCTGCAAAGCGACCCTACCGTTATTTTTGCTATGAATGACTTTACTATCAAACGGGTGCTTAATAAATACCTGGTGAAAGATTCACCATATAATACCTATTTATACAAAGGCCTGCCTCCGGGCCCGGTGATGATGCCATCTGTAAATGCAATTAAGGCAGTGCTTGACCCTAAAAAGAGCGAATACATTTACATGTGCGCTAAAGAAGATTTTTCAGGCTACCACAACTTCGCAATCAACGAGGCCGAGCATAAAGT
The DNA here is from genome assembly GCF_014773245.1 of Mucilaginibacter glaciei. Classification (GTDB taxonomy): domain Bacteria; phylum Bacteroidota; class Bacteroidia; order Sphingobacteriales; family Sphingobacteriaceae; genus Mucilaginibacter; species Mucilaginibacter glaciei. Next base: position 162,560 of record NZ_JACWMX010000001.1, on the reverse strand, counting down.
AAACGCCCGTAAATGGCAACAGGCTTTAAATGATAGAAACATTAAACGCTAATGTTTACCCATTCCACTAAATTGAGGGTGCGCTACGGCGAAACCGACCAGATGGGGTACATGTACTACGGTAACTACGCCGAATTTTTTGAGGTGGGCCGTGTGGAGATGCTGCGGAGCCTTGGCCTTACTTACGCCGGGATGGAAGCCTCAGGTATTATGATGCCGGTTTTAGAGATGCATTGCAAATATCTGAAACCCGCACGGTACGATGAAGAGATCACTATCAATGTAACCATGGCCAAAATGCCCGGCGTTAAGATCCATTTTAAGTATGACCTTTATAACGAGCAGGAAGAATTGATACACATCGGCGAAACACTGTTAGCTTTTATCAATATGAAAACTAACCGGCCCTGTTTACCCCCACAAGAATTTATTGACAAACTGATGCCTTTTTTTGAGTAATTTGCGGTAATGAAATGGGCTCACCGCATCCTCAACCGCTTTAAATTTTACCAATATATAACAGATTGGGCTAAAGCTGTCTACATCCCCGGCTTCCGTCCGTTGCCACTATATACGGTGGTAGTGTTCTTTATAGAGGAGATCCAAAAAACGTCGTTAACTAACCGCGCGGCAGCACTGGCATATAACTTTATGCTTGCCTTATTCCCGGCAATAATCTTCTTATTTACCCTGATCGCTTACATACCCATCAATCATTTTCAGGATGATTTATTGAGCTTATTTGGACTGATCATGCCAACCAATGCTTACGATGCCTTTAAGTCGACCATTGTAGGAATTGTAAAGATCCAAAACGGTAAATTACTTTCCTTCGGTTTTATAACGGCCCTGTATTTTGCGACAAATGGAGTAAGTAACCTTATGCAGGCGTTCAACAAGTCGTCTTTAATATTAGAGACGCGTACATGGCTAAAAAGGCGACTCATAGCACTTATCCTAACGGTTACTATAAGCATCGCCCTGCTAATCGCTATCGTTATCATGATAGCCGGGCAAACGGTCATTGAATTTATTAAAGACCAGTTTGGGAGCGAGGCACATTTTTGGTCATACCTTATCGCTTTAACTAAATGGCTCATTATCCTGGTGATATTTTTTGTAAGCGTTTGCATCCTGTACCGATACGGCCCGTCTAATAAACAGAAATGGAAATTTATTAACCCGGGCTCGATACTGGCTACTTCGCTGGCTATAGTAACCTCAATCGGGTTTACTTACTACACCAACAACTTTTCGTCATACAATAAAGTATACGGCACCATTGGTACACTTATCGTAGTGATGATTTATCTTTACCTTAACTCGCTTATTTTACTCATCGGCTTTGAATTAAACGCAAGTGTTGACCTTTCCAAGCGCACCATCCGCATCGTAAAACCCCGGTTTAATACTTTCCGCACCCGGAAAACGGAGCAGAAACCCTAATAAGGCAATGACTGTCAAACCATTACAATTAATTTAAAAAAAGTTAACATCGGGTTTGGCAATTCGCCCCGGATTTGTACTTTTGTCCCCGGAGAGCTGGCAGAGTGGTCGATTGCGGCAGTCTTGAAAACTGTTGACTGTAACAGGTCCTGGGGTTCGAATCCCTAGCTCTCCGCTGATAGCATATCAAGCAATTTAAAAACGCCTTAAATTCATCATTTAAGGCGTTTTTTATTTTAAGACCAATCCAAAATATACTATAAATAGCATCCTTTTGGTGACATGTAACATAACGAAACAACAGGTTCCAGAAAGCTTCTAAAGCGCTATAAATCAAAAAATTCAACTTTAATATTATAATTATTGGAAATAAGCAAATTCCAACTAAGATTCACATTCATACTCCCCGCTTATTAAAAAAACCTTTAAATCGTTGATTTAAAGGTTTTTTTAATAAGCAGTAATTGGCTCTAATACCAATTATCCGAAAAGCAAAAGAATATGTGTTGTTTGAGTCCTTGTAGTTTAGCGCAGAAGATTCATCATATTATTTAAATCCAACCGTGCTCAAAAAGGCAACGGCAACACTTAGTCACTTAAGCATTAACGGCACTGACAAATTACGGACGTAACATTCTTTTTTTCAAATACAAAAGCAGTTCTTTTGGCCTGTCCGTTTGCAACACGCCGGCTCCGTGGTTAATCAGCCATTCCCAGCTATCCTTGGTATTATTTTCCTCTACTGCCAAATCATCATCGTGCCCGTTGTTAAGCGATGCCCAAAGAGAGTTTAACCATATTTTAGACCCTTTACTGGTTATAAGTTTAGGATCCTTAAAAAGGAAAGATGTATCGCTTTTAAAATTCATTTCAAATGCAAACGGTTGCATGTGCTGCTGATATTCGCCAATAATCTGCCTCGCCTCCGGCTTATCCAGATTAATAATTGGCATATAAATGATGCTATCAATTAATCGTGGATATTTATCTTTTAACTGGGTATAAGTAACCTCCGCTTTAAAAATAGCTTGCTTTAAAGTTCCTGTTTGTTTTAAAATAGCAAAGGCTTCTTCGTAATAAGGGTAACTTTTATCCAGGTTAACCATAACCGGTTTTCCTTTTAAAGCTAACATTACTTCTTTTAGCGTTGGGATTGGGTTACGTGTAACGCGGCCAAGTCCGTTTTTTAAACCAAATTTCTTGATCTCTTCTAACGTGAAATCAGCGGGCTTACCTTTACCATTGGTGGTACGGTCAATGGTTTGATCATGCATGATCACGATCTCGCCGTCTTTGGTTTTGTTTAGGTCAAGCTCTACAATATCTACACCCATTGCGGCGGCGTATTCAAACGCGCGTAAGGAGTTTTCCGGCGCATTACGCCAGTCGCCACGGTGGGCGGCAACCATAACCTTTGTTTGGCCATGAACGCCTAAAGCCAACAATAGCGGCCACAAATAAACAATTAACTTTTTCATACGATTTAAAAAAAGATGGGGAGCTTCCTCCCCATCTAAAATGTTATTAATAACCAGGATTTTGATACATTTTTTCGGGATTTAGCTTATTCTCATCAAACGGAATAGGAAAATACCGGTCTTTAGTATTAAAGTTAGCCAACTTAGGAATGCCGAAATCTGCCTGGCTTTTTGCTTTAAAATAAGCTACCAGCTCATCAGTGCTAAAAGTGCGCAGCAGGTCAAACCAGCGATGATGCTCAAAGGCAAGCTCTACACGGCGCTCGTGCAAAATTGCCAAACGCAGGTCTGTAAATTTACTTGCATAGGTTGGGTTTGCAGTAAGCGTTGCGGCGTATGTTGTCAAGCCGGCCCGGGTGCGTACCTGGTCAAGCAGGGTAATGGCACCTGCACGGTCGCCAAGATAATTATTTACTTCTGCAAGCATCAGCATCACATCTGCAAAACGGATCAGGATCCAGTCGTTGCCGCCATAACCCAGGTTTGATGCACCAGCACTGGCATCCCTGAATTTGGTGATAAAATAGTCTTTTACAATAGGGTCATTAGCAAACTTAACCGAGAATGCCATGCGCGGATCGCCCGCTTCGTATTCTTTGATCAGATCGGGCGTAACGTTACCGCCCGAACCTGATGCAGGTTTAAGAGAGTTTATGGTTTCGCCCTTCGCCTGGTTGTTAGCTGCAATGGAGGAGCTATAGGTGATATCGCCTTGCTTGTTAACAATTTGCCAAACAATTTCAGGGCAGGTAGCTTTTTTGTTCACATCAAAAACGTCGGCATAAGGGATGCTCGATAACGCGCCAAAGGTGCGCATGCCATAAGCTGCGGTCAGATATGTTTTGGCGTCGTTTAAATTAGCTGTTTTGGCAGCTGCATCTTGTGTGGTAGCCATAGTCAGATATACTTTCCCAAGTGTAGCATTGATAGCTGCCTTTGATGCGCGGCCAATACCAGCACCAGTTTGCAGGTTTGGCAGGTTACTGGCCAAAGCATCCTTAAGATCTGTTACAATAAGCGCGTAAACAAGGGCCTGTTTTTCACGAAAAGTGTTTTCGTTCACCTCATCAGCAGATTTGAATTGTTTGGTAACCAGTGGTACATCGCCCCAGGTCCTCACCAGCTCAAAATACATTACCGCACGTAAAAATTTCGCCTCGGCCATGTATTGCAGCTTTAAATTCGGATCTGAAAACGTCACACGGTCAATATTAGCCAACACGATGTTAGCCCTTGATATGGTACTATATAATGAAACCCAATGACTTTTTAGATATGTGTTACTTGGCAAAATAGAAAAATCGCCAAACTGAAAAGGCTCTCCTGCGTTCGACTGGTTATCGTTACGCCCGGTATCGTCAGAACGCTCATCCGTCCATAATCCGCTATTTTCGCCAATATTATTGCTGCTGCGCAATGATTGATAAATTCCATTTACTGCGGTTAAAACGTCATCCGGCGACCGGAAGCTGGCTGTCAACTCAATAGCGTTGGGGTCGGTTTGTACTAAAAAATCTTTTTTACATGATGGCATGGCCGTGGCTAAAAATGCCACGCTTGCAATCAATATTATTTTCTTTTTCATCTTGTTGAATTTTAATGATTAAAACGCGGCTCTTATACCCACGTTGAATGAACGTACCAGGGGATAAACGCCATAGTCGATACCAGGAGCCAGGTTGGGCGGCTGTGTAGTATTTGACGCTCCGCTGCTGAAGTTATAATCAACCTCAGGGTTATAGCCTTTATATTTAGTAATGGTGAAGGCGTTCACCACGCTGCCATAGATGCGCGCATTACTCAAACCTAATTTACCAATTGCCAATTTCGGCAAAGTGTATCCGAGGGTGATGTTATTACAACGCAAGAACGAACCATCTTGCAAGTAAAATGTAGATAAGCGCGTACTGTTACTTTGCGTACCTGCACGTGATGCGCGGAATACCGTGTTGTTGCCCGGGCTGGCTGCATTGCGATAGCGGTTCACTACATCGGCATACTGGTTGCCCGATCCCTCCATGTTGTACAGATAGTAATCCTGCCCGTCAAGCACGCTGTTACCTTGCGAGCCGTTGAAAGATGCACCCACATCAAACTTCTTGTAAGTAGCATTTAAAGCAAAACCATAGGTAAAATCAGGATATGGGTTACCGATAACGGTTTTATCAGCATCATTTACCTTACCATCGCCATTTGTATCTTCAAAGTAAAGGTCGCCAACGTGCACCGGGTTAGATTGTGCGGTAGATTGAGCAACTTTGGTAATGTTTTCAGGAGTAACAAAACCGGCTACCTTAAATCCGTAAAACATACCTACCGCTTGCCCTTGCTGGGTGATATTGGTTAGATAAGATCGCTCGGCCCCGTTAATGATAATGGTATTATTACCGCTCAGTTTAGTTACCTTATTACGGTTGATAGAAATATTGCCGCTTAAGTTTAATGTAAAATCTTTGGCGGCAATTGCGCGGCCATCCATCTGGAAGTCAAATCCCTTGTTCCTGATCTCTGAATTGCGCAAGTTGGTTAAAATAGTGGTACTGCCGGATATAGCCGATATAGGTTGGTTATAAAGCAAGTTATAAGAGTTACTTAAGTAATAATTGGCGATTATTGATAATCGGCCCTTAAACAACCCTACATCTAAACCCACATTGTATTGCGAGGTTGATTCCCAGCTTAACTTCTCATCGGTAATACCATTAGCGTAGGTAGCAGATGCAACCGCACTGTTGCTACCAAATACCACACCTGTTGGGCTGGCCAGTGTTTGCAGGTAACCGTAATTACCAATGTTGTAATTACCGCTTAAGCCCCAGCTTGCACGTACTTTTAAGGTTGACTGATCGCCTAATAGGTTATGGTAGAACGGCTCTTCAGAAACCGTCCAACCCGCGGCTACTGACGGGAAATAACCATATTTATTTTGCGGGCCAAAACGTGATGAGCCATCGGCACGGAACGAGCCAGTTAAGAAATATTTGCTTGCGTAATTATAACCTACACGGCCAAAGTACGATAATAACGTAAAGTTCGACTTACCAGTTGGGCCGCCGTTCAAGGTAAAAAAAGTGGCATCCGCACCCTTGCCTGTTATCTCAGGGATGTTATCGTTCTGGAAACCTTTGGCGCTAACACTTAATGCATCGCGCATGTTTTTTTGGATGGTATACCCGCCCAATGCATCTATTTTGTGTTTACCAAATTGCTTATTGTAATTAAGAGTAAACTCCGCCAGTTGGTCAACTATATTAGTTGTTTGGGCAGTTGCCGTTGCTGCTGCAATTGATTGCGGCGAGCCTGGAGGATTAGCACCGTTACTTAAACTGGTTGGTAAGTAATAATCGTATTTTTCGTTATAGGTGTTTGTACCCAGGTTGGCCTTAAAGGTTAAAGCATCAATGATCTTGTAGCTTACAGCTGCGTTGATGTTTGTGCGATAGCCTTTTCTGCTAATTTTAGTACGGGTAGCTAACGCAACCGGGTTTTCAATACTTTGGTAACCAAAAGCGGCAGATTCTGAAGCCGCCCTGTTAGTAGCCAATGAGCCATCAGAATTGTAGGCCGGGAAGAAAGGCATATAAATCAGCGCGCCTAATATTGGCCCGTGATCAAACCTACCCTCCTGTATCTCGCGGTTAAAGTTTGATGTGTAAGCCATATTAGCGCTCACGTGAAGCCTTTTATTGATGTCCGACTCTACATTTCCCCTAAAGTTATAACGTTCTTGGCCTGATGTTACGATGATACCCTTTTGATTTTGATAACCACCGCTCAGGTAATATTTCGTGCCGTTACTACCCCCCGAAAAAGACAGGGTATGTTTTTGAAAAAACGCATTTTGATAAAGCTCGTCCTGCCAGTCGGTATTTACCGTTTGGTGGATTAAGCTCTGTGTAGGGAAGTTATATAAGTAGGTCGGGATTTGTACACTGCCTGCATTACCTACGTTAGCTACGCGCGTAGCGTTAACATCAGAATACATGGCATCGTTCCAAACATGGCCCGTATTTTCCCAAAGATCATGATATGCGTTGTTCCGGCCATCAATTACCAACTGGGCAAAATCATCAGAATTTAAAAGTTTGACTTTATGTGCCAGTTGGTCGCTGCCCACCTGTACGTCATATTCAAACTTACCTGCGCCTTCTTTACCGCGTTTGGTAGTGATCAATACCACACCACCAGATGCCCTTGATCCATAAATAGCTGCTGATGCAGCATCTTTCAATATATCTACTGATTCAACATCGTCAGGATTGATGTAAACATCGTTATTAGCAGGGTAGCCATCAATAACGTATAACGGATCTGAACTGGCGTTGAATGAACCTACACCACGTACGCGGATCTTGGTGCTTTGGTAAGGTGCGCCACTTGTTTGTGATACCTGTACACCGGCAACCTTACCAACCAACGCCTGGCCAAGCGTTGGTGCGGCCAGGTTTAACTCAGAAGCTTTTACGCTTGAAATAGCCCCCGTAACATCGCTTTTGCGCATGGTTTGGTAACCAATGGCTACCACCTCGTTCAGCATATTGTACTGCGGCTTCATTTTTAAGTTGAGCGGGCCGTTACCAACCGTTAATTCCTGGCTTAAATAGCCTAAAAAGCTAAATACTAATACAGATCCTTTATCGGCATTAATAGTATACCGGCCATCTGCGTTTGTACTTGTAGCAGTAATTGTATTTTTAATTTTTACGGTGACACCCGGTAATGGCTGATTATTTTCATCAGTTACCACGCCTGTAACTGCGGCGAATGTTGCGGAATGGACCTTTGGCTTATTAGCCTGGGCCGAAAGAGACAGGATCAATAGTAAAGCAATGCTTATACTATTAAAAGCCTGCTTCAAAAGATTGGAGGTAATCTTTTTATTCATACTTTTAAAAATTATTTGTTGAGAAACTCGAAATGGTTGATTGACAGGATCACATAACCGGATAATTGTTAGCGCAGCATCCGGTTTTTGTGTTTTGGAGAGTTGAAGTGTTACATAGGCAATTCAAATAAATTTTAATAACCTTATTATCCCTTGTGAATCAATGCTAACTGATTTACAACAGGCCCAAAAGTATCACGCCCACCTTAATACAATGAGCCTAATAAATTAACTTTTTATTAAGAAAAAGGCGCTGGAGTTAAGCCCTTGTAAACAAAGTTTACCAAATGGTAGTGGTATAGTTAACGTTGTTTTTACGGGACGATGTAACCGCAATGCCTTTTTGATGATTAAGGAAGGTGAACCCCTCCAGCTCATCGGCCCGGCTATTAATGTCGGCTTGGGCCATAATATGCATACTGCCGCTATCGACAGATTTTGTTAAATCAACATAAGTAAACCGCCACTTGCGCCCCTCTACCTGGTTTTGGATCAGTACCAGGATACTTTTATCCGCCACCCAATGAAGGTTTTGCACCCACGGCGAACAGGTGAATTTTTTATAAAGCACACCCGGCTCTGAAGTTTTTTTACAATTGGCCAGCTTTTCAGGGTCATACAACCTCACCTCGTTGCCTTTATCACCATAATCTGCAGTGGCCACGTACCACTTGTTGTTATATTTTACATATTCCGGCCGGGTTCCTTGGATGCAGGCATCGTCCTCAATAGTGTTGAGCAAGTTCCCATCAAGGGTGCGGGTTTTTAATAAGCCATCCCAGTTAACCAGGTAAATCACTGCGCGCCACTTCGTCCCTTCTTTATTCAACCGGATAGAGTTGCCTATAAAAACCGGGCTGCGGCCATGATAAGCAATGCCTGTTGGATGCCCGATGACATCTTCGTTTTTCAACGTTAGTTTATATTCGTTGTTGGTATATACCAGGCTGTCATCTTGCAATTTAAACTCCCGGATCACCCCCACCTCGCGGTCGCCGTATAAAAAAATACGGTTACCCTGGCGTGATACACCCTGGCAAGCCCCTAATGAATCCACCATGGTTTCACGGTCGAGCTTAATATTAAATCCCTGCCACGTAAAGGCTGCCGACAACAAAACCGACGCAACTATCAGGAGAAAATAAATTTTTTTCATTTAGAGCATTAAGATTAGGGATCCATTGGTTCATCTGCGTCAATCTGGAGCGCGCTGATGAGCGGAAAAAATTCAAGTTCGGTTTCAGAAAGGCGCTTACCCAATTTGTAAGGCACATAATTTAATTCTTTAAGGCAGCGCTTATCCATATTCATGATAAAATCATTCTGGCTTTTATCGGTAACAATCAGCCCCGGTTTATTAAAGGGCATACCGTAGCGAAAGGCTAAACGTGCATCGTTGCGTAAATTAGTGGTAGTATGCCGCGCATGCGGTTCAATGATCACGGCGCTGGCCGGTAAACGCAGCTTGGCAATTAGGTACTTCCGCATTTCTACCGCTTCGTTAAACTTTGTTTTATACGGATGCACATTCCCGCCCGATACAACAATAAATGGTGCTTTGCCTGCAAAATACTGGCGGGCTGCGGCCTTGCAGCGCAACATTCCTTCGCCGCTTAAGGGTGTAGTCAAATTATCGGGCCCTGCACCCGGCACAAGGATGTGAGTGTAGGGGAAACTCCCCCATTTAGTACCAGCGATCTTATCGACAGCAGCTTTATTAACCGTGGTTGCCATTGGCTCAAAATTACCGGCATCAACGCGCTCGTTAATTTCCAGATAGGTTAATGCTGCGTTAAGGGCAGGTTCAAAAAACAGCGCATTATTATGAGTGTTTGCTGCAACCTCGGCCGAACAGTCATACATCAGGGTGTAATAAGCTTTCTTCCTTACGTCAAAACTAATCGAGTCGATTAGAGGATAGTTGGGCTTTTTACCTTCGGCATAGACACCGATTGCGAAATTCAGTGCAAAGGCGTCCTGCTGCCAGGCTTTAACCAACAGGGCCGACGGATCATCAGATCCAAAAAAATTATATGTTCCTGATGGTATTAAATTCGTTTTCACCAACCTGTCTAAAGCATTACCCGGCCTGTAGAGAGCAGCCAACCTATCGCTTACCAATTTAATTTCATCATCAGTAAATTTTAAGGCGGCAGGCAGGCAAAGGCCGTCCTTACAATCAACAAGGGAGCTTTTTAACGCCTGAAGTTTGTTCTTGCCGATACCCGACAATCCCTCATCTGCCGAAATTAGTTTTGCTGCCTGCTTATCTTGCTGCAATAACGCGAGCAGATAATAATTTTTGGCCTTTACCCAATTATCGCCTGCCTGTATTTTATACGTTGGCAGTGCGCCATTGAACTGGGCGTTAGCAATTGAACATTTAACTATAAATAGCAGGATCAGAAAACGTTTTAACATGAGGGCCAAATAAGACAATTGCTTATTACCCTACTATTAAATTTTGATTATTCAATAGTTAAAAGATTTATTTTATATCTGAAGATTAAAGCGTGATGATAATAGGAAAACATCATCAATGTTATTTATAAACTCTAAGCCATTTATTTCCCAATTTCAAAGTCTTCACCAATCTCCATCAAACAGCATTATAGCCTTCTTTCAAACTTTAACCCAAGCAATCTTCTTTAGGCACCGGCACTAGGCATACTTAACAAATAAGCGGTTATAGATTTCCATCTATAACCGCTTAAATAATTTAGTTTACGTCGAACCAGAGCTTTGTAGTGAGTGCACCTGCACCCTGGCTGGCAACTACGGCCTGGTAGTTTGCTCCGTTTATAGACTGCTCGGTAGCGGGGTAAATAAATCTTACCGGTATATTACAAGCTTCCCCGGTATATAATTCAATCAAACATATCCTTTCATTCATGGAATTTAAATTTCGCGTAGTAAAATGAATGTTAAAAACCTTTCCTGAACGATTCCCGCCACTGTGGTTTCTTTTGTATTTTATGATAAGATCAATACTAAATAGATCATCTTTAATTCGCGTGATCGCTAAAATCACTAATTATAAAAAACTTAAAAAAACAATTAAAAATGAAGTTCAGGTTCATAGCTCTTAGCTCAAATCAAAAAGACCTTAATAGTTTCATCTATGGCTCAAATATTTTGTCCATACTGCTCACTTTATAATCGGCAAAGAATTTCAAGAACGTCCTTTTTTTTAAAAGATTTAAGGCAAAACACAGCCGAAAGCCGTTAACAAAGTCATAAAATAAATTTTAAAGACCAAGTGCTACCAAACAGATATAACCGTTCAACAACATAAAAAGAAAGGACGGCATTGATTCCCAAAAACCATCCTTCATTTTCAAACGAACACCGAAGCCCAACAGCATCAATAATGACAACCCACCCGACGCTATGATCAATGCCAGATGCCAGGCAAACCCTATAAGCAAGCCTGAACCGCCAAGTAGTTGCAGGCAGCCTACAAGTTTTCTAAGTTGATTAAGCCCATAGCGCTCAAACTCCTCTTTCATGCCGGAGTTAGTAAAGAAAGTTACACCATAAAACAGAAAGGCAATAGCAGAAATTAAGATTAAAATATTTTGCAGCATCCAAATTAAATTAGCCCTGAATGAACACCGGCGATAAACAAAGACAGAATTAGCAACAACGCAGAAGGCACAAACTTTATGAACTGATTTTTCACCCTGATATGGGCAACCTGAGCGCAAAGCATTAAACCAGCCATTAGCAAAGCCGGAACGAGCGTCAAAGCCGGATACCATATACCGACTATCAAAAGTGTTGCCAGCGCTATTTTCGAAGCACCGACTATGTTTCTAAGCAGGTCTGAGATACCGTATTGTTTAAATTCCGAGACAATGTTATCATATCGAAATATCCATACATAAGCAACTGATAGAGCAACAATGAGCTGGGCAGAAATAGAAAGTGTTTGCATGTCAATAGTTGTTAAGGTTTGGTTATAACGGAGTTTCTGTTTTAGGGTGTTGTTGTTTCTTTTGCGCAGCAAATAATCCCCAGGCAAAACCAACATATAGTACGGTAACGATAAGCGTAAGAATAATTAGGTCTAAATTTTCCATATCAATTGTTCTTTTTAAGGTTAAAATAGATTAGCAATCCTACCATAGTTGGTGGCCAAAGCCCGATAAAAATAGCACGGTCATGGTCTTTTAAAATAATGTAGTAGTACTCTGAAATGAAGATGATGATGACGACCATAGTCAGAATCGCAAATTCGATCTTTGAAAATTTATTCATTGGATTTAATAATTAGTTACAATTGAAAATAAGTGGCATGAGCCACAAACAGTGAGTAAACAAAATGGAAAGCCGGCATCAAATGCTGGGGATTTAAAGAGGTATCGGCAAGAAAACAGACACTTGCCAGGTTCATAAACCACTGGTAAGGCAAAGAGAAATCAGGACTTAATAATGCCTGTTAGGAATGCCAGCTGGCGTTGTAGAACAGTATCGGGAACGTTTATAATTGCTTAGTAAGTTAGAGATAAGTTTCTGTTTATTGAATTATATTATATTTAAAATATTGACCTATTGGTTACTTATTCATTGTCTCGAATCTGCGTTGTCTGCTGCAGTTAAACCAAACGCAAGCTGGTACGCTTATTATGATAATGTGAGTTCTTCTGCTATTTTTTTAAGATCTTCTTTTTTGATAATGGTTTTCTTCTCGTAGTGCTCCAAATGAAAATTTTCCAACTTTTGCAATAGGTATTGTAAAGTAAATTTTTCTGCGAGGGTCAATCTGCCGGTGATGATCTTGCCCACATAACTTGTATGCTCAAAAACCTGGAATAATAGTTTCCTGCCTTCATCGGTAATGGCAATATGTTTACTCCTTTTATCTTTGTTATCGTCCCATTGTATTACCAAACCTGCTGCAACCAAACGCCTGATCACTTCCGTACCCGATGTTTTTTCCTGTAAATTATGGCTTATCAATTCACTTTTTGACAAATGAGTGTGCGTAAGCAATGTTGCCAGGGCAGTAAAATCTTCTGCTGTTTGTAAAGGGGTGCCTTCAAGTGCCTTTTTAATATATGACTTTGCGTAGCGGCTCATGAAAACAAATAAGCGGCCAATATTATTATCCAACTGGTAGGCTAAATCAAGTGCTGCACGGTCATTGTTGCCGAAACGCTTATCAGTACTACGGTTATTACCGATGGGCTCACCAACTTTATTCAGCAAAAAACCTGTAAAATCCTGAACAGACGCTTCCCGTCCCTGGTTTTCTTCTTCCAGTTCGGCTACAAGGTTTATTAATTGATGAATTAGTTGGTATGATTTCATGTTGTTGCAAATTATAAGTATCAGCTAATGGTTTAAATTTAGTTTTTTTTAACGAGTTCGGGGTTTTGTGTCTTGAATGTGGCATAAGCCGTCCGGTAGTTTTGCTTTGGATCACCCTGTGGTTTAAAGCCCTTTAACAAATTCAACGTTTTGATCAATGTAAGCTTATAAGCCGGCAATTCGGGGGCGTCAATCGCCAGCATATCGGCCATTTCCTTTCCAAGCAAGTAACGCATTAAGCCCAGTATATCGTTGGCAGTTGCCTTGCTTTTATTAACTGACAAAATGTGGTTTGTTAGGGATTTGGTCAATTCCTGCCCATGGTTGGAAACAGAAAATTGCCTTTGCTTAATAATCGTATCCAGTTGCTGCGCCATTTTAGGATTTTCCGGTATCAAAGCATCATCCAATCCTGATAAATAGCCTACAACAGCCCAGATATGCATAAACGCGGCCTGGTCTTCCTGGCTCACGCTGTAACCCAGCATCCTTAATCCACGAATAACTATCAATGAAAATGAAAGGTTAGTGCCTGCCATATCTTCCTGATTAATAGGCAAGCCCCAGCTATCATCCCACTTGCCGCTTTGCAGCGTATAATAACGTACTGCAGCGTGCATGATCCGTACTTTTAATATCTCTTCAAAAGCATTGCCCTCCTTACCGAAAGCATCCGGACCCATCACTTCCCAAACAAAAATAGCGGTATCATATAGCCTTTTGGTGGTTTGCTTGCGGATCAGTTCAGACAAGTATAAAACCATGGCCCCGTTAGCTGCATTATAGCAATACGGCAATGATAACAAGCCAAGCAAACTCATAATGATTTCTGAATGCCGGGCGTAAAATATAGCTCCGCCTTTCATTAACCTTGGCTGCGCCCAGGCCGGTAGTTCTGTAGCTTTATTGATAAACGCGAAGCCAGGAAAAGCATCCTGCAATGACTTTAAATGTGCTGAACCCGACATACCACCCATCCATTGCTGCAATTGCTGCTTTGTTTCGGGGTTGCTAAAAATATGATTAATAAATTCGTCCACCTGTTGATCGCCCGACAGACGCTTTTGGTCTAAAAATTCATTGGTATATACATTTTGATTGATCATTTGCGCATGGTGTTTATAATCGCTTCAGCGGCCAGCCTGCCGCTTTTCATAGCTGCATTAATCGAGCCATTCATTAAATAATCTCCACAGGTAAAGCACTGCGCGTTTAACCGAAGGGCTTTATAGTCAGACTCATTGGTTACCTGGTCGTCGTTTGGAAGCGCGTAATCAATGTGATAAGTTTTTAAATGCTGCCAGCTGGAAGCATCGGGATACCAGAATTTCAGTTCGCTAACTACATTTTCCTGTAACTCCTTTTGGTTCGCTTTGGAATGATCACCAATTAGTGATAGCGAAATTAAGGTGTGGCCAGGTTTAGCATAAGCGGGCGAAATGCGATCCATCACCGCTACGTTATTTACGAGTTTTCCAGATAAAGTATTTAAAGCGATCAGAGGCATTTCAAAGGGCCTTTTCTTAGCTGTGAAATACATATTACTTACAGAGTGGTATTTAATTACCGAATTGCCGGATCGAACGGGCGAACGTAAAGGATCGGTGGCTATCAAGACAAAGGTGGCTTGATAGTTATTTCCATCTTCAGTTGTTACGGTGCCACCATTAACTGCTGTGACTTTTTGGTGAAACAGCAGTTCCTGCGGAGAAAGGCACTCCGCCAGTTGCTTTGGGATCATGTCCATTCCTTTGGCAGGGATAGCGGCATCTCCTTCACTAAACATTTTAAAAACAAACTCGAACATCCGGCTTGAGGTACTTAGCCGGTCTTCAAGAAATATCCCTGTCATAAAGGGCCGGAAGAACTGGTTCATAATCGTACCGCTAAAACCTTCTCTTTTGAGATATTCGGTAGTGGTGATCTCGGGTTCGGAAAATATCTCTTCAATATTCTTACCAGCTAATTTTAGCTTCAACCTGAGCATCCGCAATTTATCAGTAAATGTCGCGGCTTTAGATAATAAAGTGCTCACCAACGAACTGGGTTGCCTGATGGGGTCGCCCATATTGGTTATCCCATCCCTGGTCAGAATCAATGCGCCGGGATCAAATTTGCAAAGTTCAAGTGCATCATAATCTAAAAGGTTTTTGGCTTCGGGATAAGCCGTTAAGAAAACCTGGAAACCCCGGTCGAGCAGGTAGCCATCCACCTCATCTGTCCGCACCCTGCCACCTACCCCATCCGAAGCCTCCAACATCAAAACGGATATCCCTGCCGTTTTTAAAAGTTTAGCAGCTGTTAAACCAGCTATACCTGCACCTATAACTATTACTTCTGCATCTTTTTTCATGCTTTAGGCCTGATGATTAGCATGATCGCCCTGCAAATGCGGCTCAATCCCCGGCTTGGCATAAGACAGTTGCCCAACAGGCTGCGGAAGATAGTAAGTGTCTAAACCTGCAACCGTCATGGTTTTGGCTTTGGCGTGATCAAGCGTTCCATCTTCAGCAATCAGGTTATCTTCCGTCAAAATATGGATGATCTCGCCGATTACAATCGTGGTTCCATTTATTTCCATATCAATCACCTCACGAAGTTCAAGGCCGATCCGAATATTAGACTCCTTTACAAAAGGTGGTTTAAACTCCCTTATATAGTGCTTATGAAAACCGCATGCATCAAATTCAGAAACACTAGAAGGGTAACTGGCACTGGTTTGATGCGCCTGCATATACCATTCGGGCAACACATTATTCAAAGTGTATTGCCCGGTTTCTTTAATATTGGTAAGCGTATCGTTATGCTCACGCTCGGGGCGTATAACCATTCCGATAAGCGGCGGGTTTGCACCTAAATGAAACGCTGAACTAATGATACATAGGTTAGTAATGCCATCATTACTTATTGTACCCAAAAGATTTAATGACCGGTAACCGATTAAACTATTGATCAGGCTTATCCGGTATTGTTTTTCCAGTTGATAAATCTCTTCACTTTTTATGTTAACCATTTTAGCTTGTCTTTAATTTACCTAAACCACCATCAACCCCAATCACCTGTCCGGTCATCCAGCCGCTTTCTGCCGATAATAAGAATGCGATCAGCTGACTAATATCCGCTGGCTTTCCGATCGTTCCTAATGGATGTCGTTTGGCAGAGGCTTCCCTTTTCTCGGGTGTGCTCAGCAGGTTTTGAGCAAGTGGTGTATCTGTCAATGAGGGTGCCACTACATTTACCCGGATTTGTTGCGCAGCCAATTCGGCTGCCAGGGAAAGCGCCATACCCTCTACCGCACCTTTTGCTGCCGCTACACTGGCGTGATAAGGCATCCCGGTTCTCACAGCTACTGTACTGATCAAAACGATAGAAGCCCCTGCAGCATTTTTTACAGGCTTAATAGCTTGTTGGATAACGCGCGCTGCACCTAAAACATTTAGCTGAAAATCATTCATAAAATCTTCGGCGGTTAAACGGGTAAATGGTTTGAGGTTGATGCTGCCTACCGAATAAACCAGCCCGTGCAATTGTTGCGGCAGGAACATTTCGACCGCATCCAGACTTCCGGTCACATCAGCTTTTAAAAAATGTACATTTTCCGGCCATTCATCAGATGCCGATCTTGAAACTACATAGATGTTTGCGTTTTGCTGATGAAGCAGTTTGACCAATGATAAGCCAATGCCCGAACTACCGCCCACCACCAGTATATTTTTGTCCTTAAAATCCATTATCCGATATACTTTAAAAATTCGTTTTTGGTTTCTGTATTTAAAAAATGGCCGCTGTATTCGGCAGTTAATGTTGTACTGCCTGCATCCCTGATGCCACGGCTGGATACACAATGATGGTGGGCATCGATAATAACAGCCACATCATCTGTGCCCAAAGCCTCCTTTAGCATATTTGCAATCTGCATCGTCAATCTTTCCTGCACCTGTGGCCGTTGCGAACAATATTGAACGATCCTGTTTAATTTTGACAAGCCGATCACCTGCCCATTGCTGATATAGGCAACATGGGCTTTACCTACGATAGGTACAAAATGATGCTCACAGTTGCTAAACACAGCGATATTCCGCTCCACGAGCATTTGGTTATAGTTAAACGTATTTTTAAATAATGTAGGTTTAGGCTTATTTGCCGGGTTTAGCCCGCTAAATATTTCTTTGACATACATTTTGGCTACCCTTTTTGGTGTGTCTTTCAAACTGTCATCTTCCAGGTCCATTCCCAAAGTTTCCATGATCGCTGCAAAATGTTTGGCGATGATTTCCATCTTCGCTTCGTCATCCATTTCAAATGCGTCGGGCCGGAGTGGCGTGTCAAAAGCCGAATTATAATGATCCTGCTCCAGATCGGTTACAACCTGCTCTAACGTTAAGTCATTTACTGTTTCGTTCTTTATCATTAAATTGTATTAGTATAAATTAAAGTACTTTTCTTTTAGTCGCCTTAAGGTATTATTTACGCCGAGGATAGACCCTCGCGACGATGGCTATGTTCATGAATAAAGCCTTTTAAATAATTTGATAATAAGTTTCCAATACTTGTTCCAAACATATTTTGAACCAGGGCGTGTATAGATCAGGTTGCTCGATCAATTCAAACATTAACTGGTCTGTATCTATATACTTGAAATTGGCCACTTCAGTGGAATTGGGCAGCGGTAGTTCATCACTTATACCCATAAAAACATGGTCAAATTCATTTTCGATCAAGCCGTTCTCAAATTGATGATGGTAACTGAATTGAAACAATTCAGTCAACTTGCATGCCATCCCCATTTCTTCCTGCAAACGGCGATTGGCCGCGTCAAAGGTGACCTCCCCTAATTTAGGATGACTGCAACAGGTGTTTGTCCAAAGCCCACCAGAATGGTATTTATCCAAAGCTCTTTGCTGAAGCAGTAATTGGCCTTTGCTGTTAAATATAAAAACGGAAAAGGCCCGGTGCAGCATTCCTGAACGGTGGGCTGCCATTTTATCCATAGTTCCAATGAATTCGCCACCTGCGTTAACTATAATTACACCCTCTTTCAAATTTTAAGTTGTTTAATTTATCATGTTTAATATCTACTAAACCGGATAAATAGTTAAAAATCATTTTCAGCAATTCAGGATCATTAATAATCTTGTATTGTCAGCAAAAACTCACTGGCGTTATATAATTGTTGATTTATAGAACATTCAATTTATACCTGACCAAGGAATCGAACATCAGATAGAATTTATGGCCATTTGATACCCTTATCCTCTCCGACATCACTTTTTCTGCAGGCACTTTAGCAATCTTTCGGAATAGCTGCTTATAATAAACGTAAGCCAGGTAAACACCTTTTCGGCAGGAACGAGGCAACTGCCTTATTCCATGTAAAGCCTCGTCCAGTTCTTTTAAAATATCATTTTCTATATCCCTCTTATTATCATCGGAAAATGCGGAAAGATTAACGTCTGGAAAATAAGTTCGGTTCAATTCCTGGTAGTCTGCATTCACGTCACGCAGGAAGTTTACTTTTTGAAAAGCTGATCCTAATTTCATGGCCGGCATCTTCAGCCTTTCAAATTCCTCCTCGTTACCCTTGGTAAAAACATGCAGGCACATCAGTCCAACAACCTGTGCCGAACCCATAATGTATTCTTCATACTTTTCATGTGTATAATCCTGTTCACCCAAATCCATCTCCATGCTGTTAAGGAATTGAACAATCAGTTGATGTTTAATCCCAAACTGGTTTACCACTTGCTGAAATGAATTGATTACCGGGTTTATACTGATCCCTCGTTCTATAGCGGTAAAGGTGTCTGCTTTCAGTTCTGCCAGCATGAGTGACTTCGGGTAATCGTGAAAACTATCTACGATCTCGTCGGCCAACCTTACAAAACCGTAGATAGCATGGATGGGGCCGCGGATTTCTTTTTTTAAAAAGAGTATCCCCAAGGAAAAACTGGTACTGTATAACCTTGTTGTTTCCCTGCTGCATGTAGCAGATAAGGTATCAAATCTTTCTTTCATTTATGATTGAGGTATTGAATAAGCAATTGTACGGAAATAATAGATGGCGAAATTAAGTGCCTGAGCATTGTAACCCCGAGAAGCAGGAACCAACAACGGCAACGAACAATCGTACAACGAGAAATATGGAGTTTGACCGGGATATGGCATCAACATTAACAAATTTGAAATTAACACGTTTAAATATCAAATCAAATATAATGCAATACTGTATTATATTTTTAATAATAGTGCAATATTGCAGTATATGGAAAGGTTATAAATTATTTGTTTGATAAACATTTTGCCATAACCTTTGATTGACATCAATGTCTGAGTGTATTAAATTGATGTTGGCAGATTAAAAAGAAGTTAGACTTTACGTCGAGCATGCTATCTACAAGTATTCTGCTTTCATGAAACTGCAATATTTCTGCTACAAAATAAAGCCCAATGCGATACCGCATTTATTTTTACTTTCAAGTACTATTTTAATCCTCCCTAATCGCTGTTGAGCTATTGTTCTGCAGCTTAATCCAAAAAACTCAAGAAAATCTTAGATGCACTACTGATTTTGTACTCTAATTTGTTTTACCTAAATTTATGTGCCGATTATAAAACTACCCATTGAAGAAAATTTGTGCAATGTGCATGCTCGCTGTACTCCTGTTTAATATGGGTGGGCACTTGTTATTGCTTCAATATATGATCAACAAGGCTGACAATTTTGCAAACGAGCAAATCAGTAAGGGATATTATAAAACCGAAGATTTGGTTGAGATAAAAATTCCGGTACGTATGCCCTATGTGCACGAGCAGCGTTTTTACGAGAATGTTTCAGGACAGATACAGCTAAAGGGCAATTGTTATAACTACGTGGCATTGAAAATGACCCGCGACACCATGTACGTAAAGTGTGTTCCCAATTACAACAAAACCAAACTGATCAATGATAACGTTATAACTGCTAAAGAAGTAAGTGACGGCCCGTTGTCGAAAAAAACGCACACCCCACCTGTCAAGAAAAACGGTATTGATAACGAGTACAATTACACAATTACCTTATTTGACCTTGCCGCACCCGCCGGGATTTTGCATACATCTTATATAGACAAAGCGTCCCGGTTATCTGATATCCACCTCTCCGCACTGGGCCAACCGCCGGAACTCTTAGTGTAACACTTTCTTACAAATTTACAAAAATACAATTCGTGTGGCTTAAGTCTGCGAGATTGGCTGTATGCTGATTTCCGCGCTCGGTTACTTACGAATTGCTTTTGTAGTAGTCGCTCATCGCAACCTATCGATGAACATATCAACTTATTGTATAGCACTCCCGTCACTTTTTGCGGCAGTACTCGCAAGGTTTTGTAATGCCTTATGAGTATAATTTGCAGCAAAATACGTATGGAGTGTGTATAATTTTTTTACCTATTAAGCTAACTGATCATGAAACTAAAAATTATACTTCTTGCGCTTGCAGTATTCGTAGCGCTTGGGTTTACTTTGGTTATAACCAAGCAGCCGTCATCTCATGATGACATGATTGCGATATTGAAAGCCATAAACAAAAAAAACAACAACATATTAAATCCCTTTAATCCCGGGCCGAAAATAGCCTACCTCGATTCGTTTATCAGAGCCAACCCATCTGCAGAAAGCAGAGACTTTCTTTCTACCCAGGGCGCGCTGCTGCTGGAAGCTGGTAAAGAAACACAAGCTGTAAAGCTATATGACAAAGTCATTAATGAAATGGACTTTATGACTACCGATAAAGTATTTGACAATGCAGCTATTGCCTACATGCGATTAGGCGAAAGAAATAACTGTATGCTGAATCATAACGGTTCGTCATGTATTTTTCCGATAAAAGACAACGGCGTACATATCAATAAAACAGGCTCTAAAAGAGCTATAGAATTGTACAAGATCTTGCTACAGATTAACCCGGACGACCTGGAATCGAGATGGCTGATCAATGTAGCCTATATGACGACGGGCGAGTACCCTCAGAATGTCCCGAAAAACATATTATTGCCCGGGCTTAACAGCACCAACGTTACAGATGTAAAACCCTTTAAAGATTTAGCTAAAAGTTTAGGCATCAACGTTAACGGGCGCGCAGGCGGCGTTGTTGTTGATGACTTTAACAACGATGGTTATCTGGATATTGTAACATCGGCCTGGGACCTGAGCGACCCTATGCACTACTTTGAAAATAATGGTGACGGCACATTTAGTGATGTAACCGGGCGGGCTAATTTATCGGGCATAACAGGTGGGCTCAACATTCAGCAAACAGATTATAATAATGACGGCAATATCGACCTGTTTGTGCTGCGCGGTGCCTGGCTTGAAAAAGGTTATGGCGACCAGCCCAGTTCACTGCTACGTAACAACTGCGATGGTACATTTACTGACGTTACTAAACCCAGTGGTCTTTTGTTTTTCCATCCAACGCAAACAGCCACCTGGGCCGATTTTAATAATGACGGCTGGCTTGACGTTTTTATCGGTACAGAAAGCTCGAAAAATAATTTCGATTCGCCGCCCTCGTACAGCATGTTATATATAAATAACCATGATGGCACTTTTACCGATATAGCGAAAACCGCACATTGCGATATAAGCGCGTTTATAAAAGGTGTTACCTCTGCCGATTATGACAATGATGGCTGGATGGATATTTTCTTATCTACCATGAACGGAAAAAAATACCTTCTTAAAAACAAAGGCAAAGCAGGAAAAAATATCGACTTTGAAGATGTATCTGAAATAGCGGGCTTATCTAAAAACACAGAGCGTACCTTTACAACCTGGTTTTATGATTACAACAACGATGGCTGGCAAGACATCATTGTTGCTGACTATAAATTTGAGCATCCGCTTTCTTATTATGCCGCTGCGGAGGCCTTAGGAAAACCCGTACCAAACGCAGGTAATGTATTTTTATACAGGAATGATCATAATGGTAAATTTACCGATGTAACTAATGCAGCCGGGCTAAATAAGGTTGTTTATAGTATGGGGGCCAATTTTGGTGATATAGACAATGATGGATACCTTGATATGTACTTTGGAACGGGTAACCCCGATTTCAGATCATTGATACCCAATAAGTTCTTTAAAAATATTGGCGGCAAAAAGTTTGAGGATATTACAATAGCATCGCGTATGGGAAACCTTCAAAAAGGACACGGTGTTGCTTTTGCCGACTTTAGGAACAATGGAAAACAAGATGTATTTGCCCAAACAGGTGGTGCATACATTGGCGATTCATACACCAGTTCATTATACCTGAATCCCAACAACAATAACAATAATTGGATAAGCTTAAAGCTGAATGGAGTAAAAGCTAATAAGGTTGCGATTGGCAGCCATATAAAACTAACATTCACCGAAAACGGAATCAAAAGATCTGTTTACAAAGATGTGAACTCGGGCGGGAGTTTTGGGTCATCGCCTTTAAAACAGGAGATAGGCATTGGTAAAGCAACAGTTATTGATGAACTTGAAATAAGCTGGGCCGGAAGCGGTACGATACAGCGTTTTAACAACGTATCACCCAACCAATTCCTGGAAATAACAGAAGGCTATAATACCTACCGCATTAAAAAATTGGCAAAATTGATCTTCGTTGATAAAAAAGATCCGCTCTGCATGCCTATCGCTGCAAATCTTAAAAACGAATAATAAAAACCCAACAGGTTTTATCTATTGAACTTTTAGGGCCTGTGATAAAAGAACGCCTACAAATATTTGATAGGCGTTCTTTTTAGTTAAAATTTTCAAAAACCCAAACATTAATAATCAGGCAACACAAAATCGTCTTTTGTTTTGCTGCGGGTTTTCCTTTAAAAATCTTTGATATGCCATTAATAAAATCGCTTGCAATTGCACCTGCTAAAGTATTCAATATATTAACCCCCCATTTTGATTTTGGATGCACTATCCAGGGCGCGCCAGGCGGCAGGCTTTGTACCGATTTAACAAAGGGTCTTAATTTCTTTTCAAACGAGCCAAACGCCTTTGAATAATCTTCGGTTTGAGATAACTCGCCTGCTAGTACGTATGCTCCAATTATAGCAAGTGAGGTGCCCATCCCGCTGATGGGTGTGGGGCAATAAGCTGCGTCGCCAATCATTGCAAACCTACCTTTTGACCATCGTGGCGCTTTAACTTGGCTAACGCCGTCAAAGTAAAAATCGTCGCTATCGGCAATGGCTTTACTTAATCGTGGTGCTTCCCAGCCTGCACCGGTCAATTTTGCGATCAAAAACTTCTTTTGCTCTTCACGCGGAAACTCTTGGTAATTATTATCAGGCGATAAAAAACTGAACGAGGCCCTTGTACTGCCATCCTTATCCGGGCGTAGCAGTATTACCCTTGATCTCTGTGCATTATACCATTTTGCCCAATTCGTATCTGTGTGCGTTTTGGAAATGGTGAGGTATACGTTATAAATGCCTATATATTTTAACTCCGCTTCATTGCCGAACATCAGTTCCCTTGTTTTTGAACGGACACCGTCGGCAGCTATAACCAAATCAAAATCAGCCTGTTCACCATCGCTGTAAGTAACTTTCACCCTCATGTCATTATCATCAAGGGCGGTAATATATTTACCAAACAAATACTTAACATTGTTCTTAGTATGATCGTACAGGATGTTAACCAGGTCGCCCCTGATAATCTCCATCTCACCGGTAAACCTATCCGCACCGTTGGCTGGAAAAGAGGCCCTGATCCGGTTTTTGTCGTCAATGAACTGAATGCCCAACTCACCGGTATTTGCGGCCAGTATTTCTTTTGCTATACCCATTCGTTCGAACACTTTAAACGCAGCATCTCGCACATCAATGTTTTGGCCGCCTGATATTTGTGATGGTGAACGCTCCACTAACGTTTCATCAGAGCTATATTTGTTGAGCCAGAAAGCCAACGTTGAACCTGCTATGCTGTCGCCGGCTATCAATACTCTTTTCGAATTCATTTTTTAGCGACAGTCTAAAATCAGCAGCAATATCGGGTTTACCGGTCATGTTTCGTCCACACTAATTTTTTTACATTGTAACCTAAATTTTTCGCTTGCTTTAAGTAGTCACTAATTACAGCTGGCGGGATAGTTGTTTCGCGCGATAACAGCCAAAGGTAATTCAGGTTATTGCCTGCCACCATGGCGTACTTATAATCCTTATCAATGGCGATAACATTATATCCTGAGTAAAACGGCCCAAAAAAAGAAACCTTTAGCCGGCCGGCACCGTCATTACCCACTAATTTAGCTTTGCCGATGCTTTCCTTCCATTCCTTATCAAGGTAATTATATCCTTTGTTATCTACCCTTATCGTACCATTATCTTTTAGATTATAATTCGCGGTAACATTATTAAGATTTTTCTCAAATTTAAAGTCCATCCGGCATATCTCGTACCATTTGCCAAGGTACTTGTCTTTATTAAATGGTTTGACAGCTTTGGCACCTTTTGGGATGGATACACATGAAGAAAGACCAATCATAAGGGCGGCCGTCCCTACCCCGGCACGTACAATTTGCCATTTGTTTAATTTCATTTATTAGCAACCCGCTATGATCCGATTTGTTTATAAAATCCAAGGATCACATCAATAATAGCCGGAAATTAGAACGGCAATTTGGAAAAGACACAAAACGAAAAAAAGCACCCCGTAAAATTTACGAGGCACGCATTCACACAAGTAAAAAATTATCACTTAATAACGGTCAAAATTGCATCGCCAACCTCATGCCCTGCGTTTGCTTTAAAATCAAGCCCAAGCAGTTTGGCCATGGTTTGTGCCAATTGCTTGTGGTAAGTAGTAGTTTGTGTTTTGATCTCGCCCATTGGCTTTGTATCCGGGCCTATGACAGCAAACCACGTATTTTCTGAACCTTTAACGTCTGCTCCGTGGTCGCGCCACTTATCCATTGGTTCGTTGCCCCTGCCATGGTCACAGGTGATCAGTAAAGTTGTGTTGTTCTTATAAAATGGATCGGCCTGAACCATATCCCATAATGCTCTGATAAAACCATCTTCCTGTTTTGCACGTTCCAGATATGATTTGTAGTTACCTTCATGGGCCATATCATCGGTTTCATCAAATGCCATGTACAAAACACGCGGCTTGTACTGTTTAATATATTCTTTACTATATTCAAAAGTCAAAAAATCCGACCGGGTGGAGTCGCCCAGGTAGCGGGGTACATTCCGCTGCAATTCATTCAAGTATTTAAGCCTTGCATTGGCATCGGTATTCTTCAAATCGGCATAGCCAGAATAAACAGGCAGGCCAGATCTAAGAACATTAAAGATCTGCGGAAAACGCTCCCACGAAGAGAAGGCAATAACCTTCCCTTCAAATCCCTTTTGTTTATTGATGTACTCCAACACATTCGTGTTAGGGTTATTTACGGCATCGTTAGTATTCATCCGGGCATCCGGAAAACCAGTAAAAATCTCGTTATATCCCGGGTACGAGAAATGATACGGATTTGAAAGCTCATCTTTATTACCCAGATCCCGGTTACCATATATTTGCCCTTGCTTACTCACTACGCTCCATAAAAATGGGAACAGAATTTTCCGCCGCTCTTCTGCCGATGCCGCCCAGTATTTCTTACGAACTACATCCTTATCACTGGTATATTTAGCACTGATCATAGCCGAATCGGCCCCACGAAATACCTCCTGCCAGCGCATACCGTCGAGCGTAACGACAATGAGGTTTTTTGTTTTAGTAGTTTGCGCGTATGCATTTGGCAGCAAGGCTGCAATTGCAATAAATAAAAGCAGTTTTTTCATAGTATTTTTTAATAAAAAGGGGGCCGCAATGCGGCCCCCTTGGTTTATAATTAACTATTTAAGTATCCACATTACACCATTTATATCATCGTTACCACCAAACTGGCTATCCAATGCCGCTTTATAGTTTTTAGCATTTGACGTACGCTCTGCCGATGGGTATTTAAACCGGACCGCTATACGGCTGCCGTTACCTGTACCCGGGCCGGTTGTAAAGGTAGGGATGCCGGTACGGCGATAAGTAAAGTATGACTCTAAACCCGAGTGCCTGAACAAGGCCAGGTATTTTTGTTGCAAAATACGGTTAATGCCCGCTGCGTCGGCGGTATATTTCACGTTTGGCTGGTTGTAATAGGTAGTGAAGTTAGCAGTAATGTTAAAGGTATCATAATTGCTGCCAGCGCTTACATCTGTTGAACCGGGGCGATAGAAATAAGCGGTAAAAGTACCTGCATCCGGGATGCCATAAGCGTTCATAGATGCTTTAATACCCGCCTGGTAATAAGTCTCGGCATTGGCACCGGTTGCCCAGCCACGGCTTATACCTTCGGCAATGTTAAACATTAGTTCAGGGTAGCCAATCTGGATGCTTGGCTCGCCGGTGTAAGTTGAGTAAAAATGCTTGCGGTTAATGAACGAGTATTTTTGCAAACCTGCATTATTATACATTATACCCAAATCCAATCCCGCATCGGCACCAACAAATGACGCAAAGTCTGTTGCGCTTTGTTTAGCATTGTCAACCAGGTCGCGGGCTGGTTCGGCAGTTACAAACACCCGCGGATCTTTTAACGAAGTAAGTAAGCTGATGTAAGTTGCCGATGAATTTTTACGTGATCCGCTTTGGCCAAAGTTGTTTGGGTTTTGCGGGTAGTAATTATTTGGCGCAACAAAGGTGTATTGCAGGTTATCTGATGAGCTGGTCATCAACGGATATTTTGCAGGGGTGTTAATGATGTTCGCAAAACGGGTCGTTACTTTCAAATCAGCATCGGCTGTTTTTTTGCTTAATTGTACCAACAGGCGAATGTTTAATGCATTTATCGCCTTTTGCCATTTGCTTAAATCGTTGCTAAAATAAATATCGCCACTTAAGGTAGCACCGGCACCTGTACCGCCTACAGATGGGTTTTTAATTAATTGATCCAAGTCGGCGTTAGCGCTTTCCAACCAATCTAAAGATTGTAGCATCACAGTTTTTTGGGTATCGTAAACAGGCTCTAAACCATCAAGCCCTTTTAGAGCCTGGGTCATTGGGATATCGCCCATTTCTAAACTCATTTTGCTAAAGAAATAAGCCCGGAAGAATTTGCCCAAAGCCTCATATGGGTTAACGGCGGCACCACCTGTCGCGGCAGCCTGCTGTTCCATAGCCACTACATTTTTTAACGTGGTGTAATAATCGTCGCCCCCGCCAAAATCATAACGGTTGTTACCGTAATAATCATAATTGTAAAGGTAATATTGTGCGTAAATCTCCTTTTGACCATCCGGCTGATCGGGAAAGCTGTTTAGCACACCGTTAAACAAAAGAGAAGCCGGTACATTATTGGGTTTATTTACGTTTTGAGTGAGTTCGTCAAAACTCTTTTTACAACTGGTTACACTCAATAGCATAGCTAATGGTAACACATATATTTTAAATATTTTTTTCATGTTTTTACTACTTATCAGTGTTAAAATGATACGTTTAGGTTAAGGCCAAAACTGCGTACTGTTGGTGATTGCAAGCCTGTTGAAGCGGTTGCGTAGTTGTACTGATCCAGATCGACATCTTTAAAGCGCTTGTCCTTGTAGAAATACAACAGGTTACGGCCGTAAATTGATACTGATGCTTTTTGGATGAAGGTTTTGGCCAGCATCTCTTTAGGGAAATCGAAACCAAGCGTTACCTCGCGCAATTTGGTGAAGGTTTTGCTCATCAGGTTCGACTCGTCAACATTGTAGTACTTACTCACATAATCCTGAACAAAGGCAACCTGAGTGTTTGGCTGATATTGTAAAGCGCTGTAATTAAGCACAGCACCTGTGTTAGAATCATAGTTGATAGACGTTCCGTTTGAAACAACGACACCCTCACCCACATATGATCCGTTGTAACCGGCCTTACCAAAGTTAGACCAGTCGTTATAACGTGCAGCACCCAGGGCACCTTCGGCAGTTTCGGCATTCGAACCACCACGCATGGTTTTGTTGTGCATGTAATCGATAATTACACCACCAACTGAGCCATCCAATTGTACACCCAAACTGAAGTTTTTATATTGAAATTTATTGTAAATGCTCCAGCTGAATTTCGCTGTTTCGTTACCCAGGAACTGGGCTACCGGGTTAACCAATGGTTTACCGGCCGCATCATTGATGATCTTACCATCTTGTGTGCGTACAAAGGCAGTACCGTATAGCTTATCAGTACGGTCACCAGCTTTAAAGAAAGTATTATAAACTCCCTGGCCGGCAGGTAATTCTTTATAAATTTCTTTGTAGGTAGATATATTGGTTAAGATATTCCAGCTAAAGCCTTTAGGGTTCTGGAATACGGCACCACTTAAAGAGCCTTCATAACCTGTCTTTTTAGTTTTAAGCGCGTTCAGGTACTCGATAGTGTACCCTGTTGCTGTCGATATGGCGTTTGGCAAGATCCTCGGCCCATCGATATACTGGAATGCCGTACCGCTAAAGCCTAAACGGTTTTGCAGGAATTTGATATCAAAACCTTCCTCGTAATTGACGCGTGTTGATGTTTTGATACCGTTTTGGTATAAATAATCTGATGCGTAACCTGCAGTTTGGCTGTTATAAGGCTTGCTGGTTGCGTATGATGTATTTAATGAATAATCCGGGCCGTTATATGGTGACGTATAGGTATTACCATAACCCAGCGGGTTGTTAAACAAAGATGCACCTGTGCTGCCACCAAATACGGTAATCGAGCTGAATGGAGCAGGGCCAATTGTGGTTGAAGTAGCATCCGAACGAATGTTGGAGAATGATGCACGGCCTTTTAAGAAGGTAATAAATTCGGGCATCTTAATGTACTCAGAAACTACAGTGGCTACCGATAAGCTTGGATAGTAGTAAGTGGTCGGCACCTGGAATGCAGATGATTTATCGATACGGCCGGTACTTGAAATGGTAGCATATTTACCTAAGCTGGCATCTAATGAATAGTAAGCACTCAATACCCGCATACCCGAATTAAAACTGGTAGCCTGCACCGGGTTTTTAGAGTTACTGAAAGAGTAAACTTCTGGTACGTTCAGGTAATCTGTAGATACCCAGCTGGAGTTGTACGATAAGTTACGCATATTACCACCCACTAAACCCGATAGGTTAAGGAATTTTTTAACAGTGTAATCATAGTTTACCATCACCTCGGTATTGTTATCGAAAAGATCGCGTCTGTCTTCACGATAGTCACCTTCATTTCCTTCACGGCCGTATGGGTGGGCCGAGAACGGCATTTTTTCTGTCCGCAGAATATTGTAGGTATCAACCTGTGAACGTACTGTTGCATTCAGGTTATTATTGATCTTGTAGTTGGCCAATAAATAACCGGTGGTATTGGTTTTGTAGTGCCCGCGTGTCCATTCTTGTGTCATGAACCAAGGGTTATGGTAGCGGGTATATTCTGCAAATTGCTGTTGGATACCTACTTTACCCGGCTGCCAAATAGCTTTGATATCTGGCGCATTAACGTCCCAGTCGGCACCTGTCCATATGGCCAGGTTGTATATTAAGCTGTTTGGGCCATAGCTAACATCAGGGAAATTATCAGTTGTTTGGCGGTTAAAGTTTACGTTACCTTCAAATTTCCAACGTGGGTTAGGGTTAAATGAAGCGTAAAGGTTCGCATTTGCAATGTCTAAATATTGAGAAGGGATATAGCTGTTCTGGTGCTGTTGCGAAGCAGATAAGCGGATAGTGTAATTATCGCCGTTAGATGTTAAGGCGATGTTGTTGTTGGTTTGGTAACCTGTGCGTAAAAAGTTATTCAGATTGTTTGCACCACGTGCAGTATATGGTGTAGCCTGGCGTACGCCGTTAATAACAGGGCTATCATATTGCTGTATCAATTGGCCGTTAAAGTAAGGGCCCCAGATATCGTAATCTGCATCTACACCACCCGGTGCACCACCTTTACCATCAACAAACTGGTAAAAAGTATTTTCGCCCGCACCATATGAATGCTGCACGCGGGGGAATGCTAAAAAACCTTTGTTAATTACCGTACTGCTATTAACATCAATAGTTAAGCCTTTTTTATTTTTGTTACCTTTTTTAGTGGTTATTAAAATAGCACCATATGACGCACGGTTACCGTAAAGCGCTGCAGCGGCAGGGCCTTTCAGTACAGTATAAGTTTCAATATCATCAGGGCTGATATTATACGTATCTGTATTGATAGGGAAACCATCTACCACATATAAAGATATGGTGTTACCACGAATAGCAACATTTGGATTACCCAATAACTCAGCAGAGGGGCCTACCGATAAACCGGCAACCTTACCAATCAAACCTGTAATAGGGTTTGGATCGCGTGCAAGGGTTAAATCGCTACCCTTTACTGTAGATACTGCGTAACCCACGCGGCGGGCATCTTTGCTTACACCCAGGGCGGTTACCACTACTTCGTTAAGTGTTTTGCTATCGCCTTTTAGATTAACCACCATGCTGGATCCGGTTCCGACAACGGCTTCCTGTGGTGTAAAACCCAAAAATTTAAATTCCAGTACCTGGCCCGGGCTCGCCGTAATAATAAAGCGGCCGTAAACATCGGTTGTGGTACCCTGGCTGGTGCCTTTTAGCATTACGCTTACACCGGGCAGTGGTTGTTTGGTCTCGTCGTTAACGGTACCGGTAATTTTGGTTTGCGCCAGCATAATAAGCGGCGAAAACAGGCACATTAATAAAAATGCGAGCCTTTTTAAATTGGGGTAGATTTGTTTCATTCTGCTAAATAATTTTCGTGAGAGATTATTTAGCAATACTAAACACTGTTTATTATTTGTAAACTAAGTTTAGGTTAAGTAAACTTTAAACCTTTATTGGGATAAGGTTAACGACTGATTGAAGTGTTAACAAAAGCTACACAATTACATTAAAGAAAATTAACATGGCACAACTATCAGCTATAAATTATACTGAAGGTGCTTGATAGATAATTTTTTCAAATGCGCTATATTATCAACAGGTATTTCTGTTATTTTGGCCTCGTCGTCCCAAACACGCATCCGGATGATCAGGTCCGCATCCGGGTTTTGTTCAAAAGCTTTAGCTTCATCGGCACTCATCACCCCTCCCTGAAAATTTAACGTGGCGCGGCTCGCTTCAGATAATTTTTCAAAATATTCGGGGTGCTTAAAGGTCAAATACCTTTTGGCAACCACATGGCCGTTTACCAGGGCCGCCAGCCGTGCAGAATAGCCTCGTTCCAATAAATATTCGGCGCCCAGTTTCTCGTGATCAATGTTGCCCATACCATCCATGCTGCCAACCTCGGCACCGGCAGCACACAAGTGCCCGATGTCATGAAAAAAAGCGGCCAGTATTACCTCTTCATCGTACCCTTCGGCTTCGGCCAAAGCTGCCGCTTGCGACATGTGTTCTATTTGTGACACCGGCTCGCCAATATAATCTTCATCACCGTGTTGTTCATACAAACCAAACACTTGATCAGTGATTTCTTCGGGGCTACGTAGGGTAATATTCATGGGTAAATATAATTAGTAAATGAAGTACTTTAATATTACGACAAAATTAACATTCGATGAAAAAATTAGTATCCTATTAATAAAGCTAAATACCTTGCCTTGTTTAAAATTATTATCTACTTTTCGGCTATTCAACAACTGATAACCAATGGAAGATGATGTACTGATACAGATCAGTAACCGGATCAAAGACCGCCGCCGCGAAAAAAATATTACAGTGCAAGAGCTTGCCCAGCGCGCCAATGTAAGTAAAGGTCTCATATCTCAAATAGAGAACAGCCGTACTATACCCTCTTTAATTGTATTGATAGATATTATTAAAGCGCTGGAAATTGATATGAATGTATTTTTCCAGGACATTCATGCGGGTGGCAACAAGTTCCCGCTCATTATCCGCAGGCAAGCCGAGTATCATCACTTTGAAAAGGAACATGCCGACGGTTTTCACTATCAGCGCATCTTTACCCAATCTATCAAAAACTCAACGGTAGACATTGTGATATTGGAATTAGAGCCAAATGCCAAACGCCCGCAGGTAGAAACCGAAGCGTATGAGTATAAATACATACTAAAAGGTACCATCGAATATCAGTTCGGCGAAGACACTTATACTTTAAAAGAAGGCGACTCGATGTTGTTTGACGGCCGGCTACCGCATACACCTCGTAATAAAGGCAAGAAAAAGGCCAGCATGCTGGTGATTTACTTTTTTGAAGATAAGAATTGAGTTAAACATAATTTAACACAAACTTAGTTTAATATTAATAAACTAAGTTTAGTTTTGCTAAACAATAATTATTTATTATGTCTGTAAAACTGGTAGTGTTTGATATGGCCGGCACCACGGTCAAAGATGAAAATAAAGTGGCCGATACTTTCGCGGCGGCTATGCAAAAATATGGGTATACCGTGCCTATTGACGTGATAAATCCATTAATGGGTTATGAAAAAAGCGTGGCGATAACCAAAATGCTGGAGCTTTACGAACACGACAAAGCCAAGATAGTTCATGAATTGATCGGCAATATCCACAGGGAGTTTATTGCGCTGATGATCACTTACTACCAAACAGCACCTGTTTTAGAGGCATTGCCAAATGCTGAGGATACTATGCTTAAACTACGTAGCCAGGGTATTAAAATAGGTGTTAATACCGGGTTTTCTAAAGATATAGCCGAAACTATTGTAGACCGCTTAAAATGGCGCGAAAAAGGTATTATTGATTTTTTAATAGGATCTGACGAAGTGCCCGAAGGCAGGCCTAACCCGGCAATGATTAACCACCTGATGAATTTAGCCGGAATTACAGATCCGTTACAGGTGGCAAAGGTTGGCGATACCGAAGTTGATGTACGCGAAGGCCAAAATGCAGGCTGTAAACACATAATAGGCGTAACTACCGGCGCCTTTACACGTGCCGAACTGGAGCCGTACCATCCAACGCAAATTATTGATGATATTGCTGATGTGATTGAGATCATTAAATAAAAAAACAATGCAGCTAACCGCGACGCTAAAGAACAAAATTGCCAAGTGGCCCTACTGGCTTATTTCGCTGCTGGCCGCAATATCGGCGTTTGGTGCCTATACGTCTATGTACGCTTTTCGCAAAGCTTTTACAGCGGGTACGTTTGCGGGCGATCAATACCTGCATATCGATTACAAAGTATTGCTGGTTATTGCACAGATATTCGGCTATATGCTGAGTAAGTTTTACGGCATCCGCTTTATTGCCGAAATTAAAGGGGCAAAGAGGGGGCTTACTATTATTTTATTAGTGGCAGTATCCTGGCTGGCCCTGCTTGCCTTTGCGGTAACACCAAAGCCTTACAATATTATCTTTCTGTTCATCAACGGTTTCCCGCTTGGGCTTATCTGGGGCTTGGTTTTCGGTTATCTGGAGGGTCGCCGGTCTACCGAATTTATGGCGGCGGTGCTCTCTATCAGCTTTATTTTCGGTTCGGGGTTTGTGAAAACGGTGGGGCAAACGCTGATCCAGGTTTATGGGGTGAGCGAATATTATATGCCTTTTTTAACAGGCGCGCTGTTCATCGTTCCGCTTATCGGGTTTGTTTTGATGCTTGAATTAATTCCGCCGCAAACACCCGAAGATAAATTATTACGTACCGAGCGCTTACCGATGACTGCGCAGGAGCGCAGGCAATTTATCACCCGTTTTTTACCCGGCATTGTATTAACGCTTGTTACTTATGTAATAATCACCGTGCTGCGTGATATTCGCGACAACTTTAATGTTGAGATCTGGCACAGCCTGGGCGTTAATGACAAAAGCATCTATGCCCGTATAGATACCTGGATATCCGTTATCGTTTTGATAGCCATGAGCTTACTTATCCTGGTAAAAAAGAATCTACCTGCGTTCGCACTTATTCATCTCATGGTGATTTTGGGCTGCGTGCTGGCAGGCGCATCAACGGTAATGTTCTCGCTCAATATGATTGGTTCGGTTAGCTGGATGACCTTGGCGGGGCTTGGGCTTTACCTGGCTTACGTGCCCTACAACGCTATCTTTTTCGACAGGATGATCGCGACATTCAATTACAAGAGCAACGCGGGCTTTGCTATTTACGTAGCCGATTCTATTGGTTACCTGGGCAGCGTAAGTGTACTGCTCATAAAAGAATTGGGCAAGCCCAACATTAGCTGGAGCGAGTTTTTCAAAGAAGGCTTACTAATTGTGGCTGTTGCCGGAACCATTAGCGGTATTCTATCTCTTATTTATTTTCTACGATCTGCACGAAGCAGCAAAGCTACAATCAGCGCAGAATTAAACCTAACTACAATATGAGCATACCATCGGCCATTGTAATTGGCGCAGGTATTGTTGGTTTGGCCACCGCCCGCGCGCTGGCAATTCGCGGATATAAGGTTACCGTGTTTGAACGAAACGAACGCGCGATTGGTGCATCCATTCGTAATTTCGGGATGGTTTGGCCTATCGGGCAGCCCAATGGAGACTTATTTGAGCGTGCTATGTTATCGCGCAGCATCTGGAAACAAACCTGTGTGGACGCGGGTATCTGGCATGATGAGGTAGGTTCCTTACACCTTGCCTACAGCAATGACGAGTTGCAGGTGATTGAACAATATGCAGCCCTTAACAAATCGTATCGTGATTGTGCATTGTTAACTCCGGCCCAAACCCTGCAAAAATCAGCAGCCGTTAACCCGGCGGGATTAAAAGGGGCTTTATGGAGCGGAACAGAAATGATTTTGGAGGCTCGCGCTGCTATAGGTGCAGTGGCTAAACATCTGGAAGAAAAGCACAACGTTACTTTTTATTGGAATACAGCGATTAGTGAAGTGGATGGCACAACCGTAAAATCCGGTAAACGCAGCTGGCAGGCCAACGAGGTTTTTATTTGCAGCGGCACCGAATTTGAAACCCTATATCCAGAGTTATTTACCTCTTTCCAGATCACCAAATGCAAGTTACAAATGCTCCGTTTGGCTGCGCAGCCTAATAACTGGCGCATTGGGCCAGCCCTTTGTGGTAGCTTAAGCATGATCCATTACCCCGGCTTTAAGGCAGCGCCAGCACTTGAAGGTTTGCGTAAACGCTACGAAAAAGAATTTACTGAATACCTTAAATGGGGAATTCATGTAATGGCTGCACAAAATCATACGGGCGAGTTAACCATCGGTGATTCGCATGAATACGGACTTGTTCATGACCCTTTCGATAAAGATTTTGTCAATCAAATGATCTTGAAATATCTGGAAACCTTTACAAATTTTAAAGATACCAGAGTGATACAAACCTGGAACGGCATTTACGCAAAAATGACCGGCGGGCAAACGGAATTAGTGGTAGAAGCAGAGCCGGGGGTGACCATTATAAATGGTTTAGGCGGCAACGGCATGACCTTATCTTTTGGCCTTTGTGAGCAAGTGATAGCGGCAAGATCATAATGTTTCAACCCGGGGATATAGGTAGTCCGGGTAAGCTTTTACATCATAAACCATAATTAACGCGTTTAAGGCAGCAAGGCAAATAATAGTAATAAACATGGGGCTTAAGGGCTTTAGCGTAAAAACAAAACATTTAAATATCTTCTAAATATTTTGTTCGGCACTGCAATATAGTTGATACAGTGTGTAAATCAAATAAAAAATTACGAAATATTGTCCCTATGACAATTGACCTAATACCCATCCATCACAGCCCTTTGAATTCCTCTACATTCTTCATGCTTTAAAATCCGCTTTCAACCTACCCTACCATTATCCAATTTACAAGATCTGTGTGTACCGATAGCAAACAGCTATAAAAACCTAAGCTTCCCCGCAAACAATTGCTTCACATTGAAGTTATAAAACGGTTCCACTTTTAATTTTCAACCAATTTGGCCGCAGAACAACAAACAGGTGCCGTTAAAGGATTTAACGTATCAAGACTATTGCTCATACTCGGTTTAGGTGTGCTACTATCGGGCGAAGCCTATTTTGGATATCGCCTGTATAAGCTTTCTGACCAACAAGAGCAAATAAAAAAAGACTACTCCGACGCTAACAACATCACATTAGGGCTATTTTCAGTTGGCCAATGGCATGACAAGGTTGCAGGAATAGTGAATCACCAGGTGCGACACTTTACCATGACGCCTAAGCAAAAACGGGATTTGCAGGTAGAAGTTGAACAAATAGTATTGGCTTTGATGAATAAAGCGCAGGCTTTACTTGATAAAAAGCCAACATCATTAGGAGGCAAATTGAAGAAATTCGCTGTAAAAACTTTTGTAAATACCGACAAGATAAAGGCGCAGGCACCCGCTATCGCCAAATCTATCATAGCCAAGGTTGATAATCCTGCCAATAAAAAGCAGATGAGCAACATGGCTATGACCAAGTTTACGCAGGTAGAACATAGTGCATATTTTGACAGCGCAGCGACTGTAAACAAAGCGCTTACTGATAAACTGTATAGTAAATATTCAGTTTCTTCGCCTAATCAGTTTAATCAAAAACTTACCGCTCAGTTAGAAAAAATAAGGGCTACGATGTATACATACTGCTTTACCATGCTGGGCTGCGTGGTTGCGGTATTGCTATGTTGGTGGGCATTGCGTAAACGGGTTGATCTGCATGCAACACTTTTCATCATGTCGCTGCTATTTGCTTTTATCTTACTGGCAGTGGGCCTTACCGCTTCAATGATAGAGGTAGATGCGCGCATCCAATCGCTCGACTTTGTTTTACTGGGCGAGCATGTGGTGTTTAAAGACCAGGTATTATTCTTCCAGAGCAAAAGCATCCTTGATGTAGTTGAGGTATTGATTGCACAACCGGCTGTCGATTCGATCCTGGTAGGTGTATTGATACTGGTGTTTAGTATCCTCTTCCCTATCATGAAATTAAGTTCGACCGGGATCCATTTATTGAGTAAAAAGAAACTGGCCGAGAATAAGGTTATCAAGTACTTCGCCTTTCAATCGGGCAAGTGGAGCATGGCCGATGTTATCGTTATTGCCATATTAATGGTTTATATTGGCCTTAATGGCTTGTTAGAAAGTCAGTTAGCGAGTTTAAACATTAAAAGTAATTCGTTAACCATTATCACAACTAACAACACGGCATTGCAACCGGGATACATCGTATTTATTAGTTTTGTATTATACGGCCTTATCTTGTCGACAATCCTGAAATTTATTACTCCGCACGATTCTCATTAGTAAAGGGCACCTAATTCAATTATTTATTTAATTAGTTCAACATTGACAACTCATCAACAAAACCAGCCGGCAAAGAAATTTGGCCTGCCTAATATGATCCTTATTTTGGTGTTAAGTATTCTGCTATGTGGTGAAGCCTACTTTGGCTATAAACTGGATATTTTATCTGCCCAGCAAGAACAGATTAAAGAAGATTACAGCATGTCCAACAATATCACGTTCGGCCTTTTCTCGATGGATCAATGGCGCGACAGGATATCTGAGGTTGTACACGGGCAGATCCATGATTTTAGCCTTACCCCTGCACAGCGTAAGGTCATGCAGGTACAGGTAGAAAAGCAATTGCACGGGCTGATCAGTAAAACCGTGGCGCAAATCAAAAAACCGCAAAAATCGTTAGGTGGTAAACTTAAAAAATTTGCGTTTAACACCATGGTAGACGATAAGGATATTCACGCGCAGGTACCATCTTTCGCTAAAACCATTGTCGACAAAATAAATAGCCCCGCAAGTAAAAGGCGGCTGAAAAGTATAGCGACAACTAAAATTGACCAGTTAGAGAAACTGACTTATGACAGCACAAGCATAGCCAATTATGCAGTAACTAAATACCTGTATACCAAGTATAAAGTGGCAGATCCGGTTGCTTTTAATAAACGGATAAATGCTGACTTGGCTGCAATTCGAAAAGTAACCTACAATTACGCTTACGCAATGCTCGGCTGCGTGGCATTGGCGTTGGTTTTTTGGCTGGCCATGCGCAAACAGGTGCACCTGCACACCACGCTTTTTGTCATGTCGCTTTTGTTTGCTGTTATCCTTCTATTTGTTGGTGTAACGGCATCTGTAATTGAGGTAGATGCGCGCATACTATCTTTTAATTTTGGTCTCTTGGGCCAAAAGGTGGCCTTTGAAAACCAGATCTTATTTTTTCAAAGCAAAAGTCTTTTAGGTATTATAGAGGTACTGCTTAGCCAGGCAAAACCCGATGCTATTGCCGTTGGTATATTACTATTGCTGTTTGTTATAATCTTACCGCTTTTGCGTATGATAGCGCGCGGTATTCATATCCTGAGCCCTGAAAAATTATCGGAAAATAAAGTGGTGAAATACCTGGCCTTCGAAGCCGGCAAATGGGATATGGCAGATGTAATGGTAGTAGGTATTGTAATGACTTATATTGGATTAAACGGCATCTTAAAAAGCCAGCTCTCCAATTTAAATATCAAAAACGATTTTGTTAACACCACTACAGTTAATAACACGTCGCTGCAACCGGGCTACCTTATTTTTGTGGGGTATGTGGTATTCGCATTCATTTTGTCATACATTTTAAAGCGGATAACAGCGTACGAAGTTTCTGAACCCGGCAGGCAAATAAGGGGGTAACCCTTTATTTGGTAGGCGATATTGTCAGTGTTTTAGAGATTTCACTCCTGCTGAATGACCTATAAAATAACCGACGATAATAGCGATAACGACGAGTGCCCACCAAACGTACTGGAGCGTTTTTAAACGCTCTATAATTTTATTTAGGTTGAGTACCTGGGTTTGGTGTGTAAGCTTCTCGTTCTGCAATTTCATGTTCTGTTGCTGCAATTTAGAAAGCGTGCCATTTACCTCTACCGGCTTTTCCTGCTCTAATTGATAACGGCGCACAAAGCCACCTGCTTTCAAAAACTTATCCCCCTTGGGTTTAAGTACTAATTTTTCGGGCAGGTCATAATCACCATGCTTGCCTGTTTCTGCTATAAACCCTTCGCGGGTAAGGATCTGGACAAGCGAAAATGCTGTGGACTCATCCTGGTCAAAAAGTTCCAGCAACTGCTGTCGTGTCAAACTATCAGGTATACCAAAGGCTTCCAGCACTGCATCCAGCATCTCGCATTCGTATTCATTTAGTTCGATCATGCAGCAAATTTAAGGTATCTCGCCTTTTATACAGCGCAACAGTAAAAAAATACATTGGCTTCAGAACAACGTTTACATTCGAGTTTCGGGCGGAACAAAAAAGAGAGCCTTTTTACAAGCCCTCTTTCCCTAAACATACTCACTAATTTGGATATGCAGAACCGGCCTTCACCGGGATAATTACGAATCTATTGCGCCCTCGAGCAAGTTGATACCGTAATTTTATGATACAAATATTGATAACGACACTTATAACGGCCTTAAAAATAACTTAAGAATCTATTAGAAATCACCTGTAGAAGGTTACAATCACCTGATTGGTGTTTTGATCTATAATATGGTACGAAACATCTGCATCATGATATTGCAGCACCCGTTTTACGATGCCCAACCCTATACCGCTCCCTTGTTTATGCAGGGTGTTGCTGCCCCGGTAAAAGGTACCGAACAATAGGTTAGTGTCGGTAACATCCGGCACTTCGCCTGTGTTGGTAAATATGACATCAATTCCGGTCGGCTTTTGCCTGATAATGCATTCTACACATCGGTTATCTGAATACAGATAGCCATTTTTTAACAAGTTAAGCATCACCATCAGCAGCAACGTTTCGTCACCATCTACTTCAAGTTCAGTATCATCAGTAGTAAGGTTTTCTATCTCAAACTTAAGCTTAAAACCGGGGTTTGCGGCCGATATTTGCGCCGCAGCGTTAAACACTAGTTCGTCCAGCCGCGTTTTACCTAACGATATTGAGTGCTGGCGGTTATTGATCTCGGCCAGGGCCACCAGCGAGCTAATGATCTCTGATAACTGGAAAATATCATCGGCAATACTGGCAAGGTTCTTTTTCATGGCCGGTTCCAGTTCGTCGTCGTGTAAAATATTCTCCAATTGCGCTGCTATCCGTGCAACCGGCGTCCGCAACTCATGCGACGCGTTACCAGTAAATTCCCGTTGGCGGTTGTAAGCCCCATCTATCCTGTCCATCATCTGGTTAAATGCACTTACCAAAGTGTTTATCTCATCTTCGTGTTTTGCCTTTTTGAGCCTCACATTTAAATTCTTATCGGTAATGTCGCGGATCTGGGTAGTAAAATTATCAAGGGGCATCAGGTTACGCTTGCTCACGAAAAAAGAAAGGAACCAAATTAACAAGGTGCTGATAATAAAAGCGCCCATCAACAAATACTTTAAATAGACCAATTTACGGTTGCCATACGTATCTTCGGCAGATATCAGCACATAATAATTTTTTCCTTTGGATTGATAGAAAAGCCCTACCATTTCGCTCTTCCCTTTCCGTCTGATTATTTTGGGCTCTGTTTTAAGTTCTTCTAATTCGTCATTACTCCACGCTATACTGGTGGTATCACTACTATTGTAGATCAGTCTTTTAGCGTCATCAAAAACCAAGGTTTTTTCGTTATAAAGCCGCCTTACGCTATTACGGTCAAGCAGCTTTTGCATGTTATAATCAATTTCCCTTACATCCACCAAAATCTTGGCTGTATTTTCGGCTTTCTCGGCCAGGCGGTCTGCAAACTCCTCGCGCCTGAAATTGGCAAACAAATAATAAATGATCAGCATCACAGCAGCCAGTACAAATGAGAACAGGCAGCTAAAAATAAATGAGAACCGTTGCTTTAACGTCATGACGGTATTTTTAACGAGTAACCAAAACCTGCACGGGTATGTATAAGCGCTTTACCCCGCCCTTTATCTATTTTATTGCGCAGATAGTTGATATACACCTCAATGGTATTGGTACCCGTCTCAAAATTGATATCCCATACTTTGGTAGCAATGGTTTGCTTAGATACCGTGCGCCCCTGAGCCGAGGCAAGCAACTCAAGCAATTTATATTCTTTAGGAGTTAAAGCTATTTCATCCCCCCCGCGTGACACTTTTAGATCTACTGTGTTAATGATCAGATCATCTATTTTGTAAAGTTGCTCATTTTCATTTTTTGCACCTGAGCTGCGCCTTAACAAAGCACTAACGCGGGCAAGTAATTCTTCTAAATGAAATGGCTTAACCAGGTAATCATCGGCTCCAAACGCAAGGGCATCCACTTTATCCTGCACGGCGCTGTAAGCCGTAAGCATGAGCACAGGAGTTTGTTTGTCATTCACACGGATACGTTTACAAACCTCGGTACCGCTCAGTACCGGTACGTTAACATCTAAAATGTAGATGTCGTATTTGGTTATATCCAATTGTTTAAAAAAAGTACCACCGTCATACACGAGGTCGCAATCAAACCCTCTGTTACTAAAAAACAGGCGCAGTTCTGCTGCCATTTTATGGTCGTCTTCCAGTACTAATATTTTATACATTTTTAAATATCATTCAAATTCTTAGCCCTTAACAATGTTGTAGTAAAAATATTAAACTCCACTTCACACTGGCAGTCAACACTCAATTTTAAGCAAATTATAAGGAAAGGACAAATGGCGCTTATTTCAAAATATTAAATCGGGTAATAAAATTCTTACAATTAGTATTCTTATTTAGACTAATTCTTATTAATTTAGCGCAGTCAATTAGTTGACGCAATATTCAAGCAAATGAAAAAATTATTCATCGCCCTTATTACCGTATGTTCTTTCACGGCAAACGCGCAACAGAACACCCTGCTTAATCAGGATTTTTGGAAAAACACGCCCACCATTGCAGCTGTTAAATCGGAAGTTGAAAAAGGCAACAGCCCTTCACAATTAAACGGTTCGAGCTTTGACCCTGCGGTAATGGCTATCAATGCGCAGGCGCCGAATGATGTGATTACCTATCTGTTAGACCAACCTGGCAACACCACAGATAAGCTCACGCACGATGGCCGTACCTACATGCACTGGGCTGCATATAAGGGCAATGCCGAAATAATGGAATACCTGATTGCTAAAAAATCAAAGTTAGATGTAGAAGACAGCCACGGTGCCACCCCGTTTACTTTTGCCGCAGGTGTTGGTCAAACCAATACTAAAGTATATGACCTGTTATTAACTAACGGTGTTGATATCAAAAAAGAAGTTAACCAGGAAGGTGCCAACGCGCTTTTATTAGCCGTTAGTGGCGATAAAGACCTTACCCTTACCAACTATTTTGTAAGCAAGGGGCTTGACATTAAAAGTACCGATGCCGCAGGCAACAATGCATTCAGCTATGCGGCCCGCGGCGGTAATATTGATTTACTAAAAGCACTTTTGGCTAAAGGTGTACCGGTAAATCAAACCGCTATTTTAATGGCAGCACAGGGTCGTGGCGGCCGTGGTGCACCGGGTAGCGGCACTACGCTGGCTGTTTACCAATACCTGGAGGGCCTTGGTGTAAAACCCACCGCAACCAGCAAAATAGGCCAGAATGTTTTACATTACTTAGTACGCAAGCCTAATCAAGCCGAGATCATCACCTACTTTTTAAGCAAGGGTGTTGATGTTAATAAAGCCGATGAAGAAGGCAGCACACCATTTATTTACGCGGCGGCAAGCAGCCGTGACACCAGCGTATTTAACCTGCTATTCCCTAAAGTAAAGAATATCAATCAAGCTAATTTACAGGGTGTTACAGCCCTCGCTTTAGCGGTACGCAGTAACTCGCCGGCCATTGTAGATTTGTTGATAAGTAAAGGCGCTAACGTAAAGGTTGTTGATAACAAAGGAAACGACCTGGCGTACTATTTGGTTGAATCATACGGATCGCCAGGTGAACGCCCCTTTAACGGGCAACGTGCTGCAGATTTTGACGCAAAGCTAAAATCATTACAGGACAAGGGTTTAGATGTAAAAGCACCGCAAAAAAATGGTAACACACTTTACCACCTTGCAGTCGCTAAAAACAGCTTGTCGTTATTACAACATTTGCAGCCTTTGGGTATAGATGTAAACGCTAAAAATAAAGAAGGTGTCACCGCGTTACATAAATCTGCCATGATATCACAAAATGATGCCATGCTTAAATATCTTATCTCGATAGGGGCTAAAAAGGAAGCCACGACCGATTTTAAAGAAACCGCATACGACCTTGCAAAAGAGAACGAAACATTTAAAAAAAGTAACACATCAATTGATTTTCTAAAATAAACTAATGAAACACCTCCTGAGATTTATATTTATCCTTACTCTTTTAATAATACAAGCAAACGTTTCATCAGCGCAGACTACCAAGTACAAATGCATGCTGCAAATGACCAACTACATGGGCGAAGGCGCTTACATTGTAGTATCGCTGGTTGATAGTAAAGGGGCCTACGAAAAAACCCTTTATGTAATGGGGTCTGATAAAAAATGGTACAAAAACCTGGCTACTTGGTTTAAGTTTTACAAAAGTAAACCGACTAATATCAGTGCAATTACCGGTGCATCTGTTACCGGGGGCGACAGAAGTGTTACCACCTTTGAGATAGAAAATTCCAAGATCAACGCCGGTTATAAACTACGTTTCGAAACAGCAGTTGAAGACAATAAATATTACGAAAAAGACCTGGAAGTGCCACTTACCACAGAGGGTATTGCCGGTAAAACCGAAGGCACAGGTTACATCCGCTATGTAAGGTTAAGCGCCAATTAATATATTGAATGAATTGATATGACTATCTCGGTCTGGAGATACAGCCACCTTGCGTTGGCTGTATCTTTTTTTCTTTTTATTGCGCTTGCTTCCATAACCGGTATTATACTGGCTTTTCAGCCCCTGGCAGACAAAATGCCCGCCTATCGCGCTCATGACTTTAACCAGATTACTCTTTCGCAAGCCATCCCTTCACTAAAGGCCGCCTATCCGGATATCACCGACCTTAGCATTGATGCAAATCAATTTCTTATTGCCAAAGGCAATGATGCCGACGGTAATAAACTGCTGGCCTATGTCGACCCGCGTACGGGCAAGGTTTTAGGCCATCCGGGTAATCCCAATGAGTTTTTTCAATGGGTTACTGCACTGCACCGTTCGCTGTTTTTACATG
The DNA here is from genome assembly GCF_014773245.1 of Mucilaginibacter glaciei. Taxonomy (GTDB): domain Bacteria; phylum Bacteroidota; class Bacteroidia; order Sphingobacteriales; family Sphingobacteriaceae; genus Mucilaginibacter; species Mucilaginibacter glaciei. Next base: position 118,341 of record NZ_JACWMX010000001.1, on the reverse strand, counting down.
AAGCAGGGCGTATTTTCATGGGCATCACCGCGTTTATTTTATTGCTTATCGCAATATCGGGCACAGTATTGGTGATACAAAGGCAACGCGGGGTAAGGCACTTTTTTAAGAAGATAGTTAAAGAAAATTTTGCGCAGTATTACCACGTAGTATTAGGCCGCTTGTCGCTTATCCCCATATTGATCATAGCTTTAACGGGCACTTTTCTGTCCCTAACTAAATTTGCGATATTTACGCAGCCTAAGAAATCGGCTCATGTAGATTTAAATGCGATCAAGGATGGGCCGAAGAAAAAGCTTTCTGAATTTGCCATTTTTAAAGAAACTAAACTGGCCGACGTTCAAAGCATCGAGTACCCTTTTTCTGACGATCCCGAAGATTACTACACCATAAAACTCAAAGACCGCGAACTCGCGATCAACCAAATTACCGGCGATATCTTAAGTGATGTCCCCTATCCTACTACCGTGATCTTAAACAACCTGAGTCTCGACCTGCATACAGGCCGGGCAAGTGCAATTTGGGCAATTGTGCTGGCGGTGGCAAGTGCTAACATCCTGTTTTTTATATACTCTGGCTTTATGATCACGCTGAAACGCCGGTCTAACCGCGTTAAAAACAAATACAAAGCTGAGGAAAGTAAGTTTATTTTATTGGTTGGATCTGAAAACGGCAATACATTCCGTTTTGCAGGGGCAATTCATCAACAGCTAATCAAAAACGGACAAACAGCTTTCCTGGCACAACTTAACGATTATAAAGTTTACCCACAGGCAAAGCATATCATAGTTTTTACAGCCACCTATGGATTAGGCGATGCCCCCACTAATGCTAAAAATTTTGAGAAACTGTTAGACCAGTATCAACAGTTGCACCCAGTGCAAACGTCGGTGGTGGCCTTTGGCTCACATGCCTATCCTGACTTTTGCCAATTTGGTTTCGAAGTTAACAACCTGCTCTCGCGCCAGCACTGGGCCGTTCCCTTACTCGAGATCCATACCGTTAATGATAAATCACCTGCTGAATTTGGCCAATGGGCAACAACCTGGGCGCAGATGGCCAATATGGATATAGAAATTGCACCCGAATTACTCAATGCTAAACCCACTGGTTTACAATCACTCACCGTTATTGAAAAAACGCCTGTGACACATGATGAAGGCGCCTTCCTGATCCGCTTGAAAACTCCCCGCAGAAGCAAATTCACATCCGGCGATTTGCTGGCTATTTATCCCGCCAATGATCACCGCGAACGTTTATATTCTATCGGCAAAGTGGGTAATGATATACAGTTAAGTGTGAAGCTGCACCGCGACGGTTTAGGGTCGGGTTACTTGCACCAATTGCAGCCGGGGCAATCATTCAAGGCCCGTATAGCGGCAAACCCGCATTTTTATTTCCCGCAAAATGCACCTGCTGTTGTGTTGATCTCGAACGGCACGGGTATCGCCCCGTTTTTGGGGATGCTTGATCAGAATACAAAAAAGATAAGCACGCATTTATACTGCGGCTTTCGCGGCCAGGCTTCCTTTGATCTTTACGAATCTGCCATAAAAAGCAATCTGTCTGGTGGTCAATTAAATGCGCTGCACGTTGCCTTTTCCCGCGAAGGTAAAAAACAATATATAAAGGATTTGCTTGCCCACGATGCGGAGATTGTTGCAGGTGTTTTAGCTAAAAAAGGTGCTATCATGCTTTGCGGGTCTTTGTCTATGCAAAACGATATGATAGAATTGCTGGACCATATCTGCCAAAGCAAACTGGGGGAAAGCATAAGCCACTATCAATCGCACGGGCAAATATTGATGGACTGCTATTAAGCCCGTTCATGTTATAAATGCCGGTATTTTTTTATATCCATGTTGGACGATGGGATGATGTTGCCATCGTCAGTAATCATAATGCAGCTGTAGGCCGGATATTGGCTTAGTAGTTTTAAGCCAGCCTCTTTACCCAAAACCATACATGACGTGCTGAAACCGTTGGCCACTTCGGCACTTGGGCCAAACACGGTAACGCTGGCTAATCCTGTAACCGGATAACCAGTAGCCGGATTAATAATGTGCGAATAGCGTTTGCCGTTAAACACCACAAATTTTTCATAATTCCCGGAAGTTACTACAGCCCCCTGTTGCAACGGAACGGTCGCAAACAGCTTATCCTTATGTAGTGGGTTAGTAATACCAATATTCCACGGTTTCCCATTTGGCTGGCTCCCCCAGGTACGCATATCACCAGATCCGTTCACTATCCCGGCCTTGATGCCCCTCGCCATCATCATGTCACGGCATTTATCGGCTGCGTAGCCCTCCCCTAAAGCACCAAAGCCTATCTTCATGCCTTTTAATTTCAAAAAGATAGTTGAGTTGGCTTTATCAAGGATTATATTTTGATAACCCACTCTTTCAACTGATTTCCGGATAGCTTCGGGCGAGGGCATTTCAGTCATACTGCCATCGAATTTCCAGATCCTGTCCATAGCGGCAAAGCTTACATCAAAGCCACCATTGGTAATCTTTGAAAAATTGATCGCGCGTTCGGTCAGTTCAAAAACCTCCCGGTCAACTTTTACCGGGCGGATGCCGGCGTTTTGATTTACTTGCGATACCTGTGTCTGCGGCCGCCAGTCAGATATCAGGTTTTCTATTCGGGTTATCTCCGTTATAACGGTATCAATATTTTGTTCGGCTGTTAACGAATCTTTGGCCACAATAGTAATATCAAAACGGCCACCCATAAGCTTCGTTGTTCTTTTTCGTAACACCTGTGCATTTGCCGAAAATGCCGAAGACAACAGTAATATGATCAGTATCTTTTTCATGAAATATATCCTCAACAAAAATACAAAACATGGCCCCTATTTGAGGTGCTAAAACCAATTAATAAGTAATATCATTAAAAGAATATCGCTTACTTTTGCACTATAAAATCCCTTCGTAAAATTTGGAAAGCAGCAACCTAAAGGCCATTACCTATTTTGATGAAAAAATCATCGCCGGGATAGCACTGCCGCAAAAGTTCACCTTTCCGTTTTTTTACGAGCCACACCCTTTAACAATATTAGCGGCCAGCCAACTGCAGAAATACCTGGAAACCCAAACAGAACTTGATCATAACTTTGGCCTAAGCGATGACTTACCCGGGCCACCCATAGGTAAGATGTTTGGCGTGTTGGTCGTTCAGGACGATGAGGGAAAACTGGGGTATCTTTCAGCCTTTTCGGGCAAGTTGGCCGGATCTAATAATCACCCTAATTTTGTACCCCCGGTTTTTGATATGCTTGTTGAGGATAGTTTCTTCGTGAAGGAACAGGAGGTGATCAACTCCATTAACACACAAGTAAAGGCTATAACGGGGAATGAAAGTTATCAAACACTCAAACAGCAACTAGCAAAGCGTACGGAACAATTTGCTGAAGAAATAGCCGCAGCAAAAAAACAATTAAAGATAAATAAGGATAACCGTAAAATACTCCGTGCCCAACAAAAAGAATTGCTAAACGATGTTGATTATGCAATATTTGAAGCCGATCTGATTAAACAGAGCCTGCACGACAAGCACCAGTTTAACGTGCTTTTAAACAACCGCGCACAGCAATTAGAAGATATAAAGGCAGGTATAGCGCAATTTGAAGTAGAAATTGAAGCGTTAAAAAACGAGCGCCGGGAACGGTCTGCCACGTTGCAGCAGCAACTTTTTGAACAGTATGTATTCCTGAACAAATACGGGCAAGAGAAAAATTTAGAGGCCATTTTTAAAGATACCATTTTTGGCAAACCACCCGCCGCTGCCGGCGAATGCGCCACGCCAAAACTTTTACAATATGCATTTTTAAACCAATACAAACCGCTGGCAATGGCCGAATTTTGGTGGGGAGCTGCACCAAAATCAGAAGTAAGGCAGCACAAACAATATTATCCCGCCTGCACCGGCAAATGCAAACCCATTTTAGGGCACATGCTGCACGAAATGGTACTGGACGATAACCCACTTTTGAACAATCCCGGCGAGCATGTACAGATCGAGATTCTTTATGAGGATGATGAATTTGTTGTAGTCAATAAGCCCTACGATGTATTGTCCGTTCCGGGGGCAAATATTCATGATTCGGTTTACACCCGCCTTAAAGCAGCCTTTGTTAATATCGAACCGCTTATTATCCACCGGCTGGATATGGCTACATCAGGTTTAATAGTCGTAGCCAAAACCAAAGATGCCCACAAGCGCATCCAGGCACAGTTTTTAAAACGCACGGTTGTTAAACGCTACACGGCATTACTTTCTAAAAAAATAGTAGATGACGGGGGTGAAATAACGCTGCCACTGCGTGGCGATCTGGAAAACAGGCCACGGCAATTGGTTTGTTTTGAAAGCGGCAAAAAAGCAGTTACCCGCTGGCAGGTCATCGGCAGGGACGAAACAACTACCAAAGTACATTTTTGGCCGCTAACCGGCCGCACCCATCAATTGCGGATGCATGCCGCGCACGAACTGGGCCTAAACGCACCAATTGTTGGCGATGATCTTTACGGCTCAGCTGCGGGCAGGCTGTACTTACAGGCAACTTACCTGGAGTTTATACATCCCGTAACCAAACTCACACTAACCTTTGAAGTGGCCGAAGAGTTTTAACTTTAAAACGCCACAGGGCTTTTATTAAACAGCATTGTTTCCGAAAGTCGATGTTAGTTTGTAGGTTTATGATCTAAATTATTACCATGAGAAGAATAGCAATTTTAGCAAACCTTAACCTGTCGCGGTCTATTGCCTTGCAGGTCATCATTTTATTATTTGCTTTTTCAGGCATTAAAGCGGCATCGCTTGGCGCAGAACCCAAAGACCCGGCAGTAATTGGCCGATGGGACCTGACTGTTAGCCAGGGCGGCAAAAACCTGCCTTCGTGGTTGGAAGTTCAAAAATCGGGCACACATACACTTATCGGCCGTTACGTATATGCATTTGGCAGCGCAAGGCCCATCTCTGAAGTTAAGGTGGCCGATGGCAAATACAGCTTTTCTATTCCACCGCAGTGGGAACCGGGCAACCGCAATATGGATTTTGAATTTGAAGTAAATGGTGACCAGCTAAAGGGCACCATGGTATATACCGACGGGCAATCCTATTCATTCACCGGTGTGCGTGCACCCGCGCTGATCAGATCGTCAGAACCTGTTTGGGGCAAGCCCATCCGTTTGTTTAACGGCAAAGACACTAAGGGCTGGCATACCGAAGGTAAAAACCAATGGACCGTTGAAAATGGCGTTTTACGGAGCTTGAAATCAGGATCGAACCTAATCACCGATAAAACCTTTACTGATTTTAAATTGCATATCGAATTCAGATACAAACAAGGCAGTAACAGCGGCGTATACTTGCGCGGCCGTTACGAGATCCAGGTAATAGACACCAAAAGCGGCGAACCGGAGCCGATAAATAACCAATTCAGTTCTGTATACGGTTTTTTACCGCCAAACAAAATGATGGCTAAAAACCCCGGCGAGTGGCAATCTTATGATATTACTTTGAAAGGCCGGATGATCACACTTGTTGCTAACGGCAAAATGGTTATTTGCGATCAGATTATTCCGGGCATTACAGGCGGTGCTATAAATAGTGCGGAAGGTGAGCCGGGGCCACTTTTGATCCAGGGCGATCATGGCCCTATCGACTACAGGAATATTATTATAACACCCGTTAAATAATTAAATACTACTTAACAAAACAACAACAAACGCCCCGACCATTTGATCGGGGCGTTTGTTATTACCGTAGTTTCAATTATTTTTTTTCGCCAAGTTTTAAACAGAATTCCGTCGTAAATTCAACCCGTTAACATAGCTGTTAAAGTATTTAACCCGCGGTCATTTAATTTTATGGGTTACCCTATTGATCCTTTATGAAACAACTATTCTGTTTTTTATTTCTTCTAACCACGTTAACCGCCGGGTTTGCGCAGCAAAAGTCACTACCCGATTTTTTAGACCAGGCCATAAAAAACAGTCCGCTTATTAAAGACCTTAACAACCAAATTCTATCGGCACAATTGGATAGCGTAAGAATAAGGGCAGGGTTTAAACCACAGGTTACCGCAAGCAGTGCCGCGCTATATGCGCCGGTTATTAACGGTTACGGTTATGCCAATGCTATTACCAACGGGCAATCGGTAAATGGTTTGGTAACGGTAAGTAAGGCATTCATCGGCAAAAGTTATTTAAACAGCCAGTTCGCTTCCATCGGTCTGCAGCGCGATTCATTACGCAACTCCGTCAAATTATCAGAGCAGGATTTAAAACGCACTATCATAGGGCAGTACATCACCGCCTACGGCAGCCTGCAGCAGCGAGCCTTTAATCAGGAAATTGTAACCTTACTGAGTAAAGAAGAGGATCTTTTAAAACGGCTTACCCGCAGTAACGTTTACAGGCAAAGTGATTATCTTACCTTTCTGGTTACGCTTAAACAGGCACGTTTGCAACTATCACAGGCACGCTTACAATATAAAACAGAATATGCCACACTCAACTATTTATCGGGCATTGCAGACACGACTATTGTACCAATTACCAGGCCTGATATTGAAAGTTATATGGTACATGACAGGACCACCAGCATTTTTTTTAAGCAGTTTAAACTCGATAGCATCCGCCTCATCAACAATAAAAAACTTATCGATTACAGTTACCGGCCTAAATTGAACGCTTTTTTAGATGGCGGTTATAACTCCGACCTAACCGGGCAGTATTATAAAAACTTTGGCAGTAGTGCGGGGCTTACGCTAAGCGTACCTTTATATGATGGCGGCCAGCGTAAGATCCTTTACAAAAAACTGGCATTAGAGCGCGAAACCCAACAAAACTACAAAGCGTTCTTTAACACCCAATATACGCAACAGATCAACCAGCTAAACCAGCAAATAAGCGAATATGACAAGGTGATTGCCGAGATAAACGACCAGTTTAAATATTCAGAAAGCCTGATCAAAGTTGATACCCAACTCTTACAAACCGGCGACTTAAGAATTGCTGATCTAATACTGGCGATAAACAGTTACCTGAGCACAAAAAATTTACTTACCCAAAACATCGTCAGCCGGTTACAGCTCATAAACCAATTAAACTATTGGAACAGATAAGATGAAACATAAAATACTTCCCTTGATTTTTGCCTGTTTGGCTTTGCTGATACTTTCATCATCGTGCGGGCAGGGTGCTGCAGATACAGCCGAAGAAGACGCGCAGGTTACCGCACAAACACCTGTTACCGTTACCACGATAAGCAACAGCTCATTGGCTGATACCATTGTGCTGAACGCCACATCAACGTTTTTGCAAAAAAACTATGTGAGCGCCAATGCCATAGGTTACATCAAACAGGTTAATATATCACCAGGGCATTACGTTGAAAAAGGCCAGCTCATGTTTACTATAAAAACCAAGGAGGCGCAAAGCATTGGCAATACCATTAACGTTTTAGATACCACCTTTAAATTCTCGGGTATTAACTATATCCGCGCATCCCGAAGCGGTTATGTGAGCCAACTACTACACCAGGTGGGCGATTACGTGCAGGATGGCGCGCAACTGGCCATCATAAGTGACAGGGAAAGCTTTGCCTTTGTATTACAGTTACCGTATGAATTGCGCAGCGTGATTGCTAACAACCAAAACCTTACCCTCACCTTGCCCGACGGCGAAAAACTGGCCGGTCATATCGCATCGCAAATGCCATCAGTCGATACCCTTTCGCAAACGCAGGGAGTGGTTATAAAGGTGAATAGCCCCCACCCTATCCCGGAAAACCTGGTTGCCAAAGCATTGATCATAAAAACAGCCAAAAGCAATGTACCCTCAATGCCCAAATCTGCAGTGTTATCAAACGAAACTCAAAACCAGTTTTGGGTAATGAAACTTATCAACGATTCTACTGCGGTTAAAACGCCTGTAAAAACGGGTATCAGCTCGGGCGGACGAATAGAAATCTTAGCGCCTGTATTTAAACCTACCGACCGCGTAGCTGTAACTGGTAATTATGGTTTGGCCGATACCGCAAAAATTAAGATCGTAGCAAATGAATAATATCAACAGTTTTTTTATCAACTATAAAAAGCCGGTAAGCCTGTTGCTGTTTATTATGCTGCTTGGCGGTGCCTTTTCTTATTCGCGCCTGCAAACGTCCCTTTTCCCCGAGATAACCTTCCCCAAGATCAAGATCATTGCCGACGCAGGTTTACAGCCGGTAAATAAAATGATGGTTACGGTAACCAAACCTCTGGAGAACGCGGTAAAGCAAGTGCCCGATCTGCATTATGTGCGCAGCACCACCAGCCGCGGCAGCTGCGAAATATCTGCCTATATGAACTGGGATGCCGATGTAGACCTGAGCCAGCAACGCATTGAATCGCGCATTGCACAGATCAAAAACGCGCTCCCGCCAGAGGTGAATGTAACGGTCGAAAAAATGAACCCGTCTATACTACCTGTAAGTGGCTACACGCTCGAAAGTCACAGTCTATCGCCTATCGAACTAAAGCAACTCGCTACTTACACAGTAAAACCATTCCTGTCGCAGGTGGAGGGGGTGTCAGACATACGCGTTATCGGCGGTAAAACAAAAGAGTACTGGCTGGTTTTAAACCGCCAAAAAATGAGTTCGCTAGGCCTCACGCCGGATATGATCGCCAACACACTTACACAAACGGCTTTTATCAAATCGAACGGGTACCTGTCAGATTATAAGCTACTCTACCTTACCGTCACCGATGCGAGTGTCAACACCAGCGAGCAATTGGATAACCTGATTATCAGCAATAACCGCAAGCGAATTATATTTTTAAAGGATGTAGCCGATATACAGGTAAACCCGGCTATAGAATACACCAAGATAAACGCCAACGGGCATGACGGGGTATTGATAGCCGTAATTAAACAGCCTAACGCCAACCTGGTGTCGCTCTCTGCAGCGATGACAGCCAAAATAGCCTCGCTGCAAAAGATCCTGCCTAAAAATGTAACCATAAAACCTTACTATGTGCAAGCCGACTTTGTAAACGAATCGGTAAAAAGCGTGAGCGATAGTTTGTGGATAGGTTTGGCGCTCGCCATTATTGTAGCTATTATCTTCCTCCGGTCGCTTAAGGCCAGTGCTACCATCCTCATTACTATCCCCGTAACGCTGGGCCTTACGCTTATTGTGGTATACGCAATAGGTTATACCTTAAATATTATGACGCTGGGGGCTATAGCCGCCGCTATAGGTCTAATTATCGATGATGCCATTGTAGTGGTAGAGCAAATTCACCGCACGCATGAGGAGCACCCGGAAGAGCCTACATTAACCCTGCTGCAAAAAGCTATTAACTACCTGTTGCCAGCTATGGTCGGCTCGTCGGTGAGTACCATAGTTATTTTTATTCCCTTTTTACTGATGACAGGCGTAGCAGGTGCCTATTTCAAAGTAATGACCAATACCATGATCATTACGCTGGTGTGTTCATTTTTTGTAACCTGGATAGGCCTGCCGGTCATTTATCTGCTGCTCACCAAAAATTCGGCAATCAATACCCTGCAGAAAAAAAAGGAGGCCCATGAAGTAAAACGGCAGGCATGGGTATCGTACTTTATTATGCGCCCGGTTTTAAGCATCATTATTATGCTGGCATTGGTGGTTGTTGTGGTTTTTATACCGGGTAAACTGGCCACAGGTTTCCTGCCGGATATGGACGAGGGGAGCATTGTGCTTGATTATACATCGCCCCCGGGCACCTCTCTTGAAGAAACAGACCGCATGCTGCGCGAAATTGAAAAACTAATTATCAAAGAACCGGATGTAGCCGCATATTCGAGGCGCACAGGTACCCAAATGGGGTTTTTTATCACCGAGCCTAATACCGGCGATTACCTGATCCAGCTTAAGAAAAAGCATGGTAAAACTTCTGAAGAGGTTATAAGCGACCTGCGCACCCAGATAGAGGCCTCGCAACCGGCATTGCGGGTAGATTTTGGGCAGGTAATTGGCGATATGCTGGGCGACCTGATGACATCCACCCAGCCTATAGAAATTAAGATCTTTGGCGATAACCAGCTAAAGCTCCAGGAGCTATCAAAGCAAATGGCTGCTATTGTTACCGCAACAAAGGGTACCGCCGATGTTTTTGACGGCATTGTAATAGCGGGCCCATCGGTAAACATATTGCCCGATTATACTAAACTGGCCCAATTTAATTTAACACCCGCCGCCTTACAAACCCAGGTGCAGGCTGCCTTAGATGGCACCGTCGTCGGCAATTTATTTGAGAAAGAACAGCAATCGGCTATCCGGATGGTTTATCCGGGCAACCGCACCCAAAATGTAAACGGTATTAAAAATTTAAACCTGTTTTTACCCGATGGGAAATTAGTACCCATAACCCAACTGGCCAATGTGGAGATCAAAACAGGCGATGCCGAAATACAGCGCGAAAACTTACAGGCCATGGGTGTAGTGAGCGCCCGGCTGGACAACGGTGACCTGGGCAGCGTAATCCCTGCCATTCAGAAAACGGTAGCACAGAAAATGAACCTGCCTGCCGGCTACCATATAGAATACGGCGGTGCTTATGCCGAGCAGCAGCAATCATTTAAAGAGTTGTTAATGATCCTCATTACATCAAGCTTATTGGTGTTCGGCGTTATGCTCTTTCTATTCAGGCAATTTAGGATAGCACTTTTGATATTAGTGGTTGCGGTATTAGGTATTGGCGGCAGTTTACTGGCTTTATTTATTACCAATACGCCCTTAAACGTCGGTAGCTATACCGGCTTGATCATGATAGTGGGCATCATCGGCGAAAATGCCATCTTCACTTTTTGGCAGTTTAAGGAGAGCGCACGCGTAAGTTCTACCGATGATGCTATCGTTTATTCCATATCGACCAGGTTACGCCCTAAGCTGATGACGGCCCTTGGGGCGATAATTGCTTTGATGCCGCTGGCATTGGGCATTGGGGCGGGTGCGCAACTACACCAGCCACTGGCAATTGCAGTTATCGGCGGCTTTTTATCAGCCCTTCCCCTTTTACTGATCGTGCTGCCATCTATGATGCGGTTGCTTTATAAAAATCATTCTTTTAAAGAGGTAAGCGAGTCGCACCACATCATTTAACGTTAATTTATTTTATAAGTTATTGAATCGTAAATATTTGGTTTGCAATGCTTTGAAGCAGATGGTTTTCGGTCTTGAAAACTATTCCACCGCCGGCCCATAAAATGACTAAACTCTTATTGTAAAACAAGCATAGCTTTATATTTTTGCGGCCCCATATAAAGCTATGTATAACGAATTGAACCTGGTTGATATCGCTTCCAAACACGTATTGTTGCAACAAAGCCGCAAAGCCCTTAAAGGCCGCTGCCCCTTTCACACAGATGAAACCACGTCATTAATGATTATCCCGCACAGCAACCAGTTTAAATGCTTTGGTTGCGGTGCTGAGGGCAGCTCTATTGAGTTTTTAATGTTGATAGAGAACAAGAACCGCCAACAGGTTATCGAGGATCTGGCTAAAAAGACTTTTGTCTATTAAAAACTATACCCGTAGCTTTGAGTACACCACCGGTGATAAACTTAATACAAGAGCATGGAACATAAGGCTATATCTATCCGGCCATTTATTGGCGCCAAGGATTTTGACACTTCCCGCCGGTTTTACCACGATATGGGTTTTGATGAAACCACTTTAGGCCCGGGCATGTCGGTTTTTAAAACGGGAAACATCTCGTTTTACCTGCAGGACGCTTATGTAAAAGACTGGGTGGACAATACCATGGTCTTTTTAGAGGTTGACGATGTTGATCGCTACTGGAAGGAACTATCCGAGTTAAATCTCCCTGCTAAATATGATGGAGCAAGGCTCACCCCTGTTAAAACATACGATTGGGGCCGCGAATGTTTTGTGCATGATCCATCAGGCATCCTATGGCACTTTGGCGAGTTTAGCAAATAGAATATCAGCTTTTCAGCGTTAAATCAGTAAGATTCTGATAGAAAAACCTATTTTTAAGGTTAATGAACTACACAGACCTGCTACTGATAGCTATATTATTTTTTTGCGTTTGGGATAGCTGCCGGCATGGATTTGTACTGGCAGCTTTAGGGCTTATAGCATGGTGCGGTACATTATTCTTCGCCTTTACCACTAACAGTTTTTTTAGCGGTTTGCTTACCCGCTTTGCACCGGCTACAGGAATTTGGGCGGCACCACTGTCGGTCCTTTTTGCTATACTGCTGTTTAAACTGTTATTTGATCTGTTAAGTTCAGCAATTTTACGGCAAGTGTCAGAAAGGGTACATGATTCTTTGCTGAACAAGATTGCCGGCATATTGCCAGGGTTAGTGAAGGGTTTGATCTGGATGGCGCTTATTGGTGGATTATTATTGCTGATGCCTTTCAACAACGAACTATCAAAAGAAACCCGCGACAGCGAAATAGCCGAACGGTTAAAACCCAAAATAGGCTGGCTGGAGGATAAGCTCTCGCCCATTTTAAGTAAACCGTTAACGAGGCTACTGCCTAAAACAGATGCAGAAGTTAGTGAAACACCTGCCGAACTTCCCTTTAGGGTATTGAACCCAAAGGTGCGTACCGACCTGGAAGCTGAAATGCTGGTGAAGGTGAACAGGGAGCGCACTAAAAGAGAGCTAAAGACACTTAAAGCCGACCCGGAAATAGCCGTAGTTGCGCGCGCCCATTCGGTAGATATGTTTGCAAGGAGCTACTTTTCGCACTACACGCCTGAAGGGATAGACCCTTTTGAACGAATAAGAACTGGGGGCATCCACTTTTTTACTGCAGGCGAAAACCTGGCACTGGCGCAAACACTTAATATAGCCCATAGAGGCCTCATGGAATCGCCGGGGCATAGGGCAAATATTCTCAATCCTGCATTTGGCAGGCTGGGCATAGGTATTGTTGACGGCGGCATTTATGGGCTGATGATTACACAAAACTTTCGGGACTGATAGCTTATGGCTCTCAATTTTAACTTCATAAAATGGCAGTATTAGGTTATCTTGCCAATCATTTAATCCATCCAATTATGAAACGCAGAAAATTTGTTCAAAGCTGGGCATTTGCAGGCGCATCGTTACTTACAGGTAGTATGCTAAAGGCACGCGCGGCTGAAACTTCTTTATCTGCCGCAGGCAAACCTTTTAACCTCAACTATGGCGTACACGATGGTATGTTTAAAAACCATGCCGGCGACGACTTTGTAGAGCAGATCAAATTTGCTTACGACCAGGGTTTCCGTGCTATTGAGGATAACGGGATGGCTTCCCGAACTTCTGATCAACAAAAAAAGATTGCTGATACACTTGCCAAATTGGGTATGGCAATGGGCGTATTTGTACAGCCTGGTCTAAGCAATGACGGCAACATGCTGGCATCGGGCAAGGCCGATATTGTTGAAAAATTTATAGCATCGTGCCAGCAGGCTGTCGAGGTGGCTAAACGCATTAACAGCAAACTGGTAACTGTTGTACCTGGCGATTTTGACCGTAAGCTTCCTATAGGTGTACAAACCGGTAATGTAATTGAGGCGATTAAAAAAGGGACAGCCGTCTTAGAGCCCCATGGTATTGTGATGGTTTTAGAGCCGCTAAGTGATAACCCCGACCTGTTCCTGCGAACGCCTGACCAGGCTTACTCGATCTGTAAAGCGGTAGGCAGCCCCTCCTGCAAAATACTATATGATATGTATCACGTGCAGCGCAACCAGGGTAATATTATCCCTACACTAAACCTGGTGATTGATGAAATAGGTTACTACCAGATAGGCGACAACCCCGGCCGCAACGAACCCGGCACCGGCGAAGTCAATTATAAAAACATCTTTAAACACATTTACGCTAAAGGTTACAAAGGCGTAATAGGCATGGAGCATGGCAACGCCGGCAAAGGCAAAGAGGGCGAACTGGCCCTGATAAAGGCTTATCACGAAGCAGATAGTTTTATGTAAAATTAGAGCTGATCGGTAGAAGAATGGCAAATTTAGATATCAGCTAAACAAAGTATCTTTGTGTTAGTTAATGCAGTATTAAACAGGAAATTAACATTTCTTAAAATTGCCCCAACATTATTTATACATGAAGCTCCTAACTGCCCTGTTTATCCTGACACTGATTTTAACCGGGGTACGTGCTACAGCGCAAACTGTTAAAAACGACAGTATTACAATAGCTATTGAACCGCAATACAATAAGGTAAGTAAGCTGCACCGCACCCTCTTTGGCGAAAATTACCGTAAGCTTTGGGCTGTACCTGTTAAGTTGCGCGTTTTTCATTTGCAAAAGGAAAAGGGAGGCTTAACCATTTTACAAACCGGGGGCGGCATGCAAACCAGGTCTTTACGGCTGCGCGATCCCTCGGGCCAGGAATGGGTATTGCGTACTGTACAAAAATATCCCGAACGGAAACTCCCGGCCAACCTGCGCAAAACAGTAGCCAAAGATATTTTGCAGGACCAGGTATCAACAGCCAATCCTTTTGCCTCATTAACGGTACCGCCGCTGGCCGATGCGGTAGGTATCCTGCACTCAAACCCCGAGATCGTTTACATTCCGGACGACCCTGCTTTGGGTGAATACCGGAAGGATTACGCAAACAATGTTTTTCTTTTTGAAGAACGCGAACCTCTGGAATCTGACAAAACTGATAACACCAAAAAAGTACAGGAGAAGCTGCGCGGTGATAACGATGTTAAGGTTGATGAAAAGGTAATTCTACGCGCCCGGCTGCTGGATATGATATTAGGCGACTGGGACCGCCACGACGATCAGTGGCGTTGGGATAAGGATAAGGACAAAAAGAACAAGAGCACTTTGTATTCCCCCATCCCCCGCGACCGCGACCAGGTTTACTACAAAACATCCGGGATTTTTCCTTATATCGTTTCGCATCAGTGGTTAAAAGCCCGCTTCCAGCCCTATGAAGCTAAAATACGTGACATAAACGCATGGAATATTGGCGGCCAGTATTTTGACCGTTACTTCTTGAATAGGTTGGATGAGAATGACTGGAAAGAGCAGATTGTTTATGTACAGGCTCACCTGACAAACCAGGTTATCGAAGATGCCTTTAAGCGCCTGCCGGTAGATATTTACGAGCTTTCGGCCAGGAAACTTATCCAAACCATGGAGGCCCGCCGGGACAATATGACTACCCAGGCCATTGAATATTACCGCTTCCTGGCGCAGATTGTAGAGGTACCCATGACTGATAAGAAGGAAAATTTTGATATTAAAGAAGATGAGGGCGGACATATAGCCATCACGATCAATAAGATCTCAAAAAATGACAGTCTGGAACAGGTGCTCTACCATCGCGTGTTTGACCCTGCTGTTACGCAGGAAGTGAGGCTATACGGTTTTGACGGCAAGGATATTTTTAAGGTTTATGGCGATGGAAAATCAAAAATAAAAGTGCGGATGATCGGCGGCGACGGCGTAGATTCGTTTTCAGTAGCACCAACCGTAAACAATAAAGCAAATCTTTACATCTACGACCGATCTGATAAAAAGAACATCCTGCCGGCACGCTCCGAAGCGAAATTGAGGTTATCAACAGATACAACTGTTAACGATTACGATAAGAACAGTTACCGTTTTGACCGCTTCGAACCAATTGTATCGGGCGGGTATAACAATGATTACGGCGTATCGGTCATCGGCGGGTTTTCATACACCAAACACGGTTTCCGCAAAGAACCGTTTGATTACCGCCACGAATTTTTGGTTGATTATTCACTGGCCCGCCACTCGTTCCTGATCACCTATGCCGGTGAGTATAAAAAAGCCGTTGGTAATAACGATCTGAAGATAAACCTGCTTTCGCGCGGGCCTAACAACGTGATTAACTTTTTCGGCCTCGGTAACGAAAGTGAATTTATAGACAAGGGTAACCGCGAAATAGAATATTACCGGAACCGGTATGACCTTGTAACAGCCGACGTAAGGATATCGCATACGTACAGCAACCTTAAATTAAATGCGGGTATAGTGGCCCAGTATTATCACAGCAGCCAGGGTAATAACGATACTAAATTTTTGAACGCTTACAATATTGCCAACCCACAACAAGATGTATTTTCGACCAATGGATTTGCAGGGATAGTGGCCGGGGCAGATTATGACACTCGTAACCATTCGGCCCGAACCGTTAAAGGTGTTTATTGGCATACCACCTTAACAACGCTGCAGCAACTAAACAAAGGCGATGACCGTTTTGGGCAATTACTATCTGAATTCACCTTTTACCTGAACCCCGATCGCGATTCGGTATTCACCATTGCTAATCGTACCGGCCTGGCTACCACCGTTGGCGGTGCGGCTTACTACCAGCAATTAAAATTAGGCGGTATTAATAACTTGCGCGGTTTTCATACAGGCCGGTTTACCGGTAAAACAATGGCCTATAACGACATCGAACTGCGTTTAAAGATACTCGATTTTAACTCCTACCTTTTCCCGGGATCTTTCGGTGTTTTGGGCTTTAACGATATCGGCCGCGTTTGGGTGCCCAATGAGTCGTCGTCCCAATGGCATGATGGCTATGGTTTTGGTGTGTATCTCATCCCCGCTAACCTGGTTTCTATCCAGTTTTCTAAAGGTTACTCCAAAGAAGGATCAATCAGCTACCTATCATTAGGTTATAAATTCTAATAGGTTTATTGGCATCTGTTTTTAACATTTATTGTGCATAACAATGCGTCTGCTACGTAAGTTATTCAGGCCGACGTGTCTCTGTTCCCCGACAACCGATAGTCGTTTTGCCTACATTTTAGAATACATAAAAATATATCTGACCGAAAAACTGAACATCGACGCGCTTTGCTGCATGGGCTTTATGAGCAATGCCAGTTTTTCCGTGCCTTTAAACAAGAGTAAGGGATCTCGCCTGTTGATTATTTTACTAAAGAGCGGATCGCTCTGGCTAAACGGCTGATAAACAACCCATACTACAGCATTTACGAAACTTATTTTAAAGCTGGTTTTAACAACTTAAATTAATTTAGCCGTGCGTTTAAAAGGATAGAAGAGATGACTCCGAGCCTTTATAAACACAGCGTTAACGTCAGATCAAAAAACTAAGCTAACAAATCCTTTGGCACGGTATTGGTAATAACGTTAATATGAAAATAGTACACATCAACATCAACCAGCCAATCAAAAAGATCGAAACATCTATCAAAGCGATGTTGCGTGTAGAGTACAATAATTTGAAAGCTAATGTGCGCTTTTTAAGCAATCATCCGGCAAATCAGCAATTTCCAGGCTTCATCGCCTGATCTATATATACCATTTACCTATGGGAAAAAGCTTCTTTTTTTAAAGAAGCTTTTTTTTTGCCCAAGTTTTTGAATAAACAAAAAAATCACGCGCTTTACGCGCGCGATCTTTTTAATTTTTCCTTATTAAACTAACGGACTTGCGTAGTCCATTACCTTATCCATAGTGATGGGTAAATCGTTCACCCTTTTGCCTGTCGCGTGGAAAACGGCGTTAGCAATAGCAGGCGGAACAGCCACTAATCCAATTTCACCCAGCCCCTTGATGCCTAAATCATTCACTATTTTATCGTCCTCCTCTACAAATATCACTTCCAGATCGTTAATGTCTGCATTTACAGGCAGGTGATATTCGGCAAGGCTGTCGTTCATAAACTTGCCGAAACGATGATCCATTACCGATTCTTCACGCAAGGCTTTGCTGATACCCCAAACCATTCCGCCTAAGATCTGGCTGCGGGCGGTCTTCGGGTTCAAGATCTTACCTGCGGCTACAGCGGTAACCATACGGGTTACCTTTACTATGCCAAAATCTTCATCCACCTCCACTTCAACAAATACGGCGCTATGCGTGGCACGGGTGAATTTGCGTTGCTTCATGGCATTAGGCCAGCCCATATTTTTGCTCTTCAGTGTCTTTTCTTTGGTAGCTGCTACTATTTCCCGGTAAGATAAGGGCGGTCCGCTATTGTTTTTGAGATGTAGACCGCTATCTGTAAAATCAATATCGTCAAATTCGGCTTCGGTAAAGGCTGCGACCATCTTTTGGGCCTTTTTAAGCAGCTTTTTGCGTAAGCCCAAACATGCGGCCTGTACCGCAGTGCCAGTGCTTGCAGCGGTGAATGACCCCCCGGATATGGGCGCGAAGGGCATATCAGAATCACCCAATTTAAAGCTCACATCGGCCAGGTCCATACCCATACAATCGGCCGCAATTTGCGCCATTACGGTGTAAGTACCCGTACCAAAATCAGATGTGGCACTGCTTACGGTAAGTTTGCCGTCGGCAGTTAAAACAGCCTCGGCACGGGTGGGTAACTGCATAGCCTCCCAAATGCCTGTTGCGATACCCCAGCCTATTAATTTATGATTCCGGCGCATGGAGCGCGGCTCGGGGTTGCGGTTTTTCCAGCCAAATTTGTCGGCCGCCTGCTTAAAGCATTCCTTCAGCTCTTTACTGGAATAAGGCTTTTCGGTAGTTTGATCCATGTCGGTATAATTCAGCAATCTGAAATCTACCGGGTCCATTTTAGCCTGATAGGCCAGCTCATCTATGGTAACCTCGACAGCATGTAAGCCGGTTGCGCCCCCGGGTGCGCGC
This sequence comes from Mucilaginibacter glaciei, assembly GCF_014773245.1. Classification (GTDB taxonomy): domain Bacteria; phylum Bacteroidota; class Bacteroidia; order Sphingobacteriales; family Sphingobacteriaceae; genus Mucilaginibacter; species Mucilaginibacter glaciei. Next base: position 99,699 of record NZ_JACWMX010000001.1, on the reverse strand, counting down.
ATATCCATCGGACTCGCTACATCAAGCGGCTTTAATTTATATTGCAGTTTGGTATTGGGCGATGGATAAAGCATGTTCGCCCAATTCACCACTATCTCTGTATAATCTTCAAACTGCGATGTTTCGCCGATGCTTTCATGATTAATGGCCTGGATCTTACCGACATCGTTAGCACCGAATTTCGTTTTTTGTACCGTAGCTGGCCGATGACCGAACGTGAACATTTGGTGCCTGTTCATGCTTAAACGTACCGATTTTTTCAAGTCGAGCGATGCCATTACCGCTAAAAAAAGCTGGTATTGCGGCCTCAGCCCCGAGCCGAAAGCACCGCCTACATAATGCGATATCACCCTTACATTTTTAAATGGTAGGCCAAAAACATTGGCTACATATAGCTGACAGTTAATTGTGCCCTGTGTCTTGTCAAAAATGGTCAGCTTTTTTTCGCCTTCATACACTACGGTAGATGCAAACATTTCCATCGGGTTATGGTGCTCTATGCCATGTACAAACGTACCTGCCGCCTTTACAGGCGATGCTTCGTAGATCTTTTCCGCTTCCCCCTTTGGTTTAGGCGGGCCAGGTTTAAGCAGTGTTGCTAAACCCTTTTTTGGCAAACGCGCTTCGGTAAGGTGTGCGTGCAGATCGCTTTCATGCTCCTCTTTATCGTACTCAACGGTTACTAACGATGCCGCATACCGTGCCTGTTCAAACGTTTCTGCTACGATCATGGCAATAGGCTGCCCGTTATAAACTATTTTATTGTTGTGCATGGGCACAAACGGCTTGCCGGGCGGGGCATCCATATCCGCGTAATTGAAGCTTAACCACGCCGTCGAAGGCCTGTTTTCATGCGTATAGATCTTAATAACCCCCTGTACCGCCATTGCACGTTCCAGGTTGATCTTAATTATTTTGCCTTTGGCGATGGTGCTGTTCACGACATAGCCGTAACGAAGCTTGGGTACATTAAACTCTGCCGCATATTTTGCACTGCCGGTAACCTTAGCCTCTCCATCTACCCTGCTAACGGGCTGCCCTATATATTTTTGTTGCATGATATTAATTATTGAGGTTTGCCGCGGTTAAACAATTGCGTACAATGGCCCGTTTGGCCAACTCTATTTTAAAAGCATTATCCTTATAACCCATCGCGCCGTTCAAGATAATATCGGCAGCAGCTTCAAAGTTCTCTTTTATGGGGACTTTATCTATCAGATAATCTTCAGCCTCTGGTTTGCGCCAGGGTTTGTGTGCCAAACCACCGCAGGCAATACGCGCATTTTTTATTAAGCCATCTTGTAACTCCAAACCTGTCGCTATGGCTACCAAAGCAAATGCATATGATGTACGGTCGCGCAGTTTCAAATACGCATAGTTCTTTTCAAACCCGTTTTTAGGCAGGTCAATTGAAGTTATAAGTTCGCCGTGCTTTAGTATATTATCCAACTGTGGCTCATCGCCTGGCAGGCGATGAAAATCCGTAAACGCAATTACCCTGTCACCCTCCGGGCCGGTCACGTTTATTGTAGCATCCAAAGCTGCCAGTGCATTACACATATCACTCGGGAATGTTGCGATACAGCTGTCGCTCGCGCCCAATATGGCGTGGATACGGTTATACCCGCCAATTGCCGAGCAGCCGGTACCTGGTTCGCGTTTATTGCAGGGGGTGCTGGTGTCATAAAAATAATAACAGCGGGTGCGCTGCATCATGTTACCACCATTAGTAGCCATATTACGCAGTTGTGCAGATGCCCCGGATAAAATAGCCTTAGCTAATAAAGGATATTTCTGTTCAACCAACGGGTGGTAGGCAGTATCAGCATTGTGGGCCAGTGCGCCTAAACGCAACCCACCATTATCCAGTGTTGTGATGCCGTCCAAGCCGTCAATATTATTTATATCAATCAGTGCAGCGGGTTGGGCAACATTCTCTTTCATCAGATCGAGCAGGTTGGTGCCGCCTGCAATTAACTGCGCATGCTTATCGGCTGTTAACAGCGCGGCTGCTGTATTTGCATCAGGCGCTGCGGTGTAGGTAAAGCTATTCATATTGCCCACCCTCCTTTACATCCATTATAGCTTCAACAATATTTGAATAGGCCCCACAACGGCAAATATTACCGCTCATCAGTTCTTTAACTTCTTCGCGATTGGTAGCATGCCCTTCCTGCAGCATCCCAATGGCCGAGCAGATCTGCCCCGGCGTACAATACCCGCACTGGAAAGCATCGTATTTAATAAATGCCTGCTGCATAGGGTGCATCTCGCCGTTAGCGATACCCTCAATTGTGGTTATCTCTTTACCGTTTTGCATCACCGCAAGGGTAAGGCAGCTATTAATACGTTTGCCATTCACCAACACAGTGCAGGCACCACACTGACCATGGTCACAACCTTTTTTGGTACCCGTCAGGTCCAGCTTTTCGCGCAGCGCATCAAGCAGCGTAACCCACGGTTGTACCAGCAACTGATGCTGCTGGCCATTTATGTTTATGGTTACGGGATGGCTTTTCGGCTCAGCAACCGGCGCATCTTTTACAGCCGTAATATTTTCATCCATAATGGTAAAATTTTCCTAATAAGAAAATAACCCAAAGGCTGTAGAGATGTTTTACTAAACAGATAATATTAAAAAAACGGCAAAAAACCCGGCTCCTAAAAGGAAACCGGGTCGCGTTATATAGTTAATTATTTTGGAAAGACTTAATGAATGGCCTGCGACTTTACAAAAATGCCCGCCGCCGTAAACTTAACCACATAGCGTGTGCTATTGGCGGTGATGAACACATCGTACGAGTCTACCACCGTGCCGGTAGTATGTGCAAAGGCCTTATCAAACACATAACCAGGATAGGTAGTTGTCAAATAATTGGTAGCAACAGCCGGCAAGTTAGCGGCCAGTACTACAGTATGTTTAGCGCCTTTTTCAAGCTGTACACGATTAAGAAATATGCCTGCCTTTGTGAATGTTGTTGCAAACAAACCTGCATTTTTACTGATCACCAAATAGGCCGAATCGCGGGTTACGGCGGCGTGCAATAATGTATCGGTTTTATAATTAGCAGCATAATAGCTTTTAATTGCTGCCGGCAACCCTGTTACAGCTATGGTATCGGCATGCTTTCCGTCGCGGTTGTTAAAAGGGCCACCATCATGAAAGCCGGGGCCTCCGTGCAGGTCACGTGCCCCGCGTTGTTCCAATACCTTAACAAAGGTACCGTCGGCAGCAAATTTTAAACCAATAGGGCTATTGTTATATTTTATAGCTACCACATAACCAGTTAACACCTTTACGCTATCAGTAATTTTGTAAGCCTTCAAAAAGGTATAGCCCGAATAGTTGGTGGTTAAATAGATGCCAACAGCCGAAGGCAGTGTACTAAACGTTACAGAATCTTTGCGGCTATTTTTACTGAAACAACCTACCAGGTAAAGGCTGTCTGTTGTAGTGCCTAAAGAGGTGGAAGCCAGTGTGCCGATGGCAATTGTGCCAGAAAGATCTGAACTGGCTATTTTGGTTACCGATGCCGAGTCTTTTTTACAAGACGAGAACAGCGTTAAGGCCAAAACAATAACAAGAGCGGGGTAATAGATGAAATTTCTCATTTTGTTTGATTGTTAAATTGATAACTATTAGTAATCTATGTTGGTACTAAAGTATCGCCCTTGCGGCTTGTTGTTACAACAGTGCCGATGAATAGCAGAATTGTATCGACTAACAAAATGAGAAACTTATAAGGCGTTATTAATTATTTTTAAGGCCTATCTGGTGGTTGGTATAGTCCATCATGTATTGGTTATTGATAAAGAAATCAATACTGATGATGCTGCGGTAATCGTTGGTATTGTTGGGGTTTTGAACAGTGGTTAAGTTAGTTGTACTGGTGGTTACATAGCTATATTTGAAGCCCCTGTTTGTTGTTATGGTGACGGTAGAATTTGCCGGAAGTGCCCCAATGGCGTTAGTTTCCTTCGTATTTTCAATAATAGTTTGGGTGGGGTTACCCGTATCAAATAAAAACTGGGCGGCTGTGCTGGTACCGTTATAAACCACAGTGCCCGGTATATTGCCCGAATAACCGCCAGAGCTTGAAAAAGTAAGCGGATGCAAAATAAACCCGGTTGAGGTGGCCAGATCCGTCGGTGTTAAACCTATTGATACCAAACCGGCCACATAATTGCCGGCTGTTGTGAAATTGGCGGCGTTAAAAGCAGCCAGTCTGTAACCCTGCTTCAGATCGGTGCCCACATCAAAATAACTCAGTGGACTTTGTATCAGAGTACTTGCAAAACTGTAGCCGGGGCCAACGCCCATTATATCTACCGAGTGCGCAGGCAATTGTGTATTGGTTACCGAGTTCATGACCTTATAGTACAAAAAGAAAGGTATGCGTTTAGTGGCGATATTGCCGTTTGCATCGCCTAAAGTAAAGGTGGCGTAAGCTACATTACCGTACTCTTTGGTCAGATTGGTGGCATCACCGTAACTCATGATGGATGTTTTTGAGGTGATGGTGATACCGTTAACTACCACAGAATCGCCCGTAAACTGGAATCCGTTAGTCGTGATCATTGAAGCGGGGATAATGCCACTGGCATCTAACGTCAGCCCTGATGAACCTGTATCAAAAACAGTGTAATAATTAACCGTTTGCGTCCCCACTTTTGTTACCGGCATAAAAACACGTTTTGAAGTGCCTGATGTATACTCATACAAACCCAACGTTGCCAGGCTTTTTATAACAGGTGCGGTTGTAGTACCCGACGATTCCTTTTTACATGAGGCAATAACCATTATCATGGCCACACCGCATAATATGGTGGAGAGTTTTTTCATTTATTGTTTATTATACCTCATATACGTTAAAAAGTAAAGTTAGGTAACCTGCAGATGAATAAACTGAAGTATCGACAAAATACGGTTATGTCCCGACAATGGTAAAAGACGTTGAATTTATTTTTATTTGCTGCGACTTAGTCCATCTGTACTTGACTCATCTGCAGGTTTTATAAGCAGCGCCTTTTCAAAATAAACCTTTGCTTCGGCCTTTTTACCGGCCATTAAATTAGCCCATGCCAGCATGTGATTGCCGTCATAATCAAATGGATACAGGGTAACAACTGCTTTAAAACGGGCAATGGCAGGTGTGAATTGTTTACGGTTATAATAAATTATCCCTGCCCAATAATTAGCTTGGGGGTTTTGCGGGTCTAATTTTAAGATCTCCTGGTACTGATCTAAAACCTTGTCCCAGCTTTGAAGAAATGATAATGGTTTAATATAGCCAAACTTAGCCTCGACGGCACCCGGCCTTAACGCAGCGGCCTTGCTATAATAGCTCTGTGACGATGGATAGTTTTTATTGAGATAGTAGAGCCAGCCTAAGCGCAGATTCATTTCGTAGCTGTTATCAGAATAGTATGGGTTAATATCACTAATAGCAGCCGAATAGCTTTTCGCAGCCTCATTAACGTAACTGTTATGAAAAGCCTTTTGCAGTACGGTATTACTTTGCGCAAAAGCGGTGCCCGCGCAAAGGATTATGCCTAAAACAAAAAATATCTTTCTCAAAACTTCCATAATAATCCGGCGGTGAGTGAATGTTGATTATAATTTACAGCTCGCAAAGCTTCTTCCTTTCTTTCATATATGAAATTGAACTGCAATTGCACGTGGCTGTTTAACTGGTAAAAAAAAGTTTGGCCTAACTTTAATTTTGAGTTATCTACGGCGTTATAAATATACAACCCGTCGGCCTCAATATAGTTATTTAAGTCGCCAAATGTAGCAAATGATTCCATCCACAATTTATTGGAAACCTTGTAACCGATCGTTTGATGAAATACAAAATTATCTGTACTGCCCCTGTCCATCCACGAACCACGCTCTACAAAGTAAAGGTTCAGGTTTCCCAACGGATATATGCTTAGTTTGGTATTGTATTGCGACAAATGTTCGTCAATAATATTACCAACGTTAACGTCGGCCTGCAAGTCAAACCCCTTCCCATTATAAAGGATGCCGCCTATACCCACATTGCTATGATAGGTGTTACCCAGATATTTTGTATTTAGATAATGGTAACCACCTATTAAAGTCAAGTCGTTAAACAAGGCAAAACTCAGCTTGCCAAAGTATTCGGTCTGCACGTCCTTATTCTCGAACCGGTAGTAGCCATATCTGCTGTAAATATATTGCCCAAAATAAAACACCGACTGATCTAACTGCAACTTGTTGCCAAGCCTGTTACTCAGCCCAACGCGGGTAAAGGATGCGTTGCCCCTGTCCCTGTTCTGCGCTATTTTATATCCGCTCTCTATCCCGGCGCTGATCAAACTGAAGGGAGCTCGCTTTATTTGCCGGTAGGTAACAGCATCAAGGTGGCGCTCCTGCCCGGCTGCCATTAAATCATTATTCAAATACCGGTAGCAAAGACAGCTGTAATACCTGGCGGTTTGGTTAAAGGAATCGTGCTCCAGCACCTTCTCATATTCGGTAATGGCACCGGTGTAGTTTTTTGTAAGATAATAGGCAAACCCCATCCGCAGGTGCAGGTTAGGAAAACTGAGCCCCGCTCCTTCGGCTTGTTTACCGGCAGTAATTAGCTGTTTCCAATCCGAAGAAAGGTACAAAGCCATCGTCGTGCTATCTGCCGACAGGAAAGTAGCCGTTTGCGCATTAGCTGCAAAGGCACACCAAACCAGCAACAGGCTTAGTAGATATTTCCTGTGGTCCATTGTGCCGATGTTGTTGACTTGTTATTATTAACCATAAAACCACAAATTCCCTGTGCATCAATAGTGATAACCGCTTCCATCAATTGCTTACCGCTATTAGGTAAGTTTTTACGTTGTATACCCGTAATCTTTATTTTGCTGCCATCGGCTGTGTTATTGCTTTGATAACTTAATTTAATGTACCTGTAAAATGGGGCGATTAAATCTTGCAGCCAACCCGCCAGGTTAAACCCGTTACCTGGCAAGGGGTAAGTGTCGTTGGCAGAACCATTGTCTGTAAAAACCACTTTGTAAGCAGCCAGGTAAAACGCATAAAGTAACGAAGTTTCGTCGCCGTAAAACCCGGTAAAGTAAAAGGTGGTACCATCATTAACAAAATAAGCTATGGCACCTGTTTGCTTACTGTAAAGGTAGCTTTGTTTAAAACTGTCGGTATACACTTCAAACGTTTCGGCCGCTCCGCTTTCAGTGGCCACATTAACTACATAACCCGGCCTAAAATCAAAGGCATTCTTTAACATGGGATTGATAGCGACTGGTTTGATTAAACTACCCTCGGCAGGTGTATCATAGTTTTTTAACGAAACCCGCCCCCCATCCTGTGCTGTGTAATAAGAAAAAGGATAGGCGATGGTTTTCGATCCGATGTACGGCGTGGCCTGCAACTGAAAATGTAAATGAGGCTCGGGCGACCGGCCCGAATTACCGCAGAGTGCAATTATATCACCTTGTTTTACATGATGGCCAATGCTTACTTTGGTCGATCCCTTTTTTAAATGCGATACCTTTGAGTACAAACCATCTGTGTGTTTTATCACAATGGTGTTGCCCCAGTTTTCTTTGATATTGATTGCGCCTATTTCGTTATCCTCTATATGATCCACCAGCTCTACTACAACGCCGTCGCCACAGGCTAAAACCGGCTTGTTATAACAATAAAAATTCTCGGGCAGGGTACCGGGCAGCAGGTAGGTTTTATTATCCTCATCGGCAATAACAAAATCAAGCGCCTGGCCCCATTCGTGTTTATGAGTAATATCCCCATTGTAGCCTTGCGATACCAGCCAGCTCCCCATAAATGGTAGTTTGATGTCGAAGTATTTAAAATTACAAAGTCGCTCATCGCAATTTAAAGATTGGTAAAGGTTTTTCTCCGGCGAGTAATGCTGTAAAACAACCAACTTGGTTTTGCCCTTTTGAGATCTAAAAAGTACAAGAAGCAAGATGGATATAACGCAGAACGGTAACGATAATACCGGTAAATCAAACACCCCTATCAGCCTGGTGAAGGCATTGACAAACAAAAATGTAAACAACACTGCTACTACCGACCATACATATGATCGCCACGACGGCACCAGAAAGAAACTACCTATGGCCATGGCCGTTATCATAAAATTACTCCCAAGGTGATAATGGCTGATACCTTCGGGATAAATACCGGTGAGCTGGTTAAATACAAGTACTGCTGTAAAGCAAAGTATTAAAACACTCATGGCAATACGCGACCAAACCAAAATTCCGATAGCGATCAGTAAACCTGCTATGGCACTGTTTTGGAAAAATACGGCACTTAATGCCTTAAAAAAAAGATCGGGGTAATAATAAAAGTGAACATATCCGGATAACCCGAACAGCCCCGTGTTATGCATATTATTTGCATCATTCAGTTCGTTTAAAATGGCACTGCTGTTTTGGTGAAGCCCCATCTGGAAAATGCTGTTAGCGGCCGATAGCATCACCCAAAAAGTAATGATAAACGGTAGCGATAAAAACGGAAGCTTGAATTTACCCAACAACGCCCAAAGGTTGATGGTTACAAATGTACAGAGCAAGCAACCTACTACAAGCCATATTAAAAAGGCGGGGTTAACATGATAAAAAGTGCCGAACCCAATCCCAAACAACAGGCTGTTAAAGCAAAAAAAGCCCTTTTCGACGTCCTGTCTGTCATATTTGGCAAAACCTACATAAGCTAAAGATACCAATACACAAAATAGTCCTGACGCGCCCGCTGCCGGGTTAAAGAATGATACTAAAATCAGCAGCAAACCAAGCACCCTGTTCTGCGAAAAGAACACAATGGCATAGCTGTTCACAATGGCCTTTAGATAATATGTGTAATTATTGCTCAAGCGATAGGTTTATTTTGAATACTGCACCTGGTTCTCCATGGCCTCTACATATTCCAGCGTTTCGGGCGAGCGTATAAGCTCAACCCGGCCTGTCTCTGCTATCATGACAACCCCGGGCCGGTATGTAATAAATTGCATCCACTGGGTCATGTTATAGGCTCCAACTTTATGCACAACTACCTGGTCGCCTGCGTTTAATAAGGGCAGGTTTACATTCTCGCGAATGGTATCTATATTCATGCAAAGCGGCCCATACAAGGTCATCGGTTCCAGGTGGGGGTTAAATTCCTGTGCCGGGCTCACCTGGTGGTCGTACCAAAACGAGGTAAACAATGTATTCACCCCAAAATCCATCACCAGCGCGCGGCGGCCATCACTTAAACGTTTATTGGCTATAACGGTGCCTAAAAGGTAGCCTGCATCATCTATCAGCAGGCGGCCGCTTTCCAATATCAGCAAGGGCAGTTCAGTTTGTTTAAAACCAAAATTTAAAATGGTGGTGGTAATCGCTTCTGCAAAGTCGTCAATAGATGGTACAGTATCTATCCCCGGCAAATAAGCGCCTTTTAAAGTATTGGTAGACGGGAAGCCTCCGCCCATGTCGAGATATTGAATGGGATTATTTAAATCCGTTTTACAGCGCATCGCCAAATCGCACATTTTGGTGGTTGCCTTTTCGTAAGCCGACACATTTAAAATAAACGTGCCGATATGGCAATGTAAGCCAACCAACTGCAGTTTACCCGAGGCGATGATCTTGCCGATAGCGCTCCAGGCCTCGCCGTTCTCGTAATTAAAGCCAAACCTGTCCCACAGCGGGTAGGTTCCGGTATCCATATTTACGCGGATAGCGACACGGGGCTTTTGGCTAAGTCCTGCACAAATGGCTATCAGCGTATATAACTCGTTAAAATGATCTATGTGGATAAGCGAATCGTTTTGTACGGCCAATAGCAATTCCTCCGGCTTTTTACCGGGGCCGTTAAAGATGATCTGATTGCCCGGCACCCCGTTTTTGATGGCCTTTTGATATTCAAAGCCCGATACTACTTCGCCCCAGCTACCCTCCTGGTGAAAAACATTGCAAACCGCATTCAGATAATTGGTTTTGTAACTCCAGGCAAACTGTACTTTGGGGTAGCGGGTGTCAAAGGCGCGCAAAGCCGCCCGGTAATTGCGGCGGATCTTTTTCTCGGACAATACAAATAACGGTGAACCGTGCTCTGTAATCAGCTTTTTAACCGGCACACCATCAATCTCTGTAACCGGGTTGCTTTGGTTGCCGGTGGCAAACTTGTTCATCACACCTGCATTAAGTTTTTTGATAAACGGCCGTTCGTATTTTAATTTTTGCATTACGCCTGTCCCTTATTATTATTTGTATTTGCCATCCGGCCAAATGCCGAAAATTGCTGAAAACTGCCGATATCAACCACCTCGTCCCACGAGTAGCGGATAAACATTTTACCCGCCTGGTAATTTTTAAACGGCTTAACCTCGTTGCCCAAAGCCAGCTGTACTAAAGCTGCGGGTTGGTTTTGCCCGGCAGCAACAGTTAAATAAACCCATGCCGGGAACCTGGGGTTTACCTCTAAAACATACAGATCGCCATTAGCATCCTTCATTATTTCTAATTCAAAGCCGCCTTTCCATTGCGAGGCAGCGGCAAATTGCCTGCCCAGTGCTATCAAGTCGTTATCTTCTATAGTGATGCCTGCCCAGGCCTTGCCTTTATCTGTAATATACAGCTTGCGCATGGGCACCACACTTACGGCATTACCTTTACCATCGCCAAGGCCGGCAACGTTAATTTCGGTACCGCTAATGTATTGCTGTGCAATTACGGGCAGCCCCCATTTAGCACTCAGATCGTAAAAAGCCTTTTGAGCAGTTTCGCGATTGTTAACTATTTGCGCCTCATAAAATTTGCCTTTTATCACCAGAGGGTAATTCAACCCCTCGGCAGCGGTATCAATATCGTGTACACTATTCAACATATAAAAGGCGGGCACTTTAAAATGATACCTGGTGCCAAAATCGCCCAAGTTTATCTTATCCCGCGCTGCCAGTTGCGCATGTGTAGGCAAACATGTTTTGATACCCATTTTAGCCATCTGCGCAGATATTTTTATAAAATTAAACAGCTCCGAATCAAAGTTTGGGATGATCACGTCCAGCTGCTCCTGCCCGTTAATCTCGGCCAAACGCTCCAATAAAGCCGCAGACCCGGTAGAGGGGTATGGCACCTGGTAAGCTACATCAACCATGTCGCCCATGTAAATACCGGGCTCTAACGACTCATAAGCCAGGCCAACTATCCGCAGTCCATCTCTATAAAATTCCCTTAACGACCTGATAACTGCGACACCGGGGCCGGGGTTATCGTGGGCGTTTAAACCCGTTACACCAATTGTTAAAAGCTTGGGTGGCGCACTCATAAAAATCAGGCTTCCAGTAAATTTGCGGCCCGTAGCTGTACCAGCCAGTCCTCCCAATCCTGCTCCAACTGGTCGGGCCTAACATCATACTTGTCCAGGATATCCGCTTTGATGTGTTCGTCTGTCTCGCCTCTGTTCATGGCAGCCAGGATCTCTGAAGCTATCGCATTGCCTGAGAAGGAATCACCGGTGGCCGGGTTAAAAATAAACCCGTTGCCACTGGTTGCTATATTACTTTTAATTTTCATTGGGTGCTGAAAATGTATTGGTTTAAACTAAAGGTATTAAATATCAGGTTTAATTATGATGCCAGCAAATAATCCATTCGGCCGGCCAGCACCTGCATATCTAAAGGCTTCACAAACAAGGCATCGCAGTTGTAAGATTGTGCGCTCACCTTTTTAGATTTATAGGCCGTAACAATAATAATGGGTACCGAACGCAGCGCAGGGTCGTTCTTAAAATCCTCGCAAATCATCTGGCAATCTGTATCAACCAATACATAATCCAGTATCACCAGGTCGGGTTTGTAAGTTTTAGCCTTATCGTAAACCGCGTTAGGGTCAAATAAAATAGATACATCCCAGTTACCTGTGGTCAGTATTTCGTCAACGGCGTTCAATACGCGGGTATCTTTGTCTAAAACAAGGATGCGTTTTTTTAAGATCAGTGTTTCCATAATGTGCTGTTTAATATTGCTATATTAAAGATGAGCACATTACAAGCGCGATGTATTGAAGTATCGGTTAATGAGGTTTATGTGTCGATAAAATGAGGGGGGGGGGGGCAGACAACTCACCCCGCGACACCACGTGCGCGACCCTCTCTTCGCCTGCGGCGGAAAGAGAGTGTGGCTGCTTTCATTTTTTAATTCCATACCCTCTTTCGCTTTAGCGAAGAGAGGGTCGGATAGCGGCAGCGAATCTGGGGTGAGTTGAATTTACCAGCAGACAACACAGCTCGCAGCTATTTAGACCACTGCCCAATTACCTCGCTGTAACTGTTACCCACCGGTATCTCGGCATTTTTTAGCTGGATCTTTTTATTGTGGATAGATTTGATCTTGCCCAATGCCACTATATAACTGCGGTGTACCCGCTTAAACTTATCTTCGGGCAGTTTTTCTAAGATTTTTTTAAGCGGCATCAGGGTAAGTACCGGTTTGGGCTGGCTTTGCAGGTGGATCTTGATATAGTCTTCCATACTCTCTATATATTCCACTTCGTTAAATTCTATCTTGATCATCCGGTACTCGGAGTATACATACATACTGCCCTGCTCCTGCTCTTTATGAATGGCATTTTTGTACCGGTAATAATCTACAGCTTTTTCTATTGCCTTGTTAAAGCGATCAAAGTCTATGGGTTTCAACAAATAATCTAAGGCCTGTAGCTCATAACCCTCATAAGCAAAATTCTTGTAAGCTGTGGTAAAAATCACCATCGGCTTCTTCTCTAACGAGCGTACCAGCTCTATCCCGGTAATATCGGGCATATTGATATCCACAAACAGTATATCTACCGGGTTAGCCTTAATATACTCCGACCCGGAAACGGCATCGTCAAAGGTTTTCAATAGTTTTAAAGATGGCAGCCTTGATATATACTCTTCTATCAGGTTAAGCGCCAAGGGCTCGTCGTCTATCGCTACACAGGTTAATTGTTTCATTTTATCCATCTTTTAAAACCAGGTCTACCCTGAAAAACTCATCGGCTTCGCGGATGTTCAGCATATATTTACCGGCGTAAAGGTGTTGCAGGCGCTGCTTGGTATTGGCTATACCTATTCCCGACCGCTCGGTTATCTGGCGGTTAAAGATCTTATTTTGGCAAAAGAAAATGATACTCCCCACCTCTGCTTTTATATCTATCACTATCTCGCTTTGCTCTTTCTTGCTAATGCCGTATTTAAACGTATTCTCTACAAACGACATCAGGATAAGCGGCACTATCTGGCGGCCCGCGGTATCACCGGTAATATTAAAGGTGACTATGGTTTTAGGACCAAGGCGTAGTTTCTGCAGGTCGATGTAATCTTTAATACATTTCAGATCGTCGTTCAGCGGTACAAAATCGCGGGTAACATCGTCTGTTACGTATCGCATAATATTGCTCAGTTTCATGATACTTTCAGACGTGTGCTTGCTGTTCATGACCGATAACGTGTAGATATTATTAAGTGTATTGAACAAAAAATGCGGGTTGATCTGCGCTTTTAAGAAAGACAGTTCGGCGGTTACTTTTTCAGACTCTGTTTTGATCACCTTCTGCTCGGTAGTACGCCACTGCTCAACGGTCCGGACCGACAAGGCTAACGCCGTAATTATAAAGAACAGCACCAGGCTCACTATATCTACCGGTTTAGAATGTTCCCACAAGGGGTTAAGCTTAAACTGCTTTTTTATAGGCTCCTGCATCCGTAGGTCCTGGTTTGGCAACGGGCCAAAGGGTAATGATACGGTATCAAAACCCTTTAAGGCAATTCTGGGTCTTGACTGTGCAGCTGCCTGCATCACAGAATCTTGCCGGGTTGCTGCGGCCTCCATTTGCTGCTGAAAGCGCGGGTTATGCACCAACAATTTATCAAAGGGTTGCAAAAAGAATACACCGCCAAACGTTATCAAAACCAGCACACCATAGATCAAATACCTGCCTTTAAGAAAGAAAGCCGGTATGGCATACCAGATATTAAAGTAAAACAGCGCCAGATAGGTGATAGCGAACAGCCAGTAAAACGGCGATGAGAACAGCAGCAACGCACTGCCCGACTTGTTGCCACTATTTAAAAATAACACAGGCAACAGCAAAAAAAGCAGCCAGCCGGTAATATGGATTATAGTGGTACTTAATTTAAATTTGAACATTTTGCGTGCTAAACGCCTTTTGCATAATGCAACAACCGGCTGTATAATATCGAGTAAATATAATATACGCTGCCGTAAATCTATTTAGCACCACAAATTTATTTGGCTACGGCGCGCAGCATAGAAATGTATCGGTAGATAACGGCTTTGTGTCGATGAATAGCCAATGCCAAGAAGAGCCGTTATTTTTTTGCAGATCAAGAGAAACTAAAAAAGGCCCGGCTTATATAGCCGGACCTTTAGATTAGCAGGGCTTAACACTTATTGAAAAATAAAAAAGGATTTTTTTCCATCCTCGTTATAAACATGGATCTGCTTTTTAACAACCTGATTTTTTGTAGCTACCTCAATTGTGTAGTTACCGTCTTCCAGATCTTTTAATATGTACGCTTTTGCAGCCGTGCCTTTTTTGGCCAGCTGATCAATAAATTGAATTGTGTTATCGGCGTTATAAATCCTAACGACAGAGCGGCTCGCATCGTTGGCATTTACGCTGATACCTACACCCAGTGCAGTACGCAAAGGGTTGATGGTGATCAGTTCATCAGCAGGTGTTGTTTTAGCGAATAATGCTGAACTTAATGTTAAAATTAAGGCTAATAGAGTGATTGACTTTTTCATGATTGTAATTCTTTATTTGTTAATTATTATTTCCGTTTGATTTGTTAAACAAAAGAACAACAATCGTTTACACCCTTAAAATGCGATAGACGGAGCGCGCAAACAAATAGACCGCGGGCTCTTTAAACCCGACGAGCCCCCTTTTCGCATCCGGTCGGTTGTTTTTAAATGCCCATCGGTTACAGGTGGCTATTCGTCGGGCGGTTATAGCTGTTGGTGTTTTTTGATGACCGGGCTTGGTTAAGTTTAAACCGGTAATATTGCACGGATATTAGTTTTCTTTATTATCTTTAAAAGTGGCCACTAAACCTGCTGCATAAATTATTGGAACCCGAGTTTTACAGGCAACTGCACGAGCAAGGCATCATTAGCGATGCTTCTTTTGAAAAGGTTAAGCACAAACATCAAAATGTATTATTTTCCCTGCATTGGGAACTTAAAACTATCCTGTACCTGGGGGTTACGCTCCTGTCTGGCGGGTTGGGTACGCTCATCTATAAAAATATCGACACCATTGGCCACCAGGTAATTTTAGCTTTGATAGCCTTGGTGAGTGCAAGCAGCTTTTTTTATTGCAGTAAACATGTGTTGCCATTTAGTAAAGACAAGGTCGCATCGCCAAACACTTCATTTGATTACGTATTGCTGCTGGGCGCTATTACCATGGTATCTTTTGCGGGCTACATTCAATATCAATACAATATCTTCGGCAATAACTATGGGTTAGCAACGCTGTTCCCTATGCTGGCGTTGTTTTATATCGCTCATCGGTTTGATCATCTGGGCATTTTGAGCATGGCAATAGTAAGCCTTGGCTTATGGATGGGGCTTACCGTTACCCCAAAAAAGCTATTGAGTTATGGCACCTTTAACAGCCAAACCATTATAGGCACTTACCTTACCTTTGGTGTATTATTATTAATAGCTGGCTTTTTAACCCAGCGGTACGACTTTAAAAAGCATTTTAAGTTCAGCTACCACCATTATGGTGTGCATGTGACCTACATCGCGCTTTACGCAGGTTATTTTTATAACTACCAAAAGGGCACCGACCTGCTGTTTTTGGCCGGGGTAATTGCCTTAACGGCTTATTTATACTTCGACAGCCTTAAAACACTTTCTTACTATTTTATGGTAATCACCGTTTTGTATGGTTATTTTGGCGTTTGCTGCCTGATTGTAAGGCTTTGTATGTTATTCCAAAGTGGCGAAGCCTTTTCCGTCGGTATACTGGCATTCCTGCTCTCGGGAGTTGGACTGATACTTCTGTTAATAGAATTAAGTAAAAAAATGCGGGGACATGATCGTTTTTAACAAAGAATGGATTGACAACCTACGGATTGTCAAGCAAGCAGAAAAAGACCAACGCTCCGGTTGTATCACTGTCGATGAATTGTGGCTGATCCGGCGACAATATCCCGTTGGCCTTTATACGCCCGGTGTTTTCACAACCATTGGCTTGTTCATCCTTACGTTGTTTACCATAAGTATGGGTGCGGGTTTTGTTACACTATTGATCGCGGGCGCGGGTGTGCTTGATACTTTTGTGTGGCCACTTGTATTGGGCATTCTGGTATACATCGGCCTGGAGTTGTTAATGCGCGAGAAAAGCCTGTTCCACTCTGGTTCTGATAATGCGTTGCTTTACACCTCCGGAGGTTTAGTGGCAGGCGGTTTAATTTGGTTAGTTGAAGATTTAAACGGCCATCAATCCGCTTTGATGGCCGACGCGACTATCCTATTCCTAATAGGTGGTTTTTTAACGCTTCGCTTTGCAGATATGCTTACCGGAGTAATTACCTGCTTATCTTTTTTCGCGGTAGTATTTTTTGGGTGGCAAAAAGTTGGTTCTTTTGGTTTGGCTACCATGCCTTTTATGATGATGCTGGCCGCCGGTGCGGCTTATGCCCTGCTGCTTAAACTGGCCAAAAAAACGGATGCTGTTTATTATGAAAACTGCCTACTCATTATGAAGATCACCTGCCTGGTGGTGCTTTACGCCGCCGGTAACTATTTAGTGGTAAACAGGTTGAATAATAAATTAAACAATCTGGATGATGCTACGAACACCAGCATACCTTTCGGCTTTATTTTCTGGATCTGGACGTTTGTTGTACCGATTGTTTACCTTTATTTAGGGATCATCAAAAAGCAAACGATGCCGGTAAGGCTGGGCATGCTTTTAATAGTTGCGGCCATCTACTCCTTCCGCAGCTATTACCACCTGCTCCCGCTGGAAGTGATGCTAACGATTGGGGGCGCGTTACTTTTGACAGTATCATTCGGCATCATCCGATATTTAAAAACACCAAAACACGGCATTACCTACCAGGAACCAGATGATATTAATAAATGGGATAACTTAAGGATCGAGTCGCTGATCATCGGCGAAACGGCGGCACACGCCCATGGTAGCCCACCTGCTGATGATGGTTATCACTTTGGCGGTGGCAGTGCGGGCGGCGGCGGATCGAGCGGCGGGTTTTAAAAAATCCCCAGGAATTTCTTTCGTTTTCTTTTAACCGGGTTAGCCCTTGCTTTAGCCGCAGCAATCGAATCAGCAACCACGCGTCGTCTTTTGGCAGCAACCCGCTTTATTTCGGCGGCAGTAATGGCATCTACCGCAAGGTTATCCTGGGTATAGGGCATTGCTATATAGGGTGGGTGCAAATAACCTTTACCCGATGTATAAATTGGGCGGTTATCAATTACATTAGGTGCTTTGGTAACAAAGGCGTAAACTGCTAAAGCCATAAAAAAAACGGCTGCTACTACCACACCGGTAAACACGTTTTTAGGCACAACCTTTAAAGTCCGGTTCTGCTCATACCTGCCCTCTGCTTTGTTGTACGTGGCCCCTGCCGCTATAGCGATAGATTCTACCGACCGGATCAATTTATCTTTTTCACCATCGCTTTGCTGCAGCTGCGCGAGTTCATCTTTCAAGCGTTCGTTTTCTGTTAACAGGATGCTTTGCTGGCCCTGCTTATCGCCCGATAAGCTACCGCTAACAATAGCTTCCTTCAATTCAACGGCACTATTAAACCTGTCGCCGGGTTTTTTCTCCAGGCATTTGCTTACCACTTGTAATAACCATTGGGGCACATGCAGTTCAACAGCTTGCTTGGCATCGTCCCAGCTTTGCGGCAAGGCGGCCCTGCGGGCAGTTACCAGATCGGGCACGGGGGTTTCCAGATGGGCAATCATTACCGTGTTACGGCCGGTTTCATTGTTGCCCTGTAATGGAAACGGCACACAACCGGTGAGCAACTCATACATCACTATGCCGTAACTGTAAACATCCGTTTGCAGCAGCATTTCACCCTCCTGCTGTTCCGGGGCCATAAATTCTATTGCGCCCGCGTTGCGGATACTGGTACGGCGCTGCTCTTCGCTCATAATGGCCAGGCCAAAATCAAGCAGTACATAGTTGCCGGTTTGTACGTTATATTTTACGTTATTGCTTTTGATGTCGCCATGCTTAATACCTACCTGGTGGCAGTGCGCCAAAGCGTTGGCTAATTGGTAAGCCACCCGGATCACCTCCTGCAGCATAAAGATCTTTTCGTGAGGAGGCTGCAGCAGTTCGCAAAGATCGGGGCCCTCAATATACTCCATCTCAATGTAGGGCAAAGATCCGCTCTCGGTAATGCCCGAGCTCAAGAACTTAACTACGTTGGGATTAGCTACCTCGTTTACCTTTTGAAGTTTAGCTACTTCGTTTTTAAAATTTCGGTAATTTTTATCTTCGTCGCTTTCGGTATAGATGGGAGTAGGCAGCAGCTTCACAGCAGTGAGTATAGGCCCCATGCGACGCCCCTTATATACCGAACCCTGACCACCGGTGCGCAGGGCACCCAGGTTCTCTAAACCTTCTGTTATTGTAAAAACTTTACTCATTCGTGGCGGGTTGATAGCTAAATTCTAAAACGGCCGATTCGCCCAGAATGATCTGATCGCCCTCTAACAGTTGGTGACCGATACTGGTTGAACTTAGTTTGATCACGCCCTCAATTTTTTCACTGCGGATCTTGATCTTGTTGCGGGGCGGTACGCCACCCTCGTCGGCAAAGATCATAAACTTGCCCATATCGTTGTTCCACTCCAAATGGGCATGCTGACGACTCACATATTTATTAGCCGGGTCGTTACTATCCGACGGGAAGGCAATGACATTGGTGCGGAAAAAACCGTCATCGCCCTGCGCCTTTTTATCGCGGCCAATGTTTAGTTTGTCGATATCTGATGTGATATGATATTCCGGCTTATCCGTTTCGCCACTTAGCGCACGAATGTAGCCGGATGCACTTTGCTTGATGAAGTTTTTATTGGTTTTAATAAAGAACGCAGCATCCAGTTTAGTGGATTTAACCGCCTCATCAGGAAATTCCTCGTTAAGCACTACTTCCATCGTCCAGCTTTCGGGCAGGGCAACGGCGTAATCGTCGGCAATGCGCTGCACTTCGTCCTTAAAAACCTCCGGCTCATCGGCATAAACAGCGGCTTCATAAAGCGCACAGTCTGACGCCGCGCAGGTGATATACAGGTTCAAGCCTTTAATATTCCCGCCTTCGCCACCTTCAGCTTTCTGCAATTCCTGCTTTACAAACTGTAGCAGTTCATAACGGATGCCTTTTACATCTGCCGGGCGATCTTCGTTATCGCTTTTAAATAAATTAAACATTATTCCGATAAGTAGTATTTATTGAACCTATAAACCTGTTAATATATTGCATAACCCTGCCACTATTTAGTTGTTTGCAACGATGCTTTTAATATAGCCTTTTTTAAGCAAATAAGGTATCACGTGTTTTCCCGCAAGCCGTACCGCGTCCGACGACCCCTGGGTCGATTCGATTCTTACACACACCACCATATTGCCCGCACCATTTGCCTTCGGCGCAAAGAAAACGTACCAGCCATCATTGATCTGCTGTTTTTTCCAGATCCGCTCTGGCGTACCGGTCTTACCCGCTACGGCAAGGCCTAACGTGTAGGCCTTTGGCGCGCTTTGCTCTATCATATATTCCCGCATCAACCGGGCGTAAGCAGGGTCGTTAGCTATTTTAACACCCGCCTTTACGGCTACGGTCGAGTCGCTTACTTTTAGCACGTAACGGTTATTGAGCAGGGTACCATTATTAGCTATTCCCGATGCCACCCTTGCCACCGACGCTGGTGTCGCGATCAACTCGCCCTGGCCCCAAGCCATACCCGAAATACCCTTTGCCCGCGTTTTGCGGATATTATTAGGGTTGTACTTAGGCTTTGTATTAAATTCCGTTTTGCGCCATAATTCGCGCCATTTTTCTTCCTGGGCAGCGTTTTCCTTGTCGCGACCGTAATAATACCCACCTACGCCATGCAAAAACATACCTGTCTTCAAATACAGGGTAGCCATATCTTCCTGCAAATGCTCCTGGTTGGCCAGCTTGATAAAGTAAACATTATTTGATTTGGCAACGGCGCGTTCCAGGGTGATCAATCCGGTCTCATCCGGCTCCAGCCCTTTGGTACGGATACGCTCCCATGGTTCTACGTTGAATTTTTTATCAGCAGCTGCGATCCCTAATTTATTAAATGATGCCAAAGATGTAACCAATTTGGCGGTCGACCCCGGCTGCGTAGCAACGGTAAAACCTAAATCGCTGGTGGTCATCCAGCCTGCCAGTTGGTTTTGTTCCTGGTAGCTCATGGTCAGTTTTTCCCAGTTACGCACAGGTGGTAAAGGGTATACTGCCGATGTTAACACATCGCCCGTACCCGACTCCATAATGACCACCGATACGCGGTTATCCAACAACGATGTATCTGCCGCTATAGAATTCTGGATACTGGTTTGCAGGCCTGCATCCATTGTCAGTTTAACATCGCGGTTGCGGTTCTTAAATGCTTCTACCTCGGGGCTGTTGATCCCTGCAAGCAATAACGGCGATAATGCGCTGTAATCCTTCTGCACTACAGTCATCTCCTTTACACCACGTGCCAGGAACCTATCCTCGCGGTAGCGGTTAGCAGTAATATTAAAGTTTTTGGTGGGCAGTTTAAAGCCCCGCAGTTCGGCGGCATGCTCATATTCGGCAAAGTATCCGTTACTGCTGCCATTAAATACGCCTGTGTTGGCGTCGCCCGTCCAGAAGAACATTTGCTCTTCAAAAGGATAATATCTATCTAAGCGCTTATGCATGGCCGAATCGATATTGTAGCCCTGTGCGCCTGCATTAGCCAGCTTAGCGCGTTGCTTGCGTACCATATCGGGTTTGCTGGTGGCCAGTAGTACGCCATCGCGGTCATACAGATTTCCCGCCTGTAAGCGGTTCATCAATATGGCTATACGTGGGTTATAGCTAAACATCCTCGCGCCGCTTTTATCAGCCACCAAGGATGGTTTCACTACCCATTTTTTGTTGTCAAACGAGTAACGGGATACATTCACCGCCAGTAAGACAATGCCCATACAGGCGGCGATGAGTGCAGGTACCAGGTTTTTATCCTGCTGCTTAGCAATATAATTCATTTGCACCGGCGTACCCCTTACTAATGATGCCGAAAGCAAAAATCCCGATGCCAGCAAGTTGGCTACTAATGACGACCCGCCATAACTTTGGAACGGCAAGGAAACCCCCGAAAGCGGCAATGCCCCTGTTGAACCACCCGCTATGAGCAGGAACTGCACAAAGGTGGAGATGCCTATCCCCGCACAGAGGTAAAACAGAAATGGTGTACCCGTTCGGCGGCCAATGATGATGGAACGGTGCAGGTACAGCAAAAATAAGATAAAGATACAAGCGATCCCCGTCCACCCAAATTCCTCGCCCATAGAGGGCAATATCATATCGGTATGTGCTTCAGGAATAGTTTTAGCAAAGCCTTCGCCTACGCCCTGGCCGGATACGCCGCCGCTGCTCATGGCCCAAAGGCCGTTGGCTACCTGGTCGCCGCCATAAACTTCGTTATTCCAGGCATCCTGCCAGATGGCTTTCCTATCAACTAAACGCTGTACCGGACCCGGGAATACTTTACCTAAATACGGGATCTGATCGATAGTTAGGAAAGCCGCCATAATGATTAGCACCATAATAGCCGATTCGCTCAGGGAGCGGCGTTTAAAGAACATCACGAAACCTGCAATACCGCCGGTTATCAGCGCCGATAGCCAAACATTTTTAATAAACCACGATACGATGACGTATAAAACCACCGCCCCCGCCATAAACATGAAATCGCCGCGGGAAAAGGAGAACAGCGCGATAAACGTAAAACAAACCACCATTGCCGGGCCCAGATCGCCTAGTAAAAGGAAGAGCAATAGAGTTACCAAAATGGCTATCAGCGCAAAGGAGAAAAACGACCAGCGCTTTGTCCAGCTGGTGTATTCGCTGATGAGCTTTTCGTTGGCCGCAAAAAAGCCGGCAAGGAAAAGTATGATCAGGTATTTAACAATCTCGCTTGGTTGAAAACCAAACAGGTTCACCTTTACCCCGCTACCTTCGGGCCCGGTACCGAAGCGAATAGTCAAGGCCAGCAACGTTGCCGCCAGTGCCACCCAGGGCCAACCGTTAGCTGCATTGCGGTTATTACGAAACACCAACATCCGGTAGATCCATGAATCGGGCGTAAAGCGGCGCAGGTTAAACTGTAAGATCACGATTATCGCAAACAGGCCGATGCCTAAATAAACCAGGGTATCTTTAGCAAAGAACCTGTCGCGCAAGGGGTCCTGCAAACTCAACAGCGTTAAAAACGACATACCCGCCAACAGCATTACTACCGGCAAAATTAACTGATCGGCCGTGCTGAATTTCCATGACAGGATGATGTGAACCAGTAAGAACATCCCTACAAAACAGCCGGCAATGATCCAGAAGGATTGATTAAATTCTGCCGGTGTGCGAATGATGAATGATTTTTCCTTTTTCAGGATATTAAAATCGCGGGTGGAAAAAAGCTTGATGGTGTGCGGCGACTGGCTGAACGTGAAGCTTACATCCTCGTCCAGGTTCTCTACCCCTTGCGATGTACCAAACTGGTAGCCCGGCTGTAAGGGCAATACTTTGAATGCTTTACCGGTTGGCAAATTTTTAAAGCTATAATTGCCCGCAGCATCGGTTCGCGCGTAAGCCGTTAACTCCTGTAAATGGCGTTTACCCGCACTATCCGGCAAGAAAACTTTTTTGATACCATTGCTTTGCTCGGTAATCAACTTTACATCCTGCACCTCCTCGTCGTTATAGATACTATCCTGCGGTAATATCATATCCATACGGATCAACACGCCCGATACCGGCTGCTTTTTATTGACAATGCTGCCGCTGATGCTGTAATTGCCCATCGCCAGGTCGGCAGAGGCGGACAAACTCGGCGGGCTTTTCTTTTCCTGTTCAAAGCGTACGGAGTCATCGCCGGTGTAACCCAGTAAAGACCGCGATGCTGCCACCCTGCTTTTAAACGATTCACCACCATTAGCAAAAGCGTCATCGGCAACAAGGTAATATTTACGTTTATTGAGTTCGCCTATATTATCTATTTTTTGCCCGGTACCTATGTTATTGGCGATGGTAGTGGTGATCAGGTCGATGTCGCGCTTATCATCCAGGTAGTAACCCCTGGTCAGCATGGCCTTGGTTTGCCCTGCGGGGTCTTTGGCGTTCAGGTTTACCATGGTGCCGTCCTGCAAACGTTTGTCCACATCGGCAAAGCGCAATTGCAAAACAGTAAATAACCTGAAAAATAAAAACAGAAATAAGGCAGCGATCAGCAGCAGGAATAGCCGCTCCTTTAGCCGGCTTACAGTGAGGGGCTTATCGGGTTCCATGTGGTTTTGGGGTAGCTTTGGCGGCGGTATCTGCCTTTATTTTTGAGCCGGGCATATCGGCAATGATAAACATTTTGTTAGCTAAAAACACTTGCCGCTGCACAGCTACACGACAATCAATAAACTGGGCACCGCGTAAAAGCAAAGTGGTATTGAATAGCGACACGCCTACATCAAAGCCTTCAAATTTAATGTTATCCAGTGCAACCAATTTACAAGCCGCAGCAATATCTATGGCCGGGCCGTGGTAAGCGGTATCGCGTTTTAAAACGATGTTGCCTTTGCCCCTTATGTAAATGGTATCGCGCTGTAAGTGGAGCGTATCGCTGATAATAATGGCTTGTTTAAAGGAGGTGTCAGAGATATTCAGCGTATCCTTTTTCAGGCTGTTCAGCATATTTTGCAGCTTGATCTCGTCGGGGTTGCGGATGGGTGCATCCCTTTCTAAAGGTTTAACCCCAGCAACCGTTACCGGTGCGATTCCTTTTTGCCATTGCAGGTAAAGCCAGACGGTGCTGGCGGCAAAGGCCAGGCATAAAATGGCCAGCAAGATGGTTAACCCATTACTTTTCTTTTCGGCCATAGGTGGTGTTGATTGCGGTTGAATTTTTTGAGGGGCAGCTACCGGCCGGTTCGGGATCATCTCTGCATCTGCTGCGTCTGTATTCTTTTTGATAACCGGGGCTGGCTTTATAGCTTGAGGGCGTTCTTTAGTTTTATCATTCCTTACCAACACCGCGGTAACATTATCCTTACCCCCATTGGTGTTGGCAGCATCAATTAGTTGGGTTGCCTTTTCCTTTAAAGAGATTTCCTGTGTGATGATAAATGTGATGCCTGTTTTATCCACCAGGTCGGTTAACCCATCACTGCAAAGCAACAACATATCGCCGGGTAAAAAAGGCGAGGAGCCCGTTTCGATAAAACTCTCGTCGGTATCTATCTGGGTAGTAAAGCCAAGCGCCTTGTTGATCTCATTGCGTTTAGGATGATTCATTGCGGCCGTTTCGGTCAGCCTGCCCGAGTCTTCGAGGAAGCCTACAAATGAGTGATCCTTAGAGATCTTTACCAACGATTCATCGCGCAGCAGGTATAAACGGGTATCGCCCACGTGGGCGTAATAAAAAATATTATTCGGGACATCTACCAGTGTTACGGTAACCACACAGGCCATGCTTTCCAACCCGGCATCAGTCTGTTTTTTTTGATAGATAGCTGCGCTGGCCTGCTTCAAAGCCTCGATCATCGCCGGGATATAGTCGCCCTTTAAATTGCTCAGATTGTCGGTCAGCACATCTTTGGCAATAGCGGCAGCCACTTCGCCACCATTATACCCGCCTACGCCATCAATAACCGATGCCAGGATCAGGTTGCCTGAAACGGTTTCGGCAATAAAGGTATCTTCGTTATTATCGCGGACTTTGCCCACATCCGTTAACCCAAAGTAGTTTTCAGCCATTGCGTTTACCTGATTGTTTAATATCAGCAAAGTGGGTAACCAACAGGCACACCCCAATTACTAATAATGCTATAGATAATATTTGCGACATGCCTATGATTTAAAAAGGTTTAAGCCGATAATGCCGTTGAGTAACATGCGCGAGTTAACCGGCAGTTCTACCCATTTGGGTGAATTGACATCGCTGCGCTCAACCGTTACCTCGTTCAATGTGGTGATCTCGCCAAATGATGCCAGGTAAAACTTACCATCGGCCTGGTTATGCTTTATTTGCAGGTGCGGCGCGTTCACCCATTCGGACGGGATGGTAAATATGTTTGAGTCCTCGCGTGTTTCGTCGCTGCCGGACACGATCAGCTCATTCTCCTTCATCAGATACTCCACCTTTTTACCGGCAAATTGCTGATCGGGAATAATGGTTTCTAAACGGGCCACGGTAGTATTACCTGGTTTTTGTTCGGCCTGCGCATCCGTTTCCAGTTCCTCGTGATACGGGATCTCGAAATAGCCCTCGCTGTAATAAGTAAAGCCTTTCAGGATATCCTGATCCACATCAAAGGTTTGGGCAATTCCAGTTTGGCGGGGAATAAAGGTTACCCGCAGGTTCTCCTCCTTTTTGTTATTATCGGGCAGTAGCTTGCCTATAAAACCTTTATCGCCACGGGCATAATCGGGGTGCGATACCAGGCGGAACACCCATTTTGAACCAGATGGCTTTACGGTTTTACCGGCTGCACGGTATTCTTTTAAGATCTCATAAAACTTCTCGACAGTTTCCTGTACGATAAGTCCGAAAATACCTTGTTTATTGGCTACAAATTCCTTGTAATCATCGGCGTTAAAGCTGATGATGAATTCATGATAAAACACTACCCTATCTGCAAATGAAAGCTCGGTTATCGACTCTTTGAATTTATCTACAATATAACTGTAAACGGTATCTGGCGTAAGGGCTTTTGCTTTCGCTTTCTCGCTGGTTTCGTTTGTCAAAAACCAGTCCTGAATGCCTATGCGCTGCCAAAAGTTGGGGGTTGAAGCCATTTAATTAAATTGGAAAAGATTAAGGTTGTTTATCTTGTTGAACATCAATTTATGCTTGTTGTTTTTGCCGACCAAGAAATACTACTGATCGGGCTTTACGGTGGTATCCGGTATCGTGTTCTCGGTGCTATCTGGTTTGACCACAGGCTTTTTCTCGGCACGTATACTATCCCTTTTAGGTTTAATGGTATCCATTTCTGCCGCGTTATCGCCCAGGCCTTGCGCCGACCCGTAATTTGGCGGCACGGCTGATGTATCCCGCACGCTTTGTAAACTATCCTGGTTAACTTTGTTAGGGTTTGCCTGCCTTTTATAAAAGGTTGAGTAAACCGCCATCCCCATAAACAATACCAATAAGGTGAGCACCGTGTAATAAAATGGTTTGGATAACGACACCCTCGATTCATCTTCTAAAGGTGCGGAAACTATAGACTGGGCGGGCGCTTGCTGATATTTAAGCAGTTCGGTTTTCAGCTTTTCATTCTCGCTTTGTAAAGCGATAGCGTTCAAGCCTGCTTCCTGGCTTTTACTATCTGATGATGATAAGCTACCATTAATAATGGCAGCATCCAATTCCATACCGCTTGCATACCTGTCTTCGGGTTTTTTTTGCAGGCATTTGGCAATTACCTGAAGTAGCCATTGGGGCACCTGCATTTCCTGCTTTATTTTTTTAGCTTCCCAGGTTTCGGGCAGGGCTAGTTTACGGGCACGGACCAGGTCGGGCACTTCATTTTCTATATGTGCCAGCATTACGCTGTTGCGCCCGGCATCGCCGCCATTCTTCAGTGGGAAGGGCACCTCGCCGGTTAGCAGTTCATATAAAATAACGCCGTAGCTGTAAATATCTGTTTGCAGCAGCATTTTGCCTTCGTGCTGCTCGGGAGCCATAAATTCGATAGCGCCTGCATGGCGGATGCTGGTACGGCGCTGCTCCTCGGTCATTATTGCCAGCCCAAAATCGAGCAGTACATAGTTACCTGTATGGATATTATATTTGACGTTATTGCTTTTGATATCGCCATGCTTAATGCCTACGTTGTGGCAATGGGCCAATGCGCCGGCCAACTGATCGGCAACGCGAATCACTTCTTTTAGCGTAAAAATCTTATCGTGAGGTGCATGCAGCAATTCGCACAGATCGGGCCCATCAATATATTCCATTTCTATGAAAGGGAATGAGCCGCTATCGGTAATACCCCAGCTCAAGATCTTAACTACATTGGGGTTGGGTTGCTCGTTAACTTTTTGCAGCTTGGTTACCTCGTTACGGAAACTGCGGAAATTCTTATCCTCTTCACTTTCGGTATGGATGGGTGTGGGCAGTAGTTTGATGGCCGTGAGGATTGGGCCCATTCGCCTGCCCTTATATACAGATCCCTGCCCCCCGGTGCGCAACGCACCCAGGTTTTCGAGGCCTTCTGTGATGGTAAATACTTTGCTCATTAATTTTTATATAGCCGTAAATATACTTAACAGCATTACGCAGACTAAATTACATTTAATACGCGCAATTGTTGTAAAGATGTGGTGCTTTTGATTTCGTCTGAACCTAAATTTATAGAATTTTTAAATTGACAGAATATCGAGTGCCTCCGATAATTGTTTAAATTCCATACAATTCGAGTTTAGACCAATTAACCCACGGGTCACGCTGCGCTAAACTTGAGGGAGCGTGCTATTCAATCCGTTACTTTAATATTAGGATTTATTGTTTTTAACGCTTTAATGAATTGGTCAATTTTTTTAGGTGAAATAAAGATATCATCGTATTTATTATAATTTATAATAATTCCTTTAGTTGACAACGACGGCTTTTTACCTGAAAATAGTTTTTTATTCTTAACTATTTCTACGATAGCGTTAATTTCAATAGATCCTTTCAACAAAGCTGATTTGTAAAATAATTGATTGCCACGAATAATGTAATAGGTGTCATACCACATCCAAGCTAAATACATTAATGCGGTAATAAGTACGTAAGAAGCCGCATAAACTTTAGCAAAAAAGCAGATGATAGTCATTATTACGACAAAAACAATTATCGCAATCACTATGGATCCTTTTCTCGAATAATATTTCATGGCGGGTTGTTTTGTAAAATACTTAATAAGAACAAACTAAGATACTATTATTCAATATGAAAAGATTTTATAAACTGTTCTTGTCAGCGTCAGCTAACAAATGTTGCAGACTCATAAATGCAACCCACCAGTTACGCTGCGCAAACCCCGCTGGGGCTAAAGCTTTTAGACCTTGAATATATAAGTAGTATCCAACCACTATTTTGTTTATTAACATAAATGCCGGTTGTGATTTTTTATATATTTGTTATAGTGTTTTCGACTCCTTTCACTACCACTGTATCGTTTAATTAAGACAGTAAAGGTTGCTTTCGCTAAATATTTTATTAGTGCAATAGGATTCAAATGATGCTTACAGATTTTTCAAGTATGGAAAGAAGTTAGGTAAAGTGATATTACATAGATGATTCAAACCCCTGACCCGAAAACCCCAACCCTTTCTCAAGTTCTAAACGAAAGTTATTATCCTTCATTAAATGGCTTAAGAGGTGTTGCGATTGTTCTCGTGGTGGCTTCTCATTTAAACATTTCCGGAAATGTTTTAATTAACGGTCAATTAGGGGTGGATTTGTTTTTTGTGTTAAGCGGTTTTTTGATTACAACCCTCTGTTTAAAAGAACTCAATAACACAGGTAGTTTATCGCTTAAAAGTTTTTACGCCCGCCGCTCACTTCGTATTTTTCCTGTAGCGTATTTGTATCTTATTGTATTACTTGTACTCAATATCAGCTTTTCCCTTGCTATACCAGGGTTTCAGTTCGCGGGAGCAGCTTTATACCTGATGAATTTTAACTATTTCAGAGCACACAATTTTACCTGGCTGGTCGCTCATTTTTGGTCACTGTCTGTGGAAGAACAGTTTTACGTAATATTTCCGTTCTTGTTAAAAATTAACAGAAGGTTTTTTTTCATTGCCATAGCATTTATTGTATTGGGGTTACCTATACTGTGTTCTTTACAATTTTTTTTTAAACCACTTAATCAAGGAATTTTTTACGCATTTACCCACTATTTGATCAAGTTTCAGGGAATTGCAATTGGTTGTTTATTTTCTGTACTTACTATGCGTAAAGTTTTTGACCACCAAATGTTAATAAAAACAAAAACTCTTGGCAATCTAGCTGCGATAATTCTTATTGTTTACCTTAAATTCGATGATTTCTATTCTATAAAAGCTGTATTCATCAATGGAATTATATCGTTTTTGATTGGTTATTTGATAATTAGTAACCTTAATAGCTCCAGCAATGTAATTTATAAAATTTTGAACTTTAAACCCTTGGCATTTATTGGTATCATATCGTACAGTATCTATATATGGCAACAGATATTTACTTCTAGCAACCCTAATTTATCTAAATATGTAATTAGTTATCCCTATAATTTGATCTGGATTGCTATAGTTCCGTGCCTTTCTTATTTCTTTTACGAACGTTATTTTTTAAAATTAAAACGCAAATTGAAAAAAATTAATTGATCCCAAAACAAAGGGCCTACGCTTTCAACCAACAAGAGACCGCGAAAGCGATTTCATCACTTCGCCAAATAGCTTGTAAGAATATAACCTGGATGAATGTTCAAAGATGTGGGAGGTAGCCATCACCTCGTCAACACCAGTTTGCTCCAGGAAGGCGTTCATTTCGGCTTTGATTTTTTCGGGGCCACCAACAAATGCGTAGGCAAGCATTTGCATAACGGCTTCTTCTTCAAACACATTCCAGATATCGTCCATACTGCTTACCGGTGGGGGCAGCAACTGCCTTTTCCCGGTTACGATACCCATAAACAATTGCTTTAGGGAGGTTGCCAAACGCTCCGCCTCTTTATCAGTATCCGCCGCAACTACGTTTACGCAAGCCATTACGTAAGGGCTTTGCAAATACTCAGACGGTTGGAAGTTATCACGATAGATATTAATGGCCTCCATAAAATAAGTTGGCGCAAAATGGCTGGCAAAGGCATAAGGCAAGCCCATTGCAGCAGCTACTTTGGCGCTATCTGTGCTTGAGCCTAAAACCCAAATAGGGATGTCTAATCCTTCACCGGGGATAGCCCGTACTTTGGCGGTCGCGTTCTCTTCCGAGAAAAAAGTTTGCAGTTTTACAATGTCCCGAGGAAAGTTATGCGCCGCGTTAAAGTTTTCGCCGCGGATGGCATAAGCAGTTGTTTGATCTGTACCCGGTGCACGGCCCAAACCTAAGTCTATCCGGCCGGGATAAAGGGAGGCGAGGGTGCCGAATTGCTCGGCTACAATTAAGGGTGCATGGTTTGGCAACATCACACCTCCCGAACCCACCCGGATGGTTTTTGTACCCCCTGCTATGTAGCCAATTAAAATTGGTGGCGCAGAACTGGCTACACTGATCATGTTATGGTGCTCAGCAAACCAATAACGGGTATAACCTAATTTCTCTGCCTGCTGGGCCACATCCAGGCTTTTTTTGAAGCTTTGTCCGGGGGTGCTGCCCTGGGTTACGGTTGCCAGGTCTAATACGGAATATTTTATATCGAGGGATCTTTCTGTACTCATTGTTCTGTCTTTCTGCGGCGAATAATGCCTTTGGTATTGATGTAACCAAATTTAGTGCTAATAATACGGCCAAATATTCAAACGGGTTTTAAATGACTTTAGGCTCACAAAACGGCCCTATTATTACATCAAATTAATATCTTAGCGAATCGAATAAGTTAACCCTGTTCCATACACACCTATCCAGCAAAGATGACTGACACCAATGCTATCAAAATTTCTATTACCGATACTATCTATACTATTATCGGTATCCTCTTTTGCGGATTCGCCCTTAAAAGTTTCCTTGTTCCAAATGCTTTTTTTGATGGCGGGGTAACAGGTATTTCGTTGCTGATCCATGAAATCTATCACGTTAATATTGCCTATGTGATCATCATTGCCAACATCCCGTTCATTATTATGGGCGGGTTCCAGGTCAATAAAACCTTCGCGGTAAAAACCTTTCTGGCTATAGTGGGTGTTGCCCTTTGCCTTTTATACATCCCCTATCCGGAAAAGATCACTTCAGATAAATTACTGGTCTCTATCTTCGGCGGGGTATTTATGGGTACGGGTATAGGCCTGGCTATCCGGGGTGGCTGCGCGCTGGATGGTATTGAAGTATTAGCCCTTTACACCGGTAAACGAATCAGCTTTACCATCAGCGAGATCATCCTGGGCATTAATATCGTTATCTTCCTGATAGCGGCTGTAAAGGTGGGTTTGCCTACTTCACTCTATTCTATAATTACCTATTACACGGCTTCCCGTACCATTAATTTTGTGATAGAGGGTTTAGAAGAATACACCGGTGTAACCATCATCTCCGGCCAAAACGTATTGATCAAAGAGATGCTGGTGAAACAACTCAGCCGCGGCATTACCATTTACAAAGGCGAGCGCGGTTTCCTGAAAGAGAGCTTTGACGTGAGCCACCCGGTGGACATTGTATTTACCGTAGTTACCCGGCTTGAACTGCGCCGTTTACGTAACGCGGTGCATGAGATAGACCCTAAGGCCTTCATCTTTACCAGCATTATTAAAGAGGCCGCAGGTGGGGTGCTCAAGCGCCGGGCAAGGCACTAACCGGCAAAAATATTCTTGATCCAGCTTCTATAAAAAATGATAAATGGGTTTACAAAGGTTTACATATTTTCCTTTTAAAACACCTATATCATTAATAATCAATACCTTAAAAAAAATGGTGGGTTGACATAATTTTGATGAAAAAGTACCGGTTTAAAATTAGCCGTTGTTAATATGGTCACCAACAACTATCAGGACAAGTAATAAACAAGTCCGATATTTTAGCCGTTGTTGGTGTTGTCACCAACAACTATTAGGACAAGTAATAAACAAGTCCGATATTAGTTTTACATGGCGAACATCAATTTTGACTATCACCCTCAATTCTTTACCGCTACTATCTTAGAATGGAAACCACTTTTAAAAGAGGATGCTTATAAAGATATAATTATAAAGAGCCTTCAATTTTATCTGCAGAAAAAAGCATTATAGTTTATGGCTTTGTAATTATGCCAAATCATATTCATTTAATTTGGCAGATACAGGACGGTTATAAACAAGGGTTGATACAGATGCGGTTTTTGAAATTTACCGCACAACAAATGAAATTCAGGTTAATAGACACAAAAGACGAAAGGCTTTCATGGTTTTTGACCAATGCTAAAGACAGGAAATATCAATTTTGGGAAAGAAACGCGTTAAGCGTTGATTTATGGACTCCAGAAGTATTTATGCAAAAGCTGGACTATATTCATAATAATCCATTGCAGGATAAATGGCAATTAGCGAAACTACCGGATAAATATAGATATTCTTCGGCCAGGTTCTATGAAACCGAAACTGATGAATTCGGCTTTGTTAAACATCATAGCGGTGGTTGATATGCGTGCGGTTTGTTGGTGACAACACCAACAAAGGCGAAGCGGCATTAGCGAACCTTCCGGATGAATATAGATATTCTTCGGCCAAGTTCTATGAAACCGAAACTGATGAATTCGGCTTTGTTAAACATCATAGCGGTGGTTGATTTGCATGCGGTTTGTTGGTGACAACACCAACAAAGGCGAAGTGGTTGATTTGAGTGCAATTTGTTGGTGACAACACCAACAAAGGCGAAAGGTGAGCGCGGTTTCCTGAAAGAAAGCTTTGATGTGAGCCACCCGGTTGACATTGTGTTTACTGTATTTACCAGGCTCGAACTGCGCCGTTTACGCAACTCGCTACACGAGATAGACCCTAAGGCCTTTATCTTTACCAGCATTATTAAAGAGGCCGCAGGTGGGGTGCTGAAGCGGAGAGCAAGACATTAATTATTCAATAACCTCGTAAGTATTTACCGGTTTTATTTTGTTTTTAAGCACAAACTCGCCGTTAGCCTTGCATTTAAAAGATTCTTTTATCTGCCCGTAAACGTCCTCTGTGATTACGATCTGCCCGGCGGTTGATATGGATTGCAGGCGTTGTGCTACGTTAACGGTATCGCCAATAACGGTGTAATCTAACCGGCGTAACGAGGCGGAACCAATATTACCCGACACCATTTCGCCGGAATTGATGCCGATGGAAATTTGCGGTTTAAAATTCTTTTCGCCAACCGAGAATTCTTCTTCATCAGCCAACTGAGCCCTTAGAGCCAACGCAGTATCTATGGCCCTGTCAAGGTGAAAATCGCCACGGAATACGGCCATTACGGCATCGCCCATAAACTTATCAACGTGCCCGCCCTGGGCTATTATTTCTTTAACTATTTTATCAAAAAGGCCGTTCAGTATCTTGACTACAGTGTTAGCGGGGATATGCTCGGTAATAGAAGTAAAGCCGCAAACATCAACAAACATTACGGTTGCATGCAAGGCTTCATTTTTCATCAGGCTGCCTTCAAACTCTTTTTGCGACATGAATTTAAGCACGTTTTCGTCCACATACATCTTCAGGATGTTGTTCTCTTTGATGGCCCGCAGGGTGGCCTGCATCTCGCGGACATGGCTAATGGTTTTTTCCATGGTCAGATCCAGGTCTTCAAAGTCGACAGGCTTGCATACAAAATCAAAGGCCCCGCGGTTCATGGCGGTACGGATGTTTTGCATATCGCCGTAGGCTGATACCACCACCGCTTTTAGCATAGCGTTGGCTTCGGGCAGGTGGCTTAACAGGGTAAGCCCATCCATTACGGGCATGTTAATGTCAGACAGGATGATGTCCAGATCGGGGTGCTCCTTTACCATCTGCAAAGCTTCCTCGCCGTTTTGCGCAAAAATAAACTCGTATACGTTCTCCCTGATCTTTTTGCGGAACTTCTGTTTAACCAGTATTTCCAGATCTGCTTCATCATCCACTACCAGTATCTTGGCCATTATGCACTAATTGTTTTGAGTTTTTCTTTCAATAAATTAAAATCGAGCGGCTTTGTTAAAAAGTCGTCAGCCCCTTTATCCATTGCCTGGCGGTAATTTTCGTCGTCGCCATAAGCGGTTATCATCATCACCACAGGTGGCGGCGGCATATTATAATCATGGCGGATATGATCCAACAATTCTATCCCGCTCATGCCCGGCATGTTGATATCCGACAGGATCAGCACTACTTCCGAATGTTTTTCTTCCAGGTATTGCAAGGCTTCCTCACCCGATTGGGCAAAGCTGAATTCAATTTCATGATTTTTGATCTCCTTGCGGAAACGCTGTAAAAAAAGCGGCTGTACGTCGGCTTCGTCGTCTACAACTAATATTTTCATATGGTGGCTAAAGATAAAAAAATGAATTTACACCGGCAGGGTTATCACAAATTCGGTACCCTCTCCCTCTTTGCTATCGATATCTATTTTGCCTTTATGGGCCTTTACAATAATATCGTAACTTAAAGAGAGCCCCAATCCGGTACCCTCGCCCGCGGGTTTTGTGGTAAAAAAGGGCTGCATGATTTTGTCCTTTATCGCATCTGGGATGCCGCTGCCGTTATCCTTAACCACTATCCGGATGCTATGCACCCCGCCCGATACGGTTTGTATCATGCTGGTGCTCACCTCAACGCGGGGTTTAAAATCGGGCCCGGCGGTTTTCTTTTTATCATGCACGGCATAAAACGCATTAGTGAACATGTTGAGCAATACCCGCCCAACATCCTGCGATACAATATTGATCACCGGC
Organism: Mucilaginibacter glaciei; assembly: GCF_014773245.1. Classification (GTDB taxonomy): domain Bacteria; phylum Bacteroidota; class Bacteroidia; order Sphingobacteriales; family Sphingobacteriaceae; genus Mucilaginibacter; species Mucilaginibacter glaciei. Next base: position 64,815 of record NZ_JACWMX010000001.1, on the reverse strand, counting down.
AAATTAGGGTCGAGGTTGGCTACCAGCTCGGCGTTGAAAGATTTATCTTTGGCGCGCAGCCCGTGATAGGCCAGGCGGAAGTATTCGTCAGCTATAGTATTGATATTGGTGGGTTCCTTCACGTTGCTGCTGGCGCGGCTATGTTGCAGCATGCCCTTAACAATGCCGTCGGCGCGTTTCCCATGATGGCGGATCTTCTCCATGTTATTCTTGATATCTGTTGCAATCGCGATAGCTTCGTCCGTATCGCCTTTGGCCAGTTCCTCGGCCATCTCGTCTATCAGTTCCATACTTACTTCAGAGAAATTATTGACAAAGTTAAGCGGGTTTTGGATCTCATGCGCGATGCCCGCCGTCAGTTCACCCAGCGATGCCAGCTTTTCCTGCTGGATCAGTTGCGCCTGCGTGGCCTGTAGTTCTTTTAAGGTTCCCTGTAGTTCGTTCTTTTGCCTGGTGAGTTCCGCAGTCCGTTCTGCTACCAGTTCTTCTAATTCGGACCGGCGTTCATTGATGCGCCTTATTTCTTCGCGCTGCTTTTTAGAAGTAGCTACGCGGGCAAAGATCCAGCCGAAGGCTACTAACTGGGCGCTTTCTAAAAAGTTATCGTACTTATTATATACTTTAGGAATAACCAGCTCCAATATTCCATTTAAAATGGCTGTAAAAACCAATGGATAATGTGCGAATATCAGTACGTCGAACGATTTAAAATCGGGCTGCTTTTGCATGTAGGCCATCGTAGCCAGTAGCAAAGCACCACCCAATAAATTGCTCACCTCATCTTCTAAATAAATGGCGCACAGGAGCCAAAGACCAGCCACCGCGAAACTCGCTAGTTGAAGGGGCCTGTCCCACTTAGGATAAACAGGCGAAAATTTTAGCGACTTCCTAACCCTTGTGATTAATAAAAAAGTGGCCAGAAAAACAAAAATATGCATGTGTGATGAGTTTGGGAATAATAAAAACTAAGGTAATTATTTATCCGGAACAGTTGGTGCAGGTTGGACAGAGAAAAAAACGGCACAAAAAAGCCGGGGCTTAAAAACCCCGGCTTGTAATTATCATTGATCTGTGTATTATTTACTTGGTACACGCCCTGGCGTAACAGGTACTGATGGTGCTGTCGGCGATGTCGGTGTCATTGGGCTTGGTGTTGTTTGCGGTACCGGCGTTGGTGTTGGGCTGGTAGGCATTGTTGGCACCGGTGTAGTTGGGCTTGTAGGTGATGTTGGCACCGTAGGCATGGTTGGTGACGTTGGCGTAGTAGGCGTTGTACGAGGCACATTCGGATTAGTCGGATCTGCCGGGTAATTTGGGTTCGTTGGTGTAGTTGGGTACGCCGAAGGGTTAGTTGCCGGTGTTGTTCTTACCGGCTTTGTACGCGTGCTCTTGGTACGCGATTTTGGTACCGTATCCTGTTGAATGGTTGCAACACCATTTGCCAATATCACCTTATCTGTTGTGTGGGTTGTTTTTGCTGTGGCATATCCTAATGCACAGGTGGCAACAGCCGCCATCATCAAACTTATCTTTTTCATAATGTTATTTATATAATGGTTTATAATAATTAACTTATAAATACAACTATTAACCATAGATAAGGTTTTGATTATTTTTAATTCTCCCCTAATCGAACCTAAAACCGCTGATAAAAACGGTTAAAATCAGAAAACCCGACAGCTTCGCCGGGTTTTCCGATTAAAAGATAGTAGTTGGCTACTGTTTAGGGTTATCTGCCCAAACGGTAGTTTCCTCCCAGGCGTCAAAGTCGCGCTGTAGTTCAGTTATTTTATTGCGGCCACCTTTTAAGGCAGCTGCACCTAATAATAAACGCAAAGGCGGGTTTTCAGACTCAACAGCCTTAACAATCGCTTTTGCTGCGCGCACCGGGTCGCCGGGTTGGTTACCGCTGTAACCGCGGATGTTCTCTTTGTTAGCACCTGCTGTAGTTTTATAGTCTTCTATTACTGTCTTACTTTCATTTGCCGACCGGCCTGCCCAATCTGTACGGAAACCGCTTGGTGCAATCACGGTCACTTTAATGCCCAGTGGCTTTGTTTCTTTCGCTAACGATTCCGAAAAGCCATCTACCGCGAATTTGGTAGCGTTATAGAATCCCACAGTAGGGAAACCAACCAGGCCACCTATTGAGGCTATGTTGACGATATGCCCGCTTTTTTGGGAGCGCATATTTGGCAACACTGCCTTAGTCACATTGGCCAACCCGAAGAAGTTGATCTCGAACATCCGGCGGATCTCGTCTTCTTCACTCTCTTCTATCGCTCCAAAATAACCTATCCCGGCATTGTTCACCAATACATCTATCTGCCCGAATTTCTGTTTGATCTGCTCAACTGCCGCCGAGATCTCGTCGGCTTTGGTTACATCTAATTTAACGGCAATGGCCGTTTCGGGGTAGTCGGTAATGATATCCTTTACATCATCGGTATTACGTGATGCTACTGCGGCTTTATAGCCCTGTGCTAAAACCTCTTTGGCTAATTCCCTGCCGAAACCGGTAGAGCAGCCTGTTATAAACCATACTTTACTCATTGTTGCTATTTTATTTACTTTTAAATAGCCACGACCGCCGTTTTGTTTGTCAGGACAATTTCATGATAAGGCCGATCTCAAGCTTACCAAGCAATTGTATTTATTGTTAAATAATTTAATAATAAATTAAACAATGCGCGGATTTATTCGTTTTATCTCTAACAATCCTCAACTCCCATCAATCATTAACTTATGAAAAAAGAAACAGGTACCGAACCAAAGTTCAGTACAAAAACATCGCCCGAAGCAGAGCCTGCTTTGCTGGAACTATTTAAAGATAGTATAATGGATATTTATTGGGCCGAAAACCACCTGGTAAAAAACCTGCCTAAGATGATAGAAGCCGCTACATCCGACAAATTAAAAAGCACCATTACCGATCACCTCGAGCAAACTAAGGGCCACGTAAGCCGCCTGGAGCAGGTTTTCAGTTTATTGGGCGAAGAACCGATAGCTAAAAAATGTGACGCAATGGAAGGCCTGACCAAAGAAGGCGAAGGCATTGTAGAAAGCACAGAACAGGGCACCGCCACACGCGATGTAGGTATCATACTGGCATCGCAAAAGGTGGAGCATTATGAGATAGCCACTTACGGCGGTTTAACGCAACTGGCCAAAACGCTTGGTTTAGATGATGTTGCCGATTTGCTTTATCAAACCCTTACCGAAGAAAAAACTGCAGATGAACTGCTTACAGACGTAGCAGAGAACGATATTAATTACCAGGCAGCAAACGAAGCCTAAATCAATTTTTTAAAATTATGGCAGAAAATAAAAAGGCAGAAAAACCTGCAGCAGAGCCCGGCAACAAAAAGAGCGAACAACTTGGCCAGTTCAGGGACGATGCAACCGGTCAATTGATGACCACCAATACCGGCACCAAAATAAACGACGATAATAACTCTTTGAAAGCAGGCGACCGCGGTCCTTCCCTGCTGGAAGATTTTATCCTGCGTGAAAAGATCACACACTTTGACCACGAACGCATCCCCGAACGCGTGGTGCATGCACGTGGTTCTGGCGCGCATGGTGTATTTAAATTATACGAATCACAATCGGCAGTAACTAAAGCGCTGTTCCTGAACGATACAGAAACCGAAACACCTGTGTTTGTACGTTTCTCGACTGTGGCCGGCTCTAAGGGCTCATCAGACCTTGCGAGGGATGTACGTGGTTTCGCGGTACGCTTTTACACTCAGGAAGGTAACTTTGACCTGGTGGGCAACAACATGCCCGTATTTTTTATCCAGGATGCGATCAAGTTTCCTGATCTGATCCACGCGGTTAAACCCGAGCCGGATAACGAAATGCCGCAGGCAGCATCGGCACATGATACCTTCTGGGATTTTATTTCTTTAACGCCCGAATCTGCGCACATGGTGATGTGGGCCATGAGCGACCGCGCATTGCCCCGTAGTTTACGGATGATGGAAGGGTTTGGTGTACACACGTTTAGATTTGTAAATGCCGAAGGCGTGGCGAGCTTTGTAAAATTCCACTGGAAACCTTTATTAGGTGTGCATTCTGTAGCATGGGACGAAGCACAAAACATCTCCGGTAAAGACCCTGATTTTCACCGTCGCGACCTTTGGGATGCGATTGAAAGCGGCGCCTTCCCCGAGTGGGAACTGGGTGTACAGATCATTCCCGAAGAGGATGAATTTAAATTTGAATTCGACCTGCTGGATTCGACCAAATTAGTGCCCGAAGAATTAGTGCCCGTACAGCGCATTGGTAAAATGACGCTTAACCGCAACCCAGATAACTTTTTTGCAGAAACCGAGCAGGTAGCCTTTCACTTAGGCCACATCGTTCCCGGGATTGATTTTACTAATGATCCGCTGTTACAAGGCAGATTGTTCTCTTATACTGATACGCAGCTGTTACGTTTAGGCGGCCCGAATTTCCAGGAGATCCCTATTAACAGGCCTATAGTACCGGTTTACAACAACCAGCGCGACGGCCACATGCGCCAGGCTATCAATAGCGGTAAAACAAGCTACAGTCCAAACACGTTAGGCGGCAATTCTCCTGCACAGGCTAAAGCTGCCGAAGGTGGTTTTGTAAGTTACAACGAGCGCATTGATGCGCGCAAGATAAGGGCGAGAAGCAAAAGCTTTTTAGATCACTTTAGCCAAGCAAAGCTATTTTTCAACAGCCAGTCTACCCCGGAGCAGAACCATATTGTTGATGCCTTAAGCTTTGAACTCGGCAAAGTAAAAACCGTTGCCATTCGTGAACGGATGTTAGGCATCCTGTCGCTGATTGACAAAGGCTTAGCCGGTGGCGTGGCGTATGCTTTAGGTTTGCATGTGCCCACGCCGGAAACCCCGATCAATAAAAACGTCCCCGCTGATGCAGACATCGCCGATTATGAATCGGTGATATTTGAAGGTTCTTTGAAAAAATCGGAGCCGTTAAGCATGGCCAACACCATTAAAGATAGCATCCAAACCCGTAAGGTAGCGATACTGGCGGCAGATGGTGTTGATGAAAAAGCTTTGTTAGCAGTTAAAAAAGCCATTGAAGCCGAAGGGGGCTCGGTAAATGTGATCGCGCCGCGATTAGGCTTTATCACGTCCAAAAATGATGAGCAGATCCAGGCAGACGAAAGCTTCCTGACAGCGGCTTCGGTATTATTCGATGCGGTATATGTACCAGGTGGTACAAACAGCGTGGCATCAATAGAAGCTGAACCGGATGCAATACATTTCCTGAATGAAGCATTCAAGCATTGTAAGCCCATAGCGGCTGATGCCGGGGCGATGCAGGTGATAGAAGCTACCTATTTCAGCAAGAAGATCGAATCTGACGAGGGTGTGATTGTTAGCGACAACGCAAATGACCTGGCTAAGCAATTTATTGCCGACATTAAACAACACCGTTTTTGGGAAAGAGAAAAGCCGAGAAAGATCCCGGCTTAATATAAAAAAACGCCCCTTGTTTAAGGGGCGTTTTTTGTTTTATACTATTTGAGTAGCTCGATAGCGCCTTCGTTATTTTGCTGAACAGCAATATCATAAACAGTAAGTCCCTTGCTATCTAACAGCGTTTTATCAGCGCCGTTATCCAGTAACAACTTGATTATATCGTTCCTGCCAAACATGGCGGCAAACATCAATGCCGAGCCGCCATTACCGTGCTGGCGGTTCAGATCTGCACCCTTATCAATCAATAACTGGGCAATGTTGGTGTAACCTTTAAAACAAACCCCCATTAAGGCGGTGTTGCCACCGAAGTCGGCACCGTTTATATCCGCACCTGCATCGATCAGCATCTCTGCAGCCTCGTATTGGTTGTTATAACAGGCAATGATCAGGGGTGTAAAACCCTTCTCATCCTTAAAGTTAAAATCGGTGTTTTGCGATGCCAGTTCCTTTAAAACCGGGATCTCGCCAATCCGGGCGGCGTGTATAATGGCAGTTTGATTTATATCCATATTTTATCAACAGCTGTAAACAGCAATAGTTTATCAAGACAGCTATAAATTTACCACCATTTGCTTGCCGGTATACGTCACGCTTTTATCAATTGTGGCTGATGCCGACGTGTTTGAACCGTGCGCGCCGTTAACCATCACAATATCAAAAACGCGCTGTTTCAGCATGCCCGCAAAACTGCCTTTGGTGGCCGATATGGTTAGCTGGCGTAGTTTGTCGTTATAGTTGAATTCAAAAGTTGCCTTCGCCCCTTTTTCGTAATTATAGTTATCATTCTCATCCTCGTAAAACTTAAACTCGCCGTTGGCGCCAGGGTAAATACGCAGTTCAATTTTATCGGCAGGTTTTTCGGTAGCGTATTCCATTACCGGCCCCATCGGGATAATTGAGCCTGCCTTTACGTAAAGAGGCATCATATCCATAGGTACATTAACGTTTAGGGTTTGGCCGCCGTTGCTTATTTCGCCCGTCCAGAAGTTATACCATTTGGTTGCCTTCGGCAAGTAAACGTTGCGGGTTTTTGCTTTACTGCCGGCATCTTTACCGGTATACAATTGCGCCGTAACCGGGTTTACCAAAAACGCCGGGCCAAACATGTACTGGTCTGGTATGCCGTAAACCTTGGCATCATCCTTAAAATCAAAGGCTAATGAACGCATCATGGTATAGTTATCCGTATTTACGCGGCCTGCTAACGAGTAGATGTAAGGCAGCAGGCGATAGCGCAGGTTATCAAAGTTCAGCAGGGTTTTGCGGGTATCTTCGTCCCAGTTTTTAGAGAAAATTGCCCGCTCGCCCTTTCCGTGGATGCGGAATATAGGGCTGAATGCCCCAAATTGGAACCAACGGGTGAACAATTCCCTAAACTCGGGTTTAGACCAATCGGGCGCCGACCATTTGTAGTGGTAACCGCCGATATCAGACGTCCAATACGGGATGCCCGATACACAGGCATTGATACCCTGCGGCACCTGGTTTTTGAAATTGGCAAACGTACATTCAATATCCGACGACCATAAGGTGGCCGCGTTGCGCTGCTCGCCGGCAAACGACTGGCGCACCAAAAAGAACGCCCTTTTGTTGGGGATATCCCTGCGCCAGCCTTCGTAAACACCCTTTGTATGCTGTAACGAATAAGTGTTAAAATAATCGATTCCCTTACCTATCGAGAAATCAGCTTTACGGCGCTCGTCAAGCAAGGCGCCGTTATCCGGTTCGCACTGGTCTATCCACCAGGCATCCCAGCCGTAGCGTTTCACCAGGCTATCGCGTGCCTGCTGCCAGTATAATTCGCGGGCTTTGGGGTTATGTGCGTCATAATAAGTATCAAAGGTATGGGTAACCACATTATCCCAGGTGATGCTGGTGAGGCCGCCCATTTTTTCTAAAGCATCATAGTTGGGTGTGCCTTTTCCAAACACAGGCCATATCGAGATCATGGCATGCAGGTTAGCCTTATGCAGTGCATCTACCAGTTGTTTGGGGTGCGGATAACGCTCGGGTTTCATGATGTGCGACCCGATAGGCAAGGGGTCCCAGTAATACCAGTCCTGCACCAGCACATCAACCGGGATGTGGTTGTTACGGTAATTGTCTTTCACGGTTAATATCTCCGCTTCGCTCAGGTACCTGTCTTGTGATTGGAACAAGCCGTAAGCCCATTTACCAAACATGGGCGCCTTGCCCGTGGAGATGCGGTAAGAATCGATAATGTGATCAAAATCCGGCCCGTAAAAAAAGTAATAATCTACCTGTTTGCCGCTTTCTGATACATATTTGAATTGGGTGTTACCCGCCTCTGCACCGTAAAAGTTAGATGCCGAATAGTTATCCCACATCAGCCCGTAACCTTTTGTAGACAGCATTACAGGGATAGCGCCGGTTAAATACTTAATGGCCATATCCTGGTTACGGCCCTTATAATTTATGGAAAGCGAATCTAAAGGGTGGCAGCCCATACCAAACAATGCTTCGTCGGCCGGTGACTTAAAGCTGGTGGTACAATTGTAAGTTTCAATGCCCGCAATAGTAGCGGCCTGCATGCTTTTGTTGCTGCTATCTTCGGCGGTGATCACCTTGCCCGCCAAATCCATATAGGTAATGGCGTTGGTAGCTTTGTTGATGCTGATCTTCAGTTTTGCGGTAGTGATCAGCACATCGGTTTTGCCATCCTTTACCTGGAAGGCAGTAGGCTGTGCCCACTTATTGTTCACCACTAACGATTCCTTTTCGTTAAAGGAGTTGAGGATGGTAAATTTTATTTCTACAATATCTGCCCGGCAGATATTGATCTTCATCAATCCTTTATCGAGTTTGAAAGTTACACTGTTGGCTGTTTTTGTGAAAGACAACACACCGGCATTTGCGTTACTGAAAACAAATACACAAAGCATGAGTGCCAGAAATTTACCGGCCCTTAAATTTAAATGAAGCATAGGTGTTATTAGGCTAATTTAGTTTTTAAATATAGCCTAAGGTAGGCTGATAACCAATACCACAAATGTTTCAACTTGATAACACTAATGTTAAATAGAGCGCTAAATTATGCCATAGCAGTAAAATGGGCTTGCTGATGGAGCGGGTGAACTGCTAATTTGGGATATTAATGTTTAAATGCAGTAAAGCACTCACCCTTAAGGGTGAGTGCTTTACTGCCCATTGCTTCAATGTCTATTTCAACACCACCTTTGTAGCACCGTAACCAAACTTCTCTTTACGGGCATCCATAAAGGTTTGTACTTTAGGGTGCTTACTTAACAGCTTGTGTAATTCATGTTTTAAAATACCGTTGCCTGTACCATGAATAAAAGTAATATCGGGCATCTGGTGTACTATAGCACCATCAAGCGCATGTTTAAAGGCATTCACCTGAATGTTCAGCATTTCGCTGCTGCCTAAAAACTGATGATCGTCGCGCAGTTTTTCGATATGCAGGTCAAGCTCTGCTACCGGCTTTTGTACCACTTGCTTCTCTTCGGCGGGTTTAAAAAAGCTTTCCTTCAGCTTTTCGGCATCGATAATTAATTCCGGCTGATCTAATTGTACCAGCCAGCCTTGTTGTTTTAATATCGGCACAATCTTTTTAGCGCCCGCAAAATCTTTGGCTTTAAATTGTTCGGTAACGTTAAGGGGTAATTCAAGCGGCTGGTTTTGGCGGGTATGGAACAACACCTGGAAAATAAACTTTGGCCATAGCTGCAGATCGGATAGTTTGGCCGAATAAACTTTTACTGCCGATTGTGGCTCTATCATCCCCACAAACTCCCCTTTAATGGTTTTCTGCGCATCTGTTACAACAGATGCCAACAGTTGGAAAGAGGTTTCGTTAACCAGGTACAAATGTACCAGCGCATTCGCTTTAACATCGGCAATTACAGCGATGTGTACCCCTTTGCTTTTAAATTCACCGGTAGTGATGGCACTGGTTTGCGTTACGGCCTCTTCATCGTGACTGGCCGCGCCATGCCCGTGTACATAGGTAACTTTACTTGCCAAAACCGGGATCTCGAAATCATCCTCCACCGTTACCCCTATCATCTGCTCGTCAATGATCTTGGTTATATAACCTTCCAGCTTCTCATCAACAAAACGCACAAAATCACCTAATTTATATCTCATAGTTTGTGTAGTAGTTTGCAAAGGTATCAAATACGCTAACAACGTTAATTAATTTATCTTTATACTGCTTTTAGTTTTTAATTTTGCTCAATTTTACTGCCTCTTCCCGGTCTGCATGTTTCGCCCGGCGATTGGCCATCCATATAGATGGTGGCGTAAGGCTGTCAGTAAACACAATAGTATACTTTACTAAACCGCTGATTATGAGATGTTCACATTTGTTCACGGTGTTCATGTGATGAACGTGAACATGAATTGGAGAAAAAAGGAGAAAAAGAGTATAGATAAAAATATTATTTAAATACCATGCCTGCAAATCACAACATCCCCGACAAAGCCTATTTAAAGGCTATCTTTCTGCATCACCTCAACCGTATTTATAACGGTAAATGTTTTTTACGAAAAAGCCTCGCTCATTTGATCAGCCTGGCATCTTTTGAAGGCCTGCGCCTTGCAATGCAAGAGTTTGGCGGTGATGTTCAAAGCCAGATAGACCGGATGGAAAAGATCTATGCTATTATTAATGAATCGTCTAAAGACCTTGAATGTAACCCTATTACCTCTATTATAAAGGATGAGTTCTGCATAGATAAAGATCAAACTATGCCGGTTTTGAATGATCTTGACCTGATATTGTACGTACAGCTACTGGAGCATGTGAACATTACCTCGTACCGGATGCTGATCATGATTGCCAAGATGCTGAAGTATGATGAGGCAAAGCAGCTGCTGATTGAGAACTTTGATGAATCGGCTGATAACGATAAACTGTTCCAACTCATCGCAAAGGAATATATCACAAAGGACTAATGGATAGCTTATAAAAAAACAAAGCCCGGCATAAAGCCCGGCTCTGTTAGTTATTTAATACCCCTACTAAAATAACTTACAACAAAGGAAAAAAATAAATTTTACGCCCGCAAGGATTTAACTAAAACGAATTGTAACAATTCGTTTACGCAAAAGTCTATACTTTGACTGTAATCCATTTTAAATTTGCCTTTATAAAAAGGCATTTAAACGATAATCCCCCAATATTTATGAAGATTCTGAAACCCATATTACTGAGCGCATTATGCAGTATGGCATTGATGCAAACGCAGGCGCAAAGCTTGTACATGCCGCGCGATATTAAACAGGCTTACACCAAAGGCACACGCGCTGCCGATGGTAAACCCGGCGCAAAATACTGGCAAAACCGTGGCCGTTACAATATATCTATCACCACCAACCCGCCGGGCCGTATGGTAAAGGGTGCCGAGCAGGTTACTTATATCAACAACAGCCCCGACACCCTAAGAAGGATCAATATGAAATTGATCCTGAATATTCACCGCCCAGGTGCTGCACGCGACCGGTTTACCGGGCCTGATTATTTAACGCAGGGCATCCAGATAGACACGTTCCTGATTAACGGGCAAAAGAAAACCTGGAATAACAATACAATGGGATCTACCAACCAGTCCGTTAGTTTGTCGGCACCGTTAATGCCGCATGATTCGATCAAGTTAAACATCGCCTGGCATTTTGATGTAAGCAAACAAAGCGGCCGGGAGGGCATGATCGATTCGACTACTTATTACCTGGCCTATTTTTATCCGCGCGTAGCTGTCTATGACGATTATAACGGTTGGGACCGGATAGAATTTGTGGATTCGAAAGAATTTTACAACGATTTTAACGATTACACCCTTAACGTAACCGTGCCGAAGAACTACATTGTTTGGGCTACCGGCACGCTGCAAAATCCAACGCAGGTTTTGCAAAAGACTTATGCAGACAAACTAAAAAAATCAATGACCGACGATAGCACAACACATATTGCTACGTTAGAAGATCTTGCCGCAAAAAAGATCACGGCGCAAAACGCCATGAATACCTGGATCTGGAAGGCTACCGACATCAGCGATATGGCTGTAGGTATCAGCGATCATTATCTATGGGATGCCGGTAGTGTTGTTGTCGACAAGAAAAGCGGCCGCCGTGCAAGTTTGCAGGCTGCTTATTCGGAAAAAGGTACTGATTTTAAAAAATCAGTTCAAAATGGGCGTAACGCATTGGGCTGGTTTAGCAATAACTGGCCGGGCGTGCCTTATCCTTTCCCTAAAATGACGGCTTTTCAGGGCTTTGCCGATATGGAATACCCTATGATGGTAAACGACAGCCAGGTGGGTAATGATTCCTTCGCCCAATTGGTGCAAGATCATGAGATTGCGCATACCTGGTTCCCCTTTTATATGGGTATTAACGAGAGCCGCTACGCCTTTATGGACGAAGGATGGGCTACCACACTGGAATATTTGATAGGCATCGACGAGAAGGGCCCGGAGGCAGCCGCTAACTTTTACAAACAATTCCGGGTAAATAGCTGGATAAATGACCGGTCAACTTCAGAAGACCTGCCGATTATAACGCCGTCTAACGAGCAAACCGGCGGCTACGGTAACAATGCCTATGGTAAGCCGTCACTAAGCTACCTTGCGTTGAAAGATATGCTTGGCGACGATCTATTTAAGAAAGCACTGCATGGTTATATGGAAAGATGGCACGGCAAACATCCTATCCCTTGGGATTATTTTAATTCGATGAGCAACGTGAGCGGTAAAAACCTTAATTGGTTTTTCAACAATTGGTTTTTCACAAATGGCTATATCGACCTTGCATTTGGCGAAACAGTAAGAGGTAAAGACGGCTACACCTTAACGGTAAACAACGTGGGTGGTTATGCCGTACCATTCGATGCCATACTTACCTTTGCCGATGGTACTACGCAAACCATACATCAAAGCCCACAGGTTTGGGAGGCCAATCAAAAACAAATGTACTTAACCATCAAGGCTACGCCCGGCAAAAGCCTTAAATCGGTAACGCTGGATGGAGGTATTTTTGTTGATGCCACCAAAGCTGATAATACGTGGGTAGTAAAATAGTATAAGCAATTTTCATTGCCAACAAAAAAGCGCCCTGATCAAATGACAAGGGCGCTTTTTATATCATATAATTAAGCTTATGAATTCTGGATAGAGTTGTTCCAGTCGTTAGCTGTAGCTTTTACTTTTGATTTTGCATCACCATAACCGTTTTCGGCATAGTCTGTTGCTTTTGATTTTGCATTATCAACAGCATCTTCAGCATCGCCAACAGCACTGTTAAATTTTGATTTCACAGAATCAACAACATCGCTGCCGTACTCTTTTGCATGGCTTGCATATTCTTTTGCACTGTTTGCAGTGGTTTGAGCTTTGTCTTTAGCTGTCTGGATAAGGTCGTTAACGTAATCAGCGATATCGCCTCTCAGGTCTTCACCTTTTTCAGGAGCCAATAATAAGCCTAAAGCGGCACCGGCTGCAGCACCCACTAAAAGTGCTGCTATAATTTTTGCTTGATCTTTCATATTCTTACTTTTTAGTAGATGATTTGTTACAACTTTAACAAATACCATACCGCACTGTTTAATAAATAAAAAAATAGTTTAAAATAGTACAGGTTAGCCTTAATACAAACTCAATTGATAATATTTACCTGATATGGGCCGCTTTTAATGGCTCTGTTTTTGATGACAAGGGTTTAAATGGATATACATCGCTTGCAAAACATACTGCAAAACCTACAATATCGTAAAGAGGCATTCATAATTGCTATTATTTTGGTAGCGGTATTAATGTTTTTGAACTATAAAATAATACCTGCATTAGTCGGCAACTCGCCGCGCGCATATAGCATCCTGCAAGGCATCATTAACTTTTTGTTGTTTTTGGTTTGCGGTATTATTGTTATAGGCGCGGCATTGCTTTGGTTAGTGGGCAACCGCCCTAACGTATAGGTTATAATGCAAAAAAACACCCTCCGTTGCCGAAGGGTGTTTTTGTAAGCTTAGTTTATTAATATAATTAATTAAACAACTTTTACGTTTACTGCGTTTAAGCCTTTACGTCCGTTTTCTACTTCGAACTCAACTTTATCGTTTTCACGAATTTCGTCAATTAGACCTGTTGAATGAACAAATACGTCTGCGCCGCCACCTGCTGGTGTGATAAAGCCAAAACCTTTTGTCTCATTGAAAAATTTTACTGTTCCTTCTTTTTGCATTATTTTATTTATTAAAGGCCGCAAGGTAGGGATAAAATTTCATATTTACGCAAATCGGGCAATTTGCCAACAACTTTAGCTGCAAAATGATGATGTAATTACTTTACATCAGGCTACAATAGCCAAATGACGGCCGTGCAGAGTATTCTCAGAATCTTTTACAATGCCACGGATCTTTTCGTCCAGCTCATTAATAGTAAGCTCCATCATCTCAAAATAGGTAAAATCGATGTTTTCCATCTTTAACAGGTCCATAATCCCTAATAATGATGCCACAGGGCGGCGCAGTTCATGCGATTGGATAATAGCTATCCGGTTCAATGCTTCGTTTTGGATGTTAATATATTCTTCCTGCTTCTTATGATGGGTAATATCGTTAGAATTCAGGGCCACTCCTATTACATCACCTTTTGCATTTTTAACAGGTATAAACGTAGTAATTTTCCAGCAGGCGTTGGCCGTTCCGCGCATCAGCAACCATTCGCGCTTGGTAGCACGACCGGATAAGGCCACATTAAAATATTTTTTGAACTGATTAAGAATTGCCTTGTCTATATAATCTAAAATTGAATCGCCGTTGGCTATTTTGTGCCGGTGCGTACTATTTATAAAAGTTGCGGCAGATTTGTTAAAGGCCAATACCGCATAATTCTTATCAATGAGTAAATGCGTATCGTTACTGCTGTCGAATAAAGCCTTCAACTTTAATTCCGACTCGTTAATGGCCTGGTTTTGCTTTTGCTCTGTTTTATGTTTTTCATCCAGGGCTTCTAAACTATAATTAAGCTCCATCAAATTAACCACCTGTTTGGCCATAACGGTCAACGTTTTTTTTTGGAGTGCCGAAAGTTCGCGGGGTTTCATATCAATTACGCAAAGGCTGCCAATGGGATAACCGTCTTTGGTGATTAAAGGGACACCCGCATAAAAACGCACATGAGGTTCGCCGGTTACAAGTGGGTTTTTCGCAAATTCACTTAACAGCATATCATTTATAATATGCAGCTCATCTTTGAGTATCGTTTTATTACAGAAGGCAACCTTTCTATCGGTACAATCTATCTCTGTACCTACAGCGGCTTTAAACCATTGCTTATCCTCATCAAGCAAAGTTACCAATGCTACAGGGCTATTACATGTATCGGCCACCAGGCTAACCAAATCATTCAGATCTTTGGTTATACCAGCACCAAGTTGCTTAAACCTGTTTACAGCATTCAGGCGTCGATGCTCGTTGTGTTTCATGATGGATTAACGCAAATAATTTCACTTAAACGATTAAATATGTCGCGCTACTTGCACTTATACGCAATTCGCTATTAACAGTTGCTTTGTACTTCCAAATAAAATAATTTGTTTATGAGGATATTGCTAAATACGTTTTTTTTACTCTGTTTAGTTTTATGTAAAAGCAAAAAAAGCCCCCGGCTCAACACCTTGGGGGCTTTGCTAAATTAATTAAGCTTGGGCATAAACCATGTACTCAGCTTAAAATATAGCCATATCATTTGCTTATTGCTTGAATATCAACAGCAAAGACGCATCTGTATAACGAAAATACGAGGTATGAAATGAAAAAGTTTTTACACTCCCAAAAGCAAAAAAGGTTACCGTTGTTGCCGGTAACCTTTAAATTAATTAATGTGATCATTTAACTATTCAGAATAGATGCTCTGCACAAGATCGCGCAGGTTATAGCCTGATGCCATCACTTCTCCGTAAGCACCTGCCGTACGGATAGCTATCAAATCGCCACGGTAGGATTGTGGTAGGTCTACATCCTTACGGAAACAATCTGTACTTTCGCATATCGGGCCTACAACGTCGTACTTGATTTCGGATTTCGGATGTTCCATTGCGGAATTATCATCTTTTGACTTTTGACTCAAATTCTCAATAGCGTGATACGCCTGGTAAAGCATCGGTCTCATTAACTCGGTCATCCCGGCATCCAGTATCAGGAAGTTTTTCTTTTGCCCGTTCTTTACATATAGTACTCTGGAGATGAGCGAGGCTGATTGCGCCACTAATGCGCGGCCCAATTCAAAGTGTACCTCCTGCCCCGGTTTTACATTCAGGAATTTTTTAAATATGCTGAAGTAGCTTTCAAAATCAGGAACAGGGTTGGTATCGGGATTGTAGTAATCTACCCCAAGCCCACCGCCGGCATTTAATATTGCTACAGCGAAGCCCTGGTTTTCAAACCAATCCTGCATTTCGTTAATACGGATACACAGACTGCGGTAAACCTCCATATCGGTAATTTGTGAGCCGATGTGAAAATGGATCCCTAAAAATCTCAGATTGGCACATTTGCGCAGCATCGCTGCCACATCGTTCAGCTGCCAGGTATTGATACCAAATTTATTCTCGTCCAGCCCGGTAGTAATATAATGGTGAGTATGGGCATCAACGTTTGGATTAATACGGATAGCGATACCCGCGGTTTTACCTTTAGCCGCCGCCAGGTCGTTAATGATCTCCAGCTCCTGAACCGACTCTACATTAAAGCAAAAAATATCTGCGTCGAGCGCCAGGTTAATTTCCTTGTCAGATTTACCTACACCCGCAAAAACAACCTTGTCTTTACCAAACCCATGGGCAATAGCCGCCTTTACTTCGTTACCGCTCACGCAATCGGCCCCAAAACCATATGATTGAATAGTATCTATCACCCTTGAGTTAAAATTAGCCTTCATGGCGTAATGCACATGGAAGTTATGTTTTGCCGATGCATCGCGGCAGGCATCAAGCGTTTGTTTCAATGCGTTTAAATCATAGTAATAGAATGGAGTTTCTATATCTGTAAAGCGTTGTATAATATTGTTATTTAACATCTCTTTAAAAGTCAAAATTAAAAAGTCAAAAGTCAAAATCAACTTTTGTGTACTGTGATCATTGCGAGGCACGAAGCAGTCTCCCGATGAGCATATCGAATATGCAAAGTTTTGAGATGGCACCCGCACTTCGTAACGACGCGATTATTATAGCTCCGGATAAATTCGAAATCGAACGTCCGAAATTCGAATTCTAAAACAGCCTGTTATGCAAGCTCCTTAAAACCTCCACCTTCTCTTCTGTTTTTACCAGTAACGACATATTATGGTCGCTGCCACCGTATGATATCATCCTTACCGGGATATGCTTTACAGCTTCCAGCACCCGTGCTGCATAGCCATGCTTCTCGGCACCAAAATCTCCCACAACGCATATAATGGTATGGTTCACATCTATCTCTACCGAACCGAAAGCACCTAGTTCAGTAGTGATCTCACCTAAATAACTAGTATCGTCGATAGTTAAAGATACGGCCACTTCTGATGTAGTGATCATATCGATAGAAGTACGGTAACGCTCAAACACTTCAAACACGCGGCGTAGAAAGCCATGCGCCAGTAGCATCCGGCTGCTCTGGATCTTTATAGCTGTAATCCCATCTTTAGCGGCGATAGATTTTATCCGGTCTTTTTCGCTGGTGTTAGTAATCAGCGTACCCGCAGCCTGCGGATCCATCGTATTTAACAACCGTACCGGGATCTTATATTTTTGTGCCGGGAAAACGCTTTGCGGATGCAAGATCTTCGCGCCAAAATACGCCAGCTCGGCAGCCTCATCAAATGATAGCTGGGCAATTGGCGTAGTACCTTTAACAATACGCGGGTCGTTGTTATGCATACCGTCAATATCCGTCCATATCTGTACTTCCTCGCTGCGGATACCCGCACCTATTAAAGATGCGGTGTAGTCGCTGCCGCCGCGGCGCAAGTTATCTATCTCGCCAAAAGCGTTACGGCAAATAAAACCTTGCGTAACAAAAAGGTTAACACCAGGGTGTTTTTCTAAAAGTGGCGTAAGCTGTTGCGTAATGTAGTCTACCACCGGCTCGCTGTCCTCATCGGTTTTCATAAACTCCAGCGCAGGTAACAATACCGATGGCACACCAATTTCTTTTAAATAGATGTGATATAAGGTGGTTGACAACAACTCGCCCTGGGCCAAAATTATCTTATCCTCAATAGGTGTAAACAGGTCGTTCGCCAAAGTGCTCAACAGCTTAAAATGATAGTCTATCACTTCTTTACCCTGTGCCAAAAACTCCGGTCTTTGCAACAATTCCTTTATAAAAACTTCGTACTTATCCTTTAATATATTGATCAGGTTAGCGGCCCCGGCCTTATCGCCCGTAAGATACGCTTGCCCAATTTCTACTAAACTATTTGTAGTGCCCGATACTGCCGATAACACCACAATTTGCCGCTCAGCAGGATTGATGATATCCAGCAGTTTTTGCATACGGGAAGGGCTGCCAACAGATGTTCCGCCGAATTTTAAAACTTTCATTATTTGTTTCCGTTTACCATAAATGATTGATATTCTTGTATCAATATTTGAGGCGCTAAAATTAGGATTTTAAACCATTATATCTAAAATGAGTACAATAAAATTTGGGACAGATGGCTGGAGAGCGATCATTGCCGACGACTTTACTGTCGAAAATGTAAAACGCGTAGCCTACGCAACCGCATTATGGCTGAAACAAAATTTCGAAAACCCGAGTGCCGTAGTGGGATGCGACCCTCGTTTTGCAGGCCCTATGTTTGCCGATGTTACCACAACGGTACTGGCATCACAAGGCATCAAGGTATTCCGTGCCGAAAATATGTTTATATCTACGCCAATGATCTCATTAGGTACAGTGCGTACAGGTGCATCTGCTGGTATAATTATTACTGCGAGCCACAACCCACCGGCATACAACGGATACAAAATAAAAGCATTTTATGGTGGCCCCGCTACCCCGGATGATATTGAAAAAGTTGAATCACAGATCCCGGACACCGTTAGCCTAGAGTTAAAAACAGTTACCGATTACGTTACAGAAGGATTGGTAGAGTATATTGATCTGGAAGACATGTATGTTGAGCATGCCGAGGCAAACTTTGATATCCCCGCCATTCGCGATAGCGGTCTGCAATGGGCTTATGATGCCATGTACGGTGCGGGCCAAAATGTAATGCGCCGCCTGTTCCCTGATATCACCTTTTTGCATGCCGACTATAACCCAAGCTTTGATGGACAGGCACCCGAGCCTATCCAGCGTAACCTGCAGGAGTTTGAGCAACTGATCAAGCTATCAGAAGGCGAAATTGCGTCTGGTTTGGTAACCGATGGTGATGCCGACCGGATTGGCTTGTATGACGGCGATGGCAATTTTGTCGATTCGCACCACATACTTTTACTGTTGATCCATTACATGTACAAAGTTAAAGGCGAAAAAGGAGAAGTTTACTCTACCTTCTCTTGTACCAGCAAAATCCAAAAGCTTTGCGATGCATACGGCTTGAACAATACAGTTACCAAAATTGGCTTTAAATACATTTGCGACCTGATCGTGAACAGCGGCAAACAGTTTATGGTAGGTGGCGAAGAATCCGGCGGGATTGCCGTTAATGGCCATATTCCTGAGCGTGACGGCGTTTGGATAGGATTAATGATCTGGGAATTTATGGCAAAAAGCGGCCGTAGTTTGAAAGACCTGGTACAGGAAATTTATGACGTGGTAGGCAAATTTGCTGTTGAGCGTTATGACCTGCACGTAACCGAAGAGAAAAAACAAGCCATCATCAGCCGCTGTAAAGGTGGAGTGGATAGCTTTGGCCACTTGAAGGTGACGAAGACTGAAGACCTGGATGGGTTCAAATTCTTCTTTGAGGACGAGACTTGGGTAATGATCCGCCCGTCGGGTACCGAGCCGGTATTGCGTGTTTACGCCGAGGCGCCAAGCACCGCAGAATCATTCAAGATCCTGGATATTGTGAAGGCAGACTTGCTTAAATAAACCGGAATTTATACGACTCTAAAGGCTTGCTTCGGCAGGCCTTTTTTGTGCCAAAAAAACGGTAAATGGGTTTACAAAGGTTTACATATTTCACTAAAAAAAAATTTAATACATTGATTATAAGAATCTTATAAAAAAGTTGGGTTTACACGATTTTTCAGCCATCCGGCCGCATTGAGCTAATCCCTTTTTACTATCCTGAGCCATAACGAAGGGGCTTCCAAATAGTGGTAAAGTAAAAAGATGCCTCGCTATCGCTCAATACGACAAGTTTGAAAATTTTTTTTGCAATTTAGTGGTGATATATCTCCCGGGTAAGGCACATACTATTAAACACCTATATAATGGTTTGCAATCAACAATCGATAAAGACTGAACAACTCATTATGCGGCTTTACCAAACGGCCTTCCCGGCGGTTGCAAAGTATGTTTATAAAATGGGCGGCAGTTTTGATGATGCTAAAGATATATTTCAGGATGCGCTGGTAATTTATTATGAAAAATCGGTTGCCGGTAATTTAAACCTGCATAAAGCCGACGACAAGCCGTACCTGTTAGGCATCGCTAAAAACTTGTGGCTTAAAAAGTTCAGGGGCGATAAGGATAACCTGCCCCTGTTGGATGGATTTGACTTGACGGAGGAACGGGAAGAAGAATTATCATCAGACAAGTTGATGTACTACCTGCAAACTGCCGGCAAAAAATGCATGGAGCTATTGAGCGCGTACTATTACGAGAAAATGCCGATGAAGAAGATTGCCGGGTTGTTTGGCTTTATCGGGGAGCGGTCGGCAACGGTACAGAAGTATAAATGCCTTGAAAAAGTGAGGGAAACAATTAAAGAAAACGCATTGACTTATGAGGACTTCGTTGCGTAATATCAAAGAAACCGACGATCATCTGCATGGGCAATTACCGCCACAGGATGCCTTGCTTTTTGAAGCGCGCTTGCTTTTAGATGCCGAGCTTGCCAATAATTTACACTGGCATCAACAAACTTTAGGCCTTGTGCATCAATACGGCCGCAACCATCTGCGTAGCATTATAGAAAACGTACACCAGCAGTTATTTACACAAACACAACATTCCGGCTTCAGGCAAAAGATCTTGCAGCTTTTTAAATAACCACAAACTTTTATGGAAATGAATAAAAATGAATTCCGCAAATATGCGGTGAGGCACCGCCATGTCAATTCTTTACATCTGGATAAGTTTATCGGCCAGGTAAACACCTATACCCTGCCCATGAGCATGACCCCTCATATTATGGAAGAGCGGCAGCTCAACATCTCACAGATGGACGTATTTTCGCGCCTGATGATGGACAGGATCATTTTCCTGGGCACCGCTGTTGATGACCAGGTGGCCAATATTATACAGGCGCAACTGCTGTTCCTGCAATCGGCCGATGCAAAACGCGACATCCAGATCTATATCAATTCGCCGGGCGGTTCGGTTTATGCGGGCTTGGGTATTTATGATACTATGCAGTTTATATCGCCCGATGTGGCAACTATTTGTACCGGCATGGCTGCTTCTATGGCGCAGGTATTACTTTGCGCGGGCACAAAGGGAAAACGTGCCGCCCTGCCCCACTCCAGGGTGATGATGCATCAGCCGTCGGGCGGCTCGCAAGGTGTAGCATCTGATATTGAGATCGCTGCCGTGCAGATCGCTAAGATGAAGCAAGAACTTTACGAGATCACCGCCAAACATACCGGGCAGGATTACGAAACCGTTCATCGTCTGTCTGACCGCGACCACTGGATGATAGCCCACGAAGCATTGGAATTTGGAATGATAGACGAGGTGCTGGGGAGGACGGATAAGATTTAAGACAGCTCCTTTTATATTTAGCGTATAGGCTTGCCGCAGCAGCCCTATACGCTAAATATGCTTGATAATTCTATCCTGCAAATTCGATAATTCTGTAAATTCTGATTATTTTTAGCTGCCAACTAAACTTATAATGAAATACATTTTGCTGCTGCTTTTGTTACCGGCTTTCGCGCTGGCGCAAAAAAAGCCTACTAATCAAAACCTGTTTGATACCATCCCCTTTATCCCCGACCATACTACGGACAGGTTAGCCCAGTTTGCCAAACAACCGGTCACTCAAGGCGGCATCATCTTTTTAGGCAACAGCATTACCGAAATGGGTAACTGGGCCAAACTGCTTAACGATACCACCGTATTAAACCGCGGTATTGGCGGCGATATTACCTTCGGTGTGTTAAAACGGTTGGATGATATTACCAACCGTCACCCTAAAAAGGTTTTCATCTTATTAGGCATCAATGATATCGGTAAGGATATTCCTGATTCTGTTATCGCTTACAACTATGCCAGGATTGTTAAACAAATCCATGCAAACAGTTCGGCTACAAAAATCTTTGTACAAAGCATCTTGCCGGTAAATTCGGCGCATACCAATTTCCCGCAGCATTATGATAAGGGTGAACATATTCCCCGGGTGAACAAAATGCTGGAAGCCAATGCGAAGGCTTTAGATTATACCTACATCAACATCGCCTCGCTGTTTTTAGATGCCAATAAACGCCTGGCCGACCAATATACAATAGAGGGCCTGCACCTTAAACCTGCCGCGTATGAAGTTTGGGTGGCGTACTTAAAGAAATTGAAATACCTTTAATACTAATATGAACAAAACCAAGATCGCCATTATCGGCGCCGGTTATATCTCAGATATCCACCTCGAATCGTACCATCGTTTTGTGCCCGAAGCTGAGATAGTGGCCGTGTACGCCCGCAATATAGATAAGGCTAAAGCATTTGCCGGTAAATACCACATTCCACAGTATTTTGACGATGTTGATCAGTTATTGGCGCAGGCCGACGTAGAAGTGGTTGACATCTGCGTGCCCAATTACCTGCATGCTCCGGTTTGTATAAAGGCGGCTAAGGCCAAAAAGCATATCATCATCGAAAAACCTTTGGCCGTTACTTTAGAGGAGGCCGACGAGATGATAGCCGTTTGCAAAGAAAATAACGTGAAGCTGATGTATGCCGAAGAGCTTTGCTTCGCGCCGAAATATGAGCGCGCCAGGCATCTGGTAAAAGAAGGCGCCGTTGGCGAAGTTTACATGCTTAAACAGGCCGAAAAGCACAGCGGCCCGCATACCGATTGGTTTTATGATATCGACCTGGCCGGTGGCGGTGTAATTATGGATATGGGCTGCCACGCCTTAGGCTGGTTCCGCTGGATGATGCCCGGCGTACAAGTTAAGGATGTTTATGCCACCATGAGTACCGTGCTGCACAAAGGCCGTACCCGGGGCGAAGATAATGCCGTAGTGATAGTGGAATTTGAAAATGGTGTTACCTGCGTTGCAGAAAGCAGCTGGGCCAAACACGGCGGGATGGACGATCGCTGCGAGATCTATGGCACGGGCGGTGTGGTTTATGCCGACCTGTTCCAGGGAAATTCGGCCTTAACCTACAGTAAAGATGGTTACGGCTATGCAATGGAAAAGGCAGATACCTCGCAAGGCTGGAGTTTCACCATATTTGAGGAAGCCTTTAACCAGGGCTACCCGCATGAGTTAAAGCACTTTATTGAGTGCGTGCGCGAAGACAAAACGCCTTTAGTTACCGGTGAGGATGGCCGCGTTGTGTTGGAAATTATCTATGCCGCCTATGCATCGGCGGGGTTGGGCCGTAAAGTTGCCCTGCCCTATTCGGCAAAAGTTGCCAAACCCATTGACCTTTGGTTTAACCCTAAACAAAACAATTAATATGAAGATCTATAAATACGATACCTACGACAAAATGTCGAAAGCAGCAGCCGACATAGTTGCCAAACAATTAAAGGAAAAGCCGGATTCAGTGATCTGTTTCCCCTCCGGCGATTCGCCAACCGGGATGCTGACACATTTGGTTGATTGCGCCAATAGCGGCAAAATAGACCTAAGCCAATGCTTTTTTGTGGGCCTGGATGAATGGGTGGGCATGGATCAGAACGATTTTGGCAGCTGCAAGCATTACCTGCACGCTAACTTCTTCAGCAAGTTAAATATCGCGCCTGATCATATTACACTGTTCGATGCAAAGGCAGACGACCTGGAAGCAGAATGTGAAAAAATGAATGCCTTTATCAAATCAAAGGGCGGTTTGGATATGATGATCGTTGGCATCGGCATGAATGGCCACCTGGGCTTGAACGAGCCCGGCACACCGTTCGATCTGTATGCGCATCTTTCAGAATTAGATCCCTTAACGGTTGAGGTTGGGCAAAAATACTTTCAGCAGGAAACCGAATTAACACATGGTATAACGCTTGGTTTAAAACACCTGCAGGAAGCAAAGATCCCCGTATTGATTGCATCCGGCATAAAAAAAGCGCCGATCATTCACGAAGCGTTACAAGGATTGGTATCGACGGAAGTACCCGCATCTATCCTGCAAAATATTAAACCTGCCATTATTTTATTAGACGAAGACGCAGGCTCTGAACTGGAACATGGCGCCTGATCATGAAGGATAAAATCCAACAGATCAAACAAACGCTCAAAACCGCGCCCGCCACGCTGGCTAATAAAAAAGTGGCAGCGGGCTTTGATGGCTTTGTAGATTCAATCGTTAAAGTGGTGAACTACAAATCGGACCAGGAGGGAACGGTTTATTTTAACGACATTAAAGAATTCGGGAATTATATCTCGGCCAAAAGCGGGTCGGGCTTTAGTTTAGAGAGCGAAGAACTGCTGCAGAAACTGGGCGGCAATATGCCTATTATGGCCAACGC
Source organism: Mucilaginibacter glaciei (assembly GCF_014773245.1). Classification (GTDB taxonomy): domain Bacteria; phylum Bacteroidota; class Bacteroidia; order Sphingobacteriales; family Sphingobacteriaceae; genus Mucilaginibacter; species Mucilaginibacter glaciei. The sequence continues at coordinate 40,514 of NZ_JACWMX010000001.1, read as the reverse complement.
TCTGGCACAAATGGGCTCGCCTGTCAGCTGTGTGGGCGCGCTGGGCGTTCCGGCCATTGCCCCTGCTTTTTTGAGTATGCACCCCAATTGCAAACTGCATAGCTTTACCAACCCCGGTTTTACCACCGCCATGGAATTTGCGGATGGTAAGCTGATGCTGGCGCAGATGACGGAGCTGAACAAGGCTAATTGGGGAGCGATCAAAGAAGCTATCGGCCTCAAAAACCTGCAACATATTTTCACCGAAGCCGACCTCATCTGCCTGGTTAACTGGAGCGAATTGGATCATTCCAACAACATCTGGCAAGGCTTACTGGCCGATGTTTTTTTGAAAGTTGAACCAGGTCACCGGCAATTCTTCTTCGACCTGGCTGATTGCTCCAAACGCAAATCGGAAGCTATTGAAACGGCTATCTCCCTGATTCAACAATTTGCGAATTACGGGCAGGTAACATTGAGCCTTAACCGCAACGAAGCAAACATACTGTACCGGACTTTTTTTGGCGAAGAGCCCGGTGATGATCTGCAATTAACAGGTAACAAACTTTTTACCGCGCTTAATATCGATACCCTGATTATCCACAGTGCAAAGATTTCAGCAGCCTGGGATAACAAAGTAACTTACAAAACTGAACCCGCTTTTATAGCTAATCCCAAATTCTCTACAGGTGCAGGCGATAATTTTAATGCGGGATACTGTATAGGCACCCTATTGGGGCTTGATGCAGAATTATCCCTGATATTGGCTAACAGTACATCAAATCGGTACATTACAAGCGGCACAAGCCCGGATATTGAAACGCTTGATGCTTATTTTTCTGAATTAATAATCGCATCTTTATAATACCAATTATTTAATCTTCATGTCAACAATTTCTGCGGATACTACTTCGGCTGCTATGACCGAAAATACCTTTGATGCGATAGTAATCGGCTCGGGCATTAGCGGCGGCTGGGCAGCTAAAGAGCTTTGCGAACAAGGACTTAAAACGCTTGTTTTAGAGCGTGGCAGTGATGTTAAACATTTAAAGGACTACCCTACCGCCACAAAAGCGCCTTGGGAATTTCCCTACCGGGGCCGTATGAGCGAGGAATTTTATAAAGAGAACCCGCTTATTACCAAAGCAGCAGGCTTTGGCGACGACTGCGACCACTTTTTTATTAAAGATGCCGATCATCCCTATGTGCAGGAAAAACCTTTCGACTGGATCCGCGGCTACCAGGTTGGCGGTAAATCTTTAACCTGGGGCAGGGCTACACAACGCTGGAGCGATTTTGAATTTACCGCGCCAGAGCGTTTTGGCTACGGCATTGGCTGGCCGATAGGTTACGAGGATGTAGCCCCCTGGTATTCTCATGTAGAAAAATTTATAGGGATCTGCGGTAGTAAAGATGGGTTGGAAGCTATGCCCGATGGCGAGTTTTTGCCGCCGTTTGATATGAATGTGCCTTTGCAGCACATCAAACAATCATTAAAAGATAATTATACCGACAGGCACTTGGTGCATGCACGATGGGCGCACTTAACTGAACCTAAGCAGATCCACCTGGATCAGGGACGTGGTAAATGCCAGGCACGCAACATGTGTATGCGGGGCTGCCCGTTCGGTGGGTACTTCAGCTCGGTGAGCTCGACGCTGCCCTGGGCCGAGAAAACGGGCAACCTCACTATCCGTCCGCACTCGGTGGTGCACTCTGTTATCTACGATGAACAACTGGGCAAAGCAACCGGCGTGCGCGTGATAGATGCCAATACTAAACAGGTGATCGAGTACCATGCAAAGGTGATCTTCATGAACGCTTCGGCGTTAAACACTAATTTGATCCTGCTTAACTCAACCTCTAAGAGATTCCCTAATGGTTTGGGTAACGATAGCGGCCTACTGGGAAAATATATCGCCTTCCATAATTACAGGGCATCGGTATCGGGTACCTTAGATGGATACCTGGACGATTACTACTTTGGTCGCAACCCTACCGACCTGATCCTGGTGAACTATCGTAACCTGCACAAACGTGATACCGATTACTTTGGCGGATTTACCACATTCATGAACGCTTACCGCGACCAACATCCGCAGGAAACAGATAGGGAACAAATTGGAGCCGATTATAAAGACAGCCTTTCTGAACCCGGTGGCTGGCATGTATTTGCCTATTTACAAGGCGAAACCGTGCCGGTAGAAACCAACCATGTTCGGCTTAGTAAAACCGAAAAAGATCAGTGGGGTATCCCGCTGCTCATCACTTCAGTGGAGTATCACGAGAATGAAGACCGCATGACCGAAGATTTTCTGACCCAGACGGCAGAGATGCTGGAAAAATCCGGAGTAAAGAACATCAAAAAATATAACAGCAAGCAGGCCCCGGGCTTAGATATCCACGAAATGGGCGGCGTGCGGATGGGTAAGAACCCTAAAACTTCATTGCTCAATAACTGGAACCAGTTGCATGCCTGTAAAAACGTTTTTGTGACCGATGGTGCCTGCATGACCAGTACCGGCAATCAAAGCCCCTCCATTTTATATATGGCCTTAACGGCGCGGGCCGCTACCTATGCCGTTAACGAGATCAAGAAAGGAAACCTATAATTACACCTGCTATGAGAAAACTAATATTCGCCTTAATGATCGGCATGGCCGCAAGCGCTTGCAACTCGTCGGCCACAAAAGAAGCAAAAGAAGGGCTCGATACTGCCGCGATTATGAAAGATACCGCTGCAACAGAGTTCAAGTCGCTGTTTGATGGTAAAACCACCAACGGCTGGCATACCTATGGCAAAAAGACTATCGGCAGCGCATGGAAAATGGATAACGGTGTGCTACACCTGGATGCATCGGAAAAAAACGACTGGCAAACTCTTAACGGGGGCGATATTGTAAGTGATGAAGAATATGAAAACTTTCATTTAAAGGCGGAGTGGAAGATCTCCCGCGCGGGCAACAGTGGCATCATGTTTTATGTGCATGAAGACACTACTAAATTTAAATATGCCTGGCAATCGGGCATGGAAACGCAAGTGGCCGATAACAAGGAAAACGAGGACGGTAAATTGATCAGACACCGTGCGGGTGATCTTTACGATTTGATGTCGATATCAAAAGAAGTGGTGAAACCGGCCGGAGAATGGAACAAAACGGAAGTAGTGGCCAACAACGGCAAACTGGAGATCCTGGTAAATGATCAAAAAGTATTGACCACCACGCTTTGGGACGAAAATTGGAAAAAGATGATAGCCGGTAGTAAATTCAAAGAGTGGCCGGGCTTCGGTACTTATAAAAAGGGCCATATAGCACTGCAAGACCATGGCGCCGATGTTTGGTTCAGGAATGTGGAAATAAAAAGACTATGATAACAGCACAGTAGCGTATGGTTTATCTATATTTTTGAAATATTTTTAGAGTCGGCTGATATACAAAGCTACAGCCTATTTAATATTACCTGATTACATCATCTAAGTCCGACTGTATACAATGACTATCTCCCTCAAATACAAATTGACTGCAAAGACCTATATTGCTGGTCTTATTCTTTTAATCACGGGTGCTGTTTTATCATCGCATGATGTGGTCGCACAAACAGCCAGGCCGGTTGGTTTGCGCACGGAGTATCTTGAAAATCCAATTGGCTTAGATAATGAAAACCCTCGTTTAACCTGGATGCTCGCCGATAATCGCCAGGGCGCAAAGCAAACCGCTTACCAGGTTTTCGTCGGGACGGATTCAGTAGCGGTTAGCCGGGGCACGGGTAATAGCTGGGCAACTCCAAAATTAGCATCGTCTAATATTTTGGCAACTTATAATGGCAAACCTTTACAAGCCTACACCAAATACTTTTGGCGGGTTGATGTTTGGGATATGAACGGTGTTAAAGCTGCATCATCGGGCGTAAGTAGTTTTGAAATGGGGGTTATGAAAATAACCAACTGGAAAGGCACCTGGATAAGTGACGAGGAAAGCGTAAATGTAAAACCGGCCCCTTACTTCCGCACCACATTTGGGACGGGAAAAAGGGTTAAGTCGGCACGTGCTTACATTGCCGTAGCAGGGTTGTATGAGCTGTACATCAACGGAGAAAAAATTGGCGATCACCGCCTCGAACCAATGTACACCCGGTTCGACAGGCGTACACTGTACGTTACCTACGATGTTACCCAACAAATAATGGCCGGTAAAAATGCTATCGGCGTGTTGTTAGGTAATGGCTGGTACAACCTGCAAAGCACTGCGGTATGGAATCTGGACAAAGCATCGTGGCGCAACAGGCCCGCTTTTTGCCTGGACCTACGCATAACTTATGACGATGGAACGGTGGAGACTGTAAGCTCTAACGAGCATTGGAAAACCAGTTTCAGCCCGATTACCCTGAACAGTATCTACACTGCCGAGCATTGCGACGCCCGCCTTAACCAGCCTGGCTGGAACACCATTAACTTTGACGATACCAAATGGAAACCGGCATTTAATCGCCCTACCCCATCGCAAAATATTACCGCGCAGGCCATGCACCCCATTCGCAATGTAGAAGAGATCCCGTCTGCATCGGTCAATAAAATGGGCGATGGTGCCTACGTTTTTGACCTGGGCAGGAATATATCGGGTGTAACTAAAATAAAAGTAACGGGTAAGGCCGGAACGGTGATCCGCCTGAAACATGGCGAAAGATTATATAAGGATGGACATGTCGACTTATCCAATATCGATATTCATTACCGGCCCACCGATGATAAAGATCCATTCCAGGTTGATATTTTTACCCTAAGCGGCAAAGGCGAAGAAACCTTTATGCCCAAGTTCAATTACAAAGGCTTTCAATACATTGAAGTTACGGCAAGCGAACCTGTTGTACTAACTAAAGAGAGTTTAACCGGCTATTTTATGCACAGCGATGTACCGGCCGTTGGTAAAATGCAAACCTCTAACCCAATAATTAACAAGATCTGGTCGGCAACTAATAATTCTTACCTGAGCAACCTATTTGGCTACCCTACCGATTGCCCGCAACGTGAAAAGAATGGCTGGACGGGTGACGCGCACATAGCCGTAGAAACCGGCTTGTACAACTTTGATGGTATTACCGTTTATGAAAAATGGTTATCCGATCATCGCGACGAACAGCAGCCCAATGGCGTGTTGCCGTCCATTATCCCGACACCGGGATGGGGTTACGAATGGGGCAACGGGCCCGACTGGACCAGTACGATTGCTATCATCCCCTGGGATATTTATTTGTTCTACGGCGATACAAAGATCTTAAAGGATAATTACGAGAACATTACCCGGTATGTAAACCACATCAATGATGTTTACCCCACCGGTTTAACCACTTGGGGGCTGGGTGACTGGGTGCCTGTAAAATCGAAATCGCCGGTGGAGATGACCTCTACCGCATACTATTTTGCAGATGTAACGATTGCAGCAAAAACGGCTAAACTGTTAGGTAATAAAGCCGACGAAGCGAAATACACGGCATTAGCTGCAAAAATTAAAAAAGCCTTTAACGCCAAATACCTGAACGAGCAAACCGGTAACTATAACGTAGGTTTGCAAACAGAGTTAGCAGTGCCGCTTTACTGGGGTTTGGTGCCCGACAACTTTAAGGCCAATATAGCCAAGCGTTTGGCCGACCGTGTTGCGGCAGATAATTTCCACCTGGATGTGGGGATCTTGGGTGGGCGCGCCATCTTAAGTGCATTGAGCGATAACGGTTATGCCGATGTGGCCTACAAAATTGCATCGCAGGAAACCTACCCATCATGGGGCTGGTGGATGGTAAACGGGGCTACCACGCTTTATGAAAACTGGAAGATCGACGCAAAAGCCGACATATCTCTTAACCATATCATGTTTGGCGATGTTGGAGCCTGGCTATACCGGGGTATCGGCGGCATTAAACCGGATGAAAATGCCGGGGGATTCAAAAATGTGATCCTGCAGCCTAACTTTGTTAACGGGCTTGACCAATATTCGGCTACCCACAAAGGGCCTTATGGAGAAATTACATCGACCTGGAAGCATACTGGTAATACAATTGAATATGCGGTAACCGTCCCTGCAAATACTACAGCAGATATCCGCTTTCCAACAGAGGGCGGTAAGAAACCTTACTTAGCAGGCAAACCGGTGACGACTAATTATCATGTGGCGGCAGGCGTATATCAGTTTGAAGTGAAGTAGTTGAAGCCATCATTGCGCGCCGGCATTTCGTGTTCATGTTCACGTATGAACACCGTGAACACCATGAACATTTTTAAATAACTCATTATCAGCGCTATAAAAAATGATATTTGCAAGGTTTGTACTGATTGGATAATGGAGCAGAATAAACAACGCGGTTATAATGGCTTAATTGCTATTCAGCCAATCTATCCAATTAGTTATGTTATACCTGTAGCCCAAAATTTCGGGAACGTTAACGCTATTCACCATCTTCCATTCGTTTAATTCAGCAATAAATTCGGGTGGCTCTAATCCGGCCTTTTTTGCCGCTAAACCGTAAAATTCGGCTTTAGGCGGATGGTTTGGTATGCAGGCATTAAACGTGTGGCCGAAAGCATCTTTATCTATAATAGCACGCGCTACGCCGATACAATCGCCCAATTCTATCATATTAACGGGTGCTAAACCGTTCGGGATGTCTTTTCTACCCGCAAAAAACCTGCCTGGTTCACGACCCGGCCCTATTAGTCCGCCAAAACGGATAATGACTGTTTTGAATTTGGTTTGTGACCGAAACAATTCCTCGGCAGCAAACAAAACCTCAGCACCCGGCGTGCCCGGCTGCGGATCGGTTAGTTCATCGACGGCTGTATTCAGATCGGCATATACACCTGTCGAGCTGATCAGGATAACCTTTTGCACCCGGCCCTGGTTAACAGCATCAACAACACGCTGTAGTTTTGGCACATACTCCGCCCCTTCGCCCGATCGGCTTTTTGGCGGGATAGCAATGATCAGCACATCACAATCGAAGAAAACGGAGTTGTTAACTTCGGTAGAAAGGTCGATCAAATATGGCGAGACACCAGCTTCGGTTAATTTGGTTAGCTTATCTGTAGAAGTAGTTGAGCCCTTAACTTCCACACCATCCGCAATAAGCGATTTTGCCAACGCAAAACCAAACCATCCGCACCCTAAAATACTAACTGTCATAACTGGCGGCTAAGATAAAGGATTAAAGTAGCTATTGGCTGGCAGGCATGGTTTGTATTTTTGCCCATATCGTATTCCCAATGGTGCGCATACCCTTATCGCCAGGATGCGACTGTACGCCATGATCGGGAAAAAGGCCCCAGGCGTAATTACTCATATCTAATCCTAACGGTTTAAGTGTTATAAATTCAGAGTGTTTTTTCATAATAGCATCCACCGCATCGTTACCCCAAAAACTCCCAACGGCCAAAATAGTCACCTTCTCATTCCCCATTTTAAAATAGGCTATTAAGTCCTCATATCGTTTTCCAAAAGCAGTCGCATCAAAATTATCCTGTTGCACATTCTCTCCAATGCGAATAATGATCAGGTCCGGTCTTTCGTCACGTAAAACTTTTAGCTCCGCATCAAAATCATACGTCAAAAATCCACGTTCGAAAGCCGCGATATTTTTAGCAGCAACAGTGTTTTTCTGGTCGATAGCTTTAAAATTACGGGTTAGCAGATGTACGTAATCCGAGTCGGGTTTACTTGCGGCCATTCCGCATGCACAGTTCCAGCCTAAATTAGGGTCGGTTGGCGCAAATGTAATGCTGTTACCTAAAATCAATATTTTGGTAAAAACAGGTTGAGCGGCAATGACCCGTTCCCCTTTATTACAAGAAGCAAATAGCACTACGATTAACACCAGCGAACCGATGATCTTACTTATTTGTTTTAATGACATACTATTCAAATATATCAACTATTAGGAAAATAAACAGGCGTATAAATAAATAGAGCTATTTCTGTAGGCCTTAAAATCAAATTTTATATTTGTGCATGGATACGCCACAAACATTACCCGTTTTAACTGATACCGAATTACGCGTACTGGGTTCGCTGATGGAAAAAAGCAAAACCACGCCCGATTATTACCCTATGACGTTGAACGGGCTTACTGTTGCCTGTAATCAGAAAACTGCACGCAAGCCGGTCGTAGAGTACGATGATAATACGGTTATGCAGGCTCTTGATACCTTGAAACGCAAGGGGCTGATATCTACTGCCACAGGCGGATCGAGCCGTGCCATAAAATACAAGCATAATTTTGGTATCGTTTTCCCGGTAGTACCTGCAGAAGTTGCAGTAATATGCCTGTTAATTTTACGCGGGCCGCAAACACCCGGCGAAATCAATACCAACTCGGGTAGGCTGTATGAGTTTGAGGACCTGGACGAAGTGAACGCGATGCTGGAGAAACTGGCAAGTGGCGAAATGCCTTACGTGTTGCAGTTATCTAAACGCCCCGGGCAAAAAGAAGTACGTTACCGCCATTTGTTAGGCGGAACCATCGTAGAAGATGATGCACAGGACGACGCACCACGTGCCAGCAGATCTTCTGACTTGGAAGAGCGGCTAACGAAGGTGGAAACCGAGTTGGCCGAATTGAAAGAAGCTTTTGATAAGTTGATGAAGGAGCTGACTTAATTATTAAAAGGGTGCTCGTCATTCCGCATGGTGCGTTCGATGCGCCTGTCGGGTATAAACCAAATACAAGCGACTATAAAGTATAACCCAAAGCCCAGCCAGGGATGAATAAATGATACCGCGATAGCCGTTGCGTAAATCCCTACCGAGATCTTCCCCTTTGTATCACTGCCAATAGCATGCGCCAGCACCGAGTTTTCGCCATGATGATTGATTAGCTGTTTGGCTAATATCGTATAGGCGATGGCATTCATGATCAGCACGGCACCGTAGCAAATTACCGGCCATTTTGCAAAGTGGTTCTCGCCCATCCAAGCGGTAACAAAGGGTATAAGAGACAGCCAAAACAGCAGGAACAGGTTAGCCCAAAGCGTTGCACCTGTTACAGATTTTACCGCATGCAGCATATGGTGGTGATTGTTCCAGTAAATGCCCACGTAAATAAAACTGAGGATGTAACTCAGAAATACCGGCGCCAAATGCTTTAACGCCTCCAAACTGGCATCGTGCGGCACTTTTAACTCCAGCACCATAATTGTGATGATGATGGCAATTACCCCGTCGCTAAAAGCCTCTAAACGCCCTTTACCCATATTGTGTGTTGGTTGATAAGCTAAACTATAAAACATTTGGCAGCCAGCCAACCGCTATCTATTTAATTTATTTTGTAGCAAAAGCCTTGTACCTTGCCATTGCCTCTACAAAATAATAATCGGCATAGGTAAGCGGCACGTCAATCTCGGTACCTGCCGGGAAATGGCCTACGCTATGCAGTAATAAAAACCCGCCGTTAGTACCCTTGGCTGATTTATAAGTTGGCGACGACAAGTTTTGAATGATGGTTTGTGCCGTATTAAAATAGGTTTGACCTTTGGCCCTATCGGTATACCTGCACAATTCCAGCAACGCCGACGCCATGATGGCTGCTGCGGATGCATCGCGCAAAGCATTGGGGATGTTGGGTGCGTTAAAATCCCAATAGGGAATTTTATCTGGCGATAGGTTTGGGTTGTTTAAGATAAACTGTGCGATATGATTAGCCTGATCCAGATATTTCTTATCCCCTGTTTCGCGGTACATCAAAGTAAAACCATATAAACCCCATGCCTGCCCCCTTGCCCAAGCCGACTCATTAGCGTAGCCCTGAGCCGTTTTCCGTTCTTTTACTACTCCGGATTGCGCATCGTAATTAACCACGTGATACGAGCTGTAATCTGGCCTGTAATGGTTTTTCATGGTAGAATTTGCATGGGTTACTGCAATTTTATAATAGCTGGAATCGCCGGTTACCTTTGTTGCCCAAAACAGCAGCTCCAGGTTCATCATATTGTCAATGATCACCAGGTAATCGCCCGGTTTGGAATCCCATGACTTGATAGTCCCGGTCACCGGGTTAAATCGGGTGGACAATGATTTTGCACTGTTAAGTAAAATTTGTTTATACTCCGGCTTAGGGTCGATACTGTTGGCATTACCAAAACTGCAGTACATCATAAAACCCAAATCATGCGTGTGTGTATTATACTGTTCTTTAGCCAGTACCTTTAAAATTCGTTCCGACTCGGTTAATAAAGCCTTGTCGTGATTTTGTTCGTAGATCTCCAGCAGGGTTCCAGGGTAAAAACCGCTGCACCACCATCCCGAATTGCTGGTTTCCATTTTATTCTCTTTGGGATGAAATGCCTTAGGGAATTGGTCGGGCTGCAACATAGCACCCATTACTTTGTATTGGGCATCGGCATCTTTAAAGTTTTGTTGGATGGTTGCGAGCAGTGCCTTTTGCGGGGTAAATTTATTTTGTGCGCCGGCGTTGAAATATAGGCCAGCCAATAGCGCAACATGTAGAATAGATCTCCAATTCATAAGATTAGGTTTAAATAGCTAGAAGTTTATTATAACCTTTCTATTTTCATATCAAATATATCTTTTAACGCTTTTTTAGCAGAATAATAACCGCACATGCCATGTACCCCTCCGCCGGGCGGGGTTGAAGCAGAACATAAGTAAAGCCCTTTTGCGGATGTGGTATAGGGCGAAGCGCGCAATACCGGGCGGGTAAACAACTGGCCAATATCAATCACCCCGCCGTTAATATCGCCGCCAATATAATTAGGGTTATAAGCTTCCATCTGTTCGCTATCCATTGTATGGCGGCCCAGTATCAAATCGCGAAAGCCCGGTGCAAAACGCTCTACTTGTTGCTCAATAATGTCCGTCATGTTCTTAGTGGACCCGTTAGGCACGTGGCAATAAGCCCAGCCCGTATGCTTGCCTTTGGGTGCGCGGGTATTATCAAACAAGCTTTGCTGGGCCAGCAGCACGTAGGGTTTATCAGGGTGTTTGCCGTTAGCCGTTTGCTGTTCTGCATTACGGATCTCCTCAAAGGTATTGCCGATGTGGATGGTACCGGCTCTTCGGCAGGCATCGGCAGTAAAGGGAATGGGCCCGTCTAAAGCCCAGTCTATCTTATAAACACCCATGCCATAGCGGTACCGCTCTAACTGCCATTTGTAAATGGAAGAGAACTTATGCCCCGCTATTTGCAGCAGCTGCTTTGGCGATACATCAAACAATACAGCATGTGCCGATGGTAACTGATCTAAAGAAGTAATGTATCTGCCCGTTTCTATCTGGCCCCCCATTGACGTAAAATACGATGCCAGCGCGTTAGCAATTCGGTTAGACCCGCCTTTGGGGATTGGCCAGCCGCCTAAATGCCCTGTGGCCATCAATACCAGCGCAATAGCCGATGTAGCCACATTACTTAACGGTTGCATAGCGTGTGCCGCCATGCCAGCGATGAGTGCCTTAGCTTCGCGAGTGGCAAACTGTTGAGCTAAAAGCGTAGCGGGTGGCAAGGCTTTTAAACCAAAGGCAGCCAGTGCAAGTGGATCCTTTGGAAAATGAAGTGGCCCCAGTACATCGGCATCAATTAATGGCCAGTTGGTGGTAACCGACTGCATCAGGCTTTTGTAGGCCACTTCGTCCTTACCTAACAACCGCGCGGTATCGCCTATGCTTTGCAGTAAAACCGCAGCAGTGCCGCCATCTAAGGGATGCGCAGCAGCAATGGTAGGCTGTATATATTCCAAGCCATAATTGGCCAGTGGTAAAGTTTTAAAATACGGTGAGGCCAGTGCCAGCGGGTGAATGGCCGAGCATATATCATGCATAAAACCGGGCAGCGTTAACTCCGCCGACCGCAAACCGCCGCCTATCTCTTCTTTCCCTTCAATCAGTAAAACAGATAAGCCGTTCTGCTGCATTAAAATAGCAGAAGCCAACCCATTCGGGCCCGAGCCTACTATCACTGCATCATAATCGCGCTTATCTAATTTCATATCTCCTTAAAAGTCCGAGTAATCCGTCGGGTGTAAAAACGTGATGTCGTTTTTTGTCACGTTGTTCTTATATTCGTCTTTTGCTATCAAAACTTTCCACTCCGGCGCTGCCGAAAACACTTCCCAATGCTTATCCCTCTCCTTCATACTGTCGTAAGCCGTCATGTACATCAGGTTAGGCATCTTGGCTCCGGCAATTACGCTGCCATAAAATACCGGGTTAGATCCAATCCTGTCAAAAAGATCGGTTTCACCACTATTAAACATTTTAACCTTATTGCGGTGATATTGTTCGGTAGCGCTTTCATAACTGCGCAATTCATAAACCCTATCCGCCTTTGGTGCCGTTAGTTTTGGTACCGATGGTGAAGTCCTGGTAGCAAATGCATTCAGGATAATGGTTTCCATACGGGTGTATGGAGGGTTTTTGAAATCAGCATTGATGTAGTCGCGCCCGGCTTGGGTTGTCTCATCGCTTACATTCGCATCCAGGTTTTCTATCTTTTTCCAGTTATCGAACGGGATCAATACATAAATCCGTTTGTTGGTTGTATCCTGGTCAAGGGTTTTAAATACGCCTACATTCTTAATATTAAGCTTATGCAATTTGGGTACATAAAATTCTTTCAGATAACTTTCCGTTAACTGCTGCTGTGCGCTGTTTTTAAGGTGATAAACCTTTAGCATATAGTAACCTTTATTGGTTTGCGCCTGTATTTCCTGTACTGAACAGACAGAAAAAAACGCAAGCATCAAAACGATGCAGCGAACGAGATTTTTTTGAGATAACATAATTTTTGAGGGATTTATGCAGTAAAGTTAACTATTTTATTTAGCTGTATGGGGCTTAAAAAAACGCGTAATTTTTAAGATTTATAACTCTTGTAATAGCGTTAAAAACAGAGAAAGCCTGCCGTTTCCGGCAGGCTTTCTTTAAATTTCCTTGATAGTTCTTAAAGTTCCCTAACCCAAATGTTACGGAAACTTAGTGGCTCGCTCTTATCGCCGTGGGCTTGCAATTTAATTGGCGAAGGGCCATGGGCCGCGCGGTAACCAGGCGCACCAATATATTGCGTTGGGCCTAACAATTCAATGTTATTCTCAACCAGTACACCGTTAAATAAAACAGTAACACGTGCAGGGGTTTTCACCTTGTCGCCATCAAACGTTGGCGCCGTCCAGATCACGTCATAAGTATTCCAAGTGCCCGGCGGCTTGGTAGGGTTGGCTAAAGGAATAAATTGCTTGTAAATACTGCCCGCCATACCGTTAACGTAAGTTTTGTTGTTGTATGAATCAAGCACCTGCAATTCGTAGCCCAGGTCTCCTTTACCTATAGATGCCAGGAAAATGCCGCTGTTACCACGGGCTTGCCCAGTACCGCTGATGTTTGATGGCACCTTCCACTCAATGTGTAACTGGTAATTGCCGAACTTCTTTTTGGTTTCGATGTTGCCTGTAGCTTTGTTAACGGTCAATACATCGCCTTTAACATCCCATTTGGCAGGGTTGCCGCTGGCTACATCCACCCATTCGTCCAGCCCATTTTTGCCATCAAATAAAATGATCGCATCAGACGGGGCATCGCTGGTTACCTTGCCTGCAGTTACAACTTTAGGTACAGGTTCCCATTTTTCGGTATCCTCGGGTTTACCGGTTTGCTGTGCGTTCGCCATAAAAAAGCATCCGGATAACAAAGCGGTTAAAATTAGTTTATATTTCATAATTAGTATGATTGGTGCTGATTAAAGGTAAAGCTTAGTTTTTAAGTAAGCTGCACTTTGCGCTATACTCTTGTATGGATCTATGTTAGTGAAGTTTTCCTGCTCAACAATATAGTGTTGAATGCCCGCTAATTTAGCCTGGCCCAATATGGTTTTAAAATCCAAACCACCGGTACCTATTTCGGTATTCAACTCATTGTTGCCTTTATCCATATCCTTAATATGCACAAATTTAAAACGTCCGGGATGTTTCTTAAAGATCTCTACCGGGTTTTGGCCCGCACGAACTACCCAATACAGGTCCATTTCCATATTAACCAGTTTTGGGTCGGTATGGTTCAAAATGGTATCGTAAAACGTAGTGCCTTCTGTTGCCTTCCACTCAAAGTTATGATTGTGGTAGCCCAGCTTTAGGCCATGCGTTTTTAATACTTCGGCAGCTTTGTTCAACTTTCCGGCAATGGTCATGAAATCAGCCTTGGTTTTGATGAAATCATGATTAAGCGACGGTACGATGATATAGCTTTGGCCGGTAGCCAATGCCGATTCGATGTAGCTGTTGAACTCATCCATTTTACCGGTGCCAAAAAACTGATCGAGACCGTAGTGGCCGCTTGGCGTTTTTAAACCGTTAGCCTTTAAAACCGTGCTGAATTCCTTCGCGCTTAATCCCCAAAAACCGCCGGCCTTTGAGTAACCAAAAGTTTCAACTTCTTTATAACCTGCCTTTGCTATTTTTGCCAAAACGCCTTTTGGGTCTTTTGGTAACTGATCACGCAGGCTGTATAGCTGCAACCCTATCCCATTAGGGCTTTTTGCCGATACTAAATTAGGTGCTATTACCATACCGGCAGCGGCTAAGCCAGCCTGCGCCAGGAATGTTCTTCTGTTTGTCATGTAGTGTAGTATGTTGGTTTATATTGGTATTAGATGTTTTAAGCAGCCAAAGGTTTAAATGTCGCAAATTTGCACCGCCTTACGCAGCGACGCTAAGTGGTCCTTTTGTTTAGGAATAAATTCCTGTGCTACGTACCCTTTATGGCCCACCTCAACGATAGCGCGCATTATGGCGGGGTAATAAAGCTCTTGCGTGTCGTCTATTTCGTTACGCCCCGGCACACCACCGGTATGGTAATGTGCTATATACTGATGATGGGCTCGGATATTGCGGATCACATCCCCTTCATCAATTTGCATGTGGTAAATATCATAAAGCAGCTTAAAGTTTTCAGACCCCAGGCGTTTGCACAGTTCGGCACCCCACCAGGCGCGGTCGGCCTGGTAATCTTTATGATCAATTTTGCTGTTTAACAATTCCATTACCAATACAACATTATGCTGCTCGGCAATTTTCATTAAGGGCTTAAGGCCCTCCACACAATTGTTCCATCCTTCTTCATCGGTTTTACCCCGGCGGCTGCCACTAAAACAGATCAGGTTTTTATAACCTGCCTTAGCCACTAACGGGATCATATCCGAATAGCTTTTGAACAACTGGGCGTGGAACTGCTTGTCACCAAAACCATCCGTCAGGTTAATTTCGGCACCGTTACACATGGACGAATAAAGGCCATGCTTTTTCAAGGTAGGCCAGTCGGCAGGGCCAACCAGGTCAATACCTTTTATGCCGATGTCTTTGGCAGCTACACAAAGCGCCTCAACCGATATATCACTATAGCACCAGCGGCACACCGCATGATTGATATTGCCTTTCAGTTTATCAGACATAGTAACCCCGCTCTTTTCTGTTGTGAAAGAGGAAAGCACGCCCGCGGCGCTAATCGCCGCGGTACCTGCCAACATATTTTTTATTGCCGATCTTCTGTTCCCGTTTGTTGCCATAGTTATACTTCTAAACGGCCTTTTGGCTCTTCTAATTGTACTTTAGCAGAGTCTTTAAAGAATACCGTGAACAGTAAGAATACCACTGCAGCAATACCCGCAGGGATCAGCCAGATCATTTTCCAATCGTGACCGGCAGCTGAGTTGTAGCTATCAGATATTAAACCTGCGATATAAAAACCGATCAGCATGCCTATACCATAGGTGGCTAAGGTAATCATGCCCTGCGCAGCACTTTTGTACTGTTCGCCTGCTTTCGAATCTGTATAGATCTGGCCCGATACGAAGAAGAAATCGTAACATACACCGTGCAAGGCTATGCCGATGATCAGCATAAAGCTTAAATCGGTAGCGTTACCATATGCGAATAATGCGTAACGGATAGCCCATGCAGCCATACCCACCAAAATCGTCCACTTGAAACCAAACTTTTTGAAGAAGATAGGTAAGCAAAGGAGGAATAATACCTCAGAAATTTGCCCTATGGTCATTTTACCTGTCGGGTTATCTACCTTAATATCTGTTAAGAACGCGCTTGCATTTTGATAATAGAATGCCAGCGGGATACAGATCAGGATAGACGCGATAAAGAATACCAGGAAGTTTTTATCCTTTAATAGTTTTAAAGCATCTAAACCCAGCATTGATGATACGCTTACCTTGCCTGTTGTTGTTTTAGGAGGCGTAGCCGGTAATGTAAAGCTGAATAAGCCTAAAATCAATGAAGCAATACCTGCCATTAAGAATGTTTTCTGCAACAAACCTGCAGTAATACCTTCCGGCGAATCCCAGTGAAACAGGTAGCTAATCGCTAAACCTGCAATGATCCAACCAATGGTACCAAAAATACGGATGGATGAGAATTCCTTTTCAGGATCTTTCATTTGGTTAAATGACACCGAATTCACTAACGCCAGAGTCGGCATGTAAATAACCATGTAACCTAACACGTATGGGTAAAATACGGCTATATCAGCTGCCTTATACATCTGATACATCAATATTGCCCCGATGATGTGCAACACGCCCAAGATGCGCTCGGCATTAAAATACCTGTCGGCAATTAAACCGATAATGAATGGCGCAATAATAGCCCCCCATGATTGCGTTGAAAAAACTGCACCGGTTTGCGCGCCGGTAGCATGTAGAGTACTGCCTAAAAATGGGCCTAATGTTACGAACCATGCACCCCAGATAAAAAACTCCAGGAACATCATAGCCGACAACTTAAAGCGCGTTGTTACATTCATAATTGGTTATGGTTTAAATTGGTTAGGTTTAATTAAGGTTTTATTTTACGGTAAGTATATAGCTTACCATTGTTTTAGCATCGGCTAATGATAACTGCGGGTGAGCTGTCATTGGTACATTACCCCAGTTGCCGCTGCCGCCAGAAATTACTTTTTTAGCTAAGGTTTCTACATCGGCTGCGGTGTATTTTTTAGCGATGTCTACCAACGCAGGGCCAATTACCTTGCTCTTCTCATTGTGGCAGGTATTGCAATCGCTTGCTGCCATTAATGCTGCGCCTTTGGCTGATGAGCTACCGGCATTGCTATCAGTACCTATTTTATTTGCTGCGGTATCGTTAGCTGCGTTAGTTTCTGAAGTTACAGCAGTTTTATTGCTTGCTGATGTACTATCGGCATTGCCACCTTCAGCCTCGCCTGGTTTGCTGCCGCCGCACGCTGCAATGGTTAATGCTATACCTAAAATGATAAATATCTTTCTCATGATGTTCGTTTGTTTTATATTCCTAATAGTGATTTGTTAAATGAATCGTCGGATCCTGACGCTGCAAAATCATCAAAGGCACGCTCGGTAACCCTGATGATATGATCCTTAATAAATGGCGCTCCCTCGCGGGCCCCGTCTTCGGGATGCTTTAATGCGCATTCCCATTCCAATACCGCCCAGCCTTTGTAATCATATTGGGTTAGCTTGCTAAATACCGCCTTAAAATCTACCTGCCCGTCGCCTAATGAACGGAAACGCCCGGCCCGGTCAATCCAGTCTGAATAGCCGCCGTAAACGCCCTGCCTGCCGGTAGGGTTAAATTCCGCATCCTTTACGTGGAACATTTTGATGCGTTCGTGATAAATGTCAATGTACTCCAGGTAATCCATCGCCTGCAATACAAAGTGCGACGGATCATATAACAAGCAAGCACGCTTATGGTTGTTAACTTTGCTTAAAAATCTTTCAAAGCTTACGCCGTCATGCAGGTCTTCACCCGGATGGATCTCGTAGCAAAGGTCGATACCGCATTCTTCGTAAACGTCAAGGATAGGCAGCCAGCGTTTGGCTAATTCATCAAAAGCGGCATCAACCAACCCTGCGGGGCGTTGTGGCCAGGGGTAAACCATGTGCCATATTAACGCACCACTAAATGTAACGCTTGCGGTTAAACCTAAGTTTTGTGAGGCCTTAGCCGCGTATTTTAATTGGTTAATTGCCCATTCCGTCCGGGCGGTTGGGTTATTTTTTACCTGCTCTGGCGCAAAGGCATCAAACAAGGTATCATAAGCCGGATTAACGGCAACTAATTGCCCCTGTAAATGTGTCGACAGTTCGGTTATTTCTAACCCGGCTGCATTCACAATTCCCTTAATCTCGTTGGCATAAGCCTGGCTTTCGGCAGCCTTTTGCAGATCGATAAAACGCAGATCGTTCGTGGGTAACTGTACGCCTTTGTAACCTAAACCGGCTGCCCATTCGCAGATAGATTCAAGGCTGTTAAAGGGCGCCTGGTCACCTATAAATTGCGCTAAAAATATAGCGGGTCCTTTAATGGTTGTCATGCCTTAGATGGTGTATTTGGTCCATTTTTCGTCGCTGGCATTTGAAGCCACAACGTTATTTATAAATGCCATGCCCCTGATACCATCATCAATAGACGGGAAATCCAGCCATTCCGGCTTTGGCTCAGTACCTTCTATCTTGGCGCTTAAGGCTAATGCAAAGTTGCGGTACAGGTTACCAAAGGCTTCTAAGTAACCTTCGGGATGGCCACCGGGTGTACGGCAGTTTGATGTAGCGTAGCTGGATAACCTATCGGCATAGTTGCTGCCTGCGCGTAAAGTTTCGGCAGGTTTGTCTATCCATTTAACGGTTAAAGTGTTAGGCTCCATTTGTGCCCACTCCAAACTACCCTCCGATCCATACACACGGATCTTTAAAGCGTTCTCTTCGCCTGCTGCCACCTGCGATGCTATCAATGTACCGGTAGCGCCTTCTTCAAAGCGTAGCAAAACAGCGCCGTCATCATCCAGCATGCGGCCGTCAACGACAATATTTAATGAAGCGTTCAGCTCTGTAATTTTCAATCCTGATATGTATTCAGCCAAATGTGCAGCGTGGGTGCCTATATCGCCCATGCAACCGCTCTTGCCCGATTTTTTAGGATCGGTACGCCAGGCAGCGCCCGCATTGCCTTCGCGCTCGCTTAATCGGCTTAACCAACCCTGGATATATTCTACATAGATTTTCCTAACCTTGCCTAATTTACCGCTCTTCACTAATTGCTTAGCTTCTTTTACCATCGGGTAACCTGCGTAAGTATGGGTAAGTAATAACATCAGGCCGGTTTCTTCAACCTTGGCCTTTAGCTGTTGCGCTTCCTCTAAAGTAAAGGTTACCGGTTTTTCAACAACCACGTTAAAACCATTCTCTAAAGCCTGCATTGCCGGGGCAAAGTGAGCGAAGTTCGGTGTAACTATAGTAACAAAATCCATCCGTTCATCAGCCGGCTTCCGGGCTTCGGCCGTAAACATTTCGTCGTAAGTGTTATAGATCCGGGTGGGATCAAGGAAAAGTATTTTGCCGCTTTCCTGCGCTACATCGGCATGCATGCTTAGGGCACCGCAAACCAATTCAATTTGGCCGTCCATGTTGGCAGCAATACGGTGTATAGCGCCAATAAAGGCATCTTTACCGCCACCAATCATGCCCATGCGCAATTTTCTGTTACTCATATAATATAGATAAACTTTTAAAGCCCGTAACTAATTAGCAACGAGATTTTAAAAGTATAAAATTTAGATTAAAAACTAAAGCCTTTCTGCCCGGTGGGCAGAAAGGCTTGTTTAATTTATCACGAAAGTGCCCAGGCCTTATCACCCTTTTTGTAGGGGTAATTACCATCGTATTTGCCCGGTACGGGCAAATAACGCAGTGCCTTGGTCGCCCCTACTTCTGATGTAAAGAAACCTAAAGTGGTCAGTTGCTTCATCATGGTAAAGTAATGGTTAGGCACATCAGGCGCCTTGTAGTTTTTATCATCCTTATGCTTCAGCTTGTCGGCTGTGGCATCAGCACCTCGTTTGGTAGCGTAATCCTTAGCTTCTTTATCCAACCCGGTTAAAAGTTCGGTACGCTGTTTTGCATCAGCCTCCATGAATTTTTTGCCGAACTTTTTATTGCAGGCTTCGTCCAGTTTACCCACACCTTCTTTGAAAACCTTTTGGTCGGCTTCGGTGTAGCAATCCCTTACCATCACGGCCATAAAACCACCAACGTTTGCTGCTTTAGCACCTGGGGTTTTGGTTTCCGGCAAAATGGTTTCACCCACTTCGTTTAAAAAGGCAATGGTATCTTTTGAGAAAAGGTCGTCAGTATTAACTGAACTACCCGGCTTACAGCCCGAGATAAAGAACTCGGCACCGATGATGGTTCCTCCTAAAAGCAAACCCACCCTGCCTAACGCGTCTCTTCTGTTCATTTTTTTATCAATTATTGAATTAATGATTTTATTAAATTATCGATCTTAAGCTTTCAACTCAAAACCCGGGCGGTACTCACGTTTGATGTATTGGTTAACATCATCAAAGTTGGTCACCTTCATCTGGTTGTTATCCCACAGCAATTTGATCTGGCCGCCCTTTAGCTCATGACCGCGAACTGCTAAATTAGCCATTAGCAATGCCTCGGTAAGCGGGCCTGCCTTTTCGAAAGACGAACTTAACTCCGTTTTACCATAACCTGCCAAACAACCTTCAACCCATTGCGCATAGTGGCCATTTGCACCACCCGGTACACGCGCCCATTTCTGCGGTGCTTTAGCGGTTTTGGTGCGCTCGGTTGGTAACAACGTTGGCGCATCTGAATAGGTACTTGAGTACATTTTACCCTTTGTACCGATGAATAAAGTACCGTTACCTGCTTCGCCGCCAAATTTTTCACTTGGTAATAATTCAATCGGGCGTTCGGGTTGGATACCACCATCCATCCAGTGTAACGTAACATCACCTTTGGTTTTGTTAGTTTTAGGGAATGTCATGGTGATATGGCTTGACGGAGGGCAGCTTTCAGGGAAGTGGCCTTGTTTAAACTCATCTACATATACACTGCCTACGCTGGCCTGTACATCTTTCACATACTGTATACCTAACACACGGAAAGGTGCTTCCACCAGGTGGCAGCCCATATCGCCCAGGGCGCCGGTTCCGTAATCCCACCATCCTCGCCAGTTAAACGGCACTAATTTATCTACATAATCCTTTTTAGGTGCTGTACCTAACCACAGGTCCCAATCCAATTCTTTTGGAATGTTCTGTTGGGGCTCGGGCCATTTAATGCCTTGCGGCCAAACCGGTCGATTTGTCCAGCAGTAAACGGTGTGTACATCACCAATTAAATCGGCGTCATACCACTCAGATAATAAACGGGTACCATCGTTAGATGAGCCCTGGTTACCCATTTGGGTTACCACCTTAT
Source organism: Mucilaginibacter glaciei (assembly GCF_014773245.1). Taxonomy (GTDB): domain Bacteria; phylum Bacteroidota; class Bacteroidia; order Sphingobacteriales; family Sphingobacteriaceae; genus Mucilaginibacter; species Mucilaginibacter glaciei. Next base: position 19,271 of record NZ_JACWMX010000001.1, on the reverse strand, counting down.
ATTTCTTAGCAGCTTCTGTTAATAAACGCGCTTCCCAGATATCGTGCGTCATTGGTTTTTGCACGTAAACGTGCTTGCCCAACTGCATTGCATGGTAAGTGATGATGGCGTGGTTATGATCGGGCGTGGAGATAGAAACGGCATCAAAGTTTTTGTGCTCTTTGTCGTACATCTCGCGCCAGTCTTTATAATACTTAGCTTTAGGGAATGCTGCGCGCGATTTTGCGGCACGGCGGTCATCAACATCACATAAAAATGCGATGTTTGCTTTACCACTTTTAGCAAAGTTAGCAATATCGCTTTCGCCTTTGCCGCCCGCACCTACACCCGCAACATTCAGCATATCGCTTGGTGCGCGATAACCTTTACCGCCTAATACAAAACGGGGTACAATCATGAACCCGGCCGCAGCAAGCGACGTGGTCTTGATAAAATCCCGCCTGGAGGGCTGGACTATTTCCGGAGAATCTTTCTTTTCAGTCATTGTGGTAGTGTGTCAATACTGTTATTAAATATTTCCTTTTTTCAATTCTGTAACTGCATAGTCTGCCGCACGCGCGGTAAGTGCCATGTAAGTAAGTGACGGGTTCTGGCAGGCTGACGAAGCCATTGCCGCGCCATCCGTAACAAATACGTTCTTGGCATCCCAAACCTGGTTCCACTCGTTCAATACAGATGACTTTGGATCGCGGCCCATACGAGCTGTACCCATTTCATGGATGCCACGGCCTAAAACCGGATCGGTAGTATATGCGTTCACATCCTTAACGCCTGCAGCTTCCAACATTTCCTTGGCATCGTTCATCATATCGATACGCATCTTATGCTCGTTCTCCTTACACTCAACATCAAACGCGAGAATAGGAAGGCCCCATTTATCTTTTTTGGTTTTATCCAAAGTGATCTTGTTTTCGTGGTAAGGCAATGTTTCGCCGAAACCGCCCATACCAAACGTCCATGTACCCGGTTCTGATAGCGTGTCTTTAAACTCGCCACCGATCGCCAGCTCCGCAATATCACGGCTCCAGCCGCTTCGGCTGCCGCCACCCTGGTAACCAAACCCGCGGATGTAATCGCGTTTTTCGCCGTTAAGGTTACGGTAACGTGGTATGTAGATACCGTTTGCACGGCGCCCAAATGTATATTTATCTTCAAAACCTTCTATACGGCCGCCTGCACCTACACCTAAGTGGTGGTCCATCACGTTGTGGCCCAGTTCGCCGCTGCTGCTGCCCAAGCCGCCTTCCCATACGTCGGTAGCGGAATTCATTAACACCCAGGCACTGTTTAATGCTGATGCGTTAACGAAAACGATCTTTGCGAAGTACTCATACGTTTTGTTAGTTTCTGCATCTAATATTTCAACACCTTTAGCCTTCTTGGTATCCTTATCGTAAATAATTTTAGTTACGATAGAGAACGGGCGAACGGTTAAGTTACCCGTAGCCATTGCAGCCGGCAAAGTTGCCGACTGGGTACTGAAGTACGCACCAAACGGACAGCCTAACCAGCATTTGTTGCGATACTGGCAGTTGGTACGGTTATTATGTGGTACGGTGATATTAGCAGTACGGCCAATAATAAAGTGGCGCGCCTCGTTATAGTGCTCTTTAAAACGTTTTTGAACATCTTTTTCAACCACGTTCATATCCATCGCCGGCATAAAATCACCATCCGGAAGGATAGGTACGCCATCGCGATTACCGGATATACCTGCAAATTGCTCGGCATGGCTATACCACTTAGCCAAATCTTTATAACGGATAGGCCAGTCGGTACCGATACCATCTTTGGCATTCGCTTCAAAATCGGTATCGTGCCAGCGGTATGATTGCCTGCCCCACATTAATGAACGGCCACCCATGTGGTAACCCCTAAACCAGTCGAAACGTTTAATTTCGGTGTAAGGGCTTTCTTTTTCATTGGTCCAGTAATCCAGATTGGTTTCATTCAAAGGATAATCACGCTTTAAAACCGGATAATCCTCTATCATTTTCTGCGTACGACCGCCCCTGTGCGGGAATTCCCACGGGCCTTTATTCGCGTTCACGTAACCCTTAATGTGCTCGATATCTTTACCGCGCTCTAACATTATGGTTTTTAAGCCTTTCTCGGTCAGTTCTTTTGCAGCCCAGCCCCCTGAGATACCTGAACCAATGACGATGGCGTCATAAGTGTTTGTAGACATATTAGTATAGCGTTAATAAAATTTTTTAGTAATTGGTTGTCCCGTTAAATGTAGGAATTAAATTTATTTTCTAAATATATTTCATTGTGTTTTTTAAACACATTCTTATTCTTAAACGTTCTGTTTCTTCTTCTCGCCAATGTAATGGTCAACCGCGCGGGCGGTTAGTGCCATGTAAGTAAGGGATGGGTTTTGGCATGAGGTAGATGTCATGCAGGCTCCGTCAGTTACATAAACATTTTTACAAGCATGCAGGCGGTTCCATTTATCCAGCATAGATGTTTTAGGGTCGTTACCCATACGTACGCCGCCCATTTCATGGATATCCAATCCCGGGTTGCGCGGATCAACCTGCGTTTTGATATTTTTGAAACCGGCCGTAGTGAACATCTCTGTCATCTGCTCAAAATAGTCGTCGCGCATTTTTTTATCGTTATCGTCATAATCAACAGAGATTTTTAGCTGTGGAACGCCGAACGGATCTTTTAACGATTTATCCAGCTTAACATAGCTGCTTTCTTTAGGGATGGTTTCGCCCATCATGTGCGATCCTACATGCCAGGCGCTCAAATCATCTTTTACCAAATTCTTTTTAAGTTCCTCGCCGATGCCGTCCTGGCTGGTTTCCCGCCAGCGGTAAGCGCTAAAACCAGCCGCATAGCCACGTAAAAAATTGGTTTCCTGCTTATATACGTTACGGAAACGCGGAATATATCCGCCACCTGCGGGGTTGCGCCCATCAGTTGTCCATTCTTTAGCACCATCATATTCTGCACCTATACGTGCCGAATAGTTGTGGAACGCTATATATTTACCCAGCACACCGCTATCATTACCCAAACCGGTAGGGAAGCGGTTTGATGTCGAATTAAGCAGCACCAGGTTGGTATTTAACGCCGCCGCATTTACAAAAATAACATCGGCATAATATTCGATAGCTTCTTTGGTGTTAGCGTCAATAACGCGTACGCCGGTTGCCTTGCCCAGTTTTTCATCATAAATTATAGACTCTACAACCGAATGTGGCCTTAAAGTAACATGGCCCGATCTTAGAGCCCAAGGTATAGTTGATGCATTAGCACTAAAGTAGCCACCGAACGGGCAGCCGCGCTGGCAAAGCGTACGTTTCTGGCATTGCCCGCGGCCCTGATCCAGATGGATCTGGTTGGGTTGTGATAAATGGGCGCAACGTGCGCTGATTACGTGCCTGTTTTGATATTTGCTTTTAACGTGTTTGCTAAAATAAGTTTCTACAGCATTTAAAGGGAAGGCGGGTAAAAATTCACCATCTGGTAATTCGGCTATGCCATCTTTATTACCGGATATTCCTGCAAATTTTTCTACATAACTATACCAGGGTGCAACATCTTTATAACGGACAGGCCAGTCAACCGCAAAACCATCGCGGGCAGGGCCTTCATAATCAAAATCACTCCAGCGCTGGGTTTGGCGTGCCCACATTAATGATTTACCGCCGGTTTGGTAACCACGGATCCAGTCGAAAGGTTTATCCTGAACATACGGATGCTCTGCATCTTTCACAAAAAAGTGCATCGCATCTTCGCCAAACGCATAGCAACGGTTTACAATGGGGTTTGCTTCCTGGATCTTTGCCGGTACCACCCCATGATGCGGAAATTCCCACGGGTTCAAATTGGTGGTAGGATAATCCTTTAGATGCTTAACATCGCGGCCGCGCTCTAAAACTAAAGTTTTAAGGCCTTTATCACCAAACTCTTTAGCAGCCCAGCCCCCGCTCATACCCGATCCAATTACAATGGCATCAAAGGTGCGGTCTTTTACACTATCTATATTTAAAAATGCCATGGTTATACTGCTGCTGTTTTTTTAACGGGGAACATAGCGTTGTACCGGCCCGGTACAAGCTCATAAACGATTTGCTTAGTCATGAAATATTGCGATGTGGTGTAACCAAATATGGTTTGCCCTTTTACCATTTGGTAAAAACTGTTCAGCTTAGGCGCATCCTTTGGTTTATCTTTTTTATCAACGGCATTTTTAGCCATTGCGGCCTGTTCATCCTTCGTTTGCTTTTCTAAGGCGGTTACAAAGGCGGTGCGCTCGGTAACAGTACATTCGTTAAAAGATTTACTGTACTTTTTATTGACCGCATCATCAAAATCCTTTAAGCCGCCCATAAAGTTTTCCTGCTGCTCTTTATTGGTGCAATCATCAAGCATCTTAAAAATAAACAGATTTATACCCAATTCATTAGCGCCCGGGGTGCTGGTTTTTGGCAATATAGTTTCTGCAAGGTTACTTACCAGGTTTTCCTGGTCGGCATCAATCTTGAGCGTTTTAAGTTCAACTACCGGCTTGCCCTTTTTATCGTTTAGGCATGACGGCAACACAGCCACACTGCCCAAAATGAGGGCCATGTTTCTGATCGCGATCCGCCTGTTCATATTTAAATTCACTTATGCGGGAATTATTGGTTTATAATAAATGCCGGGCACGGTTAACTAAACCCGATATTTGATTTGGAAAATGAAAGATAAGGTTAAACTATTAATAACCCCACTTTTTCATGGTTTGTAAGTCTATTTTTACACAATCTAAAGAGTCGGCCCCCTGGTATGACTCATGCTCGATGATCAATGACGTGATGCCCTGTTGTTTAGCAAGCTTTAAGATGTCTTTCACCGGTACGAGCCCCTTACCCAAATAAGTACTTTCGAAACCGGTACCTACCTCGCCTTTTTCTTGGCTTTTTATTTCATCCTTAACGTGCAGCGATTCAAACCTGCCCGGATATTTCTTCATATAATCCAGCGCAGTCATATTGCCTTGCAGGTACATATTTCCAATATCCAATTGCTGTATCACCAGTTTAGGGTCGGTGTTATCCAATATATACTCGTATAAAACTTTGTCGCCAACTTTAGTTACAAATTCAAACTCGTGCGTATGGTAACCGAATTTCATGCCCGATTTTTGGCAAAGCTCGCCGCATTTATTAAACTGATCCATAAACTTCTTCAGCTCTTCGGGGTTGCTGCGGATGCTGTCTTCCATCCAGGGGCTAATCACAAACTTTTGCCCCATGGTGGCGGCATCGTCAATGGTGTATTTCCATTTGTCGGTAAAATCACCTTTAGCGCTATCCCAGTCTTTAGTAGTCATTACAGTATGACCGCTTGGCATCACCAAACCTAAACCGCCCAGTAATTTTTTAAACTCGGGCGCGGTATATCCGTAAAATTTACGATCGATATAATTAGCATGCTCCACGTAAATGTAACCCATATCAGCCAGTTTTTTCAAAGTACCTGCCGGGTCGGTTTTCATGTGATCGCGTACGGAATAGAGTTGCAGGCCCACCCTTTGAATTTTGGGAGCCGCAAATAAATCATTGGGCATGATTGCCGCGGCCGATACCGCTACGGCGCTGGTTTTGAGAAAGTTTCTGCGAGATGCGTTCATATTATGGAGATTTAGTTTTTTGCTTTGGGGAACATGGAGAATAATAAGTCGGAGTTGCTGACGAAGGCAATATGTTTGCTATCGGGCGACCATGAAGGCGTGTTGATGGTACCCTGCCCGCCGTATAAATAGGCCACAACCTTAATAGGGCCGCCACCTACCGGCATGGTACGGATATAAACGTGTTTATAAAAAGGGTGATCGCCGGGTTTGACTTCATTTTTTAGGAACGTGATGAAGACGATAGATTTGCCATCGGGCGATACATGGGGAAACCAGTTATTAAAATCATCATTGGTTACTTGTATTTGATTACTGCCGTCTGCATCCATCCGCCAAACCTGCATCAGGCCGCTGCGTACCGAGTTAAAGTAAATGTATTTGCCGTCTGGGGTATATTCCGGGCCATCATCCAGGCCGGGCGTTGTAGTAAACCGTTCTTCGGTCCCACCAACTGCGGGGATGCGGTAAATATCATACTCACCGCCACGTTCGCCGCAAAATACCAGGTACTTACCATCCGGCGACCAGCCGTGCATATAAGATGCCCCCACTCCTTTTTTGGTAACCATTTTAGCCTCGCCCCCATTCGCCGGGACAGTGTAACCTATTGACGGGCCTCCATCGCCACTGCTTATCGTCAGCATCTTACCATCAAAGGATAGCACATGGTCGTTATTATTATTTTTGGCCAGCCCCGTATTCAAAACCACGGGGGTGGCGCTTGCTATATTAAATTTATAAAGGGAGCCATCGCTGTTATAGATCAGCGATTTACCGTCTGCCATCCAGTTAGGCGCCTGCAGCGATTTTGGAGACTGATAAACTATCCGGCTGTTTTGGGTGGACATATCCAATAGTTCGATACTGCTGCCCAGGTATTGTTTATAAGTAACCAGATCTGCCGGTGCGGGCTTAACTACACGCACATTACTGAATACAGCCTTCTCCGACACATCCGGATTGTGCGAGCAAACAAAAATGCCTACATAAACTTCATCACCTAATTCAAGTTCAACTTTTTCTTCGGGGCCGAAGGTATCGCCTTTGCGGGCAGCCGCCATGGTGTAGGTTTTGCCTACCCGCTCTAACTGGATAACGCCTGCGCCGGTTAAGCTTAATTTTTGCTCGTTTGTAATTGCCCCTGTTGCTTTGCGATATTGCAAGGAAGTAAGTCCGTCGCCATGTACTACAGCGTTTATATGTGCCGAATTTCCGTCTAATGAACTGCGCACCATCAACCCAAACTTTCGGTGAAGCTCTTTACCCGTACCGATGAATTCTGCGTTTGTACGCAATAAAAAATCGCCTTTCATCTTCCTCCAAACAAAGTGAAATTCATCTTTTTCTGCCCAAATATTGGTGCCTGCGCCACTAACAGTGTATTGTTGGTTATGACTGTCATACTTAACATCACCCTTCAGTTTAGGCGATCCTACATTTGTGTTACCTTCAAAGATGCCCAAAGGAAATGTTTGGGCAAAGGCACCATTTAAAAGTACGACAGTTGTCAGCAAGACTGTAAAAGTGCAGGTCAGTTTCTTAAACATCACATCTTCAGGTTAAAAGAATAATTGGTTGTCTAAGTTAATTATTCCTTTGTAAAAATCACAGTCTAAAAATTGGTTTTAAACAAAAAAGAGAGGTGCTGTAGCACCTCTCTTTAATTCACCCGTAGTTAGCGGAATATAATAAGCGTAGTTAGTTAATTTTTACTGTTGCAAATATAGGTTTGCCGGTTAAAGGGCAATACTCGGTTTCGGGTTTCAGCGCCGGTTTCACGTATTCTTTAATGAATTGAGCTTTTGAATCTTTATAATGGCTTACCGCGCCAATCAAACTCATAAACTTAATATAATACCATGCCGTATCAACCTGGTAAGCCTTAAAGCCCGAGCGTGCACTTTTAGGGAATAAATGGTGATTGTTATGCCATTCGCCGGCTACAATACCTGGCCAAAGCTGGTTGATAGACATATCCTTGAGGTTATGGTCTACACCTTCGCGGCGTTTATCTTCGCCCTTACCATGGCCTTCATAATTAAAGGTACGCACACCAACAGCCCAAAAGCCAGCCGCGCCAAAAATAGCGCAGGCTAAACCAATTCCGCCCATCAGATAAAATGCCGTGAACCAAAATGCCCAACTGGCTAACACACCTACAATAGCGTGAAAAGGATTGGCTATAGACCCCCATTTTTTGTACTGCGCATAAGTGTTGGTAGTTACACCGGTATGTTTCATTAACGTAACACAGCGATTAAACTCGCGCTCGGTCATGTTACGGTTTACCGGCTGGTGGTTAGCATCTGCCAGGAAACAATATAAAAAGCCGCCTTGTGCGTTATAAGGATCGCCGGGGGTATCAGATAAGGCATGGTGCACGTGGTGCGATATCGCATAGATCTCTTCCGGAATGATTTTCAGGGTAAGGTTTTGAGTTACAAAGCGCCAAAAGTTATTGCGGAATTTGTAAGCACCGTGGGTGCAATACCTGTGATACCAGATGGTGCCATGGCTTCCCATTACTACCATGCTGTATAGGAATGCAATTAGCAGTAATTTAATGCTGAAATATTTAAAAACGAACAGCAAAAGGAATGGTGCAAGGGTAAATACCATTAACCAACTTACAAAAGAAAGCCAATTTTTTTTATCCTTAAAAACATTTATACGTGTTAAAAATTCTTTAAGTATCTGCTTGTTCGTAGGCTTTGATAAGTTACCATTTTCGTCCTTCCATCCGTAAGAAGGTTCTTCAAGCACATTATGAATAAATGCCATGTAGTATCGGGAGATTTAATTAATCAATTAGGTTTATTTAGCTTAGGGGACGGAATAAAGATAGGTATTCACTTTTAAATACCTTACAAAATTTTTACAAAAAATTAATTTGTCATTCTATTGTCGCCTAACTTTATCATAACGCCACAACGATCGTAATATTTCAAAAAGAGGCAAAAGAGTTTCCAAATAGTTTAAAAAACTTGCAGGCAGGTTAAAATTCATCTTAATCTCATCTCCGCTGACACGATTGTATGTATAATTTTTTTATTCCGAACCCAACGTTGATATCCAACTTGGCCCGGATATTTTGATTGCGCACAAGGGTGGTAGTTTTGGCGGTGGCGGCAGGCGTGGATTAAATTTTATAAATTTACAGCATGAGCAACGACCTCCACATTTACCGGTCAAAACAAGGCATTATCAGTTATCTGCCTATTTTAATACTGGCTATTGTAATGGCTATCAACATTTATACAGGCAAATACTTGAGTGGCATTATTGCGACCGCTGTGATCAGCATTGTAGTATTGCCTATGCTGCTAAATACAAAATACACGATAACTGGCGACGGCAAATTGTATGTTCGTTGTGGCTGGATAGTAAATATTGAAATGGATATCCAATCGATCCGTAAATTAGAAGATACGCGCAGTGTATTAAGTTCGCCTGCATTATCTTTAAACCGGATAGAAATATTTTACAACAAATTCGATTCCGTAATGGTTTCTCCTAAAAATAAAGCTGAATTTGTAACCGAATTGCAGCGCATTAAACCATCTATCGAATATAGAGTCTCTAACAAAGGCTAAAAATTATTTTATGTTGAAATACTACTACCTGCTTTTAACCGCGGTGCTTCTATCGGCAACTGCCGTGGCCCAGGAAACTATCGAAGTTAAAAACAAACTTACCAATGATGTCAACGAGGTTTTTCAGGTTAGGGCAGATGATCATGCAATCAAACGTGGCCTGTACCAGGCATTTTATAAGAAGAAAACTATCGTTGCCACCGGCATTTATGAGAGCAACAGGCGGGTAGGTATTTGGAAATTTTATAACCAGTTTGGCCAATCGATGCAGGTTTACGATTTTAACAAAAAACAACTTTTGGGCGAGGCGGCCGAAGATACCACATCAAGTTTGCACTATTATGTTGATAAGGAACTGGACAGCACCACGAGAGCGACCAAACCTGTTAAAATAGGCGGGCGTTATTATGGCTACCTCCCCTATCTAAATTTATTTACACTGCCTAAAGACCTAAGAGAATTTGATAACAACATTTTTGAAGGCGTTGTTGAGTTATTAATTAGCCCGCTTGGCCGCCTCGCCGAGTATAAAGTACATCTTACCGCAAGGAACTTTGAACGGGTTATTAAGATGAACGTACACCTACCCGATCCGGACGACACGGTATTTATACCAGCGACATTAAATGGCGAGCCTATTGCCTCGAGAGTTGTAATTCGTTGTTATGTGACACCTGCGGGCCATCTAGATTTTAATTAGTAGACGTTAAAACAGAGGTTTTAAATACAAAAAGCACGGTATCTACCGTGCTTTTTGTATTTAATGTAATGTTCTTAGTGATCCTGATGACCATCAGCACCGTGTGCGTGGCCGTGAGATAATTCTTCTGGAGTTGCCGGGCGAACATTTAGGATCTCGCCTTTAAAGTGCAATTCCTGGCCTGCCATGGGGTGGTTAAGGTCCACAATTACCGAGTCTTCCGTTACAGAAACAACCTGCCCCTGAAAACGGTTTCCGTTGTTATCCTGTAAAGGCAATACTTCTCCAATCTGAGGCACTTCTGCACCCTGGAACATATCTAAAGGTAGATTAGCAACAGCTTCTTCGTCAAATTCGCCGTAACCTTCTGCGGCGGCTATCCGGAAATCATAAGTATCGCCGGTAGATAGTGTGCTTAATTCCTGTTCAAACTTAGGTATCATTTGGCCTGCACCAAATAAAAAGGTTAAAGGCTGCTCTTGTGTTGCGCTTTCTGCCAGGCCTTCCGTTCCGTCTTCCTGCTTAACATACAGATCGTATGTTAATGATACTACGTGTTGTGGTTCAATTTTCATCTATTGATAGTTTTAACGATAAAAAACCGTATCCTGTTAATGATCAGAATAAAGCCTGTGTTGTTTAATGTATATATAAAGGAATCAGTTATTTATTTGTTTTAAAGCTTCAGCGATATTACAGGCCGGTAACCCGCAGGTACGATCGCGGCAAACAAACACCCTGGTCTCGTCAGCAAATCTTTCAGCCAGCAAAGGTAAACTTCCATTCTCACCTCCCAATATAATTTTATTAGGGGTGTAATTTTGTTCCATTTCTCTGCGGTATGTTTCGGCATTGCTCCCTGTAATGGCTATTTCATAAGTGCCAAAAACCTCTTCTAACAGCAGTATTGTCCAATTTGAATAGGCTGAACCATATTTGGCCAAATGCGATACAATGTTTCGGAGCAGTTGTGCAGAAACCTCTAAATATCCCTCATTATCAAAAAACAACCCCAATTTTCTCAGGTTACGCGCCATTACCGAATTGGACGCCGGAATAACGCCATCCATAATTTCAGATTTTCGGGCTATCAACTGCTCGTCATTATCAGCCGTGTAATAAAATATGCCGCCCTCGGCGTTGTAATAATGGGCCAGGGCATAATCGGCCAGTTTTTGTGCCTGGATGATATAGGTTTCGTTAAATGTGACTTCATATAGCGCGATAAAACCATCAATGATATTGGCATAATCGTCAAGGAAAGTCGCGACCACCCCCGCCCCGTAAACCCGTGAAAGCTTTGCTTCGTTCAATAGATTCTTTAATATAAAGTCAGAATTTTTGACAGCCAGATCTAAATATTCAGGGTTATTAAACGTTCTGTACGCTTCGCAAAGACCTTTTAGCATGAGCCCGTTCCATGATGCCAGGATCTTGTTATCCAACCCCGGTCTTACCCTTTCAGCACGAGCGGCTAATACTTTTTGGCGGGAGGCGGTAATCTTTGCAACAAGTTCTTCTACAGATAACCCTAACTGTTCTGCCAGTACGGCATCCTCCTGTTTGCGGAAGAATACGTTGGACTGTTCCTCTTCCCAGTTACCATCAGCTGTAACATTGTAATAGATGTTAAACAGGTCGGCGTCATCGCCTAAAATCTCTTCTATCTCTGCTTTGGTGAAAATATAAAACTTCCCCTCCTTACCCTCACTATCGGCATCCAGGGCCGAATAAAAGCCAAAATCGGGCGATGTGAGTTCTCTGCTAATGAAAGTGATGATCTCGCCGGCAATGGTTTTGTAAAGCGGGTCGGGGTTCCAGGTGTAAGCCTCAGCATAAAGGCTCAGCAATTGCGCATTATCATACAGCATCTTTTCAAAATGCGGCACATGCCACACGCCGTCAACCGCGTAACGGGCAAAGCCGCCGCCTATATGGTCATAAATGCCACCGAACGCCATTTTCTTTAACGTAAGTTTTACATTTTCGGCCAGTTCGGCATCTTTCATTAAATGCGCATACCGCATCAGAAATAGTGAGTTATTGGGCATCGGGAATTTGGGCGCACCGCCAAAACCACCTTCCACCGGGTCGATGTACCTGCGCCAGGTTTTCAGGATCGCCTCCAAGTCAGCCCTGGTGTATTTTGACTGCTCTTGCACAAACGCCACCGACTCATACTTTTCTATGCCTTCGGTAAGCCTTACGGCGTAATCTTCGGCTTCTTCGGGTTTGGTTTTGTAAAAATCGGCCAGGTTAAAGAGCAGGCTTGTCCAGTCGTTCTTTTTAAAATAGGTGCCACCGTAAATAGGCCTTTGATCGGGCAGGCAAATACAATTTAGCGGCCAGCCACCCCTGCCGCTCATCAGTTGGATGGCACTCATATAGATCTGGTCGACGTCAGGGCGCTCCTCCCTATCCACCTTGATACAAACAAAATACTCGTTCATTACTGCGGCAACGCTTTTATCCTCAAAACTCTCGTGTTCCATTACGTGGCACCAGTGGCAAGCCGAGTAGCCGATGCTCACCAATATCAGTTTATTTTCTGCTTTAGCCTTAGCCAGTGCTTCGGGTCCCCAGGGGTACCAGTTAACCGGGTTGTTGGCGTGCTGTAAAAGATAGGGCGACGTTGAATTAGCGAGACTGTTCATGCGGGTAGATTGCTTTGCTTAGATAAGGGGCTAAATTGTTAATTGTTTTGCCGATGTGCAAGTGGGGTAACGGATAAGATTTTTAACCACAGAGGGCATGGAGATTTGCGGTGGTGTTCCGTTCCGTTTTAAACGGAACACTGCGGAACACTTTATAAAAAACGGAACACGCAGCGGAACACCCAACTATGCGAAAAGCTTGAGTGGTGAACAGGTCACCATCATTTACTAACACAGGCCGGTAAAAGTTGAAAACTGTGTGCTCTAAATCCTTTTCCTTTCATGCTAAAACCTTAATTTCGCGGTACAAGAAAAGAGGAAAAGGATTTGGATTATTTAGAAGGGTTAAACCCCGAGCAAAAGGCTGCCGTACTGCAAACAAAGGGCCCGGTTATGATCATAGCCGGTGCGGGATCTGGCAAAACACGTGTTATTACTTTCAGGGTAGCGCACCTTATCCGCAGCGGTGTAGATTCATTTAACATACTGGTGCTTACGTTTACCAATAAAGCCGCGCGCGAAATGCGCGAACGGATCAACCACATTTGCGGCCCGGAGGCAAAAAACATCTGGATGGGTACTTTCCACTCGGTTTTTGCAAAATTGCTGCGGGTAGAGGCCGATAAAATTGGCTATCCAAGCAACTTTACCATTTACGATACCGACGATAGCAAGAGCGTGTTGCGCGCAATTTTAAAAGAGATGCAGCTGGACGATAAGCTGTACAGCGTAAACTTTGTACTTAACCGCATCTCGGCAGCTAAAAATAACCTGGTTGCCTGGACAGAATACCAGCAGAACGACCAGATCCAGGCCGACGATATATCGAGCGGGCGCCCTATGATGGGCAAGATCTACGAAACTTACGCGCAGCGTTGCTACCGCGCCGGTGCTATGGATTTTGACGATCTGTTGTTCAAGACCAACGAGCTGTTAAAACGCTATCCCGAAGTGTTGAACAAATACCAGCACCGCTTTAAATATTTAATGGTTGATGAGTATCAGGATACCAACTTTTCGCAATACCTGATCGTTAAGCGCCTTGCTGCGGTTAATGAAAATATTTGTGTGGTAGGCGATGATGCGCAAAGTATTTACGCTTTCCGTGGGGCCAATATCCAAAACATCCTGAACTTTGAAAAGGATTACCCCGATCTTAAAGTGTTTAAGCTGGAGCAAAATTATCGCTCCACCCAAAACATTGTAAACGTTGCTAACAGCGTTATTGCCAATAACAAAGAGCAGCTAAAGAAAAACGTATTTTCTGAAAAAGAATCGGGCGATAAGATCAAAGTAATGCGTGCCTTCAGCGATAACGAAGAAGGTAAATTAGTGGCCGATGCCATTATGTTTCAGCGCAGCTCTAACGGTTTAAAATGGCACGATTTTGCTATTTTGTACCGTACAAATGCACAATCGCGCTCGATGGAAGAGGCGCTGCGTAAAAACGGCATCCCGTACAAGATTTATGGCGGCCTTTCATTTTACCAGCGTAAGGAGATCAAGGACCTTATAGCCTACTTCAGGCTTACCTTTAACCCTAACGACGAGGAAGCATTGAAACGTGTTATCAATTATCCTAAACGCGGCATTGGCGATACTACGGTTGACAGGATAATTGTAGCTGCTGATAAAAATAGTATTACGCCTTTCGAGGTAATATTGGAGCCGCACCGCTACGTAGAAAAGGCCCCCGCGTCGTTAACAGCCTTCGCCGTGATGATTCAAAGTTTCCAGGTGCTTACTAAAACACTAACTGCTTATGAGGCAGCGTTGCACATTGCACAGCACTCGGGCTTGCTTAAAGATCTTTACGAAGATAAATCTGTTGAAGGCCTTAACCGTTACGAAAATATTCAGGAGCTATTGAATGGTATAAAAGAGTTTAGCGAGCGCGAAGATATCGAGGAAAAAGGCCTGGATGTTTTTATGCAGGACGTGGCCCTTTTAACTAATGATGATAAAGATAAAAACAAGGATGCCGACACGGTATCGTTGATGACCATCCACTCTTCTAAGGGGCTTGAATTCCCGCAGGTGCATATTGTGGGGCTGGAAGAAAACCTGTTCCCCTCGCAAATGTCGCTCAACTCACGCAGCGACCTGGAGGAAGAACGCCGCCTCTTTTATGTTGCTATTACCCGAGCCGAATATAAACTGACGATCAGCTACGCTACATCGCGTTTTAAATTTGGCACGCTGATAAGCTGTGAGCCCAGCCGTTTTTTAGATGAAATAGATGCCCAATATTTAGAGCTTGATTTCACAGCTAAACCGGCCCCATCCGCAGGTTCGTTTGATGATGAACGCAGTGCCTGGACACGCAAAAACGACACTTACAGCAAGCCAAAGGCCGCTACTGCACCGCCGGTAAAAACAACATCTATACTGGCAAAAGCACACATACCATCGCCCGATTTTAAGCCATCAGATACAACTAACCTGCAGGTTGGGATGCAGGTAGAGCATGAGCGTTTTGGTTTCGGGAAAGTTATTAGCTTAGAAGGAAATAAACCAGATATTAAGGCAACCATCTTTTTTAAGGAAATAGGCCAAAAACAACTGCTGTTAAAATTCGCAAAACTAAGTATTCTAAGCGGGATAGAATAAGAATTTATACCCGTACTTGTAGAACAAATTCCACGAAAAAATTTCCCCAATACTTTAACTATATGTTAATACAGCCTGTTAAGGGCATATTTAATTATGGCACTGGGTTTGGATACTCGTTTATACCCTTTTTCCAATAATTAATTATTACTATGTTCATGATGACCGAAACTATTAAGAAGAAAACCAACAAGTCTGCCGGTAAAAATATCCGCACCCTGCGCCACGAGCGTAGCTGGAGTCAGGAAGACGTCGCTAACCGCCTTGGTATTTCTATTCCCGCTTTTTCAAAAATTGAAACCGGCGTAACCGATATTAATTTATCGCGGCTGGAGCAAATTGCCAATATTTTTGAAGTTAGTGTAGTTAACCTGCTATCGTTAGAATATGTTGAAGAGCCAAGCGTGCAAGACGCCAACCTTAACATTATCCAAAAGAAACTTATCGACAGAGAATTGGAGATCACTAACCTGCAACGTAAAGTAATTTTGCTTTATGAAGAATTGCTGAGCAAAGGCAGCGTAACAGTTTAATATACTGCACACTGTTCATTAATAACAACAGGTAGTTTTGTTTACAGTGCGCCATTCTTTTTACCTTCATTTAATATTTTTAAATGAAATGAAATTTAACATGGTATTTTGCTTAAGGCTTATCGTAATGAAAAATATGCTGTAGTGTTTGCATTTGTGGTTTTATAATTGCATTAGCTTTTGTACAAAAAGTTGTACTATGTCAAACTACATGATATCGATATCGAGTGCGGACGTGACCGGTGATGGAACGATTCACGATACCCAAAGTAAGTTAAAGGTTAAAGCCTTTGATCTGTTTAAGGCGCGTTTTAAACCTTCAAGGGGCGAGGTGGCTTTTTTTGTAACCGCGGGCAAAAAAACTATCGCCTTTGAAACAGCGGGATATAAAAAACATAAACAGCTACTCATTTTACAAATGATATCCCGATATTGTGTTTATCTCGGTTTGTTAGAGGCGAAAATTCACAGCAGTATACCGGCAAGGCTGGCCAGTTAGCTATTAAAAAACTGTCTTGCTGGTATCATTAAGCATATCGCTCATTTCAATAATTTTCTGATCGATATCTGATACGCATTTATCCATCATGTTAATACATTCCTTCTCGTCAACAAGACCTTCGCGCTCCAGGTTCATCAACCCGCGCAGTGTAGCGATTGGCCCCCGTATCTGATGAGACAAGTACGATGAATACTCAGAAAGTTTCCTGTTCTTAATCTGTAAATCCTTCGTTCGTTCGTCAATAATCTCTTCCAGATGATGGTTGATCCTGTCAAGATTATCCTTCTGGCGTAATACTTCGGCGTTCAACGTGGTAAGCTGTGCATTCGTTGCAGTTTTGCGCTTTACATTGTTCATCAACAGGGCAATTACTACCAACAACAAGCCTGCAACTACGGTAACCGCCCAAAATTTTATCCGGTCGTTTTGCTGGCGCTGCAAAATGAGGTCATTCTCCCGCTGTTTAGCTTCCTGCTTGAATTGTTCCTGGATAATGTTTATCTGGGTCGATTCGTTAGAAATGTGAATGGTGCTATCCTGCCTGAAAACTATTTGAAGGTAATGTAACGCCTTTTCGTAATTCTTCCGCTTTAGCTCCAACTGGTAAGTAGTAAAATTATAATCGGATGCCAGTTTATCATCCTTTACCGCTAATGCAAACGCCTGCCCCTCTTGTATGGCGTTTTCAGCCTCGGCAAACCTGTCTTGCGCTATGTAAAGTGAGGCCAGAGTAAGATTTGTACTGGCTACAGATTTATTCATATCCTTTTCCTTGGCAGCTTTAACGGCAGTGGTAAGCAACTGTTCGGCTTTAACAAACTGATTGATACTGAAATAAATAACCCCCCGGTTTTGCAGAGCTTGAATCAGGTTAACAGAATCTTTGATGGCGGTAAAGATAGCGTTGCCCTTATCATAATAGGCCAATGCCTGGTAGTAGCTTTTTTTACGATAATATACGTTACCGATATTGAGATAAGAAGAGCCGATAAGGCCCTGGTCTGATAGTTTTTGTGCTATTTGCAGGGAGGAGTTAAGGTACTCTAAGGCTTTGCCGTAATCGCTGTCCAGGTAAAGGTTACCAATATTGTTGTTCACCTTGGCTTCGCTGCGCAGGTCGTTCAGATCACGGAATATGTTACGGGCCTTCAGATAGTCATCTATAGCCGCGCGCGACTGGTTTAAATAATAATTACCTATACCCTTTATACGATAAGATTCGCCCAAAAATTTCTTGAATTGCGGCAGATCGGGCAGTTTTTCGGCAATGGCTAAAGCTGCTGCGGCATCATCAACAGTTTGCTGTGGATCGGTATAACGATAGTCAAAACCACGGCTATATAATTTTTTCACCTCTATAGTATCCTGCCCGGCAACTCCGTCTGACTCTTTTGCGTAAACAGAAAAGGAGTAACCAGCAAACAGTAAAATTAAAAAGGTATAAAATTTAATCATCAGAACTCTATACGTTGAATTGCGGGGAAAGTTATGAAATAAATAACAACTATAAACCTTTGCTAAAAATTTGTAAAAATGAACCGAAAAAATTATTTTAAAATATTTCCTAAAAAGTAAAAAACATATTTATATTTGCAGTGTTAAATAATTGATTGTTAATAAGTTATCAACATTTTTGCGTGCGTATTATTTAATAAAATAATAATACACAAGACCAGGTGAAATTATAAACCAATGGTTACAGTTTTATCGCGAAAGCTATTAACTAATTAGTATAAAGCACATGGCAAATAATTAATTTTAATAATAAAACTTAACTTATAATATAATGAAAAAAATCTTCCTTGCCTCATTATTAGTGTTTGCAGGTATACTTACATCATGTATTCAGCGCACTCATGTTAAAAGTACAATAGACGTTATTTTACAAAGCACAATAGGTATCCGTAAGGATATAGGTACGGCAGATTAATCCATTAGATCGATCAGGTAATAAATATAATAAAATATATCATGAAAAAAATAATCATCGCAGCAGCATTAATTTTCTCTACAGGTATTTTACCATCATGTACCAAGCAAACGCCGGTACAAACTACCGCAACCCTTGAACGCAGCACAATAGCCACCAAAAAAGACGTAGGCACTGCCGATTAATTCATTCACTCAACCATTAAAAATCCGATACAAAATATTATGAAAAAGATAACTATAGCAGCAGCATTATTACTAACCACCGGCATTTTAACATCATGCAGCAAACAAGCACCGGTAAAGCCAACTGCTACTATTGAGCAAAGCACCGTATCAACCAAAAAAGATGTGGGCACTGCCGATTAATCGTCGTATCAATTTCATAAAACTTTCAACACAGATCATATAAAATATTCAAAATATAAAATCATGAAAAAGTCAATCATCGCAATCGCATTAATTTTAAGCACAGGCGCTTTATCTGCAGCAACCATTACTACCGCTAAACGCGATTCTGTTAAAAAATCATTTACCAAAAAAGATGTAGGTACTGCCGATACCAAGAAAGACGTTGGCACTGCCGACTTAAAGAAAAGCGCTGCCGGCACTAAAAAAGACGTAGGCACTGCCGACTAATCAACCCCAATAAATAAAAAATTCAATTACAAAAAGACCCCAATATATAATCATGAAAAAATCAATCATAGCAATCGCTCTTATCCTTACTACAGGTTTATCTATCAACGTTAATGCTGCTGCACCGGCTCCTAAAAAAGCACAAACTACTAAAAAAGATGTTGGCACTGCCGATACTAAAAAAGACGTAGGCACCGCTGATACTAAAAAAGATGTAGGTACTGCTGATACCAAAAAAGATGTAGGCACTGCCGATTAATAATCCCCCACTTCCGATATAAAAAATTCAATTACAAAAGGACCCAAACACATATATAATACAATCATGAAAATATCAATTATAGCAATCGCACTTATCCTTACTACAGGTTTATCTATCAACGTTAACGCTGCTGCACCTGCTCCTAAAAAAGCACAAACTACTAAGAAAGATGTTGGCACT
This sequence comes from Mucilaginibacter glaciei, assembly GCF_014773245.1. Taxonomy (GTDB): domain Bacteria; phylum Bacteroidota; class Bacteroidia; order Sphingobacteriales; family Sphingobacteriaceae; genus Mucilaginibacter; species Mucilaginibacter glaciei. Next base: position 34 of record NZ_JACWMX010000001.1, on the reverse strand, counting down.
GCCGATACTAAAAAAGACGTAGGCACCGCTGATA
>NZ_JACWMX010000019.1 GCF_014773245.1 Mucilaginibacter glaciei | reverse complement strand
ACTGTTAAAGTCCTGTTGAGAAAATTAGATCTGATTGAATTGGGTGAAGGCAGCTCATCTCCAAGCAAAGCGGAGGTTTATTCTTATGGATTTATTGAAAACTGTTTTCGGTATTGATGTTAGCAGCCGGAAGTCTAACGTATGCATTATGGTCAATGGCCAAAAAGTTAATGACTATGCCATCTCCAACGATATGGTAGGCTTCAATCGGCTGCTAGGTGACCTTAAGCAGGTTACTAAACCGCAGATTATCTTTGAAGCAACTGGCGTCTATTCCAGAAGACTCCAGGCGTTCTTGGACATGCACGAATTGCGCTATGTCATGATGAATCCGCTAGAAGCCAAAAGAAAGACAAAGGATGACCTGCACCAGAACAAGACCGATAAGCTTGATGCCTTGTATCTTGCCAAGCTGCAGTCTGAGCACCCGCAACGGCTGGCCTACGTTCAAAGCAAAGAATATCAAGAATTGATGGCCAATAACCGCATCTATGAGCAGGCTTCGCACGATCTGATAACCAACAAGAATAGACTGCACAAAGCAGTTCAGCTCACTTTCCCAGAGATTGAACACTTACTGGCTAATCCAAGAGGGAAAAACTACTGGAGTATTGCTCTCAGATTCCCACATCCAGATATCGTACTAGAAACAAAAGAAGCCGATATCATCGACTTCTTAAAAGGCTTATCTGGTATTGGTAAAAAGCGCGCTAATGACATAACGCAAAGCCTTATTCGTTTGGCTAAAGTCGCATGCCCAGCGGTCAAAAAGAACAGTGCTCATGTCCGTGGCCTCAAAATGGCAATTAACAACATTCTGAGCGCTGAAGAAGAGTGCCAGACTGCTTTACAGGAGATGGCAAAGCTAGCTCCTAAACGGGATCTGGAGATCCTCACAAGCATTCCAGGCATCGGCGAAAACACTGCTCTAAGAATCATTAGTGAGCTTGGGGATATCAGACGTTTTAACAACCCTAGCCAATTAAATGCCTTCGTTGGTGTTGATCCTCAAGTTTATGAATCTGGCAATCTCACGGCCCACTTGTCAATTTCAAAGCGTGGGACAGCTATTGGCAGAAAGGTGCTGTACTTGGCCATAAACCAAATTCAGTCGGCTAAGAAAGCGGGAAACCCTTGTCATATTGCGGATTATTACGAGAAACGAAAACGGTCTTCTGAGACTGCAAGTCACAAGAAGGCCGCTATCGCATCGATCCATAAATTATTACGGACGATCTTCGCTTTAATTAAGAATGATCAATTGTATAGCTATGACGTAGCCAAACATAACCAAAGACTTTTGTCATAAAAATTGATCCAATAGATATTATAACAGCCTCTTTTTTGAAATTACAGAAGGTG
>NZ_JACWMX010000018.1 GCF_014773245.1 Mucilaginibacter glaciei | reverse complement strand
CGCTTTAAAACTTTGCTTTCCTTTATGTGAATTAAAACCTCTATTCCATCAACTTTTGGCAGATTGATGTCAAGCAGGATCAGATCAGGTGTTATCGCATCCTGATAAGGCGCTTGTTTGGCCAGTATATCAATAGCCATTTGGCCATCCCTTGCAATAATTACATTGTTTTTTAACTTCCCTAACTTTAAAGCCTCCAAGGTTAGTACTATATCCCCCTCGTTATCTTCAACTAATAATATATCAATCTCTTTCATTTGTTATTATTTCTAAATTGTCTGGAATTGTAAAATAAAACGTGCTCCCCTTGCCCAGTTCTGATTTTACCCAAAGTTTGCCATGGTGGCGGCTCACTATTTTATTGCAGATGGCCAGACCTATACCCGTACCAGCAAATTCTTCTTTTAAGTGCAGCCGTTGAAAAATAATGAATATTTTTTGGGCAAACTTCATATCTAAACCAATACCGTTATCAGCGACCGAAAATTGGTATTCGCCTTTTATTAACTCGGCTTTTATTTCTATCGCAAGATCGGTATCGGTTTTGCGGTACTTAATGGCATTACCAATGAGGTTTTGAAAGAGCTGGACCATTTGCTCGTGGTTGGCCGTTAATGCAGGCAGATGCCCGCAAACAATGTCTATGTGGTACTTCTTAATATCGGCATCAAAAACCTTTTTTAAACGCTCTATAACTTCTTCAAAATTCACAGCTTCGGTTAAGAGGGCTTGCGTACCAACTCTCGAATATTCAAGCAAATCCATGATTAATATTTTCATACGCGATGCACCGTCTACCGCGTATTCTATATATTTCATGGCGTTATCGTCTAGCTGTGGTCGATATTTCATTTTTAAGAGCTCGAGAAAGCTGCTAACCATACGCAGCGGTTCCTGAAGATCATGCGAAGCGACATAGGCAAATCGCTCCAGGTCCGCGTTAGAGGTCAATAAATCCTTTGCTTTCTTTTCTAATTGCTTATTGAGTAGCAATAACTCAATCTCATATTTTTTTATTTCGGTAGTGTCATGAAGTGCACCAACTGAGCGTATCGCCTTCCCGCTATCGTCACGAATGATGAAAGCTTTGTCCGAAAGGAATAAATATTGATTATTTGCGGTTTTTAAACGGTATTGTGTTTCCCAATCCGTCCGATTAGGGTCGTTTATTGCAGTATCGATTTCATTGTGTATGCGAACACTATCCTCAGGGTGGATTAGTGTAAGCCAAAAATTGGCATTGTTAGTTATGTTGTCGCGCTTATAGCCATAGCAGGTTTCAAAACTTTCACCCCAGTAAATGTCATTTGTGGCGATGTCCCAATCTTTTATAACGTCAGTAGTAGCTTTAGCTGCATATTCAAAGCGTTCATTCTGTAATTTAAGCAATGGCTCTAAATTCTCATCAATAGAGCTTCCTCCAGTTTTGTTATGAGCCATTTTTACAATAGTAAATTAGGGATCTGCAATATTATACGTTAAATATAACATTGCTATTACATTTTAAAGAATTAATATTAA
>NZ_JACWMX010000017.1 GCF_014773245.1 Mucilaginibacter glaciei | reverse complement strand
AACCCAAAAAGCAAAAAAAGAGGCTGAAGGCACCGCCAAAAATTAAAAGTGGCTGATAATTAACTTTATTTTCTTTCGTATTCAATTGTTTTTAATCGCCGATTGTAAAATTAAACTGAACACTGTTCCGATCCAGTAAGAAAAAACGTTTTCACTGGATTAGAGCACAAAAAATCCATTTCAACCATCTGGTAGAATATGAATTACCACAAACATTTCTAGAGAGGTTAAAATGGATCATTCATATTCTAACACTAAACCACACCAAAAGGGCAAGCACCTTAAGCTGAACGACCGGACTACAATCCAGGAGCTGCACTCTAAGGGCTACTCTAATCGTGCTATAGCTAGAGAACTTAACTGCTCACCAAGCACGGTCGGATATGAGCTCAAAAGAGGCACAGTATCCGTGTATCGGTATAAAGCTGTCGAAGGGCAAAGCACTTACGAACTACATAGAAGCGAATGCGGCCGCAAGAGCTTGTTTCTTCGCAGACATAAGTTCATCGACTATGTTTCCCACTGCTTCCATAATCATGGCTGGTCTCTTGATGCTTGCGTGGGTTATGCTTTGGCCAAGGGAATCTTTCAGAAGGATCAGGTCGTATCAACCAAAACTCTGTATAACTACGTTGACTTGGGCCTAATGGATATCAAGAACGGTGATCTTCCAGAGAAGGTCAAGCGCAATACTAAGACTCGTCGTGCCCGTGTAAACAAGCGTATCCTGGGACGAAGCATCGATGAACGTAGTCCTAGAGTCGAAAGCCGTAAGGACTTTGGTCACAGGGAATGCGATCTGGTTCTTGGACACAAGACTAAGGACGATGATGTGTTGCTTACTCTGTGCGAACGAAAGACGCGTCAGTTCTTCATGATCAAGATTGAGGATAAGACCTCAGCTAGCGTTATGAAGGCATTTGATAAGCTTCGAGAGTACTACGGATCCAAATGGAATCAAATCTTTAAGTCTATCACAACCGACAACGGATCTGAGTTCGCAGATCTATCCGATCTTGAGCAAGTTTCCAAGACTCTTGTGTACTACGCTCACCCTTATACATCCTGTGATAAAGGCAGCGTAGAACGGCACAACGGGCTTATCAGACGCTATATTCCCAAGGGAGACCGTATGGATAAGTACAGTGTGGAAGATATTGCTAAGATCGAGGTATGGTGCAACTCTCTTCCTCGGAAGATCTTAAACTACAAGACTCCAGAAGAGTACTTTGACACCGAACTTGACCGCATTTACCGGCGTAGATAGTCAAAATCTACCAGATGTTATGGTAAGTGTTCAATTTATTCTTGCAATTGGCGAAAATTATCAAGATATTGTGGTGTGTAACTAATGAATGATGAAAATTTTGTTCAAGTAAAGAATCTACGCAAGGTTTATGAAAACGGCCATGAAGCAATCAAGGACGTTAGTTTTTCCGTTAAAAAAGGCGATCTGGTCTGCTTATTAGGCCCTTCCGGCTGTGGAAAGACGACCATTTTGAATATGCTGGCCGGTCTTCTTACACCAACTAGCGGTGACATTTTATTTGATGGCAAGTCGGTAGTAAAAACCGCGCCTAAGGATCGGCAAATCG
>NZ_JACWMX010000016.1 GCF_014773245.1 Mucilaginibacter glaciei | reverse complement strand
CAAACACGTCTTTGCGAGGTACGAAGCAATCCCTAATTAACAGGTACGATTTCCAGAGCCGATTGTCATGGTAAGCTTGTCGAACCAATCTACCAAACGCGTCATTGCGAGGTACAAAGCAATCTCCCGATTCACAGGTCTGATTGACAGAGCCGATTGTCATGGTGAGCTTGTCGAACCATCACCGCACGTTTCCTTCGACAAGCTCAGGATGACCCTATCAAATGCGTCTTTGCGAGGTACGAAGCAATCTCCAATCAGCAGGTATAATTTGCACAACCGCTTGTCATCGTGAGCCTGTCGAACCACTACCGCACTTCCTTCGACAAACTCAGAATGACCACCGCCCCCAATACGTCTTTGCGAGGTACGAAGCAATCTCCCGATTCACAGGTCTGATTTACAGAGCCGATTGTCATGGTGAGCCTGTCGAACCACCACCATGCTTGTCGTCGACTTTCCTATCGGGGATTGTTTTGTCGCTATCGCTCCGCGCAATGACGCGTGGTTTTAATAAGCCAAGTGCTTCCTTACAACGTACGAAGCCTCCCCTAACAAGCAGGTGAGGCTTCGCAAACGAAAATTAAATTTCTTCCGGGTAATTAATCCTTGTGGATAATACCCGCCAAATCGTTCACATCCGTCTTGATCTTTTTAATATGCTTTTCCTTATCCTTCAGATAATCCTGTGCGTGTTCCTTTAGTTCGGCAGCAGCATCGTCAATATCAGCCTTGCGTTTGATATACAAATAGGTAATAGCACCCGCGAAAATGGCACCCAACGCTAAACCGGCAACCAATTTAAAACTGTTATCTTCTTGTTGAAATGGATTTTTCATAGCTGTATGTTTTATTAGCAAACACGCAGTAAGGCGTTTGGTTTGAGATTTTTTTGGAATTGGGTGGGTTGGGGGGCTGGGGAAGATCTTGACCACGCCTATCATTACAAGCAAAGAAACTAGGTATATCTCTTTTGTGATACGAAATTCGAATTTGAAGCGAAGTCTTACAGGGAAGATTAAGCGCCTGAATCGCGCGTGAGTAAGCGCAAGTCTAGCTCCGCGTGCGAATTAAGGCGCGCGAGAAATCGCACCTGCAGATTTCGTGTTATTGTTAACCGATAATTTTTTTCACTATTTTATCAATTTGTAACATTTCGACAGAAAGATGCTTTTTTATCTCTAATCTCATACGTCCCAGAAGTAATCCTGATAAATTACCGCAAGACTGAACGGAAAGATAATTCTTAGCTTTTTCATGGGCAGCCTTACTTAAGTTTGCGAGTAACAGATGGTCACTATTAGTTTCACTGAATTTTGGATAATATATGTCTAGTATCTTTTTGTGCACGTGCCTCGCGCCAAAAAGTCCCCTCGCTTGAAAATCTTTCATTTGTTCATTAGGTATTCTAGAATTCAAAATACCTGCAAGGTAATAGGCTTCTTCTTTAGAATACGTATGTAAAACATATGTAACACTTTCGACTATAAATTCTAAAGGCCATTGGCTTCTGACAACCACTGTCGCGTTTGCGTCTTTCGCTGACGAATTGTAAAGTACTAGATAAGGTGCATTTAGATTTTGTTCTGTTAATTTATTTTGCCAATTTATATAATCCTTTGATGTTGTATTTCTATTTTTTTCAGTTTTATGGATGTCCCATATTCGTTCGGAATTACCAAACCATTTAGATGCCAATAGAAATCCATCGTGTCGTAATTCCTGGCTTGTTTTTAATGTTATTTTCTTTTCACAATGTTCATCTTCTTTAACAATTAACGGCAACGCTATTAGATTAGGCTTATGCAGTACAAAAGGTAAAATGCTTTTTGAAAGAGCTGTAAGAAATATAAATTCACTTTCGACACGCCCGGCTAATTCTATGTTCCATGGTTTTTTTGCGTCAGCTTTAACATCCTCTGCTGTCCTGACGTTAATTGTACGTCCGATAAAATCAGCAGGTATTTCTTGATCAAGCTCTACAAAATAAAAAGACCTGGGAACTATCGTCGCTCCTTGTTTAAAATCATTTTTATAAGGATTTATCTTAGCCTGAGTTTTATATTTTTTTGTGCTGAATGCTGTGGACTTACCTTGCTTAACATAAAACCAAGTGGCAGTAATTTCGGACAGTTTTTTTGAAGCAACCGCACCGTTGCAATTATGAGATGGCAAATTGCCAGTAAAAACCTTCCCTGGTAAACCTGCTGCCGGTAAATTTCGCTTAACATGAGCTTTCATTCCAAACAAGACAGCACTGGGGATTCTAAATAGTGGTGAAACTCTATCTAAATCCCATATGTTTAGTAATTTAAATCCTTTAGCTTTTCCGCTACGCGTGTTATCATGATGATCAGCACTAAAAAAACTACGTGGCAATACAAACGCGATTTTACCACTGTCTTTTAAAAAGTAGCTGGAACAATAAGCCATAAAAATTGCTGCTATCTCTAAATGGGGAAAGTTCGCAACTTTCACAGGCTTAACATCATACTTAATCGCCAAAGCATTTAATGTATTCTGGTATTCCTCGTTTTTTATTGAACTATAGGTAAACCAAGGAGGATTACCTATCACGTGTGAGAATTTGTCTTTTAAGAAATAAGGTTTGTATAAATTCTGAACAATAAATTTCCAAATGCTATCCCGTCCTCGCTCTTTAACTTCTTTTAACGCAAGATAAATTGTGTAAAAACTATCTGCAATGTTTTGACTTATACCCCCTGACGCATATTGCCTATTCAAAATTGCTTCAAAAGTTTTAATGTCTTCGGCTTCTTGATTGACTGTCTGTTCCGCTAAATCCTCACAAATACCTAGTGCCTCATCAAATAATCGCAAGTCATCTAAAATTTGCGTTTTAACATAGTGGTTTTCTCTATCAATTTTCATTGCAAAGTCGCCTCCAAACAATGTTGCAGTGCCTTCCGGCGCTAGTAATGTATTTGCTAAAGTAATATTAAGATAAATTGGTTTTTTTGCATTTATGACATCCTTTCCTAAAGCTAGAAGTAACGTTGTCTTAGCAATTTGCACAGATAAAGGATGGATATCTATACCGTAAATCATCTCATTTATTTGCTCCACGGTAATATCGGAATGCAAAACTTTAATCCTATGAATTGATGCGCGCAAAAAAGAGCCGCTTCCACAGGCCGGATCTAATATCTTATCAGACTTGATAAAGCTATACTCGTCAACAATTCTCTCGCATAACCAGTCAGGCGTATAGTATTCACCTAGCGAATGGCGTGTATCTAAATCTATTAACTCTTGATAGACTCCTTTTAATATATCTTCGTCAACGTTCGTAAAATCAAATGCTGACAACTCTTGGGCAATTAATCTAAAAAGTTTCTTTAACAATTTAAAACTTGTGTCGCTTTTTACCCAATGGAAAAAATCATTGTCAACGAAATTTCTAATGTTGTATTTATGAAAAATATCTCCATTAAGAATTCCCTTTAATTCTTCATCGTCTATATAATCATCATTAGAAACAACCACGTAAGCTAACATTTTCGAAAAAACACTTAAATAGGTATGTATCAAAAAGTTATTATCATTAGCATCGAATGATCCATAAGCGATACTTAGGAATTTTTTCCACTGCTCAAGTGATACTTGAACCTCACCAAATTTCTTTACGTCATTAAAGTGTTTGTCAAGCTCTCTAAATCCCTCAATAAATACGGGGCTTTGATAACCAAAAGCTTCTTCAATTCTTTTTAAAGTTGCTTTACTTTTCTGTTCTTTAAAAAGAAATCGATCTATCCAATAAAAAAAATCTTCGGCATTATCATCGTTTAAGGTAAAGGAAGCTGTAATGACCTCTGTTAGCTGCAATTCATTTTCATTAAGCGTGTCAAGGTGGCCAATTTGAGATATATCTGGTGAATATACTCTCCAAGTCAAGAAATCAGAAGCTATCAATGTAAAATTATATCCCTCTCCAGATTTAAATTGCCCTAACAAATAACCCGCCAACTGCTCTTTGGCATGGATCAATGATAACTTCAGATTGTTTTCAAATTCAATAATTACTCTATTATATAAAGTATCCGCGCTTCCTCTATGTAATTTATCAAACCTGGGAATATTCACTATCGCACGTTCCGCACCTGCACTTATTGCATCTATTATCTTTTCGATTTCTTTATTTCCGGTATAAAGGCGATTTAGTAAATCTTTAAAGGCTTCTTTTTTAGTTAGTTCCTTATTAGCCGTAAGAATTTTCTTCCTGTAATCTTGAATTAAAGAAATATGATGTTTTTCCATTAACACAATGATACATATTGTCGGTGATATAAGAGTTTTATCATCAATATTATTGTTTAGCATGCAGTCGGCGTTTCGTCTCTTCGAACGGCTTGTTAAGGCTACTTTAAGCCTGCATAGAGGGGTTTCATTACAGAATAATTGTAACTTAAGAAATTTAGAGATATTTAGAGATGAATTGTGAGGGGCGGGGTAATTTAAAGTGTACTAAAGACTGCAAAAAAAACTCAGATTCTATTAAAAGCCTGCTCCTGGTTTGAAACCACCGGGTAATTTTTTTGCATATCTGGTGACAGGAGTGTGTCAGTAAAGCGGTATGGTGATTTAGCTAAGTAACTGAATAAGAGGTGTTCATGAATGTTCACGGTGTTCATGCGGTGAACGTGAACAGATTGGATGTGCGGATGTGCAGATGGAAAAAACTTCTTATAAATAAAGAAACCCGTTATCTTGTTGGATAACGGGTTTAACTTTAAGATTGGGCACCGACCTACTCTCCCACATTTTACTGCAGTACCATCGGCTCTGGCGGGCTTAACTTCTCTGTTCGG
>NZ_JACWMX010000015.1 GCF_014773245.1 Mucilaginibacter glaciei | reverse complement strand
AACACATTATACAATGGAGAGTTTGATCCTGGCTCAGGATGAACGCTAGCGGCAGGCCTAATACATGCAAGTCGAACGGGATTGAGAAGCTTGCTTTTCATGAGAGTGGCGCACGGGTGCGTAACACGTATGTAACCTACCTTAATCTGGGGGATAGCCTCTCGAAAGAGAGATTAACACCGCATAACATTACCGGATAGCATTTTTTGGTAATCAAATATTTATAGGATTAAGATGGGCATGCGGAACATTAGCTAGTTGGTAAGGTAATGGCTTACCAAGGCTACGATGTTTAGGGGATCTGAGAGGATGACCCCCCACACTGGTACTGAGACACGGACCAGACTCCTACGGGAGGCAGCAGTAAGGAATATTGGTCAATGGGCGCAAGCCTGAACCAGCCATGCCGCGTGCAGGAAGACGGCCCTACGGGTTGTAAACTGCTTTTGTACCGGAATAAACCCTTTTACGTGTAAGAGGCTGAATGTACGGTAAGAATAAGGATCGGCTAACTCCGTGCCAGCAGCCGCGGTAATACGGAGGATCCAAGCGTTATCCGGATTTATTGGGTTTAAAGGGTGCGTAGGTGGCTTTTTAAGTCAGGGGTGAAAGACGGTAGCTTAACTATCGCAGTGCCTTTGATACTGAAGAGCTTGAATGAACTAGAGGTAGGCGGAATGTGACAAGTAGCGGTGAAATGCATAGATATGTCACAGAACACCAATTGCGAAGGCAGCTTACTATGGTTTTATTGACACTGAGGCACGAAAGCGTGGGGATCAAACAGGATTAGATACCCTGGTAGTCCACGCCCTAAACGATGAATACTCGATGTTGGCGATATACGGTCAGCGTCTAAGCGAAAGCGTTAAGTATTCCACCTGGGGAGTACGCCCGCAAGGGTGAAACTCAAAGGAATTGACGGGGGCCCGCACAAGCGGAGGAGCATGTGGTTTAATTCGATGATACGCGAGGAACCTTACCCGGGCTTGAAAGTTAGTGAATTGAGCAGAGACGCTCAAGTCCTTCGGGACACGAAACTAGGTGCTGCATGGCTGTCGTCAGCTCGTGCCGTGAGGTGTTGGGTTAAGTCCCGCAACGAGCGCAACCCCTGTGAATAGTTGCCAGCACGTAATGGTGGGGACTCTATTCAGACTGCCTATGCAAATAGAGAGGAAGGAGGGGACGACGTCAAGTCATCATGGCCCTTACGTCCGGGGCTACACACGTGCTACAATGGATGGTACAGCGGGCAGCTACCTGGTAACAGGATGCCAATCTCGTAAAGCCATTCACAGTTCGGATCGGGGTCTGCAACTCGACCCCGTGAAGTTGGATTCGCTAGTAATCGCATATCAGCAATGATGCGGTGAATACGTTCCCGGGCCTTGTACACACCGCCCGTCAAGCCATGGAAGCTGGAAGTGCCTGAAGTGCGTAACCGTAAGGAGCGTCCTAGGGTAAAGTCGGTAACTGGGGCTAAGTCGTAACAAGGTAGCCGTACCGGAAGGTGTGGCTGGAATACCTCCTTTCTGGAGCAGTATCCAATGTTACTTAAGTGATTTATAACAGGAAACTGTTACCTGCATGATTATTTTCTTATTTATTCTCTAAAAAAACAACCCGGAAGATGAAAGCCATCAGTGGTGCGACCATAATACGTGGCAAGATTGTAAGCAATTAAACAAACAGTCCTGTAGCTCAGCTTGGTTAGAGCACTACACTGATAATGTAGGGGTCAGCAGTTCAAATCTGCTCGGGACTACAATGGTAAGTTAAAAGTCGAAAGTATTAAGTTATGAGTTTAACTCACAACTGACTACTCATAACTGACAACTTGAATCTGAAAGGGGGATTAGCTCAGCTGGCTAGAGCACCTGCCTTGCACGCAGGGGGTCAACGGTTCGAATCCGTTATTCTCCACAAGCCCACCGTTTCCTGAAAGGGATAGGATATAATGCAAGTTATGATATTAATATCATATTGGGACAAGTTCTTTGACATATTGGAAGAAGTAATTGTAAAAAAGAAAACAACAGTAGAGACGGTTGTTGGCTTTGGAACAAGAAAAAAGGAATTAAAGATAAAAGATAGAAGGCTTCGGCAATAAGTCTTGGTTCTTGACTCTAATATCTTGACTCTGAACGACAATCTTATCAAAAAGCATACGGTGATGAGCAAAAGCATCACATGTATAGAAGAAAGTAAGAAAGGGTACACGGGGGATGCCTTGGCTCTCAGAGGCGATGAAGGACGTGATAAGCTGCGATAAGCCGCGGGGATTAGCAAATATGAATTAATCCGCGGATTTCCGAATGGGGAAACCTAACTATTTGAAGAATAGTTGCATAAATGCGCAAACCTGCTGAACTGAAACATCTAAGTAAGCAGAGGAAGAGAAAATAATAATGATTTCCTGAGTAGTGGCGAGCGAAAGGGAAGAAGCCCAAACCGGTTATGTTACGGCATAGCCGGGGTTGTAGGACCACAACATGAATATCAAAATGAACCGGAATGGGGTGGGAAACCCAGTCATAGAGCATGAGAACTGCGTACGGGTAAGTAATGATAGGATAGTGGTATCCTGAGTACCGCGAGGTCGGAGACGCCTTGTGGGAATCTGCCGGCACCATCCGGTAAGGCTAAATACTCCTGAGAGACCGATAGTGAACCAGTACCGTGAGGGAAAGGTGAAAAGAACCCCGAACAGGGGAGTGAAATAGAACCTGAAACCGTGTACTTACAAGCGGTCGGAGCACCTTCGTGGTGTGACGGCGTGCCTTTTGCATAATGAGCCTACGAGTTACTCCTCTCTGGCAAGGTTAAGTGTTTAAGACACGGATCCGAAGCGAAAGCGAGTCTGAATAGGGCGTATAGTCAGAGGGGGTAGACGCGAAACCTTGTGATCTACCCATGGACAGGTTGAAGGTGCCGTAACAGGTACTGGAGGACCGAACCGATAAACGTTGAAAAGTTTCCGGATGATCTGTGGGTAGGGGTGAAAGGCTAATCAAACTGGGAAATAGCTCGTACTCCCCGAAATGTTTTTAGGAACAGCGTGGTGGTTAAGTTATATAGAGGTAGAGCTACTAATTGGGTGCGGGGGAGTCAAATCCTACCAAATCCAGATAAACTCCGAATGCTATATAATATACACTGCAGTGAGGCTATGGGTGCTAAGGTCCATGGCCGAGAGGGAAAGAACCCAGACCATCAGCTAAGGTCCCCAAATTAACGCTAAGTTGAACTAACGAGGTCCGATTGCACAGACAGCTAGGATGTTGGCTTGGAAGCAGCCATTCATTTAAAGAGTGCGTAACAGCTCACTAGTCGAGCGATCGGGCATGGATAATAAACGGGCATTAAGCGTTATACCGAAGCTATGGATTATGTATTATGTACATACTGGTAGGGGAGCATTCTAATTGCCGGTGAAGCAGGAAAGACAATTGACTGTGGAGGAATTAGAAAAGCAAATGTAGGCATAAGTAACGATAAGGCGGGAGAGAAACCCGCCCACCGAAAGACTAAGGTTTCCTGATCAACGCTAATCGGATCAGGGTTAGTCGGGGCCTAAGGTGAAGCCGAAGGGCGTAGCCGATGGACAACTGGTTAATATTCCAGTACTTTTTATAACTGCGATGCGGTGACGGAGTAGTGACACTGACGCGAACTGACGGAATAGTTCGTTAAAGGCCGTAGGTATAGGAGAGGTAGTTAAGTACGCCACTCTTGCTAAAAGCTGATAGTATACTGAGCCTTCGGGTAAGGTAATAGTTCAGGTAATCAGACTTCCAAGAAAACCCGCTAAGCTTCAGGTTATAAAAACCCGTACCGTAAACCGACACAGGTAGTCGAGGAGAGAATCCTAAGGTGCTCGAGTGAATCATGGCTAAGGAACTCGGCAAAATGGCCCTGTAACTTCGGGAGAAGGGGCGCTGGTAGCAATATCAGCCGCAGTGAAAAGGCCCAGGCGACTGTTTAACAAAAACACATGGCTATGCAAAATCGAAAGATGACGTATATGGCCTGACACCTGCCCGGTGCCGGAAGGTTAAGAGGGGATGTTATTCGCAAGGAGAAGCATTGAATCGAAGCCCCGGTAAACGGCGGCCGTAACTATAACGGTCCTAAGGTAGCGAAATTCCTTGTCGGGTAAGTTCCGACCTGCACGAATGGTGTAACGATCTGGGCGCTGTCTCAGCCATGAGCTCGGTGAAATTGTGGTATCGGTGAAGACGCCGGTTACCCGCAACGGGACGGAAAGACCCCATGCACCTTCACTACAACTTAACATTGATATCGGATACAGGATGTGTAGGATAGGTGGGAGACTGTGATCATGCTTCGCTAGGAGTATGTTAGTCAACGTTGAAATACCACCCTTTCTGTATTTGGTGTCTAACCCTGCATAGCGGGGGACATTGTTTGGCGGGTAGTTTGACTGGGGTGGTCGCCTCCAAAAAGGTAACGGAGGCTTTCAAAGGTAAGCTCAGTACGCTTGGTAACCGTACGCGGAGTGCAATAGCATAAGCTTGCTTGACTGTGAGGCAGACAAGCCGAGCAGGGTCGAAAGACGGATATAGTGATCCGGTGGTTCTGCATGGAAGGGCCATCGCTCAAAGGATAAAAGGTACGCTGGGGATAACAGGCTGATCTCCCCCAAGAGCTCATATCGACGGGGAGGTTTGGCACCTCGATGTCGGCTCGTCACATCCTGGGGCTGGAGAAGGTCCCAAGGGTTGAGCTGTTCGCTCATTAAAGTGGCACGCGAGCTGGGTTCAGAACGTCGCGAGACAGTTCGGTCCCTATCTGTTGTGGGCGTTGGAAGTTTGAGTGGGGCTGACCTTAGTACGAGAGGACCGGGTTGGACTAACCTCTGGTGAATCTGTTATGGCGCCAGCTGTATTGCAGAGTAGCTACGTTGGGAATAGATAAGCGCTGAAAGCATCTAAGTGCGAAACTAGCCACAAGATGAGACTTCCATTGAGGATCGTAGCAGACTACTACGTTGATAGGTTACAGATATAAAGGTGGTGACATCAAAGTCGAGTAATACTAATAATCCGAAGCTTTCTCATAGCAGGTAATTAAAGGGTCCATAGTTAATAGACGATAGACCATGGTTAGCAATGATCATGGACGGTTGAACAAAGACTATGGATCCTCAACACAAAGCTGTTGTTTTCTTTGCACAAATACTTCTTTCAATAATATGTCATTGTTTATA
>NZ_JACWMX010000014.1 GCF_014773245.1 Mucilaginibacter glaciei | reverse complement strand
GGTGAACCCTATTGGACTTTTTTCGAACCAATTTTTAAATGAATTAAAGAGTATCACTGATTTGGAATAACTAGTTTAAGCCAGCCTCAGGAACCAAATTGCGCAAGCACGTTTTACGATCGCATTCGCCACTGACTTCTTTCTAAATTGTTTTACTTGCTTTTTCAATTATTATTTTTACTTATTAGCCAGTACTAACAGGTAAATCCGAATCATACTTACATTTCTATTTTTAATAGGAAGCTTCCGTTGCTTCAGTCGCAGACTGGTACACTTCTTTGCTGTCGTTAACTAATGTAACCAATTCCTTCAGATCACTGATTACTTTCTATTTAGTTTTTAATGATGATGCTTTAATGCTTTCCATATTTTTTAGATTTCCTCAACCATTGAAATAAATCAGCCATAATTCAGATATATATCAATGTAAAATAAAATGAATTAGAAGTAAAAACACTGGATGCCATAACTTGTTACTAATGAACATCTAAAAACTATTTCAACTATGGCGACTAAAGGAGCAAAAGTGGAGAGAAGTTCAGTATCTGAACAGCCACATGAATTAAAGTATGAAGCAAAGAAAACCGGTACTTCAACAAAAAAAGTAGAGGAAGCCAAAAAAGAATCCGGCAGTAATAAACGTCCGGCTGTCGAAAAAGCGATCAAAGGAAAGTAATTCATTAACAGCCCCGAAAGGGGCTTTGTTGTCTGCCATGCAAAAGCTAAAGAAATATAATAAAAAGAGGGATTTTAAGAAAACTGCTGAACCCAAAGCGGGGGCGAGTAAAGACAAAAATCATTTGATATTCGTTGTTCAAAAGCACGACGCATCCCGACTACATTATGATTTCCGCTTGGAAATGGATGGTGTTTTGAAAAGCTGGGCGGTGCCTAAAGGTCCTATGCTTGATCCAAAGGTAAAACATCTGGCTATGATGGTGGAAGACCATCCTTTCGATTACCTCAATTTCGAGGGAATCATTCCTGAAGGTGAATACGGTGGGGGAACTGTTATTGTTTGGGATGAGGGTACTTATGAACCTATCGACCCGATCAAGGGTAAAAAAGCGCAGGAAAAGCATTTATTGAAGCAATTGGCCTCCGGCCAACTGAAGATCAAGCTTCACGGAGAAAAACTAAATGGCGAATTCGCGATGGTAAAAACGCACGGCATGGGCGAAAATGCTTGGCTAATGATCAAACACAAAGATCAGTTTGCTACTGGTGAAGATGTAACCAAAAAAGATAAATCCATTTTGTCTGGCAAAACCATTGAAACGATGGCAAAAACAAGCGAAAAGATTTGGCAGCACAGCCATGAGGAAGATATGAATCCAGACGAGGTGTTAGCGGACAATGTTGAAACTGAAGAAAATGAAAAAGCTGATATTAAAGCATTACTGCAAGCAGCGCCCAAATCCAAAGTACCCGCTAATATCAAGCCGATGAAGGCAACACTTGTTGATGAGCCATTTGATGAGCTTGGTTGGTTATTCGAAGTGAAGTGGGATGGTTACCGGGCTTTAGCCATATCGGATAATAAAGATGGTGTACAGTTAATTTCCCGAAACAACCTGCCTTTCGACAAATATTACCCGATTAACGAAGCTTTAAAAAGCTGGAAAATGGATGCGGTGCTGGACGGCGAATTATTGGTGTTGAACGAAAAAGGTATATCGGATTTCGGATCAATGCAAAATTGGCGCAGTGAAGCGGATGGCAATCTGGTCTATTATATATTCGATATTTTATGGTATGAGGGTAAAAATTTGATGGGATTGCCATTAAGCGACCGGCAGGCGATACTACAAAGCGTTATTCCAACCGATAATGACCATATCCGCCAAAGCAACGTATTTGATGCCAATGGAATTGATTTTTTTGCCGCAGCAGAGCGCATGGGACTGGAAGGTATTATTGCAAAGAAAGCCGACAGTGTTTACACATCAGACCTGCGCAGTAAGGAATGGCTGAAGGTGAAAGTGCAAAGGCGGCAGGAAGTGGTAATCGCGGGTTTTACGAAAAATGAAGGAACTGGCAAATCATTTAGTGCCTTAGTTTTGGGGGTGTATAAAAATGGCGAACTGCAATTTATCGGAAAGGTCGGGACGGGTTTTTCGGATAAGTTACAAAAGGAAATGATGAAACAATTTGAGCCGCTTATAACAAAAAAAAGCCCCTTTGATTACGAGGTAGATGTAGATAAACCTACTCGTTTCCGACCTAAACGCATGGGTGCCAAGCCAACCTGGCTGAAACCGGAACTGGTTTGCGAAGTAGGCTTTGCCGAGGTGACCAGCGATGGCGTGTTCCGCCAGGCATCTTTCAAAGGTATGCGTACCGACAAAAGAGCCAAGGAGGTAATCCTTGAAACCCCGGCAAGTACCGAAGAAACAGTTACCGAAGAGAAAGAAAAAAATACGTCTAAAACCACACCTAAGAAATCCGACCTCGCCTTAGTCCCAGTAAAAAGTGCAGAGCGCAAAACCCTGCTAAATCCGACCGAAGATACCCAAACAAAAAAAATCTGCGGCCATGATCTTAAGTTCAACCATGTTACTAAATCATACTGGCCGGAAGACAAGATCAGTAAAGGTGAAATGCTCAATTATTATTACAAGGTTGGGGAATATATGATGCCTTACTTGAAGGATCGGCCAATGTCATTGAACCGTTTTCCCGGCGGAATCCACGGCCAAAGCTTTTACCAGAAGAATGTAACCGATAAAGCGCCCGATTGGGCGAAAACATTTGACCATATAACAGACGAAGGAAAGGTCACTAAATATTTAGTAGGCACAGATGAAGCAAGCTTATTATGGATGGCATCTTTGGGTTGTATCGAGATAAACCCATGGTTCAGCCGTGCGCAAACACCTGATAACCCGGATTATTGCGTTATCGATCTTGACCCAGACAAACATACTTACGACCAGGTGGTGGAAGCTGCACGGATTACTAAAGATATTTTGGACGCTATCGATGTACCTTCTTATCCGAAAACATCCGGTTCTACGGGGATGCACATCTATATACCCCTAGAAGGCAAATACACTTATCAGCAAAGCCAGCTATTTGCTAATATTATCGTCAAGCTTGTTCATAAACAAATCCCGGATTATACAAGTTTAGAGCGTAGCACTGCTGCCCGTAAGGGCAAAATGTACCTCGACTTTTTACAGAACCGTCCGGGTGCAACTATTGCCGGCCCTTATTCTTTACGCCCAAAGCCTGGCGCGACGGTTTCCACACCGTTGAGCTGGGATGAAGTAAAACCTGGTTTAACCATCCAGCATTTTAATATCCATAATGCGATGGATCGCTTTAAGGAAACCGGAGATTTATTTAAAGGCGTTTTAGGGGAAGGGATTGACCTGAAAAAAACCCTGACAACAGCGCAGCGTATTTTAGGGTAAGTTATCTTTTTGTCATAAGAAGCAAATAAGTTTGAAGACAGTCAGTTATTTTATGATGAAAAGTAAATTTACAAATTCAGTACAAAAGACATTGAGCATAAGAACTTAATCGTGCCACAATCTCAAATCAAGCACTTTAAAAACAAATTAATATTCAATTTGTATATTTACAATATCTCACCTTAAAAACATGCCAGGAACAGAACAGCAAAAACCCGGTCTTTTAGACTTGCATATTTTTAAACGTTTACCGGGCAATTTTCTTCTGCTTTCGCCAAAATTAAATATCGTCGAAATGAGTGAAGGGTATCTTCACCTTACTGGTAAATCTCGGGTGGTTCTAACTGGTAGCTATTTATTTGATGTATTTCCTGAGAATGCAGAATGGTCTCCGAGCCAAAACGGCGGCATTGCCGTTTCCCTTGAAAAAGTTTTAAAAACCGGGGATGCTGACGAATTACCAGTAATTCGTTTCGATACTCTTTCTGATACGGGGGAATTGCAGGAACGCTATTGGAAAACAACGCATCAACCTATCAAAGACCAAAACGGACAATTAGAATTTATTATTCATCAAACATCTGATGTAACGTCCGAGGTTCTTAAAGACCATCAAGTCCAGCAAATGCTTGCCGCCGAAAAAAAAGCTTCTGCTGCTGCAAGGCTTCAGGCAAATCAAATGGAACAGCTTTTTCATGATATTCCGGCGCAGATTGCTATCGTGAGCGGCCCGGATTTGGTGTACGATTATGTTAATCCCCAATATCAGCGCGAACTTTTCCCTGGCCGTGAAGTATTAGGCTTGCCATTGTTGACTGCGCTTCCTGAAGTAGAAGGGCAACCAATCTTGGAGATACTGAAAGCCGTTTACAACAGCGGTCAACCACACATTCAAAATGAAATGCTTATCCCTTTGGCACCGTATCCCGGTGCTGCACTTAAAGACCATTATTTTAATTTAGTATATCAACCTTTATTTACAGAAAATGGCGAAGTTTACGCTATACTTAGTTTCAAGTACGAGATTACTACCCATGTAATTGCACGAAAAAGGTTAGAGGACACGGGCAGTGAACTTGCTAACGCAAATCAAAAATTGGACGCATCGCTCATTTCTCTGCATGCACTTAATGAAGAACTGCAATCATCTGCTGAAGAACTCATTGCAACCAATAAACAATTACTAAGTGCGCAGAATGACCTAAGTAACTTAAACCTAGCTTTAGAGACCCGGATTGCTGACCGAACCCTGGAATTAGAGAATAGTTTTGAGGAGCAGCAAGTACTAAACGAGGAAATCAGCGCAGCTAATGAAGAAATGACTGCTGCAAATGAAGAACTTACCGTAACGAACGAAGAACTTAGCGAAACGCAGCGGTTATTACAGCAAACTTTAAATGGACTATCAGAAAGTGAGCAGCGCTTTCGTAACCTGATTAAGGACACAGCTGTTGGTATTATCTTGTTGACCGGCCAGGAATTAAAGGTATCCATTGTAAATGATGCTTATGCAGTTTTGATCGGGCGATCTGTTGCGGATCTCAATAACCAACTTCTTTTCGACGTTATCCCGGAAGCAGAGCCCATTTTTCGACCCATTATAGATCGCGTTCGTGAAAGTGGCGAACCGCTATACTTATACGATCAGCCTTATATGATTTACAGAGATGATCAAACGATAGAGGGTTTTTTAAATCTTGTTTATCAACCTTTTAGAGAAGCCAATGGAATTATTACCGGGGTAATAGTACTTTGCCAGGATGTGAGTATTCAGGTTAAGGCACGACGCGAAATGGAAAAAAGTGAAGCGCGATTTAGATTCCTACTTAATGCCATTCCCCAACAAGTGTGGACCGCTACTCCTGACGGAGCACTTAATTATGTTAATCAAGTGGTTGCCCTCGACTTCGGCCATACTACTGAATCTGTTGTTGGCCACGGCTGGAAAGAATTTGTTCACCCGGACGATCTCACGTTGGCATTGGAAAAGTGGATTAGGTCTTTAAATAGCGGACGTGAGTACCTTACCGAATTCCGTTTGAAATTTGCCGACGGGAATTATTACTGGCACTTGGCACGAGCAGTGCCACTCGTTGAAGATGGCAAAGCGGTGTTATGGGTTGGCACAAATACAAATATTCATGATAGAAAAAACAAAGAGTATAAAAAGGACGAGTTTTTAAGCATTGCCAGTCACGAACTGAAAACTCCGTTAACGACAATTAAAGCATTTTTCCAGTTAGCTAAAAAAGATGCTGCAGAGCACAAAGTACTTAACCAATTTGTTGGTAAAGCAGAACGTCAATTAGAACGGCTTGGGCGATTGATAGAAGACCTTTTAGACGTGTCTAAAATTAATGCTGGCAAAATGATCTATAATATGGATGATTTCGATTTTGGCATAGCATTGATCGACACAGTAGAAAGTATACAGCAAACCTCTGCCAGGCATAAGTTAAAAATTGCGTCTAATTGTGGCATAATCTATCATGGTGATAAACATCGCATTGAACAGGTATTAATCAATTTGTTAAATAACGCAATTAAGTATTCTCCAGATGGTGAGGAGGTTATTGTCACTTGCACAGTCGAAAAGAAAAATTTGATTGTTTCTGTTAAAGATTTCGGCATCGGAATACCTGAAGAACATCTGAAAGGACTTTTTGACCGCTTTTATCGAGTTGACAATTCTTCGGCTCGTTTTCAGGGACTTGGTTTAGGATTGTTTATATCTGCTGAAATAGTTAAACGTCATGGCGGTAGTTTTTGGATTGAAAGCACACCTGGTGAAGGTTCTACATTTTACTTTTTGCTTCCCGTTAATGGCAAACAAGAGTTTGCAGATATCGCCGGCGATGGGCAAAGTTTCTATGAAGGCGATTTTATTACAGTGAGGTATATGCCCGAAAACTTTTACCTTGATGTGAATTGGATAGGTTATCAAAATTATGATTCTGTGGTCAAAGGCTGTGGAATTATACTTGATCTGATGCAAAAAAACAACTGTAGCCGCGTACTTAACGATAATACAGAAGTTAAAGGCAACTGGTCAGAGGCCTCTGATTGGGGAGCCGAAGTTTGGTTTCCTGACATGGCAAGAGCGGGATTGCAAAAATTCGCATGGATTTATTCTCCCAGTGCTTTTAGCAGGATCGCTGCCAAAATTAGTTTGCCCAACGCCTATGATCCGGTTGCTTTTTTCGATGATAAAGAATCGGCCAGACAATGGTTAATCACAAATGTTTGATAATTATTAACAATTTCATGCCGATATTTTAGGAGCAAATTAAAATTAGATATTTAGAAAGTAATTAGTTTTTTTAACATCACCCTTATTTGATAATCAACTTTTTACCAGATAGTTATAACTTTTGGTAAAATAAAAAATTTTGTAAATTGCTTCGTAAAACCACAATTAAATGACAAACACAAATCCTTATAAATTTCTACAGGGTGGTGGGGAAATGGGTAAATTGATTAGGTCTATTGATTGGTCACAAACGGCTATCGGCGATGTGGCAACCTGGCCTGCAGAACTGAAAATTGCAACCGGAATAATGTTATCAACTCCTTTCCCGATGTATATAGCTTGGGGAAAAGAGTATATTCAACTTTATAATGATGGGTATAGGCCAATTCTCGGCGCTACCAAACATCCGCAAGCAATGGGTATCAGTACGCGGGAAACCTTTGCAGAAATATGGCATATCATTGAATCAATGTTTGACGGAGTGATGGACGGCCAGGCTGTAGGCTTCCCTAATTTTATGCTTCCACTGGATAGAAACGGTTATGTAGAAGAATGTTTTTTTGATTTTTCATACAGCCCTATTAGTGATGAAGATGGTAATATTGGCGGAGTATTGGTGACGGTTATCGAGATAACTGAAAAGGTAAAAACCCTTGCAGATTTACAACAAGCAAAACAGGATTTAGAAACCGCTAAAGGTGAAACGGAGGGCCAGCGTGATCAGTTGAAACGTTTCTTTATGGAAGCGCCGGCAGCTATTTGCGTAACTAACGGACCAGAATTTGTATTTGAATTAATTAACCCCTTATATCAGCAGTTTTTTCCTGAGCGACAGATTTTGGGCAAACCCGTTCTCGACGCTTTACCAGAGATTAGAGGACCTGTCTATGATATTTTAAAAGGCGTTTATAATGATGACAAAACCTTTGAGGGGAATGAGTTACTTATCCCATTGGCACGCTATGACGGCGGACCTATGGAAGACCGCTATTTTAATTTTATTTATCAGCCCCGGCATAATTCGATTGGCAAAGTAGATGGTATATTGGTTTTCGCTTTTGAGGTTACTGATATGGTTAACGCTAAAAAAGAACTTGAAAAGGAAAAAGATAAATTCAAATTGGCCATACTTGCAGCGGAACTTGGCACCTTTGACATGGATATGACCAAGGGTACTATGGAATGGGATGATCGCTGCCGGGAGCTTTTTGGGATCGATCACGAAGAAATTGTTACCTATGAAAAAGACTTTTTACAAGGATTACATCCTGATGATAAGGAACGTGTAATCAAGGTGATTGAGCGGGTGTTTAATCGGAGTGAGAGCAATGGTTTTTATGACGTAGAATACCGCACAATTGGAGTGGCAGATAAAAAAGTTCGTTGGCTAAGGGCTAAAGGACAAGCTTATTTTGATAACGAGGATAAGCCTTACCGATTTATAGGCTCCGTTTTAGAAGTCACTGATAAAAAGCAGGAAGAGTTAAGGAAAAATGATTTTATTACCATGGTAAGTCATGAACTCAAGACTCCGCTTTCGGCTTTGAGCGGATATGTCCAAATGCTACACCTTCAAGCTGCCAAAAATATGGACACATTCGCAGGCAGCATACTTGGTAAGGTTGGTCAACAAGTAAAGAAAATGACTGGCATAATAAATGGGTTCTTAAATATTTCGCAGATTGAAGCGGGAAAGATTCCTTTGAACAAAAGAAAATTTGCATTTGCCGACCTAGTAAACGAAATTATAGAAGCATATACAATAATAGCACCTGACCATTCAATAACTAATCACATTTATGAACCAATAATTATCCATGCAGATTATGATCGCTTAGAACAAGTATTGCTTAATCTGTTAAATAATGCAGTGAAATACTCTCCAAATGGTAAAAAAATAGACATTACATCAAAGGTAACTGGAGAAATGCTTCGGGTTAGCGTTAAGGATGAGGGCTTAGGTATAGAACCATCAGATGTCAAAAAGTTATTTGATCGCTTTTTTCGAGTTGACAACCACCATACTAAAGCAATTCCGGGTTTTGGTATAGGCTTATATTTATGTTCCGAAATCATCCGGCTTCACGAGGGTCGCATATGGGTTGAAAGCGAAATTGGGTCTGGTTCTACATTTATTTTTGAATTGCCGATAATGGACAGCACTGAATATTTGCCTAAATAGTCTTCATTAGAATTATTTAACATGGAAACAATAATCTAATAAACAAATAGCTGTAGTATTAAGTCCTGAATATTTTAACTTATCTAATGCTGTTAATTTGATTTTACACTTAATTTTTAAACAAGTATTTAAACTTTACATGAATTAAACTGCTCCTGATATTCAACAATTTTTAAAAATGGCCGCAAACGCGGCCATTTTTAAGGAAAAACCTATTCAACTTCTGCCGCCGCAGCTTCATTTACGTAATTTTCAGCTACCTGTGTTAATAAAGAATCGGCATTCTTTTCTTCAGATAAAGTTTCATCTAACAGCCCTTGTGCTTCAGTATAGCCCAAAGTACCAGCTAAAGTACGCAAAGTGCCATAAGATGCTATCTCATAGTGTTCTACTTTTTGAGCAGCGGAAATAATCGCTACATCGCGCACCTCTGTACCTTTTTCAGTATCTGATAATAATTCGGTGGCCTCTTTCAATAAGCCTTCCATTGCGAGACATTTTTTAGCAACGGCTTTTTCACCGATGGAAGCGAACACACTTTCAAGACGAATAATTTGGTTTTTAGTTTCTTCAAGGTGGGTAGTAATCGTTTGTTTCAGATCTTCTGAAGTTGCGCCCTTAATCATTTTAGGCAATGCTGCCGCCAAATGTTTTTCAGCCCAATAAATATCTTTGATCTCGTCAACAAATAATTCTTTCAAAGCGCTTTCTGCTTCTGGTGTACGGCTTGCAGCTGCTGCAACCGCCTTCTTAGTTGTATTAGTTGCCATTTCTTGTTTGAATTTTATTAATATACTCTATTAATTTATTGAGATTAAATACAATTTCCATTCCAAAATTATGACTTCCAGTTTAAATTGATTTTTTGGTCACCATTGATGGCGTACTCGATATGCCCATCCTTTCTAAGTTTGCCTTGTAATTCGCCGGCTTCACCTTCAACTGTAATAGCAGATAAGGTTTTATTATTTTTTTTAACAATAAGCATCCGACAACTTAAGCGTTTATCCCCTTTAACTTTAAAACTGAGTTTACCCTTGCGTTGTTGATGGGCTGCGGTCGGGTAATCGAGATAGATCATAAAGTCTTCGCCATATAGTTTATAGAAGTGTCGCGGAATAATACCAAAAGCCACCCCGGCACCGTATACTTCCTGTCCTACTGTACCGGATTGCTCCCAGCCGTCATGAATATCTTCAATTGCGATCCAAAGTTTATGATCGACCTGACCGGTTTTAATTTCTTCAGAAAGCATTTCCTTTGGCAGGTTCGGCGGATAATAATACGGCGCCCGATGTAAAATATATTTTATAAACTCGGGTAGTAATAAATTTACCGATGGCAGAATTTCTTCATCTTCTGCGTACAACAGGAAATTATGGAGGGCTGCAAAAACTTCCTGCTCCTCATAAGCAGCGGTATATGGTGCATCGTTCAACGGAAATAAAGCAAAGAAGGTAGGATAATCCTTTGCGTAACCATAATTACAATCCCAAAGCTGAAAGTTCTTAAAAATGTTGGCCAGGCATAGATAAGCCAAGTCCAGGTACACGTTTTCCTTTGTTTCTTTATATAACCATAGCATAGCATTAGCACCGAAAGCTGTATTATTAGCCTGATAAAAAAGTTCAAAGCCTTTTCCTTGCAAAGTTTTAGCCGCTTTTTTAGCTTCCAAAAGGTATTTGCCTTCGTTGGTTAACTGCCAGGCATGAAGCATTACCAAAGCATATAAGCCAGCCACGTCTTTTTCGCCGCCTTTACCAGGCTGAGTTTCCGCTTTAACTACTTCCAGCGTTTCCATATTATACATCACCGGCCATTCGTAATTAAAATGGCGGGCGACTTTAATCGTAAAATCCAGTGAATCTAAAAATAGTTTTTTTCCTTGTTTATCCCCGCGTATGGCCAATCTGCCCAGATTTAATAAAGGGTGGTGCAAATACCATGAATCCATCACGTTGGGGTGTAACTGCTCCTCATCACCGCTCAAATCATTCGCCAGAGCGGGCAGGAAACGCATCACGGTTTTCAAATCTTTACTGTAGAATGCATCCAATCCGTTTTGAATCTTTTGAATTGCCGGCAGGTCGGTTTGACACCAATCATAATAGTCAGTTAACGGCATTAAGACGGCAAGCTGTACCATTAGTTCCGGCGGCGTTTGGTAATCAGCTACATAAGCATTGAGGTAATCCTGCTCCGCCCCATGCGACCAGCAGCCGTGGCTAAATTCCATGTCATGCAGTCCTTTATCCACCATATCCAGCCAGCTATAATACTCTGTAGTTGGCTTCGGCATCACCAAATAGATGTCTGCTAATAAATTAAGGAACTGTTTGGCCAGATCCATTTCATTTTTTGGTTGGTCAGGGCTGAACGCAATAAAGGCATCGGAAAGTACCAGTTCCTGTTGCGCGGGTATGGGTTTGTCTTTCAGCGTAGGCGGCAACGCAAAGCCTAGTTCCGGCCAGTTCCCGCCAACCACATTTCCCAGTGAGGTTTCGGTCGCCTGCGCATAATCGTTTAAGGCGGTCAGGTTTTGAAAATATAGCAAAGCGCCTGATTTTGGCTGATCTAAACTGATATATTGTAATCCCGAACGTGTCCCGACCTGACTGATGTGAATCGTGCCTTTTGGCTTTATATTGCTTTCAGCCGGCCCGGTGATGACCAGGTCCCGCGGCCAGAAGGGCACTAACAAGGAATCATTGGCTTTAAAGGATGTTGTATACCGGATTAAGGGCTTGGTCTTATCAGGAAATTGCAGCGTGACCCGACAATGCCCGATGGTGGCCGAAAGATGAATAATGATACCGTCTTCCTGAAGGGTTGTTTTTCCTAATTGTAAATGATCGTTAGGGGCATAAGCCGGGCGCAGCACAACCTGCATTCCTTTCGGACAGGTCACGGCAATCCAAAGCGAATTGTTTAAAGTATGAACGTTAACTGTGTAGCCTGCGATCTCTTCCGTAAATATGGCTGGCAGATCTTGCTCGTGAAATAAGGTCCTGACCACTGCGGCCCAGGGTGATATTGCATCCATTGTAAAAAAGATTATTGTTAAACAAATTCCTTACACCTGGAACCCGTCGGATAGCACCAGTAAAAAAACGTAAGACATTAACTATGCTGATTATTAATTGTTTCAATTTTCTTTAAAAATTATTTCTTTAATTCAAAGAGTGGTTTTGGTCTAAAAATTGCACAGGCAAAAGTTCACCATTTAAAAATCACCACTATGTTTCACCATGTAAAAGACTTACAGTTCAATGCCAGGGTATCCCGCCCTGACCCGCGTTTTGCCAATTTATTATTAGAGCAATTCGGCGGCGAAAACGGCGAATTGGCTGCTGCGATGCAGTATTTTACACAGGCTTTCGGGGCCAAGCAGCCACACCCGGACAAATATGATATGCTGATGGATATCGCTACTGAGGAGTTCAGCCACCTGGAGATTGTTGGTGCTACTATTCAGATGCTGCTAAAAGGGGTGAATGGCGACCTCAAAGACGCAGCTGAACAAAGCGAGATCATGGTTGCCATGAACGGCAAAGCGGCTAAGGAAAACGTGATCCATTCGGCCCTATCTGCCAACCCGCAATTCCCCATCATTACAGGCGGTGGTCCGACACCGCGGAACAGCCAGGGCATCCCCTGGTGTGCGTCCTATATAAACTCCAATGGTGACCTAACCGTTGACCTACGTACAAACCTTGCTTCTGAGTCGCGGGCGAAACTGGTTTACGAACACCTGATGAAATTCACAGATGACCCGTATATCCACGAAACCTTATCGTTTTTGATGACCCGTGAGGTAACCCATTATAAGATGTTCGAGGCTGCATTGAACAGCATTCAACCAAATTTCCCTCCAGGTGTATTAGCAGCCGACCCTCGTTACTTGCAAAATGTATATAACCTGTCAGACGGAACGGTTCGTGGCCCCTGGAATGAAGGCGAGATCAAAGGAATGGGCAAAGACTTTATTTATGTAGAAAACCCATTACAACAAGTAAAGGAAACAGAAGGCCAAACCAAGCTACCGGAAGATTACAGCAAAGAGTTGAAAGCCAGCGAGAAACTGGACAAAGATATGAGCGCGATTAAAAGCGAAGAAGTGAAACAAGCCGAGCCGAAAGGCGTGGCGCAATGGAGTACCTATTAAACAAATGAATACCGGACAACGCATCACTTCGCCCGAAGGATCAGGTGAGGTGTTAACCACTTTTGGCGATAAAGTAGTACTTAAACTGGATAATGGTGAAACCACAACTTTACCTGCTGACCAGATACAATTAGAATGCGTAACGGACTTGAGCAATGAATCGCCCATTTTAGCGGAAGTCCGAGCCGAGCATGCGGCACAGATTGTCAACAAACTGAATCATTTAAACGAACCACAACAAAATCAAATACCTATGGAAATCTCTGAAAAAGCAATCGATGTGATCAACGATCTGATCAAAATTAACAATGACCGCGTAGCGGGATTCGAAAAAGCAGGCACTGACCTGGAAGGCGACGACAATGGATTGATCGCCTTGTTCAATAAATTGGCCGGCGAAAGCCAGCAGTATGTAGTTGAACTCACCGATATCGCGCAGCAATATGGCGGCGAGCCTGCCGAAGGCACCAGCACTTCAGGTGACCTGCACCGTGCCTGGATAGATATCAAAGCGACGTTTACCGGCAGCGATCTTTTGGCCATATTAAACGAGTGCGAACGCGGCGAAGATGCTGCGAAAGCTGCTTACCGTGATGCCCTTGACCCGGAGAATGAATTAAATCCGGAACTGGTGCAGGTTTTACAAATACAGCAACAAGGTATTACCGAAGGCCATGATCTGATCAAGTCACTACGTGATCAGGTGGAAACCTCGGATGATAACTATGATAATGATGAAAAGGTAGATTCAAACGAACCGGCTTATCAGGAACAACAAGATCAATTTACAGCGCAACCATCTTACGACAGTGCGGCTAATGAATTCGGATCACAAACTGCTTATGCGCCAGAACCTGAAAGTATTGAGCAGGAAGAGGAATGGCAAGAGGAACAAACCGCATCAAACGGTAATTCTAAATTAATGGAATTTTTTGTGAACGAGCTAAAAGACTTGCTTTGGGCTGAAAGAGAATTGGTGGATACATTGCCCGATATGGCAGAAGCTGCTACTTCACCGGAACTGAAAACGGCTTTTACCGATCACCTGGCTCAAACGGAAACCCACGTGAGCAGATTGGAACAGATCTTTGGTATACTGGGTTTAGAACCCGAAACTACTAAGTGCGATGCCATGTCGGGCATTGTTGACGAAGGCGATGAGATCATCAGTAATACTGAAGAAGGCACCGCCCAACGTGATGTTGGTTTGATATTCGCAGGACAAAAAGCCGAGCACTACGAGATTGCTTCTTATGGTGGCATGATCAGCCTGGCCAAAACATTGGGCTATTACGAGATCGCCGAATTGTTGGTAATGACTATTGACGAAGAGAAAACAGCTGATGCATTACTGACCCAAATAGCAGAAAATCATGTGAATTACGAAGCCAGCACAGAACGCGCTGAAGATTAAGAAAGTCTTAGCAACCACTGTTTCGATGGCGGTTGCTGAAACCAATGCTTTATTTAACTGTTAAATCAAAAAAACAATTACAAATGAAAAAATTCAATTTATTTTTTGTTACGCTTGCAGCCGCGGGTCTGATGCAAGCGTGTTCAGGGAACAAGAGTGCTTCCAGTTCTGATAGCACGGCTATCAAAACAGACAGTAGTACGGTGACTACTGTTAAAACTGATTCATCGGCCGTGGTGATGACCGACACCACATTTGCGGCCAAAGCCGCTGTTGGCGGAATGGCGGAAGTAGCCTTAGGTAAGATGGCAGCTTCCAAAGCCATTGACAGCCAGGTCAAAGATTTTGGGAACATGATGGTTATGGATCATGGCAAGGCAAACGCTGAACTGATGAGCATCGCTAAAGCTAAGAACATCATTCTGCCGGCAACTTTAGATGCTGAGCACCAAGCTAAGAGCGACAGTCTGAGCAAATTAAGTGGTAAAGATTTCGATAAAGGTTATGTAGCAGTAATGGTCGAAGGCCATAAAAAAACATTAGCGCTCATGCAATCAGAAGCATCAAACGGCAAGGACTCCGATCTGAAAGCCTTTGCAGCCAAAACTGCACCGGTCGTCAAGCACCATTTGGACGAGATCTTGAAAATTCAAACCAACCTGAAATAATTCTAATAATTATTATAGTTTTGATGAAAGCCGCTTTTTTAAGCGGCTTTCTTTTTGAACAACCATCGTTTTTCACTGACAGATGCGTTTCGAAAAGCAGCGCGAAATTCCTCTGCGTCTTTAAAGGCTAATTGCGGTATCAACCTGGTTTCAAAATAAAGCTCGAATTGATTTGTTTCAAATGGCCAGGGATCGATGGTTAACGTATCGGAGGCCGCTTGTATTAACCGATATTCTTTCTCGTCCGGGCCGTTGCTGATTTCGATGCCACGACCTTCGGGCTGGTTCTCATGCTGGCAAAGTAACAATGATAAAGCATCGCACCACTCCAGCAGCCGGTAGTCCCGCTGTGCTTCAACAGTCGTCAGTTTTAATTCTTTTCTCCAGTGTTTTTGCAGCAACTTCTGTTCTCTCATGAATTGAGCGGCTTTTGGATTTTCTTCACATGCTGCGCCATAAACAAATTCGAGATGCATAGAACACAGCAAAGCGATATAGCGACTTTTGGACAAAGCGAAATCCATGGTTTCCGTGCAATGCCGCTCCTCAAATACTTTCATTTTAAAGTTGACAGGTCCGCCCTGCGGTGTCAGCAGATTATCCCGTTCCAGTTCTATCTGCGCATCATCATGTTCGGCAATGGCCAGCAAAGTTTCTATCCAGTGTTCAGTCCTGACCGAATGTTGCCATTGCATAGCGATCTGTGCGGCAAGTAACCCGTGTGCCCTTTGCGTAATGACTTCCCAGCCTCCTTCTGTATAGTTAACGATCATTGCATTTTAGTTAAAGGGTAAGTAATTCGGTAGCGACGTTGATAGTTTAGATCTTATTTTTAATAGCTTATAATTTTTGCGAAGCGGTCACTATTTCCCGGACGGAAAAACACGCGCCGAATACATTCTCATCCGCCGCGCCATAATAACGGGTAACTTATTTCAATACCCATACCGAGACAGAGCCGGCGTTTACTTTAAATTCAGCCCAACCGTCATCACCGATTATGATTTCCTCATTGATTTTTTTTAACGCATCAACGAAAGTCTTCCCAGCCAAATTCGAGCCGACCTCCATTCGTTTGTTTCCGCTGTCGCCGTTGGAGATCAATACCGCGCATCCTGAATTATGGTGTTTTTCGTCGCCGCTTCTTGTCCAGCCGATGCAGTTAAAGTGATCAAAATAGTCACGCTGCTCACCGTAAGCAAGTTCCTTTCGTACAAATAATAATTTTTCTAATTCATCGGTTTTAGGCATTATTACCTCATGTTCCTCCCCATCATTACCTTTGTCCTTATAGCATGAACCGTACAAATCGGTATAAAATACACAGGGGTAGCCGGCTTGACGCAACAAAATAAGCGAATAGGCTATAGGCCGAAACCAAGCTTGCACCGGTTGCTCTAATGATTGTAAAGGCTGAGTATCATGATTTTCGACTAAAGTCACCGCCAGTGCGGGATTGACCTGTACTAACGTACTATCAAATATGGTACGCAGATCATACATATTACCAGCATTGGATGCCTTATGCAAATTAGCTTGCAAAGGTGCATCAAACAAGGACATCCGGCCACCAGTAACATCGATATATTCCAACATGGCGGGCAGATCATAAGGGGTCCAATATTCGCCTACAGTAAAAAATTCATGGCCCAATTCAGCCCTTAAATAATCAAGCCACTCGTTGAAAAAAGTCGTGTCCATATGCTTTATCGCATCTAAGCGGAATCCGTTGAAACCAACGGTTTCAAAGAACCATTTGCCCCAGCGCTTCAATTCCTCTCGTACACTCGGATTGCGTAGTTCCAGGTCATCAAGCATGAGAAAATCGTAATTGCCATTTTCTTTGGATACTACCATCTGCCAGCCTTCACCATATTCGTTTTGGATACTGAAGATAGCAGTCTCGTTGGTTTTTGCATCGTAATCAACGCCCGCAAAGCAATGAAAGTCCCAAATAAATTCAGAGTATTTACCTTTACGTCCGGGGAATGTAAACTTTGTATGCCCTTCGATCTCGTATGGCTCACTGATAAATTCATTCCGGTTTTCTGGATTAACCTTACGAACGGTAAATATTTCCGTTTCGTCAGCACCACCCATATGGTCAAAAACAATATCCGCGTAGATTTTGAGGCCGACTGCCTGTGCAGCACCTACGGCGTCAATCAATTCCTGCTTAGTGCCGTACTTTGTCGCGACCGAACCTTTTTGGTCGAACTCTCCGAGATCGTAAAGATCATAAGAGTCGTAGCCATTTGCCTGTGCACCCGCCATTCCTTTGTGAGCGGGAGGAATCCAAACCGTATCAATTCCGATTTTTTTGAGACGCTTGGCATCATTTTTTAAATGTTTCCAAAGACTGCCGTCCGCAGGGTAATACCATTCAAAGAATTGCAGCATGGTGAAGTTTTCCATGTACTTTTGTATTTAATTTATACTATCTTTTTTCAATCTCTATTTTGGCTAAAGAAAGTGTAGCGGGGCCGGTCAGCACTTTTCCATAAATATCGTAGCGTGCTCCATGACAAGGGCAATCCCAACTCTTTTCCTCCCCGTTCCAGTTGACGATGCAACCCGCATGTGTACAAACCGGACTGAGTGCAAATATCTCCCCATGATCATCGCGGTATGCCGCAATTTTTTTTCCATCGATCTCCAATAACTTCCCCGTACCAGCCTGCATTCTTTTCAGAGAATCTGTTTTATAAATACCAAATCGGTCAGTAACAAAATGATAGGCGACGTCGGCGTTCTCCTGTACAAAAGCTGTAAAACCGGCAACAGGTTTCAATCTTGAAGGACTAAATACTTTTTCATACTTACTGGCTTTCCCCTGAACCAAATCAGATAATATCTTCCCGGCTATACTACCCAGCATCATCCCGTTGCCGTTATATCCTGTGGCGCAATAAATCCCATTTGAGGCTTCTGGCATTTGCCCTATATAAGGAAAACCATCAACGGGTACATAATACTGGCTCGACCATTGGTATTTAACGGATGATACATCGTAGTTTTTACGTACATATTTTTCCAGGTCTGCAAACGCTTTTTCTGGATCATCATGGCCGGTTTTGTGATCGTTTCCGCCAGCGATCAATAATTTTTCACCGTCAATCTCATGTGTCCGGAAATAATGATAAGGCTCCTGCATGTCATAGATCAGCGCATCGGGGTACGTTTCTGTTTTCAGCTTAACACCAAGAACATAACTACGATAAGGCGCGCAACGCAGGCTATAAGAATTAATACCAGGCGGAATATGTGTTGCATAGATTACCTTTCGCGCTTTGATCTTTAATTCTCCAGAGATGCCGATGTGGATATCACCTTCCTTTTCTGTGCGCTCTATATTGGTATGTTCTAAAATAATACCACCGGCATCGGTAAATGCTTTTGCCAAAGCAAAGGCATATTTAATCGGGTGAAATTGCGCCTGCCCCTCAAATTCAAGCGCGGCCTCGATACTTAGCGGGGTTGGTACTTTGGTCGTGTAGTTTACAGCAACACCCACTGCTTTAGCCCCGGAAAATACTTCATCGAGTTGATCGGCCTGTTTTTCATCTTCGGCATATAAAAGCCGGATTTTGTTTCATAATCGCATTCGATCCGGTAATTTTTAATATTGGACCTAATTAATTCAAAACCTTCGTTAATCGCATCTGCAAAAAGTTGAGCACCTTCTTTACCGAAAGCGCTCTCCGCTTCCTTATGTGTAGTATCTGCGAAAGTATTGATATGCGCACTTGTTCCGCCGGTAGTTCCGAATCCAATGGTATGGGAATCAGCAAGCAGAATATTGCGCCCGGCATTTTGCAATAACAATGCTGCTGTAAGTCCCGTTATGCCGCTGCCTATAATGATAGCATCATAGACGTTTTCCAGCCCGATGGCTGCATTCGGGTTTATAAAAGGTAAAACATTTTGCCAAATGCTTTTCTGTGCTCCGTCACGGGAAATATAAGGTTGTTTTTTTGTTGCCATACTTCTATTACAAAACCCTTAATAATCTAATTGTGGTTATTTTAAATATTTTTTAACAAATAAATTTCTTTCCAGTTTTTTTTACTTATCTAAGAAATGCCAATCGCTGAAAAAGCTAATGGTGAATTACCCTTCACCGGCAGACAGATTAATTAACCGCAGGGTTTCCCAATCTTTAATACCATTAAAATACTTTTTCAAAACTTGCGTAAAAACAGAATCAGTTTCGGGTAAAGCCGCGAATAACGTCATCGAAGATTTAAGCTTTGAATCATCTGGGCTTCCAAAAATGCGCGTGGCATGGTAATCTTCGAGTTCTAACAAGACCTTAGATATTTCAATAAGGCGGGTGCCAAGGATGGGATGGAGTAAATAAGCCTCGGCTTCCGCCATGTCTTTTATGGCGTAGAATTTACTGGTTTCACTAAGACCGAGGCCAGCGATCTGAGGAAAAATATACCACATCCAATGACTACGCTTACGGCCATTTTTGATTTCTGCCAACGCCGTTTCATAATCCCGTTCTTGGGCTGTTAAAAATCTACTCAATTCCATATTTCTAAACAACAATTTGAAGGATCATTCTCGCTTGCACCTAATAACTAATGTTCATTATAACCGTCAAGTTTGACAGTTTGCGTAATTTCAGCTATAAACCTTGAAGCTATAAAATTGTTTACAATTCAGCAATCTCGATCCATACCGGCGCATGGTCGCTGGAATGTTCCCAGCCCCGAACGCTTTTATCTACCGAAGCCGATAAAAGCCGTGAACGCAAGGGTTCGTTCAGCAGGAAATGGTCCAGCCTTAAACCAGCGTCCCGTCCGTAAGCATTGCGCAAGTAATCCCAAAAAGTGTAGAAGCGCATGTCAGGATATAATTTCCGGATTGCATCCGTCCATCCGGCATTAACCAGTTCCCGCCATAGCTTGCGCACTTCCGATCTGAATAGTGCATTGTCAATATACTTCTCCGGCTTATAGGTATCCATTTCCGTAGGCATAATGTTATAATCTCCAATCAGCGCGACCGGTAGGCCAAAAGACAGTAATTTGTGTGCATGTGATTGCAAACGGTTGATCCACCTCAACTTGTACTCGAACTTAGGTCCAGGGAACGGATTGCCATTCGGCAAATACAAACAGCCAATCACTATTCCGTTGATAAATGCTTCAATATAACGACTATGCGTATCTTCCGGCTCGCCTTCTAATCCTTTTCGTGTCTCCTTAATTTCGCCGTATCGGGAGAGAATTGCCACACCATTCCAGCTTTTTTGTCCATGCCAGATGGCATGGTAGCCGAGGCCGAGCAGCGCATGTTCCGGAAATTTATGGGTTTCACACTTAAGTTCCTGTAAGCAAACGACATCAGGTTTCGTTTCAGCCAGCCAGCGCAGCAGGTTAGGTAATCTACCATTGATGCCGTTGATGTTATAAGTTGCGATCTTCATCGTTATGCTGGTCTATTGCTTAGACAAAAAGTTCCTGAGCATCAGTATAATAGGTAGTTCGTCCGCCAATCTTTGCCGTTTTGATGATTTCACCCTTTGCAGTGGTTTTTAATTGCGGACTATGAATATTCATAAAATCTTTCAATTCCCCCGTGAGTTTGTCGCCGTTGGCTCCAGCAATATCATGAATGGCTTTTTCCAATACGGTTCGAATACTATTGTAAATTTTGGCCACGTCTTTTGAAGGTATAGCCTTCGGAATAGAAAAAGGTGACACCCCGGCATGGTAAAGAATTTCGTCAGAATAAGAATTGCCGATACCCCTTATAACCTTTTGGTCCATCAATAAGGTTTTGATAAGGGTTCGTTTTTTTGCGAGTAGAGCGGAAAACACGCTTTTGTCGATATTAAGTGCGTCCGGCGCAACCGCAGGTTTTGGCTGAAGTGTGGGAGTAGCTTGTTTTTGAAGGTCGATAAGAGAGAAGCCGCTACCATTTTTGAAATGAAAAGCCAGGACCTGGAACCTGGGTGTTTTGCCATTATTCAATTCTACCAATTCGCCCCGTAGCATGAGATGAAGACCAACGATCTGGTCACTGGAAAAATGTAACTGTAAGGTCTTTCCTTCACGGATAACGTTAAGCAGTTTTTGACCCTTCAATGCGGATTTTAGATCAGCAACTGGAACATTAAGTTTTTTTTCTACAGTTACTTCAACTTTGTCAAGCTCCTCACCTTTATATTTACGGGTAAGGATTTGCGCGAAAACGGTTAGGTCAGGTAGTTCAGCCATGTTAGATAATATTATCTGCTATTGTTTTTTTTCTTTCTCCAACAATCTGTAGGTTATTGTTGCTCCGACAGCAAATACGACGTGGGCCGGAATGCGTTGTAGATAGTAATGTTCAAAATTAAGCCAGGGTGGTAAGGGATGTACTTTAAAAGTCGCTTTCCATATCAAAAATCCTAACACACCACTGATCAATCCAAGTAGCAGTCCATTTCTTAGATTATGTTTGATCTTTTTATACTCCCACAATTCTACATAAACGGAAGCGAATACAAAGCCCATGGCAAAATGCGCCCCCCAGCCGGCCAGTACTTTAGCCTTTTTAGAAAGATGAGGTGTCAGGCGTCCGATCAATACTTCCAGGTGTTCAGGCTCTCTAAAATTTTCATCTGCAAGCAGGGACATCAGGTAACTTGAAGCCGTCATAACCGTTGTTCCCCCGACCCCAGTAAGCGCAGCTTTCTCGATCTTATTCATCAGGCTCCTTTTTTAGCGGTTAAACTACTCATCAATTGGTCGTATAAGTCATCTCCTTTAGCTTTCGTTGGTTTAAGCTTTTTAATAGTTGGGCGCTTGCCTTTCGCTTTTTGTTCGATAATCTTCAACAGATCGTTATGGTACTCATCTTTATACTTAGCGAGGTCCATCGGTTCCGTATATTGATCGATCAGAGCCAGCCCCATTTTGAGTTCTTTATCGCTTACTTCCACCTTCTCATCCAGTTCCAAGTCTTCCTGTTCTCTGATCTGCTGAGCAAAACGAATACGCGTCACTACCAATGCGTTTTCGACCGGATGTACCACGCACAAACTTTCCGTGCTGCGTAATACAAAACGCGCCAAACCTGCTTTCCCTGATTTTTTCAGTGCTGAAAGCAACAAGGCATAAGCTTTGTTTTTCTTTGTGGCCGGGGCTGTATAATACGAAGTTTCGTAATACATCGGGTTGACCGCCGCGACATCAACGAAGTTCTCGATCTCGATTACCTTGGTTTTTTCCGGTGCTGCCGCCTCGAAATCCGCTTCTTCGACGACCACATAGTCGTCATCATATTTATACGCCTTCACGATCTTGTCGTAAGGTACTTCCTTTTTCGTGTTTTCATTGACTCGCTGAAATTTGATATGTGCATGGTCACGACTGTCCAGCATATCCAGGTCAAGCCTTGTTTCCTGTACCGCAGAATACAATTTTACAGGGATACTTACCAATCCAAAACCAATCGAGCCGGTCCAAATACTTCTCATACTTTAATTTTCTAATGTTATCATTAATGCCCATTGGGTGGTGCGCCTCGATCTGGTCAGCCACAAGGTGCAGCAATTCCTCATTCAGCCCGCCGGGATTTTGGCAGATATGTAAAAAATCATGTTCGTCAGGGGTAAAACTGGCGACATACGCGCCATTTTCAAATACCTTGTATTTGCATTTATCTTCGTCATGATGGACATATTCGCCTACTTCAAAGTGGTGTACATCTTTATCATTACTGATGGTGAT
Source organism: Mucilaginibacter glaciei (assembly GCF_014773245.1). Lineage (GTDB taxonomy): Bacteria > Bacteroidota > Bacteroidia > Sphingobacteriales > Sphingobacteriaceae > Mucilaginibacter > Mucilaginibacter glaciei. The sequence goes on along the minus strand of NZ_JACWMX010000014.1, from coordinate 7,995 downwards.
AGGGTAATTTTCCATAAATAGTACAACTATTTGAACAGCATTTTGTTTTTTATGGAACACTAAGATGAATAGCGTAGCTTACCCTCAGAGTGCATGCGGATGTGTTAAACACAATTATTGCACCACCTAAAATATTTACAGCTCTAATTCGTCGTTGAATTACTAATCAAGTTGAGAAGAACTTTAAGGCCACGTATGCAACAAGATTGAAACAATAATAAAACATGAATCGATTGGCAAGATTGTTGTTTATGAGAAATATTTTCTTTTAAATACGATCAATTTGAATAGTTTAATAAATGGAGAATTCAATCCTTCTCAAAATACGCTAAACGAAGACTTCGCGCTTCTAACAAAAGCACTTGATGCTGCAATCTCAGGAATTATTTTAACAGATAACCGACTGCCTGATAATCCAATTATATATTGTAACAAAGCCTTTGAATTAATATCAGGGTATAACAGAGATGAAATAATAGGTCACAACTGTCGCTTTTTACAGAAAGAGGATCGGGATCAGAAAGAGCGGGAAGCTCTTAGGAATGCAATTAAAAACGGAACTGATTGCGTTGTTGATATACGCAATTATAGAAAAGATGGTACCCTTTTTTACAACGAGCTTTTTATGTCGCCGGTTAAAGATGAAAATGGAAACGTAAATTATTTCATAGGTGTTCAAAATGATGTAACCGGGCGCAAAAAAGCAGAGCTTAGTCTACAGCATCAAAAGGATGTTATGGAGCAGCGAATAGAAGATCGAACTAAGGGCCTTAAAGAAAGTGAAGACTATCTGGCCAGTATAGTTCAGACGGTAAGGGAAAGTTTGATCGTTCTCGACCCCAATTTTAGAGTGCTTAGTGCGAATGATCATTTTTTAAAGACTTTTAAAGTAACAAAAAGCGATACAGAAGGTAAGCTACTGTATGATCTTGGTAATGGGCAATGGAATATTCCCGCCTTGAAGGAACTTTTGGAAAATATACTTCCAAGTAATAACCCCGTTGAAGAGTTTGAAGTGGAACACGATTTTCCTTATATCGGAAAAAAGCTAATGCTGCTCAATGCGCATCGTATCGAGTTGGAAGGACAGTATAAAAATCGTATTCTGATTGCTATTGAAGATATTACGGAGCGCAGAGAAATAGAAAGGCGAAAGGATGACTTTTTATCTATCGCCAGTCACGAGTTGAAAACGCCGTTAACCACAATTAAGGGCCTCGTGCAGATGATGCAGAAAATCGTACCACCGGAAGTCGGAGACAAATTTAAATCAGTCCTTAATAAAACAGGAATGTATATAGACAGATTAAATAATCTGATTACCGAACTATTAGATGTTTCAAGGATTCAGACAGGAAACATCGAATTACACAAAGAAAATTTTGACTTTGACAAAATTGTTCATGAAACTGTTGAAGCCATACAGGTAGCAACAAATTCCCATAAACTTATAATTGAAGGCAGTACTAATGAGCAAATTTTAGCTGACGAATCGCACATTATTCAAGTGATTAACAATTTGCTCTCTAATGCAATCAAGTATTCACCTGATAACAAGATAATTACTGTTTATTTATCCAAAGTTAGCGACTTCATCAAATTTTCTTTAAAAGATGAAGGAATGGGAATTAAACAGGAAGATCATAAAAAGATCTTTGAGCGTTTTTACCGAGTTGGCGAAATTCAGCAACGATTTCCGGGCATGGGAATTGGACTTTATATATGCGATCAGATTGTCAAAAACCACGGCGGTACCCTCTGGGTAGAGAGCGAACCTGGTAAAGGTTCTACGTTTAATTTTACACTTCCTTGCACCAAAACATTGTGATGGTAAAGAACAAAACTATTCTGATCTGCGACGATGATGAAGGGATTTTAGATATGCTTGAGATTGTTTTAGAGGGAAGTGGCTATGATACCATTCCTATAAAAAACAGCTTGAGTTTGTATGAAGCCATTGAGCGGGAACACCCGGATTTATTGTTATTAGATTTATGGATGCCGGTATTAACAGGTGACCAGGTGCTTAAAACGCTGCGAAAAAACTTGGAAACAAAAGAGTTACCTGTAATTGTCATATCTGCAAGCAGAGATGGTGAGCAAATAGCTATGAACGCTGGAGCCAACGATTTTATGGCAAAACCTTTTGACCTTGACCTTTTATTAAAAAAAGTCCAGCAATACATAATCAATTAAAAATACCCTTTCTTTAAATTACCATATAATTTAGCATCCACAGATGTATTTGGAAGCTATTGGTTTATCCGATAAAGCTTCATTCAATTTTTGCAAATTAAACATCGGCTTTAATTTCGTGATATTTTAAATTGGTACAGGACTTGCCATTGTTTGAAAAAGTCATAAATATGGAAACCAAATTTCAAATTTCATTGCACATGAAAACGCCATCTGGATTTGAAACCTTTGGCAACTTTGATCTTGGATCAGACAAGGAAAAGGCGATAGCGATTATCGAACAATTTAAAGGTTCAGATGATAAATTGGAAAGTTCAATTTTATACATGGATTTGACCGAAGTACAAAATGGCATTCCTTTACCGGCCAAGATATTACATTGTACGCTGGATGATATTGCCTATAACGTCCGCATCATTACGAGAGATGTTTTCAAAAATCTCAGCCTCTGAAAAAATGACAGCGGGACTGAAAAATTTTCAGCGTAAAACTGAAAATTTTTCGGCATCCTTATCTTGGTATTTGATTTGTACATCACTATTCAGTTAAAATTAAATCATAACATTAAAAAAAAAGCCATGACACTGGTTAAATTTAACAACAACAAAGGAGCGAACGCATTAATGCCAGGCTTTAATGACGTTTTTGAATCGATCTTTAATGACACATTTTTTAACGACCGCATGGTGACCCGTGTACCTGCTGTCAACATCAGCGAAACTAAAGATCACTTCCATGTAGATCTTGCTGCGCCGGGTTTAAAGAAACAGGATTTTAAGATCAGCCTGGACAGGAATGTGTTGAGCATTGCTGTAGAAAATCAAACTGAAAACGCTGAGGAAACTAAACAGTATGCTAAACGTGAGTTTAGTTATTCGTCTTTCGTCCGTTCATTTACTTTGCCGGAAGTGGCCGACCACAACCAAATTGATGCGCATTATGAAGACGGCATACTGAAAGTGGATATTGCCAAAAAAGAAGAGGCAAAAATGGCAACCCGCCAAATTGAATTAAAGTAATTTAACAAATCATTTAGAAAACGGGCTGATTTTCTCAGCCCGTTTTTTTTTGCTGGCTTTAAATTTTAAAATTTAGTTCACAAAGATCCCATGAAAAAATTTACCACATCTGCGCAAAAAACGCTATCACTGTCTAAAGAAGTTATATTACAAAGGTTAGAAACTGAAATGAGCAGGGATTCAAAACTTATATTTAAAGAAACGAACAAAGAGAATATCAAAGAGGCGAAATTAATTGATGGTAGCGTATTAGTTATTGCAAGTTTTGATAAGGAAGATGGCAAGACTTTAGCGATGATTGACTTTAAAGACGTTCCCGAAGAGTTTGATCGTCAAAAGATTCAAAAACATTTACGTAATAGGCTTGATAAGATTTTTTTGTTGTAATATGATCTATTACCACTCTAATTGACATATAGTTATTAGATATACCACTGTAATATGATATTGGCTGTCCCACCGGCCAGGCTTTCCACTATATCTTTTCATTGAAAAGGATGCCGTTGCAATCCTTGACAGACGACTGCTTCAGGTGTTAGCAGATCGTAAGGCACTAGCAAAAGCTCTTTTTTTCTAGGCCATGTAAAGAGTTAAGATATTTGCAGCCGTCCTGTCGACACTGTTTACAATCAATTCTTCAAACTTTAGTTTCGATAACTATTGCGCCAAATCTGCTTACCTGCTCATCCGCTAAATGTCCAATAATTGTTTCCCCAACTGCCTAATGGATAATTAATTGATACTAATATTAATTGTAATTTAAAAGTTACAAACCATATAACCTCTTTTATTTACTTCCGTATAAAATCATAAAATACCCAAAGATATACCTTCAGAAAATGCGTGATCAATTATTTCTAGATAAATGGTAAAAAAATTTAAAATCCCAAATAAAATCAGAATTAGATTTTATAATACAACTTAGAAAGATAAATTTTAATTTCCTTGCCGGATCTTAAAATTTAACTCAATTTGTTGCTGCCACAGTTAATTATCGATAGTTGCTTACCTAACCTACCCTAATTATGTATAGTGAACTTTTTTTATTTTTCACCTTGGTATCAGGATCTGGATACACTTATTGTCTTTTACGGGCACATTTTTTAGAAGTAAAAATGGATCATTTTACCCGCATACCAAGGTCAAGATGTGGTGAGATCAGGTTAAGTGATCTTCGACTGGCTAAAGCTTCTACCTTTGATGAGCATTATGCTTTAGATGCTGAAACCGCGATTTTATACCTGCAGCTCAGCAATTTCATCGCAGTTGGTTACTTCTTTGGCTTAGCATTATTTTTTATTATTGAGTTACTATAAAAATCGCGCTCAGATCACGTAAAATCTGGGTTGAATCAGTCATTTTGAAACTTCTGGGGCTGTTGTGCTCCCCTAAGCCTGATCGCTCCTTTACCCAGTCTTTTCACGGCCTAAGAGGATGCCTTTACTATTATTTACATCAGCAGATCTAATCATCTTTGGCCTGATTAGATCGGTAAATTTTTTACCTAATTTGCTGCATAAAATATTCAGTTAACGAAATTAGACTTATAACGCCGATGAATTTATGATTTTCATGTACCGGTAGATAGTTGTTATCCGATTCTTTCATAAGTAAAAATACATCATTAGCAGTTTGATCCATTGACACGATCGGTTTTATAAAATCACAGTCGATTAAGCAGTGATTGGGGTAATTAAGGTAATCCTTAGCGGTAACAATCCCTACTTTTTCGAGATCCTCGTCAATTATAACCATGTAAGGGTGTTCCTGTAACCACTCTCTTATCTGGCTCATATCTTCAAGGACAGAAACAGATATGGGTTCCCTATCGATTAAATTCGAATTATTGAACATCTTTTTATTTTAAGTACTGTCTATAAATCATTTATAAACAAAGACAACTTATAGGAGTATTCCATAACAATTATTATTGTTTTAAACTTAATTAGGACTATCGGGATATAGAGGCAGTTCAAACCAAAATTTTGCCCCGTTTCCTGCCTCGCTATATACTCCTATATCCCCGCCGTGCTGCCGGACGATCTGGCTGGAAATATAAAGGCCAAGACCCAAACCCGAATATTTTTGCGATGCTTCGTGCGCACGGGAGAATTTCTCAAATATCATTCTCTGACGAGAGGGCGGAATACCTATTCCGTTATCAATCACCGTCAACCTAACCACCCCACCTCGATTTTCTAATTCGATGGAGATAGTTCCTCCTGCGGGTGAGTATTTGGCAGCGTTCGTCAGTAAGTTCACAATTACTTGCTCGAGTCTAACCTTATCTGCGATAACCATGATATCGGGAGAAGTCGTCAATATAATATACTTGTCTTTTGCATAAGATCTGATCTCTTCCGCGCAGTCTCGAACCGAATCCGAAAGAGAATAAGTGGTGTAATTCAATGCCATCTTTCCTGATTCGATCCGCGTCACATCCAACAATTCATCAACTATAGCGTTGAGCTTTTTAACCTGCCGATTAGCCATGCCGACAAATGACTTCACCTTTGCAGGCTTAAAATCTTCATCAGGCAGGTTGTCGAGGATTTGTAATGATGCTTTCATACTGGTGATCGGCGTTTTCAACTCATGGCTGGCGATGCCCAAAAACTCATCCTTTTTCCTGGAAAGAAGATCAGCAGTTTCCTGTACCACTTTTTGATCCTGGATATTCGTACAGGAACCGACCCATAAAACAATTTCGCCCGCCGTGTTTTTATGTGCACAGCAGCGGGTTAAGTGCCATTGATATTCGCCCTTAGCATTCTTAAAACGTTGTTCCAGTTCGAGATCGTCGCCCGTGACCACGGCTTTCGCCCAAAGGCTTTGAGCCGCCTGAAGGTCATCAGGATGGATCGAGGCCCAAATAGCGGTATGCAACTCCTCGAAGGTGCCAGCATTTAGGTAATCATACCAGCCTTTATTGTAGTAATTCGCTTTCCCATCCGGGCCGCAGGTCCATATCTTATGGGCCAGCGAATCGGCGAGGAAGCGGAAACGGTTTTCACTCTCCTTTAACTCCATATTGGCCTTAACCATATCCGTTACGTCAAACCCGAATGATGCCACACCGTCGATCCGGCCTTGTTCGTCCATCAGCGGCTCCAAAACAAAGTCGAACCATGCTTCTTCCATTTGGCCGTTGCCGGTGCGGTCAAACTTCAGATTAAAAGCTTTAGCAGTGAAACTTTCCCCGGTTCGATAGACTTTTTCCAGCATCCCCGTACCAGTGTTTATATTGAATTTTGCGGCGATTTCTTTTGGTGTTAAGCCCAGGTGATCCTTATTGCCTGAATAATCCCTGGACGCCTGATTACTGAATTCCAGGCGTAGTTCCGGCCCACGGCGTAGTGAGATCATTGCGGGAGCGTTCATCAGTAAGCGCTGCAATTCTTCTTTTTGTTTTAAAATATACTGATTCAATTCATCTTCCCTGACCCTTGCTTGTTGTTTATGGGAAATATCGATGATAAAGGTAACGGCATCGGCGGAATCATTGCTATCGAGCAGTGAGGAAGCGAGAATAACGGAGACCGTTGTGCCATCTTTTCTAAGGTACTCTTTTTCAAATGGTTCACAATAACCCAGGGTTTTTAATTGTTCAACCGCGTGAGCGGACGCCGACTGGAACTTTTCGGGCGTAAGTGTTTTCCAGCTCACCAATCCTTTTGCCAGCTCGTCCGCTGAATAGCCAATCATGCTTAAGAAACAATCATTAGCCTGAATGACAACCCCGTCTAAACGTGTAAACAGCAATCCCACTATTCCAGCATTGTAAACTTTATCGAACCGGACCTGTGTGATTTGTAATTTGCGTTCGGCGGCTTTTTTACCCTTGTTGACTCTAACCAGTTGAAAAAACAGCAAAACGGTAAGCAATAATGCAGTAATGGTAATGGATTGATCTACGCCAAGTTCAAAGCTGGCAGGATGGCGATTGAATAAGTATGTAGCCCCAAGGCAACAGATAGCTAAAAGCAGAAAATAATAATTAAATATACGAACGGATTTTTTCGTGTAGTTTACTTTTACTTTGGCCAATAATATTCCGGCAAATGCTTTGCCTTTTGTAAATAGTCGCATAGTGACCTTGTTTAAAAATTAAGCATTGCGCTTTGATATTAAAATGACCTAACGAAATGTTATAAAAAATAGTTAGGCCGATATAATATCTTTTAGATAAGATTTGTTTTGATGTTACCGGGTATTAACAAAATATTTTAACAAGCGGTGACTATTCGGAACGGCTATAGATAAATTGGATACGTAACATTACTTCTTAATTCTGTTTAAATATTGGACAGACCGCTATATCCTTCGATTTTGCGAGTTTGAAAGGAAGCGGCAGTTAAAAACCGAATTGAAATTCATAATATTTATAGCTTGTTCTATTTCTTCTGAGGTCCTTATTTAACCGTTAGTAGATAACGAGAACTCTTTTTATTGATTAAGACATTTTGAGACGAACTATTTCTTTGCAATTTTAAGCATGAATACATGGCAACGTCATCAATGGGTCTGGTTGATATCGAGAAAGCTAAAAGATCATTGAAATTTCAGATTATATCATTAAACGCGTAACTCCTGAAAAATTACATGAAGTTAAGAAGATATGGAACGTGAGAATTTGCGGGGTTTAAAGATCACAACTTCTCTGTTAATATTAATTCTTTAAAATGTAATAGCAATGTTATATTTAACGTATAATATTGCAGATCCCTAATTTACTATTGTAAAAATGGCTCATAACAAAACTGGAGGAAGCTCTATTGAT
>NZ_JACWMX010000013.1 GCF_014773245.1 Mucilaginibacter glaciei | reverse complement strand
CGATAGACCATGGTTAGCAATGATCATGGACGGTTGAACAAAGACTATGGATCCTCAACACAAAGCTGTTGTTTTCTTTGCACAAATACTTCTTTCAATAATATGTCATTGTTTATATGGTTCATTAGTTGATTGGTATCATTGGTTCATTAGTAGCCATAACCATTAAACGAAGAACATAAACAATATAAAATATAGAAAAGTCAGCGATGACTGATCTGAAGAAATTCAGGTGCCTATATCGGCGGTGTCCACCTCTTCCCATTCCGAACAGAGAAGTTAAGCCCGCCAGAGCCGATGGTACTGCAGTAAAATGTGGGAGAGTAGGTCGGTGCCCAATCTTAAAGTTAAACCCGTTATCCAACAAGATAACGGGTTTCTTTGTTTATAAGAAGTCCGGAAGTCTTTGGTCTGAAAGTGCGTAAGTCTTGTCCTGGTGAGCCTGCCCGGCCACCACATCCGCACATCCAATCTGTTCACGTTCACCGCATGAACACCGTGAACATCCGTGAACACTTCTTATCCAGCTACTTAGCGAAATCAAAACACCACTTTACTGACACACTCCTGTCACCACTTGCATTATCTGTATAGGTTATATTTGTTAGGAAGCTACATCCTGTATCTTTTATAACAGGCACTGAATTTCGGCGGTATCTCTAAATATCTCTAAATATCACTGCTCCTTTTACCACACATCTTAAATTTTACCCATCATGAATCAAAACCATGCTTTTCTGCGGCCGGATTGTATCGAACAGATCCGTGCGGAGGTGAGGGGCACCACTTTCCGGCCGGCGAAGCGGCGCGCAAAGAACGTTGTGACCAAATTCGATCCTGACGACTGCCGTTACCTGCTCTCCATAGCTACCGGCAACCGCTGGATGGAACTGGGCGAACGCGAGCCCGAAGCTAAAATGCTTTTTGGCGAACTCTGGTTTCAAAACGAGCTCTGCATCCTGTTTGCCGATACCAACGTAGGGAAATCGGTACTGGCGGTGCAGATAGGGCACAGCATCGCACAGGGAAAGGCCGTTGCGCCCTTTACCCTGCAGGCCCCGCCCGCCACGGTGCTCTACATCGATTTCGAGTTATCTACACAGCAGTTTTACCGGCGGTATAGTAACGGTAAGCAGGTGTATAAGTTCTCTGAAAACTTCTACCGGGCGCAGTTCAACACCGGTTACCAGGTGGAAAGCGACGCTCCTCAAAATGACGACCTGCTGATTGCCGCCATCGAGTATAAAATTAAGCAGGTACACGCCACGGTGCTTATTATTGATAACATCAGCTGCCTGCGCGGCGGTACCGAAAACGCCTCGGTGGCGCTGCGCCTCATTAAAAACCTCAAGGATCTTAAAACTGATCATAACCTGTCTATCCTGGTGCTGGCCCATACCCCCAAACGGCGCAACCCCGGCCTACCGCTCAGTGCCGACGACCTGCACGGCAGCAAGCTACTCATTAACCTGGCCGACAGCGCCTTTGCCATAGGCACCAGCAGTGCCGACCGGCAACTGCGCTACCTCAAACAAATTAAACAGCGCAGCAGCGCGCAGGCTTATGGCGAAGACAATATTTGCCTTTGCCGCATTATAAAGCCACATGATTTTTTGCAGATGCAATTTGAAGGCCACAGCCACGAGCGCCTGCACCTGCGTACCCGCCACATGCTCAACCGCGAACTCCTTGCCCCGAAAGTAGCCGAACTGGCCGCCAAAGGTTATAAGCAGCGGCAGATCAGCAGCGAATTAGGTATTGCTTTAGGAGTGGTGAATAAGTTAATGCCGAAAGTGAGCAGTGCGGTGTTAATATGAACCGCAAGCTGAATTTTGTTTTTACTCTATTCTATTAATGGATTTGATTAATGGTTAACGATAAGTACTTTTGCTTATATTTAATTCGTTCAACAAATTTCTCTCCTTCTAATACTTTCCAAAAAACCCATCCACTTACACTAATGTTTCTTACTGCGCGTGCGACTCCGCTCGGAGATGGGAATACTTTTTTTGAGCTTTTTATAATTAACTCAATCGAACCGTCGATATTTAATATCCCAGTAATATTAGTATCAGATGCTGCGTTTAATATAATACCTGGCTTAAGTAACCCTGCGTTAATAACCATTTCAAGAGTTATATCTTGTTGCTCTATGAATTTCATTGGAATAATTTTTGTAAAAATACGAGTATTTAACTCTATTTTTTGCTAATTAATTTAGTATTCTTTATGTTTGCGCATATCATATTTATGTTTCTCTCATTTATGTTAGAGTAACACAAAATTAAGTTCTATACAAATTGGTTGCTTTTCCACAATTTATTTAAAAGCTGGTAAAATGCGTTAATTTGTTGTAACTTCTGAAATGAGTAGGGTTTTAAAAGGACTCTTTAAATGTATAGTTTTTTAATAGTGATAAACAATTAGGATGAAGTACCGTGGAGGTAAGATATTTCAAGGAGATTGCCTTGAGGTTATGAAACAAATCGAGAATACTTCAGTCGATATGATTTTATGCGATTTGCCCTATGGTACAACGCAGAATAAATGGGATAGCGTTATTCCCCTGACCGAACTTTGGAAAGAATATAAACGTATTATAAAACCTAAAGGTGTTATTGCGCTTTCATCGCAAGGCATATTTACAGCGAAGTTGATATTGAGTAATGAAGAATGGTTTAAATACAAATTTGTGTGGGTTAAAAGTAAACCAACCAACTTTCTAAACGCTCGTCGTCAACCTTTAAGGCAACACGAGGATATTTGTATTTTTTATGGTAGCCAACCCAATTATTATCCCGTTATGTCTCCTGGAGAGCCGTATAACAAAGGTGTGCGAAAAGCGCAGTTTACAGGGAGCTATGGAGATTTTAAACCAGTGCAAGTTAAGAGCGATGGTGAACGATTTCCGACAGATACTTTATATTGTAAAACTGCTGAGAGTGAGACAGGTGGCAAAGTCTGGCACCCTACCCAAAAACCTGTTGCGCTTGGAAGATACCTTATCCGAATGTTTACCAAAGAGGGTGATTTAGTGCTTGACAACGCTTTCGGCAGTGGTAGTTTTTTAGTGGCGGCAGCGCTTGAGCAGCGTCGGTTTATCGGGATTGAAAAAAACGAGGAAGTACATTTATTCAAGGAAAGTAATATTGATTATATAAAGGTTGCTAAAGAGCGCTTAGCAGAGGTCGAACAGGCTTTTAAGAACAAACAGCAACCACCTGCATTATTTTCCGAATTGCAACCCTCATCCGGTTCAGCTCAGCCCAATAAAAAAGGCATGGTTGACGTGAATTTGGTGATCCACGATGAACCCTCTATCACAATATGAAAAATACTACAGCGTCCTATAATGAAAGATCGTGGTCAATCGATTTGATAGGGCATATTAAATCCTTAGCCACGGCTCACAATCGTTCTATCAAAGATGCTGGCGGTGAGCAAACTGTTAGCGTAGATGGCGGAAGTTTATTTCCCGATGTTTTATTATTTGGAGACCGGGAAACTGCACGCATTTTACAGGGATGGGAATTAAAAATGCCAGATACCAGTATTAGTGATAGAGAATTTCGAGAGAATGCGGAGATCAAGGCAAATGCACTTGGTTTGGATAGTTTTCTTCTATGGAATGTAACTCATGCTCATCTTTATGTCCGCAACGTGTCAACGAGCTTTTTTATGCGCTCGCAAACTTGGGATAACCTGGCTGATATTACTACTAGATCTGCCGTGTCGCAAAACCGGGCAAGATGGGAGTCTTTAGCAACTGATATTTTTAACTACCTCAATGATCTTTTTGATCGTGGCGAATTAGAGGGTAGACCGTTTATTGAGGCTTACCGAAGTGGTGGTGTTACTGCACTTATCCTCGAAAATGCCGCGAATGTCAAGGAAGCACTTGTGGATGCGATGAGACGTGATAGTACTTTGCGAAACAATGTTGTGGTATGGTGGAATAATTATCGCGCTGAATATGGCGGTGAGGATAAAGAACAAGTTCTTGCAAAAGCAGTTATATCGAATTGGATAGGTAAATTATTGTTTGCTCATATTTTACGGGAAACCGATACAAGGGCGCAAAGTGTATCCACTATTGGTGACGAAACTACACCTGTTCAAGCATTAGCCATATTTCGACAGTTATCTGAAGATTGTAATTTCTGGACTATCTTTTCTGATAGTTTAGGTCTCTCTGTAATCACGACACAAGCATGGAACCAACTTAAACAATTTAACAGATTGCTTTCAGACTTGCGATTAGGTGCGGTTGACCAAGCGCAATTATCGGGGCTATTGGAAGCCACAGTGGAAGTCGCTACCCGCAAGCTTCGTGGCCAATATCCAACACCGATTGAACTGGCCAGTTTACTTGTCCAAATTTGTATGCGTAATGTGTTAGATGATAGGCTTCTCGACCCTTGTTGCGGTAGTGGCACAATCGCAAGGGCAGCGTTGGAATTAAAGTTATCAAATGCTGTGGATGCTGAAAGTGCATCACAGTCTATCTTTGCGGGCGATCAAGATCCTCAAGCCATTCAAATTGCCACATTTGCCTTGGCTAAACCGGGTTTGATGCATGTACCGTTGCGAATATTTCAAAAAGATGCATTTACTCTTCGTAATGACACTGTAATTGATTTTAGAAACCCATCAACCGGGCAGCTTTTTTCTGAAACACTCGGACAGTTTGAGGCGATAACCAGTAATTTACCATTTGTTGCACAAGCGGGGAGGGAACAATATGGAAATGCCTTACGGCAAATTGTTCAGCGCATGGGTATGGCTAACTTTTCAAAAAGAGCAGACGTTGCTGCTTACTTACCGTTCTCTCTTCATTCCTTACTTTCAGAAAATGGTCGCTTAGGGATAATTATAACCAACGCATGGCTTGGAACAGATTGGGGAGATGATTTTTATAATTTGTTGGGTCGCTATTACGATCTTAAGTGTGTAATAACATCGGGCGCTGGTAGATGGTTCAACAATAGTGAAGTGGTTACAAATTTGTTGATCATGGATAAAAAGACCGATCCCGAGCAGGAGAGCGGTGATATAAAATACATAGTTTTGACCAGACCGCTTGAAGCAATCAGCGATGAAGCTGCAATTCAGTTACTCGCGGCACAAATTGAGCTTGGACAAACGCAAAACGACTCGTTGATTGTACGGAGTGTTAGCCCCGTACAAATAGCACAATTTAGAGCATTAGGCTTAGGGGGTAATGCGCAATTTGTCAATTGTGACTGGATATTAGATTTTCCGCTTGTTCCGCTTCGCACCATATTTAATGTTAAACGTGGCGAACGTCGAGGTATGAATGAACTTTTCTATCCGAAAGCGGGACACGGCATCGAGCAAGAGTATATAAGACCATTAGCGAAAAGCCCATCTGATTTTGTCCGGCTAAGTATGCCTGCGGTAAAAGAGGCTTTTTGCTGTTCGCGAACCGAAGCGGAATTAATCGAGTTAGGCCATTCCGGTGCCTTGAATTGGATTAGGCAATTTAATACCGCAGCTAACATCACTAAGCTGTCCAAAGCCGGTTTATTATGGTATGAAATGGATACGGACAATTTATCAGACTTAGTAATGTTTATCAATTTTGGAGATAGGCTGTTTGTTGGCCGTGTAGATCCGCCTGCATTCTGTGATCAACGTTTAGTGCCTTTAACGCCGCTTAATGGCGCTGATATCGAATTATACCATGCACTTGTGAATAGCGCTGTATCAATGTTTATTATCGAGGGTATGGGTTTTGGTCGTGGGCTTGGTGCTCTTGATTTAAGTAGTGACCGCATCAAACAATATATGCATGTTTTAGATATTACAGGATTAAGTAACGACGATAAACAAGCGATCAAAGATGCTTTCCAACCCCTTGCACGCCGGGTAATTATGTCATCCGTCGCGGATGAATTGGAACAGGCTGACCGCATTTTGTTTGATGACACTGTACTTGCTGTATTTAATATAAATGTAAATAGACAAACCATTTATGATTCTCTATTAACTCTTGTTGAAATTCGTCTTACCGCCAATAGCAAATAATTACTACCATGGAGATTCTTCGCTGTAGTAAGTCCTCTCGCTACTGGCAGAGTCCCCCCCCCCCGCTGGCGCACGCGTGCCGCGTGTGCGCCAGCCGCCTAAATCCCGCTCGCCAAAACGTACAGACCTACCACCCCTAAACCCGATTGGCGGGAAAGCCTTTGCCGGAGCGGTGGGGGCAAGCATCGGGGGCAAAGCTTGTACAGAAAGCGGGGCTACCGGTAGCTACAAGGCACTGGCGTTGCTTTACTAAGGGTTCGACATTGTCTGAATCAGAATTTACAGTATTTTAGAATGAGCAGAATAATAATGGCCCAGATGCTGAAAATTGCTTCGTGTGCGTGTGGTTCGACAGGCTCACCATGACAGTCGGCAGGCTCACCATGACAAGCGGGCTCTGCAAAGCGTACCTGCCTATCGGGAGATTGCTTCGTACCTCGCAAAGACGCGCCAGGGTTGCCACCCGCTCCCCACCCCCCGCACCCGCACCTCACCGCTTCCCCCACACCCGCACCTTCCACCCCGCTCCCCGCTCCCCGCACCACCCTCCTCACTCCAAATCCGCACATCCGCACATTTGCATATCTGCACATCTACTGGTATCTTAAAGGCCAATTATAAACCAATAATAAATTTACCGCTTATGAAAATTGCTATGCTTGGCTCGGGCTTTATTGCGCGTTTCTATGCCGATTCGCTGGTGGGGCACCGCCGGCTGGATAAGTTGCACGCCGTGTACAGTCGCGATATAAAAAAGGCCAAACAATTTGCACAAGATTATAACCTGCCCGTGTACAGCGACAGTATGTATGATGTGGTGAACCACCCCGAGGTAGATGTGGTGGTGATTTCGCTGCCGAACGATCTGCACCTGGCCGCCGTACAGGCCTGCGCCAAAGCGGGTAAGCATGTGCTGTGTACCAAACCCCTGGGGCGAACCGCGCACGAGGCTAAACAAATGCTGGATGCCGTAGAGGCGGCGGGCGTAATGGGCGGCTACCTCGAAGATTTGTGCTACACCCCCAAATTTAACAAAAGCCTTGCCAGCGTAAAGGCGGGCGCATTGGGCAGGGTGCTGTGGGCCAAAAGTCGGGAAGCGCACCCCGGCCCCCACAGCAACTGGTTTTGGGATAAGGAGCAAAGCGGCGGCGGGGCCATTGTCGATCTGGGTTGCCACTGTATCGAAATTGCGCGCAGCTATATCGGCAAGCAGGTTCGGCCGGTCGAGGTGATGTGCTGGGCGGCCACGCAGGTGCACCCTATCGATGCCGAGGATAACGCCATCGGCATGGTCAAGTATGCCAACGGGGCTATCGGGCAGTTCGAGGTGAGCTGGTGTTTCCGCGGCGGTATGGACCTGCGCGACGAGGTGATGGGCACCGAGGGCACCATCTGGATCAATAATTTTATGCGCACCGGGTTCGATATGTTCAGCACCGGCAAGGGTGGCGGTTACGTGGCCGAAAAGGCCGAGAGCAGCAGCGGCTGGCTCTTCCCCGTGGGCGACGAGGTGAACGAGCTGGGCTACAACCACATGTTTACCGATATGTTCGAGGCCATTGACGGCCACCGCGAACCCACCGAAACTTTTTACGACGGTTATGTGGTGAATGCCATTATCGACGCCGCCTACGCATCGGCTAAAAGCGGCGCCTGGGAAAAGGTAGTCATTGACGATTGGCGCGGCAGCAACGACACCCAAATAGCCTCCGACTTTGCCGTGTACAACGAGCAGTACTACCTCATCAAAGAAGAGATCCTTCCGCACGGGCAAAAAAAGCTGCTCCTAAAAGATAAAACAACCGGCGAAGTAGTGGTGAGGGATATGTAGGGGAGGCGCAGCAGCAAGAAGCCAAGACCTAAGAATCAAGAAGGGAGCTATTTACAGTCTTTTGTCTTGCGTCTAAAAGTCTTGCCTCGTTGCAATGGCGTTCCCTGCGGGCCGGGCTTTCCGCTCATACGCCTGCAGGCCTTAGGCGCAAGGCCGGTATCCGCTGCAATCCCTAACGCGAAAATAAATACCATGTCATTGCGAGGAGCGCAGCGACGCGGCAATCTCAGCATATCCGCATGTCCTATGAGATTGCCACGCTATCGCTCGCAATGACATTGTATAGAATGATAAACAACCGTGTCATTACGAGGAGCGACAGCAACGCGGCAAACTCAGCATATCCGCTTGTCCTCTGAGATTGCCACGCTATCGTTCGCAATGACACTAATAAACTAATGAACCATTGACACCAATGAACCAAATGAACAGAAGAAACTTTATATACAGCAGCGGCCTGCTAACCGCATCGGCAGCAATGGCAAACGCCATGGCGGCGACAGCGGCCGCACCCACCCTTCCCGGCGGGATGGGCATCCAATTGTACATGGTACGCAATGATGTGGAGCGCGACACCCCGGGTACGCTCAAACAATTAGGTAAACTGGGCTACAAGCAACTGGAAAGTTACGGCAGCGACAAAGGGATCTTCTGGGGGATGAAGAACACCGAGTTTAAGAAACTGGCGGCAGATAACGGCCTCAAACTGGTGAGTACCCACCACAACCCCATGGGCACCGCCGAGTTCGAGCAGATGGCCGCCCAGGCTGCCGAGATCGGGATGAAGTATATCATTTGCCCCTGGTTAGGCCCGCAAAAAAGCATCGAAACCTTCAAGCACTTCGCCGACGATTTTAACCAGCGCGGAGCCATCTGCAAAAAGCATGGCCTGCGCTACGGTTACCACCCGCACGATTACCCCTATAAGCCAGTCGACGGGCAGTTGCCGATCAACGTGCTCCTCGCCAATACCGACCCGGCGCTGGTTTATTACCAAATGGATGTATACTACACCGTAACCGAGGGCCAGGACCCTTATGCGTATCTGAAAAAATATAACGGCCGGTTCAAACTCATGCATATGCGCGATGTGCTGAAGGTACGCCTGCCCGCGGGCAGCAAAGAAGAATCATCCTGTGATCTGGGCGAGGGTATTGTCAACTATCCCAAACTGATCCGCGCCGGCATCGCTGAAGGTATGCACTACTTTTTTGTAGAAGGCGAACGCTATTACAAAGAAACCCCTATGCAAAGCGCCCAAAAAAATGCCGCATACTTAAAAAAGATGCGGCTGGTGTAGAAATTCAAAAGTCAAAATTCAAAAGTAAAAAAGCTTTGATGGCTTCAGTATTTTTTGAATTTTGACTTTTTAGTTTTTACTTATAACAGGTAAATACTAAAAAACTTCTTACCGTATTCGCCCCAGTCTTTCATGACGTTGGTGAGGGTGGTTTTAAGGCTTGCGTAGGTAACTACCTTACCTTTGGCGGGTACCTTCATGGCTAATTCGGGTACGGGGGCATCGGTTACTTTGGTGGCAAACCAGGTAACGTTGTCGTGCGGCAGGGCTACACCTAATATCATCCCGGGCAGGCCGGTAAATGATTCGGGGCCACCGGCCACGGGGATCTCGTCGGTGTAAAAGGCCACTACGTAAATAGAGTCCATAACAATGGCGTTGGCACGGCGGCAGGTGTAGCCGGCAATGTCGCGGGTTTCGTTAGTGATCTTCCAGTTAATCTTGCGGGCGGTATCTTTTACCAGGAAGGTTTCTTCAAATACCTTTTTGTTGGTGGTGCTGTAATAATTGTTCAGATCGGTATAAACAATGTTGATTTGCTGTGCCAGGGGCATATCGCTAAACCAGCTGTTGGTAGGCGGCGAATCGTCTTTTACAGGGGTATACAACGATTTATTGTTAGCAAAGGTTAGCGTACTCTTCAGCACCTTAAACTGGGGTTGCGTTTTCTTGTACGATTCAAAAGCCGGGGTGTACCAGGTTTCGTTATCCTTATTAATGGCTTTTTTAATAACGCCGTACATGTTTACCCGCTTTTCAAACTCAATGGTGCCCTGGGTGGTAAAGTGCGCGTTCTGGGCAAACAACAAATTGCTGCTGCTAAACAGGGCGATGATGATCAATAGATATTTTTTCATTGCTATAACGTCTTTTTATTGATGATATAAATTTACAAATTATTTAACCGCCGGTGCTGCCGCCGCCGTGCCTTTACCAAACCCGCTAAAATCCCACACTACCGAGAGCATGTAGTAGCGCCTGATGGTGGTATACGTGTTCTGCGTAATTAAATTAGCCGAAGCACTGCGCGTAAAGCCCGAGTTTTGATTGAGCAGATCATTCCCTTTGATGGATAATTTTAACCCCTCGCCTTTGAAGAATGATTTAGTAATGCTGGCGTTAATAATAGTCTGACGGAAATCTGTACTGAACGATTGCGTAGGTGCCTTGTACTCGTACTGACCATCGCTGGCTATCTGAATTTTGCCCGGCAAGTAAATGCTCATAAAATAATTGGCATCAAAACCACGGCCGTTGTTATTGATAAGTGGTTGCAGCGACGACTGGCCGATGGTGTAACCCGGGCCTGCGTTGATATAGATCTGGTATTTTTTCTCTTTGTATTTTGATAGCGATAACTGGCCGCTGTACCTGGTTGATTTGGTTTTATTAAGCTCGCTATTGATCAAACTGTAATAAACATTCCCGTTGGATGACAGGTCGAGACCTACGTTTATGCCCAAAAACTTACGGCTTGCACTGCTGTATATGTTGTAATTAAATGGTTTTTGGCCCGGCAGGTTAAGCGCCTGGGTGGTACTCTTACCCAAAATAGGGTCGGTAACGGTATTGTTAACAATAGGGTTGGTGGTAAAGCTATAATTACCGGATAAGTAAACACTTTGATCGCTGATAACTTTGTAAGAGTTATACCACAGGTTAAACGAGTTGCGGAAAGCCGGGCGCAGGGCAGGGTTACCGATGATAACATTTAGCGGGTTGGTATTTACACGGATGGGTTGCAACTGATCAATAGTAGGTTGTGTTTGGTTACCGTTGTAGCCAATGTTTAAATTACTGTAGGTAGAGAACTTGTAACTTAAATTGGCTTGCGGACTTAAGTTTGTAAAGTTACGTTCGGCAAAGTTGCCGGTTATTTCATCAACCTGTTTGTAATGGATGTTGGCAATGCCCGATCCGAAACGGAAGATGGTTTTACCCTTTTTTAAGTTGAAGTTTAAGCCACCAATGTTTGACGTTTGATTAAAAACGTAATGGTTACTTAACGAGTCGTTTAAAACGTTGTACACGCCGGGGGACGACTGATCGAACGATTTACGATCGGCATTGCTGTTATTTAAACCAATGCCGTAATTCAATATCATCGACAGATATTTACTAAGCGGTTCGGTATAAATTAGGTTGGTAGTTAGTTTTGATGTTTTGGTTTTATCAGTTTTCTGCTGATCTATCACCTGGGCGCTATCCAGCTGGCCTTGCTGATTGTAAAGGTTAAGGGTCGATTTCAGGAAACCGTTTGCTTTACTATCGGTTAGCCCCGTAGTAACGTTAAATGAAATGGTGCGGCCCGGTTTTTTTAATTTTTTAGTATAAAATGCGCTGGCGTTAAATAACTGCTGGTCTACATTATTAGTTAAATTACGGCCGTTGGTGTTTAGCAGGCTGCCATCTTCGCGGGTGCTGGTAGCAAAATTATTGCTGTTGGTCTTTGTGTTTTTTAAAGTTCCGTCTACAGAGATCTTTAAGGTTGATGTTGTATCCAGTTTGATAGAATACGTTACATCCAGCTTTTGCCTGAAAGCGTAGTTGTTAAAGGTTTCGTCGGTATTGGTATTAAGCACATTGCCCGGCAGGTTTAGCTGCTGTATCGTATTGCTTTTACCATCCACCTCTAACGATCCTATTTTATAGTTGGTGTTAAGGGTGTATTTATCATTTTTCCACTTATCGTCGTAATGTAATCCGCCGGTACGCGCTATTGGTAATCCGCGCCCGTCATATTGGCCGCCAAAAGAGTCCAACCCGCCATCGCCGCCACTAAAGTAGATGTTGCCATCTTCGTTCATCTCGCCGCCGCCACCGGTTCCTAATTTGCTGTTATCATTCCAGCCTAAACCTGTTTTGCCGGTATTGCCGATTGTGCCATAGGCCGACATTTTCTTTTTGCCCTTAAACTTGTTAAAAAGTCCCTGACCCTGGTAAAAGCCATCTGTACCTACGCCGGCATCAATCTTACCAAAGTAGCCGCTCTTTTTATCTTCTTTCAGTTTAATGTTTATCGTCTTTGTCTTTTTACCGTCGTCGATGCCGGTAAAAGTAGCCTGGTCGCTTTTTTTGTCGTAAAGCTGCACTTTATCTACCATGTCGCCACGGATGTTTTTGGTAACCAGCGTAGGGTCATCGCCAAAAAACTCTTCCCCGTCTACCAGTACTTTGCTTACCGTTTGGCCCTGGGCAGTTATCTTGCCGTCTTTATCTACCTGTATGCCCGGTAGTTGTTTTAGGAGGTCTTCAACCTTCGAATTTGGTTCAATTGCAAAGGCTTTGGCATTAAACTCGGTGGTATCGCCCTTTATTTTGATGGCAGCTACAGTGCCTTTTACAATAACGGTACTTAATAACCGCGATTTTAATTGCAGATCAACACTGCCAAAATTCTTTTGGTTCTTTACAGAGTCCAAGGTAAAATCCTCCACATAATCAGCATATTGGGGGTAAGTAACCAGCAATATAAATTTGCCGGTGCCAATGTTATTAATGGTAAAGGCACCGCCGTTAGTTGCACGGGTAAACTTTACCAGGGTTGAGTCTTTTGCGCGTAAAACGCTGACAGATGCATTGATCAGTTTAGCGTTTGATGCGCTATCGATTATTAAACCCTTGATTAAATTAGGCCCCTTGGTGTTAAACGATGTTTGCGAAAACGCGGTAACGGAACATAAAAGTAAGAAAGATAGTAAGGTACAGGTTAATTTCATATTGGGTGATTAGGCAAGGGCAATTTATAACTAAAATCTTAGTCGTACAAATAAATAGAATGTTAATTTATGTTAAAATCTATGGTAAGAGTGTTAAATAGCGGTTTTCGTTACAGTGCTTTTAAAATTTTGCCTGTAGAAATAGTTTTGCCGCCGAGGGTAATGGCGTAGGCATATGATCCGGGGATCAAATTAACAGGTACGGTATTTTGCAGTCCGTTAAAAGTTTTCGTTAGGCTTAACTTTCCGGCCATGTCGTAAAACTTAATTTCAAAATCTTTTTGTTCGCCGGTTAGTATCGTTACCTGGGTAGTAACCGGGTTGGGGTATAGGGTAAACTGGTTACTTTGCAGCAGGGTGGCGTTTGCAAGATCTGAGTAGATAGACCGGCCATCGGTAGTGGTGAGCGTTGCGCGGTAATAATTTAAGCCTTTTTTAGGGGCGGCATCTGTAAAGTTGTAGGTAAGTGCATTTGGGTTGATGATGGTGTTGCCCAGCGTGGTGAATGTATTAGTGCCGGTTAACCGCTCCCAGGTGATGGATTTGAGGTTAACAATACTGCCCAGGCTCAGGGTCAACCCGATACTTTTATCGTCAATTACATTGGCCAGGAGTGTTTTTACATAACAGCCGACGCCTTGCGTTGTAGCGTTGATGGTAAAACTTTTTAAACCTTCAAAACCGTTACCAAGTGCACTCACCGCAAAGTATTTGGAGATTTGCATTTGTACGGGGATAACTACCGACGTATCTGTAGCGGTTGTTAGTTTTTGCAGGATATTGTCTTTGATCGTATAAACCACATAGCCGGTAGCTCCGGGTTGGGGGTTCCAGTGCAGCAGCGTGCCATCGGCACAATCAAAACCAACGTTTACATTAAGGGGTTTTGATAAGCTAAACTCCTTGCTGATGTGATCCGTACCATTAACTGTCATTTTCAATATAGCACGGGTAAATACATCCGGTGCTGCAAATTGGTATAAATTGTTTGCAGGGGCTAAGTCGGCCACTTTGTTGTAAGTTGCGCCGTGGTCATAACTGATGCTTAGGGTGCCGCTTGCTGCGTTATGGGTGTTTTGCCAACGCAGGTAATTATCTTCGGCAGCGAATAGCTGGTTGCTGCCCGATGGATAGGTCCACTCGAACTGATCTGATAATTTAGTTTGATAGGCGATGTAAAAAGCCTGCACCGGGGTGGTAATATTACGTGCCGATATGGTTACAGTATACACGCCTGCATCGGGGTTGGGTATGCTTACCTGCTCGGTGTTGTTTAACGAATCGCGGCTGTGTTTAGCGGGTTTAACTAACGAATCAATATTAGGGAAGCTGCTTAGCGTCCATGGTAGTATCACCTGACCGGAAGGGGAGCGGACAGACAGGTCCAGATCATTGATCAATGCCGAGGGGGCATTCAGTGCCGCTGCAATATCATTCCAGGCTAATGAAACTTTAAACTCCCTGCTGTTTGCAGGTACCGTAATTTGATAGGTTAGCTGCTGCCTGTTAGCCAGCGAGCCGATTTTAAAACGGTTGTCGGTGATTGTCCTTACCGCTTCCAGTCCGTTTAGTTTGCCGTAGCCTGTTTTATGATCGGGATTTGGCAGCCCGATATCATCGGCAGCATTAATTAACACACTTTTTATCAATGCTGCAGATGGTAATTTACCGGTTTGCTTTTTATAGGCTTGTTGCAGCAAGGCCACCGTGCCGCTGGTTAATGCCGCCGCGCCCGAGGTTCCATCTTCGCCACCGGCAATTACTTCGGGTTTAATGCGGCCGTCATAAGCCGGGCCCGATGAGCTCAAGGCCTCGGGGATATTAAGCCGGTTAGTACCGCCAACTACGATCACATTTTTGGCCTGCTTGAATGTGCCCGATAGGTTAGCCATATTGGCCAGCCCCTTATATACACCTGTTGCCGGTGTGGATGTACCGATATTGCCCGACGAAAAAACATGGATAAGGGTATCGGCCTCATAAATTTGTTTATCGTAAGCCTGCGCTTCGATACCGTAAAAGTTTTCGATCCCGGTGCCGTATGAGTGATTTTGTACGCTGATGTTATTGCTCCTGAAAATAGTAATGGTATCCGGAAGCAGCCTGGCGAAAGTAGACGAGGTGAATTTAACCGTCGGGGCAGCACCCAGCCCGCGAATAAACGAATTGCCGTTACCACCAATCAGCGTAGCCATAATGGTGGCATGCCCGGTTACCTTATCTGATGGAGTGATGGAGGTGAACGACCGGCCCAGCAGGTCGAGATCAGTCAGGTCATACTTTTCTTCCTTAACGCTAACGTTTATTCCTGTGCCGTTAATGGCAGGGTAGTTATCGGCAATTGCCGAAAGGTTGTTACTGCCCAGGTCAATATCGTTGATCACCAGTTCTTCGTGCGCGCGGCGTTGCATGCCGGCAAATTCAATAGCTGTGTTATTTAAAAGTGCGGGCAGTTTTTTTAGGGCTACTTTCAGGGTGATGATGTTGCCCGATGTGGCGATGATATCACCTGTATTTGAAAGTTCATTAAGCAGGGCCGGGCTTTTTTGTTTAATTACCAGATCTACCAAACGGGTGGTGCCGGGGCGTTTTTGGGTAAGCTGTGCCAGGCCGTCATCAGCTTTCCATAAGCTGTTTGCGGGAGTGGCGCTTAAAATATTTTTATCGGCAGGTAGACTATCGCGCGATGTCACGACATAATAGTTTCTGCTGATTTGTTTTAGAAGGTGTAGTTGCTTGTTTGGTACGCCTTTAAACCGTACTAAGTAGTAACGATCGGTACCGGGTTTTACGGGTTGAATATCTGGTGACGCTGCGTATGTTTTGGCAATCAGTTGATCGTCTGCAATAGTTTGCCCCCATGAAAAATGGAAGCTGCAGAGGCAAAACAAAAAACAGGCGAAACGTTTGATCATAGGTAATAGCGGGCACAAAAATAAGGGGGAGCGTTATACTCCCCCTTAAGGTAAAATTATATACTTAAATCAAATTTTAGTATAAATAGTTCAAAGCAATTTTATCATTGGCATTGAACGTACGGTCGCCGCCGTTTGAGCAGGCTAACATAAATGAAGCGGCATCAGCAGTTGAAGGTGTACCCGGGATACGGACTGCACCAACATTTGAGGCACCCTCGTTAGTAGCGGTACCACCACAGCTGTAGGCACGGTTAAAGTAATCAGTATGGCGGAAACCAATGCAATGGCCCATTTCATGCTGTAAAACAGATGTAAGGTAACCTACATTAGGGTTTGAACCATAAGCTGCAGAGTTAGTATTCATCTGGATCTGACTGTAAGGGTTACCCGATGAGGTAGGGAAGCCTGATGAACCTAAAGTGATGTAACCACCGCTTGGGCCCTCGTTAAAACCAACCACCTGGATCTGGCCGCCGCTGCTAACGTACTGGAATTTAAGGGTAAGGTTAAGCGCATTGTAACGTGCAATGGCCTGTTGTGTAGCAGTTGCATAAACAGTAGGCACATTAGATACAGATACGGTTACGGTACGCGGCAGGTTTTTCACCACGTTGGTGGTGCG
The DNA here is from genome assembly GCF_014773245.1 of Mucilaginibacter glaciei. Classification (GTDB taxonomy): domain Bacteria; phylum Bacteroidota; class Bacteroidia; order Sphingobacteriales; family Sphingobacteriaceae; genus Mucilaginibacter; species Mucilaginibacter glaciei. The sequence goes on along the minus strand of NZ_JACWMX010000013.1, from coordinate 52,058 downwards.
GTACTGCTCTTCTTCGGCAATGCGCAGGTTAGGGCTTGTACTTGGTGTGGTAAGGTTTTCATCTGTTAATAAAATGTCGCCCTCTACCAGGTAACCGCCGTTAACTTTACGGGCATCAGTTGTACTGAAACCCAACTCTGAGATGCTTTTTAATGTACTTGCAGAAATTCCGGTACTTGATACAGCCTGAACTTCGGCAGTTTGATTGCCTTTTTTACATGCAAATAATGCAGTAGCCAATAACACGGTGGCAACACCGGTTCTAAACAATAACTTTTTTTTCATGAGAATGTGAGTGTGTTAGTTAGTTTAATTTGTTAGTTAATAGAACTAAAGCTGGCCAGCCTTTTATGCGTATACGTTTGTTACACAAATAAAGTTACCGGGTTTTTAACAGATAATTAAATTAAAAATTACTTTATAACTAAAAGGAGTGGGAAATTAAACACCGGCGAAATAATATACTGCATGCATAGTATTTTTTAAATAACTGCCAAATAAAAAAGCGGCCAACCAATGGTTGTGCCGCTTTATATTTTTTTGAAAAATTGCAGTTAAAAAGTGAAGGGACTTTTAAATGATTTAAAATCAGCTAATTCCAGATCTTTAGGCGATAGCAGCGCGTCGCGCTCGTCAATCCCCCAGCCAATAGCCAGGGTGGGGTCGTTCCATAAAATACCTACTTCAGATGCCTTATCGTAGTAATTGGTTACTTTATAGGCAAAGATGGTATCATCTGCCAAGGTTACAAACCCGTGCAGGCAGCCGGGTGGTACCCATAGCTGCAGGTTATTGTCGGCCGTCAATTCAACAGCTACATGCCTGCCATAGGTAGGCGAGCCAACGCGCACGTCGACCGCAACATCCATTACTGCACCTTGTATCACGCGTACCAGTTTACCCTGTGCAAAGGGGTTGGCTTGTGCATGTAAGCCACGTACCGTTCCCTTTTGCGAAAAGGATTGGTTGTCCTGTACAAAATCAGCATCGATGCCTGCTTCAGTTAATTTAGCTTTGCTGTAGCTTTCATAAAAATAACCGCGGTCATCTTTAAAAACCCTTGGTTCGATAATAACCACACCGGGTATAATAGTTTCTGTAAATTTCATTAGTCTACCGTTTTCATTAAAGTGTTAAACATCACAAAGCGATCGGCAAAACGCTCCTGGTGCAATTGTTGAAAGCCAAACAGGTGATGGGTATAATATAGGTTAAATGCTTCTTGGTTATCGGCGTTATATTGGATGCAATAGGTAACCCCGTCATTAGGTGAGTCGATAATATTTAGGATACGGTACGAGCTAAAGTGCCCCGTAGCCATAATAGCGGGTATGTGAACAGTTTTCATCCATTCCAGCCATTCCTGCTCTACCGTATCTTCCAGGATAAATGTATCGTTATAAACAATCATGCCGCAAAAGTACGATTTGATTTTGGATTGTTTTTAATTTGTGCAATTTCAGCTCAGGAAGCCTCATTCTTATCTCCCCGCAATACCCTGAACCTCTTACGGGCTGCGTTGAGCCAAAGACTGGCAGGATAATCGGTTATGATTTTTTGGTAATATGTTTTTGCAAGGGCCGTATCATTCAGTTTGGTTTCATAAATATCGCCCAGCATATAAACGGCATCATCGGCCCAAAGATCATAGGCATGGTCGGTAACTATTTGTTTAAGCAGGGATACAGCCGCAGGGTAGTCTTTTTGTTGCAGAGCGATCTTTGCTTTGGCCATCAATATATCGGCCACCAGCGGGTTTCCGGGGTATTTTTTATCGATGCTATCCAGCGTTAGCAGTGCCTTATCGGTTTGGCCCGCAAATATCAACAGATCGGCACGGGCATAAACCTTAAGTGCCGCAGCGGTGCTATCAACAGCCAGGTTGTCTGATATGAGTAAAGATAAGTTTAAGGCATCGTTAGCGATAAGCTGGGTAGTCGCTGACTTCAGGATATCCAATTGCCTGCGTGCCCAGTTAAAATCGCCGGTGTAGTAGGCCAGTTTGGCATTGCGCAGCAATGCGTCCTGCCCAATGGCAGTGGCTGGGTTTGCCTTTTCTACCTGGCTATACAACAAGGTAGCATCCCAGGGTTGGTTGTTTAGCAAACCGATATCGCCCAGGTCCAGTTTGCAGGATGCCAGCAGTGCCGGCCTTACATTCGGTACAGCTACGGCAGCCTCCAGCAGGGCTTGTGCTTCTTTTAGTTTATGCAGTTTAAAGGCTTGCAGGGCGGCCAGTTTCTGCATGGCAAAAACGGTGCTTGGTGTGCGGCCAAACTCGTCGAGCAGGGCAATGTAATCATGCTCTAAAACCAGCAGGTCGGCCTGGGTGTACTTGCCCGCTGTAACCTTTAAATTTTCAGTATTGATCAGCTCTATCTTAGCCGATATGTAATACGGATTATCCTTACCCTTCTCTACCAGAAACCCATACCCGCGGATAGCGGCATCAAAGGCTTCGTTAGCTACCAGCGTACGGCACAGGTCAAACACGCTACCGCCATCATTATTTTGCCGGCGGCTTAGCGCCAGGGCCTGGTTAAGGGCCTGGTCAAATTCTTTTTGCTGTAAAAACTGCCAGGTAAGCATGTCTACATATACTACTTGCTGCGGGTCTTTCTGGATCCGTTTGAGCAGGGCTACCTTAAGCATGTCGTAATCGGTATTGCCCTCATATAGGGTAGAGAGCATATTTTGGGCCTGGCTCAAGTAAACCGGGTTGGCGGGTAAAAAATTCAGGTATTCTTCGGTCAGGGCCACCTTGTCACGCTTATAACGGTACAGGTTGATCAGCTCAAAAGAAAATAAGGCATCATTGTTTAGCAGCTTGCGGCCCTGTAAAAAAATGCGAATGGCGTAATCGGCATTTGAATTTTGATAGAATTGGGAGGCCAGTAGCGAGATCTCGTTTTGATCGGCCTTTAAATTTTTGATCAGGTCGTTGTATAAAGCATCAGCCTTGCCATCATTGCCCTGCTGGGTATAAACAGAACCTAAAGAGATCAGATATTCATTCACCCCCGGATGTTTGCGGATCATTTTCTTTGCGGTGCTCTCGGCCTCATCAAATTTTTTGGCGGCAACCAGGCTGCTTAAATAGGCCGGGTAATAGGTTTCATTGTCTTGCTTATAGAGCTTTTGATAGATATCGAGCGCCTTTTGGGTTTCGCCGTTTTGGCTGTACTGCCGGGCTAAGGCCAGTTCATTATCCTGCGCCTGCGCCGTGTTTATAAGGAAAAAAAATACCACTAAACAGGTTAACAAAAACTTCATTCTTTTTATATATTTAGCAACTCCCGTTATTTTATTATAACGCAATAACAGGGTAAAATTGTAGTGACATTTGCAGCTTGCTTAATTAAAATACCTAATTTGACCTTGATTATAAATTAAGTTATGTTCAGTACAGATCGCTTAAGATCAATTTTATTAATATGCTTTGTGGCTTTACTTTGCGCCTGTAAACAAAATAGCGTAAGGCAAATCCCTGTAAGTGATTTTTTCAAAACTCCCGAAAAAAGTGTCTTTAAAATCTCGCCCGATGGCGAGTACATCTCTTACTTAAAGCCTTATAAAGATAAGCAAAATATATACATACAATCGTTAGCAACCGGTGCCGAACAGATGGCGACATCATTTGAAGATTACTCTGTACGCGATTATTCGTGGACGTTTAATAACCAGCTGGTGTTTTCGCAGGATATAATTGCCGACGATGTTTTTAGAATGTACGCCCTTGATGTAGCCACCCATAAGCTTAAAAACTTGCTGAGTTTGCCCAAAGTGCGGATCCGCATCATTAACCGTAACCGCAATCAGCCCGATGTATTGACCATAGCAATGAATCAGCGCGACCCCGGTAATTTTGATGTGTTGCGTTTAAATGTAAAAACCGGCGAGCTAAAACCCTACATTATTAACCCCGGTAATGTTACCAAATGGTATTCAGACCCTGATGGCAGCATTCGCCTTGCAAAGGTAAGTGACGGGGTTAACGAGAGCATTTTGTACCGTACCAATGATAAGGACGCATTTAAATCCATTATCAAAAATAACTTTAAGGATAGGGTAGAGCCGATAGCCTTCTCTGGCGATAAAAATTATTTTTACGCACTATCAAACGTTAACCGGGATAAAACAGCCCTGGTTGAAATAAATGCCGATAACGCGAAGGATGAGAAGGTAGTTTACGCTAATGATAAAGCCGATATTTTAGATGTGGCCTACTCGCGCAACAAGCGCCGGTTGGAGTTGGCAGCGTATGAAGACGCTAAACCGCAAAAGCATTTTTTGAACAGCGAGGTAGAAGGCATCTACCAAAAGCTCTCGGCCAGGTTAGCCGATAGTGAGATAGATATTGTTGACCGCGATAGTGACGAGAACAAGCTGATCATCAGTACATACACAGACAAAAATCCCGGCTCTTACTATTTGTACGAAAGAGCTTCCGATAAACTGACCAAACTTGCCGATAAAAACCCTGAGATAAGCACTGCCGAGTTATGCGATATGGAGCCGGTATCCTTTAAGGCAAGCGATGGCTTATTGATAAATGGGTACCTGACGGTGCCTAAAGGGAAAGATAAAAATAACCTGCCGGTGGTAGTAATGCCACATGATGGGATCTGGAACCGTAACTCGTGGGATTATGATGCCGAAGTACAATTTTTGGCCAATAGGGGCTATGCTGTTTTCCAGGTAAATTACAGGGGGTCTGCCGGGTATGGCAAGGCATTCCGTAATGCGGGTTTCAAACAGGTGGGCGGTAAAATACAGAGTGATATCAATGATGGTGTGCAATGGTTAATTAAAACCAAGGTAGCCAACCCTAAAAAGATAGCTATTTTTGGCGGTGGCTTTGGCGGCTTTTCGGCTTTATATGGGGTGTCGTTCCATCCGCAAACGTATAATTGTGCTATTGTAAAATATGGGCTTATCAACTTTTTTACCTATTTAAAAGATGCCCCGCCGGCATTTAAGCCATTTTTACAAATGACCTATGAGATGGTGGGCAACCCCGAAACAGATGCCGAGCAACTGCGGGCCATATCGCCGGTTTTCCATACTGATAAGATCAAGAGCCCATTGCTCATTTTTCAGGGGGCTAAAGATCCGCGTGCCAACATTAGTGAGCTTAACCAGTTTGTACGTGAGTTGAATAAACGCGGTGTACCGGTTATTTACAGGTTAAAGGAAAACGAACGCGCCTATTTTAAAAGCGAACATAACCGTATGGAGATGTATGCCGAGATAGAGAAGTTTTTGGATGCCAACATGCAGGTTAAGCAATAACCTGTAATGCAAGCGCCTAAAAGCATATACCGCATAAATTTTTCTTTAATAACCGCCTTTTTGGTGGTTATAACCGTAAGCCTTGTAATAGCCGTTATTATTTCATACAGGCTTACCACCAAGTATGTAGAGAACGAATTTGCCTCTAAAAAAATTGAAGTTTGGGAGCAAACCATTAAGCCTTATCAGGATTTTTTCCAGTTACAGATCCCCCAGATCACGTCCTACCAGGGTTTTTTAGATTCGGCATCGGCGGCCAACTATTCGGCCGGCGTTTTTAATACTTACCCGTTTGTGCGCCGGGTGCTTTTTTACGATATCCAGATAGGCAACCAGCAACAAAATTTAAAGCTTAACAACAATGCAGGCATTGCGGTTAAGGCAATTTACCGGTATAAATCAAAACACGGGGTGGTGTCGGGTTTAAAGGATATTACCTCTGTATACGAGGACGATTTTAAAGAAATGGCCGCCCGCCTAAATAATTTCATCGCTATTGGCGATACCACCCGCCTGCCCACGCAGGATGAGATCTTTAAGACCTTTTATGATGTTAAGCCCGATAAGATCACTTACCTTAACATTCCACGCCGCGAGGATATCAAAAACTACCGGGCGCTTTTTAAGAATAAAAAGTCGGCAGCCATTTATTATCAAAACATGATGACCTTTTTGCTGGATGTGCACGAGCTTAAAGTAAAAAACTCGCACCCCGAGCTTTACCAACAGGTAACCATCCAGCCGATAGTGTATGACCCGCTGGAGATAGAGGGTGGCCGCATTTTTACCGAGGTTGCCCTGCCCGGTGCTTTCGCTAACTTTAAATTATACTTTAGTTCGGCATCTACGCACTTAAAAAAAGAGATAGACCGGCGTTTTTTACCTATAGGCTCTATCGTATTGCTTATTTATTTTTTCCTGGTACTTATTGGCTGGCTCATATACCGCAACCTTAATGTAAACCTAAAGGTGTTTAAGCTGCAATACGATTTTATTAACAACTTTACCCATGAGTTTAAAACACCGGTAAGCGTAATAAAAATAGCAGGATCAAACCTGAAGGGCGATGCGGAACTGAGCGACCGCCAGCGCAGGCATTACGGTAAAATACTGGATGAGGAAGCTGATAAACTGAACGACCTGATGAACAAGTTGCTCTCCTTTACGCAACTGGAAAACCGGTCTATCAGTGTGAAAAGTGAAGCGGTTGATCTGAAAGCCTTTGCCCAGGGCTATATTGATACCTTTAAAATTAAATACCCCGATTTTGTGCTTACCCTTACCGCCCAGGAGATTACCAACTTTTACAGCGACCCGGTGTTATTAGGCAGCGTGTTTCAAAACCTGATGGATAATGCCTACAAGTATTCGCACCCCGGTAAAAAGGAGCTGGCCATCACCATCAAACAGGAGCGGCAAAAGGTGGTCTTGTTTTTTGCCGATAAAGGTATAGGTATGGCTAAAGCAGAGCAAGGCGATGTGTTCAAAAAATTTTACCGTATCGAGAACCAGTATAATCAAAACGGAAGTGTTGGCCTTGGGCTGGCCTTTTGCAAGGAGCTGGTAAACTTTATGAACGGCGATATTGGCGTTAACAGCAGGCCAAATGAAGGCTCGACTTTTGTGGTAACCTTACCTTTAGAAAATGTTAAATAATTATATAATTTAGTAGTTATTAATACCCCACCGATAATAAAGCACACATGAACAAGGAAATTAAAATAGCGCTGGTTGAAGATGATGAAAACTTAAGGTTTTTAGTGGCCGAGCGTTTACAAAGCGAAGGATATAAAGTGCTGGAAAGCGGCAATGGGAGCGATGCCGAGAAAATAATATTAGAGGAGCAGCCCGACATTGTTTTGTTAGACTGGATGCTGCCGGGCAAGCAGGGTTCTGAAGTATGCGCCAGCCTGCGCGAGCAGGGTTTTGATAAACTGGTTATAATGATGACCGCCAAAGCGCAGGACATTGATAAGATAGAGGCGTACAATTTTGGCGTATCTGACTACATTAACAAGCCGTTTAATATGGATGTGTTGGTGGCGATGATTGACAGCAAGATTAAATTTTCGCTAAACAGCGAAAAGGCCGAATCGCACAAGTTTGGGAATATGGAGCATTTGCCAAATACCCACCTGCTGATACGCGATGGCCGCAAAACGGAGCTGACCATTTTAGAGAACCGTATCTTACTTTATTTTCTAAAGAACAAGAACAAGGTAATTAACCGCGAAGAATTGATGATGGAAGTTTGGGGTTACAACGCCGATGTAAACACCCGCACACTGGATATGCACATTGTGCGCTTACGTAAAAAAATAGAGAACAACCCCGATTCGCCTATGTACCTGCAAACGGTAAGGGGAATAGGATATAAATTTGTTTATTAATAAATGGAGAGTAAGTCCTTTTGTGCATTTTTCTCTCAAATATCTTCGAAATAAGTAAGTCATGTCATTGCGAGGAGCGTAGCGACGTGGCAATCTTAGCCTATCCGCCTATCCTTTGAGATTGCCACGCTATCGCTCGCAATGACATGGTTTTTTAAGTTATCTATCGCCACGAAAAAGTGTCATTGCGAGGAGCGAAGCGACGTGGCAATCTTAGCCTATCCGCCTATCCTCTTAGATTGCCACGCTATCGCTCGCAATGACATGGTTTTTTAAGTTATCTATCGCCACGAAAAAGTGTCATTGCGAGGAGCGTAGCGACGTGGCAATCTTAGCCTATCCGCTTGTCCTCTGAGATTGCGACGCTACCGCTCGCAATGACGTTGTTTTTTAAGTTATCTATCGCTACGAAAAAGTGTCATTGCTGTAAGAGCGCAGCGACGTGGCAATCTTAGCGTATCCGCCTATCCTCTTAGATTGCCACGCTATCGCTCGTAATGATATCATTTTAGGATTTCCTATACAACCTCGTCACCACAAAATCACCATAAAAGGTTTTTTCGCTTTCTGTTATGTAACCATGCAACCTAAACTGCTTGCCCGCATCCGGCAACCGCCATGATTCTACCCCGCACAATACTTTAAAAAATAACAGCATACTTTTAAGTAGCACGTGTTGCCACCATTTGCCGGTGAGTTGGAAATCGGTATTCAACCATAATCCGCCGGGTTTAAGCAGGGCTTGGATATGAGCGAATAAAGGCGATAAATTAGCTTCTGTAAAATTATCGAACAAAAAAGGGGTGATGATCACATTGTGCTGGTCCGTGTATACCTGTTGGATAGGGAGATTAATAAAGGTTACGTTGTTAAGACCAATTTTTCTTTTTTTAGATAAGGCTGTCATCCTTGCCGATACCTCCACATAAGTCATATTCAATCCCGCAGGGTGTACCTTGGTGATCTCTTCCAGGATCCAGCCGGTGCCACCGCCAATAATTAATACAGACGAATTTGCCGGAATCTTAGGGATAAAATGTTTCTGCGCGTTAACTAATGCCTTGCCGAAAACCAGCCGCGAAAGGCGGTCATAAAACGGTGCGGAATTATCATAGTTGCCACGCATTATCTGAACAGGTAACCAACAACTACCAGGCAAACATACTGCAGCACCAGTACGCCATCTAAATAAAAGAAATAGTAGTACTCGTTCTTCTCCCATTTAGAGCGGAAGATGAGCCAGCCCATTAATACGGCTGTAAGGGTAAGCGCAAAAAAATCGGCATTAAAGCCATTGTTGCGAAACAGGAACAGCAGCGCCACATAGCCCGCCAACAATACCTGGCAAAAAAGGTACGCGTTCTTTTCACCCCAGGATACGGCAATGGTTTTGAGCCCGTATTGCTTGTCCTGAAACAGGTCGCGGATATCGAAGGGCACTGTTAGCGCGCCTATCAATAAAAAGCGTTTGGCTATCAGTATGGTAATATCCCGCATAGATATATCGGCCAGGTGCTGATCCTGCGCCTCCAGTATAGGCAGCAATACGCAACTAAGTGTCCATACTGTGGTGATCAAAAAGGGTTTTAAGCCGGTGATATTGCGCAGGCCGAACTTGTGTTCGCCTACACTAAAAAGGGGCAGGCTGTAGCAAAAGGACAAGATAGAAAGGAATACCAATAAAATGCGCGACTGCATCGAGAGTAAAAAGAACAGCGGGATGAGCGAGAGCAGCGATACGATGGTAAATGTAACCATGAGCCGGTAATGCGCAAAGAACCACCTTACCCGCCTGTATGGCGATTTTTGAGGCTGCTTTGGCTTACTTAAAAGGATGCTGAAATTGTAGATACCCAGCGTAGAGGTAAATAGTAAGCCGGTTACGGTGTAAACAGGTTGTGCATCAATTAAATGAAAGGTGACCAAAGCCTGCGCCACCGCACAAAGCGCCATGAACACATTGCTGAAAAGCAGAAAATCAAATGCAGACCGGAGTATTTGTTTCATCTGTTGGCAGGATGATCCGTCGGCATGAGTAACATCAGGCTTTAAGTGATGGGTCTTGCGCGGCTTTCAACGTAAAAATAGTGATCTCCGGCAATATTCCAATCCGGCCGGGATAGCCTAAAAAGCCGTAGCCTACGTTTACATAGATCTGCTGGTGCTGCTCGCGGTAAAGGCCGGCCCATTCGGTATAAACATATTCAATAGGGCTCCACTGAAAATCGGGCGTGCGTACGCCAAACTGCATGCCGTGGGTATGGCCGGAAAACATGACGTCGATATCCTTATACTCCGGGATCACCTGTGCCCGCCAATGCGAAGGATCATGCGACATCAGGAGTTTTACTGGGAGGTCGGCAGTGTCTTTGGTCGCCAGCTCCATTTTGCCATATTTAGGAAAACGGCTCATTTCGCCCCAGTTACCGATACCCAATACCCCAATTTCCTCGCCCTCTACCTTAATACGGCGGTGCTCGTCAACCAACAGGTCCCAGCCCAGTTCTTTATGGGCTTTGATCATATCCAGGTTGTTTTTGATCTTATCCTGCGGTGAAGGCCATTTACCATAGTCGCCATAATCGTGATTGCCTAAAATGGAGTAAACGCCCAAAGGCGCACGTACCTTATTAAATACGTCCATATAATGGTTCACCTCCCAGGTTTGGCCGTTCACCAGGTCGCCGGTAAAGAATATCATGTCGGTTTTTTGGTTCAGCAACATCTCTACGCCGGTGCGCATCTGGCGTTTGCTGTGAAAGCTGCCCGAGTGGATATCAGAGATCTGCCCGATTCGCATGCCATCAAACTTTTTAGGCAGGTTGGGCAGGTACAGCGTTACGTTCTGCAACTGATAATCATACAAACCCTTTGACATGTTGTGCTTGATAAGGTACAGGGGCACAGCCCCTGCCAGGATGCCCGCCTTCATCAAAAACTCCGACCGGGGGATGGATTTAAAGGTAGTTTCTTTTGCTTGCTCTTCAACGGTTTTTGAGGCTGTAGGCTGTTGCTTTTTATTTTTGCGGATCAGGTAGATCACAAACCGCCTAAAATCGTCAACCGCGATAAACAGGATGTAAAATATCTTGAATAAAAAGGTAATGAAAAACAGGAACAGCAACGCGCCGCGTAAGCCAACGCCGCCCATCTGTACGTAAATACTGGTAAATAGTGCGGTGATCAAAAAAAAAGATGCCCCCCAGTATAATACCAGGAACCATCTTTTATTTATAAATTTTGTTTTAGCGAAGGCCGTTTGCAGGCCCCGTAAAATATAATAATCGGCCGCTAACAGTACGATGATAACGAGTATGGAGATCGCAGGTCCTTGCATTCAATGAAATTAATAAGCTACAAATATAAGATTAGTAGCGGTCGTCATCAAGGTCGGCGTCATCATCCGGCTCCAGGTTAAACAAACTGTTAAACATATCTGAAAACGCAAAGCCATTATCCAGGAAACCTTTGTTCAGTTGTGAAAACTCTGCCAGCCCATGTAAAATGAATTCCATCAGCAATAACTGCTGGTTCTCGCTCAAACGCGGGTGGAACTTTTTCACCAGGTCTTTTAATCCCGGTACGGCGTTCAGTAATTTTTTGTATTCAGCTAAAGGCAGGTCATCTACAAGTGCGATACTGTTACCATCACCAAACCAGTTTACAATTTCGGCATAAGGGTTTGGTGCCTTTGCTTTTTTAGCCTTCTCCGGATCGGGGAAGAATTGCAGCAACAGGGTTTTAATGGCTTTACCTATCAGGATGTTGGCCACCTTGCCCGGGCCTTCCAGCTCGCCTTCATAAACCAGCTCAATTTTACCGGTAATGGCCGGAATAACACCCAGGAAATCAGAAATGCGCACAAACGTATTTTTTTCTCCGTTGATGATCATCCGGCGTTCAGCATTGCTGATCAGGTTCTCGTAGGCAGAGATCGTTAAACGGGCCGACACGCCCGATTTTTTGTCGATATATTCTGAAGCACGCGCCTCAAAAGCGATCTGCTCCACTAAATCTTTCACTAATCCATCAGCCTCGATATTGGTGCGCTGATCTTGTGTAAGCATGGCCTCCTGTTGGGTGATCTTACGAGAGATCTCGACAGACCGCGGGTAGTGCGTCAAGATCTGACTTTCGATACGGTCCTTTAATGGCGTAACGATCGAGCCACGGTTGGTATAATCTTCGGGGTTGGCAGTAAATACAAACTGAAGGTCTAAAGGCAAGCGCAATTTAAACCCGCGGATCTGGATATCGCGTTCCTGTAAAATGTTGAATAACGATACCTGGATACGCGCCTGCAGATCGGGCAGCTCGTTGATCACAAAGATACCCCTGTGCGCACGTGGTATTAACCCGAAGTGGATCACACGCTCGTCAGAGTAGGTCAGTTTCATAGTGGCAGCCTTGATCGGGTCTACATCACCAATCAGGTCGGCAACGGTAACATCGGGCGTAGCCAGTTTTTCGGTGTAGCGTTCGCTGCGGTGTACCCAGCCAATCGGGGTAGCATCCCCATGTTCTTCAACAGCCTGGTGGCCAAACCACGAGATAGGTGCCAAAGGGTCATCAAACAATTCTGAGCCGGCTATATAAGGCACATACTCGTCTAACAAGTTAACCAATAAGCGTGCGATACGTGTTTTTGCCTGACCGCGAAGGCCCAGCAATAAAATGTTGTGACGCGATAATATAGCGGTTTGCAGATCGGGGATAACGGTATCCTCAAAACCAACAATACCCTCAAATCCACCCTCTTTATTCTGAAGCTGGGTAATCAGGTTAGCCCTTAATTCATCCTTAACCGAGCGGCTTACGTAGCCTGTTTTTTTTAACTCGCCAAGTGTTTTTATATTTAATAATTTGCTCATTCGTTGTTTTTATTTCACCGATTTTAAGGTTGATTTACCGATAACACCGATTTTTCTATTAATTGTGGATAGTTCGCATATCTGCATATTAGCAAACCCGCACATCTACCTCACGTTCTTCCTTCTGTTACGGGCGTAATCTTCAAAAATGTATTCGCCCAAGTTGTTTAATGAACTGTAAAACGCTTTGCCGCCGTTGGTTTCGGTAAACTTGCGCACAAATTGCTGCAGGTAAGGGTCTTTCGCTATCATAAAAGTGGTGATAGGGATCTTCAACCTTTTGCATTGCGCTGCCATATTCAGCGTTTTGTTCACCACCTTACGATCAAGCCCGATGCTGTTTTTATAATACTTAGTACCTTCCTTTAAACAGGTTGGTTTACCATCTGTGATCATAAAAATTTGCTTGTTGTGCGTTTTACGGCGGCGGAGCATATCGGTTGCCAGTTCTAATCCTGCATAAGTGTTGGTGTGATACGGCCCTACCTGTAAATAAGGCAAATCCTGCAAAGTTATCGGCCAGGCATCGTTACCAAACACCACAATATCTAAAGTATCTTTAGGGTATTTCGTGCGGATCAGTTCGGCCAGTGCCATTGCCACCTTTTTGGCCGGGGTTATCCTGTCTTCGCCGTAGAGTATCATGGAGTGCGATATATCGATCATCAGCACGGTAGAGGTAAGGGTTTTATAGTCCATCTCCTCCACTTCCAAATCCTTCTCGGTCATCATGAAATCGCCGCCTATACCGTGGTTAACCTGCGCATTCTGGATGGATTGCGTCATGTCTATCTGGTCCAGGCTGTCGCCAAACTCAAACTCGCGGCGTTCGGCATTTTTTTCATCACCCTGCCCGCTTTGCGGCGAACGGTGGTTGCCCTTACCCGATTTTTTCAGTTTACCGAAGATCTCCTCCAGGGCCGATGTACGGATACTCTGCTCCGTTTTAGCGGTGATATTCATCTCGCCGCTTTGCTTGTCCTCATCCAGGTAGCCTTTTTGTTTTAGCTCGTCAATAAAATCGCCCATGCCGTATTCGTCATTGGTGATGTTGTATTGCTTATCTAATTCATTAAGCCACGATAAAGCCTCGGCGGCATCGCCTGCGGTATAATTCAGTAACTCCAGGAATAATTTAAGTAATTCTTCAAACCCGCCTTTAGGGGTTTGATTGGGTTTAAATTGTGAAAATCCAAATCCGCGCATGTTGTACCCTTTCTTAGTTTAAAGTAACGGATTATTTAACTGAAAAGTTTGAAAACAAGCTATTTTACGCCAATTGTTAATTAAGCATGACAATAGGCACGTAAAAGAAAAAAACCGGGAACAACCGCAGTACTATTTACCGGTAAGGCTTTTTTTAATGTTGTCTATCTCGTCGCGAATGTAAACGGGGTTAGCACCACGTTTAGTAGTTACATAGGCACCAATGGCGCAGGCGTTATCCAATAAACGCTGAATAGGTTTGTTAGCCACTATGCCTGCAATAAAGCTGGCCAGAAAAGCATCACCCGCACCAACGGTATCTTCTACATTTACGTGAAAGCCCGGGTGTTCAAAAAATTCATAATCGTGCCAGATAATGGCCCCGTTCTCCCCGCGGGTTACGCAGATCGTTTTGGTATGGTACTTTTTACGGAACTCGGTGATCATCTCCTTTAAGTCGCCGCTGCTGCCGCCAACTAATAGTTGTGCTTCCTCTTCATTCATTTTAACCACACTTGCACGTGCAGCTAAAGTTTCAATAGTAGCTAAGGTATAATGCGGCGGGCGCAGGTTCACGTCGAAAATCTTGACAGCGTCGGTCTCGTCAAGCAGGTTCAATAGGGTATCGTGCGTTACTTTATCGCGGCAAGCTAAACTGCCAAACACAATCGACGAAGCGTTTTTGGCGGCGTGTATTAAATTTGCATCCAGCTGAATGTTATCCCATGAGGTACGCTCAGGGAATACATAAGTGGCCTGCCCCTGTGCATCCAGTTTTACCTTTACTTCGCAGGTAGTCAGTTTTTCGTCTACCTGGATCAGGTTGCTGTATAAGCCGTTATTTTTCAGGAAATCGGTAAGCTCTTTCCCTAATTCATCGGCACCTATGCGGCTGGCAAATTGTACATCAACATGCTGCTGCACCAGATGCCTTGCTACATTCATAGGCGCGCCACCGGCTTTCTTTTCTTTGCCGATAACATCCCATAAAACTTCGCCGAAACATAAAACCTGTTTTTTCATAAATAAGGACCAGTAAAAGTGCGTAAAGCTAAAAAGGATTTACAGTAATCCGTGTTAAATTTACAATAACTAACTTTATTTATTATTAACAATTGTTTAATAATGAGTTAACTCAGCTTTGGTACGTTTTGGAAAGATACGGAAGGGTGGCGATGCAATCGTGAAGCCGGGTTAACCATCGGAAAAAAAGGGCGCGAAAGTTAATAAAAACTGAGGTCAGATCATTTAACTGTATCGTTTTCATTCGTCAAGTGTTCGTTTACGAACACTTGAAACTGTTATAGATATTTAATCGCCTTATAATTAATGAATTGCGAATTCGGCATGTTTTTTAATTATCAATAAAAAAACTATATTATGCAATTCAGATATTTTATTTTGATGACGTTTTGCCTGGCTGCATTTATTAGGAGCACAGCGCAGCAAGTATCCAAAAGTACCGCATATACAGCTCCCATTCAAAAAACATTATCTGCCATGGATGCTTATGACCGGGCACAGCAGGCGCGTTCTGATGCAAACGATTTGTGGGAGAAAAAAGGAGCCACCGGCCTCGAAATAGAAAAGGGTATTACCATTTTAAAAAAAGCTGTAATATTTTTAGATAGCATACCCGTTAACGAATTAGCAAACGGCAATATTTATTTAAAAGCCCGCCGTAACGATATTTATTTGGATATGGCGCAAGCCTATGCACTGGCTAATCAAAGGGATTCTGCACTTACTTCGTTAGAAAACATGTTTGCTTTGGGCGAGCCGAGTGGGGTGCTTAATTATATTCAAAAAAATCCGTCGCTTGCATCTATCCGTACCGAATCGCGGTATCTTGCCGTTATCAATAAAATGAAAATGCAGGGTGAATTGTGGGAAAACACAGCCTTAAACACCTCTTATAAAAACGATCTTACACTTACAGAGAAAATAGCCGGGCTATCGCTGCTGTGGTCGCAGGCAAAATATAATTTTGTTTATTTTGACCATTTGAGTAACGACTGGAACCAAACTTACCTCGATTATATTCCCAAAGTTCAAACCACAAAAAGCACAGCAGAATATTACCGCGTGCTAATGAATTTTTATGCACAGCTAAAAGACGGGCATACCAACGTTTATCCGCCAGATTCACTAAGTACACAATTTTACAGCCGCCCGCCAATGCGTACAGAATTGATAGAAGGGCGCGTTTTTATTACAGAGGTTTCAAGCGATAGCCTTTACAAGGCAGGGGTACAGCCAGGGCTCGAGATTGTAAAAATTGATAACGAACCCGTAATCGATTATTCCGATCGGGTTGTTAAACCTTATCAAAGTAGTTCAACACCACAAGACCTGGAAGTGCGTCAGTTTACTTATGGCCTCCTAAGCGGACCTAAAGAAAAACCAATAGTGTTTCAATTAAAAGACAAGATGGGTAAAATAACTGAACGCACCGCTGCCCGTACGGGTTACCATGATATTAAATCAAAGAAATCTTTAGAATATCAGACGATTGGTAATGTTGGCTACTTGACCATTAACGATTTCGAAAACAACCGCATAAACAAAAATTTCGACTCGCTTTATACTCAAATAGCGGCGACCCGTGGGCTAATTATTGATATCAGATATAATGGAGGCGGGTCTGGCAATATTGGGTTTAACATCATCAGTAAGCTGACCAACAAGTCTTTCAAAACTTCTGCATCAAAAACTTTACAGCACACATCACGCCCTGGTGACGAACCCAGATGGGAAATTAGCAAGCCATATGATTGGGCGGCTAATGGGAAGATATATTATGATAAACCAGTTATAGTTTTAATCGGCCCGCGTACGTTCTCGGCAGCGGAGGATTTTGCAGTAGCCTTTGATTATATGAAAAGAGGAAAGTTAATAGGTACTGCGACAGGCGGAAGCACCGGCCAGCCTGTACCGTTTAATTTACCAGGTGGTGGTAGTGCCCGCGTTTGTGGTAAGCGGGATACTTATCCGGATGGAAAAGAATTTGTAGGCGTAGGTATTATGCCCGATATAGTGGTGAAGAAAACGATAAAAGACCTGCAAAGCGGCAAAGATGCAGCTAAAGAGAAAGCTTTGGAGATATTAAATAAAGGCAAATAATACATAAGCTTTATATAATTGCAGCTACGAATATTTACACCTAAGACACTTTTTATAGCATGCAATCGCCAAGACAGGTTAAGCACCCATCAAAAAGGCACGGTGCTTGCCTTAGGTGCTGCCAGAACAATTTTCTACTGCTTGCTAAAACCGTCTATAATACTTTTATCTATCGAGCCGATATAGTTAAGGTAGGTGCGCCTTTTAAAAGCCAGTTTCATAAGCAGGAAAAGGCCGGCAGCGTAAACCATTATACTGATGGGTGCTGTTGCCTCGATTATTTTTTGCGGCCCGCCCTCTACATACCACCAGCATAAAAAGCAAGACCCTGCAACGATGAGCGAGTAGCCTATTATATAGGTGATCAGCAATTTTAGCTGACGGGTGGCTACATGTGCCTTAAACTTTAAAAGTTCTTTCATCACCATTGCCGAGGCGGATGGCTGGTAGGTTGTGCAGCGGTATTGCAACCAAATAAACCAGCCCAGCAAGGCCATGATCACCGTGAGCAGGGCTACCAGGTACCCGGGATGCCCGCTGGTTAGGCTGGTGTAATATTTAATAATGCTGATGACAACCGCCACGTAGCTTACCAATACAATAATGCTGCACCAAAGCAGCATGCCCTGTACCTGGTCTTCCCGTTTTTTTAGTAGCAACAAAAATTCCTTTTTATTGTCAGCATTAAATACCAGTTTCTTAGGGTCGATAACCGGGTTAACGTGCCTGCCGGTGTGTTGCTTAGTTTGCATTTTGCTGCGGGTTAGTTATTGTTTTACCATTGGCCGGGTTATGGATAAGGCAATACATCATGCTTTTAAGCAGGCCGATGTAGCTGTTTACGCCCTCGCGTATCTCATCTATATAAATAAATTCATCAGCCATGTGCGAGCGTGCCGAATCGCCGGGCCCCATTTTTAGCGAAGGCATATTTAGCCATCCCTGGTCGCTGCTGGTTGGCGATACATAGGTTTTTAAGCCCATTGCCATACCCGCCCGTACTAAAGGATGGATATGATCGATACAGGATGGTTTAAGGATGCCATCCCTTACGGTGATAGCACAGTTGGTGTGCTGTTTTACTGCGGCCAAAACTTCGTCAGGCGTGTAGCAATCACTCAGCCTAACATCTACCGTAAAACGGCATTCGTGCGGGATGATGTTGTGCTGCAGCCCGGCATTTATTTGTGTCACCGTCATTTTAACAGGCCCCATGAAGGCAGATTGTTTGGGGAATTGGTAAGTAGAGAACCACTGAATATCGGCAAGTGCTTTGTACAAAGCGTTAACACCCTCGTTGCGGGCGGCGTGGCCTGCGACGCCATAACTGGTGCAATCCAGCACCATGTTTCCCATTTCGGCAGTGGCCATCTGCATTTGCGTAGGTTCGCCCACTATGGCGAAGTCTATCGGGCCAATCCGGGGCAGTATGGCGTGGATACCGTTATCTCCCGAATTTTCTTCCTCGCCCGTGGCAGCAAAGCAAAGGTTGTACGATAGGTTTGGATGGTTGTAAAAGTAGCTGAAAACTGCCAGCAGCGATACCAAACATCCGCCCGCATCATTACTGCCCAGGCCAAATAGTTTGCCCTCTATCGTATCGGCTTTGAATGGGTCGCGCGTGTAGCTCTCGTTGGGTTTCACGGTGTCGTGGTGGGAATTGAGCAGGATGGTTGGGTTGCTGCTGTTATAGTATTTATTATAAGCCCATATGTTGTTGTGCAACCGGTGGGTTTTAATCCCTCTTACCTGCATAAATTGCTGTATCAGATCGGCAGTGGTATGTTCCTGCCCGCTGGGCGATGGTGTGCTGATCAGTTGTTTTAAAAGAAACAGTGCATCGGCGTCTAATACGTTAATAAGCTGCTCGTCATCGGTAAGCGGGTGTTGTTTTTCCTGGTAGGCCATTTCTTGAAATTTTTGAATTTAAGGGCGCTTAGTTATTTGCCGGGTTAAAAAGCATAGCAGTGCAAAGGCAATTACATTTGTTTTTGCCGGTTAAAACATCATAGTTAACGCAGCTTTTACAACCGGCCCAAAAGGTTTCATCATGCGTAATCTGGTCATAAGTTACCGGCTCAAAACCCAAGCGGGTGTTCAGTTTCATAATAGCAGCGCCCGATGTGATGGAGAACACAAGCGACTCGGGGTGTTTTTGGCGGCAAAGGTTAAATACCTGTTCCTTAATTTCGGCAGCCACGCCGTTTTGCCGGTACCCGGGCGATACGATAAGGCCGCTGTTAGATACGAATTTACCGTTGTCCCATACGTCGAAATAAGAGAAACCTACCCAGTCGCCGGTAGCTGATACCGCCATGATGGCTTTGCCCGCGGCTATCTTCTCGTTAACAGAGCCGGCCGACCTTTTAGAGATGCCCGAACCCCTTGCTATGGCAGAGCGTTCTGTTTCGTCGGCTATTTGTTGTGCATAAATATGATCTGAAGGTTGTGCCAACCTTACAATAATTCGTCCGTCGTCCATTGGTTTTTTGTGTTAAAATCGCCGGTAATTTGATTGCCCCTGTTTAAAAAACACATGGTCGCCAAAAGGATGCCCATTCTGCCAAAAACAAAAAAAGTGCGTTTTAGGCACTGTAAACGCTGAATATATATTTTTTAGATACATAAACCGGGGGGGATTCCTACCGATTTGAAACGTTATTTTTTCATTTTGGCAGGGTTGTTAAGGTTTTGTTACCGCTGTTGCTATTATGAACACCCAGGTTTTTTGCATTACCTTAGCCTTTAAATTATAGCTCAATTGATTAAGTTTAAAATTCCGGTTTTTATCGTACTCAGCCTGGTGCATTTTAAATTAGTTGCGCAGGAAAACGTTGCTTTGGTTAATAGTTTAAACGAAGTAATTAGACCTATAGCCACACTGGACGCCGCGGCCCCTTTTACCGATCTTGCTTTTTTGAGGCCGATTATACAAGAAAAAAACATTGTTGCACTCGGCGAGGCCACACATGGCACCCACGAATTTTTTGTTTACAAAGACAGGCTGATCCGTTACATGGTGACCACATTGGGCTATAAGTCGATTGCGTTTGAAAGCGATTTTTCGGCTACGCAACAGCTTGATGATTTTATTAACAAGAAAACCGACCAGCTTAAATTTGATGGTGGTGGGTTTCCACTCATCCTTGAAACTAAAATCATGCTAAACTGGCTCAGGCAGTATAATGATGATAAGCCACCGGGAGAGCGGGTGCATATCTACGGGTTGGAGGCAAGAGGGTTTAGCAACATCATTAAACAGGTTTTAGCGGCCTTGCCGGTACTGCCGCGAGATGTTGCGTTGCGCCTGCACGATATTGAAATTGCTGATTACCGTAATTTAAAAAAAGAAGATATCAATCAATTAGTGAAAATTATGCCCGTTATTTACCAAACGGCCCGCTCGGCACCCGATAGCTCGGTTACCCTGCATTACGTTGACCTTTTGAAACAAACCGCTGCAAATTTTCTGCATTATAAATTTGGTGACAGGGATGGCTATCTTTTTGAGAACGCCAATTGGGTGATAAACCAATCGGGCAATTCAAAGCTAATTATATGGGCGCATAATGGGCATGTAGCCAAATCGTCTTTATTTAAGCAGCCGTCATTAGGTAATTTGCTAAGTAAAAGGTATGGTTCAAAGTATCTGTCGGTAGCAACAGATTTTAATACCGGCAACGTTAATTTATTTGTTAACAGAAAGCTTCAAAAAGTCAACTACCCTGATGTTATGTCAATTAAAGCCTATGAATTTTACTTTAAACAATGCCGCTACAAAAACTTTATTATAGACATTGCCACTGCGCAATCAAATCTGGTGCTTAAGCAATTTTTTAATAAAAAGCTTGATATGCGAATGATTGGGGGTACCGATGATGTGACCAATTGGAAACTCGCCATAGCAGAAAACTTTGATCTGCTGATCTACTTCAACAGCACTACCGCGTCTGATTAAATCGAAGTCAAAATTTCATTCTATACGGTAGTAAGCCAGATGTGTTGACTTATGCTAATATGGTTTGCCAGCTGCCAGTTCTTTGTTGGCCCATTTAACGGCCAGCTTTTCGCGGTATTGGGCGTAGTTGGCCTTAAATGCCATTTTCAGCAAGCTGTCTAACCCACCCTTTACGGCCAGGTTATATATGCTGGCTGCTTTGCGGCTGATGGAGGCATCCCAGGCGCGCAGGCTTAACGAGTAACCGCCCTCTACGTATTTCATCCAGTGCCAGTAGCCGGTAGGCATAAACAAGGTATCGCCATGCTCCAGGAAAACTTCGGTGCCTTCAACACCTTCCAGTGCAGGGAACTTTTTAGTATCCGGGTTGGCTACATCATAATCTTCTAACGCGTAAGTAGCGTTAGGGATACAATATAAACGGCGTTTCCATTTATTCTCGAAAAGTATCACATGTTTGCTACCACCAAAGTGCGTGTGGAAAATGTGCGGCAGATCGATATCGTAATGTAAAAAGGTAACGGAGTTGCTGCCTCCAAAAAACATAGACGGCATGCTTTCGATAAAACCACCCATTAATTCTTTGGGGAAGGCGATATCGTTCAACAGCTCCGGGTTTTGCTTGAATATATTGAAGAAGAAGATGCGCAGCTCAGTAGGGGTCGACATGATGAGGTCCATGTAATCATCAAAGGGCATTTCTGCTGCGGATGAATTAATCGGTTTCGATGGGTCGGCCTTGGAATTATCATACAATGGCACCACTTTGCTGCCTACCGCCTTTTTCAAATATTCGGGTGTCCATTTCTCGCGGGCGGGCCAGTTTTTGGTTAGCCCTTTTATTACCAGCGGGCGGCGTGGTTTCAGGTAGTTTTCCTTAAAATCTTCGGGTGTGATGGTCTCGACGGTGTCTATCGGGCGAAGGATGAAGCTCATGTCTGTGAATGATCGGATTAAAGTAAAAATGGCTACCCTTAATATAACCATTTCGCCCGAAGTTCTGTCAAATAAACGGAAATAAATTACCGTAATTGTTA
Organism: Mucilaginibacter glaciei; assembly: GCF_014773245.1. Lineage (GTDB taxonomy): Bacteria > Bacteroidota > Bacteroidia > Sphingobacteriales > Sphingobacteriaceae > Mucilaginibacter > Mucilaginibacter glaciei. The sequence goes on along the minus strand of NZ_JACWMX010000013.1, from coordinate 30,181 downwards.
AGCCCGTGTTAATATTACATAAAGCTGTTAAGGCCTGCCCGCAGCCAGTGCCTTATCTGCACGTTTAACCGCTAGCCTTTCTTTCCAGTCCATATAGTTGGTGCGGAAGTTTTTTTTCATAATATCATCAAACTTGCGCTGTATGGTTAAGTTATACAGGCTTTTGCCCTTGATGGCCCATGAACTATCCCAGGCGCGCAGCGAAATAGAGAACGACCCATCCAGGTATTTCATCCAATGCCAATAGCCGGTGGGCATAAACAGCGTTTCGCCATGATTTAAAATAGTTTCCTGCCCATCAATGCCATCCAGCGCGGGGAATTTTTTAAAGTCGGGGTTTTCGATATCATAATCCTCCAAAGCGTAAGTTGCGAAAGGGATTTTGTACAGGCGTTCGCTCCATTTATTATCGAAAAGGATGATGTGCTTGCGGCCGTTAAAATGGGTATGGAAAATGTGCGCCAGGTCTATATCATAATGCAGGAACGTTACGGAACCCTGCCCGCCAAAAAACATATTGGGGTATTTGTCTAAAAAACCACCCATCAAATCGGTAGGCGAGCGGTAATCATCCAGCAGCTTTGGTGCGTGCTTTATCGGGTCGAACAAAAAGATGCGCAGGTCTGTCGGTCCTTTTTGTATCAGGTCAATATAATCGCCAAACTTCATTTCGGCTGCCGATGCATTGATCGGTTTCGATGGATCGGCTTTGGAGCTATCGTACAGGGGTACTATCTGGTCGCCAACGGTTTCCTTCAAATAGTCAAACGTCCATTTTTGTAAAGCAGGCCATGTTTCTGTAGCTTTGCTGACCACTAATGGCTTGCGCGGCTTTAGGTAATTATTGATAAAATCCTCACGGGTAATATGATCTGCTCTATCAATAGGGGATAATGATAAACTCATGTTTACATTTATTTAACATACAAAAATAATAATTAAGGTAATTGTTTGCGTTTTATATTGGTTTCCTAAAAATTAGTTAAAAAAAAGCCCGGATGAGACGATCATCCGGGCTTTTAAACATTTAAGCGATGATCTACCATCGCTTAAAACTTAATTAGTTAGGCATTAAAACGGCATTCACTACGTGAATAACGCCATTGCTTTGGTTAACATCGGCAATGGTTACCCATGATTTGCCACCTTTTTCGTCAACCAGGTATACTTTGCCGCCTTTTAACATGGCAGTTAAAATACCACCGCTAACGGTAGTTAATTCGGCTTTGCCACCACCAGCTTTAATTTTGGCTACCAGTTCAGCCGCGCTAACTTTACCCGACACAACGTGGTAGGTTAAAATTTTAGTTAATGCAGCTTTGTTTTCTGGTTTTAACAGGCTTTCCAAAGCATCCTTAGGCACTTTGTTGAAAGCTTCGTTAGTTGGTGCAAATACAGTGAAAGGGCCTGCAGATGATAAAGTTTCTACTAAACCTGCAGCTTTAACAGCGGCAACCAAAGTAGTGTGGTCTTTAGAATTTACAGCATTTTCAACAATGTTTTTTGTTGGGTACATAGCAGCACCACCAACCATTTTGGTTTGTGCATTAGCATTTGGAGCGATTGCGATAGCTACTAAAGCAAACGCAGCGATAATTAATTTTTTCATTGATTAGATTATTATTTTGTTTTTGTTAGGACATTATAAGATACGCCAAAATGAGTAGTTTGGTTTTTCAAATAACATTTATGGTGGTTCAACATTGTACTTGTATTTTTGTTTTAGTACAATATGGTATTATTTAAAAAAATAATTCTGATGCGATCCGGTCGGCATAAAGCTTACCGTGAGGGGTTAGGGTTAATAAATTCCCTGATTGAGTCAGGCTGCCATCGTCAAAATAAATACGGGCGGCTTTCAATAATATATTTGCAGATCCGCCTGCAATAGCGTCCAACTGTTCCAGGTCGATGCCCCATTTGGTGCGCAGGGCGGTCATGATATATTCATTTAGCCGGTTCTCTTCTGTCAATACCTCAACTTCAGATGGAATGGCGTCCCCCATTATCGATTTGGTGTATTTGGCATTGTTGGCTACGTTCCACTGCCGGGTTTCGCCGTTAAAAGAATGTGCCGAAGGGCCTATACCCAAGTATTTTACCCCTTTCCAATAGTTGGAGTTATGCCTTGAATAGTGGCCGGGCGTGCAAAAATTGCTGATCTCGTATTGTTCGAAGCTGTTGCTTTGCATGGCATCCAACATGGTACTGAACTGCCCCGCGCTTTGCTCTTCGCTCATAGGCGGTTGTTTCTTTTTGCTAATGAACGCGGCCAATGCGGTTTGCGGCTCAACGGTCATGGCATATGCCGAGATATGGGGAATGCGCAGCGCAAAAACGGTATCGAGATTTTTTTTCCACTTCACATCAGTAAGCAGGGGGTAACCGTAAATGAGATCGACGGTGATATTCTCAAAGCCTATATCCTGCGCGCGCTTAACAGATGCCTCGGCTTCGCTGCTGCGGTGTACGCGGTTCATCCAGGCCAAATCTTCATCAAAAAACGATTGGATGCCGATGCTGAACCGGTTTACTGGTGTTTGGCGCAGTGCCTTTAGCTTGGAGTGGTCCAGGTCATCAGGGTTAGCCTCTAAAGTGATCTCCGCATCCGCAGATACGGTATGCAGTTCGGTAATGGTATTGATCAGTAACTGAATTTCATCCGCCGATAGCACAGAGGGTGTACCCCCGCCAAAGTAAATCGTTTCGATAGACTCGTTATCCAGATAACATCGTTGCAGGTGTATCTCCTTTACCAGCGCTTTCACCATTTCGTCCTTATATTTAGGCGAAGTGCTGAAATGAAAATCGCAGTAATGGCAGGCTTGTTTGCAAAATGGGATATGTAAATAGATGCCGGCCATGATGCTGCAAAGGTAAACAGAACTAATGGTTTACTGCGAAGCAGACAAATTATTAGTATATATTGAGCCGTACAGGCAAATTATTTGAGCCTTAAAGGAAACCATCTATGGGGATAACAGGTTGATATTTGTATCATGAAAAACATTGCAAAAATTCAACTGGGCCAAAATGGCCCGTTCGTATCCAAACTTGGTTTAGGCTGCATGCGTATGTCGTCTATCTGGGGCGGGCCTACGCCCGATGAAGCAGAAAGTATTGCCACAATTCATGAAGCTTTGGATAATGGGATCAATTTTCTGAACACCGGCGACTTTTACGGTGCCGGCCATAACGAAATGCTGATAGGTAAAGCCATAAAAGACAGGCGCGATGATGCCTTTATCAGCGTAAAGTTCGGTGCCATTTTTCATAATGGCCATTGGCTGGGATTGGACCTGCGCCCCATTGCTATTAAAAATTTTATTAATTACTCATTGACCCGGTTAGGTATTGACACCATTGATCTTTATCAGCCCAGCCGAATGGATGACAGTGTGCCGGTGGAAGACATCATCGGGACGGTTGCCGACCTGGTAAAAGAAGGTAAGGTACGGTATATCGGCGTATCGGAAATCACGGCTGATCAGCTTCGCAAGGCCAACGCCATCTATCCTATAAGCGCCCTGGAAATTGGTTATTCACTGGCCGAACGTGGAATAGAAAGTGACTTGCTACCTGCTGCAAACGAGTTAGGTATTGCAGTAGTAACTTTTGCCAATACAGCAGAAGGTTTATTAACGGGTGATATGAAAGCCCCACTACCGGAAAACGATTACCGCAATCATTTTTCCCGTTTCCAGGGCGAAAACCTAATTCATAATCTGGAAAAGGTGGAGGTTTTAAAGCAATTAGCTAACGATAAGGGTTATACGCCAACGCAGGTTGCAATTGCCTGGGTAAATGCGCAAGGTGAGTATATGATGCCTTTAGTAAGCATGAGCCGCAGATCGCGCTTGCCGGAGAATATCGCTGCAATGGATATTGTTTTTACTCCTGAAGAAATGAACGCCTTAAACACTACTTTTGCACCAGGTGCTATCCTTGGCGGCACTTATTTACAACGCTAAATGACCAGTCCAGCAGAAATCATTCCGGGTGTGATCTTTTATTCTTATCTCTCTGCCGAACGGAAAGAGAAGGTTTGTTTCTGGAAGGATCACACCTTGGTTCTGCAGGTATCAGGACAATTGACATTAGAAACCTCCGAACAAACTATTTCTATGAGCGGGGGCGAAATGCTGCTGATCGGTAAAAATCAAGTGGGTACGCTCACCAAAACGCCTCTCCCAGGCGCGAATTATGAAACCATAGTGATATCCCTGCAGGAAGAGCTGATGCGCAAGATTGTGTTAGAAGACAAGTTCGAGACAGACCGGAAATATATAGGCCCGCCAAACATCTTAATTCCTTCCAACGAATTTCTGCAGGGGTATTTTCAGTCTATTGTTCCGTACGCGAGAAGTTCAGGAGCGGATATGACAGACGAAATGGGCATTCTGAAAGTAAAAGAAGGAATTAAATTATTATTACTTGCCCTGCCGGGACTTCGGCACTTTCTATTCTACTTTTCAGACCCGTATAAGATCGACCTGGAAAGATTTATGCTTAGCAACTTTCATTTTAACGTCCCCATCGAGAAATTTGCACAACTTACCGGTCGTAGTCTGGCGGGTTTCAAACGCGATTTCCAAAAACAATTCGGTGCCCCGCCGCGGCACTGGTTGCAGGATAAACGACTTACGGTAGCGAAACACCTTATCGAAACCAAACACCAGAAACCATCAGCCATTTATCTCGATCTGGGTTTTGAAAGTTTGTCGCACTTCTCGCATTCCTTTAAGAGAAAATTTGGTAAGGCGCCCACAGCACTGCTGTAAATCAATATCGACCGCTTAACAATCACGTAAAATTAATTTAACAAGGAATAGGGTAAATTGCGCAAAATATCATCGTATGATAACATCGCCCGTTAAGCTATATTTCTCAGCACTATTTGCTGTAGCTACCCTAACCGTTTCCGCTCAAAAAACTACGTACACGGTTGCGGATGCCCATTCGCATAACGATTATAAAAACAGCATCCCGTTTTACAGAGCTTATGAAAAAGGTTTCGGGTCGATAGAGGCAGATGTGTATGCCGTGAACGGGCAATTAATGGTTGCACATGCCGTGAAAGAAATAGACCCCGAAAGATCACTAAAGAAGCTTTACACCGACCCGTTGATTAAAAAGCTGGCTATTGATAAACAGCGGAATTTAAGGCTGCTTATCGAGATCAAAAATGACTACAAAGCAGTTTTGCCTTTGGTGATCAGTGAATTGAAGCCGCTCCAATCTTATTTAGCTTACCCGGGCCATCCCGGCAGGTTATCAATCGTGATGACGGGTGCGGTGCCGCCCGCGGCTGAAATGGCTAACTACCCGGATTGGATAACATTTGACGTTGGCAGCATTAAAGGGTATACGCCTGCACAATTAAATAAAATTGGCCTGGTGAGCATGCCCTTCAGCAAATACCTTCACTGGAACGGCAAGGGTGTATTGAACGGTAATGAACTGGCCCGCATCAAAGGAGGGATAGATAGTGTGCACCGCGCGGGTAAAATGATCCGCTTTTATGAAACGCCCGATACCAAAAGTAGCTGGCTCGCGCTTGTCAGATTGGGTGTCGACGTTATTGGAACGGATAAGATCGAAGAATTAGGCGATTTTTTGAATCACAAAAAGGCTAACGAATACACCGCGCCGCTTGCCTACAGTACTTATACGCCCACCTATAAAACAGATGGTGCGGTAAAAAAAGTGAAGAACATCATTTTGTGTATTGGTGATGGTATCGCGCTATCCCAACTATATGCCACTTACACGGCTAACCGGGGCGACCTTAACATTTTTAAGATGCTGAATATCGGTTTCTCGGTAACCAATTCGGCAGATGCATATATCACCGATTCGGCGGCTGGGGCAACGGCTTTTGCATCGGGCCAAAAAACAAACGACAGGGCCATTGGTGTAACGCCCGATGGTAAGCCCTTAAAGTCGCTGGCCGACTATAGTTTTGAAGCCGGCAAAAAAACGGCTGATATTGTCGCCTGCGATCTGGCCGATGCTACACCGGCGGCTTTTTATGCCCACAATATGGAGCGCAGTAACGAATTGGCCATCGCTAATGATATCGCCAAATCTAACATCGATATATTTTTAGGGGCAGGCTACGGCAATTTTGCGCGAAAATTAAACGGCGTATCGGCAATTGACAAAATGCAGCAGCGGGGGTATAGTCTAATCAGGAATTATGATGAATTTCTGAAATCGGGCCAACCAAAAATTTTGGCCTTGATGGACGATAGCGTAGTGCGACCGAAAATAGAGGGTAGGGGTGACTATTTGCCGCAGGCGTTCAACAAAGTAGCCCAAGCTTTTAAGAACCACCCGAAAGGTTTTTTTATGATGGTAGAAGGCTCGCAGATAGACCACGGCGGGCACAATAATAATTTGGTCCAGGTGATTACTGAGAATGGCGACTTTGACCGGGTAGTGGGCGAGGCCCTTAAGTTTGCAGATGCCGATGGCGAAACCCTGGTTATAGTTACTGCCGACCATGAAACCGGCGGGTTAACGTTGTTGGATGGCAGCATTAAGAACGGTTATGTATGGGGCGACTTTAGCACTAATGACCATACAGGCACCCCTGTGCCCGTGTTTGCCTACGGCCCCCACGCGCTCGATTTTAGAGGGGTTTATAGTAATACGGAGATATTTAAGAAACTGGTGCAGTTAATAAAAAAATGAAATTGACATTGAACCGCCATTAATCGGTACAATAATTTACCAATAACGTTACATGGCGTTTTAAATTTATTAAGGTATTTTTGCAGTAAATGCGTGGGTTTGCTTTTTTATGTTTCCTGGTTTTTGCTACTTGTTTGGCGGGTTATGCCCAGCAGCCCGATTCGGGCGTAGTAGTGAATGATAGTGTACGCATCCGCCCGCGGTTTACCGGCCCGCTGCCATTTTTAGATTCTGTTGCCCGTGCAAGTGCATTGCGCCAACAATATGTGTCAGATTCTTTAAACATGGTTTATATTGTGGCGCCGGATCCTACCCGGCCAAATATGTTTGTAGATAGTATTTTAAAGACTGACGCTTACAAGGGGATGCAGTATCTGGATCTTTCTACTTCGCGGTCAAAAAACATACAGGGCTACGGGCATACCCGCCCCTCACGTGATGCCTGGGTCATCGTTATCATCATTCTGTTATTGCTGTTTTCATCGGCCATAAATATCACGGCCAGCAAGGATATGAGTAACATATTCCAGTCGTTTTATAACAGGCGGAATGCTATGCAGGCCGGCAAGGAAGATAGCCCCATTAACGCCTGGACTTTTATTGGTTTATTCCTGTTATTCGGGTTCACGTTCGGCGTTTTTTTGTATCTGCTCACCACCGGTTTTTATAAGGTTTATTATACCATAAGTGGTTTCCAGCTTTTTGCCACATTGTCAATTGTTATCATTTTACTTTTTGCCACTAAATTTTTGGTACTTAAGTTTTTAGGTTTTGTATTTGATATTAATAAACTGGTGAGCGAGTATATATCAACGCTATCATTAACTTACTTCAATATCACATTTGTTTTGCTACCGGTGGCGCTGTGTTTTAGCCTTATAGCAGAGAAGTTTATACCCTATCTATTAGCTATAACTTTGCTGTTGGTTGTTGTGATTTTTATTTGGCAATACCTCAGAAGCAGCGTAAGCATCATCTCAAATTTTCGATTTCATAAATTTTATTTATTTGTGTATCTTTGTGCCCTCGAAATTTGCCCCATTTTGATACTAATTAAGGCATTGAATATAGGATTTAGGTAGTTTACACGATAGCTTTGGAAGACAGAAAGAAAAAGGTTAAGAGTATTTTAGTTACTCTGCCAAAACCTGAGAACGATAAAAATCCGTATGCTGAGCTGGCTAAAAAGCTTAATTTGAAAATTGACTTCAGGTCATTTATTCATGTTGAAGGCGTACCGGCGAAAGATTTTCGTAAAGAGAAAATCAACCTGGCCGATTTTACTGCAGTGATCTTCACCAGCCGTAATTCTGCCGACCATTTCTTTAGGATCTGTGAGGAAATGCGCTTTGACGTGCCGGTAGAAATGAAATATTTTTGCCTTTCAGAAACCATTGCCCTTTATCTTCAAAAATACATCCAATACCGTAAGCGTAAAATATTTTTTGGCAAACAAACCGCGGCCGACCTGGCCGAAGTTTTGAAAAAACATTCAAGCGAAAAATTCCTTTACCCATGCTCTGACGTGGCTGCCGAAGAAACCCAAAAGTTTTTGCTGGATAACGGTTATGATTTTACCCCCGCGGTATTATTCCGTACCGTATGCAGCGACCTGAGCGACCTGGCAGAAGTTTTTTACGATGTTATCGCTTTTTTCAGCCCGTCAAGTATCCAGTCCTTATATCAAAACTTCCCCGATTTTAAACAAAACGCCACGCGTATTGCTGCCTTTGGTGCTACTACGCACAAAGCTGTTTTAGCCGCGGGTTTAATTTTAGATATCCCTGCACCAACACCTGCCGCGCCATCCATGACAATGGCTATAGACCAGTATGTTAAGCTGGCTAATAAATAATTAGCAGCAGTTTACAACCCTTGCAACTTTTTCTGATTTATAGCGTATAAGGCTTAAGTTTATTAATAAAAAAGAAACATTCTTAAAGTGTTGCTTTAATGTTTATTACGGCCTTGTTTTTTACTTATTAATCTAAAAAATAGTTTTTATTGAAGAATGAAAAACATTTTTTACATTGGGATGGACTAAAATTAATATATTCGGGGGTGGATTGTGTTAAAGATATTTTAGTTGATAGCATATAACTGATTTTATATAAATGAAAAAAGTTTACTTTTTAATAGTTGTTTTAGCTGGTGTTGCCATATCCGGATGCGGTAGTTTAGGAGGAGGGGGCACACGTGGTGAGGTTACCGGCGTACGTAACGCTAAATCTTTCAGAGCTACAGTGCCATTAAATATGGTTTACATTAAGGGCGGTACGTTTTTAATGGGCCAAACAGATCAGGACGTTACCTTTGCGCAAACCGCACAGGTTAAGCAAGTTACGGTTGCGCCATTTTTCATGGACGAAACCGAGATCTCCAATACAAAGTACAAGCAGTTCGTGAATTGGGTTCGCGATTCTATCGCTATCAATTATCTAAATGATCAAAAATACTACACCCAGCCCGGCAAAGGTGCACCCCGTGATCCGAACGGTAAGAAATGGATCAACTGGAAATATGCAGAAAGCAACCCGCCATTTGGCCGTAAGGGTAAAAGTGCTTCTGCAAACCTGCAAAAACTTCAGGGGTTATACTACCAGGGCGATGATCGTGTTTTTGACCGTAACGAAATCGACGTTCGCTTATTAAAATACAACTTTGCCTTATTTGGCTTGCGTGATGCATCAAACTACCGTAACGATAAAACAAAAAAACGTTCTGATTTCATTTTACGTGATACCGTAACCGTTTACCCGGACACTTTGGTTTGGCTTAACGATTTTTCATACGCCGGTAACGAGCCCATGGTTGAGGGTTATTTTTCTCACCCTGCGTATCGTAACTACCCGGTTGTGGGTGTAACCTGGCGCCAGTCAAGGGCTTTCGCTGCATGGCGTACCCGCCTAAGCGATGCTTACAAACACTCTAAGGGTATAGCGGAAAATTTGCCTTTTGAATTACCTACCGAAAGCCAGTTCGAATATGCTGCGCGTGGTGGCAGGGTGGGTACAGATTACCCGTGGGGCGGCCCGTACATCAAAAATGCTAAAGGTTGTTTATTAGCTAACTTTAAACCTGGTCGTGGTAATTATACCGACGACGGTGGTGCTTACACCGTTAATGTGCGTGCGTACTTCCCCAACGATTTCGGGCTGTACAACATGGCGGGTAACGTAGCCGAGTGGACTTCATCTGCCTATGATGAGTCGGCATCAACATTTGTACATGACCTTGCACCTACATTTAATTATGAAGCCAAGGCAAGCGATCCGGAAGTGCTGAAACGTAAAGTAGTACGCGGCGGTTCATGGAAAGATATCGGTTACTTCCTTCAAAACTCAACCCGCAGTTTTGAGTATCAGGATACCGCTAAATCATACATCGGCTTCCGTTGCGTAACCAGTTTCCTTGGCCGCGATATCAAAGACAAACGATAACCAAACAACAACTAATTATAAAATTATCATTTACTAAAATTTATGGCTGGGAAAAAGAAGGCTTTCGGAATAAGCAATGTGGTATCATGGGGTGCTACGGTAGTGATTATAGGCTTATTATTTAAAATTCAGCACTGGCCTTATGGCGGTACTTTCATTTCTATCGGTTTGATAGCCGAGGCACTTTTGTTTTTTATTCTTGGTTTTCAACGGGAAGATAAAGACATCGATTGGGTACGTGTTTACCCTGAATTGGATGAAGAGTTTGCAGGCCAGTTACCAAAGTCTTCACAAAAAGCAGTAGCTACCGGCGACGGGTTTCCAAATACTGCCGCTTTAGATAAAATGTTAGCAGACGCCAAAATTGGTCCGGAACTGATTAGCAGCCTTGGTGATGGTTTAAGAACATTTGGCGATAAGGTGAACGCGATCTCACGCGTAACCGATGCAGGTGATGCTACCATTGCTTTCACAAACAAAGTAAAATCGGCCACTGCCAGCTACGATAACTTAACCAGCGCGTTTGATAAGGCAACCGCTAACCTGTCTGAAATGGCTAACAGCAATGTCGATTCAAAGGCATATCATGATCAGGTGACTAACCTGGCAAAAAACTTATCATCGTTAAACGCCGTGTACGAATTGGAATTACAGGATTCAAGCGCGCACTTAAAGGCGATGAACAGTTTCTATAAAAACTTATCATCAACCATGAACAACTTCAACGAGTCGTTAGATGATTCGCGCCAGTTTAAAGATGAGGTGGGCCGCTTGGCTAAAAACCTGGCTTCATTAAATTCGGTTTATGGTAACATGTTAACTGCAATGAACCAACCCCGGGGTTAATTAACAATATTTAATCAAACTGAAATTAGCATAAAATTACAGAATGGCCGGAGGTAAAGAAACCCCAAGACAGCGGATGATAGGTATCCTGTACCTGGTATTATTGGGCCTTATTGCCCTTAACGTACCAGATAGTTTACTTGATTCGTTTAAAAATATAACCAGAAGCTTAGATGCGTCGAGAGACAATGTAACGAAAGGCTTAAGCACTACTTACTCGGCATTTGAAGCCACAAAACTCAAAGAACAACCCGAAAAAGCTGGTAAGCTTTTAGCACAGGCAAAACAAGCAACTGCCGTATCAGATGAGTTAAACAGTTATATTGATGCATTAAAAAAAGAGTTAATAAAAAAAGGCGGCAATTACAACCCGGATATTGATGATGTGAATGCAAGAGAAAGCCTTGACATATCTTCAGAGGTAATGATTAATGGGAAAAAAGCTGAAGTATTAAAAGAGAAAATTAAAGATACCAAAGCGAAATTACTTGGTTTATTAGGTAAGGACGCCGGCGATGTTAATTTTTCTTTAAACGCCGATGATTTAAAATCAAGGCCTGGCTATAACGGTAAAAAATGGGAAGAAGCATACTTTGGTGAAGGTATCCCATTGGGAGCTGCTTTAACCACGTTAGCTAAGATCCAGGCAGATAATAAGAATGCCGAAAATGAAGTTGTAAAACGTATTTTGGGTAAGGTTGATGTTGCGCAGGTTACGTTAAACTCATTTAAGGCGGTGGCTGTAGCACCAAGCAGTTATATACTGGCAGGCCAGCAATACAAAGCCGAGGTTTACTTAACGGCATACGATTCAAAGTCAAACCCCAGCATTACAATAGGTGGTTCAAATATCCCAACATCTAACGGTGTGGGCACGTATACAGTTACAGCAAGCGGCGAAGGCTTGCGCACCTGGACGGGTAGCTTATCTGTAAAACAGGTAGATGGCCCGCCAAAAACTTACCCGGTAAGCGGTAGCTATATGGTAGCAAAACCATCTGCAGTAGTATCGCCGGATAAAATGAACGTTCTTTATATAGGTGTACCAAACCCGATCTCTGTATCGGCACCTGGTGTGCCAAAAGAACAGATCAAGGTAAGCATCGATGGTGGCTCGGTAACAGGTTCAGGCGGCCATTACACCGCCAATGTAACCAGTGCAGGTACTGCAAAGGTTACGGTAATGGGCGATAAGGGAATTGTATTAGGCGCATCGGAGTTTCGCGTAAAGCGCATACCCGACCCTAAAGCGCAGTTTGCAGGTAAAAGCGGCGGCAAAACCAGCGCGGCGAATATCCGCGCGCAGGACAGGATTTTTGCCAAGCTGGAAGGTTTTGAGTTTGATGCTAAGTTTAATGTAACGCGTTTTACTTTACTAATAGCCAAACCACGCCAGGATGTTGTTACCGCAACCACTACCGGCAGCGAGCTTTCTGGAGCAATGAAAGCAGCAATGGCTAATGTGACGCCCGGTACAACAGTGGTATTCCAGGATATAATTGCAGTAGGCCCGGACGGCACACAGCGTGGGTTGGACCCGATAGTATTATCGGCTAATTAAGAAATATATGAAAAGAAGATTTTTGATCATCGCACTTTGTCTGGCTTGCACGGCCTCGTTCGCGCAAAAGAGAAAGACCACGACCAGGAAGCCGGTTAAGAGAACCACCGCAGCATCTTCAAAAACCAAAAAAGTGGTTACGCCAAGCACCGTCACGGATGCCGGCCGTAGCGCACAACAAGCGGTGCTTGATACCGGTAAAAAGGCGCCGCTTAAACCCTTCGACCGTCCGTTGGATGGTTATTACAGAAAAACCAATATATTAAGCGCAAGGGTTACCCCTTACGCCAACCTGCGCGAAGCTGACGTAACTTTTGCGAAGCGTGTTTGGCGCGAGATTGACCTGCGCGAAAAGATGAACCAATACATGGGTTCGCCTAAACAAAGGCTCATAGATATCTTATTAACTGCTATTGATGCTGGTGAACTGACCGCATATGACCCGACAGCAACTAAGGATGACCCGGGAGGTGACGGTTTTTCGCGACCGATGACGGCAGGCCAGGCGCGTGCGAAAATGGCGGATAGTGCTATGGTTGATAAATTTGACAAAGACGGGAACAAAACCGGATCCGAGATTCGTGCCGGTGAGTTTAATGCGGATAGCGTTGTCAAGTTCAGGATAAAAGAAGATTGGATTTTTGATAAGCAGCGTTCTATTTTTGAGCCGCGCATTATAGGTATTGCACCGTTAATTAAGCCAAAAGCAGCCGGACTTGATCTGGATTATCAGCCGGCATTTTGGATCTATTTCCCCGAAGCACGCCAGGTATTGGCTACTAAAGAGGCCGTAAGCCGTAATAACGATGCAACGGGTTTGAGTTTCGACGATGTTTTTATGAAACGCATTTTTTCCAGCTACATTGTTAAACAATCTAACGATAAAGACGAGCGTATCCGTGATTATGCACAAGGTATAGATAAGTTATACGAATCTGAAAAAGTAAAAAAGGCTTTGCTCGATTACGAGTTTAACCTTTGGAAATACGGCCAATAATTCTGGCTCGTTCCCAAAATATCAAAGCCCATCCGGATTCCCGGATGGGCTTTTTGTTTGAAACGGATTTTCACTCGTTGACTAATTGCGCTCGTTTATGACGAATGCTTATTAAGGCTTTACGTTTACTGCAACCCCGTAACCTCGCTCACGGCCGGGTTAAAATATTGGGTTATCGACTTTGCCTGTTTTAAATTTACTACTTCCTGCAAATCGGTTTCACTGGCTTCGCGGATCTTTTTAACAGATTTAAAATATTTCAATAATTTTTCTGCTGTGGTTTTGCCTATGCCATCTATCAATTCCAGTTCGGTGGCAAGCGTACCTTTGTCGCGTTTTTTACGGTGGGCCGTGATGCCGAAACGGTGGGCCTCGTCCCGTAATTGCTGGATTATTTTTAACGTTTCGGAGCGTTTATCCAGGTAAAGCGGATACTGATCACCGGGGTAGTATAGTTCTTCCAACCGTTTGGCTATACCGATGATGGTTACCTGCTTTTCAATCCCTAACAGCTTTAGACTCTTCATGGCCGACGATAACTGGCCCTTACCACCATCAATAATGATCAACTGGGGCAATCCGGTATCTTCATCTAAAACGCGCCTGTAACGGCGAAAAACGGCCTCTTCCATGGTGGCGAAGTCATCGGGCCCTACAACGGTTTTTACGTTGAAGAACCTATAATCTTTTTTTGATGGTTTGCCATCCCTGAACACCACTATGGCCGATACCGGATACTTTCCCTGAAAGTTTGAGTTATCAAAACACTCAATGTGTTTAGGCAGCTGGTTCATCCGCAGGTCCTTCATCATCAGCGTAAGTAAACGCTCGGTGCGCACGTCGGGGTTTAGTTTCTCGTACTGATCTATCTTTTCCTTTTTAAAGAACATTACATTCTTTTGCGAAAGATCAAGTAGTTTGCGTTTTTCGCCCAGTTTGGGTACGGTGAATTTGATCGAAGCATCCTCCACATCGATATCGAAAGGCACGATAACTTCTTTAGAGTGGCTATTGTACCGGGTGCGGAACTCGGTTATGGCAATAGTTAATAATTCCTCGTCGGTTTCGTCCAGCCGTTTTTTTAATTCGATGGTTTGGGTTTGGGTAATGGTGCCGTTCATCACCTTTAAAAAGTTAACAAAGGCGTACTTTTCTTCAGACGCGATGCTGAAGACATCTACATCTGTAATGGAGGAGTTTACCACGGTAGATTTGCTCTGGTAATTCTCCAGCAGGTCCTGCTTGCGCTTTAACCGATGGGCCTGCTCAAAGTTCAGGTCGCTTACGGCTTTTTCCAGGTCGCCTTTAAGGTTGCGTACCACTGCGCCTATTTTACCGCTCAGGATATCCGTAATTTCTTTTATACTATTATCATAATCGGCTTCCGACTGGTAATCCTGGCAGGGGCCTTTACAATTGCCCAGTTGGTACTCCAGGCAAACCTTAAATTTACCCTTCTCGATATTGGGGCGGGTAAGTTGCAGGTTGCAGGTGCGCAGCGGATAGGTTTCTTTAATTAATCCCAAAATGGTGTGCATCATACTCACCGACGCGTACGGGCCGAGATATTTGGAGCCGTCTTTAACTAAGCGGCGCGTCCAGTAAATGCGAGGGTAGTTCTCATTCTTGATGATGATCCAGGGGTAAGTTTTATCATCCTTGAGCATCACGTTGTAGCGCGGCTGATGCTTTTTAATCATACTGTTTTCCAGCAGCCAGGCATCCACCTCGGTATCAACAATGGTAAAGGTAATGGCGCGGATCTTTGACACCAGTACCCGCGTTTTGGCGTTGATCTGGGTATCTTTATTAAAATAAGAACCTACCCGGTTGCGCAGATCTTTAGCCTTACCAATGTAAATCAGTTCCTTTTCACTATCCCAATATTGATATACCCCGGGTTTATGCGGGATATTCTTTAAAGCTTCCCTGTAATCAAATTTTTCCATTGGATTAGGTATGGGTTTTGAGTGATGAGGTATAAGTTAGAAACTACTCACAACTCTTCACTCACCACTATCAAAAGTCTAACTTCTTCTCCACCTCATTTGTTCCCTTTTGCTGCTGGCTGTATGCGCCGCAATCTAAGGTGATGCTCACGCCCGATTTCGGCGGAACAAAGTCGACATTTTTTTTAATGCCCAGGTTGGTGTTGGCATAAACGCGTTTCATATAACCTGCAAATATAGGCAGGGCGGTATTGGCACCCTCGCCTAAACGGGTAGAGCGGAAGTGGATGTCGCGGT
This sequence comes from Mucilaginibacter glaciei, assembly GCF_014773245.1. Lineage (GTDB taxonomy): Bacteria > Bacteroidota > Bacteroidia > Sphingobacteriales > Sphingobacteriaceae > Mucilaginibacter > Mucilaginibacter glaciei. Next base: position 14,395 of record NZ_JACWMX010000013.1, on the reverse strand, counting down.
CTTCGCAGCCTGTCCAGATGCCGGTAACCAGTTGCGGGGTTATGCCGATGAACCAACCGTCGGAGTTATCATTAGTGGTACCTGTTTTACCACCTATCGGGTTCATGATATGGTAATCGCGGCGCAGGCGGTAACCTGTACCCTCGTCAATTACACCCTTAAGCATGTAAGTCATTACATAAGCAGTTTCGGGATTTAAAGCCTGTACCACTTTAGGAGTGTTGTTATATAAAACGTTACCGTTCTTATCTTCTATCCGAAGCAAAAAGGTGGGCTCTGTCCATAAACCTTCATTGGCAAAGGCTGAGTAGGCGCCTGTCATATCAAATACAGAGGCATCGAAAGTGCCTAAACAGATGGATGGATAGGCAGGAACCGGGCTGGTTACACCCATTCGCTTGATTAGATCGGCAACCGGTTTTGGTTTAACCTCGTTCATCACATAGGCTGTAACCCAGTTTTGTGACCGGGCTAACGCGGTACGCAAGGTAATTACACCCGGCACAGTTTCACTTGGTGATGACCGTGGCGACCATACTTGGCCTTCATAACTGATGGTGATAGGTTCATTAGGTACCTGCATACAAGGCGAAAAGCCATTTTCTACAGCCACAGCATAAGTAAACGGTTTAGCTGTCGACCCCACCTGGCGGGTACCCATTTTTACCTGGTCGTATTTAAAATGTTCAAAGTTGGTGCCGCCCACCCATGCCTTTATATAACCGGTGGTAGGGTCCATACTCATGAGGGCATTACGCAGCATCATTTTACAGTACACTATCGAGTCGATAGGTTTCATGGTCGTGTCGGTATCGCCATGCCAGGTAAACAGGTTCATTTTCACCGGCGTGTTAAAATCTTCTTTGATCTCCTCGTCAGATTTGCCTAATTGTTTCAGATAAATATACCGATCGCTACGGTGCATGCCTTTGTCAAGTAAACTCTTAAAGGTTGGTATAGATTTCCACAGACTAATACCTTTCCAATGCGAGTTAAATTGCCCCTGCAATTTCTTCATATACTCCTGCTGTGCTTCCTCAGCATATTGCTGCATAGTGGCATCAATAGTGGTGTAGATCTTTAATCCATCGCGGTCAAGGTCATAAGTGGTAACACCGTCGGGTTTTAAAATGGCCCTGTCAACCAATAGTTTTTGCACTTCTTTTTTTAATACCGCCCTAAAGTAGGTTGCTATACCGTCATTATGATCGGTGGGTTTAAATGTCAGGCCAAGTGGTTTTGCCTTGTACTCGTCGGCCTGTCCATCGCTTAAAAAACCTTCTTCGCTCATTCGGCGCAAAACAAAGTTGCGGCGGTTTATGGCGTTTTGAGGGTGATTGATAGGACTATAAATACCCGGCCCGTTGATCATTCCCATTAATAGGGCAGCCTGGTCGGGCGTTAGCCTATCCGGCGTGGTGTTGAAATAGGTGCGCGATGCCGAGCTGATACCGTATGTATTATAAGCGCCAAAATCTACCGTGTTTAAATATAGCGTCAGGATCTCTTCTTTAGTATAATTGCGTTCCAGCTTTACAGCTGTTATCCATTCCTTCAGTTTTTGAATAACGCGTACAAAAGGATTATGCGTTTTTTCGGTAAAAAGGTTTTTGGCTAATTGTTGTGTAATAGTACTGCCACCTTGTTTTTTGCCAATGAGATTATAGGCTACGATGGTAAACGACCTTTGAAAATCAATACCCGAGTGCTGGTAGAAGCGTGCATCCTCAGTAGCTACCAATGCATTAATCACATTGGGCGATAGTTGCCTGTAAGTAACGCTGGTGCGGTTTTTTATGTAATAGTTGCCTATAACTTTGTTATCGTTTGATATTACTTGTGATGCCTGGTCGCTTTTCGGGTTTTCCAGTTCGCGGAAAGAGGGCAGTGCTCCAAAGATCTGGAACGCGATAAGTAGTATCATAATTAAAAAAAAGGCGAACCCGGCAATTACAAACCGCCAGATATACCAGTTGTAGCGTTTAATATCGTATTGTGAAACTTTAGCGATCATGTGATTAATAAGTTGCCTGATAATAGTCTATATAACTATCCAGTGTTTTTTTGTCTGCTAATTTATCCAGATTTTCCTTTGTTACTATAAAAAAGCTGTATTTATCCTTTGGTACCTTCATAATATCCGGCATTAGCGGGATAATTGCACGGGCGTAATCCTTCACATCGGCCAGGCTGTAAAAGCGGCCAACGTAAATGAGCTGATTATCGGGCCCCGCATTTTTAAGGTTATGGTTAATACCTTTGCCCTGGTATTGCACCCGGTTAAACTGGCCAATACCAAAACGTGATGATGCCACATTAGTTGTACCCGAGCTTACATTCACCACAAAATAATAGCGGATGCTATCGCTCAGACTGAAAAGTTTTGAGATCGCTTTAACGGGTGCCGGTGGCGGCGCGACAACTGTTGCAGCTGGCTGCGTTTGATTTGATAAAACCGGGGCGGTAGTTTGCGCGTTTAGTGTGGGTGGCACTTTAGCGGTATCTTGTTTGGCCACATTTGGCGGGATAACTGCCACCTGTGGTGATACAGGCTGTTTTACAACGGGCTGCTCTGCGGGTTTAACGGGTGCCGGGGTTGGTTTCTTTTCGGGCGCGCGTACATCTGCAACAGGCTCGTATTTGCCGGTGAAGGGTACGCGGTATTCTGTTTGCTGTTTATCTACAATAGGCAGGGTAAATTCCAGATCGATAGCATCTTTTTCTGTAATTACGATAGGACGCGCAGCCAAATCGGCCAGGTTGGTGTTGATATAGGTTAAATGCTGGTTTACCAATGGTGTAATCAGTTTATCGGCAGGGTATTTAGCGGCTATCTGCTCCAAGTCTGTTTTAAACGGAGGCAATTTTTCCTGGTGACCGGCCGCAAAGGCGCGCAGATATAAAAGCTGTGCGGCAAAACGGTTATTTGGGTATTGGCTTATCAGGGCATCAGCTGCGTTCATCACCTGTGTATATTGTTTGGTGGCGTAAAGATCATACACCTTATTATAAAGGCCGCTAAATTCAGTATCCTCCTCATTTAAGCGCTTGCTGTAATCAGGATCAAGAATGGTTTTAGCGAAAGGCGTTTCGGGGTATTGGGTGAGCACCAGGTTTTTGTATTTGTTAGATTGCTCCGCGTTAAGCTCGCTATACAAACGGTACAAATTATAATAGATAACCGGTTTGTTAGGGTTATTTGGGAAACGCGTTAAGATGGCTTCATATTCGGCAATGGCCTCTTTTTTATCTTCCAGTACATCGCGGTAAAAGTTGGCAATGTCCAAATAGGCATTGTAAACCCGCATGTTTGATTGCGCCATCTGTGCCGGTGTAAGCGGCAAATTCTGTACGATATCTTGCCGGTAATTGCCTGCGGTAATTTTTGCTACGGTTGGTGACGGCGGCCCGGCAGGTCCGTCGGGGTCAGTATTGGTTGCAGCAGCTAATGTATTTGTGGTAATATCTGCCGTGGTGCGGTTGCCCCGTCGCCAGTTATCTTCCAGTTTGCGGTTGCCCCAAACCCTTTTAAAGTTACCGAAACCCTGGCTTAATGCCGTAGCGTTATAAAAGTAGAATTTATCACCATTGGGTGTGCTTGCCTGTGGCGAAGCGGGGTCATTAAATAAAGGATCGTTTTGCGCGTTTGCATTAGCGGTAGCAACTGCCTGCTGCTGCAGGGTGTTACGGTTCACCATCTCGTCTATTTTTTTGTTGCGGCTGGCCTCGTCCATAGCGGCCAGCATCTGCAGCGTGTCTTCCCTGCTGATAATGTTTAACCTATCGGCCAGGAGCTGCAGGTTGTCAGCTTTCTTTTTAAGCGAAGCAAACCCCGGGTAGCTGGGGGGCAGGTTCATGATGGTGCTGTCGTAGTAGTTTTTGGCCTGTGCGTAGTCGGCCTTGTTACGAAAGTACAGATCGGCCAGTTTAGAAAAGGCAAGCCCTTTTTGTGTTTGATTTTTTACGCTGCTACGGGCCGATTGCTTGTAGCTTTTTATGGCACCATCTATATCCTTATCTGCATTTTGCAGGGTTGCTATCTGGTAATAGATCTGATCGGTAAATTCCTTGTTGTTAGGGTTTTTTAATAGCGACCGTAGCCTGGCCAGCCGGCTCACCTTAACCCCGTTTTGCATATCCTCTATTCGGATTCGGTTGAGGTTGGCATTAAAGGCCATATCAAAAGAGGCGTTACTTTTAGCAATGCGGTTGTAGCTGACAATGGCATCGGCTTGTTTTTGGTTCATTTCCTGCAACTGGCCCAAAATGAACGTCCACCTTAATTCCTGGATCTTATTATTGCTATGCGCGATAGCCTGTTTAGCCATTTCTTCACCATCAGCATAGTCTTGCGTATTGATATCATATTGCAATTTTGCAGCATATACATCGGCCTTAACCTTCTTTTTAGGGTTGATACTTTGCAAGGCGCTATCTAACGACAGGCGGGCCTCATCATTCTTTTTCAAATACAGCAGCGAGCGGCCTTTCCAAACCAACCCGGATTGCCGCAGGTCGGCATTGTCGCCAAAAGAGCGGGTCACATAACTGAAGTATTCCACCGCGTCAAAGTAGTTTCCTTCTAAAAAGTTGGCTTTACCTAACAACATATAAGCGTCGCCAATGTAATGGCTTTGTTCTTTTATGCTGATGATATTGTTGGCTTTTTGCTTTACCAGTTCCAGATCTTTATCCAGATCGCCGGTCTGGGCTATGGTGTCGCGGTAAACGCTTAGTATCTCGTTGTAATCATCAATATAGGTAGCTGCGTAGGCGGCCTGCTTACCGTCAAGTATCTCGTTGGCATTAAAAAGAATGTTGTATTTTGCTGTAAGATTTTGCAGCCCGCGGTTAACCGCGCTTTTCTTTTCGAGAGAGCAGCTGGAAAGCATAGCCGCCACTGTAAATAAAAACAGGGGGACATGTTTTAACCTTAAAATTGTAGAAGGTAGCCTCAACGGTTTATAATTAGTATATCAACTTTAAAAGCTCTTTAACAGCCTTGTCTGAGATAGATCCTTGTTCTGATTTATCATAAATTGTCATTAAGATAACAGTATCCTCTACCAGATGCACGTGCGTAATTATCCGTGCGCCGCCGCTTTTACCTTTTCCCTTACTTGAAATAGCCAAACGTATTTTGAAGCAATTGTTGCCTATTGACGCGCCTTGTTCCGGATTGTTCTTCAATGAAGATATCAACAAGGCGATTTCAGCTTTTAGCGACGGATATTTCTTTAAGAGTGGTTTGGCCTGCTTATCAAATGAGCGTAAAACCGTAACATTAAAGTCCATTCAGCCAATCATCTGCAGGGATGCCTTTAGCTTTACCTGCCTTTATTAAATTTACTTCATCAACGGCTTCTTTTAATTCTTCAAAAAATTTAGTGTCGGCTTTGCTGAATGGCTCGGCTTTAACGTATTTGAAATTTTTTAATACCTCCAGTATAAATGATGCCTTTTCGTCCTTTATATCCAGTAAAATCTTCATAGCATTTAGTTTTAAAAGCAAACGCTAATTTACTAAATAGTATGCAATAGGATTAATAAATTTGCGGATGCCAGAAAATGAACAAAATAAATCGGGCGGGGCAGGTAACGACGCCAATGCGTATGCCAAGTACGTTGGGCTTGCTTTCCAGATGATTGTGGTAATAGGTGTTTTTGCGTTTGCCGGTTATAAAATAGACCAGGCCGGGCAGCACGCTACCAAATGGGCAACTGCTGCCTTGTCGCTAATAGGCGTGTTCGCTTCCCTTTACCTCGTATTTAGATCTGTAAAAAATTGAGCGTGTTAAAAGTCCTTTTTTCGTTTCTGGCTTTTGTGGTTGTACTTGCGGGGATACCGCTACTGCTTGCTTATACCGGCCATAGTAACCTGCTGCTGGCCAAGTTTTGGGTACTGTTTTCCTTTATAACGGGCTTTACTTTTATCGTAATTGCATCGGTATTATTTATACAACGTGTGAGGCCGATATTATATGCCCAGGCGTTCCTGGCAACCACAGTTATTAAGATGATAGGCTGCATGGCTTTTGCCTTGCTTTTTGTGTTAAAACTACACATTGACAACGGCGTATTTCTGCTCAACTTTTCTTATTTATATTTCTTAAATACAGGCTTTGAAATTTATGTTTTGTTACGTAACTTGCGCAACCAAAATTGAAAGTAAAAAACACTCATTCAATGGATTTTAGCCACATTTTGAAAACAAAAAAAATAGCTCTCAGCCTTGTTTTAGGCGTTTTTTTAACTTTTTGCACTTGTAAAACTTTTGCTATACAGCAGGAAGAGGCCACTCATGAGGCCGCCAAAACTGAAACAGAAAAAGAATTTAACCCAAGTGAGGTTATCCTTGAACACATTGCAGATTCGCACTTTTTGCACCTGGGTGGCGAGGTGTCAATCGCCCTGCCAATTGTTTTATATACTGATAAAGGTTTAGAGACATTTTCGGCAGCAAAGTTTGAGCATGGCCATGCAGATTATACCGGGAAGTATTACACTTACCGGTTAATTAAAGACAAGGTTAATATTGTTGAAGGTGCCGACGCCCTGTTGCCGGCGGCTACTGTATTAAAGCTTAACAAAAAGCTGATCGATCTATCCATCACCCGCAATGTGGTAAGTATGTGGTTGTCTATAGTGATATTGCTGGTTATCTTTTTAAGCGTATCATCTGCTTATAAGAAACGTGAAGGTAAAGCACCAAAGGGATTGCAATCTTTTATGGAGCCTATCATCATGTTTGTACGTGACGATATCGCCCGCCCTAACATCGGTTATAAATACCAACGCTTTATGCCGTTACTGTTAACCATATTCTTTTTTATATGGGTAAATAATCTGATCGGTTTGGTGCCTTTTTTTCCGGGTGGGGCTAACTTAACGGGTAACATCGCCGTAACTTTTGTTTTGGCCTTGATCACCCTTATCATTGTAAACATTAACGGTAACAAATACTATTGGAAACATATTTTTGCGCCAGATGTACCGGTTTGGTTATACCCAATTATGTGGCCGGTTGAATTGGTAGGTATCATATCAAAACCATTCGCGTTGATGATCCGTTTGTTTGCCAATATCACGGCTGGTCACATTATCGTATTAAGTTTAATATCATTAATATTTGTATTCAAAAGCGCCTACGTATCGGTAGTATCGGTACCGTTTGTGGTGTTTATGGATGTGCTTGAATTGCTGGTGGCGGCATTACAGGCGTTTATCTTTACGCTGTTAACCGCGTTATTTATCGGCACAGCTATTGAAGAGCACCACCACTAATAAATTGTAAATAACTATATACTATATATTCACTTTAATTTTAAAACAATGTTTGGAAGTATCGCTGCATTAGGTGCAGGTTTAGCAGTAATTGGTGCCGGTATCGGTATCGGTCAGGTTGGTGGTAAAGCAATGGAAGGTATTGCACGTCAGCCGGATGCCGCTTCAAAAATCCAAACTGCAATGATCATCGCTGCCGCTCTTATAGAGGGTGCTGCTTTGTTCGGTGTGGTTGTATCATTCCTGGGCTTAAGATAATATCTTCCCCACGGAAAAAAATCATAACCGTATCTGCAGCGGTTGGCGGCAGATACGGTTACATTAAATTTGGACATTTAACTTTAAATAAAACATGGAATTAGTTACTCCTGAAATTGGCTTAGTATTCTGGACCACCATTTCGTTTTTAATACTATTCTTTCTACTGGCTAAGTTTGCCTGGAAACCTATCATGGGTGCCATTGACGACAGAGAGCGTTCAATTGAAGATGCCTTATTAAGGGCTGAGGCTGCTAAGGACGAAATGTCTCGTTTAACTAACGAGAATGAGGAATTGCTTAAAAAGACCCGTGCAGAGCGCGACCTGATCTTGTCTGAAGCTAAGAAACTGAAAGACCAGATTGTTGCCGAAGCTAAAGAAACAGCGCAAAAAGAAGGTGCACGCCAAATTGAACTGGCACGTATCGAAATAAACAATCAAAAAAATATTGCGATGGCTGATGTTAAAAATCAGGTGTCGGCATTGTCTATCGAAATTGCTGAGAAGATCCTTCGCAAGCAGTTTGAAGACCAGGGCAAACAGGATGCATTGGTAGCCGATTTGCTTAAAGAAGTGAAATTATAAAGATTTCGTATTTAGAAAAGAAGAATTTTAATAGGATCAGGAAAGTCAAATTCGAAATTGAAAATCCGAAATCCGAAATAAAAAAACGATGTCAGAAGTAACAGTAGCCATTAGATACGCGAAAGCATTGATCGACTTAGCCGCCGAACAGAATTCTGTTGAAGCGGTTAAGGATGATATGGTGCTTTTTTACAAGACTGTAAGAACCAGCCCTGAGTTAGGCGCTGTTTTGGCAAACCCAATTGTATCGCACAGTAAAAAGATAGCCATTTTGGCCCAGGTATTCGGTACCCGTGTTAGCAAGGTAAGTTTAGCCATGTTTAATATTATGGTTAACAAAGGCCGCGGCGAAATTTTGTATGCGACAGCGCATGAGTTTATTGCCCTTTATGATATTAAAAATAATATCACTTACGCCAAGGTTGTATCGGCCGCGCCACTTTCTGAAGCTAACAGGCAACAGATGGAAGCGGATGTGCAGAAAGCAATTGGTGGTACTATCAAATTGAACGCGCAGGTAGATCCATCATTAATTGGTGGTTTTGTACTAACCGTGGGCGACAGGCAAATTGATACCAGTGTATCAACCAGCTTAAGAAAAATTAAAAAAGACTTTGCAACTATTGCAACCAAATAATAACATTAAAACTCTAAAATAATCTCAAAAATGGTAGAGGTAAAACCAGACGAAGTATCAGCAATTTTGCGTCAGCAATTAGCGGGCTTCAAGTCAGAATCTGAATTAGAAGAAGTGGGTACCGTGCTCCAGGTGGGTGACGGTATTGCACGTGTTTACGGTTTAACCAAAGTACAATCAGGTGAGCTGGTTGAATTTGACAACGGTTTACAGGGTATCGTACTTAACCTTGAAGAGGATAACGTGGGTGTGGTATTGTTAGGCAAATCTGACAATATTAAAGAGGGTGATACTGTAAAACGTACCAACCGCATTGCATCTATCAACGTAGGCGAAGGCATGCTTGGCCGTGTTGTTGATACTTTAGGTACCCCGATTGATGGTAAAGGACCTATCACCGGCGAAACTTATGAAATGCCTTTGGAGCGTAAAGCGCCGGGTGTAATCTATCGCCAGCCGGTAACCGAGCCTTTGCAAACGGGTATCAAAGCTATCGATGCGATGATCCCTATTGGCCGTGGCCAGCGTGAGTTGGTTATTGGTGACCGTCAAACAGGTAAAACTGCGGTTTGTATCGATACCATCATCAACCAAAAAGAATTTTATGATGCCGGCCAGCCGGTAACTTGTATATATGTAGCTTGTGGCCAAAAGGCTTCAACTGTAGCTAACATTGTACGCACATTAGAAGAGAACGGTGCTATGCCTTATTCTATCATTGTTGCTGCAAACGCTTCAGACTCTGCTACCATGCAGTTCTTCGCTCCATTTGCAGGTGCTGCAATTGGTGAGTACTTCCGCGATACAGGTCGCCCTGCTTTGATCATTTATGATGATCTTTCTAAGCAAGCGGTTGCTTACCGTGAAGTGTCATTATTGTTACGCCGCCCACCGGGCCGCGAGGCTTACCCGGGTGACGTATTTTACCTGCACAGCCGTTTATTAGAGCGTGCCGCTAAGGTAAACTCGAATGATAACATCGCGCAGCAAATGAACGATTTGCCGGAGTCTATCAAGCACATCGTAAAAGGTGGTGGTTCATTAACCGCTTTGCCAATTATCGAAACACAGGCAGGTGACGTATCGGCTTATATTCCAACCAACGTAATTTCGATTACTGATGGCCAGATCTTCCTGGAGTCGAACTTGTTCTTAGCAGGTATCCGCCCGGCAATTAACGTAGGTATCTCGGTATCACGTGTGGGTGGTAACGCGCAGATCAAATCAATGAAGAAAGTAGCAGGTACGCTAAAACTTGACCAGGCGCAATACCGTGAGTTAGAGGCGTTCTCTAAATTCGGATCCGACCTGGATGCATCAACCAAAAATGTAATTGACAAGGGTGCACGCAACGTAGAGATCTTGAAGCAAGGCCAGTACTCACCGGTTTCGGTGGAGAAACAAGTTGCCATTATCTACCTGGGTACTAAAAACCTGATGCGTAACGTACCGGTTAACAAGATCCGTGAGTTTGAAGCAGAATACACCAGCCAGTTAGAGCTGCGCCACCCCGAAGTGCTGGCCGCCCTTAAGGCAGGTAAGTTTGACGATCAGTTAACAGGCGTACTGGAAACAGTAGCTAAAGAACTATCCGGAAGATATAATTAATTTTAGTTACGAGGTACGAGGTGCGGAGTGCGTGGAAATTAGTCAACGCACCACGCACCCCGATCCTCGAACCTCTCAAAAAGAATGGCTAATTTAAAAGAAGTAAGAAACAGAATAGCATCCGTAAGCTCAACACAGCAGATCACCAAGGCCATGAAAATGGTTTCGGCCGCTAAGTTGAAAAGGGCAACCAATGCTATTGTACAATTACGCCCGTATGCTAACAAGCTTAATGAATTGTTGACTAACCTGTCGGCAAGTTTAGAGGATGGCGCATCGCCATACTTGCAGCAGCGCGAGCCGGTACGTGTATTGGTGGTGGTTGTATCATCAAACCGTGGTTTGGCTGGTGCTTTCAATACCAACGTAATTAAAACTGCTAACAACCTGATTGCCGAAAAATACAGCGAGCAGTTAAGAGCGGGCAACGTATCTATCGTAGCTATCGGTAAAAAGAGTCAGGAGTTTTTTCAGCGCCGCAAGTTTAACGTGATTGGTAACAACAACGACTTATACCTCGACCTGAACTTTATTAATGCATCAAAGATTACCGATGCTATTATGCAAGGCTTTATTAACGGTGATTATGACAGGGTAGAGCTTGTATATAACCACTTCCGTAACGCGGCGGTACAGTTTCAGGTTGCCGAGCAATTGCTGCCGGTTCCAACACCAGAGGTTAAGCCAAAAGAAGCCCCTAAGAAAGGTGAGGTAATGCAAGTGCAGGTTGACTACATCCTGGAGCCTTCTCAAGAAGAGATTGTTGAACAACTGATCCCTAAAAATATTAAGATCCAGTTATACCGTGCCGTTTTAGATTCAAATGCATCTGAGCATGGCGCACGTATGACCGCGATGGATAAGGCAACCGAAAATGCCGGTGATTTGCTGAAGGCTTTAAAACTTTCATACAACCAGGCACGCCAGGCAGCCATCACTACTGAGCTTACCGAGATTGTAAGCGGTGCAGCAGCATTAGGTGGTTGATAATTAAAGTTTCTCGAATCATAATAAGAAAGGCTTTCCAATTTGGGAAGCCTTTCTTGTTTCTATATTCCACCATGATGTCAAGAAAATTAAAAATTGTATTATGGCAGATGTATGATGCCATATTTAATAAGCGCTTATGTAAATTGCGATATGAATTTGTATCAGAGTTTGGGCTACTTGGTTTTCGGCAGTCGTTTAAGACGGATGAGCGAAGCTTTTTTAACGGAGATAAACAGGATTTATCAGGGTAAGGGGATTGATTTTGATGCGAGCTGGTTCCCGGTGTTTTATTTGCTGTCAAAAAATGATTCACTATCCATAAAAGAATTGAGCGAGCAAACCGGTGTTTCGCACCCGGCTGCCAGCCAGCTCATTACGAATTTAAAAAGCAGGGAATTGGTCGAGACTACAGTAAGTACTGATGACGGTCGTAAGCAATTGGTGCAATTTACCGACAAGGGACTGGCCCTGTTAACGCAAATTTTGCCGGTATGGGATGCTATCACCATAAGTATGACGGACCTGGCAGATAGCGACCCTAAAATCGCGGAGATCTTACCTGCTTTAAGTGCGCTTGAAGATAATTTTAAGGTATTCAACTTATCAGGCAAGGTAATAGCCAAACTCGAAGTCGATAATATAACGAATTAACGCATGTTTAACACAGATAACAGGGCAAAGCAACTGATAGAGTGTGTGCCCAATTTTAGTGAGGGTGTTGATGCGATGGTCATCAAACAAATTGCCGGCGAAATAGCTGGTATATCCGGAGTGAAGCTACTGAATGTAGACCCCGGTAAAGCGGCTAACAGAACCGTGATCACCTTTGCCGGCGAGCCGGGGGCAGTTGTGGAGGCCGCGTTTTTAGCGATTAAAAAGGCGGGCGAGCTGATAGATATGCGCGTGCAAAAAGGAGAGCACCCGCGTATGGGCGCAACGGATGTATGCCCGCTGATACCGATAGCGCATATTACGATGGATGAAACGGTGGTGTATGCGGTGCAACTGGCAAGGCGGGTTGGCGAAGAGCTGCAGATCCCGGTTTATTTATATGAACATTCACAGCCCGACAAACGCCGTAGTAATCTATCTATAATAAGGGCAGGGGAGTATGAGGGCTTTTTTAGTAAGATAAAACGGGAGGGCTGGGCGCCCGATTTCGGCCCGGCCGAGAATGATCTGAAACGGGGCGCGACCGTAATTGGGGCGCGCGATTTTTTGATAGCTTACAACGTTAATTTAAATACCGACTCGGTTGTATTGGCTAATGAGATTGCGTTTGATGTAAGGGAGTCGGGCCGAAAGGTAGGTACAGATGAAAATGGGAAATCTAAATACATCTCCGGCTCATTAAAAAGTGTAAAGTCCATTGGCTGGTATATTGCAGAATATGGCAAAGCGCAGGTATCAATGAATTTAACAAACGTGAAGATTACGCCCATCCATATTGCTTACGATGAAGTTTGCGACAGAGCGAACAAACACGGCGTTAAGGTAACCGGAAGCGAATTAATAGGGATGATACCGCTAAAGGCGATGTTGGATGCAGGCAGCTATTTTTTGCAGAAACGAGGCCGTTCTGCTGAGGTAGGAGACGCTGCGCTGATTGATATGGCGGTAACCTCAATGGGTTTGGATGAACTTACTCCATTTAATCCGCAGGAGCGGATCATTGAATATGTGCTGGCTGAAAATAAACCGGCGGTGTAAAAAAACAAAGGCTGGTGTTATTCAACACCAGCCTTTGTAATGGGTAACTGATTTCTAATCCCCCACAATTGCTTTCTATTATTTAGAAATAATACCTGACAAAAGCCTCCATAGCAGCATATTCGGCCAGGCCGAGTTTATCATAACATTGGGCTGTTTCGCGGTTACGGTCTTCGGCACGCACCCAAAATTCGCGGGCATCATCACCGGGGAATACCGGGCGGTCCTTTTGCGATTGGTGTTTAAAGATCGCGTTACGCTTGTGCAAAACCTCGGCAGGCGAAAGAGGCACCGCCATCTCGATCTCATGCGTAGGGAACTCCTGCCAGGCACCGCGGTACAACCACATCCAGCAATCGTTCACCCAGTCCTCGGTTTCCCTTAACCTGCGCAAAGCCGCAATGATGATGTTAAAGCAAACGATATGCGTCCCGTTAGGGTCAGCAAAATCACCCGCGGCAAACACCTGGTGCGGTCTGATCTTTTTAAGCAGTTCCATGGTTAACAAAATATCCTCTTCCCCCACCGCGTTCTTCTTAGTTTTACCCGTTTCATAAAAAGGCAAAGCCTGGAAATGGATATTGCTGTCGGGCAGCCCCGCGAAGCGGGCACCCGAGATCGCCTCCGTCTTGCGGATAAAACCTTTCACATCGCGGATCTCCGGCGTATCCACCTGGTTAGGCAGCTTAGTACCGATGAATTTGCGCATATCCTCATAAATACCCTTCAGTTTAGCCGTATCCTCGCCCACACTCGCTTTAAAATCGATAGCGAACTCCATGTAGCGTAAAACATCATCGTCCCATACAGCCGTATTGCCCGAAGTCTGGTAAGCCACATGCACATCATGCCCCTGGTCAACCAGGCGGATAAAAGTACCCCCCATGGAGATCACATCATCATCCGGGTGAGGAGAGAAGACGATAGAACGCTTGTGGGCAGGCTCGGCACGCTCCGGCCTTTGAGAATCATCCGCGCCCGGCTTCCCCCCCGGCCATCCGGTAATGGTATGCTGTACCTGGTTAAAGATATCGATGTTGATCTCATAAACCGGTCCCTGCTCCACAGCCAGCTGTGCCATGCCGTGATTATTGTAATCCTCTTCGGTTAATTTCAAAATAGGCTTGCCCACGGCTTCCGATAACCAGATCACCGCCTTTTTCTTCAGCAAGTTGTCCCACACACAATCCTTCACCAGCCAGGGCGTATCAAAACGGGTCAGGGCAGAAGCCGCATCCGCATCCAAAACAAACTCCACATTATCAGACAGCTGCAGGAAGGTAGCGGGCACCTCGCCCGAGATCTCGCCCTCTACCGCTTTT
>NZ_JACWMX010000012.1 GCF_014773245.1 Mucilaginibacter glaciei | reverse complement strand
AGAGCGTCTGAATGCCTCGCTGTACCTTAACTGCGAGGCTTCACCCTTTACTTTAATTACCTTATAACTCATTTTGTTGACTATTTATTAGTCAACTTTTTTCAGGACAAGACACTTTTATGAGCGGACAGAATTCAGCGGGCTTAAATTTCAAGAACGGTAATATCGGCATCGCTGATAGTGACCCTGGTACGACACTTTCTTTTGGAAGAAATGCTTCGTCTAATCCGGGCATATCAATTAATAGTGGAACCAAATCCTATTTTCATTCCGCACTCTCCGCTCAGAACAACTATGTCAGATCTGCAATCACAAACAATATACACTGGATTGATGCGGATAATACCTGGCATGTAGAAGGTCCTGTAAACTCCGATTTTAGCATGATAGCCTATGAAAATGAAGGCGAAATTGCTATCTATAATAGACCAACAACCGGGAGCGCTTACACAATTGCTAATAGTGATTTGCAAGCTTATAGGCGAATGACCATCAAAAAGAGTGGTAACATAGGAATTGGCACCTCAACTCCGGATTCAAAGTTAACGGTAAATGGCGTCATTCACACCAACGAAGTGCGGGTTGATTTGAATATTCCCGGCCCGGATTACGTTTTTGAAGAGCAATACAAACTTGGTACACTTAAAGAACTGGAAGCATATATAGCAAAATATCATCATTTGCCGGAGGTTCCTTCTGCCAAAGAGATGGCTGATAAAGGAATTAATCTAGGCGAGATGAATACCCTTTTGCTCAAGAAAATTGAAGAGTTAACGCTTCATCTGATCCAAAAAGAAAAGCAATTGAAAAAGCAGCAGGAAGATATCGATCTGATTAAAATTAAGTTGGGTCTGTTTGTAAAGCCATAGTTGCGTGATTTTTGTTTTCTTAAAAATACGCTTTAAAATAAGTATATTCCAAGGGGCCAATGGCTCGACTGTTGGCACCGAAGAGTTCGGTTTTGCAGACACCAGCGCTGGTTTTACCGGGGTGGTTATTAATCCTGCCGATTATATCGGTATCGGGACCGTTAATCCGATTGATAGCCTGGATGTTCAGGGTGGAAACATGTCCGATTACTCCCTTGGGGGGCACCAATTTAAAAATTAGTGCCAGCCCAACAGGTAAAACTTTTATGCTGATCAATACCAGAGCCGATGCGAACGGGACAGGTTCGATTCAAAGTGTCAGTAATTCCAATAATTCGCATGTCGGATTATTACTTGATACAAGCGGGGGAAATGTGGGTGTAGACAAATCCTTCCCTACTGCAAAATTCCATGTGTTAGGCACAGGGAACAATTTGGACGATTATACCCCACTAGCTGCGCAAAGTTTGGTGATAGAGGCAAGCAAGGGTGGACGTAATACGAACATCGGTGCACAACTGGAATTTGCTATCCCGTGTAATACAGATGGTAAGAGTCTATGGGGTCAGGGAAGAATTATGACGGTAGCTGCTTATACAGGCAATAATAACGCAAGTGGTAAAATGGTTATGGGAACGAGGCGCAATTTCAATAAATTAGGGACTGGATATCAATGGTACTATGGCAATGATCTTACAATTGATGGTGATGGGAAAATGGGAATCGGAAAACTAACCCAGCCGCAGCAGTTGATGTTAGTACGTTCATCAATTATGGAAAATTGTAAACCGTGTCTGGGAGACTCACAGAAGGTAATACGTCCGGGGAAGGAACATTTTTGGGTGTGAGAGGCTTAGTACGCAATTAACTGCTTCGAAGACAATTATCGCGTATTTCAAAAATTTTGCCTTGGAACACAACTTTTACGGAGTAACTAATAACTCTATTAACTTTTTAAGAGGCGGCGGTCGAACAGGTGGCAGCTTCGCTTTAGTACCGGTACAAAGTTAGAAAGATTAAGGATTACCGGTGATAGTTCCGTGATTTTTTTAACATCATAGGCATGGTATTTTCGTGTTTTAACACTACATACTGACGTGTAAATGATAAGTAAACTGTTTTGATTTGATTACTTCTGCTTGTTTAAAGAATTACCTATTTTCACTTAGTAGATCAATCTCTATGTACACATCTTGGTGCTCAGTATAGAAAATTAACCTTCCGTTAGAAGCATCTTTTGCAGGCACAACCTTTTTTTCACGTTCACTATAACCCCCCCCAAATGTATTACTTGGAAGTTGTTTTTTGTACCACCAATTTAATTTTTCAGTCTCTATAGATTTTACTTTTGAGATGTTATTCTTGGTGCTTCCTAATTGCCAGAAATTTTTAATTAATTGAGCCAACGAATAATCGTAATTTCTTGAAGAATATCGACTCGGCAACGGCCTTGCAGGTATTAAATTCATTTTTTGAATGAGCAATTCAGGATTGTTACATTTAAATTTTATGTACACGATTTTGGGATATAAATAATCTGGCCGAATTCTATATTCGTAAAATAAGACTTGGTTCTCCTTCTTAAGATCAAGACTCAAATATCCTTTTGCTTTACTTAAACCGATTGTTTGAGTAGAAATTTGACAACTCGAGACGATTGTGTATAATAATATATAATACACTTTAAATTTGTGTGCTTTGCGATATTTAGTATTTTGTTCCATCTGTCTTGACTTTCTCACTATCTGATTTCACATTTGATGCTCGATTTGGTACCGCAATAAATGGTTTATCTTTAAACCAATTTACAAAATTATCATCACTGTTTTGCACAACATTTACACCTACGCTAGACACATCAAACGGTTTGCCAATTAAATATTTCTTTGCAAAATCCGTTAATTTAGCCCCTTCTTCTGTTCTTAAGCTTCTCTTGCCTGAATTAACTGCTGAATTATGTGAATTAAAGTTCCAATTGTCTTCAAATGACATCTTACCTCTAAATGTCCATTTATAAAAATAATTATCATCCTTTGTAAATGTCCCATTAAAAACAACTGTAAACGTGCCTAAAGTACCTGAGACGCCAGAGCCACTTAAAACCCTCCACTCTTTCAGTTGAACTGATTTCCCTTTAGGAGTTTGCATTAATAAATCGTGAAACTGTTTTAAATCCACGGGATCTAATCCCTGGATACCAACCTGCTGTGAATGAATATCCATCATTTGCTTTTCGGATAAAGTCATTTGACTTCCATTACCAAAACTGTAATGATTGATTAACTTTTTTGGTAATTCTTCAGAAAACCCAAGTTTGAAACCAGCGGAAACAACAGCTTTCTTGAGATTTATATTTCGAATTTCTACATCTTTTAAAACCCTTGTAACTGGAGAGTTAATCTTTAAAGCTTTGTAGGATGGAAACAGCTCTAATCCATCCAAGTCTGTATTTCCAATTACAGCATTACTGGCAAACTGGTACGGCGTTAATTCAGGATATTTTATAGTTAACGGATCAACACTTAAGAATCTGCCTACTCTGGGATCGTAGATTCGCATACCATAATCCTGCTGATTGCCTACGCCCTTCACCTCATTATCATTCTCCTTCCCGTTAAACCCGTAGGTATAAGTATTCAGGCGTTTTTTTGGCTGGCTGTCAGTTCACTCTCTTGCGCCTGCAAAAAGTTCAAAGAACGTTCTCTTACGAGATGATTTAAAGGTAGTAAAAGTTTATATCCGAATCAGCAGATAAAGAGATTTATTTAGGCCCATTCCCCGCCCGACCCACGCCGGATGCTTTAACATAACACGTTATTATAGTACGCCCGCTCCGTTCCCTCGCGCATCCGAAGCCGTCCTATAATTCAATTATGTTAAGCAGCGAAGCTGCCCGCATCCGGCTTTCCACCGCCCGGCCTGCGTACTGGTTAAGCCGATCATCTGTTACCGCAAAGGTAGCCTCCGAAGCCAGGGCAGTAAAGGGACTTTCGCGGCATAAACCCACAAGCCTTTCACGCACCACCCATTTATTCCACGTTCCCTTGACAGCCCCGTCTTCTCCCGCTTTTTGGTGCTTAACAGTTAATCACCTGATGCCTTATTCTCATTTTATTTCTATTTCAGATAAGCAGCAAGTTTGTGTTTTTGTGTCCACAAAAACTACCACGATGCCTTCCGGCTCGTGGCAAACTTGCCTTTGCTCTCGTTAGTCGGCAAAGGTTTTTTGGGGGTTCCCCCGGCGACTTTGGAGCAATGGGGCAAGATTCGATTGTCGGACAATCGTTTATCTTGCTAAACGCCGAAAGCATTTTTTTCGGCCTGGCCGCAAGATCCAATTGTGGCACAATTGTACATCTTGCTGATTTATAAAAAGCTGTTTTTCTCCGTCTGAAAGGCAGACGTTTTCGGGCTGGATGTAAGCGTGGGTTGTGGGGTGGGTTTGTGCGGCTTGCATCCGGCACGTAAACGATCCAACGGGGGTTTGGGGGCTTTGGAAGATAGCCCCCAATTAAACAAACGGCCTCCACGTGCGGGGGGATTATGCGCCCTGCTTCTTCCTTTTTTTCTTGCGAAGCCGTTGCGAGTGTGAGGCAAACCCGGCCGGGAAAAGTCCCGAAAGGGCGACCGGCCGCCAGTCCCCGCTTCTACCGGCGGGGCGGTTGCCGAGCCAGCAGGCGAGCCTAACAATAGGGCGGCGGCTGGACTGGCCACGCTTCTACCAGTCGGGGACTGGACAGGGGCAGCAGACCGTGAGGAAGAACGAGGAAGGCGGAAAGCATGACGGAGTGAGGTACGAACGAGGGCGTGGTTTTTGCGCTGACGAGTGATGACGAACACCGCTTTTCCTGTGAGGTGGGTTATAGCAATTTTTCCAGGCTTTCCGCTATAGCTGCGGGTGATGGGAGCATCTTTTTCATATTTTCCGGCAGTTCTTCTTTGATGGTATAGGTAGCTACGCCCATCGGGCTGTTCATTTCTTTTAAGGCGTACTCTACGATGGTGCGATTCTTTTCCTTGCAAATAATAATTCCTATAGATGGATTTTCATCGGTTGTTTTTACTGTTTCGTTCAATGCTGTTAGGTAGAACTGCATTTTACCCGCATACTCCGCTTTGAACTTTCCTGTTTTAAGTTCTACAGCTACCATTGATTTTAACCGACGGTGATAGAGCAGCAGATCAATGTAATATTCTTCGTTACCTACTTCTAAGTGGTATTGGTTGCCCATAAATGCGAAGTCGCCACCCATTTCCATTAAAAAGCTGCGGATGTTCTTGATCAAACCCAGTTCGAGTTCACGCTCTGAATACCTTTCGCTTATTTCTAAAAAGCCAAAGATATAGCTATCCCTTACTGCCAGTTTGGCCTGGTGCCGGTATTTTTCTTCCAGCGTGGTATCAAAGTTGGTTTGATTCATTAAATACCGGTGATAAGCGTTGCCCTCTACCTGGTGTATCAATACGTTCTTTGTCCAGCCGTATTTCCTGACCATACTGATATAAAACTCCCGTTCCTGATCGTCTTTGCATTTCTCCAAGATCACCAGGTTATGGCTCCAGCCTATTTCCCGCACCATTGGTGCGAGTTTTTCATTTTGGCTATAGGTTTCATAAAAGCCTTTCATCCGCCACAGGTTACTGCCTGAAAAGCCTTTTATCCCCGGAAACTCTTTTTGAAGATCTTCGGACAAGGTGGTAACCACTGATTTGCCCCAGCCTGATTGTTCTTGTGTCACGGCGATACTTTGACCGATGAACCAATACAGGCCCAGCAATTCTTTATTCACTTCTTTTAACGCCTGGTATTGAGAGCGGTAAACCTGTTCTTTTATTTCTTCCAGGAAGGTGCTGTAAGCTGCTTTATCAATCGTCCCCATTGTACAAATTTATCTTTTATTCTGATTTTATATATAACCCGCTTATCCTATCGGGTGGTACTGGTCTATATCAAACTGCAGGTCTTCTACCTGGTTCACTAAATAACCCTCTGTACTGCTCACGTATTTATGCCCGGCCATGTATTGCACCTGCCTTAAGTTATGCACGGCCAGCCAATGGGTGATCACGCTTGACCTGACCTGTTTAAAGTTAATGAAACGGGGGCATAGTTTCGATACTTCATCACTTAGCCGTTTCCATATATTAAGCGGGTATTGCCCCGTGGCTGTTTTCTGCCCGGACGGTGGGGTGGCTATATAAAAGTATTCGCTCGGATTACTACAATATTTTTGAAGTTCGTTCCGGGTCTTTAACTGGTATTCCATCAGCCCGATGATCTGCTGCGGTTTAAGTTCCATCGTCCTTTCCGCTCCTTTACGGCTTCCCGCTATGTATATCGTACCATCTTTAAGATTAACGTCATGCGGGGTAAGCTTGTTGGCCTCCGGCGTAGTGATGCCCTGCCATATCATCAGCCCCAGGATGGTTTTGTTGCGCTGCCTCGATAGCTGGTAGGTTTTAAACCAATTCCGGTTCGCCCTCGGGTCTTCGTCCGCTGGTATGGTGTAATTATGGTAAATGGCTTCCAGTTCCTTTTTGCTTAGCGTAGGGTAAAGCGTAACACGCTTAACACCCCGTATTTTCAAATGCTTTGCCGGGTTATCTTTTCTTAAGCCTTGCGCGATCTGGTAATCAAAGAAGTGTTTTAACAGGCCAAGCTGTACGCTCCGGGTCAGGTTTTCCAGCCCTTTTTGTTTCAGGTGATTCATAAAGCCCAATACTTCTTTTGCCGTGGCCGCTTCGGCCTCGGTATTGTCTTTATCCAGCCAGGCTAAGAAGTCAAGCGTATGTTTGTAGTAATGCTTTACGGTGCTGCTGCTTAGTCCCAGGGAAAATAGGTAATCTTTATAGGTTGTCATTTACTCTTTTTACAATATGGGTGTATATCTGCGTACTGTCTAAACTACTGTGGCCTAAAAAGCGGGCTATCTTTTCCAAACTCATGCCGGCCTGTAATAAGTGCGTGGCTATGCTGTGACGCAGCGTATGCAGTCCGACGGTCTTTTGCTGTAATACCGCATCGTCTGTTAGCTGCTGTAGCAGTTGCAGCCTGCACCGCAGGCTCGGGCCTTTGGTCGGCTCTCCTGTCGGGGAGATAAACAAGGCGGTTTCAGCCCCTCCCGGCCTCCCCGGTAGGGAGGTGGTTGCTAACATTTGGGGACGGTAGTCGTAAATGTATTCCTGTAAGTAGGCTGCGTTGGTTTTATTGAACGGTACAAACCGCTCTTTATAGTTCTTGCCCTTGCGTACATGCAATATCCGGGTATCAAAGTTGATGTCGTCTATGCTCAATTGCTCACCCTCGTTACTGCGCAGGCCGCAACTGTAATATACCGTAAGCATGGCCTTGTCCCTTGCGCTGATAGCTTCGGTACTTACCCGGCTCCTGGCACCGCCGGGCATTTTGTCGGTTGTTTCAAAAAGCATTTTCACTTCTTCGATGGTCAATACTTCGGGTTCTTTCTTTTGCGGCGCTCCGAGCCTTACCCCGGTGGTGGGCAATTCTTGTACGCCTTTATGGTGCAGGTATTCCAGGAACTTTTCTACAGCCTGCATGTGCATCCTGATGTAACTGTCGCTCAACCCGGTGGCGTGCCGGATGTGCGGCCGCTGGCTGATGTGGTTATAAAAGCTTTTGATATGCTTTTGCTGCATGTCCCGTACACTGTTTACCCCCAAGCCCTCCAAATGGTGCAGGAATGAACGCAGGTAATGCGGTACGCTGTAAACGCTGCTTTCACAATAGCCCAGGATGTCCAGCCATTCCCGGAAGCCTGTTTGCAGGTACTCAAAGCCGGTATTGTTTAAGGGCAGGCTTTTCATAAGCCCCCTTCCTGTTCCCCCGGTAGGGGAATGATTTTTGCACTATCAACCCGGTACAGGTATTTTTTGTCCTGCCATACCCGTATCACTAAGCCCGTATCGTGCAGTATTTTTAAGTAGCGGTTCTCTGATCGGGGGCTGCGGCGGGTTAGTTCGCTGATGGTATGGGCTGTAAAAAGGCATTCCGGGTTTTCCTGTGTGGTTTTTACCATGGTTTGGTAGGTATAACCCTCCGCTTCTTCATGGCGTTTTTTATGCCCGGTACCCTTTTCCTGTGCTGTATGGCTCACCGCTTCTTCGGTGCTGATTTCCTGTAGTTTAGGTGCGCCACTTGTTTCGTGGCTCACGGGTGGCGTAATGGCTTGCAGCACTTCGTCGAGTACGTTCGCTATCCCGCTGCGCAATGCCTCGTATTCTTCAAAGCTGGCCACTTCGTATAGAAAGCCACTATTTTGCTTGCCGCTCTTTAACCTGATATGCCCGCAGCTTAACAGTGCGTTTTGGTAACGCCGGAACGTAGTACCCGGTAGCCGGAAACGGCTTCTTATTTCGCGGCTGCCAAACGTTTGCTTTTTTTCAGCTTGCAGGTATGTTTTCAGTTCTTCAAAGTAGTTCCGGCAAGCCCCGCTCAATTCATCGCTCTTGCGCAGCAAGACTTCTTTGAGCAATTGGTTGGCTTCGGCGATGTCTGCCAGCGTGGTTTCAATAACGCCGCAATCTGTTAAAGGCATCATTTCGCCCGGTTCGTAAATGACTTCCCCGGTGCTTTCATCCGTCCATCTTCTTTGGTATTGGTGATAGAAAGTTACCACTTCTATAAAGGCCAGGTAATGGGCGTTGCTCCGGCGTGGCTTAAAAACTTCTGCCGGGATCTTCAATTGCTCGGCGTAAGGGTTCACCACCTTGACCGGGGCTAATATCCTTTGGCAGTTTTTTAGCAGTTCCTGCACGGCTCTTTCTTTTTGGGTGTCTATTTTGCCTGCCGAATGCAGCCGCTGGTATTGCATTACTTTTTCGTCCTGCTCCGGGTTCTCGTTCAGGTACAGTAAAAAGCTGCGGTTGGCGTTATCTTCGTAGATGCTTTCTTTCGTGGTGCAGCCTGCTACCGATACCGGGCCCTCTACAATTAAGTGGATGGTCTTGGTTTCGCCTTTGGTATTTTTATGGGCTATCGTTTTGCTTATTTTTCTTTTGCTCATCAGTTCGCGCATGGGGTAAAGCACGTTTTCCGCTCCGTCCAGGTCTTCGATCAGCACCAAACGGTTCTTCAATTCTCTTTGGCCGAAGTAGTAAAAGGCGTTTTCGGATAGCGTGGTAATTTCGATCTTTTCTTCTTCGGGCATGAGCTGCCCTACTTTTTCCTGTAAATGCGTTTTGCCCGTGCCGCTGCTGCCCAGGCTTACCACATGCAAAGGCTGCGCCCGTTTGCGGCTCGTAAACACCAGGTACATGATAAGCCTGTTCAGTTCTTCGCCTACCACGCCGCTTTGCCCGATCAGGTCGTTAGTCCTTTGTAATAAGTGCGGGGATTTTAAAAAGGTTTCGGCTTGCTCCCGTTCTTCGGGGGTAAGCTGCTTGCGGATATACTGGTCGGCCTGCTGGTTTTTGAGTTGCTGCACCCGGTAAACTTCCAGTTGCTCCGTCAGTTCCGACAGGCTGGCCGCTATCAGGCTCGTGCCGATCTCCAACTTTTCCGCCGTCTTCCGTATCAGTTTTTCCAGTTGGTTATCGTTATACAGGTCCAGATTATGGCGTAAGGGCGGCCTCGGGCTGTCCGGCAATTCCAGTTTAAGCGTTACCCGCATCCTGTCCAGCCCCTCCAATTTGATACCGCCCAATACCGTTAAGATAAGCAGGCTGTTATCATATACCAGTTGCTCGGCGTTGGTTACCTGTAGTTTCAATAGCTGCATGCTCATTTTATACGTAGTGGTTATTTTCACCACTACAAATGTAATTTTATGTTTCCTTTTTAGCAACTATAAAGTTTACATATTAAACACATATTGACAATAGTGTTATTTAACACTACTTTTGAACAATATGAGCCTGGCAGATAACATAAAAGACAT
Organism: Mucilaginibacter glaciei; assembly: GCF_014773245.1. Classification (GTDB taxonomy): domain Bacteria; phylum Bacteroidota; class Bacteroidia; order Sphingobacteriales; family Sphingobacteriaceae; genus Mucilaginibacter; species Mucilaginibacter glaciei. The sequence goes on along the minus strand of NZ_JACWMX010000012.1, from coordinate 84,522 downwards.
ACGGGAAGAAAAGAACCTCAAGCAGATCGAGGTAGCAACGCACATCGGCGTTGACAAATCTGCTTACAGCAAGATCGAAAAGGGTTTACGTGCTTTAACCGTAGACGAACTGCAAAAGATGGCGCAGCTCTTTAACCTCACCACCGACCAGGTCATTAATTATGACGGCAAAGTGCCTGCAGAAGTGATCTTAGAGGACAAAACCGCCGTTGAACAAATGCGCCTCATTCAACAGCTTGACGAGGATGATAAGCAAACTATTTTCAAACTGATTGACAAAATGCTCACCAACAAGAAGTTTAAGGACTTCTTCCAAAAGAATGTGGCGACACTATAACTTTGTGGAACAGTTTTATCGTGACCTTTTGTTCGCTTTTATGATGGATAGGTGTATTGGTAATTGCCGGTTACTGGTTGGGTAATTCAAAATACTATCCCAAAAGCTTATTTTTCTTTAGGCTATTTATTTTTTCGTCTTTTAAATTTACTTCTATTTGATTTAGGAAAACATTTTTATTAAGTATTGTTTTGTGTAAACTATTTAACCATTTTTTTAAATCCACATTCCATAATAGAAAGTGTTCCACATCCCAATTCTTTTGTTGAATTTCATCTAATACACATTGAATTTGGTTAGCGTTGTCAGTATATAAAGCACAATATAATTTAAACTCAGATAACCTTGCTTGCAGATATGAATTGGGCGCGGCTCCTTGTGGTGGTCTTTGGGAGTAATTATCAATAAGAATAAATAAATCACTTAATAGAACCTCTCCATTCATATTTATATCAATCTGTTTCCTTATAGATTTCATAACTTCTAAAAACTGATTACTATGGTCTCCGAAGGAAATAGAAAATTGTCCCCCATTGCTTTTTTTGATTTCTATCAATATAGCCGGCACATCTAAACACTCCTTTATATTTTTTTTCCATAACGGATAGCAAACAAAATGGGGTCTATAAGCATCGATTCCGGGTAATTTTATTAGCTCAAACCCTATAATGATAGCTCCCACTATTTCATAAAATTTGAATTGACCAAACGCTTCCAGTTCAGGAAAGGCTATTTTCCAATCCTTATTAATTGCTTTCTTGTCTATTTTAACATTATTTGTCATTTTATTATTTAGGTTTCACTATTTCAATTGTATAACCAGGGAAATTTCTTGAATATTTTGAATATTGAGATGAACCCATTGTAGCATCTCCAAACTTAAAGTCAAAAATCGTTTTAGTGTTGTTATTAATAATATCTAAAAACCCCCTATTTCCAACGCCGTTATTGAAATAAGAATTGAACTCTAAGCCCCTGCTACCGTGAATACTTTGATAACGGCTTAGAAGAGTATTTGCATATGTGTGCTTTGCAGTACCAGCGAACCTTCCGGTTCCCCCAACCGATATTTCAGCTTTTACCGCAGCTTTAGCTACAAGTTCTGATGTAGTTAAACCTTTATAAGCATCAAATGCTTTTATGACACTTGACACTCCACCTTTTACAAGATTGTAGCCATCAATGATACCATAAACTGTTTCACTTGTATTTAATACTTTCCGTCCGAAGTTTGCCGAACTTACCTGCAATTCCGCTCCAGAAAAAGCTCTTGACCAAGCTGCATTATTGGCATAATGCCGTGTTACCGATGGGTCGGCTAATAATAATTTACCTAAATATTCATAATCATCTGTATGAACTTGTGCCATACCATACAAATATTTGGTTACACTGGCCATAGCAAGATCATTGCGGGAGGCACTAAACGAATGTTGGTTGGCTATATTTGAACCTGCTTCAAAAGGATGAATTTGAACAGCTTTACCTAACTCCGGGTGCACAAAAAAAGTATGTGCTAATTGACCATTTTCAATTATTTGAGACCATACAGAAATACTTGTATATGCTTTACCATTTTTATCTAAGTTCTGTTGAGTATAATAATAAAAATGTATCTCGTCATTACCATCAGGGTCAACATAATTTGTTGGCGAATCTTTAGAAAACTGATAGGATGAATATGATGGTTTCCCTACTTTATCCGGGCTAAACCATCTGCCAATCCTCGGGTCATAGGCGCGGGCACCGAAATCTACTTGATTTCCTACGCCCTTCACCTCATTATCATTCTCCTTCCCGTTAAACCCGTAGGTATATCCCGTACCGCTTTGCGTAAACTGGCGGTTAGGCTGCAGCATACCAAATGGATAATAATCCTGGGCAGAGGCAACGTCCGGGGTAAGGCTTGTGCCACTCCAAGTACGTCTGTCAGTAACAGTAGCCAGCACATTGCCTAAATGGTTGTTCAGTTCATAGAAGCGTTTACCTGCGATAAAACTGGATATGGCGCCGTCTGAGTTCGGTATCGCGGCGTTGTAGACCATATTCGGCGTCCAGGTGCCCAGGCGGGACGAGCCATAAAGTATTTGCTCTTTCCAGTTAATGTTGCTTCCTCCATTATCGTATACCGCAAGGGTATTCCCTTGCGCATCTCTCACATAGTAAGTGGTCAGCCCGCCTGCTGTTTTACTGACACGGTTCCCCGCGGCATCGTATTGATAGATTATGTTCCCTGTGACGGAATTATTAATGGTTTGGATCTTTCCGTATACGCTCCAGTTGATACCGTTATTCAGGTCATTCGACGGGCCGGTTATATTGCTTTGCGCATCATAGGTCATATTACCTATCGCGTCGTAACGGTAATTGGTCGTGTTTGTTTGGTTCCGCAGATCATTTGCATAATTGCTGGTCGCAACAGCGTCGGCGATATACTGCAACTTGTTACTGGTCAGTTTACCATTCGCATCACGGGCATAATTATAGCTCAAATTATCCATGCTCTGGCTGCTGCTTGCAGCCGCGCCGTTTCTTAAATAAGTAAGGATATTGCCGTTACCATCATACGTGATATCTTCCTTGTAATCATTGGTCGCGCTTGTGCCGTTCCAGGCACCGCTGATTCCGGTATGCTGGCGCATTTTCTTCAGGCGGTTCAACTGGTCATAGCGGTAACTATACCCTATCGGCGCGCCGCTGTTGAACTGGCTGATCGAAAGCGTGCTGTTACTGATGTTTCCATTATAAAGGTTCTGCCCGCTGACATCGCCGGACTGCGCGCTGTAGCTCATGTTAAAGCCGAGTGCGGCGGTCGTGCCTGCCGGCTGATAGTCACCGTTGTAATACCCCAGTGAGTAAGCATAGGCGTCTTTCGGTATTGTAGCATTCCCCGTACTGATCCTGTCCTGCCCAATGTCCGTTGTTTGCGCCGTGCTTTGGTTGTTAACCCCTTTCAGCCAGCCTTGCAGCGTATAGGCATAGTCGATACCCTGCACCTTGCCGTTTTGTGGCCCCAGTTCAACTCTGGCCAATGGGCCATGCAAATAATAAAAATATTCTGCTTCCAGGCGTTTGTTTCCATCCAGCAGTAAACTACCCGCCACCGGGCGCAGCATTGCGCCGGTACCTGTCCACGCTGCCGTTAACCGGTTTTCTGCGTCGTAATCATATTTATAATAGAACTGGTCATTCTGACCCGGTTGGTAAGCGACGAAATTTACTTTCCCGCTGATCAGGTCATATTCATAATTTACCTTCTTCGTTCCCAATCCGTTAACCTGTTGCCAAAGGGTATTGACATTACCGTCGATATCATAACTATAATAAGTAGCATTCAGGCAGGGGCCTGCCTGTGCATCTGCATACGCTGTTGCGGCGACCCTTTTGCGGAGGTTAGTCTGCGTAAAATTTTGCAAGCCGTTTGCCACCGCCGGCAATGCGTCATACCAGGTACGGGTGATCTGACTGTTCGTACCCGCGCCATTAAAATTATTTATGGCCGTATCATCCAAATAACCTGGAGAGGGCAAGGTTACAGTTGTCTGGTTCTTTTGGCCAACTTCGCTGATTCGTCCTAAGTTGTCATATGCTGTATAGCTAAAGTTAGCTCCGCCGGTTTGTTTATCATTTTGAGAGATCACAAGTCTGCTGAGCATATCGTACCAGAAACGGTTTGTGCCGCCATCAGGAGAGAATTGCTGGGAAACCTGGTTAGTTGCATTATAAACATAGGTGGTCGCTAATCTGTGGCCCGGAAAGTACTCTCCATTGGAAGCCTCCACAGTAGTGGTCGGACTGATCGTCGTTGGAGCACCGGTGGCCGGCGTATTAAACCGGCTCCAGGAGGTACTGGTATTATCCGTCGTGTTAAAATAAAGGTCTGTTGCATTTGCACTGATCACGGCTTGGGATAGTAGGTGCGTGTACAGGCGCATATGTTTTAAATTAGCCAGGTCGTCCGGCAGGGTAACGCTGGTAGAAGTTGCCTTGATTGTAAAACCCGCCTGCTGATTGGCTTCACGTACCGCCTGGCTGTTAAGGAAAACCTGTGTGCCGTTCAGGTAAAGTTGCGGGGTATTGGTCCCCGCGCCAAGATTATTACCCTGAAAAACCAGATGGACATACAGGCCGAGCGGCAGTGCACCATAAATATTGGCGGTATAATGACCTGTTGCCGGCATAAGCTTGAATGTCGTCGCTGATGGCTTTGTAGTTGGGTATACGTCTACCGTCAGCCACTGACCAATTATAGAGACCTGGAACAGATACTTATCATCTGGCGTTACTTCCACGATATGATAACTGCCGGGTTTGGAATTGTACAGCCACATTTCAACTGCACCCGTGGGTGCTGAAAGCACGGTCGACAGATCGGTAAATGCAGTGGTCTTATCGGCATTTGCGGCTGGTCCGGCATACGGCCCGGTAGTACTGGTGGTTGCCGCAGTTACCCTGGCCTGATCAATCAGATCGAAACGGCTCGCGTCAACCAGGTCAACGCCCTCCGGCGGAACAGTCCTGACGAGGTTATCGGCTTGGTCATAATAATATAGGGTAAAATGGTAATTACGGCGATTAATGGTCATATCTGTGTAGCCGCGTGCCGTTGAACAGGTATTGATATAATTGAGCCGGAAAGTATTCCGCTGATCGGTAAGGTACGTCTCGTAGGTTCTTTTACTGTTATAGTTGGCCTGAGCAAGCAGGCTTTCCATTTCCGCGTATGCACTTACCGTTACCGAGCGGTAGGCTGGCTGATTGCAAAGCAAAGGCAGGCCGCTGCTTTCAAAAGTAGTATAATCCGAGAAAGCAAGGGAAAAGCCGAATTTCTGGTTCAAAAAGTTGGTCAGAATGATAGAATAGTTAGGGTCGCTGCTGCTCAAACCCGGTACCTGTACTGTTGTAAGATTATTTTTTTCTGCGGTATATTCTGCAGTGGTGATGCAGCCTTTCGCAGCGGGAACCAGGAACACCGGTAGATCCAGATCGTTCTGTAAAACAAAATTACAGCTGGAACAGGAATTTTGCAGATCAGTTAAACCGGCCGGGCTGAGGGTCATCGCAGCGCCGTAAGTGGTGACCAGGTACTGATAGAAACTTTGCGTGTTACTCAAGGGAGAAGCCTGGTACGCTGTGTTCAAATTATTCAACAGGCTGCAAATAGCCGTGTTGCTCTGTGAAATGGTAGTATTAGCCAACTGCATGGTCACATCGAAAGGATATGGGCCATCAAGCAGCCAGGGATTCAGCGCGCTGGTAAAGTTTGTCAGCGTCAACTGTGCCTTGATGATGTCACTAAAACTCCTGTACGGCGCATCCGGGTTAGCGCTGCCTGTCTTTGTCGTAGTCGAAGCGCCAAAAGGGTGCGAAGCATCACCATTGTTGGCGCAGAAGTTGATCAGCGCAGTTCGTAAAGGGCCCTCCTTTCCGACGTAGGCGGTTGAAGATTGCAAACCATCAGCCAGGGCGGCCATCCAACGGTCAGCATTACCTTCACAGTTACTTTTCACCTGATCCTGGAGCGCGAGATCATTGACCGCATTTGCAGCAGCCCGATTGGCCGGAAAATCATTCATTGTAGAAATAGCATCAAAACGGGAAGTCTTGTTGATGTAAGCCTGACCGCATCCATTGTCTGTTGACTGACCGGTTGCCGCCGGCACATTGCCGGTGATGTATAACCCAAATATGTTCTGCGGCGGAGAAGCGATAAAAGCATTGCCGGTATTCGTACTACTGCTGATATCGACTGGAAGAAAAGCCGTTTCATTTCCTGCATTCCCAACACTGGGGTAACTGTAAGTGAGCATAGCGTGCATTGTTGGCCGGGTTGCCATCATAATGTTCGGTTTAACCTTAATGGTTAACAAAGTGCCCGTTTGTGCCGAATTTGTAGGATTCTGAGTATTTTCGGCTATGTCGCTGATAAAAAAATCGGTACCTTTTACCGTGTAGTTATCCGGTGCCAGGTATAAATCCTGGATCGCACTAGCAGATAAGATGATCTTGTACATGCGGATATCATCCATTGCCCCTTTAAAATAATAGCCGTTTTGAGGATTTCCCGCATCCCGGCCAATCAGCAAAGGGGTAACCAGCGTCCCGTCGGGTGTCGCGATGTTGGTGTTTTTATCTAAAACGCCGTCAACATATATGGCCAAATTACTGGTGTTTTTAGTATATACGGCTGTAATCATATGCCACTGCTTAGTCCCTACCGACGAAAGCGGTACTACGGTGTTCCCTGTTGCATTAACACCCGTACCGCCCGGTCCAAAGCTGACAACCTTGGGAGTTGTGGCACTCATTCCGTTGATCCCCCATAACCAGCCTTGTATATTACTTTCTTTCCGTTTGCTTAAAATTGTAGAAACGTTCGAGAGACTATAAGCATCTACTTTAACCCAGGCATTTAAAGTAAAGTCAGTAGCTAAGCGCAAATCTTGATTATCCGCAACACTTAAGTAAGAGGAAGTACCATCGAACTGTAGCGCCCCTAAGGCGTGCCCGAACCTATCGCTAACAGGTGTTACATTGTACATGGTAGCCTGATTGTTATATATAGAAGCGTCCTGCCCGTCGCCGTTGAGCTGCCAGCTGGCGATCAAATCGGAATTCTGCGTGCCTTCACCCCCCGGAGGACTGGTTGGTCCAGTCGACGGGTTGCTGGTAGCTGGTGGCGTATTGCTGCAATTCACTGCGCTGATCTGAATAGCCGACAAAGGTATTCCGGCAGGAAGGCACATAGATTTCTTCCGCTCTCCCGTATTAAAAATTAATGACGACGGCAAATTTGCAGTAGCAACACCAGAACTATAATATAAAAAAACATAGGTTGCAGCCTTCACGCCGCTGCCATTGAATGTTATAGTTACCGGGGTGGATCCGTTTAAACATGAATTGGGAACCAGGTCCGCTTCACTGGTGTAACTGATCGAAAAATCATTTTTGGTTGCGCAGCTACTAGTGGTGTAGGCTACCGGCTGGCCAACAGGGCAGGTTTCACCGCAATAGTCCGCTCCGTTGCGCCTGAGCTTGTAATATTTGTCTTTCAACTGGAAGTAAAGTGTTTTGTATAAATCCCACTCCCGGTCATTGACACGGCAGGCCGGGATACAATTCGTCCAGCAATTACTTGGTGAGTTATTATCACAACCGGGGGCGCAGTACAAGGAATAGATAACGAACTGGGATAAGTTTTTTACCGGCAGGCCCGGATTAACATCTGGCAAAACCGCTTTGCTATAATTATCGAGGTCGGCTTTCATCTGAGCAGCATACCTATATCCCAGGCCTCCGGCTTTAAAGAAAGGGTCACCATCCATCAACCAAGCTCCGTTGCTGTCGCTAAAGCCGCCTGTCGTACCGGTGATAGAAGAAATATCTGTAGACCTTAACGCTAACTGTTTTACGCGCTCGTCCCATTCAGCATTCGGATGATTAGAAATGCAAAACTGGAGTTTGCAATACTCGGGGTGAAAAGATAGCAAATACTGAGCCCATTCCGGCTTCCAGTATTTCACAACATCGGCGGTAACGGTGCTACTGCTGTGCAATGAAGAAACCGTACCATCCGGCAGGGTGAAACGGTGAGCCTTGTAAAGTGGGTGAGTAGGTGATAGTACCGGGAAGGCAGCCCGCCAGTTATTAGACAGTACATTGATCTGTGGTTCCAGCGCCTGATTTGATCCGTCGAACATAGCGTACTGCCCGCCTGGCGAAACATCCGCCAACATAGCATTCGTTTCATCATTACAATCTGCAAAGCTACATTGTGCAACAATATTCTGACAGTTCGTTTTGAGCATATTGTATTTGTCTGCGACCCAAGCATTGTAATCCCCAATCTCGGCTGTTGAAAATTGCGTAAAGTCCACGCCAGATGCAGTCAATTTTCCGGTAACCATGGCGGTAAAATCAGCTTGGGCACCCAATTTTTGCAGGCACGTTTTACAATCGTTAAGCGGACCGGAAAGGTCCAGACTGGTTAAAGCCGGTTTTAAGAAAAACCATTCCTTTGATACTACTCCTTTTGACTGCCCCTCACTGATGAACCGGTCGACGTACTCTTCTATCGTGGACTTGGAAAGCGCATATTCAAAAGTAACATTGTACTCACCCACCGAGGGCAAGTCAACGGTAAAAGAATTCGTGTAGTCCCCGGCTCCCGTGCAGGTAGCGTTAGCTACCTTGGCGCCGATCGGCACCGTCACATCTTTAAGTACCCCGCAGGAACCGGCAACTTTAATATGAAGGTCGTAATAGCAATTACTACATATACTGGTGCTGCCCTGCATAAAACGATAAATCAACTGTGGCATATCGTAGGCAAATGTGATCTGCTCGGGCGCCGAGGCTAGATAAGTCGTGTTGGCCGACAGGGTCAGGTTGCTGTTATCATAGCTGAACTGTTCTGCTTTAAGTACATGTACGGTTTGGCTAACCACGTTCGTTTGTGAGGCCAGAGCATCCATGCCGGAAGGTGTCCCACCGGTCAAGGCCGTAGCGATCGTTTTCCCGCTCCCGTTCACATAACTGATGCTTACCTGGTTATTGGCATCAGCCACCATGTTTTTCAGGTAATGTTCGGCATACCCTACATCGTTGCCGAATAACTGATCAAGCTCCCATTGTTCCGGTTTGGCGTAAAAATAACGGGTGGTCTTACTGGGCGTGGTGCCCGGGGCAGGCTGAAAAGTGGCTCCTACCCCACCTTGCAGGCGGACCCTACCGGTGTTGTCGGGCGTGTACTGCGTTACAGATAATGGATATTGCTGCGCATCCGGAATATACCTGTTCATATTCTTTTTGGCAGGAAAAGCCGAATCATTGATAAAGTCGTTCGATGAGGAGTAATATTTTGAGCTGCCGCTTGAATTACTGAGAATAGCCGGACTCACTTCACAAGCCGTTGTTCCGGAACCTAACACATCGGTATAAGAATAGCTGTTACCTGCGGCGTTTAGATTCAGATTCTGGAAATAATGTAGAAATGGCACACTGGTACCCGCATTTTTTACCGGCGCGGGAAGGATACTGGCCACCTGGCGACCAAATACATCATATATATTTTCCTGAGCGACCGGAACGTTATCGGTATTATTGATCGTGACGGTTTGCCTGCCCCGCAGTGTTCCGTCGAAATAACTGATCACTTCTTTCTTTTTCCCCTGTTCGGCAAAAGCGGCGGCATACTGCCAGTTAAAATCAGCCTGGTGCCAGGTAAAATTGCCGGAGGCACCCGAAGAGCCCGGTGCGTAGATGCGCCAGCCCAAAAATGCGTTACCGGAAGCATACTGCCAGTTCCCGGATACTCTGATTCCTCCGGCATTGTACTGCACCTGACGTAGCCGGGCTACCAGATAATCATCATTACTGACCACATTGAGGGTATAGCTTTGGCCGCTCGTGGTGATACGCGTTGCATTATTTCGAAACAACTCACCCATCCTTCCCGCCCAATAAGCGTCGTAAGCACCGGTCACGTGGTCCAGCACATCCTGATTGGCGTCACCCGATGCGAGCGTAGCCCATTCCAGATCGTATTCTTCTGCACCGTTCCCCGCCGTGGCTGGCGGAGTCCAGGAGAGTATCAACTGCTGCTGCCCGGTGCTTGCCGCGCCGATCAACTTGGTATTGGTAATAGTTAGTGCTGCCGCCGGATCGAAGTTGTATTTCCTGTCCGGTGTAATAGAACCCACCAATTGCACCATGCCTGCTGTCGGTGGAGTTGAACCGGAAGAGGTTGCGGACAAAATAGTAATCACCATTTTATAAGCCCCCTGGAAATTCAAGGTCGAGGCGGCGGAGTACGTAGTCCCCTGATCTTTGTTATAATTAACCGTTAAGGTCTGATTGTCTTTCACCAACGGCGTGGTCTGACCGGGCGTGCTGTAATAATCCACCTTGACTGTGACGCTATAAGTAAAATTGATAGTGATCGGGGCAGCATCGACTACCTGAAGACTGATGGCATTAGCTGATGTCTGACCGGAAATTGCGGCCCAGGCAGCAGCGTCGTTGAATTTATCATCCACAACGGTAAAACTTTGCCCCCCTGTAAATGGGCCGGTCAAAGTCACTGTGGTAGGCGGATCATATGCAGCAGCAACGCCCTTGAGATTCAAAGCGCAAATTCCTATAAACAGCCACAAACATTTGGAGTACCAATTCCTGCCCATATTGATCTATTATAACCTGATTAATTCATAATTGCGGTAAGCATCATTTAAACTCATGGCAGTCCCTCTTCTTTTCAGCACATCGCCCACCTTTAAATATTTTCCGGGGTCTGCTTGCTCTGACCAGTTGCTGAACACCATATCGATCACTTTATCTTTTGCTTTGTTAAGCGGATCTGACACATTGCTGAGGCGCACATAAACCTCTTTTATGTTTTGAGAGGCTGAATCAGCCCTGATCCTGTATTCTTTACAACTGATGTGCCTGTCATTTTTTAGGGTGATAAGTTCATCTGCACCATCCCTGCTGCGGGTGAGCGCATAATTATCGCCGGACAAATTAGAGGTCAATGTTCCCAGGTCAGGCATAACGGCAGTAACGACCTGCTTTTGGGCCGTAATCACAACTTTCTTCTGGTCGTGCTGAATGAAAATACACAGGCCTTCGTCGTTGAGTGTTTCGTCTCCCCCATAGCGTATATAGCATCTTTCCGCATTTTTGCTGCATAAAAAAGTGATAGGAACTACGCGCTTTGCGCTATCTTCATTATTCGTTATACTTAGTACACCCGAAAAGGTGCAATTCCCAGCAAGCGACAACCGGCGCGTAAATCTGTTGAGTTCTTCCAGGATGGTTTTATCATACTGCCGTACTGCAACCGGACCTATCTTTGCTACTTCACGCGCCGCAGGCATTTGCCTGCGGACAACAGCCCATACCATGGCGCTTGCAGTAATCATCGCCGTTAATATCAGCCCCGCTCCTATTTTGGTTACTCTTTTCATTAGTTTGGAGTTCTTTTTTGTGACGAACGGGTTTCTTTCAGGGTCATTATGCCCCGTTCCGTCTCTTTTTTGACACGGATAAGCAACCCCTCGCTATCATATTCATAAAATGTGGCAAAACAGTTTTCATCCATTTCTGCCATTAAGCGCATCGTCGCATCGTCGTAAGCATAGCTTTTCATTTGCGAATCCACCGGGTGAATGCGCAGATCATCTACATACAAAGCATTGCCGGAACCCGGCTTGATCGTCAGCACCAGCGGGGTCTTATTGACCGACACACCGCTCAGATCAATCGTTCCTTCCACAAGTTTCCAACCTTCCACTACAGCCTTCAGAACAAGGGGTACCGGCACCTCCGAGCCGTTTATTTTAGCACTCATCACAAGGTTAATGTTGGATGAATAAGGATCGGTGTCCTTGACCCAGGTGTCGAACAGGTATTTTTTTCCTGCTTCCGGTTCAAAACCGTTAGGATATAGACCCGAACCATCCATGTCTTTTTTATACTGGCTGGCTTCGTCGAAAATCAGATAAGCTTTAGTTCGCTGCTGTTGCGCCGAAGTAAGGATAACGGTTTGCAACTGTAAACCTGCCGCGGGTAACAATGCGCTATAATTCCCGCTATGCGCTTCCGCTTTGGTAGCAAACGTTTTTAGCACCTTCCCAGTGGCGGCTTCTGTGAATTCTACCGGATTACCAGGTTCTACATCGGGATTAGCTCCCGGGGTGAACTGGGCGTCTTCCATGCTGCTAACATAAAGCTGACGGTTCTGCGCGTTGGAAACAACCGCAGCCGGTAACTCCCCGTTAAAGTCAAAATCTGCTGCGCTAAAGCGGCCTAGTGCATCTTTGTTTTCTACTTCCTGGCCATACCGGTCATACATGGTGACCGTGTTGGCAGTCACCCAGTTCGGGTTGGACGTATTTTCCGTCCAATAATAGGTTGACCCGGAGACGGGCGGTATCCAATCGGATTTAAAATTGGCCAGATAGCCTGCTGTTTTTATGTTTAAGCTCTTATTACCCGGATTAAAGACATCGTTGTAGACGCGGTTTTGCTGGAAAACTTTGGATTTATAAGGTCGCCATAAACCCAGAAAACCATATAAATAAGGGTTAACCGACAACACCGGGAGCTGACAGGGTGTTTTCGGCATTCCCGGGTAATCGTTATACCGATATTTATAGATGGTGGACGCTCCTGCTGTTACATACATCAAATTCTCACTGTTATTTCGCAACCTTGCCGTACTCCAAACCACATTCATACCGCTGCCATTATTACCCGTTTGCCTGACTAGAGCTTCTGTATTGTCATAGATTTCAATTGCGCCTCCGTTCGCGGCGACGCCGCCGGCGTATGAAAGTTCGATCTGAATGTTATGTTTTCCGGCTGAAAGAGTTACCGGAATAATATTCCACTCCAAGGCAGGCGTCTGCGCCCGGGATTCTTTGCTGACCCAGTTACTCGCGCAGTCGAATTTAAAAGACATCGGAATTCCGGAGGTAAATCCGACATAGTAGATCTTACTTGCGGGAACCTCAAATTCTCCCCAAACACCCATAATATTGTTATTACCCGGTGCAATCATTCCCTGTGACGGATCGCTGATGCTAACCCGGCTCATCGCATTGGGGTAATAAGTGCCATTCGTAATCCGATAATCATTGGACTGATCCTGCGCGATAAGTTTATGATTAGACGAAGTAGGCCATTGGGGGATAAAATAGGTTTGCGGATTGGTACCGCTGTTTCCTCCATATCCAACTGTCCAGTTATACGCCGAACTGGCAGGCTGCTTCCTGATGTCCGGGATTTCGGCTGACCAATGTTCGTCATAGGTTTTGGCAGAGGCATTGATCACCATCAGGCCGCTCAGGTCCGTATTATCTACGGCCAGGCGAAGGATGGTGCCTGAAGCGTCCGATACTATCGGGTTTTTAAGACAGACCAGGGTCATAAGCCCGTCGCCCAACATGTTCCGGGCACCGGAACGAATGATCTTTATCCGCGCCGGGTTGGCACCTTTCCAGACCTGGCCGTATAGATCAATCACGAATTTTTTAGGTGCGTAACCCGGCGGTATCGTATTGTTCGTGTATCCTGTCACAGGCATATATTCGGGCAGAAGCGTTTGTGAATTGATGGATTGTTCCACCACCCAGAATCTTTTGCCGTCGGACAGGTTGATTAATTCGTCGCCGCCTTTCAAGAGGCCGGAGAAATCGTTTAATAACTGTCCGTTCGCAGCTGTAGTCATTCCTGAAAGTAAGGTCCCTCCATTGGCATAAGAGGGCCCCATGCCCCGATAGGCCCAGTAAGCGGGTATATTTACAGAATAAATATTCTTTTTGAACTCGTTTTGAGTTTGAGTGATTACAGGTTGACCGGTAAGTCCGTCGTACGCTAAGTTTTGCGTCGTTATCGTAGAGCCGTTTTGCATCCTAGTTTCTCCGGATTGAATGGCATAGTTTTCGACGATCTTGATCGCTGAAACCGAGCGGAAGAGTTTGTATTCGGTGTTATTTCCCCCGGGATAATGTGGAATAGGAATAGGAAAGCCAAATGCGGGGATCAAATCAAAGCCGAGGTTGATCGTTTCACCGTTATTGATCGATTCCTGCTCTCGGAAATCGGTAAAAAATTCAATATCCCGGCCAATAATCTGGTTAGCGCTAATGCTGCCGTCGGGATTTAAAATATTCACGTTGTTAACGAGCTGCATACTTCCGGCCCCGGTTTTTTCAGCATTATAATTATAAATTACCGAAGCGATCAATCCGCCGGTCTGGTCGTAGGTTTTCACAGATTTTCCTTTACCATGCATGTCGTTCAGCTCGATCTTGTAACCCTGTGAGATATAAAGTTCATCGACGCTTGATGTTTCAGTGATGCTATATTTAGCTTTAGGCTTGTTTCTGAGTGGGTTGATATCCGTAATGGTCACCTTAACCGGGAAATCCCTTGCAGTGTAAAATTCGTTCACCACGGAACCTGTTTGTAAAAGTGGGTCTGGCACGGCATTTCCGGAGCCGTCCGGTACCAGGTCAGTGACGGTAACCTTACTGTAGCCCACGGAAGGGGCCGGGAAAAGGGATTCACAAAAAGGTTCTTCCAGGTTAAACACATTATCAAGCGCGCCTTTGGTTTTTTGCGTATAAAATACCGGCAACTTAAAAGGATTTTCATCATTACCTACGGCAGGCTCATAAGTGGCCACGCCGCTGCTGATGATTTGCTTGTCGTCCGTGGTCAGGTAAGAATAGGCTTGTCCGTAGCTTTTCGCGGTATTTCCAGTCATATTGTTCCATTTGTCATTAATGGCGATCTGTTTGACCCGTACCCCACCGCCTACTTTATGCCCATCACTTTTAACGATTCGAGCGAAACACTTGCCAAGCTCGACGTTGTTGCAATAGGAATTACCCTGCTTATTCGCCTTTACATAAAAATTTTCTTTGAACTCGCTCAGTAAACCGACCGCTGTGAAAATCTGCTGTACCGCTGTAGTGAAGGCTTGCGAGGCTGTCCCGTCACCTACCCTTTTGCTATATCCCGGATAGGCGTATTTCGGGTATTCATTTTTCATGCGCTGCCAGGCCGAAAAGATAATGGGGTTGGCGGTAACCCCGCCATCACTCCGCGACTCTAGTTGTACAAATGCGTCATTACCGTTAACCGTTACACTTTTAACAGCACAGTAGGTCGGAATAAAATCGTAAAGTTGCCCAGAGGGGAAATTGGTGGTTGATTCCTGCACGGAGCATTTGGTGTAAATAAAATTTGACCCGTTTAGAAATGTTTTTTTGAACCACCCCGTCACGTCAGTTGGCGGAACCGGCACCGCGGGGATCCGTATTTTGATCCCCGTAGCCTCGCGCAATCCGGACGCCCCGGTATTATTTGCTTTAATAAATCCAGTGATTTTGGTCATGGCCATCGCCTTTCTATCCTGGACATAGGCATAATCATTCGCCTCGTAATTCACATCTATCGCTCCACCAGTCGGCAGGTCGATGTGCGAAAGGTGCCAGAGCGAAGCTGCCTGTCCGGAAAGGATAGCGGGATTGTTGCCCGAATTATAGACCATAGCAGGGTCAAAAGAATTATCCTGTGTAGTGTACGGGAATTCTTCGTTGACAGAAAACTGACTGAAGTATGGGTCTTTACCCCCTTCTTTATAAACACCCCATCGGTCGGTATTTCCCACGGTATAACCAACATCAGTCGAATTGCCTAAGGATGTATTGTAGGTAAAACTATAGGGGAACGACGCCCCTTTAGTCGTATTACCATACTGAAACCAAACCTTTTTTAACGTTAATTTACCTCCGCCGGTCGCGTTAGAATTAGGCGAATTGGGACATAGGGAATAATCATAATCCAGTTTAACCACCTTTACGGGCCGGGTGAGATCGGATCTGGAATACATCCGGATCTCGCGAAGGCATAACTGCGGATTGTTGGTATCTTTGACGCCATTTAACCCCTGAGATCCCAATCCGTCCTGGCGGGACTCGGTAATAAAATAGACGACCTTGGTTTTAGAAACAATGGACTGGATGTACCAAAGCTCCTTTTTTCCTACAACAATGCTAGCTTTATCGTCTGTTGGATCCGCCAACAGGCAACGATTAATTGTTGCATTTTGATAAGGCGTCCGCCAATTATAATAGGATTTAAAGGTGTAATTGAACTTGATCCCCGTGCCCAGATCGTCATTTGTAATTCCATCTCCGCTTTTATCCACGTAGTCTGGCGAAAGTACGCCGGTTAATAAAAAACTTGTCGCATAGGGAGGGTGAGCATCTTTATGATAGTAGCTGTCCAATCCTTTTCCCTTACCCAAATTGCTTTCCTCGTCAGCCGGATTGACTGCGACTTGGCCGTTTATAGGCGTGTATTGAGAACCAATAGCATAGGAATATTCCTTTTGCTCATTATTATATACCGGCAAGCCGTAAACCATCCTTTTCCCCTGGGGATCAGTCACGGAGATCTCCGAGAAATGGTCCGCTTTCCGGTCACCGTCCGTCCGCCCGATCGGTGATGGCTGCAGATTTGCTGGGGCAGCCACGGGAGTAAAGGAGCCATATTGATTTTGAGGATAGTTATAGATCATTTTATCGAGGCCGGCATACTTGGCCTGTTCAGCTGTAAGGTAAGAAACCACCGTTGAACGGGGCAATCTTTTAACCCTGGTGATATCCTCCGAGATGGTTCCGCTACCCGAGAAGGCTGCGTTGGCTTTGATCTGCTGTCCGGAACGTTCAATGCCAATACTGCTTAGAATAGTTCCCTGCATTTTATTATCTGTATCGGCATCAGACACAGTTTTTTCCCCGACAATTTTAAAATAAGCATTTTCTGCTTCAGACGTCGTAGAAACATCCTGAAAATCACCAACAGCCGCATAAGCATTATTCGCTGTCCATTTGCGGGTCGTATTGGATGCTTCCTGTTTAAAATAAGTAACTCCCCCATGAGCGTAAGAGCCAAACCCGATATCTGCTCCCGCTGTCGAGGCTGTACTGATATCCTTTACCTCGTTGTCAAAGAACATCCCCGTCCCGCCGCGGTATAAGCGAAATTGTCCGCTCCCGGTTTGGCTAGTAAAGGTAAACAGGTCGGGGGTTGGAATGGGAATAGCCAAATTCGGTAATTCCGGAATTATCGGATTGTCTTTTTCCCTGAGAAAATCCATTAATGCTTTCTTATCATCCTTTCCCCGATCTGCGTAAAGAAAGCCGTAGGAAGGATTAGTCAAATTTCGGGATTGTACTTCCTGAACACGTTTGTAACCTGTTCCGCCCGTTAACGGAGAAAGAAAAAGCAGAGCGGCAGAACCCCCAACATCTACACTAAATGAGCCGTAATCCGTTCTATAAGGGAAGGACACTTTTGGGCTGATGGGCTCTGTATTATAAGAAACCGTAGACCCCCCGATACTGAAATTAGCCGCCCCTCCGGACTGTTTCCAGGTAACCGGGATAATACTGGAAAGGTCTATATCGAGATAACCTTTCTGAGCGGAAATACCAAATGTTCCGCCTAAAGACAGGCTTTTCATTCCCGAGCGGGAATTATATCCCAGGCTGGCACTTAGACCTGCGCTGGTAGTGATGTTCCGGTCTGAGTTATTTCTGATGCCTAAGTTAGCGTATGGCGTAATGTCCACGCCGCTGGAGGTGTTGGAAAGTACGCCTAACCCAAGTCCGGAGGTCAGCATACCATCATTTCCACTCCCCAGTGAAATTCCTGCATTAATGCCCACCTCGGCGCCGATACCATTATAATTGTCACTAAAAACCCCAACCGTAAACGAACCCTGCGGGCCCTTAAGCGCCCCGGCGAATTCAATTTTCCCGCGAAGTTGCCCGCCAACGGTCACCTTAGGTTTGGTATATTGCTGCGTGAAAACCTGGTCACCGTTCATATCGTCTGCAATTCCCCGCATTTGGCGGTTGATGGCCCCCACGTTTAGATTCCAACCCAGACCTACCCAACTCGCCTCATCATCCATTCCCGTACCGGATTGGTAGTTCAAATTGATCGGGTAACCGTCGATATCCAATAGCGGTATATTGTATTTGAACGAACCGTTTTGCAGGTCAACCATGTCGGTCACACCGGCTGGTTGAAACCCTCTTGCTTCCGGCTGAACAGGTCCGGAAGTAAGCGCCATGCAAGCGCTTATGGTCAACATGTTCCAGCTGAAAACAACCAGGAAAAATAAAGCGATGGTCTTGAGCCGCTTTCTAAGTAGGTTTAACATCATTTTGATCTTTGCAGGTTGTCTTTAAAAAAGTAGGTCTGATTAGTCAGGTAACGGTCGGCGTATACCATCTTCAGACTATCAGTATTTGCACCCACACTATCGAATGCAACGATATAGTCAAAAGACTTATCCGATCCTGTAGGGACCGGCTGAATAAACAAAGGAAAAGTCTTGCCCGTTTTACCCGAAAGGAAAAAACAACTGTCCATCCGGAACAGCAATTGCTGCTTTTGCTCGCTTGAAATGGAAAGCGACTTTTCCGGTATCAGGCGAAGTCGGAAACTGACCAGGCTGTCTTTAGACTGGGCAGCGTCCATTGGCATTAACTGCACGGTGAGCGCTTTATCTTTCAGCTGCTGGAAGCCGCTTTCGGGCCTGCTGCAGGAAGCGAACAATAGCGCCAGACCGGCGAACAATCGCATTTTCTTCATTTTTTCTCCGTATAAAAAAAGCGCAGTTCTTTGATCGAACCATTAGGCATCCGAAGGCGCATGATATAATATTTGTTGACCTTAAAATTCCCATTTTCGAGGTCCAGTACAATATTGTTGGCACCCGTGACCAGCTTTAACAGGGGCAGCCCTTTTATCCTTTTGTCGGGCCTGTCCAGGGCCTCGATCTCGTATCTCAGCTGTTGTGGCTTATAGGAATTAGTAATGGCAAACCTGATCTCTCCCTCCGCGATATAATAATTGCCCAGTAACAGGTCCTCGATCTCCCGGAAGCTTTTTTGCACGACATTTTTAACGCTGTCTTTACATTCGACTGTAAATGACCAGATCTCCGAACGGTTGAGAACAGTTTGCTCTTTATAGGCACTTACCTGCCAGGCATATTTCGTATCGAGCTTAAGTTCTGGTGCCGAAGGTGGATAGGGCAACACAGGAGCCATGATTGATTGTTGGTTAATAAGTGGCAAATTATAATTGATCGCTTCCGTTGCACTTTGTCCGGGCTTGATCTCGGTAAGGACTAACCGGTAAAAAGATCCCAGTACCCCGGGGATAAGCGGCTGCCAGGTAAGCAAAGGCCTTTTGTCACAGATCTTTGCCAGGTTATAAGGATCTATCAGGCTTAAATCTGCAAAGGGTGTCAGCAGGTAGGAAAAGCACTGTTCGTCCGGCAAATTATCCGAGCGGACGTACTGCAGACTGTAACAGTAATCATAGTCCCCCTCAGGGAAAAGATGGTTGATACTCAGCAGCTGTCCCAAACGGTTATTGCCAAATTGAACGGAAGCGCCGCGCACCGCAGTGACCGGGATAATACCCGTACCGGGTCCAATGTTGAACTGGGAGGTTTTAATCATACAAACCGTACCTGCCTGCCGTTCTTTTACCGTCACAGTCAGTTGTACGGCCACCTGGGCCGCGGACGGATTAAGGGTCCTGCACCCGAAAAGGCCGTCCAGGCTCCTTCCGTTAATTTCAGGGATGAACTGGACAATGATCTGTCCCCTGGTAATAGAGGCCAATAACAAAAATATAATAAGGCTATGGGTCCGCTTCATGATCAATTTTTCAAGTGATATTTTAGTGAAAGCTCCGCTCTGCAAGTTGCGTAGAGTTCCGGGTAAAGCGGCGTAATCAAATTTTTACGTAGATCCAGGTACGAATCCAGGTCAAAATGACTGCCGGCATACAATTGGATTCCCTGCTTGATACCAAACTGCCGGGCTGAATTACTGTTATTTAGAAAAGTTGCCGCCGTTGAAAGGTTGATCTTATGAAAAAGTGAATATTGATAGGCGGCGTCGGCATTCAGCATGTCTCCGATCAACTGGTAGCCGGAAAGCTCTTTGTTATAAAAAACAGAAAGGGTTATGGCATTTTTCTTCATCAGAACGCTTTGGATATAGTTTACCATGAGTAGGTTTCCAGCCGACGCGCTGGAATAGCTGTTAGAAAATACCTGCAAACCCGTGGTTAGATGACTGACCGATGCATGGGTACCGATCTTAAAGGAAGCATTTCCGTCAAACTGCACTTTCTGGAAAGAATATACAGACGTATTGATCTGGTTAACCTGCTTGTCCGTCCCACTATTATTGTATTTCAAGCTAACATTGAATTTACGATTGATAGTGTAACGGCTGTCGAACTGAACCTGGTAGGTTTTCCATTGATCGCCAGAAGTGTAACTGATCGGCATGCGGTTGAGATCGGTACGGAAGTTTACGATGAGTTTATTATTAAATAAAGATTTGCGCAGACTCCCCCCCATTTTTCGTCTTGCACCGCCGTTACCCGTGTTGCCGGGATTTTGGTAACCCAAACCCGAATAGCTGAAATAGACATTTTCAGATAACCCTGACTTTTCCATTTCCAGGTGATGGCTCCCGCCAAAGGCAAAGGCCTCTAAAAAACTTTGTCCGAAAGGATTGTTCAGTCCTGCTTTGGAATCCAGAACAGCCTCTGTGCTCACCTGATAGTTTTTACTTAATATAGTAGTGGACCTGGACAGATCTAATGCGGCTTCTCCCAATTTTCCAAGTTTAAAAGACCTGTTGACCGTAAACGCCAGGTTATTGGAAAGCGCAGCAGGAATCGTATAGTTATTATTGCTGATTTCCCGGCTTACTGAACCAATAAAGGAAAGTTTGACCTTACCGAACATCCCTCTGGTGACTTCGGTGCTGATATAAGTAATATTCTGCGGGGTGCCGTACACGGAGTTCTGAAAACCGGCATCCTTAAAAGACTTCAGATCATTCGTTCCACCGTAACCAATAGTGATCGGCTGACCATTAGTTAGGAAAGTAAGGTGGCTCCCGCTTAAAAAAAGGTCATTACTTTTAAGTGCTCCCGGAACATTTTTACTGTAAGACCCGAGCTTAAGCTCCCGGATGTTGGAAAATAAGTTCTGAAATTTAGTTTGGGGCAACCGTTTCATATAGGAATTGACCATCTCTGATGGCGCCAGTCTACGCGGGTCTTCGAGGTATTTTTGGACCTCAATCATTTTGGCGACGTCATATCCTTTTTTATGCAGCTGCTCTTTTAATGTTGTGATTAGCATCCCTATACTGTCGACCTTACGGTTGGCTGCGCTGTAGCGGGCCTCCGCCTCTTTATATTCCTTCTCCAACTTTCCTGTAACGGAAGCCGCCTTATCGAGTAAAGAATTGTTCTCCAGTAACACTTTACTTAGTTTATCCCTGATCTGCCGTTCATCGAGTTGAAGCAGCCCTGTTAAATTTTCCGGTTTATTCAGATAGGCCGCTAAAGCTTTATTCCCGATCAGTTCCGTGAAACCGGTTTTTTGACGATCTAACTCTCCCTGAAGTTGTTCCGTGATCATCTTCCGTGTGTACTGAGTCAGGTCAAGACCGCCGAAAGCCTGACGCCTTAGGTCGTAATATTGCTCCAAATCGGTTTTGAACATATCCGAAAACTGACGGGGGTCAAAGTCAAACTTGAAAAGATTATTATTAAGTCCCTGCAGCTGACTCCCGGAGCCCGATAAACGGTTAGTGGAGTAATTTACATTGACAGGAATGCCGTAAATACGTGCGATCCCGATCACATTAAATTCGCTGACCTGTCTCCGGCCGGGGATGACCATGCCGGGTACCGCCTCAGAAAGCGGGTTATACCTGTTTTTATTTTCCAGCATCAGGTCAACCGCTAATGTCTGTTTGCTTAATTTTCCTAGCTGTTCATTAAAAGATTTTGAAAAAGCGGCAATTTTATCGTTTGCCAGTGCAGTTGCCTTATCCCGGTATTTAGTTGATCTGGCCGTATCTTTTAACGCCGAGCTAAACTTTTTCCCTTTTTGCACCGCTGACCTGACACCCTTCGCTTTCAATGAATCAGCCATAACGGTCACTTTAGACTGCGCTAAAACAGTAGCCTCAAAATGGCTGAAAAAACAAACCGTAAAAAAAACGAACATCGCTTTTTTCATTAGGCACAACGAAAATTAAACAAAATAGAAATTTTGTTCATGGGTGATAAGGCTGGTTGTTTAGGTTTGGATGCAGCCAATTGCGGTTGCAACAGCAAATTTGCTACCGGCAAGCCAAATAATTTAAAATAATTTCGCTGTGAAGAGTAGAGATTTACGTTTTGTCAATATATGAAAAAGTTATAATTAAAATATTTTTTAAGAAAAATATTTGCATCAAACTTTTTTCATACTTATAAACGCTATAACGCCGTAGAGACAACTCATTAATGTTATTCCATTTATCTCTAACCTATTAAAAAATTGAAAAAAAAATATTTATAATTTGGTAATTGTAAATGCTTATTAATTATTGTATTTTTCTTTGCTTAAACCGCTTACAAGTCTATTTAACAAATGTATTTTGTTCTGCTCAGATATTATTTTGTTTTAACGGTACTGCTGGTGGTGTTTTGGGTGAGTGCAAACGGCCAAAGTACTTCGAATGAAGGAACAGAGTTTTGGGTGACTTTCCCTACTCACGAGGCTGACTTCGACAAAGCCTTCCTCCCGCTTAACGCGAATTTAAGTTTGTTTCTAACAGGAAAGACAGCATCATCAGGCGTTGTGACAGTCGGTAATTTCAAGCAACGGTTTACGGTATCCGAAGGCCAGGTGACCGAAATCCGAATTCCCCGTAGCGAAGCTTACGTGCAAGAAGCGGAGGCAGGACGCGTGTTGACCAACAGGGCAGTGCATATTTTAACTGATCCGGGGCAGGCCAAAATAATATGCTACGCACATCTTTTTGCCGGCCAGCGTTCTGCCGCTTCACTGGTCCTCCCCAAAGAGGCTTTGGGCGGTCAGTACTTCAGTATGAACTTTCAGCAACATAACGGTGAAGGTAAAAACTTCATCACATTGGTGGCGACAGAACCGAACACCAGGATATTTATCCGCAAAAACAAGGTCGACCTCGTTCCCGGAGGTGTTTTACTGGATGCTGTAAACGACGTATATGAATTTTTATCCGACGAGGACCTTACCGGCACACAGGTTACCACCGATACGGCCACTTCCGCATGTAAAAGCTTTGCTATGTTTTCGGGTAGTTCCGGTGTAAGCATTACTACAGCAGGTTGCGAGCCCAAATCACTGGATCCGCTTTACCAGCAGTGCTATCCTGTGCAAAGCTGGGGACGCAATTATGGTTTCATTCCCTTTGCGATGACACGCCCGTCCGCGACATTGCTCTCCCGTACAGCGGGGCAGTATCTTCGGGTACTGGCCGTGGAAGACATGACGCTTCTCCGCATTGATGGTCGTGTTGTAAAGACGCTGAATGCCGGCGAGTACTACACGACAGAATCCCCCTTAAATATGCCTGCTCTGATCACCGGTTCAAAAGCAATAAGTGTTGCCCAGTTCGCCCTTTCCCAATCCTGCAGCAATATGACGAATGTGGCTGATACCACATTACAGGGTTACAGCGATCCGGATATGGTCCTCCTTAATCCCATTGAATTCAATATAGCGGATATAACGGTCTATTCTTCTACCAGGGAAAATATCAAAGAACAATATGTTAACATTCTGATCAAGACGGTATCCGCTGCTTCATTTTCAATTAACGGCGCTAAGCCTAAAGCGACATTCAAGGATTATGCGCCGCTGGCAGGGTATTCTTATCTGCAACTTAACCTCAATGATTACCCGGTCGGCACCTTTAAGCTCTCAGCCGACGAGGGGTTTAATGCTATCGCCTACGGGTTTGGCAATGTCGAGTCTTATGCCTATTCCGCAGGGACTAACTTATCCGCTAACCAAGCTATAGTGGCCGTCAGCAAAACGTCCGGCATGATCATCGATTCCGCCTGTACGGATGAAGATTATACCTTTAAACTTACTTTGCCCTACATTGCCCCGCGGCTCTCCTGGCAGATGAGTGCTTCGGCTCCGCCGATTATGCAAGAAAAACCCGTTTTTACCGCGACAGAAGTTGACGGAAAACCCACTTACAACTATCAATTGGCTAAACCTGCTTATTTCAATGTATCGGGGAACTATGCGATAAACATCGTTGCGGACTATCCCTCCGGTCAGAATAAGTGCGGCACGCTAACGCAGCAAATCCTGGGGGCTTTTAAAGTGCTTCCGTTGCCGCTGGGAATGATTACCTCTGTCAAAGAAGACTGTAACAACTTCTATTCCTTCAATGCCAGTGGGGACACAACCGGAGTTGCGCAATGGTACTGGGATTTTGGTGACGAGAAAAGCAATAGCAGCAACCGTGCGGAAGGGCGCATAGCCCGCCATGTTTTTACGCAACAGGGTACTTACATTGTCAAGCTTTATTTATTGGCGCGTACAGGCTGCCAGCGCGTTGTCTACGATACGATTCAGGTTAGATCAAAACCCGCGTTATCTTTTTCAGCGCCGCTAAAGGCTTGCAGAAATAAGACAGTGTACTTTAGGGCACCAAAAAGTTCTTCGCCCTCAGCGATCAGATGGATATGGCGGTTTGGCGACGGAGAATCTATAGTTGATTTAAAAGGTGACCCTGTCGGTCATCAGTTCCGCTGGACGGGACAATTTAAGATCTCCCTGAGCCTTCAAAATGCCGCTGGCTGTCAAATCGATTCTGGTGAAAGCTTATTGACTATCGACTCTGCCAACGCACCGAGTTTCTCTTTTCCAGCTACCATTTGCCTTTCAGACGGCAAAGTGAATTTCACCAATACTACTCTGGAAATTGATGCCGGTAACACAGCTAATAGGTACCGCTGGCAATTTGGCGACAGGTATGCGTCTGCTACAGAACCGGACACCTCTGTTTTGAAAAGCCCATCGCACCGCTATTCTTTACCCGGGATATATAACGTAACACTGCTATTGCGCAACCCAAATGGTTGCGATTCTGCGCTGACCAGGCAAATAACTGTTAATGGTGTACTCCCAAAAGCGGACTTCGAACTTAAGGACGATCGAGGAATCTGCGGCAATAGTGAACTTGTCATTCAAAATAAGTCGTCGGTGGTTGACGGCGGCACGGTCAGCAGGTTGGAATGGACCTTTGACTCAGAAAACCAACCCGGCGACCGGGATACAATTACCGTTCTACGGGCCGATAATACCTATAGGCATGTCTACACACCTTTTTACGGGCCGCCATTTTCAAGGTCATTGAAGGTGAAGTTAAAGGCATATTCCGGACAAAGTTGCGCCGATTCGGTATCTAAAACGATAATAGTATATGCTATTCCAAAACTGCGTTTTGATAGCATCCCCCCTATCTGTATGAACACTGCTCCTTTTGCGCTCGAAGCAACAGAAACTACCGGAATACCCGCATTTGCAGCAAAACTTACTGGAAGAGGTCTGGGAGCCGACGGACTATTTAATCCCCGCACCGCTGGCGTTGGAATACATACAATCACTTATACCTTTACTACAGCTAATCTATGCACCTACACCCTTACCCGGGCAATCACTGTCCTTGCAGAGCCACAAATAAAGCTCCCTGAAAATTTAAATGTGCGGTTGGGGGAAAGTATTTTAATAAAACCTGTATATTCCGATAAGAATTTAACTTATAAATGGTCGCCTTCCACCGGGCTCGATAATCCTAGCTCCCCTTTTCCCACGGCAAACCCAATAGATGACATAAAATATACTTTGATCGCGTCTAACGGTATTTGCGAAGTAGAACAATCGTTTGTACTCAAAGTACTCAAGCCGCTGATCATTAATAACACGTTTACTCCAAACGGCGACGGATTTAACGATTTTTTAACTATTGAAAACCTACAGAATTACCCAAAAGCTAACGTCAATATTTTTAACCGGTATGGTACGAAAGTATATGGTACTGTAGGCCAGTGGAAACCCTGGGACGGCAATTATAATGGTAAAACGGCACCTGTTGGTGTATACTATTACGCCATCGACCTCAAAGATGGAAAAACAGTCTACTCTGGGTATATTTTTTTAGTCAGATGAACTAATCGGAGCATTGGTAGTCCAGCAAAAGAGATGGTCGATGTGTTACTACTTTTCAGCCATTGCCCGGATGAGTTGCTTGCTACAAGTTTACTGGGCATGATGCTTCTATAATGTTAATGCTAACTTGCTTAGCGCAAATTAACGCGCTTCCATCATAATTCTCAAAAGCATAACTCAACCAATCATTTGCTGACAACGTTCCTTGGCCTGACTCTTCGCATTTACCTTTCCTATAAAGAAGGTTATGATTAACAATTGCATTTAATGGATGACGATGGAAGTCACTACGTCCGCTCCTGCCTTTTTGCATTGCTCCAAAAGCATTCGCTTGTAGACTAACCGGCACCCATATCCAATTAAGCGCATCTTTCCCGACTTCGCTTGTTTACCCGCGCTGCTGGGAAAAGCTTCGCTTGCGCTCTCTCCGCACTTAATTTCCTGCTAAAATATCAGATGCTTTCCAGGTGCTATTTTCCAAAGAAACGGACAAAAGAGGCGTCAAGATCGGTCAGCATGTTCGTACGAACGCATAATGTCCTTCGCTACGCTGCGGCCACCCTTCGGGACTTATAGTTCTCCCGCCCATGCTTACGACCGCCTTTTTGACTTTCTTTTTTACCGTTTTTTCTTTTGAAAAATAGCTTTTTAGGGAAAGTCTTCGGGAAAAGAGGGAAACGAAAAAACAAATTTTTAACCCTTTTAAATCATTTAAAAAATGAAAACAGCAGAAAAAAATGCAAACGGTGTACAAGGTGCAACAGCAAAAAACAATGAAGCAACTAACAAAATCGTAAACCGCCCAAGCTTAACGGGCAAAGAAGCCAAAGAAGATGGAAAAGCTACAGATCAAACACCTGCCCAAACTGCGCAAGTTGAGGCAAACAACAATGGCGAGGTTAAAACCAGTAGCCCCGCTACAGTGGATAACCAACCCGCTAACATTGCACCCTATACCACAGGACAAGAATTAGACGGCGAAGCAAAGGCCGAGCTGGTAAAGGTGGAAGAGTCGAAAGCAGAAACCTCCAAAGTGGAAGAAGCAAAAGCCGAGCCTAAAAAGTTTGCTTTGAACTTAGAGCAGACTTTAAAATCGGTTGAGGGGTTGCACCGCCTAAGCATTCAGCGCATTACTCTTTTATCCCGCATTAAGTTACTGGAAGATTTTGAGGTGAAACTGATTGAAGAAAACGACGAATTAGAAAGTAACCCATATCAGGGGTGCAAACTGATAATCAAAGATGATAAAGGCCAGGAGTTTGTAACCAACACGCCAAACCTTATCCGCATGGTATCGCAGTTCATTTTTGATGCCTGCCATGAAAAACTGGCCGACATTGAAGCCAACATCATTTTTCCTAATGCTTAGTAAACCACATGCTCCCGGTGGCAAGCCGGGGGCATTTTTAAATTTCACCTCAAAAGATAACCCGATGTACGAGCAATTTATAGAGTTAACCAACCAGATATTTTGGGATGGTTACGCAGAAGCTTTAGCGCAGGAAAATCCCGCAAGGTTTCAAATGGAATTAAACGATTTTATAAATACCTATCAGTAAATAAGGCAATGGAAGATAAAATCTTTTTACTGGTAAAAGTTACCATCAAGACCACGCATAGCAACATAAACGATGCTATACAGGAACTGCAAACCGAAACGGTTTTACAGGTTAGCAGTACCCCGAACGTGGAGGTATTACAAACAAAAATAATTGAACTGATCACAAAAAAATAAACATCATGGCACATCAAATAAATTTCAATCAGAAAACAGGTAAAAACAGCTTTATGAGCGTAAAGGAAAAAGCCTGGCACGGCTTAGGACAGGTAATAGACCGCTACCCCACCAGTAGCGAAGCGATACAGCACGCAGGTTTAGACTACATTGTTGAAAAACGCCCTTTGTTTACCTATGATACCGAAAACCATTTAGGCGATCCCGGTAACGATATAATGATCCCTGAAATAGAAGTGCCTAACTTCTTTGCGACCGTTCGGGCAGATACAGAACAGGTTTTGGGCGTGGTGGGCAACGATTACGAAGTTGTGCAAAACAGGGATGCTTTTTCTTTTTTCGATGCTATCGTAGGCGGTGGCGATGGTATTTTATACGAAACTGCGGGAGCGTTGGGGAATGGTGAGCGGGTATTTATTACGGCAAAATTGCCTGATTATATACGGGTAGGCGCTAAGGACTGGATAGAGCAGTATTTGTTTTTAACGACTACACACGATGGTTTAGGAAGCATTACCGCAGCTTTTACGCCTATCAGGATAGTTTGCAATAACACACTCAACGCAGCTATGAATAATCATTCAGGCGCGATTAAAATCCGTCATACGGCATCTGCCAGTGAACGGCTTAAACAGGCGCATACGTTAATGGGTATCAGCAATTTATTAGCGGGAGAAATGGAGGGGCTATTTAATCAATGGGTGCAGGTACGTATCACCGACAGCGAGGTTAAAAAACTGATACAGATTGCAATGGCACCGAATAAAGAGGTGTTAGAGAATTTAGCCGAAGGTAAAACAGAACTACTATCAACCCACTACACCAATATAGTAGATAATGTGTATGAGTACGCTTTGGGAAGTCAGACCCAGCAAATGGATACAACCGCAGGAACGGTATTTGGCGCATATAATGCCGTTACGGGTTATTTTCAGAATGTGCGCAGTTTCAAAAGCGATGAAGCCAAGTTTAAGTCCATTATGGACGGTACAGCCAAACAAAGGGCTCAAACCGCCTTTAATCTTTGCCGGGATTTTGCAACGCAGGGAAGCGAAGCATTAATTTATAACTAATTGCTAATAAGGGGGAGCAATCCCCCCTTATTTCTAAAACTCCCCGGCGGCGGGCTATCGCCCGCCCGAAAAACGCCCCCTGTTTTCTTATGGTTTGATGATCTGTGGTGAAAACAGGGGGCGCTACTTTAGTATGATTTGGTTAAATATCGACAAAGTTAAGTACGACCGTCAGCAGACATTTATATTTCACTTCTAACATTAATAGCCTGTTGGCTATTTTAAGGCTACTTCCTTTATTCTGAAACTTAAAGAAATAAATCCTAAATCCGTTTGGTCAGAGTTGGAGATCACAAATTGTGATCTCCAACTTTAATACTCCTCAGTATATCTTATCAAAAAATGGATTTTCGCTAATCCTAAGAAAAAGAGACTATTATTTTTCAAAAGTATGTTAGAAGGAGTGCATTCCATTATGATCCAAAATTGCCCGGCGGGCGATAGCCCACCCATAGAACACCCTCTGTTTTCTTATAGTTTGAAGTTATTCGGTGGAACAAGGGGCAGTTTTATTAGAGAAAATGAATTGTTATAATTCATAGCTTTACATTATCCTAAAAAGCTTACACTTTTACAATTTGCGGAATGAATATAAGAAAGATTACCATTTTAAATTTCAGGAACTTTGAGAATATCACGATAGACTTTTCGGAAGGATTTCAAACCATAATCGGGGAAAACAATATTGGCAAGAGTAACCTCTATTGGGCCATCCGGCTGGTTTTAGATAAGGAACTTTCCTACAATTCACGCAAATTAGAATTAAAGGATTTTCATGGGTTTAAAAATCGCTTGGATGCCGACGATTATATTTTAATCAGCATTGAACTCTACAGCAAGAAACTATCCGAATTCCCGACTTTTCATTCATGCAAAACCGGCGAACATACCGCACAAATAACTTATATCTATGCACACAAATATAAATTTTTGGCAGGATCTACGGTTCCCGACCATATAAACCTACATGATTTCCAATGGCGCTTATTCGCAGGTTGTGATGCAATAGCTTTAGACGATATTATTGAGCAAGCTTCGCCTATAAATTTCCGGGACTTGGAAGGGATAAATCTCTATTATATCAATGCTTTTAGAAATATAAATTCAGATTTGCATGGTAGTACCAAATCATTATTGAGCCGCTACTGTCAATCGCGAACTGATGCGGAAACAGAATTAGAAAGCGTTAAAAATATCCTGACAGAATCGTCAACAGAACTTAACCAACTTCCTTTTATACCCGATTTAGCAGATAATATTCAAAAGAAAGGTGTCGCTATCGCTGGTAGATACTTTTCCTTTCCAATTTCAATCAGTTTTTTATCAAATTTCGATGTTGATGCCTGGAGCCAGTTAAATCTCTTTTTTAACCCGAGCGCCGATAGTAATATTCCGATTCAAACACTTGGGCTTGGCCAAAAAAATATACTCTACTTAAGCTTGTTCATTGCAGAGTTAGAAAATTCCAGCCAGGACCATGAGATCAATATTCTTTTAATTGAAGAACCAGAAGCGCATTTACATCCCCAATTGCAGAAAATATTATTTGCGAATCTTAACGATCTTAAAACTACCCAGGTCTTTATGACCTCTCATTCGACCCATATTGCAAGTGATTGTAACTATAAAAACTTAAACATTTTATTTAGAAATGCCCACGGGCAGGTGAAGTCTTTTGCTCCTTTTAAAAGTGGTTTATTATCAGATAGAGAAAATTTGCTTTTAAAACGATATCTCGATGCTACCAGAAGTGAGATGTTTTTTGCATCTGCTATAATATTTGTAGAAGGTGTTGGTGAGCAATATATTTTACCGGCTATCGCAAAAGAAATATATGGGATAAATTTAACAGAACATAATGTTTCGGTTATACCAATACATTGCAGGTATTTCGACCCTTACCTTAAATTGGTTCAAAATGATAATTTGGAAATACCAGCGGTCGTTATTATCGACGGTGATTGTGATGAATGGGAAGAGGATGATTCTACAACCACGTCCATCGCCAATGCCCAGGCATTGCAAGTTACCGATAGGGTGTTAGTTTGTCCTGGCACTAAAACTTTAGAAATCGACCTCTTTCCTAATCCCACAACAAATTCCAGCTACCTGAAAGACTGTTTTACGAATTTAGGGCATGTTAAATCATATAATAATTTGTTAGCTTCGGTTGTCAATGATGAAAGCCTTTGGGCAGAAGAACTTATTAAGCGGATTGACAACACGGTTATGAAAGGACGGTTTGCACAAGAACTAAGCCTTTTAGTCGATGAATGGTTCGAAATTCCCCAATATCTATCTGACGCAATAAACCATATAAAAAAAGCGAAAAAGATCAGGTAAATATGTTAAATTCCATTCAACACGATGTTGTTTTTAATTCGCCTGGAAATACGATTGTTAGCGCCTCACCCGGAAGCGGGAAAACAAGAACACTCGTCGCAAGGGCGCAATATAAGCTTGATAGTTTGCCCCATCGAAAATGTATTGGCCTGATAACCTACACCAACGCGGGCGCGGATGAAATAGCGGCGCGATTGATTACTCAACAGCAAAGCGATGTTTTTATTGGTACAATCCATCGGTTTTGCCTGGAGTTCATTTTAAAGCCGTTCGGTTGGATTTATAAATATAGTAAGCCTAAAGTTATTTCTTACGATGAACTAATGGAGTTTATCGAATTAAATCATGACCTTGATTTGGGTAACAGTCCGTTAGATGAATTAAATAAGATCAAAAAAACATTGGACGGCGAACTCGACCAAAGTGTCAGCCTTTATAATAACCTGTCGTTATCTTACGTTGCGGAAATATTTTACGCCTTTTTGAAAGAAAAAAGAGCCATTGATTTTAATGAGATCTTGTTTAGGTCATACAAAGTCGTAAGTGAGAACGATTTTGTCGTTAATTCTTTGGCCAATAAATTCTATGAGATTGCAGTAGACGAATTTCAGGATACAAACATTTTTCAATATGAGATATTGAAGACGATTAATACAAGGCAAATATGTACCTTCTTTTTGGTTGGCGATGAAAAGCAAAAGATATACAGATTTGCAGGTGCAATTGATAACGCATTTATTAAGGCTTCGCAGGATTTTGAAACTGAAGTTCGTGTTTTAAAACATACTTACCGTTCAACAAATAACATTGTTAACGCTTATTCTGCTTTATTTCCTAATCATCCGGTATTATCCAATGAATCCAAATACAATAAAGAAAATTTCCCGCTTATTATTAAGCAGACTACTAACGATAACCATAGCCAAACGATATTATCCTGTGTTGACCAATTCGTTAAAAATAAGTGTGAACTTTCGGAAATAGCGATATTGTCAACCAGTTGGATAGACGCTATAAATGTTAGCCGGGCATTAAGGCATAAGTATAGAGTAGTTGGATTGGGAGCGTTGCCGCACCGCTCTAATAACACATCGACTTTCGCCTTACTTAGAGGAATTAGCAGGTTTAACTATTCAACCTCAATGCGAAATTTGCGGATTGTAAAACGGAATATTGATTTACATCTGCTTGAAAACAACCTTGTATTAAACGAACGCGAATTTACACAGGCAACGAATACCATCATATCTAAAATTTTAGCGTTGGATAAATCTGTTGATTTAATTTGTGGAATTACATCACTAAAAGAAATATTCGATGATGTGTTTAGAATTAATCACTGCGCATTTGAAGAGATAATTGGCTTAATTGACGTAGCTGAAAGTTCCTTATGGACTTTAGATAAATATTTAGAAACAGTATCAGGTGTAGCAGGTATTACAAGTAACACTATACACCAGGCAAAAGGTTTGGAATTTGATTTGGTTATCCTAAATAATGTTAACGAAGGACGAATACCTTATCAAGCGTGGAACGCCGCTGAACGGCGCAGGGAGCCCTTGGAGCCAGAAAATGAAGCAGATGGAAGAACTTTGTTTTATGTTGGTGTGAGCAGGGCAAAAGCCGCCTTGGTTATATTACACAATTGGGCACCATCATTGTTTTTACAGAGTGTTCGTGGTAAATAGATAAAGAACAGCTAAATTTTGAATGATCAGCTATAACAGTGATGATTCAGCAAAAATCATTACGGTTTTTTCGCAGTCGGTGTTGAAGAGTAATGGGTAAGCCAGTCTCTAATTTCGTGAAGTAAAGCGGGATTATAGATAAAGTACAGCAGCCAGGTAGTAAAAAAGAAAATGCCCAAAAATACAAACCACATAATTGTGTAGTATTTGGCTTTATCATCTACAAATTGAAGATCACTTGTAAATTCGTGGTCGTTATTTAAAATCCGGTTAATATCCTGTTCATCCAACAAATCGGTATAACGCAATTTTACATCGACATAATTATTTTCAAAGCGTAGTTTTTGTGCATTGACTTCCCACTTCAACACAAAATAGTAAACGATGGAGCATAGGATAAAAGCAGTTGAGAGGGTAGCAGCATCTATGGTAAATACTTCTATAAGTTTATCCTTACTAAGTACTTTCAAAATGATGGCCGAAATGTAAAATGTCATTAGCGCGAATGCGCTTTTTTGAAAGCCGGAGGCAAATGTTTCTATAATTTTATTAGCCCGATCATGAAACCCCAAAAGCTGGTCGGAAATTTTATTGCGAATCTCTATGTATTGCTTGATATTTTGCTTTTCATATACCTTATAGCTCGACTGAATAGAAGTGAACGGCTCACCTTTTAAACTAAGATTGTTTAATTGTTCCAGATGTAGCGATATGATATTCCTTGCAAGTCCGGTTTTATCTGTGAAATTTCCGGAATCATATACCCAATTATAAATTTTATAATACTGATGATCGGGTTCCGTTTCCAATAATTTTAAATCAACTGTGCCATTAATTGATTTGTAACCATTCAACCGATATTCCAATGTATCGCCGTGCAAACTGGTAATGTCAAAAAGATAAGCAATTGACAAAATTGTTGCTAATCGATTCATGAAATCCGCTAATTCCGGAAGGTCTTGGCTTTCGACGGCAAAGTCCTCAGCGTTGAGCACGAATTTTGACAGATAATTAAAGTGGCACGATGACTTCGCCTTATTAATCTTCGATTGACGATCTGCAACTTCAGGCGTTCCAGTGAACCCTTTGTCAACGAACCATATAGAATTACTTTTTAATGTATTTTCAGTGCTTTGAAATTCAAAAATTAGAAAACCTGCTTTTTGAATATAGCTACTAAATTCCTGGTAAACTGCCTGAATGGTCAGGCTATTGAGGTATAAGATGAAATCCTGATAATTATATATCGAAATAACACCGTCAACTATATTTTTACTGATTCTCAGTGTGAATGATACAGCCTCGTCATCAAGTATCGAAAACTTACTTTCTAATTCGCTTGTAAACTCTGAACTATCGCCGCCGCTATAAAAATCAACTGGTTCCCCGTCATCTACAATAACTGATAAGAGAAGGGTATCTCTCGCATTTAAAAACGCGGTTGCGGGCACGATTGCGTCAATATTAAGGTTTTTAACTTCTGCCAGTTCGAGAACAATTCGCAGTTCATCAAACCGCTCAATTATAAAGGCGTTGGTATGTTTAAATAAACTTAATAAACGCGGTAACGTGGCCTCATTCATTGTTCATGATTTCCGTATCGTTAAAATATTCAAATCCGTCTTCAGATTTGATCATTACCCACTTATTGCCGTTATCTTCCTGATAGCGTTGTATGGTGCCTTTCAAATCTTTGATCCCGTCTTTCAAGTTAAGATCAATTTGAGGCGTTAAAGATATGGAGTTTTTAAAGCGTTTGCTAATTTTATTAGCAGCGATATTGAATTTACTATCAAAATCTGTTTTACCAAACTGCTTACGGGTTTTTTCCGCCCACTCCCGGACGTCAACTTTCGGATCAAAAGGGACGTGACTGGTAATTATTTCTTCAACAAAGTTTTCCAGGGCAAATTCTGGTTTGATTCTAAAGTAACGTACCGTGGCGTTCCATAACTCTATATAATCGCGCTTACTTATCTTTTTTATAGGTGTCAGGATCTTAGTTTCAATAATATTGAAGACTTTTTCAGTATTATATTCATCGGTATGAACTTGTTGCAACTCCAGAAAATCCCGATACCAATATACCGTGAAAACAGAGTTGGTATCATAAACAGCAACTTTTGTAATATCGCCTGTTTCATTAATATCGGCTACAAATGCTTTGTATATTTTCTTTTTGATCGGAAAGCCCTGCCTTTTAGTGTAGCTTAAAACATCCAGGAATTCATTATAGTCGGCTTTTGAAATGATCACCTTCTGTGTGTTGTTTTCAAATTTCACCAAAGAGATCACTGCGATGCCTTTTAATAGATCAACATCCAAATTATTCCTGTTATCAGAATCTACTTCTTTTCGATGTAAGCGGTTGGCAATGTCCAGTGCATGAACAGAGTAACTGTAATAATCATTATCGTTTACAGCTATTATATCATCAATCAGCCGCCTAGTTTCTGTGGTTTCACTTTGGAACACAAAACCTTTTTTATCAGGATCTGCAATGATTTTATCTAATAATTCAACGATATAGCTTCGCAGATCATTATTACCATCCGGCATAGCTAATTGTTCAGCAGCCGGTGCCTGAATATCAATTTTGAAAAGTGCGTTAAAAATTATTTCCATTGTTGTGAAAAGGTTGTATTAAATGCTTTAGAAGCGGGATAATCGGTTTATTTAAAAACTAATATACAGATATATCGCTATAGTGGACGAATAATTAATATTAGTCAAATTATGTCTAATTATTTAGAAGTTCGGTAGTTTATAACACCTAAGTATAAATGGCCTTGATCTTGTTTAGTAAACTTTTTAAACGCGTGATAATTTCAGCGAAATCTTTACTGCGTTCATCATAAATCATTTCCGCACGCATTTTAACGTAATCCTGTTCAAAAGCTTTTAAAAGACCGTCAGGCGGTATAAAACTCAACGTGGCTGGCTGGTGTGTATCATAGTCGACACCTGCTTTAAAGATAAGATGCCTTCGGTGTTCTACAATAGCATCATAATAACCACGATCCGCTATAGCTGCTTCTGCATGTTCCGTATCCATCATACGTTCCAGGTCGTAAAGGTGCCTCGACATACGTTCATAAACAATTTTATCTAAGGGGCGCAGGAACTCTTCGTGAAGCAAAAAAGTCTTTTCCAAAAAGGTCCGCTTGGGTTCAACCGTAGCCACAGGAAAAGGTTCATCCGACCAGGGGAACCCCGGCATGTATTGGCCTAACAAAGACATTATCTGGCGTTCTACGGCGGGTTCGTTCAATGAACGGGCACTAACCTCTACTTTTACGCGGTCATCAATATAAGGCACGGGATCAAGCAGGGAACGGTAGGTTATCCGCAAAGTTTGCGGGTCGGTATCAGGGATAATAGGGTTCACTTCATCTGCGGTAACTGCTACCACACCGTTGAGTACACCTAAATCTGCTAGTTCTTTTTCCAGTGCTGCTTTTAAAGCGGTTGATGTAAAGTCACAGGCTACGCGCTTTAATTTCTTAACTGCGTTTTTGCTCAAGTCTTCCTCAAATCCTAAAAAGCTTCTTTCAATAGCCAGGTCGATATCTTCCGAGAAGCGGTCGATCAGATTCCAGCCTTTGCTAAGCGAGGTTCCACCTTTAAATGATAAATGAGGCGCGAACTCGCTTTGGAAAAGGGCTTTTAAGACCAATGTTACTCACCAGTCTTTTTCTATTACTTTGGTGGAAACGCCTGCCTTTGTAGCCGCCTGTTGAATAGAGATCAGGCGGTCTTCGTCTGATAAACTAAGCCATTCGATCATCTGAAGGATATTTTAAGAGTTTTATAATAAAATTATTGATCCTTGCAGGTGCAAGTTTGAGGTCATTATTCAGGTTGTCCGGTGTTTCCTGGTGGAGCAGTTCTTTGATACGGCCTTCCATCTCCAGGCTTACCTGGCTGGTAGCCATTTCTTCCAGTCCCTGAATTAATAAACTACTAATCGGACCTTTCATGCCGAATTTCTTGGGGCTAACGGGTTTAAACTTAACGCCGCCTTTACCGATCTTGATCTGCCTGGCCTGTCCATCTGTAATATAAACCAGCCGCGCGGGGACTTGGGTAGACAATCCCAGTTTATTCAGTGCGTATGCGCCTGCGGGTTTGATGCGCATATGCTCATTTGCCGCCACAGCTTCCGCTACTTCTTCCATAGAGGGCTGTAATTTGCCAAAAGTAGGGTGTATCTTGGGCAGTAAATAAATGCCATGGGCAAGCCTTTCGAGTTTACCTTCTTTGGTTAACCTCGATAATGCCTGTCGAACCGCGTCGTCTGTCCCTATGCCCCGAAAGTCCGTAGGGAATATAATAGTGCCTGGCTTCAAAGCATTAATCTGGTCTGTTATTTCTTGATGAATAGAATTCATGTCACAAAATTATATAAAAATGTGACAAATAAAATGTGTTTTAAAAGTTTATAAATCAAAACTCTCAGTGTTGCTGAGAGTTTTGTTAGCACTTGATCTCACAATTTGTGATATCAAGATGAGTACTAAGACATTTTTAATAATCCTTTTTCTCCGAAGATTTTACTTTCCAAAGCCATCATGTTGTTGCTGATTTTACGCTTAGTAATCTTCGCATATATTTGGGTTGATCTCATATCTCTATGACCTAACAGCTTTGCGACGGTTTCTATTGGCACATCGTTCTCAAGAAGAACAGTTGTTGCAAACGTGTGTCTTGCGGTATGAGTGGTTAATTCCTTTTTAATTCCACAAATTGTAGCTACCTCCTTTATGTAGGCATTGTAACGAACATTGCTATTGACGGGGAGCAATTTATTTTCACTTAAACAATAGGGATGATTTTTGTACTTTTCTATTATCGCCAGGGCAATAGGTAATAAAGGTACTGTTTCTTCAACGCCAGTTTTCTGCCGATCTTTCGTAATCCACAGTTTGCCATCCAGGCCCTTAAAGATATTTGCCGGTTCAAGATTATATACCGTTTCATATGCATAACCCGTGAAACAACAAAAAACATACACATCACGCACTTCTGCTAAACGCTCTACTGAAATTTCTTTTTTATACATTCCAACTAATTCGTGCATTTCAAGCGTCTCCCTATCAGGATCTTTGTAGGTGCATTTAAACCCCGATATCGTATTGTGTTTTATCCAGCCTTCATTAATAGCGCGCTCAATAATCTGCTTTAACGTCTTTACATACTTCATGGCTGTATTATCACCGATGTTTTCCATCGTCATAAAATGGAAGAAGTTTACCGCAAAAGCCATTTCTATATCTTCTAAAGCTATGTCGGCCAACTTGTATTTCTTCCTAAGGAAATCTTGTACCTTATCTTTTAAGCGCTCATAACGAATCAATGTGCCATTACTCGCTTTGTTTTTATTTACTCGTTCTGCAAATTCTCCATTGTGAAGCTTGAAAGCTTGCATTAAAGTTTTTTGCAGAGTTTGCTTAGGCATATAGGCCTCCTTAACCATTGATGCAGCTACTCGTTTATGAACTGCTGCAAGCTGGTTATAATGTTTTTCTAACTCCACTCTTGTCTTGGCGATATAGCTATTAATGAGTTTGCACTCCGGGCAGCTCATGCCAGCGATAGCTGTTTTTTCATCCCAGGCATCGGGATGAATTTTTTTGCCGGATGAAAAATTGTCTCGTGTACCCTTAACGGTAATACGAACATAAATAGGAACTAATCCTTCTTTGGTTGCCTTTTCTCTTTTAAGCCAAAATAAAATAGACAGATCTTCATTTACTTTCATGTGTTTTTAGTTTTAATGTGAAACCATGTTCTTTAAACTGAAAATCAAACTGATACAAGTGTACAATCCAATTCGGTACTCCTAAATTCGGTAAAAGGTATAGGGTACCGAATAGAGTACCGATTACATGGAATTAAATTGAACTAACTTGTACTAAAATTTTTGAGAAAAGCGGAGGATAGTAATTGAGAAAAGTCGGTTTAGGGTTCAAAAACCGCCTTTTAACAAAAAAGAGCCTCTTTTTCAAGAGACTCTTACTTCAAAAAACCGACAGTGGACTCTGGTACTATGTCCATTTAGTGATCCCGCTGGGATCGTGACCCTTAACCCCAACATGATTGTTTATAATTTAAAATTTACCTACATTTGAATAGTCAATAGGGCGTGTTACCTATGTAACTACCTTAAACAACGACAACTAAAGCAAATCATTGAAAATTAATGATTTAAGGAAATAGGTTCGAGCCCAGGTGGGCGCACTTTAAATTCGCAAAGCGCCCTCCAGTTGCACTGGAGGGCGCTTTTGTTTTAATGTTTTCACCCGTCCGCACAATCTCTTTCCGTCTTTTCGTACTAAAAATCAATCATTTAAGAAAATAGGTTCAAGCTTGGATGGGCTCACTTCCCCCGGTACCGATAAAAGGTTTACTAAGCTTAACCAGCGGTGCCAGCGTCGTTATTCTTTTTAAAATTTGCGGCAAGCTGCTTGTATAGTTCTTCGGGTTTGAATGGCTTGCGGATACAGCTATTCATACCTGCATCCAATATTTTTGTCATCATATTCAACTCTGCCGATGCGGTTAATGCTATAATCGGCAGCACAGCGTACTTGCCATCTAATGCCCTTATTGCCCGTGTGGCCTCGTAGCCATCCATAACTGGCATTTGCAAGTCCATTAAGATAAGGTCATAATCATTTTTTTTTACTTTATCTAACGCTACTTCACCGTTTTGGGCTAAATCGTATTGCACCTGCCATTTACGCAAAAAATGTTCTGCCAGGTAAACGTTTACATCGTTATCTTCTACAAGTAACACACGCATATCTGCTAATGTATCACTCATATCGTCAAATTCCTTTTCCTTACCGTGCAACCTGACTGTTGGGTTTTTAAGCCTAAGATCGAGATCAAAAAAGAAAGAACTCCCTACACCCGGTTCACTATGCACTTTAATATCTGCCGACATTAATTTTAAGAGCCGGCTGGTGATTGCCAAACCAAGGCCCGTACCATTGTATGGCCGCTTATTATCAGAACTCGCCTGCACAAATGTTTCAAAGATCATTTGTTGTTTTTCACCGGGGATACCAATGCCGGTATCTTTTACTTCAAAGTGAACCCTTGCATGCTCTGCATAGTTAGCAATTTGGCTTACATCTAACGTTATCTGGCCAACCGAAGTAAACTTAACGGCGTTACTTATCAGATTATTCAATATTTGCGACAACCTTACCGGGTCGGTAATAACTTGCGCCGGCAGCGTATCATCAATATTAAGCTTTAAGCATAAGCCTTTGCTATTTGCGCTTTTTAAATGGCCTTCTACGATAGTAGATAAAAGTTTGTGCAGGTGAATATCCTCTTCCTTCAAAACTATCCGGCCCATATCAAGCTGGTTAAAATGAAGGATATCTTCTATAAGGGTGAGCAGGTGCAGCGCAGAAAACTTTAACATGCCAAGATGTTCCAACTGGTCTATCCGCGGGTTTTCTGATAACAGATTGGCAAACCCCATGATAGCGTTCATTGGTGTGAGTAATTCATGGCTCATTACCGAAAGAAATTCAGATTTAGCTGCATCAGCATGCCGTGCCTGTTCTATAGCGATAACCTGGCTGGTAAAATCATAATAGCCACCAGCCATTCTTTTGCGTCTATGCACAGTAAGCCCCTGTAGCACCTTGCCCATAAACATAACGTGCCTAACAGAGCCATTTTTATGCAAAAGCCTTGCGCGCTGCACAAAAGGCATGTCCCTATCGCTTTGCATATAATTCACATACGCACGAAAAACAACCCGGATATCCGCAGGGTGCACAACCTTTAACCAGTTAGTAACCGTATCTTCAAAGTCGCTATTTGCATAGCCCAAAATAAATTTCAATCCGGGCGCTTCATAGCCGAAACGGCCGGCTATTAATTCCCAGCACCCAGCTTTAAACTTATCAGAATCTGTTAAGAGCTGATCTAACATAGCTTTAGTTCAGGCATCATCAATTTTTGGTAAGTGTAAAAATCAATAATGCGGTATTTATTAAAAGTAATGCCGGCTGTACGATTGTCGAAAAATTTTGAAGTTTGTCGTTTCTTATAGCCCGCTTATTTTGGCCTATGTACACAATATCCTGGTTGCGCAAGATCATTGCCGGGTTAGACATCGAGGACATGTCGCTTAAGTCTATTTCATATTCCTGCGGGTTAAGCACGCCACCACGTATTATCTTTACCCGTTTTTCATTCGCTTTATCTGTTATCCCGCCGGCTCGGCCAATCATTTCTACCAGAGTTGTACGGTCTTTCAGCAAGGGATAGTTACCAGGGGAGCGTACTTCGCCTAATATAGTTACCGTCAAATTAACCAGTTTAACTTCAATGATAGGGTCTTTGATCACCGTTTTACGGTACAGTGCTTCAATTTTATCGGTTGCTTCCAATTTTGTTAAGCCAGCCACCGCAACCCTGCCTAATACAGGCAAGGTGACATTTCCGTCATCCTCTACCGTATAATTCTGCCCCTGCAAATCCGTTGACGATGATGGGCCAGCAGCTCCGTTTCCGATGTCGCTTACAATTAGTTTTAGGTTTTGAAGGTTACGTACCTGCAAAATATCCTGGCTTTGAATTTTATAAGCCTGTAAATTACCCTCGGTATTGTCAGATGCTGCTGTGTTAATCACCTTCCTTTCAAATAGCACTTGATTGGGTTTATAAGAGCAAGAACATAATACGCTCACAATCAAGCCATATAAAAAAAAAGATGTACTTAAATTTATCTGTTTTGTTTTTATCATTTAGTTAGTAATTAGGAGTTTTTCAACTGGAATGATATCTCTTTTTGATTTGGAATTGCAACATATTGTTTAGCTTTTCTGGCTTGGCTAACTATTGCTTCGAAATGATTGGCATAGGCATTCACAATATTTTCACGACTGTAAACGTCCTTTATTTTTTGACGGTTATTGGCCATCATTGTTGCGTATTGGCCGGTGCTTTTTTTTGCGGTTTGCAAATGACCGCTAACATCAGCAGGTGTTGAAAAATATAAGGCATCATCGCCTAATACATCACAATTGAACTTATTTTTATGCGAACAAATGAGGCTGTTAGAAGCCATCGATTCTAATAAAGAAGGGTTGGTACCGCCAACGGTGTGCCCGTGAAAGTACAAATTAGCATGATACCTTAAATTGTTGAGCTTGTCCATATCATAGATACCGTTATAAAACCGGATTTGCTTACAATGTCCGAATTTACTTTTCAGATACTTCGCATACTTGGTTTTAGCACACCCTATCACTAAAAATGGGCGATCTAAATTTGCTTTAGCCACGCCCTCTAAAATTACCTCCAGGCTATTTTCAGGCTCCATCCGGGCAATTAACATATCGTAGTTAAAGGGGCGCAGTTTGTACTCATCCAGTACCGATGTATCATTGTCGTCAAATAACTCTGCACCATAAGGTATGTAAGTGGCTTCCCTTCCATATTTATCTTTCAGATAGGTTTGAATCTGAAGCGAGTCGGCTATCAGGTGGTCACTTTTTACAGCGGCAAGTTTTTCTGCAAGTTTTAAAAAACGTTGTACAGGTTTGGAGTATTTGGATCGGGTCCATTCCAGGCCATCCATATTTGTTGTGACTACAGCATTACGCGGCAAAAGCCAGTTCCATACCGAACTACTGGTATAACCTAATTGCAATATCACGTCAAAATCTTTTCGCTTCAGGTCCAGTATACAGTTCAGGTCATATATAAATTGCCCTGCAGTACCAATCTTATTCTCCGGATCGTAGCAATGGCATATCTTTACAGACCGCCATTCACTATTCTGATAGGGATGATTGTGGGAATTGTAGACCACTACATCATATCCCTTTTTCACCAATCCCTCTGCCAGGTATTCTGCGCATTGTTCAAAACCACCATAATGGTTTGGTATTCCCCTTGTTCCGATGATAGCTATTCGCATATATAAATATTTTAGTAGATTTCTTTTTCATTGATCGTAATAGCTTATTTTTAAAGCTATCAACTGGCTTTATCAATGTAAAAATGGCGAATAGTATGCTGCAATTAATATTTTCAGCCGTTTTGGATGGAGTGAACAAACGTTATTATTGAGAACAAAAAGAATATTAAAAGGACAGTAGACCTCCTGCGTTTTAAAGCGTTTATTGGTATATTTTAGAATTGCTTTGGCTTATTGTTACTATAACGATTAATTAAATTTTACATGAGTAAAATCCTAAAATTTCTTAGCAGGTTAACATTTAAAACAATATACTTCAACTTTAAATACTTCCCTTTTAAAACAGCCGTTAAGCTCCCTGTTTTAATTGGCAGGAATGTTTTTTTGCATAAAATTAAGGGGCGGGTGATTATAACCGGCCCTGTAAAAACAGCGATGGTGCAGATAGGATACGGGCAGGTAGGTATCTCAGATTTTAAAAGATCACGCGCTGTTTGGGAAGTGAGTGGTGATGTGATTTTCAACGGCCGTGCCTTTATCATGCACGGGTGCAAATTAATAGTGAGTAAAGGCGCACAATTAAATATTGGCGAAAACTTTAATATGAGCACCGAGTGCGCATTGGTAACAGAACAAAAAATAGTTATTGGTAAAAATACCAGTATGTCCTGGGAATCGCTGGTGATGGATACAGACTTTCATCATATTTTTGACGAAGGCGGCAATAAGATCAATTATCCTGCTGATATATTTATAGGCGACAATGTGTGGATAGGCTGCAAGTGCACGGTACTAAAAGGGGCGGTGATCCCTAACGGCTGTATTGTGGCGGCAAGTTCATTAGTGACAAAAAAGCTTACCGGAGAAAAAAATATTTTTGGTGGCAATCCCATCAAAATATTAAAAAGCAATATCACCTGGAAACTCTAACTGTTAAATTATGGGTAGGATCCCGTTGCCCAGGTCATAGTTGAGATCTTTACTGCGCAAGGCAACTTGTTTAGCCGGCACACCACCCACTACGGTATATGGCAGCACATCCCTGACTACCACAGCACCGGCA
This sequence comes from Mucilaginibacter glaciei, assembly GCF_014773245.1. Taxonomy (GTDB): domain Bacteria; phylum Bacteroidota; class Bacteroidia; order Sphingobacteriales; family Sphingobacteriaceae; genus Mucilaginibacter; species Mucilaginibacter glaciei. The sequence goes on along the minus strand of NZ_JACWMX010000012.1, from coordinate 40,698 downwards.
GCCACAACGGCCCCTTTGCCAATTGTTACACCCGGTAAAATAATAGCCCGCGAGCAGATCCAGGCATAGTCTTCGATAATTACCTGCTCACCTACCGATTCAAATGATGCACTGTTATAATCATGGTGCAGTGTCCAAATCATCACCTCGTTACTTAGGTTAACATTATTCCCTATTGTTAACTTCATACGGGCATCAAGCAATGCCCCATGCCCTATAACTGTACTGTTACCAATGCTTAATTTCCAGGGGCTCCGCACCTCGAAGTTACGGTAAAGCCCTACCTTTTTTCCAATCCGGGCCCTTAATATCCTTAACATCAATATCCGCAAGGTGTGAAACGGCAATAGGCTTATAAACGCGCATACCATATAAATACAGGACCCTTTTATGAGATCGAAATTATGCTTCATAAACTTGCTGCTGTAACCTTTGTTTAATAACACGGCCGGGTATGCCGGCAACAACAGAATTGGCAGGAACGGATTTGGTAAGCACTGTACCTGCTGCAATTATACTACCCTCACCAATAGTAACTCCCGCTAAAATGGTTGCGTTGGCGCCAATCCAGCAATTATTTTTGATACTTACCTTATTACGTGATACACCCTGATCTTTAATGATCACATTCATATCAGCATAATTGTGATTCTCTGAAAACACTTTAACGCCGGGCCCGATAATCACATCATTGCCAATATCTATCCCGCCCTGCCCACCCAGGTATGCGTTGCAATTGATACCTGTATTATGGCCTATGGTAATACCTTTACCTTTTTGTGATACGATGCCGGTACAAATCAGGGTACAGTCACGGGCGATGGAAACGTTGTCTTTTACGACTATGCCATCAAATGAAAGTGCGTTTATATAAGTATTATCATCAATAATAAAGTTTTTGCCGGCTGTTAACAGGTAGGCATGTTTAATAGTTACTTTTTTACCGATAAACAAAAGCCCGGCGGTATTTCTAAAAAAAAACCTTTTCCAGACGCCGCGTATCAATTGCCAGCCGCGGCCGGCCGTAATGGTGAACAAATCGCGTAAAGTGTAAGTGCTTTCCCACTTATAATTTGGCTGCCCCTTTAACTTACCTATAACTTTTGCTATGATCATATCCGTGGCTTATAAGATTTAATATATCATCTGCAGACTTTTTCCAGGAGTATTTTTCTGACTGGGCAATTCCTTCATCTGCTTTTTTTAGATAAAATGAATGGTCGTTAAGCAATACCCGTATTTTACGGGCAATATCTTCTGCATCATCCGGGTTAGCGTATAAGGCGGCATCACCGCAAACTTCCGGCATAGCGGTACGGTCAGATACTACAACAGGTACCCCACAACGCATAGCCTCTAAGGGTGGTAACCCAAAACCTTCTGCATAAGATGGGAAACAAAATACTGTTGCGTTAGCATAAACGGTATACAGGTCTTCCTCCGGCACGTGGCCTGTAAATATCACCCTACCGCCAAGTTGCTCGGCAGCAATCATCTCTTCTAATTTTAAATTTAAGGCAGTGCGTTCGCCTACAACTACCAGCTTTACATCGCTGTCAATTAACATTCCAAGCGCTTTGATCAAATTATCCAGGTTCTTCCGTATATTGATCCTACCTACAAAAAGCAGATACCTGTCAGGCAAATTGTACTTCTCCTTCACGGTTTGAACAATCGCTGCCTGGCAATTGCACAATGGCTTGAATTTCTCATCGATACCGTGATGTACCACAGAGATCTTTGCAGACCGGGCCACGTAATTTTGCACCATCCGCTTTTTTTCCGTTTCAGATATAGTGATCACCAAATTGGCCTTTATCGCATATCTCCTGATGAAATTAAAATACTTTAGCTCGTTTTTAGTAAAGTATTCGGGGTAATCTAAAAAAAGCACATCGTGTATATAAACTACCTTAAAAAGCTTGTCGGACCACGGCCCCAAAAAATTCTGCAACATTACTGCATCCAACTTGTGCGCGTTTGCAAAATAGGGTACCACAAACATGTTAGCGATCATATTAGGCACATTGGGTAAAAAAATAAGTTCTATCCCTTGCGGAAAATGACTTTTTGCCAGGTTTTTATGCTTGCTGCACAGAAAAAGGCATAATTCAAATTCATCGTGCCTGGTTACCATCTGGTCTACCAGGTTTTTAACAACCATATGCCCGCTGGGGGGGCCGTCAAAATACCATTTTGCATCAATACCCAGCCTGATCTTTTTTTGATTGCTTTCCATGTCACTTATCATTTAAGTTAAAATATATCCGGCACCAACTTCTTGTTTGTTGTAAATCTGAATTGCTTCTGCATAAAATGTGTTAAGCATTGCCAGCCGCTTTTCGCGGTGATGCGCAAGGGCGCAAACCAATGCAGCAGCAGCCATTTTTTTTAGCATTTCGGTATCAGCCAAAAGGCGTGTTATGGCGGCTGCCATATTAACCATCATTACTTTGTTTTCAGCAACGGTTATCCGCACCCCGCACCTGTTACACACGCTATCTGCCATACCAAAGTGGTCTATAGTCAGGGTGGGCACCCCAAAGCTCAAAGCTTCAAAAACCACGTTCGGGTTATCCTCTGCAATACTGGTTATGATATGCAAATGCGCGCCTTTCATGATGTTTAGCGCACTATCCCGGTCTAAATGGCCGTGCCACTTAATATGTGTATCCAATTTAAGTTCTCTGGCAAGTTTTTTCCAGGCGGGGGTTAACGGGCCGCTGCCCAATACATTCAGGCACCAGTTGCCTGCCTTTACTTTGGCCAGTGCATGCAAGCACAGTTGCAAATTCTTACGGTCGATGTGCGACCCCGACCAAACCAATTGCACCTCTGGAGATATATTTTCAAATTTATCCGCAAGGTTATAGGCGTGTTCTTTAAGCCATGTTTCGGGCATGTGGTAACTTTTCCTGTTAAATTTCTGTTCGATGATACGCTGCCCGGTACGTGTTGCCGCTACAAGCACCCCTGCCTTTTCAAAAGCAGACCTTATGCGGGATGAATGATTTAATTGCATATAATTTATCCCTGTTTTTACCGTGGCCTTTAAACGGGTAATAAAAGGTTTGCCCTCCAATAACCGGTTATCGATAGTGATCATCCCCCCAATCGGGCCCCAAACCATAGGTTTATCCAGCTGCCATAAAAAACCGGGCTCACGAAAACCTATGGGCCCTAACTGGTGCACAACATCAATAGGCACTTCGCTTAAAATTTCCCTGGCGGCTGTCAATGCCTTTTTTTGCCACAGATAATAAGCAGGGTAAAAGAACCATCCGGCTCCTGCTTTATTTAAAAGGTTAATACAGTTGGCCAGCCTGCCACCTTGTACTTTTATAAAATTGATAGAAGGGTCCGGGTTTTGTTTAATGTATTTATCTAACGTAAGCGTATCGCCCATGTGGTCGTCTGATATACCATAAAGCACCCACAGGTCATGCTGTGTAGCCAGGTTGGTTATAGTACTCCATGCTGCACCAAACTCTGATCCTTTAACGGGCGAAAGTGCGTAGGCAGATATTAGGATTTTCTTTCTTTCCATCAGGCAACCACTTTAAAGGGTGATTTGTAAAAGAAACGCCAACGGATGATGTCCGCATATTTAACAGCCCTGGAGAGCCAGTAACTGTATCCGTTCAAGTGGTTTTTGATCACTTTAATCTCTTCCTGGTGCATCCTGGTGATATCGCTGCTGGCACCGCCGGTGCGCATATAGGTAACCAGCTCATCAATATACTGGATCTTGAACCCACTGTTCCTTATCCTCATCAGCATATCATAATCCATAGCTATACTCAGACTGGTATCGTAATCGCCCACTGATGCGTATACTTCCCGGCGGATAAAGCAGGTAGGGTGCATAATATACATGCCGTAATTTAACCAGTTTACCTTGCTGGGTTTAACACGCCGGTAATCATTCTCGCCAACGAGCATAATGTTACCGCAACATACATCCGTGGTGTCGTTTACGGCTTTCATCATTGATTCAACCGCATTCGAAACATACCAGTCATCAGCATTGATAATAGCTACCCAATCGCCGGTTGCGACTGCCACGCCCTTGTTAAAAGCATCGGCAATACCTGTATCCGGTTCACTTTTGAAATAACTGTTTGCCGGTAGATATTTCTTGATAACATCCAGCGTACCATCTGTAGACCCACCGTCAATTACAATATATTCGATGTTTTGATACGTTTGGTTAATAACGCTCCTGATGGTTTCCTCAATAGTGTGCACTGCGTTATAAACCACCGTGATAACGCTTACCTTTACCGCTAATTTTGCCTGGCTAACCATATCAATGACTAATTGCTTGTTGCTGCTGTTCCCATTTAAAAGTCAGCGATTGAAAATTGAGATAACTATAACCCAAAGTGATCATGATAACACTCATCTCTACATTAAAGAAAGCGTTAACTATATAATTGGTAAGCAGCAGGCTAATGATGCAGCCCAATGTTAAGGCGGCAAATAAACGGATAGCCGGCCGGCCTTTTATTTCGGCATATTTGCGCCAGTTGACAACTATCAGGCTAAAAAAAACCAGGGCATAGGTTAATAACCCCGCTATACCTACCTTAACCAAAATATATAGCCAGCCATTGTGAAGCACGGGTATGTACTGAAAGTCGGTATCCTCGCCCAGGCGCACAAAGGTTTTCAGATCGATCAGTTTACCTAACTCACCAAAAATATGGCTAACCGTACCGCCTTCATTATAGCTTTTAAGCGCCATTAAAGATTCGTAACCACGGTACCTCAAGTTAATGTCCTGCTCATTATTGTATTGCCCCAGGCTTATTTCTGAGAACGAGCCCAATAGCTTACTCACAAAGGTGCCGTCAGTATTAGTGGTTAATGCATCAAAGGGAATAAAGGTTAACCCGATAATCGACACGAGTAACACCGGTGCTATCCATAACTTTTTCACCTTATCGGCTACTAACAATATCAAAAAGCATAAGGTGATGATGAGGTAAGTACGCGACGCGAACATGTAAACCCCCATAACATTTATGGCAACCAGTATATTAAACCAGGTGCGGTTAAACAGTTTGATGTTGAATTTTTGCGATAGCAGCAGGCACGCCAGGGCAACGGGTGGGCCGGGGGTGCCAATAATACCTTGCGCATAATGTGCGGCATAAGGGTCTGTAAAGGCACTAAAACCAATGTAGGATATAGAAATACCGGTAACTACAAAAGAACCGATAACACCTGCAAATACCAGGGTTTTCAAAAACATTTCAACAGATAGGCGGCAAGCCAGCACAACCCCGCAGGTGATAAAAATAAGCGGGACGGTGAAATAATAAATATCCTTAAAAATAAGATATGAATTATTGCCGAACCCCGCCATCAAGCCAAATACCAGCGGTACTAACAGCAACAAAAATAAGCGCGCTGCCTTTATAGCCACAAAGTGGTGTTTCAAAGGCATTAAAATAATTATTGCGGTAATGACTAACACAAAGGCCTGCATGTGAAAAAATGCTGCCTGGATAAGCAAGAGCAATAAAAAAGCACATGTTTTTTGCTGTATCATCTTGGTTAGGCTAATACGGTTGAATAGTAGTTCTCCTTTATAAAACTTGCCGGGTTACCTCCCCATATTTGTTCATCGGGTATATCATTAAACACAACAGATCCGGCTGCTACAATTGAATTGCGGCCGATGGTAACCCCCTTTAATATGGTGCTATGGCCGCCAATAAAGGCACCGTCCATTATTACTACAGGTTTAGCCCTTACCCCATCAAGCCTTTCGGGATAGCTGTTGCGATAGGCCGCATCAAGCGAATGAAAATCGGTATCGTAGATCACCGTATTAATGCCTATTTTGACGTTGTTGCCTATAGTGATTTTTTGCTTACAGAAAAGCGTTACTGAAGTGATGCCTACGTTTTCTCCAATGGTCATTTCGGCCCCCGCCCCTACTGTAAAATAACATTGCTGCGGCCTGCCCGCCATAACAAAATATTTGCCGCTATTGAACCTGAACTTTTTACCTATTGAAAACTTACCATTAAGGCTAACATCCAGTATGGGTACGCCATAGCCCACAAAGTCTGCATGAAACTGCACATTATTAAGGTGAAACTTAAAGCAGGTAATAAGCCAGGAGTAAATCCTTGCAGTTTGAAAAAAAACCACCCTGAGCGCCCGGTAAAACTTTCTAATTAAATACACCATCACGCCTCATTTAAATCCGCATGTGTAAAATCCTCTATATCCCAGAATTTGGAAATGTTTTTTTGCACCCACTCCTCATCTTTGTCCCACCAACTGGTTTCCAACAGACAAATTATCTGGTCATCATCAAATCGTTTTTTAATAAACTTAGCAGGCGTACCGCCAACAATCTCAAACGGGCCAACATCCTTTGTAACGAGGGAGTTTGCTGCGATTATGGCGCCGTCGGCTATATTTACACCGTCTATAATGATTGCATTTGCCCCTATCCAAACATCATTACCGATAGTTACAGGGCTGTAATTCCTGAATTTTTCTTCCTTACAATAATTGCGCAGCATATTTACCTGGTTATTGAATGTAACCGGGTGCGTGCTCACAAAAACGGATGTTGGATGCTTACCGGGTGCTATCTTTACATTGGGGCCAATGGAGCAATACCGGCCAATTGCGGCATTAAGCACATAGCTATAACTGTTTACATAGGAGAAATCTCCCATAGAGCAGTTGATCAGCATACAGTGCTCTCCCACAATATTATAGCGCCCAAATGTAACATTGCTAATCCTGCTCAAATAACCTATCCTTAAATGCTGCCCCCAATGATTAATTTGATACCAGCCCTTACATTTTAACCAGCTTAAGTATTGCCCAAGCGGGTTGTAAAGAAAAGATCTGTCGAAAAATTTCATCATATGACGCTCATTTATTAAAGATCCCTGTAGCCGTTCCGTTCACTATTTTATTGGCCTGGATCTGAAAAACCAGCCCCATTACTGTGCATATCAATAAATTGGATAATACTATCCCTTGTAAACCTATTTGTTTACCCAGCCATATAGATAGTGGAACGTTGAGCACTGCACTCGCGATGATGACGTACAGCTGCAATCTGATCTTGCCCAAACCATTCATCAGGTACACATTAGTGGCTTGCCACATGCAAGCTATGATGTAAAAACACATAAGTACCGAAAGCGAGAACGGTACAAAATGGTCTTTACCGAGCCAAAGCCTGTACAGGACGGGCGACAATGCCAACAGTAAAAGTGTAAGCAAACTAAAGGCGCCAAATATCTGGGTAATCTTTTGCAGGGTGCTTTTTATCCAGGCATGCTCCTGCTTTGCAAAGGCTTCGGTAAATGCGCTCCAAAGCGGGGCAACCACCAGGGTAAGCAGCATCAGCATTACCGAAAATAGCTTATAAGCCATATTAAAAGTGGTTACATCGGCCGGGCCAAACAACTGTGTTATGACGATATTATCCGTCTCGTAAACAATGATGATACCGAACTGGATCATCAGAAATATGCTGCCGGTACCCAGCAATTCTCCGGCATGTTTCATTTTGATAAAACCAAAGCTGGGTGCTATCATTTTATACCGCCCCCTGTATAGCCATATACTGGCAACAGTGAGCACTACTAATGGGATACCGGCCATTGCTATTAATAGTATATTTAACGAGCCGGGGATGGTTTTTGTGAGTATAAATATGACCAGTAACACCAGCGCCTGCCCTGCCACATTGATCAATGTACTATCGGCGGTTTTTTGATCGGCACCCAACACCGTATGCATCAGCTGGATGATAAACTGTAAAAAAAACAGCCCTACCATCAACAGCACTAAATTATTTAAACCTGTGGTAGCGCCCGAATTGAGCACACTTGTCCAGTTAATATAGGGGTTAATTAGGTAGAAAAGCAGAAAGAATACTGACAGTACAATTAATAACACAGCATATGTGGTACTCACGTAAATACGTGCCAATTCGTAATTATTTGTTGCCAGGGCAGTTGCAAGTTTGTTTCTTAATCCGCTGCCCAGGCCCAAGTCAAAAAAAGCCGCCCATACCATAATTGAGCTTAAAGTTAACCAAATACCAAACTGAGCAGGGTTAACATAATTGATGGTAAGCGGCAGCAATACCAGAGAGATAGCAACACTGCCCCCCTTTAAAAAAACAGACTTTATAATATTTTTTTTAGCTGTTAAAGTACGCTGATGCCCCCTGGTAAAAAAATCAGTAACAGTGTTTTGGATAGTTTGCAACATCATAGCGCTTTATTACTTCAGGCTTACCTTTAATTTGTTATAGGCAGTTGTTAACTTGCTGGGATTTGGCACGTTATCATATCCATAATTATCAAAGCCATAACCATAGCCGGTTATACTGTTCTTTTGAATTTCAATATCATTTACTACCATATACAAGCGTTTAGCCTTCTTGGTCTTATAAAGGTCATTAACTATCCCCAACTGAGATTTGTAAGTATAATTTTGCCTTACCACATAGCAGGTTACATCGGCAAAATCTTCAATAATAAGCGCATCTGATACTAAACCTACCGGCGCACTATCTATGATGACGTAATCGAATTTAGTTTTCAATTCATCTATCAGTATTTTGAGATGATCGCCCATTAGTATCTCGGCAGGGTTGGGCGGTATAGGCCCCGATGATATAAAATAAAAGTTCTCGTTAAATGTTGACGGCTGGATCAGGCTGTCTATGTTACCCTCACCGTCAGCTACATAGTTTGTAAAACCATAATTAGCAACTATACCCATGTTTTTTAACAGCCGCGGTTTGCGCAGGTCTAACTCCAGCAAAACAACCTTTTTTCCGGATAGGGCTATTGAATTACCCAGGTTAAGAGATATGAAAGATTTACCCTCACCACTCATGCTAGATGTAAACAATATCACATTTGATTTTCCCTTCTCTGTTACGTACTTTAAATTGGTACGCAAAGCCCTTATCTCTTCTGCAATAACAGATCGGGCATCGTTGTAAATCAGGTTCTTCTTTTTATTCGGGTTACGGCTTATTTCCCCTAACAGCGGCACATCCGTGTGTTTAATAATATCCGCCTTAGAATTGATCCTCACATTCAGCATTTCTTTAATACTTAAGCCGGCTGCAGGCGCAAGCAACCCGGCAAATAAAGCGAGGGAATAGATCAGTGATTTTTTTGGGGCGAACGGCGCATCGCTGCTCTCCGCATCGTCAAGGATACGGCAGCTGGATATGGTGGCAGTTTGCGATATAGCAGTTTCCTCGCGTTTTTGAAGCAGGAACAGATATAACTCCTGCTTTAAACTTTGTTGCCTTGAATAATCGAGATATAGTCTTTCCTTAGTTGGCGCGTTAGAGATCTTGTCTTCTATCAATGAGTTTTGTTTCCTGAAAGCCGACTGGGATACCTGCAGGCTGTTCCGGTAGTTTCTTAGGCTGGTTAAAAGTGTTTGCCGCGCCAGATCTATTTGCTGGTTTAGGTTTTGTATATAAGTACTGCCTTCTACAAGCGATAGCTTAAGCTGTTCTTTATGCAGCAGCATTTCATTATAGGCATTTATTGCGCTACCAAAGGCAATATCCTTAGTAATGAGCGAACTTGGTATAACCTGGTTGTTATTTTCGTTATTTACGTACTTGTACAGATCGTTGGCTACCGCAAGTTGTACTTCATTATCATTTAGCTTATTTTGGTATTGCGTTGCCCCCTCAACCAGCGCCTTTGATTGTGCGGTGATATCTGATATTTTATTCTCCTTTTTGTAAACCTCCAAATTTTTCTCAACCCTATTTAGTTCACCGCCAACTACAACCAAGCGTGTATCGATAAACTTCATGGTACTATCGGCGATGCGTACTTTATTAGAAAGGTTGTTTTGTAAATAAACCTTCATGAGCATTTGCATGGTTTTCTCACCCCCGGCAGGGTTACCCGCGCTTAACTGCAGGTTGATAACCGTTGACTGCTTATCATCTATACTTACATTCAGCCTGTTTTCCAGGTCTGTCGCGCTTTGCTTAATTGATTCAATTTTAATGAGGTAGTCGCGTTTTGCAATATTAAAATAGGGCGTTTTGTTTAATGTTAAGCTATAACCGGGCAATGTAAGCGGGCGGCCAAAATCACCCTTTAACTGTATATCCTGTTCATCATCCGTTAATTGGTACTGGCTATTGTTTAATATCCGGACAACAAGCCTGTCGGTCATTACCGGCTCTTTTTTATAAGATGTGATTGCAATGAACGGCGAATTGTCAAAAAGCTCAGTCTTACCTATAAACCTTTTCTGATAAATATGAATATTGGATTTTAAGTTGACTACTACTTGTTTCAATAACCCCCTGGATTTAAGAACCTTAACCTCATTGCTCGCGTTGCTCTTCATATCAAAAAGTGAGGCCAGGTCAGAATTCAATCCGCTGGTGAGGGATTTAGAAGTAGAAGTTTTATCGTCATCAACGATTATCTTACCCAATACGTTCCACTGAATCGGTAAGTACTGAATGTAGAAGAAAGCACATATGAGGCTGATGATGATGCCTGCCACAAAAACGTACCAGTAATTAACGCATGTAGCCAGCATATTCTTGAAATCGCCAAGGCTCTCTTCTTTCTTATATGTAAAATCCAGTTTTTCGGCTAAAAGATCTGTATTATTCATCTGCACATCGTTTGGAGCGTTAGTTGATCCCTTTTACAACTGGCGATGATTTGCCATTTGAAAGTTAACATAGCGGAAAGTTAGGCAAGTAAAACGAATGTGGTGATGTTACAGCAAGCTTTGAACGAAGTGAACATGGTATAAACAGTGAACAAAATAAATAGGGTTGAGTCTGCGGAATTTAAGGGCAAAAAATCAGATAGAATTGAATGCTTCTCTATTCGCAAAGTCGCGATATTGGATTAAGCTTAAATAAGCTAAATGATTTAAATTTATTATAAAAACAATTTATTTCACTATTCAAATAACAACCGTTCATCCCTAATCAAATACAACAAATTTACCCGGCTTACCATTTTTATAATATGCGGAAAGTATTATCTTCAAGCAAATTTTCAAACCATGAATAAATTAGTTAGCCTGTGTTTTATATTGGTGTTTTTAAGTGCGTGGAATAATTCAATTGCCCAAAAGAAGAATTTTGTCGACGTAGCGGGAATTGACCAGTCTATTAAACCGGGCGATAACTTTTTTCGGTTTGTTAACGGGCGCTGGTACGATACAGTAAAAATTGCCGGTGACCAATCGGGCGTGGGTTCATACAGTTTTTTGAACATACCGCAAAAGAAACTACTGCAAAACATCCTGGATAGCGTTTCAAAAACCAGGAACGTTTTGGGTAGTATTGAGCAAAAAGTGGGCGACTTTTATGCGTCCGGTATGGATACTTCAACTTTAAACAGGCGTGGTTATCAGCCTATCAGGCAAATACTTATGCGGATTGATGCGATCAATGATGTACCGGCGCTGCTTAAATTTGTAGCCGCTGAACTAAAAGCTGGTAACCGGTCAATTATCGGCTTTGGCATTTCTCCCGACGATAAAAATAGCGGGATAAATATAGCCCACGTATACCAGGCCGGTACTAACTTACCCGAAAGAGGTTATTATTTTAAAACAGATTCGTCTACTATTCAAATTCAGGAAGCTTACAAAAAGTATATCAGCACCTTATTTCAGTTAACAGGGAGCAATCTTGCGGCGGCCAACAAAAATGCAGCGATTGCCTACGGTATTGAAAAGCAAATCGCTTTATCGCACAAAACCAACATTGAGTTAAGGGACGTTAAAGCCAATTACCACAAAATGGCCGTCGCTGCTATAAACAAAACACAACCAAATATCGGATGGGCAATTTTATTGGCCAACCTGGGCGCAAAAACCGATTCTATCGATGTAGGTCAGCCCGCTTATTATGAAAAATTAAACGCGCTGTTAAAATCCATTTCCTTAAATCAGTGGAAGATATACCTAAAAGCAGGCACCCTCGCAAACTATGCAGAAACCCTCGATAAACCATTTGTTGATGCGTCATTTGAATTTGGTAAAATGCTATCCGGGCAGGACGTGCAAAAATCACGCAGGCAGATCATGACCGAGAGCGTCGATAACTATTTGGGGCAGGCTTTAGGGCAGCTGTACGTGAAAAGATATTTTAATGAGGATTCAAAAAAGCGCGTACTCGCATTAGTAAACAACCTGCAGAAGTCGTTCGAAAACAGGATCAATCAATTGGATTGGATGAGTGACAGTACCAAACTAAAGGCTAAAGAGAAATTATATGCCATCACCAAAAAAATAGGCTACCCGGATAAGTGGCGTAATTATGATAAGGTACAGATCAATAAAGCCCATTACTTCGAAAACGTCCTTTCTCTCAACCAAAACGACTATCAGGTTGAATTGGCAAAACTGAACAAACCGGTTGACAGAACAGAATGGCACACTACACCTTCTACAGTTACTGCATATTATAATCCGGCGCTTAACGAGATCGTTTTCCCGGCAGGTATTTTACAATATCCTTACTTTGATTTCTCGGCAGATGACGCGATCAATTATGGTGGTATCGGGATGGTGATAGGCCACGAAATGACGCATGCTTTTGACGATCAGGGCGCACAGTATGATAAAGATGGCAATGTAAAAAACTGGTGGACAAAAGATGATTATAAAAAATTCAAGGAAAAAACTACCCAACTCGCCAGCCTTTATGGTTCATTTACTGTTTTAGATACCGTTCACATCAAAGGGGCTTTAACGCTGGGCGAGAATACTGCCGATAATGGTGGCGTAGCTATAGCTTACGATGCCTTTAAAATGACGCCGCAGGGAAAAGATTCTGTTAAAATTGACGGCTTTACGCCAGACCAACGCTTCTTCCTTTCTATCGCCAGAATCTGGAGGGTAAAAACAAGGGATGCGTTCCTGCGCACCTATGTAAACACCAATCCGCATTCGCCGGCCATGTGGCGCGTAAATGGCCCGTTAATGAACTTTGCTCCCTTTTACAAGGCTTTTAACCCACAACCTGGTGATAAGAACTACAAACCCGAAGATAAAAGAGTGAAGATCTGGTAACAATGCAGGCCAGCTATTGATGCATCGGTTACAATTAATTTTAACTGTTGCTGATCTATTGATCGGAGTTCTTAAATCGCCCCTTGTAAACCCGCATCAGTTTTTCTAACTGATTGCGGTTAGTGGCAAATAAAGTTATATCAATGTTGGCTATGCCGCTCATATAATTAAAATGTAAAGTATATTTCATCCCACGACGGCCCTGCGATACTTGTTGCACTTCTTCGTCATAAATAGTGTCCCAGCTTAAAAATCCGGTTTCAACGGTAAATATCGCTTTACTATTCAGTATGATTTGGGCTTCATGACGGAGCAGATCACGTAACGTAACAAAAATCCAGTATATTGGAGCAAGAATAATAGCGATGCCGATTAGGGTTGTGATAAGTGATGATGGCTGCCTTAAAGAAAAATAAGTTACAGTAATTCCTATACCCATAAATATCAAACCCAGCAACATATTGAATATCAGATAAGGTGTCGAAAAGTATATCGTGGTTTCGGGCGGTACATTGTGGTCATCTATAAAAACTTCAGGAAAATTGGCCCGCTCCTGTAATTTTCGCCAATCCGCGCGTTCGGCGGCAGACTGTATCTGTAACTTATCCATAAAACTCCCATACGCAGCGTACAAATTGGCGCGTACAGCCACTCTTTTTAACTCATGCACGTTGTTAACGTTATCAAACGCCCAAAGTTTCCAGCGTGTGGTACGTTTACTCCACAACCTAAAAGGCAGATATATACCTAATAAAAATGCAAAAACTAAAACTCCGCTAATTACCAACCACACATTACCGCTAATGGCAGGGCCATCCATTAAAGCGATAAAAAATAAAGCCAAAATGAAAAGGAAAAAAAACAACCCTGCCAACAAGAGTATCCTGGGCCATAAAAGCATCTGCCTGCCCTTTGTGAGTGCCTCATCTACCGATATCAATTCTTTTTTTTGATAAATGCTCATCACATTAACATTTAATTTGAATGGACGCCTGAACTATTTAGGCAATAGTCCGCCAGGATTTATAAACGGTTTACAAACAAAACGGTTTTGATTTGCTGTAGGAACAATTTCGTCTTTGATAGTTAGGCATTAAAAACATTACGCAGTCAATTTCACTCAACCCTGTAACCGGCAAAATAACCGATATTTGATTAGCAGATTTAAAATTTACTGCTAAGTAAATCACACAAGATCATGATAGCCATCGAAAGAAATAAATTAACACAAGCCCTCAACGATGCGGGTAAAGTTTGGGATGTGATTGTGATAGGCGGCGGTGCAACTGGCCTGGGCACTGCGGTTGATGCAGCTGCTCGCGGCTATAAAACATTACTATTGGAGCAGGCAGACTTTGCCAAGGGCACATCCAGCCGGAGCACCAAACTGGTACATGGCGGGGTGCGTTACCTGGCGCAAGGTGATATCGCATTAGTTAGGGAGGCACTGTTCGAACGCGGCCTGTTACTTAAAAATGCAGCCCACCTGGTAAAAAACGAATCATTTATCATCCCTAATTACGAATGGTGGGGCGGTGCCTTCTACTCCATCGGCTTAACATTATATGATTTATTGGCCGGGAAACTGGGTTTTGGCCGCGCCCGGCACATTTCAAAACAACAAGTGATCGGCAGGCTGGCTACTATTCAGCCAAAAAGTTTATATGGCGGCGTAGTTTATCACGATGGCCAATTTGACGATGCCCGGCTGGCGGTAAACCTGGCGCAAACAGCGTTGGAACAGGGAGCTACGGTATTAAACTATTTTAAGGTAAATGATTTACTAAAAAATAATAACGGGAAAATTAGCGGCGTAACTGCTACCGATACGGAGACAGATAAAACATATACCATACAAGGCAAAACAGTAATCAATGCCACCGGGGTTTTTGTCGATGATATTTTGACCATGGATAAGCCCGAAAGTAAGCCCATAGTTAGGCCAAGCCAGGGGGTACATATCGTGTTAGACCGCTCATTTATGCCGGGCGAAGATGCCCTGATGATCCCCAAAACAGATGACGGCCGGGTTCTTTTTGCTGTGCCCTGGCATGATAAGCTGGTGGTGGGCACTACCGATACGCCTATTGATGAGCACAGCCTGGAGCCCGTAGCTTTACAAGAGGAAATTGATTTTATTATGCGCACCGCCGCTAAATACCTGACCAAGGCACCAACCCGTAAAGATGTGTTGAGCGTGTTTGCCGGTTTGCGCCCATTGGCTGCCCCCGAAAAAGGCTCATCGAAAACCAAAGAAATATCGCGCAGCCATAAACTGATCGTTTCCGGATCTGACCTCATCACCATAACAGGTGGCAAATGGACCACCTACCGCCGGATGGGCGAAGACACGGTGAACAAAGCCATTAAAGTAGGCGGCCTCACGCCCTACCTTACCCAAACAAAAACATTAGCTATACACGGCAGCAAGGCCAATGTAGACCGTAACGATCATTTATACGTTTACGGAAGCGACCAGGGTGACTTGATCGCATTGAGTAAAGAAAATGCTGCTTGGCAGGAAAAATTACACGCGCGCATGCCGTATATAAAAGCCGAGGTGATTTGGGGTGTAAGATTTGAAATGGCCCGCACAGTTGAGGATATTTTAGCCAGGCGCGTAAGGGCTTTGTTCTTAGATGCCCGTGCCGCCATTGATATGGCCCCCGCCGTAGCCGCCCTAATGGCTACAGAATTGAACAAGGACAGTTCCTGGAGAGAAGACCAGGTAGCTGCCTTTACAAAAATGGCTCAAACTTATTTATTAGAGCCGTATCATCCAATTGTTTAATTTAACCCGACCGATTATAAACCTAACGAACTAATCTTATGGAAGAATATATTTTAGCCCTTGATCAGGGTACCACAAGCAGCCGCGCCATTGTATTTGACCACAGCGGCAAGATCAGGTCCGTGGCGCAAAAGGAGTTCGCGCAAATCTTTCCGCAATCGGGATGGGTGGAACATGACCCGAACGAGATCTGGGCTTCCCAGGCCAGTGTAGCTGCCGAAGCAACCGTTAAGATGGGAATTAACGGCACCAGCATCAAAGCTATCGGCATTACTAACCAGCGCGAAACAACTATTGTATGGGACAGGGCTACGGGCGTAGCGATTTACAATGCCATTGTTTGGCAGGACAGGCGCACCGCCGCATTTTGCGATCAGTTGAAAAAAGACGGTAAGGAAGACCTGATCCGGTCAAAAACCGGGTTGGTGATCGACTCCTACTTCTCGGGCACCAAAATAAACTGGATCCTGGATAATGTGGAGGGCGCGCGCGACCGGGCAAACGCAGGCGAGCTGGCCTTTGGCACTGTAGATAGCTGGCTGGTATGGAAATTTACCCGTGGCAAGGTGCACGTTACCGATGTTACCAATGCCTCGCGCACCATGTTATTTAACATTCGCACTCAACAATGGGATGATGAGTTACTGGCCCTGTTAAACGTTCCAAAAAGCATGATGCCCGAAGTAAAGCAATCGAGCGAGATCTATGGCGAAACCGCAACCACCATATTTGCTTCAAAAATACCAATTGCCGGCATAGCGGGCGACCAGTCGGCCGCGCTTTTTGGCCAGATGTGTTTGGAGAAGGCCATGGTAAAAAACACCTACGGTACAGGCTGTTTTATGCTGATGAATATTGGCGATGAATTTATCGAGTCGAAAAATAACCTGTTAACTACCGTGGCCTGGAAAATAAATGGCAAAATTCAATATGCCTTTGAAGGGAGTATATTTATTGCAGGGGCTGTAGTACAATGGCTGCGCGATGGTTTAAACATCATCAAGTCATCGGCAGAAGTTGAGGCACTTGCCCTAAGCGTGCCCGATACCCAGGGCGTATTTTTCGTCCCCGCCTTTGCCGGCCTGGGCGCGCCCTACTGGAAGCCTGACGTACGCGGGATTATTGTAGGTTTAAGCAGGGGTACCAACACCGGGCACATTGCACGTGCAGCAACAGAATCTATCGCTTACCAAACTATGGATGTGTTAAAGGCGATGGAGGCCGACTCGGGTATGGAGATTAAAGAATTGCGGGTTGACGGGGGTGCAACAGCAAATGACCTGCTGATGCAGTTTCAATCCAACCTGTTAAATTGTAAAGTGATCAGGCCTACCATTGTTGAAACTACGGCCCTTGGTGCGGCTTACCTGGCCGGGCTGGCCGTTGGGTTTTGGAAAGATGTGGAAGAGATAAAACAGCTTTGGCAAGCAGAGAAAGAGTTTGTACCTAAAGAAGACCGGGCAAACATCAAGAAGGGCATCCATGGATGGAAAAAGGCCATCCATACCGCGCAATGCTGGAGCGACGATGTTGTTGAAGATAACCTGGTTTAATAGTTCACGTTAAAAACTTATCAATATGTCTCCATTTATTGCAGAGTTGATTGGCACTATGTTAGTTATCCTCTTAGGCGATGGCGTAGTGGCCAACGTAATTTTGAATGATACCAAAGGTAATAACAGCGGCTGGATGGTGATCACCACCGCTTGGGGTTTAGCCGTTTTTGTAGGGGTTACGGTTGCCGGGCCATATAGCGGCGCACATTTAAACCCTGCGGTAACCATCGGCCTGGCCATTGCGGGCAAATTTGCCTGGGCGCAGGTATTACCCTATATCGCGGCGCAGTTTATCGGTGCTGTTATGGGCGCATTTTTAGTTTGGATAATGTATTTTGATCATTTTAAGCGCACTAACAATCCCGCAGGGATCCTGGCGGTATTTTGTACAGGCCCCGCTGTGCGTAATTATGTTTCAAATATAGCCAGCGAAGTAATTGGCTCGTTTGTACTCATCTTTACCGTCTTTTACATCACCGGCGCCGAAATTACTTCGACAAAAACGGCAATTGGTTTAGGCACTGTTGGTGCTTTGCCCGTTGCGTTGCTGGTATGGGTGATAGGCCTTTCGTTAGGTGGAACAACCGGCTACGCAATTAACCCGGTGCGTGACCTGGGCCCGCGCCTGGTGCATGCGCTTTTACCTATAAAAAACAAGGGCGGCAGTGATTGGGCTTATGCCTGGATCCCTATTTTAGGCCCTATTGCAGGAGCAGCACTGGCGGCGTTAGCATATCTGGGGATACGGAGCTAAATATTAATTCCGGCTGTGAACGCAATCATCAAATAGCATTTCTTAATCGAAATTTGCCAACTTTATTTACTTTTGATATTACATACAAAATCTTACCATGCAGGAAGCATCTTCATTAAATTCAGTGGCCGAGTTTCACAAAACCTTTAAACACCCTATTTTACAACAGCCCGCAATCCCTTCGGCCGCCAGGTGTGATCTGCGCGTATCCCTTTTAGCCGAAGAGGTAAAGGAACTGCAACAAGCCATTGCCGACAATGACCTGGTAGAAATTGCCGATGCCCTTTGCGATATCCAATACGTGTTGGCTGGTGCTATTTTGGAATTTGGATTAGGCGATAAGTTTAAACAACTATTTGACGAGGTGCACCGCTCCAACATGAGCAAAGCCTGCCATACTATAGAAGAGGCGAATGAAACAGTTGAGCACTATCGCGTAAACAAAGACAGCGAATCGTACATCAAAGAAGAAGACTCTAAATTTTTAGTATTCCGTACGGCAGATAACAAAACACTAAAATCTATCAATTATTCGCCGGCAGATTTAAAGGGGTTGTTGTTATAATTATTTGCCGAATACGTCGAAATATGCAAAACATTAAAAACGTGATATTTGATTACGGCAACGTAATATTCAGTATCGATTTCCGCAAAGCGCAGCAGGCTTTTAAAAACTTAGGCATTGCCAATACCGAAGAGTTTTTTGGCCACCGCCAGCAGGATGCCATTTTTGATCAGTTCGACCGCGGCGAAGTTACCGAGCACGAGTTCCGAGCTTATGTCCGCGAAAAAATTGGCAACCCCGCCGTTACCGACCAGCAAATTACGGATGCATGGAACAGCCTCTTATTGGGCATCGCCCCCGGCAATCATGAGTTGCTTTTAAAGTTTAAAGCAAAATACCGTACCTTTTTGCTGAGTAACATCAATGCAATTCATTACACGTATATTATGAATTACCTGAAAAGCGATTTTGGTTTTGATGATAACGAGCACCTATTCGAACGTACCTATTACTCGCACCTGGTAGGTAAGCGCAAACCGGAGATTGACTTTTTTGAAAAGGTGCTTGCAGAAAACAACCTGAAGCCAGAAGAAACCTTGTTTATTGACGATAGTCCGCAGCACCTGGAGGCTGCCCGCACTTTCGGCATCCAAACGTTTTTAATGACTGCGCCGGATACGCTGGCTGCATTTGCAGCGCGCGAACATTTGGTATAAATTGTGGTTTGATTATTGCGTTTGAACAGCCATGCAAACAACCCTTTTACGTCAATATCAGCTGGTTACAGGTGCACGGGCCGCCTTGTTCAATTATTGCGAAACTGTTAGGAATGATGACCTTTTAACACCGCTGCCATCTTTCAATGACGAAAGCATGATAAGCCAGATGACGCATGTGGCCAATTGCTATTTGTTTTGGCTGGCGCATTACGCCATGCAAGATCACCGGCCGTTTTTTCAAAACCAGGCAAACAAAAGCATGAATGATGTGAAGCAGGATTACGAACAGGTTAACATGATGATCAATGAATTCCTGCACAAATACGGCCAGGCTTTAGATGTCCCCATCACCTTTCTACGTCATGGTAATATGCTTACCACCACCCCGCTGCAAGTTTTTACCCATGTTACCACGCACGAGTTTCATCACAAAGGGCAGGTATTGAATATGAGCAGGCAGCTGGGTTATATTCCTGCGGATACGGATGTTATTAGAACGTAGCGAATAAAATGTCATTGCGAGAAGCCCAGCGACGTAGCAATCTTAGAGGACAAGTTGATATGCTGAGATTGCCACGCTATCGCTCGCAATGACACGGTTTTAGTTACCTCGCAATTCTTCTCTTCTTCTCTTTTACAATCAACCCCAGCTCACGGCTCATTTGGCCCGCTATGGCCGTATTTTCCTGCGCACGGCGGAACAGATAGGGCAGCACGGCTTTAATTGGCCCGTAAGGCACGTATTTAGCCACATTGTATTTAGCGTTAGCCAGGTTAAAACTCAGGTTATCGCTCATGCCCAAAAGCTGTGAAAAATACACATGCGGGTTTTTGTGATCTATCTGTTTTTGATCCAGCAGATCGGCCAGCAGGCGGCAGCTGTCTTCATTGTGGGTACCTGCCACAAAGGCTATCCGGTCTACATGGTCGGCACAAAAAACAAGCGCGTCGTTATAATCGCGGTCGGTTGCCGCTTTGTCGGGCTGTATGGGCGGTGGGTATCCTCGTTCCTGCGCCCGTTTACGCTCTTTTTCCATATAAGCCCCGCGCACTATCTTAGCCCCCATTAAAAAGTCTTCCTCTTCTGCTACGGTAAAATCAGCAATGATTGACCCTAACTTATCATGACGGTACAACTGGTATGTATTGTAAACAATGGCTTTTTCCTTGTTAAAAAAGCGCATCATGTTTAGTGCCAGCGTATCTATCGTTTTCTGGATCCAGCTTTCTTCCGCATCTATCATCACTGGCACATCTTCAGAATGCGCCATTTCACAGATCGCCAAAACCCGGTCCTGTATCTTTTGCCATTCTATTTGCTCATCCACATTCAGCTTTAAACCCTCGTCCAGTTTCTCTAAAAGCGAAAACCGGCCTACCCCGGTAACTTTAAATACGGTAAGCGGAATGGCTTTATCTTGCGCAGCGCGTTCAATGGTGCGGATGATTTCGTCGCGGGTGCTATCGAAAACGGATTCGTCGTCCTCCCCTTCTATCGAGTAATCTAAAATAGTACCCACCCCACCGTCAGCCAGGTTCTTGATGGTATTGCTGCACTCTGCTATAGTTTCGCCACCGCAGAAATGTTTGAATATGGTTGCTTTGATCAGCCCTTTGATGGGCAAGCCGATGTTAATGGCAAAATTGGTAATGGGCGGGCCTATCTTCACCAAAAAGTTCACGTTTATTACCCTAAACAGCCAGTAGGCTCGGTTAAGGTCGGTATTGGATGAATGGCGAAAGGCGATCTCGGTATTTTCGAAGGACAGTTTGTTGTTAGAACTCATGTGTTTTTTTAGTTCATGGACCATAGCTCATAGCTGTTTCATGGCTGGCCATGACCTATGAACCATTAACTATGATCCTTATGAAGTATTGTGCAAAATTATAAAATGATAACTCATTATTACACGAATAGTTTATTTTTGCCCCCCATGATTGAATTTAAGTTGGAAGGCGACTATATCCCGATGATACAACTGCTTAAGGCAGCAGGTTTGGTGCAAACCGGCGGTGAAGCCCGGATAGTGGTGGAGCACGGCGAAGCGGTGTATAACGGCGAAGTAGATTACCGCAAACGCCTTAAAGTGAAACAGGGCGACGTGGTTGAGTTCCGCGGTCAAACCATCAAGGTGATATAACAATGGATACCATACAGAGCAACAATTACCCCATATATTTTAACGACAGTATCACCCAGCTTGCTAATTTTGTTAAGCAGGGCAACTACACTAAAGTTTTTATCCTTACAGACGAGAATACAGGGGAGCATTGCCTCCCCTTGGTGCAGGAGCAGTTAGGCGATACCTTCGACCTGATTGAGGTGAACGCAGGCGAAGAAAGCAAGACCATTGATTTTTGCATCGGGATCTGGAAAATGCTGATAGATTTTGAGGCCGACCGCGGCAGCCTGCTCATCAATTTAGGCGGCGGTGTAATTACAGATATGGGCGGCTTTGTAGCGTCAACCTATAAAAGGGGGATCGACTTTGTGCAGGTGCCTACCACACTCTTGGCACAGGTAGATGCATCGGTAGGCGGGAAAACGGGTGTAGATGTGGATGGCATTAAAAACATCATCGGCACTTTTACGCAACCCAAAGCCGTATTTATGGTGGCTGATTTTCTTCAGACTCTACCCGCAAGACAAATCCTCTCCGGCCTGGCCGAAATGCTAAAGCATGGCCTCATCTGCGATGCTGCTTACTGGGATGAATTAAAAACAAGCGACCTTACCGTGCCGACTGCCGCGCTGGTTTACCGTTCTGTACAGATTAAGAATGAGGTGGTGATTGACGATCCTCACGAAAAAGGCATCCGCAAAGCTTTAAACTTTGGCCATACGGTTGGCCACGCGGTAGAAACCTATTCTTTACTGAACGATGAAGACCACCTGAGCCACGGCGAAGCGATTGCCATCGGTATGATCTGCGAGGCTTGGTTATCTAACAAAAAGATTGGTTTGCCGGATGCCGAACTGGCCGAGATCACCTCGGTTTTAAGCAACCTATATCCCAAACATCACATAGCGGCTGATTGCCATACTGAACTTTACAGCCTGATGCAAAAGGATAAAAAGAACCAGGGTGGTAAAATAAATTGCACCTTACTGACACATATAGGGCAATACAGTGTTGATAATATCTGTACCGAAGACGAACTTTGTGACAGTTTAAAATATTACGCAGCCCTTTAAAAATGCCCCATTTAGATGCCCGTAACCAAGCCGTAATTGTATTGGTTGGTTTGCTGGTAATGCTTACCCTTATTGAGATGTGGTTAAGCTACCGCGAAAACCGCCATTATTACGAAAAGCGCGATACCTTTACCAATATTTATTTAACCGCGCTGGCGTTTGTGCTAAACCTGGCGGTTAACGGCAGCACGTTTTTTATCCTGAGCTTTTGTTACCAATACCGTGCGTTTCAGATCAGCAATATGCTGGCATACTGGTTTGTGCTGGTAATAACGCAAGATTTTTTGTACTGGGTGCTTCATTACACCGGCCATTATTGTCGCATGTTTTGGGCCATGCACGTAACGCACCATTCGTCAGAGCATTTTAATTTTACTACGGGTTTCCGCTCAACGGTGTTCGAGCCTTTGTACCGGACGTTTTTCTATCTGCCGCTGGCATTCATGGGTTTTAACCCGATAGACATTCTTTACGCTTACCTCGTTACGCAGCTTTATGGTAATCTGGTACACACCCAATACCAAATCCCGTTGCCAAAATGGTATGCCTTTTTATTTGTAACACCATCGCACCACCGGGTGCACCATGCATCAAACATCCCCTACCTGGATAAAAACATGGGCATGGTGCTGATCCTGTGGGACCGCCTATTCGGTACTTTTTATGAAGAAAACCCGGCCGAGCCTGTTAAATACGGCCTTACCCACCAGCCCGAAGATACCGGCCCGGTCAACATCCTTTTCCACGAATGGAAAGCATTATTGCACGATGCTAACAACGCACCGGGGTGGAAAAATAAATTAAAATATTTTGTAAAGCCCCCCGGCTGGAGCCATGATGGCAGCACGCAAACGGCTAAAGTGATGCAAAGGAATTATGCTATAGAACGCGGGTATCATCAGGATGCCGCATAAGTTTAAACTTAAGAAGCCCAGTTTTCTATAACAATATTATTGAGCCGCTCGAAATCAGACACGTTCCTGGTTACCAAAACCAAATTGTTTGATATAGCCGTAGCTCCTATTAAAAGATCAAAATCATCTAATATTCTACCGGCTTTCTTCAACCTTGCTTTTTCAACTGCGTAAATATCTAATGAATTAAAAATTGGAATAACCGTAAACCATTGTTGTAGTTGATTGATTTTTTCTAAATTTTTATCGGGAAATTCGCTATTAGCTGCTCCAAATTTCAATTCAGCGATGGTTATTTCAGAAAGGAAAAATCTGTCAACTCCTATGGCCTCTATTTTTTCAGCGATTTTAAATAACCCCTTCAGTAGATAGATACAGATATTTGTATCAAGCAGATATTGGCTCACAGAGATTCTCGGTCATTTATGAAACTCCTGTTATTTTTCAGATCCGAAATAAGCAACTCTGCATCTTTTTCAAGTATAAAATCGCCGGTAATAGAATTTAACGACTTCTTTTTTTGATCTTGTTTCACGTTCAACGAGTTAGAAAGCGCTGAAATCAAGTCTCGCTTATTGTCAGAACTCAAATTTTTTAAAAGTTCTAAATAACCATCTATAAGCCTTTTATTAATACTTGCCGCATGCATATAAAATTCGTTTTTGCTCCTTAGTTTCAAATATACGAAATCTTAAGTTATTTGTAAATGAGGAGTTTGATTAAAAATCAACTTCACAACTAACTCATTAGCTACTTTTTCTTCCTGTTCGCCAATACCTCGGCGATGTTAATCCCGGCGCAATCTGCAATCAGGTCGCCGGCAATGGCTACAGGCAACTGTTCGGCCTTGGTAAAATTGATACAGCCTTTTTGCACTTTGGCCGATGGAAGTAAAGCAAAGTACTTAGCATACAATTCGGCATCCAAATAGATAGGCAAACAATGTAAAGACATATGGGCCTTACCATTAGCCAGCGCGTACTTCATGGTATCGCTTTGTTTGTAAATGATCATATCCTTACCCATCATCGGCTCTAAGATGAACGACACCGACGGATCGTTCGCTATGATAACTTCGTGTAGGGAACGCAATATCGTTTGCCTGTTCTCGGGTTGTTGGCTAATGTATTCTTCTACTGTCATGGGGCTTGGGTTAATGTAGGTAAGTTACAAATAATCAACTTACAGATGTAATTATTTATGTGTTAAGAATGATTGTAAGTATTGGATTAAGTTACCGACTAATTTTATATCTAATCCATATCAAAGCCAAGATTTCATTTTTATATTGCGACATGAAAAACACACCCAAATTATTACTGCTATCTGCCCTCTTGTTTTTACTTCCATTTTATGGCAAGGCACAAAGCGCACCCGCAGAGTACCAGCAAAAGCTTGACCTGTTACAAAACATGGTGGGCAAGCCAGCCCCGGCTTTTACTGCTAAAACTATCGATGGTAAAAAGGTAGACCTGGCATCCTTAAAAGGAAAAGTAATTGTGGTGAACTTTTGGTTTGTTGGCTGCCTTCCCTGCGAAGAAGAGATGCCGCTGCTGAACAAATTGACAGATCAATATAAAGACAACCCGAATGTGGTATTCCTGGCTTTCGCCAACTCTACCAAAGGCAGTGTAAAAAGCTTTTTTAAACGTAAAACATTCAAATACCAAACTGTAACAGATGCCAAAGCCATTGCTGATACTTATAATGTATCCGGCTACCCTTCCCACTTCATTATAGATAAGGAAGGCGTTTTAAAATTTGCAAGCATCGCCTCGCAGGATAATATAGACGAATTTTTAAGCGGTAAGATCCAGGGCGTGTTAGCTAAATAATGTTAAATTTTGCCGGTTGGTTACATTTTTCGGTTAGCAGGAGTTAACTTTAAGGCATGAAAAAGCTTCTAATAATGTGCTTTTGCCTGCTTTATGTGGCAACGGCGACTGCCCAGCAAAAAAAGTTTAATGGCCCGTTAGCCGATAGTTTGGCCAAATTAGTAGTAGTAGATCAACAGGCCGCATACATCCCAACGGCAGAACTAAAAAAGCTTACGCCGGAGCAATGGGATAAATTTAAGGACAGCGTTTTCTCTACCCATCAGAAAATACTAAGCCATATTTTCAACCAATATGGCTATCCCGGTTATGACCTGGTTGGTAAAAAAGGGTCCAACAATTTTTGGCTGATGGTGCAGCATTGCGACAAATGGCCAGAATTTCAGCAAAAGATATTAGCGGCTATGAAAATAGAAATGATTAAAGAAAATGCCGATAGTAAAAACTTTGCTTATTTAACCGACCGGGTAAATTTGAACACCGGTAAAAAGCAGGTATATGGTACACAGCTTACCTATAATACTAAAATTTGCCAGGCCCTACCCAGACCTTTAACGGATAGCCTGAATGTAAATGCGCGCCGAAAGGAAGTAGGCTTACCCCCTATAGAAAATTATTTAAACCAAATGTCGACCATGCATTTCGAGATGAATAAAGACAGTTATCAAAAAAGAGGGATCAATAAGCCTGCCTTGTTTAAAGAGGAAAAAAATAATATGTAATCAAGTAAGTCCCAACCCACTTTCGCCAAATAAAATTTGTTTCGATCTGAAAATTTTACAAAAAATAAAATTATCTATTGACAAAATGATTTTTACTTGTACATTTACGGCATAACAAAAACAATGAACAATTCACGTGCATATTTTTATGGTTTCTACTTTTACTTTAGCAGTAAGAGCCGGGACTGATATGTACTAACAAAACATATAAAACTAAAAAGTCCCGGCCCGAAAGAGCCGGGACTTTTTGCTTTAATACATTTATGAAAACCGAGAGACAAAGAGTTGCCATACAGGGGATCCGCGCTTCCTTCCACGAAGAGGCCGCATTCCGTTATTTTGGTGAAGAGATAGAAACCATTGAGTGCAACTCCTTTAAGCAAACATTTGAGGCACTGCAAAACAAAGAGGCCGATTATGTGGTGATGGCCATTGAGAATAGCATTGCCGGCAGTATCCTGCCCAACTACTCGCTGATGATGAGCTACAGCTTCCCGGTAGTAGGCGAAGTTTATGTCCCTATTCAGCTGCACCTGATGGCTTTGCCGGGCGTGCGGTTCGACCAGATCAAATACGTAACATCGCACCCTATCGCTATCCGCCAGTGCGTTGACTTCTTTGACGAGTACCCCAACCTGAAGATTGTAGAGAGTAACGATACCGCCGCCTGCGCCAAACGTATCCGCGATGAGCAATTGACCGATACGGTGGCCATAGCCAACACATTGGCCGCGCAGCTTTACGGTTTGGATGTTTTGGAACGACGCATTGAATCTAACAAACTGAACTTTACCCGTTTCTTGATCATCACCACGCATGAAAATGCCCGCAGGAAAGCAACGCCCGATAAAGCTTCGTTATGCTTCCAGGTTAATAACGAGGTAGGCTCATTAGCCAAGGTGCTGAACATCTTTGCAAACGAAAATGTGAACATGAGCAAAATTCAAAGCATGCCGGTTTTAGGCAAGCGTAACGAGTACAACTTTTATGTAGATATTGAATGGGAAGACAGTAAGCAATACGATACCGCCATCCGCCAGATCTTGAAATACACGCACAACTTTAATATCCTGGGCGAGTACGAGCGATATCAGGAAGACTCGGCACCCAAACCACCTGTAAAGAACCCCGAAATGACCCGCAGGTATATTACCGTTAAAAAGCTCAACGAATAGTTAAAGTGGGACGACCGGAAGTCGGAAACTCCGAAAAAAAAAATATTAAATCATAACAATTAAATAACCCAAGCAAAAAACTTCTTCCCGACTTTCGGTCTCGCCGACTTTCGGACAAAACAACAACGATATGAAACTGAATCTGAACATACAGCCACTAAACACGTGGATCAATCAAACAGGCAAGCAACCATTAGTAATTGCAGGCCCTTGCAGCGCAGAAACTGAGGACCAGTTGGTAGCCACTGCCCATTTATTAGCAAAAACAGGTAAGATCAGCGCGCTACGTGCAGGTATCTGGAAACCACGTACCCGCCCGGGCGAATTTGAAGGTATCGGCAGCATTGGTTTGGAGTGGTTAAAACGCGCCAAGGAAGAAACCGGCCTGCCAACGGCTGTTGAAGTGGCAACTGCCAAACACGTTGAAGAAGCTTTAAAGGCAGGTGTTGATATCCTTTGGGTGGGTGCCCGCTCAACCGTTAACCCTTTCACCGTACAGGAAATTGCTGATGCCCTGCGCGGTGTTGATGTACCCGTAATGGTTAAAAACCCCGTTAACCCCGATCTTTCTTTATGGATTGGTGCTTTAGAGCGTATCAACAACGCTGGTATCACTAAACTGGCAGCTATCCACCGTGGCTTTTCATCTTACGAAAAATCGGCCTTCCGTAACGAACCGATGTGGGATTTAGCTATTGCTTTGAAAACACTTGTACCGCATTTACCAATTATCAACGACCCAAGCCACATCACCGGTAACCGCGACCTGATCGGCTATGTATCGCAAAAAGCACTGGATCTGGATATGCAGGGTTTGATGATCGAATCGCACATCGACCCTTCGGTTGCATGGACCGATGCTGCACAGCAAGTTACACCGGCTGCGTTGTCTACCATTATTGATAATCTTGCACTCCGCAAGCCCGAAGTTAAAGATGTAGTGGTAAACGATAAACTGCATGAATTGCGTAACCAAATCGATAAAATTGACGACTTGGTAATCCAAAAAATGGCTGAGCGAATGCAGATAGTAGAGAAGATTGGTAACTACAAAAAAGATAACAACATTACCATTTTACAGGTTAACCGTTGGGACGAGATCTTGCACAAACGTACCGGCTACGCTAAAGCATTAAAATTAAGCACCGAGTTTACAGAGAAATTACTAGAACTGATGCACAGCGAATCTATCCGTAAACAAACCGAGATCATGAACAAAAGTGAAGCAGGCCAGGCAGCAGAGAAATTAACACACGTATAATAGCTTAACCCAATAAAAAGGAAATCACTAATTCACTAATTCATTAATTCACTATCTATTGGGGATGAAGCATAACATCATACTGACTAAACAAGGTAAAACAACGCACGGTACGGTACAGCTCACCGGTTCAAAAAGTGAGTGCAACCGTGCGCTGGTTATCGAGGCGCTAAGTGAAGGCAAGGTAAAGGTCAAGAATATGTCGGATGCGGCGGATGCGGTAACGCTGGCCGGTATTTTGAAAGGGAGCGAAGATTTTGGAGCTGAGAGTGAAAAACTGGATCTTGGAAATTCGCTCCTTACCACCCGCACCCCGCACCTCATCAACATCGGCCCCGCCGGTACTGCGATGCGTTTTTTAACGGCCTATTATGCCATTGGCGATCAGGAAGTTGTACTAACCGGTAGCGAGCGGATGAAACAAAGGCCTATCGGTATTTTGGTTGATGCATTACGGAGCCTGGGCGCGCATATCGAATTTGAGGAAAAGGACGGATATCCCCCTATAAAAATCCACGGTGGTTTTGAGCAGCAAACCCGCAAGGTTACGATCAAAGGCAATATCAGCAGCCAGTATATTACTGCATTGCTACTCATCGCGGCCAAATTGCCACAGGGGTTAGAATTGCATATCGAAGGCGAATTAACCTCCCGGCCTTATGTAGAGATGACTTTAGCAATGTTGCGCCAGGCCGGCATCCAGCATAGCTGGATAGCAAACGTGATCACCATTGAAAATCAACCTTTTGCAGAAACAGAATTACTTGTTGAACCAGACTGGAGTGCGGCTTCCTACTGGTATGCAATTGCTGCGTTAAGTGACGAGGCCGAGTTATTTTTGCCCGGTTTAACCTCGTACAGTTTACAAGGCGACAGCGTGATTACCGAACTTATGGCTAATTTCGGCATTACCTCGCAATTTAAGGATGGCGGCGTACATTTAACCAAGGAGCCAAAACCGATGTTCCGGAAGATCTTTGATCTGAAAGAATGCCCCGACCTGGCACAAACGATTATTGTGGTATGCGCAGCCCTGGGGCATGAGGCCAGCTTTACCGGGTTAGAAACGCTAAAGATCAAAGAAACCGACAGGATACTTGCACTGCAAACAGAACTGGCAAAAATCGGCGTAAGGCTGATCGAAAAAGGGCTTGTTTATAAACTGGATTGCAGCGAAAAGCAAATCCCACAGCGTATGTTTGTAAACACTTATGATGATCACCGTATGGCAATGGCCTTTGCGCCACTGGCCATATTGATCCCCGAACTGGAGATTGAAGATGCCGACGTGGTTGAGAAATCATACCCGGCATTTTGGAAGGATCTGGAAAAGGTGGGGTTTGATGTTAAAGTAAAAAGTTAAATAAATATGTCATTGCGAGCGTAGCGTGGCAATCTCCAAACTATGCATATCTGATGTGCTGATCGGGAGATTGCTTCGTACCTCGCAATGACGCCTTAAGAAATAAAAAAGCATAATTACAATCTGCACATTTGCATATCCGCAAATTTGCACATCTAAAAACACATGGCAGGTAATTCATTCGGTCAATTATTCAGGATAACAACTTTTGGCGAATCGCATGGCGAAGCTATCGGCGTGATTATAGACGGCTGCCCGGCAGGCTTGACTGTCGACCTGGAATACATCCAGGGTGAACTCGACAAGCGTAAACCCGGCCAGTCGAAGATCACTACACAGCGTAAAGAAAGTGACGAATTTAAGATCCTATCGGGCACTTTTGAAGGTAAAACTACCGGTACGCCAATCGCCATGATCATCCCCAATGAAGATCAGCGTTCAAAGGATTACGGCCACAATGTAGACGTTTTCCGCCCGTCGCATGCCGACTATACTTACCAAACCAAATACGGTATCCGTGATCATCGTGGCGGCGGCCGTTCATCTGCCCGCGAAACCGCGGCACGCGTTGCGGCAGGTGCCTTAGCTAAACTGCTTTTAAAAACAAAGGGCATCGAGATCGTAGCTCATGTAAGTAGCGTAGGTAAGATCAATGCGCCCAATGTTTTTATTAATAATGCAGATGAGTTTATAGCAGATCGCGAAAAAAACATCGTACGCTGTGCCGATCCGGCCACTGCAGAAGAAATGATCACCTTTATAGATGATATCCGTAAACAGGGCGATACCGTTGGTGGTAAGGTGAGCTGTTACATAAAAGGTTGCCCTGTTGGCTTGGGCGACCCGGTTTTTGACAAACTACACGCAGATTTAGGCAAAGCTATGTTAAGTATCAACGCAGTGCATGGTTTTGAATTCGGTTCGGGTTTTATCGGCAGCGAAATGCGCGGATCAGAACACAACGACATTTTCATCAAAAACGCTACCGGCGATGTAGGCACCCGCACCAATTTCTCGGGCGGGATCCAGGGCGGGATAAGCAATGGGATGCCTATTGAATTTACGGTTGCTTTTAAACCCGTGGCTACCATTATGCATAACCAGCAAACGGTGGATGGCGCGGGTAATGCTGCCGAAATCTCCGGCAAGGGCCGACACGATCCTTGCGTAGTACCGCGCGCCGTACCAATTGTTGAGGCGATGGCCGCACTGGTTTTGGCCGATCATTGGATGAGGAACAGGAATGCTAAGTTGTAGATATATCTTTTCAACAAACTCATAAACCCGCACGTTAAAGCGTCCACGCTTTAATGGATCTTGATGTGAGCGTCCACGCTCACGAGTTTCGCAAGCGTAGACGGCTTGCCTGAAAGCTGGCGTAAAGCGTGGACGCTTTACGCTGTACTACAAAATTATCATTATCAACACTTCACGTCCTTCTTCTTGGGCGCAACGCCGCCGCGTTTATCCCACACTTTCATAATATATTCAGTGGCTACCGGTACCTTGCAGGCGGTGCCGTTCATATCTACGATTATCGGGCCGATGCTATTGGCGGTTGCCATTGCTTCGTCAGCTAATGGAGCAACATACGATCCTACCCCAATCATAAATGCGTTCATCATATAAGCCACCCTACCGGCTGCCGAATGGATTTGTTGCTCTACACGGGCAACCAATTTCCGCAACTCATCCATATCCAGCTCATCGTCAGGTTTTAGCGCCACTAAATTATTAAGCGTTGCCCATCCGCTTGCTGCTGTATGCTCAAAGGGGCTATCTATCCATGCTAACCCTAATTCAAAGCCGTACCGCCCGCCTGCAGCTACCCAGGGCACGGTATATTCGCCAATATTTGTAGATGATGCCTGCTCCACCCATAGTTGCAAATCGGCATTAGTCATCTGCTCGTCGTCGGCAATTAAACCGGCCAGGTACATCGCATCCGCATTGCCCGTTGCAAAAAGGTCTTTAGCCAGCTGGTAATCTTTTTTTATCTTTTTCTGAATAGGTTTCAGGTATTCGATTTTCACACCAAAAAAAGGCTCCTTTACGCCATGTTTAAGCAGGATCTTCTTAATGTTGTCGCTGCCTTTGCTTTCCAGCTCGGCCATAATTTCGATGACGGTCATTTCTTAACAATATTCTTTAAACTTATTTCCTTGACAAGTGAAACATACACCATTTTCAAAATAGTAATATTCGTCTAAATAGCCTGTTCCATTACACTTTCGCAAGGAGTTAATTTAACAAGTTCTTTTCTTGAGACATCCACATATGTTGGTACTACACTGGAATTGTGAATATCGGTATGACAACTATGGCATACAGTTATTAAATCTTCAGAAGGATATTCCCAAGGTAAAAAATTAAGAATATAATAAGGGTGGTGAACATGCAGTATGGTTGGGGAATCGTCTTTCACTCCAGCGATAACTGCAAATTTTGGTGTGAAAAAAGAATTATCTTTTATTAACAAAGAGTGCTTAATGAAAGATGCTTTCTGTTCCTCATTTGTTGGTTTCCTTATGTAAAAACTACCATTCCAAATAGATGCTATTGAATTGCAATTCGAACATTTATTTCCATCTCTTTTAACGATGGAATCTCTTAAAGTTTTCCATTCATAAGTTGTTATTAATTCTTTGTACGTCGGCTTTTTGCTGTTATCATAATCTGCTAACAAATCAAAATAATTGATGTATTTATTCATAGTAATTGCAATGAATAAATATACTATTTAAAATCTTAGTCATATACATTTACATTTGTTTAAATGCCTAACATATTCCACCTTTACAAAAACGCCTACACCGGCCTGTCGCGCAATAACTGGCTCATGAGCATCGTGATGTTCATTAACCGCAGCGGTACAATGGTGGTGCCTTACCTGAGCCTTTACTGTGTAGAAAAACTCGGCTTCAGTATTACGCAGGCGGGTCTCATTATGGCACTATTTGGCGTAGGGGCAATATTAGGCGCATTTATCGGCGGCAGGCTTACCGATAAATTCGGCTTTTATGATCTGCAGGTAGGTGCCTTATTAAGCGGCGGCCTTTTATTTATCCTGTTAGGCTATCAACATACCTTTGTAACACTTGCTATCGGCACATTTGCCCTAAGTTTTTGCAATGAAGCATTCCGGCCGGCCAATTCAACAGCGATAGCCCACTACAGTAATGCCGAAAATAAAACGCGCTCCTACTCGCTCAACCGGCTCGCAGTAAACCTGGGCTGGGCCTTTGGAGGCGGGCTGGGCGGTTACCTGGCATCCATCAATTACCATTACCTGTTTTGGGTAGATGGCTGCACCAACATTGTAGCCGCTATACTCCTGTTAAGGCTGATCCCGCGGTCGTCCATTAAGAAAGTTGCCGCTATAAAAGATCAAGTGATTAAGGTGGCATCGCCTTATAAGGATAAAGCCTATCTCGCATTTATCCTTCTATCTACCCTGTTCGGATTATGTTTTTTTCAGTTCTTTATTATGGAGCCGGTATTCTTCAGGCTGCAATGGCACTTTAGCGAACGCCTGATAGGCTTACTGCTTGCTGCCAACGGTTTACTTATTGTAGCCATCGAAATGGTACTCATCCATTCTTTAGAAGGCAAACGCCACGGTTTGGTTTACATTATTGGCGGGGTATTGATAACCGGCATAGGCTTTACGCTTTTAAACATCTTGCCGCCGGGTGTGGCCACTGCAGTTTTAGTAGTAGTGATCGTTACCCTGGGCGAGATCATGAGCATGCCCTTCATGAATGCCTACTGGATAAGCCGCACCAATAATTATAACCGCGGGCAGTACGCAGCCTTGTACACCATGTCGTGGTCGGCAGCGCAAGTTTTAGCGCCGGCTTTTGGCAGCCAGGTTATTTACCATGCCGGTTTCAACTTACTTTGGTGGTTGCTGGGCGGTTTAAGTTTTGCTACAGCAGCGGGTTATTTTCTATTATACAAAAGCGAACGCATTAGCGAGCCAACAGGCCAGTTACTGCCTTAATTAAAATTATAGATGAAACGTGTTTTAATTTTAGACCTTGATAACACCATTTACCCGGTAAGCTCTATCGCTTCAGATGTTTTTGACAGCATTTTTGAACTTATCGACAATGAGTTGGGAGCAAACGATCAACAGGCCGCAGCACAAGCCAAACATGAGCTTACCCGCCGCCCCTACCAACAGGTAGCAGAAGAGCATGGTTTCAGCGATGAACTGAAAACAAAAGGGATCGAATTATTACGTAACCTTAGTTACGATAAACCGATGCAGTGGTACCCGGAATACGAAGTGATCCGCGCCATTAATATTGATAAATACCTGGTAACAAAAGGGTTTAAAAAATTACAGAACAGTAAGTTTAAGATGCTGGGCATCGAAAGCGATTTTAAAAAATGCATTGTCGTAGACCCGGAGGAATCGCCACTCAATAAAAAAGATATTTTTGCGCAGATCATAGCAGATAATGGCTACGCCGTTGAAGAAGTTTTGGTTGTAGGCGATGACCCGGAGTCGGAAATCAAAGCAGCTCAAGAGCTGGGCATCGATACCTTCCTTTTCGACCCGGCGAATAAACATCCCCATGCAAATGTGACTTACCGGGGCAAGGACTATACTCGTATACAGGAGATTATCGAAAG
Organism: Mucilaginibacter glaciei; assembly: GCF_014773245.1. Taxonomy (GTDB): domain Bacteria; phylum Bacteroidota; class Bacteroidia; order Sphingobacteriales; family Sphingobacteriaceae; genus Mucilaginibacter; species Mucilaginibacter glaciei. The sequence continues at coordinate 6,177 of NZ_JACWMX010000012.1, read as the reverse complement.
ATAAAGCAATTATCTCTTTCGCTCCATCAACACCTTCACCGTAACGATCAACTGCCCCAAATGCCGCATGGTGTGCTCGGCGCTATGTACATACAGGCCTACCACAGTTGATGGTAACTGCGCGCGGCCTACACCCCTAATCTCCGTCAGCGTAGATTCTTTTTCTGCTGCCAATTGTGCTAAAGCAGCATCAACCTGGGTGTTAAAATCAGCCAATAATTCAGATACCGTGTCCGTTTTTGTGGTCGGTTTGCCTTCTGCAGACAGATAGTTTAATTGCGTTTCGGTCAGCGCCTCGCCTTTGGCGTACGCGTACAACCGGTCTAAAACCCCGGTTAAATGCTGTAAATGAAAACCGGGCGAAGCCATCCCTGCCACCTTCGTCCACAGCAATTCATCCGGAAAATCAATCATCAAGGCTTGCAGTTCCTCACTGGCTTGCAGCAATGCATGTGCAACAGGCTGTAGCAGAGCGGGTATATCTTTTAAAGGCTCGCGGAGCCAAACTTCGGGCGGGGTGTTGTTTGCCATTAATCAAATATAAACCATGCAGGTAAATGATTAGCACATTTATTTATAATTCTTAATTGTGGTATAGCAATTGATAATATCGTTCAAAACCAAACAAAATGATAGCACCCCTTACCATAAAAAGATCGTCATTTCAAATATTGATCGCTCTCTTCGCCTTTGCCACATTAACCTTTCAAAGCTGTGCTAAAAAAAGCCGCTCGGATATGGGCAAGGTACTTTTCGAAAAAACCAAGAACAAGGTTTTTAAAGATGTAACCCCCGAAGGACTTGCCGAAGTTTTCAAAAAAGTATTGGCCGATGAGCGGTCTAAAATGGATAACCCTAACCTTATCACCGCTTATTACGAGCAAAACAACTACGACCCGGCCTTTGTGATGGATCATATTTTTAACGGTGATGTGGATTTGACCGCTAATTACTTTGAAAAGGCAGGCGAGCACGGTTTAGACCCTAAAATGTTTAAAGCCGGGCAGATCAAAGCTTTAACAAATAAATTTAAGGATAAAAAAGCGATCAAGAATTTGGATGAAGCTTACCATGATATTGCCGAGTTGGAAATTTTAACCGCCAATTCACTGATCAATTATTCAAACGCCTTGCAATATGGCATCTTAAGCCCGCGCAAAATTTACCAGCGTTATTATACCGAAACCAAACGCCCCGACAGCGCTGGCATGTCAAAGATCTTTACCATCCCTAATATGCATGCTTACCTGGATAGCATCCAACCCAAAGACCCGCAATACCTGATCTTGCAAAAGGCTTTAATAGCAGGCGGTAGCGCACAAGGGATGACCAAAGAAGAAACAACCCGCTATTTAGTGGTGAACATGGAGCGTCTCCGTTGGAAAAACAAACCAACCCAGTCGGAGTACGTGATAGTCAACATCCCTGATTATCGTTTAGATGTGATGGATAACGGCAAATCAATCCTCAACATGAAGGTGGTTGTTGGTGAAGGCCGCAATACGGATAACACCACTACGTTGGTAGATTATGACGAAAGCGATAAAATTGACCGCCCTTTTACCCGCGAAACACCGCAACTGAACAGCATGATTCACAGCGTACAGGTTAACCCTGTTTGGAACATCCCGCAAAGCATTGCCAGTAAAGAAATTATGGTAGAAGCTGCTAAAGACAAGTACTATTTAGATAACAAAAACATTGATGTTTACGAACATGGTAAAAAGGTAGAAGACCCCGAAACTATTGACTGGGCATCCGCGTCAGCAGACAAATACGAATTTAAGCAACGCCCCGGCGATGATAATTCATTAGGTAAGATCAAATTTTTGTTTAATAACAAAAGCAGCGTTTACCTGCATGATACCCCTGCAAAAAGTGCCTTTACGCAAAGCATGCGTGCATTAAGCCACGGCTGCGTACGTTTAGGCGATCCGCAAGCCTTAGCTAAAGTGGTATTTGGAGAAGGTGCAACTTACGATAAAATAGCGGAAGATATGGGTAAAGATAACCCCGACCCTACTACTATTGCACTGCCTAAAAAGATGCCGGTTTATATCACTTACGTAACCTGTTGGGCAGATGATAATGGGGTATTGCAATACCGCAAGGACGTTTACGGGCTCGATGTAATATTATACCAACACCTGCAACGTTTCCTGGCTACTAACGATCAGTTAGCTGCGTTGTAAATAACGAATTAAAAATAGCTACATAAAAAAAGAGGTGCTGATTGGCACCTCTTTTTTTATGTAGCATTTAAGAATATTATAATCTGGCGATACTGGTCGAATCGGCATGTACCGTATCTGCCGGAGCTGGCAGGGCAGGTACAACGTAATTAACCGGAGCAGTATCGTCTAACAGTTTCGACATGTAGTTGCTGTCATTACCGTTGATGAAGAATACTGTTTTACCTTTGATTGTATTAATCACCTGGTCAGAAACCTCGGGTGATACCGCAGGGCAACCGAAACTGCGACCTAAACGGCCAATCTGGTTAATGGTATTCTGGCAGACATAATCTGCAGCATGAACCACAATTCCGCGGGCACGTGCAGCACTGTTGGCAGCATCTAAACCGTCTAAACGTAACGAACGGCCGTGCTTACCCATGTAAACGTCATCAGCCAGGTAAAAACCCAAGCTGCTTTGGTGCGATTCGTTATTGTTAGAGAAACGGTTGGCCATATCATCGCCGCTACCTTGCCCGTGCGCCACCCAGGTGTTTAATACCAAAGTTTTGCTCAGCATATCAATGATCCACATCCGTTTTTCACGGCTCGATTTTGTAAAATCTACAACCGTGATTACATTGCTATTTGCTGGTAATTTGTTGGCTAACTTCAAATTCAAATAACCGGTAACCGCCTTTTGAAAAACGTTTACATCTAAACCAGTTTGCTGTAGGTTAGCTGTTTGATAAATATTGGAAACGTACTGCGAAAAAAGTTCTTTTGCAGTATAATTTTTAGAGATTTTTAAAGATTTTGACGCGTTTGACGGTATCCAACTGATAACCGTAATAGAAAATAACAATAAAGCGCCAATGATCCACCGCAGGTGTTTTCTCATAATATTGGGTTTAATCTTATAGTTTAATCAGGTACAATAACAACCAATTGTATATTATTAGTTGAAACCGATAGATCAAATATACGCTTAAAACACAATTATATTGTCACGATAGTCTAATTATGTACTTTAATGAAATTTTGTTTCAATAAAGTTAACCCGGGCGGGTTGGATTTGGAGATGATATGATACAAAAAAGCCCTGCCGGGTTGGGCAGGGCTTTAGCCGGAATAGTTTATTTATTCCAGGTGATCTTATTTTCTATCGGTGTTTTACGTTTGCCTTCGGGCTGGGTTTCTGTATACCCCAGGAATAATACGCCTAACACGCTATCCTCTGCACCTAAACCAAAATGCTGGGCAAATGCCGGTTTTAATACCATCCCACCAGTGCTCCAAAATGCACCGAAGTTAAGTGCAGTAGCACCTAACAAAAGGTTTTGTACCGCGCACGATGCCGCTATCACCTCTTCAAACTTCGGAATCTTTGGCAGATCGCCGCGTTTTTGATAAGGGATAATAACGTGCGATGCACCGCCAAACTGGCTGCTTAAGTTAGCGTAAACCGTAGGATTAAAGCTTTCGCCGGGGTTAGCAGCCTTGTACAGTTCTGCGTGCTGCTCGCTGTAAACCTTCGGGTCTTCAAATACGATAAAGTGCCATGGTTCGGTATTTCCGTGGTTAGGTGCCCAGTCGGCCAGTTCTAAAACCGATGCGATGTGTGCGTTAGGGATCTTATTGCCATTCATGGTTGATGGCTTAAGCGTACGGCGCTTTTTGATGTTATCGGCAACTGCTGAAAATGTAGTATCCATAAATTATATGTTATATGCTGATTGGAGAAGTGGCAAAAATAGGAAATTAGATGTTGACAATGGCTCACTGCCGTGAAAATATCATAACTGATGGATTGGAATAGCTTCTGTATAGTCGGATAAAATTTCTACTTTCACAATTGCCATTGATTCGGCAGGTAGCGTATGAATAATTGGTTTAAAAATTATAGTGGAATAATCTGGCTGTTAACGGGTATCATCATCGGGAGCATTGCGGGGGTTGTACTGGGCGAAAAGGCCGAAATACTGAAACCCATTGGCGATATTTTCCTGAACCTGCTGTTCGTAGCGGTGATCCCCCTGGTTTTCTTTGCCATCTCATCGGCTATTGCCAATTTGCAGGGCACCCAAAAGTTGAGCCGCATTATGGGCATTATGGCGGGGGTTTTCCTTGGGACGGTAATTGTAGCCGCGATATTGACCATCGTCGCCCTATGGATCTTCCCGTTAGGGGCGACCGCAAATACTGCCGCCGCAGGCCAAACTGCCGAAGCGGGCAAAAAGCTCACCGGCGATGCCGTTACCCAGCTATTTACCACCAGCGAATTCTTTAACCTCCTCTCCCGCAAAAACATGCTGGCCATGATCATTTTTGCCATATTGGTAGGTTTCGGCGCGTTAAGGGCCGGCGACAAAGGCAAAGTATTCACCGGGTTTTTAAACTCAGGTAACGAGGTTTTTAAACAGGTATTCGTCATCATCATGAAGGCCGGGCCGGTTGGCCTGGGTGCCTATTTTGCCTACCAGGTAGCCGTTTTCGGGCCGAGCTTATTTGGCACCTACGCCCACACCTTAGGCATAGGTTACGGCGTAAGTTTGTTTTTATACGCCGTATTTTACAGCCTGTACGCCTTTATAGCGGGCGGCATAGGCGGCATTAAACGCTACTGGAAAAATAACATTATCCCATCGGCAACGGCGGTTGCCACCTGCAGCAGCATTGCCACCATCCCCGCTAATTTAGATGCCGCCAAAAAAATGGGCATCAGCGATGTGATAGCAGGTGTAACCATTCCGCTGGGTGGTACGTTACATAAAGACGGTTCCAGCATCTCGTCCATCCTGAAAATGGCAGTGGTATTTGCCATGTTCGGCAAGGGCTTTGATAGCCCGCAAGTGATATTGCTGGCTTTGGGGATGACTGTATTGGTGAGCATGGTAGAAGGCGGCATCCCCAACGGCGGCTACATCGGCGAACTGCTGTTTATCTCTGCTTACGGCTTCCCGCCCGAAGCACTACCCCCTGCCATTATTATCGGCACATTGATAGACCCGGTAGCCACCCTGTTAAACGCCACCGGTGACACTGTTGCGGCTATGATGATCCAACGGTTTTCTGAAGGGAAGTTGGTGGAGGGGTATGTTGATAAACCAACATTAACACGTCGGTAAAAATCCCCCTGTCATTTCGAACGAGCGATAGCGAGGAGAAATCATCTAAAGGTATAAATCGGCGAACGCTTAAGGGATAAAGTATTTCCAGCCCTTTGTCATTTCGAACGAGCGACAGCGAGGAGAAATCTTCTACAGAATAAAATAAACCATGTGGAAGCCCCTGTCATTTCGAACAAGCGACAGCGAGGATAAATCCTCTACAAAAAACAATAACCCATGTGGAATTATAATTACTTCACCTACATATTAACGAACCTTACGAAAAACGTATTGTATATCGGTGTAACCAACGATTTGAAACGACGGCTTTACGAACATAAAGAAGATAAAAGCAACGGGTTTACCGCTAAGTATCATTGCCATTATTTAATTCATTACGAACGTTTTACCGATATCCACCAAGCCATAGACCGCGAAAAGGAAATTAAGAAATGGAGGCGCGAAAAGAAGGATGCCTTAGTCGCAACACAAAATCCGGAATGGAAGTTTTTAAATGAGGAAGTGAATGAAGGCATATAACAGCAAAGTCGGAATGAATGATGCAGAGGATTTCTCCTCGCTATCACTCGTTCGAAATGGCACTTTTCTTTAAAGTCCCGCCATCATTTCGAGGGAAGCGCAGCGACGAAAGAACCTCTCGAACATAGATAATCGCGTCTCTGCATAAGCAAGAGGATTTCTCCTCGCTATCGCTCGTTCGAAATGACAGGGGTTGTCACCAATGCAAGTAACCATCGCTGTCATTCCGAGGGAAGCGCAGCGACGAGGAATCTTCTGCGATATAACTTGCGAGTAAAGAGGGAAATCAAGAGGATTTCTCCTCATTATCGCTCGTTCGAGATGACAGGGGTTGTCACCAATGCAAGTAACCA
>NZ_JACWMX010000011.1 GCF_014773245.1 Mucilaginibacter glaciei | reverse complement strand
CGTTCGAAATGACATTTTTTTTAGTCTTGCTGTCATTCCGAGGGAAGCGCAGCGACGAGGAATCTTCTGCGATATAACTTGCGAGTAGACAGAGAAAATCAAGAAGATTTCTCCTCATTATCGCTCGTTCGAGATGACAGGGGTTGTCACCAATGCAAATAACCATAGTTGTCATTCCGAGGGAAGCGCAGCGACGAGGAATCTTCTGCGATATAACTTGCGAGTAGAGAGGGAAATCAAGAGGATTTTTCCTCGCTATCGCTCGTTCGAAATGACAGGGGTTGTCACCAATGCAAATAAGCATCATTGTCATTCCGACTGCAACGCAGCGACGAGGAATCTTCTGCGATATAACTTGCGAGTAAAGAGGGAAATCAAGAAGATTTCTCCTCATTATCGCTCGTTCGAGATGACAGGGGTTGTCACCAATGCAAATAACCATAGTTGTCATTCCGAGGGAAGCGCAGCGACGAGGAATCTTCTGCGATATAACTTGCGAGTAGAGAGGGAAATCAAGAGGATTTTTCCTCGCTATCGCTCGTTCGAAATGACAGGGGTTGTCACCAATGCAAATAAGCATCATTGTCATTCCGACTGCAACGCAGCGACGAGGAATCTTCTGCGATATAACTTGCGAGTAAAGAGGGAAATCAAGAGGATTTCTCCTCATTATCGCTCGTTCGAGATGACAGGGGTTGTCACCAATGCAAGTAACCATCATTGTCATTCCGAGGGAAGCGCAGCGACGAGGACTCTTCTGCGATATAACTTGCGAGTAGACAGGGAAAATCAAGAGGATTTCTCCTCACTATCGCTTGTTCGAAATGACATTTTTTTTAGTCTCGCTGTCATTCCGAGGGAAGCGCAGCGACGAGGAATCTTCTGCGATATAACTTGCGAGTAGAGAGGGAAAATCAAGAGGATTTCTCCTCACTATCGCTTGTTCGAAATGACAGGGTTTGTCACCAATGCAAATAACCATCATTGTCATTCCGAGGGAAGCGCAGCGACGAGGAATCTTCTGCGATATAACTTGCGAGTAGACAGGGAAAATCAAGAGGATTTCTCCTCGCTCTCACTCGTTCGAAATGACATTTTTTTTAGTCTTGCTGTCATTCCGAGGGAAGCGCAGCGACGAGGAATCTTCTGCGATATAACTTGCGAGTAGACAGAGAAAATCAAGAAGATTTCTCCTCACTATCACTCGTTCGAAATGACAGGGGTTGGTGTTGCCGGTAATATCAGTATGCCCCAACCTTGCCCCTCTACTTTCTCACAATATCTTCTATCTGCCTTAGCTGCTCAGCGGAGAGTTGTTTCAGGTTTTCCTGGCTCAGGATGGTGTTGTTGATCTGGATATAATTGTTCTGCTCGTTTACCACGGTGTTAGCGGGTTGCTGATCAAAGCCGCCGTTCATTTGCAGGTACAGCCTTGCGGCCCGCATATCGCCGTTAACCGCCGCCCTGAAAACGGATGAAAGCACCTTCGGGGCCATAAATTTAAATTGCTCCATGTGGGCCAGGTGTTCGGGGTTGGTTTTGTACTCGTTAAAGTGCTTGGTAACGGTTGGGCGGCTCAGCCCGGTTTGTTGGGCAATGAGGTATTTAGCGGGCATAACGCCGTAATCGCGTATGTAGCTTGTGATGGCCGCGCTGATGTTTAAATGGTTTTCTTCCCATAGCTGTTTGCGGGTATCCGGAGGTACTACAGCAGCGATCTTAATTAGGAAGGCGTCGCGCTCCACTCCCTTTAGCTTGTTCAAAATTTTATTGACAGCCGAAGAAAGTTTGCGGCGTTCCGGGTTATCAAAACAGTCCAGATCGCTAACTGTAATAATGGAAAGCGCCAGGATGTTCTCGATCTTTTTTTTCACAGGGATGTGATTTGCTGTTACAGCAATTGATTGGGTTTGCATAAAAGATGGGATTAATTGATGGGAAATGTAAAGATACGAAAAAGCTTTGATATTTACTAATTTAATTAGTAAAAAGGCAAAAGCCGTGTAAACCCACCTTTTTTACAATCACTTGTAATACAGCATATTAACCCGCTTCAAACCTGAAACATGTAAACCTTTGTAAACCCATTTATCATTTTTGATGATGCCGGACAGGCATTAAATGGTCGCAATTTGCCTCGCCAAAATGGCAAAAGCAAGGGTGAGGCCGGGGGGATTAAAACGTAAAAAGCCGCCTTTACAGGCAGCTTTTTGTGAGTGGGAAACATTAGCTATTCCCTATTAAAACATCGCCGGGTATTTACCCGGATTGGCTTCGTTCATCATCTGGTAAACGGCTTCTATCACGTCATCTAATGATGGCTTGCTGAAGTAGTCGCCATCCGACCCATAAGGCGGCCTGTGCTCGGCGCCGCAAAGGGTTTTAGGCTGAGCATCTAACGAGTAATAGCCGTTTTGTGCTTCAATAACCTTTTGCAGGATATAGGCAGAACCACCGCCGGGCAGGTCTTCATCTATCACCAGCAGTTTGTTGGTTTTTTGCAACGAGCGGCCACAAACATTCTCCATATCGAATGGATAAAGGGTTTGCGGGTCGATCACTTCTATGTTTACACCTAATTTCTCCAGCTCTTCGGCAGCTTCCATTACGATGCGCAGGGTTGAGCCATAGCTCACGACGGTAATATCGTTACCTTCTTTTAGCACCTCGGCTTTGCCTAAAGGCACGGTAAATTCGCCCACGTTGGCAGGAAGTTTTTCCTTTAGGCGATAGCCGTTAAGGCACTCAATAACCAGTGCGGGTTCGTCGCCACGTAAAAGGGTATTGTACATACCTGCTGCCTGCGTCATATCCCGCGGAACGCAGATATGCATCCCCCGTAAGGAGTTCAATATAAAACCAAGCGGCGAACCTGAATGCCAGATACCCTCTAAACGGTGACCACGGGTACGGACGATGAGCGGTGCCTTTTGCCCGCCTCGCGTACGGTAGCTTAGGCTGGCCAGGTCGTCACTTAAAACGGTGATGGAGTACAACAGGTAATCCAGGTACTGGATCTCGGCAATCGGGCGGAAACCACGCATGGCTAAACCCATCCCCTGCCCTATAATAGTTGCTTCGCGAATGCCGGTATCGGTTATCCGTAAGTCGGTATATTTATTTTGTAAGCCTGCAAAGCCCTGGTTCACATCACCTATCGAACCTACATCCTCGCCAAAGGCTACAATGCTTTTGTCGCGCTCAAAGTTGGCATCGAAACAAGCGTTTAAAACCTCTCGGCCATCCATGCTTTTGGCGTCGTCGGCATATTCAGGCGCAATAACCGGTACATATAATGGTGATTGCGGCGTATCACTAAACAGTTTAGAGTTGAACCGTTCTTTATTCTTTACATTCTCCTCGGCCAGCCAGTTAACTAATGCAGCCCTGCTGTCGGTATTCTCACCAACGGTCAAGCGCAAAGCTTTGCGTACTTCGGCAATGGTATCACGCCGGCCGGGGTCAATACAAGAGTGCAGGGACGATATGATAGCCTGCAGGTCATCCGCATGGATAGATTGTTGTGCAAGGGCATCTAAAAGATCTACAGCTGTAGCCATTTCGGCCTTTATTTCGCTTTCCAGCTCGGCCCAGGCCGCTTTCTGGCATTCGCGCACATGCTTTTTGGCGTCGCTTTCCAGCTGGTCAATTTCCTCCGTGGTTGCAATTGCCGATTCAATCATCCATTTGCGCATCTGCACCAGGCAATCATGCTCATCTTCCCAGGTAAGCCTGTCTTTAGATTTATAACGCTCATGCGAGCCTGATGTGGAATGCCCCTGTGGTTGGGTCATCTCTACCACATGGATCATCACAGGAACGTGTTCTTCACGGCAAATTTTTATAGCACGTTCATACGTTTCGCAAAGGGCAACATAGTCCCATCCGCGCACTTTAAATATTTCGTAACCGTTGGTACCTTTATCCCGCTGGAAACCTTTCAGTACTTCAGAGATATCCTCTTTGGTAGTTTGTAGTTTTGCAGGTACAGAAATCGCGTAAGCATCATCCCATATCGATATCGCCATAGGCACTTGCAGCACACCGGCGGCGTTAAAGGCCTCAAAAAATAAACCTTCGGATGTCGAACCGTTCCCTATCGTACCAAAAGCAACCTCGTTACCATTAACAGAAAATGTCTTAAGATATTCCAATTCTTTATTCTGGCGGTATAGTTTGGATGCATAAGCCAATCCTAAAAGGCGCGGCATGTGCCCGCCTGTTGTGGAGATATCCGCAGCACAGTTCATGGTTTCGGCCTGGTTTACCCATGTGCCGTCGGCATTCACATAACGCGTAGCATAGTGGCAATTCATTTGCCTCCCTGCAGATGCCGGATCCTTATCAATATCGGGGTTAGCGTAAAGCTGTGCAAAAAACTCCTTCAAGTTGCTCATGCCTGTGGCAAACATAAAAGTTTGGTCGCGGTAGTAACCTGCGCGCCAGTCGCCCTTACGGAAAGCCTTAGCCATTGCCAATTGGGCAACTTCCTTACCATCGCCAAAAATACCAAACTTGGCTTTGCCGGTTAAAACCTCGCGCCTGCCCAATACACTGGCTTGCCGGCTTTCAAAACCAACACGATAATCACTGATCACAATTTCTTTGAAATCGTCAAAACTGAGTTCGGCAGCATTTATAGCGTCGCCATTGCGTAATACAGTTTCGGGCATACAAAATTTTGTTTAGGCGGTAAAATTATAAAATTCTATTTTGATTTTAGTATGGGTCACTATAAAACATATACTTATTACAATAGTTTTGATTATACATTAAACCTTTTATATTTGTAATAATCAAACAGGGAAACATGAAAAAATTAATATTAATCTGCACCGTTATTTTAGGCTTTGCCTTTAGTGCATCGGCCCAGGACGATCAAAAAGCTGAATTCAAATTCAACGAAGAAAAACACGATTTTGGTAAAATTGCACAGGGCACCCCTGTTACTACCATTTTTGAATTTACAAACGTTGGCACCGAACCGCTTATACTGACAGAAGTGCGCCCTACTTGTGGCTGTACAATTGCTGATTATACGAAAACACCTGTTCCAAAAAACGGTAAGGGTACTATCAAAATCACGTACAATGCTGCTGTAGTATCGGCTTTTAATAAAACCATTGTGGTGACATCAAACTCTAAAACCCCAACCAAATATTTAAATATTATAGGTGAAGTGGTTGCTAAACCTGCCGCTTCGAGCAGATAATAGCCTCACCAACGGTTAGAGCGTTATAAATTATTGCAAGCCATCACATTTTGTGGTGGCTTTTTTTGTACGTCGCCTCACCCTAAATCCCTCTCCAAATGGAGAGGGATTTTTAAACCTTTTTACTAATTTTGCCCCATGCCAAAAATTTCTCAAAAAGGGCAACGGATGCCTGCATCTCCTATCCGTAAACTTACTCCATTTGCCGATAAAGCTAAATTGGAGGGTAAAAAAGTTTACCATTTAAATATCGGCCAGCCGGATATTGAGACCCCGGAAGGCATGCTGAATGCCATCAAAAATATCGATTTTAAAGTTTGGGCCTATACACCCAGCGAGGGCACGTTAAGCTACCGCAAAAAACTGGTTGAATACTACAATAAACTTGGCTACAACATCACCCCCGAAAATATAATCGTAACCACAGGCGGATCTGAAGCGATAACGATTGCGATGATGAGCTGCCTGGATAAGGGTGATGAAGTGATCATCCCCGAGCCATTTTATGCTAACTACAATGGGTTTGCCAACCAAACCGATGTGGTGGTAAAACCTATCTTGTCGTACATCGATAATGGTTTCGCCCTGCCGCCCATCAGCGAGTTTGAAAAACTGATAACCGATAAAACTAAGGCCATCATTATTTGCAACCCTAACAACCCTACCGGCTATTTGTATTCGCAGGAGGAACTGGATGCCTTAAAGGAACTGGCCCTGAAATACGACCTGTACTTATTTAGCGACGAAGCTTACCGCGAGTTTTGTTATGATGGACGCACCTTTATATCGCCCATGCACCTGGATGGGTTAGACGAGCATGTAATTGTAATGGATACCGTGAGCAAGCGTTACAGCGCCTGCGGAGCGCGATTAGGTTGCCTGATCACCAAAAACAAAGCGGTGATTGCCGCGGGATTGAAGTTTGCGCAGGCGCGTTTATCGCCGGGAATGGTGGAGCAAATTGCCGGGGAGGCCGCTGTTGATACCCCCGACGAATATTTTATTGCGGTAAATAAGGAGTATACCCAACGCCGCGATACCTTAGTGAAGGCTTTGAACAATATTGACGGCGTTTATTGCCCTAACCCGGGCGGTGCTTTTTACGTAGTGGCTAAATTCCCTATTGACAATGCAGACAAATTTTGCCAGTGGATGCTGGAAAGCTTTAGCCACGACAATCAAACCGTGATGATGGCCCCTGCAACCGGTTTTTACAGTACACCGGGCGCGGGTGCTAACGAGGTACGCATGGCATATGTTTTGAACAACGACGACCTGAACAAGGCAATGGTTTGTTTAGCCGAAGGGTTAAAAGTGTATCCGGGTAGGGTTTAACTTTATCAAATAAATGTATAATTTAAGGCGCAGAGTTGATTTAATGCGCCTTAATTATTTTGCGAAAAAAAAACAGCATGAAGTTCAGCGAAGCCATTATTCAGGATAAAACACAAAATATTGCCTGGATAAGTAACCTGCGGCTGATAGCCATGTTTGCTGTGGTAGTTTTGCACACCGCATCGCCCTTGCTGATGAATTATAAGGGAGTTTCGCCGGGCGAATGGATGGTTGCGGATGTTTACAATGCGATAACCCGTTTTGCGGTACCCGTTTTTGTGATGATTACGGGCGCATTGCTACTTAACCGTGAATATGAGCTAAGCGATTTCTTAAAAAAGCGCGTTGGCCGGCTCCTAATCCCGTTCCTATTCTGGAGTTTGGTTTACATTGTTTATCAATGGTATGAAGAGATCATTTACTTTAACGGTGACGCCTGGGAGAATATTAAACTCGTTCTGCACCAGCTTAAAACGGGCACCTCCTATCACCTCTGGTATGTGTACCTGCTTTTCGGGTTGTATCTCATCATTCCCATACTAAGCAAGTTCGTGCGTAACGCTACTGAAAAGGAACTGCTTTATTTTTTGGCCGTATGGTTTATTACCGTGGTCATAGGCAAACCTTATTTGACACGCTTTGCTACCGCGATAGATTTAAGCTACTTTTCGGGTTATATCGGTTACCTGGTATTGGGGTACTACCTCGCCTATAAAGACTTCAAGTTACCATTTTTGGCATTCCCTGCGTTAATCCTATTCGCAGCAATGGTGGTACTGATTGCCTGCGGCACTTACTATTTGCAGGTAAAAGACTACGGACTAAGCACTTTTTTTTACGAACCTATTGGCCCGTTTGTGGTGATATTGGCCTCAGGAGCGTTCTTAGCGGCTAAGAATTTAACCGTCAAATTAAGCGAGAAAACTAACATTGTAATCCAAAACGCAAGCAAATGCACGCTTGGAATTTACTTTAGCCATGCCCTGATCCTGAATGTGTTAGAGATAAATGAGATCAGTTACAAAGTCTATAACCCGTGGCTCAGCATCCCTGCTGTGGCTTCGGGCTGTTTCCTGATATCGTGGTTGCTCATCTGGGGATTGAGTAAGATCCCGGTGGTTAAACATATTGTAGGTTAGCCTATTAGCTATTCCGGCATTGGCATCTTACAATCTGCACACAAAAGTTAAATAATATTGTTGTATTTTTGAAACCTGCAAACTGCCCACCGGCACATGCGAAACCAAAATGGGGTCGACCGGAATTGACAGGATGGAGATAAATATGTAAGCATGCAGCGCGTTGGGTGAATTAGCGCTTAAATCAGAACGCTCAAACTTACAAATGGCGAAAATAACTACGCCTTAGCTGCCTAATTTAGAATTAGCATAGCTTTTGTCCCGCCGGTTTTCCTTTCTGTTGGATCGGCAACCGGGGCATCGAAAAATGGAAATAGCCTGCTTAAAGGTGTGGTAAGCAAGCGAAATAAAGCACCTAAGGATTAAGGTACAGGTAAGCGGTTAACCTTCCATAGTCCCTACAATTAAATAACAGCTAAGCACGTAGAAAGCATATCTTATACCATGTTTGGACGAGGGTTCGAATCCCTCCGGCTCCACAAAAACACAAAAAGCTGCTCTATTAAAGGGCAGCTTTTTGTGTTTTCAAAAGAATGAATAATTAAGTCCACACTGGTCTGTTACAGAGAATCCACTTTCCATAAACCGCCGTACTTGCATTTTATCCTTTACGCGCTAATTCTAACCACTTCTTATTTTTTTATTTGTTTTTGTAACGCCTCGATTGCATTAGCCAAGTAAGCTACGGGCGCATTCCAGTTAATGGCGATCTCGTTAGTGGCGTACGAGCGGGCGTCGTCAATGAAGGCTTCGTCGGGAGATTTGGATGGTGTAGGTATACCGTCCTGCATTCCCGGGTTTGGCCCTCCGGATAGCAAACCTGGCACCGGGTCTGCTATCCCATCTGCTACCGATGGCCGATGATGCGGATGCATGATAGGCTTGCTGCCATACCCGCTAATATAGGCATAACCGGTGCCGTTTCTGCCCAGCAGGTAATCCAGGTTGCCCAACGCGCTATTAAGGTATTTTGCATCGTGCGATAACCTGTAGGCCTTTATCAATAATATACCCTGGTTAGCGGCAGTGCTGTTACTACCCCAATTAAAATTGGCCTTAGTTTTAGTCATTACAGTTTGGTAGGCATTTTTATCGGCCCCGGCAATTAACCCATCTGCATAGGTTAAAAAATCGTTTTTCAAGCCAGGCAGGTCAGTATCGATGTTAGGGAGGTTTAATAAGGTGTAATAACCCATCGTACTGACCGAACCCCAATTGGGCACGCGTATCGGTGTACCAGCCCTCGCTGATCTTATCCTACTTAAATATTCGGGGTTACCGGTGGTAGCGTAGAGTTCAGCCGCGGCCCAAAAAAACTCATCATCCAACCGCCTGTCGCCATAGTCGCCGGTTACCACTTTTGGCTTAAACTGATTGTTCATTGCGTTCTGATCGTAAATTACGGTAGGGTTCTTCGCAGCCCAGTTATAGGCATAAATCGAGGCTTTGATACAAGAATCTGCCATCCCGGGTAACTGCTTAGGGAACTTGCTGAAAATACGTGATGCCTGGGCCGTTACTGCTGCAAAATCGAGCGCGGCGGCGGTACCTTTTTGCACTACATACCGAGGTGCGGTTGCTATATCCGGCATTACCATACCATCAAAACTGGCATTGGTTAATTTATGGTAAACGCCACCGTCGGCAGGGTCTTGCATAGTGAGCATCCAACGCAGGTTCCATAGTACCTCGTCAAGCACATCGGGCAATTTGTTGTCACTTTCAGGTATGTTCAAATGAACGGTTTGCATATATGCGGGGAAATCTTCATAAAGGGATAATAAAGTTGCTGTGCTGACGCCGCTATTAACAATGTATTTATTATAATCGCCGGCATCGTACCAGCCACGGCTGCTTGATATCACTGTACCTTCCGGCCGCTGCGTTGAGGCGGCAGATGCATGTATCAGCACCTTATCATCAGGGTGGCCGGCTGCCCTGTGCCACTTTCCGGCGTACTTTTCTGCCAGGGGGAGGGATGCGCGCTGATAATAAAAAGCTCTGATAGTACCTGCGGCAACAGCTTTGTGAACCGCCGCGCCGATGGTAAACGGATAGGAATACCCGACAGCAGGGATATAAAGAAAGTATTTCCCAGGCTTGTTAAAAGCAGAGAAATCAGCAACGGACGTAGGTTTGCCTGCAAAGTTGGGCTCGTTAGCCGGTTTTAACTCGCCAGTGTAAACCGTTTGATTACCGGTTGTTTGCAAGAAAAATTTGCCTGAAGCGCCACTTGTACTAATGGCAACTTTGGGGGCGTCCGTGTAAAAACCAATTTGATTAATGCGGATAACTGCCGCGCCATCCGCTGGCACCTGCTGTGAATATAATAAAGATGAATAAACCGTAAAAATCATCGTAATGATGCCCATCATAGCAATTTTTATTTTTTTAGATGCCATAAGTATTTTTAATAATTATTAAACTTAAATTAAACCTCCCCCTATCCCGCTAATTAATACGTTGCCTGTAATATGTTTAAAATGCCTACTGCTTTGATCTGTTCGAGCCTACGGCTAACCTCTTCTTTAAAACCAGGCAACGATGTAAGATCTGTACCCCACAGGCTCAAATCGCTTAACAACGTGTCCACTACCCTGCCATCGGAAAAGGCCGTTTTCCAGGCTGCGGCAAATACATCTGCGCTATTGTCTGTCACCAAATAGTTTACACCATTGCTTTTCCCTTCAAACTTGCCGTTAACCTGCTCTACCTGCATGAAGGCTATAAAAGCTGCAAATCCGAAGGCCATCAATTGCGGCGCTTGCCTGAAAGAGTTTTCATAATTCGCTAACAATGGTATAACCCGGGTACGCATTTTAAGCGAATATTGCGCCGATATGCTCATCCACTGATGTTTGATATAGGGGTTACTAAACCGGTCAATCACATTGCGTGCAAAAAGTGCGGCTTCTTCTTTATCAACCGGATATGGAATAGACGGTTTGATCTCTTCCGTCATTATCCGGTTAATAAAATTGATAAACGATTTGTCCCTCATTGCCTCATCAACGGTTTTAAAGCCCGCTAAAATAGCAACGGCACAGCATAAAGTATGGGTACCATTAAGCAACCGTAGTTTTAATTCCCTAAATTTTTCGATATCTGGCGTTATGACCACCCCACTATCAACCCGGCAAAAACTTAGCGCGGCCTCTACATCGGGCCCGCCTTCTATAGCCCATAGGCTGTAGGGCTCGGCTACTATGCGCAGGTTGTCCTTGTACCCCGATCTTTGGTTTAGTATCGAATTTTCGGCAGCGACAGGTTTGCCGGGAACGATCCTGTCTACCAATGAATTACAAAAATGGTTGGCCGTCGTAAGCCAATTGGTGAAGGCATCTTCAAGCTGATTATAAGTTGCCAACTGCATTATGATCTGTTTCAATAACTTACCGTTATCTATAACCAACTCGGTAGGGATGATTACCAGGCCTGCCTCCATATCGCCATTAAAAGCCCGGTACCGCTCTAACAGAAAGGCCAACAGCTTACCCGGAAAAGATTCTGGAGGTGTTTGGCCAATCGATTCGGCTAAAAATTGCAACCCAACTTCGGTAGTGTTGGATAGTACGATTTTAAGCTCTTTATTATGGGCTACATTCAATATGTCCGCCCATTGGGTAGCGGCAGAAAGCACCCGGCTTATCGCCGAATTAATTACTTGTTCATCCACTTCCTTGCCCCCGGCAATACCTTTAACATGGAGCGTGTACAGGCAGTCCTGCTGGTCAAAATCAGCGGTATCACCTGTGGTTGTCGATTTAACCACTACTACACGACCATTAAACACGCCTTGCCTGTTTGCCTTATCAATATAATAATCGGGCAGGCCGCGCAGTAAAACGCCGGTACCGAATTGCAGCACCTTTTCCGGCAAGTCAAATAATTCTTTTGCCGGAACAATTAAGTTGCCGGTTGCGTTGGGAAGGTTGTTTTTAGAAAGCATTTACGATTATTCTTATTTCGCTTGTTGTAATAAATAGAATGTTTGAGTGCAATAATTTATCTGAAATCAAACCAAAGGCTGCCACTTACCGGCGTGTAGTTTAACTGCATATTCTTTTGGCTTTGCGGGCCCATTTTATCAGCTGATTGAAACTTGGTACCTATCGGGCTTATGGCGTCCAAAAAGCCTATGTTGCCTTTCGGAAACGCCGGGTTAGTATTCTCATTAGTAGCCCCTGCAGCCTTTAAAGGTTGATACATTTGTAAAAATGTACCCGGATGGGTAGTATATACCGTAAAAGGGGCTTCCTTATTTTGTACCGTAACCCAGTACATATCGGCATGGTAGCCTTTAAACTCGGGATATTGCCAGCTTTCGCCGGTTATGGTATTATTATAATCCTTTTGCCAAACACCAAATTGCTGCCCTTTAAGCCTGTTTTTCCAAACATGGTAAGGCCCGCGGCCCTCCCACTTCATACCAGTCACCTTTTCTTCAGGGTAGTCAAATGTTATTCCCATAAAGTCCAGTTCGCCGCGCATCGCGTAACTGTAATCCAATTTAGCAGGCTTGCCTGCGGTAATGGTCCATTTCACTTTAAATTGCTGCTGCTGGCCGCCATCATAAACAGGTTCTATGATAACATCGTTACCTGAGTTGTAATGGTTAAGTTTTTTGAATGAGTACTTAGCCCCTGCTAACACCGGCCCGTTCGATAAGGAAACAGTCGCTTTAATATTTGTTACCTTTTGCAAATTACCTGTACCCGTGCTAAAATAATAGGTTATAGCTCCGGCTTTAACCACCAGGCTCGAATCTGTTTCGGTTACATTTGCTTTTTCTGAAGAGGTAGCTACCGCAGATGATAGCTCATAACCCGGTTGTTTTATTGGCCAGCTCCAGGTAAATATTTCCTTCTGAAAAGTATCATAGGCGGTCAAATAAAGCACGTCGCTGTTTTTCCAATTGGCGGGCAGGCTAATTTGCAATGTGCCTTTTTCGTGGGGCGCTAAAGCCATTATACTTTTACCCGCAGCATTTATTTTAGGAGTAATAGTTTTGCTGCCCGGCTGTGCCAGTGAAACCAGCTTCCATTCGAACCGGCATTTGTTTAGATTGGTGTATATGTATCTGTTTTCGACAGTTAGGTTTCCGTCAAAATTCTGCGGCAGTGCTTTGAGGCTGATCTGAACGGGCGACCAGATTTCTTTGATCGTATAATAACTCCCCTCCTTTTCGCGGTGCGGGCCTACAATACCGTCGGGCGCGGCATTACCCTGGATATCTATTTGCCCGTTACGGTCTGTACGCGCCACGCCTTCATCATGGAATGACCACAAAAAGCCCCCGGCTGCATACGGGTGCTGAAGCATCAAATTCCAAAAATCATCTAAGCCGGCACCATGCCCCCCGTCTTGCAAGCCGTGCATAAATTCGGTCGGAAAGAATACCTCTTTCCCATATAGAACAGAATTTTGAATATAATTATAGTCAGGGTAATGTTTGGTATCTGTTCCGTTAAACCTTTCCCATGGATGTATCACGAGGCGGTTCTGCGGATCGTATTTGGCATAATCGTTGTCCAAAGCAAAGTTAAAACCGCCCTCGTTACCATTATCCCATATCACTACCGATGGGTGGTTAACGTCGCGTACCACTAACTCCTTGACCAATTTACGGCCCACAATAGTATCGTATTTGGCCTGCCAGCCGGTTAACTCATCCAGCACGAATAGCCCAAGGGAGTCGCAAGCATCTAAAAAGTCCTGATCGGGCGGGTAGTGTGACATCCGGACAGCATTCATGTTCATATCTTTTATTAACTTAATATCCGCAACGTTATTCTCTTTGGTGAGGGAGCGGCCAGACTCTGGCCATTCGCTATGATGGCAAACGCCTTTAAATATTACCTTTTTATTGTTTACGTAAAAACCATCGTGCGGCCTTAATTCCGCCGTACGGAAACCAAACCGCTGTTCAACCCGGTGTAATACGGCACCTTTACTGTCACTTATGGCTACCGCCAGGTTATAAAGCTTTGGCATTTCGGGATTCCAGTTGATTATCCCGGCAACTGTTTGGCTGGCGCGCGCTATTAACTGCCCCCGTACAACCGGTACATTAAACGGTTTGCCTACGGGCTTGCCGTTTAAATTTAAAACCTGTGCTTTGATAGTATTACCTGTCAGCACACCCGCCAGGTAAACATCAAGGTTCAGCGCGCCATCAGCTTTGGCGTCTATAGCTATCCGGTCTATATGTGTGTTGGGTACGGTTTCCAAATAAACCGGGCGGTAAATACCACCGAACAGCCAAAAATCAGCCTTGCGTTCGGCGTTATTGACCGATTCATTCGCCGATCGTTTTTTCACGTTTACTTCGAGCAGGTTTTCCTTACCAAAGTTAAGCAAGGTGGTAATATCGTATTTAAAGCGGTAAAAGCCCCCCTGGTGAACAGGCCCGGCAGATTTGCCGTTGATCTTCACATCAGCCTCGGTCATGGCGGCCTCAAAAACGATGTAGGTTGTTTTGCCTGAACTGCTTGCCGGTACGTTAAATTTATACCGGTAATCGCCCTCCTCTTCGGGATTTTTGGTGTCTTTATAATAATTGTAGGTACCAAAGCCTTGTAGCTCCCAGTTTGATGGAACGGGAATCTTACTCCATGCGCCGCTTTTAAAGCCTGTATTTACCTTAAAATCCCAGCTTACTGCGTGATCTTTATCCGGCCCTGACAGATATTGGTACTGCGTTCCATTAGCTGTTTTGTAGGGCAACCGTGTTCCCTGCGCTGCTGAATGCAAAGGGTTTGCCAGCATTGAAAGTGCAACAGGCACAAAAGCTATCAGTCGGATGGTTTTAAATATTGTCATTATTTATAAATAGTATATATGCTGAGCAAGTAAAGTTAAAAATACCGGGCAGGCTTTTGCAACCTGACACCGGCATCAATCAACTATATTAAGAACGAATTTGCATTAATTTACTGTCATTTAAACGCTTAATAATGATCAAATTTACCATTACCAACCCGGATTTTGTACTAATGCCGGCGCTTTTCTGATCTCGCTTGTGGGTATAGGTAGCAGGTAATTTTTTTCGTTGAACGTATGCAGGAACAAAGAGTTAACTATTTCGTAATTGTACCCCGAAGGATAAGTGGCCGATACAGCAACCTTGGTAGGTTTCATCAGTTTGTTATAACCATTAAATACCTTCATGGCTATCTTCCAGCGGCGGGCATCGTCCCAACGGGTGTTTTCATACATCAGCTCGATATGCCTTTCATTACGGATAAATTCTCTCATCTCGTCTTGCGACATGCCTGTTTTCATTCCGTAGTTATTATCGGCTCCCGGTACTATCCCCGCCCGTTCACGGATCTGCCTTAAAACGGGGTAAGCCTGGCTGGTTTGCCCAATTTCGTTAATCGCTTCAGCATAACATAACAGGATATCGGCGTAACGGATCAGCCCCCAACCCCTGTCGGTATTGCCGGGGCCATCAGCGCTCAGGTTTTCGTCAAGCATTTTTCTTGAAAAGTAACCCGACGGCCCTGCAGCAGATGTGCTTTGCGTAAACCCATCTGTAGGCGCGCCCACGTAGGTAAACACAGGTGATTTTGCACTTGCGGCTTTTAAAAAGTAAGGTGCACCGTTGTAAATGATAGAATAATTAAACCTCGGGTCGCGGTTAATGTAAGGGTTTTGAGGATTGTAGCCGGATGTCGGATCGGTAATGGCCTTCCCGGTACTTGTCGGGAAAGCATCTACGAGCGTTTGTGTAGGCGTACCGTTGCGTGAACCGTTACCACGGCTTACAGGCAGATAAAACTGTTCCCAATCCCTGTTAGGTACCCGGTTATAAAAGTAAATATATTCGCTGTTGATACGTTTTAAAAATAAAGCGTAAAAGCCATAACCGGGGGCGGTTGCATTATCAATATTCAACGCGTAAGCGCCTGAATTGATAATCGCCTGTGCAGCATCTGCTGCCGCCTTCCAGCGGGTTACATCAAACGTGGGGTAACCGGCTGCGGCAATACCTTCGGCAGTGCTTGGTTGCGGATATGTGTTGCCATTAAATAAAGGGCTGGCAGCAAATAGTAACAATTTTGCCTTTACCGCCATTGCGGCACCTTTAGTAACGCGGCCATAATCGTTCCCTGAGTAAGAAACGGGCAGGATAGCGCTCACCTCGTCAAGCTCTTTTACCACATAACTTACGCTTTCTGCAAAAGTACTGCGCGGGATACTTACCTCATCGGTAATGGTGAAAACCTGGTCTTTGACAATTGGCACGCCACCAAAATTGATGAGCAGGTTATAATAGTACCAGGCGCGTAAAAAGCGGGCCTCGGCGGCCACCCGCTTTTGGGTGGCCACATTAAGCGGCGTTGACGGCAGCTTAGATAGCAGCAGGTTTACCCTTCTTATATTATCGAACGGGGTTTGCCAAACCTCTGTAAAGAACGGAAACGAATCGGCGCTGTAACTTGATGTGTACAGGATGAGCGGCCTGCGCGCGGTGTTTAAAAGGTTAAACTCCGAGTCGTCTGTGGCTTGCTCCTGGCCGCCATTTTCCCAGCGGGTTTTAACATAGGCAAAGCCCTCATCTTCGTAAATCCGGGTTAAAAAACTCATAGTGCGCACGCTATCTGTGAAAACAGAATTTTCGTTTAGCGCATTGTTGGATTTATCATCCAAAAAACTGGCCTTTTTGCAGGAAACAAAAAGTATGAGTACGGCCAGGATGATGAAAATATTTTTCATGCTGATTGTTTAATTAAATGATACACTTAAACCTATATTATAGATGCGTTGCGGCGGGTAAGTTTGCCTGTCGGTATTATTAGTGGCCTCGGGGTCAAGGGCGTACAGCTTAAATGCATTTGACCAGGTAACCAGGTTATTGCCGCTCAAATAAACCCTTGCTCCCTGCAAGCCAATCTTTTTAAGAAATCTGCCCGGCAGCGTATAGCTCACCTCGGCGGTGCGCAACCGCAGGTAATTGCCCGAGATACTCCAAAAAGTGGAGGCAAACGTTGGGTCGCTGATGGAACGCAGTGAACTTAATAGCGGATATTTTGCATTGTCGCCCAGTTCTGGCGTCCACGATTGCTGATGTACAGCCGTTAAATTTGATGAGAATGCCCTGATGGATTCTTCATAACCACGAATATTAAAATCTGTAGCGCCCTGAAATAATGCACTTATGCTGAAGCTTTTGTAGCCGAACCCTACCTGGAAGCCGTAGTTATTTACAGGCACATTGTTAACATCTGATACGGCCTGATCGCGCTGATCTATAATATTGTCGTTATTCAGATCCGCATACTTTAAATCGCCGGGGCGGGTTAAGACGGTAGGTTTCGGGCTGGCTGCAACATCTGCCGCATCTTTGTAAAAACCAATGAACTGGTAGCGCGCTTCGGTATTTAGTGAGTGCCCGGTATAAGCCTGCCATGGGTACTGTACCGAGGCCTCATCAAAGAATACCACCTTACTCCGCACTTTAGAGTAGGTTGCCCTAAAGTTGTAATTGAAGTTTTTACCGATAACGTCATGAAAATTCAACTCAAATTCTAACCCGTTCCTGCTGGTTCTGCCCAGGTTTACCGGCGGCAGCGTTTGCCCGAAGATGGCAGAAACCGTTCCGCGGCTGATCAGCTGATCGTATCGGTTGTACTTAAAATAATCGACCGAGCCTGATAGCTTACTGTTGAACAATGTAAAATCGACACCGATATCCAATTGCTTCTCTTTATCCCAAGTTACGGCGATGTTGGGTAATGTACCTTCCTGGATCCCCGTATTTACCGGCAGTGCGCCGTTGGTTTCGCCAAATGACGCACCGACCCCCTGCCCCGGCTGGCCGGATACATTGCCGTTGGTTGAGATGTAGCTTTGCAAATAGGTATAGCTTTGGGTATTATTATTGATTTGATCCGAACCAACTAAGCCGTACGACCCGCGTAGTTTAAACTGATTAATAAATTTGATATTGTTCTTAAAAAAAGGCTCTTCGGCAACGTTGTATGCCACAGACGCAGCCGGGAACAGCCCAAAGCGCTTGTCGCCTGTAAAACGGCTCGACCCGTTGTAAGCCCCGCTAAACTGTACAATGTATTTCGATTTATAATCGTACCCTAAACGGCCTGTTGTACCTATGGTATTATTGGGGATAAAGTTGTAGTTACCATAATTAATGTTCGTTGTTGCCAGGCCCCTGTTAAAACTGGTTAAGCTGTATAACGCCAACCCGCTAACGTGGTGGTCATGAAAGGTGCGGTCGTAATTTAAAAAGGCCTGCGCGGTTATGCGCCTTTGCGTACCAAAGTTTGGTCCGTTGGGGTTGTAGTTAGTCCCCAGTCTTTCTAACCGGTATACATCTGTAAAAGCAGGCGCGTAGCTTTCGGGAGTGGTGCCGTTTGCCGGCGTATAGATATATGATGGTAAATTAGTACGCGTCAGGCCCTTTGATCCGGTATAATTACTGGTGTATGATACTGTACCTTTGGCACTTAAACCCTCTGTGATAAAGCCCAGCTTTTCGTTAACGGATGTGGTAAGTACCATATTGTTTTCATAATTGCGGTTGTACCCATCAAGCGATAACCGTTGAATGATGTTTGGAGTAACATAACCGGTTAAGGTTTTTTGGTAATTAGAATAACCAAAACTACCGTTAGGGTTTTTAATCGGATAAGCATACGGGGCCAGCGCCAGGTAACTACCAAACTCAGAGAAAACATCATTTTTGTTACCGTTAGTTGAGTTATAAGCCACCGATGGTGTGTTGATCTCGCCGATATTGCCGTACGCATCAATACTCAAGCTTAGATTGCTATTAACGTTTATATCCAGGTTAGAGCGGTAGTTGTACCTGCGGTTGTAAAAATTACCATCGTACCCCTGCCCCTGGCTGTAATCGCGGGTGTTGCCGCCCTGGTTAAGGTAGCTGAGGGATATAAAGTATTTCAGCTTATCGGTACCGCCGCTTACATCGAATGTAGCCTTATATTGTGCTGCATTGTTTTTAAACAATTCCTTTTTCCAGTCAACATTGGGGTGGCCGTACGGGTCCTGCCCGTTTTGGAACAAGGCAAGGTCTTGATCTGTCCAGGTTGGTTTAAAATTAGGGTTCGGGCTGGCAGAATATTTATTATCGTTTACATCGGCCAGGTTTCTTAGCAGCGCCGTGTTATAACTATCTAAATAGGTTGGCAGGATGGTAAAGTCGGATAAGCCATAATCTGTACGGAAAGAGATCCGCGGCTTACCTGTTTTACCCCGCCTTGTGGTAACCACCACTACGCCGTTACCGCCTTTTATACCGTATACAGCCGTTTGCGAAGCATCCTTTAACACCGTCACCGACTCCACTTCGTTGGGATCAAGCCGGGCAAACTGCTCGTATGTGTATTCGATATCATCTACAATGATCAGCGGGTTATCATTCCCGTTTAATGAACCCTGCCCCCTTACCAAAAAAGCGGCACCATCAGAACCGGGCTGGCCCGACCGTTGTTGCGAGATGAAACCCGTAACGCGGCCAGCTAAAGTATTCTGCAAGCTTGCAGAAGGGTTTTCACGGATCTGCGCGCCCGATACCGCGCTTTGCGAGCCGGTAAACGTGAGCTTTTTTTGGATGCCATAGCCAACCACCACCACCTCGCTTAAATCTTGCGAGCTTTGCTGTATCAATACATCAATAACTGTTTTATCGCTTACGTCAACTTCTTTTGTGATATAACCAATCGCTTTTACGATGACTACGTTTTGATTACCCCTTAACGTAAGTTTGTACTCGCCGTTAACGTTGGTTGCCACACCGTTGGTCAACAGCCCTTTTTCCTGTACGGTTACACCGGGCAACGTACCCTTATCGTCACGTACTACCCCCCTTATCTGTCGGCTTTGTGCATTCGCCTGGGTAGCGTTTAAGCCCAAGGCAAACAAGGCAATAAAAAATATGAGTCTTTTCATTTTATCTTTTTTATGATTTAAAAAATCTTACCATCCAAAATTTTGAACAAGGCCGGTATTCTTAACCGTTTCATCATACGGAAGCGGCAAATGGTAAAGCTTGTCTTGAAAGGTGATGTTAACTACGGGTACAACCTGGTATTTAAAAGTTACCCCATCAGGGTTTTTAACTATTGTAACCCCGGTTAACGTTTTGTTCAGCGCAGTGCCGGCTATTTTCCAGCGGCGTAGGTCAAAGAAGCGGTGCTCTTCAAAAGAAAGTTCGATACGCCTTTCGTTTTGGATAAGCACCCTCATCTCAGCCTGCGAAATACCAGCTTTAATACCGTACCGCCCATCGCTGCCAGCAACTATCCCCGCGCGTTTACGGATCAGTATAATTTGTTGTACAGATGTTTCGGTGTTGCCTAATTCGTTAAGCGCCTCGGCATTGTTCAGGATGATCTCGGCCAGTCTGAAGTAAACAAAATTGTGGCTTTGCGTTGGGTAGTTAGTGCTGTTAGTAAGATCGCCCAGAAATTTACGCAGGTAATAACCGGTACGCGTTTGCGTGTTAACGTTGCTGTTGGGCTTATCCCGGCCACCTTCAAAGGTTTCTACCGGTCTGCTCAACCAGCGTTGACCGTTGTAAAACACAGTGGCATCAAAACGCGGGTCGCGGTTTAGGTATGGGTTAGCCGGGTCATAACCTGTTGGGTTGGTAGCCGATTTTAAATCTGTTGTTATGGACTTACCATTTACTGTCGTAAAGGCATCAACAAAATCCTGCGTGGGGTTGGTTCGGCCTGCACTGGCCGCCGAGCCGCCGTTGTAACCTACCGGCGAGTTTAGATTTTCAAGATCGGTATTGTTTACACTTTGCTTGGCAAAAATAACTTCCGTATTTTTTTTATTGATGAATATTGAGCGGTAACCTGCCGTGCCCGATTGTAACAACGAGTAATAACCTAAGCTGTTAAACTCCGCGACAGCGTCAACCACTTTTTGCCAGCGCGACGGATCGGCGTTAGGGTAGCCTGTTAAAGCCTTGAGGCTGGCATCTGCCTCTATACCGCCACCGTTAAATAAAGGGCTGGCCGCATACAGGTACAACCTGCATTTTAGTGCTACTGCCGCGCCTTTTACCACCCTGCCCAGGTTAACATCTGCTATAGCATCTGCATATAAAAGATCCTTAATAGCGGTGCATTCGGCTGCGATATAGTCAACACATTGCGCATACGTGTTTCTGGGGAGCTGCAAATTATCGTCAAGGCCAAATACCTTATCGCCTACCAGCGGTATACCGCCGTAACGCTTCAACAATTCAAAATACAGAAAAGCCCTTATAAACCTTGCTTCGGCCTTAAAGCCAAGTGTGCGGTTAGGGTTGGCAGCAGGCACGGGTACCTTATCAATATTGGCCAAAAAGATGTTGGCCTGCCTGATACCGTTGTAGCTGTTGCTAAAATAGCTGTCGGGATTATTACCTACGCTAACAATGCCGTTAGTGTAGTAAGATACAGGCGAATTGCTGATGCTTGATACGGCATCGTCTGTAGCTGCATCTAAAAAATCGCCGTTTACACGATTAAAGCCTGCGGGCAAAAAATTATACAGTCCGGCTAATGCGCGTTGCGCCAGTACGGCATTCTGATCCTGCGGATCGTAAGTAAGGTCATAAGTGTACAGGTCGCGTGGCTCGTTCTCCACTTTTTTGCATGACGGTACTACAGCCGTAACCATTAAAAGTAATATATATATCCAATAGTTCTTTTTCATAATCAATAATTAGAGTTTTACATTAATACCCAAATTCACCAGTTTTTGGATAGGATATGCCCCGTTATATACCTCCGGATCGCGGTCTTTTAGCTTTGTAATAGTCAAAAGATTTATCCCGGTAATAAAAATGCGCAGGCTTTTAAGCTTCACAGCATTAGCGTACCGTGCGGGCAATGTAAACCCTGCCTGTACGGTTTTAAGCCTGATGTAATTGGCATTACGATACCAGTAGGATGAAAACACCTGGTTATTTACATTGGTACCAATGCTTAACCTTGGGTAAGTTGCGGTTGCAGCAGTGGCGGGTGTATACCTGCCCAGTTGCTGCTCATAAGCCTGGCCAAAACCGTTGTTTTGAAATTCCCAGTAACTGTTACCGTTTAAGTAAACACTGTAGTTTGCTACCCCCTGAATCAATGCGCTGAAATCAAAAAACTTATAATTAAAGCCCAGGTCGGCGCCATAGGTGATCAATGGACCCGTAGGGCCTATAGGCGCCTGGTCAAACTGATTGATGATATTATCGCCGTTAAGGTCTTTATACTTGATGTCTCCTGGTTGCGGTATATAACCCGCTACCGTAGCCACACCGTTCTGAGCGGCCGCGTTAATGTCTGCCTGCGATTGGAAAAGACCTGCGGCCTGGTAGCCAAATGCCTGCCCTACCTTTTGGCCGGTTCGCTGCAAATAAGGGTAAAGCTGGTTGGGCTCATCAATATACAGCACCTTTGACTGTTGTAAACCTGCGTTAGCTGCTATGAAATAGCCAAAACCACCGGCCGATGGCTGCCGCCACGAAAGCTGAAAATCAAACCCGTTATAACGGTAGCGGCCGATGTTTTCATTTGGGTAAGTATTACCTAAAAGCGTAGTGTTGCGGCCGCGCTGCGTAAGCACATCTGTAAATTTGTTATTATAATAATCGATAACAAAACCAAGTTTGCCTATCACGGTACCCTGAAGACTGATATCTAACTTATCTGCTTTTTCAAATGTAATATTGGGGTTGGCCAGTGTAGATTCTATAAGTGTTTGGTTAGCTGCTGCCGCGGTGCCGAAATAAGCGCTTGGGCCGTCAAATATCCGTTGGATATAAGCAAAGTAACCCGGGTTATCGTTACCTGTTTTGCCGTAATTTGCCGCCAGTTTAAGTGAGTTGATCCATTTGCTGTTCTTCAGAAAACCCTCTTTAGCAATATTCCAACCTAAGCCAAAAACCGGGAAAAAACCATACTTATAATGGCTGTTACCCGGATAGTAATTAGAGCCGTTATAGCTAAAGGCAACTTCGGCCAGGTATTTTTCATTATAACTGTACGCGCCACGGCCCGAAAAGCCGGCGACATTGTAGCCAATATTTGAGCCATATACGTTGTTATCGCTATTGGCCAGTATCACCGCATTTACGTTATTAACCTGGTTAAAAGTGCGGTCATAACCCACAGAGGCTTCCAGGTAGTTTTGCCTGCCCTGCCCCTGGTTAGGGATACCGTTCACTGTGCTGATGGTATTACTATTGAGCTGGTTGGCCTGCACGGTAAGGGCCGAGCCATAGCTTTCAACTCCCGTACCCGATACGAAACGCTGAAAGGCCACAACAGGCTTACTGCGGTTAATGGTTTCATTAAGGTTAGATGCGTAGGACACAAGCCCTTTGACATACAAGCCCGGCGTTAATTCATCAAGCGTTCTTTTAACAAAAAAATCGGCCAAGATATCGCGTGTATAGGTTTGCAGATAGCCCGATGCGGTAGCCTGCCCCTGTATATTGTTTACAAATTGCGGTGTACCGCCAAAACTTCCGTTTGGATTAATTATGGGGTAAGCGTTATTGGGTGTTGTTAAAAACGAATTATAAATTGATGCGGTTGTGGCACCCGGTTCGTTAACGTTGTAGATACGCCCCAGCAGGTGTATACCGCCGCTTAATTTTGGGGTAAGGTTAAGATCAACGTTTGACCTGATGAGATAACTGCTGAAATAGTTATTGGTATTATAGGTATTAGCGTTATCGGTTTTAAAAAGCCCATCCTGGCTTAAATGCTCTAATGCCGCAAAATACCTTACGGAATTATTGCCACCGCTTAAATTAAGTGAATAACGGTTCAACTGCGCCGACGATTTAAGTATTTGCTTGCGCCAGTCGACATCGGGGTGCCCGTTAGGGTCCGTTTGATCTTTAAAAAGCTGCAGATCAGTAGCACTGTACCTTAAACCTGTATTAAAACTTGGGTTGACCCTTACTTCGTTGTCTATAGCCTCGTTACGCAGGGTAGCATAATTAAAGGCATTGAGCGCTTTGGGCATACCAATAGGCTGCTGAAAGGCCGTTTGCGCGGTAAAGGATATCACCTGCTTATATGGCGTACCCTTACGGGTAGTTATCAATATGGCTCCGTTTGCACCACGTACACCCAATAGTGCAGTAGACATGGCGTCTTTTAAAACCGTAACCGACTCAATCTCCTCCAGATCTATCGTAGTTAGCGGCCTGGGGATACCATCTACCAAAATAATAGGTGTGCGGCCACGTAGCGTTAACGATACCGCGTCGAGCCCCGGCTGCCCGGAGTTTTGTTGCGTGTACAAACCGGCTAACCGCCCGGTAAGTGCGTTTAAAACATTCGTAACGGGTTGTTTAACTAAACTCTCTGTGTAAATTGCCTGGGTTACGGCAGTGGTTTTACCATTTGTAACAACCGTGTTAAAAGGCAAGTTAATCCGTTGAGCAACTGAATCTGATTTTGGCGGGGATGTTGTATCCCGTGCAGAAGTTAGGCGGCCCGGTATACTCGTCTGCGCATAGGCACCAAGTGCAATGATGCAGATACCGGTTGTGGTTAGAAATAATTTTTTTTGTAAAATTCTATTTCTCATACATAAATTAATTAGGTTAAAAATTGGGTTACCGAAAATTTGGTTGGCAGGGAATCATGTTTTAAGAATAGCCGCGCTGTCCTTATCAGCCGTCAAATTGGTGGCAGGGTAATTCTTCTCATAAAATTTTGTGGGGTTAGGTTTATAATAAATTGTTGAAAACGCCCGGGCTGGTATTTTCAGAGGAATTCGTCGGGCTTGTTCATCCGCGTGTGTAGACGAAATCAATGTATAAGCGCGGCGAAACGTAAAATCACTTTTTACAAGTAAACTTATAAGCATAGTATTCAATAATGTGGTTGTAGTTAGACTACTATAATTGGTTAATTACTGTAGATAGCGGCCATGGCTTTAATAGTTATGATCAGCTATTACGCCTGCCTTTTCAATCTTTTCTAAACGTACGCTAAACATCCAATAGCGTTGTTTACAAATAGGGGCACAAATGTTAACGCTAATAAATTACTGGTAATCAGTTATTTATTAGATAAATTCTTACGGATTTATTCCTGAAGATGTTATTGAGGCAGCGTGATAGGGCCGGAACGGGTAACGGTTAACAATGTTCCAAAATTTCATCAGCATTGGCTAACATAGAATCCCTATACCCGGAGGGGAGAACACCAAATTCGGCTTTGAACGATTTGGCGAAATATTTATGGCTGCGAAAGCCCACGCGGTAACAAACCTGTGAAACTGTCAAATGATCATTACTCAGCAGTTGGGCAGCTCTTTTCAGGCGTACGGTGCGGATAAGTTCTACCGGGCTTTTGCCGGTTAATGCAAGTGTCTTTTTATAGAGGGTTACCCGGCTCATACAGGTTTCGCTGCTCAGCTCTTCTACCGAAAATTCTACATTTGATATGTTTTGCTCAATTACCTGTAAGGCTTTTTGGATGAACAAGTCGTCGGGCGATTCGCTTATCACTTCTGATGGGTTAAGCTCCACCTGTTTTTTGTAGGTGCTCTGCATTAGCTCCTGTTGCGACAGTATATTTTTAAGTTTTGAAAGAAGGATCTCGAAATTAAACGGTTTGGTCAAATAGTCGTTAGCGCCGGTTTCCAACCCGTTCAACTGATATTCCTCGCCGGTTAAGGCGGTTAACAGCACAACCGGGATATGGTGCGTTCTATTGTCGTTCTTTAATTTTTTACACAGATCGATGCCATTCATCTCGGGCATACTGATATCGCTGATAATTAAATCGGGATGCAGGGCAAGTGCCTTCTGCCATCCCTCCTTGCCATTTTTCGCATCAATAACATTAAAAAAATCCGTTAAGCTATCTTTCAGGTACAGTCTAAAATCGTCGTGATCTTCTACAACAAGCAGTACCGGTTTCTTCTTTACAGTTGTACCACCCTTAGACAATATTGCAACCGGTTGCGGGGCAACGATACCAACTACAACGTCAGCGCCTTGTTTTTGCACCAATGGGATCTTGACAATGAAGCAGCTACCCTCGCCAACCACGCTCTCCACAGTAATTTCTCCATCGTGGAGATTAACAAACTCCTTAGTAATGGCCAGCCCTATACCACTCCCCTGGTTAACCATAGAGCCGGGAACATCATCCTGAAAAAAACGTTCAAATATTTTCTGTGTCTTATCTTGCGGGATGCCTATACCGATATCTATCACCCTGATCTCCATTTCAAATTGTTGAGAAGCATTCAATTTATTAAAGCTAAGTAATACCGTTACATTCCCGTTATCAGCCGTGAATTTGAAAGCGTTGGAGATTAAGTTGAAAAGGATCCGTTCCAGTTTATCATGATCAAATTCAGTTATAAATGAAGCATGATCAGAATCGAAGGTAAAATCGATAGCTTTCTTTTCGGCCACATCGTTAAACGACCCGGTGGTATCCTTGATAAAAGCAACAATATCGCCCGTTTCCAGTTGAATTTTCAATTCCTGCTCTTCCATCTTCCGGAAATCGAGCAGTTGGTTTACCATGTTGAGCAAACGCCTTGCGTTACGGTTTACCAGTTGCAACTGTTGTATGTGCTGAATGTTACCCGTTTCTGAAAGCAGCCTGTTAACCGGAGCCAGGATCAGTGAAAGTGGTGTGCGAAATTCATGGCTTACATTGGTAAAGAATTTTATCTTCATCAAATCCAGCTCGTGTAAACGCTGGGCTTGTTCCCGCTCGCGCTGCAGAGTAAACTCTGCATGTATTTTTTTTATTCCTTTGTGCCGCATCCAAAAAATGGCCGCGACAAACAGCATTATATAGGTAAAATAGGCTAATGTGGTTTGGTAAAATGGTGGTGATACTACTATAGCTAAATTTAATTGCTTACCTGCTGTATCAGCATTGTTTACGGTAGCAAGCTTAAATGTGTAGTTGCCGGGTGCTATATTGGTATAAGTTGCGCGGCGGTTTTTATTATCTACCGTTATCCAATTTTTATCGAAGCCCTCCAGTTTATATTTAATTTTAACCTTATCGGGGTTGAAAAATGCTATTGCTGTAAAGTCTATCGAAAAAACATTTTCGTCATAATTCAATCTTACTTCCCTGGTTTCAGCAATCGATTTTGTTAATATATTGCGGCCATCAATTTTTTTTGACGGCGTAACCTCTTGGTTACCAACCTGTAGTTCTGTAAATGCAAGTAATGGTTGATTAGCTGAACTTAATATTTTTTGAGGGTAAAAAATATTGAAGCCATTGGCCCCTCCAAAGATCAGTTCGCCTTTTTTTGTGCTGTAAAAGGCGCTTTCGTTAAACTCCATCCCCTGCAACCCGTCCGACTCATCAAAATTTGTAAAGCTAAAGGTGCTTTGATTTCCAGATTGGCCTATTTTAATATTCGATAGCCCGTTGGTGGTGCTCAACCACATATTATGCTGGCTATCTTCTACAATATCCAACACATTATTATCAGGTAAGCCGTCGTCCTTACAAAAGTTTTTAAAAATACCTGTTACCGGGTTCAGTAAACTGAGGCCCTCGCGGGTGGGTGCCCAGATCCAGCCGCGGCTATCGTGATAAAGGCTTCTTACCTCGTTGTTTATTAAACTTGTGGCGGTTCTACTGTCATGCGCAAAGTGTTTGATATAACCGGTTTTTTTATCCATCCGGTCAATACCCTGTGAGGTGCCTAACCAGAGGTTTTGCTGCTTATCTTCTAAAATAGAAGTGATATAATTAGAATGAATGGCGTTACCGCTGCCTGTTTTATAATGATAAAATGTTTTTCGCTTTTCATCGAACCGGTTTAAGCCATTAAACAGCGTACCCACCCACAGATTGAATGATGAATCCTCAAAAATTTCCCAAACACGGTCGTCAGATATGGATGAGGGGTTGGCATCGTCATGGCGGTAATGTTTAAAAGTTGTTCCGTCAAAGCAATCGAGCCCGCCAAAAAAGCTACCAATCCATAACCGTTGCTTATGATCTATACACAAGCTTACAATTACATTATTA
The DNA here is from genome assembly GCF_014773245.1 of Mucilaginibacter glaciei. Lineage (GTDB taxonomy): Bacteria > Bacteroidota > Bacteroidia > Sphingobacteriales > Sphingobacteriaceae > Mucilaginibacter > Mucilaginibacter glaciei. Next base: position 70,542 of record NZ_JACWMX010000011.1, on the reverse strand, counting down.
CTTAGGCTATTAGGATTTGCAGCATCATGCTTAAATTGGGTGTACTTGCCGGTAGTGCGGTTAAAATAGATGAGCCCTCCCCCGTTAGACCCTATCCATAAATTGCCTTTCGCATCTTCGGCAAACCGGTTCACATCGCTAAAAGGCAAGCTTGCCGGATCGGATAAATGATGCTGTACCAGCGGGAACCTGATAATATTTTTGTGATAAAAGCTCAACCCCTTTTTAAAGGTACCCGCCCACATGATACCCAGGTTATCCCTAAAAACTGATACGATGCTGTTTTGACCCAGGCTTTTATCATCATTCTCGCGGTTAGTTAAAAATCTAACGCTAAAATCACACTTATTAAGTAAATTAAGTCCTCCATGATCTGTAGCTATCCAGATGATGCCGTCTTTATCCTGGGATACGGAATTTACTATATTGGAATTTAACCGACCGTTGGCCGATTGGGTATCAAAATGATTTAGAGCAAGTTTTAACGGATCAAAACAAAATATCCCGTTGCAGGCACCCGGCGAATAGATCCATAGGTTCTTGTCGGCGTCTTTATAAAAACTGTAATAGCCATCCTTTTTTAATTTACCTGAGGAGAGGGCCATCCGGTAGGTGACTTTGTTTAACTTCACATCAAATTTCTCTAAAACGCCGTTGTAGTGCATCAGCCAGTAATCGCCATACTGATCCATCGAAACCGCGGTGATTACACTGTTTATAATACCCAGCGAAGGGTTGCTTTTTTGGCAAACCAAGCTCGCTTTTTTGGTTATCGGGTCATATAAAAATATCCGGTCATCCGCATCAACCAGTATCAATTTATTGTTGCTGCTTTTAAATACATTAACGATAAAGGACATTTGAGGAGCCGATTTACCTATGTATTTTTTAACATCGCGTATAAAGTATTCATGATAGGGATCATAAATGTTATAGGTAGAACGTGTTTTTATCCAAAGTTTTTTATCAGCCGCCTCTATAACGTTCAGGATATTATCATCGCTTAATGTTGTAGTGTCGTTATTTAAATGCCGGTATGTTTTAAATTTAAGGCCGTCGAAACGGTTGAGCCCAGCCGCTGTACCAAACCAAATAAAGCCCTTACTATCGTTAACCATACTGGTTACACGGCTGTTAGACAAGCCACTATTAACCGTTAAGCGCGAAAATTGATATTGATTATGCTGCGCCACAGCAAAGCCGGGGATCACAATGCCTAACAATGCAATTAAAAAAATCACTATAACGCGTTTCATACCGATGAGCGAATATTTAAGGTGTGGGTGTTTAAAATGCGGCAAATATTGGGTTGCTACACATTATGATTACTAAATGTGGCCTTTATAATTATTCAAGCTTTCATGTACGCTTATTTCAAATCGAGACTCTCTGTAGCCTGCAAGCCGTTAACACTATTAAGCACCGCTATTTTTGGATAATTGCTCTTAGCTGCCTTTACCTGCCTCAATACCAATCCTGTAACATCATCAGCCCTGAATGCGGGGCGGCTATCGGGGTTAAGCAAGTTTATCTCTATATCTGTTAACTTGATATTTGCTGCATGCCTTATAAAAAAGCCGTAAGCAGGAGCCTGCCCCAGCATACCGGGCTCGGGGTATTTATTTTCATTTTCGGCAATTACCTTTTTATCGTCATGGGTATTTACGCCGCCTTTGTAGTAAAGCCGCATATTGTTAATCCATACATCGGTAATGTTATGGCCGGGCACCCCGCTTATTGTGCAGGTATAGTCGGGGTCGGCATTGTAAACAGATACGTTGCTTATAGTTACCCTTCTCAATTCACCAACCGGCACACCCGCTGGGCCGCGCATGCGCGCGCCAAGCCTCAGAAAGATGGGGTCATTAACAATATCGCGCATGGTGATATTACTGATAACAACATCCTCCAGGTGCGCACCGTCTACCGTTTCCAGGGCGAGGCCGCGGCAATAATCAAACACGCAGTTGGATATCGCTATATTTTTGAAGCCGCCGTTTGATTCGGTACCTAGTTTGATACGGCCGGTAGGATGAAACTTATATTCAGGGTTCTCGGTGCGTTTATAGGTGCCGTCTAACAAAGTACCCTCATCATAACCGCTCACCTGGCAATTAGTAATGGTTACATTTTCTGTACTGCGCGCATAACCCAGTGCAAATGTGCTTTTGAGGCAGATCCCGTCGTCATATGGCGAGTTGACGTAACAGTTAGATATCCTAACGTTTTTACAGCAATCTATATCCATCCCATCGCGGTTGGTATCCAACTTTACGTTATCGATGGTAAGATTATCGGTGCCTGTGGCCAGGATGGCGAACCAGCCGCCGTGTAAAATTGAAATATCCCGGATGATAACATTACGGCATTTGTACAGCGTGATGGCTTTATTAGCCAGCCTCGTTCCCTTTTTATAATCCTTTAAAAGCCCCCGCCCCCAAATGCGGCCCGGGCCTAAAATACTTACGTTGTGCAAACTATCGCCCCAAATTAAACTGTTATGAAAATGGCTATGGCCCGAATCCTGATAAATTGTGTTTACCGTTACTTCTTCAGCATCGTATTCGCCGTCGTTTTCTTCAGATGTGGCAATGATGGTAGCGCCTTGCTCCAGATAAACAGATATGTCACTTTTTAAATGGATAGAACCCGACAAGTAGTTCCCTGCAGGTAAAAATACAGTACCGCCGCCTGCCTTGGCCGCAGCATCAATGGCTTTGTTAATTGCTTTTGAATCAAGCATTTTGCCATCGCCTTTTGCGCCAAAGTCCCTCACGTTATAAAAGCTATGATTAGCTGGGCTGTGTTCTGCCAAAGCTGGGCCGCAAGCCACGGCAGCAAAAAGGTAAATAAGTAATAGTTTTTGCATATCGTGATTTTAATCACCAAAGCGTTAGCCGTTTGCTGTCAAATGCCCGCAACCGAGAAGAAATGAAAAGCACCGCAAGGTGTTATTTACAAGTTTTTTGTAAGGCTTTCGGGCTTTTAAGTAAACCTGTGCTAAATAATTGGTATTACGATATTAGGCAGTTAGCCTCGTTTATTTTAATATTTAGCCATATTTAGTTATGCAATCGTTGCCGACAATGCGGTGCACTTCATGACCTGCACTTTTAAATGCTTAATATTGTATTTCAGCTTAAATTATGTACAAACCCGCTACCATTAAAGATATTGCCATAGCGCTCAATCTTTCGCCTTCAACGGTTTCGAGGGCGTTACGGGATGGTTATGAAATAAGTGCCGGGACAAAAAAAATAGTAACCGACTACGCAAATAGTATCAACTACCAATCTAACCCTAACGCGCTGAGCCTGAAGAATAAACGCAGTTTTTCTATTGGCATCGTGGTACCTGAGTTGGCCAACAGTTTTTTTTCGCAGGCCATAGCAGGTATCGAATCTGTTGCTTACGAAAGTGGTTACCATACGATCATCACCCAAACTCATGACTCATCTACACGCGAGCGGACAAATGCCAATCACCTCGCCAACCGCTCAGTAGACGGGTTATTGATCTCGATGTCATCAGGCACTACCGACTATACCTTTTTAAAAACCCTGCATAAAAATGGGTTGCCAATCGTATTTTTTGACCGTATTATTGATGAGATCGAAACGTTTAAGGTTACGTCGGCAAATTTTACAGGCTCGTACAATGCAACCCAATCGCTCATTAAATCCGGCCGGAAAAGAATAGCAGTACTGGCAAATGCCCCGCAACTATCCATAACTAACGAACGCCTGGCAGGGTATAAAAAGGCGCTTGAAGACAACAAGATGCCGTACAACGCCGACTTAATAAGATGGTGCTATAAAGGGGGCAACGATTATCAGGAAGTGGAGAATGCTGTTATATCACTGCTTGCTTTGACAGACCAACCGGACGCGATATTCATTACCAGCGACAGGATCAGTATTTCGTGCATCAGAGCCCTTAAAAGTTTGAACGCCGACCCAAACACCATGGCCGTAACCGGTTTTTCTAACTCGGATGTTGTAGACCTGCTGCAACCCAATTTTTGCTACGTAAGGCAAAAGGCGTTTGAGATGGGCCAAATAGCCATGCAGATGTTACTCAAGCTAATTGAAAGCAAATACCCTATAACCGAATTCGAAACCAGGGTAATCGATACCGAATATCATGGGATGGAAAAAGAGAATTAGATTAAAAACCTTTTTTTTTGAAAATTTAGCTCCTCTTTACAAATACTACGACGGTTTAGCGGTTACTAAATAGGGATACAAATGTTAAATATTGTAACCTATTGATTGTAGAATTGGGCAACCGCGTAAAACAACCATACATTTAAATATTATTTAACATGCCCCTTCATAAACGCCGCGGCATAATTAACAACTGCTAAATGAATTTGTCCATACGTTACATTTCCATACTGGTATCTGTGTGGGTAATTACCGCCTGCGCTGTAACGAAAAAGCCCGCTGCCTTTTCCGGCCCGGTTGTAAATCGTGCCGCGCTAAAAAGCTGGCTGGCAGATAAAAATGCCACTAACGAAACAGCCTCTTTGTTCTATAACCTTAAAGCCAGCGCTAAAGATCGGGTATTGTTTGGCCACATGGAAGACAACAAAAACGGTTACGACGGATGGAAGGATGTGCCCGGCCGCAGCGATGTATATGAGGCGACAGGTGCCTACCCAGCCTTATATGGATTTGATTTTGGAGGCATAGGATCTTTCAGGCCCGACAGCCTGCTACGAAAGGAAACAAAAATAGCGCATGACCGTGTTCTTGAAGCTTATAAACGCAAGGGTATCATCACATTTTCATGGCATTTTGGGAATCCGGTTTCTAAGGGCAGTTTCTACTGGGAAAAATCGCCGGTTAATGCGGTTAGTGAGATATTACCGGGCGGCAGTTATAATACTGTTTTCAACACATGCCTTGCTAAAATAGCGCGATTTGCATCATCCGTTAAATCGGGCGGCAAACTTGTACCCATTATATTCCGGCCGTTTCATGAATTTGACGGCGACTGGTTTTGGTGGGGTAAAACCCACTGCACTACAAACGAATACAAGGCCCTTTACAGATACACCGTAACCTACCTGCGCGATAGTTTACACGTTAAGAACTTCCTTTACGCGTGGTCGCCAGATTGCCGCTTTAATTCTCGCGACGAGTATCTGGAGCGGTACCCGGGTAATAATTATGTAGACGTGTTAGGTATGGATAACTATGCCGACGTTAAGATTGGGAAATCGCCTGAGCTTGCTGCCGCTAAACTTAAAATAGTTTCAGACATGGCGCTGGATAGTAATAAGGTTGCCGCATTTACAGAAACTGGCTTAGAAAACCTGCCTCAAGCAGACTGGTATACCCAAATGCTATTAAAAACATTAACCGACAAACCCATTCAGATAGCCTATGTGATGCTTTGGTCAAACAAACCAAAATCAACCTGGACGCCATACAAGGGCCACCCCGCCGAAGCTGACTTTATCAAATTCAAAAATAACCCTTACATTATTTTTGGTGATAAGATGGGTGATGTTTATCAGCACCCCTGGTAATCAAAATATTAGCCTTGCTCTAAGCTTATAACGCTCGTTGCACTATTGATCGAGTTTATTTACCTTATCTCGTCGTGATCGTTATCTTCCTCCGGTTTGAGTTCCGAATCAATTACATCGTGCTCATAACTCTTTTTATCCTGCAAATTGCGGCGTACCAACCAAATTACAAATACTAAACTGGCGATGACAATGAGGCCGGCCACTAAATAATTAATTTCGCTCATACTAATGATTGGGTTTAATGGGAGGGATTTATAATCTTACCTAAGTTGTAGCGCTTAGATTTATGATGAATATAAGTAATTATAACACAGCCCAGTTAACTATGGGTTTTTATTATGCTACGCACCAAGTAAATATGTTTGTTGGCGTAGCTTTGCCAGTAACTGCGGGTCATGATACGCCAGCGGATTTGCATCCGTACCCAAAAGTTTACCGATGTTGACCTTAAGTGTAGTACGTTTTTTGTTAAAAAGTTCTGTCGGCAACATTGCGGTTTGCAGCGATGGATGAAAATAACGCAGCAAACTAAAACCAATACTGTTACGGCCATGAAAAAAAACGGGTAGCACTGGTACCCCGGCCTTAGCGATGAGCTTGCCCACTACAGGGTGCCATTCCCGGTCGGTAACTTTAAAGCCGCGCATATCAAAAGCAGAAACCTGGCCTGCCGGAAAGATAACAACCGGTGTTCCCCCCTTTAATTTGCCGAGTGTGGTTTTTAACCCGCCAATGCTTGATGCATCCCTAATATTTTCGAACGGGTTTACAGCAATGATATGCTCGGCCAGGTGAGGCACTTTTTTAAGCAGGAAGTTACCCATAAATAATGTATCGGGCCGCTGCGAAACCAGCAGATCAAGTATCGCGAGGGATTCTATTGCACCATAGGGATGATTAGCTACCGCGATAAATGCCCCGGTTTTGGGTATGTAGTTTAATTCACGTGGCTCTACATCAACCTTGATCTCCAGGTATGACAAAACGAAGCGCACAAATTCCGCACCTTTTAGGTCACCAGCCTGCTCTATCATGTAATTGAGCGCGTCAATTTTCATCGAGTTCATCAACTGGGTTGCTATGCCGGGTAGTTTAACTGTACCCGTAGCCTGCATAAAATCCTTTTGCGAAATAATTGCCATAAGGCAAAAGTAAGTCCCGCAAATGAACCCTATAGGTAATCCGTATTAAGCTTTAGTAACACTTGTTAAAAATATAAATCTAATAGTTGATGTTATCATACACAGACGATAGTACGCGCCAGGGATTTACATTTACTATTTAATTAGCTGAAAATTATTCACATTACTACGATCATGCACTACCGGCATGTCCCTTAACGATTGCCCGTTGCGGTTATTCAGTACGGATTGTATCTCCGAAAGGATGGACAAAGCAATCTCCTCGGCGTTCTCTGAACCGATATTGAGTCCGGCCGGGCCGTACACCAAGTCGCTATTTTCTTTAACAAGAACAGCATCGTCTGATAGTTCGGCAAGCATGCGGGCCAGGCGTTTTTTGGGGCCAAGCACCCCTATGTAAGGGGTTTGAAGTGGTAAGATATATTTAAGCAAAGCCGCATCGTAGTTATAGTTATGCGTCATCAGCATAAATACAGTTCGTTTGTCAAGCTTTATCTGTGGCGTTACTTCGTGGGGTTTGGCAACAATAAGTTTATCGGCTAAGGGGAAACGCGCCGCAGTTGCATAATTGGCCCGGCCATCTACAATTGTTATCTGCCAGCCCAATACTTTAGCCATTTGCATCAAAGGGATGGCATCATTGCCCGCACCAACTATCACCAATGATACGGAAGGCTGCAATAATTCAATAAAGCAGGTATAGTTATCCTGATAAAAATAAGTTTTAGTAGTTGTGTTACCACTGCGTAGCACCTCGGCAGCGTCAACTAAAACAGCATCGCTGATGGTACTTGCAGGCAGCGCACCAGAAATACCCCCCCGCTGATCAAACAGTAAACTGGTGCCATATTGAGCGGCATGCCTGTCCTCCATATTAAAAATGGTAATCAGTACGGCTGGTTCACGCTTGCTTAAAAAAAGGTTGAAGAAGTTAACCGGGTTACTGGCATCAGCAATGCTGATAGGTTCGATCAGGATATGAATCACGCCATTGCATCCCAATCCCACTCCAAATTTGGCGTCATCATCGTCGGTGGTGTCATAGGTAACCAGCAGGGGCTGCTGCTGTGCCATTACCAATAAAGCCTTGCGCAGGGCATCGCCCTCCAGGCAACCGCCGCTTATAGCCCCGGTAAGTTGTCCGTCGTCGGTAACCAGCATGCGGGCACCGGCACGGCGGTACGACGATCCCTCTACATGCACCACCGTAGCCAAGGCTGTTTGTTTACCGGCCTTTTGAGCAACGTAAAATGCGTTTACTATTTCCTTTAATTCTTTCAAAAATATCCTGTTACGTTATACCGTTGCCATATTAAAGGGCAGCTTCCGGATGCGCTTCCCGGTCAGGTCAAATATCGCTGCTGTCAAAGCCGGTGAAAAGGCCGGTAAACCCGGTTCGCCTACCCCGCCTGCATCAGCATCATTGTCTATTATATGCACCTCGATGGGCGGGATATCGGTTATTCGCGGCATTGGGTAATCGTAAAAATTCTTTTGCTGCACCATCCCGTCCTTAAAGGTAATTTCATGAATGGTTGCAGCACCAAGCGCCATCACTACGCTGCCTTCTATCTGCGCTTTGATGATATCGGGGTTTACATACCAGCCGCAATCCATTACTGCCCAAACCTTATCAATCTTCACCTTGCCGTCGATACTACGCGATACCTTCACAATTTGACCTACGGTGCTTGCGAAACACTCTGTAATAGCCACGCCGTAACCCTCGTTTTTCTTCCTGCTTTTCCAGCCAGAAATTTCTTCCAATTTATCGATCAGCTTTTGGCAGCGCTCGTCTTTAAGATAGGTCCTCCTAAAATCAAGCGGATCTTTCCCGGCCTCGTGTGCCAGTTCATTCACAAAACTTTCGTAAGCAAACCCATTGGTGGATGCGTATACCGACCGCCACCACATATTAGGTATAGGAATTTCAAACGGTACATCGGCAAAGCTGATATTTTTGATGCTCTCAAAATATGGCGCTAAAAAACCCTCGGTCGTACTATCGTTTGGCACGCCACGTTTTGGGTTGCTCCAGTGATCAATATTTTGCCCCGCCATGCGGAATTTGACCGCACTAATCTCGCCATTAGTGATCGCGCCCTGTGCCCGGTAAGATATGCCAGCCCGGTAAGGCCCCTGTGTGGTATCATCCTCACGGGTCCATATTACTTGTACAGGCGCGCCTATTTGTTTAGAGATCATGGTGGCCTCGTAAGGGTAATCTAAGAATGCCTTACGGCCAAACCCGCCGCCTAAAAAAGTCATGTTAACCCTTACATTATCAATTGGTACATTAAACTTTTTGCTGATATCGCCCTGCACCCAATCCGGTGCCTGGATAGGGCCCCATATTTCTACTTTGTCTTTTTGGTAATGCGCAATACAATTTACCGGCTCCATAGCACTGTGCGCCTGGTAAGGCGTTTGGTACACCACGTCAAGCACTTTTGTCGCTGTTGCAAGGATACCGTCCGGATCGCCTTGTTTTTTGAAGGACAGACCCTCTTTTTTTAGCTCCTGTTGCTGGCGCAGATAGACCTCGGCAGTATCCATGTGTTCAAAACCGGTATCATCCCAGGTTATCTTTAGGGCTTTACGGCCTTGCATTGCCGCCCAGGTGCTATTGGCAATTACCGCAACTCCTTCACGGATGGTATTAAAAACCTCCATCTTTACCACTATTACCTGCGTTACACCCGGTACCTTTTTAGCGGCGGTATCATCAAAGCTTTTTACCTTACCCCTAAACCTTGGGTTACGCTCCACCACGGCATAAAGCATGCCGGGCAGCTTTTTATCCAACCCAAAAATGGCTGCGCCGTTGGTTTTCATCGGCGTATCTTTACGGTGCAACGGTTTGCCGATCAATTTATAATCCGACCGTTTTTTGAGGACGATATTTTTGGGTGCTTCCAGTTTAGATGCGTCTGCAACCAATTCACCATAATGAAGTTTCTTGCCCGATGGCTTATGAATAACCATACCCGATTCCGCGTAGCATTCTGTGGCCGGTGCTTTCCATTTATTTGCTGCAGCGGTTATCAACACCTCACGCGCGGTAGCGCTTAATTTTAATAGCTTTTTATAAGAACCGCGAATGGTAGAACTGCCGCCGGTTATCTGTCCGCCATATTTCTTAGGATCGCCCTGTGCAAAAACTACGTTTACATCCTTTAGGTTCACCTCCAGTTCTTCGGCCAACATTTGGGCTACAGATTGATAAGAACCCTGCCCCATTTCTGCACGGTGGTCTATCAGAGTAACCAAGCCATTGCTGTCTATCTTGATCCAGGCATTCAGCTCAAGGGCCGATTGCTCTGCATCAGTGGTTACAATAACTTCATTCTCTTTCCCATCGGCAACAAAAGAGAAGCCTAAACACAGCGCGGCACCGGTAATACCGGTGGTGCGCAAAAAATTCCTTCTGGATACGGTACCTGTACTCATGTTAAAACGAGTTAGTGTTAATTGTAAGTATTATAATTTCCCTTTAGGCGCATAAGCACCTGTTGTTAGCCATGTTATCCAGGCCTTTTTAAAAGCGGCGTGGCTCATCGGTGGCAAGGTACGTCCTTCTCCAGGGTTCCAGCCGGCGAGTACTAAACCGTCATCGGCATGCTCGATGAGCTTTTGCATGTTTTTGTTGCCGTTTTGCATAGGATCTAACAATTGCTTAGCAAGCTGACTGGCCGAACGGCCCTGGAAAACCATTTTCATATCCGCAGGCGGCAAATGCCAGTTAGGATTACCCGGAGGAGTGTGCAGTCCCGGTGTATTGGTAGGCTGATGGCAATTAGCGCATTTCATGGCATAGATACCCTTACCATCCTTGCCTCGCTGCGGCGACATGGTGTGCAAATGGCTATCATCCCCCTGCAACGGGATGTTTCCGGCCGGGTGGCAATTCATACAGCGGGCACTCATTAAAACCGCATAAACCTGTTTAAAGGCTTTTACAGATGCCACACTGTCCTTTTTAAAAACGAAGTTCCTGGCAACCGGCGCGGCTTCCCTAGGGTCGTCAAACCCAAAAGCAGAGATACCCACTATGGTACCTATAATGCCGATAACCGCAAAAGTTTTTACAGGGAGCCAAAATCGCTTATTAGTTGTCAACATGCTTTTCATCGGCTGCTTAACTCCTTTCTCTGCAATTCGGCAGCCGAATGTATAGCCTTGCGGATGCGCAAATAAGTACCGCAACGGCAAATATTACCCGCCATAGCACTATCGATGTCCTCATCGCTTGGGTTAGGATTCTCCCGCAGCAAAACCGCTGCCGACATGATCTGGCCCGAATGGCAGTAACCGCATTGCGGCACATTCTCCTCATTCCAGGCTACTTGTGCGGGGTGGTCGTTATTATTTGAAAGCCCCTCGATAGTGACTACCTTTTGCCCCTCGGCACGGCTAACCTTAGTAACACATGAGCGTACTGCCTCGCCGTTTAGATGGACAGTGCAAGCCCCGCACTGCGCCACGCCGCAACCGTATTTGGTACCTGTAAGGCCGATAATGTCCCTGATTACCCATAGCAGCGGCATATTGGGATCGGCATCTACCTGATACGCTTTTTGATTAACATTTAAGGAAATCATAATGAAATAACTTTAGGTGAACGTTGTTGTATAAAGATAGTAATATACGCTATTTTGTTTTGATAAAATTCAAACAGATTGTTATAAAATTCAAACAATCAGATGCCTTTTTTCAAACGGGCTAAATACAGCTCAAATTCAACGGTATATTTTGTAGTTAAAATAACAAGGCGTGTTGGAGCAGTTATAGCAACGAGCGCTTACAAAAGCGGAATATTTGAGATTGCTATGCAGGTGGTTTAAGCCGATTGGACATTAATTGAAAGACTGTTGTCTGCCAAAGCGATAACGTCATTAAAATACTCCAGCGCAAGGTTATCCCAATTTAACAGACGGCTTCCTATGAGCCCCCTTGAGGCAAAACGGCTACGTAACGTTGAGTCTTGCAATAACAGGTTTATTTTCTCTACGTAATCCGCTGCATTGTAAGGCTGGCATTTAAAACCATTTACGCCGTGTTCAACAAAATCTTTAGAACCGCCGCCATCAGCTATCACACAGGGTAACCCGCTTGCCATCGCCTCTGCAACCACATTGCCGTAAGCTTCGGACACGGACGGGAAAATAAAAACATCTGCCGAGGCATAAAGCGTAGCTAAATAATCTTGATCTGTGCTCCCTAAAAAAAAAGCATTCGGCATTCGCAGCTCACAGTCCTGCCGCGCGGTACCGTCGCCTGCTATAATTAAATTCACGGGTGCATCGCCGTTTTGCAACCCGTCATAAATACCAAATAGCGTCTCCAAGTTCTTTTCCCAGACTAACCGGCTGGCAAATAATACCGAGGGATTGTTGTTACCCGTTAGCCGCTGCATTAAGCTATCGTTTCTTTTAGAGGGATTAAACAAAGCGGTGTCTATGCCCCGCTTCCAAATTCGGGCCTTTGTGCCGTTTATCCCGATAGCCACTAACTCATTCCTGATAGAAACGGATGGCACATAAATTTTATCGCAACGGTTGTAAAAAGCCTTATGACTCTCGGCCATGCGGTTGCGGATACTATCAATTAAAAACGGCGTATACTTTAAATAATAATCTAAATACGATATAAAGTGAGTGTGGTAAATAGTTATTACCGGCAACCGGTTTTGCGTAGCATAGTTAAGTCCGAAATTACCCAATAAGGATGGCGTAGCAATATGAACAACATCGGGTGTAAATTCCCGTAGTTTTCTTTTTAACCTTGATTGTGCCAGCACTGGTAGTGCCAAACTGTATGTTGCATTTACCGGCAGCGCTATCGAAGGGATTTTTACGCTTTCAAAATCGCCAATTTGTGCAGGGCCAACACCATAAACAAAAAGATAGTCGAACCTGGTTTTATTTATCCTGTTAATTAAATGGAACATAGTGCGCACCGCACCATCAAGATCTTCAATCAGGATTTCGGCAAAGAAGGCAACCCTTATTTTTTTCATGTAGCTATAAAGTCCCTGCTATCGTTTACGTACGCTAAACCGAGTGGCTGGTTTTGTGTTTTTGTTTAGGCGTTAACCTATAGGCCCGCTTTTGCTGTGCGGGCTTTTGCACCGGTACGCGCGACGCAGCGTAGATAACAACCGCTGCAATCCCAAGCATTGCTAAATCAAGTGTGTTATATCCCATTTCCATGATACCGTTGTTTTGATTCATCTAAAGATACATGGCTTGTTTAACAACAATGTTATTGCAATATTATCAGATCAATAAACATGGGCAGGCAAATGGCGATGCGTGTAAACAAAAGCAGGAGCGAAAAAATCCGCTCCCGGTTACTGTTATTGCTTTTTTATTTCGGGCTGCACCCACCGGTTTACGATATTGAACTTACCTTCGATAACCACTTTGTAGAACGCGGAGGGCATTTCTTTTACCGAAACGAGCGCATGTTCTGTACCTATTGGCACGGTGGCTAAAAGCTTGTATTCATCGGGCCGGCCTTCCTTTACATTATTGGTTGATGATACCCAGATCTTTACGCTTTCGGCGGTATTGAGCGCTTTCCAGCTAACATCGATATCGCCTTGTACCAGCGTAGCCATAGGTTGCGCAACCGAAACCGGGCCTGTAAGCGTTGTACCGTCAATTTCGCGTTTAAAGTTAATCGGGATATCTATATTCATAAACCGGGCGATGGTGGGCATAATATCTACGATGCCGGGGCGGTAATACTTTTCATAACTATTAAATCCTTTGGCGTTGGTAACCATCCAGGTGGAGCGTTGCCTGTCAGATTGCCCGCCGTGGCCCCGTCCGGTCTTCTCGTCGCGCCCGTGGTCGGTGGTAATAAATATCAACCAATCCTCATTAAAGTTCTTTTGGCGATATTGTATTGCATCCCATATTTTACCTACCTGTGCATCCATCATTTCAATAGCCTTGTAATATTGCGGGCTGTCGCCATAACGGTGGCCCATATCATCGGTGTATTCCAGGTAAACCCATGAAAGGTCGGGCGCGTTTTTACGGATGGAGGTAGCGGCTTCGTCAATCACCTTTTCGTCTATCCGGTGCATGTAATCTGCCTGTTTATCATGTTTAAAGGTAGCGGTATCCAGTTCGTAGCCGTCGGCGTGGTAATCCACATGGATGTTTTGGGTGGCGGCAAGGCCATCGCCAACCAATTTGGTACGGTTATCCAGCCAGCTCGAATACACCCCTATTTTCTTTTTAGGGTACTGGTCTTTAAACAACCGGAATATGGTGGGGTAGTTATAATTAGGATCTTTAATATCGTTATCAAACACATTGTGCTTGTTTACCCAGGTACCGGTTAGTAAGCTATTATAACCCACAGCGGATATGGTTGGTGTTTGGCTGTAAGCATCCTTATCGCCGCCAACATGTGCGCGCAGATAGGCACCTTGTGCTGCTATTTTCTTCAAATTTGGCGTCGCCAGCTTTTCAATCACATCGGCCGGGATGCCATCTGCAATAATATAGAGGGCTTTCCGGGTTTTTACCTGCGCAGAAACAGCAGCAGAAGCGAACAGAAAAATGGAGAGCAAGTTAATGGTTATAGAAAAGTTTTTCATGGTTAAAATTGGTGGTGTAATATCGCGATAAACAATTATTTATTTTAAACCCTGCTGCCTTTTTCGCCTGGATTTACGGAACGTGTGGCCGCCCCAGGCCGTCCCCTTAAGGCTTGATTCCCCATCGCTAATGTTCTTCCATACCAGCAGGCCCAAAACGGCTACAGCCAGCACGATAACAGCTACGATAGAAGTGTAATTCATTTTCAGAGATAATTGGATGATGTAGAGGAAGGAATCGAACCCTCAGCATGCTGCCGAACCAGCGCTCTACGGATTATTTCTTATCGCCTGTGATACTTGCTTTGAAAGCGATACTATTAACTGACCTTATCAAGAACTAATCAAGTGCCCAAAATTATCTATTGTTGGGCAAGCAGGTGTTAAACTTACATTATCGAATCAATTAATATGAGTTAGCTGCTTAAGCAAGTATTTTCCAGATAAGCAGTCTAAGAACCTCACAATCAATCAGGCACGGAGATTGCTCAAGTAACATAACGTAACAATTTGTTAATACTAATTATGGTTGCAGCAAATGTTTAATGCGGTTATTTGAGTTTAGCAGATTGCTTTTATATGCACTTATTCCTCAATTCTATAACACTGCCCTTCATCGGCGAGATCGCTCTGTCCGGCGGGTTACTCATCGTTTTCCTCATTTGCTTGTTAGCTGTAGTAGGTTTTGAGTTTGTAAATGGCTTTCACGATACCGCAAATGCTGTAGCTACCGTAATTTACACCAAGGCTTTAAAGCCGGTATACGCCATACCCTGGTCGGGTTTTTGGAACTTTTTAGGGGTGGCTGTTGGCGGCATTACCGTTGCCATGGGTATTTTAAAGCTGGTACCCTTAAATGAGTTGATGGTTTTACCTGTTGAGGTGGGTGCCTGTATGGTACTATCTATCCTGCTGGCTTCCATTATCTGGAATTTAGGTACCTGGTACCTCGGTATCCCCTGCTCCAGTTCGCACACCTTAATCGGTGCCATGATAGGTGCAGGATTAGCCTTTACCTGGTATTACGGCGGCGCAGGCGTCAACTGGGGAAAAGCCGAAGAAATTGGCTCGTCGTTAATCCTTTCGCCCGTATTGGGCTTTGGTGCTGCGGCGTTATTAATGTACTTTCTAATTCACGTGTTAAAATCGACCGCTTTGTTTCACATCCCGCACGGCGAAGACGACAGGCCGCCGCTGCTGATCCGCGCCTTGCTAATCACCACCTGTACGCTGGTGAGCTTTTTTCACGGGAGTAACGATGGGCAAAAAGGCGTGGGTTTACTCATGCTGATCCTCATCGCATTTTTGCCTGCAAAGTTCGCAATAGATCATTCGGTGGGCGATGATAAAATCCTGGCCGCCCTCAATCAAACCGAATTGATTATCCAACGTAACAACCCCACGCAACACAAAGATCTGCAAGGTTTGGACGCTGCCATCCGCGAAGCGAAAGCGCAACTCCCCAATAAAACAAAAAATGCCTTTAAGTTCCGCAAGCAGGTGCAAACCATTAAGCACGAACTGGATGCCATTGCAAAGGCTGACAAGTCAATCCTGTCGGCCGCAGATCTTGAAACCCTGCATAAAGAATCTGAAAAGCTGGACAAGGTAACAGATTTTGCCCCCATTTGGGTGATAGCAGCTATCTCCATATCCCTGGGTATTGGTACCATGGTAGGCTGGAAACGCATCGTCGTAACCATTGGCGAGAAGATAGGCAACGAGCACCTTAACTACGCCCAGGGTGCCAGTGCCGAAATTGTGGCCGCAGCAACCATTGGTTTAAGTACCGCCTTTGGGTTGCCGGTAAGTACTACCCACGTATTATCGAGCGGTATTGCTGGGTCTATGGTAGCTTCGGGCGGTAAAGGCAATTTAAATAATAACACTTTAAAAAATATTGCCATTGCCTGGGTTTTAACCTTGCCGGTTGCGATAGTTTTAGCTATATTGCTCTTCATGTTATTCCATTTGTTTATTTAATTTCTATCGCTGTATGAAACAGATCCTGGTAGCAACCGATTTTTCGCCAAGTGCTGCAAATGCAATGGAATACGCTATGGCGCTGGCCAAACTGCTTAAATTACAGGTTTGCGCCATACATGCCATCCACCCTACCGAAGGGATAAATAACAGCACCTATAACGCCATTTTTATTGAAGATTATTATAATAATAAACGCCAGGCCTTAAAAACCTGGGCAGCGCAGTACACCGCAAGTGATGATCTAAAAAACATTAAAGTAACTACTATTTGTGATGTTGGATTTTTAAAGAATGTAATAACCAAACACATCAAGTCCAACGATGTAGAGTTACTGGCTATGGGAATAACCGGCGCTACCGGTATAGCGGGAATTGTTGGCAGCAACGCCAGTATGATGGTGACCAAAGTTAAGGTGCCTACACTGATCATACCCTTAGAGAGTAAGTTCCCGAGTAACCCTGCTATTACCCTGGCGACTGATCATGATACCCGCCTGTCGGCAGAGGATGTAGCCGCTTTAAATGAAATGGTTAAAGCCTTCCAATTAAAGCAAATGCAGGTATTATATGTGGATGGTACTACTGATGCCAAGCGTATCGAGACCGGCGAAAACAAATTGAAAAAACTGATAAAGCACACACAACTTCGGTTTAACAACCTGAATGATAGCAGTGCATCTAACGGAATACTGACGTTTGTAGAAAAAACCGAAACCGATATACTTTGCCTGGTTAAGCACCACCACAACGTTATTTACCGCCTGTTTAACCGGAGCACCGTAAACCAGGTAATGAACCGTTCAGTTAAAGCTATATTAGTGCTGCACGAATAGGTAGCTAAACCGCCGGGCAAATACAACACCAAACCAAAAAACACTCCTCTCTACTTTGATAACCCCAATTTCAAAGTAAATAAGGTGGTGCCCCAAAGATT
Source organism: Mucilaginibacter glaciei (assembly GCF_014773245.1). Lineage (GTDB taxonomy): Bacteria > Bacteroidota > Bacteroidia > Sphingobacteriales > Sphingobacteriaceae > Mucilaginibacter > Mucilaginibacter glaciei. The sequence goes on along the minus strand of NZ_JACWMX010000011.1, from coordinate 53,327 downwards.
TTTATAATTTAGGCGCATCTAACAGAAACCAAACATCTACCATGAAAAGAAGGCAATTTATTGGCAGCAGCACGTTATTAGGCGCCAGCGTATTTTTAGGCAAGTTATCATTAGCAGCTGATGCACCGTTCCCAGCCGTTAGGGTACCAATGGCGCAACGCAAATTCAGCAGTAAATCTGTAGAAGCTGCTATTAAGGAATTTAAGGCTAAAGTGAAAAACCCTGAACTGGGCTGGTTGTTCGAGAACTGTTTCCCGAACACTTTAGATACTACCGTTACCTATAAAGTTATTGACGGCAAGCCCGATACTTACGTAATTACCGGCGATATTGATGCTATGTGGCTGCGCGACAGCAGCGCGCAGGTTTGGCCGTACCTGGCCTTTATTAATAAAGATGCCGAACTAAAAAAACTGGTAGCCGGGGTAATCAATCACCAGGCTACCTGCATACTGCGCGACCCATATGCCAACGCTTTTTATGACGACCCAAACAAGGTTGGCGAATGGAAAGATGATGTGACCAAAATGAAACCCGGCCTGCATGAACGCAAATGGGAGATAGACTCGCTTTGCTACCCTATCCGCCTGGCTTATAAATACTGGAAGCTGACCGGCGATGTGAGTCCGTTTGACGCCAAATGGAAGTCTGCCATACAAAACGTACTGAAAACCTTTAAGGAGCAGCAACGCAAGGACGGCGATGGTCCCTACTCTTTTCAGCGTAAAACCTCATGGGCTACAGATGGCGTGGCAATGAATGGCTACGGATACCCGGTTAAACCTGTTGGACTGATCTGCTCGGCTTTCCGCCCGAGTGACGATGCTACAATTTTTTCTTATTTGATCCCATCCAACTTCTTCGCCGTAACAAGCTTAACACAGGCAGCCGAGATGGTTTCCACTATTTCGAAAGATGCCGCATTGGCCGCGGAGTTAACGGCTTTGGCTGCGGAGATAAATGGCGCATTACAAAAATATGCAGTAATAGATCACCCCGACTATGGAAAGGTTTACGCTTACGAGGTAAATGGTTACGGCAGCTTTAACCTGATGGATGATGCCAACGTACCCAGCCTGTTAGGGATGCCTTACCTGGATGCCATCAAAAATACCGACCCTGTATATATCAATACCCGTAAAATGCTGTTATCGCTTAACAACCCGTTCTTTTTTAAAGGTACAGCAGGCGAGGGTATCGGCGGGCCGCATATCGGTAAGGATATGATCTGGCCGATAAGCATCATTATCCGTGCGCTGACGAGCACAGACGACGCCGAGATCAGACAATGTATCGAAACATTGCGCACTACCCATGGCGGTACGGGCTTTATGCATGAGTCGTTTCATAAGAATGATCCTAAAAACTTTACCCGCAAATGGTTTGCCTGGGCTAACACCCTGTTTGGCGAATTACTTTGGGAAACCTATGTAAGCAAGCCGCAGCTGTTGAGTTAGATTTTTCGGGATGAAAATAGAATTCGGATGTACACATTCATGTTCATGAACACCGTGAACGCCGTGAACATTCATGAACACTTAACAATCAGCTATTTAACGATTTACGATATGCTAATTACTGACAAGGCTTTGTCAGTAGGAACAGAGATCGGCAAGGCTGTGGAAATTTGAATAGCATATAATAAAACCGATAATTAAGCAAAAAAAGAACTAATAAAACAACAAAAGCCCGGCATAACCAGGCTTTTGTTGTTACTTAATTATTGATATTACTACTTATTTCTTGGCCGGGGCTAAGATGCCATTAATGCCGTTCACCACGCCGTTGGCACCTATCAGGTCGAACAAGGTAACTTGCGCCGAACCACCTGAAGCGTTGGTTAATTGCAGCTTGCTGCCTACCAACGTTAAGGTCAACGGCTGGCCATCAATTGTGGTCAGGCTGGCTTTACCTTTACCGGCATTAAGCGCTTTAATAATATCGGCTTTGCCGTATTTACCTGTCACCACATGGCCTTTTAATAACGTACCTAACGCGGCAGGGTCTTTCAGCAAACTATCCAATTTACCTGCAGGTAAATTACTAAACGCTACATTATTTGGCGCAAATATGGTGTACGGGCCGCCTATTTTTAGTGTGGCATCCAGCCCTGCTGCCTTTACGGCTGCTAAAGCGGTGGAATAATCGGCATTGCTTGCCAATGCACCTACTACATCAGCTGCACCCTCTGTTGTGGTGGTAGTGGTCGTCGTTTTCTTCGTCGTATCTTGTGTTTGGGCGAATACGCGGCTGGCAGTTAAGTTAATTGCTAAAACTGCGCCAACCATTAAAAGTGATTTTTTCATGTTATTTCTATTATGATTTTCAACTTGGTTAATGCGTAATTTTTTTTCTATATCGCTTTCTATTTTAATTTAACTGTGCTTTTATAACTTTTTTAAAACGCAAATTGTTTAGAAAAATTTACTTCTTCGCCCTACGAGCCACAGCAAAAAGATGTAACACCAGCTTTAAAAAACTGGTTTCAAGCGATTTAGAATGATAAACCTAGCCACAAAAAAACCCGTCTGCAAATAGCAAACGGGTTATATAAATCTCTAAAAATCTCTAATTTTTTACTTTTAATTCTTTGCCGGCTATATCTTCCCAGCGGTAATAATGGAATGTTTTATCATCGCTCATGGCCACAAATAAACCGTGCTTAAAAGTGCTGTTTAAAGGCACGTTCACCACGTCAGACCCGTCGCTTTGGCGGGCGGCTACGTTGGCTACCTTTAATAGCTTGTGCTCGTAAGGGTTGGCTGCCGCCCCTTCCCTGCTAAAGATCTGGAAACGGTTGGCGCCCTGGTCAGAAACCAGGATATAACCCGTGGTTGGTGTTAACTTGTATATCGAAATGCCTTCATGATCAGCAGCGAAACCTGTTGTACCAAAAATAGCCAATTGCTTATCCCCTTTTTCCGGGTCAGCATAATACTGGCGCACCCCTACCTGCTCATCAGAGTAGTAGATGTAGCCTAACTCGTTATCAACCGCAATGGATTCAATTTCCTTTTTGCCACTGTATTCGCCAAACTTGCGCACAAATGTAGCTTTTACATTGCCGGTGCCATCATCCTGCAGCAGGTACTGCCAAAGGTAACCACCTGTTTTAGGGCCACTTTTACGGCCTGCTATGGCGTACATTTTGCCATCTTTAGCGGTATAGATCGAGATCCCCATCAAATCGCGAAACTCGAAACCCTCTTCTCCAACAAACGCATCGATGCCGCCATTATCCACCGGTTTCATGTCAGGCAACGAATAGATGCGCAGTTTATGGGTGATACGCTCGGTAGTGATAACAATATCGGTAGGTTTGCCATTCAGCATCAGGCCATAAGCCAGGTCTACGTTGTTTGGCCTCTGCAGGCCACGTACTACTTTATCTTTAATGATCTTACCATCTAACCCGAAAACATACAGCGCTCCGTCGGCAGCTTTATCGGTGCCAATAACCAAACTCTTTGCCGGGTCGGCTTTGTTTACCCATATGGCCGGGTCATCTGTGTCAAACCGCACACTTTCGGTAATCACCGCCGGTTTTATTTCGGGCTGGTTAGCATAAGGCAAGGTCTTGTCAATAGTTTGTGCACATGCTGAGGCAAAAAGGGCTAATACAGCAATATTTATGAGCTGAAGTTTCTTCATCAGTCAATTAAAGTTTTGTACCGTAAGCACCTACAAACATAGCCGGTGCAGGCGATACATAGGTAATTCCGTTAAGCATAGTAATACCACCTGCATGGTGGCGGGTAAAGGTTGTAATGCCTGTTGATAAGGCTGGCGAGTTACCTGTTAAGTGGAAATCCCAGGCAGTGTTATAAACTGCGTTGCTCACCGGCGTATTTAGAGGGTAGTTAACAAATTTAGGGTCATTTGCACCGGCAACTTTACTGATCACATCATTTACACCTGCAACCACATCATTGCTACCCGGCTGGAACTGGTTAACCGTAGTTTGATCGAAACCGTAATACCAGTTGTTCTTATAAACCGAACGGGCGTCTTCCGGCTTTTTAGGATCTCTTTTTACGCCGAAACGAGTGTTAGCAAAAAGGTTGTTATACAAATCGGCACGCACAGTAGCCTCTAACCAAATAGAACCACCTTTGGCAGTGGGCCTTCTCCAACCGGTGTTTACCATGGTATTGTTGTACGCAATGATGTAAGCCTGTGGGGTACGGTCGCCCGCGTTGGAAAGTTTCAAAGCATTGGTGTTAGTGCTGTAAACCAAATTATAAGCAACATCTGCCAAACATCCCGATTTAAAGTTCATGGCCTCGCCGCCTGTTACGCCGGTGGTGTAAAATACGTTATTCGCAAAGATGATCTTGCCACCCTCAATGTATGTGCAATCTTCCTGAAAGTTACGGATGATGCTGTTTTGCACTACCAAACGGCCATTAACGTTAGAGAACCATAGCGCAGGCAGGTTTTCGCCGGCCACTGCCTTATATAAACCCATTTTAACAGAGGTGGATGCATCTGATGTGGTGGCGCCGCCATATTCTAATATGACATGATCTAACACCAGTTCGGTACAGGTTGGGCCGGCTAAAATGCCTCCCCAAAGTTTACCGAATTTTTTGGCGTCGGTTTTATACAGGTCATTCACTGTAAATTTCACCGGATTGGCATCGGTACCTAAAGCGTATAAGTTACCCTTTACTACAATCTCGGGCTTTTTAAGCGTATCCATTATCACGGTTACACCCTCTTCAATTGTGAGGGTTTTACCTTCGGGGATGATGATATCGCCGTTGATCAAATGGGTGCTTCCCCTTGTCCATACGCCCGATACTTCGCCAATAGCCGTACCATCCGTGGGGGTGGTATCAACAAATTTATTGGCCTTTTGGCAACCGGCAAACATGGCCGATGCTAATGCCAGTGCTGTTATAATTTGCTTTAATTTCATTTTGATATATTTAAAAGTAGGTATCTGTTATGTATTAATTGAATTTGTATCTAACCCCCAATAAATAGGTTTGGCCGTAGTAATCGGCACGGATCAGTGTGCGGCCGTTGGTAACCAGGTCTTCTTTGATCTTATCATTAGCGGGGTTTGTTCCTTTGATAAACAATTTAGTTGGTGTGTTTAAGATATTACCCGCTTTTACAAACACACTGAAGTTGCTTTTAAAACGTTTCTCGGCAGATGCATCCATCTGGATAAAGCCCTGCTGATACAGATCGTTATTTAAGAACTGCGATACGGTGTTGATACGCGGGCCGGTATAAGCGCCTGCCACCTGTACATCCCAACCCCTTTTGGTGTCTTTATATAATAACGACATATTGGCAATATGTTCCGACTGGCCATATAGCGGGCGCGACTGGTTAACCAAAAATGCTTCGATATCGCCGGTTGTGGCGTTGATACGGCGGGATGTTTTTGGGGTGGTAATACGCGAATGCGTGTAGGTATAGTTAGCCTTGATGCCTATTTTGTTAAAGAACTTGATGTAGTCTAATTCGGCACCGTAGTTGTTGGCTGTACCAAAGTTACCCGGGCTGTAAAATATATCCTGACCGCGTACGGCATCTGCCTGGAAGGTGTACTCGATAGGGTCTTTAATCCTTTTGTAAAATGCGCCTATTAATAATTGCTCTGATGCACCCGGGAACAGTTCATAACGCAAATCGTAGTTGTCTGCAAGGGCGCGTTTCAGGTTAGGGTTACCACGTTCCTGGTACTCCTCGTTAATTACTTTGCCCGGTACTATTTCGTAAAAACCGGGGCGGTTTACTGCCTTGTAGTATGATGCGTGTAACTGTGCCTTATCTGTTAAGTGATATTTAGCGGTTAAGCTGGGTAATACATCCGTATAGATCTGGCTGCCTGTAGGGTTGGTTTCGCCCGCCGGGAAAAGCAGGTTATACCCCTGGTTAGTGTGCTCCACACGCGCACCGCCCACAACTTCTAACTTATCATTCGTGTATTTGAACATACCGTAACCCGCGCCGGTTTTTTCGCTGGCATCATAAGTTAAAGGGTTGCTCACCGCACCGGTTGGGTTGCTTACCACCAATGCAATATCAGTGTAGTTTTGAAAGTTTACACCGTACAGGTCGCCTGCATGCGCTGCAGTTGGTGCAAGGGTATAATTGTTAAAAAAGCTGCTGCGTTGTTTATCGCGGTATAAACCACCTGCACTCAGGTCTAATTTACCGCTACCTGCATTAAAGGTATAGGTCAGGTCTAAATAGCCGGCCTTATCCTCATCCGTATTACGTTCCCAACGGCGGTTAACGGGCGATGTATTGACCAGCGAAGTGCGGGTATCTACAAAGTTACGCTCTAATCCGTTCAGGCTGATAGTGGTATTATCAGGCACCTCGTTACGGGCTGATGAATATACGGCCGACCATTGCACCTTGAATTTATTGTCGAAGAATTTATGATCGCCATGCAGGGTGCTGTTATAAATTTCCTGCTTGGTTAAGCGGCTGCGGGTAGTATAACCCAATTCGGCATTACCTACTGCCGGGTCATAAACACCATTATAGGTAGTGCTTACGGCATCGCGCAGCTGCTGGTTTTGCAGGTTAACGTACACATTGTACAGGCTGATTTTGTTGTTCTTATCAAAAACGTAATCGACCTTGCCGTGCAAGCCTAAACGTTTTTGTTGTTCAGAATATTCGCGGTAGCTTTTACTTGTAATAACTGCAAAAGCATCTGTACCGGTTACGGCCGAGTTGTAAAATGTGCTGTTGCTTCCCCTGTAGGTATTTTGATAACTGCCTGCTACAATAACGCCCAATTTGCTATCAAAAAACCGCTGGCCGATAGACATGCTACCGATGACGTTTGGCGCAGGTTTTTTTGAGGTGTAAGCCAGTGTACCTTTGGCAAAATCGGCCTGGGTAGCGTTGTAATTGCGGCCGTTTAATTCATAAGGTGATTTACTGTTAATGCCCGAAGCATCAAAACTTGTAAACTTTCTGTCGAAGAAAAGCTGGCTGTAGCCTGATGAAATGTTGGCATTTACCTGGAAACGATCGGGCGCGTTCTTCATCACCATATTAACGGCTCCACCAACGGCGTCGCCCTCTAAGTTTGGTGTAAGGGTTTTATAAACTTCTAAACGCTCTAACAGATCTGACGGGAAAAGATCCAACGGTACGTAACGATACTTATTATCCGGGCTCGGGATCTTTACGCCGTTTACCAAGGTATAGTTATAGCGTTTATCCATACCGCGTAAAATAGCGTACTGGCCATCGCCGTTGCTGTTACGCTCGACAGATACACCAGATACCCTTTGGATAACGTTAGCCACTGTCAAATCGGGCGATACCTCAATGGCACGGCCCGATACGATGTTCATTACCTGGGTAGAATTTTGCTCTATACGGCGGGCATCACGCTCTGTCGATCCGTTGCCCCGTGCGGTTACCGTAACTTCGTTCAGGTTTTTGCTGGCATACTCCATGTAGATTCTCAGTTTCTCATTATCCTCTTTCAATACCGTGATTTGCTGCGTAATGGTCTTGTAAGTGATATAAGATACCTGGAGCGTGTAAGTACCCTGTTTTAAGCCTTTAAATTCGAAAGAACCATCCAGCCCGGTGCTGGTGCCCTTGCCGGCTAACGAAACACTGGCGCCTACTAAAGGTTCGCCGGAGTTTTTGTCGTAAACTTTACCTTTAATTGTTGTTGCACCAGCGGCACCTGCCAAAAGTAAAAACGAAAATAAGAATTGTAAAAATTTATTCATTGTGACGGATATGGAATTGCAGTTAAATTCAATTTTATTTGATGCCGCAAAGGTGTGTCATATCCAATTACAAAAAAAACTTTAGGCGTTACAGGAAGGCAACAGCGTTACAAAGGCCGTATATACAAAAGCAACACATTATCTTATATAATTGATAATCAATTATATAATTAGTTTTAAAAACGCCGTTATGGTTTTATTACCGTTACATTAAGTTAGTGTTAACACGCACAAGCATTTTCATAACTAACTAAATTAACCGAAAAGCAAATTTAGAGTGCCTGGATAAATGCGGTTAAATTATCGCCTTGCGTAAGGTTCAATTTTTTACGCAGGCGGTACCGCGATACCCGAAGACTATCCATGGAGATGCCCAGAAGCGCCGCCATATCCTTTGAATCAAGGTTGATCTTTAATAGCGTAATGAGGCGGATATCTGCCGAGGTGAGGTCGCTGCTTTGTTTTTTCAGGTTATCGAAAAAGCTTTGGTGCACCTGCTCAAATGCGGCGGTGAACTCTTTCCAGGGCTGGTCGTGGTTAAAGCTTTCGTTGATCTGTAAGATGATCTGCTGCATTTGCTTTTTTTGATCGCGCTTATCTTCTTTTACCATTGCCTGCAAGGTACTGCGCAAGCTATCCAGCAACTGGTTATTCCGGATGAGGTTTAAGGTGTAGGCAGATAATTCCCGGCCCTTTAAATCCAGTTGCTGTTTAAGCCCCTCTTCTTCCAGTCGCCGGTTTTTCAACTCCAGTTGCACCAGTTCATGCTGTGCTTCTTTTTGCCTGGCCTGTGCATGCTGTTCTTTTATTTTAAGGCGTTGCCGGCTAAATACCACTAAACCCAATGCCGAAAGCAGCAACACGACAACCACCACCGCTGCGGTGATGATCAGGTTTATCTTACGGATATTATTGAGCCGGTTTATCTCGTCGCTTTTCTTATTAATATCATACAAAACCTGTAAAACGGCCGTTTGGTTAACACTTTCTTTAGAGTAGATTTCTAACGAGTACTTGCGGCTCAGTTCTACAAAATGAAAAGCGCTGTCTAACCGCCCCATTAGCTCATACTCCTTGCCCAGGTCCTTTGTTACTGCTGCCATCTCATAAGTATTTCCGCTCTGTTCAGCCAGTTTCAAGGCCCGGCGCGATAGCATTACACTCTCTTTATACCGGCCCGTTTTCCGCAGGATATCGCCCAGGTTATTGATCACCTCTATCGTCCCGGTTTCGTTACCATCAGCGCGGTAAAGTTGCAGCGAGCGGTTAAAACAGCTATACGCCGAATCGTATTTGGCCAGGTCTTCATAAATACTGCCCAGGTTTTCATAGATCTTGGCCGAGCCACCGTTAGAATTTAGATTACTGTAGTTTTTTAACGCCTGCCGCTGATAATAAAATGCGCTGTCGTATTGATGGCTCTTTTCGTAAAAATGCCCTATATCGCCCAGTATCCCGGCCTGCCCCTTTAGGTTATTGGTTTGCTTGTAAAGCCCCAACGCCCTGTTATAAAGCGATAGCGATAGGTTAGGCTGTTTGTTATAGTAATACAGCGTACCCAGTTCGCTCAGGTTAGCGGCTATCAGGTTTTTGTTTTGTGTTTTATCGAAAAGCTTGTCAGCGTGCTGATAAAAATCAAGGGCCTGGGCAAAATGGCCCTGTGTGTAACAGATCTGCCCCATTTTTTGCAGGCAGGTGGCGGCCGTTACGTTATCACCTGCATCAACAGCATGGGCCTGCATTTTTTTGAGTACGATTAGGGCAGCATCAGGCTGTTTCAAACTTAGCGACTGCACCTGTTTAAAATCTGCCAACTGGGCGACTTTATTTTGAGCCACCACGGCGAAGCACGCGGTGATGAGTAAGCACCACATAAAAAACTTCCTGGTAAAATTAAACATGCCGGTTTGCTGTACAATCACTATTAAACTAACAGCAAATTAAGTCATTTGCTGTTAGTTTAATGTTAACCGTTAAGATAAATATAGTACCGGCTTAGTTGAGGCGTAGACTTTTAACCTCAAACTTTTAACCTTAACTGTGAATGTAGCTGTGCAGCTGGTCGATAGTTTCTTTTTGCGAGTGGATGGTTTCGTAAACCACATCGTTAATGGAAATGATCCCGCAAAGCGATTCGGCCTCGTCAAACACGGGCAGATAGCGGATGTTCTTCTCGCTCATCATCAACATACAGGTGTCTATAGTTGATTTTGGGGTGATGTGCGGCAAGTCGTTACTCATGATCTCGCCGGCAGTGGTATCGTCAGAGTGTTTGCCCATCAGGATGATCTTACGTGCGTAATCACGCTCTGTTACCATGCCCAGGTACTTTTCACCATCTTTAACAACTACAGAGCCGATGTTTTTTTCGGCCATCAGTTTCAAAACGTTTAGCACGGTGGTGCTGGCGGCAACGGCAATAACGTCGCTCCCCTTACGGGCAAGGATGTGTTTAACGGTTTTCATAAATTGGTACAGGTTAGTTTGGTTAGCCTAAATCTACAATTTAACTTCAAGAAAAACAACAAGTTAAGGTACAAGATTTTTATGTTGTGCCGGATGCACACCCTGACCTGGGCGTCTGTAAAATCGAAGCATTGAAACATGCAGGCGGTTACACCGCCGTAGTGTTCTTAAGATGGCGTCATAAATAGTTAGGTAATTACATCATAGCAACCCTACTTATTAGAATTTATGCTCATTTTATTAAAATTTACTTAGAAATTAATTAGAGTTTCTTAGAAAATTTGCCGTGTTACTTGTCTTTATTACTTTTGGTGCATACGTAAACCATGCTCGAGCCCTCCTTGCAAAACGTATACTAACCAATAATTTTTTTAGCATGTTTTTTTTTACGCGGTGTATCTATCCGTTATCCCTTAGGGCAAGGGTTACCTGTAAACTTTATGATCTGTTTCAGAATGTGCATGACAAAAACATTTCCCTCGAATTTAACAAACAGGTTAAACTCGACGTATCCAAAACAGACTACGGGCATAAATCGATCATTTTTAATGGCTTTTACGAATTAGACCTCACCCGCGACATTATAAAACTGGCCGAAAAGGGTGGGCTTTTAATAGACGTTGGAGCTAATTATGGCTACTATACCTGCCTTTGGGCGGCGCAAAAACCCGGTAATAAAGCAATAGCATTTGAAGCGTCGCCGGGCGTTTTAGCGCCGTTAAAAAACAACGTCACTAAAAATAATTTACAAAACAACGTAACTATTGTAGCAACGGCCGCAGGTAAAGAAAACGGCATCCTAAAGTTTAGTTTAGGCGGTGATGCCGAACAGACCAGCTGGGCCGGCTTTACCATAATGGAAGATGCAGGCGCGGTAGAAGTCCCAGTTATAACGCTTGACGGTTACGCCCTGGAAAACGGTATAGAAACAATAGACGTATTAAAAATAGACACCGAAGGTGCAGACACCTGGGTGTTATTTGGCGCAAAAAAGTTACTGCAGCAAAAACGCATCCATCATATATTTTATGAGCATAATACCCATAGAATGGGCTTACTGAATATTGGGCCCAATGAAGCAGCAGATTTTTTAAAAAGCGTGGGTTATACAGTTGAAAAGTATTTTGGCAACGATTTTTACGCCTACCCCAACCCGTCAGTATAAATATTGGCTGCACTTACTTAACATTTGTTGAAATCAAATCTCCAAATCGGTGTTTCTTTTTAAAAAATCAACACTAAAACACTAATATCATTGCATTATAAATAACATAAATATTCGTATTTTAGTGACTTGCTAAAAAAGACATATAATAACCCCTATTAACAACGCAGTGAGTGCCCAGTTAAAACACATCCTGATCCTAATCACTGTTTTTTTTATGAGTTCGGTTTGCACCGATGCACTTGGGCAGACTAATCAAACGGTTACTAACGGTGCCTACACGCGCTTGGTTAGCTTCCCTACAACTGGATGTGCATATAATTGGGTTAACAATAACCCTGCTATTGGGCTGCCTGCAAAAGGCATGGGTAACATTGCGCCATTTGTAGCTTTAAATGACAATAACACGCCACAAATTGCCACCATCACCGCAACATCGGCCGGTTGCCCTTTAATCACCTTTAAATTTACCGTAAACCCAACCATTCCTGCCATTGTCGCCAATCCCCGTACTGTAAGCGTGAACACAGTTTACGGTACGCCGTCTGATGCTGCAATGATCAATATTTCGGGCTCGAATTTAAAATCGGGGGTTTTAGCAACAGCCCCGGCAGGGTTTGAAATAAGTACCAACAATATAACTTTTAGCGATGCGGTTAATTTGAACGCCGACAATGCCTTGCTGAGTCACATCTATCTTAACCCGGACGTAGTGAGAACGCAAACAATCGGTGCAGGCGATTTTAATTACAGCGCAGCGGTAGATAACAGTATCGATAAAATCACGGTTATACCGGTAGCGGTATCAGTGCTGGCTACGATAAAGGTGAACGGCCAGGCCCTGTCCAGCGGCAGTGAATCTGTGCCGATACCCCTCACCCCTGGCGATAACATGATAGATATAGTGGTTACGGCTCAAAACACTACAACTACCAAAAGCTATACCATCAAGATCAAACGAGCGGGGTCGTCAGACGCTACGCTATCCGGCTTGGTTACCAGTGAGGGTACTATAAGCCCTACGTTTTCAAAAACAACAACTAACTATGCCACCACCGTTTACACCGAATCAATAACCATTAAGCCTATAGCTACCAATTCCGGCGCGGTGGTTAAAATAAACGGAACAGTGGTACCATCAGGCACATCAACCGGGGCAATAGCTTTAGTAAGCGGCATCAACTTAATCCCCGTAGTGGTTACCGCGCAAGACGGCGTAACTATTAAAACGTATAACATTAGCGTTAATAGCACAAAATCTGCAAATGCGGGGCTTAACCAACTTTCGCTCACCCCTGCATCTACGCTGTTCAGAAACGTGGGTACTACCAACTATTTAACTACCGTACAGGCATCGGTAAACACCGTACAGCAAACCGCAATCAGCAGCGATGCCAATGCCACTATAAAAGTGAACGGGGTGTTGGTCAGATCGGGAGAGGTATCTACACCAATAACGTTAAATGCCACAGGTAAAACTATTATTACTACTTTAATCACGGCGCAAAATGGGGTAGTCAGCCAAACCTATACCATCACGATAACCAAATCGTCTGATACAAACACCACCCTATCTTCTTTAGAGATCTCGCCCATCTCCTATATCACTTCGGCTTCCGGCAGCCCTAATTTAACGGCATCGGTAAACCCGGGTGTATCAAGTGTCAGGTTAAAGGCGTCCCCTGCCGATGAGCGGGCAACCATACGGATAAATGGCACGGTAGTCGCGCCCGGGGCATTTTCAGACGCACTCCCCTTAAATATAACCGGCGGTACCGATATTAAAATTTTAGTTACCGCACCCAATGGAATAGCCACCTACACACGTACCATCACAATATCCAAAAATGGCTCATCTAACGCTTTGCTGGCTAATATATATTTGAATGTGCCGGTAACTATCAACCCCATATTAGGCACCCTAAACTACACCGCGTCTGTAAGCCCTGCAATAACCAGCGTGCAGCAAATTGCCGAATCCAGTGATGCGCATGCAGTTATAAAGGTTAACGGCGCTATTGTTAAATCGGGCGTGCCATCAAAGCCGGTAGCGTTAAATGCCAGCGGGCCAACTAATATTGTAACCATAATAACGTCTGAAGATGGGAAGAACAGCCTGGCCTATCTGCTCACCATAAACAAAAATGGTTCATCAAACACCGGCGTGGCCTCCATTACATTAAACCCGGGCTGTACGCTAACACCTGTACCCGGTACAGATAACTATACCACATCTGTAAATGCAGGTGTAAATAGTATTACGCAAACCCTTGCGCCCGACGATGAAAACAGTACGATAAAAGTTAATGGTGCAATCGTATTAAACGGCCAGCCATCGGCCCCGATACCATTAAACGCATCAGGCACCACCGACATTAAGACCGAAATAACGGCACAGGATGGTGTTGCCCATAAAAACATCATCATAACCGTCAGCAAAAATGGTTCAACCAATACTGCGATCGATAAAATATCGCTCACACCGGCTGCACAATTAACTGCTACATCAGCTGCAGACTATCGTACCTCCGTAATCTCATCGGTAACCAGCGTGAAACAAACGATAAACCCTGCCGATATAAATGCTACTATATTTATTAATGGGGTAAAAACAGCAGCGGGTGTTGCATCTGCAAGTATACCACTTAACCCGGCAGGCAGCACCGTTATCAACACCCGTATAATTGCACCGGATGGGGTTAGCATAAAAAACTACACGGTTACTGTGAATAAGGACGGCAAAACGGATGCAGAAATAGATCAGCTATATTTAACACCATTTGCTACACTTACACCTATTACCGGCACAAATAACTTTACGGCATCTATTGCTGCTGGGGTGAGCAGCGTGCGGCAAACCGTAATTACCAATGACGAACATGCCACCGTTACCGTAAATGGTATTGCACTGGCAAGGGGCGTGGCATCGGCCGCTATACCTTTAAATGCAACGGGCAAAACAATCATCACCACTAAGGTTACCGCCCAGGATGGTTTCACTACTAAAACATATTTGGTCACGATAACCAGGGGGTCAAACGGAGAGTTATTAAACCCGGCTACAACTACCTTACCGCCAACACCGGTTTATGTAAGGTTAACTGGTAAAACAGCTGCAGGGCAGTACACCGGCAACATCACCCTAAGCAGCAAGGATGCAGTAAATGGATTAGTAAGCCTGAGCAAATGTGTTGTGAAGCCTGCCCCCATTACCATAGCAACTGTAAATGTGACAAAAAACTACGGCACCAGATTAAAATCTGAACCGGCATCAACAAAATTTATAATAACGGACGGGATATTGAAAAATGGTAATACGATAAAAACGGTAAGGCTCACGTACAGCCGCGGGGCTAACCCGAGCGCGAAAGCACAAGTTTACGAAGGTGCTGCCATCCCTTCAGATGCTGCCGGGAGCGATGGCTTTTTAATAACCAATTACGATATTAAATATCTTGCATCAGATGTTATAGTATTACCCGTAAAACTTTTGGTGACCGCCGATAATATCAAAAAGGATTTTGGGACGGAGAACCCTATATTAACCGTAACCTATAAGGGTTTTGTTAATGACGAAGACGCTACAGACCTGGAGGGGCAGCCCATGGTCACCACCACAGCCTTAACACGGTCGCCTTTGGGGCAATATCCAATAACGGCGGGTGGCGCAATATCCCCTAATTACCTGTTTACGTACTTGCCGGGGGTGTTGACTATTGGTGCCGACCATCTTTCGTTAACTATTCCTAACGTATTTACCCCTAACGGCGATGGTATAAATGATACCTGGAACATTAAAAATGTAGATGCCTACACCAACGTTATCATCACTGTTTTTAACAGGCAGGGCCAGCAGGTTTTCAGATCAACCGGCTTTTACAGCAACGCCTGGGATGGCAGTTATAACGGTGCGCAGCTATCGGGCGGCAGCTACTATTACATCATTAAACACGATGATACCGTTATTTCCGGCAACGTAAATATTATCAGATAAGCATATCACCATGCGGCTTTTTTTCCGCATGGTGCTGTTTATCTGCTAATAAAATTCAGGCGCTATGGCTGTTGCCATTAATGCATCGTGGTGTTTGCTAAAGATCTTTTTCCACCAAAACTGGTAGTTGCGCGGGTAAACCACCCTTACTGTGTAATCCTTTTTGCAAAGCTCTTCTAAAGCGAGGAGTTTATACATCACCTTGCGCGAGTGGTCGACCACTGCGTGCGATCGTTCTGAATACCCGACCATCATGTTTATTTCACGATTGGTTTTTCCCATCAATATAAAATTGAAAATATCAATGTGCAGGGTGCTGAAGCCTTTTGTTTTAAGGATTGGCCTGGTTAAATTGGCTGCGTGATTTTTCATAACTATTGTAATTTTAGCACGGTGAATTCCGTGCGCCTGTTTAATTGTCTTCCTTCGGGATTATCCTTACCATTGGCAAGTTTGTTAGGTGCTATGGGTTTTGTTTCTCCGTAGCCTTTGGCATAGATCCGGCTATCGGCCACCCCCATGCTGATGATGTAGTCTACACAGGCCTGCGCCCTCTTATACGACAACCTATGGTTGTAAGGTTGTGTTCCTTTTGAATCTGTATGCGACCCCAGCTCTACTTTTATCCCGGGGTTATCCTTTAGTATGGTTACCAGATCGTTAAGCACCAGTTTAGATTCGGGCCGCAGTGTGGCCTTATTGTAATCGTACAGTACATTTTTTATGGTGATTGGCTTATCTACCTTAAATGCCTGCAGGCATATCTCGGGGTTAAATAAGGTATCGCTGCCGGTTTTGCCTAATGGTGGCGCGGGGAGTATTTTTGTAAAATAGCCGTCCTTTTCTAACACCATGCCGTAAGGCCTGCGCGTGGTAACATCAAAGCTGTAACGCCCTGTCTTGCCCAGCACCATAGTTTTAACCGTTTGCTTAGAAAGCGAATCAACAAAGCTTACCTTCACCCCTTCTAAAGCTATGTGGGTATCACAATCAACCACTAAACCGGTGAGTAAATGGCGCCTGTCATACACCTCGAAAAGGTTAAGGCAACAATCAGACTCCCTGTCTGAGCTGATATAGAATTTATTGGCCTCCTTATTATCGGGCATGTAATACAGATCGTCTTTAGCGCTGTTCATAGGATAGCCCATATTGCGCGGGGTACTCCAGCCACTGCCGTCGTTTACGCTTTCAAAAAAATCGAACCCGCCCAAGCCCAAAAAACCTTTCGAACTATAAATAAGCCTGTTATTAGCTATATCAAAGTAGGCACCCTGCTCATCCATCGGTGTGTTAATTTCCTTACCCAGGTTGGTTGATCCGATAGGGTTGCCGTTGCTATCAAGGTCGGCGTACCAGATATCGTACATCCCCTGCCCGCCCGGTTTGTTCGATGTAAAATAAAGGCGTTTACCATCGCGCGTTACCGATGGCTGTATGGTATTAAAACCTTCGGCATTTACGTTGGCATTAAGCTTTTGCGGTGCCAGCCAGCTGCCGTCTTTATACGCGCTGCAATAAATGTAATGGGTAGTTTTAACCCCCTCTTTAAACCAGCGGGTAAAGTACATACGCTGCCCGTCCGCGCTAAATGACGGGGTGCCGTATTCGAGGTCGCTGATCCTATCATCCCCAGGGAACTTGATCACGGCAGGGTCGGCAGAACGCTCGTTACTGATTTTATACACCCGGTTAAGGTGTTTCTTATCCTCTTTAACAAAACGCGATGAGGTAAAGTAGTTATTACCGTCGCGCTGCACCAGGGCGTAGTCAGATCCGTCAGAGTTCCAGCTGCCCTTGCGTTTGGCTACATCTATCAGGATGGGATATTGATACTGTTCTTTGGCAAAGCGGCAATTACTTATCTCTTTAACCGCCAAAGCGTTATACTTAGCATCGCCCTTGTAAGCCATATTGAATTGCGACAGCTGCGCAATGGCCTCATCAAAACGTTGGTTGGCGCGCAGGCAAATACCGTAATAAAGCCTGCTTAAGGGGTACTTTGCTTCATAGTTCTCATTCATCACCCTGTAATACCAGGGCTCGGCCTCCAGGTAATTTTCATACAAGCGGTACGATTCGCCCAGTTTGAAGCAGATGTAGGCCCTATCCTCCGGCTTACCTTTAGTTACACTTTTACTACCGGCACTGTAAGGGATAGCCTGGCGGGTAATCAAGCTTAAACCCTCTGCCGATTTGCGATAATAAAAGGCAGCCTCATAGTAATCCTTGTTATTAAAGGCCTTATCTCCTAATATCTTGGGGTCGTCTTTACCGCTGTATTGGGCATTTACGCCCTGCAACAAGGCGAGCATTAGGATGGTAAATATTATCTTTTTCATAGTGAAGGTTAAGGTGGTTACAGTCTTGGGCAAATAGGTTCGGGCTCGTTAACACGCTTGCGGAACACATAGCTGATAGATAATTCCAACCCGCCCTGCCCAAATGTGGCCCGGTTGAGTGACGAGGTATTGAAATCATAACTGGCACCGATAATGAGGCTGTTTACATGGTAGCCTACATTAGCAATGGCAGCATCCTGAAAACGATACATGGCGCCCAATATCAAACCCTTATCACTGGGTAGCTTATACTCGGTGTAGGCGCCAATGGCCCGCTCCTGCGCTTTTTGCTGGCGCATATAAATGGCATGGGGTATCACATCAAAGTATTCTGAAGCCCTGAGGCGCACACCTGCATGGGCCGTATACCTAACGGGCAGGATAGCCCGGCTGCCATCAACTGCAAAGGGATCTTTAGATCTTGAAAGGTGCGACGCGCTGAACCCGGCAAATAGATTGGCATTGTGCAGCGGGTCGCCGTCATAGTAAAATACGCCTGCGCCTGCGTCAAATATGGTGGCGTTAGTATTCAGGAAATTTTCATTACTGGGGAGTGTGGGATCGAAACCGCTGCCGGGATTAAACTGGCTGCCAAACTGTGCCTTGCCCGGGTCAAAGCTGCGGTTAATAATACCTGCCTGTACGCCAAAACTTACTTTTTTATACCCATCAGAAGATACTTGGATGGCATACCCGAATGAGCCGTAAGCTGCAAAATAATTGTAACCGATATCTCCCGCTGCCTGGTTTAAAACGTTAAAGCCCAACCCCACCTTTTCCGACGGGCGGTAGTCAACCGATAATGCGCCGGTTTGATAGGCATTATTAATATTGGCGTACTGGTTTTTAAAATTAGCGTTTACCCTGGTATCACCGTTAATGATACCTGTTAATGCCGGGTTAAGGTATAACGGGTAGGCATAGTATTGTGAAAAATGCGGATCTATCTGTGCCATAAGGCGGGTTGCTGCCCCAAACTGGAGCAGCATTGCCATTAATATGATGATTGACTTTTTCATGTGAGCAGATTTTATTTAGGTGATGTTTGCTGATTAGTTATCTCAATAGGGTTACGGTACCTTTTCGTTTGATGGTTTGGCCGCTGTTCATCACAGCTTCTATGTAGTACACATACACACCTACCGGCTGGTTGCGCCCCTTGTAGGTACCATCCCACCCACTGTTTAAGCTGGTTGAACGGAACTGCAGCTCGCCCCACTGATCATAAACCGAGAAGGTGGCCCTTTGAATGTTACTGCCATAATAGAACAGCACATCGTTGTTACCATCGCCGTTTGGTGTAAAGGCGTTCGGTACAAAAACGATATCGTCATTTATAGTTACCGTACCTGTCGCCCTGAATACAGATTTGAGCCCGCTTACCGGGTCTGTCGCCTCGGCGTAGTAAATGGTGTTTGCATTCAATGACGGTGTGGTAAAGTTGGCCCCTGTAAATATTGACGTACCCCCCGTTGGCGTGGTATACCAGTTGAACACGGCATTCGCTGTTGATGACGTGGCAGTAAACGTGGTAGACTGGTTAGCACTGATAGCACGGGTTGGCGGCGTTACGGCAACATCCGGCGGGTTAGCCGCGGTTACGGTTACTGTACCTGTTGCACGGGTGGCCGATTTGACACCCGTAACCGGATCCGTAGCTTCAGCATAGTAGATCACATTACCGAATGCCGGCGGCGTGGTAAAGTTAGCCCCACTGAATATCGGCGTACCACCGGTTGATGTTGTATACCAATCGAACGTTGCATTTGGCGTGGTCGACGATGCCGTGAATGTGGTGGTCTGCCCGGTAGTAACGGCCCTTACCGGTGGCGTAACCACAACATTTGGCGGCGTTGCTGCAGTTACCGTAACGGTTCCGGTTGCCCTGGTTGATTTTGCACCCGTGGCAGGATCGGTAGCCTCGGCGTAGTATATCACATTACCTGTTATCGGCGGGGTGGTAAAGTTTGCCCCGCTGAATATCGGTGTCCCTCCGGTTGGCGTGGTATACCAATCGAATGTAGCGTTAGGCGTAGTTGATGATGCTGTAAAGGTAGTTGTCTGACCTGCTGCCACAGTGCGTGTTGGCGGGGTTACGACAATATTAGGTGGCGTTGCTAAAGTAACGGTTCCAGTTGCCCTGGTGGATTTTGCACCGGTGACAGGGTCGGTAGCCTCGGCGTAGTATATTATATCACCTGTTATAGGCGGGGTAGTAAAGTTTGCCCCGCTAAATATCGGCGTGCCTCCTGTCGGTGTGGTATACCAATCGAACGTTGCATTTGGCGTGGTTGACGATGCCGTAAATGTGGTGGTCTGCCCGGTAGTAACGGCCCTTACCGGTGGCGTAACCACAACATTTGGCGGCGTTGCTGCAGTTACCGTAACGGTTCCGGTTGCCCTGGTTGATTTTGCACCCGTGGCAGGATCGGTAGCCTCGGCATAGTAAATCACGTTACCTGTTATCGGCGGGGTGGTAAAGTTTGCCCCGCTGAATATCGGCGTACCTCCTGTTGGTGTTGTATACCAATCGAACGTAGCGTTAGGCGTGGTCGACGATGCTGTAAACGTGGTAATTTGCCCTGATGCTACGGTGCGTGTTGGCGGGGTAACTACGATGTTTGGCGGGGTTGCCAACGTAACTGTACCTGTTGCACGTGTGGTTGATTTTGCACCCGTGGCAGGATCCGTAGCCTCGGCGTAGTAAATTACATCACCTGTTATCGGCGGGGTAGTAAAGTTAGCCCCGCTGAATATCGGCGTGCCACCTGTCGGTGTGGTGTACCAATCGAATGTAGCATTAGGTGTGCTCGACGATGCCGTGAACGTAGTTGTCTGACCTGAAGCCACGGTACGTGTCGGCGGGGTAACTACGATGTTCGGTGGGGTTGCTAAAGTAACGGTAACCGTTACCTGTGCTCTGCTTGGTGATGTACATGTGCCGGATACCGCCTCTACGTAATAAGTAGTGGTTGCGGTTAAATTCGGCGTGGTAAACGTAGTGCCCGTGAATATAGCTGTACCGCCGGTACCCACATTATACCAATTGTAAGTAACCCCTGCTACCGGTGCGCTTACGCTGATGGTAGCTGTTTGATTGTAATTGATGGTTACCGCTGTTGTGGATAGCGTTGGTGTTGCCGGTGCAGGCTGCACGGTTATATCAACACGGGTACGGGTAGCCGATGCGCATCCGCCATCGCTTATCGCTTCAACATAATAACTGATGTTACTATTTAATGCAGGTGTGGTAAATGCTACGCCGGTGAATATTGGCGCCCCGCCTGTGATGGCACTATACCAGTTATAAGTATAACCCGCCTGTGGGTTAGCTATGTTTAATGTAACCTGAGATCCCGCACAAGCTGTTACGGCGCTACCATTGGCAATAACCGGGGCATCGGGCGCGTTTTGCACGGTTACCTGTACCATTGCCAGGTTATTACTGCTGCAACCGGTAGCATTAAAGGCTGCTACATAAAAATTAGTGGTAGCAGTTACCGGCCCTGTTACATAGGTTGCACCAGTGAAAAGCACATTGTTTTGCGCCGGTGAATCGTACCACCGGTAGGTAATACCTGCAACCGGGCTGGTCACAGCCAATGTTGCGCTGCTACCCTTGCAAACGCTTTGCGTTGCCGATGCCAGGGTTGGATCTGCCGGGGTTGGGTTAACGGTAACCGTTACCGCAGTACGGGCAGACGGATTACAATTACCTGCACTGGCGGCCTCTACATAGTAGGTAGTGTTAGCTGTTAACGCCGGGGTATTGAATACCGTGCCGGTGTATACTAAGGTACCGCCTGTGGCAGCGTCATACCAGCGGTAAACCAGGTCGGCTTGCGGGTTGGCAATGCTTAAAGTTGCCGATGCGCCCGTACAAACACTTGTACCGCCTGCATTTGCCTGTACTTGCGGGGCTGTTGGTACCGGTTGCACGATAACATTTGTTTGTGCACGTGTGGCACTGGTACAGCCGTTACTTGCTGCCTCAACAAAATAAGATGTATTGGCTGTTAAGTTAGTAGCGATGTAGGTAATACCTGTAAATATCGGCGCACCGCCCGTTGCTGCAGTATACCAGTTGTAAGTTACACCCGCAACAGGGTTAGTCACACTTAATGTTACGCTTCCGCCTGCACAAACAGTGGTATTAGCGGCACTTAGCGTTGGCACTGCAATTTGATTATTGATACTGATGTTTACAGCTACGCGGCCACCGTTATTTGTACAATTAGTGGTGCTATTGGCAGCTTCTACATAGTAAGTGGTATTTTGAGTAATTGGCGGTGTGGTAAAGCTGGCCCCTGTAAATACAGATGTACCACCGGTTGCCGCAGTGTACCAGTTGTAATTAACCCCAGCCTCGGGTGTGCTAACTACCAGCGTTGCTGCGCTGCCTGCACAAACCTGTACATTGGTTGATGCCAGGGCCGGTGTAGCAGGGCGCGGGTTAACGGTTATAGTTGCTTGTGTACGCGCCGCGCTGCCGCAGGTACCGTTGCTGATCTCGGCAAAATAACTCATGGTAGCAATTGGCGATACCACAAAGCTTGGCCCGGTGAATAATAACGTGCCATTTGTTGCGGCATCGTACCACCTCACGGTTGCACCGGCGGCATTGGTAACGGTTAAGGTAAAGTTATCGCCTGCGCAAATTGTAGCCGTGTTGGCAGCCAAAACCGGGTTAACCGGCAGCGGGGTAACATTTACGGTGGCGGCTACCCTATTTGGGTTAACACAACCATTTGAAGTGCGCACAGCTTCTACATAATAGGTTGTAGTTGCCGATAATGCCCCAGTTGTAAATGAGGCGCCAGAGGTTATTGGCACACCACCTGTCGCGGTTGCATACCAATTGTAAGTTATCCCGGCTTTAGGGTTACTTACCGTGAACGTTGCTGTGCTGCCTGCACATATATTGACCGTGTTGGCCGTAAGGGTTGGGGCCGAAACCTGCTTGCTGGCAAAGAAAATACTTACCGAATTCAATAAAGAAGCTACAGTGCTATTCAGCCTTACTTCTACCCTGTCGAATGCGGCACCTGGTACAAACTTGACGAGTGCAGTTGTACCGCCGGATAATAATTGTATGCGGATAAGGCTATTGTTTAGGTTTATGCGGTCGCCGTTATAGGTGGCACCGTTAAATGAAGCAATCTGTAACTGATCAAGCAAACCAACCGTAGCCAGGTTGGCCGGAACGTTGATCTTGACGGTAACGGTATCGCCCGCCAGGCCCCCATCTGCAAATATTAGCGTTTGCGCAGCATAGGCACCTAATGCGGCTAATGGTACGTTGATCTGGCTGGCGGTAGTAGTATCCGCATCCGCAGCATTGCTCGGGTTGGTCACCGTACAGCCTATACAAAGGCCGTTGATATCGATAGTTTGGGTCGACCCAAAATCACACGCGGTAGAAAATATCGGGTTAACCTTAATGGTAACCGCAGTGCGGGTTGGGCTGGTACAACCTGTTGCCAGCGCGCTTTCTACATAATAGGTAGTATTGGATGTTAAAACTGGCGTAGTAAAGGTAGCACCTGTAAATATGGGCACACCACCACTTGCCGACGTGTACCAGTTAAAGGTAGCCCCTGCTGTGGTTGATGATGCCGTAATAGTTGCGGTTTGCCCGGATTGGATCTGCCCGCCCGTTGGGGTTACTACGAGGGTTGGCGCTACCGGTGCAGGGTTAACTACTACATCGGCCTGGGCCCTTGTTGCACTTACGCAGGTACCTGACGATGCTTCAACAAAGTAGGAAGTATTAGCCGTCAATGTTGGCGTTGTAAATTGCGCGCCTGTAAATACTGGCGTGCCACCGGTTGCTGCGGTATACCAGTTAAAGGTGACACCCGGCTGTGTTGAGGTAGCAGTAAGTACAGCCGATGTGCCTGAACAGGTTTGTGTAGGATTTTGCGCCACCTGCGGAACCAATGGTGCCGAAGTTACGTTGGCAGTTACCTGCGTGCGGGTAGAGCTACCACATGCCCCCGCACCGGCAGCTTCAACATAATAGCTGGTAGTTTGGGTTAATGCAGGTGTAGTAAAGGCGGCACCTGTAAACACTGGCGTACCACCGGCCGGTGTAGTGTACCAATTAAAAGTGACACCGGCAACCGCCTGTGCAGTGAAGGTAGCAGGCTGGCCTGCACATACTGTGGCGGTTGGGTTGGTTACTACCGGGGCGTTCGGCACCGGTGTAACGGTTACGGTTACCGGTGTGCGGGTTATTTGCGTACAACCATCGGCGGTGCGGCTGGCTTCGGCGTAATAAGTGGTTGTGGCGTTTAAAGCCGGGGTATTAAATACCGCGCCTGTAAATACTGGCGTGCCACCTGTTGCAGTTGTATACCATTTAACGGTTACATGTGCCGGAACTGTTGCTGTTAAGGTAGCTTGTGTACCCTGGCAGGCGGTTACGCTTGCCACTGCAATAACAGGTGCGGCAACTTCCTGCGCGGCATCATAAATATTAAGCGCGCTCAATACGCCGGCTACGCCCGAGTTTAACCTGATCTCCACCCTATCAAAATCGGCGGTAGCCTTGAATGCTATACGGAAACGGGTGGTGCCGTTTAACAAGGTCACAGAAATGGTCGATCCATCTAAATTGAAACGGTCGTTATTAAAGGTAGCTCCATTGTACGTAGCAAGGCTTATCTGCGACAGCACCCCTACGCTGGCTAAAGATCCGGGGATACCCAGCTCAACTATCACACTATCGCCTACCCTGCCTGTATTAGCAAAGCGCAGGATTTGTTGTGAATAACCGCCTAATAAACCAACCGGAGTATTTAATTGTGCAAAGGTGTTGCGGTCTACATCGACAGAGCCATTTTCATTACTGATCCCGCAAAGCACACACAGCGTACCGCTTACGGCATTGGTTTGGCTAATAGCTGCGTCGCAAGGCACAGGGTTAACCGCAAGTGTATTAATGGTAACTGCCCCCGGTGCACGCGTTGCCGATACCGCTCCCGTTGCCGGGATTGATGCCTCGGCATAATAAGTAGTATTATTAAAATTGGTTGGCGTTGTGTATGTTGGCCCGGTAAATACGCTTGTACCACCGGTTGATGTTGTGTACCAGTTAAAAACAGCACCCGGTGTAGTGGAGCTTGCTGTTAGCGTTGCCGTTGCACCGGGGTTAACCGCCTGTGTAGGCGGCGTTACGGTAACATCAGGTATGGTGATGGCCGTAACAGTTACCGGCGCCGGTGTCCGGTCGACAGATATACAATTCCCTAAAGACGATTCGGCATAGTAAGTAGTATTTGCCGATAGTGCCGGTGTCGTAAAGGTATTACCGGTAAATATGGCTGTGCCGCCTGTTGCAGCTACGTACCATTTTACTGTTGCACCGTTGGCTGCCTGCGCGGTAAATGTTGTAGTTTGGCCGGCAAAAATAGTTGCGCTTGCCGGGTTTACGACAGGCTTAACAGGCGGATCGTTAACTAAAACAGTTATTGGGTACCTCACAGAGCCTGTACAGGTGCCCCTGGTATAATCTACATAGTAGGTAGTATTGGCGTTTAAGTTTGGTGTGGTAAAGGTTGCGCCTGTAAATAGTGATGTGCCCCCGGTTGGAGTAGCATACCAGTTGATGGTTCCGTTTGCCGGGTTACTTACGGTTAATACCGCCGGGCTGCCTTTACAGATCTCGGGAGCGGCATTTGCAAATACAGGTACAGGAAATTGCTGAATAGCATAGTAAACCTGTAAGGAAGTAAGCAAACCCGTAGCACCAGCATTCAGGCGTACAATTGCCCTGTCGTAGTTACCGGTAGCAGGCACCAAAACTGAATAGCGGTTGGTACCACCAAGGGCGCGTACGGTAAGCAGGTTATTGTCAAGCGGATAAGTGGCTACCAGCGTTGCACCGTTGTAAAGCGAAATGGAAACGCTTCCCAATAAGCCAACATCGGCCAGGTTAACGGGGCTTTGCAAAACTACTTTTACCATATCGCCCGCAAAACCCGGGGTTTGGAATTGTAAAGACTGCTCGGCGTAACCTCCTAATAAGCCCGCCACAACGTGGATGGTTGATGCCGTTGTGGTATCGGCATCGGTAGCTAAGGCGCCATTATCAACCGAACAACCTATACATATACCATTGGCCGTGCTGGTTTGCGCATTGGCAAAAACGCAGGGCGAGTTGTTATTAATGGTTACGTTAATAGTTACAGCGGTGCGGTTAGCCGATACACAACCTGTAGCATTGGTACCCGCAACATAATAAGTTGTAGTGCTAAAAAGTGCCGGGGTGGTAAACGTTGTACCGGTAAATATCGGGGTTGATGCAGTTGCAGAGGTGTACCAGTTGTATGTAACACCTGTTTGCGCGTTGGTAACGCTGATGGTGGCGGTTGCACCTGCAGCCACAGTTAAGTTGTTGGCAGTTAACACCGCATCGGCAGGTTTTGGTGAAATTGTTACGGTACCCTGTACACGTGCGCTGCTTGGGCAGCCGGTAGCATTCACCGCTTCGGCGTAGTAAGATGTATTTGCGGTAAGGGCGGGCGTTGTAAAGTTAACCCCTGTAAAAACCGGGGTGCCGCCTGTTGCGGTAGTGTACCAATTGTAGGTTTGCCCTGCAACCGGCGAAGCTATTGAAAGCACTGCTACATCGCCGGCACAAATGGTTGCATTACCGGCAATTAAGGCCGGTGTTGCTGGCAGCGGGCTAACCGTGGCGGTTACCTGCGTGCGTACCGGGCTTATACAGGTACCGCCTGCAACTGCCTCGGCGTAGTAACTTGTTGTAGTGGTTAAAACGGGGGTGGTAAAGTTGTTGCCCGTGAATATCGATGTACCCCCTATTGCGGTAGCATACCAGTTGATGGTTACATTAGGCACGGCCGTAGCAGCAAAGGTGGCTGTGGCACCGGGACAAATAGTAATATTGTTATTGGCGATAACAGGTGCCGCAGGGATCTGGTTAACGGTGACTACCACAGCTGTACGGGCAGATTCATCTGTACAGCCCGCATGCATAGCACCAACATAATAAGTTGTTGTAGCATTTAAAACCGGGGTGGTAAAATTACTCCCGGTAAATATGGGCGAGCCGCCGGTGGCTGCCGTGTACCAGTTAACCGTGGTACCCGGTATGGCTGTAACCGTTAAAGCTGCCGTACTGCCTGCGCAAACCTGGGCGTTGTTGGTCACCGCATTATTAAAGCGCACTATTGGTTTGGCTATTACCCGCTCAATTTCAAAAAGCCTGATTTGTGACAGCACATTAGCGATGCCACCGCCTAAACGCAACTGTACCCTATCAAAAGTTTGTGTTGGCGCATAGGTAATGGTGAACTTACGGTTGCCGCCGGTAAGATCAAGCAACCTTACATTTAATAAAGCACCGTTGATAGCTACCGCATCATTATTACTGGTGTTACCGTTATAGGTAGATACCTGTATATTTGATAACACGCCGGCATCAACAAGGGCCTGAGGAATTGATACCGTTAGCCTTACGGAGTCGCCAATTGTGGAGAGTGTCTGAAACAGCAGTGTTTGCTGTGCATAGGCGCCAACCGCGCCAACACCGGCGTTTAGTGTTGATGCCGTATTGAAATTACCATCGATAGCGTTCTGCGGATTAGCAACGCCCCCTACATCGACACCTAAATTTAACAAACCTGCAGATATGCCGTGCAATTCGTCGAACGCGATACCGCAGGCTAATGGAGCAGGTCCATAGTAAAATGCATCGTATACATATAAACTACTTAAGGCGCCCAACAGGCCGCCGTTAAGTGTTATCCTTACCCTATCATAAGTTTGTGTGGGGGTGATCACAACTTCTGCCTGGCTATTGTTACTGGCCGCAGTCAATAAAGTTGCTGCAGTTACGGATGCACCTGCCGGGGTGCTGCCATTGTAAGGCCTGATAGAAATTGAACCCAGCGCGGTTAAGTCGAGCAGGTTATCGCCACTGCCCAGTTTAATAGCTACCTGGGTACCCGCTGCTACCTTTGATGCCCCAGGGAAAATTAATTCCTGGTATGTAGAGGCAGCAACACCAACAGTAACATTAAGGGTTGATCGTGATTGTAAGTTACCGTCGACAGCATTTGCCTGTTCAGTAACTACGCAGCCAAGGCAAAGTAAACCGGCCGGGCTGCTTGCCTGTGTAGTGGCAAAATTCCGTTGTGCAAAAAGCTTTGTTGTAACAATTAACAACAGAAACAATACTGCTAAGTGCTTGAAAAAGAAGGTAAAGGTTTTCATGCATAATGTATTTAGGGAGGTGTAAATGGCTACACAACCCTAATTACGCACGATTTTATCAGAAGGATTAGAAACAGTTTGTTCAGTTATTTGGGACATAGCTGTGCCCGTTCACTCATACAAACGCCGTTCATTTTGTTCAGTGATTACTTACTATCCTTTCCGTTTAGGTAAGCATTTAGCTATAACGCAAGTACATCTTTTTTATTACTCCTATTTGGAATATTTTTAAAAAAATGGTTTCAAATAGCTATAAATTAGTTGCTGTACTTATAAATTAATTAACAAAACCATATACAATTAACATCTCACTACATGAGCGACTCAAACAATCAATCTACCGGCCCCGACGGGACTATCCCCGTAAATGACGCGATCACACTGACCAGAAACTGGCGAACTTACCTTGCAGCGTCGCAGCAAGGGTTTATAGCACAGTCGTTTTCTATTCCTATTGTAGATTTTCAAAACATCTTAACCTATAATCCTGATGCGGAAGCTGTAAGGGCTTATATCGGACTTGAATCTGCAACCGACCCGCTATCTGCAAAGTTGGTGTTGGTACCTGTTGTTGACGGCCAGGATGTGCTTTTCATAGACACCACCACGCCGGGAGGTGTAGGTGGCGATCCTAATTCCAGCAATGTGTACGATCTGACCAATGTATGCCCGCCAACCTGCGCGGCTACAGGCAGTCCATTAAGCGAATAATTTATTTTCATTCGCCAATTATGTTTGTAAGCACTATATTTAAAGCTTACAAACATAATTGATGCTGCTTTTCTACACTACGTACATTGTTCCCTGGAGTGTACTTATCCCTGCAATTTTTGGCCTGCTCTATTATAAATATCTGCCATTGCCTTACAGGATAATATTAGGTTTCGTAATCTTCTCAGGCTTAGTCAACTCTGTAAATCTTTTCATGATGCATATACTCCATATGCAAACTATCATTATCTTTCATATCTACGCTGTCTTCGAGTTTCTGTTTTTATCGATGTTTTACAGGTGCTTTCAAAATAAGGCAAGGCGTAACTTTATTTCGGCACTTATGATATTGTTCGCAATACTTTGTGTGGTCAACTTCTTTTTCTTTCAAAAAATAAACGCTGTTAATACCTATACGCGCACATTTGAAGCTGTAGTTATCATGGCGTATTGCGTACAATTCATTTTTACGCAAAGCGACATCGACTTAGAGAAAAATTGGGGCGAAAATGGTTTAAACTGGATAAACGCCGGGATACTCATCTACTATTCCAGCGGCATATTCCTATTTATGTCATCAAATTATTTAATTCACGCAGATAGATTTTTTAATGATGCCGTGTGGGCAATTATCGATACGATGTTAGTAGTTGAATATATTTTATTTGCAATAGGCTTTTATAAATGCAAGGCACAACAGACAATATCTTTATCTTCATAATACTGGGTATAGCCGGCACTTTTTTGCTGGTAGTATCATTTATACTATTTTCTATCCGCAACCAAAACAGGCTTTTAAAGCAACGACAGCAATTCCAACAGTCGCAAATTGCACATCAAAAAGATCTGCTACACGCTATTATCGAATCGCAGGAGACTGAACGAAAACGTATAGGCCAAGACCTGCACGACGATGTAGGCACCTCGCTATCCGGCTTACGGCTGATGATAGAAATGTTTGAACCCGCAACAGCAGCAGATGATCATTACAAAACGTTTGCCGCATCAAGCAAAAGTGTAATTGATAAAATAGTAAAGGATGTGCGGAACATTTCGCATAACCTATCGCCAACCACCCTTCGGTATTATGGCCTTATTGCTGCCGTTACCGAACATAGTACGATCATCAATCAATCGGGCAAATTGGAAGTTACGCTTGTTAATGATGCAGACGAGTTGTTGCAGAAAATAGCATTGCCCGCTGCCACGGCCATCTATCGTGTGCTGGAAGAATTACTGAACAATACGATCAAACATTCGGGCGCAAGCAAAGCCGATATTAAATTCGCTATGAACGCAACCCTACTAAACATTGAGTACCGGGATAATGGCAAGGGCCTGCAAACCACTAACGAAAATTTGATGAAAGGAATGGGAATGCAAAACATAGAGAGCCGCCTTTCAAATATCGGTGCGGCGTTCCTGATAACCCCTTATGCCGGAAAAGGTTTCCACATAACAATTACTTGCCACGCAATATAATATGAGCGAAATAAACATAGCTATAGTTGATGATCAAAACCTTTTTAGACAAAGCCTGGCTTTACTTATAAACTTTACCGAAGGCTTTAACTTAGTGGCCGAATGCGAAGGCGGCCAGCATTTACTGGATAGACTGGCAAACGATAGCCTAAAAATAGATGTAGCCATTATTGATATGGATATGCCCGGTATGAATGGTATTGAGCTTAACAAACTATTGCAAAAGAGCCACCCTAAAATAAAGGTGATCATACTATCCGTGCATGTAAACGAGATATTGGTTACGCAGATGATCAACACCGGCGCGGCATCATACCTGGCAAAAAATTGCGACAAGAATGAACTATCCCTGGCCATTAGGACCGTTTATAAAACCGGCTTTTATTTCAATAATGATGCTTTAAAAGCCATCAGGAACAGTGGCAACCATAGATTACAAACTGTAGATGCCCTAACCAGTTTGCCCGTTGCCTTAACAGACCGGGAAACAGAGATACTTAAGTTGGTTTGCCAGGAATACAGCAATGCAGAAATTGGTGCCGAATTATTTTTGAGCGCACGTACCGTTGAAGGTTACAGGATTAAGATCATCAACAAAATAAATTGCCGCAACACTGCAGGCATGGTGCTATTTGCCATAAAGCATGGCATAGTTGAACTTTCTTTGTAATTTTTTTACTACAAATATAAAACCAAGCATGCGTAGAAATACGTATTTCGCGAAATGCGTATTTCTACGCATGCTCTATTTACGTATATCACAAGTTAACAAATCACCCCCCAGACAATAACTTGTTTCTTATTTGTACTGATTTTCCGTTGCTATTAACTATTATTAAATGTATTTTTTTAATATAAGAAAACAAGTTGTTTTAAACTACCGTATAAGGTGATACATTTACCACTATAAAAGACAGTTGTATTAGTTTTTTTAGTGAGTAATGGAGATTATATTTATAAGCAACCAGATAAAATACGACATTTTGAGCATACGGGGATTACCCGCTGAACATTGTTATAATTTATTGGGCAGCACAATTTTAAGTTCAATTGGGTATGGAGAGAATGAGGAACAGTTTAGAAAACTTGAACACAAATTGCAAAGCATTGCAAACGAATATCAAACCGGCAGATCAATATCAAACGGAGATATTACGAGAGAAACAACCGTTAGCCAGTGTATACAACTGGTCATATAATGAGTGTGGGTTACAATAGCAGATACTGGAGGATACATGACGATATTTTTACCTCAATATTTCGAAATTTTAAAAGGAGCGG
Organism: Mucilaginibacter glaciei; assembly: GCF_014773245.1. GTDB lineage: Bacteria > Bacteroidota > Bacteroidia > Sphingobacteriales > Sphingobacteriaceae > Mucilaginibacter > Mucilaginibacter glaciei. The sequence continues at coordinate 21,920 of NZ_JACWMX010000011.1, read as the reverse complement.
TTCTTAAAAAGGCCGGCCTTGCAAGCATCACACCTTACGGTTGTAAAACACTGTCTACCAACATCTTTGCCGAAACTAAATTCAGCCTGAGTGAAACTACGCTCAAGCGCGTTTATGGTTTTGCCTTAAGTAAATTTAACCCGTCGATATTTACTATAGATACGATGGCTAAATATTGCGGCTACCTGGGTTGGGATGACTTTTGCGAAAAGCAAAATGTAACCAAGCCGGTAAAAGACGCTAACCAAACAAACGATTGGAATTCTTTAAAACAAAGTGCAAATAAAATTACCACATTTACGCTTCAGGCCTTAAAAAACAAATCAGGCATTCCATATAATCAAACCATTAAAAGGCGATTTGTAGATGAACATCTGGATGAATTCTTAAACGGCGATTACTCTGCAACAGTTTTTTGTGCGCCGGCCGGCTGTGGTAAAACAATAGGGCTTTGCCACTGGGTTGAAGAGCACCTTTCCCCACAGTTATCCGCATCCAATAACGACATTATTCTTTTTTTCAGCAGCAGCGCAATAATGAACGTTTTTTTAAGCGGCCGTAATTTGACAGATTGGGTACTGGGCTTGCTGGGGTATAGCAGCGATGCAGACATGAATTTACTTACTGATCAAAATCATGAAAAAGAGGGAAATTTTATTCTGATTATAGATGGATTGGATGAATATGCCTACAAGACGGATCAGTTTCAGCAACTAATAAACCAGCTTATTGATGTATTTGCTATGTATAAATACACGCCCTGGTTTAAAATGGTACTTAATATGCGTACAACCACCTGGATCAATAACCTGCATATCTTACAGGCTAATACCGAAAGATGGTTTAATGGTTTTGCTAAACAGATTGATACTTTAAGCGGCAATGTACCTTTATTTAGTGTGCCGGAGATAAAAGAACTTTGCCTTAATATCAACCCTTCTATACAAAACTTCATCGCTTTTGACCTGGCCGAGCATTTTAACCACCCGCTATATTTTCAGTTTTACTATAAGGAATACAAAGAAGATTTTACCCTTAACAACATTGATCATGTTTGCATATATGAACTGATATCAACTTTTATACTCAACAAAGTATACCTGGGGCAACACTCGGCCGATAAGTTAACATTTTTAAAGCTGCTGGTGAAAGCCATGGAGCTTAAAAATCATAGCTACCAGGTACCTAAACTGAAAATAAACTCCGCTATAAAACAATATCCCAATGCCTATAACGAACTGCTATCTATTGGCTTCATACGCGAACTTAATACCAGTACCTCGTTTGGCTACGATACCAACATACATTTTGGAAACGATAGTTTTTTACAACACACGCTTGCTAAAGAACTTTTGCAGGATCACGACTTTATATTTGACGAAAAGCTAATTCAAAGTATAAACCTGCTTTTTGATAACGAGCATAAACTTTACATACTTAAATGGTGCATTATTTACGCAACTAAAACCGCGCAGCAAAACAGTTTTGACATGCTGCCAAAAGCGCACTTAAATCTTAAACAAAAATCAAATCTGATCTTATTTTTAGGCGACTTGCTTGACAAAGCCTGTTCGCCGGTCAAAAAATCTGAAACCATCGTTCAGTACTTTAAAAAAGACAGCAGCGATGAGTTCTTTAATTACTTTTTCGGGATGGAATTTATCTGTTCAGATTATGAAAAGACCTTGCAAACGCTTCTTAAATTCGAATTATCTAACCGTAAAAAAATAATAGCCTACACCGGTTTAGCTACTATAGCCGTACTGCAACTCGATATGAGTAAACTGCACAGGTATATTAATACGCTTAAAAGTTTCCCGCAAAACACTTTTCAAAAATTCACTATCAACCCGCTAACCTGCCTGGAAACATTGTATCAGTTTTTTAAATACGGGCATATAAAAAAGGATCTGTTTGTTGACATCACTAAATTCAATTTTAACCCAGCGTTGTATAGCAATACTTTTCCGGATGATAGCGCCGATGAATTGATATATATTTTGGCGGGTAACGCACTTTTACTTTGTAACAAGCCCCAAAAAGTGATACGGTTTGTAAATGCATTACGTAAGCTTTATAAGAAACCATTAGAACCATTCACCCCCTATATTTTCTTTAAAAAAACGCTGATTGCACAGGCATATACCTTGTTAGGTGATACCGCTCAGGTATTAGAAGTTTATAAGAAGGTAGCAACGATATACAGTATGGAGGAGGACTCCTTTACCCCGTATATGAAATCTATGTTCAATGCCCTTAAAATTAAGAAAGCTATCCTGATAGAAGATTACGAAAGTATCCCTGCTTATTTGAAACAATTAACTACGGTATGCGGTTCATCGGGCAACAAATTGTCTCGGGCCTTTATTTACGCAGCCATTTTGAAAACTCCACAAATTGCGCAGTTAAACCCGGCCTTTTACCAACAAGTACGATACGAAAACATGAAGATTTTGCGCGAAGGGGATTTAAGGCCAGATCTTTTTGTGCAGGCAGAAGTTTTAAACAATGCTTAATTGCAGGGAAGTATTAAAAGGGGCTAACGTAGATAAAAAAAGCTATAGCCTGTAAAATAACGTTGGCGTAAATGCCGGCCAGTACATCATCTAACATAACTCCGGTACCGCCGGGCAAGTCTTCCATCCTACGGATGTAAAGGGGTTTTACGATATCAAAAAAACGAAATAGTACCAGCCCGGCAATTAAAAGGTAAATATTTTGCGGGATAAAAAGCATGGTAACCAACATACCGGCAACCTCATCTATCACCACACGCGAACTATCCTTGCCCCAATCGGCCTCTACTACGTTCCCAACATAAATCCCTAAAACGGTTATCAATATTGTGATTAAAAGCAGGTAAAAAGGGCTTACAAACCAGGCCTGCTGCCATAATAAATAGAGTACGGCACAGGTAATTACTGCAGCAACCGTGCCGCCGCCCTTTATATAACCAACACCAAATATGGATGCGATAGCTTTATTCATCTTTGCTTTAATAACAGATCAGCTTTTGTCCAGTACGTCCTCGGCAGACTCGGCCACTTCCGGTTCAATAATATTCTTTTTGGGGAAATTGAATAACAAGGATGTTAATACAGGTAAAATGAACACAGCTACGGTAAATACCGATACGGCTATATCGGCAGTTTCGCCTTCCAGTAGTTCGCTCAAAGCAGTACCCGGGTAAAAATGCACATATAACGATGCCGTGAGCTTAATGCCCAAAACCCCGATAACCACAAAAGCCACGGTTTCTAAAAAGGTGAACTTTTCCATCAGCTTTACAAAGGCCTGTGCAACAAAACGCATGGCCAATATGCCAATAAATACCCCCGTATATATTAAAAATACGTGGTCTGTAAAAGCAACGGCAGCAAATACGTTATCTATAGAAAAAGCCAGGTCCATCAATTCAACCAGTGCTACGGTTGCCCAAAACGTGCCTATTAAACCAACAGTTGATTTGTAGAGCCAGTTTTTACTCTTATCAACAGATTCATCTTCGCCGCCCGCATTGGCCTTCCCTTTAAAATAATCAAAGGCCAGGTACATGAGGTACAAGCCGCCAAGTGGCTTTAACCACCATATTTTAACCAGCCATGATGCCAGGAACAAACACACGCCACGCAGTACATAAGCCCCTATTATACCATACCGCAAAGCCCTGTTACGCTGTTTTTTAGGAAGATCGAGCACCATAGTGGCCAGCACTGCGGCATTATCTACCGAGAGTAAACTCTCTATCACTATAAGGTTCAAAACAATCAGCAGGCCTGCCTTAATATCCGGGCCGAGTAAAGTGTGTAAAAAGTCCATTATTGTTCTTAGATAATTTCGGTGTTTAACATTGTTTTTAAAACATTTGCCTGTACGTCAAAGGTATTCATATGCTGCATAAAATTCACGTCGGCTATTTTTTTGTAATCATCGGCCAAAAGATCTGTGATATTAGCCGGCAAATTGGTTTTAATTAAACCTGCACTGCCCTTAAGCTGCATGTTTTTATCACGCAGTTCGCGCATCATCCGCTCGCGTTTAGATACGGTATTTTTCAGATCCAGGTTGCCCAGTTTATTCACATCGCAAAAGAGCAACAGACTATTTAAGGGCGAAAAAATAAAGTATTTGTTTACCTCAACAAACTTATAAACTTCCAGTATCACATCACTTGCGCGCAACCCGCAGTAAAACTGTGTTTTAAAATCATACTTGCAAAGCGATCCCATTAACTTTCGCTGAATAGTAGCGTACTCGTTTGAGTAAACATCCTTTACCGTATACTGTAACAATTCATAAACCAACTCAGTAGGTATGGTATAGAAGAAATCGGCCGAGTAGTGAGCGCTGAAAACGTTGATATTTTTTGAAAATGGGTACTCGGCAGTGTTGTCTGATAAAGCCTGGTAAAGTTTGCGCAACGACTGGTTCATTTTTAAAGCCTGCCGCTGTTTATCCATCACATAATTCTTTTCTGTGTAAACAGAGTCGTCCATCTGGTCAATCAGCTGATCATTCAGGCGGATCTCGTCAAACAATAAATTAGCCTGGGTTTCATTGTTCTTTTTTATGATTCGCAGCAGGTCTATCAGGGTTGATGTAAACTGGAGATGAAACATCTCCAGTTTATTAATATCCAGATCTAAATTGGATGCAAATAGCTGATGGATTACTTGTGTGCGCAGGTAAATTTTATAAATAACATCGTTATCAAAAAAAACGGATAGCAGCTGCAACTTGCTGATAACCCTGGTTGATGCATTTAATATACTTATCCTGTTCTCATCCATAATTCAATTAGCGCGTGTTGGTCACATTCTTTTTCAGCTCCGTTTCTAACGTTTGCAGTTCGGTGTTAAGTGCCTTCCTGTTTTGCGTTCCCTCGTCATGTATGCGTTTCACCTCCGTCAATGTTTCTATCAATGAGGCAGTCGTGCGTTTCAGGGTATCTATCGACACGACGGTCTTTTCATTTTCGCGGGCTACCTCAATACTGTTTTGCTTTAAAAGTTCGGAATTCTTAAGCAAAATGGTGTTGGTCGTATCGGATATCTTGCGCTGCATCTCTACGTTTTGCTTTTGCCTGTTTAAGGCTACAGCAATGGTCAACTGGTTTTTCCACACCGGTATAGTGGTTGATACGATAGACTGCGCCTTTTCGGCAATGGTAGTATTGTTGTTTTGCACTACCCTTATTTGCGCAAGTGATTGCAGCATAATAAAGCGCACTACCTTTAAGTCGGCAAGGCGTTTATCTAACCGGTTAACAAAGTCGCGCAGGTCGGCAATTTCATAGTCGTTATAACCGGCCGGGTTACCATCCATCACTGCCAGCTTTTCGTTAAGTTCGTTATACTTTAATTGGCCGGATATGATCAAATCTTCCATTTGTTTAATATAATCTACATTACTATCAAACATGGTTTGCAGCGCACTATTGTCCTTAATAGAATTAACACGACCAGCTTTTATCTTGTTGGTTATTTTATCGATGTTATTTACAACTGTATCGTACTTGGCAAACAGCTTTTTGGTATCCATTACCAGTTTATTCAACAACGGGATCCGCGATACAAATTTCATGAATGAATTTTGCTCCAGTTCATCAACATCGATATAGTTAAGCTCGTTAAGCAGATCGGTAATTAGAACCCCTACCTCGCCTGAATTAAACGTACGTACCGACGTTAAAAAGGTATTACTATACCTTTCCATTGAGTTTTGTACCTCTACGCCATAGTTCAATATTGAGTTCACATCGGCAGGGTTCAGGTCCTTGCTTAGCGCACTGTATTTCTGCACTTCGGCAGGCGTAATGGCAGCAAGGTCAACATTGCCGTCTTTATCAACCTTAACAGGTGTGCTGCCGCTGCCATCGGGTGGCGTAACGTTAAGTTGCGGTATGTTTAAGTTCGGGGCGTTGTTAATAGGGTTGGTTTCCATTGTTAAAAGTTAATGCCTGTTAAAGCTAATTACAAAAAGTTTTTCATAACGGTGTTAACTGTCTCTTCCAGCTTTTTATCTTTGGTGGGCTCGCCAATGGCGTTAAATTTCCATTCGCCGTTCTTTTGGTAAAATATACCCATCACCATTGATACGTGGCCTGCAAAGCCCGATCCGTTTGCGATATCATATTTTGCAAACACCTCGTTCACCCTTTTTGGCGTACCTTCATAAATGCGGATAGATGCAAACGGGATGGTGCCAAAATCCTGGCCCCTGAAACTGTTTAATACGAATGCAACATGCTTTACGGCAGGGTTCAGAGTCGAAAAATCAAGTGTGATCACTTCATTGTCCAAGCCGTCGTCACCGTCCATATCGCCGGTAAGGTCATCACCACTATGGCGTACAGATTGGTCCTTTGACTTTAAGTTACCAAAGTATACTACTTCCTTTAACGCTTTGTTCTCGTCAAATAACGCGCAGCTGGCATCAAGGTCAACAGCCTCTTTAGTGCCGCCAAAGCCAAAAAAACCTTTTTTTTCTATCGCGCCCCAGTTAATGCCTACACATATGTTTTGTAATTTGGCACCGTTGGTCTTTTCCAGACTGATGCGTTGCCCTTTTTGCAGATTAATTGCCATGATATTAGGTTTAGTTGTATTTGTTTAAATAATCTTGCAGGCCGCCGTGCATCCCGACGCCCACTGCCTCAAACTTCCACTTATTGTCACGTTTGTAGATCCTACCAAACTCTACCGCGGTCTCTATCGAAAAATCTTCTTCTAACTCGTACTTTAAAATATCGGCATTGGTAGCTGCATCAAATATCCGTACAAATGAGTTGCGCACCTGGCCAAAATTCTGCCTGCGGCTATCCGCTTCGTGTATAGTCACCACAATACAAATTTCGGTTACGCGCGGGTCAATGTTTGATAGATCGACCTTAATTTGCTCATCGTCTCCATCACCTGCACCGGTTAAGTTATCACCGGTATGCTCAACCGCGCCATCGGGCGATTTCAAGTTGTTATAAAATACAAAATGCTCGTCTGATAAAAGCTTTTTGTTATCGCCCATTATAAAAATGGAGGCATCAAGGTCAAACGCAGCCCCGGTAGATGAATTGTTGGTATCCCATCCTAATCCTATAATAAATTTAGGGGCGTCAATTGCCTCACGCTGCCCTTTTTGAAGGTTAATTGCCATATTCTATTAATTTATAATTATCTAAAAGTAAATGTTTTTTTATAAAGTTAAGGTTAGTTTGGTAGGCATCAATAGTATGGTAACCGTTGCCCAGCGCCATATTGTAAAAAAGCTCTATAACGGCTGCCGACTGGTTTTGTATGAACACGCAAAAACTATCGAAGCTGTAGTTAAGCACATATTTTACAATACGGGTATTAATTAAAAAATCAGGGCTCTTTACGATCCTATCCAGGTCAAATATCGTTTTTACCTGGTGATAATTAAGCTGATTCTCCACATTGGGATGAATTGCATCGTTAACCAGTTCCGCAAAATACAGCATATACATATCGTTTTGCAGTCCATAAGCATCAGCCATTTTAGTTATCATGCGCTCGTGGCTGCCGGTTATGCGGATATCATCTAAAAACACCAGTGTTTTACCGGTCAAAAAATCTTTATCGATATGAAACTGATCATTACCGATCAGGATCATCCGTTGTTTGGCATCCAGTTCGCCGTAGTCTTCTTTATAGGTAATGGTGCGGTGTACCTTAGTTTCCTGCACAACGGGTAAATGGTGTTGTGCCAGCCATTGATTGAGATGATAAACAAACCAGGTTTTCATACCGAAAGTTGCCGTAGGAATAAACGAATACGGGCTGGATATCACTACTACTTGTTGTTTTACAGGCTTAACGGCCAAATGTTCTTTAATGAAACCAATGGCCAGGTCGGTACCGAATATTTTTGCTACTGCCCCATCGCCAAACTTAAAACGGCTGTAATCATCGGCACTAAAACCGAAGTTGGCCGTATTATTAATGTGATGTAATGAATAGGTAGTGTGCATTATTGGGTGAGGCTTAAAATATTTTGATTGTTTGAATTGATCAGCAGCGAGTTTACGCCGGCATTGCGGGCTGCTTCGAAATCGTTTTTGGGGTTATCACCAACATGGATAATATTGCTTAAAGGTATGGTTTTGCAGTTATTACAGATATCAATATTATTAAGCATTAATTCAAAAAAAGCCGGGTTGGGTTTTGACATCCCCACCTCATCAGAATAAAGTTCGAAGTCAAAATAATTGTCCAGACCATACAAAGCCAAAACTTTACGTAGCGTTTTCCCGGTTATAAACCCGGTGTTACTAAGCAGGCTAAATGTAGCGCCACTTTTTTGTTTTAGATGCGATAATACTTCTATTGTTACATCAGAATACATTAACGGCGGGTAGGTAAACAAAAGGGTCTCCATTTGTGCGTGCAGACTTTTGGTATCTACGTCGTCAAATAAAAGCGTACCATTATTGATCAGATCGATCACCATCAGGTACATCTCATCGGCATCGATATTTTTTCCCGTTTTTTCGTTGATGGCGTTACACATCAAATCTACCCGGCGAAATATCCCCGAAACCTCATCAACTGTTTTATGGCTCGAATTAAAGTTTTGGTGAAAGTATTTAGCACGCTCCCGCTTAAAATCGGGGTTTGATTTAATGAGGGTAAGCCAAAGGTCGAAGGAATAGTGCTGATAATAAGGCATTAGTAAAATAGACGAATAAGAATTACACACCCGATGATCTATCACATCGCGTTAACTAATGTAGATTTTTTTTTGCTTGTCCCGTAATAAATTTAAACTGTGCTTGTAAAAAGAAACAATTATTTACTGAGCCGCAAATGACGCTCTATACGCCTGGATAGAACGAATGATAGATTGTACGATCTCGGTTTGGCCTTCGTCAGAATTCAGGTACTCCTCCTCATCGGGATTGTTAATAAAGCCGGTTTCGACCAATACTGCAGGCATCGCGCTATGCGCTAATACATAAACGCCTTGCTCCTTGACGCCTATGCTTTCCCGGTTATCGGTCATTTTAAACTCGTTGTTCAGCAGATCGCCAAAAAGGATGCTTTGCTTACGATACTTTTGGGTAAAGGTATTCAGTATAATTACGTTAGACGGATCTGTTTCATCATACCCCTGGTATTTTTCTTTATAATCCTTTTCAATAAATATCGAGGCATTTTCGCGCACGGCCTCCAGCTGCTCGCTCAAGCGGTGTATCCCGTATATCAACAGCATTACTCCCTTCTTTTTGTTAGCACGAGCTGCAGTACCCTCTGGCGATGAGTTGCAGTGGATAGAAACAAACAGGTTACCCTGGTTTTGATTGGCAATGGCACTGCGTCGGTTAAGCTCAATAAAGGTATCGTCGCTGCGGGTCATCACGGTATTCAGCTCGGGTAGTTGGGTTTGTATGGCAGACAGCAGTTTTTTCGCAATGGCAAGGGCCACGTTTTTCTCGTAAGAAAAATTACCTCGAGCTCCGGCATCCTTCCCACCATGCCCTGCATCTATTACCACAGTTTTAAATTTAAAACCTCCACTCTTTATCGTATCGGCAGGGGTAGTGAATGAGCAAAGAATTAACCAGGAGCCTACGACAGCCAGTAAACTAAACAATTTAAAATATTTTTGATCCATTTATAGTGAAGACGACCTTTGGCTCATAACGTTTAATTGCGAGTTATCATATCCGTACAAAAATAAAAAAGCGGCCCAATTTAATTGAGTCGCTTTTGTAATATTTAATTTTTAGCCAGTCTTATATCTGGCTTGGAGCAAGTTCCAAGTGGTATTTCACCAGGCTATCTATAGGCGAGCGGATGATGTTGCCAACGGTCATCCCGTTTTCAGTACAAACTTCTTCCAGCACGTTACGGAAGTTGTAACCAACCGAACCGATACAGTTAAAAGTATATTTTTGATAATCAGGGTAATGTGTAACCAGGTTACGGAAAAAATCTTCAAACGATGTGCGCACCAAGTTACGTGAGTACTCGATGTTCACATTGTTATCATACACAAACTTGCTAAAGCTTGCGCAGAAACGGTTGGCACGCGGCTGTGTGTAAACAATCTCGTTGATATCATCTGGGGTTAGTTTAAACTCTTCCCAAAATGCTTTACGCACCGCTTCGGGCATGTAACCACGCAGATAATCGATCAGTAATTTTTTACCGATATGGCAGCCGCTACCTTCGTCGCCTAAGATGTAGGCGCCCGAGTCGATATTGTTAACTACCTCGCGGCCATCGTAAAGACAACTATTGGTACCGGTACCTAAAATTGCGGCGAAACCTTCGTTGTTACCCAGCAAAGCACGGGCAGCGGCAAGCAGGTCATGGCCAATATTGATTTTTGATTTAGTGAATACCGCCTGCATGGCATCTTCAACTACTTTACGCATTTCGGGGGTTGAACAACCCGCGCCATAATAATTCACTTCGGTGATCTTATCCCTCTCCAAATCGGTAGGCAGGCTATCGTTTAATGATTGAATGATGTAATCTTTAGGAGCGAAATAAGGATTGTACCCTTCGGTGTTAAAGTACACCTTTTTACCTTCTTCAGTAACCAGGCACCAATTTGTTTTGGTTGAGCCACCGTCAGCAATTATGATCATAAAATAAGTTTATTAAAAAAAATTGGTTAAAAGTATGATTAACTTATTGTAAAAAAAACACCCACAAACTTTAAAAAGTAAAAACACCCATTTTAATACAAAAAATTAAAATTTCACGCACAAAACCTAAGTTTTACGCGCTAAAATTAAAAACAGTTTTGCAGCAAATTAATAAGTTTTGGCGTGCCTTTATGCAATACGGCACCAATAAATTAACATTGCAATTAAGCCGGTTTATAATTTAGTTACAATTATATATAATATTTTAACAATTATTGGTTACCACTGTTTTTTGTTGAGTAAATATAAAACAGGAAGAGAATAGATTATGCAGAAATATATTGCCAATTTGAGTATAATTTACCATATTTGCACCGCGAAAAAAACGCAATGGTCCTATAGCTCAGCTGGATAGAGCAACAGATTTCTAATCTGTAGGTCTCAGGTTCGAATCCTGATGGGATCACCCTATGGGACAACACAGAATTTCTGGTCGTTGTCCCATTTTTTTTGCCTTGTAACTCATTGTTTATCAGGTAAATAAAACTAAATACATCCCCCGTCTTCGCGGTTCGAACTTTCAAATCCTCAAATGTGAATTTATCAGGGTATATCGAACCAATCAGTTTCCGCTTAGCGTAATGATCAGATTTACAATACAATGCATCAATAGAAGTAAGCTTCGTCAATGCTGAATCCAGCGTTTTTTCGACCTCGCTTATACTCATGTTATTACTTCTCAGATCGCTGATCTTACTTTCAAGTACTACGATCTCCCGTTCCGTTTCTACTTTTACTGCACGGAAATCAGCAGCATCTATGTCATCATTCAATAACAGTTCCCTTGCCTTGGTAACCTTGTTGTTTAACGCGGTTATACGGTCTATGAACTGCTTCCTGCTGCTACCTGTAGTTTGATGCTCGTTTTTATAAACGTCCAGTATAACCGATTTAAATAAAGTCGCGGCTTCTGCATTCAAGTTATAGTCTTTTAGGTGTTTCTCAAAGATGCTGTTCGCTTCTTCTGCCCTTGTCCTGTAACCGCAGGTTGAATTACAATGATAATAGTGGTAATGAGCGTTGCGCCCTTTTGATGCGCTGCCAGTTAACACTTTGCCGCAGGCAGGGCAGCAAATAAAGCCTTTTAAAGCTAACATATCCTGGGTAACGATCTTGGTCTTCAGATTTCTTTTACGCCCTTCCAGCACATTCTGAACCTCGTAGAAAACGCTCGGTTTGATAATGGGTTCGTGTAATCCATCAACCATAAAGCTTTCTTCTTCTTTTAATTTTGGGATAACGATCTTACCGATGTAAACAGGATTGCGCAAAGCATGCCAAAAGTTGTTCTTACTGCAAGGCAGGCCTTTGGCTTTGGCCTGTCTATAGATTTCAACTACCGTATTTTGGCCAATGCTGATCTCGTCAAATGCCCATTGCAAAACAGATGCCGCAGGCTCATACGGTACGATAGTCTTTTTACCGCCGTCTAATGTCCTGTTCTTATAACCTACCGGTGCAGTCGCCATGTATCTACCTTCCTTCCTTGCCCTGCGCATCCCGTAGAATACGTTTAAAGCCCGCCTGTCGTTCTCAATTTCTGGTGCGGTTAAATAGATCGCCAGCATCATCTTATTTTCAGGGACTTCCATATCCAGCGGCTGCTCGATGGCCTGTGGTTCAACACCCAGTTTTTTTAAGGTAGCGATCATCTGGTAGGCATCAGGTGCGTTACGGCTAAAGCGGTCCCATTTGGTGAACAGCACCAGGTCGGTCTTGTTCTTCTGCTGGCGCAGGAAGCCCAGCAGCTTTGTCCATTCCGGACGGATGAAGGTTTTTGCCGAATGATCCTCGAAGATGATCTTACGCACCTGTATTTTATTGATCTCACAATATTTTAACAGCACCTCTTCCTGGCTTCTTTGCGAATACCCTTTATCGGCTTGTTCATCGGTGCTTACCCTGATATATAAGTCTGCTGCTCTCACGTCTTAAAGTTCTGATTTACAATCAATTTAGCTAAAAAATACATCATATCCAAAACTTCTCCCGCTTTTTTTTCATCGATTTCAACACCTGATTTTTTCAGGATCGCTACTGCATCGGCAGAGGTTATTTTCCGCTTTTCCTTTGTTCCAGTTTCCATTGTTTCCGGTTAAGGAACAATGATGACGGATTTGAGCGAAGCCTTATGACAAGCATATCGGTAGTACCGAATAATAAACATTGATTAAGACCTTTTCACACAGGTAGCCATTGCCCCGCTTAAACAACCGGGAGTGCTAAGCCGCTAAATTGTCAAGGGTGGCGCAAACAACCCCAAGCAACAATCGCCATTTACTTGCCCTTTACGATTTAGGGGCTGGGCTAACTTTGTGAGTGCGATGTAATGCAACGATAGGCAAAGAGAGCAGTTTTGTTTATTCGTTTAACTAATAAATTACAAGCTGTGGTTATTGAGTTTGTCACAATGACTTGAACAATAAGGTTTTAACTGTTTTTATTTTCAGTCAGCCTTCGGTTTTTGCAGGTGTAACGAGGTTGGAGTTACTCCTGCTCCGGCAGCGAGGCTGGCGGCAAATGAATATAGCGTGTAAACGCGTGATGTAATGAGCCGCTTGCCGCAGCTGCCATTCACCCAAATTAAATCTACAAAGTATTCATCATTAAATGTCTTTGGTAAATCTGCTCTACCACTGCCAGTAGTTGTTTAATATAAGGGAATAGGGAGGCTGTTGATTGATAATCTATCTCATAGCTATCTTTATATCTCACATTAATATACGCATGTTTCAACACGTTAAAAAGTTGCAGGCTCTCATGGTTGCCTAAATCAAACACATCTGCTATATCATGTGTAAACATTCGGCTAATGTTAAGCAATGTAGAGAGGTTATGAATATGAGTTGTGTAACCGTTTACCACCCTTATGATTCCTATCAAAAAGCATTCTGCCGCTTGTTCTAAAGAAAACAGTGCAGCCTTATTAGCCCCGATGGTAAGGTAATATTCCGCACCTTTTAAAAAGTCTTTACCCTGTTCCATCCACCTTAGCCAGATCACTAATTCATTTTCCCGTACGCCATGACCCGATACGGTTACGGAAGGCAGAAGCAATTCGCCCGATAGATAGATGATAGGGCATTTTAGAGCATTGCTAAAAAACAAATTATCGCCACTTGATCTATTCAATCTGGAAGGGCGATGTACCAATGCGGTAACGGACGCAATTTGAAGGCAGCTTTCTTCAATAGTACTGGCTACGCATTGTAATTGCCTTTGGTCGTTATCTTCGATTAATACGAAAAGAAAGATGTTTCCGGGAGTTACAGGTGGCTGGCCTAAATAGATGATAGCCTGAGCAGAGGAAACTTTATGCTTTATTTTTGCCACAAGGCTACTCATCGTTTCCTGCCGATGGATCTCGATTGCCGTATTCAGATTGTAAAGTTTTACACCATTATTGTCGATAAGATTACCTTCGCCCTTCTCAACCAAATCTTTTATTTGTAGTGAAGATACACTGGCAGAGTGCTGATAGATGTGCCATGCCTCATGGTAAAGTTTTTGCAGGTTTTCATACACCCGAATTAAATCTATTGTGTCTATGAATTCATTAGCTGCGCTGACGGACAATCCAAATTCAAGCCATTGATACAATATCGCGCGGTAGGTAGAAAGGTTGTAGTCATCAAAAACTTGTTTGAAGATAAGGTATAAGTCGGCAGAAGCCGCAGTCATGCCGTTCTGATCCATTAACAAATAAGTGGCTTCAAGCAAGCAAAGATTAAGCTTGTAGAAATGAAGTAATTCGGAAGGACTTCCCTTATCGCCCTTAAAGTACTGGTCTTCCAATATGCACTTACGCCATATCTGTAACCTTTCTAAATGACCGGGCAGACTGTCAACATCGAAGAAGTCGGCGATTACAAGAATAGGGTTAGCTATTTCAGTAGGCTTAAGATTAAGAGGTGCACTATCGTAATTTTTGTTGCTTTCCATGACCATCAAATTAAACAGGCCAGCATTAACCCGTCAGTCAAAGTACGAGCACGGTTTGACCGTACCGAACCATACCAAATTGTATTTTACAATGGCACTGTTGTTTTGTACATTTACATTTTAAAATACATTTGACCCATGGCAGAAGCAACTTTACATATTGGCAGAAAAATAAGTCGCATTCGCGAACTACGAGGTATGAAGCAAGAAGCACTTGCTGCTGAATTGGGTATAAGCCAGCAGGCGATTTCTAAGATTGAGCAGAGTGCTGAGGTAGAGGAAAGTGCATTGGAAAAGATAGCCAAAGTGCTTGGAGTATCTGCCGAGGCTATAAAAAATTATAGCGACGAAGCGGTAATTTACAATATCCAAAATAATTATGAAGGGTCAAATAATCATGGTGCTAACATTGGGCACCAGTTTAATTTCAATCCGATAGAGAAGCTGGTCGAACTATTTGAAGAAAATAAAAAATTGTATGAGCGTTTGCTTGCCAGCGAACTGGAAAAGATTGAATTGCTTAAAAAAGCACAATAGATAGGTTCCGCTCTATTATATCTTGTGTCCTTTAGATGCCTGATTATATGTAGCGGCAACTTCCGTAGAATTAACAATCCCTTTGCACCAATCAGGAATTTCATCGGATTTATAGCGGGTCATTCCATTTTCAATATTTATTAGCAGTTGTGGCTGTGTTTCTACCTGCGGATTGTTATTGAAACCCGAGATGAGCATCACCCGGTCGAATTGATCTGCTATTTTGAGTAGGTTTTTGGGACCCACTTCAAAGTTAGTCTTGACGCTTTCTATGTCTACGAAGTGCCCTTTTTGTTTTACCCTTAATGCCACTCTGTCTATTGATGTAGCAATATCAGGTAAAAGCATATAGATCAAACGCGTATCGTAACTAGCCTGCTTGAATATTTCCACACTACTAAGCAAATAATCAGATTGCAGGTTTGTCTCCACGGTTAGGTGAAGCATTTTTCCAAGTGCTTTACCTTGAAAGTTGATGTATTCCTTAGTGAGTACAGACCCGATTGCGTCATCCGAAATATCAGGATATTGCTTTTCTATTTTATATTTCTGTACGTCAGGGTCGAAGATTAATGCGCCGGGGCGGGAAAACATCGCAGAAAATGTGCTTTTACCAGCACCATTCGGGCCTGCCACTACAGTAAAAATAGGCATGAATGAACTATCGTTTAGTTATCAAATGTTCCGCGCCGGTTTGTAGATCATATTGCACTACTTCCTTGCTGCCGTCTTTATACTGATGAACAAAAGTGTTTGGAGTTCCTGCGGGATAGGAAACATATAAACCATTTTCAAGCGCATTGTTTACAGCCTGTTGTGCAGGCGATGCCAAATATTGTGAAAACTGTGCAGGGCCCATTTCGAAAACATCCGGGTGGCTGAGATCATCCATTAGCTTATAAAGCTCACTGGCTTTATTAATGCCATATTTTAGTGTTTCCCATTCCTCTAAAGGAAGGAACACGCCGCGCGGCCTTTTTCCATTATCAAGTATTACTTCCATATAAGTGCTTTAAGATAATAATCAAATATAATCATAATTAACAAATCCTTTACCGTCTGTTTGTACGTGCCTGCTTCTGTTTTCTGCGATTTCTGCCCAGCATCGCTTCATCGTCAATATCGTCACTTATTTGAATGCCGCCTGAAGGATGATGATCAAAATCCATAGCACTATCAGTACGGCCAGTGTCCAGATGATTTTCATTTGTCTTTGTGTAATCAGCTCTAAGCCCGATAGCCTCTTCTTCACTTCCACTAAGGCTAGTTGGTTGTCCAGGGATAGTTGATGTACCTGGTGCAAGGTTTTCAGGAAGTCCGTCACTTCCACGTTCGTTACCGGCGGATGATTGGGTTTCTCTGTATCTTGCTTTTGTTCTGTCGTTTGAAAGGCTAATCGCCTGGCCGTCTCGGTTTTGCTCATAATCCAAATATTTGATCAGTTCTGCCCATTTAAAACGGTTGCCCAATGCCTGTCCTTTGATCATAAAATCATTGATAAAATAGGTGATACCGCTAACCCTGCCGGTACTTGCCTGGTTAAATAACAGGTAGATGTCCCGCTTTTCACATTCTTCTATGAAACGTTGTAAGGGTACGCCGTGGGTGCCGACCAATGGATTAAGCAATGCTTGCAATACACTTTTATCAGAAGGCTGACCTGTCCTGAGCGACTTTTCAATTTCGTTTTTGGTCAATGAACGCTGGGATGCCAGTTGGGGCTTGCCATTGGTTACATCGTTACGTTGCTCTATTGATCTATTGTTACCCAGGTGTTTTGATCTGTTGTTAGGCTGATCTGTTGTTATGTGGCTACTCTGCTCTAAAGATCTGTTGTTATTGCGCTGCTTAGTTACTAGGTTACCTCGATCTAATGTTATCAGGTTATATTGCTTTTCTAACCTCCGAAGCGCGGCTTGGCTTTTATGAAAGTTATTACTGTCGGATACTACTTTGCCATCGTAGGTAATCCGGTTGACCAGCAGGTGAACATGAGGGTGGTCTGCATCATGGTGCCTGACGATCAGGTATTGGTTATCTTCGTAACCCATCGCTTTCATATACTCCAAAGCCATTTCCAACATATTTTCATTGGTTAACTTATCTGCGAGTTCCTCAACGGAAAAATTCAGGCTGGTATGCCACACATATTTGGATAATGCCGGGCGTAACTCCCGGATCAGTTCAACTTCCTTTTTGATCATTCCCGGTGTTAGGGAAGAAAAACTGGTTGCCAGCAGTTCTGCACGTTGCCTGCTATCGGGATGATCCATTTTCTTTAGGTTATATCCCAGTGCGCCCATAAAGTTGGACCCGAACTTTTCAACGGCGACCATCTAACAGGTGATTGACGACTAATTGCTGCTGAACCAATAATTTGTTGAGCAGATCCAACAATAGCTGCGTATGGCCCTTGTACATAAACCCGCTGTTGGCCCTCCGGGCGAGCTGGTTGATATTGTTCCCGATACGGTTTAATTCGGCATAAAGCTGGTGGTCTGATTTGGGCATCACTTGCCTGGGAAAGCTTCCTGTGAATAATTTATCCCTGACCATCACACCAATAGCTTTGCCGCAGGTTTCGCTATACCCCTCCAGTTTTTGAAGTTCTGCCTCTGTTAACCGAAAGACGATTACTTTCGAGAGTTTATGTTCTTTATCTTTCCTTGGCCTGCTCATTATTAAATGATTTAGGTCAAAGCTGCGGCCTTAGACAAGGTATATATGACAAGGTTTTAGGTAGTACCGATAAATAAATTACGATAAAATCACCTGAATTCCGACTGGATTTAAATTTCTTCTATTAAAATGCTGAACATGGTGAAGTAGTTTCCTACCCGATGATGAGTAAAGCGAACCCATCGGCAAGTCGTTTTGGTATTACCAAAACATAACTTGCTTCGAAATCAAGCGATGCATTAGCTTGAACAGCGATTGTTTACAAGGGCCGCTGCGGGTTGTACATACTTTAGTCTTCATAATGCAGACCTTCCAATCCGCCATGTTTGGAGTCATTAGTTATTTAAAATAAACCGCATCTTATTAAGTCCTGTTTCCCGTGCATGAAAGACTATTTTAAATGGTATAAGGCATCCTAATACCTAATTTTACATATGTCCTTTATACTTGGATTTTAATGATTACAAAAATCAGACAGGGGCTACTAAAAACACAAAAAAATTTTCAAAAGTGCGTTAGTGTTTTTATGTTTTTTAAAACGATAACGTCATTAAGATGATAATAATCTTGTTAAATACCTCTATTTCTTACAATTGGCATAAGATATGCCTATAATTATTTTATTTAATTAAAAAAATATCAAAACCGTATAGGATAAACAATTGGAGCTATCATGACAAGTAATAAATCCGCGAATTACATTGAAAATGAATTTCAGGTCTCATTTCACTCTTGTCCAGAATTTTCCGGCAACGAGAACCTTTTATTGCTACTAAGGGAAAAAGACCAACTAATTCGAACTACTGCGCATGACCTTCGCAATCCTTTAGGAAGCATAACTTCGTTGGCAACGCTGCTTATGGAAGAAAATAAATTATCTGAAGACCAAAATGAACTTTTAGATGCCATTAAATTGGCAGCCAGTTATTCACTCAAATTGGTCGAAGGACTCTTGACAATAAAAAATAGCGATTTAGAAACCATATATAGGCAGGATGTCAACATTCATGAATTGATAAAGAACTACCTGCGTTTTTCAAAGCATTTAATAGATCGAAAAAATCAAACTGTTTTAGTAAATTTTTTTGAAGGAGACATATTTTTAAAGGTGGATAAGGAAAAAATAACGCGCGTAGTCGACAACCTCATTGGGAATGCAATGAAATTTACGCCGCAATTTGGTGAAATCTCGGTAGACACCCGAATGATCAGCGACGGCCTCCAAATTATCGTAAAAGACACTGGGATAGGAATACCTGAGAGCTTACAACCTTATGTATTCGCACAGCCTAAAGGCAGAAGGCCTGGGACTTCAGGCGAAAAATCACATGGTTTGGGTTTATCCATCTGTAAAAAAATTGTTGAAAGTTATGGAGGTACTATACATTTTCAAAGCCGGCCAGGAAAGGGCACAAAATTTTACATATGGCTGCCAAACGTCCATAAGATTTGATTGCCGACTGATAGGTTTTATAGCCCGAAACTATCGCTACTAACCTTTGCTCATCAGCCGCCTTGGTCAGCTTTTGCTCAACACATTTGTCTTTAGCAAAAAATAATATGATTCATCTTTTCCAGATAATCCTTTTGCAGCCGTATTGTCTTTTTAGTCACTGTGATATCTAAAGGTAGATTTAATACTCAGCATTCGCTGCCTACCCGCAGATTGATTGTTCTGGCATAGGTTTTATTCTCTTATATCGAATTACAGATCAAGCGCGAATCTAAAGTTACAGAGAACAGAATAGTCAGGATAAAAATCACGTAAGGCGATATAAATTTCTTGCGGGAGAGTAAAGTCATAATATTAAATTAGGTGAGCTATTTTTATGAACTTTATTAATAAAATAATGAAAAGATATTGCCCGTTCAGCGATACTGAAATTAATTTGAGAAAAAATCGCTAAAGGTTAATTTGTAATTTCCTAAATGTTGAGGTGCCTGGATTCTAATAAATCCTATTCCGATAATTTATTTCCAAGTGTTTAAAATTCAGCTGATTTTTAATCTAATTATGGTTTAAATAACAAAAAATATTAAACGACTGCTTTTCCTGCAATGTCATGTATTACGCTATCCATTTCCAGGGTACTTATTTCAATTTTTTCAATTAACTCTACAATCTCTGCGTTATTAATTAAGGATTTATCAATCAACCCCATTGCGCCTAAAATATTGGCAACAGGTTTTCTGATGATATGGGAATTTATCATGGCTATTTCGTAAAGTCGGTTATTCTTCTCCATTAACTCTTCATTTGCTTTCTGCATAGCCTGTTCAGAAAGTTTTCGTTCCGTAACATCTTTACTTAAGCCGATAAAATGCGTGCATTTGCGTTTACTGTCAAATATTGGTACAATAGATAAATTCACCCAGTATGCTGTGCCATCTTTTCTATAATTAATCAGTTCAACCGAAGTCTTCTGCCGCTTGTCTGTAGCGTTTTTGATTTGGTCTGATGCGTGCTTATCGGTATCTATTCCCTGAAAAATCCTTGGGTTTTTACCCATTAACTCATTTAAGCTGTAGCCGGTCATCTCCTGTTGTGCTTTATTCGCAAAAATAATTTCGAGGCCGTTTTTTTTTCCGTTTGGATTATTCACGATCATGATGCCATTGGAACTGTTAACGATCACCGACTCAAGTAATTTTAAGTGTTGTTCCGCTTTGTGTTTATCGGTAATATCCTGCGTTATCACAATTATTTTTTCCGCAATTCCGCGTTCTGAAAAAATTGGTGCAGCAACACTCGTGTATACTTTGTCCATTCCACTAAATTCAAATGATACGGTTTCTCCGGTTAAGCATTTTTCGAGTTCTGATAGCACTCTTTTTTTATCATTTTTATAACAATCCCTCCAAAGAAACTTTTTACCAATGTTAAGATTAGGGTTTAGCCCTAATCTTTGATACGCAACACCATTGGTGTATAGAAAGTTAAAATCGCTATCAAGAAGTGATATCGCGCCGTTCGGAAAAGACTCTGCCAATGATCTAAATACCTTTTCACTATTTTCGAGCTCTTCCTTTGCTCTTAATTTATCAGTAACATCATAAACCACTATCAGCTTAAGTTTTTTCTCGTCAAATTCAAGAAGATGAGATGTTATCTCCACATTAATAATTTCACCGTTTTTCTTTAGGTGCTGCCACTCGCCTGCATGTTTTAACCTATTAGTATGCTTTGCGAAATTGAACTCTTTTACACGTTGCTTTTCCGAGTCCGGTCTTATTTCTAAAATGGTCATCCCCAAAAACTCATCCCTACTATAGCCATAATGTTCTATTGCTGCATCATTAACCATTTCGAATTTTAAAGTTTCCACATCGTAAGTCCACATCGGCAAAGGATTATTGTCAAACAAAAGCCGGTATTGAGCTTGCGACTGGTCTAATAAGGTGAGGTTCCTTTTTCGCTCAATGGAATAAAGAATCGTTTTTTCTAATATTTTCGGATTTAACTCATCTTTAAGCAGATAATCTTGGGCACCTTGTTTCATAATATCAAGTGCCATATCTTCATTTTTTGCCCCTGATAAAATAATAACAGGAATGTTTTTTTTGTAAGACTGTATTTCTATATATGAGTTGCCTGCTAAGCTATCAGGAAGTGTTAAATCCAACAGAAGAAGATCAATGGTATTGGAGGACAGAATTGCGATACCCTGCTGCAATGTTTGTGCGTGTAGAATATTTTTAGTATCAATACGCGTGTCATGCAAACACGTCTCTATTAAAAAAAAATCTCCCAAATTATCCTCAATGACAAGTATGTTGATTGGGTTGAATAGCATATCATATTTTCTTTACCGGAAGTTGAACCAAGGAAACCCAAAACTCCTCAATGGTTGATACCACATCCATAAAACTCGCCAGGCTGATGGGCTTTGTGATATAGCAATTGGCATAATTATTATAAGATTTTAAAATATCGGCTTCCGCAGATGATGTCGTCAACATTATTACAGGGATTCGCTTTAAAACTTTGCTTTCCTTTATGTGAATTAAAACCTCTATTCCATCAACTTTTGGCAGATTGATGTCAAGCAGGATCAGATCAGGTGTTATCGCATCCTGATAAGGCGCTTGT
>NZ_JACWMX010000010.1 GCF_014773245.1 Mucilaginibacter glaciei | reverse complement strand
GGATCAGTTTTGCGATCCTTGCGGCTACTGCCAGTGAAGCCGCAGCCTGGTCAGCGTAAACGCTTACCGGCAGCTTCTCATATCGCGTCTCTTCCAATAAATTTAATCTTGCCATAATTGGGGAATGATGGGGTTTATAGTAGGTTTAAAACAAATATATTCAACTATTTAAATAATGGGCGTTTTAATTTTTATTTGTGCACGGCGCTAAAACAGGTAATTTAGTGGCATGCCGCAACTGAATAAAAACCTGCAAAAACTATTTAATGCTGCCCAAAGGCAACAGCGTTTAGGCATCGGCTTAATGTCGGGTACTTCGTTAGACGGCCTGGATATTGCGCTTTGTAGTTTTGAAGGCAGCGGTATTGATACCCAATTTAGGTTGCTGCAATTTACCACCATCCCCTATACTCCCGATTTTAAGCTGGCGGTACAGCAGGTGTTTGCGCAAAAGCAGGTGAGTTTAGAGCAAGTAACGCTGCTGAATGCTTATATCGGAAGTTTTCATGCAAAGTTAATTTTACAAGCCCTGACAATATGGAAGGTGCCCGTAGCGGGTGTAGACTTTATAGCCAGCCACGGGCAAACCATTTATCACGCTCCAAAACATCAGCATCAGCAACCGGGGTATGATAGTGCTACCCTGCAAATAGGCGACGGCGACCATATTGCCATTAAAACCGGGATCATGACCATCAGCGATTTTAGGCAGAAACATATTGCAGTTGGTGGTGAAGGCGCGCCGCTGGCTCTGTACGGCGATGTGCTGTTAGGGAGCCAGCCAGGAGAGGACCGTATCCTGTTAAATATTGGCGGGATTGCCAATCTCACCTATCTGCCTGGCGATAGCGATCTGTCTAAAGTTATATGTACCGATATCGGCCCGGGTAATACATTAATCGACGCCGCCTGCCGGGAGTATTTTGACCAGCCTTTTGACGAAGATTCAAAAATAGCCTACTCGGGCAAGGTGAGCGAAACTTTGCTCGATGCTTTATTGTACCACCCTTTCTTTAACGAAACACTGCCCAAAACCACCGGGCCTGAATTGTTTAATTTAAGCTATGTAGCCGATGCGCAGCAAGCTACACGTTTATTGAATATAGGGAAGGCCGACCTGGTAGCTACATTGAGTGCTTTTACGGGGCGGGCTATTGCGCAATTCATCCGCAGTAATTTTACATCTGGAAATATTAAGCTTTTTGCGAGCGGCGGCGGCGCCCGTAACCCGTTTATAATGGAGTATTTAACCAACGCCTTGCCGGGGGTAAGCATTGGTAATACTGATGCGTTAGGCATCAACCCTGATGCTAAAGAGGCTATCCTGTTTGCATTATTAGGTAATGAAGCCCTATGCGGTGAACCTTTGGCTATCGGCACCAACCCGGCGGTGCTGATGGGTAAATTTAGCTTTGCGTTTTAATTGCCGGCTAATAATTTTAATCGGCAATTAGTTTCAAACGCTTGTTAATAAATTCCGGCTTCAAAATTTTTTGGTGTGGGTTTTTTAGTTTACGTTTGAATTTTTTGTTGATGTAGCTTTCATTAATTTTTTACCTATTAAGAGTTAATGTTACGCGTAGATAGCAGCAAGCCGTGCCAAATTATATATGCTATTGCCCGGCACGATTACCTGTCGTACGTAATAGAGCCGCATATTGTGCAGCTTAACCCCAACGGCGAATTCTCTTTTACCCACCAGCGTTTATTTAGCAATACCGCTGTAGAATTTGTGCATTGCATTGACGATACCGACCGCAAGCTCATCAAAATATTAGAAGATATTGAGCAGGGGAACATCATCAAAAAGTTTTATAAGAAACCTATCCGCCCGTTCGAGTTTTTTGCCAAAGTGTTTAACGACCAGCTTTTTGACACCATCCGCCCAAAAATGGAGAAGAAACTGGCGGAAGCGTTAGGCTTACTTGGTAACAAACAAATTTACCTCATGAGCAAGGAGGGTTATCCGGCGGGCCGTAAACTGCATATCGCAGACGAGGCCGCATCGGTACTCTTCCATTTCCGCAGGAACGAAGAGGAGATTCGCTACTTCCCAACTATTAAGTACCAAGGGATGCGCATCGAATTTATGTTTAAAGATGCCGAGGTAATTTGCAACCACCCTGCCTGGATGCTGCTGGACGATACCCTGTATTATTTTGACAAAGAGATAGAGGGTAAAAAGCTGCAACCCTTTTTGAACAAGCGCTATATCTCTATCCCCAAATCTTCGGAGGTATCTTACTTCGAAAAATTTGTGGCCCCGTTGATAGAGAAGCACAATGTATATGCCGAAGGTTTTACCATCAATACCGAAAAGCATGAAGCGATCCCGGTGCTAAAACCAATATATGTAGAGGGTGGCACATCGCAGCTGCAACTTTACTTTAAATACGCTGGCTATGTTTTCCCTTACGGGGATGGCCGTACGGTATCGGTAAGGATGGAGCGTACCGGCGACGATTATCTGTTCCATCGCATCAAACGCTCTGTAACCTGGGAAAAAGGCAAGCTGACACAACTGGAAGAAATGGGCCTGCAAACGGTATCGTCCCTGTTCCAGAATTTAGAGGTTGCCGGCCGCGATGAAGATAGCGACCGCTCGTTCCCGGTGTTTGA
The DNA here is from genome assembly GCF_014773245.1 of Mucilaginibacter glaciei. GTDB lineage: Bacteria > Bacteroidota > Bacteroidia > Sphingobacteriales > Sphingobacteriaceae > Mucilaginibacter > Mucilaginibacter glaciei. The sequence goes on along the minus strand of NZ_JACWMX010000010.1, from coordinate 134,350 downwards.
GTGGCTTAATCAGCACCACGATCAGTTGATAGCATCGAGCTTTGAAATAGAACAACCCGACGGGCAAAAGAAATATGTTTTTGGAAATACCAAAATAGATTTAGAAATAACTGAAAATAACGACTGGTTTGATATCAACGCGGTAGTGTATTTTGGGCCGTACCGTATCCCGTTCATCCAGCTAAAGAATCATATCCTTAACCATAAAAAGGAATTTACCCTGCCATCGGGCGAGATAGCTGTGATACCCGAGCAATGGTTTTCGCAATATGGCAACCTGCTGCATTTTAGCGAAGGCGGCGACCACCTGAAACTGCGCCGCCACCACTTGGGGCTGATCAACGAACTGCAGGACGGTGAAATGGCCGAGGTGGCCATGAACCGTAAATTGCAAAAACTAACGGATTTTGAGGAGACCGCCGATATACCCATGCCTGTTAACTTTGCGGGCAGCCTAAGGCCTTATCAAAAGGCAGGTTATAACTGGTTCCACTTTTTAAAGGAGTACCATTTTGGCGGCTGCCTGGCCGATGATATGGGCCTGGGTAAAACCATCCAGACGCTTGCCCTTCTGCAAAAACATAAGGAAGATACAGAGGCAGCCGGGAGCAAGGCTACATCACTGGTGATCATGCCTACTTCACTCATTTACAACTGGCTGAACGAGGCCCGTAAGTTTGCGCCGCAGCTAAGGTTAATGGTACATACTGGCGCTTTCCGCTATAAATCGGCAGAGGTTTTTGCCAATTATGATGTGGTGATCACTACCTATGGCATCAGCCGGATAGATATAGAGATGTTTAAGGCCTACTTTTTTGATTATGTGATATTGGATGAGAGCCAGAATATCAAAAACCCTTCTTCCAAATCATTCCAGTCGGTAAGGCAATTAAAATCGCGCTTTAAATTGATCTTAAGCGGTACACCGGTAGAAAATTCGGTGAACGACCTGTGGACGCAGATGTCGTTCATTAACCCGGGCTTGTTAGGGGCGCAGCAGTTTTTTTTGAATGAATTTGTAACGCCGATAGAGAAAAAGAAGGATGAGGATAAGGCCCGCAAGTTACAAGCCATTATCAAGCCCTTTGTAATGCGCCGTACCAAAGAACAGGTAGCCACCGAACTGCCGCCAAAAACCGAAACCCTACTGTATTGCCAGATGAGCGAAGAGCAAGCGGAAGTTTATGACAAGGTAAAATCTGAATACCGGAATGAGTTATTAAAAAGCCTGGAGGATGGCACTTATGCCAAAACACAGATCCAGGTATTGCAGGGTCTAATCAAACTGCGGCAGATAGCCAATCACCCTTCTATGATAGATGTGGATTATGAAGGCGATAGCGGGAAGTTTGAGAACGTGATACACACGCTGGCCAGCGTATTAGAGGGCGGGCATAAGGTGCTCATCTTTTCGCAGTTTGTAAAACAGCTTACTATTTACCGGGAGCATTTTGATGAAAATGGCATCCCATACGTATATCTGGACGGGAGCACACAAAACCGGGGTGATGTGGTAAAACAGTTTCAGGAGGACAAAAAGACAAGGGTGTTCCTGATCTCGATAAAAGCAGGTGGCGTTGGTCTGAACCTTACGGAGGCTGACTACGTGTTTATCCTTGACCCTTGGTGGAACCCGGCCGTTGAGCAGCAGGCCATTGACCGTACGCACCGCATCGGTCAAACCAAAAATGTGTTTATTTATAAATTTATTACCAAGGATACTGTAGAGGAAAAGATCCTGGCTCTGCAGCAACGCAAACTCAGCGTAGCCCGTGCGCTCATTACTACCGAAGAAAGCTTTATCAAGTCGTTATCGGCAGATGATATTAAAGAGATCCTGGGATAACAAGAAATTGATTAAATAAAGATAAACACCTTTTCCCTATGCAAAATCCCGAAGAAAACCCCTGGCAGGTAAGATCTGAGAAAGTACAATATGATAACCCCTGGATAAACGTAACCGAGTATCAGGTGATCAACCCATCGGGCAACCCGGGCATTTATGGCAAAGTACATTTCAAAAATCTGGCTATCGGCGTTTTGCCCGTAGATGAGGATATGAATACTTACTTGGTGGGCCAGTACCGTTTTGTGATTGACCAATACAGCTGGGAGATCCCTGAGGGTGGCGGTATCATCGGTGCCGACCCCTTGGAAGCCGCCAAACGCGAATTGTTAGAAGAAACAGGACTTAAGGCGTCGCAGTGGACAGAACTGCAACGGATGCACCTATCTAACTCGGTGAGTGACGAATTGAGCATTGTTTATTTGGCCCGCGGTCTGGAGCAGCACGAAGCCGAACCGGAAGATACTGAGCAATTGCAAGTTAAGAAAGTGCCTTTTGAAGAAGTTTACAGGATGGTTTGCGCCGGTGAAATAATGGATTCGGTCACCGTTTGTGCTATACAAAAAGCACGGTTAATGCAGCTGGAGAACACTTTGTAGATCAAACCTTTATCATTTTATCAAAAAAAGTTAAATTTGCGGCCTTAATGAAAAAGTTTTTAGGCTATATCCTTTCACCAATTGCTATTTCGGCATTTTTTTTACTGCTGTGCATTTTCCATCCTATTCAATGGATCTGTTACAACTGGTTGGGTTACAAAGCGCATAAACGAGCTGTAGATATCCTTAACTTCTTCCTGTCGCACACCTCGTACCTGGTACTTGACCCGGTCACGTTTATTAATAAACAAAACCTGCCGCTTAACCGGCCAATGATCTTTATAGCCAACCACCAAAGCTTGTATGATATACCGCCGATGATTTATCACCTTTGTAAGTATCATGCGAAGTTCATCTCAAAAATTGAGCTTACCAGGGGTGTTCCCTCTATATCATATAATTTAAGGGTTGGAGGCGGTGCCAATATAGATCGGAAAGACCCGCGGCAGTCCATAACCGAACTGGTAAAGTTTGCCGGGAGGATGAAGGATAATAACTGGTCGGCAGTGATATTCCCGGAGGGTACACGTTCAAAAGACGGTAAGGTAAAGCAATTCCAGTCGGCAGGCATAGCAACTCTATTAAAAAAATGCCCCAATGCGCTTTTAGTGCCGGTTGCGATAAAAGATACGTGGAAAATGAGCAGGTACGGCTTTTATCCCCTTAATACTTTTACCCCTATGAGCTGGACCATCTTAACTCCGCTTGAGCCTGATGGCCGCCATGCAGATGAACTGGTTAAAGAAGTTGAGGAGCAGATAAGAGCGGTGATTGGGTAAGGTGAATGCGCCTATTGAAAAACGACTCGGTTTTAGGATCTATATATTCTTTCCATCAACAATCTTGAAGAACTCATCCCGATAAGTATCGCCCACGGGTATAACCTTGTCGCCGATGAAAATGCGGCTACGCTCGATGCTGTCTATCTTATTAATAGATACGATATATGATTTATGCACACGGGTAAAATGCTTTGGCGGTAGGGCGTCTTCCATTTTTTTCATGTTCTGCAAGGTGATCACGCGCTCTGCCGGGGTGAAAATGGATACATAATCTTTTAGTCCTTCAATAAAAAGGATATCGTGCAGGTAAACCTTTTGAATTTTGTGCTCTGTTTTTACAAAGATAAAATCGTTAGAGAAATCGTCTTTGGCAGGGGGTGCGGCTGCCGCAACTGCTGTTGGTGCGGCGGGTTGCAATAAGCCCTGTGCTTTTTGTACCGATTTAAAAAACCTGTCGAAAGCGATGGGCTTTAAGAGGTAATCTACCACATCTAATTCATAACCTTCTAACGCATATTGCGGGTAGGCTGTGGTTAAAATCACCTTGGCCTTACCGTTAGCTATCTTCAGAAACTGAATACCCGTAAGTTCGGGCATTTGCACATCCAGAAACACCAGGTCGATACCACCTGCCTGTACTAATGTTAAAGCCTCAATTGGGTTAGTTGTGGCCTTAATTAATTGCAGAAAGGGCATTTTGGAAATATAATCTTCCAGTATATTCAAAGCCAGGGGCTCATCGTCAACTACAATGCATCTGATCATGGTTATAAAACTAAGGATAATTGTACAGTGTAAGTATCCGCTTCGTCGCGAATATCTAAATTATATTTCGAGGGATAAAGTAAGTCTAACCTGCGCTGTACGTTTACCAGCCCTATCCCGCCCGATGCATCGCGGTTATGTGAATGTTTTTTATTTTGAATGAAAAAGAATAAATGCCCGTCCTCTAAATTAACGCGCATATTGATGGGTAATAGTGGGTCGTTTGCTACGCCGTGTTTAAAGGCATTCTCTATGAACGATATCAACAATAAGGGCACAACGTACTGGTCGTTCACTTCGCCCGTTACCTCAAACTGTATAAAAGCTTTGTTGCCGAAACGGATCTTTTGCAGGTCTATATAGTTGTGCAAATATTGCAGCTCTTTACTTAATTCCACTTTGTTATCGTTACACTCATAAAGCATGTAGCGCATAATTTCTGATAGCTTCAAGATAGCCTCGGGCGTGGTGTCAGATTTTTGGTAAGCCAGAGAGTAAATACTGTTTAAGGAGTTGAACAAAAAGTGCGGGTTGATCTGCGATTTCAGAAAGGATAGCTCTGCACTTAAACGCTGGTTTTCCAGGTCGCGCTGAATGCGTTCGTTCAGAAACCAATCGGTAGTGAACTTTAATACCGTACTCAAAAAAATGAATATGATACTGGTAAAAGTGGTGCTAAAGGTGTACTGCCAAAAGCTGATGGCCTTACCAGCCCGAACTAAAATGATGGGTTTAAATATTACTGCTATACCATACTTGGCCAGCCCGATAATCAATATGGCGCTGATCACATAAATGGCATAGTGCCTGTACTTTTTCTTATCCAGATACTTAGGGATAAGCAGCAGATAATTCAGATAGAACAGACCGATATTAATAACGCCAAATACTACAAACAATACCAGCAAGGTGTGCATTGTGGTTTTGCTGTTGCTATGTGCAACAAATATAAAGAAGGATATTACGCTCGCCCAAAACAGGGTATGCCAGAATATCTGCCAGCTTTTTTTCATTAGTTACCTATCAATACTTACTGCATCTAAAGTAACATTTTGATCATTAAGATAGGTGTTGATTATATATAGCAATTGCGTTTTTAGATGAACGGGCATTTTTAACCGACGAACGGCTTAATGGCTATAAAAGCCTGTTCATCTACAAATGATGGCTGTTGGTCTAATTCATTTTAGCGCGTAAGTAAATTAGCATTCCTTTGTTCTATCAAATCACAACACAATGAAAAAGTTAGTTTCAAATTCAAATCCATTCATCTTGTTATTGGCCCCTGTGTTTTTCGCCATCATCATGGGGGTTAGCTACCAATTTGAGCAAAAGAAACAAAACGATAGCAGTGCATCTGCAGTACATGCCACTTCTCTTTTTTTTAAAGGTGTAGGCCTGGTTAAAACTGTTGCATCTATCGCGCAAGATAAAGTATGGTAATCCGTACCGATAACCTTTCATTTAGCTTTGCCAATCAGCAAGTTGTCAAATCACTATCGCTTCAGGTACCTGCTGGGAGCATCTATGGTTTTTTAGGGCCAAATGGTGCAGGCAAAACTACTACCATAAAAATGCTGCTCAACCTGTTAAAAATACAGGATGGCAGCATTCATATTTTTGATAAAGAGCTGCAAGGCAACCGCATAGAAATTCTTTCACAAATAGGCTCACTGATTGAGCAGCCTGCTATATACGCCCACCTTACCGGTAAAGAAAACCTGATCAACCGCGCTATGCTGTTACAGGTAAATACCAACCGTGTAGATGAAATGCTGAAGCTGGTAAGGCTAACCAACGCTTCCGATAAAAAGGCAGGTCAGTATTCTTTAGGAATGAAACAACGCTTGGGTATTGCACTTGCCCTATTAGGCGACCCAAAACTTTTAATTTTAGACGAGCCCACCAACGGGTTAGACCCTAATGGGATCATCGAGATACGCGAATTAATGATAAGCCTGGTAAAAGAACAGGGAAAAACCGTTTTTATATCCAGCCATTTATTGGGCGAGATCGAGCGGATGGCCACACATGTAGGCATTATCAACAATGGGTCGTTATTATTCCAGGGAAATGTGAAGGACCTGGAGAATATCAGTCAGCCGCAGGTGCATATTGAAGCAGACAATACAGTTGATGCAGCTAACCTTTTAAAGCGCCATAATTTTATTGTTAACGATATCAATAACGAGCACTTGTTTGTGCCTTTCACTTCCAAGCAGCAAATTGGCGAGATCAATACCCTGCTGGTGCAAAATGGCATCACTGTTTACGGCATCAACAAACAACATAAAGATTTGGAAAAGCTATTTCTAAATATTACCAAAAGCAACTAAACCCATGAAAGGATTTTTACTCTCATTTTGGTCGGAGTTTTACAAAAGCCGTAAAACATTAGGTTTTTGGAGTGCTATAATTTTACCATTGTTTTTGAATTTGTTAGCTGTAGCGGTCTTTTACACCAAAAGCGACAAGTTTATGATGTACCAGCCTATGGTACTGTGGATACAATTTTCTATGATGAGCTTGGGCATTATGGGTACATTGTTACTGCCCATGTTTGTTATTTTTATTGCATACTCCGTTAACAGCGTAGAGCATAAGGCCGATACCTGGAAAACTCTTTTTAGCTTACCTCTTTCACGTTGGTCTGTTTATGGTGCCAAGTTTTTTTATGCCGTGTTCTTGATATTTTTATCGCTATTTTTATTTGGGGTTTTTACTATTGCGTTCGGCAACCTTTTAGGCATTGTAAAACCAGAACTTAAGTTTGGTGCTTACCATATGGAGGTGCAAATAATGCAGGTGTACTTCAAGTTGTTTTTATCATCATTAGGCATATTAGCCATTCAGTTTTTACTTAGCTTGCTTTGGGCCGACTTTTTGAAACCCATGGGCATTGGTTTTATTGCTACCATCACTGGGGTTATAGCCGCATCAAAAAACTGGGAATATGCGTATGCATTTCCTTATGCGCACCCTATGGCGGCTATAACCAGTATGATAAAACAGAACAAAGGACCCGTTAGAGACTTGGAGATAGACATATTTACAAAAGATGTATTTGTGAGCCTTGGCGTTGCCGTTGTTGTGTTTATTGCGGGTTATTTCATTGTGCGCCGTAAAAGTGTTAAGTAAACATTACCTGGAGTCATATTCCTAAAACGGAACAATTACCTTAAAGCTCAAGTTCCGGCCGATATTGTAAATACCGGAGCGGCCGTTGGGCGATGCCTGGTAGTACTCAAAATATTTTAACCGGTTAAGGTTACTTTGATAAGCTACGTCAAACAAATTGTCGGCTTGTAAAAAAAGCTCGCAAATAGGTTTGCCCGATTTGCGGATCAGCGTTGAACCAATCCCTGCATTGATCAGCGTGTAACCGGGTGTTGCCGTTTCTGTATCATTTAATGCGTAAAAATGATTTTGCGCGGTATAAGCATCCGCTTCGGTACGCAAGTACACTTTGCTGAAGAGGCCGTATTTACCCTGCAATTTAAACCGCACCTCCGACCGGATATGAACCGGCGGGATGAACGGCAAGTATTTGGCCGCCCCGTAACTTTGTTTAATCAACGCTTCGTTTTGGTTTATACCCACCACATAAGCCAGGCTGTTGTTAAAAGCCAGCCATTTGATACCCTGAGGATGCAGGTTAAAACTAAGCTCGGCACCGTACAAACGTGCCTTTGATTGCTGATATTGATAAGTAGTGTTGCCCGGCACAATAATAACCGGGTTGCCGTTGGCATCATCCAACCGGGATTGATAGATGTAGTTATTGATCTGATTATTAAATAATTCAACCTGAAGATCGGCATCTTTCAAATAAGCGATAATGCCCAGATCTTCCTGCAAGCTAAATTCCGGGTTAAAGCTACGGTTGCCCAGGTAAACAATATGCGCGCCGGGGTCCAGGCCATTGCTGCCAATCTCTGTAATATTAGGCGCGCGATAACCACGGGCAATATTGGCTTTTAGCAGCAGCCGTTCGCTGATGTTGTATGTAAAACCTAAACTGCCGGATATACCGTGATAGGTGTGTTGAAATTGGGGGAATTGCAAGCGTGCATCCGCAGCTGTTGCAGAAATTCGTTGTTCGAAATCGTTAGCCGGGTTTGCCCCTACATAAAAATCATTCCAGGTAATATGCCGGGTATCGTACCGGATGCCGCCGGAAATATCCGTTTTACCAATTGTCTTTTTAGCGAAGAAGAAGCCCCCAACGTCAAACAAATTATAATCCGGGATAGGGAAATCGGTTGCATCTTTACTGCGGTTGGTTTGGTAAATGCCGTTCACACCAAAAGATGTCTCAAGGCCCGCAAACACCGGCGGGCTGTACCTTAAATCGTAATTTAACGTATTCAGCGTAACAAACAAACCCGCTTGCTGCGGCAAGGTAGGATGGTTATACTCCCGCCTTACGCTTTGCTGCCAGCCCAAAGCCGTGTTAAGCAAGCCATCCCCCAGCTTAACTTCGGTTTTATTATAAAGCCGGTAATGCTGAATATGCTGATGCAAAGGCGTAACGCCATACGAGTTTAAATAGTCGTCAGAAGCCAAGGGACGGTTTTTAATATTGTCATTAGGCGCTTCGGCAACCTGTACGGTAAACCGGCGGGTAAGTGAATCGCGGCTGCCATCCGGAATTTCCTGTTTATTATTATAAGTGGTGCCTATAAATTGCGAATACCCCCATTTTTTATCAATCCGGGTCATACCCGACAAAACGTATTCCTGAAATGAGGTGTTATAAACCGGCCCGTCAATTTTATTACGGTAATTATGCGCCATTTTACCCGTAGCACGAAAAGCGTACTTCCAGTCGCCGGTTTTGTAAGATAAGCCCAACGACGAACCAACCAGCCCGTTATTGTTATGATAATCTGTGATGATATCGCCGTTTAATTTACCATCTGCCCCATTCGGTATATAAGGGATCAGGTTGATAACGCCCGCCAACGCATCAGACCCGTAGGTTAAACTTGCCGGGCCTTTGATCACTTCAGCGCGCGAAATGCCGTATTGGTCAATCTCAATACCATGCTCGTCGCCCCATTGCTGGCCTTCCTGGCGGATGCCGTCATATAAAGTCAGCACCCGGTTATAGCCCAGCCCGCGAATAAAAGGTTTAGAAATATTTGGGCCCGTAGTAACTGCTGTTACACCGGGGATGCCTTTTACAATGGCATCGATGATATTATTGTTTACGTTTTGGTCTATTTCCTTTTTGGTAAGCACCACAATGGGCACGGGGTTGCTACGCAGTTCTGTAGCGCGCGACACCCCGGTTACCACCACCTCGCTCAATTTGGAGCTGCTTTCTTTAAGGTCGATGTTCAGAATGGCGGGTGCTTTATCAGTTATGGAAACCTTGATTTTATCGGTGATGTGCCCTACGCTGGAGCATACCGCCAGGTAATCGCCGGGGGTAATATTTTTGATCTCGTACCGGCCCTGCTGGTCAGTAGTGGTGCCGTGTTTGGTGCCGTTAAGTATTACTGTGGCGTACGCCAGTGGGTTATTGTTAACAGTGACTTTACCTGTCAATGAACCTTTTTGCGCCATAACCCGCAGTGAGGTAAGTAGTAATATAGAAAGTATTGCTAAACGCATAGATATTTAATTTGCGCAAACGTATAAATAAAATTTAATTAAACAATTAAATAAAATTAGTCTTGACTAATTTTATTTTTAAAATGGTTTTTTTGATTATGTTTGTATAGCCCAATAAAACATATGCATACTTTATCTGAAGAGAACTACCTGAAATGTATTTACCGCCTTTGGCAGGATAAGGGGCAAAAGATAACGCCAACCGCCATTGCCGAATCTTTAGGGAACAACCCTGCATCGGTTGTGGATATGATCCGTAAGCTGACGGAGAAGCAATTGATCAATTACGATAAAAAGAAAGGTGTGGAACTGACCGCGCAGGGGCAAAAAGATGCGACACTTATCGTTCGCCGCCACCGTTTGTGGGAGGTATTTCTATTAGAAAAACTGGGGTATCACTGGGATGAGATCCATGATATTGCCGAGGAAATGGAGCATATTAAGGATGCTACCCTGGCCGACAGACTGGACAAATTCCTGGGCTTCCCGGAGTACGACCCGCATGGCGACCCCATACCTAAAGCCAATGGTAAAATGGCCAAACGCTCTTCAATCACACTGGCCGATTTAAAAGCGGGCGGTCACTGCCGCGTAGCAGCAGTAAAAGATACTACAAGTTCATTCCTGCAATACTTGCAGAAGCTTGATATCAGCATCGGTACAAAAATTCAATTGATAGAAAAGATCCCATTCGATGGGTCGCTGGTGATTAGTATCGATGGCGGCGAGCACAAAACCGTTTCCTCAAAATTTGGGGAGAGCGTGCTGATAGATATGTAATGGAAGTGCTGAAAGCTAAACAAAACGGGCCGCCTTTAAAGCAGGCCCGTTTTGTTTGCAATTATACCACCAGTTCGCCAAGGGCGGCGGCGGTAAAGCCTTTTAATTCGTTTGTATGACCTTCGCGGGTTTTCTGCACCCAAAGCGGATCTGACAGGAGTGCCCTGCCTACGCCAACCAGGTCGAAATCGCCACGGTCAAAACGCCTCATCAGTTCATCTAATGAACTTGGCTGCGAGCTTTCGCCGGCAAACGCGCCAAAGAAATCGCCTGATAAGCCAACCGAACCTACGGTAATTGTGGGCTTGCCAGTTACCTTTTTAGCCCAGCCTGCAAAGTTAAGATCGCTATCGGCAAATTCGGGCTCCCAGAAACGGCGTTGTGAACAATGGAAAATATCTACTCCTGCATCGGCCAGTGGCGTTAACCAGGCTTCCATTTCCTGTCCATTTTTCGCCATTTTATAATCGTAAGCAGATGGTTTAAATTGCGACAAGCGGATGATCACTGCGAAATCTTCACCAACACGTTTACGTACTTCTTTAATTACTTCTATAGCAAAGCGGCTACGCTCGGCCAAAATTTTACCGCCATAAATATCGCTACGCTGATTGGTTTCATCCCAAAAGAACTGGTCTATCAGGTAACCGTGCGCACCGTGGATCTCTACACAATCAAAACCTAAAGCCTTGGCATCTGCAGCGGCCTGCCCAAAAGAAGCAATGGTATCGGCAATATCGGAGTCTGTCATCGTACGACCGGGATCTGTGCCCAATTTATTGATGCCCGACGGGCCTTCAAACGGCACAGGCGGCAACCAGCCCGACTGATGATTGTTCATTACACCCATGTGCCATATCTGCGGGCCCATAGCACCACCTTCGCTGTGTACGCTATCTATTACGTTTTCCCATCCGCTTAACGCGTTGGTACCGTAAAAGTGCGGTACGCTGGCATCGTTTGATGATGACGGCCGGTTAATTACTGTACCTTCTGAAAGGATCAGCCCAACTTCTCCTTCGGCGCGTTTACGATAATAAGCGGCAACATCGGCTGTTGGCACACCGTTGGGCGAAAACGAACGCGTCATGGGTGCCATCACGATGCGGTTTTTTATCTTTAATGATTTCAAGCTAAATGGCTTGAATAAGCTATCTGTATTCATAAAGTTCTTTAATTAAATGTCTGTTTGGATGAGTTTGCTTAACGCCGCGAAGGTTTCTTCGTTACGTTTGTAATAAGTCCACTGCCCAGTACGCGTCGCAGTGATCAATCCGGCGCGCTGCAGGCTGGTTAAATATTCTGATACGGTAGATTGGGTAAGGCCAACTTTTTCTTGGATGCGGCCAACGCATACGCCATTAGCAAACCCGGCTTCGGCCTGCTCCGGAAAGTGCACTTCCGGGTCTTTTAACCAATTTAAAATTTGCAGTCTCGCTTTATTGGAGAGGGCCTTAAATATCTCTACCTGATCCATACTGCAAATATATATCGGTTTTTCCCGATATGCCAATTAATAAGATAGTTATGACATTGAGTTGATTAAAGGACCGTTTTAATCAGGCTCAGACTGACCACACAAAACTATCTTGGTGAGCCTATCGAACTATTAACAAATTGGAAAGGTCTTCGAGAAACTCAGACTGACAACGTTAAATGAAAGAAACAAAAAAGCCGCTTCAGTTTACTGAAGCGGCTTCCAAATATTTAGAGGCTAATACTATTTAGCCACGTACATTACTTCTTTAACTGCTTTAACAACACGCTCAGGGTTTGGCAGGTATTCCTGGATCAGGGTTGGTGCATAAGGTAACGGAACATCGCCGCCGGTTATACGTAACACAGGGGCATCTAAGTAATCAAATGCATCTTTTTGTACTTTAAAGGCTATCTCAGTAGCGATAGAACCTAAAGGCCAGCTTTCTTCAACTATTACCAAACGGTTGGTTTTTTTAACAGAATCGATAACGGTAGCGTAATCAATAGGGCGAACAGTACGCAGATCGATCACCTCGGCACTGATGCCTTCTTTTTCCAGTTCGGCGGCGGCAGCGTTAACCACTTTCATTATCTTACCAAAACCTACCAAAGTTACGTCGGTACCTTTTTTGGTTACATTGGCCTTACCTATTTCAATATAGTAGGTTTCTTCAGGCACTTCGCCTTTATCGCCATACATTAATTCAGATTCCATGAAGATACAAGGGTCCGGATCAATGATACAAGATTTTAATAATCCTTTAGCATCATATGGGTTTGATGGTACCACAACCTTTAATCCCGGACAATTTGCATACCAGTTTTCAAAACATTGGCTGTGCTGTGAACTTAACATACCCGCGTTGCCGGTAGGGCCACGGAATACGATAGGCACAGAGAACTGGCCACCACTCATTGACATGATCTTGGCCGCGCCGTTGATGATCTGATCAATAGCTACCAACGAGAAGTTGAAGGTCATGAATTCTATGATCGGTTTTAGGCCGTTCATTGCCGAACCGATACCGATACCCGCGAAACCCAATTCAGAGATGGGCGTATCTATAATACGTTTAGCGCCAAATTCGTCAAGCATACCTTGGCTAACTTTGTAGGCACCGTTATATTCGGCTACTTCCTCACCCATTAGGTATACGTTCTCATCCTTGCGCATTTCTTCCTGCATGGCTTCCCTTAGCGCTTCCCTGAATTGTATTTCTCTCATTATATTATTTAAATGAAGTTTTTTCGATGGCAAATATAAACACTAATGTGTAAAATGCAATTAGCGGTTTGTATAATAAAGTGGTTACAAATTACCCTTAACTGGTATGGCATGAGTAATTTGCAATAGCAGATTTGGATCGGGGATGTTTTGCAGATATAATTCCTGTTCAGAGAATTTGCCTACACCGGGGTAATCGCCCCTGGCATCGCCAATATCCAGCATGAGTTGAAAGTGTAAATGGGGCGGCCAGCCACCGTTCTCGTCCACATTTCCCAATGTGGCTATTTGGTGTTCAACGCTTATCGGCTGACCTACTTGCAGCCCTACTAAACTGATCCGGCTTAAATGCCCGTATAAACTGTATAGGGTTAAACCCTCCAGAGCATGCTGCAAAATAATGGTGGGGCCGTAGTCGCCAAAGTGGTTATTGTCTGCAAAGCTGTGAACCACGCCTGGCAGAGGGGCATAAACAGGGATACCCGCACCACCCCAGATATCTACGCCTAAATGTAAGCGGCGGGGTTCATCTTCCGTATCAAAAAGCACGCTACGGGTATAAATAGTACGGTGCTCCATGTAACCACCAACGCCGTAACGGCATTGGTTATCGGCTAAAGTTTTGTCTATCCAGCGTCCAAAAGCGGCGGTATTAGCTACCAGTGCTGATGACAGTTCAGTATTTGCAGCCGTAAGATCGAGCGGGTAAAGGCGGTCTGTAGCCGGTTCATAATCAACCACCTTACCTATTCGCGGCTTATGCTTGTTTATATGAGCAGACAACAACGCTGTTGCGTCCATAAGGCTTAATTTTCTTCTGTATCCGGCTGCCGGTCTTCTTTGCTTATCTTATCGAAGATCTTGTCCATCCGCTCTACGTACTCGCTGGTATCATCTACAAAAAACTCCAGTTGCGGTATTACACGTACCTGGTCTTTTATGCGCGCGCCCAGTTTATAGCGAATCTCTGAAGCGTGTGATTTTACCGTTTGCAACGATTGCGCATTATCAGTATTGTTAAAAAAGCTCAGGAACACACGAGCAATGGCCAGATCGGGCGTTACCCTAACTTTGGTGATAGTCACCATGGTATGCGGCAGGTAGTTCATTCCTTCGCGCTGAAATATCCCTGCCAGGTCCTGTTGAATTACTCCGGCAAATTTTTGCTGACGTTTTGATTCCATAATATTTGTTAACGCCTGTTAGGCTAATGGGTTTTATTGGGCGTTGTTTTATAAAGCTACTGTTTTGCAAACGCCCTGCAAATTGTGTTGATAATATTTTTTGAGTAGATAGGTGAAACTTTTGCCTTTAACCTTTCTGTCTTTGCCTGTTACAAATCTTTCTTCATATCGTCTAACCCTTGCACGCTTAGGCGAGCGCTGATGCCTGATGCGATAACGGCAATGACTATAACCGTTAAAAATACCAGCACAAAATTCATTGGGTCGAAGGCTACAGGGTAAGCATCCAATACTGATGTTTTTGACCCCATTTTTATCAGACTAAACTGTTGTTGTATCAAACAAATAATAAAGCCTATCGCAATCCCAATGATACAGCCAATTAATGATATCATCATCCCCTCGAAAAAGAAGATGCGCTGGATCAAACCTTTATTAGCTCCTAAACTGGTGAGGATGGCGATATCTTTCCGTTTATCCATCACCAGCATGGTTAATGAGCCTATGATGTTAAAAATAGCAATAACCATTACAAACACCAGGATCATGAATATAGACCACCGCTCGTAGTTGATGGTTTTGTAGAGTTCGGTGTTTTGCTCTTTGCGATTCTTAACTACAAAATGGCCACCGGCTTTTTGGGCAATTTCGTCCTGCTTGTCATCAACGTCGGTTCCCTTCATAAAGTTGATCTCTAATGACGATACGTTTTTGGGTTCTTCTAACAATTCGCGCGTAAACTCAATGGGGGTAACCACGATGTCGTCAAAATCCTGCTGAATGCCAAACACGCCCGATGGCATAATGGAGCGAGATACGAAATCATTCATGGGCAGGCTTGATGTACCCGCTGTACGCTTAGGCGAGAAGATTTGCAGTGAATTAAAGTTATTTTTTAAATTGATACCCAGACTACCCTGAATGGTTGCACCAATAACGGCAAAGCTCTCGCCCTTTTTATCCTTTAACGTAAATGAGCCCGTTTGTATGGTGCTGTCGAGTTGCCTGTTCTTCAAAAAATCGTCGCTTACCCCTTTAACCGTGCCGATGAACGGCCTGCCTGCGTATTCTATCAACGCCTTCTCCTCCAGCACCTGGGTGTACGATACAATGCTCTTGTCTTTAGCCAGTGCATTGAAATAAGCCGTATTAGGGTCGAAGGTTTTGCCGCGCAACGGTTCTATCTTCAGCTGGGGTGTAAAGTTGCTGTACAGTGAAAGAATAACCGTTTCTAACCCGTTAAATACCGAAAGAATAATGATCAGCGCGGCACTGCCCACCAAAACCCCCAGCATAGAAATGCCCGAAATAATGTTGATGGCGTGCGTCTGCTTTTTACTGAACAGATACCTTTTAGCGATATAGATAGATGTATTCAATTAAGTTGAATGTTTAACGTTATAAGTTTTACGTTTTCCCGGAAATACACATGGTCAAGCTTTCGTATAAAGTACTACGTCATACGTATTACTTTATAACTTACAAATACGGGTTATGTTGTTTTTCATGCCCTATAGTAGTTTCGGGGCCGTGGCCGGGATAAACGGTACAATCGTCCGGTAATACAAAAAGTTTTTCTTCAATATTTTTAACCAGGGTGCTGTAGTTACCCCCGGGCAGGTCGGCGCGGCCGATACTTTCACGAAAAAGCACATCGCCACCAACTAACAGATTGTCTGCTTTATCGTAAAAACATAAGTGGGCGGGCGAATGGCCCGGCGCAAATATCAACTGCAATTCGGTATTACCGAACGTGATGGCGCCTGTTTCGGGCAAATATTCGTCGGGCAGGGGCGATGCATCGTACTTAAAACCCATTGCGGGGGCATAGGCAATTACTGCCTCCAATACTTCGCTTTCTCCTTTGTGGAATTGGGGTTTTAAACCGTACTGATCAAACACAAATTTATTAGCCAGCACATGGTCTACATGGCAATGTGTATTTAACAGCAGCACTGGTTTTAGATTTTTATTTTTAATAAAGTTCACTACGGCGTTTTGCTCGGCCGCTGTATACATGCCGGGATCAATTATCGCGCACTCTAAAGTATCATCGTACAATAAGTATGTATTTTCCTGATAGGGGTTATTTACAAATGAGTGGATCATAGCCATGGTCAAAAGTACCGTTTTATGGTTAAAGGCGAAAGGCTTTAAAGTGGTAAAAGGTTTTGCACAACCATTACCCTATTTATCGAGCAAATGAGATAGATAGTATTCTTTTATTTTCCTAATTCTTCCACTTTAATGTTTTGATCAACACATCCACATCCTTTTTAATAAAAGTAAGTACCGGCTGTATAGAATCTAAACGCGGCTCGGAATTAAAATAGAGTGCACCGCGCAGGTAATGGCGGGTACTATCGGTTAAATAAAACTGCGCAGACGATGCTGTATTACCGTCGATGGAATAATAAATGCCGTATACATTCCTGTCGGGATAATAGATGGTGGCAGTATTAATTCCCGTAGCCTTTACAGTGTGTTTAAAACTGAGTTTATGTGCATCTTCTGTTAACTCATTAAACTCTTTTTTGGAAGTAATAGGCTGATAGGTAAGATGCAGTGTAGCATTAAATTGAGGGAATTGCATATTTATCCAGCAAGGCTGTGCGTTACGCGATTTATCGGGCTCAAAAAAAGTATACTTAGGATAATCGAACGTAAAAGGGCACCCGTCTGTGTAGGGTTGATACGTTTTTTCCGGATAAACTATCCGGAAAAAGCCCCTTGGTTTAGGCGAATAGTCGGCATTGCCACCGCAAGCATACAGGAACAACACCGTTATCAACACGGCTAAAACTTTAAATGCGTTTAATCTTTTGCGTTCCATATTTCCCAGGCTTTTTCTGCCTGCAATACTAACATTTCATATCCATTTTTGGTAGTAGCCTTATGCTCGTAACCTTTTTGCAAAAACCGGGTAATTGCAGGGTTATAGATCAGGTCGAATAAAAGGTGCTTACCGGTAAGGGCTTCATAAGGTATAGGCGGGCACTCGTCGATATTAGGATAGGTGCCTAAGGGTGTGGTATTGACAATCAGTTTGTGGTCTGCGATATGATCTGCCGTCAACTCACTAAACAAAATGCCACCCTTTACCCGTTTGCGGGTTACGGATATATGATCGATACCCTTGTTTTCTAAAACGCATTTAACCGCTTTAGCTGCGCCGCCGTCACCCAGTATCAAAGCCTTATCGTGGTAGCTTGCTAATAGCGGGCTTATCGATCCGTCAAATCCGTAAATATCTGTATTATATCCTTCCAGCCTAAAATCATGACCTTTTATGCCCACTTCGCCTGAGAAAGCCGCGGATATCGGACTTTCTGCAATTACTTTGATGCAGTTTACCGCACCTGCATTTTTGGCATCATGTTCAATCCAGTCTAAATGTTCTAAAACAGTTTCTTTGTAAGGGATGGTCACGTTAAGACCGCATATGCCAGGGTTATCTTTTAACAACCGGGGCAAATCATTGATATGCTCAATGGGATATAACTCGTAGTCAGCATCTTCAATTTCTTCTGTTTTAAATTTATCGGTGAAATATTTTTTTGAGAAGGAATGCGAAAGTGGAAAACCAATAAGCCCGTACTGTTTCATAGGATTGTGTTATATTGATAATACAGCAGCCTTTTACAAACTGTTTTACCGTAACGGTAATATTAACAACAATGTGTGTGGTTTTATAATTTTTTTAGTAGTTAAAAGGGGCGGCTTGTGCCAAAGCAGCATAAAGCCTTTCTATCTCGATAGGTTTGCGTAAAAAGCCGTTGAAATAACTTTTAAATTCGTCATTACCCTCGGCGGTAATGTCAGCCGTTAAAGCAAAAACGGGTGTTTTGTAGTTAGGGTTATTGTTCAGGCGGATATTTGCTGTGGCGTCATACCCATTCATTTCTGGCATGTGGATGTCCATCAAAATAAAGTCGAATACCTTTGCCTGCGCTTTTTCTACTGCCTGCAAACCATTAACCGCATGCTCTGATACCATGCCCCAGTTAGAAAGCAGCTTGCGGGCAACCATAGCATTGATCATATTATCTTCTGCTAACAAAACGGTTTTCCCGGTTAGGCCATTATAGCTTTTTGGAACAATTTCCCGGGCGCTGTTAGCCCGCTTCAATTGCAGGTCGAACGTAAAGGTTGAGCCCTGCCCAATTGTGCTTTTCACTTTAACATCACTGTTGTAAAGCGCGGTTAAGCCTTTTACAATAGCCAGGCCCAGGCCGCTGCCGCCCTGCTTGCGCGTGGTGATAGATTTTGGCTGCGAGAAGCTTTCAAACATTTCGGCAAAATATTCTTCGGGTATACCCGTGCCGGTATCTATCACGCTAAAGCGGATGTTATCCGTATCGGTGTCATAACCAATTTTTTCGATACTTAGGGTTACAAAACCATTGTCGGTATATTTAATGGCGTTGCTTATCAGGTTGCCCAAAATTTGCAGCAACTTGGTTTCGTCAATCGCGTAGCAAATGCATAGGGTGGGGTCAACTTTTAAAAGCAGCTCAATCCCCTTTTCATGAGCAAGGGTATTGTATGTTTTGATGATCCTTTCCAGCAGGCTGTTTAAGGTGCAGGGTAAATTTTCTACAACCATTTTGCCGTTATCCAGTTTGGTAAAATCCAAAATATCATTGATAACTAAAAGGAGGTTATTTGACGCGAATTTTAACGATTCCATCAACTCCTCGTCATAGGCGGATTTTGCGGTGATCATAGAGGTAATGGTCGTAACCGCATTTAAAGGCGTACGAATTTCATGGCTCATTGTCGAGAGAAATTCCTGCTTCATGCGGGCTGATTGCTCGGCTCGCTCCTGCTTTTTAACAATGGCAGCCTTTTCCATTTGCAGCCGCGCCTCCTGCTCCATCGCTTTTACCTTAGTTATTAATTCATAATTTTCAATAACTTTTAAAGTTTGCGTATTAATCACCGCTTCTTTTTGGTGCAGGTAAAGCTCCAGATATTCTAAAGATCTTTCGGTATCATGCTCCAGCTTGCTTATTTGGTAAAGCAGGTAATTACATTTAAATTTAATAATAGCAATGTTAAACCTGATACTGAAGGCCAGTCCTTTCTTTAGAATTTCTTTGGCATCATCTAACCGGCCCATCTTAATAAATAGCGCGCCCATTTTATGGTAAGCCATACCCAGGCCCAGGCGTTCGCCTGCGTTGACATGGATATCTACAGCGTTTTTAAAATCTGTCTCGGCATCTTCAAATCGGCCTAAGGCCGCGTAAACCTTCGCGCGGCCGTATAAGGCAAAGGCCAGGCCGCGGATATCACCGGTTTTGGCCTTCATCGAAATAGATTGCTCGATAATGCGTAAGGCTTTAGCCACTTTACCCTTTTTCAGATAAATACCCGATAGCGGGTTGTAAACGTTCGAGATCAAATTCAGGTCGTTTAACTTTTGCCCGGCATCAATGGCATTTTCATACGCCCGTGTGGCGCTTTTAGGGTCGCCAAAATATTCGTAGATGGTGCCTAATGATTTGTAGGTACGCGCCTGGTTATGGCAATCATTAAATTGTTTGTAAATGGCCAGGCAGTCAAAAAGATTAATGAGGCCCAGGTGGTAATTATCCGTTTTGTAATAGACACCTGCAATGCTATATTTGGCATCTGCAATTCCCTTTTCGTCACCCAGTTGCTTAAAAACTTCAATAGCTTCCTTCGCCATCGTAACAGAACGCTTGTAAGCCCCGCGAATCATGTAAAATAGGGCGAGCTGGTTTAAACTCCGGCCAATAAATGCCTTGTTATCAATCTGCCGGCTTAATAGCAGGGCATCATTTGCAAGCTTAACGCTATATTTTAAATTATGGATACGGTTAGCATATGCGTCATCCAGCAGAGTGGCGATATTATTGTTTTCCGTAGGGGTTACAGTTTCCATCATTGTAAATAATACATTACTAAATATAGTGTTTGTTAATTGCAAAAAACAATTAATGTTTAAACACCGTAAAGGCACGATATCCTAATCAGCATAAACAGCAATTAGCCGGAATGACCGAATCACCACTTGTTGTTGTTGTATATATTTAGGTGATTGGCGGTTATTTATTATTTTAGCGAAATACCATCAGCGCATGTTAAAAGATCGTAATGTATTGTGTATCAGCGGAACCGAGTGGCACGGCAACTATATTAAGCCCTTAATTGAGCTGATGAAAGTGCTATCAACCGATAATAAGATTTTGTTTGTGGATAATGCTTATACCTATAAAGATGCCCTGTTGGGTGTAAACCACAAATCGGCAGTAGATTTTAAACAGGTTTTTGGGGTTAAGAGCCGCCTTAAAGAGTTGACGCTTGAAAATGGTGGCAAGGTCTATTGGCTTACACCGCCGCTAACCTTCCCGGTGAGCTTTTTATCTGAGGGTAAGGCTTACGATGTAGCTATCCGTTATAATGCATGGCTGCTACGCAGGGTAATAAAAAAGAATTTGCATAAACTGGGTATGAACAGCGACCTGATCAACTTCACGTCGTTTAACCCTGCAATGGGCGTAATGAATGGCCGTAAGTTTGGTGAAAAATCACTGATATACCACTGTTACGACGAGATAAAGGGTGCGAACGAATGGTTGAGAAAACACGGCTCGCGAATGGAAGACGAGTTTTTAAAAATGGCCGATGCCACTATCGTTTCATCAAAAGGATTATACGATAGCAAAGCTCCATTCACCAAACGCTGCTTTGTAGTGAAGAACGCCGCCAAAGCCGATCTTTTTAACAAAGGTTTTGCGCCGGTTATTAACAGCGGCAAAATCAATGTAGGATACATTGGCACCATTGACGACCGGCAGGATTACGACCTGATAACGCACCTGATAAAAAACATGCCCGATGCTGACTTTACATTTGTTGGCCGGGTGTTGAACCAAAAGGGTGCAAATCTTTTAAAGTCGTTCCCGAATGTAACATTGGTAGGCGCCAAACAGCAGGAAGAACTACCCGGTGTTTTGCGAAAATTTTCTGTAGGCATAATTCCGTTCGTTAAAAATAAACTAACCAGCGGTATCTACCCTATGAAAATGAACGAATACCTTGGTGCAGGCTTGCCGGTTGTAAGTACCGACTTTAGCACCGACATGGCTGACTTTGAAGGGACAATTAATATCACCGCTAACAAAGAGCAGTTTTTAGAAGCCGTTAAATTCGAGACAACTCATAACACGCCCGAGAAGCAACAGGCGCGCCTGGCGCTGGCTGGAAAAAACACCTGGGTTGCACGCGCCCAGGAACTATCTGACGCGATTGAGCAGACAGAGCATGAAATTTATGGCAAATAATTATAGGTAGGTTACCCCGTCAAATATCGAGCGGGTGTAGTAAATGGGCTTAAAGGGTTGCTCATCAACAAACTCACAGGCGGCTTTTATATTGGTGCAATATACATCGCCAAATATACTTGCTATGGCGGCATCGGCAGCATCGCGGCCGGTGGCTATTTTTACCAACCCGTTCAGCGGGATCAGCCTGGTGGCATCAAACAAAACCCAGTCGCCACCTAAGTAGGCTTCAAAACAAGCATGAAAATCGGGCGGGTTAAGCTGGTAAGCATAGCCGGTGAAGTAACGTGCAGGGATAGTTAATGCGCGGCACAGTGCTATACCCAGGTGTGCAAAATCGCGGCAAACACCTGCTTGCTGTGTAACGGTATCATAGGCCGATGTTTCTGAATTGGTAAAGCCGCTCAAATACTCCACGTTTTTATGGATCCAATCGGTAACGGCAAAAACCTGCTCAAACGAAGTGCTGATCTTGCCGAACGTATTATTAGCCAAACGGTACAGTTTATCGCTTTGGCAGTAGCGGCTGGGGTTAAGATAGGTTAATACCGATGGGTCGAATTTACTTACCGGGATCTCGGCTAGGTTAGAGTGATCTTTTACTTCGTAATAATTGTCTACCATAGCTTCGTAGCGTATGCTGATAGGGCCGGTGTCGGGGATATCTAAGCGCACAAACCGGTTTTCGCCGTTTGTAGCTGCCAGTTCTTCAATTTTTAAATAAGGCGCTATGCTTAACTTCTCGTCAATTACGGTTTGATGGGCGGTGCGGAGGGCGTGTACGTTTAATATCAGCGTGCTTGGCGCTTTCACTTCATAATCGATCTCGGCCGATACTTTAAATTTCATTCTCTTACTTCGGTAATTTTTTAAAAGCCTTTTCCATCCAGTCACCGTCAATATGGTTCAACGCACTTTTCAATTCATCTGCCCATTGTGCCGATATATCGGCCATATCTTTTTGCGTATAACGCTGCTCCACTATCTCAAATGTGCCTTTTTTGTAAAGTGCCACATCAATCGGGAAATCAACGTTGTTACTGCTCACCCGGGTCGAATCAAACGAAAGGAAACCTGCCTTTAGGGCCAGCTTCATATCCGAATTTTCATCAATTGTACGGTTTAAAATTGCTTTACCATGCCCCGAGTTGCCAATTACCACAAAGGGTGCGCCAAGGCCCAATTCAACCCAGTTACCTTCCGGATAAAGTAAAAATAGTTTATGTTCATCATCATCCTTAAGCTGGCCGCCGATTATGGTATTCAGGTCAAACTTAAAACCGGCTTTTTCTAAGGTCGCCCTGTCCTCGTCAGCTACACGCCGCACCTGTTGGCCAAAAGCGTTTACTGCCTGGTAAAGCTTGCTGAATTCTGATGTTTCCAGCAGCTCATCAAAGTAAACAATGGCCTTGTCACGAACAGAGCGCAGGCCGCTTGTCATGATATACATAGATGAATTCTCCTTTTGCAGGATGCTGATCTTCTTTTTTACTGTAGTATCTGTGCCGGTGGTAATACGGGTATCTGCAATGGCTATTAAGCCCTCTTTAACTTTAATTCCTAAACAGTAAGTCATGTCTTGTAAAAGTATCTAAACCGTTATTGCTGCTGCTGTTGTTGCTGCTGCACAATTTCCATGTACCGGGCGTAACTGTTTCTTGAGGCAGTACTTTCGGCTTTGGGAAATGTTGATTCGGTAAATATATCTTTTTCCTGGGGTAAATGGCTGTCTTCATATCCAACAGAAACCGACACATCCAACCGGTGATTAGCCGACCCTTTATACACACCCTTAACAGGAGAGCAGTCAGAAAAATTGCGGCCTACAGCCAGCCTTACGTGCATTTCATTGGCCACGCAATTGTTAGTAGGGTCTATCCCCAACCAGCCGTACCCCGGTATGTAAGCTTCTGCCCATGCATGGGTGGCGCCTTCGCCTCTCATGCCGTCGCGGTTAGGGCAAATGTATCCGCTTACATACCGGGCAGGAATACCCACCAGGCGCAGCATCACCATTAACAGGTGAGCAAAATCCTGGCAAACACCGGCCTTTATTTTCCATATCTCGTCAAGGGTAGTTTCAACGGTGGTCACGCCCTTTATGTATTCAAAGTTTTTGTACACATATTGGCAAAATTTAAGAGCGGTATGATATGGTGTATCTTCAGTTTTGCGCTCGTTCTCCACAACGGGCTGCAACTCTATTAATCCTTCAAAATATTCCTGCTTTAAAAAGTCAATGTACGGTACGATATACCTTAAATTGAATAGTTCTGTCCACTGTTCTGATGCAAACATGGTATCGACAGGTAAGGGGCGCGCATGCGTGTTAACCATTAACTGCGAGTTGATGATCAGCTGGGTGTGACGCTCCGTGTAGGTAAAGCTACCTACTTCGTTGCCGTAATAATCTACATAAGTATCTACCTGCGGGCTGCCGGTAATCGTGAGATCGTGCTTGATCACGTCCTGGTAAATATCAACAATAGGGAACAGGATGATCTTATTGGCGCTATCGCGTACAAAATTATCGTAAGAGTATTTGGTGATATGCTGTATTTTAAATTCGGGCATGGTAGTAATTAGTTAATTCGACGATTTGATAATTTGAATATGCCTGTTGCATCGAGTAATTTTCAAATTTTCAATCGACACATTTTCAAATTGAGATCATTCTCAGTTTGTATTAGGAATTTGCAAAATAATATTCGTTAAGCTGATTACCTATCTGGTACAGGTCATCTTTCACTCGGATGAGGTACTGATGTAACCCCTCCTGGCCGATGCTTTTTACCGAACTGTATTTAATGCTGCTTTGTAAACGGCCAATATGGAACGAGATCTCCCGGTAATCATTCACGTTGCTGTTATTCTTTAACCTGTCAAAATACCGCTGGATGTTATTAACCGAATAAATTACCGACCGCGGAAAATCATTGTTCAAAATAACCTGTTCCAGTACGTTCTGCGCCTCCAACCCGTCGCGGTAGGTTTTCTGGTACAGTTCATAACCGCCTATCGACATGAGCAGGTGTTTCCAATAAGTTATATCGGTAAGCAGGTTAGGGTTAGCGTTTAGCGGCCCATATTTAACATCTAAAATATCTATCGACTGGATAGCGCGCTCCAGGTATTTACCAATATTCATAAAACTGCGGCCCTGGCCTCGCTCCATGGTTATTTCGGCTGTACCGTAGTAAAGCATCACTTGTTTGATCAGTACATCCAGCACACCAATCGGGTCATCTTTTTTCAGGCCCGATGCAATGCGGGGTTCCTTTACGGTATGGTAATATTCATTCAAACATTGCCAAAGATCTTTAGGGATATGCTCTTGCACACTACGGGCATTTTCGCGCGCAAGCGTAATAATGTTAAGGATAGAATTATGGTTCTCCTTATCAATTACCATGTATTTTAACACCGCCCGGCTATCGTTATTTAACTTAGTCATCAACTCTTCATCGGGCCCGCTAAATATACGGATCACCGGCTCCCAGCTAAACCCATCTACCGAATCTTGCGATGAGGCATAGTTGATCTTCAGCATTCTTAAAATACCGTCGCTCCGTTCAATATACCGGCTTAACCAATAAAAACTTGCTGCTACCCTGCTTAACATATATGCTTTTTATTTCGAATTTCGAAAGTTCGATTTCGAATTTAATTTTTTCGTTTGGTCTTGGTTCCTGACTCGTTTTGCTTTTGGCTAACTACGCCAGCACCCAAGTATCTTTACTACCACCACCCTGCGAACTATTTACCACCAGTGAGCCTTCTGTTAAGGCCACACGGGTTAAACCGCCGGGTAC
This sequence comes from Mucilaginibacter glaciei, assembly GCF_014773245.1. GTDB lineage: Bacteria > Bacteroidota > Bacteroidia > Sphingobacteriales > Sphingobacteriaceae > Mucilaginibacter > Mucilaginibacter glaciei. The sequence goes on along the minus strand of NZ_JACWMX010000010.1, from coordinate 108,946 downwards.
AATCTCAATACCATCCGGGCCGCAAAGGGCGTAAGGCCTTAAATCGATACGCCTTGGCTGTAATACCCCGCCAATGTAACAAGGCGCTGCCGATAAGCTGATAGTGGGCTGCGCGATGAAATTACGTGGGTCTTTCAGTATCTCCAGTTTGTATTTCTCTATTTCTTCTTCTGTTGATGCATGCCCCATGAGCATCCCGTAGCCGCCGCTTTCGTTGGTTTTTTTGACCACCATGGTGTTGATATTCTTGAACACATGGTCGCGCTCATCTTTATTACTTAAACGATGGGTGGGCACATTCTTTAATATCGGCTCTTCGTTCAGATAGTATTTAATCATATCCGGAACGTAGATATAAGTAGCCTTGTCATCCGCTACGCCGTTACCTATGGCATTTACGATAGCCACATTACCTTTACGGTAAGCACCCATTAGCCCGGCTACACCCAATACACTATTAGGGTTAAATACCAGCGGATCTAAAAACTCATCATCAACCCGGCGATAGATCACATCAACTTGTTGCAAGCCGGTGGTGGTTTTCATATATACCTTATGGTTGTTCACCACCAGGTCGCGGCCCTCTACCAACTCAACACCCATTAAACGGGCCAGGGTGGTATGTTCAAAATAGGCCGAATTATAGATACCCGGACTCAGCAAAACGATAGTTGGATTACTGATCTGCCTTGGCGATAGCGACAAGAGGTTCTTATAGAGTATGGACGGGTATTCTGTAACACTGCGTACGCCGCAATTGGGCAGCAGATCGGGAAACAGGCGTTTGGTTATTTCCCTGTTTTCGAGCATGTAACTTACGCCCGATGGAGTGCGCAGGTTATCCTCCAGCACATAAAAAGTACCGTCATGATCGCGGATCAGGTCTATCCCTGCAATATGTACATACACATCGTACGGTACATCCAACTGATACATTTCCCGCAAAAAATGCGGGCAGGAGTATACGATATCTATAGGTACAATTCCGTCTTTTACTATGAATTGATTGTGATAAATGTCTTTTAAAAATAAGTTAAGTGCAGTTAAGCGTTGTTTAATTCCTTTTTCAACAAAAGCCCACTCGGTGGCGGTAATAACCCTCGGGATAATATCAAACGGGAAGATTTTTTCAATCCCCTCGCCGCTATTGTATACAGTGAAGGTAATCCCCTGTGTCATAAACAGTCTTTTGGCCAATTCTTCTTTTTTTGCAAGGTCATCCGGCGACTCTTGTGATAAATATTGAATCACCTTTTGATAATGATCGCGTACGGTGCTGTTTTCGCTGTACATTTCGTCCCAAACGCCGTTAATTAAATTGTATTTGTCGAAATGTTGCGATTGATACATAAAATAGAGTCAGATTAATATTAATAATGCCGGTAATTCTATAAGAGATACCAGTAGCAATATAAACAAAGGCCTAATAACCGATATTTTTTGTAAATTATAAAAAATATCGTTCAATTAATGTAAGATTAACATTAAAATATATTATTAATCTTAATTTTTTGAATAAATCTTATTTGACAATTATGTTCAGAGAGGTTTGTGCGCCGCCGATGAGTTAAACACTGGCTATTATCAGAGTGTTTTAGCTATTTTAAGATAAAAAATAGATTTATAACTTTTTTAATCAGCTTTAAGCTCAGGCAAAATCGGGTTATCCAAACTTTCAGGCGGCAGGTCATCACTAATAAAATCTTTGAACAGCAACCCGTAACTGATAATGAACCACATGATAATGCAGGGCCAAGCTTTTATGGCGTAGTTTTGCATAAAAACCCTCGCCGGGCGCGGGAACGCATCCGACGGGCCAAGCCCGGTTACTACGAGTAACAACACCAGCATTACAATATTGAATCTGGTAAATGGCTTGGGTTGCATCATGATATAGATAACTGCACCTGCCACCGCAATAATAAACGTTGGATGCTCGGACCCCGTGCTGAACAGTACCACCATCAGCAATGCCGAACACATTACCTGGAGCTGGAATTTAAGTGAGGTGTATTGCTTAAACCTGAGAAGTGCACCGCCAAATATAGCCACCCCGCCTAAAAAGAATGGCCAATTAGGCAGCGCAGCATTTTGCGTTAAACGCCGGGCAACACCCATAATACACCAATCCTGCCCGCTGGTGAGCGTTTCGTTCAAATTGCTTTTTGCGGTTAATGCGGTGTACCAATCATGGTAGCTTTGCAATAAAAACTGCGGGCCCGATATGATTGCCGGTAACACCAATAGTACTGCCAGCCAAACTACCGACCAGGCCACAAACTTTAACTTGTTTTTAGAGAATACGAAAAAGGCCAGCCCGGCTATGGGGTATAGCTTTATCAATGTGCCAAATACGGTGAGCAGGGTAGCATATTGTTCTTTTTGCCTTTTAACCATTATAAAGCTTATAATAATAATAGCCGCTATAATGGGGTTAAACTGCATGTAATGCGATGCGTTAGCAAATTCGATAACGCATAGTAACAGGATAGATGTTTTTATATTATTATTAAATGGCAGCAGGTGTATGGCCATCAAAAACGCCGCAGCGTTACCCATTTCCCAAATGAAAAACCCCCAGCCTTCGGGCATTAAGGCTAAAGGTGCTATCAGCAGGGTAAATGCAGGGCCATATATGAAAATATCATAATATTCTTTAGGATACTCCAGGTACAGGTTCAGGTGATCTTTGAAGTGATAATACGACGTGCGAAAGATAAGGTAGTTATTATCTATATGCCTGAAATACTTAAGCTGCCAGCAAAAAAGGGCAACAGCCAGATAAAGGATACAGGTCCATTGGTAACCACTCAGATAAAGGATTTTTTTTGCCATAAAAATGCCTGCAAGATAGCTATTTGCCTGTCGATTAAAAAACCTTAGAATTTCCTTAAAAGTTGTTATTTCTTAAGAAATGATGACAAATATTAAAAAAGATATTTTTAATATTGTAACATTGTTATTACAGAATTTATTCCCCCAAGATAAATTTAAATGAAGAAGATTAGTATTGTTATACCTGCTCATAATGAGCAGAATAACATTCACCCACTTGTAAATGAACTGCAGAAAGTGCTTAACAGCACCGGCTATACATTTGAATATATATTTGTTGACGATGGCAGTAAGGATAATACCCTTAACGAGATCAAGATACAAAGCGAAATACACCCCGAAGTACGTTATTTAGAACTGTCGCGCAACTTTGGCAAGGATCACGCTTTACAGGCCGGGCTTGAAATGGCTACCGGTGATGCCGTGATCACGATGGATTCGGACTTGCAGCACCCGCCCGAAATGATTAAAGAGATGCTGCGCTATTGGGCGCTGGATTATGATGTGGTTTACACCTACCGCGCCGAGGCTAACGCACATGCAAAAAAATATCAGCGCTTTTCGTCAAAGATGTTTTACAAGGGCATCAACATGCTATCAGACATTGAGCTGGAGAACGGCATTGCCGATTTCAGGCTGCTGGACAGGAAAGTGGTAGACCAGTTGAACCTGATGGATGAATATGAAATATTTTTCCGTGGTATGGTTAAATGGGTGGGCTTTAAACAAAAGGCGATCCCTTACACGCCGGCAAACCGGTTTTCGGGCGAGGCCAGCTACTCCTTTTTTAAACTGATTAAATTAGCTTTAAACAGCATGATGTCTTTCAGCGTGCGGCCGTTGTACGCGGTTACCGGCATCGGCCTGTTCTTCTCGCTTTTCTCGGTGTTGTACATCCCTTACGTTTTTATCAGCTATTTCTTTTTCGGGCAAACAACAGCTTCGGGCTGGGCTTCTATTATTGCAACCGTGGCATTTTTTGGCGGTTTGCAATTGTTTGTGCTGGGCGTGATAGGTATGTACCTGGGCAAACTATTTATGCAGGCTAAACAAAGGCCAAACTATATCGTACGCTCATCAAATTTGGTCAAAACGGGCAATGATCTTATTGAGCTTTGATATAGAAGAGTTTGACCTGCCGCTTGAATACGGAAAACAATTACCATTTGCTGAGCAGCTATCTATATCAACAGAAGGTACTTTAGCAGTGCTTGACTTGTTGCAGCGAACAGGTATAAAGGGCACCTTTTTTATAACGGCTAACTATGCCATTAACCAACCCGATGTAATTGCACGGATAGTTAGCGAGGGGCACGAGGTAGCATCGCACGGTTATTACCACTCGGCTTTTGAAAACAAACACCTGCTGCAATCAAAACTTGCGCTGGAGCAACTTACAGGAAAAACGGTTAAAGGCTTCCGGATGGCTCGGATGATGCCGGTTGACAACGCCGCTGTCAAACAGGCAGGCTATCTTTACAACTCATCGATTAACCCTACATTCATTCCCGGCAGGTATAACAATCTGAATATATCGCGCACATTTTACCGGGAGGGCGGGATAATGCAATTGCCGTCGTCAGTATCGCCGCGGTTGCGCTTTCCCTTATTCTGGCTTAGTTTTCATAACCTGCCAATGTGGATCATAAATGCGTTGAGCTATTGCACCCATAAAAAAGATGGCTACATTAACATTTACTTTCACCCCTGGGAGTTTACCGATCTGCACCAGGCAGACCGTTTCGGCATTCCTGGCTATATCGCCAAAAATTCCGGTCGGCCGTTTATTGAGCGGATCGAAGGATTTATCCGTAAGGCCAAAAAGCGTGGTTTAACCTTCGGGACTATCGAGGAATATTTTGCTGAGGAGCTGAAGAAGGGGTAACTCACCCCGAATCGCTACGCTGTCGACCCTCTCTTCGCTAAAGCGAAAAGAGGGTAAATGAAAAGAAAAGGTTCTCACTCTCTTTCCGCCGCAGGCGAAGAGAGGGTCGCGCACGAAGTGCCGCGGGGTGAGTTTTCTGCACTTGTACACATCTCCCTATGAATGATCTGTTCCGTTCTAAACGGAACACTGCGGAACAGGCTGTTAAAAAATGGAACGCTCAGCGGAACACCCCATACGGGCGCGCACTTACCTCATGTGTCCATCAATGTTACTTTTTCCCGAACGCATCTAAAACATTTTTTACCAAGCCATCCATTGCCTTGCTGTCTATCCAGCGGGCAACAATTACCAGGTCGTGCTCCGGGTCGCAATAAATCATATTGGTACCATTGCCTATATGCACCCAGGCTTGCTCTGGTGCCGAGGGCAACAACTTTTTATCGGTATTTAAAAACCAGTTCATGTAACCGTATCCGGTGTTGGCCTTAGTGGGTGTAAGTGCCTGCATTACCCATTGCCTGCTAATCAGCTGTTTGCCATTCCAGTTACCATGATGTAGTGTAAGAAGGCCGAAACGCGCCATATCGTAGGCGTTCATAAACATGCCGCCGCCCCAGTGCCCGCCGCCGCTAACAGATTGTACGGGCTGCCCGTCCATCACTATCCATGAGTTTTGATAACCAAACCAGCGCCAGGTATTTGATGCGCCAATGGGGTGCATAATATTATCCTTAAGCACTTGCGGTAACGGCCTGCGCCATACATTAAGCGCAGCCAATGCCAGTGCATTTACCCTTACGTCGTTATATTTCCATACCGAGCCGGGTTCGTTACGTTTGCGCAACTTGAACTGGGCAATGTCGCCCTCGGGCCGGTCGGCCCAATCGGGTTTATCCCACAGGGTGCCTTCCCAATCGCTGGTTTGGCGCAGCATTACATCCCAGGTAAGCCGGCGGTTATGGGCCGATGCAAAGGGATAAATGATGTTTGATTTGCCCGTTTTACCCGGGTCGTAAATTTCTATGGGAGGCATGTAGTTAGCCACGGTATCATCAACACTGCGGATTAGCCCACGGTCTACAGCCAGGCCCACCACTGTAGACAGGAAGCTTTTAGTAACGCTGTTTACAATCTCGACATAGGCGGGGTTGCCCCATTCGGTTACGATGTACCCCTTGTAAATAATTAAACCTGCCGGGTCGCCCCTGTCGGTAACCGGCCCTGCCAGCCCGCTCATGGGTTCCTTTCCAAAACTCTGGAACTGCGACAACTCTCCATCGCGCGATGCTTTTACCTCGTGCTGTTGGGCAAACGCAACAGCTTGCTGCAAAGCTTCGCCGCTTAAATGCAACGCCTTTGGCAATTGGCGTTGCCAGGTGTTGGCTGGCGGGAAGTAGCCGCCTTGTTTAACCTGCTTTTGCCCGAACAAGAGCGAGCAGTTTAACAGCAGGTATAAAAAGAGCACCGGTTTATTCATAATAGCAAGGTACCATTTTTTGCTGATGAAGAATGGACCGGGTATTTGCAAAATAAAAACGGCCACCTTTTGGGTGGCCGCAACTATTAGAGGGGGTATTAAACTATTTTTTGCGGATCTCGAAACCTTTAGATTCGACCGCTTTAACTATGGTGATCAGCGCCTTTAAATATAAAGCCTGATTGCTGCTGCTGCTGATAACGATAGTGCCATTTGTACGGGTAGCCTTATCCAATTCTGCCGCGGCCACGTTAGATAGTACCAGGTTCATGTGCAGGTTTAGTTTAGCTATCACGCTGGTATTAGCCGTAACCGTTACATTAGTAGCTTCGGCCTTAAAAATGGCATCATCGTTAAAATCAAACTCTACAGGTACGGTTGCGCCGCCTGCAGATGTAAATGTACCCTTTAAGGTGATTGGGATATCTGCAGTGGCCGATTTAGTTAGTATTACGCGTACTTCAATTTCTTTATAGGTACCTGTGTCAATTTTGGTGGCTATTGCAGTAGGGGTTAATGCAAAAAGATCTACATTCGACAGGTTTTTTGAAATGATCTCTACCTGTTTACCATTCTTTTTGGCTTCAAGTTTAAACTGCGTAATGTTTGCTATGCCTGATGTCCACTTGATACTGCCGGCCGCAGCGGTAGTGGCTGTGCTTGCTAAAACTATACCACCGCTATTGGGTGTTGCCGAAATTGGCGATACCGGGTTATCGCCGCTTAAGGCAAATGATACTTCGGATGTTGAACTTACTGTGGTAATGTCTTTTTTACAAGATACCATGACGGTGCTTGCTATTAAAAGGGCGAAGCTGATTTTTAATAAAGATCTTTTCATTTTGCAGGGGCTTAATTAGCTGTGTTTTATTAGTAATACGAATTAAATTACAGGTGGGTTGTCTTTTTGTAACAAATATAATACAATAAATGAAAGTCCAGCACTCGGATAGCCACTTGCAGATTAGATTTTTATTAGAAAATGAGTTTCGGTAAGTAACCGTTATAAAGCCTTATAGAAACCAGTTTGCGGCTTTGCAATAACCATCCGTCACAGCAAAACCCATTTTCCCACAATGCCGCTGCGAATCCATTTAAATGATTTGTTATCATTTGCATTTGGTTTATTATCTGCTACCTTGGTCTGCCTTTAAAATAAGGCAACAATTTATTTTATAAACCCAAGCGTGGCTTACCACCCAAAGCCCTAATATGGAAAGAGAAAATTGCAGAATCTGCGATCATAAGCTAATACCCGGACTTGTTTTCAGGGAAATGATGTTTGGCATGCGTGACGAGTTCGGCTATGGCGAATGCCCGAATTGTGGCAGCATCCAGATCCTGACGGTACCGCATCATATAGACAAATACTACCCCGAATACTACGTATCCTTCACCCAGACTATACCTGAATTAAAACGGCAACCCTTTTTTAAACGGCTTTTTAAAAATGCCCGCGTCAAAAGAAAGTACCAAACGTCAAACAGCGCCACGCTTAGCTTGCTTAAACCAATTATGGCATTGCCCACCCAAAAGATCTTAGATATTGGGTGCGGGCGCGGGGAGTTGATCTGTAAGCTTTTTAATAAAGGGTTTGAGAACGTTACCGGTGTAGATAAGTTTATTAGCCAACCTATAGATTACGGGTACAGAGTTGAGGTTTTAAAAAAGGAGCTTTCGGAGTTACCTGCAAACAGCTATGATATACTGATCATGCATCACGTTTTAGAACATGTAGACGATCAGTTGGACCAGTTAAGGGAGTGCTACCGCTTGCTAAAAAAGGGTGGTAAAATAGTAATAGCCATCCCCCTGCTTGGCGAAGCCTGGGACCTGTATCAACGCAATTGGGTGCAGTTGGATGCCCCCCGCCATTTTGTGCTGCACACTTTAAAGAGTATGGATATCCTAGCTAAAAAAAGCAATTTTACGATTAATGAAGTGGTGTTCGACTCTACCGCCTTTCAATTTCTGGGCAGCGAGTTATACCGCCAGGATATCCCGCTCACCTTGCCGGATACCCACACATGGTACCCGTTTGAGCAAAAGTTTAGTCCCGAACAAATTGCAGACTATGAAACGCGCGCCAAGGCTTTAAATGCCGCCCAACGCGGGGATGCCGCAAGGTTTTATCTTTATAAAGATTAACCTTCATTTAAAACTTTCGTGGGGTTTTTAACATCTTTGAATACTACAGCTATAAAGAAATATGAGAATAGCCACCTATAATGTTAACGGGGTAAACGGCCGCCTGCCTGTATTGCTGCGCTGGTTGGAAGAAACTAAGCCCGATGTAGTTTGCCTGCAGGAATTGAAGGCCCCACAAGATAAATTCCCCGAAGAGGCTATTAAGGCCGCCGGTTATAATGCGATATGGCACGGGCAAAAAAGCTGGAACGGTGTAGCCATACTTGCCCGTGGTATGGAGATAAAGGAACTACGCCGCGGCCTCCCCGGCGACCCTACCGACGAGCATAGCCGCTATATTGAAGCCGTGGTAAATGGCGTTGTCATCGGCGGCTTGTACCTGCCAAACGGCAACCCCGCCCCCGGCCCCAAATTCGATTATAAACTAAACTGGTTTAAACGGTTTACAGAGCATGCTGCCGGTTTATTAAAGCATGATTTACCAGTAGTGCTGGCCGGCGATTATAACGTGATACCAACAGAACTGGATGCCTATAAACCCGAACGATGGGTGGAGGATGCTCTTTTCCGCCCGGAAACCCGGCAGGCTTTTAAAGATCTTATTGGGCAGGGTTGGACGGATGCTATCCGTAAACTATACCCGGACGAGGTGGTGTACACCTTTTTTGATTATTTCCGCAATGCCTACGGCCGTAACGCCGGTTTGCGGATAGACCACTTTTTACTCAGCCCCCAACTGGATAAGCGGCTGCTTGCCGGCGGCGTTGACCGCAACGTACGCGGCTGGGAAAAAACAAGTGATCATTGTCCGGTTTGGATAGAACTGGCCGATGTTTAACATTAGTATTTAAGTTGATACAATGCCCGCGAAAAAGAAATTGTCAACCAAAAACAAAACTGACCTTCAAGATAATTTAAAGGCCGGTATCGAACAACTAAGCGGATTGTCAATGGATGATGTGAAGATACATTTCAATTCCGATAAACCGGCACAGCTGCAGGCCCACGCCTACGCCAAAGGGGCACAAATACATATAGCAAAGGGGCAGGAAAAGCACTTACCACGTGAAGCCTGGCATGTAGTGCAGCAAACGCAGGGGAGGGTTGAGCCAACCCAGCAGTTAAAGGAGTTAGCTGTTAATGAGGATACTGGTTTAGAAAACGAAGCAGATATAATGGGTGCCAAGGCACTTGATACTTTACAATTACAACTTACCTCTTTTGGCGACACGGAATTTACTCAGCCAGTAAGTAAAGAGCCGTATTCGGTTGCTATTACGCCGGGATCTATCTTAAAAGATAAAAATGGGTTAAGTTTTAGGCTAACACTAAATGGTGATGATATAAAAGGGCAGATAGATCGGTTGAAAGAAATTGTGTATAATTATAATGGGGTTATCCACGGCCCTAATTATGTAAAACTTCAAATGGGCAACCGATGAATGCTTTGCTGGAGTATTAACTTCCATGGATGTTGATTATAAGAATTTTACGCCAGATGGTGCGCCGCTTAGTGCTAAAGTTTCGCTGAGTTTTAAAAGTTATAGATCGGACGCAAGTTATGCCATATTCTGAAACAAAAACGCCTTTTATCAGCTTATTTAGATATGAAAAAGAATGAATGGCTGATAGCTGCGGCAGCCGGTGCCGGCATCACGGCAATAGCATACGCTTTACTGTCTAAAGATAACATACCTAAAGGGGCTGAAGCAGTACAGCCATTTAACAAGAACCGTTATATGGGCAAATGGTACGAAGTTGCCCGGATGCCCAGCCTGATCGAAAAAAACCTGCGTGGCGTTACCGAAGATTATTCTTTAAATGACGATGGCACCATAAAGGTTATTACCAAAGGCTATAATGTTGATAAGGGCAAAATTAAAGAGGCTACGGGCAAAATTAAGTTTGCAGGTGCCGAGTATGTAGGAATGCTGAAAGTATCGTACCTGGGGCCATTTTATGCCGCCTATAATATTTTAGACCTTGACGCCGACTATCAATATGCCCTGGTATCATCCAGCGGGGTAGATTATTTGTGGGTGTTGTCACGGCAGACTACAGTGCCTGATCATATCCGCACACAATTCCTGAACAAGGCGGCGGCCATCGGGTTTGATATTGGTAAACTGGAATGGGTTTAAAGCCCGGTATTATTATATTTCACAATAATCAATGTGAGACATCAACCGGACTTCCCTGTCGGGTTTTATTTTAAGTTATCGCTCGGTGATGAAGCGGCGATTTTTCAGGAAGTTTCCGGATTGAGTTTTGATATGCCAGTAACTGATCTTTCAAAGTGTTCAAACTTAATTTTTAAACGGAGTTTTTTTTCTCCCATCTGCTCAACTTGTTGGTTGGATTAGGCAAATTCTGGAAGGTAATCTGGAAAATGCCATTCAAACGCGTGATCTAAAACTGAGTTTGATGAACGCAGATGAGGCCGTTTTAGCGATTTGGACAATCAGCGAAGCTTGGCCTGTTAAATGGGGTTTGTCCGAATTTAAAGATGGTGAGAATAATGAGTTGGCCGTTGAGACATTGGAATTAACTTACACTCACATTAATAAAAATGCTTAGATACCGTTCTAACAAAAAGCCCTGCAAAGTTTTTTTGCAGGGCTTTTTGTTTTGTATTGGTCAGGCTACGGCATGCCCGCACCGCCAGACGATCCATAGACCTGTCCGGTTGCGTAGCTGCCATCACTGGCGGCCAATTGCACATAAATCCCGGCCAACTCAACAGGCTGTCCCGGCCTTCCCATTGGCGTTTGCCCGCCAAATTGCATTAGTTTTTCTTGTGTGGCACCGCCGCTCACTTGCAGCGGGGTCCAGATAGGGCCTGGTGCTACGCCGTTTACACGAATTCCTTTTGGCGCCAATTGCTTAGCTAACGAACGTACATAATTTGTGGTTGCAGCTTTTGTCTGGGCATAATCATAAAGATCGGGTGTTGGGTCGGTTGCCTGCTCTGATGTGGTACCGATAATACAAGATCCAGGCTGCAAGTGCGGCAGAGCAGCTCTAATAATCCAAAACGGTGCATAAATATTGGTCTTCATCGTCCAGTCGAACTGCTCAGTTGTTATATCCAATATCGAAGCATGTGTTTGCTGGCGGCCCGCATTGTTTACTACAATATCTAATCCACCCAGCCCGGCTACTGCTTTTTCAACCAATTGCTTGCAAAAAGTCTCGTCGCGCAAATCGCCGGGAATGGCTACGGCTTTTCGCCCTGCTGCCTTTATCAGTGCAACCACTTCCTGTGCATCCTGTTCTTCGGCGGGTAAATAATTGATGGCTACATCAGCACCCTCACGTGCGTAAGCGATTGCCGCGGCACGGCCCATGCCCGAATCGCCGCCGGTGATTAATGCCTTGCGGCCCAGTAGCCTGCCTGACCCTTTATAACTTTTTTCGCCATGATCCGGCGCAGGGTCCATTTTACCTGCCAACCCCGGCCAAGGCTGCGACTGGCTCTTAAATGGTGGTTGCGGGTACTTTGTTTTAGGGTCTTCCAATTTTAAAGGTGCCATAGTAGATGCTGCATTTGAAGTTAATATTGGTGCGACGGTGGCCGCGGCAATGGTTGCACCAATGCCGCCAATCACTGTGCGCCTGCTAATTTTATTGTGTTCGTTTTCCATTATTGGTATTTAGTTGTAATTACAGAACCGATATATGCTCAATAGGTTTTAATTTATAATTAAATAAATTACCATTTCATACTGCCGCTATGTAGGCTATTTAAAAGCGTATGCGCAGATAACAGTATTGGAGGTTTTTTCGGAACGGGCTGCTGTGAAGACCACAGTAAATTTTACATTTGAAGTATTAAGTATCATCCATGGGAAAACCGACTACCGATATTTTAAAGCCTAAACAACACTTCGAAATATTGGACGGGTTGCGCGGCGTGGCTGCCCTTGCCGTGGTATGCTTTCACTTTATGGAAGTGGCTTATACCGATTATAGCCAGGATTTTATAGGCCATGGATTTTTAGCTGTCGATTTCTTTTTTTGTCTGTCAGGCTTTGTCATTGGTTATGCTTATGACGACCGTATGGGCAAAATGGGGGCTTGGGAGTTCTTTAAATCCCGGCTAATCAGGCTACACCCCCTGGTTGTTTTAGGATCGGTAATGGGGTTGCTGGCTTTTGTGTTTGACCCTTTTACCTCACCCGGTACGGGAAATAGTGCAGGGAATATCGCACTGGTATTCTTAGCCTCGGTATTGATGATACCTGCCTCGGTAATGACAGAGCGGGCCTTTAATCTCTTTAGCTTTAATGCACCCGCTTGGTCGCTTTTTTGGGAATATGTGGCCAATATCATTTACGCTTTTGTTTTGTTTAGAATACGCCGTAAATGGGTACTTTGGCTAACCATACTATCGGGGGTAGGTATCTGCATTGTTGCCTATCAAAGCGGAAACCTGATGGGTGGCTGGGGAGGCTCCAGCTTTTGGGATGGCAGTATCAGGATCAGTTATTCGTTTTTAGCAGGCCTATTGGTTTACCGCAGCAACTGGATCATCAAGAACAACTTAGGCTTTACCGGCTTGGCTATGCTGATAGCCCTGGCCTTTTTAATGCCCTTTACCAAATGGAACTTTATCACCGAGCCATTGGTTGTTTTGTTTTATTTCCCTTTGCTGGTGGCCTTGGGTGCAGGAGCAGCATTGTCCCCCAGCCTGGAGAAATTGTGTAAATTTTCGGGGGATATTTCTTACCCGCTGTATATGACCCACTACGCCGTGATATGGATGTTTGCCGGTTACTATGCTAAATATAAACCTGATGCTACGCATTTAACCTACATCATCATTATCAGTATGATACTATTAGTGGGTATAGCGTGGTTGGTTATGGTGTTTTATGATATGCCTTTGCGCAGGTATTTGAGCAGTAAAAGAAAGCCGACCAAAAAATAATCGGCCTATTATAAACAACATATATGTGTTATTCCTAACTTGCATTCAATGGCAGATTACATCACGCTTATAAAAGACTGGATTATTGAATTAGGAGAGAAACACGATGTTGACCCTTTAACATTGGGCTGTATTTACTTAGTGAGCAAGGTTTGCTTTTTCACTACATTAGGTTTAGCCCTCCGTAATTTAAAGGCCAAAAGGCCGTTTGTTACGCATTTGCTTATTGCCTGCTCATTCTTCAGTTTCCCCTATATGTACATTATTATAGCGGGCCGCAATATATCTGTTTGGGTATATTTGTTTATGGCCGCGTTATTTATTTCGGGCGCTTTTTCTATCTGGAAAAAGGTTACGGCTAAACCTGTAAATGTTGATCCGCTACCCTAACACCGAAGGTTAATTCACAAAAAAAGCCCCTTAAACTGCTTTAAGGGACCTTGATATTTTATAGGATCGCTTACGGTTTTACGCGTACACCGGTGGATTCGAACATCCCCATTAAACTGCCGGTAACGTTATCCTCGTCCTTTTTATTAAGCACTAATGATAGGTCGTACTGTTGGATGGTGAAGTTCAAAGTGAGTTTACCATCTTTCAGTTCGGTTTTGGTAAGGGGCATTTCCTTATTACTTTCCGGGTCGGTGTAGGTGCCTTTAATAGTGCTGGCAGAATCTGCCAGGGCAAACTTTAAATGTACATCGCCTTGCGGCGTACCTTTTACCAATACATCCCATTTACCGGCATAGTAAGCGGAGGTTTGCGCATTTGAACTAATGGAAAACAATAGTGTTGCGACTAATACCGCCGCAAATAGTTTGAATGACTTCATTTGATTAATAGTTAATTTTAGCGTTTATTGGTTAGTATTATGCCTGATAAACAGGCGCTATCAGATGCACTAACATACAGAAAATCTGATGATAAAAAAATTATTGTGTTATCTCTACACATTAAATGTGAGCTGCAAATGCACCTATTAAGATGCTTTAAAATGCGCTGAAAATGATCGAAAACTAATTGAAAATAACGCATTTTAGAGCCTGTGTGTGTACGGTTTGCCCATTGGCCTCTTTGAATTTGGCTTACTTATAATATATATTTGATTCAGGTAACCCTTATTTAAAATAAATTACATGTATAAATAGGGATTTATTACCGCAACATATTAATTATGAGTTTAACATTCAACGACCCCTCACTGCTACAGTGGTTAGATACCCACTCAGAGTCTGACTATGACAAATTGCCTTTTGGTGTAGTAAAAATGGATTACGAAGGGGTAGTTGCTGCTTATAGCCGGGGCCAGTCGAAAATATCTGGCGTTACTAAAGAGAATGCGAAGGGTAAAAACTTTTTCACCCAGATTGCGCCGTGTACCAATAACTTTATGGTTGCCGAAAGGTATAAGGATATTACCCTGGATGAAACGTTACCATATATGTTTACCTACATAACCAAACCCACCCCCGTTACATTGCGCCTGATTAAAGGAGGTAACGGTAGCCAGTATCTGCTGGCTAAAAATGCCTGACAGTGAGTATAGCAACATCAGAAAGCCACGTTCAGAGAATGCTTTCCATCATCTATCAGATCCCGATGGGGTTGATAGAGGCAGATATGGAGGGCAGTATCACATCTATGAATGCTAAAAGTGTTCAGCTGTTGATGCCTTTGTTTTATAGCCATGGGTTTAGGGGCAATAATATCAATGAGTTATTGCAGGTTGTAGCGCCGGATATTTTAGAACAGGTATCAAATTTTACCAGGCCGAATGGCAATATCATTAAACAGCAACGGCAAGAAATAGCCTTGCAAAGCGGCAGGGACGAGGGCAACGAAATTTGTTTGCTTTTTACGGTTGACAAGCTTGACGCTAACTCGCTTACCTATATTTTTGATGATGTTACCGAGCTTTACAATAAAGAGAAGCAGCTTAAACAAATGATGCAGGATAATGCAACCGAGCAACTAAACAAGTTTGAGATCGCATCGGGCCTGCTGCATGACATTGGGAATGCTGTAGTAGGGTTTGGCTCTTACATCACAAAAATAAAGCGCTCGATAGAGCAAAAGAACGATATCTCATCGCTGGATAACCTGAAAGGTTTTATAGAGAAAAACCAGGCGGCAATTGGCGGGGCTATAGGCGAAAAGAAGGCGAATGCCATAACCGATCTGCTAAATGGTGTAATAGCCAATCAGGAAAATAACCTGACCGATGTACGTACGTCTATCACCGATCAGATGAAGATCATATCGCACATCCAGGAGATCCTGAACATACAGCGCCAATACGTTAAGGGCCATTATATCGAACGGGCATCAGTTAACCTGCGCGACCTGGTGAACGACGCTGTATCCATGTTGGCGAATACCTTTGAAAAAAGGGGTATCAGCTTTTCATTAGAACTCCCTGCAGGCATAGTTCATATCAAAGGCGACCGCACTAAATTGATGCAGGTTTTTTTGAACCTGCTCAAAAACTCGGTAGACTCGGTGATGCACATGGCTGATGAAAACACGCTAAAACAAATCCGCTTAATATTAGGCCGCGGCGAGGGGAAAGTTGCCGTACGCATCCAGGATAACGGCAAAGGCTTTGACCAGGCAACTGGCGCAAAATTATTTACCCGTGGTTACACTACCAAAACCGAAGGCACCGGCCTCGGGCTGGTAAATTGCAAAAGCATTATTGAAGGCCATAACGGCACTATAACACTAACCAGCGCGGGCGAGGGCAAGGGAGCTACCTGCACGGTTATTTTTTATTTATAATTATAAACTCTCCCTTGTTACAACATTATGGAAACTATCAATACCAGGGTATTAATTATAGATGATGAAGAGATTGTTAGGGACAATATAGAAGATATATTGATCCCCAAGCGGTCATACACCAATGAATTGATCAGTAGCGCTTCCAGCATTCTTTTTGACGACGAAATACCACAACCCGAACCTATATTAACTCCAGCGAACAACAGCTCTATCCCGGTTTTTACGGTAGATAAGGCAGTTAGCGGAATGGAAGGACTGGAGAAAATAAAGCAAGCTATTGCCGAGGGCAAGCCGTATGCCGTTATATTTTTAGATATGCGCATGCCCGGCTGGGATGGTTTAGAAACCGCGGTTTATATCAAAGAAGCCGATGCCAAGGCCGAGATCATTATTATTACGGCCTTCAGCGATAAGTCTATAGAAGAAATCATGTCTAAGGTTGGGCAAAATGTAGGCTATCACTGTAAACCCTACGCATCAGAAGAAATTATTCAATTGGCTACCAAAGGTGTTAACGATTACCATAAACTCCGCAACCTGGAGCAATTGATCACCGTAATCTCTAACCTGAATGTTTCGCAAACGCAACTGAATTTACTGCTGCAAAATATTTTAGATCAACTGGCGATGTACATTGGCAGCGATATGGCTGTTTTAGGTAAGCTTTTAACGTCTAATAATTATCAGCAGCTTTATTCTATCGGTTCGGTAGGGATTGTGGAGCGTAAAATAAACATCGACCGGCTTACCGGTATTATCGCGAATACTAATTTAAAAGAAAACGAAGAAGTTGTACAGGTAGACGAACTGGTGTTTATTAAGATTGAGGACTACTATATATTCGCGGCCCTTGATAATAACCAGCATCTTAAAACCGAAAAACTTTATCTGCTCAAATTATTTGTGCAAAGTGCAGCTAAGGCGATAAAGAACGCCCAATTGCATGAGGTCATTGCCCGCGAAGAAAAGCTTTCAATTGTAGGTAAAGCGTTAAGCATGTTGATGCACGATTTACGGATCCCTATCAAAAACATCCCGCTGTTAACCGAATCTTTAAGGGAGGAAGGTTTTACCAGCCCGTGGTTGGATATGGTGGATGAATGCGGCGACCAGGCCTCTGAAATATTTGACGACTTTTTAGACTTTTTACGCGATACCCCACTCAACTTTGAAAAGGTTTCGATCAATCAGCTTATAAGCGACGGGATAGCACTGGCTCATCATTTGCCGGAGATGGCTAATATCACGGTTGATGAAAACCTGCAGCCAGATCTGTTTGTGAAAGGTGACGCCAGCAAGCTGAAACGGGTGGTGATGAATTTGGTACACAATGCAGCCGAAGCACTTAACAATCTTAAGGTTGCCAGCCCGGTTATTAAAATAACGGCTGTTAAATCAGATAAAACTGTGGTGATCAAGGTTAAAGATAATGGGCTGGGTATCCCTGAGACTATCCTTAAAAACCTGTTTGATGCATTTGTAACGGTTGGCAAAAGGAACGGAACAGGCCTTGGGCTTGCCATTGTGAAGCAATTTGTTGAGGCGCACAAGGGTACGGTAACGGTAGCCAATGATAACGGTGCCGAGTTTACTATTACCCTTCCAGCGGCATAACGGATGTGGACGCGTGTCAATATTAAACAAATTATAATAGATCTGTCGCTAAAAGTAACGGGCCAGCCCTTTACCGGCGACAGTTCTTTTTACCAGTTAACCGATGCAGACTGGAAAGACACCCTGGGCCTCGACTCGATAGAATTGATGGGACTTGCGGCGGCGGTAAATTCCTTTTTCAATATTTTTGAAATTTACAACCCGCCATACCTGTTATCGTCTACCCGTATTGATGATTGGGTGGATATGATCTATAAAGTACGGCAGGTAAACGATGAGGCCCTTATATTCCATACCTCAGGGACAAGTGGTACGGCAAAAATAACCAGGCACCCGCTCGCTTACCTGGAGCGCGAAATTGCTTTTTTAGGCACGCTGTTCAGCGATGCCACTTGCATTGTTCCCTATGTAGCGTCAAATAGTATCTACGGCTTTTTGTTTACGGTTGGCTTGCCCCGGTTGCTCAATATCCCGGTGGTATACCCATCACAAGTCAACTGGCAGCAAATGCCGCCTCAAGCGCTTATTGTAGCAACGCCGTTTAATTGGCAGTTTTTGCTCAACACTTTGCCGGGGGCACAAATGAATTGCCTGGGTGTATCTGCCGCTGCACCGCTTTATGATATTCTTTACCAGGATATCTTATCAAAGGGGATTAGCCTGACGGAGCTATACGGCTCTACAGAAACATCAGGGATAGGGTTTCGTACACACTGGGAGCAGCCATTCACACTTTTACCGTTTTGGGAGTTTACTGCCGGTAATAATGTTGCAGACCGGGACGGGCGCGCGGAATTTGAATTGATGGACGAGATAGACCAGTTAGGCCCCGGTAAATTTAAAGTTACAGGGCGTAGAGATAAGCAGGTAAAGGTAGCTGGCAAGCTGGTTGATATGGAAGCGGTAACCGCCCAAATCAAAAAGATGCCAAACATAGCCGGCTGCAGGTTAAGTGCCAAAGCATTAGGTAATGATGTTATTATACAAGCCGAACTTGCGTTAGTTGATGACGGTGAGCAGCAGCGCGCCGAGATCAAAAAATTGATACGAACATCTTTACCCGCGCATGAAAAGCCCAGGGACCTCTATTTTTCCTGAACTGGTGCCACCGCTAAGCAATTCAAGTATCGACACTGTTACAGTTTGGTTAACAGGCTATTGCATCCTATTAATTATATTTGATTAAAACCAATACCATGAGCGAGATAAATATAGAAGACATTAAACAGGAGGTGTTTGACCTGTATGACGATTACGCGCACGACCGGCTTGATCGCCGCGGATTTGTGCAAAAGCTATCTCTATATGCAGTTGGCGGGTTAACCGTCCCTGCATTAATGAGTTTTTTAATGCCCGATTACAAAACCAAGATCCAGGTAACGGCTGATGACCCGAGGTTGAAATCTGACTACATCACCTACGACTCGCCTAAAGGCGGCGGTACTATAAAGGGGCTGTTATCAAAACCAAAGGATGCCAAAAAGAAATTAGGCGGCATTATTGTAGTGCACGAAAACCGCGGCTTAAACCCATATATTGAAGATGTAGGCAGGCGTGCTGCATTGGCCGGTTTTATTTCGCTTGCACCGGATGCCTTGACACCGCTTGGCGGCTACCCCGGCAATGACGATGCGGGCCGCGAAATGCAAAGTAAACGCGATAAAGCCGAGATGGAGCAAGATTTTATAGACGCATTCTATTACCTGAAAAATCACAAGGATTGCAATGGCAAAGTTGGTGTAGTAGGTTTTTGCTACGGTGGCGGTATCTGTAATATAATGGCCGTACGCGTACCGGAACTGGCCGCTGCTGTACCTTTTTATGGCGGACAGCCCGCCGCTGCCGATGTGCCTAAAATTAATGCCCCGCTTATGCTGCATTACGCATCATTAGACACCCGTATAACGGGCGGCTGGCCTGCTTACGAAGCCGCGCTGAAAGAGAATGGTAAAAAATACCAGGGCTTTATTTACGAGGGAGCTAACCATGGTTTCCATAACGATACTACCCCACGTTACGATAAAACGGCCGCCGAACTGGCCTGGAGCCGCACGATTGATTTTTTTAAAGAAAACTTAAAGGCCTAAAATATCACAATTCCAATAGAGAAAGCGCTGCAGTTTCATCGATTGCGGCGTTTTTTTTAAGGAGGATAATGCTATATGGTTTTGTTTCGATCTTAAAAACCTATCTGAAAAGAGGGGGTTGGTAAGCGTAAACTACTTGATAAGGTACATGCTTTAATTTGGCGGACAGCTGGCCGATATTCGTGTTTTCGGCCTGTGGCGTGGGTTCACATACTGAATAAGCCTTACCGTTGTACATGATAGGATCGCCAATGGGTTTGCTAAATTCAACCGCCATGGTAATATGAGTGGGATATAACAGGGCAATCATTGGAAGGTTGTAAATTTCTTTTACAAGGTAAAAGAACAAAGCTGCGCGATCATCACAATCGCTATAAGTTGAAGCAAGCGTTTCGCCGGGCGACAAGCGTTTTTCCCGCCCAAAGTTTTCATTATCATTTTCATACAAAAAGGCGTAACGCGTAAACCGCATCAGGTAGTTAACCCCCTTTTTTTCATCCATTCCCTTTAAATTCTTTTTTAAGACGGGAATTAATGACGCATAGGTTTGTTTGCTTAACGGAATGTTAAAATAAGTTTCAAAACTCACCCCCGGATAATTAACAAAAGCCTTTTCCTGTTCAGTATTCAACTTCACTTTAAAATAATATTTTTTGCGCCCGTACTCAAAAGATACATTCTTTTCTATTTCGGTTGATGGAGTAAAATCGGGCATCAGGGTAACCTTATAAGAGAATGGTTTACCCGGACTTTCGGCACCTATATTTACCGGTTGGGGAGGGTCGTCATTTAAATTGGCTTTAGCGTAATCATGAATGTTAAGGCAAACAAACTGTTTACCATTTACCATAAAATACGGGATGTCGCTAATATCCTCGTTGTTATAAACATAAAATATCACCTTTTGATGCGATAGAGCCAGCCGGGCATCATACCCCGATTTGTTGAGCATGAACCATTTGTAAAAGGTGTATCTCCCGTAGTTATCCTCTTTAGGGGCCAGCTGCTGTGCAACATGCCTTATCAGCTGGTAATAAAGCCAATCGTTTAATTGATGGGCAGCCTTGTACGCAGCTAACGAATCTATCAATGGCTGATATTTACCTGTGTTGATAATAGCATAGGCCATTCTTAAAACATGGTCCGTCAGATCAGCTGGGATAGTAACCAATATTGACTGATCTGCCTGTATAATAAAAGGGTCTTTATAAAGATCAACCCGCACCTGTTTACCCTGCCCATTTACCACGGTAAAAGACACTGCAAAACACAGGGAAAGCAAAAAGCAGCAAAGCGGACGCACGGCTTAATAATTGGTTATATTAAATGTACGGATATATTTCGCAAACAAAAAAGCCTTTCAGATTTTCATCTAAAAGGCTTTTGTCTTGAGGCGGAATGGACGGGTCATGAACATCGCTCATAACCAACTCATTTTCAATATGTTAAAAATACAATTTTCAAGTACTTTACGAATCACGCAATGGAAAAATGATTCTAAATCGTTGATGTAAATATATCAAATTATCTGAATAGTAAAGTATTTACAAAAAGGGAGTCAAGAAAATCCACGAGCAAGCAATTTTTGGTGAAAGGGGTTTGTTTATTGATACTGGATACAAAAGTGCTTCGCGTATCGTTATGAAATAACCATTTTGGCAACACATGTTCTTTGGTGATGTCCAATGAGGAATTACAAAATATACAGATTTCTTTTCCAGAAAGGATATTGTCCGCACCAATTGCTCCGTGACGTCTCATATTTACACGTAAAAGCCTGAATCTTAAATCGAGTTCAGTCATTCAAAACATCTCCATTTTGATAAGGAATCTTCAATCGCCGGCAAATGTTCACAGCGGCAAAGTCACACAGATTGAGCAACAGGTCCGGGTTAGCTGCATTTGTGGTTTTTGCCAGCAGTTTGATTTTCTTCAGCGAGGCATGGCAGCCAATATAAGCGAGGCATTCGACAAGGTTCCGGAGCTGTACGCCACGCAGGGCGTTTTTCAAATTCAACCGGTTTAAATGCCCGAGGGCCCAGCTTTCATCCGATGTATCGGCCATTGTGACCATCGCTTTTAAAGCGCGCTCTGATCCATCCCTTGCCTTGTCGTCCGTTGTGCCTTTTTTTATAAAGTAGTCCGCTGCTTGTTTTACATTATCCTTGAGCGTTTGACCTTTTAGCATTTCTGCAACGCCAAAGAAAACATCGAGTCCATAAGTATTACTCTTTTTAGACGAAGGGAAATTCAGTTTAAAGTAAGCGCCGGCTATCCCGGCTGCCAGTTCCGGATCAAGGTATCTCGAATGGTCCATTAACCGGATAGGCAGGTATTCATCATTTACCAAAAAATTTCCACCGGCAAAGAACCAGGAAATTATCGCGGCGCTTTTTTCTTTTTCTCCAATAAAATAATAAGTGCCGGCAAGATCCAAACACAGGTAATAGTCACTTTGATACCTTTTATTCTCCCCGAGCTGCTGGTAAATACGGTCCATCCGGGGGATTGCCTCCACCAGGTGGTACCTGCGTACCCCGGTCAACAGCGTATGAACGGTTGCACGGTACAAGGCCTTCGGAAATGCCTGTTGTCGTACTAAGGGTACAATTTCCGCATTGTCTACCAGCACACCAAGCGCCCAGCTTTGCAACTGGCCGGGTTCTCCGTAGAGCCATTCAAGCACTACATCTTTTACCTCATAGTACGGGTATCTTTTCAGTGCGCCAATTGCCGCAGAACCGATATTACTATCCGGGTGAGTGATCAGCCCGAAAAATATTTCTTTAGGAATTTCACACGGGCAATCAACAATGATTGACATCAGTCTTTCAGCATTGTAATACTCCTTTTCAGCGGGTTCATTTATAAATTGCACGATCCGCTTAACTACTTTTATCGAGCGGGTACTTTTTATTACGTCGTAAACATCATCCATTTTACGAAGGTTTTCCTGCAAAAGCGGAAACTCCAGCACTTGTAAAGCGAAAGCTTCGTCCCCGACAATAGCCAATACGCCTGCCAGCGAGCTGAGCCTTTCGGAGTGATGATCGTTTTTTTCAAACGCATGGAGGAAAAATTCCTCCAGCGCATTTTTTATGGCGGGGGTAATTTTGTTTTGGGAGGCTAGTTCTAAAAAGATATCCTTGCATTCCTGGTCAGCCCAATAATCCCGGAGCTTCTTCCAGTTTTCGATGATCTGCAAGTGTTCCGGCTCATCAAAATAGAAAAGCGCCCGTACAATTTTAGACTGCGCGGTCCATCCGAGGAAGAAGTTCCCGTCGGTGCGGTCCAGGTTTTGATAAATGAGCTGCCGGGCCCGTTCGGTCCTTGTCTTGGCGATGACGGGAAAAGCCATCAGCGTGACCTCGTTATAAACTTCACCGTTTGTGACCGCGTCATAAAGAAACTCCAGCATCAAAGGATGATCGATTGCAACCAGGTAATTAAAGGCTTTTGCCCGTACATCCGGTATCTGGCACCGGACCATACGCTTCAGTTCGTCTATCACGGGCAGGAGTGCTATTTCCTCACAGGCGCTGTTTTCAATCAGGCAGTACGCCGCTAACCAGACTTCAGAACTAACGATCGGTATTAAGCCCGTAACTGATGGCAATATAGCCGCCATACCGGCAATCGCCGGGTGCCATTTCGTTTCTGTTTTTAACTGCGCAATAATAAGCGGGTCCTGCAAGAATTTCTCTTTTAGTGCCTGCGATGCAAAGTGCTCCAGAAAAAGCCGGTGCCAGAAATAAAGGTGGTCGCCATTGACAATAAGTAAGCCGGTTTCCTCCAGCGCTGCCAGGACTTCCCGCGTGGTCATGCCCGCTTTGACTTTCCGGGAACGTTCAAGCCTGTCCAGCACCTCCAACAGCAATGGCTCAGCCTCATCCAGCTTCAGGCCGGTCTCCTGATATTCGTAGACGCTAAATGCGAGTGTAGAAAGGAAGGAAGCGATGCTCTCCCAGGCCAGCTTTTGCGGGTGCGGCGACCGCTGGTCCTGCCAGTTTTTTACGCGTGTAATTATCGCTTTAATAATCCCGGATACCGTTGGCGGCAGAGTACCGGATTCTTTGAAAATTGAAATTAAAAAAAGCAGCAGCAGTGTATTACCGGCTTCCTTCAGCAAGTCGTTGTTCGTTAGCTGCCGGTTAAATTCGTAATAACTGTCCCCAACATAATGGCGGGCGATCTTTTCGACCTGTGAATCCGTTATCGGCTGAATTTGAAAAGCAGCAGAAGCCGGAAAATTTGGAACGGCATTCGGCCTGGAGGTGACAAAGCAGGTATAGCCCGAAGCGAGCCGCTCGATGGCCATAACAGTCTCCGCGCGGAAAGCTTCCGGAATTTCATCAAAGGCATCCAAAAGAAATAAAAAATCATTCTGCTCAGGTAATTCATAGATCGTTTGACAAGGAAAGCCATGACGATTGAGAAAAGAAGCGACTAAAGCCTCCAGGTTATAACCATGTCCAATTTCCCGGAGCGCTATATAAACCGGGATGTGTAACTCCCGCAACTCCAGAGCATGCTGCGCCGACCTGGAGGCTAGGTATTTCAAAAAAGACGTTTTACCCGACCCCGTTTCCCCGATGAAAATTTTTACCCGGGTATTTACCTCCGACTCAATCTGGGGGAACTTCAGCGTTTTTTCCTTGATTGACTTGTCGCCCAGCGCCTGGTAGGGAAGAAACGAAAGGAGGTAATTGGGGTCTATCTTCTTTAAATCCAGGTTATTGATCGCCTGGAATTTTTTTGTCGGCAGGTGCCAGTGTTCAAAATCAGTTCTTAACCGTTTAAGGTATTTATCGAAATCAGCCAGCAAAACTTTCGCTCGCTGTCTCTCTTTATCCATAGCAGATCCCTGGCTGCTAGTGACCGCCTGTTCAATATCAAATTCCCTGATCAGCTCGATATCGCTCTTGACTGCTTGATTGTGCCGTCCCAGTAAGGCGACCAGTTGGCCGATCTTTACCTGTAAATCAGCAATATTTGAAGAATGGAAGAGCAGGTTATTGACGTCAAATACCTTTAACTCGGTCCCGTTCGTTATCATCAGGAAGTTTCTGCCAACGCTGTTGGCATAGGATCGCAGTTGTCCATTGTGATTGTCAATATTTTCCTTAGGCCCTTTACTGTCGATAATAAATTTAGGGTACTCAGTGTCTCCGTTCAGGCAAACGACAAAGTCGGGTTTATGGATCAGCCCTTTTGAACCACGCTCATTGAAGTTAACCCCTGAATATAATCCGCTGGCCGGATATATTTTCTCCGGTAATATTTCCTTTAAACCATACCCAAGGTACCTTTGCAATAACGGCAAAACAAAGTTTTGACTGACCTCATCTTCGTTCCGAAATGCCAGGTCCCCAAAGTCATCGAACAACTTTCCCATTGACCCTAAATATCTAAAAAAATATCATAGCATTAACGCTTTCTACGCCGCCCGGCCTTGCTCCAAACAAAAACCGCAAACAGAGCGATAATTAATACAGTCCAAAGACTACTTTCGTTACCTTTAACATCGACGTCAGCAAAAAACAACCATTCTCACACCTCCGGCTCTTCCAAGACGATATAACTTAAAACATCAAGATCCATTTCCTGATCTAAATTAATAACCAGCACCTTAGCCTACAACCGGTAATAGGATTAATGTTATTTGCATATTCTCGATTCGCGATTTGCAAATTGAGGATAATACAATCATTATAATGCTTCATATATTAAACAACTTGTTTATATTTGTTTATTATCTAAAACATTATGAAACAGCAACTGGTTCTTTTACCTAAAGCCCAAAAGGTGCTTAATGACCTGGGTGAGAACATTAAGCTTGCCCGTTTACGCAGAAAGCTGAGCACTACCCAGATTTCAGAACGAGCTGGTATTAGCAGGGCTACGTTATGGCAAATCGAAAAGGGTACGCCCACCGTGGCCATGGGAGCTTATTTCCAGGTATTATTTGCTATGGGGCTGGAAAAAGATTTCCTGAAACTGGGGTCAGACGATGAATTAGGCAGAAAGCTACAGGATGCTGGTTTACTAACTAAAGAACGAGCCCCTAAAAAATAGTCTAATGGCAAAAAGAATCTTGGTTTATGCGGACTGGCAAGGATTGCCGGAGACTATTCAGGTTGGAACACTAAATGCCGAAACAACTCGCGGAAAGGAAATATTTTCTTTCGAATATATGCCGAAATGGCTTCAGGCCCCGCAAGCACAAATACTTGATCCGGATTTGCAGTTGTATTCAGGGCCTCAGTTCCTAAACGATGAAAAAACGAATTTTGGTATATTTCTGGACTCCTCGCCCGACCGCTGGGGCCGCGTGCTTATGAAAAGACGCGAGGCCATCCTCGCCCGGCAGGAAGATCGCCGTATACAACCTTTAATGGAATCTGATTTTTTACTTGGGATATATGACGGAACCCGAATGGGCGGACTAAGATTTAAATATATAGAAGATAGTGAATTTTTAAGTCATGCTACGGAATTAGCAGCTCCACCGTGGGTAAGTCTCCGTGATTTGGAATACGCCAGCCAGCGCCTAGAAAACGAAGACATGAACGCAACTGAGGAATTACGCTGGTTAAATATGTTACTTGCTCCCGGTTCATCGCTTGGTGGTGCACGCCCTAAAGCAAGCGTAACTGACCCTAATGGAGGGCTGTGGATCGCTAAATTCCCAAGCGTTACCGATGATCATGACATTGGGGGATGGGAAATGGTCGTCCATGAGTTAGCGATAAACTGCGGTATCCGAGTTAGCCAATCACAGCTTGGTAAGTACTCTGGCAGACATCACACCTTTCTGACATACCGCTTCGACCGCAACGGTCGGCAACGCATTCACTTTGCTTCTGCAATGACCTTGCTTGGCCAGCAGGACGGCGCAGATTTTAACAATGGTGTCAGCTATCTGGATATTGCCGGTTTTATTATTCAGAACGGGCAGCAGGTTAACGAAAATTTGCGGGAACTATGGAAGCGAATGCTTTTTAATATCCTAGTCAAAAACACAGATGATCACCTTCGCAATCATGGCTTTCTACTTCGTGAAAATGGATGGGAATTATCACCAGCTTATGACATGAACGCCAATCCATCGGGTCAGGGTCTAACACTTAACATTTCTGATGATGATAATTCGCTAGATCCGGAATTGGCTCTTTCGGTGGCCACATTTTTTCGGCTGGAGTCATCTGATGCAGAAAAAATTCTGGAAAATATGATCGGACAAATTGCCCAATGGCATAACATTGCGGTAAAACTTGGAATGTCACGCAGGGAACGGGAAAACATGTCGGCAGCCTTCTTTGGCAATTGATCATTACAGGACCTTGTTGTCGCTGGCGGATTGAATGGTAAAGATGTGCTGACGGTTGTTTAAATAAATTATTTATTTAAACAACCGTTCATAATTAATGTCGATCTGGCCGGATATAAAAAAATCAAAGCGGTGATATTTGTTAAATTACAATCTTTGAGGATGTGACTATCGGTTTTGATCGTATACCTTAACTTGATACCTTTATCAAGCGGAATAAGTTGAAAATGCTAATTAAATCAGTTTTTATCCAAGACACTATTTATTAGCGGAATTATACAGAGCTTATAATATATATTCATCACAGCATTTGCGATTGCCTCTTCATGAAATAATAGAGGCAGCCAATAAATTAAAACAGCCTAATTAATGAATGACCTCTCCCTTTCACGCGTTACCGCTATCTTTAATAAGCACTATGAATATTACCAGTCTATTGGCATTGAAACGATCAAGCAGCAGGCCGGACAGGTCGAGCAGGTCAGCGCTGACTACCAGGGAAGAGTGATTTTTGAGCTCTTGCAGAACGCTTTTGACAAGGCAGATCATTCGATCAAGGTAATCTGCCGCGACAATTGTCTCTATATCGCAAATGATGGCACCCCATTTACTTACCGTGAAAATTATGATTATTATACCGGTAAGTCCGGCCGTGCGGACTTTCAGTCACTTTGCTCGATATCTACTTCAACCAAGGACGTCAATACCAGCATTGGCAACAAAGGTGTTGGCTTTAAATCGGTATTTGCAATATCAGAGAAGGGATCAGTCATAATCCATACCGTGGGAGCGCTGCTGAGCGAGAGTGAAGCTCCTGTCAGCGAAAGGATCTCATTTCAGATATTTGACCAATTTAAGGACGGCCTTAGCTTGCCGGAAACTCTAACCGATGATCCTAAGGCAGCGCTTCTGCTGCAGATTTCGCAAATGCAAGCCGAGCGAAAAGACCGTGGCGTGCCCGGATATTATTATCCGGTGCTATGGCAAAACAGTGATCAGCAGGTCAGCGAGCTTTTTGACCAGCGCTATGTCACTATTATTCAGATTCCGTTTTCGGCAGCGCTTTCCGGAGAGATCAGCAGTCTGCTGAAAGAGATAGAAAAGATACAGTTTCAGTTCGTCCGGCTTCGCATTCCCAAGAATATTCAGATCGAAATCATGGACGGTGCCCAGCCAGGCCTTGGATTTATAAAACGTATTGCCGCACAGGGAGGCGATATAATTTCATGCAGTCTTAATGAGGAGGCCAGGGCACTTGGCAAAGCGGCGGGCCCGACAATCGAGGATCCAAGGGTCGCGATCTTTTTTCATGATATGGATGGAGGTCTTCCACTTGAAAGCCTGCTATATAATTATTTGCCGACCAAAGTAGAATCACCGTTCTATCATGTGGACTTCCATGCCGATTTTCATACGACGGTAGACCGAAAGGGCATTAATTGGGACGGAAAGATCGGGGCTTACAATAGGGCGCTGATGAGGGGCTGTCTTGAGCTTTATTTTCACAGCCTGAACCTGCTGCTGGATCATGGCGACAGACAGTCTCTCAATATCCAGGTGATTGAACTCGGCTCGATCAGCGAGCCCGCTTTTACCAGCTTTAGCTGGCAGCATTTTAATGTCAGCCATACCCAGGAAGCCTATTGGCCGGTCCGTGACATCCTGAGAATCTCTAACCACCACTATCATGTGGCTTCGGACCTAATTGCCAGCCTGGCAAAAAAATATTTTTCTCAGGACAGGACAAGTGGCGCTCACCAGCTCTTCTTTGAGCATGCTGTGGAGTTTATCAATTCCTATTCTCGAAATTCTGGCGACTCCTGGGACTGGCCCCCTTACTTTAAAAGCCAGCTAGGCAAGGCCCTCGTTCGGCTGGACGCGAAGGTAATACCGGCCGCAGGTGAAGGGCAGCATTCGCTGCAGGAAGAGCTAATCTTCAGAGAGCAGCAGAAGGATGAGATAAAAACGATTATCCCATCTTTTGTTGGCATCAACCTAACGGCGTTCGAAGTGGCTGATAAAGACTTAAGAAAAGCATTGAATATAAAGGACTTTACAGACCGGAATGAAATACTGAAGCATTACCGTCAGGTATCACCCGGGGGAAGCTTTCATGGCCCCTGTGAAAGGTACTCTGAGGAACAGCAAAAAGATCTCCTGACCAGCATTTCGTCAATGATGGGTCGCACGGATAACGAGGTGACCTGCACCCACCGGTATCAGGGGTATCTTGTCAGTAATACGGACAATACTGCCGCAAATTTAGCGGATTTTGGCCTTTCCACCGTCTTTCTTAAAACGACAATAGGGCGCTATAAACCGGCCCAGCTTTGCTGCCGCAAGGAGATCGATGTTTCTTTTATCCCAGCGCTGGCGAATGACACGAGCCTCGAAACCTTCCTTCGCTACCTGGGGGTATCTCCTCACAGCAGCTATCTGTTTGTAGATAAGCCTATGCTGGATCAGCTGAAGGATGGCCTGGACTACATTCCGGCGCTATGGAGGCGTGACCGCTCCGCTCAAGAGGATGCTTTAAGCTATAATAAGGTGCTTGCGGAGTTGCGGGTAGTCCATTCTGGCAATGAAATCCATCCGGCACTCATCAATGATAATCGCATTAGCTTCCTTAAGGATCTTAAAGTGAGTGAATTTAAGCTGGAAAGTGATGATGTGCTAATCAAGCGCTATGATCTTTTTCCCCGGGAGTATATGCGCCAGCTCTTGCTGGCCTGTCAGGATGGCTTGCACCGAAAGGATCAGCTGCTGCGGCTATACCAGCAGCTCTTTGAGCCGCTTCATCATAAATTACGCACTTATCTGGTATCCGAATCAGACCAGCTCTTTTTCACGCAAAGGAGTGATTTTTATATTATCGCCAGCGAAGCTGATTTTCAGGTGGCGCAGCAGGTGAAAATACCTGTGCTGTGCTATTACAAAAGCCGCATAGACCCGGAAAAGTACAAGCTGTCCGGGAAGATGCTAGATATGGAAGCCAGCGATTTTTTAACCACGGGAGAAGTTGATCTGACTGCAAGGTTCAGAGAAGCCCTTTTCCCTCGGCTGTTTTACCTTTTGGTGGAGCTTTCCAGCGCTGAATTTTCTGAAGCAGACTACTTTGAAAACCCATCGAGGATCACTGAGCTGTCAAAAAAGCTGGCCCTGTTTAAGTTTATTGAAGTGGACACACTGCAGCGTGAGATCCAGATCGGAGCGCTGGCTGGCCGTGTTATAGCGGATAAAATATTTGATTACAGCGATCGCTGCCTCTACGTCCGAAAAGATATTTCTACCGGCGAGAGGGCTGAAGCCATCGCCAAAAGTATATTTAACAATGGAAAATTTGCGCGCACCGTTGAACTGATTCTCTTCCATAAAAAAGAGGATGCCCTGCAAAAGGAGTATAGGCAGCAGACAGAGCTTTATTATCAGAAATTTAAAAGTCACTGGATACAGAACTACGATATCCGCTTTAGGCAATTTTCCTCAATAATACTTTCCTTTTTCGATGGTCAGCGCTATGAGGACGATCCCCAGTGGTTTGTCTATAGCCGGGACTACCAAAGCCCCTTTGTCCTGCGCATCTATCAGGCTGGTCTGGTCAATGAATTAAGCCAGGTGATCACCCGGGAGGGTGAGCTGTTTGAGGAAGGTATTTTTTCTGATTTTCAGATAGATATTGATTTTGGCCTTTACCGTAAGGAAATTATCGAGATCGCCCTTGCGCTTGACAGGCTTCCGTCGAAGGAAGGGCTGCTGTTCCGCGCGCGGCTAGACGCGCTTACCGGAAGGCTTGGAGTATCCGAACTGATTAAAATCCTGCGCGAGGATATTGCAGCAGGCTTTCCATTGGCGTTTGCTAAGGATGACTCGGCCAGCAAGCAGGATACTGTCTCACGTCAAGTCGAGTTGGAGACTAAAATAAAGCAGCTTTTTAATAGCTTTAAGGAAGCCAGTCAGCCTGTAATCACATCATTCACTGCCAATGAGCAGAATACCGTAACAGCTATTCCGGTCAAAACCAGAAAAGTAATCTACCAGGGACAATTACCCTCTAATGAAACATGCAAGGTCATTGGAAATACAGGCGAGGAGCAGGTTTTATATTTCCTCATTAATTATTTTATCGGGCTTAGCGGCCGAGCAGAGAAAGAAAGCGCGCTCTATGAAGTTCATTTACTTATACAGCGTAAACTCGGTGCTTCAGCAAGCCGTCTTGCCCATTACCAGGAGCTTTACAGCGCCTGCCTGCGGGCTCTTGATGATACAGCATCATTGACGGTTGCTTTAATACCATTCTTCTACATTACACTTCATTATGAGCTGGCTTTCGTAGACCTGGTGGCTTGGCACGAGGGACGCGCGGTGCTTGTCGAGGTGAAGACGACGACATCCCGCGGTAATAAAAGCTTCAGACTATCAGAAAGTGAGGTCGGCCAGGCAATCGCCCAGGAAAACTATATGATCATCCGGGTAACGCCAGATGAGCTAATCTTACTGGGTAATCCCATGTTTGCTATTCAGGAAAAGCTGACCGAGGTGAGGGGAAGTAATTTCTCTATTCAGCCAGATGGCTATAAATTTTCCTTTTTTTCGCAGCAATAGCCATGCGCCGGTATTTATTTATCCCAGCAATAAGCAACACAATTTGTCAGCTGGCAAATTGTGCTTGCGCTACAGACTTGCATTAAGACGGGTCGAATATATATATTTAAGCTTATCGTCAAGTGATGCTATCGCTTCAAAAACCCTCTTAATCATATAGTTATGGGGGTAATAGTGACAAAGCTCTTCCATCAGGTGGGGAAGCTTCCAACTGCGATCTATTAATTCAATATAGGGGCTCAATGCTGTTTCCGGGTTCTCCCGCCACAGGTCGATCAGGCGCTGCGGCGGGTAATCCCACTCCCGAATATTTATATTTATGATCCTCCTGAAAAGATCATAGAGACGATGCCAATCCCTAGTCTCCTGCATTAGATCAATGATCGCATACTTGCTCGGATTCTGAAAGTCCGGAAAAGCTCCCACCATCAGCTGAACCAAATAAGCTGGCGCAGTTCGGCCCATCAGCTGATCAAAAGGCATTCTGTAAAATTCATCAGGACGATTGTAGCTGCTCAAAGTCCTCAGCGCGTTTTTAACCGTTAAGCTTGTTAGATGGGGTAGGCGCTCCATTAGCTCAGCAGCAGGCCGAGCGATTTCTTCACTGCTTTCTGATAGGAATTTCTGCAGCCATTCCGGATCTAAAGGCAGCGAAGCTAAACTAATCATGAAGCCATCATATGGTCTTCGATCGGCAGCTACCTCGATGAGATATAATAGCTTTTCAAACCCTTCCGGATTTTTCCTTCTGGTATCCATCGCTATGTGCTTGGCTAGCTCGTGAACGCTGTCTCGGAAGCGGCCGCTTGCTATGTTTTTTGCCGCCAGAGAAGCCAGGCAGGCCAGTAACTTTTGAAGCAGCTCCACCCTGGAAGCACTAAAGGAGCTAAAAGTATTGCGGCTCGGATATTCAGCAATTAGCTCCTGCAATCCTGATGTTTCTGTATTCTCTCGATGCAGTATGACTTCCTGGATATAAAGGAGGTCTACGAGATGCTTGATATTACCGGTTCTTCGCATCGGCTCCATGCCGGTATAAAAATAGTTCCAGCGCGCAGTATTTAAAAATACACTTAGCTCCCAGGGCTCGAACCGATAGCTGTCATAATTAAAGCTTATTTGTGAATTATTAAACTCGCGGTCATCAAGCTCCTGATGCAGTTCAAGCACCACCTTTAACGCTGTGCTGTAATTCCCGCGTATCGCAGCTTGCTGGGCAGCCTGACGCAGCGCATAAGAATGATATTTTTCAGGCAGATAGGAAATCTCATCTAATTTAACTACCCGCTGAGCGACGTATTTTAAGGTGATCCTGGACTGTATAGGCAAATCGTCGACGTCGGCCTGAAGTGACGGCCAGGCGAATTTAAGCTCTTTTTCTGAAATCTCAGATAAAAAGCCATCCGTCTCCGCGGTCATCAGCCGATGATAGATTACTTCCTGATGTGAGCTCTCATCATTCCGGCGCTGAAAGTATTCAATCGCAGCCAGATGAAGCCGGTCAGCAGTCTGAGGGTTTTCCAATATCATCAGCCTAATCATGGAGCGCCGCAAATCTTTCCGGTGCCACACCTCGCCGCTTTTACTTTTGTAAGCAAGCCATGCATAGGAGGCCAAGGCATCTAAGATGCGCTGTGCTTCCTTCAGCTCCATATAAGGCATGCCGAGAACAGGACATACAACCTTCTGAATAAGATCTGCCGTCAGAAATCTGAGTATCAAGCCTGGATGGGCCAGCTCTCTGATTTTCGAATCTTTAATTCGCAGAAGCACTCTTCTATAGACAATTCCAGCAAAAAGGTCATGCCCGCCCTCACGCGCCAGTTGCGCCTCAAGATCTCTAAAGCGCAAGCTCGGCTCAGCGATCAGCACCTGTGCCAGTAGCTTAAGTTCCAGAGGCCTTTTGGGCAATAGCCTGGATCCTGCGATCTCAAGCGCTGTTTTTTTATCGATATGATGAATCTCAAGAAAATGAGCGGTCAGGCGCTTATCAAATTCTCCAACCGATACAACTTCGCAGGCTCTTGACAGGCCCAGTTCTTCGTGGGGCTCAGCAGAGAATCTTCCTGAATAAATTACCTTCAGCCCGACTGGCAGCAAATATTCCCTTAGCTCCTCAAGCCAATCCTTTATTTCTTCAATCATTGACAGTTGCATCACTTCCTCAAAGGTATCCAGGATTAGGAGCAGTGGAAAATCGGCCAGTCCTTTAGTGATCAGTTCATCTTTCAGCATGGTAATAATACGCCTCAGTCTCCTGGAGCGATCCCTGCCTTCATAAGATCCGGCTGCCGCCCCGGAATAGTAGCTGTCTTCTGCCTCCTTAATTTCCTTTCTAGCTAAGCTGATCCTCCGGTATATCTGTGGGAACTGACTGGAAACCTGGCGCGTGATTTCCGATTCCAGCCAATAAGTATCACTAGGATCCATTCCGGGCTTGTCAAAATCAAGAATCGCCAGAAGAACATTTTTGCTCTGGTGAATATCCTGACAAAGCCGGGCAACCAGCGTTGACTTGCCAGCACCGCCAATACCGTTGATAATTAATGAGGGCAGGGCTCTTCCGCCAGTATCCCCGCTTATAAATTGCTTCAGCTGCTTTAGTTCCGCCGCCCGTCCAACAAATCCCGATTTTAATAGAATGTCCTGATCCGGGAGCAACTGGATCGACCTCCAGTGCGCACGCAGATCATCGATATCCGGCAGGGGAATTTCAATACCCTGAAGCCACTCCAGCACTTTGATGATTTGCAAAATTCCGCTTCTGTCTGCCTGTATACGAGTCACGTCCAAAACGAATTCCTGCTTTAAAAAGCTTCTTAATACTTTACCGGCGAAGTCTGTCGGCGGCAACGGGCCGTCAAGCTCACGAGAAAGGGTTCCATTGCTTATCAGTCGCCTGATGATTTCCTGTCTATATTTGAGGCTGAGACACCAAGTCGTTTCACTCTGATTCTTTAAAATATCAAAATGCGGGAGGATCTGAGTAAGAACCGCTTCCTCAACGGGCACCGTAGTGCCCTCCGGCAATAGCCCCTGCGGCAGCAAGTCTCCTGACAGCGCTGCCTTCACTAGCGCCTTTTCGATCATTGCTGCCAGATCTTCGTCCGAGATTTCCGACACTATCCTCTCTTCTGCTTTTTGCTCAGGATTTTCTGCATCATTTATATCATCAGCTTCAGGCAGATTATATTGAAGTTGTCTCAGCCGGCTTTCTATAAGTTGGCCTAACTCAAAATCTGATATTTCCTTTTTAGCCATTGCTTGCCTTTTTAAATGAATCTGATAATACTTCTTTAATCATTAGTATGACCTCGTCTGCTAATATAGTCCCGCCCTTTTCAGGGTTATTACTCACCGCCCGTTTATACTGCACATAAACAGATGAAGCAGCCACCGATATAGCGCTGTCATCCAGACCCGATGGCAATGCTCTGTTGTAGCGCAGAAAAAAGTCCTGAATTTCTTCCTTGGTAATTTCAGACACCCTGCATGGTAGGATCGTATCTCTTAAGCTTTGAGGCAGATTGATCTGCATATCGTCCAGAACGAACCGCAGCCAGTCTTCTGATAGGGCCCGCTCATATAGGCCAAATAAAAGCTCTGATGCTGAGCCGTCTTCGATGCTGTAAGAGTTCAGGTCTGCAATACCAATCCAGACCAACCGCTCACCGCGCGATGCTTCAAGAGAGGCTATAATGTCCGGAATAAGCACTGTTTTAATCCAGATCGAGGATGTGGAGCTGACGCCTTCTTCGGTTACATTAGGGCTGAATACGCCGCCAGCGGCTTCACAGATGTGCTGAGCCAGCTCGCTCGCCGACATTTTTGAAATGATAGCAGCCGACAAGTTAAGAATAAGATGAGATGATTGCGGCAGTATTGCGGCCAGAACGGCCAACCGGAATGTTTTACCGCTGCCCTGGACACCGCTCACGAGAATAATCTTTTTAGGCTCGTTCTGCACACATGCCCATACAGCGCTCTTGAAATCGTCACACCCCACGACGGGCGTAAATTCAGAAGCTCCGGAAATGCGCCAGACAGGCCGGCCTCCTGCGTCCACTTCCGGCAGATAAATTTGATTTTCCGCCATGTGCTCTGTTATACGCAGGAGCGGCACACCCCGGTTCAGGATATTCCCGTTTCGATTAGACCAGCATCCCTGATGTATTCCAAAAAGTTTAAAATCCTTATTAAAGCATGGACCACCGGACGATCCGGATACCGTGTTGGCTGAATGTACAAAACGAAAAGATGGAACTATATTTGGATAGTCAGGATCAGGCGTCGTAATAAGCCGCTGATCCATTTTTAAGCTTTGGCCTGCCGGATGCTGGAACAGAATAATTTTCCCATCTGGAGCAGGCACCGGATTCGGGTATTCTATCGTTTCCCAGTCTCTTTCGAAGCCCGGAGCCTTCGATAACCGAATCAGCGCGTAATCCCAATGGCCATTCAACTGGCTGAGATCCTGTGGCAGCTTTTGAAGCAACTCTTCCTGATGACACACACTGAAGCCGATGCACCATTGCTCGTGAGCGTCTATCGCAATTTTGCTTTTTGCATATTTAGATTTAAGATTGATAAGATTAAGGAAGTTGTCAAACTCTACCGAGAGCCGCTCAGCTGTGTTTGCCGCTGGCTGATAAAGCTGTCCGTCTGATTCGAAAAGCGGTTCTACCACGTGCCATGATGTTAGGATCGCGTCGGGACTTACCAGTATTCCGGTGCCGGCAGCATCGCCATCAATAAGTATCTTCGCTGTAATCCTCATTCCTTTGACCATGCCTCTCGTGAATTCGAGCGGTGCATCAAGCCCGGCAGCTATTCTGCTCATTGCCTGCAGCCCTGTGTCTTCAGGCTCATTCGCTGTTGCAATTTGTATCAGCGCATTTGCCAGGCTACCGTCTTCAAGCTGGTTGCTGACGATCAGCTCCGTCAGTTGAGCTAAGAATCCTCTTTCTTTACTATAGCTTAGTCCCTCGTGGATCGCAGCACCGTCATAGGCTGATGGAGCGATTGCCTCGAAAGCGATAATCTCCTTTCTTTCAGCCATTGCCTGAGCATCGGCAAACAATTTGGCGAATTCAGCTCTCGTGCACCTGATTCCTTTAATAATGTCGATAATGTTCAGCATGCGCTAGCGGGATAAGCCATATTGTTCTAAAATTTCGGTTAATGGCTGCCCTGTAATGCCGTCTGCTCCTTCGGCCTTACCAAGCGCATGGGCATAGTTCTCAGACGGAGGAAAAATATAGCCGCCATAATGCAGGCCGGTAGCTAAATCTTCCTGACCTATAGTCAGGATAACTGAACCTGAGCTCCCTCCTAAAGATGTGGCGTCGTGAGCAAAACTCCAATGCGGAAGCAAATCAAATGCGTCTGTAATTATGCCGGGAGCGAGGCGTTTGCAGCCATATTCATTTTGGAATAATGACCGCAGCAAGGCATTGTCATATTCGCCTTGCGGTGGTGGGCCCGGATAGCCCACAGTATATATTTTCGTGCCGGTCGCTGGATAGCTGTTAGACAATTCAAATGTTTCAAAGACTAGTCCGGACGGCTCCAGTTCCAATATTGCCATATCCAGCGTATTATGATATCGAATTGGAAAATTATTGCCTCCGGCAAAAACAACTTTTGTTATCCGCCTGACTGGGTGCGTAATCGTACCTCCTAATTCATATCCGAAGTCAATATGCGTATTCTGATCTATAATCCAAACTTTTGACTGGTTATCAAATTTTGCTATACATTGTAACACATGATGATTTGTGATCATCATATTCTGCTGCACGAGAAAGCCGGTGCCGCAGTATCTGCTCTGATCATGATAATGCTTGCCGATTCGTCCGACACTGCCCAGAAATCGATTTAACAGGCCGTTACTAACATCTATGGAATCACTCCAGGCACCCGCTGCACAGCTTGATTTATCAATCTGGCTATCTCGGATCAAAAAGGATGGACGCGTTCCGTCAAGCTGGACAATTACCTCCAGCGCCTCTGTTAAACTTCGGTCCTGGAAGGCAGTAACGTCTCCAGCTCTTATTGCCTTCAGCGCCTTCTTGCCGCTAAATTTTATTGCCTGGATAATTTCCGCTTCAGTCTGCTTTGTCAAATGCCTTTTATTGCCCTGAATTGATTCGGTTGATATGAGGATCCTATCTGTTATGGCCTCGTCAGAGAGGTCGGTTTGAGTCTCGATCGATCGCTCAAGCGCTGAAGGACTTGTTCCTGATCCTAGTAGTCGAGCATATCGCAGTAAAATATTTTCGGTCATATGGCTAGGTTTTTCCGACAGCGGCAGCAGATGAGCACCGCTGCCAGGAGATCTCTAAATATCGAAAAAAAATCAATACGGTTAATATTAAATAAGTCACATGTAAATATACAATCGTTATATTTTATTTGGACCGAGCAATTTTAGGGGATTCGGCACTTTCGCGATGACCACGTATAAAATTAGCAACGAATTATTTTTTAATCTACAGTGTAGACGTAAGAATTGATTAATCTTGACCCGAATACGTCGGTGTTTTAGTCAAATACTTGTTTATACAAATCTATTGAGCTATTTCAATAATACTGTTATGCCCGTAATCCAATTAAACCTATTCATATTGGATAATTATTAGTTTATCCTTTTGATTGCTAATGTACTAAATGCTTTAAATAAACGACGACAAGGATTAATACTTAAAGAAAATGTTCAGTTATCCTTTATTGGTCACATCTGATTTTTAAGCTTAAGACACTATAAATCTTTTATCAAAATACAACAACTCACACAGACAATACAGTTATCTATCGGAGCAATTATATATTAATCATACTACTGTTGGCCGATTCCAATGAACACACATAGAGTTATCCGTAACTACTTGAAAATATTATTGTTGAAAGTGAAATATAGTTATATTTAACTTTTTCACACATTCCATATATATAACCTTTTTCACATGTCTTCAACCTCGCTTACGCATCAGCAATTATTCGAACAGCTATTCGCACTTCACACGGAAAGGCAAATAGATGATTTTATTGCTGGTCATCCTGACATTTTCAAAAAAGAAAATTGGTATCCGTTAGGCGGGCATGAGAATAATTATGGGGTAATCGAAAACCAGCAGGCATCCCCGATCGCGGCGTTGATCGAGAAGATCACGAACTCGATTGATGCGACGTTGATGAAGAAGTGTTATGAGGCGGGTATCGATCCAAGATCTGCTGCTGCGCCGAAGACAATGGATGAAGCACGGGAAAAATTCTTTCCGGATTATAAGAACTGGGATTTAAATAACCCGCGAAAGAACCAGGCGAAAAACCTACAAATTCTGGCGGATGGACCTAGATTCGACTCCTCACTTACGATCTATGATAATGGCGAGGGACAGCATCCTGATGATTTCGAGCAGACCTTTTTATCCTTGCTGCGCGGTAATAAGAACGAGATTCACTTTGTACAGGGTAAATACAATATGGGTGGCAGTGGGGCGATTATATTTTGCGGCAAAAAGGGTTACCAATTGATCAGC
The DNA here is from genome assembly GCF_014773245.1 of Mucilaginibacter glaciei. Lineage (GTDB taxonomy): Bacteria > Bacteroidota > Bacteroidia > Sphingobacteriales > Sphingobacteriaceae > Mucilaginibacter > Mucilaginibacter glaciei. The sequence goes on along the minus strand of NZ_JACWMX010000010.1, from coordinate 69,713 downwards.
TCGCGCCGCTTCGATAAGAAAGGCGATTTCGGTTTTACTTTTGTGCGTGAGCACCCCTTGACCAAAGAAGAAGAAGGCCGGAAGAAAAATACCTGGTATGAGTTCCTTAAGATCGATGGCTTAATACCAGCTTTTAAGATTTCAAAACTTGACCTTGGATTACATGAAACTTGGTTTGAAACCGGCACGGTCATTAAGTTGTACTCTTACGATCTGCCGGCCGGCAGCCGTTCGGTGATCTCGCGTGACCTGAACCAAAGCATTAATGAATATCTTTTTGAGCCTGCGCTACCCATACTTACCGTTGACCGCAAATACCGCTATCCAGACGACCGGAATTTGGAACGCGATCTATATGGATTAAAGCGCCGCTTAGAAATAGAAGATAATAAATATATTGAGGACTATTTTTCTGAAAATTACGCTGAAGAACCTTTTGGTAAATTCAAAGTGACCTGCTACGTGTTTAAAACGCGGGTAGATGACAAAAACATTAAGGAAACTAAGGATTCTATCCAACGTGAATTCTTTAAAAATAACATGTCGGTCATGTTCTCGGTTAATGGGCAGGTGCATGGCAATTTCACTTCGGAGTTTATTACCCGCTCGCTAAAGTTCAATTTGCTGAAATATCACCTGCTCATCCACGTAGACTGTACCCACATGAACTATAATTTCCGAAAGGAACTCTTTATGGCTTCCCGGGACCGGTTAAAAGAGGGCGATGAAACTACACAGCTGCGCAAGTTTATCGCTTCCAAACTGGGCAGTAGCAAAGGACGTTTGGCAGAGATAGAGAAGCGCCGGAAAGACTCCATATCTGTCGACTCCAAAGACACGGCGGAAATGCTCAAAGCATTTTCCAAGAATCTCCCTATGGATAGTGCACTGATGAAATTATTGAACCAGACCTTTAAGCTAGAGCAGAAAGACGATAAACCCAAACCAAAAGAACAACCCAAAAAGGAAGTGCACCATAAAGAAGAAAAGGAACCCTTCAAACCACAAAGATTTCCTACTTTTCTAAAAATAAAATCCACCACTGACAAAGGTATCTCTGCGATTAATCTACCGCGTGGACAGGATAAAACGATACATTTCAAAACGGATGTAGAAAATCATTATTTCGACCGTATCGAAGAGCCTGGAGAATTTAAGATCGGAATTCTAAACTACAAATCGAAAAATGAAACCGAGGGAGGCAACGCACCCGGCAAAAAAGAAAGCATCGATGAGGTTTTTAATGTAACGACGTCCAGCCCGCATGAAGGGACCATCCGGATGAATTTGACCACTAAAAACGAGGTTCGCGTAGGTGACGAGATCGAGATGAAAGTAACCTTAACCGGCGCTGGCGAAGATTTTGAGGAATTGTTCTGGGTGAAGATCGGCGACCCGGAACAGAAAAAAGAAGAGGTAAAGAAAGTCGAAAAGGAAGATGACCGACAAATAGGCCTTCCACCATTCGTACTGGTATATAAAGAAGCAAAAGAAGGGTTTCAGACCTGGGAAGCAGTTTCCGAAGGTATCGATGCCGAGTTTGATTATGAGACCGTTATGGTCCCGCAGGTCAGCGGCGGCAATTTGGAAAAGATCATTATCAACATGGATAGTCATGTGCTTAAAAACTTCAAAGCTAAACACAAAGACAGTACTTCGTTGGAAATCGCCGACAAGAAATACATCTCCTCTGTTTATTTTCATACGCTATTCTTATATACCATTACCAAAAATCGAAAGTATGGTATTACCAAAGAAGGTGACGACAATAAAGAAGTAGACTTGGAAACTTACCTACGTGACTTGTTTTCCAGTTTCTATTCGGAATTTATTCTGAACTTCGGTACAAATGATTTATTGCAAATGATCAGCGAGTAACATGTTAAATTCTGCATTTGATTTAGGCGAGGAATTAAGGCTTAGGGAAATATCCTATAAGCTGCACCAGACTTTGTGGGACCCGGGTGAATTTTCCAAAATTGACCTGGACCTAAAGAATTGGACCACCTTTAAATACCTAAATGACGATGGCAGCGACTTTAATGCGGATATCAAACTCCTTCCGCAAAATTCTGGTGGCATCTATATGTTTTCTATCAAGTGTCCGGTCATTCCTGGCATGACCGATTTTCCAGTATACATCGGTCGGGCTCTCTACACTAAAGGGCAGAATTTGGAAAAACGATGTAAAGAATATTTTCAAAAATATGCGAGATCCGGCGAGCGTCCAAAAATCACGCGCATGTTTCATTACTGGGCGCATGACCTGCATCTCAATTTTATGCCACTTGAAGACAATCAAGAGATCGCCAATCATGAGAAATTTTTAATTAATGCCTTGTTACTTCCATTCAATGACCAAATTCCGGATATGGAAACTCGACAAGCCGTAAAAGCATTCAACCTATGAAAGTACCAGCATTAAGAGCAGAACTTGGCGGCCGTGTTTACTATGTGGCGACCTTGACATTCGGACAAGTCAGCCAGTACGTTTCACCTATTAACGATCAACTACATAAATCAGAAACACTGAACGATTTGATTCAGCGTAGTATTTCTAAGAATTACCTAAACATCAAGGATTATATTTTAAATCAACCGGAACTGTTTTTCAACTCACTAGTCCTCGCGGTTTATAACAATTATCCGGACTGGACAGAAATTGAGGTGCAGTTTGACGGTCATACATCCAGTTATCAGCTCGGGTTATTGGATTTTCCCGGAAATCACAAAATATTTCCAATAGACGGACAGCACCGGGTTGAAGGCATCAAAGCGGCGCTAAAAGAGCGGCCCGACCTGCACAGTCAGCAAATTGCCGCTATTTTTATCGGACATAAAAATGACGAGGCCGGCATGTTGAAAACAAGAAGGCTATTCACCACCCTGAACCGTTATGCAAAACCTGTTTCCTTAGACGATATCATTGCCTTAGACGAGGATGACATTGTTGCGATTACCACCCGGTATTTGTTGGAGGAATATGGCTTATTTAGTGGAAAAAGGATTGTTCTGGCCAAACAAAAAGGCATTCCCAATAACAACAAAGATGCCATGACCTCGGTTATTACACTATACCAGGCCAACGTCGAACTATTCAAAAGTTTTTACACTAAAACACACAACAGCAAGCCTACCGAAGATTACCTGGTGGATTATTTAAAATTCAGGCCTTCGGAGGACGAAATTGATACATTTCAAACGTTCATCCTGTCGTTTTGGGACGCCTTCCGCACGGAACTTTCGTTTGTAGGCGACTATTTAAATAAAAACAAAGATTTCGCCAAAGACTTCAGGAATAACAAAACCGGCGGTAACCTCGTGTTCAGGCCGATCGGATTTTTACCATTGGTTAAAGCAGCATTAAAGATCTATTCAAGGGAAGGCCTGACCTTTAAAGAAGTATTCAAAAAATTCAATACACTCAACTTTAACCTGAATCAGAAACCTTGGTTATATGTATTGTGGAACCCCATTGAAAAAACTATGCTGACCAATTCTGACGTACTCACCCAATTGTTGCTGCTGTATCTAGCCTACCCTCAAATTCTTAATGAGCAGGAGATTAAGAAACTGAAAAACGCTTATGGTGCAAAAACTTCTTTCACCGGCAACTTAGATGATATTTTGGATACTTTATAAAAAGCATAATTCTAGAACTTGATATTATGACAAGGCGCAGCCTCGGAAAGCCCTTTTAAAAACTCAGTGATTTTTCCGTGCTTTCCATCAGCATTTTCGTAGGTGATGGTTTCGATATTAAAATCATCGTAAAAACGTCTTGACATAGTTGGCACACATTTCCCCGACTCGATCAACAAATAATGCCTCGGACCGCCGCCATGATAGGAATCATTCAAATAATCGAGTAGTTGATTGAATTCTGGATCGGTCATCGAAACACCAACAAACAAAATTGATTTGGTTGTAAATATCGCCTGAAGAAGACTTCTATATCCCGGTTCCCGATATAAAGTCCTCCTGTAATCCTTTTGAGATAAAACAATTGATTCAATATCCTTTTTCGCATCGCCATGCGCCTTTAATACAAAAAACCGGGACTTCCAAAACAAATTAGCTGCCGCACGGCTGTCAGAATATAAATAAGGTTCAGGATAATCCCCATATATTTTATTATAAGCACGTTCGATCAAACGATCATAATTGATCGTGATAATTAAACTTGACTGCGTCTTTGCAATATATTCATGATTGATGGTCGGCTCGTAGACTGTGGCAACAAATCGTTTTTCCATGTAATCTGAGTACATGCCTCCTAAATCATTTTTTATCTCTTCTGCGAGAAAAAGAAATTTACCTTCTTTTCTCAATACGGCGTAATCATCCTTTTTATTGGGAGAGAACCAGGGCTGTTTAGCCGCTTCTGCTATCAGTTCATCTAACAGCTGGTCCCATGTAGGCAATCCTGCCGGAATGGACAAACCAGCACCAACAAAGAAAACGCCCAAGTTATCTTTGAAATTCTGGTATAATTCGTCTGGAATTTTATCCACCATCCTATATGAATTTTTTATATAATTTCTTGAAAATTAACTGTCGGGTTTGGATACTTGCCGGCGATGAACCATCATGACGGAAAGCCATATAATAGTCATACAAGTCTCGATCATCTTGCGTGGCTTTTGGATTTTCGATTAAATCTTTCGGATCATCAACGTCTAACCTCAACCATTCAAATTTATCGAAAGCGGCAGCAAAACCCTTGTAATCGATACTCCCTAACTTGTCAAATTGTTGAAAAATCATCCAAAATAGGTCGATAAAATGAAACTTTTTTGTGATCCGGGTTACTAGAAATTTGTCCAGTTCATACATGTGATCAAGGACTGTCGCTACTTTTGACAATAACTTTTGGTCAAGAACGAACATTTTGTCAAGGTAAAGCCGTTCAAGTAAGACGCTCTTAAGATCACTTTTATTTTTATAAGCAACCAACGCGATAACGTGGGCCAAATAATCTTGACGCTTAAATCGTGAACGAGATATCCTCGAATGTTCAAAAAAAGTATGATTGAAAACAAAGTTATCAATATGTCGCCCGGTGCTGCTTAAAATAGCATTTCTTTTTTCGGCGGGATTCAGATTAACTCCTTCCTGAAGCCGCCCGAATAAGGTCCGTATTTGGTCACCTGAAGCGCCTGTGACTACAGCGATGGTCAGTTTATAATCATCGAGATCAGTCTTGAATTTCTTCGGAATATCTTTATAATATTTTTCACGCAGATCCATCCCATCGTATATTCCCAACGGTAATCCCTTATCTTCACCCGCAGGGATAGCGATTTGGTTATTAATAAACTTTAGAATGGTGGTCAGACGCTGTTGACCGTCAGCTACTTCGTAGGTATTTCCAGCGGTAACTCGTAAATAGATTTTAGGAACATCGATCCCACGCAGCATTGAATCTATTAACAATTGTTTTTTATCATCGCTCCATACCTCTCCACGCTGATATTCCGGTTGATTTTCTACTTTATCTACCTTTGATAAATATTCCTTTAAGGTCCAGGTTTCGACTTTTATTTGCATTTTAAATGAAGCAAGCTGCGCAACCCTCTTCTTCCGCGTCGAGAATATCAATTAATTTTCCGGACTGCTGGCGTTGTTTGGCTAAGGTTTGTTTGGTTAAGAATTCTGCTTTGATCTGTATGATGCGGGCGGGGTTGATCAATTCTTCCAGCCGTTCGTTTTGGTTCCAGGTATACCCGTCTTTTTCATATTCCATGGCCAGGAAAAACTTGGCGGGGTTTTGTTCATACAGCCATACCCATTCGATCTTTTGCTGGAAGAAGCAAAAGAAACAACCGGAGCGGCTGCGGTTATAGATGCCTTTCTTTCCGTGAACGTCATAGGGTATCTCCTCATAATATTGGGGCACACCGACACCGCTTTCGCGTAATATCCTAAAGATATCTTCGCGTACCAGTATCTCCTCGTTATCCAGTAACGGAAATCCGTGCAGTTGCGCTATGGGCAGTCTTGTACTTTTCATGAGTTCAAACACAACGTGGTTGAACTCTTTGATACCCAGGTCCAATAGGTTTTTTACTTTTAGCTGTTGATCGTAGCGCATAGACAAAGGAGTAGCAATGATATCAACCGCGCGCTCATAAAGGTTATGTGGCAGAAACTCTTTATAAAGTTTATTTAGGTTAAAGATGTTATCGTTCGCAAGGGCCTTACTTACAACTTCTTCGCTCCAGATGTTTTTCCGGAAAGGAAAAATAGACTGGACATTAGGTTTGGTAGAAATATAACCCTCACGGTCCTCATCGCCCCGTATGCCTACATAAGAGATGACTGGCGTTGAACCGATGTATTGTTCAAAAGGCTCGATCTTTAATTTTTGGGTACACCAACGCGCATTCGAGGAAGGGAGGAACCCGCCGTATAAGCGATGGTAATAATCAAAAGGATTGTCTTTATCAGCGGTCGGCGCATATAATTTGTGTACAGTTACGCCAATCCGCGATTCCAGGTTACGAATAAGCTGATAGGTTTCATCAAGTTCCTTTCCTGTATCGCAGGTATAATACTCAATAGCCATGCCCGGGTAAAGCGATTGCATATAGATCGCCAGCGCAGCGCTGTCTTTGCCGCCGGATATACCCAATACGTGCCTAACCTGTTTATTTTCCATCCCGATCTATTTCTTTTTTGAGCATTTCAGCTAAGATAGCAATTTTGGTAAACCGATTTTCGCCGGCTAACGCCGTTTCGATGTCATTTTGTGCCTGCTTGAATTTTGTTGATTTCTCCTTAGGCACCGTAATGACTTGGTTACGGACATCTTCTCCAGGCCGTGTGATCTCCAGTTTAAAGGTTTCGTCGGTATCTGCCAGTTTGGGTTGTTTGCCGATCTCGTTCAAATTGTCCAATTCATGGATCAATTCCAAAAAGCGGTCAAATAGCCGCAGTTCGTCGTCATCATTGCTTTGCTCCAGCGGTTTGGCGATCAGCGATTGCGCAACAGAAGAGAGCCAAGCTTTACGATCCTCTAGTGGAGAGAAAACACGATCATAAAATGTCCGCTGGTATGGCAGTAGCAGATATGATTTTAATCCGACCTGATATCGAGCGCGTAATTTTGCTTTGTAATCGGCAAATTCAAGGTCCGTATTCCAAAGTGAATTGATCACTTTTTCAAAGCGTACCAATAACTGTTCGTAAGCAGATCTCAACTCACGTATAGCATTTTGTAGAGCAGTGGTAAATTCGCCTAATAAAAGTGGGTCTTTATTTAATTGTATCAGGTCGAAACCTAAAGCCGCCGGAAAATCTTCAAAAAACAACCGTTCCGGGTCATCCGCATCGATCAGTGCTTTTCGGATCTTTTGGCTGGGCTTGCTAATACGACGCGTGTTTTTTGCATAGGCATGCAGTTCTTTATAAAATTTAATAAAAGGCACGATGGTTTGCACAAAGGCCTCATTATCCGTACGCTCTTTTTGCGGAAGCTGGAGCATTTCCCGGTAACGATTAAACATGTTAATCCGTACACCAGCAACATCGAATGCCTTGAGCGCATAATTATCCGGCTTTTTGACCAATAGTTCCAATATTTCCGCATTCAAGTCGGCTATATAACCAAATTCACCATAGAGCGCATAATCCGATTTTTTGAGGATCATAAATATTGGTATCCAAAAATCAAGAAAGCCCTTTTTCAACTTAAAAGGCGCCTTACCGAGCTTCTCATATAATTCCCCAACATTTCGCCTGACCCCACGTGAGGAATCCAAAAAAGCGTTGCTGGCTTCAAACAAAGGACCAAAACGAAAAGGGTCGGCTTCAAGTTCTGGTTCCTGTAAAAACCAGCCGCCGTTACCGTACTCATGAATATGGGTTTGCCGCAGTAGCGAATAGTAGATACTTTTTTGCGGCGGAAAACCTTTAATTCCCAGGTTTTCTTTTTCCGCATTTAAAAATAAAGCCTGGAACAATTCTTTTCGTGCCAAGGAAGCAGCCGTTGACAATTTCGTTTTATTGGCGATCTCGCTACGGAATACTGGCGCGTGGTGATAAACCTCCGTGCAGATCTCAGAAAGTATCTCATTGAAACGGCGGTTATTGGTTATCGTAAACACTTCGGCACCATGATAGAACCAGCGAACGATCTCACGGTTAAAGAAGCTTTCCATCACATAGTGGTTCAACAAATTGCGTTGCAGGTCAATGATGCTATCCAATTCTCTTCTGGCGATCCTGTCTTCTTTATGTTTTTCACGCGCGATCTCGGCTTTTTCGATCTCTTCGATCAAGTTCCTGATCTCGTCAGGATTTTGATATAGACCGTAAAGTACCGCATGATCATTCTGGCCCGACACCTTTTCGAGGTCATTGACTGATAAAAATGTGCTAAAAATCAAATTAACGAAGCCGTCCACTTCGCCTTGCGGTAAAGTTGCATTGTAGGGATTGTCTGATATCTTAAATTGAAATACTCTGGGAGTTCCGCGGTCAAAATATGCGCGTTTGGCCGACATAGTCGGAAAATCGAAATAGGTACCCAGATAATGAACCACGTCGTTCGCCCGGCTGACCTCGGCTGCGGCGTCCGAAATCGCCACATCGATATCAACGTCGCTGGCTTCATACAAAGTGTAACGATGTTTGCGCTGATAGTACCTGATGATGAAACGTTGTTCCAGTTCTGCAATCGCTTGTGCACTACCAGTAATGTTCAGCACATGATCCAAGTAGGCAGCTAAAAAGGTGCGATCTATTACTGCATTAGCAGGCAGGAATAGTTGAAAAATACCGATCGTCTTAACAATACCGTGATATAAAGTTTGTTGTTTAAAATCGAACTCACCGTCCACTCGTTCCAAAGCATTCCTGATTTCCGCCCACTGCGAATAATGCGGATTGACCTTGGAATGTAAAAAAGAGTGCAGGTTATAATTTAAATAATCGTGTACGGCACTGACGCCGTAAAAATTAGCGTTGCCTTGATCAAAATCTTTCAGATCAAAATAATTATCCCCGCTCAAAAAACTAAACAGGGAACGTTCATTCTGTCCATATTGCTGTAAAGCCTGCGCCAGCACGGCAGTAGCTAAAATATCCAGCGGATAAAGTTTAGCCGCGACCTCCGGATTGAAGAAATCACGCAGCGGAAATACATTTGCGTCGACTATTGCCTGAAACAATTTTTCAAAGGCTGGTTGCACAAAAGTCGGCACAGCATTGTTCAATCGCTGACTAGCAAGAAAAAGCAGTTGTTCAACTGGTTCATTAAAAGTGATTTCCTTGAAGCGCCCTTTGACCTTAACCCATTCGTTACGCTGTAAGCGAGACAATTGATGTGCATAACCCGAAAAGTCCTGATGCAAAGTCGAAATCCATACCACCTCATAGTCACCGCTGTTGACCAACTCAGCTAATTGCTGAATAAAATACAACTCTTTTTCAGGTTCATATTTGGCGGCATATTCCAGCATCTTTCCGAACTCATCTACGACAACTACCACGCAATTGCCCTGTTGGTTTTGTAAAGTCAAAAACTGCACAAAATTCTTTAACAACTGCTGAGGCTTATCACTGTTCGACCCGATAAGATCCGCGAACTGCCGGATAAAGGAGTCATAATCACTAACTGCTTTAAGTATCGTAAATTGCTTTAAAGTACACCACTTATGATCGTCCAAAAATACTTGCTCATCGATCAGGTGCTGCATGAGCGCTGACAAAAAAGAGGACTTTCCTGTACCATAAGCACCGATCAAATTTAGGGAACGTATGCCGGAATTGTAATTATTAGTTATCAGGTCAAATACTGCCTGTACGTTTGAGGTCAGGAAATACTGGCTTAAGTCAACATCTTGCGTCAGTATGTTAACCGATGGGGAAAAACGCTTAGCCATAATACTCCTCCAATACCGTCCACTTATCAAGCGGATTTTTGATCTGTAATACCTGGTTACCGGCGGTTTCACTAAAGGTGATATCGCCATGGTAAAAAACAGCCAATTCCCTTAACTGTGACTCTAACCCCTTTTCACTTAAACTGAAGATCAGGCCCGGGCTGTCCGGCGCTTCCAGTAATTCATTAAACGTAATTGTTTGACTTTCTCCTCCAAAGCGATCCAGTATCGCATACAATAATACAGCTTTGGGTAGGTCAAAACGATCTTGGCGCAGCAATCTAAACCATTGTACAGCCTTGCCTTCCGTATTCTCCTTAAAATACGCCGTCAGGAGATTCAGCTCGATAAGTAAATTAGCTGTTTCGTCTTCCAGATCAGCTTTACCATCATGGGAGCGCAGATAAGTTCTTAAAAAGACTGTAGCGTCCGACTCATATGTCTTTTCGCTAAATAGGCGCAGGCCCCCACTTTCGGTCTTCCTTTTTAGAAAACCGATCAGATGCTCCTTAGTAAATTCGCTCCGTTGCTTAGTAAACTCATTAAAGAAGCTATTGAATATGAATACCTTTTGGTTTTTAACTACCGAATAATGTAATAACCAAAGTGACGCGATATCTTCGAGAAACGGGTCTCGTCCGCCAAATAGGTACTGGCCTAAATCGGTTATATTGTTTTGGTCTCGGTCCATAATATGAAACCCCCGCATCCAAAAATTGATCGAAGTGACCATGTTCTTACCCACACCTAGCGCAACCACCGCATCTTCGTCCGCAAAAGCCCGGCCATCCATCACAAAGTCATACCCCTTTTTTAACCAAAAGGTGCGGCAGACAAAGGTTTCGTGGCCTGAAAAGCCTATTCTCATAGTAATCCCTCTAAACAGTATAAAAGCTATGTACCTAGCCAAGAACAAAACTATCCAATCTTCACGAAAGCAAGAGCATAGACTTATCAACACCAACCGCTAAAGCCCTGTCAACCAAAGCAATGAACTGATAATCAAAAGATTATTAAGTTGAAAAACGAAGAGGAATTTGCGCTTTGAAAAGCGTGCGTATGATCTCGTTTAGGTAACATGATGAAGATAAGTAATATTATTCTAAATAAACTCATGTGATCCGTTAATAAGAATACTACATATCGCTAAATAAAAGATAGCAATGTAAATCCCCATATTTAAACAGCAGTAATTACGTTCTGAATCTTAATGATACTCACGTGGTAAAAGTTAACAATAGATAACTATTTATTATTAAAGAATTCATAATGTAAGTTGCGACACCTTGAATATTATGATTTAAGCAGATCGCTGCGTCCATGCAGCGATCTGCTTAAATTAAGACGTTTTCATAGAACGCCTATAGATTATGTTTAAGTCAAATTAGGCTAATTGCAGCTTTTCTTTAAGTAAATTCATATCCTCACTTATCTTCAAATCAACGATTTTCGCATAGTGCTGCGTTTGCTTAAGCGATTTATGTCCTAACATTTTTGACACTGTTTCAATAGGCACGCCATTAGTAAGTGTTACTGTAGTAGCAAACGTATGCCTCGCAATGTGAAAGGTTAGTTTTTTTCTAATACCGCATAGATCAGCGATCTCCTTCAGGTACGAATTCGTTTTTTGATTCGTCAATACCGGCAGCACAGTACCTTTGATTACACATTTTGGATGGTCCTGATATTTAGCAAGAATTGCTATTGCATTTGGAAGTAATGGGAGCCTTGTACTTGAATTTATTTTTTGCCTGGTCGTAGTAATCCACATGCCACCGTCAATACCGATCACTATGTCTGTATTACGTAGCTTGTACGCGTCAATATAAGCTAAGCCTGTATAGCAACTGAACAAAAATATATCGCGGACATGATCAAGCCTTTCGATATCAAATTTCTTTTTGGTGATTCTGATCAACTCCTCTTTGGTTAAAGCAACAGGGATTACTTCATTTCGCTTACTTTTAAACCCCAGGAATGGGTCTGTGGATAGCAAACCTCTTTTCATGCATTCCAATACAATTTTCTTGAAATTGCCTAAATACTTTATAGCTGCGTTATGACCGCACTTTCTTTCACTTTTAAGCCAAAATACAAATTGTGAGATAAACTCATAATTTAAATCCTTAATCTCATAATCGACCTTCTGATACTTCCATTTGATATAGCTGCTTAAATGCGTACATGCCGTCTTGTAACGGGTCAAAGTAGCCGGTGCGAATTCTTGGCCGGTTAAAGCTTTCATCTGCCTGTTGTGCTCCTGGAATGCTTCCAGAATAAAGTGCTTCTTTTCTCCTTTGCCTGTAAGAACGTCTTTAATATTTTCAGCCGTGACTTGCTTACCGTCCTCGACCAGATTTCTTTGTATCTGATGGACCTTGTTGGAAATGGTATCCAGATACCGGTTCAATTCGATGGCCTCTTCGTTGATTTCCGCTGCTCTTCCTGTTTTTGAATTCCATCGGCCGAGAGTCCATTGCCGTTTAATGGATACTTCGCGGCGCTCGCTGGCTACTGTGATACGCAGATATACATACCATCTTTGTTCTTTCTGATTTTTTGCCTGCTTTAAATAATAAAACAAACCGAAGCTTCTTTCTAACATAATAATTTTAAATGTCGCTAAAGCTATAAGCGATATTTTTAAATCAAAATAAATATGTCGTTAAAAAGGGCGCATGTTTAAAGAATACCACCTCATAACTTATTGATTATCAATGGATAATAGATTATTTTATAAAAAGAATGTTAAAAACAATAAACAGTTCATTTTCAACAAGTTATGACGAAAAAAGCGTCTTTTTTCGAAAAAAAAGACGCAATGAAAGACGCAATAGAATTTTGCGATTTCTTGACAATTTCGATAAAGCCAAAGTTTAAAAACAGCTTAATTTCGCAAATTAGGGGGTTTTTGAATTTAAAAGGGTAAGGTTCGTGTCTTTTGCAGACAATAAAAAAGAGCCTGTAAATAGTTGATTTACAGGCTCTTACAAAGAGAAGCGGAATGGACGGGACTCGAACCCGCGACCTCCTGCGTGACAGGCAGGCATTCTAACCAGCTGAACTACCACTCCGTTTGGGACTGCAAATATACGCCTCTTTTTCTTTTACACAAGTCGTTTTAAAAAAAAATTCAAATATTTAGTTTTTGCCATTATTTGAGCTGTTTAACAGCTTTTTCAAAAAATACCTTAAATTCGTTGCCAAACCCCCTGTTATAAACCGGTTGATAATCTTTTAACGTACAAAATATGCTGCTGTTAGGCATTGATATAGGCACTTCATCCGTAAAAGTATGCGTTGTTGACGCTCAAAATCAAGAGGTTATTGCATCTGCGCAATACCCCGAACAAGAGTCGCCCATTATTTCACTGCAAACAGGCTGGGCAGAGCAGTCGCCAGAGATGTGGTGGCAGCAAACCGGACATGCTATCGCTTTATGCCATAAAAAAGGCGGGTACGACCCCAAAAATATTTCGGCAATTGGGATAGCTTATCAAATGCACGGGCTTGTTCTGGTTGATAAAAACCAAAAAGTTTTAAGAAACAGCATTATTTGGTGCGATAGCCGCGCGGTTGAAATTGGTGACAAGGCCTTTGAAGATATCGGCTATGACACCTGTTTATCACACATGTTAAACTCACCGGGTAACTTTACGGCCTCAAAACTGGCCTGGGTAAAGCAAAACGAACCGGAGATATACGACCAGGTAGATAAAATTATGCTGCCCGGCGACTACATTGCCATGAAACTTACCGGCGAGATCACCACATCGGCATCGGCATTATCTGAAGGTATCTTTTTCGATTTTCAGTTTAACGGCTTATCAAAAGACATTACCGACTATTTTGGTTTTGACAATGAGTTGTTCCCAACGGTTAAGCCGGTATTCTCGTCGCATGGGCGTATTACTACCGAGGTGGCTAACGCGCTGCAATTAACTTCAGGCATCCCGGTAACTTACAAAGCCGGCGATCAGCCTAACAACGCCCTCTCTTTAAACGTACTTAACCCCGGCGAAGTTGCCGCTACGGCAGGCACATCTGGCGTGATATACGGCGTGAGCAACCAGCTGGCCTATGATCCGCAATCAAGGGTTAATACCTTTGCGCACGTTAACTATACTAATGAGCGTAAGCGCATGGGAGTGCTGCTTTGTATAAACGGCACAGGCAGTTTATACCGCTGGGTTAAAGATTCTTTCGGAAGCGACCTGAGTTACCAGCAGATGAATGAACTGGCAGCCAAAGCCCCTGCAGGCAGCGATGGTTTACGCACACTGCCCTTCGGCAACGGCGCCGAGCGGATGCTGAACAACCAACAGGTAGGCGCACATCTGCAAAATATCGATCTGAACTTACATACCCGCGGGCATATATTCCGGGCGGCAAACGAGGGCATTGCCTGCGCTTTCAGGTACGGCTTGGATATTATGCGCGAAAACGGGATGTACCCAACCGTTATACGTGCCGGGCGTACCAATATGTTTTTGAGCGAATTATTTGCCGAAACCTTTGTGAATGCCACAGGCGTACCCGTCGAACTTTATAATAATGATGGCAGCAAAGGGGCCGCATTAGGCGCGGGCATCGGTTCGGAATTATTTGCTTCTGCTGCCGAAGCATTTAGCAACAGCAAACCAATAGCTTACATAGAACCTACAGCCACCAAAGCCTTCGATGAAGTTTATCAAAGCTGGAAGGCTGTGCTTGAACAGCATCTTAATCAATAATACATAAATCTACAAACTACCATTATGAGTGTAATCACAGGCGAGAAAGAATTTTTCAAGAACATAGGACAAGTTCAATACGAGGGACAGGGATCAGACAACCCACTGGCATTTCGTTGGTACGATGCCGGTAAGATAGTAGCCGGCAAAACCATGCAAGACCATTTGCGCTTTGCCTGTTCATACTGGCACTCGTTCAATGGCACCGGGGCCGACCCCTTTGGCGGCGGTACCCATGTTTTCCCCTGGGATGCCAAGGCAGATGCCGTAGAACGCGCCAAAGATAAAATGGACGCCGCCTTTGAATTCATCACCAAAATGAATTTACCCTACTACTGCTTCCATGATATCGATGTGGTAGATTATACCAATGACGTAGCCGATAACGAACGCAGACTGCAAACGCTGGTGGAATACGCCAAACAAAAGCAGGCCGCCAGCGGTGTAAAACTGCTGTGGGGTACCGCCAACGTATTTAGCCATACCCGGTACATGAACGGCGCATCCACCAATCCCGACTTTAACGTACTGGCACATGCCGGCGCGCAGGTAAAGGCAGCCATAGATGCTACCATTGCCCTGGGTGGCGAGAATTACGTATTCTGGGGAGGGAGGGAAGGCTACATGACCCTGCTGAACACCAACATGAAACGAGAGCAGGAGCACCTGGCCAAATTCCTGCATACGGCAAAAGATTATGCCCGCAAACAAGGCTTTAAAGGCACGTTCTTTATCGAGCCGAAACCCTGCGAGCCAACCAAGCACCAGTATGATTACGATGCAGCAACAGTATTGGGCTTTTTGCAGAAATACGACCTGCTGGGCGACTTTAAACTAAACCTGGAAGTGAACCATGCCACCCTGGCGGGCCACACCTTTCAGCATGAATTGCAGGTAGCTGCCGATGCAGGTTTGTTAGGATCGATGGATGCCAACCGCGGCGATTACCAGAACGGCTGGGACACCGACCAGTTTCCGAATGACATTACGGAGGTAACCGAATATATGCTGATCATTCTGCAGGCAGGTGGCTTCGCCGGCGGCGGGATCAACTTTGATGCAAAGATCCGCAGGAACTCGACCGACCCTGCCGACCTGTTCTATGCGCATGTAGGCGGTATGGACATATTTGCAAGGGCTTTG
The DNA here is from genome assembly GCF_014773245.1 of Mucilaginibacter glaciei. GTDB lineage: Bacteria > Bacteroidota > Bacteroidia > Sphingobacteriales > Sphingobacteriaceae > Mucilaginibacter > Mucilaginibacter glaciei. The sequence goes on along the minus strand of NZ_JACWMX010000010.1, from coordinate 53,950 downwards.
ATCATTGCAGACAACATCCTGCAAAAGTCCGACTATAAAAAGATTCGCAGCGAGCGTTACGCGTCATTTGACAGTGGCAAGGGCAAAGAATTTGAAGCAGGCAGCCTGTCGTTAGAAGACCTGCGCAATTATGCCGCCACCAACGGCGAACCGGCTACGATCAGCGGCAAACAAGAGTACTTGGAGAATTTGATTAACCGATATATATAATATTCAAACCTAATTATTGCACCAATTTTAATACCTACAAGCTAAATGAGCACCTTATCAAACGGCGATTACGTTGTATTCGTAATTTATTTCATTATCGTATCCTGCTATGGTTTTTGGATCTACAAGCGAAAACATAATGCGGACGCGACCTCGAAAGATTACTTCCTCGCCGAAGGCTCCTTAACCTGGTGGGCTATTGGTGCATCATTGATCGCCTCCAACATCTCTGCCGAGCAATTCATCGGTACCAGCGGTTCGGCGTTTAAAATGGGTTTGGCTATCTCTACTTATGAGTGGATGGCCGCGGCTACCTTAATTATCGTCGCGATTTTTTTCATCCCCATCTATCTTAAAAATAAGATCTTCACTATGCCGCAGTTCCTGCATCAGCGGTATAACGGTACGGTAGCAATGGTCATGGCTATTTTCTGGCTGTTATTGTATATCATCGTTAACTTAATGTCTATCCTTTATCTGGGCGCTTTGGCTATCCACGGGATATCCGGGTTAGATATCAGGCTATGCATCTCGTTGCTGGCTATTTTTGCTGTGGTCATCACCCTTGGTGGTATGAAGGTTATTGGCTATACCGATGTGATACAGGTAGCTGTACTGATATTGGGTGGTTTAGCAGCTACTTACATAGGGTTAGGCGAACTCACAAAAAATGCTTCGGACCATTCCATATTGGCCGGGTTGAAGACACTGCACGCGGAAGCTACAGATCACTTCCATATGATCTTAAAAAAGGATAATAATAGTTACCTCGATCTTCCGGGGATATCAGTATTAATTGGTGGTATGTGGATAGTGAACCTGAATTATTGGGGATGCAACCAGTATATTACCCAGCGCGCTTTAGGTGCCGATTTAAAAACCGCACGCGCGGGTTTGCTATTCGCCGCTTTCTTGAAATTGTTAATGCCTATTATAGTGGTGTTGCCGGGTATAGCGGCTTATGTATTATACCAACGTGGCATGTTCCACCAGGAGATGCTTAGTTCAAAAGGTATCATAGACTATAATAAAGCCTATCCAACGCTTTTAAACCTGTTGCCTACCTATTTAAAGGGTCTTTCATTTGCTGCACTCACAGCGGCAATTGTGGCATCGTTGGCGGGTAAGGCAAATAGTATCGCTACCATTTTTACTTTGGACATTTACAAAAAAGCCATCAACCCACAGGCCACCGATAAAAAACTGGTGACGCTGGGTAAATGGTCGGTTGTTGTGGCCATGGCTTTGGGGGTAATTATGTCACTGCTCATAGGCGAGCAGCTAATGGGCGAGGGTAAGCAGGGTTTCCAATATATCCAGGAGTATACGGGCTTCGTATCGCCGGGTATCTTTGCCATGTTCATCTTAGGCTTTTTCTGGAAAAAGGCTACCTCCAACGCGGCGTTATTCGCTACCATTGGCGGCTTTGTGTTCTCTGTAATATTTAAGTTTTTACCTTATTACGCCAACCTGGCCTTTATGGCACCTTATGGTTTCTCTAAAATGAATGATAAGGGCGTTTACGAAATTCCTTTCATAGACAGGATGGGCTTTGTGTTCCTTATCTGCGTTATCGGCATGTTTATTATATCTAAAATAGACGGTGCTAAAGGTGTTAAGACCAACGGGCTGGAGATCGATTCATCGATGTTTAAAACATCACGCGCGTTTACAGCGGGTGCGTTGTTAGTAGGCGGGATAATCGTAGCATTATATTCTTTCTTCTGGTAACAGAGTAGATGCTGGCGGATAAAGACACATTGCAATAAATAGAAAGAGCGCAGGGTTTTATCTCCCTGCGCTCTTTCTGTATGTATCGGAAAATATCTCTCCTTCGCTTTACCTAATTAAAATAAGTGTTAGATACCCTTTACCGCCAGGCTCTCGTAATAAGCCGTTATTTTCAAAATGGCCTGTTCCGGATCGCCCTTAAATTTGATCTGGTTATTGCTGATGTACTGCATCAGCTCTTTCTTTTTATCCTTAAATACTTCCAGAAGGTCGCCTTGGCTATTAACGTTGGTATAAGTACCGCCTTTTTTTATAAAGATTTCTTTTTTAACACTAAAGTACGCCTGTACAGACGGGTTACTGTCTGATAAGTTAACAATGCTTTTTGAATGCCTGGCCAATATCTGGCATTTGCCATTATAAAGCTCATCATAAAAGCCGGCGTTAATACCTTTGCCTTTGGCTAAAGTATCCGTATCTACATAAACAAAGTGGTGCCCCACCCAGTCAAAGCTTTGTACACGTTTGCTAACCAAGCTTACACCGGCAGATTTATGAGGTAATTGCATTACCACCAAATCCTTATAAACATCATACAGTACGGGCACACTTTTGTAGGTAAAACCATCATATTCAATATTGCCGGGTGCAAAGTCACTTACATTAGCATAATAGGCGTTTCCCTTAATGTTGGCATCATAAAAACGGTATTCGGCCCCGCTGTACAGGCGTGCATCGTCACCGGCGGCTGCAGTTAAGTAAGTAGATATCGTGTTATCAAAAACAACTTGTCGCTGGTCGGTATCTGCTTGCAGGTTTTGCCCCCTGGCTACTAAAGCCGCGCAGGCAAACAACAGGCAAGCCGGCAGCTTTTTAAAAAAAGTACAGTTCATTTATCGGTCAGAAATAATTGGCGGTATAAAAGTAGTTGCTTTTAGTTAAAAATCAAGCATTTAATTCAATATAATAGCTCGTAACCTAACTGATATTTAACCGTTAAACATAATAGGAATATAACCCTGCAACAAACAGTATGGCTTTAACCTTGTTGAATAATAAACAGTTACCATGAATAAGGCTAATGAAAGCATACCCGAGCAAACAGAAGGGCAGCAAATAGATGTTATTGAATTTTTTGATGCGGCAAACACTGCCGAAGCCCATCATGTTTTTTTAGCGGTTAAAAGCAGGTTAAAGGATGTAACAAAATGGCACGAATATGCCGGGCTCTTATCCGCTAACTTTGCGCTTACTGACAGCATGGGTAACGAAGTATACAAATTTGCCGAAGTTGGCGACCTGATACGGATAGATTTGCCGGGGCCAGGTTCTGCAGCCGGGGGCGGCTATGAGTGGGTACGCATTGAAGCAATGGACGATAACACAGATGAATTTACAGAAACGGAATACATCACCATGACCGCAAGGCCGGTAGCCAATCCAAAAAACCCGGACAAGGCCATAGCCCATTTTTTCGGCCACCATTCTACGGTTACGTTTGTGATAGAGCGCTATTTAAATCATATAAGTGCGGCCGCGCGTGGGCGCAACGAGGTTGCCAACACTACTAACACCGGCCTGTTTGATACAGTGCGTAACACCATTATAGCCTTATCTGCCCGGGAAGGCTTGTCGTTACCGCAGTGGAAAGCATTGATGAATGGTTTATTAGGAAAATAAGTTGATTTCACCCGCTTGCAAATCATTGGCTTTATCAACTAAAATATTAACTTGCAATTATATAATTCTCTTGTAAGCAAATGTATGTAGCCGGTCAGCCAAATATTCAGGATAATTACCAAACCGGTTATTGGGAATGGGATATGACAGGGCAGGTGCCTTTCAGCAATCCTGCTTTATTGCGTGCGCTGGGATATTCAGAAACCGAACTCGCTACAGATCCCGATTGGCAGGTGAAAGTGCCCGATAGCGACAAACAGCAATTCCTCATCAGTTTGCAAAACCATGTTAAAAGCCGCGGCCAGGTTGTATTTGCCCAAGAGGTGCGCTTTTTAAACCTGCACGGCAAAACAGAATATTTTTTATTTACCGGAAAGGTGATCAAGTGGAACGTTTATAACGAGCCGCTATCCATGCGGATCATCTACATCAATATAACCGCCCAAAAAGAAGCGGAGAAAGAAATACTCCGGCTAAAGGATTTTTTGGACAAAACTACGCAGGTGGCTATGGTTGGGGGCTGGGAACTGGATATGGCTACCGAACAGGTTACATGGTCGGGTGTTACCCGGCAAATATTTGGTGTGCCGGAAAGTTTTGTGCCTGAACGTACAAGCGCAACAACATTTTTTAAGGAAGGCTTCGATAGGGATAGCCTGAAACAAGCTTTTGTAGAGGCTGTTACGGAGGGTAAAACATATGATTTAGAACTGCGGATAATAAATACCCGCGGCGAGGAGAGATGGACCCGTACAATTGGCCAGCCCGAGTTTAAAAACGGTAAATGCGTACGCCTGAACGGAATCTTTCAGGATATTACCAATCATAAGCAGGATCAGGAACGCCTGGCAACAAAGAACCAGCAACTCGAAAAATTTATAAACGCAGCACCGGTATCAATAGCCATGTTTGACAGGGAAATGCGCTACATGGCGGCCAGCCACATTTGGATGGCCTCCTACAAACTGGATGTAACCACCATCATCGGTAAAAGCCATTACGACGTTTTTTTTGAGATACCCGATGTTTGGCGCGAATACTTGAAACGCGGCCTTGCCGGTGAAGTGATCAAAATAGAAGAGGATAGTTTTATACGCCGCGATGGTAAGCAGGAGTGGCTGCGATGGGAAATTCGCCCGTGGTTTGAAGCCCCCGGCGTTGTTGGTGGCATTATTATGTTTACCGAATTAATTACCGAGCGTAAACTGGTAAAAGAGGAATTGATAAGGGCCCGTGACCTGGCCGAAGAGGCGGTTTTAGCTAAGTCCAGGTTCCTGTCGGTTATGAGCCACGAGATCCGTACGCCGATGAATGCCGTGATAGGTTTTACCAATTTGTTGCTGAACGACCCGCGGCCCGATCAATTAGAATATCTGAAACCGTTAAAATTTTCGGCAGATAACCTGATGGTTATCATCAATGATATTTTAAGCCTGAGCAAAGCCGAGGAAGGCAAAATTGAACTGGAGAACGTGGCTTTTGACCTGGGCGAACTTATTCAGAACATCTATGCTACAAACAAGCCATTCACAAATGATAAGCGGCTTTCATTTATTGTAAACTACGATAGCAGAGTGCCGGGATTGATCATTGGCGACCCGGTACGGCTTGGGCAAATAATTACTAACCTGGTTAATAATGCCATTAAGTTTACTGCCACCGGTAAAATAACTATCGTTGTAAAAGTATTGCGCGAAGATTCGGGAATGGTCGAACTGAACTTTGCTGTTAAGGATAGCGGGATAGGCATTCCCGGGGATAAACAGGCTTATATTTTTCAACTTTTTACCCAGGCCAGTTCAGAAACCACGCGGCAATATGGGGGCACTGGTTTAGGGTTGGCTATTTGCCAGCGCCTTGCCGAGTTAATGGGAGGCAAAATTACAGTACAAAGCGAACCAGGCGAGGGTTCTGTATTTTCTTTCACGCTCATGTTCCCAAAAGGCCGCCCCGCGATGGCCAAAGAAACAGCGGTGGATGCAAAGAAACTGACAGGCACATTAAAGGGACTAAGCATTTTGATAACCGAAGACAACCCCTTAAATGTGATGCTGCTAAAACGTTACTTGCAACAATGGGGAGCCGAGTGCGATGTTGCAGAAAATGGAGAGATAGCCTTAACCATGGTTAAATTAAAAAACTACAACCTGGTATTGATGGATGTACAAATGCCGGTAATGGATGGATATGAAACAACACGGGCTATTCGTAACCTGCCCGAGCAGCGTTACGCCGACATGCCCATTATTGCCCTTACGGCCAACGTACTTGCTGATGTACGAGAAACTATTTTAGCCAGTGGCATGAACGACGGTCTGAGTAAACCTTTCAATGTTAACGAGTTGTATGAAATGATTAACCGGATAAAGAACCGGATCTTCTAAGTGATGCCTCATTAGATGATATATCTAATGCTGATACGCTATTATAGAAAGAGCAGGTTCCTTGTCGGGAGCCTGCTCTTTTTATCTATAATATTAACCTTTTGTTATGGGCGGCCGTGGCCTCTTTTATCGTCTTTACGGTCTTGGCGGTTATCTTTCCTGTCGTCGCGCAGGTCTTTTCTGTCTTGGCGCACTTCTCTCTTGTCATCACGTACTTCCCTGCGGTCGTTACGGATCTCTCTACGGTCGTTACCATTTCCGTTACCAGTCCAGTGGTTACGGTATTTTACATCGCGGCTGTCGCGGATTACGGTTTGACCGGTGCGTCCCTTATAACCGGCATATTTAGTACGGTAAACATTGTTACGTAACCAGGGGCTCCGTTCGTTTACCACTACTTTGTAACCATTATACAGGTTGTAATTACTGTAGCGTGGCGGCAATGACGCCCGGCGTACCCAGTTGTTGTTTTCTAAATATACATACTGATGTGCGGGCACATCATAATAGGTATCTATATCGGGCATGTAATAATAATCTGCATGATCATAACCTACGGGGCCCCAAGCCGGCTGGCTGCCTATATTAAGGCTAAAGCTTATTTGTGCATTGGCCTGTTTAACTGTTAAAAGGCTAACGAATATGGCGGCGGTAATTAATATCTTTTTCATAATTGTGTTGTTTGGTAGGTATGACAATCATTATCGGTTAAAGTTTAACCAAACGCTGGTGTAGCAGTGATGTTACACGTGAAGAGGCACAAATTAAGATGATGAGAATCAGGAAACAAGACCAAGTGGGGATAAAAATAAAAGTCTTCTATATTAACTTTAGTGCCCCTACAAGCTTACTCGTCTGCAGTGTCTTTAGGTTCTTTTTTACCGGCCATTGCCAGTACGGGCTTGCCAATGGTTTTAAAGTTACCTTCACCTTTTAATATCGATGCCAGTTGCGGCTTGTCTTGCATGGTTTTAATAGCCTGGGCAAGCTCTTTATCGTATTTAAAGTTAGTTTCGTAACGCCCTTTTTCATAAAAATAACGCGAAGCTATTTCATTCTCTAAAACCTGTTTTATCTCCTCTTTATGTAGTTGTAGGTCGTTGCGTTTTGTGGCAGCCAGTTTTGTTTTTAATGCGTCATATTCGGCCTGTATCTCGGCATACTGTTTTTCGCGGGTAGCTTCTGTCTTTAAGGTGGTCAGCAGTTTTTCGGTAACGGTGCTATAGGTGTAGTTTTTACCTGCAAGGTATTTTACAAAATCGTTATACTCCGCATCTGTTAGGATTATCTGTTTTGGCTCAATCGGTTTTGGGTGGGTATTGCGGTACTGGGTGGCATAGTCAAATATCAACAGCTTACTTACCAGCGTTTGAGTTACGTTGGCAAAGCGCTCCTGCTTCACAAAAATATCGGGGTATATGCCGCTGCCGTCATAAACCGAACGACCATTTTTGGTTTTGTACTCATGTATCAGCGAATCGGCTACTTTAATAACGCTCCCGTCATCTTTACGGTGCGTATAATCCAGCGCCTGCACACAACGGCCCGACGGCACGTAATATTTGGCAACTGTAATTTTAACCAGGCTATTATAAGGCAGGTTAAAGGTTTGCTGCACCAGCCCCTTGCCATAACTGCGCTGCCCAATAACAATCGCGCGGTCAAGGTCCTGCAATGCACCTGCAACAATCTCTGATGCCGAAGCCGAGCGGCTGTTTACCAACACCACCAATGGCAGGGTAGGTTCTACAGGGGTACTCACCGTGTTATAGGTGAAATTCTTTTCTTTTATTTTACCCTTTTGCGATACAACGGTAACGTCTTTACCTACAAACAGGTTAACAATTTTTACAGCTTCCTGCAAAATACCGCCGCCGTTGGACCGGAGATCCAATATGATCCCGTTGGGGTTATTTTTTTTCAATGCAATAAGCGAATTGGTAACTTCATCGGCCGAGTTTTCTAAAAACTTATTCAGTTTTATGTAACCCATATTGCCATCAACCATGCCCGAGTATACCACATTGGGTTGTTTGATCTCGTCGCGCACCAGGTTCTTCTCTATTGGTGCTTCATTGTCACGCTTCATTAAAAGCTTGATGCCTGCGCCTTTAGATCCCTTTAAAAGGGCACTCACCTGGTCGTTATTTTTACCGGCCAGTTCAATATTGTTTATTTTGACCAATTGATCACCCTGGCGGATATCGGCCTTTTGCGCGGGGAAGCCTGTTGCTACGTCAGAAATAAACACCTTGCCATCTCGGGCAAATATGCTTGCGCCTATTCCGCCGTACTGTGTGCTTACGTAGTGCAGCTTATATTCTTCAATTTCAGATTCGGGTACAAACTCTGTATAAGGGTCAAGTCCGTCAAGCATCGCATCAACCCCTGTTTTGACCAGTTTGGCCGAATTGATATCATCAACGTAGTTAATGTTAACCTCTTTGTAAACCGAGGCGAAAACATCCAGGTTTTTGGATATCTGGAACAGATCGTCGCTAAAACCCCAGGTAACGGTAGCCAATACCAGCATGCCTGCAACTATAGCCGGTTTCCTGTAATTCTTACCAATCTTGCTATCCTTTAACATCCTTACACCCATTGAATTATAAAACTACAAAAAGCCTTTAAGCTTTTATAGTCTTTAAACTGATTTTAAAGGCGGTTATTATCTATATTAACCAAAGCTTTTTTAAGGGTAAACACCACGTATTCGCGGTTACGGTTCACCAGCTCCATTATCCGGGCAATCAGGTTATCTTCCTGCCCTTCGGTATATTGTAGCTGTTCATCGGTAAGATGGTTATATTTACGCTGAACCTTAATTTTTATACGCTCCCAATCTTTATTGCTGATAGTGATCTCTGCCATAGAACAAATTATTTAAACAAAAATATAAAAAATACAGCGCAGGTTACGTTTTATATGCGGCTTGCATTAAACTTTTAAAATACAGCCCTGTTAACCGTTGTATTATTAGCCAACTAAACCAATAACCTCATGAAAAACATATTTTTAAGCTTAGCCATTGTATTGGCTGCAATAACCGGCGCAAATGCGCAATCATTGGGTATTAAAGGGGCGGTCAATTTCTCGAGGATCAACACCGATAACCTGAAAGAATCGTCAGTTACGGGGTACCAGGCGGGTATATTTGCCCGGTTCGGCCACAGCATTTATTTACAGCCCGAAGTTTACCTGGGCGGCAGCGGCGGTAAATTCGATTTCCAAAATAGTAACGGCACAAGTACCGAAGGCAAGGTAAAGTTCACTACGCTTAATGTACCCTTACTGATAGGAAAAGGCTTTGGCGGCGACAACCTTAACGTGCGGATAATGGCCGGGCCGGTTTACAGCTATGTCTTAGATAAAAACCAAAGCTTTAGTGATAATGTAAGCGGAGCGTATAATGATTTTGGGAGTTACCGAAAAAGCACCTTAGGATTCCAGGCAGGTGCGGGGATTGATGTAGGCCATATCACCATCGATTACCGTTACGAAGGCGGCCTAACCAAAATAAACGAAAATTATGGCCAGCGCCAGCGGTTATGGACGCTGGGTGTGGGTTATAAGTTTAATTAGAATTTCACTCCTCAAACAATCTTAACTGATCCGACGCGCCCTTTACCTTAACCTCAATAGGTGTGAAGTTAGAAAGCGTTATCCCCAGCAGCCGCACTTTGCTGTTATCCGGGTCGGTGGCGGCCAGTAAGGTTTTAGCGGTGGCTGCAATGGTTTCTTCATCGTCAATAAAATAGCTGAACGATTGGCTGCGGGTGACCTGCCTAAAATCGCTGTATTTTATTTTAAGCGTAACGGTGCGTCCCTTTAACTGGTTTTTTATTAGACCGGCATTTACCAATACGGCAATTTTATCCAGTTCAGCTTCCATTTCTTCGGCGGTTGTGAGGTCGTAGGAGAAAGTGTCTTCGGCCCCTACCGATTTCGTTTCGCGGTGCGGCTGCACGGGGCGGTCGTCAATCCCCCGCACTATCCGGTAGTAAAAACCGCCGGCCTTGCCGAAGTTTCGTCTCATTTCGTCCTCGTTCAGCTTTTTTAAATCTGCACCGGTAAACAGGCCCATGCGTTTCATCTTATCAGAAGTAACGCGGCCAACACCATAAAATTTCTCAACCGGCAAGTTCTCAATAAAACTTTCAATAGCCGAGGGGCCGATGAACGTCAACCCGTCGGGCTTTTGCATATCTGACGCTACCTTGGCCACAAACTTATTTACCGATACCCCTGCAGATGCCGTAAGGTTAAGCTCGTCTTTAATGGCTTGCTTAATTTCTTTAGCGATGTCAATCGCCGAGCCGATGTTGCGCTTATCTTCGGTGACATCCAGGTAGGCTTCGTCTAACGAGAGAGGCTCTATCAGGTCGGTGTAGCGGCTAAAGATCTCGCGGATATGCTGCGATACTTCTTTGTAAGCGGCAAAACGTGGCCGCACAAACAAAGCATGTGGGCAAAGTTTTAGCGCCTGTTTAGAAGGCATAGCCGAGCGGATGCCAAACTTACGCGCTTCGTAACTTGCAGTAGCTACTACGCCGCCACGCCCTTCGGGCAGGCCGCCCACAATTAGGGGCTTGCCGCGGTACTCCGGGAAATCACGCTGCTCTACCGATGCGTAAAAGGCATCCATATCAATATGGATAATTTTTCGGCGAATGGGGGCTGCTTGTTCTTCCACGGATAATTACATACAAATATTAAGCTATTTATTAAGTTTACCTTTGAATAAAGATAAATCTATAATTGATAGTATGTCGTCCCACCACATTGTACGCGAAAAACAGGAACCCGCCTTGCTGGTGCTCGGCCTTGATCATTTTGACGACGAGTTGCTGGGCCAATTGCTGGAGTGGAGCCCGACCGTTATCACCACACCGTTAACTGCCGAGCAAATCAATTCGCAAGGTATTAAAGTGGATCTCATCATCGCCGATGAGCCGGATGCCTCGATGCAATCTGACGTTAGGCTGATCTCCGCAGGGGATAACAATGTTGAAGCGGCTATGCAGTTTTTGCTCACCAGCGATTACCAGGCGGTAAACATCGTTACAGACCAGTTACCGTTAGCAGAACTTGCCCCTTTTGCAACACAAATAAACCTGGTGATATTTTCGGGCCGGCAAAAGATCTATCCGGTAACGTCCGGCTTCAGCAAGTGGAAACCGGTGGGCGAAAGCGTTCATATTTTATCGGCAACCAAAGATCTGCAAATCACTGGGCTGGAAAGTGCAGGCAATGGTTATTATGTAACTACCGCCGATGGTTTTTTCACCCTGACCTTTAATGAGGAGTTTTTATTTATAGCAGAAGATATTTAGTGCTAAATACCCACCCATTACATCGCTATTTGTCATCCCAAAAACACTAAAGTGTTAAATTGATATCATGGCTGATTTTTTGTTAAAATAATATTACGCCAGGTTAAACCGTTGATGTATTTCTTAGTCTATAACTACATCAGCAACAACAAACTGAGCTATTATAATCTTCAACATGAAAAGTGCATATAAAAAATTCTTAACATTAGCATTTACAGGCCTTTTAGGTGTGTTTTTAGCTGTACCTGCCAGTGCGCAAAGAGGCGCCCGTGGCGGAGGCGGAGGTGGCGGCGGTCGTTCATCCGGCGGTGGTGGTTTTGGGGGCGGCAGTGGCCGTTCGTCAGGTGGCGGTGGTTTTTCACGCCCATCCGGTGGCGGTGGATTTAGTCGCCCGCAAGGCAACGTAGGTATTGCCCGCCCACAAGGTGGTGGTTTTGGCAACAGGCCATCTGCATCGTCAATTGCACCGCAAGGTGGGTTTAACCGTGGTGCACGCCCTGGTTATGGCGGCACAACTAACGGTTTCCAAAACAGAGGTTCATTTGGCCGCCCGGGCTTTAATAACAGCATAGCCCGCGGTGGTAGCTTTGGCAACCGCTCTGCATTTGGTTACCGTGGTGGTAACTACGGCCGCAATTATGGCCGTGGCGGTGTGTATGGCCGCGGTGGCTATGGAGGCGCTTACAGGCCACGTTACTACGGTTCACGTTATTTTGGCTATGGCTTTTATAACAACCGTGGTTACTATAACTCTTACTATTTACCAAGAATAGGCTTTAGTATAGGCGTGTTGCCTTTTGGTTATTATCCGTTTTACTACGGTGATTACCAGTATTACTACAGCGATGGTTTATACTATCAGCAAAATGATAACCAATACACCGTTGTCGAGCCACCGGTTGGCGCCGAAGTAAATGCGTTGCCTTCAAAAGCTGAAGCGATTACCATTAACGGCGAACAATATTACGAATCTAACGGTGTTTACTACCGCGCGGTTACCAAAGATAATGGCACAGTGGTTTATGAAGTTGCGGGTAAAGATGGTGAACTGAATACTGATGGCGGCGGTGGTAACTATACCAACGACGGCGGCAGTGTGGGAACCTCGAACACCAATGGCGCTTATGACGAGTCGCAGTTGCAGGTAGGCGATATTGTAAAGGTTTTGCCTGACGACAGCCGCAAGATAAAAGTGAATGGCGAAAAATTATTTGTTTCTCCGGAAGGCACTTACTTCCAGGAACAGAAAGATGCCAATGACAATAAGGTTTATAAAGTAGTTGGTTTAGCTGGCGACGAGCCGGATGATAATCAGCAAAAATAATTTGAGTGAGTTTTCAAAAAAGGGGTGGTTCCGAAAGGTTACCACCCCTTTTGTATGCTAAAGTTTTTTACTTTTATTCTGATGAAAAACCTGCTGACAATCCTGACCGTACTACTTATGTTTAATGCAAGGGCAAAAGATATGCCCGTATTATACAAGGCTGATAACCCTAACTTTAAATACGTGGGCCGGGTTGATTTCGCTAACCCGCAGCTGCCTAAATTCTGGTCGCCGGGGGTGTATATTGTTGCATCATTTAAAGGTACATCTTGCGAGTTGCTGATCAATGACGAAGAATTATATGGCAAAACCCATAACTACATTGAAGTGGTTATTGACGGGAAGGCATCGCGCATACAAACTACGGGCAAAACAAACGCCATCACAATAGCCAACAACCTGCCTGATGCAAAGCATACCGTACTGATCTGTAAGGATACCGAAAGCGGTATGGGCTACCTGCAATTTGTGGGATTAAAATGCGCCCAACTATTGCCGCCCGCGCCACTGCCGAAACGCAAAATTGAGTACATCGGCGATTCGATAACGGCAGCGCAGGGGATAGATGAGTCTGTTATACCATGCGGCAAGGGCCAATGGTATGATCAGCACAACGCGTATGAGGGATACGCCGCCCGCACTTCGCGTGCATTAAACGCGCAATGGCAGGTAACTGCGGTGGCCGGTATAGGTTTGATCCATAGCTGCTGCAATATGGATATTTTAATGCCGCAGGTTTACGATAAAACATCCCTACGCCAGGATAGCGTCCCGTATAACTTTAACTATCAACCTGATGTGGTAACCATTTGCCTGGGGCAGAACGATGGCAAGCAGGATTCTACCTCATTTTGCAGCGCCTACGTAAAGTTGATCAGTACCATCCGCAGTAAGTACCCGCAAGCGGATGTTGTTTGCCTAACCAGCCCAATGGCCGATGCATCACTTACCAAAACGCTTAAAAGCTATCTAACCGGTATTGTGCAAGCAGCGAATGCTGCAGGTTATAAAAATGTGAGTAAATATTTCTTCTCCCGCAGTTATAACAGCGGCTGCAGTAGTCACCCCGATATGAAGGAACATGCCTTGATAGCACAGGAGTTGACCGGCTACATCAGGCAGTTAAAACATTGGTAGCCTTAAATTTATTGAAACTTTTTGAGTGAGAATTCATTGTTAAGTTAACCAATAACAAGGACGATGGAAAATCATGATCATACCGCTATACTGCAAAAGTTGCTGGCCTGTGTGGCTGCCTGCGAAAGCTGCGCCACCGACTGCCTGAATGAAGATGATGTTAAGCCAATGGTGCGCTGCGTGAGCCTTGACCGCGATTGCGCAGACATCTGCTCGTTAACCGCGCGCCTTTTGCAGCGCAGTTCAGAAATTGCCCACCAGTTTTTAGTGCTTTGCGAAGAAATTTGCATCATGTGCGCCAAAGAATGCGACATGCATGAGCATGACCATTGCCAGGCTTGCGCCGAGGCTTGCCGCCAATGCGCCGAAGCTTGCCACAAACATCATCAATCCATTACCCAGGTTTAATTAACGCTGATGAAAGCCCTTGTATTAAACTGCACCCTAAAACCCTCGCCGCACCGCTCCAATACTGAAGAGCTTGCCAACGAATTTGTCAAGGCATTGGAAGCCGACGGGGTTGAAACTACGATGGTACGGGTGGCCGATCATAACGTGATGCCGGGCAGTTGGTCGGACATGGGCGAGGGCGATTACTGGCCCGAGATACTAAAGCAGCTTTTAGACGCCGAGATCCTTATCATTGCATCTCCCACCTGGATGGGCACCCTAAGCAGCATGGCCCTAAAAGTACTGGAACGGATGAACGGCCTTTACCCCGAGCGTGACAGGTATAACCGCCCCGTTACTTTTAACAAAGTAGCCGGCTTTGTGGTTACAGGTGCCGAAGATGGCGCCCGGCACGTAGTAAGTGAAATTGCAGGCGCGTTAATGGATCTGGGCTTTACCATCCCTCCGCAATCATACACCTATTGGAACAATGGCCCCGGCCCGGGCGTAAACTACCTGGAATCGGAAAGGCGAAAGGATTGGTCGATAGCAACCGGTAAAGCTGCGGCAGCTAACATTGTGGCGGTTGCCAAAGCTTTGAAAAAGACACCTATCCCGGCCAATAAGTAAGTAAACTCTCCTCGTCCCTCACTTTGTGCCGATATTATTACCTTTGCTGCATGATTGATGTTGTATTAAAAAAGGGAAAAGAAAAAGCGGTATTGCACAGGCACCCCTGGGTATTTTCGGGCGCTATCGAGCCGGTTAAGGGTAAACCCGCCAATGGCGAGATCATCCGCCTGCTCAATGCTAAAAAGGAATTCCTGGCTTATGGTTTTTACAACGATCAATCGCGCGTGGCAGTACGCTTGTTAGAGTGGGACGAAAATACACCTGTTGATGATAATTGGTTTCGCGACAAGGTACGTACCGCAGTTGCGGGGCGCGCACATATTTTAGCTGATGGCCGTACCGATACCTGCCGTTTGATCTTCAGCGAGTCTGACTATCTGCCGGGGCTTATTGTAGATAAATATGCAGGCCACCTGGCGGTTCAGGTACTTACATCGGGTATGCAGGCTGCTATGCCGGTGATCATTGATGAGTTGAACACCTTGCTTAAATCCGAAAGTATTTTTGATAAGAGCGATGCCACATCACGTGCGCATGAGGGTTTGGAAACTACCAATGTTTTATTAGCCGGTAACCAACCCCCAGAACTGGTAATGGTAAAAGAGAATGGTATTGCTTATGGTATCAACATAGCCGAGGGGCAAAAATCAGGCTTTTATTGTGATCAGCGTGAAAACCGTTTAACGCTGGCTAATTATGCCAGAGGCAAAAAAGTACTGGACTGCTTTAGTTATACAGGAGGCTTTACCCTAAACAGTTTACAAAACGGTGCCGTGCAGGTAACCAGTGTAGACAGTTCGGCCCTGGCATTAGAAACTCTACAGGAAAATATCCGCCTGAATGGCTTTGAAGATACAAAGCACGACGCCATTAAATCTGATGTGAACGTGCAGTTACGCAAGTTTAGGGATGAGGGCGAAAAGTTTGACATCATTGTGCTCGATCCGCCAAAATATGCGCCGTCACGGTCCGCGTTAGACCGGGCATCACGGGCCTATAAAGACCTGAACCGGTTAGGCATGCAGTTGCTGAACAGCGGCGGCTTGCTGGCTACGTTCTCTTGCTCGGGTGCTATGGATATGGAAACTTTTAAACAGGTATTGGCCTGGGCTGCTTTAGACGCAGGCAAACAGGTGCAATTTGTGCATCAGTTTCACCAACCCGAAGACCATCCTGTGCGCGCATCATTCCCCGAGGGCGAATATTTAAAAGGGTTGCTTTGCAGGGTATGGTAATGGAAAGGTGTTAAAGCAGCCTTTCGTTACAGCTCCTTCCGCATCACATAATCATTCATCCAGTACGGGCCGATAGCAATATCCTCTTCATAAGCGATGGTGAAACCCATGCGCTCGTAAAAGTCTTTGGCTTTATTAAAGCGGTTAACATTTAAATCGAGCGTGTGCTTCCCCGCTTGTTTAGTTTTTTCCGCAACCGCATTGATCAATATCTTACCATAACCTTTGCCCTGTGTTTTGGGCAGGCAGTAAAGCTTGTGCAGCTTGTAAATTTCCGCATTTTCTTCCCTTGGCGAGTAAGCCGCAAAAGCCACCGGTTCCTCATCTTCTAAAAGCAACAGAAAGGTTTGCTCACCATTGCTTACCTGGTTCATAATCTTGTCCGGCGAATAGATCGTATTAAGCATGTAAGTAACCTGCTCTTTACCTAATAGGGGTTCGTAAGTGGGCCACCAGGTTTGCTCGGCTATTTGTAAAATAGCGGCAACGTCGGCTATAGTCGCTTCTCTGATGGTATACATGTGCCGCTATTAATGGTTCTCTTCTTTATCTACCCCGTCATATGAAGCAATTTGCCCCACGCCAAAATACTCTTCCAGTTCTGATAAGGTTGATGAACTTGTTGCGATATCCTTAATGATCTTTCCTTTCTCCATCAGCAAAATGCGCTCGCAAACATCTGTTACGTGGTTCAGATCATGGCTGGACACAATAGTTGTAACGCCATGTTTCTTATTCTGCTCTTTCAGGATATTTTTTAACCGGAACTGGGTACTCGGGTCAATGTTAGCGAAAGGCTCATCCAGCATCAGCAATTGTGGTTTTTGCAGCAGGCAGGCACCCACGCCAACCTTACACTGGTTACCCTTGCTTAAATCACGGATGTATTTTCCCTTCCGCAGGATCTCGCCGTTAAAAAAATCGGTCAGCCCTAAAAGCGCCTCGTCTACCTGCGGTTTGTTTTGCTCGTGTAGGCCGCCAATAAAGTATAGATATTCTTCGGGTGTTAAATAATCTATCAGAAAGCCCTCGTCCAGGTAAGATGCGGTGTAGTTTTTCCAGTCCTCGCCGCCGGCCACTTTATTGCCGTTAGAAAGAACTTCGCCACTTTCCGGGCGTATCAGATCCAATATCATGCGGAAAAGCGTAGTCTTGCCCGCGCCGTTATTACCCACCAGGCCAATACTTTCGCCAGCCTTTATTTTTAACTGCGGCACGTTCACCACGGTAACACCGTTGTAAACTTTCTTAAGGTCGTTTATCTGTATCATGGTTACTTATTTCTAAAGCCTTCGGCTATTTTAAATCGTTTGGTGTAAAAATCGGCTTCTAACTTTTTTATCCAGAAGCTACGGGTAATGATGAACAGGATGCCTATCACTGCTAAAACAGCTAACCCCACGTCGGGCATTTTCAAGTATTTAAACGGGAGGTAAAACACATAAGGAAACAAGATGAGCGGGAAAGACAACAGCAGTTGCGTCGCACCTACACCCTCCCAGTTAAACGAGGCCCCCTTACTCAGGTCGATGCGTTTATAGTTGCGGTTGGCAAAAAATAGTACAATGGTGGTGTTAACGCCCAAATTCCACAAGTACATGATAAAGTGGATCAGTACCACCTTCCAGCCGAAATAGACATAAGGGACCGTTAGTATGAATGCTACGGTTGATACGATGGTGAACAGCAAGTATTTCCCTTTCAGGAAATCGGTAAAGCTGATCTTGCTCACCAGCAATCCATCAAAATGCGAAGCCTGCCAGCTAAACATGAACTGGCCGTAGTTAATGATAAAGATCCCTGTCATAAACATTCCTACAAATACTTTAAAGCCCTCGCCGTAAACAGATTGGGTGTAAAATATTAAACCGTAAAACATAAACACCAGCCCCATAATCAGCGATGAGCGTGACCGTTTATTGCGCAGGATGAGTTTGATCTCGTTGGCCACCAGATCGCCCACACTTCCAAACTTGTTTAAGAACGGGATCTCGGTGCTGCTTTTGTAAGCTTCTTTTTTTGAGCTCAACTCTTCCAGGTACAGGTTGCTTTTGAGATATAAAAAATTGACGTAATACATCGCCACCGCTAATAGCAATGGGGCAAGCATCAAGGCCGGGGCAGTAATTAGGTGGCCGAAGAATGCGTACGAAATATTCCGCAAGGAGTATACGTGCCAGAGGTAATCCCCGCAGGTAATTAATACTAACACCGCTGTTGCTACCAAAAACACCCAGCCGTTTAAGTTGGCTTTGCGCTTAATGTACATGGCCAGATAGTTGTTGAAAATGGCCAGCGATAAAATGGACACAAAAAACGCTAAGGCAATTAACCCGCCCGAAGCAGGCAAAATAACTTTAAGTACAAACGGGCCAAAAATAACGATTGGCCACAGGTTAAAAAACGACATTAATGCCGTTAATGCCAGGTAACTTACTACGCTGTTCCGTTTAACCGGCAGGTGTAAATAGGGCTGTACCTTTAGGGTGGGTAACTCCTGCAGTTGCATGCGCGAGATAAGATCAAACAGATAATACACCAGCAGGATGCCGCAAAAGGCGATGGTTTGGTTTTGGCCTTTAAATACTGCGCCTAAAATTTTATCCAGAAACAGGCCCAGGGCCAGCACATACAGAAACAGGATGAAGATAAGTACCCCCATCACTATTTTGATGGCTACACTTTTACCTGTATTGGTTGACCGCCAAAAGGATTTTAATTCGTGACTGAAAAAGGTTGATATCATTGAGGTTTAGTTAAAAAATGTGGGATGTTTTTTGCGGTAATGGCGGTTTATCCAAATCGAAAAAAATGGTATTAACAAAAATGCCGCGTAAGCAAGATAAAGGTTAATAAATGACACCAGCGCAGCAAACATGAAAACAAGCGGTGCAATCATTGACCGCTGTTGGTAAAACCTAACCTTCGTACGGTCAGTTAAGCCTGTACTTAAGTTATATTTGGGGTTACTAACTACTTTTAGCAACCTGAAGTTCATAAAACCCGTGAAACAAATATTAAGCACATAAAAGATCAGTGGGATGCGCAACCCGGCAATGTAGTACTCGCTAAAAAAGGCCGAACTGAACGGCATTAATACGATAGATAACAGGAACCACAAATTAACCCAAAGCAACTTGCCGTTATAGTTGGTAAGATATCCAAACAAGCGGTGGTGAAAGATCCAATACCGCCCTATCACAAAAAAACTAACGATAAGCCCGATAAACTTGCCAATAAGCATACCCAAAGCATCCAACATTTTCGCGTCGCTAAATGGTGGATGTATATCCGGTATTTTGATCTCGATGATGAGCAGGGTTATGGCAATAGCAAAAACCGCATCACTAAACAGCGCGATGCGATCTAATTGAAACCGTTGGTGATGCGTATCCGTTTTGATCATGGTAAGCTTTTCCTGAACGGAAAATAGCCTTTTTAAACCAAGCGGGCAAGTATTAGTTAAAATATATCCCGTGGGTTAATATTTATACCGGTCGCCCCAAAGTTTCTTTAGCTTTTCTTTTGATTCATTTTCGCGGGCATTGTTACCGGGATTATAAATTTTTGTTCCGCGGATCTTTTCAGGAAGGAAATCCAGATCGGCAAAGTTTCCCTCAAAGCTATGGGCGTACTTATAGTTTTTACCATAGCCGATGTTCTTCATCAGTTTGGTTGGCGCATTGCGTAAATGCAGGGGTACGGGCAGGTCGCCGGTTTCCCTTACCAAAGCAATAGCCGCGCCAATGGCTGTAGTAGCCGAATTGCTTTTTGGCGATGTAGCCATGTATATAACGGTTTGCGATAGTATCAGTTGCGACTCGGGCATGCCAATTTTGTTAACCGACTCAAAACACGCCTGGGCCAGCAGTAAAGCGTTAGGGTTAGCGTTGCCAATATCTTCTGATGCCAGGATCAATATGCGACGGGCGATGAACAACGGGTCTTCGCCGCCTACGATCATGCGGGCCAGCCAGTAAACGGCACCGTTAGGATCGCTGCCCCGCATAGATTTAATGAAGGCCGAAATAATATCATAATGTTGCTCGCCGGTTTTATCATACAGCGCCATGTTTTGCTGTACATGCTCCAGCACCACATCATTGGTCAGTGTTATCTTTTTACTATCGAAAGCGTTTACCAACAGCTCGAAAATATTGAGCAACTTACGGGCATCGCCGCCGCTCAGGCGCAACAGGGCTTCGTGTTCTTTGATAACGATGTTCTTTTGCTTCAGCACCACATCTTCGTTCATCGCTTTATCCAGCAAGTCTAACAGGTCCTGCTCGGCTAAATGCTGTAAAATATAGACCTGGCAGCGCGAAAGTAACGCCGAAATCACCTCGAATGATGGGTTTTCGGTAGTAGCACCTATCAGCGTAACAATGCCCCGCTCAACAGCACCCAACAGGGAATCCTGCTGCGATTTTGAGAAACGATGGATCTCATCAATAAACAATATAGGTAGTATCTCGCCCTGCTCTTTTAACTGCGAAGCTTTTTCAATTACATCGCGCACATCCTTCACGCCCGAGTTAATGGCGCTTAACGAAAAGAATGGGCGGTATAACGATTGCGATATGATGTAAGCCAGTGTGGTTTTACCCACCCCCGGCGGCCCCCAGAACAACATGGATGGCAAACTGTCGCTCTCAATGGCCTTTCGCAACACCGCACCCGGGCCCACCAGATGTTTTTGCCCCACATAATCATTGAGTGATTTGGGGCGCATGCGTTCGGCTAATGGCGGCAGGTTATTCATAATGTAAAAATGAGGAATTAAACGCGATATTTTAAAATAGGTGGTATATTGGGTTGATATTACTCAAATGAAAAGTAAGTATTTAAAATTTTGTTTCACTTTTTTAGTAGTCTCGTTTTTCCTAACGCTAATGACGGCTTTAAATATATTCGGCGGTTGGCCCAACATCGCTCACAAATTCAATTTAGCAGCAATATTATCATGTCTATTTTCATTATGGTATTTGATACAGGCATGGCGGGATGAATTTAAACTCAAAATGGTTGTTTTTTTCGTTGTGATTTTGTTAATGTTGGGCTTTCAATCCATATTTATTATTTTAAAATATGGATATAACGGGCAGTACATAAGCATATTCACATTAAAGTCATAGTGTTTAATTATGTCCAAGCCTCTAATGCCCCAACAGTTCACCCCCGATAACTTTTACACTATCTGCGACCGCCTGGCCGAGATGGATGCCGATCTCGCCCACATCCTGCAAATGCATGGCTACCCGCCGATGTGGTCACGGCCTAATACTTTTGAAAGCCTGGTGCACATTATCCTGGAGCAGCAGGTATCGCTGGCATCAGCCCTGTCGGCGTTAAATAAACTGCGGGAGCGGGTGCAGGAAGTTACCCCGGCGAGGATCTTATTATTAACAGATGCCGAGCTGAAGGAGTGTTACTTCAGCAGGCAAAAGTCTTCTTATACGCGTTACCTGGCCGAAGCCATCATCAGCGGGCAAATTGACCTGGCAGTATTCGAGCATATGGAGGATGACGAGATCCGCCGGCACTTGACGGCCCTTAAAGGCATCGGCAACTGGACTACGGACGTGTATCTGATGTTCGCCCTCCAACGTGCCGATCACTTTCCGGTTGGCGACCTGGCCATAGTGAACGCCATCAAAGCCTTAAAATCTCTCCCGAAAGAAACGCCAAAAGAAGAACTGGTTTTAATTGCCCAACAATGGTCACCCTATCGCACCGTGGCCAGTATGATGCTCTGGCATTATTATTTGAGCAAGCCGAAAGGAAAGTAACCGTAGAGTTCTTTTACAAACCGATGAATGCTATCGGTGCATTATTCACTAATTTTGCAGCAGGTAAAAAATCAACATGTCTATATCTACCGAAAACGAAAGAATTGGGATGCAGCAAGCCAGCGATGCTGTGGCTGTAACCCTTAAAAGGATGCGGGAGTATGCTAAACCGGGCATCTCTACCAAAGAGCTTGATGATTATGGCGGCGAATTGTTGGCACAGATGGGTGCGAAATCTGCCCCTTTACTTACTTACAACTTTCCGGGTCATACATGTATCAGCGTGAACAACGAGGTTGCGCATGGCATCCCTTCGGCAGAGAAGATCCTTAAGGACGGCGACCTGGTGAATATTGATGTATCCGCCGAACTGAACGGCTATTGGGCAGATAACGGTGGTTCATTTGTAATTGGCGAGGATCTTCACGGGCATGGGAAATTGGTAAACGCCTCTAAAGAAATACTGAAAAAAGCGATCAGCAACATTAAGGGGGGTGTCAGGATTTCTGAGATTGGTAAACTGATCGAGACCGAAGCCAAAAAAGCCGGATACACCGTCATCAAAAACCTGACCGGCCACGGCGTGGGCCGCAGCCTGCACGAAGAACCACATGAAATTGCAAATTACTGCGATAAATATAATACCACCCGCTTCAAAAAGAATTCGGTTGTGGCGATAGAAACATTTATCTCAACCCGCTCAACCATTGCCGAAACCGAAGCCGACGGATGGACACTTACCGGCAATAAAGGCGGCTTTGTTGCCCAGCACGAGCACACCATTATGGTAACCGGTGGCCTGCCTGTGATATTTACTGCGCAGAATGGCATTTGGGAACTAAATTAAAATAGATAAGAATAGCAAAACGGCCTGCATTATTCATGCAGGCCGTTTTGCTATTTTAGAACCCTCTCCTTTGGAGAGGACAGGGTGAGGCTTATACGTTAAACAATCCGTTACGCTCCTGCTCCTGGTAGTTTTGTACTGTTTCTATGGCGTTGCTGATCACGTCACTCAGTGCCACAATAAACGCACCCGGTTTGGCCAGGCTCATGGCATGTTTAATGGCGTCTATCTCTTTAGGCACAATCTCGTAAGGGACATTGTTCCCATCTGAGGCGATACCGGCCTTCAGCAAGTCAAGGATGTTTTCTTCTGTACGGCCGCGCAGGTGTTTTTCCTGGCGGAGGATGATGTAGTCGAACATTTCGGCAGCTATCTTACCCAGTTCGATAATATCCTCGTCGCGTCGGTCGCCGGTGCCGGCTATGATGCCTATCTTCAATGGCGAGTCGATGTGGCTCAGGAACTGTTTGATGCCGTTAAACCCATCAGGATTGTGCGCAAAATCGATCATGAAACGGAAATCCTTAAACTCAAAGATGTTCATCCGGCCCGGTGTTTGCGCTGCAGACGGGATAAAGGTTTCCAGCGACATTTTGATATCCTCGGTTTTAAAACCATGCAGGAAGGTAGCCAGTGTTGCCGCCATTACGTTATCAATCATAAAGGCAACGGTACCGCCAAAAGTAAGCGGGATCTGGATAGTGCGCTGCACGCGAATCTTCCAGTCGCCTTTTTGAATGGTGATGTAGCCGTTTTCGCAAACGCAGGCTATTCCGCCCTTTTTACAATGGGCTACAATAACCGGGTTGCGCTCGTCGCGGCTAAAGTAGGCTACGTTGCAATCGGCTTTTTTGCCAATTTCTACACAATATTTATTATCGGCGTTCAATACCGCCCAGCCGTCTTTCTTCACAGAATTGATTACCACGCCTTTTACGCGGGCCAGGTCATCCAGTGTGTGGATGTCCGATAAACCCAGGTGATCTTCCTGGATATTGGTCACCACGCCGATATCGCAAAAGCCAAAGCCCAAGCCGCTGCGCAGTATGCCGCCACGGGCGGTTTCTAACACGGCAAAATCAACCGTTGGATCTTTCAAGATGAATTCGCTGCTTACCGGGCCGGTGGTATCGCCCTTAAGCATCATGGTGTTTTGTACATAAATACCATCGCTGGTCGTAAAACCAACACGGTGGCCATTATTTTTAACAATATGTGCAATTAAACGCGTCGTAGTAGTTTTGCCGTTGGTGCCGGTAATGGCAATGATAGGGATCCTGGCCGATTTGCCCGTTGGGTACAACATATCCAGCACATGGCCCGCTACGTTGCGCGCCAAACCTTCACTCGGGGCAATATGCATCCTAAAACCCGGGGCTGCGTTTACTTCTAAAATCACGCCGCCATTTTCGGTCAATGGCTCAGTTAGGTTCTTGGCCATAATATCGATGCCACAAATGTCCAAACCGATGATCTTGGAAATGCGCTCGCAGATAAAAATATTCTGCGGGTGCACATGGTCGGTCACATCTATCGAGGTGCCGCCGGTACTTAAGTTAGCGGTCGACTTTACAAATACCTTTTCGCCGGCGGCGGGTACGGTATCTAATGTGTAACTCTTCTTTTCGAGCAGGTCAAGCGTATCGCGGTCAATATCAATCAGCGTCAAAACATTTTCGTGCCCGTAGCCACGGCGGGGGTCGGTATTTTCTTTATCGATGAGTTGCTGAATGGTCAGTTCACCATCACCTTTCACGTGGGCCGGGTCGCGCAGGGCGGCGGCAACCATTTTATTATCTATCACCAGCACACGGAAATCATACCCGGTTATAAAACGCTCAACAATTACCCTGCGGGAGATCTTTGCGGCAAATTCATAAGCTGCAATGGCATCTTCAATACTGCGGATGTTGATGCTAATGCCGCGGCCGTGGTTGCCGTCAAGCGGTTTAAACACTAAAGGGAATCCCACTTTTTCTATCGCCTCAACTACCTGCTCCACACTGCTAATGGTCATTCCTTTGGCAACGGGGATGGCCTGCTCCTGTAACAGGCGCTTGGTCTCGTCTTTATTACTGGCAATATCTACGGCGATGCTGCTTGTCTTCTCCGTCATAGTAGCGCGGAAACGTACCTGGTTCTTGCCATAACCCAGTTGCACCAGCGACTGGTTATTTAATCTGATCCAGGGGATATCCCTTGCAATAGCTTCTTCTACTATCGAGCCGGTGCTTGGGCCCAGGCGGGTATTCTCGCGGATCTCCCGCATCTTTTGGATGTCGGCCTCTATATCATAATCCGTACCGGCAATTAAAGCTTCGGCAATGCACACGGCGGCCTCTGCTGCGTAAACGCCCACCTTTTCTTCCAAGTAAGCGAATACCACATTGTAAGTGCCCGGGGTTTTGGTTTCGCGGGTGCGGCCAAAGCCTGTGGCCATACCGGCAAGGGTTTGTATCTCTAAGGCGATGTGTTCTATTACATGGCCCATCCACGTGCCCGCAACAACCCGTTCAAAAAAACCGCCTGGTACACCCGGCGAGCAACGGTGCGAATGCAGGCTAGGTATGAGCTCTTTCATCCGCTCGTAAAACCCCTCTATGGTATTGGTGGGGCGTTGTTCCATCTCCTGCAGATCTAACCGCATCTGGATTAATTTTTTGCGGTTAATGCTCCATAAGTTGGGCCCGCGTAGTACCTGTATATTTTCAATCTTCATAAATGCGCTTCAAGATCAGTTGTAGAAATTGTTTTTAAATCTAAATAACTTATCAAGTTAATAAAAAGTTTCGACCAAAAAATGCATTATTATTAATTAAATCATTCGTTTTTAATCAATTTTATTTTAATTTGTATAAACTGATACAAAAATTATGATTGCCCCAAAAGGAAAACTCGTTATAATTGGTGGTGCTGTTGATATGGGCAGTAATGTAAGTGTAACCGAGCATATAATGCAGCCGCACTACATCAAGTTCTTCGAAAAAGGCATCCTGCGCCGTATTATTAATGAGTCGGCCAAGCAGGAAGGCTCTATCGTTGAGGTAATTACCACCGCATCGCAAATACCCGAATTGGTAGGCAACGAATACATTAAAGCCTTTAACCAGTTAAGTGTTACGCATGTGAACGTAATGCATATCAAAAGCCGTGAAGATGCATCCAATCACGATATTTTAGAGCGCATCCGCAAAGCGGATGTGGTAATGTTTAGCGGTGGCGATCAATTGCGTTTAACAGCTATATTTGGCGGTACGCAGTTTTTACAGATCCTGAAAAAACGTTACAACGACGATTACCTGGTTATTGCAGGTACTTCTGCAGGCGCAGCGGCAGCATCAACCCATATGATCTATCGCGGGCAAAGCAACGAAGCCCTGATCAAAGGCGAAGTGCAGATAACGGCAGGCCTGGGCTTTATTGATTCTGTTATTGTTGATACCCATTTTGTGCAGCGCGGTCGTATTGGCCGTTTATTGTATGCTGTGGCTACTAACCCGGGTATACTGGGCATTGGCCTGGGCGAAGATGCAGGTTTATTGATCACCGAAGGCAGTACGATGGAGGCCATTGGCTCGGGATTAATAATGCTGGTAGATGGTACTAATATTGTGGAAACCAACGTTTATGATGTAGAAATAGGCGACCCTGTTTCTATCGAGAATTTAAAGGTTCATGTAATGTCGTTATTTGATAAGTACGACCTGCAGTTGCAACGCATGATCATCAAAAAGGCCATAAAAGTAGAGGACGACGTTTATATAGCGGCGGCACAGGATAGTAACGATCTCATACAATGAAACTGATCATACACGGCGGGTTCTTTAGCGAATCAAACACCAATCAGGAAGTTAAAAAAGCCAAACAGGATGCCCTGCGCGAGATAGTGACGCTTGGGCATAAATATCTGGAAAGCCATACTGCCCTGCAAACCGTGGTTTATACGGTGCGTTTGCTGGAAGATTGCGACCTGTTTAACGCCGGTACCGGCTCACAGATCCAGAGCGATGGCAAGATCCGTTTAAGTGCCGCGCTGATGGACGGCAAAACACAAAAGTTTAGCGGCGTTATCAATATTGAGGATATTAAAAACCCGATCTGCCTGGCCGAAAAGCTGATGGAGTACGACGACCGCGTTTTAAGCGGAAAGGGTGCCAATGATTTTGCCGCTAACAATGGCTTTGACTATTATAACCCCGAGATACCACAACGCCGCAAAGAGTATGAAAAGAAACTAAGCGACTCTATTCGCCTGGGTACGGTTGGCTGTGTGGCTTTAGATATTTATGGCGATATAGCGGCTGCAACCTCTACAGGTGGCAAAGGCTTTGAAATTCCAGGCCGGGTGAGCGACTCTGCAACTACAGCCGGTAATTACGCCAACGCCTTTGCGGGAATTTCCTGTACTGGGGTAGGTGAGGATATTACCAGCGGATCTGTAGCCACAAAAATTGTTACCCGGGTTACCGATGGCATGCCACTATCCATCGCGACAGCCAAAACATTGGATGAAATGAAACCCTATGATGGCTTTGCCGGCATTATTGGCATTACCGGAAACGGCGACATTTACCACGCCGATACGCACCCCTACATGGTTTGGGCCCTGCATGACGGTGAGGTGGAAGTGTTTGAATAAACGCAGATAACTCACCCGCGGCACTTCGTGCGCGACCCTCTCTTCGCCTTCGGCGGAAAGAGGGTGTAGCTGCTTTTTCCTTTCTTTTCCTTTACCCTCTTTACGCGTAGCGTAGAGAGGGTCGACCAGCGTAGCGTAGTCGGGGTGAGTTGCTTTTCCGCTCCTCAACTTTATTCATTATATTAGGCCAACCAACCGCTTGTGTAATGAAAAAACTTTTACTTTTTGGCCTTTCGTTTTTGTCTATAGCCGTTTCGGCACAAACTACTTCAAAAGCTGTTGTAAGCAAAAAAGCCGACGCGCTGGAGAAACAAATAATAGCCTGGCGACGCGATTTTCACGAACACCCCGAACTGGGTAACCGCGAGGTGCGTACTGCGGGCATCATTGCCGCGTATTTGAAATCTTTAGGCATCGAGGTGCAAACCGGCGTGGCAACTACTGGGGTGGTTGGTATTTTAAAGGGCGGCAAACCTGGTCCGGTGGTGGCGCTGCGGGCAGATATTGATGCCCTGCCCGTTACCGAGCGGGTAGACATCCCCTTTGCATCAAAAGTAAAAACTCAATATAACGGGCAGGAAGTTGGCGTAATGCATGCCTGCGGTCACGATTCGCATATATCTATCCTGATGGGGGTGGCAAACATCTTGTCTTCTATGAAGGCCGACCTGCGCGGCACGGTAAAATTCATCTTTCAACCGGCTGAAGAGGGTGTGCCTTTAGGTGAAAAAGGCGGTGCGGAAGAAATGGTGAAACAAGGCGTTTTAGAGAACCCGAAGGTCGATGCTATTTTTGGTTTGCATATTAATTCACAAACCCCGGTTGGTAAAATTGTGTACCGCCCGGGTGGCACAATGGCCGGTGTGAGCGACCTCCAGATCATCGTTAAGGGCCGGTCTGCACATGGTGCATATCCCTGGAGCAGTATAGACCCGGTGGTGGTTTCGGCGCAGATCATCAGCAGCCTGCAGAGCGTTGTTAGCCGTAATGTGAACGTTACCGAAAACCCTGCCGTGGTTACCATTGGTGTGATACAGGGCGGTACACGCTTCAATATCATCCCCGAAACGGTTAAAATGCAAGGCACCTTACGCTATTTTACTGCCGATGATGAGAAACTGGTAATAGGTAATGTAAAACGCATAGCCACCAAAACCGCCGAAGCGTATGGTGCTACTGCCGAGGTGCTGGCCCCCTACAGTAACCATTACCCGGTTACCTTTAATGATGTTGCCCTAACCGAAAAAATGCTGCCCACCTTACAAGCTACCGCCGGCCGTGAAAATGTTTTACTGCGCCCGCCGGTTACCGGTGCCGAAGACTTTAGCTTTTACCAGCAAAAGGTACCCGGCATTTTCTTTTTTTTAGGCGGCATGCCAAAAGATGGCAACCCGATCACCGCACCATCGCACCACACCCCCGATTTTTACCTGGACGAAAGCGGGTTTACGCTTGGTGTCAAAGCCTTATGTAATTTGACTTTGGATTATATGGCGATGGGGAAAGGGAAGTAGAGGGATGGATACAAGTATAGAAACTGAGTTTAATCAACAACGGCTATTTTACTCAAGAAAATTTAGGCTAACTAAGGATGGTTTCCGTGTAAGATCTAAAACGCTGTTTAAGCAACACGAATATGAACTTAATTATGAAGAGGTGGGCTCAAAGATTATAACAACCAAAGATGGAAAGAATGGATGGCTCATATCATCCTCAATATTAATCCTTCTGGCTGCTATATTATTAATTG
Source organism: Mucilaginibacter glaciei (assembly GCF_014773245.1). Classification (GTDB taxonomy): domain Bacteria; phylum Bacteroidota; class Bacteroidia; order Sphingobacteriales; family Sphingobacteriaceae; genus Mucilaginibacter; species Mucilaginibacter glaciei. The sequence continues at coordinate 24,868 of NZ_JACWMX010000010.1, read as the reverse complement.
TCCGATTGTCCGGCGGTGATGTAGAAAAGGGGGCAGAAGTATTGTATGGTTCCTTTGGTGTTGTTTGCGGAATTATGTATGCATTTACCTTTAAAAACTCGATTTATCTGGTAAAGTCGAATAACCAAAATGCTATTGAGTTTTTAAATAATAACCCATCAAAAGAAAAGTTAGAAAAATTTATCTCTATTATCAAGTCAAAAAGGAAAGATTATTTAATTAATCGTTATGGTACTATAAGGAAAAGTATAGGCTACGAGCAACAGTGTAACGAATTATCCTGGCTTTATGATAATAATGTAATTGACGAATTGGAGTATAAAGATAAAATAAGAGAGCTTGAATCGATAGTTTTAAACCCTGTCAAAGTTGTAGGTTTTACTTCGGGGTCTAATGATTAGCGAGCAAAATAGATAAGCTCTATCACTGGTCGAAGTATTAAACTTCGACCTAAAATAGGTTAAGCTTTCAGCTTGACGGAATTGAAATACAAGAGATATTCAATCTTTAAAAGCCTGTACTGACAATAACGTGTCAGTGTGGTAAAAATCAACTAATTGATTATCAGATGTTCATGGTTCGTTCACGGCGTTCAAGGTGTTCACGTGAACACCATGAACATTTATCCTCATTAGATCAACAAATCTTTTTTGCAGTTACTGTACCTTCTTAAAATCGTACGGGTCCATCTCTACAAAATTGGCCACCTTAACCCTTAACCCGGTAACATTGCCATTCTGTACAAAAAACGGGAACACTCCTTTGCCATAGGTAGGATCGGAGAATGTGGCGTAGAACCGGTTGCCGCCTAATGCCTGCAAGCGGGCAAACATTTTGGGGTGGTGCTCAAAACGGATCTCCAGCTGGTTATTTTCCCCTTCGGTTATGGTTAGGCTGCCATAAAAATCGTTCACGTATTTACCCTGGTACTTAGCCAATGAAAGCATTGGTTTGGGGAGGGTGGCAATGGTATCGCGCTTTTTCTGATCCGCTGCAAGCTGACTGTTTACCTGATTCTTATTAATATTCAGGTAAGCATCGCTGTAATTCATGTATTTCATTTTAAAATACGCGTCCATAATTTCCCAGCGGAGGGCGTCATAAAGGCTGTTTTGATCGGTATTGGTGAGTATCACTATGCCCAGGTTATCTTTAGGCACCAGCGTAACCGACGAAACGTAACCATTCACGCCTCCATCATGCATTATCAGCCGGTGGCCTGCATAATCTTGTATAAACCAGCCTAACCCGTAAAGCTGGTAATTAGTTTCGCCGTTTAGGTGTTGTACGTTGCCTACAATATCCTGCGCCTGGCGGGTAGCGTTTATAGCTGCCAGCGGGATTACCTGGCGGTTACCAACTTTACCATCATTCAGTAAAGCCATAACCCATTTACTCATATCACTTATCGATGAACTGATAGACCCGGCCGGGGCCAGCCCATCCAGGTTAGCATAGGGGATGGCCGTCAGTCGCCCGTCTACCAGTGTATGCGCTACCGTTCTGTTTAATGCTTTTGGCATATCGGCGCTTAAGGCAAGCGTATTATTCATGCCAAGGGGGGCAAAAAGGTTCTCTTTCAAATAAATTTCCCAGGGCTTACCGGTAACCCGCGGGATAATCTCGCCCGCTGTTAAAAATGCCGAATTGGTGTAACCCCATGTAGTACGGAACGGATAAATCGCTTTCATTTGCCCCAGCTTAGCAATCACATCATGGCGGGCAAGGTTGGTATTGTAAAAGGTAAAGTCGCCCTCAAAGGTGCGGAAACCCAGGCGGTGGCTTAGCAGGTCCTTTACTATCGCCTGCTCGCCGGCCAGTTTATTATCCAGCTTAAATTCGGGGATGTATTTGGTGACTTTTTCATCCAATGAGATCTTTTTTTCGGCCTGTAACATAGCCAGCGCCGTTGCTGTAAAGGCCTTGGTATTGCTGCCGATCATAAACAGCGTGTTCTCGTCAACTTTGCTCATAATACCCAGCTCTTTTGTACCGTACCCCTTCATCAGTACAATTTTGCCATCTTTAACAATACAAACGGCCGCACCCGGGATACGCCAATTTGTTATAGCGCGATTGATGTACATATCGAGGCTGTCTTTAATAAACTTACTCCTGTCGATAGTTTGTGCATGAGCGGCTGTAAGGGCTAAAAGACTAAAAATAAACAGGTATACTTTTTTCATAGGTGTAATTGTATCCGAGAGCATTAAAATGCTAATTTAACGCAAAATTTAGCATCACATTATTTATTAATTAAAAACAGCCCCAATATTAAAATTTGAATTCAATGAATAATAAACATTATCGGTTTGGTTTATTTACCATCGCCCTTGGCATTTTTATGCTGGCGCAAAACACCTTAAAAGCCCAGATACCATCTACCCATTGGGCAAAAGATGGTTACCAGTACTATAAAGTTCAAAGCGGCGAAATTGTTGTGCTTGATGCACGCGATGCCGCAAAAAAAACGATCCTGTTAAGCAAAGCGCAGCTAACCCCCGAGGGTAAAAGTGCCATTATTCCCCGTAACTTTTATCTTTCCGAAGACGGGCAGAAGGTTTTGATCTACACTAACTCAAAAAAAGTATGGCGCTACAATACCCGCGGCGATTACTGGGTGTATGACCTGACCGCAAAAAGCCTTAAAAAGCTAGGGGCAAACTTACCGGCATCATCACTAATGTTTGCGAAATTTTCGCCCGATGGCAGCAAGGTGGCTTATGTATGTGGTCATAATATTTACACCGAAACATTGGCCGGAAACAGCATCAAACAATTGACTACCGATGGTACCGATAAGCTCATAAACGGCACGTTCGACTGGGTTTATGAGGAAGAGTTTTTCTGTCGCGACGGGTTTCGCTGGAGCCCGGACAGCAAACAGATAGCCTACTGGCAGATAGATGCCAGTAAGACCAAAAACTACCTGATGCTGAACACAACCGATTCTATTTACCCCTACGTAAAACCGGTCGAGTACCCGGTGGCTGGCGAGCCGCCCTCTCCGTTTAAAATTGGAGTGGTTAGTACAACCGGTGGTACAACCAAATGGATGGACATACCGACGGACCCAGTGCTGCAATCATACGTGCCAAGAATGGAGTGGGCCGCTAACAACACTGAATTAATTATTGAGCACCTGAACCGCGCCCAGAATGAAACCGACGTAATGATATGCAACATAGCTACAGGGAGATCCAGATCTGTTTACCATGAAAAGGATAATGCCTGGATAGATATTTTACCCGAATGGGAAGAGCATTATTACTACGGTGGCTGGGATTGGTTTAAAAAGGGAGCCGAGTTTTTGTGGGCAAGTGAAAAAGACGGATGGCGGCACTTGTACCGTGTTAGCCGTGATGGTAAAAAGGAAACACTGATAACCAAAGGCAATTACGATGTAATGCAGATAAACGCTGTTGATGAAACATCGGGTTACGTTTACTTTTCCGCTTCACCGGATAACGCGACGCAGAAATATCTTTATCGTACTAAATTAGATGGCAGCGGCAAAGCAGAACGCCTGACACCGGCAACCGAACCGGGCACGCATGAATATGATGTATCGCCAAACGGAAAGGCCGCTACCCATAACTTCTCTAATTATTATACCGCACGCACCAGCGAAGTGGTGTCGTTACCCGAACATAAAACCTTTAGTGGTGCCGAGCAGGTGGCAAAGGCCGTATCGGGGTCGGCAGAGATAAAGGCCAAATCAAACATTGAATTTTTAAAGGTAAAAACCGAAGATAATGTGGTAATGGATGGCTGGATGGTAAAGCCTGATAATTTTGACCCAACCAAAAAATACCCGGTTGTGCTTTACGTGTACGGCGAACCCTGGGGGCAAAATGTAAAGGATGAGAACGGGGCAAGTAACAACTTCCTGTATGCGGGCAACATGGCGCAGGATGGCTATATCTACCTGTCGATAGATAACCGCGGCACGCCAGTACCCAAGGGACGGGAATGGCGCAAATCTATCTACAAAGGCATCGGCACACTCAACATCCGTGACCTGGCCATGGGCACCAAGCAATTGCTAAAGGAGCGTACCTACCTGGATACAACACGTGTGGCAGTTTGGGGCTGGAGCGGGGGAGGTTCATCAACCTTAAACCTGATGTTCCAATACCCCGAGATCTTTAAAACGGGCATCGCGATAGCAGCAGTGGGTAACCAACTGTCTTACGATAATATTTACCAGGAACGGTATACTGGCGTACCTATTGATGAAGCGAGCCGTGCTGTTTTCCTGAAGGGATCGCCTATAACTTACGCTAAAAATTTGCGGGGCAACCTCCTGTATATACATGGTACCGGCGATGATAATGTACATTACCAAAATGCCGAACTGCTAATCAACGAGCTTATAAAATATAACAGGCAGTTTCAGTTAATGAGTTACCCTAACCGTACACACAGTATATCTGAAGGGCCGGGCACATTTCAACACCTGAGCACTTTATATACCAATTATTTAAAGGAACACTGCGCGCCGGGTGCACGATAAGTAAAAACAAAAAGCCCTCCTGATGAAAATCAGGAGGGCTTTATTAATATTTCAGCTTACTGTATTCCTAAAATACCATATCGCCTGAATCTCCATCTAAATCGGTTGATTTGACCACTTGTCTGGAGCCATTATCATTTTCAAAATCTGTTTTGCGGCCCAGCATCGTAAAGTTCTCGGCAACAACCTCTGTGGTATATTTTTTTATTCCTTCTTTATCTTCAAACGAGCGGGTGCGCAATTTACCTTCAATGTAAACCAGTTTGCCTTTTTGTAAAAACTTTGATGCTACGTCTGCCAAACCGCGCCACATTACTATATTGTGCCATTCTGTTTGTTCAACTTTACGGCCATCTTTATTAAAAGTTTCTGATGTTGCTAATGGGAAACTTGCTACGGCTACACCGCCTTCTAAATGCCTAACTTCAGGGTCTTTTCCAAGATGCCCAACCAGTATTACTTTGTTAATTCCAGACATGCCATAAATTAACGGAGAATTATTTAGAAATTAAAAAACTTTTTTATAAATATAAAAACACGTTGCGGCATAGCTAAATTTTCCAAATCTGCAACATCTTTTAAAACCCAGCTATCCTGTAAATTTACGGGGAAATTTGTCAACACCAGGAATTGAATATATAAATGCTGATGCGTTAATATGTGCTTAATCACGGCTGATCTGTCTTGAATAATTATATCGCTGCCAAAAACTTTCATTTGGGGCAATCTGATTAAAGCTTCAGGTGCTATCAGATCTTCGGTTTCAATCAATGGCAGGTCATACATATTTGCCCAGATATCTTTTTCGTCCCGCTTGTTCATCAGTATTTTTTTACCGTCGGTTATTAACATATAGTTAAAAAATCTATTACGTATTTTAACTTTATTAAGTTTTACCGGTAAATATGTTGTGGCATTCGTTTTAAAAGCAACGCAGCTAATGCGTACGGGGCAAATGCCGCATGCCGGGTTTTTAGGTTTGCAAAGCATCGCCCCAAACTCCATTATGGCCTGGTTATGCATTGCAGGGTTTCCCTTATCTAAAACATCGTCTGCAATGCCTTGAAAAAGCTTTTTGCCTTTGGGGGAATTTATAGGTTCATCTACACAAAAAATGCGCGCCAATACACGGTAAACATTCCCGTCAACCACAGCGCGGGCCTCATTTGCTGCAAAAGACGATATGGCGGCAGCCGTATATTCCCCCACCCCCTTCAGCTTTAAAAGTTGCAAATAACTGGTAGGGAAAGTGCCGCTAAATTCCTGCTGTACCTGAATTGCCGTCTTTAACATATTACGGCCACGCGAATAATAACCCAAACCCTGCCATAACCTTAAAATATCATCCTCCGTGGCGGCTGCAAAATCGGCAACTGTTGGGTAGCGCTCTGTAAAGCGGTTAAAGTAAGGCAGTCCCTGCTCTACCCGGGTTTGTTGCAGTATAATTTCTGATAACCATATAATATAGGCATCGGTAGTGTGCCGCCATGGCAGGTCGCGTTTATTATCGTTATACCACGCAACTAATTCCCCTGATAGATTCATGCTTTGCAAAGTAACATCATATCATTGCCGTATCATAATCTATACCGAAAAATGCCCTTTACCCACCGTCCGAAAAAAAATCTGCTATTTATTTTAATCTTTAATTTTAAAGCGATACTTTTGCAACCCCAAAACAGTTAAGTATTTATACATTTAAATAAAAGAAAACAGGATATGACCAAGGCAGAAATTATAGCTGAAATCTCATCTAAAACAGGAATAGAAAAAGTTGATGTGCAGGAAACTGTTGAGGCGTTTTTCAAGGTGGTAAAAACATCAATGGTTGGTGGCGAAAACGTGTATGTTAGAGGGTTCGGTAGCTTTGTAGTAAAAAAGAGAGCTAAAAAAACTGCCCGTAACATTTCAAAGAATACCGCCATCATTATCCCTGAGCATTTTGTACCAAGTTTTAAACCGGCCAAAACTTTTGTTGAAAAAGTGCGCTCAGGTAATAAAACCGCAAAAGCAACTAAATAATCATGAATAAAAAACAAATAGTTGTTGGCGTGGCAGTTATTGCCATTATGGGCTATTTGTATTCGTTGCCCGTAAAAGGGTTAACAAAATCAAAGGAAACGGGTACCCCCGGGGCAACTATGGTTGCAGCAGGGAAACCGGCAGTTAGCGTAACCGAAGCTTCGGTATCAGCTATAGCAAAACCAAATTTGGATGCTGCCCAGTTGCAGCAGGTAAATTCGTTAGAAGCGCAGATCAAAAGCGCATCTGGTGAGGCTAAACCCGCATTACAAAGGGCATTGGCCGCCATCTGGGATGCTGCTACACAACCGGCACCGGCGGCCTTCAATTATCAGGCAATTGCCCAAAAAAGCAACGATTTTGCCGATTGGGTAAACGCAGGCAACCGGTTTAACGAGGCTTACAAAGCATCGCAGGATACGGCTGCGCAAATGACCTTTAGCGCTAACGCGGTGGAGGCTTTTGAAAGTGCCATTAAATTAAAACCTGCAGACCTGGAGGCTAAAACAGGTTTGGGTGTTGCCATTGTTAACGGTGGCGGTGCGCCAATGAAAGGTATTGGCTTGTTGTTAGAAGTTGTTAAACAAGAACCTGATAACCATGCGGCTAACCTGAATTTAGGTATGTTCGCCATGAAATCGGGCCAGTTTGATAAGGCTGCTATCCGTTTTAAAAGAATGACTGAGGTAAAGGAAGAGGTTGAACCTTATTTTTACCTAGCCGAAGCTTACAAACAGCTGGGGCAAAAGAAAGAAGCGATTGCAGCTTATGAAAAATGCAAAGAATTAATGGGCGACCCGGTTGCGGGCCAGCGTATTGACGAGTATATAAAGGAATTAAAAAAATAAATTTAACATTTAAACATTATTATCATGCCAAGCGGTAAAAAACGTAAGAGACATAAAATGGCTACCCATAAACGCAAAAAGCGTTTAAGAAAAAACAGACATAAGAAAAAATAAGCTATAATACAGCTTATCACCCCGGCTTGTCCGGGGTTTTTGTGTGTTTTTAATCCACGTAGTAACATGCGGCGCAATACTGCGCCGTTTAAGAAATGGAGTAGCAATTGATAAAAGAATTAATTATCGATTCATCCGCCAATGGGGCTACTATTGCATTATTACAGGACAAACAACTCGTAGAACTCCATAAAGAGCAAATCACTAACAACTATACAGTTGGAGATATTTACCTGGGCCGTATCAAAAAGATAATGCCCAGCCTAAATGCTGCTTTTGTGGATGTAGGTTACGAGAAGGACGCCTTTTTGCATTATCTTGATTTGGGGCCGCAGGTACAAAGCCTGCTTAAGCTTACCAAACAGGTACGTAGCGGGGGATACCAATCAAAGCTTTTAGATAACTTTAAGCTGGAAGCCGATATAAATAAAGGGGGAAAGATCTCTGATATTTTAGCGAAAGGCCAGCTTATACCCGTACAAATTGCCAAGGAGCCTATTTCAACAAAGGGCCCGCGTTTAAGTTCAGACCTGTCAATAGCAGGCCGGTATGTTGTGCTTGTACCTTTTTCTGAGGTGATATCCATCTCCAAAAAAATCAAGAGCAATACAGAGCGTAACCGCCTGCGTAAGGTGGTTGAGAGCATTAAGCCTAAACATTTCGGCGTAATTATACGTACCGTATCTGAAGGTAAGGGTGTGCAAGAGTTGCAAAAGGATCTGTTGGACCTGATATCGAAATGGGAAACCTTTATAACCAAATTGCCAGCGGTTGAGCCGGCTAAAAAGGTTTTAGGGGAAATAGGCCGTACGTCAACTATCCTGAGGGATATTTTGAACCCCGATTTCCAGCATATTTATGTGAATGAGCAGAGTATGTATGAAGAGGTACGTTCTTATATCCATGAGATATCGCCAGATCTGGAAGGGATCGTTCGGCTGCATAAACACAAGGAGCCCATTTTTGAGCACCACGGTGTAGATAAGCAGATCAAGAATACCTTTGGTAAAACAGTAAATTTAGCCGGTGGCGCCTACCTGGTTATTGAGCATACAGAAGCCCTGCACGTTATTGACGTAAACAGCGGTAACCGTACAGCCAATAAAGAAAACCAGGAAGAGAATGCTTACCAGGTAAACAAGGAGGCGGCTAAAGAAATTGCCCGCCAGCTGCGTTTGCGCGATATGGGCGGTATTGTTGTGGTCGATTTTATCGACATGCACAAACCAACTAACCGTAAAGAGCTGTTTGACTACCTGAAGGCCCAAATGGCCGATGACCGTGCTAAGCACACCATTTTGCCGCCAAGTAAATTCGGGTTGATCCAAATTACCCGCCAGCGCGTAAGGCCCGAAATGAATATCATTACCAGCGAGGTTTGCCCCGCCTGTAATGGTACAGGCACCATCAGGCCAACCATTTTGCTTTTAGACGATATTGAAAACAACTTCAATTACATTTTAGACGAGCAGAACGAGAAAGGCATTTCACTATGTGTGCACCCTTACATCGAGGCATACATTAAGAAAGGCATTTATAACCGCCAGATGAAATGGTTTGTAAAGTACAGTCAATGGATAAAGGTGATAAGCAACCCTGCTTATCAGATTACCGAGTTCCATTTCTTGTCGGCAAAAGGAGAAGAAATAAAGCTTTAAGATAGTAGCGCATTACGCGATGCGATGAACGGAAGAGCAGGTGCTATCAGATAGCATCTGCTCTTTTTATTTTACGGCCAGCTTATTGGCGCGGATTAATCCGTCATTATTTATCGTCAGGACATCTGTTTTCCCATCGCCAATTGCGGCCGAAAATTGATATGAAGATGCTGTAACTGATAGCGTGTTGGCCACTCCACTTACGTCAACTTTTGGCGACGACAAGCCCAGCTCGCTCAGGTTGGCTGTGTAAACTTGGTTTTGCCGATAATACTTTTGCTGGTTGTAATAGATCAGCCATAAATATTTCCTCTGCATATCTGTGTAAGGGATTTGAAACGCATCTTTATCCACAGCCGATTTTTTGCTGAATTGCAAGTACCCCCAGCGCTCCGGCGCGTGCATATTGATAATACCCTGCGGCGACCATACCCAATTGCGCTCGGGCAGGTTTTTACCTTTGGCATCTTTTAATTTAACGTACTTGCCATTTTTGATCTGCGTATCCCATTCAACCCGCGAGAAGTTGATGCGCCATATTGCACCTTCGGCAGGCGCGCCCTTGCCAAAACCCATTTTTATGGCACTAAAAGGGATTTTAAATTCCGCTGTCCAACCCGTATCTGTATCTTTTGGATTATTTAAAGTTCCCTGTAATTGAACGGCTGATTGCATCCCTGGTGCATCCCAGCTAATCAGTGCGTCGCCCCGGTCACGGTAGGGCTTTGGCAGGAAAAGGTCGAAGATTTTATTTCGTTGATTTACCTCTATTTCAAAATATTCGCGGGCATCGTTATCAGGGTCTATAAAAATCTCAAAGTCGTTATCATTAAAAATGATCTGATCATGTTTGGTTAGGTTTGCCCACAGGTGCGGCTCCTGCATTTGTACGGCTATAAAAAGGCAGCTATCGTTCCAAAGCATTTTTAATCGCGTATTTAAGTTGGGCTTTGGTTTTAAGTCGCCTTCAATATCAACAAAACTATCCGTCCAGGCGGCTTGTTGCCAAACGACATCATTTATGTTACCATCAATTTTAGGGGATTGGCCGGTGTAAGTAACCGTATAGTTTTTGGGCTGCGTAAAAAGATAAGGTATTGCCTTAAACGCATCCTGTGCCAAAGATTGCTGGGTAACTCCCCAAAGCGCGATTAAAAGCAGGCGATTTTTAATAAACATGTACTAAAGATAATAATCACATCATCAAATGGAGAGTTTGTTATTTTTTTGGCAAGAATTAGTTCAGGAATTGATATTTAATTCCTTTATCAAACAATGCAATAAATCCTAATATTATTAGCATTTTATCTGCTAAATAATTAGCTTTGGCGATCTGCACATTAAAACAATGGCTAAAACTAAGATCGCGTACTTCTGCCAGAGCTGTGGCTTCGAATCGGCTAAATGGTTGGGCAAATGCCCCAGCTGCCAGCAATGGAATACTTTTGTAGAAGAGATTTTAGAAAAACCCAACGCGTCCGTTCCAAACTGGAAAGCCAGCCCTTCACCTACACAACGCGCCAATAAGCCCGTGCAAGTAACAGATATAACTTTTAGTGAAGAGCACCGCCTGTTAACGCCTGACAAAGAGTTTAACCGGGTATTGGGCGGCGGTATCGTAGCGGGATCTTTAGTATTGATTGGCGGCGAGCCGGGGATAGGTAAATCTACCCTGATGCTGCAACTGGCACTGAACATGCCTAACATCAAAGTGTTGTACGTATCGGGCGAGGAAAGCGATAAACAGATAAAAATGCGGGCGGAACGCCTGGCCCCTCAGCCCGCTGCAGGTAAGGCAATAGGTGAGGGTTGTTTTATACTGACCGAAACTTCTACCCAAAATATCTTTAAGCAGATAGAAGAACTGGAACCCGATCTGGTGGTTGTAGATTCTATCCAAACCCTTCACTCGGCACATATCGAATCAACCCCGGGCAGTGTATCACAAGTGCGGGAATGTACGGCCGAACTTTTGCGTTTTGCCAAAGAAAGCTCGACCCCGGTATTTTTGATAGGCCATATTACTAAGGATGGCATGATTGCCGGCCCAAAGATATTAGAGCACATGGTAGATACGGTACTGCAATTTGAAGGCGACCGACACCATGTGTACCGCATTTTGCGTACTATAAAAAACCGTTTTGGCTCGGCATCCGAGCTGGGGATCTATGAAATGCTGGGCGAGGGGTTACGCGAGGTGTCTAATCCATCAGAGATCTTACTCTCCCAGCGCGATGAGCCCTTGAGCGGCATCACCATATCTGCCACCTTAGAAGGCATGAGGCCTATGCTGATCGAAACCCAGGCATTGGTGAGCACATCAGCTTATGGCACGCCACAGCGTACCGCAACAGGTTTTGACACCAAGCGGATGAGTATGCTGTTGGCCGTTTTGGAAAAGCGCTGTGGTTTTAAGTTAGGTGCAAAAGATGTGTTCCTGAATATTACTGGCGGCATCCGGGTGGAAGATCCGGCTATCGACCTGGGCCTTGCGGCGGCCATCATTTCCTCGCATGAAGATATCCCGATTCCTTTTAAAACCTGTTTTGCAGGCGAGATCGGTTTATCGGGCGAGATCCGGGCGGTAAACCGGGTAGAACAGCGGATAGCCGAAGCACAAAAGCTGGGTTTTGAACAGATCTTTATCTCTAAGTATAATATGCCGACTGCCGCAAAAGATAAAAAACGGCTGGACCTGTCGCGCTATACTATCAATGTGATACCCGTTGGCCGGATAGAAGAAGTTTTTGGGTTACTGTTTGGATAGTCAATTTGGAAGGAAATATAGCGTTTGCGTGTTCACGTGAACATCATGAACATCATGAACACCGTGAACAAACGTGAACACCTCATTATCAGGACAATCAGAAACAGGGTTCTGACATTTTCTTGTCAGTACTCGCGACCGAACCCGGGTCGGTGCAGCAGATGGTTAAGGCAATTACGCCTGGTAAACCTTCACGAGATCCTCAATGTCAACAAGGTAATGTCATCAATGGGCTTGCCTTTTATCACGGTGTTAATGTGGTTCATCATAGCATCGTTAAAGTCGTCGGGTTTCATTTCGCCATTGGTTATTACAAATTCAAGCAGCTTTTCTTCGCTCCACGCCTTGTAGTTCTGCAATTCGTGATCCATCAAACCGTCGGTATAATTAAAAAACATGCTGTTAGGCTCAATATCCAACTCACCTTCATTTAAAAAGGGCAGCTCGTCAAACGCGCCTATCATCGTCGTACCCAGTTTTAGTGGTATCGCCTCGCCTTCGCTGTATAAAATTGTTGGGTTGTGCCCGGCGTTGATATAATTAAGCTTGCGGGTTTTTTGATTAAAGCGCGCCAGGAAAAGGGTAATGAAACGCTCTCCCTTAGTATTATTAATCACAATGCGGTTAAGGCGCTCAACTATAGTGGTCAGGTCGTCTTCAATCGCGGCCAACCCCTGCAGGCTTGCCTGGAAATTAGCCATCAGCAACGCTGCCGAGATCCCCTTGCCCGACACATCGGCAATGCACCACATAAACTCGTTCTCGTTCAGGCGGAAAAAGTCGAAATAATCGCCCCCTATGTTTTGATGCGGCAGATATTTTGATCCTACCTCTACACCGGGTTCTTTATGGATCTTTAACGGCACCAGCATATTTTGTACTTCTACAGCCAGTTCCATCTCCCGTTTAAAACGCTCGGCCTGGATCCTTTCTCTGAAAAGTTTCTTATTCTCCAGTGCCACCACAATTACATTGATCAATGTTTGAATAAACGTTAGGTCGTTACTCAGCATATCGCCGCTGGTTTTAAAATCGCCGATAAGGGCGAAAGCCAGCGCGCTGTTTTTGTGATAAATTGGGATAAAATAATCGTACCCGGCTAAAATTGTATCGGGATGCCCCGATAGCGGCTCGGGCGATTTGATCTTGCTTAAATGCGTCCAGGTACCATTAAGTACCGCCGGGCTTTCTATGGCCCCGCCGTATTTAGATATGCAACTGTAAAAATTGTCCTTCTCTATCAGGAAACGGAATTTGCCCACCTGCAAATAATTACGCATAATTACCTCCAGCATCTGTATTAAAACAGGTGTGGCCGTATTTTTATTAATAGCACGTGTTATTTCTAATAAGGAGTTCAATTCCGACTGACGCTTTAGCAGCAGCCTTATCAATTCTTCTTCACCAGAACCAGTCGTATTATTTTGCATTGTTTTTGTGGGCAGCCTAAAATAACGAATAATTATTTTTAAACAGATACGGTTGTGTGTATTTTATAGCTGAGAGAAGTAATAATGAAATTATCTAACGGTGCGGCCTTTCCACGAGTACTTGCTGGTGTTGCCAATTAGCCCCACATACACAAAATACACAATATGGATAGGAGCAAGTATGATCAACAGGCCTACCAATCCGGCCCGCTTAAAGAAACCGGTTATAGGGATCAGGAACACCGCCTCAAATAAAAACTTAAGTAGGAATTGCACCAGGAAGAGTCTAAAAAAGGAACTGTCATAAAATGATAACAAGGCATTAGCAATGAGCGAAAGGTTGAACAGCCAGATACAAACCGCCAGCGCCACTATTTTCTTATCCTTATACCGGGTAGATTTCGATGCCCACCTGCGCCGTTGCTGTAAAAACTCCTGCAAAGTATGCTTGGCATGGGTGTAAACAACGGCATCCTGGTTTTTAAAAAAACCGATCCGGTGCGGGTATACCACTGCCACCTTTTGCAATAGTAACTCATCATCACCTGATGCCAGATCGTCAATACCCTTAAAGCCACCTACCTCATAAAATACATCTTTGCGGTAAGCCAGGTTAGCGCCATTACAGGTGGATGCCCTCCCGTTGCCGATAAATGCTGCGCCAATACCAATCAGGTAAGAAAACTCAAGTGTTTGCAGCCGCTCAAATAACGACCGTTCTTCAAAATAAGTAACCGGCGACGAGATCATTACCTTATCATTCGTTTCGTAATAAGCTACTATTGACGATAACCATTTTGGGCCCATGCGGCAATCTGCATCGGTGGCTACCATTAAATCGCCTCCCGACCGTTCGATAGCTTCGGCAATTGCTTTTTTCTTGTAAGAATTTAATGGCCAGTCGGCCTGTAACTGAATCAGGGTAATCCCATCAGCCGCGTAACTGCGTATAATATCTGCGGTATTATCTGTACTGTGGTCGTCTACAATGATCACCTCGGTCAGGTGCCGGGGATAGTCCTGCGCAATAATATCTTCAATAGTATAACGGATGCGTTCTTCCTCGTCACGTGCCGCAATCAGGATAGTTACTTTGGTAGTAAGCGGCGCGCCCGTTATAGCGGGCTGCTTTAATGCCGCCCAGCCTTTGATCAGGTAAACTACAACCAGCAAGTACAAGCCGGTTAACAATAATGAAAGGATACTATGCAGTGCGATCAAAGAATTTGAGTTTTAAAACGAATACAGAACCCAGTATAGCAGGGATAATTAAGTTGATAAGCCATATGGCCGATACGGCTGCAATGATAGCTATTTGCTGGTTGGTTATATACAAAAATAAGTGGGCGGCAGTAAAACTGCGTACGCCGATATCCAGCAGATCTAATGAGGGCAGGGCAGATTGGATGAAAATGAAAACAACAACCGTTATGATCATTTCCACGGCATGAATATCGGGCAGTAAAAGATGAATAACCAGGTAATACTGAAACGTAAATACAAAGAACCGGGCCAGGCTGTAGCCTATAACCACCAGCAGTTCTTTAAAATTATACCGCCCCATAATATCGAAGAACCGGTGGTATTTTCGAAGAAATTTGACGCGGTTGAGTAACCCTACCAGCCATTTGATATTGAAGTAAAATACCATTAGCAGTAGCAGGAAGAAGAACGAAAGCACCGCTATGCCTAACACGATCCAATTATTTACAATGCTGAAGTAGTATAAAAACCAAACGGTGGCCAGAAGCCCCGTTAAATTGGTGATCACATTTTGTGCGAAAGAACCCACCGCCATGGCAAAAACGCCGTGTACGCGCTTACGGTTTGGCAAAAACATAACCCGGCCGCCGTATTCCCCCACGCGGTTGGGGGTAAAAATGGCCCATGTTAAGCCGCAAAATACCGCCTCGATGGCTTCCCAAACAGAAATGTTTGCAAGCCTGCGCGATAAGTACTGCCACTTTAAACTCTCCAGCAGCCAGTTAACGCCCATTAAAAGTATCACTACGGATAGGGTGATGATTACCTGGTTGCCGCTAATACGGCTAATTAAAACCTCAAACTGGTGCAGGTTTTGGTTCTTGTTTAGAAACTGATGATAAATGAAAGCGAACGCTAAAATAAGTATAGCCGCCTTAAGCAGGTAGGAGAATATTTTTTTGGCTGCAGCTGTCAATTCTAAATTTTGTGCAATATTACTAAAAAGCGAAGGCAAGCCGTAAGGAAGTTTTACTGTGATGCAGCGCTAAGGGTATTGCATATACAAAAACAGCGGGCTAATTGTTTGCCCGCCGTTTATAAAAACAGACGCTTACTTATCACTCAGCATGATGGGGTTGCCTTTACCATTGCCAATGATGATCACTTTAGCATTTGGCGACAGGGCTATTTCCTTTTGTGCTTTAATGGTTTCGTACTGCAATTGCTTATCAGATAAGCCGGTAGATAAGATCTTTTGATAATCGGCAATACCCTGCGCCTCTACCCTTTTACGGTCGGCTTCCTGGCGTTCCTTTTGTAACACGAACTGCATTTTCTGTGCTTCCTGTTCGGCATTGATCTTTGATTCGATACTCGCCCGAACTGATGCCGGGAGCGAAATATTCCGCACCAGGATCTGCTGCAGCTCCAAGCCACGTTTTGCAAAACTTAAAGCAATGGTCTTGTTAATCTTCTCCTGAAATTCCTGTCGTTTGGTAGAGTACAGATCAACCGCTGCATAATTCACCGCGTTATCTCTGATAGCAGTTCTTGATACCGTACGGACGATCTTATCGGTATAGTCCAAACCGATGTTTTGCAGAATATATGGAGCTTTTGCGGCATCTACTTTGTAAAGAACCGAAAGATCTACCATCACCTCCAAACCATCTGATGATAACACCCTGATCGCGTCATCACCCTGTACTTCGCCTTCGCTATGTACGGCGCTCATGGTATAATTTTGCGTTTGGATGCTAAATGTGGTTACATCAACCAACGGATTGACCACATGCAGGCCGCTTTCCAAAACATCATCCTGCACCTTGCCAAATAGTACCTGCACACCAACTTTACCGGGCTCTATCACTTTAAACATGGAGAATAGCAGCCCCAAAACAATAACAACAACCCCAATAATACGTATTGTACCGCCAAAGCGGCTTGCCGGCTCAGGTGAACGTTTAACCATTCCGCCTACAACAAGCAAAATGACCCCAATAATTGCGATGAACATTTTATTTAAGTTTAATATAAAGTTTAGAGTAGTTGAATAACAAATTGTTACGGCTAATGTAATGTACCGAAACGAAAGTTCAGAGGGTTGAAGATTCAGCTGTTATATTTAATACCACTTAGGGCTTCTGCATGCCTTTGATCTCTTTGATCAGCTTTATTTTAAGCGTGATTATAATACCGGCTAGGAAGGCACAGCCCAATACATATTCGTACCGGCCATGCTCTACTGCCTGGTAAATAACAATTACACATATAAATATAACAATGTTATATAATACGTTTAGTGCTACCTTTTTGCCCATTGCCTAATAAACGTTAAGGTTTGGGTCGATCTCTGCCTGCCAGGCTAAAATGCCGCCTTTAAGGTTGCTTAGGTTGGTGTAGCCTTGCGCCTCTAACTGCATAATAGCAGCCATACTGCGTTTGCCGCTGCGGCACATTACCACTACCGGTTTATCGTGGCTTACCTTATCGGCTTCTATTAAAATACCACCTAAAGGTATCAGCTCGCCGCCTATGTTTGATGTTTCGTATTCAAAGTCTTCACGAACGTCAATCAGTTGAAAATCTTCGCCGCTATCTAACTTTTTTTTTAGTTCCTGTACGCTTATTTCTTTCATGCTTAATGTATTTATAGGTCAAAGGTATGTTTTTTCTATCTCAAATATTTGCATACACACTGTAACAAACCGTACCCACGAGCGTTTCATATAAAGGTTTGTAAAATATTACAGATAAATAGCTTAAATGAAGAAAGTTACCCGGTTTTTCTGGTTCTGTTCGGGCGCACATATAGATACACTTAAAAAGTACCCTATCGAGCATAATAAGTATGTAGGTATTGGGGCAACTATATTTTTCACCGCTCTGTTTGCCGCACTATCTGGCGGTTATGCCATGTATTTTGTTTTTAGCGGTAATGCATTTGCGGTAGGCTTCGCCATATTGTTCGGCCTGCTTTGGGGCACGGCTATTTTTAATATGGATAGATATATCGTATCCAGCATTAATAAAGAGGGCAGCACCAACAGCCAGATCCTGCAGGCCTCGCCCAGGATCTTATTAGCTATTATGATAGGTATAGTGATCTCGCGCCCGCTGGAACTAAAGATCTTCGATAAAGAGATCCGCCAGAAACTGAAGACCGCTTATCTAAAAGGCCAGCACAGCAAAATAGATACGCTGCAGGCTACCTACAATCAAAAGTATGCACAGGAGCTGGGTAAGAATACCGACCTAAAGAAAGAAAAGGATTCTTTGGAGCGCGACATTAATCGCTCGCGCTTTGAGCTGAACCAGGAAGTGTTCGGCGATAAAACCAACCAAACATCTGGCATTACCGGCTATGGCACTTATGCCAAGCAAAAATCGCAGGTGTTACAGGAAAAGCAGGACAGGCTCAAAACCGTTACCGACAACCTTGGCCAGATGGATCAGTATTTAAGCCGGCGAAAAGAATTTGAAGGGGTAAATGGCTTACGCTTATTTAGCGAACACCAGCTGGATAGCCTTGCCAATGTGGCCGGCTTTGCCGATCGTAACTGGGCCCTGGGCCAGCTTTCTTACAATGAAAAAGGCACCCGCGATTTAGACACCTACCTGGCTATAGCTTTTATTGGTTACTTGTTTATTTTGTTTGAATGCTTGCCGGTATTTGTAAAGCTGATGTCGCCCAAGGGGCCTTATGATACCGCCATTGCCAAGTTGGGCGAGGCCAATATCTACTTTGCCGACAAGGATAAAGATCGCGATATGGCCGTTACCAACAGCACTTATGATCACAATTTGGACGAGGATATTATCCGTCGTAAAAAGATCATCTCCGCCCAATCTGAATATGACCTGGGCAGGCATAGTTACGATTAGAATTTTCAAGTCCCCTCTTAAGAAGGGCGGGGGTGTGTAAGGCATTTGGCACAGCGCACAGTAATAAAATTGATAGAAAACATTTACCGATTTTATAGTAATTTCATCGCCGTAATACTTCGCTATGAAAAAAAACCTACTCTTTATTACCGCAGCGTGCCTGCTTGCTTCAGCGTCAATCGCACAAACAGTGCAGCCTGCAAATAGTTACTCGGTTTCGTTCCCTAATGTGATGCACCACGAGGCCGAAATAGTAATGACCATACCACAAGTGCCTGCAGGTCCTTTGAAGGTACGGATGAGCCGCTCATCGCCGGGCCGCTACGCTACGCATGAGTTTGGCAAAAACGTCTACAACGTAAAAGCTACCGATGGTAATGGCAAAGCCCTGTTGTTAAACCAACTGGAAGGCGATGTTTATCAGGTGCCAATACACGGCGCTGTTGTTAAGATCAGCTACACCCTTTTCGGTAACTGGACAGATGGCACCTACACCAGTATCGAGCCGAGCCATGCGCACCTGATGATGCCTGCATCTTTTATGTGGGCTTACGGCATGGATAATCGGCCGGTTAAATTCACTTTTAATGATTTGGATAAGAATGGTTGGAAAGTAGCTACACAGTTAAAGCCGGAAGGTAAGAATATATACTATGCCCCAAACCTGCAATATATGATGGATAGCCCGGTTGAGCTGTCGGCTTATAAGGAAGAAAGCTGGACAGTGAAAAACCCGGATGGCAAGGAGCAAACTATAAAGATAAGCACGCACGCTGATGATGACCTTGCCGCACTTGAGCCTTTTACAGGCATGGTTAAAAAAGTAGTATTGGAAGAGCAAGCCGTTTTTGGCGAACTGCCTACTTACGATTATGGCACCTATGTTTTCCTGCATGATGTGCATCCAAGCACCGCCGGCGATGGTATGGAGCACCGCAACTCTACGGTTATAGTTCATCCTGCGCCGAAAGTTGCCGGTTTAGAGAAGAACCTGATAGGTACATTCTCTCATGAGTATTTTCACAGCTGGAATGTGGAGCGCATCCGTCCCAAAACCTTAGAACCCTTTAATTTTGAGCACGCCAACATGAGCAACGAGCTTTGGTGTGCCGAAGGTTTTACCCAATATTATGGCGACTTGGTGCTGACCCGCGCAGGGATAAAAACTATTGACGAGTACACCCGTACAGTTGCAGGTTTTGTAAACGCCATGTACAATACCCCCGGTGCTAAATATTTTACGCCGGTGCAAGCCAGTCGTTACGCCGTATTTGCCGATGCAGGCGTATCGGTAGATCAGCTGAACAGCGGTAACATCTTTACAAGCTACTATACTTATGGCGGTGCAACAGCGTTGGCGTTAGACTTGCGCCTGCGCAGCGAATTCAACCTAACGCTCGACGACTTCATGCGCCAGCTTTGGTTAACCCACGGCAAAACAGAAAAAGCTTATAACGTAGCCGATTTGCAGGCGGTATTGGCTAAAGTAACTAATCCGGTTTTCGCGGCAGATTTCTTTAAACGCTACATTAATGGTGTGGAAAAGAATGATTACCAGCAACTTTTAGCTAAAGCAGGTTTTATGTTGCGTAAAGCGCAGGCAGGTAAAGCCTGGGTAGGACGTATCGGTGCGGTACCCCGTCGTGGTTCATCTGGCGAGAGCAATGCTGCCGCAGGTGGTGGCATCCCTATTACGTCGCCAACTACTAAAGATACCCCACTGTATAAAGCGGGCTTAGATGCAGGCGACGTGATCCTGAAAGCCGACGGTAAAGACATTGATGCGGCAGGTTTGACAGCCGCCGTTGCTGCCAAAAACCCGGGCGATAAGATCGGTATCACCTATAAAAACCGCGCAGGCGAACATGAAACCACGCTCGTTTTAGAAGAGAACCCGGCTTTAGAGGTAGTAACCTTCGAAAAGGCCGGTCGCGAATTAACCAAACAACAACAAGATTTCCGCAACAGCTGGTTATCATCAAAAGTTAAATAATACTATGAGAATTAAATTATATGCAGCGCTTGCCGCCTTAGCAATTGCACCATCGCTTGTGTCGGCACAGGATGCCGGCTTTACCAAAAATGTAGATAAACTGATCAAATCTGACGATGTGGAACGCATCATCAAAACTTTGAGTGCCGATGATATGCAGGGCCGCGGTATCTTTACACCAGGGATAGATAAGGCAGCTACCTTTATCGAGGGCGAATTTAAACAGGCTGGGATAAAACCATTAACCGGCAATACCGGCTTCAGGCAAAACTTCAGTATGGTTCAAACAAAACCTGTAAGTGCTAAAGTAACGCTGAACGGCGCGGAGGTAGCAGCAGATAATATTGCTATAACGGCCGCTGCATCCTTTAAGTGGGAAAGTGCCGATGGTGTTACCGTGGTCAATATCCCGGCGGGTAAAAACTTTGCCAGCGAATATCAAACTCTGATGGCTACCGATAAAAAGACGTTGGTATTGTTAGATACCAGTTATTCTTCTTTTTTTAAACGTATTGTAGCACGTGCCAAACGCGGCGGCACATCGTTCAGCAAAGCGGGCGGGGTTGATTACCCTAAAGTATTTGTGATGGCACCTGTAGCCGATGTAAAATCACTTGAGGTAAGTTACGAGGTTACAGCGGTAGAAAAACCCTTGTTCAACGTAGCCGGTATGATTCCCGGTAAATCAAAACCTAATGAGTATGTGGTGTTCAGCGGTCATTATGATCATTTGGGTATTGTTAAGGCGATGAATGGCGATAGCATCGCCAACGGCGCAGATGATGATGCATCGGGTACTACGGCAGTGATCAGCCTGGCTAAGTTCTTTAAGAAGGCCGGCGGTAACGAGCGCACCCTCATCTTTGTAGCCTTTACAGCCGAGGAAAGCGGCGGTTACGGCTCGCAGTTTTTCTCTAAACAATTAAATGCCGACCAGGTGGTAGCCATGTTCAATATCGAGATGATTGGTAAGGATTCTAAGTTTGGCCCTAATACAGCATTTATTACCGGCTTTGAAAGGTCGGATTTTGGGCCTATCCTGCAAAAGAACCTGGAAGGTACCGCGTTTAAATTCTATCCCGACCCATACCCGCAGCAAAACCTTTTTTACCGTAGTGACAACGCCACCCTGGCACGTTTAGGCGTACCGGCGCACAGTATATCAACAGATCAAATCGATACCGATAAACTGTATCACTCCGTTGGCGATGAGTTTGCCAGCTTAGATACCAAGAACATTGTGGCGACGATAAAAGCTTTAGCGTTAGGTTCGCGCAGTATCGTTGCAGGTAAGGATACACCTACCAGAGTGGCAAAGCTGGACAGGTAAGTTTTAGCTGAAAGAAGTTAGAGAGG
Source organism: Mucilaginibacter glaciei (assembly GCF_014773245.1). Lineage (GTDB taxonomy): Bacteria > Bacteroidota > Bacteroidia > Sphingobacteriales > Sphingobacteriaceae > Mucilaginibacter > Mucilaginibacter glaciei. Next base: position 3,076 of record NZ_JACWMX010000010.1, on the reverse strand, counting down.
TTATAAAGGTTGGAAGCATTAAGGTTTCTAACCTTTATAACCTCTCTGTTTTCAAGCCTTTTAACTTTTCCAACTTTTCCAACCTTTCATACTATTTATAACCTCTCCCCAACTTTCCCAGACACCAAAACATTCTACGGGTCTTTACTGTTTAAGAGCTAAACTAAACAGGAATATTATGCAATGGATGGGCAGGCGCGAAAGCGGCAACACAGAAGAAGGCGGTAGTGGCGGTGGCGGCCGGGGTATCGCTTTTGGTGGCGGAATTATAGGTATTATAGCTGCTGCTATCTACTTTTTCACCGGTGTAGACCCATCCCAGATCCTGAACCAAAACCAGCAGGGAGGTTCTAATCAAACCGAACAGATAGATACCCGCCCCGGCGGAAGCAGCGGTGGTGAAGAGTCGCCGCAGAAGAAATTTGCTAAAGTAGTTTTGGCCGATACCGAAGATGTTTGGGGCAAGCTGTTTAGCGATATGGGTAAAAGCTACAGTAACCCTAAAATGGTATTCTTTCAACAGGGAATTACAACGGCTTGCGGTAATGCATCTTCTGCATCCGGCCCATTCTATTGCCCAGGCGACCAGAAGGTATATATCGACCTTTCCTTTTTTGATGAATTACAAAATAAGTTTCAGGCCGCGGGCGATTTTGCACAGGCTTATGTAATTGCCCATGAGGTTGGCCATCACGTGCAGGACCTGTTGGGCGTAACCGCAAAAATGGATCAGGCAAGGCAGCAATTAAGCCAGGAAGAATATAACAAGCTTTCAGTTAAATTAGAGTTACAGGCCGATTTTTATGCGGGCGTATGGGCTTACTACGAAAAGAATTTAAAGAATGTGCTGGATCCGGGTGATATAGAAGAGGCGTTAAACGCCGCACACCAAATTGGCGATGACCGCCTGCAGAAAGAATATCAGGGTGAAGTAACTCCCGATACCTTTACCCACGGCAGCAGTGCGCAGCGCATGTACTGGTTCAAGAAGGGTTACGAAACCGGGGATGTTAAACAAGGAAATACCTTTGCAGCTGCCGATCTGGAGTAAACACATGATGTCAATTGCAGTGGTGCAACCTGGGAGCGCCATCATTGCAATTGACATGATGTTTATCTAAACTACTTGCTGCGTCATTATCCTGATCTCTTTCGGATAATAATTATTGATCCTGTTGGGCAATAACTTTGCCCAGCCTAAAACCAAACCCTCATAGCTCATCAAACTCCAGCCTTTATTGGCAATTTGTATGTCGATGTTATCACGGCGCAGGTATTGTATTGCTTGTTCCTTATTTAGAGGGGTATCTAACACAACACTTTTATCAATGGCTAAACTCAGGGCCAGCTCATGATCGGGTATCAGGTCGTTACCGGCCAGTTTGCCAATCCTCACGCCCGACTTTTTGATATATAGGTGCCGGTGTAAAATATTCAGGCTCTCTTTATGCTCCCGGTTAATCGCCAGCCAATCGTCGGCTACTTTAAAAAAATAAAAGTCGTCCGGCTGGTTTAAATAACCTTTGACGATATCCATCTCTTTTGCCGGTAGTTTTTGCTGCCCATTGTTTTTATAGTTTGACAAGCCTCCGCTGCTGGCCTTTTTGCGCAGGCAGCTGGCAAACAAACCTTCGCCCTGTACCTTGCCCGGATAGAAGCGGTATCCCCAAGCTTTTTTTACGGGCGATTCCGTTTCAACGATTCCCCACCCCTTATATATAGGTATGCGCACAGTCTCCAGGTCAAATTCCGTGCATAGCCAATCCAAAATATCCTCGTTCTCCTGGTGCGAGTAAGAGCAAGTACTATATATAAGGTAGCCGTCTTCTTTTAAGGCAGGGTAAATATCTGCCAGAATGCGTTCCTGCCGCTGGTGGCACAGGTTAACGTTGCCTTCACTCCACTCGTTCATGGCGGCGGGGTCTTTACGGAACATACCCGAGCCGGAGCACGGGGCATCAACCAGTATCACATCAAAAAAACTGTGAATGCTGTTAAAATCCTTCGGGTCGTTATTAGTGATGATGGTGTTTGAGGTACCCCATCGGTTCAAATTATCACTTAATATAGGTACACGCGTTTTGATGATCTCGTTTGCAACCAGCAGGTCGGTGCTTTTAATGGCCGAATTAAGCAATGTGCTTTTGCCCCCGGGTGCTGCACAGAGATCCAAAACCCTGATCGGATCTTCTTGATCCGGCCTGATGGTGTGCATAATATGGTCAATAAACATCGACGTTGCTTCCTGTACATAGTATGCCCCGGCGTGAAATAGCGGGTCGAACGTAAAAGAAGGGCGCTCGTTTAAATAAAATCCCTGGGCGCACCAGGGTACTTGCGCATCTTTTTTGAGGGCTGAATGTTTAAAAGGGTTAATTCTGATAGATGTGAAAGCAGGTTCTGACTGATGTGCATCAATAAAATTTTGGCGGTCAAAGCCCTGTTCATGATCTAACGAGTCTAAAAAACGCGGCGGGAAAGTGTAATTATCCATATCTATTTCAAACTTACACAAAATTTTCAGGCTGTATTTTGGTAGTTATATGATAGGCCTGGAGGTATGTTAAGGGTAAATACATGTTTGTACCGCTAATGCTGATCGTAACTTAGTATTAGTTTTCAGCGAGTTAAGCAATTGTTTTAATTATTTGAAAATTTCTTTAGGCTGATAGGTGTTTTCTCCTTACATTTGTATCCGCTCAAATCAAAAGGGCGTCGTTTTTTGAAGGTTCAGCAAATAAAAAAAGAGTTAAAAAAGTGAAAATTTCACTTGACAAACGTTAAAATTATTTGCACCTTTGCACTCCGCAAATGAGGCAACAAAAATTGCGGAGAGTACATTGAAACCAAGCTTTAGAAATTAAAAAAATAAAGTTTGTAAATAAAGAAAAGGTTTTTACCTTTGCAATCCCAAAACGAGGGAGTCGAGAATCGGAAACGAGGGAGACAAAGAGTTGAGAGTTTGAAGCAATTTCAAACGATAAAAATTGAAAGTTGAGGTCGCAATGACCGACAACATAAAGCAGAGCCGCGAGGTGAAGCGCAAAGTTCTTAAAAGAGATAGAGAATAAATTAT